>NZ_CP106679.1:1767500-4474154 GCF_025502585.1 Reichenbachiella agarivorans | reverse complement strand
CGTTAATCTGAAAAAAATTGGATAAGTATGAATGCAAAATTTGAAGCAGGAATCAACATTGCAATTAAAATCCCTAAAAGTAAGTATGACAAAACCGTAGCTTTTTACAGGGACATTCTGAAGTTGGAGGTCAAAGAAATACCCATCGACAATCCAACCGTTTCAAAAACACATGAAGTAAAGTTCGGAAACAACACAATATGGTTGGACTGTGTGGACAACTATACACATTCAGAAACTTGGCTGCAACTGACGGTTCCAGATGTAGAAGTAGCGACCAACTATCTGGTATCAAAGGGTGTGGAAACTTGTGACGAACTAGAAGAGCTTCCTGAAAATATGCATTGGATTCAGGACCCAGCAGGCACGGTATTTAACCTGCAAAAGCGAGAAAGCAATTGATGAGGACAGTATTTACTGAGTAAATTTCCCTGTCCCCTCTATTACTATACTATGCATCGACTGGCATGACTTGTTTGACTTGGCCTTTGGCTTTTCTCTTTGCACTTTTTGCCAGGTACTCTTCTATGACTCCTTTGTAGTCGGTAGGGTCGTAGCGCGCGAATATTTCGGCGGGTACATTGGGGAGCTTTCTCCATTGAGAGATGCCCAAGTCTTGAAGCAGAATATCTAGATGCTGCTGATACCTCGTGCTTACGGCGATGTTGAACGTAGACTCGTAGGAGGAGTGTGTTATCTTCCACTGCGAAACCCGCTGGGCAGAGGCGAGCATTTCTGTCTCCGAAGGCAACTGGAGGTCTTTTTGATGTGCAGCTATTTGCCACAGCGTACCCATCTCACATAGTGCGATGTGCATAAACCCGTGGTTGTACCCTGCAAATCCCAGGTCAGGAATCCGAGGGTCTATCTGGTGTCGATACAGTGACGGGCCACCATGTACTCGGAGGTGCTGTGCGTACGCTTCTGGCAAGAATGCGTAGGTAGGTGCCTCATTGCCACAACAGATACATACCATGTCGGCTTCTATTTTTTGACCATCGGATAAGATGATTCCGTGCTCAAAAAATGAAGCAACCTCCCCTCGGTAAGGGATGATGCGCTGGTGTGCGACGTATTCATAGTAGTGATTCGGAGCTACTGCCGAGGCACTTCTCAAATCTGGAACAAACTGAGATTTGGGAGGGAAAACCAGATCCAATACGCTTGGGTCAAGTGTACCTAGCTTTGCATCTTTTCGATGCTGGTACTGAAAGAGCGTAGCTATAAAGCCCCAAAAAGACTTAACGACAAAGGGCAGTTTCTTGTGTAGCAAATTTTGGATCAAAGAACTGTGACACCAAGAAGGCATCATGTCACTGCCAAAGCGTGAGAAAAAGGGTCGGGTGTAATCTATTCCTAGTAAATGATCAGGGATAGTCCACCTCGGTGTCCTAAAGATGTGTTGCGTGCTTTGGGCTACTGCACCGCTCCATGCTGCAAAGTCCAGAGCCGTCTTGCCAAATCCTACGACGGCCACATGCTTGCCCTTGAAGACTTCTTTGGAATTGATGTTGGTGACAACCTCTCCTTGATACGAGTCGATATTTTCAAAACGAGGCTTGTGTTTCTTGTCTCCTCCTGGGTATTGGCCTGTCGCTATCATGACATAGGCAAAATCTCCTTGCGCTCCGTTTTCAAAAGTCAATTGCCAACCGATATCCTGTTTGACCATTTGGGTCACTTTGTGGTTGAGCTTGACCTCAAGACCAAATGCTGCGACGGCAGCATGCAGGTATTTCAAGACCTGCTCCCCAGTAGGGTGACGATCAGGAGTAAACGGCCAGGGAAAATCGGTGAACTGGTATTGAGGGGCGGTGTTTTGCAACCGAACGCCCGGGTAGGTCATGTTCCATTGGCCTCCGATCTGGTCGGAGGCCTCAAATATTGTGACTGAATAGCCGCATTTTTGCCAAACTCTGGCTGCCGAGATACCCGACACACCGGCCCCTATAATGGCAATATGCTGACTCTTTATTGTATTATTTGGCATCTGGATCTATTTCGTCCTTGATCCAAGCTATTCCAGTTGCCTCCCAGTCTTTGTTACTCGAAGCATCAATGTATCGTTCCCATTGGTAGATTCCCGTGGTTTTTGCAATTCTTTTGAATTGCATGGTAGGGATCGCACTGTTCAATACCACGACAGATCTCACCATCCCTTTTTGTTTGTAGTTCTTTTGGCCTTCTTCCATGACACTCTGACTTTCTGCAGGCAATGGTTTCATGTCTCTCAGGTCTGCAAATACACCGAAATGAGCAGGAGCCTTTTCTAGCAAGGCTAGAGATTCTTTGTACCACTCTTCCATTTCTTCTTTTTTGATAAAGCCACTAAATGTGAGGTAGTACCCAAAATCCTTTTGTTCAATTTTGTACATAATTAATAAGTCTTTATTGTTCTTTCAATAACTGTTGAATTTTCGTCAAGATAAGTTTTTTTGTGAAAATAAAGCAAGATGAGCTTATGAATTGACAGGTTTTAAGGCGTATTAATATTTTCTAGGATCACACTATAATATATGTACAGAGGGGAAGATTGGCAAGTGATAATGATGGAACGAATCTTTATGATGTAGTCTGAATAAATAGCTGCTTTTTGTTCGATCATTTGATAAATGGAATGCAACGATAGGTGTAAATCGAACTGTACAATTCAAATCTCCAAAGCAGTGTTTTAACCATCTAGTTTTGATTGGGATGTTCAATGTTTTTATTCCTACCTATGTAGGATAAGATGTCAGAAAGCCAGAAGTCTTATAGAAGATATAGAGATACCGTTGTGTAATACTGTTTTTATGGTGCAATGACAGGTCTATTTATGACTCTTTTTCTATTATGGGTTATTTGTGTTCTGATCGTTTCTCTAAACCCATCTTATTAGTAATATTCGCAATTAGTAGTAGGTAGAATCACTCATTATTATCATTTATGAAGAGAAAAATTATGTCAACATTGTTGCTGATATCGTGTGCAACAATGTCTGAGGTTTGGGCCATGCCTGAAGCTCCCCCCACGGTAACCTTTAATATCGATCACGTCTGGGTGTTGTTGTCCGCAGCGTTGGTGTTTTTCATGCAAGCAGGATTTAAGGCATTCGAAGTAGGAATGGTTCGAGCCGAGCATGGCAATGCAGTGGCGATCAAGAATCTCATCGATTGGATTATTGGCAGTCTTATTTTCCTGTTTTTCGGTTTTGGAATTATGTTTGGCAAGTCCACTTATGGTTTTATTGGAACTGATTTGTTTTTTGGGATTGGTGTACAAGACAATCCAGCAGGATCAGATCTAGGTACGATCTTTTTTCTATTTCAAATCGCCTTTGCAACTACAGCCCTGACCATCGTCTCAGGAGCTATGTCTGAGCGAACGGGATTCATTCCCTACATGACCGCCTCGGCCATTGTAGCTGTGGTGATTTATCCAGTTTATGGTCATTGGGTATGGGGCAATTTGTTCTATGCAGACAATCCTGCTTGGTTGGCAGATTTAGGTTTTATTGATTTTGCAGGATCAACGGTTGTACACTCGATAGGTGCTTGGGTAGGATTGGTTGGGATATGGGTCATAGGTCCTCGGTTAGGCAGGTTTGACAAGGATGGGAATCCGTTAGAGTTTAAACCAGCCAACTATGCCTACAGCGTGTTGGGGCTCTTGATTTTATGGCTCGGATGGTGGGGGTTCAATGGTGGCAGCCAATTGGCACTCGATGGAGCAGTTGGTGAAATCATCCTCAACACCAACATCGCTGGAGCAGCAGCTGGGTTGGTAGCATTTTTTCATTGTTATTGGTTTCAAGATCGAAAGGATCTGTACCCTAAGTTTCTTGGAGGAATCATTGGGGGGCTGGTAGCCATTACTGCTTGCTGTGCCAATGTAGACCATTTGGGTGCTTTGGCTGTTGGTCTGACTGCAGGCCTGGTACACAATTATGCTTTCGACCTGATCCTACACAAACTTAAACTAGATGATCCCGTAGGGGCTATCCCTGTACATGGCTTTTGTGGTGTGTGGGGGACACTATGTGTAGCGATTTTTGGAGAGATCTCACCAGAAACAACTCGATTGACTCAGTTAGGTGTACAAGCATTTGGTGTATTGGTTGCCTTTGTTTTTACCACATCGGTGTCTTTCCTCATGTTTATGTTATTGAAAAAAACCATTGGTCTACGTGTTTCTCCTGAGGAGGAAAAATATGGTATCATCATAGGTGGTGAAGCCAATATGGGCGAGGAAACAGAGGAAGAGATAGAAATGAGCGAAGAAGAATTGCTTGAGTTGATGAAATAAGTAGAAACGAGAAAAATTACGAGATGACAGTTCACCAAATATCAATCAAAATGAAGTCAGGGTATAACCTGATCAGTGTTGAAAAATACAGAGAAATTAAACCCATAGATCGAGTACAATTGGTTTCACAAAAGAAAATACAGTTTTTGGATATAGAAGGAAATATGATTCCTACGCTGACGGCTATTAAGGATATCAATAAGCATCTTCATAGATAATTGCCATCACACAAAATGCAGGGCAGCAAGAGCCTTGTATTTTGTGTTTTGAATGCGAAGTACGATTGGGTAATATCCTTACTCTTTTTAGCATGGTATATTCGATTGGTCTAGTTTTGTCCCTCATGATAAGCGGTCTGATATGTGGGTAATACTGGGTGTACTTTCTTTGCTGGCACTGGGGGTATATGATATACTGAAGAAGGTGTCTCTCAATGACAATGCGGTTTTGCCTGTATTGTTTTTTTCTACGGTATTTTCCGCCTTGCTTTTCGTGCCACCATGGATCATGTCCTACACGGTCGATGGGTTTGATCAGTACGACCATTTCTACATCCCTCCAGTGGATTTACATGTTCATTTGTTGATAGTAATCAAGGTGCTGATAGTGGTGTCTTCATGGATCTTGTCTTTCCTGGCACTGAAGAACCTGCCGATTAGTATCGTGTCGCCTATCCGTTCTACTGGACCGATTTGGACATTGATGGGTGCTATCATGATCTATGGTGAGACACTCAATCAATTCCAATGGATAGGGATGATGGTGGCTTTGATTTTCTTTTATTTCTTCTCCATTGCTGGCAACAAAGAAGGCGTCAATTTCAAAACCAACAAATGGGTTTGGTTCATCTTGTTGGCAACCCTGATAGGTACTGTGAGTACACTCTATGACAAGTTTCTGATCGCAAACTACAATCGCTTGGCGATTCAGGCTTACTTTTCATTCTATCAAGTCCCGATTATGGCTTTGGTCTTGTTGATTTTTTGGTATCCCAAAAGAGAAAAGTACACGCCATTTCGTTGGAAATATACTATTCCATTTATAGGAATCGTGTTGGTGTTGGGTGATTTTGCTTATTTCTATGCATTGACCTTTGAGGATTCTTTGGTATCCATTCTTTCACTTTTGCGACGAAGCAGTGTCATTATCTCCTTTGCGGCAGGAGCCATTTTGTTCAAGGAGAAAAACATCTTACACAAATCATTGATTCTGCTAGGAATCATCATAGGGATCGTGCTTATTATGGTGGGTAGTTGATGGATTGAACGGCAAGGTCGGTATGTCGAAAATAGGCTAATCTTCTCCTAGGTTATTGCAGAAATCGTTAGGCTAGCCTGCTGAAGTGACGTAACTTTGGCGTAGTTTGGAGGGCTGACCGGTTTGTTGAGAGACAGGTTGCAGGCTTTACTCTTTTAACTCCGTCATCACACATTGAGACATAGCATGAAGTATCTATTAGGGTATGAAATCGGCAGTACAACGATCAAAGTGGCACTGATACATTCAGAAGACAACCTGGTGGTCGATGTGGTACAGTACCCAGAGCATGATTCTACGATTTTGTCTAAACACAGCGGTTGGGCAGAGCAGCATCCCGAATCGTGGTGGCAGGATTTGTGCACTGCCACTCGAAGTTTACTTGCCATCAACAACCTAAATCCACGGGAAATTGCGGGAATTGGGATTGCCTATCAGATGCACGGTCTTGTACTTGTTGATGAAAACAAAAAAGTGCTTAGACCTTCGATCATTTGGAGTGACAGTCGTGCTGTTACGATTGGTAAAAAGGCCTTCAAGGATTTGGGAGAGAAAGAGTGCTTAGAAAATTTCCTCAATTCGCCAGGCAATTTCACGGCCTCAAAGCTGAGATGGGTCAAGGACAACGAACCAGAGATTTATGATCGTATCGACAAGATCATGTTGCCCGGTGACTACATAGCCATGAAATTTACGGGAGAGGTACAGACTACCATATCGGGTTTGTCTGAGGCGATTTTATGGGATTTTAAAAGGAAGAAAATCGCTCATCAGGTTATGGATTATTATGAGATCAGTGAAGATTTGATTCCTGAGATTGTACCTACTTTTTCTTTGCAAGGGACTGTGACAGCAGAAGCCGCCGAGATGAGTGGGTTGGTAACGGGTATTCCTGTGACCTATCGAGCTGGAGACCAACCCAACAATGCTCTTTCACTCAATGTATTGAACCCAGGGGAGATTGCAGCGACCAGTGCAGAGTCGGGAGTGGTCTATGGGATAGTTGATAGACCCAAGTATGATGTTCGCTCTCGGGTCAATTCTTTTGCACATATCAACTATGAAGACAACTATGATCGAATCGGAGTACTGCTCTGTCTCAACGGAGCGGGGACACAATATGGTTGGATGAAAAGCCAAATTGCACTCAGTGGGCGCCATTATGAGGACATGGAGCGTATGGCATCTACCGTACCCATTGGTTCTGACGAACTGTGTGTTTTGCCATTTGGCAATGGTGCAGAACGAATGCTAGATGAGAAAAGTATCAATTCGCATATCATGAATCTGGAGTTTAGCAGACACTCCAGAGGACATCTCTACAGAGCGGCTCTTGAAGGGGTGGCGTTTTCGTTCGTCTATGGAATGAATCTGCTCAAAGAGATGGGGTTGGAGGTAGATATTTTGCGTGTCACCAGTGACAACATGTTTCAGTCGGAGATATTTTCTATGACCATAGCGACGCTATTGGACTGCCATATTGAAGTGGTAGATACCACAGGAGTGATCGGTGCTGCGCGAGCTGCAGGAGTAGCCAATGGTGTGTACACCTCACTCGAAGAGGCCCTCTCACATGTGAAACCGAGTATTATCTATGAGCCGAGACTGAATCACTCGCGCTGCAGCCAAGCCTACAATCTGTGGCTGTCTCATTTGGACAAGGCGCTATTTGATATGCCATCCTATGCCAACCGACCCGAAGTTTTGCGTTCGAAAAATGAGGCACTCAAAGCAACTATCACGGAGAAAAATAAGGAACTGACTGCTGTGTCCATGCAGTTGTACAACAAAGATGAATTTTTGCTAGAGATCAAGGATTCTCTGAAGGGGTTGTCAGCAGATTTGTCTGTGGAGGATCAAAAAAAAGTGTTGCAACGATTGATTGCCAAGATCGAAAGCAAGACAGATAGTGACAAGGACTGGGAGAGTTTCGAAGGTCAATTTGATCTTTTGCATTCGGATTTCTTCAAGAAACTCAAGAGTGACTTTCCTAAACTCTCTGTCTCAGAAGCCAAACTTTGTATGCTGCTGAAAATGAAACTCTCCACCAAGGAGATTGCCAATCAACTCAATTTGTCAGTCAGAGGAGTAGAGACCCGTCGCTACCGTCTTCGCAAAAAACTGCAAATCAACAAAGAATTGGATCTCGAAGAGTTTTTGGATAGGGTATAGTCCATTGGGCTGGGTCGCACAGGGAATTAAGAGCCTCAGACTACGGCATTCATTGCTAATTTTCAACAACCTGAGACTGTCTTAATACCCTGCAGATTACCTACTAATGAGTATTTCAAGTTTTTGTGAGCAACCGTACTTTTGTTGAATAATGTTAACACGAAGAAATGCTCTTCATGTAGGTTCTTTTAATCAACAAACATATCATGAAACAAAAATTCTTACTCTTTTTATTATCTATTGTTCTTTTTAGCTGTTTGGAAGAACTGGGATCCTCAGATGATGATAGTTCTGATGCTCAGACCATCTATTTTACGATCACAAATGGCTCTTCGTACTGTGACAATGATTTTAGTATTGCTGTTTATGATTCTTATTCAGGATCACCAATCGATTATTGGATCGGTTCTACATTGGAAGCAGGAGAGACCGATTTTTTTGAGCGAGAGCTCAACAATGATGCAGTGAGTATAGATTTGTTGTTGAGTCCGGGAGATGAGAATTGTAATCACGAGCATGCAGCCATTACCGTTCAGGACGGTGATTATGTGGTATGGGATATGCGAAACTCATATGCTACGTTGCTAGGTGATGATGATCCTGCGACAGATGATCCTGACAATGGAGGGGATAATTCTGGTGATGATGACGATGATGATGATGGAGGTTCAGATGGAGGAAGTCTTTACTATCCAATAGGGGAGATTACCTATAAGTTTTATTCTGGTAAGACTTTCTCAGGAAGAATAAACTTTGGTACGGGTGAAGAATTGGTGGGTGGACTTGATTTGATGGGCACGCACAATGTAGGGTACAGCACCAATCCCGTGAAAAGTCCTAAAGACATGAGCTATGACAATTGCTGGGGATCGAACTATACAATTTATGAACACCTCAGTAATGGTAAATTGGAGAAGTACACAGGAGAATGGACGGCTTCATATGATGGGCAGAGTACTACGGTATATATAGGCTACTAGTCTGGTCTAAGTGTTCTTTATGACCTGAGTTCAATTTTGAACAATCCTTCAAGGGCTTTATTGAAGGGGTTAGTTTACCATTCGTTTTGTCTATGATCTGGCAGGAGAACCCTTGAGAAGGGTTCTCCTGCCTTTTTTATCAAAGGTCATTTTAATTTTGTCCCTTTATGGATCATGAACCTTCTTTAAAAATCGAAATCAGGTATATAGAAGGAGGCCCGTAGGCTGAGTGAATCTTCATAAATTCTAAGTAGTTTTGAGTCCGCTTATTTACATCAGCTTTGACACTCAAAGAACACTATCAAAAAAACATCTCTCTGGCCTATCCTGTCATGCTGAGCCAACTGGGACACATCATGGTGGCAGTAGCGGACAGTGTCATGGTAGGACGTCTGGGTGCTGTACAATTGGCATCTGTATCGTTGGCTGTCAGTGTATTTACCCTGTTCATGTTGTTTGGGATTGGGGTGTCATTTGGGATGACGCCACTGGTTGCTGCAGCAGATGGAGCCAATGACAAGGTTTTGTCTACTCGCTATCTCAAACATGGTTTTCTGCTCAATACCGCTCTGGGTGTAATCTTGACCTTGTTGTGCCTGTTGGCAGTCTATATCTTTCCGTATTTGGGACAGGACGAAAAAGTATTGATTGATGCAGTACCTTTCTTTTTGATGATGGCATTGAGCCTGCTGCCCTTGATGTTGTTCCAAACTTTCAGACAATTTGCGGAGGGATTGTCAATGACACGCCAAGCCATGATTATCTCTGTGGGAGGAAATTTGGTCAACATAGGATTGAATTATCTCTTGATATTTGGTCATTGGGGTTTTGAACCCATGGGGGTGCTAGGTGCAGGGATTGCGACCTTGATTTCTCGCATCATGATGGCCATTGCTATGGGTGGATTCTTTTTGTGGTACCATAGATTCAAAAGATACCGTGGCATATATGCGTCCATCGTGATCAAATGGCAGGTTTTTAAAGACATATTGAGAATTGGGGTTCCTTCAGGCTTACAATTCATTTTTGAGATAGGTGCTTTTAGTGCGTCAGCTATCATGGTCGGGTGGCTCGGAGCTATTCCTCTAGCATCTCACCAGATTGCTGTGAATCTGTCAGGGGTCACTTACATGATTGCAACAGGAATCTCCGCTGCTGCTTCGATCCGGGTTGGTAATCAACTCGGACGAAAAGATTACTTGAATCTTCGAACCGCTGGAATGACTTGTTTTATCATGGTCACGGCACTGATGATCTTTTTTTCGTTGTTTTTCGTGTTGACCAGATACTATTTGCCCTCATTGTATGTGGATGAGGTGGAGGTGATCACATTGGCATCTTCGTTGCTGATCATCGTGGCATTTTATCAGATTTCTGATGGTGTGCAGAGCGTAGGCTTGGGTGCGTTGAGAGGGCTAGGGGATGTGAAAGTTCCTACATTGGTGACCTTGATCAGTTATTGGGGAGTGGCTATTCCCTTGGGATATGTAGCTGGCTTTGTGTTGGGATGGGACGCATATGGAGTATGGTTTGGATTGTCTGTTGGATTGACATTGGCGGCAGTAGCGCATGTTGCCAGATTTAGAAAACTGACCAAAAGGCTGCTTGCTTGATTGGTACAGTAGTTCAAAGTAAGAAAGTTGAATGTGTTTTGTGCTTTCTAACCTGTTTTGATTCTAAAATCTATTAAAAAATCTTAGCCAAGTACTGATCATTTTCATCAGTCATCAATATCTCGATTTCCATTCCACAATCATGCACAATTTGCGTTAGCGTATTTTGATCCACATATACCCAATCGAACCATTCGCCCATTTCACCTTTGTACTCATAGCGGTAGCGAATCTCCCCGTAATAGTCTTTGGGCATTTCCAGTCCTTCTTCGTAGAGGTAACTAATATCTGAGGAGTCCAAAATGATATTGCCACCTTCTACCAATAGAGATTTGCAGTGTAGTAGGAGCGATTTGACTTCTGATAGTTTGCCTGCTATGCCTAGCCCGTTCATGAGCAAAAGCACCGTTTCGTACTGTGCTTTGTGTATGCGGTAGTCTGTGTCTACGATGTGCTGGATGCCTGACTGGCGCATGGTTTCCACACAGCCTGGAGAGTTGTCCAGTGCCGTCACTTCAAAGTCCAAAGCCTGTAGTAGTAGGGAATGTGCTCCTGCACCCGCACCGAGATCGAGTACTTTTCGGTAGCAGTGTGCTATGGCACAGTTCTCTAATTCGCTAAAATCCTCAGGTTCTCTGAAGAATACCTCCACAGGCATTTCTTCGGGCTCTCCATACGAGTTGTGTAGCAAAAGGAGAGATGATTCCTCCTTCTTGTAATAATCCAATATGGCTTGGCCATGCAGATCTTTCACTTACTTGCCGAACATGTTCATGCCAGACATCATGCGTTTGGCTCCTCCCATTTTGTTCATGGTTTTCATCATTTTACGCATTTGGTCAAATTGCTTGAGCAGTTGGTTGACCTCTTGGATTGAGGTACCACTACCATTGGCAATTCTCTTCTTTCTGCTGCCGTTGATCAAGTCTGGCTCTTCTCTTTCTTGGATGGTCATGGACTTGATGATTGCTTCGATAGGTTTCAAAGAATCATCGTCAATGTCTATGTCTTTGATAGCCTTGCCGACACCTGGGATCATACCCATAAGGTCCTTGAGGTTACCCATTTTTTTGATTTGCTCTAGTTGAGAAAGGAAATCGTCAAATCCGAAATTGTTTTTGCGAATCTTCTTCTGGATTCTTTTGGCTTCTTCTTCGTCAAAGTTCTGCTGTGCTTTTTCTACCAACGAGACGACATCCCCCATACCGAGGATTCTGCTGGCCATTCTTTCTGGATAGAAGATATCCAATGCCTCCATTTTCTCTCCGTGAGAAATGAATTTGATAGGTTTTTCGACCACATTTCGGATCGATAGGGCAGCTCCACCACGGGTGTCACCATCCATTTTAGTCAAGACTACCCCATCGAAATTCAATCGTTCGTTGAAGGTCTTGGCAGTGTTGACAGCATCTTGTCCAGTCATGGCATCTACGACGAAGAGCGTTTCTGCAGGATTCAAGAATTTCTTTAAAGATTCAATCTCTTGCATCATTTGCTCGTCTACTGCGAGACGACCAGCGGTATCGACGATGACGGTCTTTTTGTTATTTTCCTTTGCGTACTTGATTGCGTTTTTGGCAATCTTTAGTGCGTCTTTGTTGTCTGGCTCAGCATATACATCCACTCCGATTTGCTCTCCAAGGACTTTCAACTGGTCGATCGCGGCAGGACGGTAGATGTCGCAGGCGACCAATAGGACATTTCTCTTGCTTTTGAGGTGGTTGGCTAGTTTTCCAGTAAAGGTAGTTTTACCCGAACCTTGTAGACCAGAGATCAAAATAATATTGGGATCGCCCTGTAGACTGATGTCCACCTTGGCTCCTCCCATGAGTAGTGTCAACTCATCAGAGACTATTTTGGTCAACAATTGACCTGGGGAAATGGCGGTCAATACATTTTGACCCAATGCCTTTTCTCTAATTGTATCGGTTACGTTTTTGGCTACTTTGAAGTTAACATCGGCATCAATGAGTGCACGTCTAATTTCTTTGACTGTAGTGGCTACATTGATCTCGGTGATCTTGCCTTGTCCTTTTAATGTCTTAAATGCCTTGTCTAGCTTGCCGCTTAAATTATCAAACATAATCGAGTACGAATTAAAATATCGGCAAAGCTAATCATTAGGACAGCAAAAGTCTAATGATAGGTTTTGGAAAAACCTATTTTGTTGTCGCTAATTGACTGAAATATCTTCTGAGATCATTATCGATGAATCAGATGTTTGCTTCGCTGCTTTTTTCCTTGTTGCGGATTTTAAAATAAATGAGCAGCGTGGTAGTGGATACTAGAATCCAAAACGTATCGATGACCAGCAGTTGCAGATTGCCACGTACTAGCGATATCCAAATCCAGTTACCAGTCATCACACCATTGGCTATCGGAATCAGAAGTCCAATAATACTACCTGAAAGTAAAGTGTATTTGCTTATGAAGGCCATGTCTCTTTTGAGGATGAAAAGGATAGTCAAGAATAGCCATGTGATGAAATAGAACTGATAGATGAACTCTTGACTTGCTGGACTAAATACTTTTACTGCGATGAATGAAGCTGCTGTGACTGGGTACATACTCAGACATATTGCCATATAGATGAGTGCCACGCTGCGGTTGAACCGTCTGCGTTTTTCGGGAATGTTCTTTTTGTCACGAGCGACGAGCCAAATCATAATGCCTGAGATGATGACAAAGCAAGAGATGATTCCCAAAACAAAGGAAACAGTCTTGAGTGCATAACCACCATAGTCACCATAGTGTAGTCTGTATAGAGCGTTTTTGACGCCATCCAGATAGCTACTTTTGGTTAGGGGGCTTTTTTCATCAACTATTTCGCCCGAGGAGATTTTGTATATTCGCTTGCCTAAACCTGTGAATTTGCTGTTGCGATTCATTTCTCCCTCTATGGATACATGCATGTTGGCATCTCCGTAGTTGAATACATGGACATGATTGACATCAAAATCAGGCCAGTCTGTTCTGGTCTTTTCTATCAAATCGTTGAGGCTGTAGGCTGCGGTGTTGGTTTGATTCTCTAGGAGAAATGTAGGCTCTCCATAGCCTAAATCATCATACAATTGACCTTGATCTCCATTGTACAATGCAAAAACACTCGGAGCGATCAAGAGGGCTTTGATCATAAAGAAGGCTCCCGTTACGGCATAGACAAACTGGAAAGGCAACCCAATGGTACCCAATGCTGTATGGGCATCTGTCCATAGTGTTTTTAGTTTGGACCAAGGCCTGAACAGGTAGAAGTTGGAGACGATCTTGTCCCAATGAATGAGAATCCCAGTGATAATCGCAAACAGAAAAAACAAAGCAGTAAAGCCAGAAAGATAATACCCAGCTGGATAAGGGATTTGTGCCAAAAAATGTAACCTGTATAGAAATTCTCCCAAGGAATAAGAAGCTACATAGTCCGAAGTTTCATAGTTTTCAGTATCAAGGTAGAAGAACTGACGACCTTGGTCTGTATTTAAGATTGTGTCTTTAGGGACACTCAAATTTATGCCTATGCGGCGCTCTACGTAATGTTTGCTAATGGAAAGGTCGCGGCTGTAGAGATTGTATTTCGATTCAAGTGAATCGAAAGCAGCATCATAGTCCATTTCTATGTTTTCGGTCGGATTGACTGTATGGTTGCGTTCCCAATTGACAATGTCATCGCGGAAAAACGAAAAAGAACCTGCAAAGAAAATGACAAAAAGCACCACGCTGATGACAATGCCACTGACTGTGTGGAGGTGAAAAAGAATATTGTATGACCTTTTGTCCATGAGATTATATTGTCGAATTGTATGTAGTACCTAGGTAAGTAATGCCTGCAAATACAGCTGTCATCAAGAGGTATATTCCCCAAGTTTTCCATCCGTTTCGGCTCAAAAAGGCCAAAATCATCAAAACTACCCAAAGAATAAATCCACTAAAAGTGGAGGTGATCAGTACTGTTGCTTTGTCGAGCCAGCTGGCAAGTGCCAAATGGATGACTGTGCTGAGCAGATAACCTCCGATGATGGCGGCAGAGATTTTGGCGATACGCTGGTGGGTGGAGGTGGTGAGATATTTGCGATTAGCGGGCATGTGCTATGGTAATATGATTTCTAAAACGAATGACAAAATGGAAATGGCTGAAATGGATACGTAGTTGAGGACACGCAGTGGACTGATGATGGTCACCAGACTGCCCAAAGTCATCAATATGATGAAAAAGAACAAACTACCAGACCCTACTCCCCAGAGGGAGATGGATACAGAGAGGGATAGAAACAACAAAACAGTGCCTATTACTTTTGCAATGGGTGCGTGATTGTGCATCCATTTTTCTATGGGTAAAGAGCGAGCGATTTGCGCCTTTTTGGAAGTCAAATAGAAGAGATAAAAGCTGAGCCAGATGAGGATCAAATTTAGAGTCACCATTTTGTTGTGTTTATTGTGGTAGTTATGGAAGGATGCAGACCGTCGCGCAGTGCCAGATAAATTGATAATCCTTGCCTTTGTATTGACCAGGCACTTCTTCTTTTTTGGTTGTCTCGATGATGTATTTGGTCTCCCAAGGGCGGTCGAAACTGACCATGCCATTTTCGTCGGTATGCAGTGTTTTGGACCATTGATCTGCTACGAATACTTGCAATTCATTTTTTGCCAAAGGGGCATTTTTGTACAAAACCTGTAGTTTCACTTCCTTTCCGTCAGCCGCCAGTCTTTTGACAGTGATTCCTTCTTCGTTTTGGGCGATGGTTTCTCCAGAGGTTTCACCGACCTGAATTTGTGCAACGGAGTGATAATGAGTCTTAAAGATTCCAAAATCATATTGCGTATAGTCTATTACTCCGATGTTGTTGTTGTCGAGTATGACGGTGTAAGTACCGTTTTCTTTGGGTACAAATGAGGCTAAGTAGTATGTCTCTTGTTCCTTTGTTTTAAGTGTGGTTTTTTTTCCACTAGGACTTACAACCCAAAGGCTAAAGTCTTGGACTTTGGTGAATGCTTCATCTCCAACTTTTTCCTCCAGACCGTAGGTGTATTCTCCGAAGTACACACGTATGTCTTGTGCTTGGTTGATGCTACCCGCAGAGCTAGTCTCTACCCACATGTAGTGCGCCATGCTGCTCGATGTGACCGCCAATAGTATGGCTATGCTTGTAATAATTTTTCTCATATTGGTAAAATTGTGATAGCGTGTCCAAACTCAGGCTTGGACACGCTCTTCAATGATTGATGAATAGTCTTATTTGATTGCAGCAAATGCTTTAGCATAGTTGCCGTCAATTTGAGCTCCTTTGAGTGCAGTGGCTGCTGATGGATCTATTTCGTAGATGTATGCATCCACCGAAGTACTGATGTTGACATACGCTTTGCCGTCATGCACCAGGTTGGCCATGCCCCATCCACCGCCATGTGCTGGTATATCTAGTTGAGTGACGGTTTTAGTTTCTAAGTCGGCAATTGCCATGTAGCATATGGCAGTTTCTGGTTCTGGATAAGGACCGAAGCTAGCTCCGAAATAATCAGGATTGGTTACATCTTCTTTGATCATTCTGACAATCATTTTGTCTTTTCCTGCATAGAAGGCTTGTGTGATTTTGAATCCGCCACTTGCCTCTTCGAAATTGAAAAAGTAACTATCGTCAAATTCGGTTTCCCCCTCTTTTATTCTTAGGAATCCTGATGGGTTGGTTGGTACAGGGTTGAAATAAGAAGCCAGTCCTGATGTTGAGAAGGAGTAAATGTCTCCGTTTTCGGTCTCCATGATAGAGTTTAGTCCAGCATAGAGTCCTATATCAGAGGTACGATCATCTGTCATGATTTTCTCAAATTCCATTTCTGGATATGAATATACTGCTACACGTGCTTGATTAGAATTAGGAGTAGCAAATGCAGGAACTCCTTCTTTTTCGCCCGCACCCATGAGGTAGTATGCAACATAGAGTTTATCTCCTTGTACAACCATACCAGTTGGCCAAGCTACCAAACCTTCTTCTTGGCGCTCGTCGATCTTGGTATAAGTCCTCTTAGAAATGGACATACTGGTCAAATCTATCGTGTAGAATATTCTGTCCTCATAGCCAGCTCGGGTGATGCCTACTCCGAGTGCAGTGTTTTCATCTATTTCTACCATTCCATAGATGTTTAGCTCTGTGATGAGCGAACCTACATCTGTCAAAACACCATCTACCATTCTGTATCCAGTCACCATGTTGTCACTAGAGTAGCCAGTAGCGACAAATGTATTGCCTATTTGATAAAATGACATCCAAGCAGGTTGTTCGACACCTTGTCCCAATGGTGAGATGATGCCAGTCGAGAAGTCATCCGCTCCGACGATCACGTCAGTATCTGATTCAGCTTCTATTCCTACTAAAAACTGTGATTGAGTAGAACCACCTTCGTCTTCTTGACAAGAGGTAAGTGTAAATGCAGCGGTCAAAATCCCTACTGCTATGTGTATAAACTGCTTTTTCATGATTTGTTTTATAATTAATTTTTACTAATGAAGTACCGTAGTTTGAGATTGAAGGCTCTACCTGGATTTTGTTGGTTGAAATTGTCGTAGACTTTGGCATCCATGATGTTGGATACTAGGAACGACAGGTTGTATCGCCCCTCTTGTAAGCTGTAGGTCAGTTGCAAATCATTGGTAAATCGAGATTGGATGGTCGATTTGCCTTGAGCAGCTAGGCTGGGCCATTTGAGATAAAAGTCATGAACATATCTATTGGTGTTGGTGATAGACAATTGATCCGACTTCATGAATAGGTTAGCCTTTTGATAAGACAAGATCAAATTGCCAAACAGGAAAGGTTCGTTAGGGAGACGGTCTCCATACAAGGAGCTAGACTTGTCATTGTTTCGTAGGTCGAGGTAGGTGCCGCCCAGACCTATGGTGAACTGACTGGCAATTGCATACCGAGCTGCTAGGTCAATGCCTTTGGCTAATACACTTTTGTCGTTGACATACGTACTGCGGTTGAGTCTTGGTTCGAAGCGTATATAGTCTCTGCTGTCTCGTACAAAACCATTGACTTCTATCATGTATTGATTGCTGCGCTCGGAGATCGAGTTGAATCTCATGCCTACATTGAAGTTGTTGCTCGACTCAGGGATCAATTCAGGATTAGGGATGACGTTGAGCCCATCGCCATACATCTCATAAGACTCGGGAAAGCGGTAGGCTTTTTCATAAGAGACCTTCAATTGGATGTTTGTTTTGAGAAAGAACGTAGAAGCCAATCCATAACCTATTTTTTGTTCTTTGGTTTCGAAGAGTTCGGTGTCTTCTCCATCGTACTCAGCTACATTGCTTTGGAGCAAATAATGATAACTCTTGCCAAAAACCGTTGTCTTCAGACGGTCAGATAGGGCATTGTTGGTGTATCCCAGACCAATTACTTGCTTGTTGGTCAAGTTTGGGTTGCTAAACTGTGTGTTGTTTTGCGGTTGGTAATCGTCATGTCCTTGCAACTCAAGACGATTGATCGAGTAGTTGATAGATAGGTTGTGCTGCGCAGTGATGGCGTACTCAGCATTGGCATTCGCCAAAAAATTCTTTCTGTTGAGGTAAAAGTGTGTTTTTCTCCCTAGTTCTCCAGTGGTGGGGTGTACATCTGGTTTGTAGTCACCGAACCAGTCGTATTGATTGGCACTGATGTCCAGATATTCTTCATTGGAATCTAAGTAAACCGCATAAGCTCTGGTGTTGAGGTTTTCGACAAGTAGGTTCTTTTTGCGATAAGAGAGGTTGATAATTTTGATGTCGGATTGAGCAGTAGCCTCTCCGACAGGGTATGCGGAGGTTCCAGTGGCATAGGGATTCTGCTGCAATTCTTTGTAGTTATCAGATACTACAGCACCTACCATGAGCTCGTCTGCATAGGATTTATTCATGATACCTACTTCGATCCATGCCATTTTGGAATCGTACGCATCATGAAAGCGTTTCACCTCGGTGTATTCATCATCTAGTTTTCCTGTTTCTGTGTTGAGGATTTGTACATCGATAGGGTAGTCATTGTCAGAGTGGTTGTAAAATGATTTTACTCGCAAGGTCAACCCAGATTTCTTGTCATGCCACTGGCCGTTGAGCGCACCAGTATGCGTGTTGAATGAACCAAAGGAGTAGGAAGCATCCAAGTAAGTGATAGGGCGTGTATCCGTGATGATGTTGATGGCTCCCCCGAGTGCATCGGATGACAAATGGATCGGTACGGCTCCTTTGTATATCTCAATGGTACTGACAAGGTTGGCCGGGAAGTTGTTGAGACTCAATGAAGAACCGAAATAATCCATCGGTATGCCATTGATAAAAGTCCGTACACGGTTGCCGGACAAACCATTTAATGACAAGTTGAAACTTGATCCCATACCGCCACTTTGCCTAATGTTGATTCCAGAAACTCGGTTTAGTATCTGATTGACATCTGTGCTGGCATTCTTAAAGGTTTTGGCCTCTACTACTGATACTGCATAGGCCTGCTCACGAACGAGGGTAGCTTCTGATTTTCCAGTAATGGTTATTTCGTTGAGACTGGTTATACTTTCTAGAAGCTTTATATTGAGTGTCTGTGTTTCTTGGGTTCGAGTGTCTAGTTCGACAACCTGAGAATCATACCCTATGGCGGATATTTTAAGTCGATGTTTGCCTTTGGTCAGTTCTTGGATCAAAAATCTACCACCCATGTCTGTAGCAGCACCTTTGGTTCCTCCCATCAATTGAATGGTTGCACCTGGCAATGCCTCGCCCTGCTCATCCGTGATGATGCCGCTGATTGACTGTGCCATACTGGCAAAGCAAATAATATGCGGTAGGATGATTGTAGCGAATATTTTGAGCATTGTTTTTATTTAGACTTGTTATGAATAATGTGCAAATGTAGGTAGCGACGCAGGTAGGATGCAATCACTACATCTAGTGAATTTTAATAAATCTGAAAGAGTGATTCCGGCGTTGATGGAGTTTACTGAACTGAAATGATTCATTTTCTGCAACCTTGTTCAAGTTCTTTCAGTATTGTAGTTTGTTATGTACCTTGCAATACATAGTACATGAAATTGTAATTTTAAACTCAATATATATGAAAAGCATATTTGCGATTTTGATCTTGGTGATGACCATGTTTATGGCTGAGGCCCAACCAAAAAAAGTAAGAGCCAAGGATTTGGCTGGGACATGGCAATTGAAAATTGATCTGGGAGACGATTTTTTAGAAGAAGAGATGGATGACGAAGACAACGCTCTGGCACGTGTCATCATGCAGGCCACAGGCTCGTTCGTGAGTGGTATCATCGATGAACTGGATATTCAGTTCCAGTTTCTAGACAACGGGAAGTGCAAGATTACAGCTACGGCTTTTGGCTCTGATCCAGAGGTAGAGATGGGACAATGGAAAATCAACGACAAAGGACAACTCATCATCAGTGATACGGATTCATTCAAGAGCAGCGAAAATGAATATTGGATGATGGAGGACGATATATTGATTGTCATGGAAGACGGTGAGGTTATCTCCGATGATGCTCGGGTCTACATGGTGAGAGTAGACTGATGACTCCTATCACGACACTAATGATTGATGCGGTATAGGCCTCTGGTGGGGAAATGGTCTGAGGTCTTTATACTGCGGTCCACTTCAAAACTCACTGGCTCTATTTCAGGGTTAGTGAAGTGGTGATCGATCCGCAGAAAGAACAACGTGCTGTTGAAGCTGAAACCAAAACCTTGGCCCACTTTTTCAAAGACATTGCTATAATATCGGCTCAGCGTGTGGTAGTTGTAGCTGTATGGAGTATCATTGAAGTCACCCGCAATCAGATAAGGGTAGGGGCAATTTTGCGTATGGAGAATCAACTGTTCGATTTGATTGGAACGGTTGATTGCACCATTTTTGAGTCGCTGAAACAGGTCTTTTATTTTGGTGAGATAGTGGTCTGATTGCTTGTATTGACCGAGCTGGAGCTCCATGGATGCGAGGTGCACGTTGTAGAGCCTGATGGTGTCTTGATCCATTTTTACATCTATATACATTACCCCATTGATTGAGTATGGGTTTTCCCAAACCATTCCCTTGTCTATGATTTTGTGTTTGGAGAATAGAGCCATGCCAGGGTTGTGGTCTGCATCCCGCATTTCTGGAGTATAGATATAGGCATAGTAGCCTTCTTCCTTCATTTTTTGAGGGACATCTAGTGCGGACCAGCGATTGTTGTAACTAAACTCTTGAAAGCATTTGAAATCTGAGGTGTCTTTGACGGCTGTTTCGATTAATTCCTTAGAGAATTTGTTGTAGACCTTGTACTCTCTAAACAATTTGACATTGTAACTCAGGACCGAAAAATCATAAGCCAGAGTACTTTCCTGATGGGAGAAACGATAAGTATCCAAGATGAAAGGCAAGCCCAAAATCAAACATGCCAATGGATAAAGTACCCTTTTACGTTTGGTAAATAGCAGAGGGATTACAAGGATGAAATTGATAGCGATCAACACAGGAATGCCATAACTCATCAAGGGGATCAACCAAAAAAATTGCGGAGGGATCAATACGGATGCGTAAGCCAATATACTTGCTACACTGAGTAAGCTCAGTAAGGTATGGACTTGAATTTTCCTGATTGACCATCGACTCATTTTTGATGCAATTGATTCAAAAAGTTGAGTAATTCTTGATAAACTATATCCAATTCTTCATCACTGATGATGTAGGGGGGCATCAAGTAGATCACATTACCCAATGGACGGATTAGAATCCCTTTTTCTAAAAAGTAGGGGTAAATTTTCTTCCGAGCCTCACTTTCGTAGCTGGTTTCCCCGAACCCTTTGAGATCAAATGCTACAATAGTCCCTTGCGTTCGGACGTTCTCCACATTTGGATTTTCTTTTAGTTTTTCTGCAAAGCTTTTATGTTTACCTGTTACTCTCGCGATGTTGTCTCTACACACTTGACTGGTGAAGATTTCAAAGCTGGCATTGGCTACAGCACAAGCCAGTGGATTGCCCGTGTAAGAGTGGCCATGCAGCAGTGCCTTAGCATAGGAGTCGCTCAGAAAGGCTTCTTCAATCTTCTGATTGCAGGCGGTGATTCCTAGTGGCATGGTACCACCAGTGATGCCTTTGGATAGGCAGATTAGGTCAGGTTTGTGGGTGACGTGATCTGTAGCTAGATTTTTACCTGTTCGGCCAAATCCTGTCATTACCTCATCCGCTATGCAAATCACTCCATGACGTTGTGCGATTTCGATGAGTTGATCCAGTATTGCAGGAGAGTACATGCGCATGCCTCCAGCACCTTGCACCAAGGGTTCGAATATGAATGTGCTGCACTGCTCATCCGATACCAATGCTTCGAAACGCTGCATGACCTCTTCGATATTGTCTTGAGTCGGAAAATCAATGAAGTCTACATCGAATAAGAAAGGAAAGAAGGGTGCGGTAAACCCGCCACGTTCGCCCACAGACATGGCGCCAAAGGTATCTCCGTGGTAGGCTCCATCGATCGCTATTACTTTTGTCTTCTTCTTTTCTCCTAGGTTGTGCCAGTATTGAAAAGCCATCTTCAAAGCTACCTCGATGGCAGTGCTGCCATTGTCAGAGAAGAAAACTTTGGAGAAACTGTCAGGAAGCACCGTCATCAGATTCTCAGCCAGGCGCACGGCGGGTTCGTGAGTAAATCCTGCAAAGATGGCATGCTCCATCTTTAATGCCTGATCGTAGAGTGCTTTGGCTAGTCTTTCATCGGAGTGACCGTGTATGTTGACCCACCAGGAGGATACTGTGTCGATGATTTTTTCTCCATCGGTCGTGTACAGATACATACCTTTGGCGGATGCCAAGGGGATATACTCAAAGGGACTGATGAGGGGAGCGAAGGGATGCCAAATGAGTTCTTTGTCTTTTTGATGGAGTTCTGCAGTAGTCATGGTAGTGTGATGTGGTCTCCGAGTTGATCGATTAATTGTGGGGTGATTTGATCCAAACGTGGGATTCTGCCCAAGCAGGGCAATTGACTGTAGTTCAAAATGAAACGTTCTGATTCAGTATTGGTCTCGTCATTGAAAATGATACCGGCAATTTTGAAATTCCGTGAACGCAAATAAGCAATGGATAGCAAGGTATGGTTGATACTGCCGAGGTAGTTTCTAGAAACCAAAATCACCTCAGCATCAAAATCCATAGCCAGATCAATCACCAAATCTTGGTCGTTGATAGGAACCATGATGCCGCCAGCACCCTCTATAACCATCGTGCGATCCGAGTGAGGTACGGCAAACTGTGCCCTGGTTAGATAGATGTTTTCGGCCTTTGCTGCTGCGTGTGGTGACATGGGTAGATTGAGCAGTGCACCTTCTGGATGGATGGTGAGATCAGGAGAGATCAGTGTACGGATGCTGTCACTGTCTGTCGGTTGTCCCGCTTGTACGGGTTTCCAATAGTCAGCTTTCAGTTTTTGGGTCAAGATGGCACTGATGACTGTTTTGCCAGAGTCGGTATCTATTCCTGTGACGAAGTATCTCTTGGATTGATTCATAGTTGCGAAGATAGACAATCGATCAAGTTTTTGATTTCTGTCTTTGAATTATGGGTATGGATGCAAACACGCAGACGTTCGGTACCTGCTGCTACAGTAGGGGACAAAATGGCTCGGACATCAAACCCGGACTGCTGTAGGAGCATGGAGATGTTTTTGACTTTTTGATTGCCTGGGATGACAATGGGCTGTATGGGCGTTTGACTTTGTAGTTTGTAGCAATCGTCGTTTTGACCGATTTTATCCAAGTAGTATTGGTTGAAAAACTGAATAATTTCCTGACTATCGCTTTGCAAATGGATGTTTTGTGAGAGATAGTCAAATGCTGCATCAATGGAAAAGATGCTGTGAATAGGCAGTGCGGTTGTATAAATAAATGAGCGAGCAAAATTGGTGAGGTAATCGATCAAATCTTGTGATCCTACGATACAGGCACCGTGTACGCCCATAGCCTTGCCAAAAGTATAAACTCGGGCAAGGAATTTTTGTTCGATCCCTAATGCACAGACCAATCCATTTCCTCCCGAACCAAACAGTCCAGTGCCATGTGCTTCGTCCACTAGCAATTGTGCCTCGTACTTCTGGGCTACACTTATGATCTCTTCGAAGCAAGCTTGATCTCCGTCCATCGAGTAGATGGATTCGATCACGACAAATTTTTGACCCTGCGCATTTTTGAGTTTTCTCTCCAGATCTGTAGCGTCATTGTGTCGAAAAGAAAAGCTTTTGGCAGGGCTCAATTGTGCGCCTTCTTTGATGCAGACATGGGATAGACTGTCATAGATGATGGTATCACTGCGCTGAGGGAGGCTAGAGATGAGTGCGAGATTGGCCACATAGCCTGAGTTGAAAAGCAGTGCAGCTTCCGCTTTGAAAATTCCCGCTAGCTTATTTTCCAGTTCCTCAATAGGTTGTGAATTGCCAGCTAGTAAGCGTGAACCAGCCGAACCATTTTTGTGGATGATATTTTGATAGGAGTAGCTGTTGATTTGCTGGAAGAGGTCTTCAGATCTGCTGAGACTCAGGTAGTCGTTTGATACGAAATCAATGAGAGGCAGGGTAGAGTAGCTGAGCCGGCGTAGGTTGCCATTATCTTCTCTCTCTTTTAGCTTTTTGATGAAATCCAGTTTCATTGATGCAATTTTACTACAGTTTTGAATTTATATTTACGAAACTTGCTACCTATATTTTTAGCTGATTTGGAATTGCCTTGAAGTACTATTTTCTTTTTTTCATCCTCATCGTATTTAATGAAGTTTTTGGACAGAGTGATTCCTTGCAGCGTCATGAGGTAGCTTTTCAGTTTGACAATGACCTCTTGTTTTTTGATGCTGGAGATCGCTACTATACCAATGGTCTCTTCATTGACTACCGTAGATTGCCCCGATCAACTTCTCATTGGTCCAATCTTTTGGACCTAAAAGATCACCACTTATCGCTCATTGATTTCTCACTTGTCTCTAAAATTTACAATCCATACAACCTCAAGGGAGATACAGTTCTACAAATTGATCGACCCTATGCAGGAGTATCGTATTTGACGGGTGGATATACCAGTTTTTGGAAGAACAATTCCCTGACTTTGGGGCTGGATCTGGGCTGGTTGGGATCTGGTACACATCTTGACAGAATCCAGACTTATCTACACAATCTATTTGGATGGGTGAGACCCAGAGGCTGGGACGATTATCAGATCAACAATACGCCATATGCGCATTTGTATTCTTCCATTGCCAAGGAATTGGTGGCGTCTGAACACTTTTCTGTGATTGGAGGGATGGATCTACGACTGGGTACGGTTCAAAACTACTCCTCATTGGGACTGACCATAAGACTGGGCAGGTGTCTGCCTATCTACCAAAGTACTATCACAAACAGTAGGTTGGGGACTAGACCCACTGGGTCAAAACATTACAAAGAGATTTTTTTCGTCAGCAAGACCAATCTAAAAAGTGTCTTTCACAATGTCACTATTGAAGGCAATTGGTTGGGCACTCCTTCTCCTTTCGTCAAAGAGTCCGTTCCTTGGGTCATCATGCAAGGGGTTGGGGTGATGATGAGTACAGATCGAATGGATTTTCAGGCACTCTGGTCTTACATGAGCAGAGAGGTTCAAGGTGGGAGGTTTCACAAATACGGTTCTCTGGTGATATCGAGGAGGTTTTAGCATCCTGTCCTGTTCAATAATATTTATGGCATCCTATTTGTAAATCAGCGGATAGGAAAGTGAATATTAGAACTGGAAAGTTGATTTGATGATAAAGGGGGGGATTGTGATCGTGGTACTTTTGCTACTAGCTGCTGAGCTGTATGCGCAAAAGTCAAATGTAGGGGTGAAAGGAGGAATCAACCTCCAAGAGTTTAATTTGAACTTGAGTGATATTTCTCACAATTACCATGTGGGAGTTTTTGCCAAGTATGACCTGACCAAAAAAGTCAGCATGCAACTGGAGGGACTCTACGCTCTCCAAGCTCAAACGCATCTGGAAGAGAAATGTCAGTTGACTGAGATACAGGTACCAGTCTTGGTCAAATACTACCCTCTCAAACCGTTTTATGTGCAGGCAGGTGCCCAGGGCAATAGGATGCTCTCAGTGATGAATAGCAGCAAAGAAAAACTGCCTATTGATAATCCATATACTTTTGCTGGATTGGTGGGTGTAGGGATGTGTTTGCCCAGTGGTTTTGATTTGTCTTTCAGGTATTTACATCCGATTGATGACGCTGCATTGCACAGTAGCCAATTCCAATTGTCCATAGGATTTGATATTTATTGAGAGGCTCTGCACAATAAATGTAGATGATTTTAGTAATATTGGTTGGGCGATTGATCGTCCAAAAAGTATTATCCATTTAAAAATCATAGACATGAAAAACAGAATAAGACTAGGTTGCATGGCAGCATGTATGATACTCACCTTGGTATCTGTAGATGCTTCAGCACAAATCGAATTGGGCGTCAAAGCAGGATTGAATTTCAACTCAGCTTCTATAGATGCAGCGAGCAATGGAGGTTCGGTCAAAGATGTTGCTGACACCCGTACAGGTTATCACTTTGGTGCTTATGCCGTGATCGCATTGGGACCATTGGCATTGCAGCCTGAGGCATACTACTCTGTGCAAGGTGCAGATATTGATGTCAATGGAGCCAAAGGCGCAATAAATTCCAATTACCTTCAAGTGCCAGTATTGTTGAGGTTCAATTTCTTGAAAATGTTCAATGTGCACGTAGGTCCTCAGTTTGGCTTTGTGATCAAAAATGAATTGGATGCCAATGGATCGGTAGAAGATTTGAAGAATGATACCAAGTCGGGGGATTTCTCGATTGCGGCAGGTGCAGGAGTAGATTTGCCATTCAACCTAAATGTCAATGTGAGGTATGTCAAAGGCTTTACAGAGATGATGGATGATAATTCTGCCAGCGGTGTGGAATCAATGAAAAACGCCATGTTTCAGGTATCTATTGGGTATGCTCTGCTAGGTCGATAAAGGCAGCCCTCGTAAAAAACAGGAAAGCCTCCCAATCGAGAGGCTTTCTTCATTTACCTAAACCACCCAAGTTCTTATAGTGTACCGTCCAATGAATTGGAATTGTCGTCCATTCGCTGGTTGAATACTTCGATCGTTGCTTTGATTCTTTTCCACAGTGGCAAGGTTGCTTTTTCAGCTGCTTGAACGTCAGCTTTCGCCTTGCTCAATTCTTGTAACTCGTCGTCTGTCAGACGCAAGTCCGCATGAGCGAGTGCATAGGAGGTGCGAGTGAGTGCTCTATGCATCCTTTCTATACTCTCTTGATCGTTGGTTTCGTTCAAGATCCAAGCCTCGATCACGTGCAAGTGGTACATACCCAACGACCTGTCGATATCAGAGAATGTGTCCTTCATCTGATCCGATGAGGTGATCGTTCCGCTGATGATTCTTTGAGAGAGACCTGTCAAATCAGAGATGGAGAATTCGATGATGTCAGTATGTACTGTGTCGCTTTTCACCTCTACAGATGCAATGAAGGCAATGGCTGAGTCGATCTGCGCTACGGCAAGCAGAGAATCACCTTGATCAAAGGAGACGATGGCTTTCTCAAAATAGGAGTCTGGCTCCAAAAACTCAGCCACAACTGGATCGGTAGTTGTCTCATTTTTACTTCCACATCCAACTAGGATTACTAAAGAAAATGCCAAAGACAAAGGCATGTATGCAATCGATTTTTTCATTTTTAAAAATTGTTATACTCTTCAGACGAAGGGTGTTGTTTTGGTCACATTTTATGCTCAGTTGTTAATCGCGGGCAGTCGATGCTCTACAGTCCTATCTCACCTGGGCTGTTTGATCGAATACTCAGGACAGGCACGTGGGAATGCGAAATGATGCGTTTGGCTTTGGGTGATATCCACAAGTCTGACCACCTGAATCTGGGCCTACTCATGATCATCACGAGATCAAAATTTTCGTTTTGGGTGTGTTTTAAGATGGCGGCAGGGAGAGTACAGTTTTCTACCTCGTTTTTGATGACATCTATGCCTTTGTTTTTCAATCCTAGGGATAGCTCATTCAGCTGTTCATCCAGCCCGTCCAAATCATCGTAGTGTTCGGATGCTGAGAGCAGATGCAAGGTGCTGCCAAATTGCTGCGCAAGGGCAGTCGCAAGTGGAACCTTGTACGAACTATCCTCTCCAATATCCATCGCCACGAGGATGTTTTTCATTTGCATTTTTTGAGGAAAGTTGGTGAAGGTGACGACTGGACATGAAGCCTCCAGTACCACTTTGTAGGCGTTGGTTTTTTTGAAGTGTAGCTCCCAGTCGTTTTGGTCAGGGTCACCGTGGCTCCTGAGGATGATGAAATCAATGTCGTTTTGTGCCGCAAAATCTACGATGTGCTGAGGCAAGGACTTCTCTTGTCCCAGGATTTGAAGGTCAATTTTTCGGATATCTGGGTAGATTTTGTGGATTTCATTGAGCTTGGGTAGCAATTGATCATGCACGATGCTGTTGAGTTCTTTTCTGAACTCTTTTTTGCTGTGGTAGTGCTTGGGGTCTGCGATATGCAAAGCGATGATTTTGGCACCAATGCCTGTGGCAAACATGGCTGCATAGCCCAATGCCTCGATAGACTTGATGTTGTCATCAAAGGGCACCAATATTTTTTTAAACGTAGACATAATCATTCACTTCAAGTGGTACGGTATGAAACCTCTGCTGAGCAAGATAGATTCCCGCTTTTTAGACGAAACTTCATGGTTTGGTCACAGGGGAATCTTTGGTTAGTGACCAAACAGGATTAGATTCGTCTAATAATCACAAAGTCGTATTAGTAACCAACTGTAGTGGCAAAGTATTGGGATCGGTTTCGCTTCAAAATCAAGCGACATTTTGTAGAAGTATTGCAGTCCAAAAACTCGGACCACTCCTTAGCCATGGGCTATGCGTTGGGGACCTTTGTGTCCATATTGCCCACGCCAGGATTTAGCTTTTTTATTGGATTGTTGCTGGTGTTGGTATTCAAGCGGATCAACAAAGCCATGGTGTTTATAGCGATGGCAATCTGGAATATCTGGACAGTGATTCCTTTCTATTGGCTCAGTCTGCTGATCGGAGATGTTATTTTTGGAGAGATGCCAGTGGTGTTATTCCAAATCGAATTTTGGAATGAAGCACTACAGTACACCAGACGATTTTTGATCGGAAACCTAATCGTATCAATCCCTTTTTCGGTATTGAGTTATTACTTCGCTCTGTGGGTTTTGAAAAAGGTCAGAGAAAAAAGGAGAGCCAATGCCACCAGAGATTAATCTCTGCGAATTTCTGCATGCGTGACGATGTTTCCGTCAGGAGACAAGCGCTCCCCAGTTTGACCCTTGTCAGGATAGTTGAGAGAGGTCAATACATGTCTGATTCCTTCCAGTCGAGCATTTTCTTTGTCATTTCCTTTTAGGATGATCCATGGAGCACCTTGCCAGCTAGTCTGCGCAAACATCTCCATTTTGTAATGGGTGTAGGTATTCCATTTGAGCTGTGCCTCCATGTCTACCGTACTCAATTTCCATTTTTTGAGGGGATCGGTGATGCGCTCTTCCAGTCGCTTCTTCTGTTCTTGTTCGTCGATGGAGAACCACAGTTTGAAGATGTGAATCCCATCTTCTACCAGCATTTTCTCAACGGTGACCACATTTTTCATGAATACTTCGTATTGTTCGCTGGAGCAAAAATTCATCACTGGCTCTACCACCGCACGGTTGTACCAGCTGCGGTCAAAGAGTACGATTTCACCTCTATTGGGTAGTTGTTGTATGTAGCGCTGAAAATACCACTGCCCTTTTTCCATTTCGGTCGGTTTGGGCAATGCGACGATTCTGTACCCTCGCGGATTCAAGTACCGTACAAACCTCATGATGGCGCCCCCTTTGCCCGCAGTGTCTCTGCCCTCAAACAAAATGGCTACACGCTGACCCGTGTCTTGAACCCAGCGCTGCATGGCGATCAATTCAACTTGGAGGTTGAGGTATTCTTGGTTGTTTTCGATGTTATAGAGTTCCATTAGGATGATTTTGCTGAAGATCTTGCGATAATAAATAGAGGTGACCAAAATTGCACAGCTGTCTTAATAAAAAATTAGAATGTCTCATAAATTGATTCAATCGATTTGACTCCCGATGCTAATCAATTGTCGGAGGCGCATTAACTTGCAGGGAAGGTTGGTCGTCGCAGTACCTGCCTTTGGTCAGGTGAAGAAACATGAGTTTGAATAAAGGAATGGAAGAAAAACAGGGTTTGTTGCTTTCGATCATGGAGGGGGTTCCTTATGGAATCATCGCCATGGACATGAGAGGAAAAATCACCCTGACCAATGCACTGGCACTGGATTTTCTTGACATCTCAGCACGGACAGGGGAGTTGCTCGATACAGAGGTGCTGCATTTGTGCAGAGAATTGCCCGACTTGAAGAGAAAAATAGAATTTTGTCTTGATGTCGGATTGGAAGACTTTGATTTAGAGGAGATTCACTTTCATGAAAAGTATCTCACATTTCGTGGTAGGAGAGTGCAAGAAGGGATGGTCATCACCATTGCCGATTTTACTTCCATCACAGCTTCTAAACACATCGCACTCAGTTCGTTGCTAGAAGGACAAGAATTGGAGCGAAAACGTCTCGCCAGAGAGATACACGACGGCATAGGTCCTACACTGTCCACTGTCAAAATGAAGCTAGCCAATATCGAAGGGGATTTAGAAAGTATCAATCACGAGCTCGCGGAGAAATTTAGGCAATCATACGAAATGATCGATGAGGCTGCCGACGACCTGCGATCCATCTCACACAACCTGATGCCTCGGGTGCTGTCGGATTTTGGGTTGGTAGAGGCACTGGACACCCTCTGTGACAAGATAGATGAAACCAAAAGCGTAACCGTAGATTACTTAAACTCTGGACTAGAAAGTAGGCTCGATGAAGTGACAGAACTGGGGCTATATAGAATCAGTCAGGAACTGATCAACAATACCTTGAAATATGCTCATGCCAAAAAAATCACCTTGCAACTCATCAAAAGAGAGGAAGGAATACGGCTATTGTATGAGGACGATGGCAGAGGTTTTGACCCCAATGAAATCAGTCATGGATTGGGGTTTATGAATATCGAAAACAGAACCAAGGCATTGGCTGGTCAGGTCACCATAGATTCACACCCAGACAAGGGCATGACAGCTCTCATCGAAATCCCGCTAAGCTAAAATAATATGCAACAGATCAATATACTCATCGCTGATGACCACAAGATGTTTCGTGAAGGACTCGTCGAGCTGCTCGGCAAGGAAGCCAAAATGCACATCGTAGGTGATGTAGGTGATAGAGAAGGGATTATGGGGATACTCAAAGCACAACCAGTGGATGTGCTCCTGATGGATATAGATATGGGAGAGACCAACGGCATCCAGATGACCGCAGAGATCAAAAGAGACTATCCCAAGATCAGAGTGCTGGCACTGTCCATGCATGGAGACAAGAACTACATCGTGAAAATGATGGAAGCAGGTGCGATTGGCTATATCCTCAAAAACGCGGGAAAGGAAGAAATGATCAATGCCATTCACACGGTTGCCAATGGCAATACCTACTTCAGTAGTCAGGTGTCGTCCAAGCTGCTAGAGCACCTGACCAACCCGACGGCAGCCCACGGCAAAAAGCCCGAAGGTACACCGCTCACCGATCGAGAAATCGAGGTGCTCAAGCTCATAGCCGAAGAATACTCCAACCCAGAGATTGCCGAAAAGCTCTTCATCAGCATCCGCACCGTAGATACCCATCGGAGAAATCTCCTAGATAAGCTAGGTGCCAAAAATACCGCTGGCTTGGTCAAGTATGCGATTCAGAAGGGGTTGCTGGGGTGATGAATAACCACCGGCAAGGAGGTTACTCCAAGTAATCTCGTTACTAGATTCTGCATTAGCTAAGGCAAGTGGGATTTTTACTACCTTTGTATTATGCTGGTAACTAATCAATATATCAATGAAATAAGAGCATTATGCAAAAATCATAGTGTAGAAAAGTTATACCTTTTCGGGTCTGCCACCAATGATAATTTTTCACCTGAAAGTGATATAGATTTTTTAGTGAAATTCAAAAAATTTGATTTAGCTAAATATTTCGAGAATTACATGGTTTTAAAAGAGAGCTTAAAAAATCTATTTGATAGAGAAATTGATTTAGTAGAGGAACAAACCCTGAAAAACCCTGTGCTAATTAAGTCTATTAACAAAAGTAAAGAGCTAATTTATGGATGAGCGGATTTTAAAATGGCTCTATGACATTAGGTTTGCTATCTCAGAAATTGAATCTTATTTTGATGGAAAGGAAAAGGATTTTCTTGAATATCAGAAAAACATCATGTTAAAAAGAGCAGTTGAAAGAGACCTAGAAATCATTGGAGAAGCAGTAAATAGGATTCTTAAAAGCGACAGCACTTTTGAAACTTTAATTTCGGATGCCAAAGCCATAGTCAGTCTTAGAAACCAAGTGATTCATGCTTATGACAGTATATCAGATGAAAACATTTGGGCCATAATTATAAGCCATCTTCCTAAACTAAAAGTAGAAATTGAAAAACTGCTGAGTGAAAATGAATAACGAAATGCCAACGTGATGTATAACACCCGTTTTTTCACTTGAAACCAGAGTAATATCATAAGTGGTTAAATCCCATCCCTAAATCTTGGTATATTTCATCGCTAGGAGATCTTTTCAGTAGGCGGATGTTTGTTGTCTTGATTGAAAGGAGTATTCTTGAGGAAATCAATAACAAACAACTGATTGGTAGTCGTGTAGTTGTAGTGGAATGAATAAAATAAAATCCCTTAGCTTTAATGATGCCATAGGGCAAGTATTCGGACAAAAGTTCCGCGTACACAATTGTTAGTTGCAATAGTGCATAACAAAGAAATTATGAAAGTATTTATCAGTTGGTCAGGAGATTTATCCAAGAAAATAGCCGAGTCATTCAGACAATGGATTCCAGGAGTAATACAAGCAGTCAAACCTTATTATACGCCGGATGACATCACTAAGGGAACAAGATGGGGAACAGAAATTGCAAAGGAACTTGATGATTCAAAAGTTGGAATTATATGTCTCACTCGAGAGAATTTACTAAGTCCTTGGATCATGTTTGAAGCAGGGGCACTTTCTAAGAATTTGGAACAATCTAAAGTATGTCCATTGCTTTTCGGAATAGACCCAGCTGATATACAAGGGCCACTAATACAATTTCAAGCTGCTAAATTTTCTAAAGTAGAGATGAAAAAAGTGGTTAAGATGATAAATAGTGAACTTGGTGAGCATTCTCTTGCATCTGATATTCTTGATGGTGTTTTCGAAATGTGGTGGCCTAAACTAGACAAAGAAATTAAAGACTTACTATCAAAGGGTTTGGATCAAGGAAACGACACAGATTTAAGATCCGAAAGAGAAATGCTTGAAGAAATTCTTTATCTGTCTAGAGAAATTTCAATTGAGAGAAAAAGAAGAAGGGATGGATTTATTCATCCAGATGCACTAAGAGACCTCATTGAAGGAACATTCAAGATTGCCAATGAAGCTCTAATTAATGGATATTACCATCTAGATGAAGCGGTTGAATTATTAATGAAACCAATAGATTATATAATTGGCGAAAGTCGTGACTCGCTAAGTAAAAATGAACTAAATTCTTTGCATCAAAGACTTTCTGAAATTCGCCGAATTATGAGTGATCTTAAACCAGTGGTTCCTAAGAGAAAAGTTATAATCAAGAAAAAAGCAGAGGACTCTTAAAGCAACTAACAGACACTATCATCCATAAGCTAACTGAGCTATTTGTAAAGGCTGGTGCAATGAGATACTTTTATAGATATTTAAAAAGTCCAGCTTACGGATGATAGTTGGACGTTAGAATTTATATCAATATCGTCGAGGAAATTTTACTGGTTATAGAAAGCCATGATGTCGTATTTGATAGTATTCGCATTTCTATAGCCCCCACCCGCACAACTTCCCCACTTTCACCCCAAAAAGGCCGAAAAAAAGTTTTTTCACTCCTCCTGCGTGCTAGGAATGGCGAAAAAAAGTTTTTTCACGTCTCCTGCGATCTAGGAATGGCAAAAAAAAGTTTTTTCACGTCTCCTGTGAGCTAGGAATGGCGAAAAAAAGTTTTTTCATGCTTCCTGCGAGCTAGGAATGGTGAAAAAATGTTTTTTCATGCTATCTGAGTCCTAGGAGAGCTGTCGCAGATATGAAACGAGCAAAAAAAAAGCGATAAAGACACTGGGTCTCTATCGCTATGATCATATCTAGGGCTATTACCTGTAGGAGTTGACCAAGAAGGTCAATTCTTTGTAAGCATTCACCAGTGTATCGGTTTTGCTGACCTGCGCATGCGCAAAATGAATGGTGAAGAGTGCTTTGAGTGCATCCCCCAAAGGAATGGCTGCTATGGAGGCTGCAGCCGTATCGCTGTCTTCGGTTTGTCCTTTGAGGTAGGTGACGACCGTGACTTTGAAGTTGTCGTTGGCCGTTTTGATCAGCGCAATCCAGCGTTGTACCGCTGGCAGCAGACTCAGGTCGATCGCTTCTAGTTGGGCGATCATATTGTCCGTCTGGGCGGTCTGCTCATCATAAGGCAGGCGACTCAGCTCCAAACCATACTTGTCAGTGATCGCCACTACCTGAGCGAGGGTGCTTTTGGTGGCGGCATCTTCTTAGGGGAACTGCTCCTCAGCATCCACGCTTTTGAAGAAACCCGTGTTGATCAGGTCTCTCGATCGGTCAAGTGTTTTTTTGTTGGACGTGGAGGAGCTTTTGATCATGCCCTTTTCGAAGGTCTTGAAAGTTTCCTGTACGGCCTGTACCTCAGGAGCTAGCTCTGGGAGGGGTTTGGTGATTTTGATTACGCTTTCGCTGAGGGTTTGTAGTTGTGCCAAGTTGATTTGTGGCAGGTTGATTATTTCCATGATTGGTTTATTGGTTGATAAAATTGATAATACCTAAATTATTAATTTTATGGATAACACAAAAGTGTAAGTAGATGAAAATGAATCTTTAGCAACTTATCTGTATGGAAACTACCATTACAAATCCCTCTTCATTGGCTGGATAATATTTTCCTCTTCGAGCATCTTTCTGATCTTCTTGTTATTTGCCCAGAATTTGTCATTGATTTTCTGAATGGTGCTTTCATAATCGGGATGACCTTTCATGAGTAGAGTAATAGGGTCTTTGTCCATGAACAGCACTATCCAGTATTGATAGTTGTCCTGTTCAGAAAAAGCCTTGAGGTGCTTGATGGCCTGATCTATGTTGCCAGTAACCGCATAGTAGTTGGAATACAAAATGTCTTTGTAGAGTGACTGGTCCTTCTCTGTATAGGCAAGGAAACTTTCATAAAATTTCTTCGCTTCTTCCTTTCTCCCAAGCTGCTCCAACACAAAGCCTATACTAGCATCCTCATTTTGAAATATGTCAAGGTGCAGGGCTCTCTTAATGTTTAGCATCTTGTCGTAATACACCCATGCTTCCTCATACGCTCCCGAAGTATAGCACACCTTGGCTATCTCTTCTATGACGAATATACTGGTCGTGTCCTGTTTCAAAATTTCCTTCAACGATAACTCTGCACGTTTCAAATCAAAATTTTGAGCCTGCTTGATATATACATACAGGCACTGCGAATACACATTGTCAGGATTGTAAGCCAATGACTTTTGAACATAGGTCTCAGATTCTCTGATAAAACCTGTCTGTGCCAGTGCATTGCTCAGATGCAAATATGTAAAGCTGGCAGTGACAGAGTCTGTACCCTCTACTGCTGCCGGAATACCTTGCAGGGCGTGTGTCAGGTATTTTTCGGTATCGGGCAGTATCACGCCATAGATGTTGGATAGGAAATTGTGAATCCACGCAGTATTTGGATAGTATTCTAATACTTCCTCAAACGACTCTACCGCTTTGGTGAAATCACGGATCTGCATATAATACAAGGACCTGGCAATGAGACTTTCTCCTGCTTCGGCATCTATCATCATGGCTTTGTCTGCATAGTTCTTTAGTTCCTCTGTGTACTTAGGCTCAGCCATAAAAATATCGAGGTAGTAGTAGGAGATGGCCACATAGGCGTAGGCATTGGCAAATTGTCCATCTTCCTGTATCGCCTTCTTAAATTGTTCCACACCCTCTGCCAAACCCGTACCCGTCTTATCATTCAGCAGAGCCAATCCTTTCAAATAATAGTCATAAGCCACCAGATTGTGGGTTGGGATCTTTTCAATGCGCTTTTGTTCCTCCGGAGTAATGATGGCATTGATCTCACTCGCGATGCTTTTGGCTACCTCACTTTGCAGGTCAAATACATCTTTCAGCTGGCGCTTATATCTTTTTGACCACAGGTGTTTGTCGCTGGGTGCCTCAATCAACTGTATCGTCAAAAGAATTTCATCGCCAATCTTCTGACCGCTGCCCTCTATGAAATAGCTCACATTGAGTTCCTTGGATAGTTCAGGGATTGTGATATCCACATTGCGATATTTCTCTACAGTGGTTCTGCTGGTGACCTTGATCGCCTCAATCTTTTGGAAGTTGTCCAGTATGGCCTCCATCAGGCCATTCATGAAGTAAATGTTGGTGGTGTCGGCACTGTCATTCTTGAAGGGAAGGACTGCAATGGATTTAATTGGTTTAGCTGCAATCTCCTGCTCATCATTGGGTAGCAGCCACAAGATTGCAGCCACTAGGGCCGCCACTGCTATAACCAGCGCTGTAATTTTGCTCTTCTTATGTTGAGGTGATCTGCTGTTTTCAACAACTTCTTGTGTTTCTTCTTGTTTTGCTCTGTTGCCTTCCTCACCTGGTGTGTAGCCATACAGTTCTCTGAAGCATTTCGTGAAATAGGAGGTACTACTAAATCCCACTTGATAGGCGATTTCAGATATCGTCAGGGCGTCATCCTTCAGCAGATGCTTGGCGTTGTGCAGCCTTACGTTTCTAATCAATATGCTGACAGATTCTCCTGTTTCCTGTTTCACCTTCCTGAGTAGATTGGATCTGCTCATATTGATTTGCTCAGATAGTTCGCTTACGCCAAAATTTTCATCTGCTAGATTACCTTCTATTACAGCCACAACTTTTTGAAGAAAGGCGCTCATGGGACTTTGAAAATTTGACATAGGATTCATTAGGTATGCAATATTCGTCAATTAAAATATCACTCACAACAAGCCCATTTCAGCCTTTTGCGTCATAGTTTATAGTCCATCGTCATAGTTTCTACAGATAGTGCATAGCTCATATCACTTGCAGCATGGTTGTTTAGTAGTGCAGTCACCTTCTAGTGAGCTTTGTATTATCAAAACAAATAGTAAATACTAAACACACAAACGATGAAATCTTTACAATTGAAAACAGTGCAAAAATGCTTTGTCTTAAGTCTGGCTACCATCCTATTAGGAACAGCTTCTTGTCATCAGGCGAATCAGTCACAAGAAGAATCTACGAAGGAAACTAAAATAGAAGCGCCAAGCACCACTATCCAAGAGGCTGCATTTTTAGGCAATGTCGAAGCGATCAAAGGACACATGGCAGCCAAGACAGACCTCAATCAAAAGGACGCATATGGTTCTACACCCTTGCACATTGCCGCGACATTTGGTAAAACGGAGGTAGCTGTATTGCTCATCGAAGGAGGCGCCAATTTGAATGAAAGGAGTGCGGATGGATCGACTCCTTTACATACTGCAGCTTTCTTCGGGCGCACGGATATAGTGAAAGCACTGCTCAAAAATAAAGCGGATGTGACTGTTAGAAACAGTTACAACGCTACGGCCCTAGAGTCAGTTTCCGCTCCTTTTGCAGACATGAAACCGATCTATGATCAATTGAGCAAAGACCTTGGGCCTTTCGGATTAAAACTGGACTATCAGAAATTGGAAGAGGCTCGCCCTGTGATCGCTGAGTTGATTGCGTCATACAGCAAATAATCAATTGACCATGTTGCACAACAGGAGATATGATATTGATTGGCTGAGAGTCATCGCTATAGGTTTGTTACTTATCTATCACATAGCGATTGGCTTTCAGCCTTGGGGGGTATTCATACAATTCATCCAAAATGACGAAAATCTGACATGGATTTGGACACCCATGGCCATGCTCAATGTATGGCGTATTCCGCTGCTATTCTTTGTCTCTGGTATGGGCGTGTATTTTGCCATTCAAAGACGAGACTGGAAATCATTACTACTTGAGCGATCTAAACGCATCTTGGTCCCTTACGTTTTCGGGATGATAGCAATTGTACCGCTACATGTGTTTTTGTGGCAGAACTACTACAATCAGAACATGGATTACGTATCCAGTCCAGGCCATCTTTGGTTCTTGGGCAATATATACGCTTACGTATTGCTGTTCTTTCCACTGTTCTTTTATCTGAAAAGACATCCCGAAGGCAAGTTTCATCAATTCCTGAAAAAATGGCTGGGGCATCCAGCTGGTTTGTTGATATTGATGCTTCCTTTTATTGCAGAGGCGGAGCTCGTCAATCCTGAGAGTTTTGAATTTTACGCCATGAATACCCATGGCTTCTGGCTGGGGATGGTTGCTTTTCTAACAGGCTTTTTATGCGTGTACAGTGGGCAAGCCTTTTGGGACAATGTCACAAAATGGAGATGGTTGTTATTCGCCATTGCTGCGACATTGTATATTTTCAGACTCACAGAAGGGCAATTCAATGCACCCTACTATTTGAAGGCTATAGAATCTAATCTCTGGATATTTACAGTCTTTGGTTTTGGGTACAAATACCTCAATAAACCAAGCAGTACCTTGACTTATTTAAGTCAAGCAGCGTATCCGATTTACATTACTCATATGGTTTTTCTTTACTTGGCCTCTTGGTTTATATTCCCTTTAGAGATTGCACCATTGCTCAAGCTTATGCTGGTCATTGTGTTTACTTTTATCGGATGCTTTGTGACTTATGAGTATGTGGTGAGGAGGGTGAAATGGGTGAGAACTCTTTTTGGGTTGAAGTGATGACTGTATATCTTCAAATCCACTGTTTGGAAATACTTAGCTTTAAAGCATTGGCGTCAGAGCATCTGCTGAGAAAATAGAACATCATGACCATGAAACAGACAAAGAAAATACTCAAAATGACTTTTATTCTTGCAAGCATTGGCTCCCTGTGGTTCGTGCCGTGGATTTTGGTAAAGACTTGGATCATGCCCCTGCCAGATACAGTTCAGGAGCAGCTCCATGAAGCCATTGATTATGGGTTTGACGGCATGATAGTTTACGTGGATCAAGCAGGGAAACCGCCGGAGTTTTATGCCGCTGGATGGCACGACCGAAAAAACAAAATACCAGCCTATCCAGAGGCCTTATTCAAGATAGCGAGTATCACCAAGCTATATGTGGCTGTTGCTACGACCAAACTGGTTCATGACGGACGTTTGGATTTGGATAAAACCCTCGCTGATTACTTACCCAAACTTGCTGGTAGGATAGCAAATGCGGATAGAATCACCCTGAGAATGATGGTGCAGCATCGGAGCGGTATTCCCAACTACACAGACTCTCCTGGTTTTTGGGAAAATGACTACTCCAAAAACAACAAAGAATCGCTCGATTTAGTACTGGATATGCCCGCTGATTTTGAACCTGATAAAAAATATAGCTATTCAAATACCAATTATTTGTTGATAGGCGAAATCCTTGATAAAACATTGAGGTATAGTCATCACCAATATATCAAGAGGGAGATTTTGGTCCCGCTAAAGCTGGACAATACGTATAGTTTGCTAAGTGAAGTGGATTTAGAAGATGTTATGAGTGGGTATTATGTAGGGTATGATGACGATATAAAGTCTAATGATTTTGTAAACCCTGCCGGCTCTATGGTAGCTACAGCAGAGGATGTGGGGATTTTCTTGCGGGCACTGAACGATGGCTCTTTGCTAAATGAGAATGAACAAGCTATTTATTCATCTATTTATGAATATGGGCACACAGGATTATTGCCAGGATACTCAAGTATTGCCAGGTATCACAAAGATATTGATGCGGTCGTTGTTCAGTTTGTAAATACAGCAGGTGGGACCACTTGGAATTTATCAGAGATCATCTACAGCCGCATTGTGAAAATCGTGAAAAGGACAGAAGCTTCTTCATGAGGTCAATTTTTTTTTACTTGAAACTTTGGATGATCAGGAGTGTCTGCCAGACGGTCAGGTCTCCGACATGGTTTGTTTAGCTGAGTTTTAATAACTTCAAACTGATGTCTGTTTATGAATCCATGCTTTAAACCCTAAATATAAAAACCATGAAGAATCAATTTTTAAATGTATGTACTGGTATATCAATGGTAATAGTTGCTGCCAGTCTTTTTGTATTTTCAGTTATCTCTTTAAATGCTGAACCGACTCCTGAATTGTTTGAACAACAACAAACAAATAAAATAGGGAAATACATGATGTGTGCAGTACATAGTGATGCATTAAGAGTAATAGTTTGGGATACTGAAACTGGGAATTCTAAGATTTATGTTAGATCAAGAAGTGGATTTAAACCTAATATAGCAGATGATCAATTACCTTCGGATCCCCTTAGATAATAAGCCTCTATTGGTATCGATCGGACGCAATTATGTTGCTCATAAATACCAAAAGATAGAGTCGCAATAGAATTGTGACCTAGTTGATTGATATCGACCACACATCATTATTAAAGAAGTTTGGGTGAAGCAGGCTTGATATTTTTATTTATTTTGCCTTTATAAAATTCGACATTAGGGTCGAATAGCATTCAAATTGAAAGACCATAATTATGATTAGAAAAACATTGTTCCTGTCGGCACTCAGTTGTTTGATGGCTTTTGCGAGTACTGCACAGCAGTTCAAGGCGTTGCTTTTTACCAAAACAGTAGGTTGGCACCATGAGTCCATTCATGAAGGTGTCACCGCGATGCGCTGGCTAGCGGATCGACATGATTTTAGTCTGTATTGGACAGAAAACGAACGCATGGTGTTCAACGAAAAGGCATTGGCCAAGTACGATGTGGTTATTTTTCTCAATACTACTGGAGATGTACTCAATGACGAACAGCAAGCAGCCTTTGAGAAATTCATCCAATCAGGTAAGGGCTATGTGGGGATTCATTCTGCATCCGATACCGAGTATGAGTGGTCGTGGTACACGCAATTGGTCGGAAGAATGTTTAAAATTCATCCAGCCAATCAGACGGCACTAATCAAAGTAGAGGATCGTAACTTTCCTGGGATGCAACTGATGCCAGATGTACGATGGTGGACAGATGAGTGGTACGAGTTTGGTGAAGAGAAGGTAGAGGGTCTCAAATACCTCGTGTCTGTGGATGAGTCTACCTATAACGCTAAGGTGGAATGGAAAGATAACAAATCTGAGGGAATGCCAGATTTTCATCCGATCTCTTGGTACCACGAGTTTGATGGTGGTCGTGCATTTTATACAGCCTTGGGGCACTTGCCCAAAACTTATTCTGACCCATTGTTCTTAGAGCATATTTATGGCGGAGTATTCTACGCTGCTACTGGCAAAGGCATCATGGCAGTAGAGGAACCTGCTGGCAAAAAGAAAAATGTCAAACGTTGATCGCTGATCGCTATGTGGGATGGCTCATGCGAGAAGAATGGCAATAGGATAGAAGTGTAATTGGAAAGTGCAGCTCAAAAGACTTTTTGGGCTGCACTTTTTTTGATCGCTAGGCCTATTTTAGCGTGACAGTCCGTGTGACGCTATTGAAAGGTCCTTCTATTTTCTGACCTGTGGCATCTATTAGTTCGAGAGATATAGTTACCTCACCCTTGTCGAGTCCTTCTATGTAGTAGGGAGCCCATTGGTCTATCATAAATTCCGCGCCATTGATTGTGGCTTTGACTTTGTTGCCAGTAGGTGACAATTCGGTGTTGATCAGGTAAAAATCCAGCATCAACTTCTTGGTGTCAGTACCTGAGTAGGTGCCCTTGGGTCTGCTGTAAAAAAGATGGGGAGCATCCAGATCGACAGCCTCCGTTTCGACATCACCTACCTTGAGATTTTCTACATGATAGGCGTTTTCGTCCTTGACACTCTCGTGATAGGATCTGGATAGAAAGGCCAAGACTACATAGTTGCCAGCTTTGAGACTGTCAGCTGCACCAGGCACATAGTGTGCCGAATAGGGGCCGTCGTTGACGATGAAGTGAATATGCTGTCCCTTGTCCGAGTTGGCAATACCTCTGTTGGCAGCACCTGTGGTTTGTGATCCGAGTTCAAAGTTTTGCACATCGAAACTATAATCTACCAAGTAACTGGTGTCTTGTTTGGTGATTTTCACATCTTTCTTGGAAAGCAAAGCGTCTGGAAATTCAATGGACGGAGGAGCTTGGGTCAGTGTGATGGGTTGTTCTACTTCGATTTTTTCTGTGAGTTCATGAGTTGAGGTCGCTTCTTTTTTGCTCATGTCACAGGATATTGTTGCTGTAGCAATAGCTGCGGCTATTGCAAAGTTTTGCATGGTGGATTTCATAGCGGTTGTTTTTAATGAAAAAAATGTACTGCTATACTTTTACGAACGAATGCAAGGAAAGATATAGTGAAATAGCCCGTTGTGCTCCTTCTCGGTGAGTACGACGGGCTACAAGTGCAAAATAGAAAGCACTTTTTTAGCTAAAGGCCTTGAATACAGCGATACCATTGTGTCCTCCAAATCCGAAGGTGTTACTCATGGCAATCTTCACTTCTTTTTCTTTGGCCTCTTTGATCACGATATTCAGGTCATCCCCGATAGCAGGATCGATTGATTCGGTGTTGATCGTAGGAGGGATCACATTGTGACGGATGCTTTGGATGGAGAGGATCGCTTCTACCACTCCTGCTGCCCCTAGCAAGTGTCCAGTCATAGACTTGGTCCCACTGATAGAGGCTCTGTTGTCTTTGCCATCCATCAATCGACGGATCGCCTGTGGCTCGCTGATGTCACCTACAGGAGTAGAGGTAGAGTGGGTGTTGATGTAGTCTACATCCGAAGGATTGATCTTTCCTTCGTCCAGCGCCAGCTTCATGGCTTGGTAGGCACCTAGTCCTTCTGGGTGCGTAGCAGTCATGTGGTAGGCATCATTGGTCATAGATGATCCGACGAGCTCTGCATAGATCTGGGCACCACGGGCCTTGGCATGTTCGTATTCTTCGAGTACAAGTGCGCCGCCACCTTCACCCATGACGAAACCATCACGATCTGGATCGTAGGGTCTTGATGCAGTTTCGGGGGAGTCGTTGCGAGTAGAGAGTGCCTTCATAGCGCTGAAGCCCCCAATGGATGCTTCAGTGATAGGAGCTTCTGATCCTCCTGTGATGATGATCTTTGCCTTGCCAAGTTTGATGTAGTTCATGGCGTCCATGATCGAGGTGTTGGAGGTCGCACAGGCAGATACGGTAGAGAAATTGATGCCCATGAAACCATACTTGAGAGCAATCATTCCGCCAGCCATGTTGCCGAGCATTTTGGGGATGAGGAAGGGATTGAAACGAGGCTCGAACCCATTGGCTGTATAATTCTGAACTTCTTTCTCCAGCGTCTCTAGACCACCTTGACCCGTTCCCCATATCACACCTATGTCAAACGGATCCATGGATTGAAAATCAAACCCAGAATCTTCGATGGCCTGAACCGCCGCATCCATACCATATTGTGAGTAGAGGTCGGTTCGTTTGATTTCGTTGCGGTCGAGTCGGAGCGTAGGGTCAAAGCCTTTGACCTCACAAGCGAATTGGGTTTTGAATTTTTCGGGATTGAAATGGGTGATTCGGCATGCGCCACTTACGCCTTTGACGGCATTGTCCCAAAAGGTTTTGACATCATTTCCGATAGGAGTGATGGCTCCCATACCTGTTACAACTACTCTTCTCTCTGACATGCTTTGATGAATTATGATCTATAGATACTGCTTCTTTTAAAAAAAACGAAGGCGCAAACATAGTGACACTTTTGATATCAGTCAATGGTTTAATAGACGATAGTCTATGGTCGATAGTCCATGGTTCAATGCCGTTTAGTTAAGGTCTTGTCATGCCGACGGTAGGATGGATCTATATGATTAAAGTTATTGTTGGCTGGATTCCGGTCTGTCTGAATAGTTAGGTCTCCTATTACATTATGAGCCTACTCTCCCGTGTAATGAGAATCAAATTATTTGAATAGTACAAATATAGCGAGGTGAATGAGTAGGTGTTTCTGAGGGAAAAAGGCTCAGGTTTAAGGTCGAAAAGTAGATGAAACAAAGCATGTCACGTCTTGCTTCAAATGAACACCTGTGTTTGGTCGTCTGAACACAGGTGTTTGGACGACCAAACACAGGTGATTCATCGATCAAACACAGGTGTTTGAAAAAGGGATTAAAAAGGCGCTATACGACTCATATGCGTGGTTTTTGTCAATACTCATCAGTCCAATTTGAACTGAAAGGATCATCGTGAAGTAGAAGGGGGTAAATTCTGAAGTCACCTGCTCTACACCTTGGATTAGTACAAATTGGGTTATGGATTTGGCTACCTTGAAACAAGTGTGTATATCCAAATATCTGTCCTCTTCAATGATCCATCGACTGTGATGCATGGACTTATATTTGACAAAGCTAGCTACTTGTTTTCATCGATGGTCTATCGATCATCGATCATGGATATTCATTGTATATCCAATTTGTCTATAAGTATCTTTTCCTCTTCTTCGGCGAGATCGAGTGCTTCGATGATCAAGTTGAGCGTAGGTCTGCTCAGTGAGAGCAAGATCATGGTGACCACATAAGCCATGATAAACAAACCACTGCCTGTGATGAATAGCAGTAGCGTACAAGCACCACTGATGCCTGTGTAGGTAAGGAATCGCTTCAATAGTAACGTGTGAAATGCCTGAAGCTTAGCTCTGAGATTGGGTTGGGTCTTGGCAGATGCTTTGTCTGCGATGAAGGATTGGTGAGACCAATATACCAAGTAGCCAAGTGCTGCCAGCGAGGGCAAAGATATACTCCACAGCAACCAAGAATCCAAAGGCATACTGACCAACGATCCACTGTGCTTTTCTAATACCAAATAACCAAATGGCAGCAAAGTCACTGCTACACTGAGATTGAACAGGGTGTAAATCTTGTTGTAGTACTCCTCACCGTTTTTGAATCGAATCGCCAAATGTTTAGCCCTCCTCTTCTGCTGCTTTTTCTCTGTCTATGGCCTCTAGTTCCTTGCGGATCTCTACCATTCGGTCAGGGAAATCAGTGATGATGCCATCTACCCCCATGTTGAGCATTTTGATCATATCATCACGTTCGTTGACTACATAGGTGAATACTTTGTATCCACGTGCCTTGAATCTAAACAACCTGCGCTGTGATAGCGAGGTAAAATGAGGATTGAGTGTGCCAAAAAACTCATGTTTGCCACGGTGATCGGTAAAAGTCTTGGCGTTGATATAAAAGGCCAAGAGGTGCGTCTCGTCTTCACCCATCATGATTTTTTTCATACGGATGGTAGAGTCAGTTTCGAGGGCTTCTTCGAGATAGCTCTCGTCATATGCTTGTACGACAGTCCAATCTTTTGCACCTTTTTCATTGATGATTTCTACGACTCTTTCTGCAAAGCCATCATAGTATTCGTGTCCTTTGGATTTGATGTCAATCACACATTCTACCTTGCCGTGGATCAAATCAAGTGTTTCTGCCAAAGTGGGGATTTTTTCACCTCGGTATTGTTCATGATCGCCAAACCATGATCCTGCGTCGAGTTCCTTGAGTTCTGCAAGGGTGAATTTGTGGACTTTTCCAGTGCCGTTGGTAGTACGATCTACGTCTTCATCGTGGAATACTACCACTTCACCATCTTTGGTGTAGTGCACATCGATCTCTACCATGTCGGCCCCCATGTCGATTGCCTTTTGGAAAGCCGCAAGCGTGTTTTCTGGGGCTACACCAGAAGCTCCTTTGTGACCTACGATAACGAAATTTCTTTTTTTGATGTCTTCAATGTCATCACTGACTACATAGCGTTGATAAAACCATGGTTCAAACAACCACATCAAAGCTAAAAATAACATCATGGGGATGGCATACCAGATAAAGTTGCGACTATTCATATCTTCTCAGAAGTAGATTGTACTATTTGGGCTTAAAATTACAACAAGTAATGTAACTTAAAAAATGCTTTATTGCCTTGTTGAGAACCTGATCGATTCACTAGCTTTTATTAATTTGCCCAAGCTCAAAAATTGAGCGATAGAATCAAATTGCTGCCAATGATTAATCACCTACTAAAATCCTTTGTCATACTTATAACCAGTATCGCATGGTTGTCTGCTTGCGAACAACCTGCATCGCGAGAGATTTCACGCATTGCCGATGCGCCTAGCGCGATTGGGACCAAAGAGAATCCTAACAAAAGATTAGAATTTGAGATCATGCAATTGGTCGATCCTGCAACACAGCGCATACCCGAATTGATCCATCAACAAGAAGTAAGCTTTGCGAGAGCTCTCAATCAGCGCTATGCACCAAACGCCCGAGCTCTGGCACAGGATTGGGAATCGGGTGGCCCTCATAATGTAGGAGGTAGAACCCGTGCTTTTGCCATGGATGTGGATGACGAAAATGTCTTGATAGCTGGTGGCGTATCAGGAGGAATGTATCGCTCTGTGGACAAAGGAAACAACTGGACTCGTACCAGTCACCCTTCCACACTCAACAATGCTACTTGTGTGACACAGGATCAGCGAGCAGGATTTCACCATGTCTGGTACTATGGTACTGGAGAGCTGAGAGGCAATTCGTCGACCTCTGGGGGTGCACCCTATCGTGGTGATGGGATTTACCGTTCGCTCGATGGTGGTTTGTCATGGGATGTGATACCTTCTACTGCCAACGGTCGGCCAGCGGATTTTGAGAGCCCGTTCAACTATGTATGGAGCATCGTAGTAGATGATCAGGGGGTGATCTACGCTGCGCTCTATGGGTGTATTGTCAAGTCAGCTGATGATGGTCTCACTTGGGAAGTAGTGTTGGGCCCTGATTTGCTACATCCTGATACGCTCGATCCACCCATCGAAGATTTGAATGATTCTGGAGCGCCTTTTTATACCAACTTGATGAAGACCCCTTCGGGAAAAATCTATGCAACGCTCAGTACTTTCACTGCCTTGGGACACAAGCAAGATCATGCTGGTTTTTTCGTATTGGAGCCTGGAGAAGTGGCTTGGGAAGAAATCACGCCTTTCAACTTTGATTTGAATTATAACCGTACCGTGATGTCTTATGCACCGAGCAATGAGGACATCTTGTACTTTTTGACTGATGGAATAGACTTGTCGTTGAAAGTACGTGAGGGCAAAACATGGATTGACCGTTCGATGAATCTACCAGGCAAGAATGACACGCTTCCAGCTCTCAATTCTCAGGATTCCTACAATCTATTGGTCAAGGTACATCCTTCCGATGAAAATATCGTTTTCATCGGAGGGACAAATCTCTACCGATCAACGGATGGTTTTAGGTCTAGCGATCATTCTGCATGGATAGGAGGGTATGATCCTGAGTCAGGTACCGCATCCAAGTACCCTAATCATCATCCTGATCAGCACGAGATCGTTTTCCTCCCTTCTGATCCCAACAGTATGTTTAGCACCAATGATGGCGGTGTGCGGTTTACTGCCAACAACATGGCGACTCTTCCACAATGGGATGAAAGGAATGATGGATTTATCACTTCGCAGTTTTATACGATCGCATTGAGCAAGCAGGAAGGTAGCTTCAAAGCACTAGGAGGGATGCAAGACAATGGTACCTATCTCAAAATACTTGGCAACCCCACTGCGCCTTGGATAGAGTTGCTAGGAGGGGATGGGTCGTATGTATCTACCACGCCAGACGATCGTTTTTGGTATGCCTCTTTCCAAGAGGGGACAACCTTTCGCCTTTCACTCAATGATGAACATCAGTTGGTTTCCTTTGCTGAGGTAGACCCAGTAGGAGGAGAAGGCTATTTGTTTGTCAATCCGTTCGTCTTAGATCCCAACAACTACAACAGGATGTATATGGCAGGAGGAGATGTCATCTGGCGCAATGACAATTTATCTCAAATCCCCGCTGGAATACAGCAACCTACTTCGGTGAATTGGAGTGAAGTCAACAGTACTAAGCAATTTACACTTGCCATATCTACATTGGCAGTATCAACCTACCCTGCCAATGTACTCTACTTCGGGATGACTTCTGGATCCGTGCACAAGACAATCTACGCCAATACAGACAGTGCACAAACAACCCAGCTATTCAAACAAACTATTACCAACGATGAGGGGCAGTCAGTCAGCGGATATGTGTCCAATGTAGCCATAGACCCGACAAATGCAGATCGTGTCATTTTCTCGTACTCTAATTATCATTTTCCGAGTTTATTTTATACAGCTGATGGTGGCGAAACTGTCGTGGATATCAGTGGCAACTTAGAGGAAAATCCTGATGGGAGTGGAGGAGGTCCTAGTGTCCGATGGAGTCAAATTGTACCTATGGCAGATGGGAGTTTTATTTATTTCATCTCTACCAGTGTGGGGTTATATAGTGCTACTGAATTGAATGGCGCTGAGACAATATGGACGAAAGAAGCCGATGAAACCATAGGAAACTCACTGATCAGAATGACAGATTACAGACCATCGGATGGCAAGCTGATCGTAGCGACGCATGGCAATGGTGTATTTGTAACTCATATAGAAGGCCAACTGCAAAAGATGCCACAAGAGACCGCTGTTGAAAAATTTCAGTTGGTCAATGCCTATCCCAATCCGTTTGCGGATGAGGTCAGAATCGAACTGGAGATCCCAGTAGAGGGTCGTGTGGTTGTGGAGATTCTCAGTCCCTCTGGACAATTGATCCGGACATTGCTCAATAACGAGCAGTTTGATGGAACCGTGTCGGTGGTTTGGGATGGCAGGAATGCAGGGGGAGTGCCACTAGATGATGGGCTGTATCTCTATCGAGTTTACTACGCTGGCAAGTTTAAGTCTGGAAAAATAATTTATCTGAAGAATTAGTCAGAACTTTCATCTGCTTTTTGTCGAGTCTGCGTATAAGCTTTCTTTCCTTGATCTAAAAATTATACATGCCTCCATCTAATTTTCTCTTGTACGCTATCCCCGCATTGATTTGGGGTTCTACTTGGTTCGTCATTACTTTTCAATTGGGCAAGGTCGATCCGCTCATTTCTGTAGTTTACCGTTACCTGGTGGCGGGTACGCTCATGATGCTGTATTGTTTGATCAGAAAGGTACCGATGAGGTTTACCCCAAGGCAACATTTCTTCATGGCTTTGCAGGGTGCTTTTTTGTTTGGGATCAACTATTGGATGGCATACAAAGCAGAGGAGTATATCCCTAGTGGATTGATGGCGGTTGCTTTTTCAACCATTGTCTTTTCTAATTCGATATTGGGTTATTTTCTGATGGGAAAAAGGATCAACAAAGGAGTAATGATCGGTGCTATTTTGGGTTTGACAGGGACGACATTGATCTTCAGCAAGGAATTTTTCTTCATGGCCTATTCAGAACAAATCCTGTTGGGCTCTGGGATAGCGATGTTGTCAGTCGTGTTGGCCTCCTTGGGCAATCTTGCTTCTGCACGCAACTCTGCTGCGGGTATTCCCGTGGTTCAGGCCAATGCATTTGGGATGGTCTATGGTGCAGGGTTGATGGCACTCTTGGCGATGATTTTGGGCAAGGAGTTTACCTTTGAGTGGACGCAATCCTACATATTGTCTTTGCTGTACTTGTCTATATTTGGGTCGATTACTGCCTTTGGTTTTTACCTGACATTGGTGGGGAGAATCGGCGCAGACAAGGCTGCTTATGCCTTGGTGGTTATTCCCATCATTTCTATTTTCCTCTCTACACTCTTCGAAGATTACCAATTGACCTGGTTTGCTTTTGGAGGCGTAGTCTTGATCGTGTTGGGCAATCTCTTTGCCTTGAGAAAGAGGAAGGGGATCAAAACCGCTTAATTATCGTTTAAATCCACCTTTAGGAGTTATTCCTACTATCGCTAGGGCTAGGTCACGGAAAATTTGTGATAATTAATTGTTTTACCTATTGGCCTCTAAGTGTAAAAGCCCAATTTTTAGAGAATCTAGGGAATTGAGTCAATTCTGACGACAATTCCACTTTACTTTGCTCATCTAATCTTGAGTAATCAGCCCCCAAAGTTTATTTAGAATAAAGACAGACTCGACAAGTAGTCTTAAATCTATACAACCTATGAAAAGTATAATATACTGTTTTTTCGTGATTTTATTTTATCTGGTAGCATTGGATGCTTCTGCACAGACCTCAGTGGCTGATGGCAATTGGGCAACAGGTGCTACTTGGAATGGAGGTACTGCTCCTGGATATACGAACCTTGGAAATGTTACTATCAACTCTTATGTGATTTCTGACCAAAGCATTTCTTTTTCGAATACAAATAACAGAATACTGACCGTCAATGATACTCTTATAGTACAGGGGGATGTATTATTTAATTCAGGTAAAAATGGCGCGGGTATTAATATTGGTCCAAACAATGTTTTGATCATTTTTGGTAATCTCCAAATGGGCAAAAACAATGCAGGTGCTAATATCGAAGCTGGCGGAATTTTAGTTGTTAAAGGAAGTATTTCTACTGAAGGTAATAATGGATTCTTTACAGGTGCAGGGAGTGTCTATACAGATGGGACAACAACAGGTATGACTAGTAATGGAAGTCCTGGGCCAGCTATCAATGTTATAGACGATTTGAGTACAGATGGATTTACTACAATAGAAGAGTATGTTGCCGGAGGTGGTGCTGGAACTCTCCCAGTTGATTTGCTCTATTTCAATGCAAGTTGGAGTCAAAGCTCAAAATCTGCCTCGCTGACTTGGGCTACTACGACCGAGATATTCAATGATTATTTCTCTGTGGAGCGTTCGGATGATGGGATAGATTATTATGAGATAGCTAGAGTGGCTGGGCATGGTAACTCTAATACCAAAATCGAATACATCTACCACGATTTTACTGTCCAGTCTTCAACTAGCTATTATCGATTGAAGCAAGTGGATTTTGATGGAGAGTTTGAATACTTCGATCAAGTCAGACTGTCAACCTATGGAGGTTCTGCCTCAGAGGAGTTTAGTTTGTATCCATCTGTTGTGACAGATGGCCAAATTCATTTGGTTGCTGATCATGCATTTAATATCCAAGAGATACAAATTATTTCCTTGAATGGAGGTAGAGTCTATTTCATCCAATCTAGTTCAGTCAATTCGACAAGCTACCAATTGGATGTCAGGTATTTGGCTCATGGAGTTTACCTAGTCAAAACACAGACTGAACAAGGCGAGCTTATAACCAAGAAGTTTGTTGTTAATTGATGCAGCACAGTTTACCTTGAGCTGCAGTCATACAGATTTTTGAGTCCTTTTCTTCAACAGTTTGGACAAAGGAAGATTGCTTTTGATCAAGCGAGTATGTCGCTTGCTGGTAGGGTATTGGCGTTTGGAGGTCATGTTGTTGACCACCAGTGCCACCAGTAGCAATATCAAGGCTCCAGAAAACACCGGATACAGTACATACCAAAACCCGAGACTTTTGACGCTCTCAGATCCAATCACTGCAATCAGGGCAGTAGCTCCACCTGGTGGGTGTAGTGTCTTGGTGATTTGCATCAACACGATGGATAGTGATACGGCCAATGGTGCAGCGACCAGTACAGAATGAGGCAAGAGATAACTGATCGTCACGCCTGTAACAGCAGATACCAAATGCCCTCCAATCAAGTTGCGAGGCTGTGCCAATGGACTCTGAATCGCACCATAAATCAAGACACTGGATGCTCCGAATGAGCCAATCAAGAAAATATTGTCCGAAATACTGAGGTAGCTGTTTTGGATATATCCTATCACACCTATCCCGAAAAAAGATCCGATAAAGGACCAAAAATGTTCTTTAAAATCTACCAAAGTCTCGCGGTATAAAATATAACGGACGATTCTAATATTCCTGTGTTGCTTATTTCCAGTCATGTTGTTGTGCAATGAAAATCAAAGTGCAAAGCAAGTTGTAAGCAGACCTACTACGTAGTTTGTTAGTTGATTAAATTTTGACTTGAGCATGGAATTTTTTCAAATAGCAGTTGAATGCGATTACGTAGTTTTGCACATGGAGTTAAAACACTTAAGACTTGTCAAAACCATCGCGGACGAAGGAAATATCGCTAATTCATCCGCAAAGCTTTTTTTGACACAGTCAGCGCTCAGTCATCAGCTAAAGGAATTTGAGGAGCGTTTGGGGTTCAAAATTTTTGCACGGAAAAGAAATCAATGGGATCTGACGGAGGAGGGGGTGGAGCTCTATCAACTTGCCAACAATGTCTTGGCCTCTATAGATGAAAAGCTCAATCAAATCAAAAACATCAAACATGACTCTGGCGGCAAAATCAGAGTTAGTTCGGAGTGTTATTCTTTCTATTTGCTGTTTCCCTCGTTTCTTCAAGACATGTCCCTGCTCTACCCCAATATTGAGGTGGAGTTTGTCTATGATGCCACACATCAGCCGATCCCCAAATTGCTGTCCTACGACATAGACCTGGCACTGGTGACGACCAAGTCTTCTAATCAAGCCTTGTCCTGCTATGAGGTCTTTCATGATGAGGTATGCATGCTGATGCACAAGGAAAACCAACTCAGCGAGAAGGCATATATTGAAGCGGCGGATTTTGCAGACTTGCACCTGTTGATTCATTCCTATCCATTGGATACAGTATCTGTCTATGAGCATTTTCTGAAACCTAACAATATCCTTCCAAGTAGGATATCCGACATCCCACTTACCGAAGTGGCATTGGAGATGGTCAAGGCTGACATGGGCGTGATGTGTATTCCCAAATGGGCTATCAAGTCCTTTGAGAATCAGAAGGATTTGGTTTTCAAACCTATCAGTATGAATGGGTTGCAGCGCAGCATATTCATTGTGATTCGCAATGCTGACAGCAGCAAAAAGCACTTCAAGGATTTCATATCCATGTTTGAGGAGTGCCAAAATGAATAGCGTGATATACAGAGGCCAGCGAGGTTTGTGCAGCCCAGTTACATCTTTGTGCAGAGGTCGCAAGGGATGATATTTTGCAGGAGTTATGTAACGAAATATTATTCTGTCTCAGCTCTTTTTAAGAAATTGAATGAAAAAACCTCTTACTTTTGATGATGCCATAAGGCAAGTGTGCGGACAAAAAAGCTCCGCATGCTCAAATGTTGTGGGTAATTAAAAGAGACAATGACACCTAAAGAGAACTTAGACAAATACGGATATAAATTACCCAATGTATCAAGTCCGGGAGGAAGTTATGTTTCAGTAAATATTCGAGAGAGTATCGCATATATAGCAATCCAGTTTCCAATCCATAATGAAAAATATCTCTATCAAGGACGTTTAGGAGATGCTCTTAATACTGATGATGGATATAAAGCAATGGAACTTTGTGCCTTGAATGTTTTGGCTCAGATTGACAAAAAGGTTGGATTTGAGAAAATTGTTGGATTGAATCATATTGATGCTTATTTCCAGTCAGGCGAAAATTGGGATGATTCACCCCAAGTTGTGAACGGGGCATCTGACTTATTTGTAAAAGTCTTAGAAAAGAAAGGTGAACATTCAAGAGCCATTTTTGGAGTAGAGAAGCTTCCTAGAAATTTTAGTGTTGGTTTGACAGCATCCTTCACAATAGAAAAAGAATAAAAAAACTACTTGTATAGTGCATATCCTACTTGCATCATGACCTTACATGCAGCCATAGAAAAACTTCTCATTGCAACATGAGCAACCCATGACAACAACTGAAATCGCATCTGAACTTAACAAGAACAAATGGTATCAGAAAAAGGATGGTGATCATACCCCAATAATTAGGACAGGATCATAGCGATCGAGCCGAATTGACAATACAATTCCGCGTTGTTTGGTTTAGCGCAGCTATTTCCAAATATCGTTGGATTCTGTGAGTATGATGGGTTGATTCTCGGTCACCATGATCGTGTGCTCGTGCTGGGCGACAAATCCACCTCTGTTGCCCACCAATGTCCAACCATCCGGTTGTTCCACTGCTTCGCTGGACTTGGTAGAGATGAAGGTCTCTATGGCTACAACAGAATTTTTTCTAAACTTCTCTTTGTTGTTTTTGTCTCTGTAGTTGAGAATGTTCTCTGGTTTTTCGTGTAGACTCTTGCCTACTCCATGACCAGCCAGGTTTTTGATGACTTTGAATCCGTGTTTGTTAGCCTCTAATTCGATGTGCCTACCAATTTCGGAAATTTTGGCTCCATCTTTTATACGGTTGATGGCATTGAATAGGATTTTTTTGGACGCATCCACCAAGGGTTGATAACCATGAATGTCTCTGCCCAAGACGAATGACCCTCCATTGTCTGCCCAATACCCATCCAGCTCTGCTGACACGTCTATATTGATGAGGTCACCTTCTTTCAGTATTTTTTGATTGGAGGGGATGCCGTGTGCGGCTTCTTTGTTGACACTGATGCAGGTCCACCCAGGGAAGCCATAAGTTTCGTAAGGAGCAGATTTGGCGCCATGTTCTTTCAGAATCTGACTACCATATTCATCAAGTTCTTTGGTTGACATGCCTGGGGCGGCATGATTTCTCATTTTTTTGAGGGTGAGAGCTACGACCTGACTGACCCGTCGCATTCCATTCATTTCTGCTTCTGTGGTGATAGACATAATAATAAGATTGTTCAACTCAGATAGAAAACTCTAAGTTAATAATAAGCGCAGAAATATGGGAGAACATGTCTCAATGATTTGCCGAATTGCATAATCTTGAATGCAATTCGGTGGAATTACCTAAGCCAAACCAGCTTGAACGAATATCTCCTGTATCTCTGGTGAGATTGGGAGTGATTTCATGGGCGGCACATTTGATCCGCCCGTATTGCCCACTGGAACTTTGCCCACAAAGGATTTTATGCCTCCAACCAATAGTCTTGGGATTTGTCCTAGTATCTCTTTGACACTCTTGATTTTGAATCCGAATTTTAACATCTCCCAGTGTACATAGCTGTGTGCGTAAGGATATTTTTGACCTATGACGTGGGCTCGTTCTAGATGAGTCCAAGCGCGATGAAGAGCACCGTTTTGGAATGACTGCTTATACTGTGTTAGTTCTCTCTCATAGAATGGAAGCAGGGATTTAGGCATGGATGTATTGAGTTTCATCAGGATTTGGTTTTTTCAACAAGTGATTACGCCAGTTGACGAATTTAGTTTCATGATCAGAATCAGGGAGAAGATGGATGGTCAATAGCATTGAGTCAAAAATATTTAGAATCCAAATAGATCATACAGCGATTAAAACTTGACGTTTAGCGATTATTTGATGATGAAATCGGTCAGATCGTCTACATTTAGTCTCATGAAAAAATGTTTATTCTTCCTCATGATATTTGCTTTGAGCCATCTAGCCTATGCTCAAGATTCTACTATAGTCAAATCCATTTATGGATTAAGTATAGCCGCTCCACAACCCAGCGGCTTGGATCAGTTTATTCAATTTATGGAAGACGAACTCGGTCCCAATGGCATCAATACACTCATTCTAAGAGTCGATTACAATTATCAATACCAGTCATATCCTCAGCTGCGCAATGAGGTGGCACTGTCCAAAAAGCAGGTGAAGCGCCTCGTCAAGACAGCCAAGTCACAGGGCATTGAATTGATTCCACAAATTAACCTGCTTGGACATCAGTCTTGGGCTGGTAAGGTGGAAAACCTGCTCAAGGAGTTTCCTCAATTTGACGAAACACCCCACGTCCAGATGCCAGAAGAGTACGTTTGGCCCAATGCGGATAGTTTGTATTGCAAGAGCTACTGCCCACTGCACCCAGAGGTTCACGATGTAGTTTTTGCTATGGTCGATGAGATCATGGAAGTCTTTGAGGCAAAGGCCTTTCATGCAGGGATGGATGAGGTGTTTTATATAGGAGATGAAAAATGCCCACGCTGTACTGGCCAAAACAAAGCAGAGCTCTATGCCAATGAAGTCACGCTGATTCGCAATCACCTGGCCGCCAATGGTCAAGAATTATGGATATGGGGCGATAGATTGTTGGAAGGAAAGGTGAGTGGCTTGGGAATGTGGGAGGCCAGTATCAATGGTACGGAGCCTGCGATAGATATGATTCCGCGAGATGTCGTGATCTGTGATTGGCACTACGATGTAGCAGAGCCCACACCAGCGATATTTGCTAGCAAAGGATTGCAGGTCATTATTTGCTTTTGGAACAAAGCAGATGTGAGTATTGCAGAGATGAAAATGATTGATTCATTCCGAGTGAATAGCAACAAAACGATGCGCCCAAAGTATCTAGGGAGCATGCAGACGATTTGGAGCAATACGGGACAATTCATAGATGCCTACCATGGCAAGAGTGACAATGTATCTAGTTTGGCTCAGGCAGAGAGTTTTCGTGCGATGATTGATTATATTCGTACGCATGACAAATGACAGGCTAGCATCCATAGACATCATCAGAGCATTGACCATGATGCTTATGATTTTTGTCAACGATCTTTGGTCGTTGACAGGTATTCCCGATTGGTTGGAGCATACCGCAGCTGCGGAGGATGGGATGGGGCTTGCCGATGTGGTCTTTCCTGCTTTTTTGTTCATCGTAGGTTTGTCTATCCCACATGCACTCAAGGCCAGAATGAAGAAGGGAGAATCCAAAGCTCAAATCATGCTTCACGTCTTGAGCAGAACTTTTGCGATGGTCGTCATGGGCTTGTACATGGTCAATATGGAGAGTATCGACGGAGATCAGATGCCAATCAGTAAGTCGTATTGGCAGATATTGATGGCCTTGGCTTTCGTCCTGATATGGAACAATTACAAAGAACCCAAAGTATTCAAAGTGATCCCTGCTTACACCCTCAAGATCGTGGGTTGGGCTATATTGATCTTCTTGGCCTATATCTACCAAAGTGCCTCTGGTGATTGGATGTTGATCCATTGGTGGGGGATTTTGGGGTTGATTGGTTGGGCATATTTGGTCTGTGCGACTACCTATTTGTTGATCGGAGATCAATGGGAGTGGATAGCCTTGACTGCCGTAGTCTTGGTACTACTCAACGTCAATGAATTCATGCATTGGGGAGTGTTGGATTTCAATATCGTCGTGAGTGCCTCCAATCATGCCAGTGTGATGATGGGTGTGTTGGTTACCGTTATCTACAGCAAGTTGGTCGCCAGAGAGCAGGTGAAATTGGTGCTGCCAGTTTTGATTAGTCTGGCCTGTGTATTGATTATTTTTGGCTTGTTGACCAGACCTGAGTGGGGGATATCCAAAATCAGGGCGACTCCTTCGTGGACTGCTATATGTGCGGGTATCAGTACTGTAGTTTTTGTCCTGCTCTATGTGTTGACAGACCTGAAAGGAATTACAAAATGGGCTCAACCCATCGCTGCTGCGGGATACAGCACATTGACTTGCTACTTGATTCCGTATTTTGTCTATCCGATTTTGACTTTGGTGGGCTTTGATTTGCCTGATGTACTGACGACTGGTGCATTGGGATTACTCAAATCGCTGCTGTTTTCGGTGTTGATTATCCAAATCACGGCTTTACTTTATCGAGCTAAGATTAGTTTGAAGATATAAGACAAGTAGATAGCTAAGAGTCCAATGATAGACCTTAATGATAATCTTTAGACTTTTCCCAAACCTAAGTCCTAAATAAATGTCAGTATTGCCCCTATATAGTAGATAGTAAGCTTTCGTCTTGATCTGGTAAGGTTACCCCATCTCTTTTCTTAGTCACATCGAAGAAAAGCAAAAGCACAAGTAGCCAACTACTTGCGGTACAATAGCCTCGACTTACCGTATGATTGACCAAAACCTTATATATCTTTTTAGAAAAAGATATATAAGGTTTCTTAAAAAGATATATATCTTATTTAAAAAAGACTTATATCTTTTTAGTTAAAGTTAAGTATCCCCAAGGTGATGGTTGCTTATCGGGATGACAAAGTCAAGTCACAAAGAGGTCAAAGTAACGTTAACTCAGTGCTGAGAGAAGCTATTCTGATCGAAACCAAAAGGTAGGTTAGCGAGGGAGCAAGGGGAGATTGTTTCTATTGACGAAACCTATCAGGTTTTTAAAACCTGATAGGTTAGAGGTGAATGCCTCGACATCATCTCCCTAGGTCTGGGTATTTTTCGTTCATAGAGAGGTTTATGGGTAGTGTGTTGTTACTTAATTGGGGAGAAAGGCTTATTCTTGGACACAATTTATAAACTACAGACACTTTTAAGCACATAGTTGTACTAGAAGTGAATGAAATGAAGAACCTCTTATTTTGCTTTTAGAAAAGCTGCCGATTAAGGACGTACACCTCTTTCATAATGCAATCTTTTTAGATAGAAACTCAGAACTCTGGAAGAAAATTGATGAAGGCTTAATAGAAAGCCACTAACATGACCTATCATTAATGGTGATCGCAACGACGGCTTTTCTTTCCATGGTGATTTAATGTTTTGCGTCTGATCCCAAAATCAACTAAACTTAGGGTAACAACATTTGAAAGACCATGAGTGAGCACCCATATCCCCACCTGTTTGCGCCTTTGGATTTAGGCTTTACTACCTTGAAAAATCGATCCTTGATGGGGTCTATGCACACGGGACTAGAAGAGGCCAAGGATGGTTTTGAGCGATTGGCGACTTTTTATGGAGATCGCGCCAGGGGAGGTGTAGCACTCATCGTCACTGGAGGTGTGGCACCCAATCGTCAGGGTTGGGTGGGGCCTTTTTCTGCCAGGATGACTAAAAGCAGCCATGCCAAGAAACATCGCCTGATTACTGACCGTGTGCATGCCGAAGGTGGCAAGATTGCCATGCAAATCTTGCACTCAGGACGATATGGTTATCATCCTCTCAATGTGGCTCCCTCAGCTATTAAATCTCCAATTTCCCCCTTCAAACCTTTTGCTCTGAGTCGTAGAGGTATCAAATCTACGATCAAGGATTTTGCCAACAGTGCCTATTGGGCAAAAGAGGCGGGATACGATGGTGTAGAAATCATGGGCTCGGAAGGCTACCTGATCAACCAATTCATCGTCTCCAAAACAAATCGCCGTACAGACGAGTGGGGAGGTAGCTATGAGAACAGAATCAAATTTCCTATAGAGATAGTCAAGGCAGTCAGAGAGGCGGTAGGGCCAGAGTTTATTATTATCTACCGCTTATCCATGTTGGATTTGGTGCCAGGAGGGAGCAGTTGGGAAGAAGTCGTACAATTGGCCAAGGAAGTCGAAAGGGCTGGTGCGACGATCATCAATACAGGGATTGGTTGGCATGAGGCGAGAATCCCGACGATCGCAACGATGGTGCCCAGAGGGGCTTTTTCTTGGGTGACTAAGAAACTCAAGGAAGAGGTGAGAATTCCTCTGATCACAACCAATCGCATCAATATGCCGCACATAGCTGAGGAGATATTGGCGGCTGGTGATGCCGACATGGTGTCTATGGCGAGACCTTTTTTGGCTGATCCTGAGTTGATCAACAAGAGCATGGAGTCACGAGAGGCAGAGATCAATACTTGTATTGCTTGCAATCAGGCATGTTTGGATCATGTATTCAAGCGCAAGATTGCCAGTTGTTTGGTCAATCCTCGTGCTTGTCATGAGACCGAGATTGTTTTAAGTCCCGTAGCAAACAAGAAAAAATTGGCAGTCGTCGGTGCTGGGCCTGCAGGTTTGGCATTTGCCACCTCAGCAGCTGAGAGAGGTCATGAGGTCGTACTCTACGATGCAGCTCCACAGATCGGAGGACAGTTCAATATTGCCAAGAAAATACCAGGCAAGGAAGAGTTTTATGAAACTTTGAGGTACTTTCAAAAGAGAATTGAAATCACAGGAGTTAGTTTAGAACTAAATACCCAAGTAGATGCAAAACTCCTACAAGAGGGACAATATGATGAAATCATCATTGCTACAGGCATCAAACCACGCAAACCACGGATCGAAGGAGTAGATCATCCCAAAGTGCTGTCTTATCTGGATGTACTCAGAGATGAAATGCCCGTCGGAGCAAAAGTCGCAATTATTGGGGCAGGAGGGATTGGTTTTGATGTTGCTGAGTATTTGACACATGCAGGCGTGAGTACCAGCCTTGATACAGCTGCCTTTCTCAAAGAATGGGGTATTGATCCTAACAATGATGTACGTGGAGGAATAGATGGAATCAAGGCAGAGCCACTTACCGCCCCCCGACAAGTCACGATGTTTCAGCGCACCAAAGGCAAAATGGGCGCGAAGCTGGGTAAAACCACAGGTTGGATCCATCGATTGGCTCTCAAAGGAAAGAAAGTGCAGATGATCACTGCTGTAACCTATGACAAAATAGATGACAAAGGGTTACACTACACCAGAGACGGCAAACAGCATGTATTGGAGGTGGATCAGGTGGTCTTGTGTGCAGGACAGTTGTCTGAAGATGGCTTGGCAACTGAGCTGGAGGCATTGGGACAGAAAGTTACCAAAATAGGAGGGGCAGACTTGGCACTAGAACTGGACGCCAAGCGTGCCATCAATCAGGCCGTCCGCTTGGCATCCAAGGTATAATGTTACTTGTAAGTCTCTATTTTTTTAGATTTCACAATTTGCTTGCTTAGTTTTTTGGAGAACTTCCCAATGGCTTCTTCGATTTCTCCGACTCTCATTTTGGAGGTGTTGGTGAAAATGATCTTCTTTTCTCCCGTGTGATATAGATCGGATTTGATCTCGATGATGTTAGAACTCACCGCGTCAAAGTAGTTGCCATAGGCATAATCTCCCCATGCATATACGCCCGTGTTGTTGATCACCACACCACTGCTGTTGTACGAAGGAGTGCCTGCGCCAGTATATTGTGACCGTTGGTTGTATGAGTAGGCATTTTGCTCTTCTACATCGATTAGCTTGACCAGTAGTACGCCATCTGCATTGTTTTTCTTACATGTAGCCAACACATCTTCCTCTCTGACATGTTCGAGTCCAGCCAAGCGCGTGTTGTAACTCAAGACAGTATGGACGCCCTTATCCGAAAAATCAAAAGAAAGCTCTTCTTCTAGTGTCTTTCTGTTTTCGACGTTTCTCACCAAGACGATGATCAACAACCTTTCAATCTTTGGCTCGTTGTCTTCTTTGGTTTTTTTGTCAAGCGGTGTGTTGGCAAAAGAACCTTGGAATAGGAAGATGGAAATAAAACAAGTAAGTAAAAATTGCTTACGCATATGGTGATTGTTTTTTTGAAACTTCAATATTAGTCATAACTACTCAGTTGATGCAGAGGCATAATGATAATTTGAAGGAAATAGTTGGTTTTTATTCTTTGACGACCTTGAGAGGAGGTTCATTGATTTCAAAGAAAGTGCCAGTGCGATGGTCTTTCTCCATGGTAAATGACATGGATTGATCGTCTGACGTATATACAAAATCGCCACTGCTAGCCAGTGAATCAAAGTAGAATATCACAGGTGTAGCGAAAAATTGGATTTCTACTTCGAAGGCATGGTGCATGGGATAAACGATGGCATATGAGTCGCCGACCTTGTAGTTGCCGTCGAACTTTTCCTGACTGATTTCTTCAGGAGTTTTTTCGCCATTGCTTTTCTTTGGGTGGCAGGCAGATGCCAAGAGAGTGACGATTAGGATGTAACAAATTTTCATTCCTTTCATACTATTTCCTAAGGTACGGCATATGATCCATGAATGTAAAGTCCTTCCCGATTAATTTACTCATTAAAATAAATTGCAGTGAACATTAGATTGTTTTTTATTCATCCCAATTTTGAACCTAATTTACACCTTGCAGTATATAAGGTACACATGAATTTGAACGCCTGTCCATCTTTATTCAACGCAGTACATCAATGAAAGAAGTTTTTGCAGACATCATCACGATAGGTGATGAGATTCTTTATGGTCAAATATTGGACACCAATTCTCAATGGATCAGCCAGCAACTCGATGATATTGGAGTCAAAGTAAGGCGAAAGTATTCGATCTCAGACCAATCTGAGATCATCAGAGAAGCAGTGGATGAATCCTTGGGAAAAGTGCAGCTTGTTTTTGTGACGGGTGGGCTAGGTCCAACCAAAGACGACTTGACCAAAAAAGCCTTGTCGGATTATTTTGAGATGCCTTTGGAACTCAATATCAGTGCACTGGAAGATGTGGAGTCGATATTTAAGAAGTTTGGAAAGCCTTTGACAGAGATCAATAGGCAACAAGCATTTCTGCCCAAAGGTTCTACCAAAATCACCAATGATTGTGGGACAGCACCTGGGATGTGGTTTGACATAGACCGAAAAGTAGTGGTCTCTATGCCAGGGGTGCCTTTCGAGATGAAGGCCATGATGACCAAAAGTATTTTGCCAAAGATCAAGAAGCGATTTCAACTCCCAATTATAATCCACAAAGTCATCAGAACGATAGGGATTGGTGAGTCGTGGTTGGCAGAGGAAATCGCACGGTGGGAGGATGCATTGCCAGCTCATTTGGCATTGGCATACCTGCCAGGGAGGAGTCAGGTAAAATTGAGGTTGACTGGTATATCAGACGACCGTGAACTCCTAGAACTGGAGATGAATGCGCAGATATCCAATTTGTTGCCACAGATACAGCAGTATGTCTATGGTTTTGGTGATTTGGAGATAGAAGATGCGATTGGTGAACTACTCAAACAAAAGAATTTGACGATTGCAACGGCCGAAAGCTGTACGGGAGGCTATCTTTCGCACAAGCTTACATCGGTACCAGGTAGTTCGGAGTATTACTACGGGTCTGTCATTGCTTATCACAATTCGATCAAAGAAAGGGAACTTGGTGTCTCTGCCAAAACACTCGAAAAACATGGGGCAGTGAGCGAGGAAACAGCCAAAGAAATGGCTGAGGGAATCAGAAAAAAAATGAAAGTCGACATAGGAATTTCTACCACAGGTATCGCTGGACCGGATGGCGGCACAGAAGAAAAACCTGTAGGTACGGTTTGGATGGCAATTTCATTTGGTGGGAAGCTGAAAACTCAAAAAATTCAGTCACCAGGAACCAGACTACTCAATATTGAATACAGTACCGTCAAGGCCTTAGACTTCATCCGTCAAACCTTGAACGAGGCATGATTTTTAGTCATTAATCGCCTATATTGCGGCATATTCCCAAAAATAAGAATTCACACTGATATGGCTCAAGTAGAAATGGTGATGCCCAAAATGGGCGAAAGTATCATGGAAGGAACCATCCTCTCATGGCTCAAAAAAGTAGGAGAAACTATCGAGCAAGACGAATCTGTACTAGAAGTCGCTACTGACAAGGTAGATACCGAAGTACCTTCTACTTATTCAGGTGTACTACAAGAAATTTTGGCCAATGAAGGAGATGTAGTAGAGGTAGGTAAACCCATCGCCATCATAGAGGTAGACGATGCCCAAATCAGTGAAAAGAAAGAAACAGCAAAACATGAAGTAAAAGTAGCAGTAGAGGAAGCAGAGGCTATATTGACAGAGGCCATGTCTTCGCATTCTGCGACTGTTGCGAGCAAAGCAAAACCTGCTGTGCAAAAGTCTGAGTCTGGTAGATTTTATTCTCCATTGGTGATGACAATTGTGCGAGAGGAGGGAATTAGCATGAAAGAATTGGATGGATTGACAGGTACAGGCCATGATGGTCGCGTAACCAAGAAGGATATTTTGGCATTGGTGAGATCGAAAAGACCTAAGAACTATGTAGATGAACCTGGCATAGGGTCAAAGGCTAGTTCGAAATCAAAATCGAAATCAATACAGCCTGCTCCGGCGATTTTCACAGGAGAGGATGAGATCATCGAAATGGATCGAATGCGCAAAATGATTGCCCAGCGCATGTTATCGTCGGTGCAAACAGCACCACATGTTACTTCCTTTGTAGAGGCCGACGTGACAGAGCTGGTCAATTGGAGAAACAAGTACAAGAAATCCTTCATGCAAGAACATGGTCAGGCATTGACGTTTACGCCGATATTTATAGAGGCAGTAGCCAATGCGATTAGGGACTATCCGATGATCAATGTGCAAGTAGAAGGGAGCAAAATCATCAAAAAGGGTAATATCAATATTGGGATGGCTGTTGCATTGCCATCAGGTAATCTGATCGTGCCAGTAATCAAAAATGCTGATAGACAAGGGTTGAAGGAATTGTCATTTGCGGTCAATGATCTTGCCAAAAGAGGAAGAGATAACAAATTGACACCTGATGATTTGAGTGAGGGTACTTATACGATTTCCAATGTCGGTTCTTTTGGCAATGTCATGGGGACACCGATATTGGTTCAGCCACAGGTAGGCATTTTGGCGCTTGGTACGATAGTCAAAAAGCCAGCAGTGATAGAGACACCACAGGGAGATTTTATAGGTATTCGACACAAGATGTTCTTGTCACACTCCTATGATCACAGGGTGGTAGACGGTGCTTTGGGCGGCATGTTTGTGAGGCGTGTAGCAGACTACCTAGAGCAGTTCGATACCGACAGATCTATTTGATTCTAAAGTCTAGGTCTAGCGTCTAAAATCTAACTACTAGTGTCTAGTAAACCGTTTCTATGTAGTTGAAGGTTGTGCCGAGCAAGTCCGCATAGTCTTCGCCTGCTTCTTGCATATCCTCATCATACTCTTCGTAGTACCAGTTGATGGATAGTTTTTTTCCATTTTTCTCGATCAACATCAGTTTTTTCAGAATGTCAAAAATGCATTTGGAAGAACTGGTGTTAAAGTATTCAAGTTTAAAATTGGCAACCAGTCCTCTGTCACCATGTTCGGCAAAAGCTTCAATTCCGTTGATGAGTTTGCTGTAAAAACCGATTGCATTTTCGGGACTAGATTTTCCTCGGAGTTCCAATAGTCCTCTATCTGGATCAAAAAAAATGAGAGGAGTGATTCTGGTAGGTCTAAAAACTAATTTGCTCATTGCGGGGTTTTTCTCATTCTTACTATTTTCCACAACTTCGGTTTTCCTACTCATGGTGTCATTTGTTTCCATTGGAAGCATTAGGCTCTGGGTTGAAATTTCTCTTAGAAGGCGATTGGTTTGATTCGAACTTGTCGAAAATTCAGGTACATAACTTTTTCGCTGCATGGCTAATATATCTGATATGTTTTGAAATAGTAAATTTTGACTTGAATTATTAAGTTTATAAATCAAAGTCATAGCCTCGTTTGATTTTCTATCAAGTCAGCTGTTGACAGTTGACGGTCAGTAGGATGGAGAGGCCATGTTTCTTTCTGTCTTTGTTGGTTTTGCTTTTAGATTCATGTTGAATTTGTCTTTGTATAATCCTGAATAATTGTGACAAATAAATAGCGAGGGGTCTATCTTTGATGGATGAAAACACCTCTTTTAGTGGTCATCGCTGGGCCAACGGCAATAGGGAAAACAGCTGTTTCTATTGAGTTGGCACGTCATTACCAAAGTGTGATTTTATCAGCGGATTCGAGACAGTTTTATCGTGAGATGGAGATTGGGACGGCCAAACCGTCAGAGAATGAACTGGCTGCTGTACCACATCATTTCATCAATTCCCATACGATCCATCAAGTATATGATGCAGCCAGTTTTGCAGAGGAAGCCGATCGGTTGGTGATGCAATTGTTCGAGCGACATCCAGTGGTGTTTGTGGTAGGAGGGTCAGGGCTTTATATCAAAGCACTGTGCGAAGGATTAGATGAGATGCCAGAGATCCCTACATCAGTCAGAGAGCAGTTAAAAGAGGATTTCGAAGCAAACGGTTTGGACGTACTGTTGGAGGAGTTGAAAGTACATGACTTGGAATATTATAATCAGGTGGATCGGCACAATCACCAGCGAGTTATTCGTGCCTTGGAAGTGATTCGATATACGAAACAGCCTTTTTCATCATTTCGTGTGGCGAAAGGAAAATCGACAGTCAAACCATACCGGATATTGAAGGTTGGAATAGAAGAAGATCGTGATGCACTCTATGAGCGGATCGATCAGCGCATGGATGTGATGATCGCCAATGGGTTATTTGAAGAAGCCCACGCACTCTATGAACACCGCCAACTCAATGCACTACAGACTGTAGGTTACCGTGAGATTTTTGGTTACCTCGATGGGGATTATGACAAAGAAGAGGCCATCCGGCTCCTCAAAAGAAACTCTCGCCGCTATGCCAAACGCCAAATGACCTGGTTCAAAAAAGACGAAGATTTCATCTGGTTCACAAGAGATCAGGTGTCAGAGATGATAGCGTTGATTGATGAGAATTCCAATCTCGTATCTTGAGTCTTGGTTCTTGAATCTTGTTTCTATTTAATCACCCTACGGATTGTTCTTATTCTGGATTTGTAGTAGTCAGCGTAGAGGTCTGACTGTACGACACCTTTGGAGGAGGATGCGTGGATAAAATATACTTTGTCCGAGTCGGTGGAGGTGATCAACCCACTATGAAGCCATTTGTCGCCTTTTTTCTTGAATTTAAAGAATACTACATCACCAGGCTTGACACGGTTGAGGCTTACTTTTTTGCCGTATTTGGATTGGTCTTTTGAAGTGCGCGGTACAGTGTAACCTGCTTGCGAGTAGGAGTTTTGAATCAAACTACTACAGTCAATGCCTCTGGAGCTGGTCCCACCATATTGGTAGGGGGTTCCCAAGTAACTTTGGGCTGTGGTGATGACCAAATTGACCTCTTGTAATTTCTTTTTTTTCTTCTTACTCTGGGCCTGAGTGGTGGTCGAAAATAGTACTAGCAATCCAAGAAGCGTCAATAGATATTTATTCATTATGTATCATTTTTTGAATGTTTAGCCAATTTCATGCCATTGTCTCGGCAACTACTTTGCGGGTTTTAATGAGAAATAAATTTAGACTTTATTGTCTTTATTCTAATTTTGTGGAGAAATAAATTTTTGTAAAATATGTCTTGGCAGTTTGAAGAAGAAGAATTTGTACTAGTTGAAGAAAACGTAGAAGAGGGCAAAGGCTTGGTTGTATTCAATGATGAAGTCAATTCATTTGATCACGTCATTGACACTTTGATCAAAGTCTGCAAGCACGAAAGGATTCAAGCAGAACAGTGTACGTATATCATCCATTTCAACGGAAAGTGTGAGGTCAAGAAAGGAACTTATCTCGACCTAAAACCCATGAAAGAAGCCATTCTGGATGCAGGTATCAATGCCATGATCGTCTAACTTGCGGCATGGAGTTTCCAAACGAACTAATAGAAGAAGCAGTCCGAGAAATCTCAAAGCTGCCTGGAATAGGGAAGAAGACCGCGTTGAGATTGGTTCTTCATCTGCTAAAGGAGCGAGAATCTACCACAGAAGATTTGTCGGCAGCTTTGCTGAGACTCAGAAAGGAAACCAAGTATTGCCAGACTTGCCATATCATCTCCCATAGTATCGATTGTACCTGTCGTACAATCAATACCGATGTGTCGGTGATTTGTGTGGTGGTAGATACGCCAGATATGCTGGCGATTCGGAGCACAGGGCAGTACAAAGGGATGTTTCATGTGTTGGGAGGGGTTATTTCACCTATAGAAGGGGTGGGGCCAGAAGATTTACATATTGACTCTTTGATCAAAAGAGTAGAGGCATCTGCGGGAGAAATCAAGGAGGTGATTTTGGCACTGAGTGCTACCATGGAAGGTGACACCACGTCATTTTATATCTCTAGAAAACTCGAAGCAGCCAATGTGAAAATATCTAGCATTGCCAGAGGAATTCCCGTAGGAGGAGAGCTGGAGTATGCTGATGAAGTGACACTGGGACGTAGTATCATCACCAGGACTGTGTACAACCAAGGTGGATTTTAGAATCTAGGATAGACAGAGGCACGAGCCCAGAAAATCCAGAGTTGAGTATTGCGAATGGGTTGATCATCCATAATAATTGTCAACTTGCACCTATTCTGAACAAACTTTAACCAGAGTGTTAAAATTTTAAAACTCATTCCTTTCGACCTTGTCTAAAGCTTGTCTAGTTTTGCACCATCAAATTTTAGATTGAAAACAAGAGATGGAACAAGTTTCAAACAGAATCAAAAACATGGCAGAGTCTGCCACTCTGGCTATGGCCGCCAAGGCTAGAGAATTAAAAGAAAATGGAATCGACGTAATCAGTCTTAGCTTAGGTGAACCTGATTTCAAAACGCCAAAGCACATCCAAGATGGTGCAAAGGCAGCGATCGATTCAGAAAAATATTTCGCCTACCCACCAGTTAATGGTTATTTAGACCTGAGACAAGCCATTTCTGACAAGTTTAAAAACGAAAATGGACTGAATTATTCTCCAGATCAGATAGTAGTATCCAATGGAGCAAAGCAGTCTATTGCCAATATATTTCTTTCTATCCTCGATCCAGGAGATGAGGTGATTGTACTGTCTCCATTTTGGGTGAGTTATACAGCATTGGTCGAATTGGCCGAGGGTACGCCTGTATTGGTCAAAGGAGGTATTGAGAATGATTTCAAAGCTACTGCTGAGCAAGTCAAAGCTGCCATTACTCCTAAAACTAAGGCATTGATTTTCTCTTCTCCATGTAATCCTACGGGTTCGGTATTCACCAAAGAAGAGTTGGAGGCAATCGCTGCAGTGTTGAGACCTCACAACATCATTGTGATCTCTGATGAGATCTATGAGCACATCAACTTCTCAGGTGCACATGCAAGCATCGGTGCGATAGAAGGGATGCAAGAAAAAACCGTTACAGTCAATGGAGTAGCCAAGGGCTTTGCAATGACTGGATGGAGAGTAGGCTATATCGGTGCACCACTGTGGTTGGCCAAAGCTTGCAACAAAATCCAAGGTCAATTGACATCTGCCAACTGCTCTATTGCACAAAGAGCAACATACACGGCATTGACTACTGACTTGGCACCCACCAAAGCCATGTCTGCTGAGTATTTAAAGAGACGTGATTTGGTTCATGGCTTGTTGAGCGAGGTACCTGGATTTAAAGTAAATATGCCACAAGGTGCGTTTTACTTCTTCCCAGATGTAAGCTACTATTTTGGCAAGTCTGATGGTAAAATGACAATCAACAACTCTGAAGACTTCTGTGTTTTCCTTTTGGAGAGTGCTCAAGTTTCATTGGTGACGGGTGATGCATTCGGAGACCCTAACTGTATCAGGTTGTCGTATGCCGCTTCTGAAGAGAATTTGAAAACTGCGATCATAAGAATCAAAGAAGCAGTCGCAAAATTGAATTGATATAACTTTTTAGAGGGTCGAACTCTTTCGACCCTCTATTTGGTTAATTATCAGTTGATTTCATTAGTTTTAAGCTCTTAGAACCGATGAACCTTTAAATTTTGAGATGTAGCCCTTACTTTTTTGGACTCTACCTTCTGCTAGGAAGTATTTTCTTGCTTTCGACGGCAAGTGCCAAAGAGCTGCCTGAAGCACGAATGGGCGTCCTCGATCTCCGGGATTGGGAGTTTCAAAACAAAACCCCCTTGCACCTGCAGGGAGAGTGGGAGTTTTACTGGAAGAAACTCATCTATCCCAGTGAATTTGACTCATCCAATATTGATCCGGTATTTAGGCAATTCCCCAAATTATGGAAGGGGGACACGGTAGGTACTCAGGTGGTGAGATCTGATGGCTTTGCTACCCATAGATTGCGAGTAATCCTCAACTCTGTGACGCCAGAATTGGCAATATCTGTGCCTCACTTTTACAGTTCTTATATACTATTCATCAACGGAGAGTACATTTCATCCAATGGTCAGGTAGGTAAAAGTGCGTCTACTTCGGTACCCCACTGGGAGATGATTACCAGAGATCTAAAAGTCACCAACGATACACTAGACATAGTCTTGCAGATTTCCAATTTCAAGCATTCCAGAGGAGGTGCATTTGCACCTATAGAATTGGGAGAAAAGGTCATCATGCAGACCCAAAAGCGTCGTGAGGAAGCCAATGATTTGATTATGGCTTCTAGTTTGTTCTTTGTGGGGCTCTTTTTTATGGTGTTGTTTTCGTATGGTAGACACGAAAAGCAGATTTTCTTTTACGCCCTGTTTTGTTTGTTTTATAGTTATCAAGCTATCGGGTCTGGTAATTATACCTTCCATTCTTTAGTTCCTACTTTGCCGTGGATATTGACGCTTAAACTGGAGTATGTTACCTTGTTTGTCTCCGTTTGGGCATTTTCGTTTTACTCGTTCCATTTGTATAGAAGGGACACTTCCAAGATATTCTTATTCATCACCTCTGTGTTTTGTGGAGGGAGTATTTTGATGACTCTTTTCTTTCCAGTCAAGGTATTTACAGAGCTGGCATTGCCATTTTCAGTATTTGTTTTGTTCTGCTTTGCCTATATGCTGATCACCTATTCGATCGCTGTGATCAGAAAGAGAGAAGGGTCTAAATTGTCTTTGCTCAGTTCTTCTGTTTTGTTTTTTGTGGTGGGGACCAGGGTTTTTGAGTACTTCGGTTACACACATGGATCGCTTTTATTCTATTTTTTAGGGTATCAGCAGTTCTTTTTTATACAGTCCATTATTTTGTTTTACAAGTACAATCGTAAGATTGAGATGGCCAAAGAGAAAGCCGAGGCAGCAGCTAAATCACAATCCGATTTTTTATCCATGATTTCCCACGAGATTCGAACACCCCTCAATGCAGTGATCGGTCTGACCAATTATTTGATAGGAGATGAGCCTAAAAAGCGGCATGTGGATGATCTCAAAACACTCAAATTTTCTGCTCAGCATCTCCATGTCTTGATCAATGATGTGCTGGATTATAGCAAATTGGATGCGGGTAAAATAGAGTTTGAATACTTGGATACGAATATCATAGAGTTGTGTAAAAATATAGTGAAAGGTCAAGAGACCAAAGCCAAAGAAAAGGGCATATATCTTAATGTGATTTATGATGAGGATATCCCTACGTTTATCCAATGTGACAGCCTTCGTACCAGTCAAATCTTGACTAATTTAATAGGGAATGCGATCAAATTCACAAATGAAGGAGGTGTGACCTTGAGTTTGACAAAGATTATGCTGACGAAGAAGCGCATATCTATCAAATTTATTGTGGAAGATTCTGGTATAGGAATACCTAAGGACAAGCAAGCAGAAATATTCGAGCGTTTTGCACAAGCCTCAACCTCCACGACCCGACAGTATGGAGGTACAGGTTTAGGTTTGTCGATAACCAAACGCATATTAGATTTGCAGAATACAAAAATCAATGTCTTTAGTGTCGAAGGTCAAGGATCTCGTTTTTATTTTACACAAACATTCTCAATCAGTGAAAACCAAGAAAAAGTGGCAGATGTAATTAGCGAAGCGCGCAACGATTTGAAGGGGAAGAAAGTCCTACTCGTGGAGGATAACCCTGTCAATGTCATGGTAGCCAAGAAGTTTTTATCGAGATGGGATATCGAGGTGGATGTAGCAGAGAATGGAAGGGAGTCGCTAGAAAAGACCGCAACCGTTACTTATGATTTGATACTGATGGACTTGCAGATGCCTGTGATGGACGGATATACAGCCTCCAAAGAGTTAAGAAAAGGAGGTCTCAAAACACCTATTCTAGCATTGACGGCATCCGTCATGTTGGATGTGGGAGATAAGGTATATGAATATGGCATGGATGATTTTATTACCAAACCATTTGATCCAGAAGATCTCTACAACAAGATCAGATTGCATATCGAAAAGAGCCAAACACAGCTTTCTGAAAGCTAATTCGCTCTCCAGTTTTTGACAGTATTGATAAAGGTTTTGACCTTTTCAGGATTTATGTCGGGATACACTCCGTGTCCAAGATTGGCAATGTGTTGATGACCTCCAAAAGATTGTAACATTTCAATGGTTCTACGCTCGATCTCCGCATGTGAACTATATAGTACACATGGATCAAGATTGCCTTGTAGAGTCTTGCTGCCACCGATCAACTGTCTCGATTCGACCACATCCATATTCCAGTCTAGACCAATCGTTTCGCAGTTGAGCTGCCCCATACCTTGACGAGCAAAAAAGGCTCCCTTAGCAAATACAGTAATGGGCACTTCGTCTATCGCATCACAAATCTGTTGGATATATTTGAGACCAAACTCCTCATATTGGCGAGGAGAAAGAATCCCCGCCCAAGAATCAAAAATCTGAACCAAATCCACTCCTGCCTTGACTTGTGCTTTGAGATACAGGATGGTGCTCTCAGTGATCATCTCTAGGAGTTGGTGAGACAGCATGGGCTCTGCGTAGAGCATTTTTTTTGCTTTAGAAAATGTTTTGCTACCTGCACCCTCGACCATGTATGAAAATATCGTCCAAGGTGCTCCTGCAAATCCAATGAGCGGAACACGTCCTTCCAGTCTTTCTTTGGTGATCTTGATAGCATCCAGAACGTATGCTAAATCATCTTCAGGTTTGGCAATTCTTATTTTTGATAAATCGGACTGTTTTTCTATTGTGTTTTCAAACCAAGGACCTCTTTTTTCTATCATTTGATAGGGTAGACCCATGGCTTCTGGGATCACGAGAATATCCGAGAAAATAATGGCTGCATCTACTCCTAAAATATCTACTGGTTGAATTGTCACTTCTGCGGCTAACTCTGGAGTTTTGGCTAGTTCGATGAATCCACTGACACTTTCTCGGACTTGGCGATATTCGGGTAAGATTCGGCCCGCTTGTCTCATCAACCAGACTGGAATTCTTTCAACTTTTTCTCCTTTGGCTGCCCGAATCAGTAAATCGTTCTTAAGTGTCATATCTCTCGTGAATTTTGCCGCAAATATACAATCCAAATCTATCCTATGAGACTATCTACGGAGTAATCTGCCCTCTTGATTTAAAGATCTTCTTCTTCTTTCAATTGGCGGTTAACCTCTTGAATGATTTGATCCATTTCGGCAGCAGATTGATTGGCAAGCATAATCAGTTCACTGATTTTTTCAGGATTTCGTTCGTCTTCTAGTAAGCTCAAGAGGCCTAGTACATTGGATAACGGCCTTCTGATATTGTGCGAGTTCATGAAGGCAAACTCGCGGAGTTGGTTATTCTGATCTTGGATGACTTTGGTGCGTTGTAGGATGGTTTTTTCTAGGTTTTGATTGATGGTTTGTATTTTTTCATTTTGTGTATCAATCTCCTTATTGAGGGCAATGAGCTTTCTTTCATTGATTTTTTTGGATCCGTATATCCAAATCAAGAATCCGATGAGGAGCAATGCAAAAATCAATGCAGCCAAATAGAGTGTATTGAGGTATTGCTGGCGGAGTAATTGATTTTGGGACTCGTGTAGAAACCTCTCTTGTTGGGCTACTTTGTATTTTGATTCTAGCTCTATGAGATCCGTGTATTGTCCTTGTTTGAACAAACTGTCTTCTAATACATTGTACGCGGTATAATAATCAAGCGCTTCCTTGTAGCCATTCTGTTTTCGTTTGACTTGATGTAGGTAGTTCAGGATTTCATGTTTCTGAATCATGGATCTGGTGATCTCAGAGAGTTCTAGTGCGTGCTTGAGCGTATCTTCTGCAGCGTCCAGCATATTCAGCTCAAACAATGATTTTCCTAAATTCATCAGGTTATTTGCACTTTCGAAATAGTCGTTTCGCTTTTGATTCATGATCAAAGCCTTGGCAAAATATTCATTTGCAGTCACATGATCGCCTCTTTCAAGGTAGATTACCCCTATGTTGTTGATGTTAAATAGTTCCCTTTTGATGTCACCATTTGCTCTATTGAGGCGGAGGGATTGATTCAGCAATTCCAGAGCTTTGTCATATTCTTTGAGATCCTTGTGAACAACCCCCATATTGTTGAGTACATGGGCAACTGCACTGATATTGTCTGATTGTTCACAATATTTCTCACAGATGTTGTAGTAGTCTAGGGCTCTTCTGTAATCCTTTTGTTTCTGAAAATTCCAGCCTATGTTGTTGTAGACTTTGCAGAGGAGGTGATAGTTTTCTGCTTTCTCATCCAGCCCTTCTAGTGCGAGAAAGTAGTATCTCATTGACTCTTGGAGGTCATTCTCACCGTACCAGTAGGCACCTATGTCATTGTAGGTTGTGGAGATTAAATTTTGATCCTCGGTGTTGATCCCTATTTCTAGGATCTCTTCGAAATGTTTTAAGGCTTGAATGGGGTTAGTGGCCGTTTCTTCCTGTGCGATCTTCCTGAGTAGTTTGACACGGGAGTCTACATTTTCTGTCGTGTCTAACATGGCGGTTAGGCTGTCCGATTTTGAAATCAGGATAGGATGAGAAGCATTGATATCTCCTAAAAAAAATAAGATTCCAAATAGTGCTGCAAGCATTGAAATAGGTTAATGAGTACTCAAATTAGAGTATAAAATGATTTTACAAAAGGCTTGCTTCGAATAATTAATATCATTCGATAGTTTCAACTAGTTTTATAGCTCTTACTCAGATTCTGACCTGTCTTTTGCTATTTTTTTGGAAGACTTGCCAAGTGGGCTCAAAAAGTGTTTAGGGTTCTCATCGAAGTGAATCAAGAGTTGATCCAAATCTAAGATTGCTTGATTGAGATTGTTGTACAGAGAATCATCATTGATGATTTTTCCTAAACTGCCGTTACCCTCGTTGATATTTTGAATGGTAATGCGCAAATCTGATAGGGCACTGTCCAATGAGCCAAGGGTGTTTTCAAGCTCCAACTTATTGATCTTTTTGAGCGTTTGATCCGCACTTTTCAGGATAGGGTCTAGTTGTGATACCTTTTTGTCTACGTTGGTGATCAAGACGTTGACATGATCAAATGTATGTTTTAGTTTCGTATTATTTTGCTCTACCAGGGTGTTGAGATTGAGTATGGTGGTATTCAGGTTTTTGAGCGTTAGCTTCACACCTTCTCCAGTTCCCTTCATTCCTGTCAATACCTCATTGAGGTTACCGATCATGACACCAATGTCATCCGTGATGGGTTCGGCACTATTCAGAATTGCAGCGAGTCCCAAGTCTACTTCACTCGTGAGTGTGTCGCCACTTTCTAGTGGTTTTCCTTCATTTTTTATTTTCAACAAAATTGATTTACTCCCTAGAAAATCACTGTTCATCAGTGTCGCAGTGGACCCTTCTCCTACTGCAAGGTTGCCCTTGACGTCCAGTTCTACGATGATTTTGTTGTTGTATTTTTGCAATATTTCGATTTTACTTACCCTCCCGACAGCATAGCCGTTGACTATGACGGGGTTGGAAACATTGAGTCCGTCAATGTTTTGATAGATTGCGTAATACTTGTTCGTGCTTGAAAAAAACTCAATCCCTTTGAGAAAGTTGAATCCAAAATACAAAATGGCTCCTGATATAGCGGCGAAGAGTCCGACTTTTACTTCTTTGGTCACTGGTTAGACTAGTTTTTTGATTCTAATTCGCTTTTGTAATCTCTAAATGCTCTAAAGATTCCTGATGCAATATACGTCTGTTGTAGTTTATCGTTGAGGTCTTTTTCTTCTTTTGCGTTACTCAAAAAACCTGTCTCGATTAATATACTTGGCATACTGGTTTTCCAAAGTACTAAAAATCCAGCAGATTTCACACCTCTACTGCGACGACCGACTCGGTTTTTGAACTGATCTTCTACATTTTGTGCCAAATTGAGACTATTGGATTGATAGGCATTCTGATAGAGTGAGAAAAGTATGTAGGATTCTGGTGATTTTGGATCAAACCCTGCGTAGTTTTCTTCTGCGTTTTTTTCTAAACTGATTACTGAGTTTTCTCTTTTGGCGACTTCAAAATTTTCCGTTGACTTATGGAGTCCCATGATGTATGTCTCTGTTCCGTGGACTTGATCGCTGTATGGAGCTGAGTTACAATGGATAGAAATGAATAGATCTGCATGGTTGTTATTGGCCAAGTCGGCACGCTCGTACAACGTAGGGAAACTATCATCTTTTCTAGTGTAAATTACCTCTACATCAGGCAAGTATTCATTGATGATTTTGCCAGTTTCCAATGCAATACTGAGGGCGATATCTTTTTCAAGAGAGAATGTTCCTGAGGTACCCTGGTCTTTGCCACCATGCCCAGCATCAATGACTATTTTTCGGATTTTATAATCCTTGACTCCAGTGCTATTGAAAGAGGTAAACAAAAGGCAAAGGGAAAAAATCCCGATCACAAAGACATTTTTCATTCAGAAGGAGTTGTTTAGAACTTTATTGGCAATATTTTTGTACAAAAATGTATATTTTTCATTGAAACTGAAAGTACTTGTGCCCAATATAAAAACCCTGTTTTTTTGCTTTTTGCTAATCATTGCGGGTTTTAAAGGGAATTCTCAAAATTACAAATTGGATACTGCACGTGCGCTACAGAAAGTTTCGTACCTGATCGAGAATGGGTATTTGGACTCATTGAATTCATATCCTGAATATAAAGCATTTTTACCTGACTCTATCCAATCCCTGCTCAGTAGTGGTGGAGCCTTGTCTACCAATGATTCCACGGGTTTACCTCAGAAAAGGACTAGAAATGACGTAGAAACTACCGTCAATTATCAAGCCAGAGATTCTATATTTTTTGATTTGACGGATCAAAAAATGTACCTCTATGGTGAGGGTAGCATAGAGTATGGCAATATCGCTCTGTCAGGCGAGCGTATTGAGATGGATTGGGTCAAAAATACCCTCAAGGCCAACTACGTAATAGACTCCACAGGCAAAAAGGTCGGGAAACCAGTGTTCAAAGAGGGAGGGGATACTTATGTCACAGATGACATGATGTACAATTTCAAAACAAAAAAGGCACTCATCAATGGCATCATTACAGAACAAGACGGGGCTTTTATGCATGGAGAACGCGTGAAGAAAAATGAGCTGGATGAGATGTATATCAGAAATGCGAAATACACCACTTGCAATTTGGAACACCCACATTTTTATATCAAAGCAAGTAAGTTGAAGGTAATACCTAATGATCGTGTATTGGCAGGTCCATTCAATCTCTATTTTGGAGAAATATGGACACCTTTAGGGTTTGCATTTGGGATGTTTCCTTCTCCGAGAGAAAAGGCATCGGGTATTATTTTTCCTAGCTATGGGGAAGACAATAACCGAGGGTTTTTTATTAGAGGTGGTGGGTATTATTTTGATATCAATGAGTACATGGATTTGAAAGTGACTGGAGACTTGTACACCAACGGCAGCTATGGACTAAATGGACAAACAACCTACAAGAAGAGGTATCGCTATTCGGGTAATCTAGGAATAAGGTATAACAAAACGGTGAATCCAGCTTTTGAGGATGATTCGTTTTCCAAAGATATGTGGGTCAACTGGAGTCATAGTCCTCAATCATATGGTACATCTAGATTTTCAGCTTCGGTTTCTGGGGGTACCTCTACCTACAGTGCCAACGCCAACAATGTAGGCTATGACTATACCAACAGCATCAACTCTCAGTTTAGTTCCAACATTTCTTACTCCAAGACTTTTCAAGGTACACCCTTTAACCTGACTGTCAATGCCAGACATAGTCAAAACATCAGTACAGAGGTGGTCAATTTGACTTTGCCTGAGATTAGTTTCAACGCATCCAGAATCCAGCCATTCAAGAATGTAAGTGGCTTGAAAGATGGCGTACTAGGTAAACTTGGGTTTACTTATCAACTCTCCGCTAAGAGTGAAATGACCAATGCATTGACCAGTATTCCTACCTATGTAGTAGGGGCTGAAAATGCGCCTACAGAAGTTTTGCCATTCAATGGGGATAATTTTAGTACACTGTTGGATCAGGCCAATATTGGGGCGAGACATAGAATACCCGTGTCTACTACTTTTAACATGCTCAAGTATTTTGCTGTCAGTCCGAGTTTCAACTATACAGAAGTCTGGTATCCTAAAGAATTGAAATACAGCTATAACGAAGACTTGGGAGGCGTGGAAATAGATACTTTGAACCAATTTTCAAGAGCGGGATGGTGGAGTTCTGGGGCGTCTGTATCTACGAGACTTTATGGTATGTACTCTTTTAGAGGTGAGAAAATCAAAGCCATTCGTCATGTCATGACTCCTAATTTGGGTTTTAGTTATAGTCCTGATTTTGGTGATCCCGCCAGGGGAAACTACCAAGAAGTGCGGGTAAATGAAGATGGAGGGACTAGAATACTTTCTAAATACCAAGGGTTTGCCTATGGAGGACCAGCTTTAGGTGAAAGTGCCAGTTTGTCTTTGTCTTTAAACAACAACATTGAGATGAAAGTAAAATCAAGGGCTGATTCGATAGAAGAATACCGTAAAATCAAGATTTTTGACAACCTATCTTTATCCTCTGGTTATAATTTTTTGGCTGACTCATTCAACCTTAGCGACATTAATTGGAATGCACGGACTTCTTTTTTCAAGGGAGCCGTTTATGTCAGTCTGAGTGGTACGATAGATCCTTATGTCTATGTATTAGATAGTATAGTTGAGACAAGCACAAGCGATGTATATTATCAACGACAGATAGATCAATTTGCATGGAACAATGGTGAAGGAGTAGGTAGATTGACTAGGGCTAGTTTGTCAGTTGGGTTTAAACTACAACCCAAAAGTGCTAGAGGTAACAATGATGAAGTTCCTGCTACTGATCCAAATGCTAGTGACCCCTTTGCTCAAAACAATAATCTTTATAATAATGACCAAAAATTTGAGGCAGGAAATGTCAATGATTTTATTTCCTATGATCCCAATCAGTATGTGCCCTTTGATGTGCCTTGGAGTTTGAATGTAAATTATTCTTTAAATTATAGCAAGGACGGGTTCGAAGAGCCTGTGGTTATCCAGACATTAAATTTTAATGGGACACTGAATATCACCAATAAAACAAAAATCGGTTTTAACTCAGGGTATGATTTGGAAGAAAAAGAAATGACAGTCACTCGTGTCAATGTCAGTAGGGATTTGCACTGTTGGAATCTCAGCTTCAACTGGGTGCCGTTTGGGGTACAGCAGTCATATTATGTGAGAATTGCTGTCAATTCTGCCATGCTCAAAGATTTGAAGTTGGATAGACGCAGTCAGTCCGCATATACTAGTTTCTAATTCCTCTGTATTTTAAAATAATATTGGTTCATTGTTATTGGACAAGGACAGGTAGTTTTGTCATTCATGAACAACAACTCCATTTACACTCTTCAGTTTGGGCTCTTGTGCCTGAGTGGTTTTCTATTTTTTAGCAGTTTCAACATGATTATCCCTGAGTTGCCTTCTCATCTCACCAGCATGGGAGGAGGGGACTACAAGGGACTTATTATAGCTTTGTTTACCGTGACTGCAGGATTGTCACGACCATTTAGTGGAAAACTGGCAGACAAGGTTGGCCGTGTGCCTGTGATGATTGTTGGTGCCTTGGTCAGCGGAGTGGCTGCTGTGTTGTATCCTTTTGCTACGACGGTTTTTGCCTTTATGTGCTTGAGGATGTTTCATGGTTTTTCTACAGGATTCAAACCCACAGGGACGTCTGCCTATGTAGCGGATATTATTCCTTACAACAAACGAGGAGAAGCGATGGGTGTATTGGGCTTCTTTGGGAGTATGGGGATGGCTGCAGGACCAGCCTTGGGACCGTTGATTGTCAAAGAATTTTCATTAGACGTGATGTTTTATGCTTCGGGGTTTTGTGCGGTACTGTCTGTGTTGATTTTGGCAGGGATGAAAGAGACATTGCAGCCTAAAGAAAAACTACAATGGAATCACTTTGTAGTGAAGAAGGATGAAATCTATGAACCTAAAGTCTTGTCACCCTCCATTGTAATGATGTTGGTGGTTTTTGCTTTTGGAGCGATCATCACTGTGGTACCAGATATCAGTGATCAAATGAAGTTGTCCAATAGAGGCTTGTTTTATACTTATTTTACAGTTGCCTCATTGGTGGTAAGGATTGTGGCTGGCAAGGCATCTGATAAATATGGCAGGGTTCCAGTATTGAAGATAGGTAGTGGAATCTTGTTGATTGCGCTCATTCTCTTAGCCAATGCTCAAACACCTGTTATATTGCTCTCAACAGCAGTACTGTACGGGATTGGAGTAGGATTGAGTAATCCTACGATTTTTGCTTGGACGATAGATCTCAGTGATCCGAAACATCGAGGGAGAGGCATGGCCACCATGTATATTTTCTTAGAGATTGGAGTGGGGCTAGGCGCGCTGCTAGGTGGTTGGGTGTATGGCAATGATCTTAATAATATCTCATGGGTGTTTTATCTTTGTGCGGTATCTATGTGTGGAGCCTTGGTGTATTTGTATTCTAAAACTGTGCGAAATTTGCCGACCTATGACCATCTTTGAGTATGAATAATCAGTCTGAAAAAATCACCAAGTATATTTTCATAGGAGTATGTGTCGCGGAGCTTTTGTCTCGTGCATTCGAGTGGGAGGCAATTCATCATGTGACCAAACCACTGTTGATGCCTGTGTTGTTAGTGTACTTTCGTCAAGGGACGACAGGTAGGTTGACTCCTTCCTTTTTGCTGGCGGGACTGGGTTTGATTTTATCATTCATCGGGGATTCGATGTTGCTGTTCGAAGGAGAGTTGTACTTTGTATTGGGTTTGGCAGCTTTTGCAATAGCGCATATATTTTATATAGTGGCTTTCTCCAAAGCAGTGTTGCCAAAAACTAAATCACCTTCTGCATTGTCAAAGATGCTGTATGCTCTGCCATTTTTGTTACTCTTTGGGATTTTGATGTCAGCTTTATGGCCCCATGTGGGGGAATTGAAAATCCCCGTGGCGGTTTATGCTGTGATTATCATCGTGATGGCCCTCAGTGCCGTCTATCGCAATGGACGCGCGCCACAGGATAGTGTGAACCAAGTGATTTTTGGGGCTGTTTTATTTTTGCTATCAGACTCTCTGTTGGCACTTGATAGGTTTTACATGCCCATGGAAAATGCAGGTGTCTGGATCATGTCTACCTACATGTTGGCGCAATGGAATCTTATCAATGGTTTACAAAAGCATTATAATTCAGAGAGCTGAATGAATTAAAAGTGAGTGTTTGAAAGATCGTCGATATTTGTTTCGTCGGGTAACTTGATTGCATATAGTTTTGCGAGTAGCAATTTTTTCGCTTTCTAATCAACATGCAGGACAAGAGTAAGGTGACCACATTTAAAAAGCCGTCTAAAAAGCACCAGCCTGCTGGTTTGTCTATTCTATATGAAGACAAGGATATATTGGTAGTAGACAAAGTAGAAGGTCTGCTGACAATGGGGACGGATAGAGAGAAACACCGGACGGCACATTTTCTATTGAATGAGTATGTGAAAAAGGGTAATCCGCGTGCCAAAAATCGTGTATTTATTGTTCATCGTCTTGATCGTGATACCTCTGGGGTCTTGGTTTTTGCCAAAAATGAAGATGCCAAGCAATACCTTCAAGAGCATTGGAAGGAGTTTAGCAAGGTTTATTATGCAGTAGTAGCAGGCAAACTTCAGGACAAAGAGGGGATTATCACTTCTTACCTCGTAGAGAACAAGGCAAAAAGAATGTACTCTTCCCAAGATCCAGAACAAGGTAAGTTTTCGAAGACAGGTTATAGGGTGATCAAAGAAACGAGCAGGTGTAGCTTGTTAGAAATAGACCTGTACACAGGACGAAAAAATCAAATCCGTGTTCACCTCTCGGACAAAGGAAATCCAGTTTTGGGAGATAAAGTATATGGTCAAGCAGATCGACTGAGTAAAAGACTGGCTCTTCATGCAGCATCATTGACGATTATACACCCTGTGACTAAAAAGGAAATGAGTTTTAAGACAGAAATCCCTCCTTATTTCAAAACACTGGTAAAAGCGTAGAGCGCATATCTTATAAAGCAAAGCACTTATTTGCCATTAATTTTGATGATGTTGACTGGACAGCTGGCAGCAGCTCTTTGGTTTTCTTCCAACTCTGCCTCATGCAGGTCTATCTGATAGATGCCTTTCTTCTCTTTGGCACCTACGAGTGTGCATCGACCATCTTTTTTGGAGATACGCCAGCGATCGGGAGCTACTTCTACGCAGGCATAGCACCCGATGCATTTGTCTCGGTAGTGGATGATTTTAAACACAGACCTTATGCTGGGACAATTTTGTAGAGTTTGTCTGATGGACGGATCATTTCGTCTATTTGAATAGAGAAACTATCTCCCTTTTTGACACTATTGACCGCCTTGTTGGCTACTCTCATTTCGCCTACTTTGGTCGTGACAATGCCTGTAGTTGGACCCGTAATCATGATTTCGTCTCCCGTTTCCAATGAATGTGTTTCCATCAAAAATTCGCCAACATTGATGTTGCCAAAGTATTTTACACCTTTGCCGAGCAAGATCTTTTTAGTGGTTGCTTTTGAGCCATGGACTTTGCTCCATTCGCCCATTTTTCTACCGAGGTAGTAGCCATCCCAAAATCCACGGTTGTACACTTTCTCAAGATCTTCTTTCCAAACTGTGAATTTATCAGGTCCGTATGTGCCTGCGTTGATGGCGTCTCCCGCATCACGGTAACATTTGGTGGTGGTATATACGTAATCTGCAGCACGACCTCTGCCTTCTATTTTGAATACAGATACGCCAGCTTCTACTACCTTGTCCATAAAGTCGATCGTACATAAGTCAGCGGCACTCATGATGTATTCATTGTCGATTTTGAGTTCGTTGCCTTGCTCATCTTTGACAGTGTATTCGCGACGACAGTTTTGTACGCATGCCCCTCTGTTGGCAGAGGAGAAGTCAGAGTGAAGGCTAAGGTAGCACTTGCCAGATACAGCCATGCATAGTGCCCCATGGGCAAATACTTCGATTCTCACCAAGTCCCCTTTAGGGCCACGGATGTCTCTTTTCTTGATTTCACGGGTAATGTCGGCTACCTGCATCAAGCTCAGTTCACGTGCCATGACCATGACATCTGCATAGACAGAGTAGAACTCTACAGTCTCGATGTTGCTGATGTTGGCTTGTGTAGATATGTGAATAGGGAAGCCGATTTTCTTGGCATAGTTCATCACAGAATGATCCGCAGCGATGATGGCCGAAATTCCGCTTTCTTTGGCCGCATCTACAATAGATCGCATGAGATTCATGTCATGATCATACATGATGGTATTCATGGTGATGTAGGATTTGAGACCGTTTTCGTTGCAGATATCTGCGATTTTTCGGAGATCTTCGAGCGTGAAGTTGTTGGACGACTTGGCGCGCATGTTGAGCTGCTCTACGCCAAAGTAGATAGAGTTGGCGCCTCCTTTGATGGCAGCCATGAGAGACTCATAAGAGCCTGCAGGTGCCATGATTTCGATATCGTGATGTGTGCTCATGTTATTTTCCTTCGTAGATGACCCCACTCGTCGGGGTTTCGTTCAACTCTAATTTACTCAAAAGTGGCAAGCTCGGTTTGATTTGATCCCAAATCCATACAGTGATTCTTTCAGCAGTAGGGTTTTCTAAACCAGGGATGTCATTGATCATGTTGTGGTCGAGTCTATCGATGACAGGTTTGATCACATCTTTTACTTCTTTGAAGTCCATGACCCACTCTAGGTCTTTGACCAAATCACCTTCCAAAAATACCGTCAGATGATAGGTATGTCCATGTACATTCTTGCACTTGTGACCCTCGGGTACGTTGGGTAGGAAATGGGCGGAATCAAAGGCAAACTTCTTGAAAATGACCATGTTGTTGTATGACTAATGATAATTGATTCCGCGAAGTTAGGTTATTTTCGATGTATTGTGAAAAATGCAATATGAAAGTAGATGTCGCGTACTGTGATTTCACCCAATGATCTGTTAACTTACTAGTATCACTTGTATATACTAAGACCATGAAACGAATAACCTGCTCATTACTTTTTTTGATTTGCCTTCAGTATCAATCTCAGGGACAAGTCCTGATTTCTTTGTTGCTAGGTGATAAATTGAACTCAGATCAGATTGAATTTGGGATGATCGGAGGGGCTAGTTTTTCTAGCCTGACGCAGGTAGAGCATGAGAGGGATATGGCTGCTTTTATGTTGGGTTTTTATTTTGATATCAAACTAAAAAATGCCTGGTCTTTGGCTCCTAGTTGTTTGGTCGTATCCAAAATGGGCGTGCGTGATATGCCAACTTACGCTACTGGTGATCCTAGCATAGATGCAGTATTTGGGTCTGGCAACCTGAGAAGGGAGCTCGCCTATATTCAAGTCCCAGTCTGTCTTAGGTACAATCTAAAAAATAGAATTTATTTTGATCTAGGGCCTCAGGTGAGTTTGTTGAGAGAAGCTACTGATATTTTTGAGGTTGAAAATGGTAAAAATATGGGGATATACAACCGAGATATTCGTGATGATTACAAGAGGCTAGATGCTGGCTTTGTAGGAGGTGTTGGGTATTCTTTGAGAGAAAGTAAAAGTATGAATTTTGGTATCAATTATTACCAAGGCGTAGTGGATGCGCTAAAGAACAACGGTGGTTCGGGACAATACAACAGTGCGTGGTACCTCTACCTGACTGTACCGATTGGAGCGGGAAAAGCCGAAAACAAATCTTAACGAGCCGTGGTTTATTTCATGTCTAATTGATCAATCTCACTTTTAGAAAGATGAAGTTGTTCGGAGAGTTTGAAGGTTGATGGGGTAGAAAGTATCATCAAGAGAAGTATAATACCAAACATTAGGAAATTGACATAGCTGTTGGTAAGAAAACAAATCACGACTGAGAGTAGCCCTACAGCTTCGAGCATGGCCATCTGGATGATATGGGCGTTTTGAAAAGCACTGATTTTTTGTTTTAGATCAGGATTTTTTTTCAGTAGTTTTTTTAAAGAACTGTGAAAGGCAATGCTCGAAGCTGGTATCATCATCGCAGCAACTAGTAGGGGAAGGAAGGTCAATATATTGTCGAAATCTACTAGGGTAGGTTCGGTCATAGTCATCATGAGGTAGCAGAAAATCACACCAAATAGGACTGTGCCTATTGTAAGCCCCCAGTGAATGGTTTTTAGAATATTGATTGGGTTTTGCTGGTTGCTTCGATTCATGCTGGTAGAGTTAAAATTCAACGTATGTGAATTTAGTTTTTGAATTGGAAGAAGACAAATCTATGGTTGCTGGATTGAGGATTGGATAATAAAAATATTGAATTGTATTTAGGTGATAATGTGAAGTTTATCTGTACACAATACTCATAAATGGGTATTGTGTCATGAATTTTAGCATCTATTTTTGTTTAATGATAACCGATAGATTCTTTTTCTAATTAATGATTTAAAGTACAACAAGATGATAAAAAACATACTCAAGCAATTACTGATTTTTTTGTTAGTAGCCCCATTGATATACTCATGTGATGGTCTTTTTGGTGACGAAGAAGATGATGAGCCGGAAGTAGAGGTTAATAGTTATTCTATTATTCCTTCGTCTAGTGATTCGCGAACCAATGTATGGCAAGGCTGTGTGGAAATCGATCAGAGAGAAGTAACGATTTCGCTTTGGGATCATGGACAGATTGATGGTGATATAGTCTCTTTCTATGTCAACGGCAAAGAAGTAGTGTCTAATCTGACCTTGGATGGTCCTTCAAATAAATATACGTTCACAAGAACTTTGGAATACAATGGCTTCAACTATGTGAGACTCAAAGCGCATAATTTGGGAGACATTTCACCCAATACGGCTACAGTATCAATTGATGGAACTGAGTTTGTTTTGGAATCAGATTTGTCAAACAATGGCTGTTTTGATATTGTAGTTCCAGGATATGGTGTGAGTTGCTCGGATTCTGGTTCTGGTTCAGGATCTGGAAGTGGCACTGGCACTACTGGTACAGGAACGGGTTCAGGCACTGGTACTGGTACAGGGAGCGGTTCTACTACACAATATGGAGAGGTATCTTTTTATACAACCAAGGATCACGGCTGTGGCAACATCACAGTACAAATTTCAGGACAGGGATCAAAAACATTGACGCAATATTTCTACTCTGATATTAATGAATGTGCAGTGGATGGTGCAGTTACGTGGAGTTTGACACCAGGGTCATATACATACTCAGCTAGTTGTGATGGCTATACTTGGGGGCCAGCGACCATTACTATCACAGGCAATGGCTGTCTAAAATATAAACTTTCATAACCTGATCTACCTCTGAGATAAAAGGCTGTCTATTTTTAGACAGCCTTTTATGTTTGTGAAAAGGTATTCGGATTAAGATGATTTGCTTTGCCAGTAGCTCAATTGTTTACATTTAAATGAAAGAACTTCTCCAATTCCTATAAACAACAGAATTTTCACATAGGGGTAACATTTATTTTTTACTGTTGAGCTAGATTCAATTCATATTGAATAACTGAATATGAAGAGAAATACATTATTCGTTTTTCTACTTTTATTATCCGCTTGCAAGTACAAGCATGTAGATAAGCATATAGATAACGAATCTCAAAAACTAAAGAGCTATAAAATCGCCTTTGGATCATGTAGTCACCAAGATCAGCCTCAACCACTGTGGGATGAAGTTGTTAGTGAATCGGCAGATATATGGATTTGGTTGGGAGATAATATCTATGGAGACTCAGAAAACATGGATACACTTCGAGCTAAATATCTGAGACAAAAATTAAATCCTGAATACCAAGTTTTGATGAAGCAAACTAAGATCATAGGGACTTGGGATGATCATGATTTTGGAGAAAACAATGCAGGTAAAAACTATCCTGCCAAGGAAGCAAGTCAGCAAGAGCTATTAGACTTTCTGGATGTGCCAATGGATGACGAACGGAGGCGGCGGGCAGGTGTTTACACCAGTTATGATTTAGGTGATTCTGCCTTTCAAATTAAGATATTGTTACTTGATACTCGATATTTTAGGGATGATTTGAAAATGCTAAATGATAGTATAGTGGCAGATTCTGTAGGTACTATTTTAGGAGATGCACAGTGGGTTTGGCTAGAAAGTGTGCTCGCTCAATCTACCGCGGATGTACATTTGTTTGCATCTGGAATTCAATTTTTGCCTGAAGAACATATTTATGAGAAATGGGCGAACTTCCCCAAAGACAGAGAGAAGTTGCTTCAATTAATTCATCAATATCAAATCAATAGGCCAATTGTACTCTCAGGTGATAGACACATTGGAGAAATTTCTCGACTGGATTATCAAGGTCAATTGGTGTATGATTTGACATCAAGTTCGCTTACACATGGCTGGAGCGAGCATCGCAAAGAGCCTAACAAGCATCGGATAGGAAATATTGTTTATGACATGAACTATGGAGTATTGGAGATTAGCTCTGATGGAATCATATCAGGTTATTTGAAATCGCATGACCAGTCCATTCTGGAAAAGACAGTTTTGACTTTCTAGGATTGGTTTTGTGTCAGTGGTCTCCCCAATATTTTTTACCTTTGCAGGCTAAATAAAAATAGAGAGTAATGGAGTTAAATTCGGAAGACCAAAAGTTCAGCTACGGACTTGGACAGAGTGTAGGACAAAATTTTTTGAACGAAGGTTTTGATAAAATATTGGATATAGATGCTTTTATGGGCGGTTTTTCTGACGCTTTTGGGGGTCAGAGTGCCTTGTCCCATGAGGAGATCAATCAAGTGTTGCAAAAGAAAATAGGCGAACTCAAAGAAGGTGCGCATAAAGGAGTGAAGGAAGAAGGAGAGAAATTCTTGAAAGAAAATGCAACGAAGACAGGTGTAACAACCTTGGCCAGTGGCTTGCAATATGAGGTTATAGAGTCTGGAGATACAAGTGCAAGTAAGCCTGGCTTGTCTAGCCAAGTAACCACTCATTACACTGGTCAGTTGATCAATGGGCAGGTGTTTGATAGCTCGGTACAGAGAGGTCAACCAGCTACCTTTCCAGTAGGAGGAGTGATTGCAGGTTGGACAGAAGCATTGCAACTGATGGTACCAGGAGACAAGTGGAGATTGTACATCCCACAAAACTTAGCCTATGGAGAGAGAGGGGCAGGACGTGATATACCCCCATTTGCTGCATTGATATTCGATATCGAATTGATCTCTGTGTCCTAAGAAACACGATATTTCATTATATAAAAAGCCGATCCATTGGGATCGGCTTTTTTGTTTGGTATGCTTAAAATATACAGAGAGTTGACGATGATATAGATCATATTTCCTAGAGAGAAGCATCATTCTTTTTTATTCAGAATGATGCTTACTTAGTCACATCAGAAAGAATAACAACATCTAAATCTAAAAAGTCATGGAAGCTGTCATAAAAACCAAAAAACATACACAGCAATGGAAGAATGAACTAATAGCCACCAATGCTGATATAATTAAAAAGAATCTCAGACCAGAGGAGCAGCCAAATCAAGAATTGGTACTCCATCAACGTGATTATGATGATTTGATCGAATGGAAAGAAAAACGTGCTGCTAAACTGAAGAATCAAAGTCGAATGTTCTTTTTTATAGGTCTAGCTCTAGCTTTGGCAATGGTGATTACAGCTTTCGAATGGAAATTTAGGGATGAAGGAAATTTGATGGAGTTGACAATGGATAAAGTTGATTTTGATGAGCTTCAGGATATTCCACAAACCTTGCAAGCCACACCTCCGCCACCAGAGAAGGTAGTGCAACAACCTGTCGTTGTAGAAGTTCCAGATGAGGTGATCTTAGAGGAGGTTTTGGTGAATATGGATGTGGAAGTGACGGAAAACATGGCAGTTGAAGATATTGAGTTTATTGAAGCTCCTCCAGAAGAAGAGGTAGCAGAAGAGATTTTCTTGATAGTAGAAGATATTCCAGAACCTGTGGGAGGTATGACCGCTTTTTATCAATATGTAGGTCAGAACATAAAATATCCATACGAAGCAAGTAAAAAAGATATTGAGGGCAGGGTGTTTGTTCAATTTGTAGTCAATAGTCAGGGTGAGATAGCTGATGTGAAAGTGGTCAAAGGAATTGGCGGAGGATGTGATGAAGAAGCTGCTCGAATCATTGCTCAGGCACCAAAATGGAATCCTGGTAAACAAAGAGGTAAACCAGTAAGTGTTAGGATGGTGATACCCATTACCTTTAAGTTAGCCACGCGATAATATTAAACATTCTTTCTATGACTTGGGAGTCGCTAGTTTTTTAGTGGCTCCTTTTTGATTTGAATCAAGTCAACTGTTTGTTTCGTGGTGATTTGTGTTAAATTGAGTGCCATGAAGGCTAAAATCCAATTCGTTTTTCTCATATACTGTTGTTTTTCTTGTCAACAAGAGGAGTGGACATTATTGATCGACCGCAATATGTCAAAGTGGGATAATTACCTAAGCTACAAACATCGGTTGGGCTATAATGGATCTGTTCCAGTAGATTCTTTAGGGAACGAAATTTTACCAATAGGGTTGAATCATGATACTTTAGGAGTCTTTACGATCATAGAAGAAGACGGAGAACCTGTCATCAGAGTCAGCGGTGAATACTATGGTTGTTTGATATCAAAAAGGGAATATGAGAATTACCATCTGAGACTACAGGTCAAATGGGGAAACAAGAAATGGCCTCCTCGAGAGCTATTGCTCAAAGATGCGGGTATTCTCTATCACTCAGTGGGTTCGATGGGCGCAGAGTATTGGCGATCGTGGATGCTGTCTCAGGAATTCCAGATTATGGAAGGTCATATGGGTGACTACTGGAGCCAAGCCACCTCTGCGATTGATATCCGTGCATATCAGCCAGAGCATGTGATGAATCCAGTAGCTGATGTGAATCAACCTTTCTTGTCTATGGGGCAGAATCAGGAGATAGGGGGGTATTGTATGCGTAGTGCCAATTATGAAAAACCTGTTGGGCAATGGAATACCTTAGATTTGATTTGTTACAAGGGAAAGAGTATTCATATCGTCAATGGTGAGATAACAATGGTGCTAAAAGATTCTCGTTATATAGATAAGGGTCAGGTCATAGCTTTGGTTAGGGGGAAAATACAACTTCAAAGTGAGGCTTCAGAGGTATATTACAAGGATGTTAAGATCAAAGAATTGAACAGTCTGCCCATAGTATATCAGCAGCTGTTCTAAATTCCTTGATCTCAAAAAGAATTAGAGTTCTTAGTCTAAAGCCTAGGCTTGAATTTAGTCCATAGCAATCGGTGCAGCTAAGCAACTGTCTGGTATTTTGAATGCATCGACAAGTGGAACCGCATTTTCTCTGACCTGCATACACAGTTGGTTGATTTCACGACGAATGGCTTTGGTTTTTACTCCTACCATGTAATCGTGCTCTAGGTACCATCCTTTGTTTTTTTCTATTTGGTTCAGTGCAAAAAGCTGACAAAGCTGGGTGAGTATGGCTTTGCATCCAGGATCTTCTGTTCGCTCGATTTGTGCCACAAACTGTTCCAGTATGATTCTTTCAACATAAGCAAAGCCTACATTGAGTAAATGGTTTTGTGTTTGGTTAAAGGCGTCAAACGAATCCATTCCTTGGTCGATATGCTTTTTGATTCTGCGTGCCGCAGAGGCCAGGATTTCTTTTTCGCGGTAGCGAAAAGCACTCAAATGGAAATCAAAATCTAGCAAGTGTTCTTTGCTGGTATTGCGGACAGTGATAGGGTTGAGTTCTGTGACAGATGTTTTTGCTTGGTCTGCGATGTACCCCAAGATTCCAAAAAGGTTGATGTCCGAAAATTCTTTTTTGAACTCAGATAGCCTGCTTTTGGCAACTAGTTGCATCAACACGGTATTGTCTCCCTCAAAAGTCGTGTACACGTCTGTGTCATTTTTGAGACGGTCGATGCGGTTTTCAGAAAGGTAGCCCTTGCCACCGCAGGCTTCTCTACACTCTTGTAATGTCTGGGTCGTGTGCCATGTCGTGAAGGATTTGAGTCCGGCAGCTAGTGCTTCGATCTCCTGCATGTCATCTTCTGTCCTATTTAAAAATCGTTCGGTCAAGTACTGGAGCGAAAAATGCAATGCATAACTATTGGCCAAAAGTGGCATCAAACGACGCTGATGGGTTCTGTAGTTGAGGATGGGTACCTCGCTTTCGTTTTCAGGGCCAAACTGCCTGCGTTTGTCTCCATATTTGATAGCGATGGCAAGCCCAGACTTGCTGGCGCTGAGTCCCGAACGAGGGATGCCAATGCGTCCACCCACCAAAGTCCCAAGCATGGTAAAGAAGCGGCGGTTGTCACTGGTGATGGGGCTTTCGAATTGTCCTTCTGTGCTGACCGAAGCAAATCGATCGAGCATATTGTCGTAAGGGATCACTACATGGTCGAACCAAATTTTACCATTGTCTACACCGTTGAGACCCATTTTTCGTCCACAGTCGGCTATTTTGATGCCATCAAGGGTGTTTTTGTTTTTGTCACGGAGAGGAACTAGGAATGCATTGACACCATAATCTACGCCTTCTATGATAAGCTTGGCAAAGACAGTCGCCATCTCGCCATGTACTGCTGCATTGCCGATGTATTCCTTGCAGGCATCAGGGTGTGGTGTATGGATCGTAAAAGTCTTGTTGGTATGGTTGTAGGTAGCGGTAGTTTCAATACCTTTTACATTGGATCCATGACGTGTCTCTGTCATGGCAAAGCATCCTGGCAACTCTAGGCTACCTACGAACGGTAAGTATTTTTCATGGTGCTTTTTTGTTCCTAAAAAGTGAATACTCATCCCGAAGAGTCCAAACTGCACACCGAATTTGATGACCAAACTCAAATCATGATAGGACAAAGTCTCCATGATGCTAAAGTAGGATCGCATATCACCGCCTCCTCCATGTTCTGGGGAGAATGCCATCGCGCCAAAGCCTTGATCCGCCAAGTATTTGCACCATTGCAAGACTTTTTCACGGTAATCGGAGAGGTTGTCAGAGTCTATATAGGCAAATTCTCTATCAGAGATCACAGTTTTTACCTTATGGATGATTTCCTTGTCAGGACCGTCTAGCAGGTCGGTCATCTGTTGGATGTCAAATATCTGCTCGGTACTCTGGCTACCAGTGACAGTATCACGATTGGCAGAGCGTAGATGATAGGCTGCCTCACTGGTGATCACTCCTAGTGCTTCTTCGATATTGGTCAGTGGTTCTCGTGCTTTGTCAAGTGAGTCAGTATCTTGATTTCTAGCATTGAGTGCTGCGAGTTTGAGACCTATGTCTACCAGAGATGTGCGCATCTCTGGACTGAGTTGATCTGCAATTTTTCGGATTTCGACCAGCCAAGACTTGAGCTGTATGGGGCTGGGTGGATTTTTGGGATCCAAATAAGAAAGCAAAAATTCACGTTCTTCACCACTTAGCCAAACCTGATTTTCCATCAGCTCCCTTATTTTGATCACTTCACTAGGTGTGAGGACAGCATCTGCCCAAACCATGTAAAGCATAGGCAAGAATGCATAAAGGGAAGGGTTCTTTTCGAAATGGGGAGATTCTAAGATGTCTGCAGTCATAACAGGAGGTATTAAATATTTTAATTGTCGATTTGTATAAGTAAGATAACAAACGTGAAGAATGAAGAAATGGATTTGAATCCAAATTATTCCGTACAGGATATTATTTCAATACTCTTGGAAAGAGATTGAATGTTTTTTAGGATGTAGCTTTAAATGTTAGTATATCAGATAGTTATCTGTTAAAAACACGGTTTTTTTGATTTGTATCTCTGAAGTTAAACTTGTATTTTCATAAGTATGAATGAGTCTTCGAATGAAAGCTCTTTAACCAATCTAAATAATCTACTTATGAAAAAGCTACTTTTTGCACTATGTGCAACCCTGATGATTGTGTCTTGTCAAGATTTCAATGATGGCAATCAAGCACAGAAACCCGAACCTAAAATTAGTATCACCATTCCAGAAGTCCTTACCAATTACCAAACAGCTGCACGTAGAGCGGGCACTGTAGATATCAAGACGACACTGAATAATACGCTTTTTGCAGGTAGCAACATCCAAGTCAAAGATGTACATACATTTAAGACTATAGATGCAGTCACCACAGTAGAGACGGTTGATCAACAGTTTCAGAGTACGCTGACTTCTAGATGGGTACCAGGTGATGTCAATCGTGACTGGAATGGGGACGGAGATCTGGATGATATCGACTGGGTTTCGTTCTATCCCTTTGCTGTAGCAAATGAACTTTATGATGCAGAGCCCATCTATCGAAGCATGTATTCCAAGTGGCAAAATGATGGCTATTGCAATACTGTCAAAATAGATGAGATGCCTTATGATTTTGCCATGGGTAATCCTAGTTTGATTTTGGACTTTGGCTTGCCAAGTACTGGTAATCCTATTGCGGATATTTCTGTGGTCGGTTTCTTGCCTGCTTCTATTTTTGAAGCTGTTCTTGGGGCTGAGAATATTTTGGGAGTGGCATTTTCCTTCGTATTTGTGGATGACAATGGTGATCCCATCAAGTCCACACGAGGCAAGGAAGATAAGGCATATACTGAGGTCTGGTTCAACGATGGCTTTACCTGGGCAGAGGGGGCAGGATTGGGTGTAATCGATTTGGAATCAGTGATTTTGCATGAGTTTGGCCATACGCTAAACCTCGGTCACTTTGGTGTCTTACAAGTATTGACAGACACCGAAACTGGAGCTACCGACTATGTCTATCAACCAGTCAACACTATGAACGCGCTTTACATAGGTGAAGCTAGGAACTTCCTAGGGCCTAATGACAAGGGTAACTACTGTGAAGCATGGGGTGGGTGGCCATGGAATTAACTCAGGTACCGAGTCATCGGTAAAAGCTTGCTTTTCTAGTTTTAAGTATCACCCTGGGATTTAGTTTGAGGAATGGTGATCATTGTGCTAATGATCACGGTACTATCGACAGGCTATTTTGCCCAGATAGCTGCCACTTCCAATCTCGCAGATATGTTGAAATATGAGTAGGATAGCCTATCGTGAATATTTAAAAAAGGTTGATTACTAGCCTCTTGGGTAGAAAATCCTGAGTAAGATCACCGCACTGTTCGATTTTTGTAACCTAGAATAGTGGTGTTTGTCAGAACCGACAAAGATCGAATTGTAAAGCTGTATTTTTAACTGGTACGATGAGTTGGATTGATAGTGACTTGAAGCGTTATAACTTAATCTGATACTGGAACACCCACATGTTCATGCGGTCGGTGACTTGGCTGTAATCGTTGTTTTGATTGCTGTAGATGGGACGGTTTTGAACGCCTAGGGTGAGTTTGGAGTTTTGTCCATTAAGCAGGATGTTGATGCCATAGTCGCACATGATCATGGGGTCACTCAGGGCGTCATAGCGAGCGTACTGTGCAGAGAAGAAGGGTTGTAGAGCAGGTATCTTTTCGTTGTGACTGATATGGGTTTTGTAGCCAAATTGTGCATAGAGGATTTGCCCTGTACCTGTGGTCGGGAAGGAGTTGCCAGCTCCACTTAGACTGCCTTGGGTCACACCATTGGCGGGATTGTTGGTGCCGTAGTGGCGGATATAGTCTTGACCAAAGTCATAGTCGAAGTAGCCCAGATAGGCAGTGATAGATCTGTAGTTGTGCGCATCGAGCGATATGTCTAGGAAGAAGTCCATCGCCAAGAGCAGCATGTCATAAGAGACTGTATCCTGTAGGGCACCTAGGCCTGAGAGTGCATCTGACTGATAGAGAAAACCTGCATTAAGGTTCATTACTTTTTTACTCCCGAGGTAGGTCGCGACTTGGTAGGCACTCTTTTGGCTTTCCCGCTCGAAGAATTGATAACTCAGATAGGCAGAGTACTGTAGTTGAGGAAAGTTGCTGTAGAAGTTGGTCTGTTCACTGAGTTCGGTTTGGCTGACTACCATGGGACGGGCTACCACTGCACGGTAGGCGAATTGACCCAAATATCCCTTGGCATAGAGGCTAAACTTGCGCAGCAAGTCATCGCTGATGTTGACGGTAGGCATGATGAAGGTAGGATAGTCTAAACTCAAACCTGTACAAGTGGCGGGGGCTGCATAGCGAGACAATCCGACATAGCCGTTTTTGCCCCCACCCAGTTCGAATGCATCTGCAAAACGATATGAAGTCTCCAAATCTAGGATCTTCAGCGTGCTATTATTATTGATATAGTTGAGGTTGTTGGCTCCCAGCTGGAACTTGACATACCAACGACCTGTGACATTACCGGAGATAGCCAAACGCAATCGACGGATGGATACATCACTCACATAGTCCTGCGCTTCACCTTGAATGGTCGTGCCAGGATTGAGTTCTGTAGCTCTCAACCAAAACTGGGCAGAAGCGGAGAACTTGAGCTGAGACTGATTACCCAATTTCAAAACGGGCAGCTTGGAGTCAGACTGGGCAAAAGTCATCAATGAAAATGGACATGTTGCAGTAAATAGGACGCTGAGCAGCACGGTAATTAGTCTTTTGATCATGCTTTTGCTTGGCGTTTTCATGGTTGTTTATGGTTTAGAAAATTTAGTGTCTAGTCTCTGATATCTAGCTGTCTAAAGTCTATTTTAACAGATTGAAGAGTTTTTCTTTGTCAAGAATCTCTAGGAAAGGCTCGTATTCAATTCCTTTTTTTATGATGAAAATAGTGAGCAGGGTACATACCTTTTGGAGAAGGTCTTCGGCCTTCCAAGGTTTTTCGATATAGAAATCGATCCCTGCTTGATTGATGGCTTTGATGGTGTCCATGTGTGTGGCTTGACCTGTCAATAGTATTTTTTTTGTATCACCAAATCTGCCGTCGTTGTACAGGTCGGTGAGAAGTTCTACACCAGTTTTGCCAGGCATGACATGGTCAGAGATGACCAACGCGATGAAGTCACCTGCGGTATCAATCTCTTCGATGAGTTCTTGGGCCTCTTGCGCCGATTCACACTCTTCGATGATGACGTGCTGATCCAGTACTGCCAGCTGGCTAGCGATTGTGTTGAGAACCTCTCGTTGATCTTCTACACAGAGTATATAAATCTTTTCCATGATCTTATGTTTTAGGTAATGTGATGTCGAATGAAGTATGGCCTGGGACAGAACTCACAGTAATATTCCCTCCGTAACTGCTGATGATTTTTTGGATGATGGACAAGCCGAGACCGAGTCCAAAGGATAATCCTGAGACTTTGGTAGTGACGTTGGGTTGGAATATCGTAGGCAATAGATGCGCTGGTATACCTGGTCCATTGTCTATGACTTGTAGATGAATGCTATGAGGGTTCGGTACATATAGCAATTGTATTCTTGGATCTTTGGTTTCAGCTTGACTGAGACTTTCTGCTGCGTTTTTGATCAGGTTGACCCAGATTTGAATGAAGTCCCCTTCGTTTCCTATCAAGGTCAATCCTTTTTCTACATCCAAATCGATTTGAATATTTCTTGTCATATTTGACAGCAGGGACAAGGATTTCTTGAAGGTCAATCGAAGATCACATTCCTGTACGTCGCTGTGGTTTTGTGAGCCCAGGTCTTTGATGGAGCGAATGACATGGGTGGTGTGTGTAGAAGCGATCTCCATGTCGTGTAGGGTCATACCCATCTCCCAAAAGCCATCCATTTCTTCTATTTTATCTACTTGGTTTTGTTTGGCGATCTGTCGGATCTCTTCGTCGGTCAAATCGATTCGAGCCAGTTTCTTGGCTAGACGATCGTCTATCTTGAGTGCTTTTTTGATGTGTTCTTTGCGTTTTCTCGCGTCAGCTGTTGAGCTATGTTGGCCTTGTTCTAGTCCTTTGATAAAGAGGGGGTATAGATGTTCGTATTCCTTTTGGTTGAAAATTACTTTCAGTTGATTCGTCAACCATTGGGTCTTGTTTTGTAAAACGCCGATGGCGTTGTTGAGCTCATGAGCCAATCCAGCAGCCAGTTGGCCCAGAGTAGCTAGTTTTTCACTTTGCATCAGCTTCTTCAGTGTGATCTCTTTTTCTGTGGCATTTTTTACCACGAGCATTTGTCGGAGGTAAATTTCATTAACAATAATCGGCAAGATATGCTCTGAAAATAGTTGGTGATCAGGATGATTTTTCGCTGGTAGCTCCGCTTTGCTCATGTAATAGACAGTAGCATCTTCTTCTGCGTTAACTGTCGTATAACTACATCCATCAGCTGAAAAGAAACTATAGATGCCGACTACAGAATCCTCTCCAGTGCTAAAGATCAAGAGTTGACTGCCGCCTTTGGGTTTGTAGTGACCCGTCAGTCGACCACTGACTAGGTAGAAAATGCAGTCATTTTTCTCACCTTGTTTCAGTATAGTTTCCCCTTTCTTTAGAGTGATTTTCTGTGCCGGATTGGAGAAATAATGTTCTTTGAGCCAGGAGATGTCTGTCAGTTCGGACAATTTAATATTGTTATCTTTCATGGCTGTTTATAGAAAATTGATTAATCTCAAAATGCACATGAGCGTGCAGACCATGACCAAACCGATGATGCCGATGAGTACACCGACTTTGCTCATGTCCTTGGATTCAATCATACCTGTGGCATGAGCCAAAGCATTGGGAGGACTACTGATGGGCAAGGCCATTCCAAGAGAGGAAGCCATGGTGGTGGCCAAAATCAGCATCTTGGCACCCCCTAGAGTATTCAGACTGATCACCGAGACTCCTACTGCTGTGACGATAGGCAGCAGTAAGTTGGCGGTAGCTGTATGTGACATAAAGTTGGCCATCAGGTTAGACAGGAGTACAGCTATCCCGACAATAAGAAATGGAGAATAGCTGTCAAATGGAATACTACTCACCATGTGAGCGGCCAATCCACTTTTCTCCAGAGCCATACCTAAGGCAATACCACCAGACACTAGCCAAAGTACATCCCAGCTCATTTTTTTTAAATCTTCTTTGGTAATGATGCCAAGTGCTAAGAATATAGCTACTGGGATCATCGCAACTGTGTAGGAGTTCATCCCATGTAGAAAATCTGTTAACCAAAGAAGAATAGTCAGTCCAAAAGTAAAGTAGACGATTAGGGCTTTGGTTGAGGTCATAAACTTCCCTTTGATTTCTATTTCCAAAACATTGGCCTTTGGAGGGAAAAATTTCAACAAAAGGAGCCATGAGATAATCAAAAGGATGAAGACAAAGGGAATACCAAAAGCCATCCATTCTCCAAAACTGATACTGTTTTCACCTGTCAGGTATTTCATGGCGAGAGCATTTGGCGGGGTGCCGATTGGGGTCCCAATCCCTCCAATGTTAGCAGCAAAAGGGATGCTCAGTGCAAAGGCAATTCTGCCGGGATCTTTCAGATCAAAGTAGCCCAATACGGGTGCTAAGATGGCAAGCATCATGGCGGTTGTGGCTGTGTTGCTCATAAACATCGAGAAGATCGCAGTGATAATCATCAAACCTAGCATGATCATTTTGGGGTTCTTGCCAAAGGGTTTCAGCAAGACTCTGGCTAGCCCCTGATCCAATCGATATTTAGTAGATGCCATCGCCAAAAAGAAGCCTCCTAAAAATAACAGAATAATAGGAGAGGCGAATGTCCCCATGATGTCTTTGTAGGCTAGGATTGTTCCAAAATTATCTCCTTGGTTGTTGACTAAAAGTTTGATTCCAGAGGTAGAGATAGTCAGCAATTCCAGAACAATGATGAGAATGGAAGTGGCAAAGATGGGGATAGGTTCTAATATCCAAAGCATGGCAGCAAAGACAAACAGTGCCATGACACGCTGCTCAATGATACTTAGGCCTTCTATAGGGATGTAGGTAGCAGGGAGAAAGAGAATGAAAAGAGCCACGGAGAGACTCAATAAAAATTTTTTAGCTTTAGGATTCACTGGGTTATGGTTTGGGTGTATAGAGATGAGACAAATTTAGAAAGAGGGATAATTCATTTGGATGATTCAAAACATGTGAAAGGTTGATCCTGATCAGTTTTATTCTATCAGATATTGTGTCACTTTGTTAAGCAATGTGGAAGGAAAGCGCTCCAAAGAGAGGGACTACAATCTTCAAATATGTTTGAGGGAGAACAAAAAGGAATACCAATTACTTAACAATAACTAAATCTTGTAAAAATGAAAAACACGAATCTTAAATCCCTGATGGATGATATGATCGAGCTAGGCTTGAATCATGTTAAAGGTGTTTTATGGAATCTATCTCCCGCCGAATTGATTACAGAAGCTATCAAAAAGGACGAAGGAGTTTTGACAGATACAGGGGCCCTTATGTGTCGTACAGGTAAGTTTACGGGTAGATCTCCTAAAGATCGCTACATCGTAAAGGACGCTATTACAAAAGACAAAGTATGGTGGGGAGATATAAATGTCTCTTTTGATGAAGCCAAATTTGATGCACTTTACAAAAAGATGATTGCTTCATTAGGTGACAAGATACTCTATGTAAGAGATGCCTATGCAGGTGCGGATCCAAAGCATCAATTGAAGGTCAGAGTGATCGATACTCAGGCTTGGCACAATTTGTTTTGTTACAACATGTTCATTCAGCCTCAGAATGATGATTTGACAGATTTTCATCCAGAGTTTACGGTGTTTGCAGTGCCAGAATTTTATGCAGATCCAGAAGTAGATGGTACCCGTCAAAAGAACTTTGCGATCGTTAATTTTACCAAAAAGGTGATTCTTGTGGGAGGTACAGGATATACTGGAGAAACCAAAAAGGGGATTTTTTCAGTTCTTAATTTTCTTTTGCCAGACAAAGATCATGTCTTATCTATGCACTGTAGTGCTAATATAGGTAAAGAAAAAGGAGATACAGCTGTGTTTTTTGGATTATCTGGGACAGGTAAAACCACCTTGTCTGCTGATCCAAACAGGTTGTTGATTGGAGATGATGAACATGGTTGGACTAACGATGGGATTTTTAATTTCGAAGGAGGATGTTATGCCAAGACCATCGATCTGACACAGGAAAAAGAACCTGAAATTTGGGATGCCATTAGATTTGGTGCCATCTTAGAGAATACTAAATTCTTCCCAGGCACGAATACGGTGGATTATTCAGATTGTAGCATTACTGAAAATACAAGGGTGTCTTATCCACTCAAAAATGTAAAAAATGCGGTTTTTCCATCAATAGGAGGCATTCCAGAAAACATCTTCTTTTTGACTTGTGATGCGAGTGGGGTACTGCCTCCCATATCTAAATTGACTGTAGGTCAGGCAATGTACCATTTTATCTCTGGTTTCACAGCCAAGGTTGCTGGAACAGAAGCAGGTGTTACTGAGCCAGTAAGTGTGTTTTCTGCATGTTTTGGAGCACCATTCATGCCACTACACCCTACTAAGTATGCGGAGTTGCTCGGTGAGAAAATCAAAGCGCATGATGTCAATATATGGTTGATCAATACAGGTTGGTCTGGTGGTGTCTATGGTGTCGGGCAGCGTATCAAATTGAAATATACCAGAGCAATGATTTCTGCGGTGCTAGACGGTAAACTCAAAAATGTCAATTATAGCAAACATCCAATTTTCGGATTGGCTATACCAGATACTGTTGCAGATGTCCCTAATGAGATATTGAATCCAAGAAATACTTGGGTTGACAAAGTTGCTTATGACCGACAAGCTGAGAGACTTGCCAGTCAGTTTGTAGCCAATTTTGAAAAGTTTGAAGAGTACGCCAATATGGAAATCATGTCAGGAGCACCAGTTGTGGAGAATTCTATATTGATTTAGACAATCATTGAAAATAAACAAATAAGTTGATAGCGTCACTCAGTCGGAGTGGCCATTGCTTAACTCCTTTACACAAAAAAGGCCTCAGAACGAATCGTTACTGAGGCTTTTTTCTTGAATCATTGCTTGCTTATTTGGCTCTTCTCATTTGTACAGGTGCAACCAGATCCAGAGGGATGATCGCTTTTTCTTTTTTGCTTCGGCGTGCTTTTGATGTTTTGGCTGGGCCATGGTATTTCAGTGAGTACACAGATTTGTAGGACTGAGGGTTGTTGAAGTATTCGTCCAATTCCATCTTTACTTCTGGATTGACAAAGACCATGAGTGGTTGCTCTACCTCACGTAATCGAGGGATCGATTTTTTGATTTTTGCATCCCACTCTGGGTAGTATTTGTCAAAATCGTCACTTGCGATCTTTTTTCGACAGCAAGACTCACCACAGACCAAGTCCATTTCTTGGATGATGTTGAATATCCCATATTCATCTGTGATTTGCTCACCAGCCTGAATGTCGCGTATGGCCATTTCAAAACCATAACCAGTACTGATCGTGTTGCAATTGCAACAGTGATTGACATACTTGCCAAAGTCCCAACTGAGGATTCTGTTGCCAGACTCATCGATATAGGAGTATTTGTCGATGACCTCTCTCATTTCCTGAGGATGTGCCAGAAAGTCTGAGGGAGAAATAACATGCTCCAAACTGTCTTTGACATAGATGATGGTTCCTTCTGGAATCATCTGAGTGGCGAATACCCCGTACCCGACCACATCGTTTATATATTTGAGTTCTGTTTTAGGATGAATCATTGAAAAATCATTCAAAATAAATTGGATGAATTTATCGAAAAGTCTCAATTATGGTTGTGTTTTGCCAGAAAAATAATGTGAATTTTTTCACATTGTAGCCAGTATCTTTACTGAGCTGCGTTTGTAGATGTTTTAAGCTTCATTTTGAAAGGTAAATGTGTAAGAGAAAAGTAATGATTGTTGAAAAATGGGTCTGAAATGTATTCATCATATTGCGATTATTTGTGCTGATTATCAGCGGTCTAAATGGTTTTATACAGATGTGTTAGGCTTAGACGTTGTTCGTGAGGTATATCGAAGTGAGCGGGATTCTTACAAGTTGGATTTGGCATTGGGAGGTCAGTATGTCGTTGAGTTGTTTTCCTTTCCTAATCCTCCTGCTCGTGTGTCTCAGCCTGAAGCTTGTGGTCTGAGACATTTGGCTTTCGAAGTGGAAAATATCGAGGAAGAAGTGGAGCGCTTGAGCAACTGTGGCGTGGTTGTTGAAAAGATCAGAACCGACGAATACACGGGTAAGCGGTTTGTGTTTTTTAGTGATCCAGATGGCCTGCCCATTGAGCTGTATGAGTTCTAGTTCGATTGTTTGTTCAAATTTATGTTTTTAAGTTATGCGTAAGTGTTTGTTTTTTAGTTTGTTAGTATTTGGGTTGTCAGTGGGTGTCAATTCGGCTTTTGCTCAGGACGATAGTTCAGTCAAGAGTGACATAAAGAAGGTAAGTAAGAAAGTCGCAGAGGGGACCAAAAAGGGTTACAAAAAAGTAGAGAAGGAAGTGAAGCCTGTGGTCAAGAAAACAGGTAAGGCCATAGATAAAGGAGCTAAGAAGGCTACTAAGGAAGTGAAGGAGTTGGGTAAAGCAGTGCACAAAGAAGTAAAAGGCTGGATGGCATCTCTACAAGACAAAAGAAGCGAGAGACATTCTCAATATAAAAGCGAGCCTGTTGAGATCAGTGCTTAGTAGCGTATTGATGAATACAGCAGTAGTTTAGAGCCAAGAGTCAAGATTGTAGAATCTTGACTCTTGGCTCTTTTGTCTTGGCTCTAAGATTTAAGCTTTGGCTTGTTGGGCAAGATGGCGTGCCTCTTCTTTGTTTTTAGAATATTTGATGTGATCAGGTACACCTCTCAAATCCCATATGATGCCAAAGAAAGCGAGCGTCCGTAGGATGTAGTAGGTGATATCAATCTCCCACCAAAAGAAACCTTGACGAGCCGCTACTTCATAATAATGATGGTTGTTGTGCCAGCCTTCACCTAGTGTGATCAAAGCCAGAATCAGGTTGTTTTTGGACTCATCATTAGATTCATAGCGTTGCTTGCCGAATTTATGCATAATAGAGTTGATGCTAAAAGTCCCGTGGTACAACAAAACTGTGCTGAGGAAAAATCCGATAAACAAACAAGAAAATCCAGCTGTGGTAAACATGGTCATGATACTGCCTCCGTTGACAATACCGCCTAGTGCCATGACTAGGAGTGCCAGAATAAAAGGAGGAACCAGGTAATACTTGTTGAGCCAAACTAATTCTGGATACTTGGAGTAATCTGCGATGATTTTGTAATCAGTTTCTTTGTAATCTGGTCCTACGATCCAGCCCACATGTGAATACCAAAATCCGTAATGCTTCATTGAATGCGGATCATCATAGGTGTCACTGGTTCTATGATGCACCCTGTGATGCCCTGCCCACCACAGTGCTCCTTTTTGAGCAGAAGTCTGCGCCATAAAGGCAATGATGAACTGGAAAAAGCGAGAGGTCTTGTACGATCTATGTGCGAAATAGCGATGGTATCCACCTGTCACCCAGAACATACGAAAGAAGTATAGGAAAGCACAAACAATCCAGTCAAATGCTGTTGCCCCAGTATAGATTGCTGCCAAAGGCATCAAATGAACAACTGCGAAACTGATTTCCGTTTTAAGTTTTGCTTTATTTAAAACCCTAGGGGATGTAGAAGCTGTAGGCATAACACAAATTTAATATTTTAACATTCTTGTATCAAGAACCGAAACTGGTACAAAGATAACCATCATTGGCGAAGTGATGAATGTGATTTTTATCATTTCTAACCCAAAATCACCAAGGCGACCTAAAACCTCTTCTGAGGGTTTTTTTGGCATTGTCTCTATGGTTTTATCTATCGAGTGTCTAGCAATTTGGCATCTAAATTACTTTTTGATCAAGGTAAATTCCTTCATAAAGGAATTGAGGGTGTCTTGAGATCCCAATACAATCAAGTGGTCGTCTGGGCCAATGAACGTATCTGCAGATGGGCTAGGGATGAGACCCTTGACGTTGTCTTTTACGCCCAGTACGATGACTCCTGTCGTGGCAGGGATATTCAATTCGCGGAGGGTTTTGTCTTGGTATTGTGACTTGAGTTGGTCGTAGGCCACTTCTTCCAGGTGATAATTGGTACCTGAGACCCCATTGAGCAAATCCAGAAATTCGATCACGATGGGTTTAGTTACCAGCTGTGCCATGAACATTCCTCCCAAAATATCAGGCATGATGACTTTGTCTGCACCAGCTCGGTAGAGTTTGTCCTCTGTTTCGAGGTTGGAGGCACGGACGATGATTTTGATTTTTTCGTTGAGGTATCTTGCCGTCAGAGTAATGAAGACATTGGCTGCATCGGAGGGAGTAGTGATAATGATTGTTGAGGCCTTTTCGATTCCGATGGTCTTGAGATTGTCGTCTTTGGTGGCATCACCTATATACCATCTCATGGTGTCAGGAATCAAATCTGCTATTTCTGGTTGAGAGTCAATGATGACGAATTTTTCTCCACTTTTTTGTAGCTCCTCACAGGCTCTACGGCCATTGCGACCAAAACCACAGACAATGATGTGGTTGCTTAGTTTACTGATTTCCATACCAGATCTGTAGTTTTTAAAAATTGATTTTAGCTTTCCTTCGAAAAAATAACTGGATACCACCGACACCACGTAGGCAAACAGTCCAAGATTGAGCAAAATGTAGATAGAGGTAAATACCCGTCCTGCCTGACTGAGCTCTTTGACCTCTGTAAATCCTACCGTCCCGATCGTAATGATGGTCATGTAGAGTGCGTTGACAAAGTTGAGGTCTTCGATCAAGATGAAGCCTGACAACCCAATCCCTAGACTAAAGAGAAATAGAATGAAAGCGGTGATGAGGCTTTCGAGTTGTCTGTTCATGTAATTTATCTTCAAAGAAATCTATATTTAGGCAGTCAGAGTAATGGGAAGTCAAATGTAGACAAAATGCTTGTTTGATGAAATACAACATCAGTGGGCAAAGACATGATCTTTTACAGTTTGTTTTATGGGAGTGGTGGATGTTTGGTTTTTGAATCAAAAAATGGGGGAGTCAAACAGAATCTGTCGTGCGTTGATTTCTTCTCTTTTGGGGAAAGCATTACCTTTCCCACATGATAAAAGCGATGAAGATCACCTTTGGGATTCTGTTGACACTGGGAGTCCTTACTTATGCCTTGTTGAAATTCCTGAGTGAACCCATACCCACAGGGTATCCTAGTCCAGAGGCTGATCAAATAGCTATCTATATGATGGAATCGCTGAATATGGCAGATTGGGTCGGTACAGATTCTATCTCGTGGACAATCCAAGGCAGTCGCTCTTATGATTGGAATATCATGGATCATCAGGTGTTGCTCAAGTGGGATGGGCATGAGGTGCTTTTTGATCACAACAAAGGAACAGGTCAGGTCATTGACGGAGATAATTACGCTCAGGATGAGGTGGATCAATTGGTAGCAGAAGCTCAAGAACATTTTGATAGCGATAGCTTCTGGCTGTGTGGTCCTTTCAAAGTGCTGGAGTATGGTACTGAGCGTAGTCTTGTGCAACTCAAAGATGGTAGAGTAGGGCTCAAGGTGACTTATGAGTCAGGTAGTTATCAGGGGGATACCTATGTTTGGTTGCTGGATGAAAATTACAGGCCTAAATCTGTCAAGTTGTGGGTATCGTCTATTCCTATAGGAGGTATTGAGTTTACTTGGGATGATTATCAGCAGATAGAATCTGGTGCCTGGTTGGCACAAAACCATTGGTCGTATGGTAAGTTTAACGTGAGAGTGACGGGGATTCAATAAATAGATTATAACCTGAGTTCGATTTTGAATATCTCCTCAAGTGCTTAGTTTATCAATCGTTTTGTCTATGGTCTGGAAAGAGACCTCTTGCAGGGTTTTTCTGCTCTTTTTATCAAAGGTCATTTTAGTTTTACTCGATTGTGGAGCATGAGCCTTCTTTAAGAATCGAATTCAGGTTTATAGATTTTCTGATCAAATAGTGATGGATTACAAATATCATTGCATCAGCAATGGGAAATAGTGTAAGATTAGCAAAACTTCAAGCCAACCCAGTGGTGATGGCTTCTTTGGGGGCAGTATTCATGGTGTTTGTGTGGTCTGGATGGATTATTCTATCTAGGGCAGGAGTACAGTCTAGTTTGACACCTGCAGACTTGACAATGATACGTTTTGGTACGGCAGCAGTATTTGCCTTGCCCTTTGCGCTGCGCTATGACTGGGCCAAGGTCACGCTTTGGAAGGCAGTGATCGTGTCACTAGGGTGTGGATTTCCATATACCATGTTTTCGTTTTATGGCTTGCTCAGTATCAAGGCTGCCAATGCAGGTGTGATCGTCAATGGCCTCTTGCCAGTGTTTGGTGTGATCTTGGCATTTCTAGTATTGGGTGAGCGCACAACCATCAGACGCTTGTTTGCTATTGGGTTGATTCTGCTTGCCAACCTGATTATGATGGGACAACCACAAGCGATACAGGACAATTGGTTTGGGTGGCTGATGCTGATTGGTGCATCACTTGTATTTTCAATCTATATGTTTTTGGCTAAGCGCTATGGTTTTACATCTCGTGATGCATTGGCATTTCTGCCACTCATCAATGCGGTGCTATTCCTGCCAATCTGGTGGATGTCCGATAGCGGGATTCCCGAGACTCCTGTTAGCACTATTTTGTTACAGGCATCTTACCAAGGGATATTGGTAAGTATCGTCACGCTGTTGATCACCTTTTATGCGATCAAGCATATCGGTGCGATGACATTGTCTATCTACTTTTCATTTGTACCATTTGTGACAGCTCTACTCGCTTGGCCTATCCTGCATGAGAGTCTCAGCATTACCGAAATATTGGGCATCATTTTATGTTCTGTAGGTCTGCTGTTTTATGCGAGAAAGGGGTGATAGGGAAACTGGATATCAGTTGTACTTGTAATTGAGCGGACGCTCTACTTATGGATGGTAGAAAGCAGCGTTTTTCAAATTCGTTTTTCATTAAAGGTGCTTCTGCCTGTTGTTTTCAGTCTTCCGCAGGGCGACTGAAAACCAATTCTATAAAAACAGTGTCTCCGAACGGATCGGCTACTCGATCATCTCTATTGACAGCAAACCTTTCCGACCTGCATAATCTCTTGCACTACCATACAGATATGCTGCTGGTTTATCAACTACCCGTGAATTTATAAGCAGACATTAGTATGATGGCAGAAAAATTTTGCTAGACAAACCGTGTCGGAGGCGCTATTGATCACGTATGGTTTCAAGTGAAAAAATACGTGAAACAACAGGTCTACTATAATAAACAGACCGCGTTTTTTTGAGAAAAAGTATGGTCTATTTGGGTCAGAGTTTGGTATATCTTTTTGTCAAAGGTCTCGATGAAATACTAAACCATCATATACAAAAGTGCTTTTACTTCTGAGATATATAGCATCCCTAAATCTTCTCTCTTGCAATTGGCAGCTCCACATGCAGCACCTAAATTTGCTATACTTTGTGGGTCTAATTTTTCTACGATCCCGGCGACTACCCCAGCGGTCAAGCAGTCACCTGCACCTATGGTACTTAGGACTTTGTCTATTTTTGCCAAACTGTGGTACGTGCCTTGTGAGGTAAGTAGAGATAATCCTTTGGCTCCATCGGTGATAGCAGCCAATTCACAAGATTGGAGTATTTGTTGCTTTGCTTTATCGAAATCACACTGATAAAAATCTGTAATTTCCTTTCGATTGAGGTGTACGGCATAGGGTCGATTCATAAGTGCATTTTCTAGTTGTTTGCCCGTACAGTCCAACATGCTCTTAATGTTAGCTTGTTGGGCAATACGGATGATTTCAGCATAGCCATTTTCTGGACTACCTTTGGGCCATGAGCCCGATAATACCACCATTACCGTAGAGGGCAAATGAGACTCTATACTTTCAATAAACGCTTGAAAATCTTGTTTCTGAATTTCAGGACCTGTTCCTAAGATTTCTGTATCATCAAAATTCCCCTCGGACTTAAAAGTGTAGCAGCTCCTAGACCATTGCTCTAGTTCTGTCCCAATGAATTGAATGTTGGGATAATATTCATTACAAGACTTTTTGATCCATTGTCCACTTTCACCGCCCCAGAAGCCTGCGATTGTTACTTCTATGCCTAATTCAGAAAGAGCCATGCCTACATGTAAGCCTTTTCCTCCAGGATATTTTTTTTCTTTTGTTATCCTGTTAGGAATGCCTACATTGAAATGATCAATGTAGGCATATATATCAATAGCAGGATTAGGACAGACGACTAAAACGCGTTTTTTCATGTTGTTATTTCAATTTTACCCAAAGTTTTTTCAAAACAAATACACAGCCTACCGAGATGGCCATCAATATGGTTGCGCTAAGGTGACGTCCATAAATAAAAAGGCCAGTTCCCATGAGGAATGAGTAAATACCAATTGTGCCAGCTATCATTGATAGGATGCCTACTGGTATTTTCCATTTTTCAGGTTTTGCAGTGAGCTCGAAACCTTCGTTTTTGGCTTTCTCCACTATTCTTTTCCAACCTGGTCCACCTGGATTGACTTGATTGATAAAGTTGACTAAGACAGTGGTGCTGGTAGGAGAAGAAACCAAACTGACAGTGATCCAAACCAGTGTGGTAATACCAACACCAAGCAATAGTTCCAGCCAATCTGGTAATGGGTTAAAACCTATGGCTTCATGAATGAGATTGAAATAGATTGCAACAAAAAAGCTACTGATCATAGCGGATAGTTCGCTGGCAGCATTAATTCTCCACCAAAACCACCTCAAGATAAAGATTAAGCCAGTACCAGCTCCAATCTGGAGTAATATCTGAAAGGCACTCAAGGCATTGTCTAATAAAAGAGCAAAAATCATGGTGAAAACCATCAATATGACTGTAATGATTCGGCCTGTGTTTAACATTTCTTTTTGACTCGCGTTGGGGCGCATAAAACGCTTGTAGTAGTCATTGACAATATAGGATGCTCCCCAATTGAGGTGAGTAGAGATTGTAGACATGTAGGCAGCTATCAGTGAGGTGACAACTATGCCGAGTAATCCAGAGGGAATAAAAGTGAGCATGGCTGGATAGCCTAGGTCATTGTTTATAATGTCTTTTGCATGCGGGAATGCCACAAGGAAACTGTCCAAATCTGGGAATACTACCAATGAGCAAAGTGCCACGATAATCCATGGCCAAGGTCTCAGGGCGTAGTGGGCAACATTAAAAAATAAAACAGCTTTGATAGAATGGTCTTCGTTTTTGGCAGCAAACATGCGCTGAGCAATGTATCCTCCACCTCCAGGTTCTGCTCCTGGGTACCACACCGACCACCACTGAACTAGAAGTGGTATTAGGAAAATCATAATGAAAACTTCAGGATTAGAAGGGGACGGGAAGAGGTCTAATTTGTCCACTACATTTTCATGAGCAAGAAGGTTGGTCAATCCGTTGACTTTAGGATGTTGTAGTGCTACGAAGGCGGCAATAAATGCTCCGCCAATAGATAGAAAGAACTGAATGAAGTCAGTGATTAATACACCTTTTAATCCACCGAGTGAACTGTAAATCACAGTAACTGTACCAGCTATCAATACAGTCTGAACTGGGGTAAGCCCGAGCAATACACCGCCAATTTTAATGGCGGCCAATGATACGGTAGCCATGATCATCACATTAAAGATAAACCCCAAGTATATAGCTCGGAAACCTCTCAGGAATCTGGCGATTTTACCACTATATCGTAATTCATAAAATTCTACATCCGTGACAACTCCTGATTTTTTCCAAAGTCGCGCATAGACAAAAACAGTCAGCATGCCTGTGAGCAAGAATGCCCACCAGGTCCAGTTGCCAGATACTCCGTGTCGCCTGACTATGTCAGTTACTAGATTGGGTGTGTCAGTGGAGAAGGTCGTAGCTACCATTGATACGCCAAGAAGCCACCATGGCATTTTTCCCCCTGCATTGAAATAGTCATCTGCGTTGTTGTTTCCCCACTTGGCAGACCATATACCAATACCGAGTGAAATGATGAAAAAACCGATAACAAATGACCAGTCTAATGTCGATAATATCATATTAATAAGTTTTCGAAAGTATAATTAGCTCAAACATATTAAAAAACATTCGAAAGGTTATATTTAAATAAAAAATTAGTTTCTTTTCCTTTCTTTGAATGAATGTTTGTTATATTGTGGCTGATTTATAAGAACCGGTTGGTATATAATTTAATATTATGGATAGAAGAGATTTTGTGATGAAAACAGCGGCTAGTGCAGCACTAGCGCTAGTAAGTCCATCTTTTGCTTTTGGAATTGGTAAAGGGACTGATAAAATTAGGTTGGGTTTCATAGGTGTAGGAGCACGAGGGACAGGTCAGTTGGCCTTGACTCTGCGTAGGTCTGATATCGTAGTGACAGCCATCTGTGATGTAGATAAAGATCGTGTAGCTGGTGCATCTAAAATGATACAAGACGCGGGAATGAAAAAACCAGCGGTTTTTAGTGATAATTCTTATTCTTATCGTGACCTACTCAAAAGGGACGATGTGGATGCTGTCATCATATCTACACCATGGATTTGGCACACGCCTATGGCTATTGATGCTATGGAAGCTAAGAAGGCCGTAGGCCTAGAGGTAGCTGGAGCTTTTGATATCAGAGAATGTTGGGCATTGGTTGATACTTATGAAAAGACAGGTACGCCTTTTATGATTCTCGAAAATGTGGCTTATAGAAGAGATGTAATGGCTGTGCTAAATATGGTACGTCAGAATCTATTTGGAGAGATTATTCATCTTCAAGGAGGGTATGAGCACGATCTTCGCCATGTTAAGTTTAATGATGGTAAACAGCTTTATGATGGAGGAGTTGAGTTTGGAGAAAAAGGGTATAGTGAAGCCAAATGGAGAACAGACCACTCGGTAAAAAGAAATGGAGATTTGTATCCTACGCATGGTTTGGGGCCTGTCGCTCACTGCATTAACAACAACAGAGGAAATAGATTTGAGTATTTGACATCTACAGCTACAAAATCAAGAGGATTACACGAGTATATAGTCAACCATCCTAACGGAGGAGAAAATCATCCAAATGCAGATGTGAAATTCAAACTTGGAGATATAGTAACAACAGTGATTAAATGTGCCAATGGAGAGTCTATTGTACTCACTCATGACACCAACTTGCCGAGACCTTACTCTTTAGGGTTCAGAATTCAGGGCACCAAGGGTTTATGGATGGATATAAACAATGGTATCTATGTGGAGGGTAAAAGTCCTGCGCATGAGTGGGAGAGCGACGAGGAGTATATGAAGAAGTATGATCATCCGCTTTGGAAAAAATTTGAGTCAGACTCCAAAGATGCAGGACACGGAGGGATGGATTTCTTTGTGATTCATGCTTTTGTCGAGGCACTGAAAAGAAATGAGCCTATGCCTATGGATGTGTATGATGCTGTTTCTTGGGCGGCAGTTACATGTCTGTCAGAGCAGTCAATTGCAGATGGAAGCGAGCCTGTAGCTTTTCCAGATTTTACGAGAGGAAAGTGGATCAGTCGTAAGCCAATTTTTGGCTTTGATGACAGGTACTAGTAGAGTTTATTATTAGCTATGGATGAATTAGTCAACTGGGATGTGATTTTGGGATTGGTCTCATTTGGAGTGTTTCTAGGGATCATAATTTTTCGAAATATTTTTTCCCTCAATTTATACACTCATGGGTATGTTATAATTCTTGGTGCATTTAATGTTTTAGTATTATGGGCTTCATTCAGAGGGTTTCTTAGTGAGGCTCTCTGTATTCCTATTTCTTTAGGCTGTCTGTTGTTGATAATTTATAGTCAAAAAAGGCAGTATGACAAGCAACTAACTTTGCTCCAAAAATTTGGGAGTGAAGAGAGTGAGCTGATTGAAGACCCTGAGGAGGTGTTAAGTCCATCAATGTTTCAGGTATGGAAAAAACTTGAGCTACAACACACACAGTTGCGAGAGATTGAAACCTGTGTTAATGAAATAAGTACAGGAGATCTCAATTTTTCTTTACCAGACTCGAATCCATCAAAAACCTCTTTTGAGTTATTACAAACTAAGATCACCTCTTTCATAAATGATCTTGATGAATTGATACAATCTGGAGTTAAGAAAGAGTTGGATCAAGAGATGATATTGAAAGGACGCTGGTTCGAGCTATATCAATCTATATATCTCCGATTAAATTCCTATATGCGTCCAATTCAATCGTTGAATGAAATCATGAATGCCATGGCACAAGGTGACTTGACTAGGCGTTTAACATTTGAAACGGATGGTGAGATGAGTGATTTGTCAAAAAACCTGAATTTGGCATTGAACAACATGGATGGTTTGTTGACTCAGGTAGCTATAAATGCCCACAGTATTGATGAGTCGGCTTTAGAAATGAAGTGTTCGACCCAAGAAATGTCTGTGAATACAACGGAAATAGCTTCATCCATTAATCAAATGAGTCATGGGGCACAGGCGCAAGTAGATAAAATTGATGAAGCTTCTAGATTGATCGGAAACATCTTGTCTTCGGCTCAAGCAATGGGAAAGAGTTCGGAGGGTATATACAATGCAGCCAAGCAAGGTGTAGAGAGAAGTGAACAAGGTTTGGTGATGGTCAGTGAAGTGCTATCTGGCATGGATAGAATATCAGAGTCTACTCTTAAGGCCAATGACTCAATTCAGGTGCTTCAGAAGAGGGTATTGCAAATGTTGACAGTTATCAAATTGATCAAAGATGTAGCAAGTCAGACCAATTTACTTGCTTTGAATGCTGCAATAGAAGCTGCTCAGGCTGGTGAGGCTGGGCGTGGGTTTGCGGTAGTAGCAGAAGAAATACGAAAGCTGGCCGATGATACCAAAAACTCTTTAAAAGAAATTGAGACTTTGGTAGATGAGGTGCAAGACGACACTTCGTCTGCTTCAGTTGCTGTACAACAAATGAATGAGAGTGTGACCATGGGACAGAGTGTAGCTCAAACTACTTCTGGTGCATTCAAGGAGATTCAGGAAGCTTCTATGAGGACGCTGAGCTTTTCTGAAGGAATATTGAAAGCTACAAATGGGCAGGAATTGGATGTGAGAAGTGTACTATCTCTGACAGAAGAGATAGTAGTTATCGCTGAGCAGACTGCTGCGGGTTCTGAACAAGTAGCAGCTTCAGCAGTAGAGCTGTCTAGAGGGATGAGACTTAATGAGCGTAAAGTTCAAGGTTTATCAGAGATAGCAGAGAATTTCAAGGATGGAGTAAGTATGCTAAAACTGTCTGATGAAAATGTGGATAATAAGGTTATATTCAAAATGAAGGATGCCTATGAGAAGGAAAAAGGCTTATTAGATGCCTTGCTTGAGAATATGCCTGATTTTATTTATTTCAAGGATCTGAAAAGCCGTTTCACGAGGGTGAGTAGATCTATGAAAGAATTGTATGAGGTCAAAGATTCTGAAGAGTTATTAGGTAAATCTGATGTTGAATTGTTGGGTCATATGGCTCAAGAAGCTTTGGACGAAGAACAGAAGATTATTTATTCTAAAGAACCTCTGCTCAATCATGTGCAAAAGAGTGGGGATCGTTATTTTCTGGTTAATAAACTGCCATTGTATGGAGCCGATGAAAAAGTTGTAGGTATTTTCGGAATTTCCAGAGATATAACTGATATGAAGGAAAGTGAGAGATTGAATAGAGAGCAGGAGAAAATGTTGGTTGAAAATCAAAGAGCTGCCTCTGAAGCAGCTCTTCTTTCAGCTAAGGAACAAAACCAGCTTTTTGTGAATATCCTCAATGAGCTACAGGATAAGGTAGAAGTAAAAGATCCAACAGGCACCTTTTATTTAGTGAATAAATCTGTTGCCAAAGATTATGGAGTAGGGGTAGAAGATATTCTTGGGAAGGATGATTCTGCATTTTTCTCAGAGGATGTAGCAGTTAAATATTGGGAGGAAGAGATGAAAATTATCAAAAGTAGAATTCCAGTATATAGTTTGGAAAAAGTAAGTGTAAATGGTAGAGACAAATATTGGTTTATCAGAAAGATACCTCTTCTGATTCCAGAACATAGGGATTGGGGGATATTAGGTATTCAGCGTGAAGTGAAAGCCAATGAGGTTAAGTCAGAAGAATATATAAGAGAGTTAAGGTCTAATTATCCTGGGATAAAATTGGATATATAAGAAGTAGGGTCATAGACGGTTCTCATGGAATCTAAACGTAAAGAATTGCACCGTTGTATGTAAAATAAAAAAGAGTGTAGATTTTAACGCAATGTTGACCTTATAATTGAGGGCTCAGTAATGGCTTGTCTAATAATTGAGTGTTCAAAGCCCAAACATGAAAAAGTGTTTGGGCTTTTTTTTAAGCCCATATATAAAGATTTTGTAAATAAAATATAAATTAAGAAAATGTTATGAAGGGTAAATATTTTACTTATATTTATTATTAAGTACAAATGATACGTGTAGAAGGGTTTATCGGTAAAAAGAAAGCTTTTGAAATAAAATTTAAACTAAAACATAAGAAGTATGATTAAATCACTACTTAACCAATCAAAATCTCCTCCAGCAGACGAGAACTATTATTAAGGCTGGTACTGCTGGTCATGACCAATTTATCCAGTGCAAAAGTTCGTTTTATGGAAAGGTATCTGGATTTGACCAAAATGAAGGATTTACCTTTGAGTAGAGTGTGGTAAAGTCCCTACGGTTTTGAAATCACCACCCAAAGTAGATTATCCTATGTGCTTGTTAGGGGATATTTGAAGCCAGTTATGGAATATTCATAGATAAAACAACAGCACTCTGCTGGCAGTAATGAAAATTTAGATACAGACGGTTATCCACGGGCTTTGACTTTTGGCTGAGAATAGGACGTTTTATGCGTATGGTAGGGCAAGCAACGGATGAAGTTGTACGAACGAACCTAGGAATTGCCAGCGTATATAAGAGTGGGTCTGTTATCGAATTAGGGGTAAGCAAATTTTCACTGGATAACATGCTTCTAAGGCAGGAAGAATTGGCTCAGTCCGACTTCCATTCTCGAATAGAAGTCATTGACCTGACGGATAAGGTACTGATAGCCAACACGAACATTTCTAGCGAAAATGTGTCTATGGGCATCAGTGCGCTTAACCAAGGCATCTTTATGCAGAAATGGTATAAGTGTGATGCCTTTGTAGCATTCTTCGATTTGCTACATAGAAACAATTCAGGTAGCTAACCGAGTAAGAATATAACAACTATTTCAATCATATCTATTAGAGAAGGATCAAACGATCTTTCTCTCCATTTTTAACTAAAATAATAAACTATGAATCTAAAATTACATCACTTTAGTATTGGGTTATTGCTGATAATCAGTACCATGGCTATGCGTACTCAGGCAGCCAATGTTTACGTTTCAAACACCGCGGCACTGGCTAGTGCGTGTACAAGCGCATCTTCTGGGGATGTTATCTTTATTTCGGCCGGGACCTACACTGGACCGTTCGTCTTGAGTGGTAAATCTAATATCACATTGAAAAGCTACAACGGGACTGTCTACATGCATGGGAGTTCATCAGAGGCTACCAATGGTGTCATTGCCTTGGAAATTTATAATTCTAATAACATTTCTGTTCAGAATTTAGTTTTCAGAAACAACTGGGGTAATTATGCAGATGGAATCAAAGTTCATGGATACGGAGATGGTACGAGTATCACGGGTTGTGAATTTTATAACATTGGATGGACCACTGGAAAAACGACAATGCCAGACCCTACCAAGTCGTCACACGCCATAGCTATAGTAGGTTCCACCGCCACCTCTATTAAAAATGTTTACATCGGTGACAACTACATACACGATTGTATCACTGGATATAGTGAAAGTCTAACCCTCGCAGGTAATGTTGAATACTTTTTGGTAGAAGGCAATACCCTCAATAGCAATACCAACATAGGGATTGATGCTGCAGGTCATTTTACCTGGACTGGAGCTCCTGCCAATGTGAATTATGCGAGAAGTGGAACCATTCGTGGTAATACCGTTAGTAACTATGCGGGTCCTGCTGGTTTGGACGCTGCAGGAGGTATCTATACCGATGGAGGTAGTTACAATTTGATCGAAAACAACATTGTATACAATTATAAAGTCGGATTTTCAATTGGGTGTGAAGTGGCTGGAAAGTCTGCCAACGGGAACATCCTGAGGAGCAACTTAGCTTACGATTGTAGCCTGTCAGGTCTATTCCTAGGATCGAACACCACCAGTACCGTCAACAACTCTGAAATCTACAACAACACCTTTTACAAATGTGGGACTGGCACATATGATAATGGTCAAATAGCGCTTCAAAACAACGCTGGAAGTATAATTAAAAACAACATCCTCTATCCTACGAATGGCCGATATGCCATCGTGCAGATGGGTGGGACCAGTAGTAGCAGCAAGACTCAGTCTTACAATTTGTACTGGAGAGACAACGGCACTACCTCTAGTTTGTTTTACAACGTATCAGGAGATGCCAATGCTGTAACGCAAAACCCGCTTTTCACCAATACAGGTAGCAATGACTTCACCATAGGCACATCGTCCCCAGCTGTCAACGCTGGTGATCCATCGTATAGTGGATCAGGACAGTTGGATCTAGATGGCAACACAAGAGTCCAAGGTTCTAGAGTAGACATTGGCGCGTATGAAACCAACGTATCAGGCGGTGGCGGCGGGGGTGGTTCTCTCAGTATCACCGTAGATGGCAGCACCAGTGATTGGTCATCTATCTCGAGTATTTCCACGAGTGGTTCTGGTGGACCGACGAGTCTAAAGGTTGCTGATAATTCTCAATATCTGTATTTATTAGTCACTGGCACTATAGACACCAACTATGAAATATTCATCGATACGGACAACAGCACTTCGGCTGGAAGTAATGAATATCTCTATACTGATTGGCCGTCAACTGGATTTGACTATATGGTAGAAAACGGGACTTTGTTTGCTCACAATGGTCAAGGTTCTGGGTGGTCATGGACCAGCCTGGGTGCGGTCACCGTATCTAAAAGCGGATCGGTGATAGAAATGGCGATCAGCAAGTCTTCACTAGGCAGTCTATCCTCTACAATTCGTCTGGCTGCCAAAATGATGAATTCTGGGTGGTCTCCATCTGGATACATCCCTACTACAGGTGGTGCGGCTTCTCCTTATGTAATGGGTTCTGCGGGTAGCAGAGTAAGGGTTTCTGAGCTTGAGGAGACACGAGTAGTTGGTTTTAGTCTCTATCCAAACCCATCGAGTAGGGAAATAAATATATCCTTGTCATTGCCAGAGCAATCTCTGGTTGATGTGAGGTTTTATGATTTGAGTGGAAAACAAGTCATGCCGACTTACAGTGATCGGATACATGTTGGTAATCAAATTTTGTCACTTAATATTTCGGAATATTTGAACGCTGGGTTGTATATGGCAAAGGTTTCTGTTGGAGACAAAACTTATAGCAGGTTGGTGAAAATAATCAACTAAACTAGACATAGCCATTTATTTGAAAGGAAAGAGGGGATAGGAATAAGTTTTGAGTTTCTGTCCCCTTCTTTTTATATAACCTGTCGGTGGTTCCCGATAAAAGCGCAAGCAAACGTATTACTCGGAAACAGCGTGGGAAATCAACAGAAAAAATAAGAGGCTGTCTATTAAGACAACCTCATTTTCAACTCTAATTGAAACTCACTAAACCTAGTAGAGGCTTTTAGTATTTGATTTGAATCGTTCCTGTTTCACCTTGGATATCGTGTGCTTCCAGATCGATATTCAGATATTCACCCTCTACTTTCCAGTCAAGTATTTTTAATTTTTGATTGTTGGAAGAGATTTCTACTGGAGTTTTTACGTTCAGTATTCTTAATGTTTGTCTACCATACCACCTCAGTTTGACACGGGTCTCTTCCTTGGTACAAGAAGTGTCAAGTATGTTGGAAGTATTGTCATGCCATACTATCTGAGAGATTTGGGTAACTCCTAATTCATACTTCAACTCATATTTTTTCTGAAGGAGTGGAGGTAGGTATAGGAAGGCGTATCCTTGATCTTCAAAATATGCAGGAATGCATTTTCCATCTAGTGTTGCAGAAGAAATGTGTTGTCCCTCGCTCAATTGGATTTTTAAAACCATGTTGCTAGGAGATAAATTGGCGTACACTTCATCTGGCATTTCAGTGTTGTCGATATGGACTGTATTAGGTTTTTTTTCTGTGATTTTCGTGTATTTTTTATATAGCCATTGAGAGTGCATCTGTTCTGTGTTTTTTGCACAGTACCGACTACTATCTTTTTGTACAGATTGATAGTAGTCCACCCATTTAGCTGTTACGTCTTGTTGTGATTCTTCTTTACTATATAGTAGGTTAGGCCAATGAGTTTCTATGTAATCTGTAGGTTGGTCGGCTAGTGGAGTATCTGGGAGCTTGGCTTCAGCGCACCATAAATTCCCATAGTTGTAGCGATTCATTACGTGAACCTTGTGGTCAAAACCTCCTCCATTGTCTTCTTTTGGAGGATTACATTCGGGTATCTGAGTGAAGTCGGTATTAGCGAATCTAATACCGTATTCTCCTAGTACACTGCCTAAGCTATATGTTCCATTGGGATTCCAGTAGTAGCTGTAAGCGCATGGGACGAAGCTTTCTGGAAAGGAATGACCTTCTTCTTTGCTTATTCCATACTGTTTCATGATTCTGACGAAGCATTCCACGTGTTTGCGAATTTCTTCTTCTGGCCAAGGGTGGTCGTCATCCGTATTGTACCATTCAGCTCTTCTTCTTGTTCCTTCTTTTGGCCAAAACTCATGACCTATACCGTGTAAACCAAATTCGAGGTGAGCTCCATGATGTTTTACATATTCCATCATTTCAAGCTGCAAGTCAGAGATATTTTCGCTGTTGTCCCAATTTTCTCTAAAATGTGTCGTGGTAGGATAGTCTCCAAGAAAATTTTCTCTGTCCATTTCGCCTAATATAAATAGGCCTTGTAATCTTACGCCAGCTTTTTTTGCTAGGTCGATGACCGCCTCATAGTCAGCGATGGTGGTGAGACGATCGATACCTAGCCTATAAGGTCCATAACCTTCTTCGCCCTCGTCGTATCCTTTTAGCCAGCCTAAGTCATCTATAGCTATGGCAAAGGGTCTTGGAAAAATGATGCTCATATTATTTTGGATAAACTTCTAATAAAATAAAATCTTTAAACTGAATGTTTAGTTTGTTGGTTTGATCAGAAATCTCAGCAATCTCTCGATGATTGACATAGTCTCGGACTATATATTGTCCTTTGGATAAACCTCTCAGTTCTACTTTTCCATCCCAAGAGTCTGAGTAAAAGGCATAATGTAAGGTATCTCCTTTTTGTATGAGGTGAGTTTCTGGACGGTCATATGCAATATCATATAAATCACCCCTATAGATCTCTCTGGATAACATTTTTTGATCATAAAGAGAAAACCATTTTTTCCATTTTACCTCTTTCTCTTTTGTCAATAGATAACTGCCAGAGGCATCTGGGTTGTCTTTTGGCCAAGTAAATTTGGTACCAAGTACAGCTCCAACTCCAAATGAACTAGCAAAATCGTCTCCATTGTCACTCAGTTCTACATGGTCGCCATAATATGCAGTATTTGGTATGAGTGCTTTGTAAGTTTTGCCTTTTAGTCGGATTTGCCAAGAACTTGTGGGGTCAGAGGAAACGGATTGATTCATATAAGGCATATTGAAGTACGACATGCATGTGCCACAGGGGCAATTCTCGATTACAGCGTGGGGTTTGATTGTGTGTGCCTGTTCGTAGATTAATTTAAAAAAAGCTGGAAGTTTTTCTGATCCTTGCTCAGGATATTCGAGCCCAGCTTTGGGATTGTAATCTGGTGCTATGGCATTCATGTGTTGACCGTCCATTTTTAGTCCATCAAAATCCCATTGGTTGAGGAATAAATTTACGATTTCTTGGGTGTGTTGGATTGTTTGCGGGTGTGAAGGGGAGAGGTAGTATGCATCCCACCAGGTAATGTACTGAGGAGCCCAATCACTAAGATATAGTCTCATGTCTGGATTCTCTTTGAGTAAATCACTGCCAGGGTCTGCGGCTAGAGGTGCCCACCAAAGCTTGGCCTTTAGTCCTTGTGCATGAATTTCATCTACCAATTCGCGCATTTGGCTATCTCCTTTGCTGAATTTATCTTGATTTACATGCCAGTCACCTTCTGCTAGTTGAAAACCGTCATCTAAAACTGCCCATTTGATTCCGAGCTCTTTTACTTTTGGTAAGGTACCTACTACCTCGTCTGCTGTGAAGTTCCTTTCATAGCCCCAAGCACACCAGATAGGTTCAAATGCAAAAGGTTCTGGCTCTGGCATTTGGATACCTTTGGCTTGCATGAGTTTGGAGTACTTGGTCAATCCGTTGTAGTAATCTCCCGAATGAATGGATACAAATGTCTCTAAAGTCTTTAATGTGTCACCAGCCGCCAAATATTGTGGGTATGAAAAATCTTGTCGAATGGATACTGAAACTTCATTGTCGTATTTTTTCATCTCTGTGGGTAGAGAAATTAACTTAGGGTTTAGTTCGGCGTGTCCAATGGTAATACCTATTTCAGGATTCCAAATGTCAGTCAACGGGATTCCACCACCATAGTCCGAGTTGTTCATTCCCATGTAGTTTTTTTGATAGTAGCCTGGAGTGACTGGTTTGATCCAATCTGCACGTTCGCTGGACGATGATCCTTGGAATGCCCAAAAGGGAGTTTCTTCACGTTGTGATGAGATTGTATAGGCTTGGTTGATCCAAGCTTTGATAGCTATGTCTCGATCTGAGAGATTGATATAGGTCACTTGAGTAGTGAGTAGGTCTGGATGTAGTGTATATGCGGTAATTGTTATTGTTTTGGAGATTTTAGTCTCCTTATTGATTCCAGAAATGGTATAAATTTTAGCACCGCCTAATTCTTTTGTTTCATTGACTTTTCTTTCGGTCACTTCGAATGACTCAAGTCGTCGATTATCTATTTCAAGGTATTCGGTCGCTCCAAGTGACGTTAAGTCTTGTCGTTTTGAGGTGTCGGAGAGTTTTGTGAATAATTGGTTGGATATACTCATTTGCAAGTCACCGTTTGTGATGACCACAAAATTTGAATTATTACATCCAAAAAAAAACAGGAAAGCAGTGAGTCCTATACTAGTGCGAAAGAAGTTTTTGAGCATTTTCATAGTAGAGTTTCTTGAGTACTTTTTTCGATAGGCCAAAACCATGCAATGGCCAATGGTAGTTGAAATAGTATGGGTTGTAAAAGTGTTCATCATCAGATTCTAAAATCCTGAATACTAGTTCGTACATCTCTTTTTCTGAACCCATGTCCGTACCGAACAGGAGTCTGTTTTGATATTTGTTATAGAAAGCAAGCATATGTCTTGGAATGCTGGCGGTCTCACCAAATCGTGCAGAAATGTCTGCGTATAAATTGCGGTGATTATCGAGTATCTTGGATAAGATGCTGAGATCGTAACTACAGTTTGCAAAGTGACAGGCGATAAAAGTTGTTTTGGGATTTTTAGAGATGGCCTCTTCTAGAGATTGGATAAGTTGAGAGTGATTTAATGATGTCTGTGTGGTGTCGATTCGCCACTTATATCCATTCATAAGGCCATCGTTATGACTGTCCATCGCCTCATACATCCATTTGGGTTCTGCGACATGAATATTGATTGGCATGCCCAATTCTCCACAACGTCTAATGAGTGGTTGTAATCGTATGTCATTGATGTGTAAATTGTAAGCAGGTGTTGGTTTGGAATAGATCAAACCATGCCCTTTGTCGCCTAATTCTCCAACTCCTTTCGCTCCTTTGGAATAGCAGCGTTCTAACTCAGTAATGGCATGGTTTGTCCAGCCCTCTTTTTCATATCCAGTATAGTCTATTCCGCACCATAGCTCGAAATGATCTGGGTATTTTGAGTAAACGTCAACTAGACTGTCAAATTCCTGTCCAGTAGTCATTGTAAGGATTATGGTTTTTTTTATTCCAAATTGATCCATGACTGTTACCCATTCATCGAGCTCTTTTTGAGAAGTAGCATACGGGTGTGAGTGCATGTCAATGACGGGCCATTGAGCTTGATGAATCGTCGTTTTTTGGATATTGTAGATGGAGTAAGGCTGGTAATCTTTAAGTAGAAGAGAGTCTGGCGATTGGGCCAGACTCTGCTGATATATAAATAACGCTATGACGCAATATATACTCTTCATTATTATGCTCTAAAGTTGACAGTATTGAGCTTGTCCCTTACCAAATCAATGGCCGATTGAGTTGCCAATGGAAAAACTTTTCTCAGGTCAATCTCATCAGACTCGGACAGCGTTAGCTGTAGTTTCTTCATGAAAATATTCTTGATTTCTGTAGCTAGATTAATCTTGGTGATCCCTCGTTTGATAGACTCCTGTAGTTGGTCATGTGGGATTCCAGAACTTCCATGGAGTACCAAGGCTGCGGTTGTTGCTTCGTTGATTTCTGCAATGAGATCTAGTTGAAGCTTTGGGGTTTCCTTATAAAAACCATGAGCAGACCCTACCGCAATTGCAAGAGCATTAACTCCTGTCTCTTCTACAAATTTCTTGGCTTCTTCTGGCCGGGTGTAGATCATCTTTTGTTCTTGTCCCAGTTTAGATATGTATCCTAGTTCCGCTTCTACATTAGCACCTAACGGCTTAGCATAATCTACGATTTCTTTGGTGATTTTGATATTTTCTTCAAAGGGTCTTTCACTTGCGTCAATCATCACTGAGTCAAAACCAGCATCTAGGCATTTTTTGACCAAGTCTACATCATTTCCGTGATCAAGGTGAAGCCAAGCATTTATGCCATACTGCTTTATTCCAGCTCTTGCCAATTGGGTAGCTACTTCTAGTCCCATGTAGGCAATGGAGCTTTCTGAAAGCTGGAGGATAATGGATGAATTGGTCTCCTTCGCAGCTGTCAATACCGCAGATAGAGTCTCAAAATTATAGAAGTTAGTAGCCAGTAAAGCTTTTCCCTCTTTTTTGTTAAGAGCGAGTTGTTCTTGTAATTTCATGTTTGTTAGCTTAATCCAAATAGGTTACTTAGAAACCTGTGTTTCTAAGCGTGTGAAATTTTTTGAGCTATTAGCTCCTGTTTAATATTTATATACTGTAAGAAAATCGCGTTTGTGCTATTTCCATGATTCTATCTTTATTTTCAAATGCCTTGGTGCCACCAGATTCTGTGGTGTTAATAGCTCCAGTAAGGTTTGCAAATTTTAGACACTCGATGAGCGGTTTGTCCTGAATGTATTGAAAAATGAAACCTGCATCGAAGCTGTCTCCAGCACCTATGGCATCTGCTACATTTTTGTTTAAGAAAGCTGGTAGCCATTCGGTTTTTCCTTTATTGATGAGGTATGATCCTTCAGCACCGTCTTTTACAGCAATGATATTGGCAACATCTGTGATACTATCTATCCCATCTTCTATGGTACTAGTTTTGGTCAAATTCAAGAGTTCAGCCCTGTTGGGAAGGAAAATATCTATGTAAGGGAGTACCTCTTGAAGGTTCAAATCCCATTGCTCGGATGGATCCCATTGAGGATCGAGTGACGTAGTTAGCCCACACGACTTGGCTCTTTTGAAAAGATCTAAAATTCCAGATTTGAGTGCCGGCTGCATAAAAATGCTACTCACATGAAGATGTTCTACTTCTGCAAAGATACCGTCTTCAACTTCTTGGGCATTGAGATGTTCCATTGCTCCAGGAAAGGTAATGTTGGCTCTGTCAAGGTCATAATTGAGGACTATGGTTGATCCAGTAGCGTATGCTTTAGACTTAATCAAAGAGTCTGTTTTTACCCCCTTTTTTTGGAGAGTATCTTCAATCAGCTCACCAAATTGATCTTGCCCTATTTTCCCTAAAAAGGTTACATCAGCACCTAATGAGCAAAGATTACTTGCAAAAATGGCAGAGCTACTTCCTAGAGTTACGGTCATTTGTTCAGCAAGAATTTCTTTGCCAATTTCAGGGAAACCATCTATGTTATTTAAGATGATATCGACATTCAGTTCTCCAACAACTAGTACTTTCTTCATTGTGCTATCTGTTTTGAGTTGGTTGAGGCAAAATATAAATGTTAACACCTTGGACTACACGTGAAATCGCACCGCTTGAAGAGGGTTCATCAGGCTGGAGCCCCTGATCCAGTGATTTGAAGAAGCCTAAGAGTTGACCAGGGAGTATCGATGGCAATGAAAGGAAATCTTCGTCAAGACTATTTCCATTGTCAGTGTATTGGATGCTAAAATTGACATCCAAATCAAAATCAAAATGTTCTGCAATAACCACTTGAGAGAGTGCCTTTTTTCCTTTTTCCATGGCAAATATTAAATCAAGTTCATATTGACATACATATTTGTTATTTGATAGCAAGTACACGATGAGTGTATCTTCATCAACAACGGCTTTAGGGCCATGTCTAAACCCTAGAAAGGATTCTTCTTTGCAGATAATCGCACCATCAGTAAGTTCTTGGAGCTTGAGTTGTGATTCGGTAGCAGTACCTAATAATGGCCCAGAACCTAAAAATACAGCTCTTTTGAATGGTAGAGATGAAATTTCTTTGATAGTATCTAGGTATGACTCTAAAATTCTTTCGGCGTACTTACTAGCTTGCTCAACCTGTGATTTGAGTGCTTCTATTTCATTTAAGCGGCCCACAAGCAGACCTGCTAAAAGCATACCAGTATAACTGCTCGTCATGGCTAAGCTCTTGTCATTTGTTTCTTCTGGTAGCTTTAAGATATACTTATCACCTTTAGTATGGTATGTAGCTAGTTCACCGACTGGATTGCATGTGATGATCAAATGGTAACATTTTTTACTTATTTTATCGGCAAGCTCGACTGCTGCTTTGCTCTCAGGACTGTTGCCTGAGCGAGCAAATGAAATCATAAGTAAGGACTCCTCGCTAGAGAAGTAATCATAAGGATGTGAAACTAAATTGGTCGTGGGAATGGCTGTTGTACAACCTTTTTGGTGTCTAAAGAAAGTTCCTGTGAGGGATTCTCCGATGTATGCGCTTGTACCAGCACCTGTTAAGATAATTTTATGAAAATCAGCTTTACTTAGAAATTCACTAAGTTCATCCTTTTGTTCCTGTATTATACTCCATATTTTTCTCCAAACTGCTGGTTGTTGGGCAATCTCTCTGGCAGTGTGTATACCACCCAAAGATTCTAGAGTTTTAATATCGATATTTAAAAAGTGCATATATGTTTTATCTTGTGTAAGCTTGTTTTATTGAGTCGATTCAAATTTAAATATAAACTTCAAGCTTTCAAAAACTTTCGTAACTACTTTTTTTACTTTTGAAAAGTTTCATTAATAATTAACGCTTGTTTTAAAGTCCCAAACTTTTCTATTTTTGCAATAAACACATAACCATGCCTATAAATACTAGAAGTTCCACTGTCTCTAGACGAAATGATATCCTTACTGCTATTCATGCTGATGGTAAGGTCTTTGTAGAAGAATTGAGTTCTAGATTTGGTGTAAGTGAAGTTACGATTCGTAATGATCTGGATCAACTAGAGCAGAAGAATCTTTTGATTCGTGCACGTGGAGGTGCGATGAAAATTGAAGGAAGGGTAGGGGTCGATTATAACCTATCTGAAAAAGATAAACTTAATTACAATGAAAAGGTTAAAATTGGTAGGGCAGCTGCCAATTTAATTAGTGATTCGGAGATTATCTTGATTGACTCGGGTACTACTACTGCAGAGATGGTTAAAAACCTAAATGGTATAAAGGATTTGACTGTGATTACAAATGCTCTCAATATAGCAGGTGAGTTGATTAATAATCCAAATGTAAGCTTGACCATTCCTGGAGGGTATCTTCGGAAAAATTCTCAGTCGTTGGTAGGGCCAATGGCAGAGCGGGGTCTCAAAAATTTCTATGTAGACAAGGCTTTTTTAGGAGTGGATGGTTTTGATACCAAAACGGGGCTGTATACACCAAATATTGAGGAAGCCCATCTCAATGAATTAATGATTGAGATAGCTAACGAAGTAATTCTCTTGACTGACTCTAGTAAATTCAAAAAGAAAAGCTTTGCCTATATCTGTCCTGTTGATAGAATTGATGTGGTAGTGACGGATGATAAGATAGATAACGAGGATCGCAGGAGGTTAGAAGATGCGGGAGTAAAGGTGATCATAGCTTGATCACCTTTGTTGTGGATTTAGTTTGAATGTCTTCTGCTACTAATATGTAAACACCCTTTTGGAGTTGACTCAAGTCTACGCTAGAGGTTTGCTCTGCTGACCTGAGCATTGTTCCTGATATAGAGTAAAGGAAGATTTTATTGTATGCTTTGGATAGATTGATGATGCCAGTGGTAGGGTTTGGGTAGACATTGAAATCGTTTTTTTCGAACTGGGTTTTTAAAATTGTCTCTCCTGTGGTGCCGCTTACTGGTTCGCTGTAGGTAGAACTTCCCATGTTGTTAAAGGAAGTCATTCTATAAAAATAGGTGGTCTCATTTTCTAGGTTGTCATCTAGAGTTTCTATCGTATTAGCGTTGTATCTTCCTATTTCGATGTAGTTGCTTTGATCTAGGGATCTCTCTAATGTGTACCCTGTACAGTACGTACATGCCTCCCAAGTTATTAATAACCTTGATTTTGGCATTAGTTCCGATTTCTTAACCGTTATGTTTGAAGGTAGGTCTGGGGGTAGTGCTCTGAATGCGATGGATGGTTTGTTGCTTGTAGAGGAAAGCTGGATTTCACCATTGTTTACCAAGGAGTAAAACGAAACTGAAGTCTGTAAACCTAAGTTTTCAAGTTCCTTTTGATTGAGTGAAATCTCGGTGATATTACTTGTTGTTGCTGTGGTAATAACTGCTTCGGTTTCTGACCACTGTGAATTGATGAATCTATAGAGGGTTTGATTTGATATAAAGTAATCTGCCCCTTGGATGGGATTGTTTTCCTCTTGGTATCCAGTGTTGCCGTCAAGGTCTGAATTGATGTAGACTTCATATTGAGTAATTGGTCCCTCCATGAGTATGTTTAGGTTCTGAACATCGAAAAACACCCGCATACTGAAAGCTTGACCTGCATGTGTTGCTGAATTTAGTAGGGGTGAAATTCCCCAGTCAGCTTTCTGTCCATCAATAGATATTGACGGTGTGGTTATGTCGCTGGTTTCTAGTGTGATTTCGTCTGAATATGCCGTCTTTTGATCGTTCTGTACCAGGTAGTATCTGTATGTATATTGGTTTTGTGATTCAACATTTGCGTCTAAGTAGTAGTCTTCACTTGCTTGTGTGGCTGCTATAGTGGTGAATTCGCCTGCGTTTTCTGAGCGCTGTATGATGCGTTTCAGCTCTGTATTTTGTCTGCCCCAATAGACTAGTATCCCAGTAGTACTTGTCGTGCCAAAGATTTCAGAACTACCCTCGATTTCTAGATTGTCTGAGGTTGCTCCTATCAGCTTGAACTCCATATCTCCTGTGTATAAAGGTTGGGTGCCAGCAGATGAAATCGAAATAGTTTGTGCTAAATTATTATACCCGGTATTTGACTCCCATACACCAGTGTTAGCCATTTGTATAGAGTATCTAGGATCGTCGTGTAAGGTTTCGTATGAATCTGGCAAGTTTAGCAATAAGTCATAGCTGCCTTCTATTGCCTCTGCAGGGATGCCAGCGGTAAACGAAAGATTGATATTTTCTCCTAGTGGCCAAAGTCTGATGTTTGCCTCAGGTTTGATCAAATATTCTTCCGAAGTGTCTTGATTTCTGAGTATTATTTCTATTTCTCTGGGGTTGTATGGGTTGGCATAGCCGATATTTTGCAGGTTTAGATTGAATGAAAACGTACCACTAGGTTGAACCATTTCTGTAAATGTACCAGATATCAACTCGTATCTGTATCCAAGCTTTAGCGTGATCTCATCAAAACAACCTTGGCTGTCCCATTCGTTAAGTACTTGAGTATTGTAGTCTCTGTTTAGGTAAGACCAATGAAAACGTGCCAGTTCGTTGGAACTATTGTCACAGTCGGAATAGGGCGAGGCGAGCGCGCAAGTTTCACCGCCCATTGGGGTATATAGCGTCTCTTGATTGAGGTAAGGTTTCTCCACATCTGGATTAACATAAGTGCCAAAGTCAGAAGAGGAGGCAACGAAACAGTCGTTGTGATGCCCAAGTCGACTATTGTATGTGTTTGAAAGGGCGGTGGATTCATCTAGGGGTTCTTGTGAATCAAAAATTTTCATCTTGTAACCGGGAGTTCTTATTTGTAGAAATCTGTCGCTGCTTAGTGCGTCTAATAGGTTGAAAACTACTTGTCTTCTGTTTTCCCAATCTTTTTCGGTGACGCTGAGGTTGCTAGAGAAATGGTCCGTGTAATACCATTCTCCCCAAGCACCTATGAATCCAGCTTGCATGACTGCAATTACATCTGCGTTCGCTTGAAAAATAGGTTTCAATTGGGCAATATGTGTTTGAACAATTTCCGGTTTAGCATCATTGTATGGAGAGGTGCTTTTAGTCGTATAGGCAAACCTAATGATGCATTTGATACCTGCGTTTCTGGCTACACTAAAGTCTTTTCTTATATTGTTGAGGTATTCTTCTGAGATTGGAGATGTTCTAAAGTCTTCTAGGTAAAACACGCGTAATATTTGGGTAATAGATTCTGATTGCTGGTAAGAAGCAAGTGTTGATTCAGAGAGTAAGTTATAGTTGGCTGAGTGTGTTTCCGTGTGGTGATAAAACCCTCTTTCTGGATTGGATATGATATCGCTGTGGCTTTGGTATGTGACTGATTGACAGTTGGACCTTAGGGGACTTGTAAGGATGAAGAAGATGACAACTATTAGACTTTTTTGCATGACTAAAATCTGTTAATAAAAGGACGCAATGTTGTGGTTTTGTCCATAACATTGCGTCCTTAAAATGAAAAGATAGATTATTTCAAAATGTAGGTAGCTGCCTCAGCTCCATCGGCACCTTGGTTGCCTGGGTAGTGGCCAGAAAAACTTGCCCACCAACCATCAGTTGATTCAGGTGAATTAGCCCATTCGTCTATGAAAAAGCTAATTTTATTGCCTTGTTCTGGGATTAAATGTTCTGGGAATGCTTGGAGGTCAATCGAGAATTCGTAAGCGACACTTCCTTCTGTTTTGACAAAGTCAGAAAAGATTACTTGATTACTGAATCCTGGTTCTATTCTTTTTGAGAAATCGGTGTTGTTGGTGAATAGATCGTCATCGTCATCTGTATAAAATATACCGAAGAACATTCCGCTGAGTTCTCTTCCTGATGGGCTGCCAAATATACCTTCAAACAGGACGTCAAGACCTAAATTGGTTGCAGGGTATAGGGCGGGATTGGTGTATCCAGTGGTGTCGCTTTCTCCCAAAGCTGTTGCTTCATGATCAAGATCTAACCAAAAATCAATAAATGAAGTCGCATCTTGATTTCCTTCAATATAGACGTAAAGCTTTTGGTTTCCTAGATTTTCCATTTTCACTTGTACAAAAGATCCGTCTCCTTCGAAATCCAAAGCAGGAATGTCATCCCAATCACTTAAGTCACCATCGATTTTTATGTTGATGATTTCTACAGCAGCTTGCGTGTCGTCTGTACCGCTTTCGTTGGTTGCTATCAAGGTAATTACATAGCTACCATTTACTTCATAAGTATGTGATGGAGATACTTCCACTGAAGTGTTTCCGTCACCAAAATCCCAAGAATAGGTTACTTCTTCTCCTTCTGTCGTGTTGGTAAGTGTGATGGTCTTGCCGTCTATTTCAGAAGTAAATCCAGCTTCAGGAGCAAGTAGTTTGTCTTCTTTGTCCTCACATGAGAAAAACACAGTGGCACTTACTAATAAGCCCAGCGTTAGCAAATTTTTAAAGTTGAGATTTTTCATATAGTTTAATTTATTTTTTTTAGAGACTAGGTTCCGACACTTTTCGTAACCTTTATAATTAGATTTCGAAAGTTATAAAGTTTTAAAAAGAAAGCAAACGAAATTTAATAAAATATTAATATTGTTTGTGTCGTAGTTTAAATAACATATAGATATCTGCGGATCAGCAGTTATTCTTCGAAGAATAGGCATATCGCAACTATGGCTAGCACCATTCCGGTAAATAGTGAGGGGCTAGGCCACACGTTATACAGGATTAGGGATAGTGTGATTGTGATCAATGGAGATAGGCCTGTCAAGGGTACGACTATGATTGCTTTTCCGTATCTAAGTGCATATACCAAGGTTAGTGCGCCGATAGAATTGAGGAAGTGAATCAGTAGTGCGCTGTATGCTCCATCCCATCCGTAATTGATATCTATGGATAAGTCTGTCATCACGTATGCTATAGGTGTCAATATAAGGCTGGAGATTGTCATATAAAAGAAGATACTTTCAGCGCTCATTGATTCATTGGAGAATTTCATTACATAGGCTTGAGTGCCCCATGATAGAAATACGAGTCCAGAGAGGATGAGCCAAGTGTATCCTTGTGTGATAGAATTGTCTCCTTTACTATAAGAGAGAAGAAAAATTCCCGCAAGGGCAAATAGAATTCCAAAAACTTGTCTTTTGCTTGCTGATTCCTTTAAAATTGAGACGGAAAGCAAGATGGTTATGATTGGGTAGAGGGATATAATAGGAAAAATAATATACGCAGGTCCTTCGCGCAATGCTTGGAACAGTATGATTTGACCACCAGCACCTGTTAAGCCTGCTGCCATACCTAGTAAGATGGATTTAGGCTTTTTGTCAAGCTTCCAATTTGCTATTTTGAGTGCTATGATTGCGCAAGGTACCATGGTGAGTGCCCATGCAATGTATCCCATGGTAGCAGGAAAGCCATTTTTTTCGGGTAATTCTATAAGTGCTCCCCATATGCCCCACGATATGGTTGTTGCAAAAGTGAATATGAGCCATTTGGATGATGGTTTGAATAAAATCATGTTATATGTGCTGATAAATTGAAAGAATAATAAATAAGATAAAGAAAATTTTATTTTATTAAAGAAAGAAATTGAAAGTTAAATAAATATTATTTAATTTGGCTATTCTTAAATAAAAGGAAATGAAAGTTTAAAGCAGATAATTATATGATACAAACATTTATAAGAAGAGTGTTAATCCTGCTATTGGTTATAATTGCTCCAAATTTGAAGGCTCAGTCTTTGGTTAATGGGCGAGTGATATCAAGTGAGGATGGAGAAGGGTTGCCGGGAGCGACAATTGTTGTTGTAGGTTCATCAGTAGGAACCGTTACTGATCTCGAGGGTAATTATTCTATTGAGGCAAAGGGAGACGATGTTTTAGTCTTTTCATTTGTGGGTTTTGCCAGTACTAGAGAGGCAATAGGAGGTAGGTCCGTTGTTGACGTTACCTTGGAGCCAGATGCATCTGAGCTTTCAGAAGTAGTGGTGATGGGGTACTCAATCAAATCAAGGCAAGAGATTTCGGCTTCTGCCAGTACTTTGGGTAGTGATGATTTACAGAACGTGACTTCCTCCAATGTCGAAAGCATGCTTCAGGGTAAGGTTGCGGGTGTGAGTGTCACTACATCGACAGGTGCTCCTGGGTCCGCTGCTGAAATAAGAATTAGAGGAGTCAATTCTCTCACGGCAGATCGAGCACCACTAGTAGTAGTGGATGGTATGATTGGGGGGACTTATCAACCCAATGATGTAGAATCTGTGACGATATTGAAAGATGCCGCTGCTACGGCACTTTATGGTTCGTTAGCTTCTGGTGGAGTGATGGTGGTGACTACCAAGGTAGGGACGAAGAAAAATTCAGAAATAGAGTTTTCGGCTACCTTAGGGCAAAAGCGAATTACGACGGGAAATTTTTCGGTAATGAACGGAGCTGATCTTTATGAAGTTCAAAAGGTAATGTGGGGCACCAATACTGTGGGTTTTCTTAATCAAAGACCGAGTAATTTGGAGGATCAAAATTTTAACTGGGTCGATGAAGTGTATCAGCCAGGCATGCTTCAAAATTATTATGTAGCAGCGAGAGGAGGTAGTGAAAACTCAACCTATGCTGTGTCTCTGGACTACTATAATGAGGATGGAACACTTGTGAATACAGGCTATGAACGAATCAGCTTTCGTACGAATTTGGGTTTTCAGATCAAGGATAACATAAATCTTAAAACAAATTTTTCGGTAGTTCAAAGTGACAGCAACCAAGATTTTTGGGATTGGAGATATGACCCATTTCTAAATTTACCTTGGGATAATCCTTATGCGGATGATGGTTCGGTAAAATACATCGACAATACCACATCTCTCGAATGGTATGGTAGGGATAAAAGAAATGTGTTGCATACGGCTCAGTACAATTACAACAAAAACAAATCTTTGGCCATGACGGGCAACGTCTTTTTGACCATTGATATGACAGAGTGGCTGAGTCTTGAGTCTCGTACCATGGTGTCTTTGTTTGATTCGGGATATGAAACTTTTTATGATCCTAGAACCAAAGATGGTAAGGCCAGTAATGGGACACTTACTAGCTCGGACAATAGTTCGAGAGATGCGATTTCCACTTTAATTCTTAGAGGAAGCAAGAATATCGGCAAGCATTCTGTTGGTGCTTTTGTAGGTGTAGAGGGGGCTAGTTATTATGCGGAATATTTGAATGCTTCGGCACGAAACATCCCCATCGGATTGAATGTACTGGATGCGGCAGCAGAGCCAGTGAGTGTGGGAGGATCAAATGTGACCAGTACCCGGATGTCTTTCCTTTCGGAGCTAAATTATTCCTATGCAGGAAAGTATTTCTTGACAGGAGTTTTCAGAACAGATGGGTCTTCCAAATTTAGCCCTAACAATAGATGGGGGTACTTCCCTGGTGTGTCCGCCTCATGGTTGATTAGTGAAGAGGACTTTTTTGGCGAGGGACCGATTACTTTCATGAAGGCTCGAGCTAGTTACGGAGAGGTTGGCAATGACAATGTAGGTAGTACTTACTTTCCTTATTTATCATATTATGACCTTTCTACCAATTATAATGGCAGTCCTGCTGGTACAATTCCCTTGTTGGCAGATAGACAGATTACTTGGGAGACAGTCGTCTCTAGGAATGTAGGGGTGGACATGTCATTGTTTGATCGAATCAATGTTACTCTTGATTATTATCAAAACTCAACCAAGGATATGCTACTGAGAGTTCAGCTACCATTGTCTATTGGATATGAAGAACAGTTGAGGAACGCTGGAGAAGTGAAAAATCAAGGAGTAGAACTTGCCGTAAATGCTGACATTCTAAAATCAACTAGTAAATTTTCTTGGAACTCAGGTTTTAATATTTCATGGAATAAAAGTGAAATAGTGAGTTTAGGTGATGACGATGAATTGTACTTTGGGACAGGGGCACAGCAGATCTCTGAGGTAGGAGGATCTCTGAGACAATGGTATTTGCCCAAGTGGCTGGGAGTGAATCCAGATGACGGTAGCCCTCTTTGGGAGAAGGTGAATCGTGATGCGGATGGGAATGTGATATCGAGAGAAGCGACAAGTGTATATTCTCAAGCAGAGTATCAGGCCGTGGGAGATGTACTTCCAAAGTTTTACGGTGGATGGACCAATAGCTTTGCTTACAAAGGCATATCGCTCAATGTCTTGTTGTCATATCAATTTGGTAACAAGGTGTATCACAGTGCACGTCAGCTTTTTGACAGTGATGGAGCATATCCTGAGTATAATTTGATGAATCTCCAAGATGGATGGAGTAGATGGGAAAAACCAGGGGACGAGGCAACTCACCCATTGCCTGTAAGAGGAGGTAACCAGCAATCAAATGCGGTCTCTTCTAGGTATCTAGAGGATGGTGATTACATACGTTTGAGAAATGTTTCTTTAGGTTATGCATTTCCAAGAGACATGATTTCTGCAATTGGTTTGCAATCTCTGAATCTTTCCTTGAGCGCAGACAATTTGATTACTTGGACGAAATTTTCGGGGTTGGATCCTGAAACACGAATTTCTGCATCAGAGTATGAACTGCCAGGCTTTCAGGATTTTAAATATCCTATCAGTAAGCAGTATTTGATAAAACTCACCGCTAAATTTTAATCAGAAGAGAGATGAAAAGAATATTAATAATAAGTTTTGCCTGCTTGATAATGATAACTACAGCGTGTGAGTTGGATCAATTGCCAAGTGAAGGCATCGTGGCGGAATCTTTGTCGACAAACTATGAAGGATTGCTGGCAGCCACTAATGGCAACTATGCCATGATGAAAGATGTCATCACCTACTATGGAGCGAACAACACAGCCAATTATTGGATACGCCATTATCACCATTTGGCTGAATATGCCAGTGACAATGTAATGCTAAGTGGATCAACTACAGATCCGTTGTTTTACTCTTTTACTCGCGAGCATTTTGCGGCGATGAACAATACAAGTTATCTATGGTTTTCTTCTTATAGAATAATCAATGGAGCCAATCAGATAATAGCAGTCCTAGGCGATACTCAGGACGAGAACTCGAGACAGTTGTTGGGTGAGAGCTATTTTCTTCGCGCATTCATGCATTTGGAGTTACTGAAACTTTTTGCCTTACCTTATTCTCATGGTGTCGACAATGATGGTGTGATTCTAAAGTTGTCAATAGAAGATTCGCCATTGAAAGCTAGATCAACTGTAGGTCAATGCTATGATCAAATCGAAGAAGATTTATTGCTAGCAGAGGAGTTGATGGGGACAGGAAGAGGCCGTGCGTTTGCCTCCAAGGGCGCGGCGCAGGCTCTGTTGAGTAGAGTGTATTTACACATGGAAAGATGGCAAGACGCCATTGATTATGCTGATGAGGTAATCACAAATGGCCCATATGAATTGGAGCCTAGAGACAATTATGTCAATTCGTTATGGAATAGCGCTTCTTCTTCTGAGGCGATCTGGTATGTTGCTCAATTGCTTCAAGATGATAAAACACTTGCAGCTGTTGGATCCATGTACTTGACAGATCAAGGCTTGGGGTGGGGAGAGATTTATCCTTCCAAGACGTTGAGAGACCTCTTGGGAGCCAATCCCAACGATGTGAGAAATGATTTTATCAAACCAGATTATGATGTCGATGGAGTGACCGTCAAACAGAGAAACGGCTATCCCAAATATTTCATTACCAAGTTTTCATATCAGGATGATGTCGTGACCTTAAACTCTCCTCAAATGATTCGTTTGGCAGAGGTGTATCTCAACCGATCAGAGGCCTATGCACATTTGAACAATGAAAGTGAAGCACTGGCAGATGTCAATAAAATTCGCGAGCGTGCGGGTCTTTCTGGTACTGAGTTGTACTCGGCAGGTGATTTTAAAGGACTGGCTAATATCCTAGAGGTGGTGCTGAATGAAAGAAGACTAGAATTGGCCTGGGAAGGCTTCAGAACCCACGATTTAGTAAGAAACAAAATGAATATTGATAGAAGTTATCCAGGTGTCCATTTACCAAATGGAGAAACTACTCAAATTATACCTTGGGATGATCTACGCAATATTTATTTCATTCCTCTCAATGAGGTTACCAATAATACTGAGGCAAAGCAAAATCCATAAGTGCAATTATCCATCTTGAAAATGGAATTGGGGAGTCGCCTGTTAAACAGCGATTCCCTTCTTTTTTTATTCTTTTTGTTTCTCTTATTACATGTCTTGCAATTATGAATAAGGCGCTTAGACTATTGTCTGAAAGATTCCCTGATTATGAAAGTGCTTCTACCGAACTCCTCAGGCTAACATCGATACTTGAATTGACCAAAGGCACGGAGGTGTTTGTAAGCGATTTGCATGGGTCACACGAAACTTTTGAAAACCTAATTAGAATTGGTTTTGGGACGATTGAGCAAATTGTCGATAGCACTGTCTCGGTAGATACGTCTGCGCAGGAGAAACGTGAGCTTTTGTCAATGATTTACTATCCGCAAGATACGTTTGAGCTTTATGAGCATAGAGTTGATAGAAAAGAGTCCTTGACAAGGGTTGTTTCAAACATGCTCAAGGTGATGAATACTCTCCTTGGGACGTATTCAATGGGGCGTTTCAATGAGGTCATGACTTCTAAATTTGATGCTGTGATCTGGGATTTGGTCAATAGAAATGCTACCAACCAAGGATATGTACTCAGTGTAATTGACAATTTGTTTGCGTTACACTTAGAAAATAACATCATCTCTGATATGGCCATCCTCATTCGGAAGTTGAGCATACAAAAACTACACGTCATAGGGGATATATATGACAGAGGATCTGGGGCAGATCTTATCGTCGATCAATTGATTGATCATCAGGAGTGTGATGTCCAGTGGGGCAACCATGACGTAGTATGGATGGGTGCAGCATATGGATCCGAAGCGTGTATTGCCAATGTCTTGAGAGTTTCGCTCAGGTATGGCAATATTGGTACACTCATCCGATATGGAATACACCTTATCCCTTTGGCCACCTTCGCATTGAAATATTATGGAGATGACCCTGCGATTGGTTTTGAGCCGAAAACCGATGATGACGAGGCTATGAGCGACGCTGAGAAGGACCTGAATAAAATCATGCACAAGGCTGTCGCAATTATACAGTTCAAGTTGGAGGGACAATTAATTGCCCGTAGACCAAAATTTAACATGGATTCTCGTCTTTTACTTGACAAAATAGACTTTGATCAGAATACGATTAAAATCAACGGTGAAATTCATAAACTCAGTAGCTCATTTTTTCCTACGATAGATCCCGAAGACCCTTACTCGCTTACTCACGATGAAGATGAGCTGATTTTTAGATTGAAAAAATGCTTTCTTGAAAGCTACAGACTTCAAGCTCACGCAAACTTCCTTTTTGAAAAGGGAGGAATGTACAAGGTTTCTAATAACAACTTGTTCTTTCACGGTTGTGTCCCAGTCGATCAAGATGGAGACTTTATCCCAGTGGATTTAGGCCGTGGACAATATCAAGGTAAATCTCTTTTTGATTTTCTGAATCAAACTATAAAAAACGCATGGCCAATTAAAGTTGGAGAAAATGCCGAATATTCTAAAGACTTGTTGTGGTATTTATGGACAGGGCCGCTATCACCCGTTTTCGGGAAAGATAAGATGGCAACCTTTGAAAGATATTTCACAAGTGATCAATTGTTGCATACAGAAAAGAAAAATACCTATTTCTCATTGAGAGAAAATGAAGCGTTTTGCATCAAGTTGTTAGGAGAATTTGGTCTTAATTCCACAGATGCCATCATCATAAATGGCCACATTCCTGTGTCTGTCAGGAGAGGAGAGAACCCTAAAAAAGGAAATGGCAAGCTCATGGTTATTGACGGAGGGTTTTCCAAAGCATATCAGGCACAAACAGGGATTGCAGGATTTACTTTGATCCATGATGCATGGGGTCGTCAGTTGTTTACCCATTTGTCTCATAAGGAAGAAATTGTAGCACAAAGCGGATACTTAAACAAATTCAAAAAGGAAGACCTCAGTCGGCATAAAAAATTGCACAAAGTAAAGGACTGCCCTGAGGGAGAAGTGATCACCGAAAGGATTGATGACCTAAAGGATCTGTTGAGGTCGTATCAGCCTGCCTCTATATGCTTGACATCACCTAAAGTATCACATATCCAGCAGCAGGTTCTCAATTAGCTATTATTTATCAAGACAGATTAGATATTGATTAATAATGACACAGCTCACTGAATAGACCTGAATAGGGATCAGTCAGTAAAGCTGCGGGACAAAAAAGCCTCTTCGTTTGAAGAGGCTTTGGTGACTGGTCTGGGGCTCGAACCCAGGACCCACGCCTTAAAAGGGCGTTGCTCTACCAGCTGAGCTAACCAGTCGTCTGGTGTGAATAAAAACCCCGACATTGCTGTCAGGGTCTTGTTGTGATTGGTCTGGGGCTCGAACCCAGGACCCACGCCTTAAAAGGGCGTTGCTCTACCAGCTGAGCTAACCAATCGTTTTTTGCAAATCTTCTAAAAGAATTTTCTTATTTCTAAGCCATTCCCTTATTTTGCGGTTGCAAATCTAGGTAGGCAATGACGAAAAAACAAAACATATTATTCAATTTTATTCTGATAGTTTCAGGACTTTTTATAACTCCTTCATTAACAGCGCAAGACTTAGAGAATAAATCCTCCTTGAGTCAGGCTGACTCGCTATTCAAGGAGAGAAAATACACCGAATCATTTGAGATTTATCACCAAATCCTCGAAAATGAAGGTCAAGCCAGCCCACAGATGCTGATGAAAATGGCATACATCAAGGAAGGGTTGGGGAATTATAGCCAAGCACTTTTGTATCTCAACAAATATTATTTGCTCACATCTAACAAAAATGCCCGCACCAAAATGCAGGATATTGCTGAGGAGCATACATTGGAGGGGTATGAAGTGACCGACACGGATTTTTTCAAAGGCCTGGTCAATAGGAATTATTTCTTGGTCAATATTTCAATCTTGGCGATTGCATTGTTGCTTTTTGTGGTCGTAGTTTATCGCAAGTTTTGGAGCAAAACCAATGCCTACCCCTATGCGATCAGTATGTGTGTGCTGTTGATCGTTTTCTTTTTTGTGTCCAATTTTCAATTGAGCCCTGAGCAAGTCATTGTCACGCATGACCATGCCTACCTGATGGACGGACCTTCGTCAGGATCTGATTTGGTGGAGGTGATTCAGAAGGGGCACAGGCTCACAGTGGTGACTGAGGACGATGTCTGGTGCAAAGTCATGTGGAGAGACACAGAGGTCTATGTCAAGCAGTCAATGGTAGAGAAGGTTATATAGATAGTCAATGGACGACTGTCCACAGTTGATGTGTGACGATTCTGATCAAAAAAAGTATTGTGAATGCTTACGGTCGACAGTTAACTGTTGACCGTTGTCTTTTATGTCTCAGCCTTTGACCATCGACTACTCTCTAATCAACGATGGGTCTTCCTTGGTCATGACATTGTAGACAGTTCTGTCCATCCATTTTGGAAATCTCTTGTTGAGGAAAATCAATGCTTTGCCGAGGAGTGTTAGGATCACACCCCGTTTTTTGCGGATTTGTGCTTGATAGATGTGGTTGGCTACTGTATCAGCATCCATGAGTTTTTCTTCATTCTTGTGAGACTCATTTTGAATTGCTCCGTTAGGACCCAATGCATTGGTTCGGATGTTGGATTGGGTGTATCCAGGACTCAGAGTCATGATGTGAACGCCTCGTTTCATCACCTCTATTCTGAGTGCCTCAAAGAACCCTTCCATGGCAAACTTGGAGGCTGAGTAGGCAGTACGTCCAGGCGTACCGCGGTGACCATTGATGGACGATATGCCAACAATAGAGCCTTTGGATTGGATGATGTGAGGCAGAGCATGCTTGACATAGTTGATCGTTCCCATAAAATTGATCTGCATGACCCGCTCGAATACCTTGAGATCCACATCTTCAAAAAGTGCCTTCATTGATACGCCAGCGTTGCAAATCAACACGTCGATTCTCCCGAATTTTTCTATGGCTACCTCTATCACGTTTTGAGCATCCTTTTCACTTTCTACAGGTGCACAGATGCCGACGCATTGGATGCCAGCTGATTCAAACTCCTTTTGGACACGGTCTATTTTGCTTTGTTCCCTACCTGTATAGACGATTTGATAACCTTCTTTGCCATAACGGAGGATGCAGGCTTTGCCGATGCCTGAGGTACCGCCAGTGATGATAAGTGTCTTTTGCATGGAGTCAGTTATGTAGAAAATCTTCGTACTAGGTACGTATGCTTGCTGATTGTGTTGATGAATATGAAGTCAAAAATTTGAATGGTCGAATTTAGTAAGACTTGAAATGAAACTAAGCTTTTAATCGGTGCTATTTTCAGCTAATTTTGCGCCCAATGGCAAGAAGAAAAAAGCAAATTAGGTTGGACAACCTCAAAATTGAGGCAGTAGCGGCAGAGGGTAAAAGCATCGCCAGATTGGATGGTCAGGTGATATTTGTCAAAGGAGCTGTCCCTGGAGATGTGGTGGATGTGAATATTACCAAAAAGAAAAAGGCTTTCATGGAAGGTAGCCCTGTGCATTTTCATCAGTACTCTGATTTGCGGGTAGAGCCGACCTGTGAGTACTTTGGTACTTGTGGTGGCTGCAAATGGCAGAACCTCAATTATGCTTCTCAGATCGAGTTCAAACAACAGCAGGTAGAGGACAGTTTGCAGCGAATTGGCAAAGTGGAGTTGCCAGAGGTTGCTACGATCTTGGGATCAGAAAAGACCTTGCGGTACCGCAACAAGTTGGAATTTACATTCTCCAACAAGAAGTGGCTTACCAAAGAACAAATCGATACCTCTGACAAAATTGAGAGAAATGGTCTCGGTTTTCATATCCCAGGTTTGTTTGACAAAGTAGTCGATGTAGAGACTTGTCATTTGATGGAAGAGCCTACCAATGCCATCAAGAATGAAATCAGAAGATATGCCCTTGCCAACAGTCTGACCTTTTTTGATATCAGAGACCAACACGGTCTGTTGCGCAACTTGATGATTCGATTGACGGATAGTGGGGAGGTGATGGTGCTGATTCAGTTCTTTGAGCCTGATCAGGAGGCAATTGATGGGTTGATGAATCACATCAAAGAGCAATTTCCTGAGATTACTTCTTTGCTTTATGTGATCAATCAAAAGGGCAATGATACCATTTATGATCAAGAGGTGGTGTTGTTTGCGGGCAAAGATCATATTGAAGAAGTAATGGGAGATTTGAGATTCAAAATTGGACCCAAGTCTTTTTATCAAACGAATTCAGCACAAGCCAAAATACTCTATGACAAAACGATCGAGTTTGCCGATCTGCAAGGCGATGAACTGGTCTATGATTTGTACACGGGGACCGGTACGATTGCAAACTACTGTGCGAAAAAGGCTAAGAAGGTCATAGGGATAGAATATGTAGAGGATGCGATCCAAGATGCCTTCGTCAATGCAGAAGTCAATGGGATCACCAATGTAGATTTTTTTGCTGGGGACATGAAAGATGTCCTCAATGATAAATTTGTAGCTAAACATGGAAGGCCTGATGTGATCATCACTGATCCACCACGTGCGGGTATGCATGAAAATGTCGTCGAGATGATTCTCAAACTCTCACCTCAGAAAGTCGTCTATGTGAGTTGCAATCCTGCGACTCAGGCTAGAGATATTGCGATGATGGATGCAAATTATCAAGTCACGAAAATACAACCTGTGGACATGTTCCCACATACACACCATGTGGAGAATATAGTATTATTAACCAAGCGATAGAAATGAATAACGATCCAGAATTGAATGGAAAATACTTGGGGACTATTACCCAAGATTTTGTAAAAGTTTGTGAAAACATCAAGGAAGCTTCTTATCAAATTAGAGCTCGTGGTTTTTCTGATTACCCAATTTTTCCAATTTCCAAGCAAGAAGTGTCTATAGGACAGATACTGTACAAAGCGGGTGAGCTGGACAATGATTGGAACTACTCAGCATCTTTTTTGGATGAATTCGTTCAGAGGAAAGTGGTCGAAGAGGATAAAATTGAAATGTTCAAAGAAGCATATAAAGACGCGGATGAGTTTTGCTGCTTGTTCGTGATAGACAAAGATTTTACCAATTTCGTATTTGTTCCCTATCCAGAGGATTAGGAGTATTGACAGCTATATGAAAATTTAGAGGTCGTTATAGAAGATTGAAAAAAGGACAAAAAAATGGCTCTACCGTCCGACAACCAGTAGAGCCTATAGACTTGAAAACATCAAATACACAGAAATACTTTAAAAAAGAATGATCGTTTCTGTAGAAATTAACCTACTCACTCACTCAAATTCTATCTTCAGTAAACTTGTAAATAAGAAAGGCTTTCTTCAAAACCTTATGATACAAATGTAGTAGCCGTTTGAGAACATAACTATGGGTATCAACAAGGTAGAAAGGCTTTTTTCCGATGTGAAATCCTGTGATATGGCAGGCTTGATTTGGATGCTTTGTCATAGGTTTGATACAGAGTGATTTAGTGTATCTCTTTGACTTCAAGATATATTTTTCAGACCCGTGCCGTTTTATATTGTTATAGATTTTAGACCATACAAGTGTCTAAAATCTAACTTCTAATAATCTAAAGTCTAGCAAAAGATTATTGTATCTCTTCTCTTAGGAGCTTGACGTGATGCTTAAACTCTCCTCGGTACATTTGAAGAAAATCCCGAACATTGTCCGTGTTGTATGACTTCATTTTTTCGCTCAATAGGAAGGGCTCTTTGATCTCACAGGCAAACTTGTTGTTCCTGATTCGCTGATCAAAATTGGCCATCACCACAGGTACGATAAGAGGCTCTCTTTCCATCTCCAATACCCTTTCGAACACGTCTGCATTGAACAATCCAGGAGATTGCTCTGTGGTGTAGGATGTGTGCTCTGGTGCGATGATCACGTTGTTGTATTCCGTGAGGAACTCCTCTATCTGATCGGATACGCGTTCGTTCTTTTCGAAATTTTCGCTGCTGCTCGTGTCTTCCGAATAGGCGTTGATATACCCCAGTCGTTCGTAGTAGGATTGATGACCGTGTTCGATTTCTCTACCACTACGTACGATTTTCATCCCCACCTCTTCGTTGTATGCTTCACTGATGATGGTGCTCAAAAAATGACAATCCAAATTGATTTGGAACTGATTGGGCAATGCATAGTAGGGTGGATTGAGCAAATGATTGTAAATAAATAGGTTACCAGGTTGCTCTGGAATCAGTTCTTTGCCTTTGACGAAAGTCGATATTTGATCAAAAGTCTCTTTGGAGAGTTTGATGCATTCTTTATGTACACGATCTGCCATCATGATGGCAGGAGCTGACACCACAGTGTTGTACATTTTCTGGAGGTTTTCATAGAAAGTCACCTCCCGTTGTGTGTCGTGCAAATTGTCCAGACAGAGAGAGGCAATGTTCTTTTCGATACCTGATCCATTCAACTCAACATGGTGCAAAATACTCAATCCGTCTGTGATCGTGTGCTTAAAACTCAGCAAATGAGGGACTTTGTGCAGTGGCGAACTCAATGATAAACTTGCCCGATTGCTTTCTATCAAATTGGTCGATACAGTCACTTCCTCGTTGAACTGAGCAGAAATCAATCGTGCTCTCAATCCTCTCAACTGGTTGTTGAGCAGCCATGAGATTCTGATTTGCAGTTTTAGTGCAAAGGCAGGATTCTTCTTGCTGAGCGCCTTGACCGCATCATATGGGATATGTAGGATCACAGAGTCCTTTTTCGCCTTGGTGGTCATCACATTTTCAGCGCCCAAAAAACCAGAGGGACCCAGTAGGTAGCCTGGCGTAGAAATGGCACGAAGAGAAACCTTGTATTTTTCCTCTCCTTCACTATTGAAACGTGAAAATCGAATGTCGCCTACTCTCAAGATGCTGATCCCCTTGCTGACTTCATCTTGTAGGTCAATGATGTTGCCGACTTTGTATTGCTTTCTTACGATATGTTTGGACAATACTCTCAAATCTTCCTCTTCGAAGATTTCGAAGAAAGGGGACTGGAGCAAAAAGACAACGAGATCATCTTCATTGAATCCTAAAGGAGAATCGTAACCTTTGGCCGCTTTTAATGCAATTTCTGGTTGCTTGGTGATCATTGCGGTATTCGCAAAGAGGTAACTTGACTCTCTGATCAAATCCAAAGCATGTCTATTGATATGCTCAAAGAACAAAATCGCTAGATCAATATTTTTATCAAGAAATAAGTTGAGTTGCTTTCTGTCCCAACGCAAAACAGTAACAGTATCAGAATAGGCTTCAATATGAGAGTCATAGCGATACGGCTCATTCATCATATCAAGACCTAGCGGGGAATTGAAACTAGAATATCTGCCTAGTTCTATTTTCTTGTTTCTACCATCCAGATAGGAATACACACTTACCTCACCTTCTTGGAGCATGAAGTAATAATTGGTTCTTTCGAATTGTACAGCTAGGTGTTGACCTTTGGTATAGGTCACTTTTTCTGCTTTCGCAAAAATACTATCTAGGTTGTTGGGCGATGATTTTTTATAAAAGTTAAACAATTCGGAGGCGATTGATTTCAAAGTGCAATTTTATGGAATAAACTTCAATTATGGATTGATGCATGGAGATAATTAATCAGTAAAAAGTGATAAACACTCTTCCATATGTGCTAATTCTAGTCTGTTCATATTTTGTTAGCTTTGGATTGAAGTTTAGTTAATACGATGATCGACCCAATATACATAGATATTAATTGTGACATGGGGGAGAGTTATGCTGAGTCGATTGTAGGCAATGATGTGGCGATCATGCCTTGGATTAGTTCTTCCAATATCGCCTGTGGTTTTCATGGAGGAGACCCTCAAGTGATCGAGGATACCATTGATCTCGCAATTAAATACAGCGTAAGAATAGCTGCTCACCCTTCATATCCAGATTTGGAGGGGTTTGGGAGGCGTAGAATGGAAATGCCATATCAACAATTGATTGATACAGTCAAGCATCAAATAGAAATCATCAAAGAAAACACAGCACGCAAAGGAGCGAAGCTGTCCTATATCAAGCCTCATGGTGCATTGTACAATGAAGCAGCCAAAGACGAAGAAGTAGGACGCGCTATCATCCAAGCGATCCAAGAGTTGGACCCACAGCTGGCACTGATGGGATTACCCAATAGTCTGTTGGAGCAACTCGCAGCGCAACAACGGATTCGGTACATCAGAGAGGCTTTTATCGACCGACTATATGAGTCTGATGGGACTTTGGTCAACAGGAAACTAGAGGGAGCAGTCTTGACTAATGTGAAACAAGCAACAAGGCAGTTCGTAGGTTTGGTAAAGGGAGAGGTTGTGACTAGAGATGGAAGTCTCTTGTCGATACAAGCAGATTCCTTTTGCCTGCATGGAGACAATCCTGTAGCCTATGAAATTATCAAAAGTATCCACATGGAGATGAGCAATATGAACCTAGAACTGAAGCGATGGAGTCACTAGTGATACTTCCATATGGAGACCAAGCTGTCCTGATTCAATTTGAGCAGCGGATTGATGTAGAGATCAATCGTTCTGTGCATGCGCTCAATCATTGGTTATTGAATCAAAGTATCGTAGGGGTTGTTGATAGTATTCCTGCCTATTGCTCATTGACGTTGCGTTACAATCCAGACTTGCTCTCATTTGAGAAATTGAAAGCGATTGTTAATTCGTATGAATGGAACGAAACTGGATTTGATACCCAACGCAAGCTGTATAGGTTGCCTGTATGTTATGGAGGTGACTTTGGTCAGGATATGTCAGAAGTGTCGCAGTTGACAGGATTGAGTTTCTCAGAGATCGTTGACATACATGGTCAAAGCATCTATCATACTTTTATGATCGGTTTCTTGCCTGGATTTCCTTATTTGGGAAAATTGGATGCCAAAATCCAAGTACCAAGACGTCAGCACCCTCGTACCAGTGTGGCTTCAGGATCTGTAGGTTTGGCAGGTGAGCAAACTGGAGTCTATCCGAGTAAGGCACCTGGAGGTTGGCAAATCATAGGACGAACACCTATCCCGATGATGTCGGTGGAATCAGCGTCCGCTTTGTTGCGGGCAGGTGATCAGGTGCAGTTTTTTGCTGTGACGAGCAGAGATTTTGAATTGATCCAAAAGGATGTGAGATTGGGACATTTTAACAATAAGTCGCTCCATGTCTGGTAAGTTAAAATTGATATTTGAAAAGCCAGGATTATACACTACGATCCAAGATCGAGGGAGGGTCGGGCAACAGCATAGAGGAATCCCAGTGGGGGGAGCCATGGATTTGGAATCCTATGAGATGGCCAATCGTTTGGTTAACAATGATCTCAATACCCCTGTGTTGGAAATCACGCTAATGGGGCCAGTTATTTTATTCGAAGGAATCGGACAAATAGCGATGACAGGTGCTGATACCTCTCCTATGATCAATGGAGAACAGGTGGCTCTCAACGAAACCATCGATATATATGATGGAGACAGATTGACCTTTGGTAAAAATACAGATGGGTGTCGCACATATTTGGGCGTGAGAGGTATATGGGAGCAAAATCAGTGGCTAGGCAGTGTCAGTCCAGTGGCTCATTCGGTATTTGATGAGACGATCATCGTCAAGCATCAGATTGTAGAGGTTTTAACATTGGAGCGAGTATTTCCTAATCTTTTTACACCTACTAAGACGCCTGAGGAAATTGAAATTGGGATTTATCCTGGGCCAGAGCTGTCTGTATTGACTCGTAAACAACAAGACGAATGGGTAGGTCGGCCTTTGTTGATTTCCAATTTGTCCAATCGGATGGGTATTCGGCTGGATCATGTTTTTCTCATCGAAAAAAAGATTGAGATTATTTCCTCAGGAGTATTTCCAGGTGTGATTCAGCTCACACATGCTGGACAGCCGATTGTCCTCATGGCTGATGCACAGACCACTGGAGGCTATCCTAGGATAGCAGTCGTAGATTCTAATGACTTGAACCTGCTGGCACAATTGAAGCCAAATGATTCGATTTGGTTCAAATGGAAGTGAAGTTTGCCATGGAACTTGCCAAAGTTTATTCTTATTTCTAATTTCAAATTTTGAAAACTATAGATCAATGATGAAGTACTTATTTTTAATTTCTATGTTCAGTTTGTTGGTGTTTTCATGTGAGAAATCCAACGTAGAGTCCAGCAGTGTAGGTTTAGAAGCATTGCCAGAGTATGCTGAGATTACAGAGTTCGAAGGCTTGCCAGGAGTATCCCGTGCTACAGTCAAGTTCAGCAATCGCATAGACGAGCAGGGAGAGTATTTTGATGGCAAGCGAAATGGGAGTTGGACGGTATACCATGCAAATGGGTTGCCTAAAACCATCACTACCTATGTCAATGGATTGAAACAAGGTATTCATATCGAAATGGATACTCGTGGAGAGTTGTCCTTGGTAGCTAATTATGTCAACGGTCTTGAGGACGGGGAGTATATTTTATACAACAAAGGTAAAAAGGCAGAGTCTAGAGTTTATCTTTTGGGGAAACTCAACGGAGTAAAGACAAAATATTACACGAGTGGAAAGGTGATGGAAGAGAGCATGTACAAAGATGGACTCATACATGGCACTGCACTGTGGTATGATCAAAATGGAAATGTGACAATCCAATACGAATACGAAAACGGCAAATTGGTTCAGAAATAATGTTTTCTGAGATTTGAAGTGAGTTTTTGAATGGGTCTAAGTATGTGTAAATAGCAATTAATTGTTTTTCTCTATGTGATCATTCACAAAAACGATAATCTCTCATGAACAATTTGCTTTATATTTGCGTTTTCAAAGCACAGTTAAAAAAAGATATTTATTAAAATTTATAATCATGGGTAACAAAGCAATTGAAATTACAGACAGCAACTTCAACGAAGTTTTACAATCTGATCAGCCAGTATTAGTGGATTTTTGGGCTGAATGGTGTGGACCATGTAAGATGATCGGACCAGTTGTCGAAGAGCTTGCCGGTGATTATGAAGGCAAAGCGATCGTAGGTAAGGTAGATGTGGATTCTAATCCAGAAGTATCTGCCAAGTACGGAGTAAGAAGCATACCAACACTTTTGGTTTTCAAAAATGGAGAAGTAGTTGACAAACAAGTAGGAGCTGTACCTAAAGGGGTATTGGCTGGTAAACTGGATGCGCAACTTGCATAATATAGATTTGAAATTATTGAAGAACCCTGATCATGCAAATGGTCAGGGTTTTTCTTTATAGATACTTTCTGTATCTTTTCCGTAAAAACAAGCAATATGAAGAACTACATGAAACTCGCATTGATTTATATCCTCATTGGCGCCTTCTTTATCTATTGGGCTATGACACACTCTCCCAATGCCAGCTTGGGAACAATCGTAAAGAATGAATTGGGGGGATCATACACCATGAGTTCCAACAGTTATTACCTGACGCTATTCGTAGGGGCAGTTGCTGCAGTGTTTGGTGTTTGGAAATTGATCCGAAGGAAATAACAAGTTGGTGGGTAGGAGACTAGTTTTTGGAGGTCATCCGAAAGGTGTAGAGCCTGCTGCATTAAAAGAGTAGCCAGATAGTTCACTTATCTGGCTACTTAAAGATTATTTGAATCTTACAGACTGGGTAGACTGAATCGATACAGTTTGATTTTGTTGGCCTATCATCACATCCATTGCTTTGGTCTCTACATAATGTTTGGTGACATTCTCATTGGCGTAGGGAGATAGTACTTCAATGCTTTTGTACTGATCATCGGACTTTTTGGGGATGTCGAAAGCAAATAATTCTACAGTTCCTATTTCATTTTGATTTACATCAATCAAGTGCACCAGAAAATCAACTTTCTGTAGGTCATAGTTGCTCTCGTTGATTAGTCGATAGCTGACTTCCAGATTGTCCCATCCGTACTTTTCCACTCGTTTGATCTCTAGGATTTCAACCTTGACATTTTCCTTGATCTGATAAGCCGCGTAGGGGCTTAAATCTTGAGCTATGGCAGTTGCTGCAGCGAGCAACCCGATAGCAATTGATACTAACTTTTTCATAACACTAACATTTTTATTTACATAACTCTATTATAACCGTTAGCCGATAATAATAGTGTATGTCAGTTTATGATTTTGGATCAAATGACCAAGCTTGACATTATGTTTCTGACGAGGGGGTCAGGGGATTAGTTCCTTTTGGGTATTGATTGTCTGGCTGGCAGTCAATTGATTACTGACTTTTTGTATCACATTTTTATCCCAGAGCATACGGTAGTGCCCTGTTTTGTCGATTAGATCCAGTTTTGAGTCTAGCCAAGCTTGTGATACTGCGATTGATTTTTCTTGGCTGATGACTTTGTCTGTCTTGTCGTGGATGATTAGTAGATTTTTTGAATTGATGAATTGTCCCAAGTGAGCTACAGTGAGGTTGGAGATGGGCTCTTGGAGGATGGCTTCTGCCATGTGGAGTGTTTTGTGGTGTGCCTTGGTGCTGAGTCCGATGAAGTTTGCGAATTCTAAGAATACATCTTCAATTTTATTGGGTGTGGTTAAGAAGACCAGATGATCTACTTGGTAGGAAGATTTGGCGAGGGCATAGGAGGTGACCGCAGAACCAAACGAATGAGACACCACCGAAAAGGGCATCTGAGGGTCGAGATGCTGCAATACTGTCAGTAGCGCCTCTTGGCACATTTTGAGGTTGGTGCGTTTCAATTTTGAAAACCCATGTGCAGGCAGGTTGAACAGGACAGTTCTATGTCCTGCGACGGCCAATTCCTTGGCGATACCTGACATGCTGGCGGCATTGGACTCCCAGCCATGTACCATGATGACAAGTGAGCCGTCCTTTGGGCCTAGTTCGTAACATTGGATATTCTCTATCTCCCAGTTGATGTCAAACGAATCAACTGAGTCGAAAAAAGCTTGCTCTTTGGTTCTTATTTTTTTGTTTATTGGGATTTGAAACAGGTTGAATGCCTGTCCAGCAGCCAATGAAGGGGAGATAAAAGATAGTGTTTGGAAATAGAGTTTGATCAATTTTTTCATAATATTATATACTGATAGGTATATTTTAAAGTAAATTTTTTTAGATTCTCATTTCTTGATCGATCATCTGATCAATGTGATCCATCATGGATTGCATATTTTCATTGGATTTGCTGATGATGGCAAGGAAAACACTTCCTTGTATTTGAGCATATATTTTCTTGGCGTAGGAGCTAGCATCTAGGTTGCTTTTGATGCTGCCTTCCTGCTGAGCCTGTTCGATGACATCTATAATGCCTTGAGTCATTTTTTGAATGACCGAGACCACTCGGTTGTAGAGGGCATTGTTGTGGTTGAGGGAGTCCACACCCACATTGAGTACCGGGCAACCACCATACTCTGATACATGATCGTAGTAATTCCTATAGAAATTAGTCAATGCTTTTAATTTTTTTAAACCTGTGTTTTGAGCATTGATGGTTTCGATGACAGGCCACAATCGAGTCTTAACCGTATAGTTAAATGCTTGGATAGCTAAGTCCTCTTTGTTTTCAAAATTGCCATAAATGGCGCCTTTTGTCAGACCAGTAGCCTTGGTGATATCTGATAGACTCGTGCCTGTGTAGCCGTGCTTGTTGAAGTAGGGAGCTACTGTCTCTATGATGTATTGGGTTGTTTTGGCGGCTTTGGTCAATGTCATGTCTGTAATGTTAGTCAATTTTCAATATTGTACCAATTGGTATACCAAGAATTTTCTTAAAAGTAACTTTAGGTGAATGCCTTATTTTTTGGACTGAATGGACGGTTTAATTTTGGTTTAAGTCAATTGCAACAATCGATTATCATACAATCAACATGAAAACTAGCTATCTATCAATACCTCCAGTTGTTAAAATTCTAATATCTCTAAGTTTTGTATTTTTTCTCAACATGATGCATCTCAGTGCAGCCTGTCCAAATCCAGATGGTTCTAGAAGATTTACGAATCAAAATAATGTTCTCGGAGATGTATGTAGTTACGTGGGTAATCATAGTGTAAGATGGTTGTACACATTCACTATCAATGGTGACGTAACGATTAATGGTGATTTTGCAGTGTATGGTACTTTGATAATTAATGGTAACCTTACTGTAACGGGAGAATTGAATATTGATGCTACGGGGGAACTGACCGTCAATACAGGTGCTTCACTGGATGTAGGGCAAAATTTTAACAATGGAGGGTGGTTTATTTTTAATCAACCAGATACGAATAATGGATCTATAACAGTTGGAGGTGATTTTGTCAATGAAGAATATGGGCACATGACCATAGAGGGTGAAGGCGGTTTATGGATAGAGGGTCAAATGATAGCAGAAGAGGGCTCTACACTGGACATTGAGGACGGAGGAACAGTGGTGGCCAATGGAGGATATGTGGACGATGGAGGTATTGTAACCTACGATGGTGAAGAGGTTAATTTGAATACAGAAATGGCAGGAAGCCCATTGCCTGTAGAGTTTACTTATTTCAAATGTCTAGAAAGTGATGATGAACAAATGCTGGTTTGGGAGACAGCTTCTGAAATCAACAATGAGGGTTTTGAAATCCAAAGGAAGGAGTCATCTGACGATGATTTTTATACCATAGGTTTTGTAGAGGGCAATGGTACAAGCAATACAATGCAGCAATATAGTTATGCAATACCAGTCAGCCATGAGACTGTTATGTATCGTTTGAAACAAATCGATTTTGATGGAGGGTTTGAGTACAGTGCAGTTGTGCAAACAGGAATGAGAGCGAGCAATGTCTACTCGGTGTATCCCAATCCAACTAATGGACAGATATATCTCAATGGTGGTGATGTCAATGCTTTCGAACTCTATAATTTGTCTGGAAAAGCAGTCCTCAGCGAAACAGTTTTGGATAGTCATACCCTAGAGCAACATGTGTCTCTCTATTTGATGTCAGCTCAGTCAGGTAGATACATGTTGTCCTTGTACACGCCAAGTGGTATGGTAACAATCAATCTAGTAAAGGAATAGATTTTCTCTTTTTGGGATTTTACGCAATAATAGCCGTTTTGCTTAAAAATAAAATTAAGAGAATGCATTAGTGTTTTACTTAGCTCTTGGCAATGTTTTTGCCGTATGTATGTTGCTTGCTTAACAGTGAATAATTAGTTTTTTAGAGATAGATATGTTGAGATTGTTGTTGGTATTGGTGTTTGTGACTCAGATAGCTTCGTTTGAAGCTCATTCTCATAAAGTTATTGTACTGAATCGGAATCTGAAGATAGATAATTTTGTTTGGGAGCAATTGGCAGGGCGAATTGATCAGACCAATTTGGCTTTTGAAATCACAGATCATGTGCATGGTCTGCAACTCCACTGGAATGAAATCCCAGGAGTCAAGGAATACGTAATCGAAGTAAAATCTGCGTCTGAGAAGGAATTTGTAAGTTTGGAATTGATAACGAGTAGTGTCTATCAAAACAAGCAGCTTTATTACCCTTTGTCAACCCACAATCTCAATAGAAGCTATCGCTTAAAGTTGATTGCTGAGGATGGCAGTTTTAGCCATAGCCCTTCCGTATTTGTGGTAGGCGATCACGGGAAAGATTTTCTCGTGTATCCCAATCCCACGAAAGGAAACATTCATATCTCAAGTGAAGAGATCTTGAGTTATCAATTACAAGACATCAGGGGCGGGACTTTGGTGTCTGGCAATCCTGGTTCCAACCTAGAAGCCGAACTGATTCTCTCAGCAGAACTACACAAAGCCCAAGCAGGTATTTATTTTTTGAAGGTCACGACTGTTTTCGGTCAAAAGACGGTTCAGATCAAAAAGAAATGAGTCAGCGGTTTGAAAGTGAAAAGCTGAAAATCAATAAGTTAATTTTTTGACTAGGCATAACCCTACTATGTCAGATTACTACCATGATACGCCAAGGTTTGTGTCCTTACAAACTTTTTTCGACCTTTGAACCTGCTGTTTTTTGCATAGATTCAGAAATTAATTGACTCTCTCAAGTTGTTTCTTACTTGTTTTCTTCTCGATGTATTCATCCATGCGGGAGAGCAAACGCCACCATTCTGAGCCGTCATCTCTGTAGTCTCTGATTGCTCCAGCACGAACCAGTATTTTTCTGAGTTCATCATCATCAAACCCACCGAGATGTTTTTTGATCACATCAAATGAGCGGTCTGTGTAGGTCTTATGGTTGAGGAAGTGCTTGACGGTTTCTTCGGCCATAAACTCCGTTTTGTTTTGAAGTTTAAGTTTGTCCAGCTCATGCTGAAACTGTTTCTTCTGGACTAAGAAAGCCAGCAATCCTCCAATGGTCGTACCGATGAGGGCAGTGATAGCAGGTAGAATGGTTTCGATCATAGGGAAAGTTAAAAAGTAATTATTGATAGTCGACTGCCAGCAGTCAACCTTTTGTCTTGGTTCTAATAAACTAGTGTCTCGTTTTTGGATGTTGTAATGAGGAAATTTCTAAAGTCCTCAGTGTTGTATTTGGCCATCCCACTTTTTTCAGCGATGATTTTACCATCTGGAGCAATCACGAAAGTAGTGGGTATCGACTGATTAGCAAATACATCAGGTCTTTTTGATACCAATGTGTAAACTGGGAAGGTGTAATTTTTCTTGGTTTTGAATGCCTTGGCGGTATTGAAATCATCGTCCAGGCTGATCATCACAAAGTCGATGTTTTTACCCTTGACCTCATCATGCAAAGCATTGATATCTGGCATCTCGGCGATACAGGGAGGACACCATGTCGCCCAAAAGTTGAGGAATACAGTTTTGCCCCGAAAACTGCTAAAATCCACCTGTTGACCACTTTCATCCATGAGGGTGAATTGGTAGTCTGCCACTTTGTTTTCATCATCGATGATATTTGGTTGAAGCAAACGAGTTTCCAGAATCATACGCTGTAAAAAGCCCGCCACGTCCTTGTAGTAGCCCGTGAAATAGAGTGCACCGAAGAGGGTAATCATGATGCCCCATTCTCTAATTTCCTTCTTGATTTTCATATAGACCGATGATTACACATTGTGGATAAATATTTCGGAATTAAGACAATTCAGAACACAAATTAATTCCCTTAACCATTTACTTTTGACTCCCCAAAATAAAAATATTCAGTTAATCAATAGAGTTCAATGAGTCAACAACACATAGCAATCATCGCTTCGGAATTAAATCTTGCCAATAGTAAAGTGGCAGCTGTTATCACACTGTTGGACGAAGGAGGTACGGTTCCTTTTATCTCTCGATACCGAAAGGAAATGACAGGTAGCATGGATGAAGTGCAGATTGGAGATGTCAAGGATAGGATTCAGCAATTGCGCGATCTGGACAAAAGAAGAGAGGCGATCTTGAAATCTATCGAGGAGCAAGGCAAATTGACACCTGAGCTAAAGAAGAAAATAGAAGCAGCTGCTACCATGGCAGTGCTAGAGGATATTTACTTGCCATACAAGCCTAAGAGAAAAACCAAAGCATCCATTGCCAAAGAAAAAGGTTTGGAGCCATTGGCAGAATTGATTTTCAAGCAAGGAATGGATGATCCTGAGTTGGCTGCTGAGAAATACATCAGCGAAGAAAAGGATGTCGCAGATGTCGCACAGGCACTACAAGGCGCGCGAGACATTATTGCAGAGTGGATCAATGAAAATAGTGAGGTCAGAGCCTCGCTACGTAAGCTATTCATGGAGCAGGGTGTGGTCAAATCCACCGTGATGAAAGGCAAAGAAGAGGAAGGACAGAAATACAAAGATTACTTCGAATGGGATGAGCCACTCAAAAAAATCCCTTCGCACCGGCTGTTGGCCATGAGAAGAGGAGAGAAGGAAATGATCTTGTCTTTGGACATCTGTCCAGAGGAGTCATTGGCGATCAAATCCATCGAAAATAAAGTACTGAACAGTCAAAACGCTTGTGGTCAACAAGTCGAAATCGCTTTGAAGGATGCCTACAAGCGATTGTTGAAACCCTCAATGGAGACAGAGGCACGTGTGGAGTCAAAGAAAATAGCTGATCAGGAGGCAATTGATGTCTTCTCGGACAACCTGCGTCAGTTGTTGTTGGCACCTGCTTTGGGTCAAAAAAACGTCATGGCGGTAGATCCAGGCTTTAGGACTGGGTGCAAGGTCGTATGCTTGGATAGTCAAGGAAAGCTCTTGGAGTTTGAAGCCATCTATCCCAACCAGCCACAAAACAAAACCAGAGAGTCTGGGGCAGTATTGAAAATGCTCGTAGAGCGGCACAACATTGAAGCCATTGCTATTGGTAATGGCACGGCAAGTAGGGAGACAGAGGCTTTTGTTCGTTCATTGGGCTTGGACAGCAAGATCATCATCGCGATGGTCAATGAGAGTGGTGCTTCGATCTATTCTGCCTCTGAGGTAGCAAGAGACGAGTTTCCTGATCAGGACGTGACGGTAAGAGGATCGGTTTCAATCGGACGCAGAATGATGGATCCTTTGGCAGAACTGGTAAAGATCGATGCAAAATCTATCGGTGTAGGTCAGTACCAGCATGATGTCGATCAGACAGCTTTGAAAGGCTCACTGGACGAAGTAGTAGGTAGCTGTGTGAACCGTGTAGGTGTAGAGTTGAATACTGCCAGCAAACAACTGTTGACTTATGTTTCAGGGTTGGGGCCACAACTGGCAGAGAACATCATCAAACACAGAGAGGCGAATGGGCCATTTCAGAGCCGAGAAGAGCTCAAGAAAGTTGCCAGAATGGGGGATAAAGCATTTGAACAAGCAGCGGGATTTCTCCGTATTCGAAATGGTCAAAATGTACTGGATAGAAGTGCCGTTCACCCTGAGAGATATCGCTTGGTCGAACAAATGGCTAAAGACTTGTCAAGTTCTGTGGAGAACTTGGTGTCTGACCCTGCCTTGAGGTCTAAAATCAATCCTAAGGCATACATCACCGAAGAAGTAGGGCTGCCTACTTTGGAGGATATCTTGAGCGAATTGGACAAACCTGGCAGAGACCCTAGAGAGAAATATGAAGTGTTTTCTTTTCAAGAAGGAGTCAATGAGATCTCAGATTTGAAAATCGGGATGAAACTGCCTGGGATCGTAACCAACATCACTAAGTTTGGAGCATTTGTGGATATTGGCGTACACCAGGATGGGTTGGTACACGTGAGTCATTTGTCTGACAATTTTGTGAGTGATCCATCACAGGTTGTGAAGATCCAACAGCAAGTGCAAGTGACAGTCACAGAAATCAATGCAGCACAGAAAAGAATCTCTCTTTCACTCAAATCTGATCCTTTTGGCAAGGCACCAGCCAACCGAAATGAAAAGAAGCAAGCCAAGCAAAATGAACCGGAAGGAGATTTGCAATCAAAATTAGCCATGTTGAAAGGGAAATTTAATGGCTAAACCTTCGTTAGTTCAACATTCTATGGTTTTTGCGTGGAAAATCCATAATTTCATGCTTTGAATGCAGAAAGCATTTGTTAACTAACAAGAAGTCAATTTCTTAAATAGAGAAAAATCATAGACGTATGTCAAAATTTACAAAATCAATTTTAATCCTTTTATGCTGTACCGTGTTTCAACAGGTGCAGGCTCAAAAATACAAAGACATCTTTGCACTATTAGAGGCCAAAAATTACGATACAGCTATTCCTATGCTTCGTAGTTATTTGTCTGATAAAAAGAAGGCAACAGAGGCCAACCCCAACCTGCGAATGGGATTGTATTATGAAGAGCTTGTAGCGGGGTATCACTTGGTGAAAGATTCGACAGCCATTTTGGAAGCGGCAGATTCATCACTCAAGTATTTGGTCATAGCCAAAACCTTGATAGATGAAAAGGAGCTTAAGAAAAATGATGAGTTTTACCAAATGTACTACCGCCGTGACTTGAGGACTGGAGATTTTGGAATCAAACTCTCTGATGTACAGTTGGATTTGGATAACAAAATCAAGGCAACTTCCAATATTGTGAGCAATGCAAGACAGATTTATAAAAATCTCTACGTAATCAACTCTAATTATACATTTTGTAAATCGAGTTACGCAAATATTGTCAAGAACCATAGTCAGGAAAAAGAATTTTTGGTGCATGCACACAAACCTCAAATGGATACTTTGGACTTGATGATTACCTATATGTCTGATGTGAGAAATGCCTTCAATAAAGTCCGTGAAGCGGTGAGTTTGACTGGAGTAAAAGGCTACAGCCCAGAGTTGGAACTCAAGCAAATTCGTAGTTATGGAAAGGACGGTCTTTCGGAGGTGAATTTCTATGCCAATGATGTAGAAGCATGGGATTATGGCACATGGGCAGAATCGAGTTTCAAGACAATAGAAAGAGACGTGTTGACTTTGAAGCAAGAGTTGGTGGATTTTGATAAGAAACTGAAAGCACAAGGCGAATCAATGAATGGATTGGCTACTGTGCGTTTTGAAACGTTGAATACCAAAATAGATCACAGCTTGATTAGAGAGATGCATGATCTGGATAACAATCCATTGCCAGAGAAACTTTTCAATATCCAAATCGGATTGAACTTGTTTGATTTCATCACCAAACCACTGCAAAATCCAAGAATAGAAGATGAAATGGATATTGATTATCAATTGGAAATCACAGACAGCCTAATTCACATCTTAGATGGAATCGGGAAAAATGCTGCGACACTGGTAGAGCCTTACATTACTGTAGGAAAAAAGAAATATGCCAGTCTAGTTGAAGGTGAGTATGGTGGAGATTTTGGTTTGATCAAGTTGAGACAAAAAATGGAAACCTTTGTCAAGACCAACAAAGAGATATGGGAAAAGAAACACCAAGCCGTTGACTTGAAAAGTAAATGGGGCGTGAGTGTGGATGGTAAAGATTCCTTGTATTTGGCACCAAGAGAAGACGGTGTATACGCCACCAGATACCTGAGTGATTTCTATACGGTGGCTACCATGAAGGACGATTCATCCAATACCTATGTCATAGGTATTGATTTTAAAGACAAAGTAGATCACGGTTTCATCGCCAAGGTCAACAATGCTAGACAGATTGTGTGGAAGGAGAAGATCACCCTAAAATCATTCAATTATGACAAATCAGATTTGTTGGTTTATGGGGCATTTGTACCTGCGCAAAGTGGCATGGTGACAGCCTATCTATACAGCGTCACTGAAAAGCCACATCACAACATGCTGGCAGTGTCTACTGACTTTTCTGGAAAGGTGAAATGGATTAATCATATAGATGCTCCCCGTCAGCCAGTTCAGGTCAAGCTCAACGACATTGTGAAGGAGACCATCTTTTATTTTGTAGCAGAGGATAAAATGGATACCATAGGGCCTGGTGAAGTCGCCTACAAAGTCATCGATAGAACAGGAAATGTCAGATAAAAAATCACGAATGAAAAATATTTGGATAGCGCTTCTGTTAGGAAGCGCTTTCTATTCCTGCCTAGGGGATGTTGAAGATAATTATTCGACTACACAGGCCAATAGATTACTTTCTGCGGACAGTTTGAAGTTGTGGGAGCTCAACTCACGCTACGAAAATGGCAGAAAAGTTGAGCTGGAAAATTGTTTTGATGCCAACATACTTGCTTTCCTTCGTACCACCGAAGTAGATAGTGTGATTATGTTTTCACAAACTGATGGATGTGCCAGTGATGTGCCCGTGGTGGTGGTTTATAAAGCCAGGTATGAAGTAGTTGGCGATCTTCAAGAGAACTTTGGAAATGAAATAGAATTCAACACTGAAGCCTTGCAAGATATCAATCGTATGTCAGTGCTATACTTGACTTCCAAATACCTGAAGGTATCCTATGAACTCGATGGGGTCAATATAGAAGAAGATTATTCTTTCTAAATTTCACTCAATGAACAGCAAAGTTTTGGTGTGAAAGGAAAGCGAATGGAATAAGCATTCACCATAATTCGTTTTCCTTTCACTATGACTCGCTAATCATCCGCTAAAACTCGTCAGCCATTCACTAAGACTCGTCAGCCATTCACTAGGACTCGTTTTCCTTTCACTATGACTCGTCAGCCATCCGCTAAAACTCGTTTTTCTTTCACTACGACTCGCTGGGTATTCACTAAAACCAGTTAATCATTCGTGATCACTCGTTTTTCTTTCACTATGATTCGCTAACCACCCACTAATACTCGCTGGGTCTTCACAGTGACTCGCTAAATATCTAGTAGGATTATGGAAACAAAAAGTAAATCACCAATAGTTGTACTTTTTCATTTCCAGCTTTAGGGTAATGTGGTATCCTCGCATCAAAAAAGATGGAATCGCCTTCTTCTAATAGTGTGCTGTCTTCACCTACGATGTATTCAATTTTACCAGACAAGACTATCTTGAATTCATAACCATCCGTACTGGTGGGCTCGTACTTTGCATGCGGTTCGACGGTGAGGTGTACTATGTCCACGTTGAGATTGAGCATGCTTTGATTCAATATCGAATGGTATCTGAAACCTTGTCTGTCTTCTTTTTCTATTTCCTTTCTATCTTCTTTTTTTACTATTGTGAAATTCTTTCCATTCTTCAGGTACATGTCTTCAAAGAAGTCCTTGGGGGCTACTTCTAGCGATTCTAGTATGTTGATGAAAACAGGTAATGAGGGAATAGTTCTGGAGTTTTCGATCTTTGAGAGGAGACCTTTGCTTATTTTGGATTGATTACTCAGCTCTTTGAGTGAGAGGTTTTTTTGGTTTCGGATTGATTTGATTTTGCTACCGATCCAGCTTACTACGATGTTGTCCATGTTTTAGAGAGGTTTCTTATTTGTAAACTACTAATCATGTAAGTTTCATATATATAAACTTAACATTCGATTAATGCATTTATTTAGAAACAAAGTTACCAAAAGGGTTTCATATTAGTCAATGAATTTAATGTTAACAAACCGTATGTTTTTCGTGAACTAACTTAGAGATACAGTAACATTTTCAACACAGCTACTTTAAAGTAGAGTTTGATATTGCATAGAATAAATCACAAAAACCAAATTCTATGAATTCAACTTTATTTAATCCCGAAAAGATCAAGCTACTCCTAAGTAGTTTGATGCTTGTTTTAGTTTTGTGCTGTACATCCAACGTGATGGCACAGGATAGACGTATCGAGGGTAAGGTTCTCGATGAGTCAGGTAGCTCTATTATTGGTGCTACTGTGATCGTAAAAGAAATTGCATCAGTGGGTAGTATCACTGATATCAATGGCAGCTATGTGCTCAACCTACCGACCGAAGCACAGACCCTCATTGTAACTAGCATAGGTTATGTTACACAAGAGATCGCCATTGGAAACAAAACTGTGATTGATGTCACGTTATCAGAAGATGTAAAACAACTCAATGAAGTCGTCGTGACTGCCTTGGGTGTGGAGAGAGAATCCAAAGCTCTTGGCTACTCTGTACAAGAAGTGCAAGGTGACGACATGACCGAAGCACGAGAAACCAACATGGTCAGTGGCTTGAGTGGCAAAGTAGCTGGTCTGCAAGTGACCAACTCAGGGTCTACGATAGGTGGGTCAGCAAGGGTGACAATCAGAGGAGAGTCCTCATTGAATATCAATGCCAACCAACCATTATTCATCGTAGACGGTATCCCGATTAGTAACCAGGTACAAGGTGCATCTGGTAACAACAACCTTGAAGTCGATTATGGAAATGCTGCAGGGGAGATCAATCCAGACGATATCGCATCCGTGAGTGTACTGAAAGGGCCTGCTGCTGCAGCATTGTACGGTTCTAGAGCTGCCAATGGTGCAATTTTGATCACGACAAAGTCTGGAAAGGGAAAGAAAGGATTGGGTATATCTATCAACTCTAATACGACATTTGAGAACCCTCTCAGATTGCCAGATTGGCAAAATACTTACGGGCAAGGTAATAATGGCCAGTTTGAATTTGTGGATGGTGCTGGATCTGGTACTGCCGATGGTGTGGATGAAAGCTGGGGACCTAAAATGGATGGTCAGTTGATCGCACAATTTGATTCACCAAGAAATGTGGATGGATACAGAGGTGGGGATCTCAATGCACCTGCTGGTAGTACAATTACGCCGACTCCATGGAGCAAAAACTCTGACAACATCGATGAATTCTTTCAAACAGGAGTGACTTTGACCAATAGCATAGCTATAACGTCTGCCAATGATTTTGGAAATGTGAGACTGTCATACACCAATTTGGATCAAAAAGGAATGGTGCCTAACACCGATCTTAAAAGAAATACGCTGGCATTGAATACTGGTATCAACATCACTGATAAGCTGAAAGTGAATGCTGCGATCAACTACATCAATACTGAAAGTGGCAACCGTCCTGCGATTAGCTATGGTACAGAGAGTTTGATGTACCTATGGATCTGGTATGGTCGTCAGATCAATACGAGCAATTTGAGAGAATATTGGATGCCAGGTATGGAGGGAGTGCAGCAGTTCAACTACAACTACAACTACCACGACAATCCTTATTTCACAACATACGAAAACACCAATGGTCAGTCCAAAGACCGAGTATTGGGCAACGTGTCTGCTACCTACAAATTCACGGATGAGTTGAGCTTAATGATCAGAACAGGGACAGATTTTTACAATGAGTTGAGAGACAGAAAGAGAGCATTCAGTACACAGAGATTCCCAGTGGGTATGTACAGAGAGGATAAAATATTCTTCAATGAGCGCAACTCTGATTTCTTGTTGACTTACAACAAAACGTTGAATCAAAACTTTGCTTTTACGCTGTCTGCTGGAGGAAACCAAATGAAGCAGGTCAACAATTACAACAAAACAGTTGCTCCACAGCTATTGATCCCAGGTATCTATAACTTCTCCAACTCAGCGGTGAATCTACAGGCCGAGCAAACTAATTCAGAGAAGAGGATTAACTCTTTTTATGGTTATGGACAGTTTGCCTACAAGAATATGTTGTTCTTGGACATCACAGGACGAAATGACTGGTCTTCTACTTTGCCAGCAGACAACAATAGTTACTTCTACCCATCTGCTACATTGAGTGCAGTGGTAAGCGATATGTTCCAGTTGCCATCTGTGTTTTCATTCATGAAAGTGAGGGCTGCATTTGCTCAGGTAGGAAACGATACCAATCCATATAGCTTGACAAATGTTTTTGTGCCAGGCACAGCATGGGGTTCTACACAAGCCAAAAGTGAGTCTTCTACATTGGCCAACTCTGAGTTGAAACCAGAGCGAACTTCATCATACGAATTTGGAGCAGACTTTAGGTTTTTCAAAGGAAGATTGGGCATGGATTTTACCTACTATGACAACAGAACCAGGGATCAGATCATACCGATTGCGATGGATATCTCTACTGGGTATAATAGCCGCATCATCAATGCAGGAGAGATCCAAAACAATGGTATAGAGCTGATGATGACAGCTACTCCTATTAAATTGAACAATGGCTTGAATTGGGATATCAATGTCAACTTCACCAGAAATAGATCAAAAGTAATCGAATTGGCAGATGGTCTTGATGCCTATACTTTGACAGAAAGTAATGGTGCTTACATCCAAGCTCGTGAGGGTGAAAGAATGGGGAATATCTACGGTGTTGGCTTTGCCAGAGTGGAGGATGTGAACAGTCCATACTATGGTCAGATCATTCATTCTGCCGAAGGAACCCCACTCAGAGGATCGGATTTGCAAATGCAAGGCAACTACAATCCTGACTGGATGATGGGGATCCAAAATACACTTTCTTTCAAAGGGCTTTCATTAGGATTCCTATTTGATATCAGACAAGGTGGTATCGTAGTGTCTCGTACCAAGACGATTGGAAGTACCTCTGGTCAGTTGAAAGAGACGCTCAACGGTCGTGAAAATGGACTTGTTAGCTATGGCGTGATTAGTACAGGTGAAAATTCTTATGAGCCCAATGATGTGGTAATTTCTGCAAGGAATTTTAACAACAGATACTATGAGCGTAACAACGTGGAGGCAGCCAAATATGATGCTTCTTATGTGAAGTTGAGAGAGGTCAAATTGAGCTACGCTATGCCGCAGAAATGGTTTACCGATCTGCCTGTAAGATCTGTGAAGGTATCCATAGTAGGTAGAAACCTAGCACTATGGACAGAAAACCCACATTTCGATCCTGATGTCATGGCGATGAGTGGAGGAACCCTCCAGCCAGGTATCGAAAACATGGCTTACCCATCAGCAAGAAGCTATGGATTCAACATCAATATCAATCTTTAAGCAGAAAGCATACTTCTTAATTTTCTAAAAACAGAAAGATGAAAATATTTAATATAAAACTAATAGCATGGGTGCTGGCTGTCGTGTTGACAGTGACCTCTTGTGACGATGATTTCGAACAGGTAAATACCAACCCAAATAGCCCTGAATCAGTACCTGCATACTTGCTGTTGCCGACAGTGATCAGGAGTGGTGTTTCTCAAAGTGCAGATTTGGCATGGGGATATGGTAATGTTGTGATGCAGTATTCTGCTAAAATCCAGTTTACAAACGAAGATAGATACAACTGGGGACCAGAATCTGATCCATATAATCCCTATTTTGGAGCTATGCGTGATGTACAAAACATCATCATTATTGCAGAAGAGTCAGGTAATGATAACTACAAGGGTGTTGCCTTGGTGATGAAATCATGGATGTATTCGATTATGACAGACACCTATGGAGATTTGCCATATTCTGAAGCAACTTCAGCCAAATCAGGTGTTAACCTGCCTACTTTTGATACCCAAGAAGATATCTACAAGGGCATTATTGCAGATTTAGAAACTGCTAATACCTTGCTTGATCCATCATCTGCTGGGATAGAGGGTGACATTTTATTTGATGGGGAGATCATGATGTGGAAGAAGTTTGCCAATTCACTTTTGTTGAGAATTCACATGAGGTTGTCTGATAGAGTAGATCCTAGCACAGCTATGCAGACCATCATAAGTGATCCTACGACTTATCCGATCATGACAGGAAATGTTGACAATGCTGCTTTGCAGTACTTGCAGGACAATCCGAACCAGCAGCCACTTTATACCACTCGTTCTGGTTCGTATGATGAATACAGATTGAGTGAAAACATGGAGACAATCCTGAAGTCACTAGGTGATAACAGACTTTATGCGTATGCACAACCTACGACTAATTCTGGAGCAGGATTGGTCGGTACTTTGGATGATTATCAAGGAGTACCTAATGGCCTAGCTGATGAAGAAGCATTGGCTTATTCTCCTACTGGAGAGGCTGACAAAGGTGGATCGAATTACATCTCACGTGTGGGTTTGATGTTCTCTTGTTCTGCATGTGATGATTTGGCTTCACCGATAGCAAGACAATCGATCTTGATGAGCTATTCTGAGTTGCAGTTTGTATTGGCAGAGGCGAGAGAGCGTGGATTTATCTCGACTGGTGATGCTAAGACTTACTATATGAATGGTATCCAATCTTCATTTGACTACTATATTTCTAGACTAGATGTGGGTGGCTATACTGAAATCAGTGCTGCAGTAGAGCCAGACGCGACTTATTTCACACAAGCAGATGTAGCCTATACTGGCACACAAGAAGAGCTTTTGGAGAAAATCGGGACACAAAAATGGATCGCATTGTTTTTTAGCGGTATGGAAGCATGGTTTGACTGGAGAAGAACTGGCTACCCGACGATTACGCCAGGGTCTGGAGCAGTTCAGCCTACGGTACCTGTGAGATTCATCTATCCAACCGATGTACAGGCACTCAATAAAGACAATTACGATGCAGTGATCGCTCGTCAGGGGCCAGACAATCTCAACACGAAAGTGTGGTGGGATGTCAAATAAAATATACACTTCTAAAAAATATAAAAATGAAAAAGTATAAAGGAATAATATTAATAATGGTGTTAGGGGTACTCGCATTTGGCTGTTATGATGACCGTGAAGAGGATTTTGCTTTTGAACCATTTACGGAGGTTTTATTTCCATATTCATCTGGTGAGTGGACGGCTATTGATAATTTGACGATTGAGGTGGAGTCTGTCGATTTGCAGTCTGCCAATGTAGAAGCCATTTTAGAAGGGACTGTAATTAATTTGGGGACAGTAAATTTCTCAAATGGTATTGCAACAATTCAGACAACTTGGTCGGAGATCAAAGACGCTAATCGAATAGATGTTATTGCTGAGGATGCGAATACTGGAAATGAATTTAGAACCAAATATTCTATTACTAAAGCTGAGCCTATGTCTACTAAAGCACCTGCTACGGTACACAATGATTCGACTGCAACAGTACAAATCAAAGCATCTACTCGTCAAACAAATATTAAATCCATCAAATTATTTAGAAAATACGAGACTGAAGATACATTTCAAGAAGTTTATAGTCAGGCTTTGAGCAGTTTGACTTTTGACGGAGAATATTCTTTTGTAGTCCCAAAAGAAAGTGATTTAGGTCTTAATACTAAAATATACTTTCGATCAGAGATTGTTTCAGAGGCGGGTTTAATGGCCGCTCAAGAAATTGAAATGCTTGTCATTCCCATAGAATTGAATTCAGTTGGAGAGGAAATATTAACCCTAGATGGAGCCAATTCCTTCAATTTATCATCTATGATGATTGGTTCTGAAGATGATATAGATGCTGAAAATCAGGATGTTATTTTGGTAAGTAATGCTAATACTCTTGAGTTGATATCAAATGCTGTTTCAGGTACTGAGTATGTGATTTCAGAAGATTTTGATTTTGAGACAGCTGATTTTCAATCGGTCAGAGATGCATATGCTATGGGCACACCTTCTTCGAAGATTTCTGATTTGACGGTTGGTATATCAGATATTTCTATTTTGATAAAAGTAGGAAAGCCTACTAGTAAGTCAAATGAATATGCTGTAATTAGAATTTTGGAGATAGTCAAATCTTCGGAGGGGTCAACGACGGTTAGATTGAGCTATAAAGGCAGACTGTAGTAGGAAAACACAAATAAGTATGAGGTTCAATGAGAATACGAACCTCATACTTTAGTAAAAAGGGTGTTCGAATTCAAATAATAATTGTTTTAAGAAATATGAAAAAAATATCAATACTGTGTCTGTTTTGTCTATTCTCAGTGATGGGTATGGCACAAAAAACAGAAAATATCATACTCGTATCTCTTGATGGTCTGAGATGGCAAGAATTGTTCGGAGGAGCAGATTCCCTGCTTGTCGATGATTCTAAATATGTCGAGAATCCAGAAGAGCTCACTGAGGAGTTTTGGGTCAATGATCCACTACAAAGAAGAGAAATGCTGATGCCTTTCTTTTGGAACACCATCGCAGTAGAGGGGCAACTCTACGGCAATAGGAAGTATGGGAATAAGGTAGATTGCAGCAACCAGATGTGGTTTTCATATCCAGGGTACAACGAGATTTTGACAGGCTTTGCAGATGACGAAAATATCAGTAGCAACGATAAAATTAACAATCCCAATGTTACCATTCTAGAGCATCTCAACAATACCAAAAAATACAAGGGGCAAGTGGCTGCTTTCGGGTCTTGGGATGTGTTCCCCTACATCATCAACAGGGAGCGCAGTGGTCTCCCAATCAATGCCGGGTTTGAAAAAGCAACCGACAGCCCTAGCGAGACCGAATCTTTCTTGAACAAGATTCAAGACGAAATCAGAGGGCCTTGGGGTGGCGTTCGGTTGGATGTGTTTACCCATCACTATGCCATGGAATACATGAAGAAAAACAAGCCTAAGGTACTCTATGTCGCCTATGGTGAGACGGATGATTTTGCTCATGATGGCGAGTACGACCAGTATTTGAAGTCTGCGAAGCAAACGGATGCTTACATCAAAGAGCTATGGGATTATGCACAGTCTCAGGAACAGTACAAAGGTAAGACGACACTCATCATCACAACGGATCACGGACGTGGCACACACCCAAAGAAAACTTGGCAGCACCATGGCAACCGCATCAAAGATGCTGGTGAAATCTGGATAGCAGTGATGGGACCAGATTCACCTGCGAAGGGCGAAATCAAAGAAGAAGGGCAGTTTTACCAAAACCAAGTGGCGCGCACTGTCATGGAGGCTCTGGGAGAAAAGTACAAGCAACCTAAAGCTGGTGAAGCAATCAAGGGAGCAATTCAGAAGTAGTGATTCATGAATAGACTAGTTGTTACGTTTGTAATTTTGTTTGTCTGGGGGTGTAGTAGCCCTCAGACTCATTTACCCATTCTTACTTATTCGGATGTGTTACTAGGAGACTTGAAAGCCAATGCAAGGCTGGATTCTCTGATGCATCTACCTGTGATGGCTGGTGTGGATGTCAATCAAGACTGGCAGGTGCTGACCAGTGATATGGTCGGAGGATTAAATCCCACCATACCGTCCTTTGATAGTGCTGTACCTATTACACTCCCACATCGAATCCTACTGCCCAATTCACCGATTTGGTACAGAACCTCTGTGCAATTCGATAACGGCGTACTGCACATTCGTGCCGATGATGGCGCACAGCTTTGGCTCAATGGCCAGCGTGTTCATCGATTGACAGGAGAATATTTCCCCATTCACGCTACATCCAATCAACCTACAGAAATTACGATTCGAGTGCTCAACAATGCCATGGAGGGCGGACTCAGAAGTGTCCAATGGATTGCTCAAAAGGACTGGTCAGACTATCAGAGCACCCAACAAAAACATTACGATCAGTGGATCATAGAGCGAAAGCTCAGCTTGATTCATCCAGATTTGAAACAAGCAGATTTGTCAGCATATCCAGCCATACTCACCGATCCCTACTGGCAATCAGCCAATGATAGTCTCTATCTAAGGTGGCAATCTGAGGGAATAGAGCAGGCAACTGTCCGATTCGGAAAAGATTCTTTGGATCTCAACCAAAACAAAACGGTCTCTGGTGTTTTGGGAAATTTTCTCACAGCTTTCCAGTCCTTTGAGAACAAAATCTATTACCAAATACAACAAGGAAAGACGCAATCGCAGATCTACAGTTTCCAAAAACAAATGGTAAAGGACACTTTCCAATTGGCACTCTGGGGAGATAGCCAAGGAGGATGGGCTACTTTTAGTAAGCTTATATCTCGTATGAATGAACATGAACCCACCTTCGGTTTAGGAGCAGGGGATCTTGTCGATCAGGGCAGTGACCGCTTCGCATATTTACAGTTTGTAGAGGCCTTGAGTCAGTCCACTTTTGTGCATTATCCAGTGCCGGGCAATCATGATTATGATGGGTACTACGATGACCTTAATCCAAAGAATTACTTTGAGTTCGCTGCTTTGCCTCATCAAAAGCAATATTTCTCATGGACAGAGGGCAATTGTGTTTTCATTGCATTGGATCCTGATGAACGGTTTCCTGTTGGGATACCAGAGGGCTCTGCGCAGTACGATTGGTTTATTGAGCAGATTCATTCATCCGCTTGGGTGTCAGCGGAGTGGCGATGGATTGTATTGCATCATCCGCCTTACTCACAAGGTTGGCCAGGCTATCACGGTGAGGTATCTATATTGGAACTCCTAGAGCCGCTTTTTGAATCCACTCGCATCGATCTAGTGGTCGCTGGACACAGCCATGACTATGAGCGATTGATCCGTCAGTTTGGAGCGCAAAAGACAGCGTTTCTGGTTGTAGGTGGCGGAGGTGGTGGACTCGAACCTTCGGGTTTATCCGACTGGCCAGTCATGGATACCGTCATCAAAAAACACCACTATGGTATCGCCACAGTACAAGATAAATCATTGATATTCAGAGCTTATGATCTGGAAAATCAATTGATGGATAGTCTAACCTTAACGCACCAATGATTCACCCAACCCAAAAGAAATTAGCAATTAATCATTTTATATTCATGAAACATTTGACTCCCATATTCTTTCTCTTCCTGACAGCAATCGCCTGTCAACCCAAGCAAGAAACCCAAGAACCAATCAAGCTCAACCAAATGCAAGTCATCGGTAGCCACAACAGCTACAAGAGCGGTATAGAACCCGCCCTGATGCAATTGTTGATTCAAGAAGACTCTGGTGCGATGGGCTTGGACTACAAACACCTGCCACTCGATCAGCAGTTGGATTTGGGACTGAGGAATCTGGAAATAGATGTCGTGTATGACCCAGAAGGAGGGCGTTTTCAGCAGCCTTTGGCTTTGCAGTTGATGGATTCTCTGGGAATCCCAGCCTTACCATTCGATACGGCTCATGAGTTGTCGACTCGGGGTATCAAAACGTTTCATATCCCGGACATTGACTTTAGGAGTCACTGTTTGACTTTCAAGGGGTGTTTGTCGGATGTACGGACCTGGTCTATGGCAAATCCTACCCATTTCCCTATCATCATCACGATCAATCCTAAGAACTCCGGTATCAACAAGCCAGGATATACCGAAGTGACGGCTTTCGATGCACAGGCTTTGGATAGTTTGGATGCGGAGATCGCAGCTGTATTTGCAGATGAAGAGCTGATCACCCCTGGACTGGTACAGGGATCAGCAGCGAGTTTGAGGGAAGCGGTCTTGACTACTGGCTGGCCAGCATTGGACGCTTCGAGAGGGAAAGTCTTGTTTGTCTTCGATGCAGGTCGTGAACTAACTGAGCAGTATTTGCAAGGTGACGTAGCGAGCAAACCAATGTTCGTGGATGTAGAAGAGACACACCCTATGGCTGCATTTTTCATCATGAATGATCCGATTGAGCAGGAGCAGGAAATCAGAGAGCGAGTCAAAAAGGGCTACATGGTCAGAACCCGCGCAGATGCCAATACAGATGAAGCGAGGAAGAACAACTACGAGCGATTCGAGGCTGCCAAACGCTCAGGCGCACAGGTGATCACGACAGATTACTATGTCAAAGAAATCAATCCATTCAGTACTTTCCAAGTCACATTTGATAGCTCGACCTACGAAAGAAGCAATCCTGTATCTATCAATCTCAACCAAGCACAATGAATTCACGAAGAAAATTTATCAAACAGTCTGCAGTAGTTTCCATAGGGTTTGCCGGACTAGCACAGTACCTGACCCATTGTTCGTTTGCCAAAAATGAAACCATGACAGCTGCCAATCAATGGTTGGAATTGCCGAAAGGATTCGAGGCAAAGATCATCTCCCAATGGGGACAGAAAATGTCAGATGGATTCTTTGTACCGAGCAGAGCGGATGGTATGGCGGCTTTTGATTTGGATGGGAAAGTCGTCCTCATCCGCAACCATGAGAACAGCCCTAAACCCATAGAATTTGGTCCATTTGGCAAAGATTTGGAGCTGTTTGATCTGTTGCACAAAGAGCAGTTTTATGACCATGGATTTGGGAAAAATCCAAGTCTTGGGGGTACGACCACTGTGGTATTTGACGAAGAGAAGCAGGAAGTAGAGAAGCAGTTTTTAAGCCTGATCGGTACCAATCGCAACTGCGCAGGAGGACCGACTCCATGGAACACCTGGATCACCTGTGAGGAAGACACTACGCCACAAGGCGAAGAAAATGAGCAGTCTCATGGATACAATTTTGAGATTCCTGTCAGTGGCACAGGATTGATCGTACCTAAGCCCATCAAGGCGATGGGTCGCTTCAACCACGAAGCGGTGGCTGTAGATCCCAGTACTGGCATAGTCTATCAGACCGAGGATCAGCACGACAGTTTGATCTATCGTTACCTGCCTCATGTGCCGGGAGAGCTCCATGAAGGAGGCGTGCTACAGGCCTTGGTTATCAAAGATCAGTCGAGCTTTGATACACGAAATATTGAACAACAGGCGCTGGCAGTTGGCCAGTCACTTGCTGTGGAATGGATGACACTTGACAATGTCGAAAGCCCAGCGGATGATTTGCGCCACAGAGGTTTCGAAGCGGGAGCGGCTGTTTTTGATAGAGGCGAAGGGATGTGGTATGGTAACGAAGAGGTCTATTTTGCCTGTACCAATGGCGGCAAGAACCGCTCAGGTCAGGTGTTCAAATACAAACCGAGTCCGTTTGAGGGGACTGATCGGGAAGCCGAACAGCCCGGTGTTTTGACTTTGTTTGCAGAACCCAATGATACCGAGATACTGAAGTTCTGCGACAACCTGACCGTTTCACCATGGGGTGATGTGATCCTGGTGGAGGATGTAGCGGGTGCTTACATCCGAGGCATCAAGCCGAACGGAGAGATCTACAACATTGGTAGAAATGTAGGCTCCAAATCAGAGCTCACGGGCGTATGTTTTTCGCCATCCGGCAAAACACTATTCGTCAATGTACAAGAAGAAGGGCTCACCATGGCCATCACAGGGCCTTGGGACCAATTGAGAGACAAAGTATGAAAAGATTATTAATTCTACTTGTTTTGATAGGGGCAGTACAATTTTCGCGAGCACAGGACGCCCTCAGCGAATGGTGGTTTTGGCCAGACTATACGCTGGATCGCCATGCCAATAACCCTATCGGACCAAGATTAGAATCGCCTAAGTCACCCGTTGCTCCTTTGAAATACAAGACCTATCCGTTTGAGTTTTTCGGTCAAGATCCAACGGAGCGAGTCGAAGGTTTTTTCCCTTCTGAGCGAGTGCCAACGGAGGCTTTTTCGGTGGAACTCTGGTTGCTCTACCATGTCAATCAAGAGGTGGGCATTATGACCACCTATCGTTATCAGCATGAGGAGAAAGATCCGCTGTGGTTGCTGGGTGTCTATGGTCGTCAGGTAGTCTTTACGCTCAAAGATCAGGAGTCGGCGTTTTCTAGCGCGCTGAATGTTGAAGTGGAGGGACGCGGATGGAAGAATTACTGGGCACATCTGGTAGCCACCTATGACGGACAGTTCATGAAACTCTACCTCAATGGCGAACTGAAAGCTCAGATGAAAGTCGGTAAAATCATGCAATACGACCCGAAAGTCATGCAGTTGGAGAATGCTGCCTACCTCTCTCATGAGCCCTACATGCAGATGGGAGATTTGTTGAAGTGTCAGCGACTGTATCGTCAGGCTTTGAGCAAAAAGAAGATTGAAAAGAACTTCGAAGACTTTCAAAACCTGACCATAGAAGGGAAACTCTACCCAGACTTGTTTCACTACAATGCAGGACCTTACCTACAGATGGGTACGCCTACCCAGATGGGGATCGTCTGGGAAACCAGCGAACCCGCCAATACAGTGATTGAGTACGGGACGTCTGTGCCCTTGACGGAAAGTGTGAAGCTAGAGACCCTAAAAAGCAACCGCGAAACAGGTACAGTTGAAGGCAGCAACATCAATCAATACGTATTCAAAAACCTAGAACCGGGTCAAGCTTATTTCTACAACATCAAATCAACCACCAAGGAAGGGCAGGTGATAGAAAGCGGAATTTCGACCTTCAAAACGGGAGAGGTTGAGCCAGCATCTTTCACCTTCTCGGTGATAGGTGATACGGAAGCGCGTCCACATGTCAACAACCGTGTGTCCAAGTTGCTTTGGGACGAGCGACCTGAGTTTCTGCTCAATCTTGGAGACCTGACTGATGGCGGCCAAGAGGCCAACAAGTTCCAGTGGAACTATGAGTACTTCCATGCCATGAGTCAACTGACCTCACGCATTCCGGTGTATCCAGTTGCGGGCAATGGAGAGGGTGATCTGTATTGGTTCAATCAGTACCACATCTTGCCGTACAAGGACAAGGCCTACTACAAATTCACCTATGGCAATGCGGAGTTCTTCATGCTCGATAGCAACCGAAAGGATCAGTTTGCGGAGGGAGCGGAGCAGTATGTCTGGCTAGAGGAACAGCTGCAGCACTCTACTGCTGAGTGGAAGTTCGTGGCGCATCATCATGCACCCTATTCCTCGGATGAGGACGACTATGGAGACAGTTGGAAGGAATCCACCTCCATGGGCGACCCAGAGATCAAGCCCATCGTGCCACTCTACGAAAAGTACGGCGTGGACATGGTCTTCTTCGGTCACCTGCATACCTATCAGCGGACCCATCAGATATTGGACAACAAAGTCACCAAAACCAAAGGTGTGACTTATGTCCAAGCCGGTGGTGCAGGCGGTAATTTGGAGGATTTTGCACCGACTCGTTCATGGTTCAGTGCCAAGACATTCAGGGGACATCACTACTTGACCATCGAGGTGTTTGGGGACGAGCTGGAGCTGCGCATGTACGATAGCGAAGGCCGAATGAAAGACATATTTAAACTCAATAAATCAACCAACCATGAGTAACATGACTGCCTCCTTCGTGCAGCAAGGAGATACGCACAAGTCTGGGGTGCAGAGCCGAAAGGCCGAATCCCTGAGTCAAGCGTCACGGACGATATTGAATCGTGATGCCAATATTTTTTTGCACCAAGCATTGTCTTCGCCTGTGATGAATGTCATCGACAGGGCAGAGGGCGCTTACATCTTCGACCATGACGGCAAGCGCTACTTCGACCTGCATGGCAATGGCGTACACCACATCGGGTACAACAACCCTGCGGTCATAGCAGCCATCAAACGTCAACTGGACGATCAGTTGAGTTTTGCTCCGAGACGTTACACGGCACAGGTGACGGTGGATTTTGCGGAGAAGCTGGTGTCGATGGCACCTGAGGAACTGGATCGAGTGTTGTTTTGTCCGGGAGGATCGGAGGCGATCGAGATGGCGGTGATGCTCGCCAAGCGGGTGACGGGCAAGTGGAAGACAGTTTCCTTTTGGAATCAATTTCATGGCAGCACCTTTCAAGCAGCGACGCTCAGTGGCAATGCCCACTGGACGACTGGCGTGGGTCCCATGGTGCCGGGTGCATTTTTCGTGGAGTTCCCGAACTATTACCGCAATCCCTGGGGCATAGATCCTGCTGATACAGATGCCATCGATGCTGCCTATCTTGATCAGCTGCGTGTGGTGTTTCAGAACAATCCAGATATTGCAGCGGTGGTCGGGACACCTGTGGCATCTACGCCTTTTATCCCGACAGCTAGATATTGGCAGACTGTGAGAACACTTTGTGATGAGTATGGCGCATTTTTGATCTTTGATGAAATCGTGTGTGGCATGGGACGAACGGGTAAAATGTTTGCCGCGGAGCACTATGTCACCCCTGATGTATTGGTGGTGGGCAAGTCTCTAGGCGGAGGTATTCTGCCGTTTGCAGGTATCTTGACCAAGGACAAATACAACGTCGTGGCAGATTATTCGATCGGGCATTTTACGCATGAGAAGAGTCCGATTAGTGCAGCAGCGGGGCATGCCACGATTGACTTCATTCAGCATGAAGAATTGGTGTCACGTGCGGAATCATTGGGTAGCTACCTGCTCAAAGGATTGCAAGAGATGGCAGCTGCGTATGATCAGATCGGTCATGTGGACGGGATCGGTTTGCTTCTGTCGATAGATCTGGTGACCTCAAAGAAGTCCAAAGAACGGAACCCAACTTTAGCGAATGCGGTATTGGAATATGGCCTGTCCAAAGGCTTGTCATTCAAAGTGATCGATACCAATGTGGTCACACTGCATCCTCCCTTGATCATTAGTCAGGACGAAGCGGATTTTATCCTGGAGAGCTTCAGACAGATTTTCAAAAGCTTAATAAAAAATTAACCATTGTGCTTCGGCATTATAATATAGATATATGAATTTGAACGGAATAGAGCTGGTCGTATTTGACATGGCTGGCACCACAGTAGAAGAAGGAAAAACAGTGTATCAGTGTGTGAAAAAAGCATTGGAAAGAGTCGGCATCCATCTGGAGTTGGAAGAGGTGTTTAGAGCAGTGGGTGGGATGAACAAAACCGAAGGCATCAATCAGTTGATTGATGCGCATGCGCCTGAGGCTAGTGATGAAGAGCGTGAGGCAGTCAATGCAGATTTTTTTAAGATTTTGATCAAAAAATACGAAGAGACAGATGAAATAAAGGCTTTTCCAGGAGCGGTAGAGTTATTTGCAGAACTACACAACCGTGGGATCAAAGTAGCCCTAGATACTGGCTATAGTCGGGAGATTGTGGACCTATTGCTCAAGCGTCTAGGCTGGACTGGAAGTGATTTGATCGATTTCACAGTGACCAGTGATGAAGTAGAATCGGGCAGACCCTCGCCAGAGATGATCCAAAAGATCATGGCGCATTTTGGAATCACAGACGCACAGCGAGTCGTCAAAGTAGGGGATACCCAATCCGATATGGAAGAGGGACTCAACGCCCAGTGCAAGTACATCGTAGGCGTAGCGTCCAACATGTACAGCCGCGAAGAATTGACAGCTTTGGGTGCGACACATGTCGTCTCCAATCTGATGGAAATCATGGATTACGCCAAAGTATAAGACATGGATGTGACCTTGCCTGCTGCTTTCTCCCAAAAATCCAAAAACGCTTGGTTCCTCGTGATCTCTATGGGATTGGTGGCATTTTCGACCTATTCATGCATGTATGCTTTTCGAAAGGCTTTTTCTGTGGGTGTATTTGCGGATGTCACCTATCTGGGGTTGGAGTTCAAGAGCCTGTTGATCATCGCACAGGCGCTGGGGTACATGTTCTCGAAGTTCATAGGGATCAAGTTCATCTCCGAGCTAAAGAAGAGCCAGCGGGCTTGGTTGATTTTGGCGCTGATTGGTTTTGCAGAGTTGGCCTTGGTACTGTTTGCGTTCATCCCAGCTCCCTACAACTTCTGGTGTCTTTTCCTCAATGGTCTGCCCTTGGGTATGATCTGGGGTATCGTGTTTAGTTACCTCGAGGGTAGGTCTAGTACGGAGATATTGGGCGCGATCCTGTCGATCAGTTTCATCATGGCATCCAATCTCTGCAAGTCCGTCGCACAATGGCTCATCATCAACCTCAGTGTATCGGAGTACCACATGCCCTACATTGTTGGGCTGATATTCACCGTGCCACTGTTGATCTCGGTCTATTTGCTCAACAAAATGCCCGAACCGACAGAGGAGGACAAAGCGGAGCGGATGGCACGCGTGCCTATGGATGCTGCAAGTCGCCGTACAAGCCTCAAAAGTATCGGAGGATTGATGCTGGTCATGGTACTGAGCTACATGATGCTCACCATCTTTAGAGACCTGCGCAGCAATTACGCTTCCGATATTTGGCTGGCTTTGGGCTTTGCGGAGGAGCCGTCGATCTACTTGAGTACGTCGATACCTTCCACCATCATTGTACTGATCGTGATGAGTTCGATTTTCCTGATCAGGGACAACTTCAAGGCACTGTTGGCCATACAGTTGATCATATTGGTGGGCTATGTCACGATTGCGTTGAGCACTTTTGGGATGGAACAAAAAGTGGTGTCTGGTTCGCTGTGGGTGATTATGATCATGACAGGCGTGTATTTGGCCTACATTCCGTTCAACTGCTTTGTGTTTGAGCGGGTCATCCCGGTCTTCAAAATCTCTGGTGCCAACATAGGTTTTTTGATGTACATCGCGGATGCTTTTGGCTACCTAGGCAGTGTGGGAGTGTTGTTGTTTAAGAATTTTTATTCACCCAATGTGGATTGGTTGGACTTTATCGTCCAGTCCGCTTATGTGGTAGCCGTGATAGGGATCGTGATGACGGGTTTTACGGTAGTTTATTTGTTGCGAAAGATTAGAATAGCGAATTGAGATGAGTACAATGAAATATGATTTGATCGTAGTAGGTGGCGGTATCTTGGGTACCTTTCATGCCTACCATGCACTGATGGCAGGCAGGTCCGTCGCGATGATCGAGCGAGACCATGAACCGATGAGCGCCACCGTGCGAAACTTCGGACAGGTCGTCCCCTCGGGTATGGATGCCAAATGGCAAAAATATGGCCGCAGGAGTCTAGAGATATATAAAGACATACAGGCTAAGACAGATATATCGATTCGTCAAAACGGCTCGATCTACATTGCCTCAGACGAGGAAGAAATGACACTGATCCACGAACTGCAGCAGATCAATCAGGTCAATGGATATGCTTCACAGTTGAAATCCCCTGCCGAATGTCTAGAGACTTATCAGGGTTTGAAAGCGGACTATGTGAAGGGAGGCTTGTTTTTTCCAGATGAGGTGACCGTAGAGCCGAGAGTGGCGGTACATCAGATCAGAGCCTACTTGATCGAGCAGTACGGTTTGCAGTATTTCTCGAACCGCTGTGTGACAGAGATTGAGTCTGCCAGTGACAACCAGTGGGTATTTTGCAATTCAGGCGAAGTATTCATGTCCGAAAAGGTCGTCGTATGCACGGGCAGTGATTTCAAAAATCTGTATCCAAAACTCTACCAGGAGAGCGATCTCGAAGTGACCAAACTGCAGATGATGCAGACAGTGCCGCAAAGGAATCAGTTCATACCTGGCTCTGTGCTGACAGGACTGAGCATCCGACGTTATGAGAGTTTTAGCGAATGCAACTCCTACGCAGCAATCAAGGCCAAAGAAGACCCACAGTCCAAACACAAAGAATGGGGGATTCACATCCTATTCAAGCAAGCGATGGATGGCAGTGTCATCATCGGTGATTCCCACGAATATGCAGATGCCGCCCAAGCAGATGCCTTGGGTTTCGATATCAATCAGGAGATGAATGCGTACATGATCCAGCTAGCCAAGGAAATCTTCGACCTAGAATCTTGGGAGCTGCAGCGCACCTGGTTTGGTATCTATAGCCAGTGCAAAAACAAGGATGTTTTCGAGCATACCATTGACCAGCACATCCACATTGTCACCGGGATAGGAGGCAAGGGCATGACAGGTAGCGCAGGATTCGCTGAGGAAAGTATTCGGAAGATTTTTGGAGAGTAGGGGGTTGAATCAAGCGCTTTTTTTGTGCCATTTATACACATAGCCAGAGGCAATACTGTAGACTCAGATGTAGTTTACCTCTATAAATTTTATCCCTACAAGAAAGTCGATCATCTAGTTGTCAGGTATTTAAAAGGTATAAAAAGTACTGGAATAGAAGTCTGCACAGACTTTGAGATAACCCTGCTTAGGATTATGAAGAGACAAAAATATACTGACTTTTTGAATAAAGAATGAAGATAAATTTTATGTCTGCATGTATATTTCTTGAATAAAGAAATTGAATCTCCCATGTCAGATTGGTCTGCAATCTAACGTAGCGCGAAATGTCTAAACTCTTCTATTTGAGAACCTTTGGACATCAGTTGGTATTGCTGCAGGATGACTTGTGCGGCAGCCTGATTGTTGTAGGAGCGAGAGTTGTGCATGTTACTGACGTGACCATTCCAGATTTCTTTTTGTAAAGCAGGATCATAAAAGGAGATGAAGAGGGAATTGCCATAGATCATAGTAGGACTGGTTTGCTTGTCTTTCTTTTCTTCCTCTTGGAAGTATTCTTTTCGTGCCAACCAGTTTTCAAGAGAAGGCTGGTTATCGGTCTTCAGTTTGAAATCCTCAGTGTAGGATTGGTAATAGATGTAGATTGATGGATTTTTGCTGTCTATTTGATAACCGAGCGAGTTCATATGTGATGCAATTCCCTTTTCGACCGCTTGTCTATCTACTGCAGCTAGTGCAACATTGCTAACTATAGAATAGCTCTGATATTGCTCAAATCGACCATCTTCTGCATACGAAGATTGGATGGTATGGTGATGCGACATGCTACAGCTGGCCAATACACAGAGCACAATATATAGATGTGTTAATTTCATGTTAATATAAAGTTAACAAAAAATCAACAAATAGCTATTGCACTTTCAGCCAATAGTGGTTTGTAAGTAGGTTTTTTGATAAACTTTGATGAGATGAACGGTGCTATGGGGATCGATCTTTACTATCTCCTGTCATGCATGTTGGATTATTTGCTTTGGTGTTTTTTTGCATTTAAGTAATATTTATTTTAAATATTCTATGAGTTTAAAAAAACGCCTTTTTGAGCCGATTTGATGGTTTTTTATTGTGAATGTATTTGTTTCCCATAGCTATGTAGCGTCTATCGCATTGATATTCAGTTGTATATTCAGTTTATTTTTTCTACTTTGGTCAATAAGTAATTGGGTTACCAATTTATTGGGTGTCCAATTATGAGCATGATTATTTAACTAAAATTAATTAGTATGAAAGACTATTTACTGAGTCGCATGGGCCGATGGGCACTGTGCGTCATGATTCATTTATGTGCTTTTCAGACTTATGGAGCCAATTATACCGTCAACTCTGCAAGTCAATTCAACAGTCTAAGTTTGTCTCCTGGAGACGTAGTGACCTGGACAAATGGCACATACAGTTCCAATCAAACGATCAGTTTTACTGCCAACGGAACCGCCTCTAATCCTATAATATTAAAAGCACAAACCCCAGGCGGGGTAGTTTTTACAGGGCATACCAATATGGATATTTCTGGTGACTATGTGATTGTTGATGGTTTTTATTGGAATGGTGGAGGGTCTAGTAACAACCATGTACAGTTCAGAAAGAGCAGCACTTATGCAAACAATTCCACCTTAAGAAATTGTGCTTTTAACAACCTGACACCTAATGGTACAGACAAACACCGTTGGGTGGTACTCTATGGCACAAACAACGTTGTTGAAAATTGTTCCTTTCTAAACAAGAATAGCCCAGGTGCATTGGTTTTGGTAGAACTAGAGTATAATGACTTCAACCCTGTAGGTCACATCATTAGAAATAATTATTTCTATAATTATGTCAAAAGAGATCCAACTACTACGCACTCGGGGGACAGCGAAACAATCCGAGTAGGGACTAGTGAGTTTCAAGACAAGAGTGCTAGCGTCATTGTAGAGGGTAATTACTTTTACAAGTCTGATGGTGAAAATGAAATCATCACCAACAAAAGTGCGGACAATACCTATCGAAACAACACTTTCAGGAGATGTAGAGGTTCTTTGGTTCTAAGGCATGGTGCTCGTGCTACTGTGGATGGGAATTACTTCTTAGGAGAAGGTGTGGAAGGCACAGGTGGCATAAGAATCACGGATAGTTATCATATCATTACCAACAATTACATCCAAGACGTAATCAGTACGAATGATAAATGGAACAATGGTATCACACTCGTAGGAGGATCTGATGCATCAGGCGGTATCACCAATGGATACCAAAAGGTAGATGATATTGTAGTGGCATTCAATACATTGTACAATGTGGAATCACCGATTTTTTATAACGATCGATCTAGTTATGATCCGACGGGTGTTTTGGCTTATAATGTGATTTATAGTACCTTATCTAATATTGTAGGTGGGGACATCTCGGGTACAGGTCAAGGGATGACTTACGAAGGCAATATTTTTGGAGGTTCGGCAATCGGCATCTCAAATGCTGGAATTACCAATGCAAACGCTAATTTTTCGGCAAGTGGAGAAATATTTAAACCTAGTGCTTCGGGTCCGGTAGCCAATGTAGCAGGCAGTAGTTACAGTTCTACTGTTAATTATGACATAGAAGGCCGTGCTAGGCCAAATTCTAATATGGACGTGGGTGCACATGAGGTCAGTGGAGGTAGTGGTTCGGCTACTTTTTTCCCACATACCGATAGTATGGTAGGTGTGTCCGTTGGAGCTTGTTTTTTGAATGCATCTGGTAGTCCTTTGAGTAGTTGTGGGGTGATTAGTGAGTATTTGACGGTATCACCCGTATCGAATTTTGCTTCCTCTACAGGTAGCAAGACGGCTAACATTTCTTCTAATGTGAGTTGGACAGTCACAGACAATCAATCATGGATCACAGTTTCACCTACTTCGGGTAGTGGCAATGGTAGTATTTCTGTCACTGTGACAGCTAATACATCTTCTTCAGCTAGAACTGGCACAGTTACCGTTTCAGCTTCAGGAGTAGCAGCTAAAACTATCACCGTAACACAAGCTGGAGTTGCAGCTGATGTGGATGTGACAGGTGTCAACCTCTCTCCAAGTACAGCCACATTGGGTTTAGGTGCTTCGCAACAGCTCACCGTCGGGGTGTTGCCAAGCAACGCTAGCAATCAAGGAGTGAATTATAGTAGCAGCAATAGTTCAGTAGCAAGTGTGAGTGCAAGTGGTTTGGTGACGGCTATAGCAGTTGGAGATGCAACCATTACCGTGACTACATTGGATGGTGGATTCACTGACTCAAGTGTGGTTACTGTTGTCGCTCCATCAAATGACACGAACCTTGCCTTAAACAAACTAGTGACTGGTACAGGTACGCCTGATGGTTCTAATGTGGCTGCCAATTTGGTGGATGGAGTCACAAGTACAAGATGGTCTGTGTCTGGTTATCCTCAGTCAGCTATCATTGATTTAGGAGCTGAGTTTACGTTGGGAAGCACAGAGTTGGTTTGCTATAGTGATAGAGCTTATCAATACACCATATCAGTTTCTTCTACACAAAATGGCAGTTATACAGAAGTTGTAGATCGAAGTGCCAACTCTACTTCTGGAACTACATCAAACCCGATAAGCGATTCTTTCTCAAGCATAGATGCACGATATGTGAAAATTACTGTAACGGGCGCCGCTTCATATACTGGCAGTTGGGTTAGTCTGCTGGAGCTTAGAGTGTATGCAGGAGAAAGTGTGTCTGAGACGGTGGATGTTACTTCAGTGTCAATGACACCTTCTAGTTTTTCTATGGTAGAAGGGACAACACAACAACTATCTGCTACGGTGAGTCCTAATGATGCTAGTAATCAATCTGTTAATTATAGTAGTAGCAATACTTCTGTAGCAACAGTTAATAGTAGCGGTTTGGTGACTGCAGTTTCTGCAGGGTCTGCAATTATTACTGTGACTACTGTAGATGGTTCGTTTACTGACAATAGTTCGGTTACTGTTTCCAGCGTGCCGACTGTTTCTAATTTGGCATTGAACAAGTCGGTAACATTCTCAAGTGAACAATCAACCAATCCTGCATCAAATTTGGTAGATGATGATCCAGATTCTAGATGGTCTGCACAAACTTACCCAGAATGGGTCAGGGTTGATTTGGGGGCTGTTTACACAATCAATAGTACTGAGGTGATATGCTATGGAGACCGTGCATACCAGTATGAGGTCGAAGTATCTACCGATGGGAGTTCATATACACAAATAGTAAACAGATCCAGTAATACAACAGGAGGATCCAACACCTCTCCAATTACAGATACGTTTGCGAGTGTCAACGCACGTTATGTAAGGATTACGGTGACTGGAGCAGCCGACTATTCTGGAGATTGGGCGAGTATTGAAGAATTCAGAGTGTTTGGGTATGCAAACTCAAATGCAAGAGTCAGTCCTGACACTGCGATCGAATCTGTGTGGTTTGGTCCTAATCCTGCGACTAATTTTGTCAATATAGGTGGAGCAAATGACTATCACACGCTGAAAGTATTTGATCAACTAGGTAGAACAGTTATTAACCAGTCTTTAGACGGATCTGCAATTAATGTTAGTCAGTTGGACCCTGGGGTATATTATTTTAGATTGTTGGGAAGTAAGGAAACTTTCAGTCAGCGAATTATCAAGCAGTAACGATTGCTTTTTAACATAGTCGAGCAGGTGAAGGATTCTTCACCTGTTTTTTTATGTAAAAAAATCGCATGTTGAAAACAATGAAAATCAAACTTGAATTAGATTAGTCAAGTCACTGCTTCAAATTGATTCATCAACACTCAATTTTGGCTTTCATACTTTCTGGCTAGCTCCATACCCAGCTTGAACATTTCGTCATAGGTTTCTTTTGGGACGCCTTGGTAGGTTCTGTCAAGGGGATCGTAAAATAATAAGTGTGTCACTCTGGTTCTTAGCTCATTAAATTGGGTAATTTTTTGGTACTGAGTTTTAGATATTTGATTGTGCAAATGTAGAACGCGTGCAGCAGTAAGGAGGTCTGTGGTGCTCGCCTGCTTCCATACCTTGAGCATTTCACCGTCTTGATCGATACAGCCAGATAGTATCAATTGCTCATGCAACTGACTTTCTATCCAATAATGTAGAACTTGCTCAGCTTCAATGTAGTTATGCTTTTCGTAGGCCTCTTTGGCGTGTTTTGTTACAGACTTTTCAATTTTGATGAAACCTTGATTCATAACAGTGGATTTTGATGGTTGAACAATATTTCAAAACAAAGCATCATGTACCTAGTCGAGCTATGTATTTACTACTGTATCTAATTTAGTAGAATCGTGTGATTAAACAAAAAAGAAAGTGAGATACATTCCGTATGCAAATGGTTATGACAAAGCACTTAATTTTTGTTTTTTTTACTTCCTTCAATTGAGCCCATGAGGGTTTTAAGAACTCATTTACATAAAATATGTTGGCTAGAACTCATGGTCTAATTTGAGGTTTCGAAAATCTGTTTATCTTGGTCGGTACAGATTGTAAATTGTTATTCCAGAAAAAAGAAGTCTAAGTGAAGAAGATATTGCTGGTAGAAGATGATAGTCATGTGTGTGCCTTTATCAATAAAGGGCTCACTGAGGAGGCTTATGAGGTGACTGTGGTCATGGACGGACAGCAAGGATTAGATATGGCACTATCCAACCAATATGATCTCATCATATTGGATATCATGATGCCCACACTCAACGGGCTAGAGGTATGCAAGGGGATTCGCAAAGAAAAGAAAGAGGTGCCTATCTTATTTCTAACAGCACTAGGTAGTACCGAAAATGTCGTGATGGGACTTGATTCTGGTGGAGATGACTATCTGGCCAAACCTTTCAAATTTATCGAACTACTTGCCAGGATGCGTACTTTGCTCCGACGGTCTCATAATAGTAGCGAGTCACTGCCTGATCAGATGTATAGATTTGCAGATTTGGAGGTCAACGATGAAACCAAAGTTGTCCGGCGAAACGGTATAGATATATCACTTACTTCTACGGAATATAGACTGTTGCTCATGTTACTTAAGAACCCGAAAAGAGTGTTGTCTAGAGTGGCGATATTGGATCAGGTATGGGGTGTTGATTTTGATATGGGTACGAATGTAGTCGATGTGTACATCAACTACTTGCGCAAAAAATTAGAGCGTCATACAGACAAAAGACTGATTCATACAGTGATAGGTATGGGCTATGTTCTCAAAGAAGAAGAATGAAGATAGAAAATAAAATCATATTGGTATTGTTGGCGGTATTTGTGTCTTACAGTCTGCTGTTCAGTGGTTTTATCTACTATTCGATCTTCGATTATGCCTTCATGGATTTTTACAAACGCCTAGAGATCCGTGCTATCACAGCAGCAAAAATATATGTAGAGCATGAGACAGAGGTCATGGTGATCAGAGAGCTGAGACAAGAATACTTAGAGAAGCTTCCTGATGAGAATATTGAGCTCTTTGAACTCACAGAACTCTATCACAGTCCTCATAAACACGACTTGAGTGCATACAAAAAGGAATTCATCAATGAAATACTGGATAATGGTAGTGCCAACTACAATGACCAGAGGATTTTCTACTATGGAATGATCTATGAATCAGCGATCAATGAAAAATATGTGGTGCTGGCTTCAGCAGAAAATTATTTCATCACACACCATGTTTCATATTTTCGTAACATTCTGGTTGGATCATTTATGATCGCATTTTTTATTATCCTGCTGGTTTCCTATCTATTTTCCCAAAAAATCACTCAACCCATCAATGATATAATCAAGAAGGTTAAGGAGATCAGTTCGGGTAATCTACACATGCGCCTAGAGGTAAACTCAGGAAAAGAGGATACTATTGGGGATCTCACCCGCACATTCAACGATATGCTCAACAGACTAGAAGCGTCTTTTGAGAGTCAGAAAAATTTCATTAGCAATGCATCCCATGAGCTCAATACACCACTGACCACTATCATCGGAGAGGCAGATGTGGCACTTAGCAAGATGCGAACCAGTGATTATTATATAGAATCCCTCATGACAATATTGGAGGAAGCAGAAAAACTAAACAAGAAAACCCATGCCTTGCTAAGACTGGCTCAGACAGGATTTGATGGTAAAAAACAAGAGTTCAGTCGTTTTAGAATAGATCAGCTAATCTTAGATGTGAAGGAGACTGTGATGAAAATCAGTCCCAATAGTCAGGTGAACATCGATTTTAACTTGCTACCTGAAAATCATAACCTACTCAAAATAGAAGGGAGTGAAACACTTTTGCATTTGGCACTTTCAAATTTGATCTTGAATGGGTGTAAATATTCTGGCAATCAACCCGTCAGGGTCGCTCTTGGAGTTTCGCCAGAACAAATCATCATCTTAATCAAAGACACAGGTATTGGTATTCCAGAAGAGGAACTTCAGTTTATTTACGACCCTTACTTTAGAGCTACTAATACGCGTAATCACGAAGGTTATGGGATTGGCCTGCCCTTGGCCCGTAATATCATCCAGATGCACGACGGCAAACTCCAAATCAACTCCGAGATGAATAAGGGTACTGTGGTAAGAGTCCTGCTCAAACCTGCCAAGATAGAATCACCTGTCTAGCACGGATAAGAGAGTCTATAAAATTAGAAAATTAACAGAGTGTAAAGATCTGTTAATGTATTCCTCAATACTCAATACTCAATACTCAATACTCAATACTCAATACATCTTCGAGTATCTAGCATCTACCATTCAAATTAAGAAACTCTAATGTCATTCTAATCTCGTGTTTATGTGGTCTTAATGTGACTACTCTAGTTTTGTTTCAGAAGACTTGAATACCACCCTTCAAAGGGCAAGTTTTCATTGGAAATTAAACTAACAAACTATGAAAGTGGCAATCATCTACACATTAATACTCTCATCCCTAGTAGGAGTAATTTCGTTGATGATCAACTCAGGCGGGCACCCACACAATCATCTGATAGGTGCTTGGAAAGAAACGTCTTGGCAATATGAAAAGCTTGACGACCTAGAAGGTGAGGATGAAATGACCATGGAAATCGATCATCAAATGAAGAGTGAGATCAGCAAGTCTTTGGTGTTTCATGAAGCAGAAGTGTGGCATTTTGCTCCTGATGGTGAAATAGGATTGTTTGACCAATACGGGAAGTCCAAAAGATTGGATTGGAGATTGAAAGGAAGAGGAAATATATTGAAATTGTTGGCCGACGGAGAGCGTACGGAGTATTACAATATTAAAAGTTTGTCTGCGGATAAAATGGAGATCCACTTTACCACGGATATTGGCGCAAGAGGGGTAGTGAAGATGGTTTTTGAGAAGGTGCCAAGTACTATAAGTTATGCTAAGAAAATTTGACACTCAGCGTTCTCTGAGTGATAATATAAAGTTAGGAACACTCACAGCCATGTCTGCGGGCATGGTCAATGTGATGTCTGTCATTGTGTTTTTTGCCTATACATCCAATGTGACGGGGCACTACGCTGTATTGGCGGAGGAACTGTCCAAAGGCAATTGGTACCAAGCGGGTGTAGTAGCCGCATGGATTTTGCTGTTTTTCTTCGGTGGCTTTTTAGCCAACTTTATCATCATCAATCTCAACAGATTTAATGTCTATTTGGCGCACGCCTTGCCTTTGGCGATGGAGATCGTTTGTCTACTGATTGTAGGAAGCTATGTTCAATTTTTTTACATGGAGACTTTGGTAGAAACGGAGATATTGATAGGATTCATGTTGCTTGCGATGGGGATTCAAAACGGCTTGACAGCTAGTATCTCTGGTTCGACAGTCAAGACCACTCACCTGACTGGTTTGACTACTGATTTGGGTATTTTGTTCTCAATGTTTACACAAAGAGAATTTCGCCAAAAGAAACATTTGCGTGACAAGGCCAAAATGCAAACAACCATCATGTTGGCTTATTTGCTAGGAGGATTTGTAGCAGGGTATCTATATTATGAGGTCTCTTACAATGTCTTTTATATCGTCTGCTTATTTCTGTTTTTCATTATCTGCTATGATTATTATCAGATTAGATTCAGTGTAAAGCTCAACCGAGCATAACAAAGAAAATACATCCAAGAGCCCCAGATTTCACAACGCCTCTACTCAACTACTTCAGCGTTGTGCGGATCGGGGCTTTTTATTTTGTTGATTGGCGATGGTTTTATGTGCCTAGTGTCTTTCCTGCTTCCTAGCAATGGATAGTCTTTCATTTGCTCTCATTTCTCCCGAAAATTGATTAAAATTAGGAAGCTTTCTGGTAAGAAGTACTGGAAGCGATAGACCCAAAAACAACATTGCCATGCCCATTTATCACAAACTAGGTGAGATACCGGGCAAGCGACATACTCAATTCAAAAAATCTGACGGTTCTCTTTATTATGAGCAATTGTTTGGAACGATAGGATTTGAAGGCATGTCGTCTTTGCTGTATCATCATCGCCGACCTACGATGATTCAGGATATCGGTCAAAGTATCGATGTGTCTCCTGTGATTGCTGTAGAAAAGAACATTCACTCCAAAAAGCTGATAGGCTTTCAAGTGTCGCAAAAGGATGACTTCCTTCAGGCAAGAGAACCTTTGATGGTCAACCAAGACCTGATCATTGGACTAACTGCACCTAGGCAGTCTATGAAAGATTACTATTACAAAAATGTGAGTGCGGATGAACTGCTTTTCATTCATAGAGGATCAGGTACACTGAGGACTTTAGTAGGGAATATTCCCTTTGAATATGGAGACTATCTCATCATCCCAAGAGGCATGATTTATCAAATTGATTTTGACACAGCGGACAATAGAATATTGTATGTAGAGTCTTTTAGTCCGATCTATACGCCTAAAAAATACCGCAACTGGTTTGGGCAATTGCAGGAGCATTCGCCCTTTTGTGAGCGAGATTACAAGTTGCCTAGGGATTTGGAATCACATGATGCGAAGGGAGACTTTCTTATCAAGATCAAGAAACAAGGAATGCTACATCATGTGCATTATGCGTCGCATCCGTTTGATGTAGTCGGCTGGGATGGATACAATTACCCATACGGTTTTTCGATTCACAATTTTGAACCTATTACTGGACGGATTCATCAGCCACCACCTGTTCATCAGACTTTTGAGACTTCAGCGTTTGTGGTTTGCTCGTTTTGTCCGAGGATGTATGATTACCATCCGCAATCTATTCCTGCTCCATACAATCACTCCAATATAGACTCGGATGAGATGCTCTATTATGTAGATGGGGATTTTATGAGTCGAAACGATGTAGCACCTGGCAATATCAGTTTGCATCCAGCGGGTATTCCACATGGGCCACATCCAGGTGCGTACGAAAGGAGTATTGGCCAGACAGAGACCAAGGAATTGGCTGTGATGATCGATACCTTCAGACCACTGATGCTGACCGAAAATGCTTTGAAAATCGATGATGGAAAGTATTACAGCTCATGGATAGAATAGCCTAGTGGCGAAAGAGAGCAAGTTTTTAACTGTTTCTGACTAACGGGCTTTCTAACTTTTAATTTTATAAACCTTAAACTTTCCTATATGAACAAGACTGTACAAAATGCAGAAGAAGCGATCGAAGGAATCAAACACCATATGACCCTGATGTTGGGAGGTTTTGGTTTGTGCGGGATTCCTGAAAATTGTATTCAGGCACTGGTAGATGCCGAGATCAAGGGACTGACCTGTATCTCCAACAATGCAGGTGTCGATGACTTTGGACTTGGGCTGCTGCTACAAAAACGACAAATCAAGAAGATGATTTCGTCATATGTAGGTGAGAATGCGGAATTTGAGCGGCAAATGCTCAGCGGTGAACTCGAAGTAGACCTGATACCACAGGGATCACTGGCAGAGAGATGCCGTGCTGGAGGTGCTGGGATTCCCGCGTTTTTTACCCCAGCGGGTTATGGGACTGAAATTGGAGAGGGAAAGGAAGTGCGAGAATTCAACGGCAAACCACATATATTAGAAACCGCACTTACAGCAGATTTTGCTATTGTCAAAGCTTGGAAAGGAGATACCTTGGGCAACTTGATATACAAAGGGACTGCCCGAAATTTTAATCCAGTCATGGCGATGGCAGGCAAGGTTACGATCGCCGAAGTGGAGGAGTTGGTACAGCCAGGTCAATTGGATCCAAACCAAATTCATACTCCTGGAATTTTTGTCCAAAGAATTTTTCAAGGCAAGGAATATGAGAAGAGAATCGAACAACGAACCGTTAGAAACCGATAGCCATGCTAAACAAACAAGGAATAGCCAAGCGCATTGCGCAGGAGTTACAAAATGGATGGTATGTCAATTTGGGCATAGGGATACCTACGCTGGTTGCCAATTTTGTTCCTGAGGGAATTGAGGTAGAATTTCAATCTGAAAATGGCATTTTAGGTATGGGGCAATTCCCTATAGAGGGTGAGGAAGACGCTGATCTGATCAATGCTGGCAAACAAACTGTGACGCTCAAACCTGGAGCAGTGCTGTTTGATTCTGCGACATCATTTGCCATGATTAGAGGCCAACACGTACAGTTGACAGTACTAGGAGCCATGGAAGTATCCCAAACAGGAGACATCGCCAATTGGAAAGTGCCTGGTAAAATGGTTAAGGGAATGGGAGGGGCCATGGACTTGGTCGCTTCTGCCCAAAATATCATCGTGGCGATGATGCACACAAGCAAGTCTGGCGAATCCAAACTACTCAAAGAGTGTGCTTTGCCTTTGACTGGCGTAGGGTGTGTCAAACGAATCGTTACAGACTTGGCAGTTTTGGATGTCACAACCAAGGGTTTCAAATTGATTGAGCGAGCACCTGGTGTATCGGTGGCAGAGATTGTCAGTGCCACAGCGGGCAATCTGATCATAGAAGGTGAGATTCCTGAGATGAACATTTAAACAAATCCTCCTAGGCATATGAAAGAGCTAAACAGTTGGTTAGCAATTGATCGTGATTCGGATTTCAGTATTTACAATTTACCCTTTGGCGTATTTTCTATACATGGGGGGCAGAGGCAGATTGGTATGGCCATCGGTGATAAAATTGTGAATCTGACAGGTCTGGCAGATAATGAATTACTTCCTATCTCTTCTTTCTTTTTTCGGAAGGATTATTTGAATGATTTCATTGGTTTAGGCAAGGAGGTGACCAAACAAGTCAGACTAGAGGTTCAACAATTGCTGTCAGAGGAGAATTCTCCTCTTAGAAATCATCCCGATCTACTCATCAATCAGGTAGAAGCAGCGATGCATCTACCTGTGAAGATTGGAGATTACACAGATTTTTATTCCAGTAAAGAGCACGCCACCAATGTGGGAAAGATGTTTCGTGATCCAGAACATGCGCTACTACCCAACTGGAAGCATATTCCTGTGGGATACCATGGTAGGGCGTCTTCTATCAGGGTGAGTGGCGAGCCATTTCATCGTCCGATGGGTCAGGTTTTGCCAGATGGCAGTGATGAGCCAGTTTTTCAGGCTTCTGCGCAGGTAGATTTCGAATTGGAGATGGGGTATATCATAGGCAGAGAATCCAAACTAGGGGACAGAATTAATACTACCGATGCTGAGGATTATATATTTGGCAAGGTGCTGTTCAATGATTGGTCAGCGCGAGATATTCAGCGATGGGAATATGTGCCGTTGGGACCATTTCTTTCTAAGAGCTTTGCATCCTCGATGTCTCCTTGGGTAGTGACGATGGAGGCATTGGAGCCATTTAGAGTCGCTGGACCAATACAAGAACCAAAGGTGTTGCCGTATTTGGCATACAGTGGAGATAGGAATTTTGACATTACATTGGAGGTGGGGCTCAAAGCAGCGCATCTGGATGAACAAATCTTTTGCCGTACCAATTTTAAATACATGTATTGGAACATGGTGCAGCAGTTGGCGCATCACACCATCAATGGCTGTGATGTGCACATAGGTGATTTGATGGCTTCAGGAACCATTTCTGGCTCCACTAAAGGCACATATGGCTCAATGCTGGAACTTACATGGGGAGGTAGTCAGCCGATCCAGATGAACGACGGTACTACACGTGCCTTCGTTGAAGACATGGATATAGTGACTTTGCGTGGGTATGGCGTAAAGAAGGATATCAGAGTGGGTTTTGGTTCGGTTAGCGCACAGTTGTTACCTTGTAAAGAATAGAGTTGAAATTGAAAGCATAATTCAACTTTCAACTTTCTAACTTTCACCTTTTAACTCAAAAAAAATATGTCTACCATCAGTATAGATCCCAAAGAATTGCTTCAACCTGCTTTGCACAACTACCTATTGACGGCCATAGCACCACGACCGATTTGTTTTGCCAGCACAGTGGACGAACATGGAAACGTGAATTTGAGTCCGTTTAGTTACTTCAATATGTTTAGCACCAATCCACCGATCATGATATTTTCTCCCACCAGACGCGGGAGGGACAATACTACCAAGCATACTTGGGACAATGTCCAAAAGGTACCTGAGGTAGTGATCAATGTGGTGAACTACCCCATTGTCGAGCAGATGTCGCTAGCCAGTACAGAATATGAGCAGGGAATCAATGAGTTTATAAAAGCAGGCCTGACAGAGGGGAAGTCTGTCAAAGTGAAACCGCCAAGAGTGGTGGAATCCCCAGTTTCTTTCGAATGCAAAGTGACAGAAATAAAATCCCTAGGGGAGGGTCCTGGAGCAGGCAATTTGGTGTTTGCCGAAGTGGTGTATATTCATGTGAGGGAGGATTATTTGGATGAAAATCAAAACCTAGATACTGGAAAACTGGATTTGGTAGCAAGGATGGGAGGTAGTTGGTATTGCAGAGCGATTCCAGAAGCTTTGTTTCAGATTCCCAAACCGATCCATGCCAAAGGAATAGGAGTAGATCGTCTGCCAGATAGTGCCAAAGATAGTTGGGTACTTACAGGCAACAATTTGGGTAGGTTAGGGAATTTTCCGCATTGGCCAGAGCAGCATGTAGTTCTGGAGCTTCGGAAATCAGAGAAAGTCATGCAGATTCTACATGACAATAGGACCAATGCACAGACCTGTATCGATCAGTTGCACCAGCTTGCACAGCAATTGTTGCTGGATCACAAAACGGAACAAGCCTTGGCCGTGGTGGTGTTGGCAGATCAGGTTTTGAAGGGGGGATAAAGTTTTTTCCATTCCTTTGATCTTTATTCCAACATTGTTGCAGAGCAAGATGGTCAATCGTTTCCTGGATTACATATTTCAGGTTTAACAACCGATCGGCTATTGCATAATCCCGCATGAAATTGTAAGTTGTCTTTTCATTTGACAAAAGGATAATTATCAAAAATTTCAACATATATCGTGCATCGGCTGGATCTGGAAAGACCTACACGCTCACTTACAATTACCTGAGATTGGTGCTCAAGTACCCAGACTATTTCAAGTCCGTATTGGCAGTGACCTTTACCAATAAAGCGACGCAGGAAATGAAATCCAGAATCGTAGAAACGCTAAAGGAACTCAGTAGTCATGGACATGGCATGGCTACCCAACTCAAGGAGGATTTGGGACTTAGCGATGCACAACTCAAAGAAAGAGCCTCACAAGTATTGCTCAGTATCCTTCACAACTACTCCTTTTTTGCTGTTACAACTATTGATGCTTTCTTTCAGAAGGTAGTCAGGTCTTTTGCCAGAGAAATAGGCATTCATACAGGCTTCAAGATCGAACTGGATCAAAACAAGGTACTCAAAGAAGTGGTGGATCAGATGATCCAAAAAATCTCAGAGGATGCACAGCTACTCAAATGGCTGACGGATTTTGCGATCAGCGAAATCAACGAAGGCAAATCTTGGGATACGAGCAAGAGCATTTTGACCCTGTCTAAGGAGCTTTTCAAAGAAGAAGTAGTAGACAAGCGAGAGCAAGTCTTCGAAAAACTAGAGGAGACTACTTTTATGGATGGTCTGATCAAGAATGTACGCCAGAGAATCGTCGAGTTTGAGTCTACCTATAGAGGGATTGGGCAAAGTGCCGTCCAGATGATCGAAGGCTATGGGCTGACGGAGGGGAGTTTTACTTATGGGTCATCAGGAGTCGGAGGCTACATGTACAAGGTGAGTCAGGGCGACATCAAAGAACCAGGTGTCCGTGTCAGCAAGGCACTGGAAGAAGACGCTTGGGTAGCCAAAACATCCAAAGAGAAAGATCAAGTTATGTCACTGGTTCATGCGGGTTTGAGAGATTTGTTGACAGAGATGGTGGCGTATTATGAGTCGCATGTGGAGATATACAATTCGCTGACGCAGGTGTCACGCCAGCTTTATGCTTTTGGTTTGTTGTCACGCATTTCGCAAGAGATCGTTCAGTACAAGGATGAAAATGAGCTATTACTCATTTCTGATTTTCAACTCTTTCTCAATGAAATCATCAGTGACAGTGATTCTCCCTATGTCTATGAAAAAATAGGAACCCGCTACAAACATTATTTGATTGACGAATTCCAGGATACAAGTAGCATGCAATGGGGCAATTTTAAGCCTTTGATACAGGATAGTCTCAGCAGTGGCAACTTCAATATGGTCGTGGGTGATGTCAAGCAATCCATTTATCGATGGCGTGGTGGAGATTGGGACATCTTGCTCAACAAGGTAAAGCAAGGTATAGATGCCAGTGTGATCGATGAACTTAACCTGAAAACCAATCGAAGGAGTAAGGAAAATATCGTGTCATTCAACAATGACTTTTTCGAACAAGCTCCATATATGATAGAGTCAGCACTACAGGGTGGCTCTGAGATTCTACGTGTCCAAGAAGCTTATGACCAAAGTAGTCAAGAGTTGTTTGATACGTCAGGGGAGGGCTTGATACAATTGGATTTTTATGAAAAGTCAGAAGTAGAAAAGGATTATCCCATGCAGATTCTCATTCAAAACATACAAACCCTCCAACGTGCCAATTATGCACTGAGTGATATCGCAATCTTAGTGCGAGGCAACCGTGAGGGTCGAGAAGTTGCTCAGGCATTGATGAATCACCAAATGGAGTATCCCGATGATGGATTCAGCTACGATGTGCTCTCCAATGAATCTTTGTATATCAAAAACAACAAGGCGGTTCATTTGATGTTGCAGTTGCTAAACTACATTTTATTCCCTCATGAAAAACTATACAAAAAGCAAGTCGAATATGCCCTGAAATTTTGGTTTGAGGACGAAGAGTTACCAACAGTCATGGAGCAAATTCGTTCCAAACTTACCAAGTGGCAGTCATTTAGATTGTCCGAATTGATACAGGTGATCGTTCGCCAATTTGATTTGTTGGATTCCGAGGAAGATTTGCCATATGTAATGGCATTTTCGGATGCCGTAGATGATTTTTTGGAGTATGAGAGTGATACCATTGTTGATTTCATCAATTGGTGGTCAGATCATGACAAGCGATCAATCCAAGTCTCTGAAAATCAAGATGCAATGGCAATCATGACGATTCACAAGTCCAAGGGATTGCAATTCAAAGCAGTTTTGATTCCTTTTTGCAATTGGTTATTTGATCACAGGGCGGGGTTGATGAGTCAATTCTTGTGGAGTGAAAGAGCCAATGACCCAGCCGTACTGGGTTTGCCTTTGGTGCCAGTTAAATATACTGCCACACTTAGTAATACGATCTTCTCTAAGGATTACTTTGCTGAAAAGCACGATATACATTTGGATAACCTCAATTTGCTCTACGTGGCTATGACCAGGGCAGAAGAGGCTTTGTTCATTACTTCTGCTATTGATAAAAATGCCAAAAGCATAAAAACCAGTGGTCAATTGGTATATGAGTATGCGCTGAAACAAGGGTTGATTGAAGAGGATAAACAACAAGCTGTAGTAGGTCAATTGCCAGCGTTTTCTTCCTATGATGCCAAGACAGTTTCCAGCTATTCTATCCATCCTAGAAAACTTGCTACAGAATTGGGTAATAACATCATTTTGCGATATCAGTCCAGAATATTGGAGGAGGCGCAAATCGACTCCATCAATTACGGTGATATTGTGCATTGGATCTTTTCCAAGATCACGAAGCGCAGTGATTTCTCCTCTGCGATAGAAATGGCCGTATTAAAATTTGGTTTACGGACTACTGAGATCGATGAAATCAAAACAAGATTGAGACAAATATGGGATCTTCCTCAGGTGCCACAGTGGTTTACTGACGGTTGGGAGGTCAAAAATGAAGCATCAATCCTGTTGTCGGATGGTAAAATGAAGCGGCCTGACAGAGTAGTTATCAAAGGAGACAGGGCTTTGGTCATAGACTATAAAACAGGAGCAAAGTCAGCTGGACACATCAGACAGGTAGAAGAATACAAGTCTATCTTAGCCAAAATGGGTTACAAAACAGTAGAAGGATACTTGATCTATTTTACAGAACTTGAAGTGATGAAAGTATGAAAGCAGTGATTTGTAGAAACTATGGTTCTCCCGATTTGTTGACGTTGGAAGACATGCCATCCTTGACACCAGAACCCAACGAGGTAATCGTTGATGTGAAGGCCTGTGGTCTGAATTTTCCTGATACTTTGATTATTCAGGGTAAATACCAATTTCAACCTGAGTTTCCTTTTTCGCCAGGAGGAGAGGTAGCTGGGACTGTCAAATCTATCGGATCTGAAGTCAAACACCTGTGCGTCGGGGATCGAGTCATGGCAGGCACTAGCTGGGGAGGAATGGCACAGGAGGCACGTTCTTTGGCTAGCAATGCTTTCAAAATCCCCGATTCGATGAGTTTTGAGTCTGCTGCAGGGTCGCTGATGACTTATGCGACAGCCTACCATGCGTTGGTAGATAGAGCAGCTATCAAGTCAGGAGAAACAGTACTCGTCTTGGGAGCGGCGGGAGGTATTGGTGTAGCATCTATTCAAATTGCCAAAATACTGGGGTGTCACGTGATTGCTTGCGCCTCTACGGATGACAAATTGGATTTTTGCAGCCAACTGGGAGCAGATGAGACAGTCAATTATATGTCGGAAGATCTCAAAACAAGAGTCAAAGAAATCACGAATGGCCAGGGCGCAGATGTGATCGTGGATCCTGTAGGAGGGCGATTTGCGGAGCCTGCATTTCGATCCATTGCTAGGTTTGGGAGGTATTTGGTAGTGGGTTTTGCCAGTGGTGAAATCCCTAGTATTGCTTGGAATCTACCCTTGTTGAAAAGTGCCTCCATTGTGGGTGTGTTTTGGGGCTCTTTTTTTAGAAATAACCCAGAGGATAATGCTCAAAACGTGGCACAATTGCTTCGTTGGTTTGATGACGGGCAAATGAGTACACAGCTGTATCAAGTATATCCATTATCCGCATTCAAGGAAGCGCTAGATTGTTTGACGAATAAAGAGGTGAAAGGAAAGATTGTTTTGTTGCCTTGAATTAATTCTATATTTTTAACTAATCATACAAACCCCTAATTAACAAGATGAAAAAATTCACACTAGTATTTGCCTTTTTGGTGACCGTTGTTTCACAGAGTTTATTGGCTCAAGGTAACATCGATACCAAAAAGTTCAAATTTGACATGGCAATTCCTGAAGGATATGGTTTCAAGCAATCTGAAAAAGATGGTTTTACCAAAATCGAAGGATACAATGCCGAATCTGACACCAAAATCAATGCTTACGCCTATATGGGTGCAATTGATAAGTCTAAAATTTATGCTTTTGGATCTAAGGAATCTGGTATAGAGAAGAAAAACTGGACATCAGTAGACAATGGTGAGTCTGAAAATGGTTTTGCGTGGTGGGAAGTCTATGAAGCCGAGGTAGGTGAAAAAATGATGTACGCAGTGATAGCAAAGAATGCTTACAGCGAAGTGTACTATATGTTTTATGCACTGGCGACACCAGAAAGTTTCGAAAAATTCCAAGATCAATATATGGAATGGGCCATGAGTTGCCAAGGTATCAAGTAAGAAGAAAATTGACAGAAATCGAAACCTCTGATTCTTTGTGAGTCAGAGGTTTTTTATTGCCACAGCGATATGAATACAAATTACAGTGCGATCATTGAGGAAATAGTTGCTGATCTTAAAGATTTTGACAACCAAGGCAAGTTGCCCAGTTACATTCCAGAATTGGCCAAAGTGAATCGCGACAAATTTGCCATTTGTCTCACTACTATTTCAGGCCAAACATTTAAATATGGGGATTCGGAAGAGAAAATTTCTATTCAGAGTATCTCAAAAGTACTGACACTGTCCATGGCGATCAGCCTGATTGGTGCTGAAATTTGGAAGCGCGTAGGGGTAGAGCCCTCTGGCAACCCCTTCAACTCTATCATTCAATTGGAATATGAAAATGGCATCCCAAGGAATCCATTCATCAATGCTGGAGCCATTGTAGTGTCTGATATACTTGTCAGCAAATTGAAGAATCCTAAGCAGGAGTTCTTAAATTTTGTAAGAGGGCTGTGTGGCAAGAGTGATATCTTCTACAATGAGCAGGTGGCTAGTTCAGAAAAGAGTGTAGGCTATATGAACTCATCGCTGGCATACATGATGAAGGCCAAGGGGAATTTGGAAAATGAAGTGGAAGAGGTATTGGATTTCTACTACGCGCAGTGTTCATTGGAGCTGACATGTACTGAATTATCGCAAGCCTTCCTGAATTTTACCGAAACAGGCCAACCCTTTGGACATGGTGATTTTGTGCTAAGCGAAAGTGCAGCGAGACGGATGAATGCACTGATGTTGACTTGTGGATTTTACGATGAATCAGGAGATTTTGCCTTCGAGGTTGGTTTGCCTGGCAAGAGTGGAGTAGGAGGAGCTATTGTAGCTCTCAATCCTCAACTTTATTGTGTCAGTGTTTGGAGTCCACCACTCAATAAAAAGGGCAATTCTAGCAAGGGAATGAAAGCGTTGGAATTGCTGACCACCAAACTTGGTGATTCTATCTTTTGAAAGACAGAAATAAAAGTATCTAGTGCTTTGATGGCTAAAATCTTGGCTTTTGATTCTAGAATCTAGATCAAATTGCCTTCATTTTAAATTTTTTCTTCAACTCTGAGAAAGAAGACCTAAATCTGGCATCTGTATCCAGCATGTCATTGACTGATTGTAGCGCATGAATCACCGTACTATGGTCCCTGCCTCCAAAGTGACTGCCAATGCTCTTCAAAGAATGATTGGTGTAGTCTTTAGAGAAGTACATCGCCAGTTGCCTAGCAATTACAATTTCTTTCTTACGCGTTTTTGCTTTCAAGTCATCAGATGATACGTTGAAGTATTCAGAAACGGTTTTTTGGATATAGTCTATCCCAACTTCTGATTCTATATTTTTGACAATCGACTTGAGCGTTTGTTTTGCCAATTCCAAGTTGATCTCTGTTCTATTGAGAGATGCATGAGCGACTAAAGAGATTAAAACACCCTCTAGTTCGCGGATATTGGTGTCTACGCTGTATGCGAGGTACTCCAATACTTTGTCATCTATTTTCAATCCATCATCCTGCAATTTCTTCTGGATGATTGCCAGCCTGGTTTCAAAATCAGGTTGTTGCAAATCTGCAGTCAATCCCCACTTAAATCTTGATACCAATCGCTCTTGTAGTCCTTGCAACTCAGTAGGTGGACAATCACTTGACATGATGATCTGCTTGCCATTTTGATGCAGGTGATTGAATATATGGAAGAATATTTCTTGTGTCTTTACTTTGTCTTTGAAAAACTGCACATCGTCAATAATCAAAGTGTCTACGTTGAGGTAGAAATTTTGAAATTCTTGAAGGCTGTTATTTTTTAATGCTTCGATGAATTGACTGGCGAATTTTTCGGAGGCCACATACAGTACAAATTGATCTGGATTTTCTCTTTTGATCCGGTTGCCTATTGACTGTACCAAGTGTGTCTTGCCCAAACCTACACCACCGTAAACCATGAGTGGGTTGAATGAGGTGATACCTGGTTTAGCTGCTACTGCGAGACCTGCAGAACGTGCTAGTCTATTGCAATCACCTTCGATATAGGTGTCAAATGTATATTCAGCGTTGAGATTAGAGCGCTGCTGTATGTTTTCTATCTGAGGTAGTGCAAATGGACTCGAAGCTACGTAGTTATTGCTTGCCCCGTTTTGTGCAAATCTTGAAAACTCCTTCTTTTGAGCTAAATTGACGGTGTATGGCTGATTTTTAGCATTTCCTTTGTCAATTATCACTGAGTACTCCAACTTTCCCTCTGGACCGATCTCTGATTGAATTGCTTCTTTAAGTAAGTGGACATAATTGTCTTCTAGCCACTCATAAAAGAACTGAGACGGTACCTGTATAGTCAATACAGGGCTGTCAAATTTCATAGGAATAATCGGGATAAACCAAGTTTTGAAGCTTTGTTCAGGGATTTTTGACCCTATAAATTTCAGACAGTTATCCCATATTCTTATGTGCATTGGAACTTTGGTAGATGGAGGTTTACAATAAAATCTTGTGCTTTTTCTCTTTCGGAATATCAAATTTGACCAAAAAAAAATGAATTAAAAAATCAAATTCATGTTGACTTTTTAAATAATTATCCTCTATCCGAAAATGAGAAAAAATAATTCTAAATTCTTTAAAAAGTGCAATTTGCTCTTTTGGCCTTTTGATTGAACTTGGAAGCACAATGCTAAACAAGAAATACGAGAAACAGCTTTGTAAGTCAGAGAGTTTTTATTCTTGTCGAATTGAAATTATATTACTGAAACAACCCCAAATGATTATGAAGGCTTTCGGTTTTAGTGAATTCTCCTCATTAAGTAAAGATAACTGGGTAGAATCGAATTTGAAGACCCTAGGGATAGAGGCATTTCATGAGATGTTTCATCGGAAATTTATTGTGGGCATGGGTGTCGATTCTTACTATGATAGATCTGATACCGAAGGGTTGCCTCAGATAGATGGTTTTTCTCACACTACAGGGTGGAATTACCACGAAAGAGTGGCGTCTGCCTCTACTGAGAATCTTACTGAGATACAAAATTTGGGTGTACAGGGAGTGATTCTGTCTGATATGAAAAAATTGGATGGGATTGCCCTCAATGAATTAGGAAATCTTCTGGTTTCGTTAGAGACCATTTCAGCGGATGAGTGGAGGAGACCAAAGGGAGAAATGTCTATGGATGGGTTTGTGTTTGCATACAATCTCCCCTTACAAAAGTTTCAGAAATATAGGACGTCTATGATTGATATTCGTCAAGGTAAGTCTCATAATGACATTCTGTATGAAATAGTGGGAGCATTGCTACAGTTACATGAAAAATTGAAAACTGTAGAAGAGGAGGATTTCGGTCAATTTTTTGAGCAGTTGTTTATACGCACATCTATTTCGACCAGTTACTACCAAGAGATTCTAAAACTCCGCTGTTTGCATAGCTTGTTTTCGGCAGTGCTGGATCAATATGACGTGGATGATGTATCTATTCCTATCCTGGCGGAGTTGGGGACAGGATTAGAAAACATGGAACTGGAGCAGCAATTAATCCGATTGACTTCAGTCATGACGTCAGCCATTTTGGGTGGAGCCAGTGACATAGAAGTGGCTCTGTTTGCGGACGATTATGCTAAAACACGCTATCGCAATGTTTCTAATCTATTAAGAGAGGAAGCATATTTGTCTACGGTATCGGATCCATTGAAGGGCAGCTACTTTTTTGAAAAGGTAGGGTTGGATTTGTCAAAAGAGGCTTGGTCTAGATTCCAATTGGTTTCTAAACAAGCAGATTCGTCTTGGTTCTTGTCTGATTATTCACAGTATCAAAAGCTATTTGCATGAAAAGCAAGATCAACTTGTCCGAACTGTCTTATGACGATCTGAAAATTGGTATTGCCCAATACGAGGTAGATCGAAGAATTAATACGGCAGAAGGCATCCCAATCAAAAATCATTTCAACCTAGAAGATATCAAAGATGCAGAGCATCTCAATTTTGGTGCAGGGACAGCTCCATATGTCAGGGGTCCCTATGCGACCATGTATGTCAATAAGCCGTGGACAATTAGACAATACGCTGGATTCTCGACCGCAGAGGAGTCTAACAAGTTTTATCTTGATAATCTGAAATCTGGACAAACCGGATTGTCTGTAGCGTTTGATTTGGCTACACACCGAGGATATGACTCTGACCATCCGCGTGTATCTGGTGATGTGGGCAAGGCTGGTGTAGCAATTGATTCTGTTCTGGATATGAAAGTATTGTTTGATCAGATTCCTTTGGATAAAATGTCCGTTTCTATGACGATGAATGGTGCTGTACTACCCATCATGGCATTTTATATCGTAGCAGCTGAGGAGCAAGGAGTTGCGCCAGATCAATTGAATGGGACGATCCAAAATGATATTCTCAAGGAGTTTATGGTGAGAAATACCTACATCTATCCTCCTAAGGAATCTATGCGCATTGTTAGTGATATTTTTAGTTACGCCGCTGAGAAGATGCCGAGGTTTAATGCTATCAGTATCAGTGGTTACCATATGCATGAAGCTGGTGCTAGTGCAGATTTGGAGTTGGCGTTTACATTGGCGGATGGGTTGGAATACTTGCGTGCGGGTATCAAAGCAGGAATAAACATTGATGACTTGGCTCCACGTTTTTCTTTTTTCTGGGGGATAGGAATGAATCATTTTATGGAAGTTGCCAAGATGCGAGCTGGGCGCCTGCTTTGGGCCAAACTGGTGAAGCAGTTTCATCCCAAGAATCCAAAATCCATGGCTTTGAGAACGCATAGTCAAACCTCTGGATGGAGCCTAACCGCCCAAAGTCCTAGGAATAATATAGCTAGAACTTGTATGGAGGCCATGTCAGCTATCATGGGACATACTCAATCCCTTCACACCAATGCCATGGATGAAGCTTTGGCTTTGCCAAGTGTGTATTCAGCTGCTATTGCACGAGATACACAGTTGTATTTGCAAAGAGAAAGTCAAATCACGGAGGTAATTGATCCATATGGAGGTTCGTATTATTTGGAATACTTGACGAATCAATTGGCACGAAAAGCATGGGATGAAATTATGGTGATAGAAGAAATGGGAGGGATGTCTCAAGCGATCGAAAAGGGGATCCCGAAATTGAAGATTGAAGCATCGGCAACTAGGAAACAGGCTAAAATTGATTCTGGAGAGGAGGTCATTGTGGGGGTCAATAAGTATCAAGATAGGGATGAGGATTTGATGGATTTGTTGGAAGTGGACAATGTACAAGTAATGGATTCTCAGGTTAAGAAACTCAATGAGTTAAAAAACAATCGCAATGCTCAAGATGTGAAAAATGCTCTAGAGCAACTTAGATTATGTGCCCGATCGGGTAAAGGAAATCTCCTGTCGTTGAGTGTGGCTGCTGCGAGAGCCAGAGCTACCTTAGGGGAAATTTCAGGGGTGTTGGAGGAGGCGTTTGGCCGATACCAAGCCACTACTGGTTCAGTAGTTGGGGTTTATTCCAAAGAATACATGGATAAGGATATGTTAAAGGATATTCGAGAGTTAGTAGAGCAAGTACGAGAGTTGGATGGAAGGAATCCTAGGATTCTTGTAGCTAAGATGGGACAAGATGGTCATGATCGCGGTGCTAAAATCATCGCAACGAGTTTTGCAGATATGGGCTTTGATGTAGATCTCAGTCCGCTGTTTCAAATGCCAAAGGAGGTAGCTATGCAAGCTTTGGATAATGATGTGCACATCGTAGGGATATCTAGTCTAGCGGGAGGACACAAAACCCTCATTCCTCAGTTGATAGAAGAGTTGAAGCTGCAGGGACGTGAAGACATATTGGTCATAGCTGGTGGTGTCATCCCAGAGCAAGACTACGGTTTCTTGTACCAAGCAGGAGTGTCTGGTGTGTTTGGGCCAGGAACAAAAATCCCCGAAGCAGCTTCGGGGATTTTGGAAAAATTGATAGTTACATTGCAGGAGTGAATTTACTTCTGCACGTACATGATTTCTTTTACAGCTTTGACTGTTCTCTCTACGTTTGGTAGAATCTCCTCGATCAAAGTAGGCGCATATGGTAATGGCACGTCTTTGTTGGTGATTCTGTGGATAGGAGCATCTAGGTAGTCAAATGCCTTTCTTTGTACATAGTGACTGATCTCCGAAGAGATAGATGCCAAAGGCCATGCTTCTTCTACGATGACCAATCTATTGGTTTTCTTTACTGATTCGATGATTGCTGCATAGTCGATAGGTCTTACAGTTCTAAGGTCAATTACTTCAGCGCTGATTCCTTCTTTCTCTAATTCTTCCGCAGAAGCGATGGCAACTTTCATGAATTTACCAAATGATACGATAGTTACATCCGTTCCAGTTTTCACTGTTTTCGCAACTCCGATCGGAATGATGTATTCTCCCTCTGGTACTTCACCTTTGTCTCCATACATCAATTCAGACTCCATGAAGATCGTAGGATCATTGTCTCTGATAGAAGCTTTCAATAGTCCTTTTGCATCTGCAGGGTTAGAAGGTACAACTACTTTCAAACCAGGAGTATTTGCATACCAGTTTTCAAAGTTTTGTGAGTGTTGTGAACTCAATTGGCCAGCATTTCCTGTAGGTCCTCTAAATACAATCGGAACATTGAATTGACCACCAGACATAGACATCATCTTAGCAGCGCCATTGATTACTTGGTCAATAGCTACCAATGAAAAGTTGAAAGTCATAAATTCGATAATAGGACGAAGACCATTCATAGCTGACCCAACACCTACGCCTGCAAAACCAAGCTCCGCAATAGGGGTATCGATTACTCTCTTTGCTCCAAATTCTTCAAGCATGCCTTGACTTACTTTGTAAGCGCCATTGTATTCGGCTACTTCTTCACCCATTAGATAGACAGACTCATCTCTGCGCATCTCTTCGCTCATGGCTTCTCTCAGGGCTTCTCTGAATTGTAAAACTTTCATTCTTTTCTTATTTAATAATATACTGTGAATAGGAGGTGTCTTCTCGTATTTTTTCGAGCTGCTAAATTATGTCAAGGATAGCAATATCCCAATCTATTTTGGATAAATAGATGTTTTTGAACTTCTGTAAAAGCAAAAAAAAGACTCTGACAATTATGTCAGAGTCTTTTTTTCAAATGTGAATTTCGTTGATTAGTTCAAAGCCTCGGTTACCTGAGTAGCGAAAGTTCTGAATTCTAAGTCTGCAAGAGCTTTTTCCTTCAATGAAGGATCTTTTTCTACTGCAGTTTTCAAGTTAGAAAGTACATCTTCTGCTTTGCCCAATCTAGCAGCAGCCACAGCTGATGCATAGTAAGCTTTGGCGTATTCAGCATCTAGTTCGATAGCACTATCGAATCCAGTGATAGAATTTTCCAAGTCTTTGTTCAAAAGAAGAGCCAAACCTTTGTTGAAAGCAACTTGTGGAGTTTCGTCAGCAGAACCTAAAGTAGCGATAGCTGATTCGTAATCTCCTTTTTTGATTTCAAGTGTTCCTTTCACACCATTGATTCCGCCAGCGTTGCTACCAGGGTTGCTAGACAATGAAGCCACTACAGCATCGTAAGCTTGAGCAGTGTTGCCTTGTAGCGCATATGCAGTAGCCATGTTCGCTTGTACTTCTGATGCATTATTTTTGTTAGCCGCGATTTCTAGCTGAGCCAATGCCATTTCTAACTTCTGGTTTTTCTCATCACCTTCAGCAGCGATAGCCATTTCTAGGTAAACAGCTCCCAAATTATTGTGAGACTCCCAGTTACCTTCTTGCTTAGTAGCTGCTTTGTAGATGGCTTCTTTCTCAGTAAGTGAAGGAGTCAAAGTAGCTGCAAACATCAACTCTCCGATAGATAGAGAATCAGTAGCAGTAGAATCTTGTTCTGCAATCTGCTTAGCAATTACTGCGATTTCTGCGTTTGTCTTTTTCTCAACTACAGTCAATACTTCAGTTTTAGCAGCTCTCAAATTTGGATAGATATCCTTGAAGATAGCGCTGTAAGAATCCAATTTTTGCAAAGCCTTCTCTTTGTCCTCGAAAGTTCCAGCTCCGTTTACGATTTTCAAAATTTCTGATTTTTGATCAGCAGAAACACCTTCGTAAGCATCCAATGCAGTTTTGAATTCAGTCCAATCTTCTACGATTGGCTTCAAAATGAACTTGACAGAGTCAGCAAGACCTTTGTAGTCATACTTCTTCATTTGGCTTCTGTAGTACTTTTCAATCGCAGCAGCTCTGTTTTCAGACAACTTAGAGTTGACAGTTTCTAGACCTTCTGGAGAGTGAGTACCTGTGATAGTCACGGTTTTAGTTACGTTCTTATCTGCAATGAAAGCAGAAAATGCCTTTCCTTTTTTACCACCTGTTTCTGAGCTTTTCAATACTGCACTACCTCTGTCGAAGTACATGCTTACATTGGTAGGAGCCAATTCTTCCTGATCGGTGTAGCCACTAGCAGCGTAAGTTGGGAAGTAAACATCTTCAACCAATTGAGAGGTAGTGATCAAACCTTGAGCTACAGTAGTTCGTGGAGTTGATTTGTTTTCACCTTTCTCATCTACAGCTGTACCCATTACTTCTAAGTTTCCATTACCCATAGCTGGGTCATATAGGAAAGCAAAAGTGTCTGTTTGTCTTGAGGTGGTAGTTTTGCTGTCTGGGAAATCAGCAGCGTCAAAAGTCATGGTTCCTGCTTCTACTTCTGTATCTCCAGATTTGTAGAAGGCGGTTAGTTTATAAACATACTTTTCTGGCAGCATTTTAGCTGGCAACACTACGGCCATGTCATACTTTACGGAATCTCCGTGCAATTCAAGCGGGTTCGGAACAATGTCTACTTGCTGCGATGCGGCAAGTTTCACCATTTTGTTCAACGAACTACATGCTGAAAATACAGTCAAGCCCAATACGATGGCTATCACAATATTCGATTTTCTCATTTGAAAAATTATTTTTTTGAAAATTGATATAACTTTTTGTACTTTTCTTCGAAAGAAATGCAATAATACGGAAAAATTAGATATAACCTAAAATTAAACAATACAAATAAATAGATGTTTTTAGCTTAAATTTGCAGCGCTATGAAGGTACTTCAAGATTTTTTGGAAAAACATGCTTTTGGTGTTTGTAATAGACTAGGGGAGAAGTTGAGAATACCTTCGTCTAGTATTCGTCTTTTCTTCATATATATATCATTTCTAACCTTTGGTAGTCCTCTGATTGTCTATGTAGTATTGGCTTTTGTGATGAACTTCCGAAAGCATCTAAGAAGAAGACATTCTCTCTGGTATTATTGATATTACCTCCTCAGACAAATGAGGAATATCTCTTTCCTTTTTTTGGCTCTCTAATTCATTTTTCTTTTTAGGTTTGCAACTCAATTCATGTTAAGAGATATGCTATTAGAATTCGAAAAACCTATTGCTGACCTAGAAGAAAAGTTGCAAGATATGCTTCAATTGGCTCAAACCAGTAATGTGGATGTTTCTAAAACTGTAAAATCGCTTCAAACCAAAATAGAAGAGTTGAAGATAGAAACTTTTCAAAACCTGACGAGATGGCAAAGAGTTCAGCTATCCAGACACCCAGACAGACCCTATACTTTAGACTACATATATGAGTTGACGGACGATTTCATCGAGATACACGGAGATCGCAACGTCAAGGATGACAAAGCCATGGTCGGTGGGTTTGGTACCATTGATGGTCAATCCGTGATGCTGATCGGTCAACAAAAGGGTAGAAATACCAAGCAAAGACAAATGCGTAACTTTGGAATGGCCAATCCAGAAGGGTACAGAAAGGCACTTCGCTTGATGAAAATGGCCGAAAAATTTAATAAGCCCATCGTTTGTTTGATTGATACTCCAGGTGCATTTCCAGGTTTAGAAGCTGAAGAAAGAGGCCAAGGCGAAGCAATCGCTCGAAATATCAAAGAAATGTTTATGCTCAAAGTGCCAGTGATTTGCATCATCATCGGTGAGGGAGCATCTGGTGGAGCGATTGGTATCGGTATCGGAGACAGAGTACTCATGATGGAAAATACCTGGTATTCGGTGATCTCTCCAGAATCTTGTTCGTCCATTCTTTGGAGAAGTTGGGAATATAAGGAGCAAGCTGCAGAAGCATTAAAGCTCACAGCTACAGATATGATGGGTCATAAGTTGATCGATGGGATCATCAAGGAGCCACTAGGTGGTGCGCATACTGACATGAAGGCCGCTGCTTTGGAATTGAAAAAGCAGATTTTGAAGGATATCAAAGCCCTCAGTAAAGTGTCTGTAGAGGGAAGAATCAGTCAACGTATCGAGAAGTTCAGTGATATGGGTGCTTACGCATCTTAAGTATCATGGCACGACTGCTTTTTATAGCTGTATTCAAATTGATCGGTTGGAGAATTGACGGTAACCTGTCAGCAGGGCTGAAAAAGTGTGTCCTTATTATCGCCCCTCATACCAGCAACTGGGACTTTGTTTTGGGCGTTGTTTCTAGAACAATTTGTGGATTCAAAGCCAATTACCTGATCAAAAAGGAATTTTTTAGATTCAAACCCTTGGCGTGGTTCTTTACCTATACGGGTGGAATACCTGTGGATCGTAAAAACAAGAAGGTCGATCTGGTAGGGAGTGTAGTAGAGAAATTTGAGTCTAGGGACTCATTGGTATTGACGATCACTCCAGAGGGTACACGATCGTATGTGGAAGAATGGAAAACAGGTTTCTATAGAATTGCATGGAGAGCCAAGGTACCTATCGTGTTGGTAGGCTTTGATTACAGTAAAAAACTCGTCAAATTCATTGAAGAGTTTGAGCCAACTGGCAACATGGAAGAGGATATAATTTATATCAAGAATCAATACCGTGATGTGAAAGGTAAGCATCCTGAGTTGGGTGTGCGTTGATATTTCAGAACTTCTTGTATCCTTTTTATGTTCAAACATCTATGAAAGAAATTCTTAAAAAGGTAGCCATTATTCCTATACTGATCTATCAATACAGTATTTCACCTCTATTCCCCTCTTCGTGTAGGTATTCTCCCACCTGCTCGCAGTACATGAAGGAAGCAATCATGAAGCACGGTGTATGGAAGGGCATGAAATTGGGCTTCACAAGGATCGGAAAGTGTCACCCATGGGGAGGGAGTGGATATGATCCTGTCCCCTGACAAGAATTGCATCCTTCGATTTTCCTAGCTCCCATTTCCCGACTATCTTTGTGGCTTAATTAATAGTAGACATTTTGGAAAAGAAAAACGGTTTTTACTGGTCAGACGAAAGAGAGCCTCATTTTAACAGAAGAAAGGAGATTCTTGCCAAATACCCACAAGTACGTGATCTATTTGGGATTGACAAAGGATTGAAGTTTAAGACTTTGGCACTGGTAGTTTTTCAATTGGTGAGTGCTCCATTTATTGCTGAGTTGGCTTGGTATTGGTATCTACCTTTGGCCTATTTGATAGGCGCGTCGGTGAGTCATACTTTGTTTTTGGCTATCCATGAGATCAGTCATGACTTGGCTTTCAAGAGCCGAGTGGCAAATAATTGGTTGGCTTTGGTTGCCAATATTCCTATTTTGTTTCCCTATGCGATGACATTTAGAACCTATCACCTCAAGCACCATTGGGAGCAAGGGGATGTCAAAAATGATACAGATCTACCAACAGACGGAGAGCGCAAAGTATTTCAAGGATTTGTAGGTAAGTTGCTATGGGCCACCAATCAAATTCTGTTTTATGCCCTGAGGCCGATGTTTGTACACCCTATCAAGTACGAAAAGTGGCACAAAATCAACGTGGTATTTCAATTGGCTGTGATTGCGGTATATTGGTACTTTGTGGGTACGGGGGCAATAGTCTATCTGCTGATCAGTATATTTCTTGCAGGTAGTTTACATCCATTGGCTGGGCATTTCATTGCGGAACACTATGTGTTCAAAGAAGGGCAGGAGACTTATTCTTACTATGGTCCATTGAACATCTTTGCCTTGAATGTCGGGTATCATAATGAGCACCATGATTTTCCTAATGTACCAGGTACAAGATTGCCAGAGGTGAAAAAGACGGCTCCAGATTTTTACGATCATTTGTTCACACACAAGTCTTGGTCCAAGGTCATTATTCAGTTCATCGCCAATCCTATGATTACGCTGGGTAGTCGTGTGAGGAGACAGAGATAAAATCCGCTGAATATGAAGATTGTTTTTATGGGTACGCCAGAATTTGCCGTACCTAGTTTGCAGATATTGGTAGAAAACGGTTTTGATGTCGTGGGTGTAATCACGGCTCCAGACAAACCCAAAGGTAGAGGCAAAAAGCTACAAGGAACTCCTGTGAAAGACTATGCAGAGAGTGTAGGGCTTAGCATCCTACAACCTACCAACCTGAAATCTGCAGAGTTTATCGAAGAGTTGAAGTCACTGAGGGCAGACCTTCAGATCGTGGTGGCTTTTAGGATGTTGCCAGAGCAGGTTTGGGATATGCCGCCCAAAGGCACTTTCAATCTTCACGCCTCATTGTTGCCCCAATACCGTGGTGCTGCACCCATCAATTGGGCGATCATCAATGGTGAGAAGGAGACAGGTGCAACGACATTTTTCCTTCAGCATGAGATCGATACAGGCAATGTGATTGATCAAATCAAAGAACCTATCCATGACGAGGATTCGGTAGGTGAGCTATACGAACGACTGATGCACAATGGTGCAAAATTGGTTCTGAGTACTGTACAGCAGATAGTCAAAGGAGAAGTTGTCACCAAACCACAAATGGAGTCTGCGGAACTAAAAGCTGCCCCCAAAATCCACAAGGAAACTTGTGAAATCAACTGGAATCAACCGTCCGAGCAGATCAGGAATTTTGTCAGGGGACTGTCTCCTTACCCTGCTGCATGGACACAGTGGAACGACAAGAATTTCAAAATATACAAAGTGGCACACTCCACCGATGCAATTGATCAATCATTGTACCCAGGTCAAATCCAAACGGACGGAAAAAACCGTTTGAGTGTGAAAACCAGCAATGGTTTTTTGGATATACTTGAAATCCAGATGGAAGGAAAGAAGAGAATGGGGATTCAGGATTTGCTGAGAGGTTATAATTTTGTTTGATCCCAAAAAATAGATACCCATGAAAATAGCCATGATAGCTGCCATGTCAACCAACCGAGTGATCGGAATCAATAACGATTTGCCATGGCATTTGCCAGATGATATGAAGTACTTCATGGAAACTACCAAACACCATTGTGTAGTGATGGGGAGAAAAAACTATGAGTCATTGCCTCCCAAATTTCGTCCTCTGCCAGACAGAACAAATTTGGTAGTGACCCGCCAATCTGACTATGAGGCTCCAGGATGTGAGTTGTTTAAAAACATCGAAGCAACGGTAGATTTTGCGAAGCAAAGAGGAGAGGAACTGCTTTTTATCATTGGCGGTGGACAGATCTACAAGCAGGGGATAAACATAGCAGACACAATTTATCTCACTGAGATCGATGCAGTTATAGAAGGAGGGGAAGTGTTTTTTCCTGAGTTGGATAGCAGCTGGGTAGAGGTGTCTCGTCAACATCACGCTGCAGATGACAGACATAAGTATTCTTTTGATTTTGTAAAATACGAAAAGGCATGAGATACTTTGAAGGGAAAAATATTTGGATCGTAGGAGCATCTAGTGGATTAGGAGAAGGCTTAGCTACTTTTTTGAGTGATATTGATTGCACGCTGATCCTGTCGTCTCGCAGAGTGGAGGAGTTGGAAAGAGTGAAAAAGCACAATGAAGGAAAGAAAGCAAGCATAGAAATTGCTCCCTTGGATCTCGCCAATCCTGCACAAATCGATAGTTGTGTACAGGAAGTAGAAAATAGAGTAGGGCATATTGACATACTGGTACAAAGTGGTGGAATCAGCCAACGGGACACAGTGCTCAAGACCTCAATGGATGTACAGCGCAAGATCATGGAGGTCAACTATTTTGGAGCGATTCATCTATCTAGGGCAGTATTGCCAAAGATGGTAAAGAGACAATCTGGACTGCATGTGGTTGTGACCAGTGCAGTGGGGATCATCAGTACGCCATTTAGGTCAGGGTATTCTGCATCCAAACATGCCTTGCATGGATTCTATGATGCCATGCGTGCAGAGCATCACCAAGACAATGTGAAGGTGACTCTGTTGTGTCCTGGATATGTACATACCAATATCTCCTACAATGCCCTGATGGGAGATGGATCACAGCAACAAAAGCTAGACAATGCACAGGCCAACGGTCTATCAGTAGCGCAATTCTGCAAGATCGCAACGAAAGCAATTGCGGCTGAAAAGGAAGAGGTGTACATCGGTGGATTCAAAGAAGTGATGGGTATCTATGTCAAGCGTTTCTTCCCAAGTTTGTTCTCACGCATCGTGCGGAAAATAGCCGTGACTTGACACGAATTTATTATGTTTTGTATCTATTACTTTAGACTATTTTGAGATTTCTTTATTGCTGATCCCTTAGGTGGTCAGATACTTGGGTGTAACATACGATAATAGCTCTCTTCATAATTACAGGTACAGTTTTTATAGTTCACTGCCATCGATCTGTGGTTTAATTTTTGTGTTTTTTTGTGCAAATTGCGCCCATTAAAGAACAAATGACACTATAGTTAGATGGAAGTAAGAGGGATAATGTTGCGGGGAATTCATGATTATGCGTCACAGAAACATAAGGAAAAGTACAATGAATGGTTGTCAAAATTGCCTCAACAATCCTCCGCTCTTCTGGAAAATTTGTCTAACACAGCATGGTACAATATAGAGGATGCGCTTCTCAAACCATTGGAAGTTTTATGTGGTTTGATATATTCTGATCCACTGAGGGGTTCTTGGGAGATAGGTAGATACAGTGCGGAGACTGGGTTGACAGGGATTTATAAAGTCTTTGTGATGGTGAGTACACCAACCTTTATCCTGAAGAGAGCACCGAGAATCTTGACTACTTTTTACAACCCGAGTGAACTTAAAATAGAAGAAAGTTCGAGCAAAGGGATTTTGGTCAGATGTACCAAACTGCCTGTCAATAGTGAACTGATCGAGCACCGTATTGCAGGATGGATCGAAAAGGCAGGGGAAATTTGTGGTTGTGTCAATATGAAGGTGGAAATTGTAAGCTCTATGGCCAAAGGTGATCAGGTGTTTGATCTAAAAGCTAGTTGGGATTGATTCACGATAGTTGATGAATGAGATTTTAAGTCTCAAAATGAAGACCTAAAACCTTCTTTCTTTCCCATATAGTAATCTGACGATAAAGAACTCAGGTTCATCGGAGAGTTTTCAAAGCTTCAAACACCAGTGTCGCCACAGCTTTGGCTCCCTCTGGTTGGAAATGCGTGTTGTCAGATTTGCCATCTGGATACGCTTCGTATTGACCTGCGGCTAGATTCAAGAAATAGTTTGTGGTGACGTATGGCTCTCCTTTTTTGCTAAAGGCGTCCATTGATAACTGGTTCAAATCAATCAAGTGGGTGTTCATCTCTAGGGCAATATCCTTGGCTGCTTGTGGATACTCACCATGCACATTTTGCAGATGTCCCATTTCCCAAGGATAGTTTCGACATACGGGTGTCAAAATGATCGGAATGGCTCCCTTGGCCCTGGTTTGTGAAACGTAGAGTCGCAAGAATTCTTGGTAACCTTGGATATCAACGTAGCGCTCTGTTTTGCCTTGGGCAGCATCATTGTGACCAAACTGGATGAGTACCAAATCTCCTTTTTCCAGTTGATCATATACCTTGCGCCATCTCGCTTCTTGAAAAAATGTGCGTGTACTCCGCCCACCTCTTGCATGATCTTTGACGATCACCGAATCAGCCTTAAACAGCGCTTGAAATGAGCTCAGGTCGCATCCGTCAAACTGCTCTTGAAATACCTGTCCCCAGCCTGTGATAGGGTAACGGGTTTTGTAGTAATCTTTGCCTTCATCATAATTGTCCGTATAGTCTGCCATCGTAGAGTCTCCAATAAGATAAATGCTGACAGGTTTTTTCTTCATAGAGAAAAAACCACTGAACACGACTAGGAGAATGAGGAGTAGGCCACTGGAATAAAATGTATTGGTCTTCATGCTTGGGTATCCGCTTCTTGATTCGGAAAACTATAACAATTTGCATAGAGTACCAAAGAGAGAGGTTACTCCTTATAAACCACGCAAGATTTTCTCCATTTTTCTACCTTTGGCCAGTTCGTCTACCAGCTTGTCTAGGTACCGCACCTTTTGTGTCAACGGATTCTCGATTTCTTCGATGCGGTATCCACAGATCATACCAGTGATCAGATGTGCATTGGGGTGGAGAGTGGCTTGCTGAAAAAAGGTTTCAAATGTCACTTTCTCTTGTATCAGCTCATTTATTTTTTGGAGATGAAAGCCTGTCAACCATTCGATGACCTGATCGAGTTCTTCTTTGGTTCTGCCTTTCTTTTCCACTTTGGTAAGATAATGCGGGTAGACGGAGGCAAAGGTCATGGAAGCCATGCGTTGATTGTGAGTATCGGTTGTGTTCATGACAAATGTGTTTTGTGTTTTCTCATAGTCGATTGGATAGTGATTCGGTTCTGCTTCGTAGACTGTATATCCTGCACAAGGTTAAAAAACTAGGACAGCTTTACCAGATACGCAAATAACACTGGAAGGTGCTGGAGTGACTGCACAGTCAGAGACGATACTCCACTTACTATTGTATGCAGCAGTGGCAGTCGTGTAGGATTCTACTTTAAGCAAGAAATCGGAGACATCGATGCTATGGGAGTAAGCGATATAATTACTCGGACCACCACATGCTTTTGAGCCAAGAGAAGTGAAACTCCACTGATCTGCGTCCTGGCAAGTCACACTTTCGGCCAATTGGGTGATTGCCGCCAGTTGTTCTTCCAAGTATGCTTGCTGTTCTTCTTGAGAATCAGGTAAGCGATTTTCTTTTGTTACATCTTCTGTGCTACATGCAGTCAATAGTCCAACTGCAAGTAGAATAACTAGTAGGTGAGGATTTACTTTCATATGCATCAACTTTTATTGGTTTCAAATTATAGACACGAAGAAGACGGAAATAGTTGTGGAGCAAAAGAAAATATGTTGATAGTGAGATATCACATCACGACGGTTGAAAGTCCTATATTGTAAGTTTACTCGTTTTTTGATCCAAAACGGTAAGTAATTTCAAAAGTGTATTGCTAAATTCTTTGATTTCTTTTTCAGTGGTAGTATGATCTTGTAAGTTGGCCATCAATTGACTTGGGATACAAAGGGCTTCTTTTTTTAGTGCTGTACCATAGTTTGTTAAAGAAATGATCACAGTCCTTTCGTCTGCTTCAGAGCGTTCTCTAGTGATCAACTTCTTTTGCTCCAACCTCTTGAGCAGGGGGGTGAGCGTATTGGATTCTAGGTACAAGAGTTTGCTGATCGCACTGACGCTTTGGTGGTTCTGCTCCCAAAGAACCAGCAATACGAGATACTGGGGATAGGTCACATCCAGGGTTTTGAGCAAGGGGCCATAGAGCTTGGTGGTCAGTCGTGATGCAGCATACAATGGAAAGCAGAGTTGGTTTTCCAACCACAATATATCATTTTGATTTCTCATGTTAGAGTAGTTTTTTGATGGCTGATGCTATCTTCTCTGGCTTGGTGATGGGGGCAAAGCGTTTGACGGGTTTCCCATTTTGATCGATCAGGAATTTGGTGAAGTTCCATTTGATTTTGCTACCAAATATGCTGCCCAAGTTGGATTTCAAGTATTTGAAAATCGGATGCGCAGACTCGCCGTTTACCTCTACTTTGGCAAACATAGGAAAGCTCACACCATAGTTGATTTGGCAAAATTCTTCGGTCTCGTTGGCGTTTCCAGGTTCTTGTTGACCGAATTGATTGCATGGGAATCCCAAAATAACGAGCCCTTGATCTTTGTAGGATTGGTACAAATTTTCTAAGCCTTCAAACTGTGGGGTCAAACCACATTTGCTAGCTGTATTGACAACCAAGACAGGTTTGCCCTTGTAGGTACTCATATCGATTGACTGTCCTTTGATATTGTCTGCTGAGAAGTTATAAAATGTTGTTGAATTCATGGAAACTAATATTAAGTTTGAACGATTAAATCGTGTGCGATACAAATGTAACAAGATTTGATTGATTGTCAAATCAAAGTAGGTCTGCTTTTATTGGACAAAGAAAATGTGTTGATTTCTCTGAAGGAAAGGGAGCATAAGCCTCATGTTTTGGGATGCAAAACTGAGATTTTCAGCAGTCGTTTGTCTGTCCGTTTTCAAATAAGCTTAGAGGAGCGCATTTGTGTACTCGTTTGCCCGATGGATAAGGTACAGTCTTGAGAGGGAAGCAAGCCATTATTTCTTGTCTCTGGTGGTAGGTTTAGGAATGGCTTCCTTGTCATGCTGCGCTGTGACGAAGCATCGACAAGCCGTGCAGAGGATTCGGATTGATGGTTTTGTTGATGGAGGAGAGTAGTCACGCAATACGCCGAAAAGGGCTAAATGTGCGCCTTTTGTGATGCTTGCGCAAGCTCAGGGTTCATGTTGTACAACATTGCCTCTCATGTTGCGCAACATGGATCTTCATCTTGCGCAACATCAACCCTCACCTTGCGCAACATGGACCTTCAGGTAAGCTTACTTCAACCCTGAGCTAAAGACAGCTAAAAGTGGAAGCCCAAATCAGTGCCTATTTGCTTTTATTACAAGGCCGTGTCGGTGAGTTTTGTGAGCGACAACTGCTCCTAGCTATACCAAGATCTTGGTATATTTCACAGCTTGGACATCATTCGTCTGACAGATGGTTGTTGCAATGGACGGAAAGAGGTATTCTTGGATAAATCAAATATAAACAACCTATTGGTATCAGTATATTTACACGTATTTTTATAGGGTAAACTGGAGAGTGAATTATACTTGGTTGTTGTGTGTCAGTAAAATGAGCAGGAACCTGAATTAATGAACGTATCAAATGGAAAGAAATAGACTATTAATCGGAACATTATTGCTTTTGAGCTCTTGTGCGACTTCAATGACTCCAATGAAAGTAAACAACAATTTACCTGAACTCACTCAATCAAAATTTATTTCACAGACCGACTTAGAAGAAATTGAATCATCGAATAAATGTAAGTATCTCGTTAAAGGAAGAAGTTATACTGCACCTATAGGATTAACCACAAAAAGCGACCTAAAAAATGCCGCTAAAGGAATAGACGAATGGGTCGAATTGGATAGTGGAAACTCTTATGTTTTAAGAAATTACAAATGGGTTACAGTTGATCATATTGGCACAACTCAACTTCATGTAGAATTTGATACGATGCATTGTGAGTAATAAGCCTTATGGATATTCAGGTTTTAATATTGCTGTTTGTCACATTATCTATTTGGCTATTTAAGCATTGGATTTTTAACATAAAACGTAAACGAAGACGTGATTACTACAGAAATCTATATTTAAAATCAGATGAATGGAAACGGAAACGATATGTAGTTCTTAAAAGAGATAATTGGCAATGTGTATATTGTGGAGCTCGTGCGACACAGGTTCATCACAAAAGGTATGCAAAAAAAAATATCGGAAAAGAACCAATCAAATGGCTCGTCTCGGTATGTAAACCTTGTCACGACAAGCAACATTGAAAAAGTCGAACGCACAACAAGGTATATAGTAAATAGGGCGTTCGGTGGTTTACAAAATTCAGTGCTATTAACCAATACCGCCAAATCAACAATTTGGCTTTTAAAATGAAAAGATATAAGTGAAATACAACGCTTTGGCTCAGAGCAAAGTTGAAAGTTTATTGCTTTCTACTGTTCCAGTTGCCATATACTAAACGTAAAGTACTTAAAATAGTAAGACATATCAGCCCTACCTACTGCATAAAGAAGTGTTTGTAATATTTGCAAGATGTACAGAATAATCACGCATTGCCTCAAAAACCTAAACATGCTCCACAGTGTGACATGATTGATGCGCACAAAGCCATACTTTTCTCTCCCATTATTCTCTTCCTGACGTAGTGTTGAAGTAAATTGAAGAATGGATGAAGTAGCTCCTTTTTACATTGTGGGGACAAAGAGGTCTTACTTTGTTGACAAGTTAGGCATGAGCTGCAAAGCCCATCAATGACTTGGAATCATTACAAAGACTAAATAGACGCAATGTATTTATTAGGATATGACTTGGGTAGTTCTTCGGTAAAGGCCGCCTTGGTAGAAGTGGATAGTGGCAAGACCGTGGCGTTGACGCAGTATCCTGAGGTTGAGATGGAGATCATCTCTCACGAAACAGGCTGGGCAGAGCAGGAACCGCTCGTCTGGTGGGACAACATCCAGAAGGTCACCCAAAAGCTCTTGGCGTCTAGCTCCATCGATACCTCACAGATCAAAGGAATCGGCATCTCGTATCAGATGCATGGACTAGTGCTCGTCGACAAGGACGATGCGCCACTCAGACCCTCGATCATCTGGTGCGACAGCCGTGCCGTTGAGATCGGCAACCAAGCCTACCAAGAGATCGGAGAGAGCAAGTGCCTAGAGCGATTGCTCAACTCACCGGGCAATTTCACCGCCTCCAAACTCAAGTGGGTCAAGGACAACGAACCAGAGATATTTGCCAAAGTACACAAGATGATGCTCCCAGGAGACTTCATCGCACTCAAGATGACAGGTCAAGCGACCACTACGGTTTCGGGCTTGTCGGAGGGCATGCTTTGGGACTTCAAAGAAGAAAAAGTAGCAGGCTTCCTGTTGGATCACTATGGCATAGACGCCAGCGTGATCCCAGAGATCGTACCTTCGATAGGTGATCAAGGTCAGCTCACAGAGGTCGCAGCGGCATTCTTAGGATTGACGGCTGGCATACCTGTTGGTTACAGAGCAGGCGATCAGCCCAACAATGCTTTGTCTCTCAATGTATTTCACCCAGGAGAGGTAGCTGCGACAGGCGGTACGTCGGGTGTGGTATATGGTGTGGTGGACAAGCCAGCCATCGATCCGCAGACGCGAGTCAACTCATTTGCGCACGTGAATCACACCCAAGAGAACCCACGCGTGGGTGTCTTGTTGTGCATCAACGGCGCAGGGATACAATACAGCTATGTGAAGCACATGATCGCTACCAATGGCATCTCGTATCCACAGATGGAGGAGATGGCGGCTGAGATTGCGATCAACTCGGATGGCTTGCGCATCATTCCTTTTGGCAATGGTGCAGAGCGTGTCTTGGAAAATCAAAATCCGGGTGCACACATATCCAATCTACAGTTTAACCGCCATGGGCAGGCACACTTTTTCAGGGCGGCCTTGGAGGGGATTGCCTATTCGTTCATCTACGGGATGGAAGTGATGCAGAAGATGGGATTGAATGTGCAGGTGATGAAGGTCGGCAATGACAACCTGTTTCAATCCGAAATCTTCTCTACGACCATTGCGAGCGTACTGGACTGTGAGATTCAGATGGTCAATGCGACCGGAGCAGTGGGTGCTGCCAAGGCGGCAGGGATTGCTACAGGTATGTATGCAGATGAAAAAGCTGCTTTTGCAAAAGTGGATATCATCAAAACCTACAAAGCAGCAAAAGATAGAACGCAGTACATGGCGGGATACCAAATTTGGAAAACAGAATTAGAAAGAATTATTAAATAGAAAATAACAATAGACATGGCAGAAGACATAAAAGTTGTAACCGGAGACAAGGAATTCTTCGGTGGCATAGGAAAGATCAAATATGAAGGCAGGGATTCTGATAATCCATTGGCGTTCAAATACTATGACGAAAACAAAGTAGTAGCAGGCAAAACCATGAAGGAGCACTTCAGGTTTGCGATCGCTTACTGGCACACGTTCTGTGGTACGGGAGCAGATCCATTCGGTCCTGGTACGAAGGCATTCCCTTGGGATGCGAAGAAGGATGCGCTGGGTGCTGCGAAGGACAAGATGGATGCTGCATTTGAGTTCTTTACCAAAATCGGTGCGCCATATTACTGCTTCCATGATTTCGATTTGATCCAAGAAGGGTCTTCATTGAAGGAATCAGGAGAGCGTCTAGATGCAATCACGGATTACGCGAAAGAAAAACAGGCGGCCTCTGGCGTGAAATTGCTTTGGGGAACTGCCAATGCATTTTCTAACCCAAGATACATGAACGGTGCATCTACCAATCCTGATTTTGATGTAGTGGCCTACGCTGGTGCACAAATCAAAAATGCACTGGACGCTACGATCAAGTTGGGCGGTGAAAACTATGTGTTCTGGGGAGGTAGAGAAGGCTACATGTCATTGCTCAACACCAACATGAAAAAAGAGCTAGACCACATGGGTAGATTCCTAGGCATGGCGAGAGATTACGCGAGAGCGAATGGTTTCAAAGGCAACTTCTTCATCGAGCCTAAGCCAGCTGAGCCATCTAAGCACCAGTATGACTTTGATTCGGCGACAGTGATTGGCTTCTTGAAGGATCACGGTTTGGAGAAAGACTTCAAATTGAACTTAGAGGTAAACCATGCGACCTTGGCGCAGCATACTTTCACTCACGAGTTGCAAGTGGCAGCTGATGCCGGGATGCTCGGATCGATAGATGCCAACAGAGGGGATTACCAAAATGGATGGGATACCGATCAGTTCCCCAACGACATCACCGAAGTGACCGAAGCGATGTTGGTCATCCTAGAAAACGGTGGCTTGCAAGGTGGCGGTGTAAACTTCGATGCGAAGACCCGCAGAAACTCTACAGACCTAGAAGATATCTTCTATGCGCATATTGGCGGCATGGACATCTTCGCGAGAGCGTTGATGATCGCAGACGACATCTTGACCAACTCTCAGTACTTGAACTTGAGAAAAGCGAGATATAGCTCTTTCGATACGATCCATGGCAAAGAATTCGAATCAGGTAAGATGGATTTGGCCAAACTAGCAAAGATCGCTGCTGAGGGTGGTGAGCCTAAGTTGAGAAGTGGCCAGCAAGAGCTCTTCGAAAACATCATCAACCAGTACATTCGGTAAGATGTAATATTTACTAGGGTAGATTTAAACATGAGTCTACCCTTTTTTTATATATCCCTTTGTAGCATTGCAAGATTTATGATTAAGACTAAAAACTAAAACAATTTTGAAAACGGAAGAAAAAGTAAATAATCTCTATGTGATAGGGATTACACTGGTAGCTACCCTTGGGGGGTTTCTATTCGGGTTTGACAGTGGAGTGATCAATGGGACAGTACATGGGTTGGAGGTAGCTTTTGAGGCAGAGGATATTGGCAGTGGGTTCAATGTCGCTTCGATGTTGCTCGGCTGTGCGGTAGGGGCATTTTTTGCGGGTAAACTGGCAGATGCCTATGGTCGACGTACGATGCTTATCGTGGCGGCTGTGTTTTTTATCATTTCGGCTTGGGGATCAGGCATAGCGGTCACCTCGCCTGAGTTCATTGTTTATAGAATCATAGGTGGATTGGCAGTGGGGGCGGCTTCTGTCATGGCACCTGCATACATTGCGGAGATTGCGCCTGCTAGATTCAGAGGTGCATTGGCGACCATCCAACAAGTCGCCATCATTACGGGATTGTTTTTGTCTTTCCTGAGCAATTACATCCTAGCGGATATATCAGGATCAGCGGTCAATATCCTGTGGTTAGATTTTGAAACTTGGAGGTGGATGTTTTGGGTGGAGTTGATACCTGCAGCTATTTTCTTGATTTCATTGTTTTTCATCCCGGAGAGTCCGCGCTATTTGGTGGCCAAGCAGAAAAGTGCAAAGGCCCTGAAAGTAATGGATATCCTCTATGGAACTGGGATGGGGCAGCCGAAGGTGGATGAAATCCAAGCGTCTTTGGCGAAGGATCATCACAAACCTCGTCTGTCTGATTTGTATGACAAGACTTTGGGTAGAATCAAACCTATCGTATGGATTGGGATTGGTTTAGCGAGTTTTCAGCAGTTTGTAGGGATCAACGTGGTGTTCTACTACGGTTCTATCCTATGGCAAGCGGTTGGTTTTGGAGAGAACGATGCCTTGTTGATCAACGTAGTGTCAGGAGCATTGAGTATAGGAGCTGTGGTGGTTTCTTTACTGCTCGTTGACAAGATGGGGAGAAAACCTATTTTGGTCATTGGCTCAGTAGGGATGAGTATTACCTTGGCTTTGGTAGTGGTAGCGTTTACCTCAGGTTCATTGGTCGCTGATCCGTTGACAGGCAAGGAGACTTTGGAATTGAGTGATTCGATGGGTGTGTTGGCGCTGATAGCTGCCAATCTATATGTGATTTTCTTCAACTTCTCGTGGGGTCCTGTGATGTGGGTGATGCTAGGTGAGATGTTCCCCAATCAGATTCGCGGTTTGGGATTGGCGATTGCTGGTATTGCGCAGTGGGTGTCCAATTTTATTGTGACTTTGACTTTCCCTATGTTGTTGGGATCAGCAGGTTTGGCCTTTGCGTATAGCTTGTACATGATCGGAGCAATTATCTCTATCTTCTTTGTGGTGAAATATGTATATGAAACCAAAGGCAAGGAATTAGAAGAAATGGAAGGATAGTACAATTCAAAGTTGCTTGAAGCAGAATGCCAAATTGAGATAATATATATGAGAGGCTAGATGTTAGATAAAAGATCAAGTTTCTAGAATGCAGTGTCTTATATCTATTGGCATAAGACAGTATTATCCTCACTTTGTGATTGAAAAGCCCCTGATTCTCTTGGAGTCAGGGGCATTTTTGTTACCAGTTTTTGAGACAAAAATGTCGGAAAAAGCACCATTAAGAGAAACGCGTAATTGTGCAAATAGGTAATATGAGGGATGTATCTCATCTTGGAATAATCTAGTTTTGTCTTTAACCAGTTATGAAAAAAATGATAACCGTGCTTTCCCTGATTGTATGTTTTCAGGCAAACGCACAACTAAAATTGGTAGATGGACTCTACCAATTTCAGAAAGTCACAGAGGTTCAGCGGACTCACGCAGAACTCATGGAGAAGGGAGAGGCATTTGTGCAACAAAGAGCAGATGCCTATCACGAGGAGGTAGATAGGGATGGCAACAGTTTGTCTACACGGATCGCTGCGGAATTTCACTCAGAAATTCATCAAAAGACGCTCTATTTCACTTATACCATAGAATTTGGCGAAGGTTGGTACCAGGAGAGAGTAGAAGGAATCACCATTCAAATAGGGGATGATATTTATCAGCTGGAGGATGCTACTTTGCCAGATCGAACATTTGCGATCAGTGAGGCAAGTTTTGTGATCAACATGCTGTCTGGGAGTTTGATCTCCGAAATGTACAGCAACATGTTTTCAGAGCAATCCAGCCTCGTGGATGCACAATTTCCTCGCAAATAGTACTCGTTGAGGTTTTGTGCCAGTTTTGGGGTGAAAAATCACCCTTTTTCAATATGAGATAGGAGAAAACTGTATTTTAATAAATACGTCTTTGTCAGGATGTTATGGTTTGTGGTGTGAAGTAAGTTTGCATTGAATATAAACCAAAATTAACATGAAGAAGATAGTATTCATACTCGCTGTGATCACTAGTTTTCAAGCCAGTGCACAACTCACATTAGAAAGCGGAAGATACCTTGCTCAGAAGGTAGTAAGATTACAAGGACAAGATGCAGAGCTTTTCCAAAAAGCCAAAGCTTGGGTTGCTGCCAATACCAATCCAACACAAGACAAGACCTTTTTTGACGAGGATGCCAACAAGATTATCGTGAATGCCATGATCGAGCATGACCTGTCGGGTATTCCAAGTGTAGCCAACTACACATTGGTACTTGAGTTTAGAAACAACATGTACCGAGAGACATTCAAAGATTTTACTTACAAGACGGGCAACAAGGTTTATTTATTTGAGGACAAAAAGCTGAAATCAAAGAGCAAAATCGTCAAAGACATCAGTCTTGAAATCGAGACTTTTTCGGAAAACTTGCAGTCAAGTATGTACAGTGAATTGATGGCGAAGAAAACACAGGATTGATAGTCCACCACTTAAGTTATAGAAAAATATAATTCAGAAAATGTAAAAGGTCAATGGGACATCACCATTGACCTTTTTCTTTTGCCATTGGTCTTATCCTCTAGCTTAACTTTGGCTGCTGTAACCCGTAAAACTTGTGGACGAACTAGTCAAAACTCACTTCCTTTTTTGTATCTATGAGGAATTGATTGATATAACTATGTTTCTAAGCCCTTGAAAAAGTCACTTTTCCCATATTTTCTCAGTACTTCGTTGCTGTTGCTCACATTGGGTGCAGCGGTCATAGGGTATTTTGCCTATCGCAATCTCAACCAGATTGTCAGTACTCTGGAGGAAGAAGTGAAGCCTAACCTGGATTTGATCATCCTAGGTCAGATATCTATCGAATTGGGGAGAATGGAAGATGCGATCGAGGGGTATGTGTTCAATCAGGACACGTCCTATATGGCAGATTTCAAGGCGAGAACACAAAATGCTATGGCTCACCTCGGAGAGTTGAGACTACGGAGTGCTGATTATGAATTTTCCAAATCTATTGATTCTTTAGAGAATCTCATTCTCAACAAAGTGACTGTATTGAATCAGGCCGCGCATCTTGATATGTTTTCTGTGGAGGAGACGTTTGCCTCCATTCCTCGTTTTGAGGAGACCAAAAAAGACACGGTGATCCTTATTGATACAGTGGTTTCCAATCAAAAGAAAATTGGTTTTCTGCAGAAGTTGCTTGGGAAAAAGGAGGTAGAAGTAATCACTACGGATAGTACTGTGATAGTAGAAGAACGCCCCACGGTAGATGTCAATTTGCAGTTGGATTCTATTGCCAGAAAGGCACAAAAGCGCGCCTACAACCAAAAGATAAGAGAGTTCACCCTCTACAAGGATCATCAAGACATTGATGCAGAGATCGTGGCGTTGATCAAAAGGATGGAAACTTGGCAAATCACTCGCATCAAACAAATGGCGCTGCAAACACAGGATAGAGTTCGGTTTACCAATCGATACATCACTATTTTTAGTTTCATGGCCTCTGTGATTTTGTTCATTACCTTGACGATGTTGATCATCTATGTCCTGCGTACCAGGAGTCATCAGATGGTATTGAATTTGGCCAAACAAAACGCCTTGCAAACTGCCAAGGAGAAGGAAGAGTTTTTGGCCAATATGAGTCACGAAATTCGTACCCCTATGAATGCAATCGCAGGGTTTGCCAAAACACTGCTCAATTCGAACCTCAGTGCGCAACAGCTGGAACAGGTTTCTATCATCGACAAGTCTTCCAACCATCTGATCCATATTTTGAATGATGTATTGGACTTTTCTAAACTGCAATCGGGTAAGATAAAATTAGATATCACGCCATTTGATCCTGAGATTGTGATCAAAGAGGCGGTGCAGCTGTTGAGTCAAAAGGCAGAAGAGAAAGGATTGCGTCTCAAGTGTGAGGTGTCTTCTCTGCCCAAGTGTCTGTCGGGAGATGCATTTAGATTGAGACAAATCCTACTCAATCTGATCTTTAATAGCATCAAATTCACGGAAAGTGGAGAGATAAGCGTACGTGCGACATCAGTCATACGGGAAGATAAGACCTACCTGCAAATCGACATCAGTGATACGGGAATTGGGATTCCACCTGATCGACAAGCTTTGGTATTTGATGAATTTGAGCAAGTCAATGGGAGTGACAAACAAACTGGAACAGGTCTTGGATTGACCATTACCAAAAAGCTGATTGACATCCATCAAGGAAGCATCAGATTGCAAAGTGTCGTTGGTGAGGGAACTACCTTCTCGATAGAGCTACCTTATGAGGAGTTGGAGCCTAATGAAGAAGAATTGAAATCTAATAATCATAGTGACTTTGATTTTTTGGGTGTTCACTTGCTCATAGCAGACGACGAGCCGTTCAATGTTAAGTTGCTGAAAACGATCTTGGATGCACAAAATATCAGTTACGATGTAGGGATCGATGGACAAGCAACCTATGAATTGTTGAGTCGACACAAGTATGATCTCTTGCTTTTGGATTTTCGAATGCCCAAAATGAGCGGTCCAGAGGTGGCCAGTTTGCTCAGGAAGGAGGGAGGTATCAATGCTGGGATTCCGATCTTAGGTTTGACGGCAACAGTCTCTGATCAGCACCTAAAAACCGCAGTTGATTCTGGTATCGACCAAATCATCAGAAAACCTTTTAAGCCCGAAGACTTGTTGAGAGCAATGGCAGATCAGTTGAAAACAAGGTCTTTTATTAATTCATCTGGGGGCTTGATCAAAAAGAAGAGACCGCAGCAGTTTTCTTTGGATGGACTTCATCAAATGGGCGATGAGTTTTTCGTCATGGACATGGTTGAGACTTTTATCAGTAGTTCTCAAAAGAATCTGGAGATGTTGGATAGGGAGGTAAATACGCAGAATTGGGAAGGAGCTGCTGATGTTTTGCATCGAATCATCGCACCAGCCAGACACTTCAAGTTGACTGAGTTGGTCCATCTGCTCAAGGAGACCGAACTTTCCGCTCGAAGGGGCACACCCATACCCAGAGAGCGTCTGGGTAAAATCAAAGAAGAAACACTTTCGGTGATTGAATCGCTTCAATTATATTTACAGCAAACACAAATTTAGATGAGGCAGCAGTCATGGAAGGTTTTTGTCGTAGAGGATGACGAATGGTACAGAAAGCTATTGGTGCATACTTTAAGTCTCAATCCTGACTATGAAGTGTCAACATACGAAAACGGCTCATCTCTTTTGGCCGATCTGAAGAAGAGACCTGATTTGATCACTCTTGATTTTCGTCTTCCGGATTATTCTGGAGCAGAATTGTTCGACAAGATCAAGGCTTTTGATCCCAATATCGAGATCGTTATGATCTCAGAGCAGCAGGATGTGGAGACAGCTGTCAGTCTACTCAAAAAAGGAGCCTATGACTACCTTACCAAAAGTGAAGATATCCGTGACCGGCTGATTCATGTACTCAACAAGCTGGGCAAAAACAAGGAATTGATCCAACGTGTGGAGACTTTGCAAGAGGAGGTAGAGCGAAAATACGATTTTCAGTCCAGCATCATAGGACAGAGTGCGGGCATCAAAAAGGTGTTTCGTATGATCGAAAAAGCAGTCACTACCAACCTGACGGTAATGATCACAGGAGAAACAGGGACAGGTAAAGAAGTGGTAGCCAAAGCGATCCATTACAACAGTCCGTTGAGAAACAAGGCTTTTGTGCCAGTCAACATGAGTGCCATCCCACGTGAATTGATTGAAAGTGAACTTTTTGGACATGAAAAGGGCTCATTTACTGGGGCAACTAGTCAGAGAATTGGCAAGTTTGAGCAGGCACATGGAGGTACTTTGTTTTTGGATGAAATAGGAGAGATGGAGATCTCGCTACAGGCCAAGCTCCTTCGTGCCTTGCAGGAAAAGGAAATCACCAGAGTAGGGGGGACGCAAGTGGTGAAGGTGAATTGTCGGGTGATAGTAGCCACTCATCGCAACTTGTTGGAGGAAATGAAAAATGGCAATTTCAGAGAAGACCTCTACTATAGGTTATTTGGTCTGCCTATCGAACTGCCTCCTTTGCGAGACAGAGACAAGGATGTGGTGATTTTGGCTAAACATTTTGCAGAGACCTTTGCCAAAGAAAACCATCAGTCCCACAAGAGTTTTAGTCAGGAGACTTTGCAGAAGCTGATGAACTATAGATATCCTGGCAATATCCGCGAACTCAAATCGATCATTGAGTTGGCCATGGTCATGGCAGATGGTGATGAGATCACTGCAGACGATATCACCTTTGCACAAAGAGATGTGGTATCCGATGTCCTCTCGGAGGAACTCACCATGAAAGAATATCAACTCAAAATCATTAAGCTTTACCTCAAGCAATATGATGACAATATCAAACTAGTCGCTGACAAACTGGACATAGGCCAGTCTACGATCTATCGACTACTCAAAGAAGAATCCCTCTCTTAATGAGTGATTTTTTCTCATTTTGAGAAAAAATCACAAGTGCTATTATTTGTAACTAACTGTAAATCAGTGTTTAATGTTTTTGGTATATCTGTTGGTATCAACGGATCAAATCATAGATCATGAGACGATTTGTACTGACATTATCTTGTATAGCATTGACAAGCATTGCGACATCCGAAAGCCAAGAGCCTCAGATAGAGCAGCACGATGATGCAATCAGAGAATCGATTCAAGTCAATCGTCATGCATGGTACTAGATTCCCTTTTAATCCCTGTTATCCTTAAATAAAATAATTAGACCTAAAAATTATAATCATGAAAGATAGAACTATAAAAATCACTGTATTACTTGTTGCTTTAGTGGTGACGGTAGGACTCATAGCCTTGTTCTTCACGATGGAAGAAGAGAAGAGTAAATTGTCTGAAAAGTCCATTCAGCTGGAGCAGCAATTGGAGGCAAGAGATTCGGCTTACAATGAAATCATCGACATCATGTACAGCGTGGAGTCCAAAATAGAGAGCATCAAAGACAGAGAAAGCTTGATATCTAACATTTCGATGGGAGATGTCAACAAGGCTGATAAAATGCAAATGATGAAGGATATGAGCCTTATTGATAGTTTGATCCTTGAGACCAACGAAAAAGTTGCAAGCCTTTCGGCTAGATTGGATGATGCTAATATCAACTTGAAATCATTTCAAAACAAAATCAGTAACCTTTCTCTGGAATTGAAAGAGAGAAAGGAGTCACTTATAGCCTTGCAAGAAAACTTGAAAGAAAAGGATATTCAAATCATAGATTTGACCACTGATTTGAACACATTGGAGACTAAAGTTGTCAATCAAGATTCTACGATTCAAGATCAAATGAAAGTGCTGGATCAACAAGATGTCAAGTTGAACAAGGCCTATCTAGCTATCGGAACGAGAAAAATATTGGAAGAAGAAGGTCTTGTAACGAAAGAAGGAGGCTTCCTAGGAATGGGTAAAACGACAGCTTTGAAAAGCGATGTGCCACAAGAGAAGTTTGAAGAAATTGACATACGTACGACTAAAAATCTATTGATTGATGCAGAAGAAGTTGATTTCATTACAGAGCACCCAAGTAGCTCATATGAAATCGTCAAAGAAGGAGACAATGTCAAGTTCATCAAGATTGTCAATCCAGAGGAATTTTGGAAGATATCTAAGTTCTTGGTAGTGGCAGTCAATAGCTAAATGATCAAAGAATTTGTGACATCAGCCTGTGGATTGGTGTCACCATTCAACCCGTTAATGATTTGAAATAGAAAACTGGTAATTAGTTTGAGTGGAGTGGTGGATTTGTCTGCCATCTTTTCAACCAGAATTGCTTTCCCCTGTGCAAGACAGCCAAAGATCACCCAATCGCTTTGACTGATTCCAGTCTTCTATTTTACACATGCGTCATAGCATGGAATTTGTGTTATGTAAGCAGAGGCTGCTATCTGCTCATATAAAAGACTCACGCAAGTGGGTCTTTTTTTTTGTGGCTATATGAGAAACATAGATACAAAAAAAAGCTGCTCATCCCGTCCGGATCAGCAGCTTAAGCATGATTATGAAAGACTAAATTACTATTCTATTTTGGTGGAACCTTTCGGTTCGTGTAGTCAACTACTCTATTTCTCTTCTCTTTGCTATAACTACAATGCAATGATATCATCAATTGGTTGCCTTCTAAAGTTGAAATCGGTGAAGTGTAGGATTTGTTAGGTGAAATGCAGAATTATTGTTGTGTATTATTTTCGATTAATACTAATAATTGGGAGGCTTCTTTGTGTTGGTTTATGGTGTGTAGTATGTGTTTATATTGTTGAACTAAAAATCAGTCGTTGGCCAGCAAACTTCGCTTTCTAGGAATGCTTGCCAACGATCTGATGGTTGTTGTGGGTATGCTTAATTACTAGTGAAAAAAAAATTATTGTTTGATAAACGATTTGATATGTGTTTTTTGATCTGTGACTACCTTTAGTAAATAGTAACCACTTTTCAACTGATTTATATCTAATTGATTACCAGTTGATTTTATATTCATTGCTTTTCCATGTATATCAAAAACATCAAGCTGATTGATAGTTTCTTCATCGGATTGAACGGAAATGTACTGAGATGTAGGATTAGGATAGACAATGATAGATCTGCTGAGATTTTCTCTGACGCTTGTGATGATTGTTACTTCCAATACTTGCTCGACAGGAGTGGCAGGGTTGTAATTAGTATTACCATCTTGGGATGCAGTAATGATAGTGGTACCAGCACCGATTATCGTGACGGATGTACCAGAGATAGTAGCTACATTAAGATTTGAACTGGTAAATGTTATTGGATTACCAGACTCTCCACCTTCCGCATTCAATTCGAATGGTGTATCTAGGATTGTTTTTGATACTATTGGACTAAAAGTAATGAGTTGTTCTGCCTTGTTTACTGTCAATGTAAGTGGAACTGGAGTTGCAGGTCCATAGATATCGTTTCCATCTTGGTTAGCGATAATAATACTACTTCCTGCTCCATGGATGGTGACCGTGTTTCCTTCAACGGTAGCGACATCTAAATTGGAACTTGTAAAGAATATTGGGTTGTTAGATGCCCCCCCACTAGCGCTCAATTCAAATGGTTCGTCACCATAGTTTTTTACAGAAAAAGGTGCAAATGTGATTGTTTGAATGCATCCAACGTCTGCTATAAAATCCCATCCATGGTCATCAATCAATTCTTGTCTCGTAGCACGAGCATTACAATAGCTTATTCCATCTGCTCCTAAGCTGATGTCGGCTGGAATAGGTTGTGCAAGCCAACCTTGCAAGGTAAGGTCATAATTAACTACGGATAAGCCGCTGAGATCAAAGAAATGTTCCATAGTTGTAGCATTTTCAATATTCCAATTACCAATATTTTGATCAAAATTGGTAGCCATATTGAACATCCAGGCTAAATTTTCGGCATTGCTGACATCCCAGTTGCTGATATCTTGATTAAATACTGGGGCATTATCAAACATGGATTCCATGTTGATTACACTACTTACGTCCCAGTCACTGATGTCTTGATTGAATAGAAGAGCACTGGAGAACATGCCGTAGGTACTCATGACCTTACTCATATCCCACTTGCTTACATCTTGGTTGAAATTGGATGCTAAATAGAAAGTCCCTGACATGTCAAGAACGTTGCTTACGTCCCAATCACTCACATTACCATTGAAGTTGGTGGCTCCACCAAATGTACCTAGCATACTAGTTACATTACTTACATCCCAATTGTTCAGATCTTGATTGAAGCTAGTTGCTTCCGCAAAAGTATATTTCAGACTATTTACGCCACTTACATTCCAATTGCCAATATCTTGATTAAAGCTGCTAGCTTGGTAAAAAGTGTATTCAATGTTGATTAAAGAGCTTACATCCCATCCGCTAATGTCTTGGTTGAAACTAGTGGCTCTACAAAACATCCAGCTCATACGTTCCGCCTTACTTACATTCCAATCACCTATATCTTGATTGAAATCTGTAGCCTCATAAAAAAGTGAACTAAGCGTGGTTACACTGCTTACGTCCCATGAACTAAGGTCAGCATTGAAACTGGAACATTGACTGAAAGTGGAAGCCATGTTGGTTACATTACTTACATTCCACTCACTGATGTCTCCATTAAATACTGTAGCATTTTTAAACATGTAGGCCATTTGATGTAAATTAGATACGTCCCAATCACTAATGTTGCCATTGAAACTAGTAGCATCCCAAAACATCCCAAACATGGTTTCTACCTGAGATACATCCCAAGTATTTAAATCAACATTGAAATTGGTGGCATCTCTAAACATAAATTCCATGTTCGTAATATTACTGACATCCCAGCCACTTATATCTTGGTTAAGCATGTGTGCAGACTGAAACATGCTTCCTAAATGGGTCACGTTGCTTAAGTCTGGAGCGTCTGTGGCAGAGATTGTCAGATTGTTACACCCTTGAAAAGCATATTGCATTGAAGACCAAGGGTTAGAGCCCCATTGCTCTACAGTAAGTATTTTTAGCTTGTCTCCTCCGTCGGAAAATGCAATTCTAGGGAAAGTACCAGATATTTCGACTCGATAGGTACCTGCTGTCGAAAATTCAATTGTATGTGAGCCGGTGAGGCCTGTTTCGGTACCATTGTGAGTATTATTACCTACTTCTTCCCAATAGATCGAATAGTCATAAGTCACTCCAGTACCATAGGTTGGTATTGTTATTTGGGTTTCTGTACTGGTGCCAGGGTTGTCTGTTTTCCAGGTAGTTATAAAGGAATCTTGTGCTGATAACTTTCCAATGGTGATTAAAAGTATACATAGTAGAAAGCTGAATGTTGTTTTCATGATTAATCTTGAATAGTGGTGTGTTTAAATCCAAAATTAGATGATCACTGAACCAAAAGAATCACTATAAATAATGATATATAAAAATCCCCAAAAAGGGTGATAGGCATCAAAGACCCTGATTTGAACCTATCTCATACACTACTGTTATGTAGTCATAAGCTTGGAAAATGAGGAGATCTCTTTAATAATGAGAGATGAAGTTCTATCCAAACGTCAAAGTAGTTTTATCTCTTTGATTTTTTGCAATTGCTCATCCGTAAAGTCTAGATGTGTTACTAGACGAATTTGATTTTTACCAAAACCAACAGCCAACAATCCTTTTTCTTTCCATTCGGAGAGTAAGAGATTGGTATCGATCTTGGGGTCGATTTTTAGAACAACGATGTTAGTGCCAGCATTAAGTACTTCTTGTACATATGGTTTGGTAACAAATATTTCTTCCAGTTGTTTGGCTCGTTGATGATCCTCAGCCAATCGATCAATATGATGATCCAATGCATAGATGCCTGCAGCTGCCAGATAGCCAGCTTGGCGCATGGCTCCTCCTAGAACCTTGCGTACTCTCTTGGCCTTTAGTACACTTTCGTGACTTCCTACTAGCACCGAACCGACAGGTGCGCCGAGACCTTTGGATAGGCATACGGAAATGGTGTTGAAGTATTTTCCTAGTGCTTGAGTAGAATAGGGACTTTCTATCACGGCGTTGAACACACGAGCGCCATCTAGGTGCATGCGCAAATTGTTGAGTGCCGCGACTTGAGCAATTTTTTTTATTTCTTCTATGTCCCAAATACTCCCACCTCCTTTGTTGGAGGTGTTTTCTATGGAAATGAGGCTGGTTTTAGGAAAGTGAATATCATCTGGGTTGATATTGTCCAAAACGTCTGTTGCGGTGAAGCGACCTTTGTTTCCTGCGATCATTCTTAGAGACACGCCAGCATTGTACGCCACGCCCCCACCTTCGTAATGATAGATGTGAGCAGTTTGATCACAAATCACCTCATCTCCTGGTTGAGTGTGTATCTTGATCGCAATTTGATTGGTCATAGTACCTGACGGACAAAAAATACCCGCTTCTTTGCCAAAGAGTTGAGCGACTTTTGACTCTAGTAGACTAACAGTTGGATCTTCACCGAAGATATCGTCACCGACTGATGCCTCCATCATAGATTCCAACATAGGGGCAGTAGGTTTGGTGACGGTATCACTTCTCAGGTCTATCCACTGTGTTGTTTTCATCTCTATGACTGGGTGATTAGATTGTTTTTTTTGTTGAGTTCTGACTGGATCATGTTGTAGACATCATTTTGAAAATCTTTGATATTATCCATCGAGTATTTCTTAGGGTCTAGAGGTTCGTGTATTACGATTCTACATTTGCGTCTTCTGAAAAAATATTTTCCATCCGTAGGGAACATGTGCCAGTTGTCGGCTAGTGTAACTGGGACGATGGGTGCACCTGTTTCTATAGACATTCTGAAAGGCCCTTCTTTGAATGCATGCATTTTGGGTGGCTCGGTGCTTTTGATTCCTCCCTCTGGAAAGACTGCTAGTGAAAAACCGTTGTGCAGTGCATCGATGCTTTGCTTGTATGTGGCGTAGCGTTCGCGCATCTTGGAACGATCTACTGTGATGTGAAACTTTTTGAACATGTAACCAAAAAATGGAACCTTGGCGATGGATAACTTCCCTACGTATTTGAATGGGATCGGCACGAAAGGCAAGATGGCTACATCTAAAAAGGAGAAGTGATTAGGGCATAATATGTAGCTGGATGTTTTTGACAGTTTTACTTTTTGAGTAATCTCCATCCGCACACCGATCAAGAAGAAGAAAACATGCGCCCAATAATGGTTGAGTATCAATCCAAACCTTGGCATTTTGAACTTGTCGGCAATCACAAACAAAGGAAATAGTAAAATAAACGTAGTGACAAACAAAATCACACAGTATGCACCATATATCCTGAGTATCACCTTCCACAACAAAGTGTCCTTTATATTCATTTCCTTCCTTGTTTATTAATCTGCTAAGATATTAACTCTTGTACCCGAATCGCTTGAGGCTTCTGTCCTTTTTTCGCCAATCCTCTTCTACTTTGACGAATGTCTCTAAAAAAACCTTCTTTCCAAAGAAGGCTTCTAGTTTCAATCGTGATTCAATCCCTACTTTTTTGATGGCCTCTCCACCCTTGCCTATGATGATGGCTTTTTGGGACTTGCGCTCGACGAAAATTTCTGCTCGGAGATGTATGATGTCTTCTTCCTCTACAAAAGAAGTGATTTCTACCTCCGAACTATAAGGTACTTCTTGTTTGTAGTTTTTGAATATTGACTCTCTGACTATCTCGGATGCGAAAAAGCGCTCTGGCTTGTCTGTCAAAGTGTCTGCTGGAAAATAGGGAGGGTGTACAGGGAGCAACTCCATGATTCTAGCAAAGAGTTTGTCAATATTGATTTTTTCCAAAGCAGAGACGCAGATGATTTCAAGATTGGGGTGGATCAATTCCCAGTAATCAATTTTGTCTTTTAGTCTCGACCCTTTGTCTAGGTCAGTTTTGTTGATAACAAACAAAACGGGCGTTTTATTGGCTATGATTTTTTCAAGAATCTCTTCTTCCTCGTCCTGTTTTTCCATGAGATCCACGACATAGATGACCATGTCTGCATCTTCCAAGGAGGAGGATACAAAACTCATCATGGATTTTTGCAAGGAGTAAAGAGGCTTGAGTAGACCAGGTGTGTCAGAATAGATAATTTGGAAATCATCTCCTGTCAACACTCCCATAATCCTATGTCTGGTGGTCTGTGCTTTGGAAGTGATGATAGACAAATTGTCGCCTACCAATGCATTCATCAATGTTGATTTTCCGGCGTTTGGCTTGCCTATTATGCTTACAAAGCCTGATTTGAAATTTGTTTGATCCATATTACTAATATATTAACAAAGGTACTTGCTTTTTACTAAATGGCTGCCTACTTTTGCATCACAATCACAGACGAAGTGGTTGATACATCGCGGGATGGAGCAGTTGGTAGCTCGTCGGGCTCATAACCCGAAGGTCGCTAGTTCGAGTCTAGCTCCCGCTACTACTAAAAAAGGGTCAACATTTGTTGACCCTTTTTTTTTCTAAAATTTCGATTCTTTTATGTGGAGAGAGGGTTGTCTAGGGATCAGAGACATAAAGTAGTCTGTGCCTAGTATTGGAAGTTTATCTGTTTTTAGGGTAGGATGAGAATTGGTATTTGGGTATGATAGACCATGTCTTCGGTTACACTGATATGAAATAGCTTTTGGAAGAAGTTTTTGTCACGAGGTAAGGCAATTAATAAGTCTGGTTTTTCCTTTCCAATGTATTCCTGAATCCCAGCTATTGGATCATTGTTGTAGACAAAATGATGCTCGTGCATTGTTTCTGAAAAATGATGATGCATAGCTGTTTTTTTGATGAGTGTTTCATGATTTTTGTCTTTGTCAGACACATGGAGGATTTTTAGTTGTGCGTGATTATCCTGCAGCCATTTTTTGATGAAATGAATGTGGTCAATATTTATAGACTCTAAGTCACTCGTCAATACTACTGACTTCATCTGCTTACATTTAGCCTCCAAAGGGATGGCTAAAATGGGGGTATTTACCTTTTGCATGACTTCAGCTGTATTGGATCCGACAGTCACCCGTTCAAAGGCAGATTTCTGTCTTGTTCCCATGACAATCAGGTCTGCTTTTTTGTTTTTTACAGCACTTTCGATGACGAGCGGTAGCGGACCCTCTTCAAAAAGAGTGTCTACTTGCATGGTGAATTGTAAACTACCTTTTTCGTGTTCTAATTTTTGCTGTAGACTACTTTTTAAGCTGGGATCGTAATAGACCGGAATGCTTGGCGTATTAGAATATGGTACGTGTGGTTTGAATCCATGCACAAGTGTGAAATGTATTTCTTTTCTGCTTGTCCAAGTTTGTGTGATCTGATGGATGCAATTGATGGCATGCTTGGCTGCCTCGGTAAAATCCGTTGCGAGTAGTATGTTCATGGTTCAATGGTTTCTTAATGCGTAGATTAATTCAGCTTTGTTCATGCTTGATCTCCCTTCTATGCCAATTTTTTTTGCTTGGTCATAGAGCTCTTGTTTGCTTCTTTTTTCGTACGGAGCGGCTTGACCACCTTTTTTACCACTGTCAGGGGTATTGGCAATTCTGGCTGCTTTCTCTTTTGACATGCCTTGATCTCTCAATGCTTCGTATTGTTTCTCATTCTTAATTCTAGAGGCCATTTTTTTAGCGTTTGATTCTGATGGGGAAGAAAGAATAAACCATGCCAAAGCTTTTTTGGCAATGAGAAGGAGGACAACGAACAGTTTTATGTAGAGAAACTTCCCGTATATTGGGTATTGTGTGGCGAAAACACCGCAGGAATAATAGACGATACTATTCTCTTTTGAATAACATAATTCAGGAGCGCATGGTGGTTTGATGAGTATCAAACTTAAACGCACTTTTGCCAAAGAAAAAATAGCACCAAGCTTTGTCTTGGTGCTATCTCATGTTTTCATTGATCCGAAGGGAATGATAGGAGAATGATCTCCTTCATAGAATCAAACAACGATGTTGATGATTCTGTTGGGGACGATGATGGTCTTCTTCGGTGCTTTTCCTTCCGTCCATTTGAGGACTACCTCGTGAACCAATACTTGTTTTTCAATTTCCCCTTTGTCCATGTCTGTGGGGAAACTGATTTTGGCTCTCACTTTTCCGTTGATCGAGATAGGGTACTCGTGTGTACTTTCTGTCAAGAGACTTTCGTCAAAAGCTGGGAAAGTAGCTGTGCTGATGCCATTTTTATGACCCAATTTCAGCCATAGCTCTTCACTGATGTGTGGTGCAAATGGAGAAAGAATGATGACGAGGTCTTCCAATATTTCTTTCTTGCTGCACTTCAATGCAGTCAATTCATTGACGGCAATCATCAGCGTACTCACAGAAGTATTGAGAGACAAGTTATTGATGTCATCCTCTATCTTTTTGATTGCTTTGTGCAGGATTTTTAGTTCCTCAGGAGTGGCTTTCTCCTCAGATACTGCCCACTCGTCCTGCGCATTGTGGAATAGTCTCCAAGTCTTGCGCAAGAACTTAGATACACCGTCTATACCATGCGTGTTCCACGGCTTGAACTGCTCCAATGGTCCCAAGAACATCTCGTACATTCTAAGTGTATCTGCGCCGTATTTTTCGATGATGTCATCTGGATTTACGACATTGTATTTGGACTTGGACATCTTTTCTACCTCATAGCCACAGACATATTTGTCGTCCTCCAAGATGAATTCTGCATCTTTTAGATCAGGTCTCCAAGCCTTGAATGCTTCTGTATCCAATACATCATTGTTGACAAGGCTCACTTCTACGTGCATAGGAGAGTAGTCGTATTCTTCCTTTTTGTTGAAAGAAACGAATTGATTGCTTCCTTTGATGCGATAGACAAAATTGGATCGTCCCTGAATCATTCCTTGATTTACCAGTTTTTTGAAAGGTTCTTCTTGCTCCACATATCCCATGTCAAACAAGAATTTGTTCCAAAAACGAGAGTAGAGTAGGTGACCAGTCGCATGCTCAGTACCACCGATGTAGAGATCTACATCTTTCCAATATTTTTGCACGTCATCCGCTACGAATGCTTCGTCATTCTGTGCATCCATGTATCTGTACCAATACCAACTCGATCCTGCCCAGCCCGGCATAGTACTCATCTCCAAAGGATAGCTTGTCGTTTCTCCTTTGGGCGTGTAAGTGAAGTTCTCTGCTCTCGCCAGCGGAGGATCTCCATCAGCAGTAGGTAGGTATTTGTCGATCTCAGGCAATACAATGGGCAAATCAGCCACGTCCACTGGATACGGAATGCTATCCTTGAAGTAAACGGGTACAGGCTCGCCCCAATACCTCTGTCTTGCGAAAATTGCATCTCTGATTCTGTAGTTGATCTTGCCAGTACCGATACCTTTGTCTTCTAGGAATTTGATTGCGGTAGCTGTGGCTTCTTTGAAGGTAAGACCTTCTAGCATGCCTTTGTTGATAATTTTACCTTCTTTGGTAGGATTGGCTTCTTTACTTACATCCATGCCTTCGTAGATTGGCAAGATCGGGAGATCAAAATGCTTGGCAAAATCATAGTCTCGTTGATCTCCACCAGGTACAGCCATTACTGCTCCTGTACCATATCCTGCTAGTACATAATCTGCTATCCATACTGGGACTTTCTGCCCATCGAAAGGATTGATGGCATACGCTCCTGTAAATGCGCCAGAGACAGTTTTGACGTTGGTCATGCGGTCTCTTTCGGATTTGTTTCTCGCGACCTCTACATATGCTTCTACTTCAGCTCTTTGCTCATCTGTAGTGATTTTTTTGATGAGTTCAAGTTCTGGTGCCAATACGAGAAAAGTCACACCTAGTACCGTATCTATCCTAGTGGTAAACACGGTGATTTTTTCTTCATGACCCTCGATATCTAGGGTCATTTCAGCTCCCTGAGATTTTCCAATCCAGTTGCGCTGCATTTCTTTCAAAGGTTCAGACCAATCTAGTGTGTCCAGGCCTTGCAGCAATCTTTCCGCATAGGCAGTAATGCGCATGCTCCATTGCTTCATTTGTTTTTTGACCACAGGGAAGCCACCTCTTTCGGAGAAACCATCCTTGATTTCGTCTTGCGCGAGTACTGTACCTAGTTCTGGACACCAGTTGACCGTGGTGGTAGATAGATAGGTCAATCTATACTGAAGGAGGATTTCTTGTTTTTCTTTTTCGGAATAGCCGTTCCAGTCTGAGGCGGAGAATGTATTGACTGCATCATCCGAGACTGCATTGACTTTGCTATTTCCTTCTTTGGCAAATATTTGAATCAAACTATCGATAGATTCTGCATGGTTGCTGTCATTGTTGTACCACGAGTTGAACAATTGGATGAAAATCCACTGAGTCCATTTGTAATAACTAGCGTCACAGGTTCTGACCTCTTTGCTCCAATCAAAGGAGAAACCTATATTTTTCAATTGCTCTTTGTATCGAGCGATGTTTTCTTCTGTTGTGATTGCAGGATGCTGACCAGTTTGGATGGCATATTGCTCGGCAGGCAGACCGAAGGCATCAAAACCCATTGGATGCAGTACGTTGAATCCTTTGGTGCGCTTGTATCTTGAGATGATGTCAGAGGCAATGTACCCTAATGGATGCCCGACATGCAAGCCTGCTCCTGATGGGTATGGAAACATGTCCAAAGCATAGAATTTGGGTTTGGAAGGATCAACCTCAGCTTTGAAAGTTTGGTTGTCTGACCAGTATTGTTGCCATTTTTTTTCGATCTCGGAGTGGTTGTATTCTGCCATAGTGTGCTTGATTCAAGATTGATTTAATTGCTTGCAAAGCTATTTTTTTTGTTAAAAATCTGCCTGTGAATTGGGGATAAATCTTCAATGGAATATGGGGATTTAACCGCAGCAATTAATAATTGAAAAGTCTAGTTAAAAAAACAAAAACCCTTATATTACAAGAATACAAGGGTTTGAAAAAGTAGCGAAGACGGGAGTTGAACCCGTGACCTCAGGGTTATGAATCCTGCGCTCTAACCAACTGAGCTACCTCGCCATTGATTTTGGAGGTGCAAAGCTATTCATATTGTTGATTTATCAATGGAAGAATAGAAAAAAAATTAGTTAGCTTAGGAGAAAATTTCATTGAAGCACATAGTGTATTGAGTATGAGTAAATTCAAATATGTAGGTGAGTACGAAGTAAGGGCGTCCAAAAAGATGTTATATCCTTATCTATCTACCGCTAGTGGTTTAGCACAGTGGTTTGCAGACAATGTGAACATAGATGAGGATAAGAATTTTACTTTTTATTGGGATGGAGAGGAGAGTCGTGCACAAATGACATCACATCGAACCAATAGTCAGGTTAGATTTGATTTTATCTCTGATGATGAAGATCCCAGTTATTTGGAGTTCAAATTGGATATGAATGAACTGACTCAGGAAGTTTTCATTCGAGTGACAGATTACTCTGATATGGATGATGAGCAAGAGCTAAAAGACCTGTGGGAAAGTTTGATTCATAGTCTGAGAGAACTGGTGGGGGGTTAAGTCAGGCATGTTCCATCCTCACCACTATTCCTTCACAAGCACCACATTTTCCAGCAAATAGCCCAGGCTTGCCTATTTCTTCATGGCAGGCCTTGCACCACACACGACCACATCCCTTGCATTTGAATACAGCCCTTTTTTGACATCTGTTGCAGTTTTCCATGGTTAAATTTTTGCCTTAAAATAAACCATGGAAAAGTAATACGAAAACATTGTGTTCGAAACTTTTTTGCAGTGGATGCTGTATTGCTAGTGTATTGATATAAAAACCTTATTTTTGTATGAGGGTTAAATATTTTGAGATGAGAGATTACACAAAGATATTCATGATTTTGGTCGCTGTAGCAGTGATTGGGTCGTCTTATGCGCTGGTTGAAAAAGAACCCAAAGCAACAGAAGTAAAGTGGTACACTTTCGAAGAGGCCGTAGCATTGAACAAAACCAAACCCAAGAAAATTTTTATAGACGTATATACCGACTGGTGTGGATGGTGCAAGAAAATGGATGCAGGCACATTCAATCATCCAGAAATTGCCAAATACCTCAATGAAAAGTATTATCCAGTCAAATTGAACGCAGAGCAACGTGAAGACATTCAATTCAATGATCACACCTTTAAGTGGCAAGACACAGGGAGAAATGGTATCCACGAATTGGCTTATTCCCTGCTCAATGGCAAAATGAGTTACCCCACTGTGGTGTTTATGGACGAAGAATTTAGGTTGTTGTCACCAGTCCCTGGATATTTAGAAGTAGGGGTGTTTGATAAAATCATCAGGTACTACGGGGGTGATAATTACAAGTCCACTCCATGGGAAGAGTTTCAGGAAAACTACAAACCGAGTTTTTGATTGCCAATGCGCATTTTCTGCTCTTGAGTTTTATATCAATAGCCTATCTATTTAATCCTCTGTGCCAAACCTGAGATCAGGAAATATGCCTCATCGGCATGTTGTGCTATGAGCTGATTGGTCCAGCCCTGCAATTCTACGAAATCTCTGCCCATTTTGGAGTCTGCATGCAAGCCCATTCCGATTTCGTTGGAGATGATGAGCAAGGTGCCCTCATAGGCGATGAGTTTTAAGAATTGTTCTTTGGCCTGGGCAAATGATTTGTCTCTTTCATACTGCTGGGTAGAAAAGATGTTTGTGAGCCATAAGGTGACACAGTCGATGACTATAGTGGTATTTTCTGGGAGAACATCGCCTAGATATATTTGCTCTTCGATAGTTGTCCAACGCTCGTCCCGATCTGATTGATGTCGAGAGATTCGCTCTTCGAATTCTTGATCCCATTTTTTGGCTGTTGCCAAATAATAAGGCTTGTCAGAAAAATCCTGTGCCAATTGTTGTGCAAAGCCTGATTTGCCAGACCGCTCACCTCCTGTAATATATATGATCATAATATGTAAAGATACTCTGCATTTGCAGAGCATCTTATGTAGGTGGATTGGGGATTAATATGCAATGCCATTTGGACCAATGCCAACAGTATATTGGTCGATGAAAGTGCCATTCAATTCGTATCGTTTGATAGACCCAGGGTTGGTGAAATCAGGAGCATCACCTGCTATGATGTGGTTTTCGGACTTGTCTATGCCAAAACCATACAGGCTGGTAAATTGATCTGCTGCGATGATCTCTGTAAAGTCTGATACAGATGTCACTTCGATAGGTGCAGTACTGATACCGCTTTTGTATTTGAAAACAAGAGTTTTACCTTCTGAGTCAATATTCAAACGCGAAGGGCCTATGCCTGTTTCTGGTGCATTGATTTTCAATTCTACAGTATTGTTTTCTGAGTCAATCTTAGCTAAGAATGCAGGTGTAGAGTTTTCAGCATTGACATAGTCTGTAAGGCCGTTACCAGTCACCCACACATTTTCGTTTTTATCGACAGCCAAAGTAGATGGATTGTCCCCTACTTCTATTGTTTTGATGATTTCGTCTGTCTCAGTATCTATGACCACTACAGTGTTATCATAACCCCAACCTCCAGAATTGGCTGCATAGACCATGTTGTCCACCAAAACCATTTGATTGGTTCCTGCACCTGTACTGATGGAATCGGTGATGGTATTGGTAGTAAGATCGATTATTTTGATAGAACTTGTCACACCATCAGGCCCCCAATCAGATACATATCCTTTGTTTGCACTTATTCCCAAGAAATATGTTGGGGAAGAAAGTCCTTCAGAGATCGTAGCTACTGAGGAATAATCCAAAGTACTGATTACTTCTAGCTTTGATGAGTTTTGTACGACAATATATCCTAGATCATTGAATACTGTCATGGATTGTGCTTGATCACCCAGTGGTCTGCCTGTGTTGGTTTCGAACAGGTTGTTGGTTACTGTTAATGTAGCCTTGTCGAAATAAGATAAACTGGTGTTGGCATTGCCCCAAGCTCCCTCATTGACGATGAAAAATCCATCCTGTCCAGGCGTGAATTTGCTGCCATCATCCTCTGTACATGCAGAAAATGCTAGAACGAAAACCAATAAAGAGGCTTTCAAAAAGTTGTTGAAAAGTGTGTTTGTTTTCATGTGTTATATTAAATCTAATTTGAAAATATGTTGGTTTAGAATCAGCAATACTTGTTTAGGATTATATGAATAATTATCTCATGGATTCTATGTTAATTGAATGTATAAACAAGGTTGAGTTGATAATTGATGCCTGGCATAGGGTAGGCGCGTCGCACTTCATACGAAGTATCGAAAATGTTTTTGACCTGTAGTGTGCTTTGAATTGCGTGCTTTTGTGCCAATGCAAATTTGTATCCCACACTCAAATCAGTCAAGGCATATGGATCTACTGCTCTGATCTCTATATTACCATCATCAGAATATTGCTTGCCTGCATAAATGAGGTTGACGCCTGCTTGGATACTGCGCCAGTGGTACTGTACAAAGGCATTCCCCTGATGCTTGGGGGTATAGACTTGCTGGAGATTCCCAAATAGCTCGTCAGGTTTCTCAGGGGTGGATAGTACAAATTGATAATTGCCATCCAAGGTGATTCGGCTGTTTTGATTGAGCTGATATTGGGCATGCAGGTTTTGTTCTATGCCATAGGACCACAGCTCTTTGAGGTTGATAGGTGTCCAGTAACTGCCGAGATCATTCCAAAATATCCAATCGAGAATGTGGTTATAGAAGACGGTACCTTCGTAATGGAAGGATAGTGATTCTTTTTTGGCATGGATCAAATAGCCAATCTCGTAACTCATGCCGTTTTCGGGGACTAGGTCTGGATTTCCTTTCGCTCCTGATCCTGACCAATAGAGGTCGTTGAAGGTAGGTATGCGGTAACTTTTAGCCACTTTGGCTTTGATATCTAGCCAAGAGTTGGTGTGGTAGTTCAGTCCAAGTGAAGGAAGGATCGGTTTGAAATCTCCATCGACCATATTTGTACGGATGGCCAGGTTGAGTTCCAATTTTTGCCTGATTGCAAGATGACTGGAAACAAAAAGTGCCATTCTGTTTCGATCCTGTATGTCACTGTAGTTGTCTGCATCGCCACTCTCGTGGGTAGCATTGAGACCAATTTCTAATTGGAGGTGTCTGCTGGCTCTGTAGTTGAACAAAGCCTCGTTGATGATGGATTGAGAGTGGCTGTGCGAATGGGTGTTGATCTTGTCGTCATAGTTTAGCACATGATCTAGTAGCCCTAATTTGTAATTGAGTCGCCAAGCATTGCTAAGTTTTTGATCGTATTTTAAGATGGCTCTATGGAATTGATCGTATTGAATCGCATTGGATTCCTGTCCTGCACCTGCTGTTTTGGGGACGTGGGTATCGTTGTCCTGGTACCAGTGTTTTAGCTCCAACAGACCGTTGGGCAATGGTCGATAGGCGAGTTCTGTCAAGATGCCATATTGCTTGACTTGGGCATTGCGCATGGTTTCGTCTGACTGGTTGTACACATTGTAGAACTCAAAATCATTGTCGGCTTCTTTGAGGAAGGCTCGGACTCCCAAACTCAACTTTTGGGTGGCAGCCTTCACTTTGAATGCGTGACTTTGTAGTCCGAAGCTGCCAAGTTGTTCGTGGAGAGAGGCGGAGATGCCAGACTGGAAGGAAGGGGCACTGCTTCCCATTTGGATCGTCCCACCCATGGCACCCGATCCAAACATGGAGCTACTACCACCAAACTGAATCGATACATCGTCTACCATGATGGATGGAACGAGATTGAGGTCCAGACTGCCGTTCATCTGACTTTGGAGGTTGAGTCCTTCCCACACCACTGCTGTTTGGTTGCTGCCAGTTCCACGCAGAGATGGTGTGGACAATCCACCGATACCATAAGCTCTGATGTTGAGTGGAGCGATTTTGGTCAGGAGCATGGCTAGGGAATTGCCATCGTTCATCTTTTGAATACCGCTATCAATGAGGATGATTTTGTCAGCAGCGGCAAAAGTCCTCATGCGACTGGAATAGACACTGACCCCATCCAGCAGGACAGAATCCTGCTGTGACCATGCCAAATGACATAGTAAACATAAAAGGGACATAATAACAACTCTCCGCATATGAATCAGATTAAAATACAGAGCAGCCCAAGATGTAGAAGGATAATATTCCATCTCAATCCCAAGACCTTTCACCCGAAAGCTCAGTAATCAAAATTATAGGCAGGTCTCCTGGCTTTCCTGATTTTTGATAACCTTCCCAGTACATGACCAGTGGTGTTGTGGATCAAAAATGTATTCTATTTGCTAGAATCAAGGATTACAGTTGCGGGGACAGCTTCGGATTTTTCTTTCTGAACGAGAATCACCGAATTCCCTTTTAATCAGACGATGCAGCAGGCAACGTCCAAACCAATAATTACCGCAATGTTAAAGGATTTTAGAGTATTGTTAGACAGAAGGTAAGAAATATTCGGTATTTTTAGATTGACTCGTAATAATGCAAGTCTTGGTGCAACTAAACAAGAATCAAAAGCATCTACAGAGATGTTGCATACAAACTAACTACCTATGAGATTCCTAGATAAAATTTTCAAGTCTCCTCCCAAAAAGAAGCAGGCAGCTTGCAGTATTTGTAAATCCATAATGAATCAAAATGATGGATTTGCCTTGTCCACAGCGCAAGTGGTGTCTTCGCGCAAATATTGGGATCGCAAAATGGTAGAACCTGAAACGCTCTCGTACACTACTGCTCATTTCAAAAACCAAGATCAGCGTGCTACGATGATGAGAAAAATCATCTTTGAAAAGACCGCAGGCAAAGAGATTGTTTGGATGACTTGCGAATCTTGTATTGATCATTTTGAGGTATGCCAAGACGAAACCAAACAGCTAGCCGCACAATGGTGGCAAAATGATACGGGCTTTGTCTTGCCCAACAAGGGAAAGGCGGAAGACAACATGTCCTCTGAAGATTTTGAAGAAATTAAATCCTATGCTACCATGGAGGCAGGATCTTCTTTCGTGAGAAGGTAAATTTGAATCGGTACTACCACGAATGTAATGGTAGAATCATTTTATTGAATGAATGCTTCATGGTCGTCTGTTTTAAACCGTTGAAACGGTTGGGTTGTACCTTGCATTTCCTATAGCCCAGGGTTTAAACCCTGGGCTATAGGTGGTAATCGTTTGCTTATTGGATTTATCCATTTTTATTTCGCCATTAAATTGAGGGTAGAACTTTTGAATCAAGTTTCGGAGTTCATCAAAAATTGTCCGAGCTTGCGGAACTTATGAAAAATCTTGTTCCCTTTTTAATTGTCTTTGGCTTTTGGGCATGTCAGCCCAATGAAACTCATACCACCACCTCAGAACCCAATGTAGGAATCGTCCAATACGCCGAGCGCTTCTCTATAGAAAGTATGGAGGGCTATCGCATCATCACGGTCAACCAACCTTGGCAAGGCAATGAAGATGCTTTGACTTACATGATTTATGATGATTCCATCCCTGAGGGAGAGGCTTATCATCATTTCATCCCCATCAAATATCCGGTCAATAGCTTGGTCTCCAACTCTACTACCCATCTTTCTTTTTTGGAGATTTTGGGGGTTGAGGAGAAGTTAAAGGGTTTTGCCCAAACACAGTATATCTATTCGTCCAAGATCAATCAACTATTGGATGCTCAGCATATGGTAGAGATCGGGAGTGAAGGAAAAATAGATGTAGAGCAGGTATTGAATCTGAAAGCAGACATCGTATTGGCCTTTGTGGCAAGGGGTGAAAATCGCCAACTGGAGAAATTGCAGGAGCTAGGACAGACCATTGTCTTGACTCCTGATTACATGGAGAACACCGTTTTGGGACGGGCAGAGTGGATCAAATTTGTAGGGTATCTGACTGGAAAGGAAAAGGAATCTGAGGCATATTTTGATCAAGTGGTCTTGGCCTATGATTCATTGCTTGCTATGGTGACTGAGGTGAATCGACCCACCGTTTATTCGGGTACTTTGTACGGCGGCACATGGTTCATGCCTGCGGGCAACAACTACAACGGTATGATGATCAACGATGCTGGAGGTAACTATCTCTGGTCGGATGATCAGGGCAACGGCTGGCTGAATCTGGACTTTGAAGCAGTGTATGCCAAAGCACACGATGCGGATTTTTGGATCGGTGCGGCCAACTATGAGTCGCTGGCAGACATAGTCGCAGCAGACGAAAGGTATGCGGATTTCAAGGCATTCAAAACTGGACAGGTATATACCTACACCAAGCGATCCACTGCCAATGGAGGCAATGACTACTTTGAGTCAGGCAACGCCAATCCGCATCTCTTGCTGGCCGATCATATCAAAATCCTCCATCCAGAACTGTTGCCGGACTATGAACTGTACTATTATAAGAAATTGGAGTAAGCCGAGATAGCTTTGATAAGCCGCACTGATTACTGCGGTAGGCGTGCTGTATGTAGAGTTTCTCTGCTGTATCAACCCTATCAGGGTTGTATTGATATTAGACATGGATGGTTTCGAAACCACGATTTTTTGATTGAGAGTAACCCTGACAGGGTTCTTTCTCGAATAGGGCTATCCTGAAGGTCAATTTCCTAGTATCATGGTCAACTCATATCAGTATTTATCTATAACCTGTCAACTTATTTTAGAACGAGACCTTGAAAACCTTCCTGCAGGCTGCAGGGACAAATTCTGCGTGCTAGAAACCTTCCCGACGACATCAGGAGCAAAACCGCCAGTTGACAGTACCGCTTGCTACTGTCATAAAGGATATCCAAAAGTGTCAATAACAAGATTTTCAAATCTATTAGCGAATGATCCACGCCCCAGTGGAGCCAAAAAGCTAAAAGGGAACTCCCAAAACTGGCGTATAAGGATAGGAAACCACAGAGTACTCTACACCATTGATGACGAAATTAGAATCGTTGATATTCGAAAAGTAGGACACAGGAAGGATAGCTATTCCTAGTTTTTTACTCAAATATTCTATTAGCTTTGCTTTATTTGGAGGTAAAGAAAATGGCTATTGGTTAAATAGTATAGTCATTGAAAACGATTTCAGCTTTATACTTTCAACTTTATAACTCTATACTTTCAACTCTAAGTGTTCAAATCCATTCTCTTTCTAGGACTCCTTTGTGCAGCGCTTTTTGTGCTCAATATCGTCGTGGGCTCGGTATGGATACCGCCATCAGATCTATACGTGATCATCACCGACCCATCGGATGACACACGGGTGTGGCAAAATATTATCTTCAATTACCGCCTGCCACGTGCGTTGGCGGCACTGTTGGCGGGGGCTTCTTTGAGTCTGAGTGGCTTGTTTATGCAGACCTTTTTCCGCAATCCCTTGGCAGGACCTTTTGTGTTGGGAATTAGCTCTGGTGCGAGTTTGGGCGTGGCTTTGGTCGTACTGGGGAGTTCATTTTTTTCTGTGATAGGCTTGACCTATTACGCAGGGATATCTACGACTTTGGGTGCTATTATGGGTTCTTTTTTGGTCTTCTTGGTAGTGATTTACTTTTCTACCAAAGTGGCCGATCATACTTCTCTGTTGATCATTGGTCTGATGTTTAGTTCGGCGACAGGGGCCGTGGTGAGTGTGCTACAGTATTTTAGCAATCCTGAGGATATACAGGCCTATCTGATGTGGACTTTTGGGGATTTGGGCAGCGTGACGATGGGAGAGTTGACAATGATGGTACCCCTCATCATGATTGGATTGGTCTCTTCCATATTCCTGCTGAAACCTCTGAATATCTACCTAATCGGCAATGCCTATGCGCGCAATGCGGGCCTGAATTTGCAACGATCCAAATACGCCATCATCTGCGTGACGGCCCTACTGGCGGGGACGGTGACGGCCTATTGTGGACCGATTGCTTTCATAGGATTGGCTGGGCCACACATCGCGCGGATGATATTGGATACTTCCGATCATAAGAAGTTGATTCCTTACTCAGCCGTGATGGGATCCGTGGTGTTGTTGTTTTGTGACATGGTGTCTCGCTTGCCTGGATTGGCTCAGTCTCTGCCACTCAACGCCATCACCTCTCTGCTAGGTGGACCGCTGGTGATCTGGCTGATTGTGAAACGAAAGAACATTCAAAGTGGATTTTGACATGAAGGCACTCAGTACAGCACATCTAAGTATCGGGTATGGCGAAAAAATCATTGCCTCGGAGGTCAGCCTAGCCCTGCAACCAGGGCAACTGATCTGTCTACTGGGACAGAACGGGGTAGGAAAGAGCACTTTGCTTAGGACGCTGTCTGGCACACAAACACCGCTGTCTGGTGAAGTCATGATCGGGGAGGAAAAACTGAGCAACATGGATAGAAAGGATCTTGCCAAGCAAATCGGCATCATCACCACTGACAAAATCGGGATGTCCAACATGAGTGTCAGAGAGTTGGTCGCACTGGGTAGATTTCCCTACACCAACTGGATAGGAAAGGAGAGTACCGAAGACAAACGCAAAATCCAAGAATCCATCGATCTGTGCAAGATCAACTACATCGAGCACGCCAAGCTAGGCACGCTGAGTGATGGACAGTTTCAAAAAGCCATGGTAGCCAGAGCACTGGCGCAGGACACGGACTTCATCCTGATGGACGAACCGACTGCCCATCTTGATATCGTCAATCGTATCGATATGTTTGGTTTGTTTGCAGCCATCAAGTCCAAGACCCAAAAGGCCATCCTGGTTTCTACTCATGAGCTAGATCTGTCGCTGCAGTTTGCAGATCAGCTCTGGCTCATGGACTTCAACTCGGCCATCGTATCTGGTGATCCAGCATCACTCATCCAATCTGGCGCCATCACCAAGATATTCCATCATGAGGAGTACGAGATAGACCTTTCCAATGCCAAGAGCATGATTCGTAGGAAAAAATAGATTGAAGAATGGTGCGTATGTAGTCTTTGTATTAACCGGCGATGACGTGGCATGTAATTCAAACCCTTCCCTTCTCTAGAATGAATTTTAGCAATGAGTTCACGGTTAGCATTTGAGTTGTCCCATCAGCATGACCGATTCCGTACTGTGGCATGAAGATGTAACCTATCCCGTTTTTGGTGGGGAACAGTAGCCTTCATCACTTTCCTATGGACAGTATTCACTTGATCTTGAATGTTTCAATCGCAAAGCAATGGCGACCGAGCGTTTTTTTATTTTTCATTATATGGAATGTAATCTTCCCAGTACCAAGATGTATAAATATCCTTGATTCCTATTTCAAGGATTTCTTTGAAAACACTTTCTGCATTGTCACTATTTGACATTAGGAGAATTCCTATATTCTTTTCTGGAAAGAGGATCGAATAATGCTGAAAGCCCTCTCCATGACCTTCTTTAAAATATCCGTATCCATATGGCGATTTTAATATTCCCCATCCCAAACCATAACTTAAATCAATACTGTCATTTGCATTAGATTTTTCTATGGAAAGTGGTCCAAATTGTTTCTTTGACTTAATGCGAATATTAGGAGAAAACATCAATTTGGTAACAGGGGAGTTAAGGGAACATAAGGCAAGTATTTTTTCTAAGAATCTTGAGTAATCCACAGGAGTTGTTGACATTGAACCTGCAGCGGCAGGTTCATCGGCTTTATCTTTATCAATTACTTTTTGCTCTGTCGTATGTCCATTACAATAATTGTCCTCAAATCGTTCTTGCCATAAATAGCTGGTCATATCCATCTTTAAAGGATCAAAAACTCGTTCTTTTGCCAATTCTTCTAATCCTTTTCCAGTTAGGTTTTTAATAGCGTACTGTAATAACATCATTCCTTCTCCTGAATAACTGTAATCAGTTCCAGGGTCAAAATAAAACAAAATATCTCCCTCAGGAGTGAACTCTCCAGTTCTACTTATCCATCTCCAATTGGGAAAACCAGTTGTATGTGACAGGCACATTCTTGCTGTTATTTTCTTATATCGTTCATCATCCGATAGATTTTTGAATCCCCTCCATTCTTTCTCAAATTGCAATTCAGGGATGGCTGTACTGAAGTATTCCTGTAATGGTTTATCTAGGTCAATTATTCCTTCGTCAGCAAGCTGCGCCACTAGATAACCAAAAACAGCTTTACTCAAAGAAGCGCCATAAAACACTTGTTTAAGATTTAAACTATCCTTTTTATTGAGGTTTGAGAATCCGAATGCTTTTTGATATGCTACTGTATCTTGGTTGAAAATAGTAACGGTCAAACCCGTCACATTTGCTGTGTCAACAAGGGTTTTAATATTAGTGTCCAATTCAGCTTCTGCTATTGTCGAACCGTCTATTCGTTTAATTTGCGCAATCTCTGATTTTTCAGAACAACTTGAAATCAGGCAGATTATGATGATTATTAAGTATCTCATTGGGTGTCAATATTGTGTACAATGCCATTGTATGATATCCACTATATGTTTTTACCAAATCTAGTAGATAAAATATTCTTTGTCTTTTTTAGACTGGGGTCACTACCAAAACTAACACCTCAGCCTCATATTTGATCAAAACAATGGTCGGTTTGATGCGATGATCATAGGAATATACCGAAATCTTGGTAGATAGCTGCCTTCATTACTTTCTTATGGACAGTATTCACTTGATCTTGAATGTTTCAATCGCAAAACAATTGCGACCGAGCAGATTAAGCATTTTTCATGAGTATGACAGCCAACAACTGATCGCAGGCAAATATCCCTTCAAGGGCTTTTTGGGAGAATTTAGTTTACCATTCGTTTTGCCTATGATCTGGAAAGAGAACCTTTGAAGGGTTTTTCTGCACTGTTTAATCAAAGGTCATTTTGATTTTGCCCTATAGTGGGTCATGAGCCCTCTTTAAGAGTCGAACTCAGGTTAGTACGGTGCTAGTAGAAGAGAGGTGGTTTCTGGGTTTACTGGACTTTTTCAAATTTGATGGACTTCAGCATCATTTTGACACCTTTGTCGGGCAAGAAGCTGATCTTTAGGCTGTCTATATCTCTAGATGTCACGTCGTCTGCTGTATCTTTTCCTTTGCTGTGGGCGTGGATGCTAAATGTCCCCAATCCATCAATTCGCACATTTTTTCCATCCCCGAGTAGTTCTGGGATGATAGTTCTAAGGCTTTCGAATACACTAACTAAATCCGCACCACTGAGCGTACTCATGCTGCTGATATGGTTGATGAGGTATCGAGTGTCGGCAACTCTCCGTCTGGTGAGTACAGGATAGTATCTTGTGGGTCTTTTACCAGCTATGCCGCCTGGTCTTTTGCTTACTACCTTATATTTGATTGCCATGATGCGTAGATTTTGTTTTGTATCACCTTTGTTTCTATCTAAAACCCCTGTAACTCCATTGAAAAAGATAGCTATCTTTTAAGAAAAACATACCTGTCTTTTTATGAAAAGATACGTATGTTTTTCTTAAAACCCGCGCGTGTTTAAAGAAAAGTCACAGCAGCTAGGAAGAAAAATCTCGGCAGGTGTTCATGAGAATCATGGCAGATGTCGGCCAAGGGAGGGTGACTGTCATCAAAAAAGGCCAGCTCTTGATCCCGACTGGAATGATGAACTGGCCCTTTATGTTTTACTTCTTTATTCTTATTGTCCTTTTGTTAGCTTACTCAAGTTGGCCTGCGGCAACTCAAAACCTGGAGCGACGTTGAGCGCGTCAAGGAACAACTTTTTAGCATCTTCTTTTCTTCCTTCTTCTTTGGCAATCAGACCTTGCAGGTTGAGTAGTGCAGCACGCATGCTTACCTCTTGGGTGCTCTTGTCTATTTTGTTGAATACCAGTTGGATTTCATCTACGTCTTTGCGCTGTAGCAGCAAGTCGGTGGAAGTCTTGGATTCCTTGTATCGCTTGAGTTGATACTGCAAAAAAGCCATTTGATAGAGTGTGTTGGTGTTGTTGTTTTTCAAGAACAACGATTCGTAGTTGTCCAACGCTCTGGTGAGTACACCTAGGTTTTGGAACGAAAGTGCCGCAATTTCCAGGGCTGTTTCGTTGTCTGGATTGATCATCAGATTTTCTTGTGCCACCAGCGCAGAGGAGGCAAACTGATTCGCAGCATAATAAGTAATCGCCAGGGTGTCCAAAAGTGCAGGCTGATTGCCCGTGTACATCAACATTTCGTAGAGAGCCATTCTCGCGACCGCTGGGTCATTGAACTGATTGGCTAGTTGGTAGATGCTGTAGTATTTCCTCATTTGCATCTCAGGGTAGCTGAGCGAGTCCTGTGATTGAGTATTGTCTGTAGCCTGGGTGGTTTCTGTTTTCTCGGCTTTTTCTGTTTTCTCTTGTTTTGGGGCTTTCTCCTTCTTTTGGGCCTGTAGTCCTAGTGTGAGACTGGATAGTATGAGGATTGCTAATATTTGTTTCATGAGCTGTTTAATTTGAAATGGTAAATTAGTGTGGAATGAGTCAGAACTCCAACCCTTTTTCCTTGGCGATGCTGTACATCAAATTCAGTGCCTCTTTTTTGTTGTTGGGTATGATGCCTTCCAAGATCGCTTCTCGGATCTCGTTTTTGATGTCTCCCACGATGCGTGAGGGTTTTAGATGAAAGGTTTCCATAATCTCCTCACCAGACACAGGTGGTTGGAAGTTTCTCAATTGATCTTTTTCTTCTATTTCTTTGAGTTTTTGCTCTACCGTCTTGAAGTTGAGCAAATAGCGTTTGACCCTTTCGGAGTTTTTGCTGGTGATGTCGGCCTTGCACAGGGTCATGAGGTCGTCTATGTCGTCTCCAGCCTCGAAGAGCAATCGTCTGATCGCCGAATCTGTGATTTCTTTTTTGACCAGAGCAATGGGGCGCAAGTGGAGTTTGACCAGTTTTTGCACGTATTTCATACGTTCGTCGAGTGGCAACTTGAGTCGCTTGAATATAGCGGGTGTCATCCTTGCACCTCTGTCTTCGTGACCGTGAAATGTCCATCCCACTTTTTTGTTGAATCGCTTGGTTGGTGGCTTGGCTATGTCATGTAGGATAGCTGCCCATCTGAGATACAAATCATCGGTATGCTCAGAGATGTTGTCTAGGACTTGCAAAGTGTGGTAGAAGTTGTCCTTGTGCGACTTGCCGTCGATAGTTTCTACGCCATGCAGCGCCATCATCTCAGGGAAGATCAGCTCCAAGAGGCCGCATTGAAAGAGCAGATTGAAACCATAGCTGGGTTTTTTGGACAGAATAATCTTGTTGAGCTCTACAATGATTCGCTCTCCTGATACGATTTTGATCCTGTGGGCTTCTTTTTGGATCGCTTCGAAGGTCTCAGGTGCTATGTCAAAATTGAGCTGACTGGCAAATCTCACTGCCCGCATCATGCGCAAGGGGTCATCCGAAAAAGTAATCGACGGCTCCAGCGGAGTACGAATCATTTTCTTTTTCAGGTCTTTGAGACCATCAAAAGGATCAATTAGCTCTCCGTAGTTGTCAGGATTGATGCCTATCGCCAGTGCATTGATGGTGAAGTCTCGCCGGTTTTGATCGTCTTCTAGAGTGCCATCTTCTACGGTAGGTTTGCGCGATTCCTGCCGGTAGGACTCTCTGCGTGCTCCGACGAATTCGATTTCATGATCATGATGTTTGATCATGGCCGTACCAAAGTTCTTGTAGGTAGTGACCTGCCTGATGCCTAGTCTTTTGGCGCTGGCTTCTGCCAAGTCAATCCCACTACCTACACAAACAAAGTCAATGTCTTTGGAGGGTCTTTTTAACAATATATCACGTACAAATCCACCGATGACGTAGGCTTCTACCTGCAATTGTTGTGCGGAGAGAGAAACCTGATCAAAAATGTCTTTGGGAATTAAATGCTCAGCTAAATTCAAATCTATAATTTTGCCAAAAATAATTTTAAAAAGTTAAAACTGGCTTAACATGTATTGGCAATGTTTGATATAACTTCAAAACTCCAAAATTTGATAGAATGAAAAGAACGCTTTTAGTGATAATGACTTTGTTGTCTGGTTTAGTTTCTCAGGGACAAAGCAAAGTAGAGAGACCCAAATTGGTCGTAGGGATAATCGTGGATCAGATGAGAGAGGAATATCTCTACCGATTTTATGATCACTATAGCGAGGGAGGATTCAAACGAATGATGAATGATGGGTTTGAAGTCAAGAACGCTCACTTCAATTACATCCCTACCAAGACCGCACCTGGGCATGCGTCGGTGTATACAGGTACGACTCCTCGTGTACATGGCATCATTGCCAATGAGTGGTATGACAAGCAAAGCAAAGAAGAGATGTACTGTGTCTCTGATCCAGCAGCCAAGAATGTGGGAGGGTCTCAAAAGACAGGCTATATCTCGCCGGTAAATTTGCAGACTACGACAATCACCGACGAGTTGGGGTTGTTTTTTCAGGACAGATCCAAAATCATAGGCATGTCGATCAAAGACCGTGGCGCGGTGTTGCCAGCTGGACATAATCCTGATGCCGCCTATTGGTACGATACAGAGACTGGACAATTCATGTCGAGTGATTATTATATGAAAGAACTACCCAAGTGGGTTCAAAAGTTCAACAAGAGGGATTTGGTATCTCAATACATGAATGGTAGGTGGGATACTTTCCTTCCCATCCAAAAATATGTCGAGTCTGCTGAGGACGATCGACCTACCGAGCATGCCCTGATCAAAGGAGCGAAGGCCGTATTCCCATACGACTTGAATAAGGCGGATAAAAAAAGCAGTGTCATCAAGACTACACCATGGGGCAACACGATTTTGATGGATTTTGCCAAGGCATGTTTAGAAGCAGAGGATTTTGGTACGGATGATATCACAGATTTTTTAGCGATTAGTTTTTCTTCAACTGACTACATCGGTCATGCTTTTGGGCCTTATTCTAAGGAGATAGAGGATACTTATGTGAGACTGGATAGAGATTTGGCGTCTTTGTTCAACCTGTTGGATGAAAAGGTAGGTAAAGGACAATGGTCTATGTTTTTGTCCGCGGATCATGCGGTGGCAGCTATACCAGAAGCCATGAAAGCCAAGAAAATCCCAGCGGATTATTGGGATGAGTACACTATACATGCTGTACTCAACGAAAGTCTGAATGCGACATTTGGCGCTAGCCCATTGGTCGAGAATGTCAGCAATGAGCAGGTGTTTTTGAATCATGGTTTGATCAAAGAGAAGAGTTTGTCTCTGTCTGAAGTAAAACGTGCAGTGATGGCTCTGTTGACCGAAACCACTGGCATCAATGCGGTCTATCCATCTGAGGAGATCAGCAACTACTCTGGAACCAACTACGATGTGGCGATGCTCGCAGCAGGCTACAACCAGCAGCGATCGGGGGATGTGCTATTGATCGCCAACTCAGGATGGCTGGGCGGAAATCCACAAGGTGAACACCATGGCACTACACATGGATCACACTATACCTATGATACCCATGTGCCGATGTTGTTTTATGGATGGGGAATCAAAAAGGGGAAGACAGTACAATACCATCCTGTGACGGATATTGCGCCTACGCTTTCGATGTTGCTCAACATAGGAATCCCTAGCGGAGCGACAGGAAGACCCATTCAGGAGATTTTTGAATAACGCGACTTGATCACCTCATAGACGGCAATGTTCCATAGGATGAGAAGCATACCATAGAAAGTGTCCTCCAGGGGAATGGTAGCGATTCTTATGCCTAGGTTTTCACTATCATCGTACCAAACGATGGCTTCATCGATCCATGAGCCTGTCAGCAATCCATTGGTGATGAAAAAGGGAACTTGGAGGATAAGATAGGTGAAGTAAAAAGTGTTGAGATAGGGGCTAGGTTTTACAAAGGTGAAAAATAACAAGCTCGTAATCAGCAATACAAAAGTGGATGTAGGGTAGTATTTGCCGAAGTTGAGTGCCAAGAGTATCCCCAATGCCAGACATATCATCGCAGTAGTGATTTTAACTGTTTTGTCAGAGATTGGCTTGTATTCACTTACTTTGATACAATGGTAAGAAAATACACAGGCATAGGGAATGCACAGGAAAAATAGGATTTCTTCGATAGGCAGGTGCCCTATGTATAGGCCACTGAGGTAATCAGGATTGAATCCCCATATACCGATGGTGGTAAAGTATTCATCCCACACCAAAAACGGGAGGGCAACCATGATCATGGCAGGAAGGTAGAATGGCCATTGCTGATTGAATTTAATCTTTGGGTGAAAGCTAAAGATGAGTGGAATCAACAAGGCACCGAGATCTATAGAAAGGTAGGTGTATTGTGTCATCAGTCTTGATTCTTTTTGTACTGGTCGTGGTATTTTTTAGGTACGTAGAGCATCCCAAAGCATTCACCATTTTCTTTGCCAGTATGTTTGTGGTGCATTTTGTGTGCTCTTCTGATTGCCTTGAAATAAGGGTGTGAAGCTTTCGATAGCCACTTGAACCGTTGGTGGATGAAGATGTCGTGAATGGAGAAATAAAGGAAACCATACAAGGTAATACCCGCCCCGATCCAAAATGTAATGCTGGTGGTCATGGTATAAAATCCAAGATAGGTCAATACAATTCCTGGAATAGCAAAGATCAAAAAGAAGAAATCATTTTCTTCGAACCAGCCTTTTGATTTCTTGTCATGATGGTCTCTGTGCAAAAACCAAAGAGCACCATGCATGAGGTATTTGTGTGTGACCCACGCTACACCTTCCATGAGGAGGGTGGTGACCAACATGACGGCTATATTGATATACATCATTGTTTTGGGTAGTTTTCTATGACTTTGTCAACGAGTTCTTTGAACCAAAAGGTGTAGTGGTCAGGGTTTTGGGCAAGATCAAGTTTCAGGTCTTCAGGTGAGATGTATTTCACCTCAGAGACTTCTTTTGGATTGAGGCTGGCTTCCTGATCGGTCGTTCCTACAAAGACATGATCCAGTTCGTGTTCGATCAGGCCATTGTCAAAGCTGATTTTGTATTTGAAACTCAACAACCAAGTGAGGTCTGTCTTCATTCCTAGTTCTTCGTAGAGTCGTCTTTCTGCTGCTGCTTGCAAATTTTCGTTGGGACGAGGGTGGCTGCAGCAAGTGTTGGACCAGAGGTCGGAGGAATGGTATTTGTCCGAAGCTCGCCTTTGTATCAGCATCTCTCCCTGGCTGTTGAATAGGAAAATAGAGAAGGCCCGATGCAATGAACCATCCAGATGAGCTGACAATTTTTCTGCGACCCCAATTTCGTTATCCATGTGATCCACCAATACTACCTCTTCCATTTCTTTCTGTCTTTTGGATGCAAAAATATTCACACTTTCACTTTCTCTAAAATCAAATAATTTTCATTTGGTATTTGAAGATCGAATTGACCATCAGTTGCAGTTTGCGCCCATTGGATATTCTCACTCTTCTGGACATTACTTGATGTGCAGGGAGTTTGGAGATTTTGATCAGTAGATGCTTGAAATAAATGTAGGCGATGTAGACCCCTAGTTTAGAATTGGATGGTAGCTGCTTGATGCCTTCATATGCTTCTTCAAAGTCCTGGGCGATGCTTTTTTCTATCTTGGCTTTTTCTTCATCTTGGAAGCTGTTAAGGTCTATGCCAGGGAAGTAACTTCTGCCGAGTGCCTGATAATCAGCTTTTAGGTCTCGGAGGAAATTCACTTTTTGAAAAGCCGAACCTAACTTCATGGCGGAGGGTTTGAGTCTTTGGTACATGTCACCATCATTGGCTAAGAATACCCTCAAGCACATCAATCCCACTACCTCAGCCGAACCCAAAACGTATTTTTCGAAAGAGGCCACATCGTGAATATCCTCAGTCAAATCAGCTTCCATGCTGTTGAGGAAAGTATCTATCAGCTCCCATTCTATTTGGTAGTCGTGTACAGTTTTTTGAAAAGCATTGAGAATGGGGTTGATGCTTATTTTTTGCTCAATGGCTTCTTGGACATCCTGTCTGATCTTGGACAGCATGGCTTTTTTATCAAAATCATGGAATGAATCTACAATTTCATCTGCCAACCTGACAAAACCATAAATGGAATAAATGGGGTTGTGAATTTCTCTATGTAGAAAATAAATCCCCAATGAAAAACTAGTGCTATAGCGCCTAGTTATCAGTTTGCTAGAAAGAAAAGATACTTCATCAAAGATACTTTTCATAAGAAGTATTGTTTAGATAAGACAACAATTGTGAGGCGGCCAATTGACCAGAAATAATAGCTGGGGGTACACCAGGGCCAGGCACAGTGAGCTGTCCACAGTGAAATAGGTTTTTTACATTTTTACTCTTCATACTCGGTTTGAACATAGCAGTTTGGCCTAGGGTATTGGCTAGACCATATGCATTTCCCTTAAAGGAATTATAATCTTCTTTAAAATCATTGATACAATATGATTTTTTAACGATGACTCTATCAGAAATCTTATCATCGATGATTCTTTCTAGTCGAGAAATGATTTTTTGATAGTATTCTTCTCTGATTGCTTCATTGTCGGTTATTCCTGTCGCTAGAGGCATTAAGATAAACAAGTTTTCATCCTCTTCTGGAGCAACCGAGTCATCAGTTTTGGATGGGCAACAGACATAGAACAATGGTTTTTGGGGCCATTTTGGGTCTTCGTAAATGTCTCTGGCGTGCTCATCAAAATCTTCGTCAAAGAACAAATTGTGGTGGATCAAGTTTTTTACTTTTCCTTTCACGCCCAAATAAAAGATCAGCGCCGAAGGAGACATGGTTCTCTCGTTCCAGTATTTTTCGCTGTAGTTAGATTGGGTTTTTAGTATTTCTTTTTCTAGAAAATGGTAGTCAAGAGATGATACAATGCCATCGGTGTGGTGCGTTTGACCGTTGTGGATGCTTCGAGCACTATGGTTTCGAATGTCAATGTTGTCAACAGGGGCATCAAAATGGAAATTGACGCCTTGTTCTTGAGCCAGTTGGTACAAGCTCTCCGTTACTTTGTAAAAGCCCCCCATTGGGTAGTAGGTTCCTTGTGAGAGACAGCTATAGTTCATCAGACTGTACAAAGATGGGGTGCTTTTGGCAGTTCCTCCTAGGAATAGCACTGGAAACTCTAGTAGTGAGAGTAAATAGGGGTGTTTGAACGATTTTCTTAGGTAACTGTGAATGGATTGCAGGGCGTTCATTTTGATCATCTTGTAGATGATGTCAAAGGAGAAGAACTCCATGATGGAGTAAGAGGGCTTGTACACCAAATCTGAGATACCTACATCATATTTGATTTTCGATTCCTTTAGGAATTTTTCCAGTTTTACACCGCTACCAGGTTCGAGTGATTCGAAAAGCTCCTTTTGCTCTTCTAGTGTATTGGGAATGTCAATAAATTCGTTTCTGCCAAAATAAATCCTAAACCCTGGGTCTAGTTTGATCAAGTCAAAATAATCTGAAATCGATTTGTCAAACCTGCTCAGAAACTTTTCCAATACATCGGGCATCCAGTACCAGCTGGGTCCCATGTCAAAGGTGAATCCTTGTTCTTTGTACACCCTACAACGTCCCCCTGGTCCACTGTTTTTTTCAAATAGATCAACTTGAGCACCATGTTGTGACAGGACAGCCGCAGCGGACAAGCCCGCAAAACCAGCTCCTAAAACTGTGATCTTATGTGAATTGGAGATGCTCATGGTACTAATTTACACTTTGTTTAATTAAAAACACAATTTGTTAAACATTAATTAAAGATAGAAACTCAGGCGTATTGTCAACCCAAGTCACATTTGGAAGTTGAGAGAGTTGAGTTTTGTACACTTCTGCACCTCCAAGTATGGATTTTATTTCAGGGTTGGTTTGCGTGATTTTCTTCTGATATTTTTTGAATTCACTGATATAATTGGGTGTGGTTAGGATAGAGACCAGCGCAATAGGTTGGGTGTCCTTGATGGTTTCGATCAAGTTTTCTAAAGGTACACGACTACCTAAATAGATGGTAGTCATTCCATTTTTCTTCAGTAGGTAGTTGCAAAAAAGTAGTAGGATCTCATGCTCCTCCCACTGTGGTAAGAACAACAGGTATTTTAGGTCAGTCGACTCGGTGTTCTTGCCTACGCTCATAGATGCATACAGGAGTTGTTTTACCTTGTGAGACATAAAATGCTCGTGTGCAGGTGTGATTTTGTTGGCAGTCCAGAGGAAACCTATGCGATTGAGTACGGGGAATAGTATCTCTGTAAAAGCGTCTACCAAACTGGATTGAGAGATGATTTGGTTGATCAAGTCATCCAGTTCCTTTTCGTTGAAGTCTATGGCATGTTTGATCAACTGATGTATGGTGACATCTGTGTTGTTATCTTCCAGTATAGAACGCTGATTTTCTTCTAAAATCGAGGTGATTTCGTCGGGATTCATCTGACTTATCTTGGATATTTTATATCCAAGAGCCACCAGAGAGGATACATTGAGGATTTTTTTGAGTTGACCGTCGTTGTAGGATCTGATATTGGTATCAGAGCGTGATGGTTCTATGAGTTGGTAGCGCTTCTCCCAAATCCTAATGGTATGTGCCTTGATGCCAGATAGCCGTTCCAGTTCTTTGATCGAATAGTTCCCCAAACCCCCGAGATTATATCACATTAATTCTAGTTCAAGGCGAAATTTAAGCAATTGATATCTTTTAGACGCTCTGTGTCTCAAGAATATTTGTAACTTATTATTGACTCTCTTTGCCAGCTCGCTGCATCTCTCTTATCTTAGGATTTCAATTCACATTAAACCACTATGAAAATTTTTAGGTTTCTGTTAGCCCTCATTCTGACGATACTTTTCATCTTCTATGTCAATTTTAAGCAAGGTGATATCCCTCCATTAGGCAAGTTTATGAGTCCTTTTACTGGATTTTGGAAAAACGGTGAAAAGGACAGAATTGACATGCCGTCCAAGTTGAAGGCCAAGCAGCTCAAAGAAGATGTCGTGATCAAGTTTGATGACCAGGTCATTCCTCACATCTTTGCCAAAAACGATTACGATTTGTATTTTGCCCAAGGGTATATTTCGGCTTACCATAGACTCTGGCAGATGGAGTTTCAAGTGATGGCGACCGAAGGCAGGATCTCTGAAATCATTGGTGCAAAGGCACTGGATTTTGACAAGACCAACAGGCGAAAGGGATTGAAGTACGCAGCTGAGAGATCAATAGAACTCATGGAAAAGGATGCTAATCTCAACAACATGGTGCAGGCCTATACCGATGGGATCAATTACTGGATCAACTCACTGTCCTATGAAGATTATCCGATTGAGTACAAATTGCTCGATTATGCCCCAGAGCCATGGACTAAACTCAAATGTGCCTTGCTACTCAAGTATATGGCCGATATGCTGTCTTCCGGGGAAGCAGATTTGGAGAATACCAATGCTTTGACACTGTTTGGAAGGGCAGATTTTGAGTTGTTGTTTCCTGAATCATTCAGAGGTGTTGACCCTGTGATCCCGACCTCTAGAAAGTGGGATTTTGATCCTATACCTGTTCAACGACCCGATGTTACCTTTCCTCAGACTTTGACTCCATCCACGATAGCGAAACCAGACCCACGCAATGGCTCAAACAATTTTGTGGTTGGCAGGGGAAAATCTGCACACGGCAAGGTCATGTTGGCCAATGAACCAGATTTGGCTCTGAATCTGCCTTCGATTTGGTATGTGACGCAGTTGCATGCTCCAGGTATCAATACTTTTGGAGCTAATTTGCCAGGAGTACCTGGGATCATTGTGGGATTCAATGACTCTATAGCATGGGGTGTCACCAATGCCAAACGTGATGTAGTCGATTGGTATCAAATTGAGTTTAGAAACTCTCGCAGGGAAGAATACCGCTATGATAATAAGTGGCTGAAGACCGAAAAGGTCATTGAAAAAATCAAGGTGAGGGATGGTAGTACAGTGTACGACACGATTATTCATACTCACTATGGACCAGTAGTGTATGATAGAAATTTTATGGGCAACGGAGAGCAAATCAATTTTGCGATGAAATGGACGGCACACGAAGAGTCGCAGGAGTTCAAGGCATTCTACCAATTGAATAGGAGCAAGAACTATGACCAGTTTGTAGATGCGATACAATACTTCGTAGCACCTGCTCAAAATTTTGCCTTTGCATCAGCATCTGGAGACATTGCCATGTGGGTTAATGGCCGTTTTCCAATCAAATGGGATGAACAAGGGAAGTTCTTGATGAATGGTAGCGATTCAAGACAAGAGTGGGCTGGAGATATTCCACGCAATCAAAGTGCATACATATTGAATCCAGAGCAAGGATTCGTCAGTTCTGCCAATCAACACCCAGTGGATTCTACTTATCCATACTATGCTTATGACTATAATTATGAATTCTATAGAAACAGGAGAATCAATGATCGGCTCAAGCTAATGAGTGGAATGGAAGTAGGAGACATGATGAAGTTGCAGAATGACAATTATAACTACCGCGCCTCAGAAAGTCTACCGCTGATGTTGGATAGTCTGGATACAGCCAACATGTCTTCTAAGGCGCAAGCGGCATACAATATTCTGAGAAGATGGGATTATTTCAATGAGCCTGAAATGCAGGCACCAAGCTACTACGAAGCGTGGTGGAATGATTTGTATGCGATGATTTGGGATGAATTTGTGGACAGAGAAGTAGCATTGAAAAAGCCTCACGTGTTCAATACGATCTACCTGATGAATAGAGATCCATATAACAAATATTTTGATCAGGTATCTACGCCTCAGAAGGAGTCGGTTACTGATTTGATCAATCAATCATTCGTCTCATCTTTGGAGAAGATTGAGGCTTGGAAAACAGAAAATGAAAATGACCAGGTCAATTGGTATGAGTATAAAAACACAACTGCCAGGCATTTGTTGAAGTTGGCTCCATTTTCTGTAGAGAAAATCAAAATAGGTGGCAACAACAACATTGTGAATGCAGCGAGTTCTGGTCATGGACCATCTTGGAGGATGGTGGTTGAGCTGGGACCTGATCAGGTCAGGGCTTGGGGAGTATATCCAGGTAGTCAGTCAGGCAACCCTGGCAATCCAGCCTATGCTGAGATGATCGAAAACTGGTCTGTAGGCAAGTACTATCCACTCAACTTCCTTAAATCTGAACAAGAAGAAAACGCAAACCTGGTATTCACCCAAACACTTAAATCCAATTAATCATGAAATTTATCATCCGACTTTTGTTAATAGCAATATTTAGCTACCTGCTATCCTTGGTCATGCCTTGGTGGATTTTGATCTTAGTGGCGGGTATTCTGTCATTTATTTTACCAGGAGGTAATTTTAATGCCATATTGAGTGGATTGCTGGGAGGAGGCCTGCTGTGGATGGTGATGGCGTGGAAAGTCGACGTAGAAACCAACTCCATCATGTCTACCAAGATCATTCAACTTTTTCCTATCGATGATGTCAACATGATCATCATTGCCACTGGTGTGTTGGGAGGAATTGCAGGAGCTTTGGGCGCTTTTACTGGCAACAGCTTCAGGCAGATTTTTATCAAAAAGAAGGAGAAGAGCTTTTATAGCTAAAATCATGAGAACTTATTTGGTTCAGATTTGTTAATGAATTTAAACGTCGAACAAATGGAAAAGACAGAAAAGGAGTGGCAAGCAGTGTTGAACGAAGAACAATACCATGTGCTTCGCGAAAAGGGGACAGAACGTCCGTTTACAGGTAAGTATTGGGATTTTTCCCAAGATGGGAAATACTACTGTGCAGGTTGTGGAGAGGAACTTTTTGAATCATCGACCAAGTTTGACGCAGGTTGTGGTTGGCCCAGTTTCTTCCAGCCCGCAGACAAGTCTAAAGTGACCAATCATGTAGATCGTTCGCACGGGATGACGCGCACAGAAGTCACTTGCAGCAACTGCGGCGGTCATCTTGGTCATGTGTTTACGGATGGTCCCGCACCGACAGGTCTTAGGTATTGTATCAACTCTGCCTCTTTGGATTTTAAAGAGAAGGAGTAGACAATCAACTAACTAAAAAGAGCCAAGAACCAAGACTGTTACATCTTGATTCTTGGCTCTTACTTTTATGTAGCTGCCAACTTAGTTCCTGCGATTGAGTTCGTCTCTGATTTTGGCAGCTTTTTCGTAGTCCTCATCTGTGAGTGCTTGTTCTAGCAGTCTATTGAGTCCATCTATGGTTTGGTTTTTTAGATATTCTGGAGAGCCTATTGGTTCATCTTCTTCCTCTTCTTCGTTGGCCACTATCGTGTCCAGTTCTTCTTCAAACTCATCTGTTACGACGATGCCTGCTTCTTCTATCACTTTTACATTGGTGTAGATGTCAGCATTGAAGCGGATACCAATGGCGATGGCGTCAGAGGGTCGAGAGTCTATTTCAACGATTTTTCCATCCACATCTTCACAGATGATTCGGGCAAAGAAAACACCTTCTTTCAGGTCAGAAATCAAAATTTGATTGACTTGAATCCCAAAGCTGCCTGCGAAGGATTTGAATAGATCATGGGTCATGGGTCTGTTTGGAGAGATTTTTTCAATCTCAATGGCGATAGCCTGTGCTTCAAACATCCCTATGATAATAGGTAACCTTCTCTTTCCATTGCTCTCACCTAGCACCAAGGCAAACGATCCCGATTGCGCGTGACTAGAGGAGAGACCAACGATATCTAACTTAATTTTATCCAAACTACTTTATCCGTTTATCGCTTTTATTGCTTCTGTCAATTTTGGAACTACCTCGAATGCGTCACCTACTATGCCGTAATCTGCCGCCTTGAAAAATGGCGCTTCTTCGTCCTTGTTGATGACAACAATGCACTTGGAAGAGTTGACTCCAGCTAGATGCTGAATCGCCCCCGAAATTCCGACCGCAATGTACAAAGAAGGAGCCACTTTAATGCCTGTTTGACCAACATGTTCGTGATGAGGTCTCCAATCCATGTCTGACACAGGCTTGCTACATGCAGTGGCAGCACCTAGTGTCTTGGCTAGGTCTTCGATCATTCCCCAGTTTTCTGGGCCTTTGAGTCCACGACCACCAGACACGACGATGTCTGCTTCGGGTAGCAATACGTCTCCAGTTGCTTTCTCTTTAGATAGTATTTTTACTTTGAAATCATCTGTGCTATCCTCTGCTGAGAACGCCTCAACACTGGCATCTGCTCCATCTTCTTTGATTGTGGTAGCATTTTTTTTGATTCCTATGATTCTCTTTCCTTCGGTCAAGTTTACTTGAGCAAATGCTTTGCCTGTATAAATACTTCTCTTGACTACAAAGCCGTTGGAAGTGTCCGGGAGTTCGATGACATTGCTGGTTAGTGAGGCATTCATTTTGATGGAGAGTCTTGCTGCCACTGGATCACCCAAAGATGAATTGGCAAGTACCACAGTGTCTGCTGCTATTGAATCAGCTGCTTTGGCAATGGCCGAAGCATAAGCTTGAATATTGCCATCGTTGTATTTGGTATCCCCGACGTGCAGAACTTTACTGGCTCCTGCTTTTCCAGCTATTTTGAGTGAATCCGCACTTGCTTCGCCAAATGCAATGGCTGTCACATTGGAGTCAAATCCTGCAGCAAAGCTCACTGCCTCCAATGATGATTTTTTGATTGCTCCTTCTGATATTTCTATAAATACTAAAACTGACATGTTTTTCTTGGTTCAATGTTTAACAAATGTTTTCCAGTTGAGGTTTATATGACTTTTGCCTCATTTTTCAAGAGATTGACGAGTTCTGAGACATTGTCAGCACTGATCATCTTGACGGCTCCTTTGGCAGGAGGCATTTGGTATTCTTTCAACTGAGTTCTCACTGAGTTGTCAGTGGGTTCTACGACATTGAGGGGTTTGGATCTGGCGGTCATGATGCCTCGCATGTTTGGAATCTTCCACTCAGCGATTGGTTCCTGACATCCCAAAACCAAGGGTAGTTCGGCTTCTAAGGTCTCCTTGCCTCCCTCGATTTCTCTAGTCATCTTGGCGGTAGTGCCATCGATATCAAGTGTCATGATAGGAGAGAGAGAAGGAATACCTAGTATTTCGCCAACCATTCCGTGCACTGCGCCACTGTTGAAGTCTATCGACTCACGCCCCATTAAGATCAAGTCATATTGGTGTTCTTTGGCAATTGCGGCAATTTGATTTGCTACAAAATAAGAATCAGTAGGATTGGCATTGACACGGATGGCATCATCTGCACCAATAGCCAAGGCTTTTCTCAATGTAGGCTCTGTTTCTGCTTCTCCGACATTTAGCACGGTAATAGTCCCGTTGGACTGTTCTTTGAGTTCGACTGCTCTTGCCAGTGCATAATCATCGTATGGACCGATGATGAATTGCACACCTGTTTTGTCAAACTGGGTATTGCCGTCGGTAAAAGAGATTTTGGAAGTCGTATCGGGTACGTGTGTTATACAAACCAGTATTTTCATGCTTGTGTATTTTTAATGTTAACGTTGTGTAATTCTTGGTTTTGGCAGAAGTCAAAAATAGAAATAAGAGAACTCAATTTTATCTCATTCTGCACTCCTCTAATATAGTCAATCTATTAAAACATGAGATTAGATTGCTGACAAATCATTGGATGGGATGTCACCAAATGTCTACGGGAATTCATCATGTTTTGTGCTGTATTGGAGGTTAAACTTAGTAATACAAATGAATTATTTGGTCATAACCACCCCGTCATGCAACAGGCTTTTGGTAATCGTCCTAGCGTACTCATCTATAGGGAAATCATTGCGCAATTCTTGGTCAATGTTGTAATGAGAAATCCATACTAAGCCACTACCGTCAAATTCATTGTAATCCATCATCATGTAAAAATTAGTCTCCAAGATGGCAAAATCTGTTTTTTCGGATGATTCTAGTGTTTCATACCTGTTTTGGAAGTATTGTCCAAAGCGATACATCCCTTCACCATGATGACCCAATGCTTCCTGACTGACATGCTCGTCTTGACTATCGATTGGATCAATCAGGGAAGCAGTAAGAATGCCATCAAACCCCAAAGAAAACAGGTATCTCTTCATATGAGTAGGATTGATATTGCCGTCTGTTTTTATGTCATAGACCTCATGGCCAGCTACCGAATTGATTCCTTTTGATTTTAGGTATTTGACCGCGTCTATTTCAAAACTGTGGTTATTGTGCATGCTCTTTGTGAGTCCAAAAACCACGATTTTTCTATACTTTTTGGATTCGTAAAGATCACTTTCCCATACTGCATTCAATTCTAATCCTTTGGATGAGACACAGGAAACAAGAGATAGCCCTGTGGATAAAATAGCTAGGAGTCTTAATAATTTTTGAAACAAATTCATGTTTTGGATGGATTTGAGTCCAAGATATCTATGTCGTTTTAATTTAAAAAGGATAGTCAAAAAATTATGGGATAAAATATCTTGATCCTGTTTCTAGATCATGAAAGTCTTTAACTTTCGTATTTGGCACAATACTTTATGCAAAAGTAAGATTCTGTGATCTACGTTTTGTTTGAATAACATTTCAATTGAATGATACAATGAATTTTTTCAAGAAACACAAAGAACGGTTTTTTATCAAGTATCGATACATCATCCTGTTTGTAGTGATGATGGGTAAACTATTCTTTCCTTCAATTCTCAATTCTAATTTTGGAGACGGCATCATCAGCCCGATTTTGGACGTGATGCTTTTTGCAGCCTCGATGTTGATCGTACAAAAACTCAAAAAGGCTGTTATTGCAATTGGAGTGATAGGCGGAATTGGTCTGTTGATCAATATTTTTGGAGGTGAAACGGAAGTAGTTGGGTTATTGATATTCTCTTTGTTTATAGCCATAGTGACCTATGAATTATTCAGTGACCTGATAGGGAAGAAGAGTATTGAATTCAATGAAATCATGGGAGCTATGGATGGTTATGTGTTGATAGGCTATATCGGCTCTTTGATGATGCTATTGATTCATGTACTTTATCCAGAGGCCTTTTTGAATGTAGGAGATGATGAAAAATCGATACAGGATTTGGTATACTTTAGTTATGTGACTATGCTTACGATTGGGTATGGAGACATCGTGCCTGTCTCACCTGCGGCACGCAGCATGGTGGTAGTCCTAGGTCTAATTGGTCAATTCTATCTGGTAGTGGTGATTGCAACCTTTGTAGGCAAATTTCTCATGGGAGAGCAGCGAAAGGAAGATTGAAGGTATGTGGCTGATTATGAAAAAAGCCTTTCTGGATTCCAGAAAGGCTTTTTGTATTTGTCTAAATACTAGCATCTAATATCTAGTATCTAATGCAATTACTTCTTGTCTTCGACTTCTTCGAATTCTACGTCAGAAACATCTGAATCAGCTTTTGCGTCAGCTTCTGGACCTGCTTGTGCTCCTGCACCTGCTGCTCCGTCCTGACCACCAGCGTACATCTCCTGAGAAGCTCCTTGCCATGCAGCGTTGAGTTCTTCTAGTGATGAATCGATAGCTGCAAGATCTGCATTTTTGTGCGCTTCTTTTAGCTTCTCTAGTGCGGTGTTGATTTTAGCTTTGTTGTCATCAGACAATTTGTCGCCAAATTCCTTCAACTGCTTTTCAGTTTGGAAGATCATCGAATCAGCAGCATTTACTTTTTCGATTTTCTCTTTCTCTGCTTTGTCTGCGTCAGCGTTAGCTTCAGCTTCTTGCTTCATTCTTTCGATTTCTTCATCTGTCAATCCAGAAGAAGCCTCGATTCTGATGCTTTGCTCTTTGTTGGTGCCTTTGTCTTTAGAGGTCACGTGCATGATGCCGTTTGCGTCAATGTCAAAGATCACTTCGATCTGAGGCACACCTCTTGGTGATGGAGGAATACCATCCAAGTGGAATCTACCCAAGCTTCTGTTGTCTTTGGCCAATGGTCTCTCACCTTGTAGTACGTGGATCTCAACAGATGGCTGGTTGTCAGCTGCTGTAGAGAATACCTCGGATTTTTTGGTAGGGATCGTGGTGTTCGCATCGATCAATTTGGTGAATACACCACCCATAGTTTCGATACCTAGTGACAATGGAGTCACGTCTAGTAGCAATACATCTTTGACCTCTCCAGTCAATACGCCACCTTGGATTGCAGCTCCGATAGCTACTACTTCATCAGGGTTCACACCCTTAGATGGTTTTTTGCCAAAGAATTTTTCTACCTCTTCTTGGATGATTGGAATTCTGGTTGATCCACCTACCAAGATTACTTCGTCGATTTCTGACAATGAGAAGCCTGAATCTTTCAATGCTTGCTTGACAGGTTCCATTGATCTCTTGACCAAAGAATCAGCCAATTGCTCGAACTTGGATCTTGTCAAAGTTCTTACCAAGTGCTTTGGTACACCGTCTACCGGCATGATGTATGGCAAGTTGATTTCTGTAGAGTTGCTGCTAGACAATTCAATCTTCGCTTTTTCAGCAGCTTCTTTCAATCTCTGAAGTGCCATTGGATCTTTTTTCAAATCCAATCCTTCGTCGTTTTTGAATTCGTCAGCCAACCAGTTGATGATTACTGCATCAAAGTCATCTCCACCCAAGTGAACATCACCATTGGTAGATTTTACTTCAAATACACCATCACCCAACTCTAGGATTGAAATATCGAATGTACCACCACCAAGGTCGAACACTGCGATTTTCATGTCTGCATTTTTCTTGTCCAAACCGTATGCAAGGGCTGCTGCTGTAGGTTCGTTGATGATTCTTTTGACTTCAAGACCAGCGATAGCGCCTGCTTCTTTGGTTGCTTGACGTTCTGCATCGTTGAAGTACGCAGGGACAGTGATTACTGCTTCTTTTACTTCAGTGCCTAGGTAATCCTCAGCAGTTGTCTTCATTTTCTGAAGGATGATCGCTGACAATTCTTGCGCTGTATATTTTCGGTCACCAATCGCTACTCTGACAGTATCGTTGTTGCCACTTTCTAATTTGTAAGAGACGGTTTTGGCTTCTTCAGATACCTCACCGAACTTCTTACCCATGAATCTTTTTACTGAGCTAATAGTATTCTCAGGGTTAGTGATTGCTTGTCTTTTAGCAGGATCACCTACTTTTCTCTCTCCTTTGCCACCGTCTAGAAATGCAACGATAGAAGGAGTTGTTCTTTTGCCTTCGCTGTTAGGAATGACAACTGGCTCGTTACCTTCCATAACGGCGACACAAGAGTTGGTAGTTCCTAAATCGATTCCGATTATTTTTCCCATGATCTAATTTTAATTTATCGCTTCTTTTAACTTCTTTTTCAAACTGATATTCAGCTTTACGCAACAGCTGTGCCAATTAGGATTTGACTGACAGAAGTGACACATTGTCATAGATACGACTTTGTATTGGGGAATATTGACCGACTAAGTGTGCTGAATGTCCACACCTTATGTCAGGTTAGCGGAGTGGGTGACAGTTTTGAGTAGAAGAATTGGAGAATAAAACTAGAAGGATTAAACTTAGTATATACTTTTAGTGTATTTGAAGAGAATAAACAAACAGAGATGAAAAGTCTATCCTTAAAACTCGAAGAAAGCATTTTTGAAGAAACCGAGGAGGTAATCACTCAAATCAACAAAAAGCGAAACAAATACATCAATGAGGCCTTGAGTTTCTACAACAAACTCCAAAAACGCAGGATGATGCGTCATCAGCTGGTAGCAGAGTCACAGGCAGTGTACGCTAGTTCGGTCGAGGTACTCAGAGAGTTAGAAGAGTTGGAGGATGATGGATTCCTGCTTGACTGATGAAGGTCAAGCGTTTTGAAATCTGGTTGACAGACCTCAACACTCAACGAGGTGCATTTAAGCACGCTGGTTTGTCCGCTGACCACTAATCTAGTGGATGACTCTGAGGTACTTCGTCTGCGTGTACCAATGGGGATGGCTGGCTTGGATATAGAATCAGATGTGTTGGTCGATCAAATCAGGGCGATAGATAATCGATGATTGGTCAAAAAACTAGGTGATTTGCCTCCAGAATTGAAACAAAGATTGATTTTTAATTTGAAGGTAGTCTTGGACTTGGGATGGTGATCTGCACGTTTTTATAAACTATTGGCTTTCACTCATGCCTCCCAATACGGAGTTGATTACAGATAGAACTAAGCTGAACAGAAAAGCCCACCAAAATCCATCAACTATAAATCCAGGAACTAACGCGCTGACTAGCATGATCATCAGTGTATTGATGACGAGTAAAAAAAGCCCGAGGGTAAATAGCGTAATGGGGATAGTCAAAATCACAAAAATGGGTTTGAATAGGATGTTGACCACTGCTAAAACACCAGCTACTACGAGAGCCGTCCAAAACCCATCGACCTGCGCACCAGGTAAAATGTAGGTACATATCAAAACAGCTATGGCTGACAGTATCAATCTGATCAAAACAAGGGTCATAGTATTTGGCTTTTTTGTTAGTGTCAGTAAAATAAAAAATATCACACAATATCTATGCTGTCTTATGAAATGATTTTGAGAGCGATGAATTTGGAGGGTAGTTGTCAACATTCTTTCACAACTAAAAAATGGCATGCTATCTTTGCGCCTCATTTTGAATCAAATCCATGAGTATACAGCAAGAAATACAGAAGAGAAGGACATTTGGTATCATTAGTCACCCTGATGCTGGTAAGACCACTTTGACAGAAAAGCTTTTGCTTTTTGGAGGAGCGATCAAAACTGCAGGGGCTGTCAAGTCAAATAAGATTGACAGGCATGCTACTTCGGATTTTATGGAAATAGAAAAGCAGAGGGGGATTTCTGTAGCTACCTCGGTGATGGGATTCGAATACAAGGATAGAAAAATCAATCTGCTGGATACACCTGGTCACCAGGATTTTGCAGAGGATACTTACAGAACCTTGACAGCTGTGGATAGTGTGGTTTTGGTTGTGGACTGTGTGAAAGGAGTGGAGATTCAGACTGAAAAATTGATGGAGGTCTGTCGAATGCGCAATACGCCTGTGATGGTATTCATCAACAAGCTGGATAGAGAGGGGCAGGATCCTTATGATCTCTTGGATGAGATAGAAGAGAAGTTGAATATCAAGGTACGTCCCTTGAGCTGGCCCATCAGCATGGGAAAGACATTCAAAGGAGTGTACAGCTTGTATGAAAAGAGGTTGAAGTTATTTACAGCCAGCAAGCAGAAATTGGATACGGAGAATGATATCCGCATCGATGATATCAATGATCCTCAATTGGATAAATTGATTGGGGTCAACTATGCCAAAACTTTGCGTGAAGATGTGGAGCTTGTAGAAGGTGGATATCCTGAATTTGATATCGAGACTTATAGAAGTGGGGAGGTTGCTCCGGTCTTTTTTGGTAGTGCGGTGAATAATTTTGGAGTGCAGGAGTTGCTCGATTGTTTCATCGATATCGCCCCCAACCCAATGAAGCGCGAAACGGATGTGCGCGTCATAGAACCAGAAGAAGAAAAATTCTCTGGATTCGTATTTAAGATTCACGCCAATATGGATCCTAAGCATAGAAATCGTATAGCATTTGTGAGAGTATGTGCAGGTCAATTCCAAAGAGGTAGCACCTATTACCACACCAGACTGGATAAGAAATTTAGATTTTCTAACGCGACGGCTTTTATGGCGCAAAGCAAGGAAATCATAGATGAAGCATGGCCTGGAGATATCGTGGGTTTATATGATACAGGCAATCTAAAAATAGGAGATACGCTAAGTGAAGGAGAAAAAGGCTCTTACAAAGGCATTCCAAGTTTCTCTCCTGAGATATTCCGAGAGGTGATCAACACCGATGCGATGAAGACCAAACAGTTGGACAAGGGCCTGATGCAATTGATGGATGAGGGGGTTGCTCAGATGTTTACCTACGAGATGGGGTCGAGAAAGGCTGTCGGGACTGTGGGAGCCCTTCAATTCGAGGTGATCCAGCACAGGTTGCTCCATGAGTACGGTGCTTCTTGTAGATTTGCACCGATGAATTTGTTCAAAGCTTGTTGGTTTACGAGCAAGGATAAGAAAAAACTGGATGAGTTCATTAAATCCAAATTCAGACATATTGCCAAAGACAAAGATGGCAAGCTGGTCTTCATGGCCGAATCCAAAGCCTGGTTGCAAATGGTGCAAGACAATTTTCCAGACATTGAGTTCCACTTTACCAGCGAGTTTTGATATATTAGTAGTTCATAGCAACTTATAGTTCTTACTTGCTCAGGAGTTACCTAAGAAGTATAATTAAGGAGTGCTTTTTGACGTGGTTATGTAAAAAAACAGTAGCCCTTTGTGCCACTGTTTAAGCAATTGTTGACAATCATAAAAATTTTAGTTCCTAGAGGTTCTAAGTGTACGGTAGAAATTTTTGTTTTCTGCATATTTCTTTTGACGTTGAGTTCTTCGCTTGGATCCAGCCAAATTTAATGATAATTTGGCTTCTATTACTGGTGTTTTGCTAATGAACCGTGCAGCAGCCCCTACTGATATGTTATGATTGATGTAGTATTCTGTGACAGCAGCGAATGTGATAACTACACGATCTGTATTGACCATTCCAGCTCTCATATTGATCCCTGCAACCAAGTTTTTGGTGCCTAGTAGATAGATTGTGGAATATATTCCAGAGTAATTGGCAGAGTTCTGAATATTAATATCAGTATTTACTTTTTGAGTGTTGAATTGATTATTTTTTTCATAGAATGCTCCTACTTCGATATCCCCAATAGTACCTAGTAATAGTAGTCCAATTGAAGTACCCATATTGCTCAATTCTCTGTTAGGTTTTGAATAAACAGATAATTTCAAGTCTTGTCCAAAAATGTTGTTTGTAATAGCAGTTAGTATTGTAATGGCGAGCATTGTTTTTAGCGTTTTCATGGCTTTTAGATTTTAGCGTTTGTGATTATATATTTCAAAAGTGGGCTATTATCTACGCTTTTGTAACTCGTGATTTTCGTAATTAAAAGTTTACTAGATTCTCGTAATATTAGATGCCTTATCAATTTTCCTCAAAACTGACTGTGCTTATTTTCTTACAGGTGTAAGCTTCCCCAAAAACAGGACAGTTTAAAAATGAATAGATTTAAACTGTAGAAATGAAGAAGAGTACATTTAGTCCCCAGCAAATCGTTAAGATTCTCAAGGAATTTGAACAAGGTAAATCGGCACAAGAGGTATGCCGCCATCATGGTATAAGCCAAGGCACGCTATATAATTGGCGCAAGAAGTATGGCGGCATGGAAGCCTCAGACCTGAAGCGTTTGAAGGCTCTGGAGGAGGAGAATGCCAAACTAAAGCGTATGTATGCTGAGCTGGCATTGGATCACCAGATGGCCAAAGAGATCATAGAAAAAAAGCTCTAAAGCCCTGTGATAAGCGTAGGATTAGTAAAGAGCTGCCTAAATACGGTATCAACAGGGCGTGCCGTGTAATGGATGTGTCTAGGTCGGTGATGTATTATAAACCCCAAAAGGATGACACCCCGATTGAAGTGGCTTTGAATGATAAGGCTGCACAATTTCCCAGAGAAGGTTTTTGGAAGGCTTATGGCCGCCTTAGACTAGAGGGCAAGCATTGGAATCATAAAAGGGTATATAGGGTTTACAAAGCTCTGGGGCTATCCTTAAGGGTCAAGAAGAAGAAACGTCTCCCCGCTAGGTCCAAGCAGCATCTTGAGGCTCCGAATCACCTTAATCATACATGGTCAATAGACTTTATGCAGGATAGATTGGTAAATGGTCGAAAAATCAGAAGTTTCAACGTAATGGATGATGCAAACAGAGAGGCATTGCATATAGAAGTAGATTTTTCACTAAAAAGCAGTCGAGTGATCTGGGTACTGAACCACCTGATCAATAGGAGAGGAAAACCAAAGCGCATCAGGATGGATAATGGGCCAGAATTCATAGCCTTAATGACCCAAACATGGAGTTATGCGCAAGAAATTGAGTTTTGTTACATCCAACCAGGCAAGCCCACGCAGAATGCTTACATCGAAAGGTTCAATGGCTCTCTGCGCCGGGGCGTGTTTGATGCGTTTGTATTTGAGCACATCGACCAGGCCAGAGAAGAAGTAGATAAGTGGATGGAAGATTACAATAACCATCGCCCGCATGATAGCCTTGGTAGGATTACTCCAAAAATGTTCGGAGAAAACCTTCAGAGAGTCCAAGAGGGTACCCTCTTGGACTCTCTGAAGGTTGAAGTATTAGACAATAATTATAAATTACAGCTGTCCTAAAAATGGGAAGCTTACACAGGTTGATGAAGCTGAAAATTAATTTTCACGGGCAAAGAAATCACCCCCTTGGAGTGGAATGGTCTTTATGAAAAAGCTATTAGATCAGACTGATATTTTGACCAGTTGAACTTGCTACATTTGAAGAGACAGTAAGTTAAGCTCGTAGGAGTTATGATCATACCCCAATAGTTAGGACAGGGTTTGTTCGGTTTTAAGTTCTGCAATAGTGTTCAATATTCCTTTCATTAACAATAAAACCCAAAAATGATCTACTCATTAGGCGACCTGTTTTTGGGTGATTTGATAGAGATCAAACGGCCTCTGATCCTTGATACTTGTATGCCTTCTTTCCATGTTGTAGTAGTTGAAGTATTCTGCCATTAGTAGGTACAGATCCATACCGTCCTTTAGTGGATTGAGGTACAATTTTTCATACTTTACACTTCTCCACAACCGCTCAATAAAGGCATTATCGATAGCCCTTCCTTTTCCGTCCATACTCAGTTTGATGTCCTGACTCAAGACGAAGTTAGCGAAGACCTCCGATGTAAACTGTGAGCCTTGATCGGTATTGAGGATTTCTGGCTTTTCATGTGTTTCTATAGCCTCTTCTAGGCAGTTTCTGCACCAATCCGCATCCATTGAGTTAGATACTGACCAATTGACCACATACCTACTGTAGAGGTCAATAATGGCTGTCAAATACATAAACCCTTTCTTCATTGGGATGTAGGTGATGTCCCTGCCTGTCGGCAGACAGGCATTGCCCAGACATGATTGGGGCGCTCCACGGTCAGGTTACGAAGCAGATATGGGTATACTTTATGGGCTTTATGACGTCTGGACGTGTGTTTGCCAGGCATCACAGCTTGTAGCCCCATCACGCGGTAATAGAGGCGTTCGACTCTATTCTTGCTCACTTGCATTCCTTGGTCTTTGGTCAGCCAGGTATGCATCCTGCCGGCTCCCTTAAAAGGATGGTGCAGATAATGCTCGTCCATCATGCGCATTAAGTTCAACTCAGATTCTTCTTTGGGCCTATAGTATATCCCTGAACGGTGTAGCGACAGCAGTTTGCACTGTTTGGCTAGACTCAATTAATGATCGCCGTTCAGGAAGTGGCCTTACCGCAAGGCGTCGTTTAAAAAATCATTTTCCACTTTAAGTTGGCCAATTACTTTAAGCAACTGATCACGTTCATCTTCGACTTGAGACTTCTTGCTCTTGCCTTTTTTCTCGAAAACGCCTTCTGCATTGGCTAAAAACTCCCTTTTCCACATATTGATTTGCTGTGGAGCAAGCTCATATTTCTGTGCTAACTCCGCTACTGTGGATTGCTCTTTTATGGCTTCTAGAACCACCTTCGTCTTGAATTTGGATGTATACTTTTTACGTGTCATATCAGTAAATTTAGTTGTCATTTCTGAACTAAACTCACTGTCCCATTTTTTGAGGTATGATCAGTCCACTTTTTTGTTGCAAGTCCAACTCTGACTTCTTTGTTTACTCATTAGGTTTATGATCTAATTCTAATGATAATCTATCTCCAAATTTAATAGCTAGTTGTTGTATGGTCAAGCTCCAGTTTTGCAAGGGGATGTCCACTTTTTTGTTGCAAGTCCAATGTTGATAAAGAGTGACTTGCCCTGCCAAAAATCTAATCGTGGCTATGATCCTTTGCCGCTCATAGTGCATAACCGGTAAATTATCAAGCTGCTGATTTTAAGTGATGTAGCTCCTTTACTACACCTTCAAGTTGATTGATAACCTCCGAAGATAATTGTGCAATTTGGATTGCTTTAAATTTTTCACATTCTCGAAATTTTTCCAAATTATGTTTTATATCATCTATCCCTAATATCATAGCAGTATATTGCCATTTGTGCGCAAGTTTTTTCAGTCCATGTTTGTCTTCATTTTTGGTACACCTCTTAAAATCTCTTTTGAATTGAGGAAACTCAGAGATAGCAAGACTAATGACTGTTTCTATAATTTGGGGTTGATTAGGAAAGAGCGTATTTAAATAATTAAGATTTATCATGATTATATTATTTAGACTAATATGATATTTAAGAAGCTTTTTTTGTTACCATAATAGGGTTGTTACACCATTTTTCAATTTTAGAAAACAGCTCCTCGGTTTTGAAAGGTTTGGAAATGTAATCGTTCATTCCGCAGTTCATGCAGTCATGAAGGTCACTACTCATTGCACTAGCTGTCATTGCAATGATTGGAATATTCTTGATAGGTTCGTTGTATAGATTCCTTATGATTTGCGTTGTCCTTATACCGTCCATTATTGGCATATGAAGATCCATCAATATAAGGTCATATTCCTTCTTCTTGAGTAGATCAATAGCAGCTTTCCCGTTTTTAGCAATGTCATAATCTAGATTTTGTCCATCCAAAGTGGCTTTGATCAAAAATTGATTCATTTCATGGTCTTCAACGATCAATATTTTTTTATTGCAGATTTCAATGTTTTGGCTTTGATTGGATTGAATTACATTTTCGATATTTTCTGCCTCACTCAATAGTAGAGAGAATTCGAATTTTGAACCCTTCCCCTCTTTACTTGTCAAAAAGATATTTCCTTGCTGCAACTCAACCAATTGTTTCACGATAGGCAAACCAAGACCAGTACCCCCATATTTTCTCGTCGTGTCAGAGTTGGCTTGAGTGAATACATCGAACACATGATCTTGCCTATCTGCTGGAATACCAATACCCGTATCGGAGACTTCAAACCCTACTCTGTATCCATTTTTGTCTACTTTCTTTTTAAAAACTTTTATTGCTATACTACCTTTTGAAGTGAATTTTATACTGTTGCTGATCAAGTTGGTGAGAATTTGATAAATTCTCACCGGGTCACCTACTAGGAACTGAGGCATATCCTTATCTATTTCTATTTTTATACTGAGCTCTTTTTCACTGATTTGTTGTGTAAAAGATTCCATGCATGAATCCACGAGTTGTTTCAAATCAAACACTGTCTTCTCGAATTGTATTTTACCTGATTCAATTTTGCTCATGTCAAGTATATCATTGACAAGACGGAGTAGGTGATTAGAGGACCAATTGATGGCTTCTAAATATTTTTTCTGCGTCACGTTGAGCTGTGTATTAGATAGAAGCTTTGTAAATCCAATGATGCTGTTCATAGGAGTACGAATTTCATGGCTCATATTGGCAAGGAAATTCTGTTTGGTTTGCTCGGATTTTATAGCACTTTCTTTTGCGTGTATAAGAGCTTCTTCCATCTCTTTTTTCTGGGTCAAGTCTGTTTGTACTATTATATATTGAGTGACATCATGATTATCATCACATATTGGAGTTAGAGAATTGTGAGCCCAATAGTGCGTACCAAAACGAGTGTAATTAATGGATTCAAAAGAATGTGAGCCTTTGTTTCGGACAACTTTGTTGATGACTATTTCATCATCAAAAGGATTCGCACCTCGCTGGAGTACACCTGCTGGTTGTCCAATGATTTCATCTTTAGTGTACTGGGTTATTTCTAAATATGCATCATTGACCCATTCTATGTTTTGATCTTTGTCAAAAAGTATAACAGGGTTAGTTGTTTTTTGGGAGATCAAGGATAGCTGTTTGATTTGCTTTTCGGCCGTCCTTAGTATTTTTTTATCCTCTCTTTGTTGCAGGGCTTTTTCAATGATCAATGGCAGAACCTTCAGATAATTGCGTGAACTGTCTTTGATCAGAAAGTCTTGTGCTCCACTTTTCATGGCGTCTATGATTACATCTTCGTTGCCTGCGCCACTGATGAAAATGACAGTACTGTTGATGCATTCAGAAATCACATCAAAAGCATCTCCATCTCCCAATTGGTAATCAGTAATGACAATGTCATATTCAGTTTGCGAGAGTTTTACCTTGGCAATGGCTACTGATCCAGCAATATCTATGTGGTAGACAGACATTTTTCTTTTGCAGAATCTTTCGAATGCTAGTTGGTCAATTTTGTCGTCTTCGATTAAAAGTATGTTCGTTTTCATGGTATTTTGTTTTGAAGTGAATGATTGATTCTAGTAATGGGCTATTTCGCTTGTAAGCCAGTAGCTACAAATTGTTTTTAGTGTATTTAGGAATTGTGGGTAATCCACTGGTTTAACCATGTATCCTGATGCATGTTGTTGAAAGCTGTCTACTCTATCCTGATCTTGTGTGGAGGTAGTCATCACTACTACAGGGATTAGTTTGTGAGCAGAATTCTTTTTCACCTCTTGCAGGAACTCTATGCCATTCATTTTGGGCATGTTGAGATCCAACAATATGATGCCAGGTCTTGGGTTAGATTCATCATTTAGGTATTCGAGTGCTTCTAAACCGTTTTGTCGGATAATCAATTCGTTTTTCATTTTCAGATGGAATAGACCTCTTTTGACTGTCATCTGATCTACTTTGTCATCTTCTACTAGAAGTATTGGTAATGTGGTTTTCATGGCTAATGGTTTATGTATTAAATGTTTTTGGAATTGTGAAGAAGAAGGTTGTTCCAAGATTTTTGATGGATTCCAACCATACTTTACCTCCATAGAGTTCTACACTTTTTTTGACGATAGCGAGACCTACTCCAGTGCTTTCGTATTCATCTCTCGGGCTTAGCGTTTGAAATATTTGGAAGATTTTTTCAAAATATTGTTTCTCAATACCTGGTCCGTTGTCTTTGATACTGAAAGTCCAGTTGTTGTTGTCTTGCTGGCAAGCAACCTGAATCTTACCTAGGCTTTTGTCCATATATTTTACTGCATTGCTGATGATATTCTGAAAGATCTGTTGTGTTCTAGTTCTATCAATATTGAGACTTGGCAGGATACCTTCAATTATTACCTCAAAGTTTTCTTTGGGTACAATGGCATCTTTGACATCATTGACTATCTCATTGAGGTCCTCAGTTGCTTCATCTTCTTTGATCCTACCTACTCTTGAGTATTCCAAAATCCCGTTGATGAGGTTTTCCATTCTACTCACACGGCTATTGATGAGCTTGAATTGCTCTTGTCCTTCAGTACCTAGCTGTTCTGCATAATCTTCTTGCAACCAGCTAGATAGTGAGCTGATAGCTCTAAGTGGTGCTTTCAAATCATGAGAAACGATGTGAGCAAAGTCTTTCAATTCTTTGTTTACTTTTCGTAGCTCTTCCTCTACTTTTTTCTTTTCGGTGAGGTCGGCTATAATTTCAAAGTATCCTATGGTCTGTCCTTCATCTTTGATTGCATTGATAGTAATGAGTGCTGGGAAGAGGGTGTTGTTTTTTCTCCGCATGAGCATTTCTTGATTGACAGTTTTACCTTCATTGACATGTCCTCGTAGAATACTCATGGCATCAGATTCATCTGTGCTACCTAGTTGCTCAGCAAACTCATCAAGACATTCAGTACAGTGCAAATCTTCTGGCGTCATACACATGACCATATCTTCTTCACTTTTTTCGAAATAACGTTCTGCGGCTGGATTAGCTCCTGTGATCGATCCATCAAGGTCAGTCGTGATAATAGCAAATTCAGAGTGATCAAAAATGGATCTAAAATAAGAGTACAGTCTGGTGATTTCTTTTTGGTAGTTGTTGAATGCAATGAATACATAACCATCTACCTCGTTTGAGTTTCTGTAAATAACCTCGCCAGTTAGCATGACGGATTTTAATTCAGTATTGTATGACATGATGTAGGCTTCAGATTGCTCTGAATAGTTTTGAACCAATTCTTCAAGGTTGCAATCAAAAAATATAGAACTAACATTCGTTCCTTTGAGTTGGCTTTCATCTATGCCCATTTCTATGCACAGTGCCTCATTGACTTTTTGAATTTGAAAATTGGAATCTGTAACAATTAAATAAGAACTCATGGATTTCATTACCTTGTCCAAGTATCTTTTGGAGATGTTGGTAACTTTTAGATCTGTGGTTGTTTTGAGTCCCGCAAAGACCACTACAAAGGAAAAAACAGAACCACATAGTTGCATAGAGTTGAAGGTTGGGCTTTGCTGTAGGTTAAACTCCAACAATACTTGTACAGTGATGAGTAAATTGAAATAGGTGAACAACAACAATAAGATGAGTGCAGTCCACCAAATGGTTTTGTATAGTCCACCGTGCATAGAACTATTGATTTTAAACATGATCAGTATGGCGATGATTAAAAATCCAGAGCTGATTAAACCAGGGAGCTGAAAGTATTCGATTGACGTGTTCATGATTCTATTTTTTTAATTGCTTAAGTCAAAAGTAGATTCTTAGCCAAGCAATTGTAATCGGTGATTTCTGTAATGTTATTTATCGGGAAACCACCCATGAACTCTTTGAAAGATTGATTATAGTCAGTTCATTAACTGCGTAGTATTAGTTTTTCTATTATTAAAAGGTAGTTTGTGTTTCATGTTTTTTTAATTATATTGATTTCAGCATTTAGACGGGGAGGATTATTAGTAATGTATGTTTCACATTATCAACATTCCTATGTTTATTAAACATTTTCAATTTTTAGAAGAGAACATTATTACTCGCATGGTTGTCCAACCACGGTTAGAGTTCGAGCTCCAAAGCTTAAAAGGTCTTATTATTAGCACATTTTCATTATTTAAGAATTACCAAGAAGACTTTCATAAAAAGAGAGTGTTTGTATTCCAGGTAAATTTTAAAGGCGTAAGAAGATGGAAAACTATTTAAAGAAGGAATTGTATGAGTTGGTGAAAAGGGAGGATACCATTTTTGATTTTATTCAAGAGTCATCGTTAGACGGGGTATGGTTTTGGGACTTGGAGAGTCCTGAGCACGAGTGGATGAGCGCCAAATTTTGGACTGAATTGGGTTATGATCCTGCCGAAAAACCTCATTTAGCATCTGCTTGGCAAGATATAATTGATCAAAGTGATCTAGAACTAGCCATCGCCAATTTTCATAAACATTTAGAAGATCCGTTGCATCCTTATGATCAAGTAGTGAGGTACAGACATAAAAATGGTGGCATAGTATGGATCAGATGTAGAGGGTTAGCTATTCGTGATCAGAACGGAAAAGCCATACGTATGCTTGGAGCACACAACAATTTGACACCTATAATAGAACTAAATGAGAAGCTAAAATCTCAAAACATGGAACTTGATCAATTTTCATATTCAGTTTCACATGATTTGAGAGCACCGTTGAGAATAATTAATGGTTATGCAGGAATCTTGAAAGACGAGTATGGGAGTAAGTTAGATGAGGAGGGTAATCGTTTACTTTTCAATATCATAAAGAATGCTTCTAATATGAATCATTTGATTGAGGAGCTGTTGTCTTTTTCTAAACTAAGCAAGACTGAATTGAGAAAAGTGGAGATGGATGGAGGACAATTGGTTGAAGAATGCCTTGGTTATATGCGATCTATATGTGATATCAGTCAATTTGAAATCAATGTGAGTGAAGGAATCCCAAAACTATATGCTGATCGAAATATGATCAAGCAAGTAGTAATCAATATTTTGAGTAATGCTTTTAAATATAGTGGCACATCTAGAACCAAGAGAATCGACATAGCATGGAAAGATCTTGATAATCAGATTCAATTGAGTTTTAACGACTATGGGGTAGGGTTCGATATGAGGTATTATGAAAAAGTATTTGCGGTTTTTCAGAGACTACATGCACAAGATGAATTTGAAGGGACAGGAATAGGATTAGCATTATGCAAACGTATCGTCGAAAAGCATGGAGGAAATATCTGGGCTGAGAGTACTCTAAACAAAGGATCTATATTCTATTTTTCTCTAAAAAAGTAACCAACTAAAACAGACAGGCATGATAGAAAACATTGATGATATTGAAATAGTACTTGTGGAGGATAATCACTTTGAGGCCGAATTGACTATCCGTGCTTTAAAGAAAAGTCACTTAGCTAATAAGCTCATTTGGTTAAAAGATGGAGAAGAAGCTAGGAATTTCTTCCTTGGTGAAGATTGTGTTGTGAACGACAAGAATTATGCGAAACCAAAACTTGTATTACTGGATCTAAACATACCAAAGATCAATGGGATTGAAGTGTTAGAATTATTAAAATCTAACCCTATTACCAAAAACATTCCCATAGTAGTAATGACTTCTTCTAATCATGAAAAAGATCTGAATAGATGCTATGAATTAGGGGTTAATAGCTATATCGTAAAACCTGTGAAATACGATGCTTTCTCTGAGATATGTAAACAGATAGGCTTGTACTGGACTTTGACTAACCGAACTATTGAATAAGGATTAGTTATGGAATCAACCAATTTAAACCATAATAAATATCGCTTCTTAATATTAGAAGATGTCCCTTTTGAGGTAGATCTGATCAAACGCAGTTTATCAAAAGAAGGGATAAAAATGGAGGTATATATTACTGATAACCAAAAGGATTTTAATCAAAGTTTACGTGAGTTCAAACCTGATCTAATCATATCTGATTATAATTTACCTTCATATACCGGTATGGAAGCGCTTCAAGATGCCATTGCTTTCAAGTCTGAAATACCATTTATCATTGTGACAGGTACATTAGGCGAAGAAAAAGCAGTGGATTTGTTGAAAATGGGAGCTACTGATTTTGTGCTTAAAGATAATTTACCAAGATTGCCTATAGTAGTTAAACGAGCTTTGTCTGATTTGAGAAAGCGTGAACAAGACCTACAAACCAAAGAAGAACTTAGGAAGTTAAAAGAACACCAACGACAGTTATTTCAGTTCGCTCCTATTGGAATAAGTGAATTAAGCCTAGAAGGTCAGATATTGTCTATTAATGAATTTGGGAAGTATTTGTTTCGAATCACAGAGTGCATCATGCAAAAATCGCCTTCCTTATTTGATTTGTTGGACACTCGAGAAAAAATGGCACTTAAACAATGGTTAAAAGAGGAGCACCCTACTAACAGCAGGTCTATTATAATTCAAAACAATAAGAAGGATCGCTATATCAATTTCACATGTATCCCACATCAAAATACTTTGGGAGAGAATGTTTTTATTGGGACATTTGAAGACGTAACTGAACAAGTCAATATAAAAAGGCAACTCAAGGAAAAAAACCAGTTGTTTGAAACCCTTATGGAGACGATTACAGATATAATATATCTAAAAGATAAAATGGGTAGGTATGTAATGGTGAATAAGGCCTTTGAGAAGACATTTTCAGTCAAAGAAAAGGACATAGTAGGTAAAAGAGATAAGGATTTCATGGATCAATCTCTTGCCAAACAGATCAGTAATATAGATGATGAAATTTTTGAAAAACAAGAAAATGTTAGCTCCATTCTTTCATATGAGAGACAAAACGGAAGGGTAACTTATTATGACAGTCACAATGCACCCTTTTTTAATGAATCAAAAAACATAATAGGAATAGTGGGGGCATGTAGAGATATAACCCTTAGTGTTAATGCAGAAGAAGAGTTAAAGCAAAGCGAAGCATTATTATTAGAGGCAGAAAACATAGCTGGAATTGGTAGCTGGGAGTTTACGGTAGCAGGGGAGCTCATAACTGGATCTATTGGAATGATGAAAATTTTTGATTTGTCATTGTCTAAGCGTACTTGGCACTACAGTGTTTTTATCAATAAATGTCATCCAGATGATCAAGACGAATTTTTGTCTGCATTGCAAAATGCCATTCTCGAAGGAGAAAATATAGATATAGAACATAGGGTAGTACAGGCAGAGAGTGGAATTGTTTGGGTTCGCATCAAAGGCAAGGTAGTCATCAATGAGTCAAACGTGGTAGACAAAATAATAGGAACTGTTCAAGATATCACAGAACATAAAAATATTCATCAGCGCTTATTAATGAAGAGGGAATTACTGGATGAGGCTCAAGCAATCGCTAATATTGGTAGTTTTGATTGGAGTATTTCACAAAATGTACTGCATTGTACGGATCAGTTTAGAACCATACTAGATTTAAAACCCAGTGGCATATGGGCCAGCTTTGACAATTACATTGAAAGGATTCATCCATCCGATAGAGAGTTGACACGCAACAAGATATTTGATGCATTGTCTGATTGTAATAGCTATGATATTGAACATAGGGTTCTGCTACCCAATGGAAAAATAAAAACGCTCCGTGCCATAGGCCGATTTAAAAAGGACAAGACAGATCAACCGGAGCATTTGTTTGGGACGATCGAGGATATCACTGACAAGCAGGAAATGGATAGTGCCTTGATTGAAGGACAAGAAATGGAACGGGCGAGGATTGCCCGTGAGGTTCATGATGGTATCGGTCAGCTATTAGCTGCCACCAAGTTTAACTTGTCCGCTATGGAAGGTATGCCTGAAGAGCACAAAGCGGAGCAGCATGATAAAATTCACAAAACACTGGAGATGACCATTGATGAGGCAAGAAGAATCACACGCAATTTGTCAACGAAGATATTGGACGAGTTGGGTTTGGAGAAGGCAATCATGGAGTTATGTACGCAGGCTCATGATTTACTGGGACTAAAGATTAATTTGGAATATTGTACCAAAGATGTACAATTCAGTGAAAATGCAAGGCGCAGCATTTATAGGATGGTTCAGGAGTCTATCAATAATATGCTTAAATATTCGAAAGCTACTGCCGGATTGGTGACCATCAAAGAGGAACGAGATAGTTTGTCCATTGTCATCAAAGACAATGGGATAGGCTTTGATTTGAATGACCCTAAAACGAAACAAGGAAATGGATTGACCAACCTAAGACAAAGAGCCAAAGTACTATATGGCTACTTGGATTTATGGTCAAAACCAAACGAAGGAACTGCTATATCTATTAATATACCATATGAAAATCTAACGACAAATGAAGAAAATACAATTAGTAATTGCTGATGATCATGGACTCATTCGTGATGGGATCCACGCCATGCTCAGATATGAAGACAATATCAATATCGTGGCAGAAGCGGTCAACGGACTAGAAGCGATTATCCGTGTAGAGCATCATCTACCAGATGTTGTATTGATGGATATCATGATGCCAGAAATGACAGGAATAGAAGCGCTCAAAAAAATAAAAGAGACGGCTCCAGAAACAAAAATTATTCTAATGTCTATGGAGATATCAGAAGAGTTTATTTCAGAAGCACTGGAATATGGCGTGTCTGGGTATCTCCCTAAAGATGTAAGAAAAGACGTACTGATCAAAGCCATCAACAGAGTATATGAGGGAGAAGAATATTTTGACTCCAAAGTATCAGAAGCAATCTTTAAGAATTACTACAAAAAGAAAACCAATAACAGCTCAGTTGTGGCTGGTTCGGGTAAATTGGGCAAGCGAGAGGAAGAAGTACTCACATTAGTTTGCCAGGGCATGGGTAATATTGAAATTTCAGAGAAGCTGTTTATTAGCCCGCGCACAGTAGATTCACACAAGAGCCATATCATGGAAAAACTAGGACTAAAAAATACTGTTGAGTTAATCAAGTTTGCTATTAAGAATGGTTTTACTGAGTTGTAATCAAGGCCTGTACGTCATAAAGGCTTACTACATTGACTACAGAGCTGTTTTTACACATAAAGTCGTTTCTTACTGAAATCACCTAAAACCTAAATTACAACATTTACGGCTTATAATAGTGTCTGTTTTTGTCAACTTTTGGATTATAAATCTAACTAAAAAAGACAAAAGCCATGAAGCAGATACTGAAACTTGCCATCACTATTATTCTCTTTATTCTGGTAGCCCAATGTAGTAGAGCACAATCACTCAGGGTAAGTGCTACGATCGAAAAAGCCGTGATGGGAGTACAGACAGGTACTGAAGTAAGTTATCGTTTTAAAAATAAAATGGGTATTGGTGGTTTTTATCAGAAAAACCTACCTAACCTAAATGAGACAAGTAATTCTGAATATGAGTTTACTGGAATAGCAGTATCTGTTCCAATCACCCAATGCAATAAAATCATGTTGAGCGGTGTGCTTAGAGCTGGAGTAATTAACAGACGCTTCGTCATAGTGACGCCATCGGTGGAGACAGAAGTCAAAGTCTCAAAACACTTATCATTTGCTTTGGGTTTGGGCATACGTGCCACCGAAGCAGCCATCAACACTAAATTTTCTTGGACCCTATAACCTTAAAATTATGAACCGATCTATACTACTATCGATATGTACACTGCTGCTTTTTTGTGTCGCTTGTGAGCAGGAGTGGGTTGAACCATACGAAACTTACACCATCAAAAAAGGAGAGCATTGGTCTACCTATAGACAATCTTCACTACAGTCAGACAATTTGGATTTCACTGCCGTCTTTGACGAATCTGCGATATATCAATGTGAAATAGCCGAAAACCAATATGACATCAACAAGCTCTTTGGTTTCTCAGACTGCAACAGCATGCATCATGACAATAGTGCCAGATTTGGGTGGTGCTGGACCAATAACCAGTTGGAGGTTCACGCCTACTGCTATGTAGATGGAGCAAGAATCACACAGCTGATTGGGGCTGTCGCCCTCAATGAACCTTCCAACTATAGTCTTGAGGTGACCGAGTCTCAGTACATCTTCAAATTGGACCAATATCCATCTGTGTCCATAGATAGAGGCAGTGTCTGTAATGTGGGCGTTTATTATATGCTCTATCCTTACTTTGGGGGCAACGAATCAGCGCCCCATGATATCTCAATTCAATTGAGAGTTGATTATTAAACACATTGTCCTAAAAGATTATTTTTATGAAGGGAGGTATCCCTCACAGATCTAGAGCAAGCTATAAGAGCCCATTGCAAGAATTCGCAATGGGCTCTTCTTTTGCTCTCCAATTAGGGATTTGTAAATTCGGGCAAGGATTAATAATTGTCTTTCAATAAAATGGTGAAATCCAAGAATTAAATCCAGCAGTAGCTTAACAAGAATTGATTAAAGGAACTAATTGAGGATCACGTTACGATTTCCATTCTATCAAGGGAATGCGGGTAGAAGCAAGAGGAGAATCTAGGGTTTGTTTTGCAAGCTAAATTGTATTAATTCAAGGTGGGGAATGAATGGGTTTTACAATTTTCAGCCTTTCACATCACCATTGGGTTTGTAACCGAGGTAAATGATGGTTATTGACGAAAATCCTGTTTTTGAGCTGTATGAGGGTGTTTTTAGGGCCTCATCAAACACAGGTGTTTGCTCGATCAATCACCTGTGTTTGGAGCTTCAATCACCTGTGTTCCGACGGTCAAACACAGGTGTTCAAAGGAATGATCATTTGATCTACTTTGTTTCATCTGCTTTAGTACCTTAATTCAGCGCTTTTACCTTCAAAAATACCTGCTGATTCCTTTAGTTCTATTTATACTATTCAAAGAATGTGGTTTCTTAATAGGGGAGGGTGTATACAAAATACAATCAGACTATGGAGTACTTTTAGCGCAGGAACTCATCTTGGACGTAGGTGGACATTTTCATTCAATGCTCAGTATTTGCTCATTTACCCTGTGGTTTGACGAGTCCTGTTAGGGCTATGATCTTAATTATGGTTGGCTATAATGAATAGGGCCTCTCTGATATAATCAGAGAGGCCATCCACCAATTAACTAACCAACTGCTAGTATATTTTTAACATGCGAGACTGTCGACCCATCGAGCCATCTACCACTATCCAATACAAACCTGTTTGTAAGGTCAAATCCAGACTGCTTTTGCTCGTAAGGCTCATGTGCTGATGCTGCATCAAACGTCCACTCATATCGAAGACACTCACCTGCCCACTGGTTTGCTCCGAAAACTCTAAGTTGACCTGTCCATTTGTCGGATTGGGGTACATCATGAATTCTTTCGAATGGCTTTCGGTACCGATGGACATGACTACTTGCTCATTGCCAAAGCGAAGATTGCTGATCTCAAATTCGAAACTTTGTTCCTCGCCACGCGTGTTGATGAAGGAGAAAACAACGGACTGAATGGTGCCGATTGACATAGTGTTGGTTGCTTCTCCTCTGGTAAATTCATCCAATGGCAAGACTACTTGGTCGATTCCATCAGTACTGGCAACTGTGGTTCTCAGGCGCTGTGACCAATCTGAGAGATTATTTTCAATCAATACCACCTCTAGGGGTGTGTTGCTGTCTATGTCAAAGGACAAGGAACTAAATTGAGATATCTCTAGAGAGCCATGACCTGCCATAGTATTTCTAAAAATGTTGACCACATCTGAGCTTCTACCACTTACTTGAATGTTTCGTTCGAGTATGTACTGACTGCTGTCCCATGTGGGGTTTTCGGTGGTTGCGACGGAGAACTCATCGATGCTAGAGTAGAGAGGGTTGTAGTCCGTGCCCCATGCTCCATCTGCAAGATACAGTGCATCAAATGCAGTCTCGTTGGGTACCTGAACAGAGATACCTGCATCGAAGAGGCCTCCCATGTCTATGCTGATGCTTTCGGTATAGTTCCCACTCAAGGCAATGCTTTCTTTGTAGACAGTATAGCTGCTATTCTCTGTTGATCGGATATTTCCAGTTACTTCTATTTGCTTTACTTGCTGAGGGTTTGTGATTTCCAGCGTAAGTCTTCCTTGGCTGTAATTGCCTCTTTTGACCAATACTTTCGGGATTTGTGTTCCTTGCTCGTTTGACTGAACGGTCTTTTCTGACTCCAGCTGATTCAAAATATAGTTGAGCGTATGAAAAACCTGTGCAGGACTAGCACCCCATACTTGAAAATTGAGGTAATCACCTTCTGGGTAGTTATCGATATTCCATAGGCTATATAGTTTGTACGATTCACCATTGTTTTGAACAGAGAACCAAGAAGCATATTCGGAAGTAGTACTGTCAGTGTTGATCTTGGCAAAGATCACTTGATGTCCTTTGACTTCTACCGAACGCAAATCTTCGATGCTGCCTCCATTGAGCCTGTCACAGACGTTTTTGGAATGGTTGTATACCGAAGAACTGGTTTTAGTAAGTAGTGCGGCAGCTACTCTTTGCTCTGTCAAATAATAGTCTGTAGCAAAGACTTCTTCTGCATTGGTCAAGCCTATTAGATCTTCTGGACTTGAGACCCTCACTTCTTCTTGTCCTGTAAATCCTGTGGTAGGCAGGTAGACATGTGATCCATTGGTTCGTGCACTGCGCATATGAGCAGACATGGTCATTTGTCTGGTTCTGACATTGTTTCTGTTATTGTTTTTGACACGGTTGAGTTGGCGTTGGGCGATGGCAGAGGCCAAGTCACCATTGCTTTCTAGTCCACCATCATTGCCCGAGCTGACACTTTTGCTATCCACGATTTCTGCTATATTGTTTCTCGCAATCGCTTCGATAGGGTTGGCAGTCACATAGAATATGGCGTCATTGAAATCCTGATCGCAGCTAGCGTAATCTCTGCGTATATCCTCAAAACCAAGAATGATCAAATCTTCTTCTGGATCATTGAGTAAGACATTATGGTAGCGATCTGACTTTTTGCTTTCTGGATTAAAGTTGGGGTTGGAATATAGTACCCAAGAGCCATCAGTTACTTGATTGTCAAGGTATCCATTAGCGATGAGTACCCAACCTATGCCGGTATTAGCAGAAAAGGTTCCAATTTTTACTTTATCACCCGCTACCAATCCGCCACCAGAACCTTCTCCAGACACATTAGGGAAAATAATCGTAATATCTTCTTTGGATGGAGTGGACAAGTAGGGAGCACTGAGATCATAGCTATAGAATCCCAATACATTTCTATATCCAGCACCTTCTTTGACGAATGTCACCCATACATCAGCACTATCCAATAGTTGGATGTCATTGTCATATCCTGAGGAGATCAGGTGTGGATTGAACAAAGGTACCGGCTTGCTCTCTGGGAGGGAGGCATCAATGTCGTCGAGTAGTTGCTTGGAAACTACGTCTCTTTCATCTAAATAGTCAGGCACTCCGAGTTCATTGAACCCTCCTAAGAATTGATATTGTGCCATTAGAGGAATATACAGGATGGTGAGTAGAGTTGTATAGATTAACTTTTTCATTTTAGTATAGTTTATAGGGAGGTTGTATTTCCATTCCCTGATTGATGATACAAGGATAAATCAGCGATGATTTCTATTAGACTGAGTTTCGTTGAATGGAAGAAATGAAAGGCTGACGTGCATTTTGTACCTAAAAACATCCGTCAGACAGTTCGACGATGATATTGACAACTCAACCCTTTAAATCTACCATTCGTCGTATCCTGCATCTAGATAAATAGGAGATTGGATTAATTTCACTTGATTTCAAAAATTAAACTGTACGCCATGTTACTTACTACAACCAATTGTTCAGAAATTCTCGATCACTTCAGTACCACAGCAGTGAATCTTATTTTAGTCGGAGAAAAAACACCTATAGATATATCTCAATTGATAGATGAAGCCAATGCGAGAGATTTAAAACTTGCAGGAGGGATATTCCCAATGATCATATTTGAGAATGAGCACCTGGACAGTGGCGTGATTCTCAAGCACATTGAGTCCTGTGTTATGGAACCGGTATTGATCAAAGATTTTGATACTATACCAGTCCATAATCAGCTCCCAACAAGCAGCCCAGACATGAATTCATGTATTGTGTTGTTTGATGGATTGATGAATCATGTGTCATCCTTGTTGGACAGTTTGTACGAGGAATATTGGAATCAAATGAATTTTGTAGGAGCAGGCTGTGGCTCTGCTAGTCTAGAACAGTCACCATGCATCATTTGCAATGATGGCTTCTTTGACAATGCAGCGCTACTCCTCATTGTCAAAAGGGAGATAAACTTGGGTGTAAATCATGGATGGACAGAGGTCGAAGGTCCCTTTGTGGCCAACAAAACCGAAGGGAACAAAATCCTAGAATTAAATTGGAGACCAGCATACGATATATATAAGGAGGTAGTGGAACTCAACTCTCAGGACCAATTTGCGCAGAAAGAGTTCGTCGAAATTTCGCAAGGCTATCCTTTTGGAATCAAAAGAGAAGGGAAAGAAGACATGGTGAGAGATCCCATTATAGTGGATGAACAAGGTGCTTTGCTTTGTCTTGGTGATATTCCAAAAAACGCTAGTCTCAATATTTTGTCAGGATCTAGAGCTGATTTGATCAAGAGTGCAGGCAAGGCAGCAGAAAAGGCTATCCAAGATATTTCACCAATTGATATTTTCTTAGTAGATTGTATTACGAGGGTTTTGTATTTAGAAACTGAATTCAATGATGAGCTTCAAGCAATCAAGAATGTTGTGAAAGAAAGAAATGACACGTTAAATGTGGAGGGAGTACTCTCTCTGGGAGAAGTCTCAACATCTAAAGGAGGTTTTTTGGATTTGTATAACAAAACCATAGTTGTAGCTGCCATGTATTAACCAACTGTATGAATTTAAGCTTGGACTTACTGTCTTTGTTGTATGAGCTGAGTCTCACCAACCTCAATTATCGAGATCCTGAAGATACCGCTCGTAAATTCATACGAAAATTTTTGTCTAGAAAGTCACTGCAGTATGGTGCAGTATGGCGCATCCAAAAAGGAGATAGCAGTAAGATTACTTTTAGAAGGATCTATTCCATGCCTAAAACGGAGGATGTCCATGAGATTGCTGCAGCTAGATTTCATGAAGCCTTCATTAATCAAGAGTCCTGCTTCTGCGATCAATCGATATTTGAAGACGTAACATTGAAGGGCAAGTATGGCTATTTCAAGTTGGGTGAATTCGGTTTGCTGGAGCTATTCTGTGAGAGCATATCTGATGAGGAGTTCAATCCTGTTGCCTTTTATCCCTTTGCAGATGTGATCAAACAGTTTGCAATCAGTCTGGAAAGTGGCTATGCTCATCAAAACTTACAAGAGGAAATAGAACAACGACATTTGGCTGAAGCTAGGGTGATCGCTAGCGAAGATAAATTTCGCAGAATCATCGATAGTATCGATTTGGGACTTTTGGAAGTGGATAATCATGATGTAATCCAGCATGCAAACAAGTCTTTTCTAGAGCATTTTGGATACAAGTGGCAGGAAATAGATGGAAAAAGGGCGTCAGAAATATTTGTAGGAAGCGAAGAAACTGAATCAATCGATAAAATTGCAGAACAAAACCTACTCCGTGAGCGAGGAGATTCTAGCTCATATGAAGTAATGCTTCGTGACAAGGATGGCAATAAGAAATGGATGATCATTAGTGGCTCTCCCAATTATGACGAGAACAATGAATTGGTAGGGTCTATTGGGATTCATCTGGATATTACTGACCAGAAAAGACTTGAAGAGGACAATCAATTTAAGGACTATAGATTAGAAAGGCTGTTTCAAATGTCCTTGGATGCATTGATTACCACAGATGACCAAGGCAAGATCATAGAATGGAATCCTCAGGCCGAAGTGATTTTTGGCTACTCTTTTGATGAAATCAAAGGAAAGATGTTGACTGAGACCATTATACCAAAACAACACCGAGAAGCACATAAGAAGGGTATGGAGCATTTTCATCGAACAGGTGAAGGCCCTGTATTGAACAAGCGGATTGAGATCTCAGCACTGCACAAGAAGGGACATGAGTTTCCAATAGAATTGACAGTGTTTCCTATTCCATTTAAAGACACCCATTTTATCAGTGCATTCATACGAGATATTACAGAGGTCAAAAAAGGTCAGGCCAATTTAGAAAGGACTATCAGTAGGCAAAAGGAACTCAACAATATGAAGTCCCAATTCATCTCCATGACCTCACATGAGTTGCGGACACCGTTGACTACCATTCGTTCCAATACAGAGTTGGCTTCCTTTCAGTTGGTCAATAGTGAAGATCTCAACCGAGAGAGATTACAAAAAAATATCACCCGAATCAATGACAATGTTGAGCGCCTCAATACTTTGATCAATAACATACTGATCATAGGTCAGGTAGATTCGAATAAAGTTCCGTTCAACCCTGAAAAAGTGGTTCTCTCAACTTACATTAAGGAAAGAGTACTTCCTAACTTAGTACATGACAGAGAACCGATTCAATTTACCGTCAAAGGCCATGAAACACCTGCGTTATTGGATAAAAATCTATTCTGGCATATCATGAGTAACCTCCTGGAGAATGCGCTCAAATATAGCCCAGAAGCCAAAAGTCCTGAGTTGTCAGTAGATTTTGAAGCAGCACATGTGATCAAGATTAATATCAAGGATTACGGTATGGGGATCCCAGAAGAGGATATAGGCCAACTGTTTGATTCATTCTTTAGAGCCTCCAATGTGGGTAACATTCAGGGTACAGGTTTGGGCTTATCTATTGTTAATGAGTTTATTAAACTACACGAGGGCACAATAAATGTGACTAGCAAATTAAATACAGGCACAATATTTACTATCTTAATTCCTAAAATCACCTAAATATGGACGCATACAATATACTGATTGTCGAGGACGACAGTCAAATCGCTGAATCACTATCAGAGATCCTTGAAATACTGAACCACAAAGTCGTAGGTATCGCAGAATCCTATGATCAAGCTGTTAGTTTTTTGGAGAAAGATGACATTGAACTGGTCTTGCTGGATATACAGATTAAGGGAACCAAAAGTGGGATAGATGTAGCTGAACGGATCAGGGCAGATTTTAAGGTTCCTTTCATCTTTACGACTGCTTTTGCCGACAAGGAAACCATCAAGAAGGCTTCCACCCATAGTCCTTATGGTTACATTGTCAAGCCATATGGAATCAAAGACATCAATGCCGGGATAGAAATCGCTATCGAAAACCACAAGAACTTTAAAAGTGCTAAATCTAGCGATGAAGGAGTATTCAACAGAGAGAGTCTTTTCGTCAAGGCCAATTCACGCATCGTACGTATCAATATCGATGATATATTGTACATAGAAGCAAAAGGTGACTATGCCATATTCAAAACCCTAGAGAAGGGTTATATCGTGCATACAACTTTCAAAAATGTAGAGAATAGCTTAGACCCAGATCAGTTTGTCAAAGTACATAGGTCGTATATCGTCAATGTCAATAAGGTCGTGGATATCGAGGAAAACAACTTGTTGATCAATGAGCAGGTTATTCCAATATCCAGGGGACAAAGAGGACATCTCCTCAGCAAACTTAATCCGATATAGTAGAAGAGGCGATTCTCTTGAAGAAAATAGGCTTGTCAGATAATCTGTAAGTGAGTTGACCTCTCAATTCGAGGTGTGAAAACCCATTGTATTGTGAACTAGAGATGGAACTGTATGCGCCACTTACCTCGGTATTCAATCGGCCTATTTTCTTAGATAGCGCAAGTTTGGTACGCCAAGTTGGTTGTGTCATTCCATCTACCATTTGAAAACCACCAGCCAAGTCCCAACTCAGATCTACAGGAAGCTTGTTGTACATGAGTCCTGTAAATAGTTCCATTTGATTATACAACTTAGGGGAATAGTATTGCTCTGGCTTGTTCTCACTAAAATTCATGATAGTATAGTTGATACCAGCTTTGATGGCTGGTTTTTTTGTGAGGTTTTTGTAGAGAGAAGTGAACAAAAGGTTCTTGGTATTTCCATCAGAAAAGTAACTTCTATAGAGCTCAGAGTACCAACCTAGGTTGCTTTCTTTCCAGAAGAATGAATTCTTGATCACAAAGTTGGACACCTTCAGTTTTTGCTGAATCAATGCCTGATTAAAATCTTGTATTTCACTGAAATACCCAATCGTCATAGATTGTGACTTGGAAATCAATAGCTGTGCTGAAAGATTTAACCTGCTACGGTAGTCAGCACGCATCGTATCGCTCAGTTGCAGTTTGGATACACCGTACGCTGCCTGCAATTTGATGGTCGCATTCAATTGGTGCGTCAATGATAGACCAGTACTTTCGATATATGATTCTCCTGATTCGGCGATCTTCGAACCATAATGTTTTTGTTGATAGTTGATGGCAGTTGACCACCTTGGAGAGAGACTGATTTTTCCTTCTAGTTGATAGCCAGTAGACACACTTCCATCGCTAGAGTAGGTATATACATATCCGGCATATGCTTGTGGGCTATGTTGTGCATTGAGTCTTTCTATGAAGTTGGCAGCATCCTTTTGACCAGGATAGTAGGTCAAGGTACGAAATGCATATTGGTAAGCTATATTGTCCAAGCCTAGCGCATGCATGGCATCAGCTTTACCCAAATTGCCACCAAAGGATTTAGGCATGAGGGCCAAGTAGTCGTCATATTTTTTAGAGCCCTTTTTGAAGTCCGCTCCGTACATGGCGATTTGCGCCTGAGTAGCGATCATCTCAGGGCTAAAAGGAAATAGGTTAGACAATGAATCTAAATAGCTACCTGCTATTGAGATTTTCTCATTCCAAAGTAGAGCGGTCACATAGTGTAAGTGAGCATCCATGATTTTGGAAGTATCTTTTTGAATACTCGCCATACTCACCAAGGAGTCTGCAAGATTTAATGCAAGCTCATTGTCTTCCAATAGGTGAGCCGTAAGAGATTGTCCTTTGATAGATGCCAAAGTATCTGAAAGTTGAAGGTAGATATCGTCAGAAGATTCAAATTCACCAGCGATGAGGTAAATCGTTGCTTTGAGTTGCAATGATTCCTGATCCTTTGGATTATACTTCAGGTTTTTGTCAACCAAAGTCAAGGCACTGTCATATAGATGCTTTCTAGACGCTAGTTCATTGGCTAGTCCAAGCGTGATATATTTTCTAGAGAGTGCAGCTTGTTGATTGTTTGGATCGAGATCGATTGCTGTTTGAATTGTGGCATAAGCTGATCCATAATTTTGTGTCATGGAATAGCTGTTGGCCAATCCCAATTGAGCAGCAAACAAGGTGGAATCTTGTTTGATGATGGATAAGTAATCCACAACTGCAGATTTGCCATCTTTTTTCCAGAGGTAGGCCTCAGCCAGGTTTAGTCTCACTTCCATGTCACCTGGGTATTCCTGCAATAGCTCCTCGAAGATTTGAATTGCAGCATCGGTGTTACCTGATAGTCCAGTAGCACGACCAAAACAAAGTTTGGCAGTCTTATTATCAGGGTAGTCGGTCAGCGTCTTGCCGAAGAATTTTTCTGCCGATTGAAATTGTCCTGATTCAAGCATGGCAAATCCTGCCTTCATGTCCTGGCCATAGCTGCTTAAGATGTGCGAACATAAAATAATAAGCAGTGTTACTTTTAGTGTGTATGTGTTCCTGATTTTCATCGTGTGTTGTTATTTAATTGGTGATCCAAAAGTAGCCCCCTAAATAGGATGAAGTGGATGACAAACGACGAAGCGCAAGTATTGGGGGTCGAATGGTAAATACTTGAAATGCATCTATTTATCGAGAGATATGGTCGTTGACTATGCGAATAACACCAGCCAACGTTTCGTGATCTTGGACTAGAAAATGAGTCCATACTTTTGACTCAAGTTTTCAGAACGAGGACAATAAACTTTAAACATTTAAGACAATGAAAATACACATCACAGCAGGAGACATCATGCAGCCATCAGATTGGAACGACTTGGTCTCTATCGTCAGCAGCAGAGCCATGGAGGCACAAGATTTCAGGATAGATATGGAAAAATGTCAAGAGATAGACTTGGCGCAGTTCAATGCACTTGTTATGCTTTATGTCAAACTAAGAAGACAGCGCAAGCAATTGAGCTACGTGAACTGCTCACACCCTTCTATACAAAAATTCATCAACAAAACTCAATTTGATCATGTATTCAGTAACTAATGAACTCGCAAAACCGGTACAGCTCAGAGCCTATTTCACGCCGGTTAGGATTTTCTTGATTAGCACCATGCTGGTCAACGGAGGCAATTATGCATATAACTTGGTGCTAGGAAGGGTATTGACACCTTCACAGTTTGCAGAGGCAGGGATATTGGTTACTTTACTTTTGGCATTTTCATTCTTAGCCATGACCTTTCAGATAGTCTCTGCTAAGTATAGCATAGAGCTGGAGGGAATAGACAAGGTTGCTTTCAGACAATGGATTACTAAGATTAGTCTTTGGGCAGGAGGGATCTTGTCATTGCTTGTTATGTTGGCTAGTGGTTCTATTTCGGAGTTCTTTCATATAGACAATACTTGGGCACTACCCACTTTTTCTTTGGCTTTGCCTTTGTATTTCCTGATGAGTGTTAAAAGAGGCTTTTTGCAGGGTACTGAAAAATTCGTAGAGCTATCGACATCTTATCAAACCGAAATGTGGGTAAGGTTGCTGATGACTTTTGCACTGATCTTTTTACTTGATGGAGAAGCCACGACTTGGGTTTCGTTGGCAATAGTAGCCTCTGTATTGGTAGGGTATCAGATGACGGGTAAGACCTCAAAAGTATCGATGAGCTCTGCTCGATTCGAACAGTCTCAACTTGTCTGGAGATTTTTTCTATTGACAGCAGCTTATGAGTGCGCACAGATTATTATCAACTACAGTGATATTATCATGGTCAAGCACTACTTCGATAGTCATCAGGCTGGTTTATATACATCTATGGCATTGATTGGTCGCATGATTTATTTCGTCACTTGGATGGTTGTCATGATCTTGATCCCTCGTATTGTCAAGCTTCGCAAAGAAGGTAAGGCATTTAAGACACAACTATTGCAGTATATCTTGGTGATATCTGTCTTCTCTATTGGGATTGCATCTTTCGCATTTTTCTTTCCTAATCTGATTGTATTGACACTATTTGGTGAAGCATACATGGCAATTGCTCCTTACTTGTGGCTATATGCTTTCGCCACGATGCTCTTTGCTCTGTCCAATGTTTTTGTTTATTACTTTTTATCGATCGATCAATATTTGCCTGTGTACATCGCCATATTTATGGGACTCATGCAAGTTGTTTTGATCTACTTCTTTCATGAAAGTCTGGTTCAGGTTATTTATGTTCAAATCTTCAACCTAAATATTTTATTGGTAGTACAAGTATTGTTCTTTGTTAGAAAAGCCTAGTCGCTGGACTAGTGCTTATCTAACAGCTTGTCGATATGGATCAAATACCAATCAGCAATATCTGCCATACTCAATGAAGCAGCAGCGCGGAAATTTGCTCTTTCCAGCTGATTTCTATAAGCGTCATCAGTTAGCAATAATTCAATCGCCTTGGCCAAACTTTCTACATTTTCTGGCTCAAAGAATTCTCCTCTATAGCCTTCTTCTTCCACCAAAAGGGCCAAGTCTCCCAAGTTTGGTAAAATAGCGGCTTTGCCATAACTACCCGCTTGATGCAAGACACCAGAGCTACCTGTCGTAGAAGTGTATGGGAATACCACTGCAGTGGAGGGTTTGAATATTCTAGGAACATCTTCTTCCTCTACATAGCCTGTGAAAACCATATCAGGTACCGCTTTATACTTCTCTTGTACACCATCTAAGTATCCAGCAACATTGGGATTGTCCGTACCTGCGACTACTAGTTCTATTGGAAAGGACACTCTCTTTCTTACTTCAATGATCGCTTCTATGAGTACCTCGACTTTTTTGTAAGTGCCAAATTTACCAAAGGTCATGACTTGGCGAGGACCTTCTGGAATGCTGTAATCTGGAGTAGGGGGAACTTCGAACGATCCGTGTGGAAGCAATACAATGTTCTTCTTTTTGTACTTGGCTTTTAACACATCGACATATTTCTCAATAGTCACACCTACCAGATTGGCTGTTAGGATAAATCTGGTAAGTATATTACCAATTATACCATATGCCCATTTCAGTACGGGATTGGAGGTTAATCCTGCTTTGGTGAGATCGACCTCTTCCATGATGTTGTGTAGCAATACAATATTCTTGTATTCAAACAATCGTAATAATCCAGGAAGCATCAACCCCAACGCAGCAGCTACTTTCTTGTCTCCAAACAATAGGAATTGTAGATTGATGATGACTACATCAGGTTTGTGTTTTCGGATTTGTTTCAGGATTGAAAAGGCATTTCCCATGGCATTGAAACTCCAGCATGGAATGAACTTCAGTTTATCACTATCACTTTCATACTTCTGATTGTCGGGGAGATGTTCGACATAGAGTTGAAGTTCTTCCACTTCTCCTTTGTCCTGAAAATGTCGAGTCAAATGAAACCCATATTCATTAAGCGTGGTTTTGCTTGGGGGATATGCTGTGACCATCCCGATTTTTAGTTGATTGATCATTTCGTTTTGTTTAGATGATTTTGAATTAAGTTGTATATTTTCTTATTGTTTCCATCAGTGTCAATGAATCCATAAGCTTTTTGAGGAGATTTTTGCCAAGGCCATCTACCTGCTACGTTGGCTGGTACGGAGACAAAATCGTACATCGTCCACATAGCCCAGTGCAGATCAAGTTTTTCAGTGGCTAAAAGTATGTCAGCGTAGTAGGTCGCTTGATCTTCTTGACTGTTGCTCCAAGGGTACCAAAATGCAGAAAAGCTGTGCATACCTGTTTCACCAAGGAACAGAGGTTTTTTAACATCCAGATGTTGCTGTAGCGCCTCTACTTCACCAGCGAATGAAGTCGGGTCACGATAATAATGGAATGAAATAAAATCCAATTCATTGGCCAAATGACTGGCGTGTTCCGGCTGGCTCCATCCGATGGTAGTCAGCGCATGTGGGTCATAGCTTTTGATTCTTCTGTTGATGAAAAATAGCCAGTCCAATACGACTTGCTCTTCTTTGGAATCAAAATCCAAATCAGGTTCATTTTTTAGATCCCAAGCGAGTAGGGCAGGATGATCTTTGAGTAGCGTGACGATTTGTTCTGCATGACGATCCGAGAGCGTCCAGTCTACTACATCATAGCCTAGAAAGAAATCGAAAAGCGTCACAATGGCTTTGAGTTCATGATCATGAATCTTGTCCATGAGATTTTGGAGGTGATCCATATGCAATTGGTGAGCGGATGGGTCATTGAATTCTCCAAAAGGGATGAATATCCTCAGTGTATTGAATCCTAGGTCTTTGATCAATGCGAAATCTGAATCGAAATCTATTGAATCATAATTTAGCCACATTTCCTGCCAAGGATATTGCTGTGGATAATAATTGAGACCTCGGATATGAAAGATGCTATCATCTACCCAGAGCTGCTGACCACTCACGCTAGTACGAGGAATGTGTTTTGGATCTTTTGAGTTTTGAGCCAGTAAGGGACGGCTAACCTTGTGTCGTATCCTCCAGTGGTTGTCTTCTAGCAGTAACATCACTTCGTACTGAGAGGTGTCATAAAAGGATACTTCTGGCAGATCCAATTCTTTGATTTTATGAAAACTTACTACCCGATCTTCTAAAGTAGCAATGGTACCATCCTCTGAGTAAAACTTGAGATCTACCTCATGGGTGATTGTCGTAGCAAGAAGAGTCTTTTTATCCTCTCTGAATTGATGGATTAGCGGAAGGAATTTGGCTCTAAACTGCTCAGTGAAGTAATCATGAAGCCCCTGAACTTCACCTTTTTCGAAAGCTTGAAATTGATAGAAATAGGAAGCGATATAGTCTTTGCCCATTTTGATTTGAACAGCAGGTTCAAACACCCTTCCTTCGTTTTGACCAAGGTTAATCCAGTTGATTTGAGGTTGGTAAAAATCGTTGATATGATAGGAGTCCAGTAGCAACATGTCACGACGTTCGGCTCCTGTTTTGAAGAATGTGATGAACTGCGAAGTGCCATAAAACAATAGCAAGAGAATCACCATAAAACTGACAGTGACATATAGAATCGAAAGTTTTTGGCTGTTGTTCATCTTGTTATCTCTATTATATTTCGAGTCTTGTTTAGACTAACTTCTATGCTGTATTTTCCTGTCTTCATATCCAGAGGCCATCCGAATTCCGCGTAACCTGACTTGATAGGATTGGAGCTTGCATAGTAGTATTTTTCTCCTTTGATTATCAATTTGATGACTATTCCATCTTTTACTTGTTGCCCCATATAGCTGAGTACAGGGCCTACAATGATCCCCCTTTCATTATGTGTTACGGGCAAGGTTTTGATCGCTTGTTCAAAGTGAAGCTGAGTATTTTGACTTGTAGCATATCCTGGAATGCTGGAGTGGATCGTCCACGTGGTAGCTTCGAGTGGAGCTGGAAGATTGACCTGAGCAACACCTGATATGGTTTGACCAATAAGTTGTGCATTGAGGTTGCCGTTGGGATCATTGATGTAGAAATAGACAGCAGTACCATTCTCAACCGTATTTTTCGTACTGTCTTGTATTGGAGTGGTTTTGAGATGTACTAGCTGGTTGCCATCTGCATATCTGTGCTCGCGTTCGATAAGTAAGCTATAATTGATTGGATCATTAGCATAGTAACTTAATCGAAATTCTTTGGAACCTATTTGGCCATTCATGATAGAGACAGACCCTATACCAGTTTTTTGAGGGGCGTACACTCTTTGGAATGCCACTAGGTCTTGCATTTGTGTCACGAATGTCGTGACATGCTCTCCTTGCATGTATTGGACATTCAATGCTGTACTGTCGGGATATGGGTTGTCATATTTGTCTAGTAGGGAGGCAGTAATCATGGCAAAGTCCATCTTGTCTACGATGAGATGTTTAGGTCCACAGTAGGCTTCTATACTAGATTCGGACGATTGATCTACTAAGACACTTGTTTCTCCCTGCCATACAATTTCCTGTTTGTTAAGTAATTTTATTTTGATTCTTCCAGCCACTTGACTAATCTGTGAAGGCAATTGGAAAGAGACCTGACTAGCTTCAAGCTGACCATGGATGGACTCAACACCATAGGCGTAGATCGCTATCATCCTGTCTGGTAATGCAGTGCTGCCACGACAGACCAAGGTGATTGGGTCACCTGCCGTATAGTTTGGTTGTAGGTCTACTACTAGATCTGATTGTGCATGTACTGTAGCTGATAGTAAAAGCGATATGATGACTAGATACTTTTGCATATCAAAACGGTCCAGGGCTACCAACAAAATTGTTGAGGTTGATCATAAGAAACTTGCTGTCATATCCTGGGTAAGGAGTCAAATGCAACAGCGGTGCGGGATGCTGAGAGGCATACTTGTTGATAATATTTTCGTTTTCTAATCCATTTACCTGTAGAATGGGTAGGGACTTCGGTGAGATCAATTGAAGACTGTCTAGATTCATGGTTTGACTTTGAAAATCTGCATATTTCATTGGGAATACACTCTTTTCTGCCAATGATGTAGTGACCCATTGGATCTGTTGGTGCTGATCAAAGAAGGCGTATACCAACTCAGTGATGGTCGAGGTGAGATGCCCATGGTTATAGAGTCTTCCTGAGATTTGATCTTGCTCGATCTTCAGATCTTGAATACTGATGCTTTTGTACAAATCTTGCGTCATGACAGTTGCCAAGACTTCAAGCTTAAAAGTCTCAGGAGTCGGTAGAGTAGCAAGTGAGTCTAGTTTTAACTGGTTCCAAGCGACTGCTTCAAAGTCGATTCTGAAGGATGTTATTTCTTTTGGGAGCAGTTTGTGTGTGAGGTGATATTTGTCGTAGTAACTCGTCAGTACAATCTGATTTTCATCTATCAAGGCGGCTTTTACAGTGAGATCCGCAGGGTAACTGTCTACATTTTGAATCATACCCACTACATGATAGCTACTACCTTTCTTCACCAAATTGGCTTGGAGAATCCTTAGTACAGGTCTGTCTAATACATCTTCATGGAAGGTTTCTTTGGTGGTGATTTTGCGTCGTCCTTGGTTGAGAAAGTTGACTTCTGGAATGTCTGAGAATTGATTGGCTGGTATATAGTTATTGAATTCATTGGCTTTGATATACCATTTCCCTCCTTTTTTGATGACTTCATGCAATTGTGTTTTGTGATAACTCTCCAGCGGAGTTATCCATTCTAGCTGTGTTTCTATTTTGGCGTAATCAGCTGTCGACGTTAAGATTTCCGTTTCGATCGTATTGATTTTGCCGTAGGAGTCTACTATTCCATCTGTCACTGATGTTTCCAACAAGAAGCGATCAAGAGTCAAGCTATCTGCAGGATCTATGAAAGAATGAGCCTCTTCGAATCTCTTGAAATCCAGCGCATCATAGTAGGATTGAACAACTCGTTCTGGACCCAATTGTTTTGCGTTCATCAGGTAGATTTTTGCAATCAAACCTAGAGCTAGTAACAGAATCAAGAGAATCCAATACTTGATCACGAAATAGAAAAGGGGACTAATTTTCTTATCCAAAGTCTCCTGATTGCGATAGTCGTCGATTAATTTATTAGACCCTGATACGTGATGAATCCAATGCAACTGGACGTTGAAGAAAAATGCTATGAGCAGTGTACAGATCGGTACTATTCCCCACATGATTTTTTGGAAGCGGGGTATATCCTTCTTGGGTAAAACAGATGGTAAGGCAGATACGTCTGATCTTTCCCATACTGTGATCCCATTGCTAAGAGATTTTACCCTGAGCCAACCCGAAAAATAGAGTAGAGGATCATAGAATTTGTCATTGGAGAAGATGTATTTGAGATGGAAGGTTTCGGGTGAACTGAGAAACTGCTGCAATGTTGCGATTCCTTCTACACCTCTATACTTAGAGTTTTCTAGTCTTTCGATCGCTCGTGTGGTCAGTTCTGGTACACGGCGAGCCGAGTGATAATTCCCATCAATCGTCATGGCATCTGTATTGGCCGAGAGCCAAGCCATTTGATCTCCAAAACCGAGTGTCAGGTAGCGCCATTTGTAATGTTTATCGCTTTGAAGGAAATTCTGGATGGGCTTTAGGTTGATGGATTCAGGTTGTAATGGACGGAAGAAGCTCAGATTCATCGTGAATCCTGCGCTAAAGAAAATGCAGATCACCATAATACTGAGATAGAATGAGTAAACCGCCTTAGATCTACGAGCCATGATTCGCTGGTACAGATCACCCTTGGTGAAGCGCCATAAAAACTCCCCACCTAACGGCATGGCATAAATGGTCGCCCAAAAAGTAAAGCGCTCAAGCGTCAATATATTGAAGGCATTTTCTCCCAATAGCATTTTTGGAATGGGCGTAGTACCTCCCGTTCCTAAGAGTGTAAGCATGGCGAATGACAGTCCCAAAAAGATGTTTCGTTTAGAAAAATACCTATAAAAACAGTAGGGCCAAATCAGTAATAAAAAACCCCAAGGGATGATGAAAAAAACTAGTCCCGAACTAAAAACTTCTATGAAGTTGTCTCGTGATCCGTGGGGTATGGGTACCTGTGTAATAGGGTCACTTTTGGACCATATCCAATATGGTAGTATGACCACCATGGCCACTATGATCGTCATGAAACCAAAGAAAATAATGCGTGGCAAATATTTTTTTACATACTTGATAAATAGTGCTATGCCCACTTTTTCATAACTACCAGCTTCGTGTCTAGCACCATCCATGACAGCAGTCCCCATCAGAGGAACAACAAAAAACACCATTCCAAAAATGGGAGTTACGTGGTGTGAGCAGACTGCTACAGCTATTAGGCTCATGCCATTGAAAAAGTAGCGGAATTTGCCATAGCGAACGAAAAGATATATTTCAGGCAGGGCGTGCAAAAGCCAACTGATTCCCATCATCATCGGGATCTGCCCGAATACGTGAAAGGCTTCCACCACACTGGGAAGGAATACAGCGATCAATGCTGCATATGCTGCTGCTTCGTCGTTGGCAGTGATGAGTTTCGCAAAACGGTAAGATCCTGTGACATATAATACCACTATGGCAAAGGCTAATAAAAACGCCCCGAATTTTAACCCTCCTATAAATGACAAAAGCGCAAAGAGCTGATGTGTCAATGGAGGATAACTGATCAAACTAAACCCAGTGTACCAACTAGGCTCCCATGGGTCAAACCAGGAATCTCTATAATGATCCGCAAAAAAGATATGTACGAATATATCATAGGTGTTTTCCAGTGTGCTAAAAAAGGAAGCTCCATGAAAAAGCAACCCTATAGCTACTGCTAGAGCCAATACATTGTACGTCTGTACTTTGTTGTTAGTCATAATACAAAAATTGTAACCATAGTAAGTCCCTCAAGATTTTGTTCGTCGAAACGAGCAAAATCAACTACTAATTGTTTTTCTCTTACAATGTGCTACTCAACTATCAAAATCCGCTGCTCATCACTAGATATTGTAGGCTCAACTTTTATTGAGAAGATGTAAACTGATTCACTACAATATTTGCGATGTAATCATTTGATAAATAAAAGATACTATGAAACACGGAATCGTAATACCCTGCTATAATGAATCATCCAGATTAGAACTGAACACATTCATTGAATTTGCCAAGAATCATCACGATATCACGCTTTGCTTCGTCAACGACGGGAGCAGTGATCCTACGAGATCAACCTTGGCCGGAATCAAAAACTTGGTTCACGAAAATGTATTTGTCTTTAATGTAGAAAAAAATGCTGGAAAAGCCAACGCTGTAAGACAAGGAGCTTTGTTTTTGCATCGTGAAACAGATGTAGATACCATTGGCTTTCTAGATGCAGATCTATCTACTTCCTTTCAGGATTATGGAGACCTACTCACAGAAATCGAAAGTTCAAAAGGCAATCTAAAGATTGTTTTTGGCTCTAGGAATATCAACGATGGAGTCAATGAGATCGAACGAAATCCAATCAGAAAGCTTGTCAGCGATATGATTAGGGTTCTCATCTTTATGATCACTCGTTTGAGAATCGCAGACACGCAGTGTGGAGCGAAGGTCTTCCACAGAGAGTTAATTCCAATGATATATGATCAATCTTTCTTTTCTAGATGGTTGTTTGATGTGGAGATTCTACTAAGAGTTAAAAAGAAAATGGGCAAAGATTCTTTCTTAGGTATATTCCTAGAAAAGCCACTCAAAACCTGGGTTCACATGGAAGGGTCAAAATTAAGTGCCAAAGATTCAATCATGATTCCATGGAATCTGATTCAAATATGGCTTGAGTATGAATGTAAACCCATGCTTAAAAATGCTCATTTGGTTGTGAAGAGATAGAAGTAAGTGATGCCACTTATTTCTTCATTTTCTACCTTGACATAGATATAATCATACCTTGTTTCTTGAAATGAGACAAATAACCTACGAAAAGCATGTCTATTTCTCATTATCTAAAGGTTGTTTATTTCAGATTGGAATCTGACTTTGGGGAATACTTTAGTACAACTAATTTTTGCTGTTTACAAAAAATATCGTACAGCGGTTGCAATCAGACGATTTACCCGATTTTGACTAGGTTTTTCTGCCTATTTCGCCTTTTGTTACCAAACAATTACACCGGATATTTAGGCATAGATCGGTATAGATTTCATTTCTTGCCTTGATCTATTTACATTAGGATTTTCCAATTCTTAGTTTATGAAAGATCGGCCTTCAATTCATGATAGTGTATTCAACCTGCTACCTGATGTTTGGTATCTGGTGACTACCTCAGGCGAACTCATAGATGCTAGTCAAAAGCTGATGAGTGAATTTGGATGTCAATTGACTGAAGTTATCGGTCAGAATCTGGCAGCTATATTCAATTGTACGGGGTTCGATGATTTGCACCAGAGGACACTAGACAAAGGACAGGTCGTAGCTCAAATACTGGACATCAAAAACCAACAAGGCAAACATTTCATTGTTTCTATCTCCACCTCCATAGTAGAATCCAAGGATGGAAAACACGAGATACTGGGCAGTATGCGCAATATCACAGATCATGTGGCGATTTATCGCGAGCAGCAAGATAGTCTCTTGAGTTTTGTGGATGTGATCAACTCTAGTTTGGACGGAATGATGATCATTGACATCCCAACCAGACGTGTGTTGGATGCCAATGACAAAGCCTTGGAGATCTTTGGCTATACCTTGCAGGAAATCAAATCCATCCCAATTCATCAAGCAGCACTGGGTTCAGAAACCGAGATGATAGAGTTTTTTGAATACCTATTGAAAAAAGGTGAGATCAGGATCGAAAGGAAAATCATGCACAAGAATGGTGATCTGATGGACGTGGAACTATCAGCAAGAATGATGCAGATAGGTGAAGGCAATTTGTTTCAGTGCAATATCCGTGATATCACACTCAAAAAGCGATTGTACAAGATCAATAAATTCAAAGGAGAGGTCTTGGCGATGAAGGAGTTTGGTAGAACCATGACGGATATTTTGGTGAGGTTATGCACGGAGCTGGATCAAGTCTATCTCAGAAGGAGTTTTGGTGTAATTGCATTTGAACCTGATTGTGACCCATGGATTTTTGGAAAGCAAACAAGTATTCCAGTAAGCTTTCAACATTGGCTGATTCAGTTGATGGTCAAAGACAAGGAGAAGTTTAATTTTTTGAGAAGGCAATGTTTCAATGAAAATTTTGAAACCTATATCCATCACCTCAATGAAGATGAGGGACATTCTGTTAAATACATGAGCTGGTCTTGTTTTTCTATTTACAAGGGAGTACAGCTAGTAGGGTCTATGGTGGTATTTAATCAGTCAGAAAATGACATGCACTCTGAAGAACTGGAAAGCATAGGTCAACTCATCCAAATCATCGGAAACGTATATCAAAAAATAGAGCAGGAAAAACTGTTGTTGAACAGCGAGAATCGGTACCGGGAATTGGTGGACAATTCTCCCATGGCGATTGGTGTCTATGTCGAGGGAAAAATAGAGTTTGCCAATCAGGAATTTTATAATATTCTAAAGTTAGACTTCAATAAGAAGATTGGTGCTCAGGACCTGATCGCCTTAGTCCCTCCTGATCAAATGCCTGAAATATTGAAACTGGTGGATCAAATCAGGGAGCAAGGACAAATCCCCATCACAGAACTCACGTTGATTGATGCTGGAGGTGACACATTTACGATTATGCTCCAAGGGACAGTGGTAAGCTATATGGGCAGAGAATCTCTCCAGTTTGTGTTTTACGACATTTCGGACAGAAAAAAAATCGAAATGGATCTGAAGGAAAGTCGTGAAAAATTTCGCTTGGCAGCACAGGGAGCAAACGCTGGTATTTCTGATCATGATTTGATTGCCAATAAGATGTGGTGGTCATCTAGGATGTACGAATTGATGGGGTACGAAGAAGGAGAAATAGAGGCCAGTATTGAAAACTTCAGAGCACTGCTACATCCAGATGACTTGATAATGCTGCGGTCCGAGATCGCTAAGAATGAAACTAAGTACTCGATCGAGTACCGCCTCAGGTTGAAAAATGGTGAATACAGATGGTTTCAGGCCAGTGGTCAGGGGCAGAAGGATGAACAAGGGAATACAATCAGAAGAGTGGGGATTTTGGTTGATATCCACCAACGCAAAGTAGCGGAAAACCAAGTGCGTGACAGAGAGCGTTTGCTCAATACCACAGGAATGGTTGCCAAAGTAGGTGGATGGCAAATTGATAAGCAAAATCGAATACTCAAATGGACAGATCAGACCTTTTTGATTTATGGTCTTGATCCTCGACAAGATATTTCTCTCGACGTAGCGTTGAGTTTTTACAATGACCAAGACAGCGACAAAATCAAGAAAGCGATAGATGCCTGTTTTGCAGGAGAGCCCTTTGAGTTTACTTTTCGCTTCACTTCAGCTACAGGGAAGGAATTGTGGGTTGATTTTTCGGGGATCCCTGTGTATGAAGAGGGTGAAATCGTAAAAATAGTAGGTGCACAAAGAGATTTGACACATTACATTCATCAGATCGAAGGGATCAGAGAGAAAGAGAGGAAGTTAGTCAACGCCAATCATTTGGCACAATTGGGTAATTGGGAGTGGTATTTGGACAGCAATACCTATTATTGGTCAGAGGAGCTCTATCGTATCTTGGGAGTGAAGGCTTCTCAAAAACCCACCTTAGAGTTGCTAGAAAGTACTTTGCTCCCAGGTTCCAAATTGGAGTTTGCAGCAATGCTGCAGCGATCACTTGTTGATGAGGTTGCTGCACAGGTGGAACTACAGCTGATGCAACCCAACACAGGACTGCTCAAATACATTTCTGTCAGAGCGATCAATGCACGAAATGAAAAGGGAAAAGTCGTGAGAGTATTTGGTACGGTGCAAGACATCACGGATCGCAAACAAGTAGAAATTGACCGTCAGCAGCGAGCCCTTTACTCCAATGTCGTCTTGGGACTGAATGCCATCGCGTCCAATGTGCAAAATGACTGTTATCTGACTAAGGAGTATTGCAAAGCTTTGGTCGAACAAGTTGGGTTTGACTGGGTGTGGATCGCAGATGTGGAGAGTCTTACAAGTACTGGTTTTAGACCAGAGAGCTATCATTTCAGTGAATTGGCTTATAAAACCTTAGATATCAATACTGTAGTTCAATCCGAAATCGCAGAGCCTGCTTTGAATGTAATCAAAGGGAAGAAAATGATAGCGATTTCAGAGATAAGTCACTGTGATCAGTTTCCTAAATGGAAGAAGGCAATTTCAGTTCATGGCTTTCAGTCCTACATTTCTATTCCTTATTTTCAAGGTGATCAATTGAAGGGGGGCATCAATTTGTACAGTCTGACCAAACTTGATTTCACAGATTCTCTAGAAGAATTTTTATTCAATCTGGCAGATGATTATGCGAAAAGTCTGTACGCTATTCATCTCAAGAAAAACAGAGATGAGCTCAATGAATACAACAAGCTGCTGCTAGACTCGCTTGATGTGGTGTCTATCAGCTATGATTTGCTCAACAAGAAGGCTTCTATATTTGGAAACACACAGAATCTAGTTGGATATGATTCGATTGAATTGGAAGAGATGCTCAAGGACTTTCGAAAATATGTGCACCCCAATGACTTGGCCATGATGATGAGTCAGTTGGATTCTACCATCATGTCAGGAGGTAATTTTGATGTGGACTTTAGGATCAAGCGTCATGACAATCGTACCGTATGGATCAATTCGATCGGGAAGGTGTACTGGGAAGAAAATGCCTTGGTCAGGATCGTAGGGATACTCATCAATACCGATGAGAAGAAACAGCAGGAAATGAATCAGGTCAAGGCACAAATGGCAGTCAGAGACAACGAAAGAATCAGAATCGCCCGCTCGATTCACGATAGTCTCGGACAGACCCTGACTATCGCTTGTATGAGTCTAGATGCTATTTCGGACGATGTGAAAAAGCTCCATGTCGATAGGCAGGAGTTGTATCATGATGCATACAAACTGCTCAATGAGGCCATCGAAGAGTCCAGGACGATTTCGCACAATCTGATGCCTTCTATTTTGATGGATTTTGGATTGGTCAAATCTATTCGTTCTGATATCACCAAACTCAATAGATCAGGTCAAATCCAGTTTGATTTTGAGTTTGACGAGGCGAGCAACAGACGTTTTGATCAGGAGATCGAGGTGAACTTGTACAACATCACACGTGAGGCTGTCAAGAACATATTGAAACACTCACAGGCTACTCAAGCCAAACTTGAAATCAGCTTGGTGGATCAGCTCTTAACACTAAAAATCAGTGACAATGGGGTAGGTTTAGATCCCAACATTGCCAAGTCAAAAGATGGTTTAGGGCTGGGGAGTATAGAGAGTAGGGCCATCAGTATAGGAGCTGAGATATATATATCAGGAGAGGGAGGTTGTAGCATTCATATCGAGTTGGAAGTAATAGAATAGGTTGGGATTTGTCGCAATTGACCCTGTATAATGACGCTTTAATAGCGTGATTTACTCCATGCTAAATTTTACTTTTGATGTATCCTCTTAGGAGAGGAAATCTTTTGTCATTGCTTTGAAAGGTGATGATAAGAGATACATGAATGATAGATGACATCATATTTAGAATAAATCAAACTTTAAACGAAACAGTAATGGCAAGTGTAAGTACTTATCTCAATTTTCCTCGCAATACGGAGGAAGCATTCAATTTTTACAAATCAGTTTTTGGAGGAGAATTCTTTGGAGAGGGACCGATGCGTTTTGGAGATGTTCCAGCTCAAGAAGGGATGCCACCCTTGGCCGAAGAAGATAAAAATCTCATCATGCACATTGAGCTCAAAATACTAGGGGTCCATAATTTGATGGGAACCGACGCACCAGAATCTATGGGATTTCAAGTCAATTTTGGCAACAATTCATACATCAATCTGCAACCAGATACCCGATCTGAAACCAAGAGACTTTTTGATGCACTGGCCAAAGGTGGTCAAGTGACCATGGAGCTGCAGGATATGTTTTGGGGGGATTACTATGGCAGTTGCACGGATCAGTTTGGTGTGCAATGGATGTTCAATTGCGGAGAAAAGGTGAAATAACAGCGCGATAGACATCACCCTTATAGATAGGAATAGCAAGTATTTGAAGTCACTTGGTGATTTGATCAAAACTCGAAGCTGGCAATGTGCAAAAGTTGCTATTCCCATTTATCTTGTCACCTATTATCAATCAACACCTCATGGATCAAGCAAACAAACAGGCCCTCATATTGCAGGCCAACGAAGGTAGAAAATACCAAATGGGAAGCATGCAGGCGGTATTCAAAGCTGATGAAGCTGAAACGCACGCTCAATACAGTATATCAGAATGGTGGATGGATCCTCACGCTCAGGGGCCAGGAGCGCATCTGCATGACGAAAATGATGAAGTTTTTTATGTATTGGAGGGTACTGCATCGATATTGGTTGGTGAGGAGTGGATCAGTGCTGGCAAAGGCGCTTTTGTCAGAATCCCTGCTGGTATGCTGCATGATTTTGAGAATCGTACAGATCATAAAATGGGCTTGTTGAACTTCTATATTCCTGGGGGATTTGAGAGAAACATGCCAGCGATAGTACAATGGTTTGAAGATCACCAGAATGGTTGAGTGATTGATTCTTTTGGGTTGCTGCTAGAATGTACGCAAATAAAATTCAGTATTCTAGCCTATTGTTGCTCACTGATAACTGTCCTAAACTTGCACAAGCAAAGTTGCGACTTGTGCTGATACCCAGCAGGATGAGCTTCACATAGCGACCCAAACCAGAAAACTCAACCATGCCATGAGGCGAAAACACTCCGATCACGACAAATATTGGCCAGAATGGATAGAACACTCCACTCATGTCATGGCCATAGCGTTGGATGAGAACTGTCGTGTCATGCAATTCAATCGATCCTGCTCCAAGGTTTTGCCTACCACTGAGGGACAAGTAGCCTCATCGGTGAGGCTCCTTGCTGGAGACCAACAGGCAATCGATTTGAAGCTTTTGTCTCTTTCGGATTTGCCCATGTCCAAAATTCACGCGTGGTTCAAAACAGGAGACAGTTGTACCATGGTAGGTTCGGATTGGGAGTTGTCACGGATGAGCCTCGGCGAGGAATCATATTTCATTATCATGCATACAGTGCTGACGCCCCAAGGCAGAGAATGCTATGATGAGGATGAAAAGGATCATTACGAAAGATGTTTCATTCAACAGCAAAGCGAACTCGAAGAAATTGCTTTTATCCAAGCACATGAGTTTCGCCGACCTCTGGCCAATATGCTGGCCATCTTTGATCTTATTGATTTAAATCTCCGAGAGGAAGGAATCAATATTGATGAAATTCTCAACCTATTGGACTTGCTCAAAGTATCCGTGCAAGAAGCAGATGAGGTTATCGCAAAGATTGTCCTCAAGACTGCCAACAGCAGGTGGGTCAAAGTAGCCAATCGCCTGGATGTCTGATGAGTCCTATCTTAGATGAGGGTATCTATATCAAGATATTGATGCATGGTTGATCTTCAAAGCTGCCGTAGTATAAAGCTACTTGATCTCACCCATTACAACTCTTTTTTGATTCTTGGTGATTTATTATCACCAGCACTGAGCTTTTACCTGAGAGTTGGGATTGGCTCATTGCAAGTCAATGGAGATTAGTCCAATAAAGTCGATACAGCGAATAACCCCACAGTCTGGGTAGTCATTCGCCGTATATTTCAGATACTTTAGGCTGCTACGGGCGTCTCTGGATCAGTACTGGCTTTGCCTTTGCGACTAGCCAGTAGGGTGTTGTACTTTTCGATCAAGACATTGAGCTGACTCACGGTGGCTCCATAGGGTGCTGCGCCCTTGTGGATGGTGTGGTAGCTGACGATCAGGTCGCGCAACTCATAGTAATGCTCGCCCATACTCAGTCTGAGGTCACGTACCTTGACAGGACTCACGCTGCTGGCCTCCTCGGTGCGGGACAGATAGAGATCGTTGAACTCCTTGTTGGCCAGGGTCAGTTCCTCTTTCCAGTCGTCTAGGTGCAGTGCCGTGATGGCAGCCGCCAGTTCGGGCTTGGTAGTCCAGTCGGTTAGCATGCTGCTGATGCCAGCCGTCTCACTCTGGTAGTTTGCTCTGGCGAGGTTCCCACTGCCATATTGCCCCAGATTGCGCTGTAGAGCGAGTGCATGCCCACGGATAGCCTGGTCAAAATGGTTGATATAACCCGACACCACCAGATTGATGCCAGTGACGGCATGGTCACGACGGTCATCGGCAGCTTCCAGTAGCGCGGTTAGGGCGCTGCCTTTGTCTGGGTTGAGTAGGACGGTGAGTTCATCATTTTCGGTTTTCAGCAGGTTGTAAGCCTCTTCTACCTTCAGGGCAGCAGGGTCGTTGCGCTGGATCAGTGCCAATACGTCGCTGTTCAGTTGGGAAAACTCGCTGTTGCGTAACCTAGTGATTGCGATTCCATTGATCATAGTTTAGTTAGTTTATGTGATTAATTTATTTAAAAATAGTATGTTCATTTTCTAGCCATGGTAGCAGCAGGTTTGGGTAATGCTACGATCTGCCCTTGCAGCTTGCAGCAACCCTGCGTACTGCTACGGTCTGTGGTCGCAGCTTGTAGCGACGTTTTGTACTGGTACGATGTGTTCTTGCAGCTTGCAGCGACCCGTCGTACTCGTACGATTTGCTCCTGCAGATTGTGGCAGCCTGTAGTATGGGTACGATCTGTTCCTGCGACTTGTAGCGGCTTTGCGAGGAGGTACAATCTGCTCCCGTAGCTGGGAGCGACATAGCCAATGGGATAGCTATGAAGTATATAACTGGTTGGTTTCATATAGGTCAAGTTATTCAATCCTCAGCTTTGCCGCCATCCCTATATTTGGGTATTTTTTGGGTGGTTTGTGGTATTAGAGAGGGAAAAGTTTGTCGCTATGATGGGAGAGGGTGTATTTTGCTATGCTGATCAAGTCAAGGCATTCGGTACTTCTGATTTAGATGGACGGAGTGTTTTGAGTATTGCACTACGTAGAAAAATATAGTGCACTGTAAAAAAGATATAAGGCAAGTATGCGGAACTTTTGTCCGCATGCTCAAATGTTAGGCAACATTAGAATGAACCAATGAGATATTTAAAAGATTCATTTTCAAAATTTAAAAAGGATGTACTTTCTAAGGTCTTCTATGATTTGCTGAAATATTTGTTTATTACCTTCATTTTAGTACTTGTCCTTAAGTACGTGCCAATTGCGAAGGAAAAACTCGAACTAGAATTATCAATTACTTTATGGGTTATCTTAATTTATTCCTTGGTTTTAATTGGTATAAGCCTTACCACATCATATTTATTATTCAATAAAAGATTTAAAAAGATACAAGCTGATAGTCAAATAGATGAATTAACAGGGCTAAAAAATTATAAAGCATTGGAGTTAGATATAGACAACTTAATAAGCAATTGGAACTCAAATGACGAACCAATATCTTTTATTTTATTAGATATAGATGATTTTAAGAAATTCAATGAAGATAATAGCTATGAAGTAGCGGACAAAATTCTTACAAAATTAGGCAACCTTTTAACCAAAGACAGTAGAATAACTGATGAAACCTACAGGTATTTCATGCGTGGTGATGAGTTTCTTATAATTGCTAAAAAGACATCTATTTCCAACGCTCAAATTGCTGCTGAAAGGAAGCGAAAGCTGATTGCAGATTCAACATTTAATATTGATGGGAAGAACTTCAACTTTACTGTTAGTTGCGGAGTAACAGAGTATAATCAAGGCGAATTAAAATCGGAAGTACTCGAGAGAGTAAATCAAGCACTGCAAAGTGCTAAAAAGAAACCGAATAAGAATTGTACAGAAATAATAGTCTAATAATATGGCAAAGTACACTGAAGACCAATTAGTAAGTTGGACAAAACCACCAAGTGATTCAGAACAGACAAAACTTGAAAATTCTGAACGAATGGTTCGAGACGCCATAAACTCTGACGAAAAACTAAAAAAGAAATCAACAGAAACTTTTGGTCAAGGTTCGTATGCGAATAACACAAATGTTAGATTGAATAGCGATATTGATATAAATGTAAGATACACAGGTGGCTATTATTTCAACTTACCCCCTGATGTAACCGAAGAAGATGTAAATATTGCTCATATAGAGTCAAGCGGCTATTCTTATTCAGAGTTTAAAGATGATGTAGAAACAGCATTAGTAAATAAATTCGGCAGAAGTGAAGTAGTTAGAAATGATAAATGTATAACCGTAAAAGCAAACACAAATAGAATCGAAACAGATGTAGTACCTACTTGGAATTTTAGAAGGTATTCAAAAAATGGTAGTTATGTGTTAGGTGCTAAATTTTGGTCAGATAAAGGAAAAGCTACGGTAAACTACCCGAAGCAGCATATAGAAAATGGAGTAAACAAAAATTCGAATACCTACCGCAGATTTAAACGACTTACCAGACTGCACCGAAAGCTCCGTTATAAAATGATTGATGATGGTGAGAACGTAAGCGACAATATCACCTCTTTTCTTTTAGAGTGTCTTGTTTGGAATGTTCCAAATCGCATAATGAATGACAATGATTCTTGGACAGAAAGATTAAAAGAGTCAATAGTCTATATATATGAACAAACCAAGGACGAAGAAACTTGCAAAGAATGGGGTGAAGTTTCTGAATTACTCTATTTGTTTGTTGGGAGAAAATGGACTTATCAGGATGTTAACTCCTACATGGTATTATTATGGAATCACTTAGAATATTAGGCTATGGTTACTTATAACATTCGAGTATTTGCTTTTACAATTTTAGGACTAGTCTTCCTTACCTATGGTATCATTTTCATATCAACTCAGAATTTGGATAGCATAGACTTAAATAAAGCGGTTAGCCATATATCTACCACAATATCAATAAATGTGATTCTATGGACTGTGTTTATTAAATGGGCTTGGAAATGGAAGATGTTTTATCCTTGGCTTGTACCATTTCCAAATCTGTCAGGTGAATGGACAGGAGAGTTGAAGTCAAATTGGAATGAAAAGTCACTTGACCCAATTCTGACTGAAATAAAAATCAACCAGACCTTTTTTAATGTTCAAGTGAAAATTAAAACGAACGAAAGTAGAAGCCACAGCATTGGAGCTTCTTTTGATATTGACAAAGACCGTGGATTAGAACAACTCATTTACTCTTATATCAACACTCCAAAATCAAGTGTTAGAGAAAGAAGTGAAATTCATTATGGCTCTACCCTTCTAATTTTTGAAGGCTATAAAGTCAATGAAATGGAAGGTCAATATTGGACTGACCGAGAAACAACAGGAGATATTAAACTAAAAAGAAAAAACGTTGCCTAACAAGGTGTATAGTGCATACCCTGCGGGATACGCACCATACACAAACCGTTGGCAACAAAATGAACCTTTCTACCCGCTGTTCGACTTTTGTAAAGTCGAACCCTTATCGTAGGACTTGTAGTCCGAGTGCTCGGAAAGCTTCCCAATGATCAGTAGTGTCTCTCACATGGTTGGTCTAGAATCCAGTCCAAGATTGATTCCTCACCCCACCGCTCAAATCAGATTTTTTTCTATTGCCATTTTGACGAGCTGAGCACTGTTGGTGACGTTGAGTACAAGCAATAGCGGTTTGGGTGTTAACCTGAACCGCTTTTCCATTAAGTAAAAGTATATTGTTATTTGAAAAGCAGTTGCACAAAATCCGCTACTGCTCATACACAAGACCTTTAGCGGTAATAAGACAAAAACTCAATCATAATATTGAATTTGAATACGTTTAGCCTTGATTTGAAAACTTTATTCATCTAAGTGTCCGATAGTTTTGTATAAAACAAAAAAATATGAGTACACAGAAAATTTGGTTTATTACAGGGGCCTCTAAAGGGATGGGACTTGAAATCACAAAAGCAGCTTTAGATAATGGAGATAAGGTAATTGCAACTTCTCGAAATACGGACACGCTTTTAGAAAAAATTGAAGATCACGAGGGTAATTTACTCCCCATTAAATTGGACATCACCAATGAAAAAGAGGTTAAAAATGCTATTTCAAAAGGCATAGATGAATTTGGACAAATAGATGTTGTGGTCAATAATGCAGGGTATAACCTATTGGGTAATATCGAAGAAATAAGTGATGCCGAGTTTAGAAAAACAATGGATGTTAATGTTTTTGCAATGACCCATATCATCAGAAATGTACTGCCACACCTACGCAATCAAAAATCGGGGCACATTATTAATATCGCATCTATGATGGGCTATATGAGTTATCCTGCTAACGGAAGCTATAGCGCTTCAAAATATGCGGTTATAGGTCTATCAGAAGCGCTGGCTCAAGAAGTTGCACCTTTTGGCGTAAAAGTAACTATCCTTGCTCCGGGAACATTTCGTACAAATTTTATGAATGAGGACACACTCAATGTGGCGCAACATAAAATTGATGCCTATAATTTAGATAAACAGGTAGCACAGTTTACAGGGTTTGATGGTAAGCAATTAGGAAATCCTAAAAAATTAGCAGCCCTAGTGCTTAAACTTGCAGAAATGCTAAATCCTCCCTTGCATCTTCCTTTAGGTTCTGATAGTTACAATGCCATTTTGCAAGTTCGCAAAAACGAAAAAGAAGAAATGGAACAATGGAAAGCTTTATCTTTATCTACTGATTTTGAAAAAGAATAGTGTGAAAAAAGCTGCTCCATATAAAATTGAATCAATATCTGAACTTCATAGATTATTCAATTTGCCAAAACCAATTCATCCTTTAATAAGCGTGATTGATTTTGAGCATTTGAAATTCGATTCTAATGAGATATGGAGCAGCTTTTATTATGATTTCTATTGCGTAGCGATTAAAAAAGGGGCTTCAGGCAAATTTCGGTACGGACAAGGTCATTATGATTTTGATGAAGGCGTAATGAGTTTTACCAAACCAGGTCAAATCTTTTCTGTCGCAAATCCTGCAGATGACCCTGTGTCAGGATATATGATGGTTTTTAAACCTGACTTAATACGACATTATGAATTAGGAAAGCATATTGATAATTATGGATTTTTCTCCTATTCAACCGCAGAAGCGCTTCACCTTTCTGAAAAAGAAGACCATATCATTATGTCCCTAATGCATCAAATGCAAGATGAACTAAAAAACAACATTGACCATTATAGTCAAGATGTAATAGTGTCGCATATTGACTTGCTTCTGAATTACGCAAAGCGTTTTCATAATAGGCAGTTTTTGACACGAAGTTCTGTGAATAATGATATTGTCATAAAAATGGAAGAATTAATGGATGTGTACTTAAAAAGTAATGCTACACTGTCGGGTGTTCCCACAGTCAACTATTTTGCAGAAAAGCTCAATATCTCTCCTAATTATTTGAGTGATTTATTAAAAAATACTACCGGCAGAAATGCGCAAACCCATATTCAAGAATCCATAGTTGAAAGAGCGAAAGAACTACTTTCCACAACTAATCTTAGCATAAAGGAAATCGCTTATGATTTAGGGTTTGAATACCCTCAATCATTCAGTACTATGTTTAAAAAAAACACACAACAATCACCATTGCAATTCAGAGCATCATTTAATTGAAAAAAAATCTACTGCTTGCAACAGATTTAAAAACAGCGGTTTTAGTTCTTAAATGAAAGAAAAAGAACAGACCTTACATTAGCCTACAACAATCATATATTTGACTACAAACGTCCTTCTGTTTCTGCGGAATTTTGTTAAGCAATTTTGCAAAGCACATAAAAACAGAAAAGATGAAAATTACACTTGCAGGTTCATTAGGCCATATAGGTAGACCGCTAACGCAGGAGTTGGTACAAAAAGGACATTCGGTAACAGTGATAAGCAGTAACGCCGAACGGCAAAACGACATTGAAGCTATGGGAGCGACAGCAGCCATTGGCTCTATAAAAGATGTTGATTTTATTACTTCAGCATTTACAGGTGCGGATGCTGTATTTTGTATGGTGCCACCGGCAAACTATTTTGACCATGATCTTGATTTACTTGCCTATTATAAAGACCTGGGGAATAACTACGCACAAGCCATAACGCAAAGTGGAGTGAAAAAAGTCGTTAACTTAAGTAGCATCGGAGCTCATATGAAAGAAGGTAACGGCATACTTCAGGGCACTTTTTATGTTGAAAGCATACTCAATGCATTACCTTCGGATGTTGCTATGACTCACGTTCGTCCTACCGAATTTTACTACAATTTGCTGCCGCAGGTTCATTCGGCAAAGGCTCATGGTTTTATAGCATCTAATATCGGAGATGAGGTTGTAAATGCGTGGGTATCACCCATGGATATTGCTAGCGTCATTGCCGAGGAGATTACCTCACCACTTGCTGGCCAAACAGTACGGTATGTGACAAGTGATGAACTTACTTACAATGAATTGGCAGCTATTTTAGGTGAAGCGATAGGAAACCCAGATTTGAAATGGGTAACCATAACGGATGAACAGATGAGAGAAGGTCTGGCAGCTGCGGGCATGCAACCAGCCATTGCGGAGGGTATGATGGAAATGTATGCCGCTATAAACAGTGGTTTATTGTACGAACATTACAACGAACATAAACCCAAGAAGATGGGCAAGGTCAAAATGAAAGATTTTGCTCAAGACTTTGCAGAAGCGTACAATCAACTATAGCCATAGATTATGAAAAACATAGCGCCTCATCATATCAAAACAATTAGCGAATACCATCGATTCCGAGGCTTACCTAAACCAGAACACCCATTGATGAGTGTTATAAATTTGGATGAAGTAAGGAATCTTTCAACTGATGAGCAAACCAGTTGGATATTTGATTTTTACTCTATTGCGTTAAAAAGAAATATTGATTCTACGGTAAAGTACAAATATGGTCAGCAAACCTACGATTTTGATGAAGGCGTCATGTTTTTCATCGCTCCCAAACAGGTTTTTTCAGTCGAAACAGAAGGGGATTATAAGCTTTCGGGATGGATGCTGCTCATTCATCCCGATTTTTTATGGCAAAACCCATTGGCAAAATCCATAAAACAGTACGACTTTTTTAGTTACTCGGCCAATGAAGCCTTACACCTTTCAGATAAAGAAGAGACTACAATTATCAATATTTTTCAAAGTATTAGGCAGGAGTATCTTTCTAATATTGACAAGTTTAGTCAACCCCTGATCATTGCCCAACTAGAAGTGTTACTCAATTATTCAGACAGATTTTATCATCGTCAATTCATAACCAGAAAAATATTCAACCATAAAATATTAAATCGTCTGGAAGAAATACTGAAAGATTATTTCAATCAGGATAGTTTGATAGAAAGTGGATTACCTACTGTTCAAAATATTGCTAAAGAACTAAATGTATCGCCCAACTATTTAAGTGGTTTGTTGAAAACCTTGACGGGCCAAAGCACACAACAACATATCCACGAAAAATTGATTGAGAAAGCAAAAGAGAAATTGTCAACTACCAACTTGTCAGTGAGTGAAATTGCTTACACATTAGGCTTTGAACACTCACAGTCGTTCAGTAAGTTATTCAAAACAAAAACAAGCTTTTCGCCATTGGAATATAGGCGGTCATTTAACTGAATGAAAGAACAAAGAAGCAAAACCCCACCCCTCAAATCAGATTTTTTTCTATTGCCATTTTGACGAGCTGCGCACTGTTGGTGACGTTGAGTTTTTTCATGATGTTGCGGCGGTGAGAATCGACCGTTCTGGTGCTGAGGAATAGGTGATCAGCGATTTCTTTGTTGGTCGCGCCGTTGACCAGTTCTTTGAGTATTTCTTTCTCTCTTTTGGTGAGCATGGATTTGAGGCTTTTGCCGGGACTCCTGCGCTTGATCAGGGAGGCACCTAGTATATCGACCACCTCTGGCGTGTAGTAGAGTTCGCCCTCTGCTATTTTTTCTACCGCAGCGATGAGTTGTTCTGCTTTGGTGTTTTTGGGTAGGTAGCCCAAGGCACCTGCTTCGAAGGACACGAGGATGTACTCTTCGTCATTGTGCGTGGACAGTACCAGTATTTGTGTTTTGGGAGCAGCTTTTTTGACCAGCGGGATCAGATCCAGCCCCGACATGCCAGGCATAGAGATGTCAGTGACCAACACATCTGGCTTGTGTTCTTTGACCAACTCTAGGGCCTGCTCTCCAGAGCTAGCTTCTGCGACGACTATGATGGTGCCACATTCTTCGAGCAATAATTTGAGGCCTTTTCGGACCACACTATGATCATCTGCGAGTATTACGCTTGTCATGTTTGTGAGTGATTAAATAGGAATTGTTGAGTTTCAAACTGGCTGGTCGCTAAAGATAATCCAGTATGAGTAAAGCAGCAAGATAATGTCAATCCTGAATGCATCTAGGTCTTTTTGCTTAGAAATAAATGGCGAGAATGTAGGATTGTGGAAAGAAGGGCCTGAACCTAACTTTGATCTCAAGTTTAACTCAATCAAAAGCCTATGAAAACTGTTCTAATCGTCGATGACTCTGCTTATATGAGAGCCCTGATCAAAATAGCCCTGACCGATGCGGGTTATGATGTAATAGGAGAAGCAGAAGAAGGTGCCAAAGCACTAGAACTCGCTAGATCATTGAAGCCAGATTTGATTACCCTCGACAATATCCTTCCTGACATGTTTGGGATCGAAATTTTACAACAACTGGTTACAGAAAAGAACTCTGCTCGTGTCATCATGATCAGTGCTGTTGGTCAAGATCGTATCATCGAAAAAGTCAAGAAGATGGGTGCAGGAGGATACATCGTCAAACCATTCGAACCAGAGCTGTTGCTCAGTGTGGTACGCGAGGTAAGTCAGATGCCTGCATTGAGTGCCTAACAGCAAGTAGATAATTGCCATTTTTTTGAATAAATACCATAGATCTTTTAATTCCAGCTAGTTGCAAAAGAATCTAGGCATAAACACTTAGAAAAAATTGACGGATTTGGGTGATTGACTCCCTCTTGTTTTACTTCTAAATTATGTCAGAATTGAAACCAAAACCAAACTAACATGTGCAAGCTATCTATCCGCCAGACTCAGGGTATGTCTTCCAGCTCATTGATGAGCGATACGCTCATCTCTCAATCTAACTTATGTTATGAATTCTACACCCACTACTGATATGGACATGATCACAGAGCAATCTGCGGGACTCAAGATACTCTTGGAGCCGTTTGGTAACGAAGGTGATGGGGTCACCATATCACTCGAAGGTATGCTCACCATAGAGCATGTGACAGAGATATATCAAAAGACAGAAATGGCCATGACACAGTTTGCGCGTGTCAATATTCAACTCTCTGCCGTAGAAGAAATTGACCTATCCGTGATCCAACTCTTCTTTTACCTTCAAATTTTGGCAGATGAAGCGGGCAATCATTTGAATATTCAACATCATCTACCACAAGGATTGACTGATTTGATAGACAAATCTGGATTAGACTTTACAACCCAAACACCATGAACAGAAGTATTCTCATAGTAGACGACTCAGAAAGTATCAGAGAGCTGGTATCTGTCACGCTCAGTAGCGAGGGCTACACCGTGTACAAAGGAGTCAATGGTCTGGATGGACTCAAACAGCTCGGTTTGATTGAGGAGCGTGTTTCTCTGATTATCACAGACCTATTTATGCCAGAGATGGATGGGTTGGGCTTGATCAAAGAAGTCCGTAAGGATGAAAAATACAAGTATGTACCCATCATCATGCTGACCACCGAATCTCAAATGGAGAAGAAGTTGGTCGCCAAAAAGGAAGGCGTGACTGGCTGGATCGAAAAGCCCTTTGATCAAGACAGGTTAATCAAAATCGTACAAAAAGTCATCAGGAAATAATGAACGCAAACGACCTAATTCAACTAAGAAATATCTTCATGGAAGAAGCTGGTGAGCTTTTTGAGAAAATCGAAAAAAGCCTGCTGGCTGCTGAGAAATCTCCCGAAGACCCGTCGCTAATAGCCGCGCTCTTTCGTTCTATTCATACCCTCAAAGGGAGTAGTGGTATGATCGGATCCAAGAAGGTGACGGATTTTATTCACAACCTAGAGAGCATCTATGACAAGGTACGGTCGGGCATGATCCCATTGACCAAGGAGATTATTGATTGCACCTTGCAGTGCATGGATCATGTCAAGGTATTGATATTGACTCCAGAACTCAAGGATGCCAAGGATCTCAAAAATGATCAAGAACTTACCCAACGAATCAATGAAATTCTCATTGATTCTGCCAAATGGACACAAGATCAGCAGCCAGCTCAAAGCAAAGTCCAGTCAGCACTACATACCTACTACGTTTATTTCAAACCCAACGAAAATTTCTTCAAGGATGGTTCGAATCCCCTCTTGCTAGTCGAGGAGTTGACAGAGATAGGGGAGACCATGGTGTATGCCAGAGTAGATTTGGATGTCAGTAGTGAATATGATCCGACCAAATGCTACACTTCTTGGCAGGTGATTTTGGCGACTGACGAGCCTATGTCCAATATCAACGAGACTTTCATCTTTACACAAGAGTCGGATATCAAAGAAGTAAAACATCTGGCAGCAGGCAATCTGTTGGCAAATCAGAATTTTATTGAGCACATGCCTGCTATGTACAGTTCGGAGGATGTCAGCTATGAGCGTGTACAATCCATCATCAAGGAAATTGAAAATATAAAAGTGGAGGACAGCACTCCCGAAGTGAAATCCAGCAAAGTCGAGTCTATATCCAGTATCAGGGTTGCTGCTACCAAACTGGATGAGTTGATGAATCAGGTATCTGAGCTCATTACTTCTCAGGCGGCCTTGTCTCTTTATGCTAAAAACAACTTTGACCCAACATTGGAAGCGATCTCCGACAACATGGAGAAGATCGCGAGACAGTTGAGAGACACGGCGTTTGACATGACTTTGCTGGAGATCGAAAACCTCTTTGCGAGATTTCATCGTTCGGTGCGTGATATTTCTGCTACACTCGGCAAAGCCGTCAATTTCATCACAGAGGGGGGAGACACTGAGTTGGACAAGACCATCATCGACAACCTAGCCGATCCATTGATGCATTTGATCCGCAACAGCCTAGATCATGGTATCGAGACCCAAGAGATTCGTGCACAGCGAGGTAAACCTGAGAAGGGAACCATCCTACTCAAATCATATTATTCTGGTGCGAAAGTATATGTACAGATCAAAGATGATGGCAAAGGGATCGATATCGAAAAAATCAAGCAAAAGGCGATCAGCAATGGATTGATCAAAAAGACAGACGTGCTATCTGACAAAGAAGCGCTCAATTTGATCTTCGTCCCTGGGTTTTCGATGGCCAAGAATGTGACAGATATCTCTGGCAGAGGTGTCGGAATGGATGTGGTCAAAAAGAACGTGCTGGATCTGAGAGGGGACATTTCAGTAGAGAGCTCACTAGGAGAGGGTACGACGATTACCATTGGGTTGCCATTGACATTGTCTGTGATCGATGGATTACAGGTCAAGGTACATGATACAGATTACATCATACCTCTGTCCAGTGTTGAGAAATGTTATGAATTGAAAAGGGCATCATTTGTCAATGATTTCAACCAAGTGGTGACATTGGATGATGAGCAGTTTCCATACATAGACTTGCGAGGAGAATTTCAGCTCCCCGAAGAGAGCGCACCACTGCTCAACAGCATCATTTTGGTCAAAGACCATGACCGTGAGGTTGGATTTTGTGTAGACGAAATCGTGGGAGAGTATCAAGCGGTGCTAAAGCCCGTCGGCAAATATTATAGAAATCAAGAATTCGTGTCAGGAGCCACCATATTGGGAGATGGCAAAATCGCGCTCGTATTGGATACCAACAATTTGATCTCAAAAAAACACTCTAACCTAAAATTAGCAGCATCATGAGTAGCCTGTTAGACAATGAAGTAAAGGAAATGGTCGATCTCAAGACTTTTTTGACCTTTGATCTAGAAGGGGAGACCTTCGGCGTAGAAGTCAAAAAAGTGGTCGAGATCCAAGAAATGACCAACATCACCAAGATACCCAACGCCCCCAAACACATGGCAGGCGTACAAAATCTCAGAGGCAAGATACTGCCGCTCATTGATACCAAGGTCAAATTTGGGCTGTCACCCATAGTGCCTACGGTCGATACTTGTATCATCGTGATAGAGATGATGGTGGAGGGAGAGAAGACCCTGGTGGGGACGCTGGTGGATGCGGTACAAGAGGTAGTGTCTGTACCAGCGGATAGCATCCAAAGTTCACGCAGTATAGATGCCAAGTTTGACCTAGAGTATGTCTCTGGGATGTTCAAAAAGGATAAAAAATTCATCATGCTTCTCAATTTGGACAAAGTATTTTCTCTGGAGGATTATGATTTTGGGACAAGCAACGAAATGGAATCTAAAAAATCAAAACAAGCATAGTCATGGGAGCAGTAGCAATCGATACACAGGTACCGCAGCATGTGCTGAGTTTTGGACTGGACAAGGAGTTTTTTGCAGTCAATGTGACCAAGGTGATAGAAATCATCGAGGTACCCAAAATCTCAAAAATACCCAAAGCGCCTGAATACATGAGTGGTGTAATCAATGTACGAAACCATATGGTGCCACTCGTAGATACCAGAGTGAAATTGGGGATGAAACCTACAGAATTTACCATAGATACTTGTGTGATCATCGTAGAGATCAACGCCAATGCACAAAGGCTGGCTGTCGGGATTTTGGTAGACGAAGTATTGGAAGTCATAGACCTGGTCAAGGATGAAGTACGCCCTGCACCCAAGTTTGAAACCAACGAATACGAGCGATTCATAGTCGGGATGTTTTCTATAGAGGCCAATTATGCCATGATTCTGGATTTGGATCAAATATTCTCTGTCAACGAGGTGATTGCATTGGAGTCGATCACTCAGACACAGATAGAAAACGAGAAGGAGCAAGCCAGCGGAGGTAAAAACACTGTTGCCAAAGGCCAAAAGAAGTCGACCAACAAAAACTAACAGATATGAGATTTACCATCAAAAACAAATTAATCGTCTACGCTGCTTCGATGTTGGCGGTGCTATTGATCATAGCTTGGGTGTTTTTTGCTGTGATAGGCAAACTGGATCGCCTCAATCAGGTAGATGTAGAGATGCACGGCATATCTATCAATACTGTGAAAATGATCGGTGCGCAAAATGAGTTTATTTATCACGAAATCAATACTGCAAAATTTTATGAAACGGGCAGTAGCACTTCTTTGAATCAATTGGAAAGCGACCATCAAATGATCATCAATGCTGTAGAATGGTTGAAAAATAATCCAATGATATCGAAATATGGATTGGACGATGATATGATCCAAATGGAATCGCAACTACAGCAGTACGACAGTGATTTGACACAGTTGTCAGTGACCTCCATGAAGAAGAGTACGGCTGACAATGGTTTGGTTGGTGCTTTGAATCAAAAATTAACAGCTATCAGTGCGTACTATAAGCAGAGTGAAATAGCAAGTCTATTGACCTATTTTGAGAGACAAACAGAGTCTGTCAGCATAGGAGATGTCAACCGTGTTTTACAGCTGATGGACGAGGTGGCTTCAAATGGCAAAGAAGATTTGACCACTGAATGGGATGAAATCAAAGGATTGGTCGTAGAGATCAATGAAGTAGAAAAGGCCATTGGTTTTGACAACAATTCAGGATTGAGGAAAAAGCTACTGGCTTCTGCAGCACAAATTGACGCCAGTGTTGATCAACTGAATACGGACTGGGCAGCATATTCTTTGACAGACAAAATGGGGATGCGTTATACGATTATTTATACAATTGTCGCAGCGTTGATCTTTACTTTTTTGATCTCTCTGTGGACAGTGTCAGTAGTGACCAAATCTGTAAAGCATGCCTTCAATACCATCAAAACCTTTGCGAACGGTGATTTGGAAGCCAAAGTGACCAAGGTGAGCAATGACGAATTGGGAGATTTGATTGATCGATTTAGTACGATGACGACCAACTTTAGAAACCTGATCGGAACCCTCAAAGGAGTCGGCAAATCTATGGTCGTAGCATGTCATGAGATGAACAAGACCACGCATAGCATTGCAGATGGAGGATCAGAACAGGCGAGTTCTGCGGAGGAAATATCCGCGTCAATTGAAGAAATAGCAGCCAACCTAGAGCAGAGTACCAGAAACGCTCGTGAAACAGAAATGATCGCCAATAGAGGTGCACAGCGCATCAAAGACAGCAATGATGCTGTCAAGAAAACGGTGGTGTCTATGAAAATCATCACTGACAAAATATCGATTATCGGAGAGATCTCTCGTCAAACCAACCTCTTGGCCTTGAATGCAGCCGTAGAAGCAGCAAGAGCAGGAGAACATGGCAAGGGATTCGCCGTGGTGGCAGCTGAGATACGTCGCTTGGCAGAACGCAGTCAGTTAGCAGCCAATGAGATAGATCAGGTATCAGTGTCCAGCGTTGCTACTGCAACAGAATCAGCAGATATGCTAGAGACCGTCGTACCTGAGATCGAAAATACCGCCAAATTGGTCAGAGAAATCGCCAATAGTACCATCGAGCAAAACAACGGTGCAGAGCAAATCAGCAGTGCCGTACATAAATTGAACGATGTGGCACAAAACAATGCTTCTAATCTCAGTGAATTGGCCAACAATGCCGAAGGACTGATCAAATTGTCAGATCAGATGGCACAAGTGCTTTCCTACTTCAAAACAGAGGAACGCAATACGGATAGTCAGTCGATTCAACAGTTGAAATCAGTCACCAATGCAGGCGCAAAACCACAAGTGTCAACTCCTGCATCTACACCACTCAAGACTAAAACAGTGACACCAGTGAAAACTGAACGAAAAGCAGTAGTGGCGGCACCAAAAGTATCTGCTAGGAGGCCAACAACAACCGTAAATACCAGCAAAAAAATCATCTCTGGAATCAATCTGGATTTGGGAAAACCATCAGATGTTTCAGATTCTGAATTCGAAAGCTTTTGATTGAATGAAAATGGAAAAACCTAGCCTAAAAGAGACCATTACCAATCCGCTGTCACGAAAGACACTGAGTCAAAGTGAATTTTTGAAGTTGAGTGAATTCATCACGGCCAATTACGGAATCAAACTTCCCGATCACAAAAAAGTGATGGTAGAAGGGAGGCTTCAAAAAAGGCTCAAAGAACTCAACCTGAACAGTTTTGCTGAGTACATCGACATGGTATTGGGCAATGAAGAAACAGTGGAGGTTGTGCACATGATCAACGCCGTGTCGACCAATAAAACCGATTTTTTTAGAGAGTCAGCTCATTTTGATTTTATGAACGAAGTGGTTTTGCCACGATTGTTTGAAGAAAAACGCGCCAGTGAACTCAAAATATGGAGTTCGGCAGCCTCTACGGGCGAGGAGATTTATACCATAGCCATCGTGATGGAGGAGTATATGAAAAGACACAGTCTTACTCACCGCTCTTATTCTGTGATGGGGACTGATATATCAGTGGATGCCCTGCATACAGCTGTCAATGGTGTGTACAATATGAGCAGGATTGCCAATTTGTCTCATTATTTGAAGCAAACTTATTTTCTCAAGAGTAAAGACCCCAACAAGCCAATTGTGCGAGTCAAACCTGAGTTGAGAGCCAAAACCAGCTTTGGTCGCCTCAACCTGATGGATGAGGAGTACTTATTGGATGATATGTATGACATTATTTTTTGTAGAAATGTCCTGATCTATTTTGATCGCCCCAACCAAGACAAGGTCATCTCACGTCTGGTCAGAAGATTGAGACCAGGTGGCTATCTTTTCCTCGGCCACTCAGAGTCACTGTTCAAGAGTGAACCCAGCTTGAAACTAATAAAACCCACAATTTACCAAAAATCGCTATGAGTAATCTATCTGATCAACAACTACTCGATGAATTGAACCTCCGGTTTGAAGAGAAGAACAGACTCCTAGATGAGCAAAAGCAGTTTATGGCGGATCTAAAAACTGTCAACGAAAAGTTGCTTCAATCCGAAAAATTGAAGTCACATTTTCTGTCCAATATCAAAAATGAAATCAACAATCCGATGACTTCTATCATGGGACTGTTGCGCATGAATTTGTCTGACAGTGTGACTACAGAATCAGCTCAAAAGAATACACGCTTGATCTATAGAGAGGCATCTGTACTCAATTTTCAGATGCAAAACTTGTTTATGGCTGCAGAGTTGGAGGCTGGAGTGGCATACATTGATCTCAAGAAATTCAGATGTGCGGAGGTAGTGGCAGAGGCAATATCTCATGTACAGAGTCAAATGGGTGACCACCAAATTGACTGTGTCATGGATGCAGATGTGAACCAAACGATACTTTCAGATCGAAATAAGTTGCTTGTTATTTTGTCCAATTTGATTTCCAATGCCCATAAGTTTTGCGATGCATCATCTGGTAGAGTGACTGTCGCACTAAACAAAATGGAGGATCATCTACTTTTCTTAGTGAGTGACAATGGAGTAGGTATCTCAGACGAGGACAGAGCCAATATTTATGATCGATTCAATCAGCTAGACGCAGGGACGACCAAAAATTATGGAGGTCATGGCTTGGGACTGTCCATTGTACATTCGCTGGTCGATCTGCTGGATGGGACGATGAAGATCGAGTCTCAGATAGGGAAAGGAACTGTAGTGTCGGTGATCCTGCCTATAGAAAATGCCTCAGATGTATCGCCACTTTTCGAGGAAGATTTCGAATTGTTTTCTGATACCAACGAAGAAATATTTTGAGTAAGGTCGAGACCATAGCGACCCACTTTCTGTATCCTTCCAACCTTTTCGTAGGGACTACTCATACTGAAGTGACCACCGTATTGGGGTCATGCATCTCAGTGTGTCTCTATGATCAAGTCAAAAAAATTGGAGGGATCAATCATTATATGCTTCCTTTTTGGAATGGACAAGGTTTAGCCTCTGTCAAATTTGGCAACATTGCCATAGAGCGCTTGATCAAGGAAATGTACAGGAAGAATTGCAAACCTGAAAATATGATCGCCAAGATTTTTGGAGGAGCCAATCAGGTGGATTTTACGGCGAGAATAGGAGATAGAAACGCTGAGGTCGCCCGAGATATGCTCAAAGAATACGGTATCAGACTCGTAGCACATAATACCGGTGGTCAGAGAGGACGCAAAATCATCTTTGACACAGTGTCTGGTGTAGTGAGAATGAAGTTTGTGGGGAAGGCTAAACAGACAGGGGGTGAATAAGGAAAAGATAAAAATATTGATCATCGACGACTCTCGTGCTGTGCAGCGGATGTTGGAGTTTATCATTGCCCAGAGCGAAGACTTGGAAGTGATTGGGGCCGCATCGGATGCTTACGAGGCAGTAGAGATCATGAGAGAGGTGAAACCCAATGTGATCATATTGGATGTGAGAATGCCTCGCATGGATGGATTGACTTTCCTGAAAAAACTTATGAGTCAACATCCGATCCCTGTGATTGTATTTTCATCCCTGATCACTAAAAATCCAGAGATAGGTGTCAAGGCATTGGAATATGGTGCTGTGGATGTCATTGATAAACCCATCATTGATTATAAGAACATGACGACTACTTTGATGCAGGAGGCAAGGTTGCTCAAGGTGATTCGTACAGTAGGTCGCTCAAAGCTCTCCACCAAGAACACGAGTTTTGAGAGAAATGCTGTGTCTCGTATGGCGATCTCTTCGGTAGCCACTTCCAGTACGGATGTGGTCATATGTATCGGAGCATCTGCTGGGGGGACTCAGGCAGTCAAGCATTTGTTGGCTCGGTTACCGGATAATTTACCTCCGATTTTGATTGTACAGCACATGCCTGTGGAGTTTACGGGACAGTATGCTAGGTATCTCAATGATGTTTGCTCAATGACTGTCACAGAGGCCATAGATGGTGAAAAGCTACAGTCAGGTCATGCTTATGTAGCACCAGGTGATCAGCATCTGACCGCTGAAAAGCATGGGGCGGGCTATCGGGTCAAGCTGTTGGGAGGTGAGAAAGTGTCAGGACACAAACCCTCTGTGGATGTCTTGTTTAGGTCTGCTGCGAATGTGATCAAAAGCAGAGCCATTGGTGTCATCCTCACTGGTATGGGCAAGGATGGTGCGGCAGGGTTGCTGGAAATGAAAGGTGCCAACAGCTATACCATCGCACAGGATGAAAGCAGCTGTGTCGTGTTTGGGATGCCGATGGAGGCGATCAAACTCGGAGCTGTTGACCAAGTATGCTCCTTAGATGATATCCCGCAAGCAATGATTAGTCTATTGAATAAAATGAAAAATATAAACCATCAACCAACAACATGATGATAGAGCAACTACAAGGTAAGGAACATCAGATTGCTACCAATTTGATCAAAGAAGGGCTGGATTGCGCTTCCCTTACATTATCAAGTATTTTGAAAACACCGATTGCCATCAAGAAGATCGATTACGGGTATGATTCGTTTCAGGCAGTGATGAGTAAAACTCGTGCCAATGCGTCTGACAACTATTATTTACTACGTACAGGTCTGATTGGTGAACTCAAGGGGGTGTGCCATTTGATTTTTACTGCAGAGGAGATCGCCAAAATCAATGAGACCTGCCTACCAGCAGCTTTTCAACAGAGCTCTTCCGTGGAGGCAGCACAGTTGAGTGAGGGTTTTTTGACCGAATTGGACAACATCGTCGCGGCATCAGTGATTACCCAGTTTTCCAACTATCTGGATGTAGATCTGTTTGGTCATGTGCCGAGTCTCCATATCATGCCTCCTAGCGAATTGGAGGAATACTTGGGTCATGAGGCTGAGCAGTTCAACAATGTGGTATGCTTCAAAGCCAATTTTATAGGAGAGGAACTTGATATCTCACCAGACTTTACTTGGATGTTTCAAGACCATTTTTTGAATAAAATCAAAGAGAGAAGCCAAGAGTAATTCATAAGGCACAGCTGGAGCAGAAACGATGTCCTTTGGTGTATCTGGTTTGAGCATTTAGAAGATGGCAAGGAAATAGGATGATGATGCTTTTGTCTAAAGTCTAAGGTTTAGCCAACTAGACTTTTGGGCTTGGGTCATCAAAACCCAAGCCCAAGCCGAATACCTTGAGACTGGTGTTTTCCTTCCATGATAGAGTTGAAATAATCGACTCTGAATAGTTTGAATATATGTTCTATACCTACTCCTAATTCCAGATAATTGTTGATAGAGTCGGTATGAAGGTAGTGCAAGGAGGCAATGGCTTGGACTTTGCTTTTTCGCAACAATGGAAGCTTGTTGAACAAGAATCCATTGAAGTGATGGGTGAAGTGCCCCTCTATCCAATGCCCGTTGGTACTGTAATAATAATAGTCTAGCAGTTCAAAATAGTCATCCTGAAATCCAGTGAATACGGAGGCGTTTGTGTTGAAGTGCTTATAGTCTATGAATTCCATGTGATGGGTATTGAGAAACAGTCCAGTCTCGATGTTCCATACGCTCGTACCCCAGAGTCCTAATTTCAAATCATTTTCTACCTTGATTTCCAAAAGGTCATAATTGATCGGTGCACCAATTGCAGCAATTCCTTTAGAATAATGGATGTTAAGTTTAGGGTATTTGTTGCTTACAATTATTTTTTTGTCAGGGAGAGTAATGAATTTCTGAGCAAATCTGATCGAGACATCCAGATCAAAAATAAGGGCTTCATGCTCGTCAAATTGGTAATCCTGTCCCGAGATATTTTTCTGGAGTATTAGGAGTAAAATCTTTTTTCTCTCTAAAAAACCATGAATAGTCGGTGTTGTTTGTGAGTTCATTTCTCTGCGCATAGAGCAAACGGGGTTTGATAAAAAAACCATTGAGTAGTTCCTGTTGGTAGCCCAAATCCATAAATGTGCTTTCATACAACTTGATATAATTGTTGCGAAATACCATCGTTGAAATTGAATTGATCAACGGAGTGATGGGATTGTCACCATTGAACTGCCTCACGAAATGACCACCATGGATGCTTAATTCTTCGAATTTTGACCGATTGAGATATTGTTTGTATTTTAATTGACCGTACAAATGATCGCTAGCCAATCCATAGCGCAATTCAGGAGTTATATCTCTTATTGTATTTCCATTGTTTTGTTGGCTGTATTTTACCCTGAGATTGAATAATATTCCCTCGACAGTATTGTATTGTATGAATTGATACAATGCGGGAGTACTCAGACTATACTGTTTGACACTGTTGTGGTAGCGATAGCCACTATAGGCTAGTTTTCCTAACGTGATTCTGTTGTGAATTTTATCTGTTGAATCTTTGTAGACGCTGGTTTTTTTAAACTGTTCAAATTGACCTTTGATCTGATAGTCTTTTTTTTCGATGGCTGTAAGTGGGATGGGTCGGACTTTGTCCCAGTACTCATCATTTCGCTCGTTGGATCCTTTTTCTATCTTGAGGATTTCGTTTTTGACATCATTTTTGTTAAAAGATTTCAGCTTTTTGGGTCGTGCGGTGCTGTCGATTTGGATACTAGGATTTTCTCTTTTTTGGTAGTAGGTGGGATTTAATTCCACACGGTAGTCTGAATAGATGGCAGAAAAGTAGCCAGATCCCTTGAACCCAAAGGTGTTGAGATAGAACTCAAAGTTTTGCGAAAACATCACCCAAGTACTATCTGCCACAGGTGCATGTACTTGCTTGACAGTCAACACATCCAAAAATTCCATTTGATGTTCTTTGGTTAGGGTGAGTTCCAAGCTAGACACCCTCCATAGATCTTCGATGATGTACAAGTATCCTTCAAATGTAGGGTCTGCTTTTCTTTTGGGGTACACCCTGATTTTGTTGATGAGATGATCTCCTTCTGAGATGACGCCTTCCAATTTGTAATCATAGAAAAAGAAGGCGTTTTTGGCGAGAGGGGACACAAAACCACGTTCTGTGAGTCCATCTACTGTGAGGATATTGTCATAAACTGAAAACAAAGTTTGAGATGCTTGATTAAAACTAAATGACGATTGGCTACCACTGACTTTGGAGGAAATCATTCGTTCAGAAACCTTGTCAGGACGTTGAAAAGTCAGTTCAGACACAGATTCTGACAAGTACACAATTCCAGTATCAATTGGGATTTGTACACCAAGAATCTGAGCGGGTCGCTCATCGAGACGTTGAAGACCCTTCATGTACACTTGACACTGATAGGCATTGATTTCCTCCGAAAATCGTTTCTTTCTCTTGATGGTCTCACGTATGATGTCGTAAGCAGGGTCTTCATCTGTAGCATTGACGACTACTTCACGGAGCGTTAGTGCTTCTGCCTTTAGGACTACATCTAGTTTTAGGTTGGTGTTTTTTATGGATATTTTGATTCGCTCTTTGTGGTATCCTACATATTGAAATACCATGTAATAATCACCAGGCTCGATATTGATTGCATACTTTCCTTCTATATTGGTGGTAGTCCCTAGAGTGCTTCCTTCTATGTAGAGTGTAGCGTAGGGCAGAGGTTCACCCTCTTCGTTGGAGATTTTTCCCGATACGATAGCAGCCTCTGCATCTGTGCAAATGCTGACAATCACTATCAGAGATAGCAGACAAGGAAGGAATGTTTTTTTGATCAAAATTAAGTTTATGTGATGTGACTCATGAGATTAACTTACGTAAAGGAGAGAAATCTAGAGTAACTTTTTATGAATCACTCAATAATTTTGTGTTCTTAAAATAAAAAAGCTTGCTAGTGTAAACAAAGAAGCTTTTACGGAGCGGACGGGACTCGAACCCGCGACCTCCTGCGTGACAGGGAATGTTTGTTTCAAGATGTTCTTATTTGGTTTTTAAGTACCTATTAATTGTGCTTTTTTGGAGGTTTTGAAACTCAGTTGTAGATCAGTATGATGGTTCAGAAGGGGGCTGTTTGAGTCAGGTTTTTTCGCTCGTAAATACTGACAGGACTGACATTTTTGAGGGGTTGTCTGGTCACAATTGAACCTATTGCTTGAATGGTTGTCCAAATGTTCAGATTTAGACTCTAGGTATGGAATTTGCGGATGCAAGTTTGACATTAATTATGATTCTATGAAACACTTTAAGACTCTCAGATTTATTCTATTTTTTTCTTCTCTCCTTATCAGTTGTTTTTCTTTTTCCTACGCCCAAGTTCAATTATCTGGCCAAACCATCGACGAACAAGGCTTTGGGGTGCCTTTTTCTAATATAGCGGTGCTGTCAGTTGTGGATTCTTCTATCGTCAATGGGGGTGTGTCAGACTTTGATGGTAATTTCAAGATGAACGTACCTGTAGGGGAGTACCATATTCGCCTCTCGTACATTGGATACAAGACCTTGCTTCTCGATCATCAGAATCTCAGTGCCAATTTGGATCTGGGAAAGATCACACTGCAATCTGATGTGAAACGCATGGAAGAGGTAGTGATTGAGTCTAGAAAATACGATGTAGAAGTCAGACCAGGAGTGAAGGCGTTTAATGTAGGTGCATCACCAGCCTCTGAGTCAAGCAATGCCCTGGATATGCTCCAGAACATTCCTTCTACTTCGGTGGGCTTAGACGATGAAGTATCATTCAGAGGAAGAAAAGTAGCCATTTTCATAGATGGTGTGGAATCGGATGTAGCCAATATTTTGGAACAGATACCTGCCAGTGAAATTGAGTCCATTGAAGTGATTAGCACTCCTTCTGCCAAGTATGATGTAAAAAGTGGAGAGAGTATCATCAATGTGGTACTCAAAAAGGGGAAGCGACAAGGGACTTTTGCCGATGCAACTTTGGGAGTAGGCAATGACAACTTCAAGCGTGCTAATGCTAACGCCAAGTGGAGGATGAATCAGTTTGAAATAGGGGGAGGTACCAATCAAAAATGGGATACCAGTCTTGATAACGGAGACAGTTATAGAACCAGCTACCAGGGAGATACTACACAGCAAGATCAGCTCTACCGTGGTAGCAATGATAAGTATGATCAATACTACCATTTCAAGACGCAATACCGAATGAATGAGGATAATTTAATTCAGCTTAGTGCTTCTACTGGAATCAATAATTTTGATAGAGAAAAGAACTTTGACGTGATTTACTCAGATGATGAAGTGGTCGACATGACTTTGGATCGATCAAGGGTAGATGAAGATCAGCGTCATTGGTTTTGGGGCAATTTCTTGTTCAAACAATCTTTTAGAGAAGGGAAAAGTGAGCTGAGAGCACGAGTAAAGTATGGCTACAGCGACAAAGACGAAGAATTTGTTTTTCTTGACAGTACCTATAATGCTGATGGGAGTTTTAGGGAAGTAAGCCGTCTGGATCGGGTCAGTGATCAGATGACAGGAGATATTAGCCAGCGTTATTCTCTTGACTATGAGCATGGTCTCGGAGAGAATTATCGGATAGAAGTAGGCGCAGCACTGTGGCTGAGAAATTCAGAGCGTATTTATGATTATTATTCCTATGATGAAAATGCTGAGTGGGAGCAAGATACGGGTAGGTCTAATCAGTACATCTATTCGGAGAGGGTATCCACTGCATATAGCCAGTTCAATGGTAAAATGGAGGGATTTGAATCTCTGAGTTATAGCCTAGGGTTGCGTGCAGAACATACCTCCTTGGACCCTCATGCAGTAGGAATCGAAGAAAACTACCTGAACCAATATTGGCGCATTATGCCCAGTGTGCAGCTGGCCTACCAGATGGACGAAAGCCAGAGTCTGTCTTTTAACTACTCGACCCGAAACAAAGCACCGAGCCAGTACAGACTCAATCCATTTGTGACTTACTATAGTCCTACAGCCATCAGCTATGGTAACCCATACCTGAAACCAGAATCGATCAATGCATTAGAACTGAGTCACGACAAGACTTGGAATGGTGATCAGGTTTACTTGAGTAACAGTATCTATTACAAAAGAGTCAAAGATGCAGATATTCATTACCGCTTTGAGGACGAAAATGAGATAGTCAATTTTACTTATACCAACGTAGATGCAGCCGCTTCTTTAGGATGGGAATTGATTGCTAATTTCAAGCCTATCGAGAAGCTTCGCATCAATACCAGCATGAACTTGTCTAATGCTGCCTACACGACTTATACCAGTGCGCAGGAGCAGTTGAGGAGGAGAGGGACAAACTTTTCGACCAAATCCAGTTTGGAATACCAGTTGGCCATGGGCTTTTCTACTCAGTTGACCATGAACTACTTTTCTCAGCAGTTGACTGCTCAGGGATACAATGAACCCTACTACTTTGCTGATCTCGTGATGAGGCAAAAGCTGTGGGATGACAAACTAAGTGTGAGCGTTAAGTTCGCCGATTTACTTCATAGCTGGGAACGAAACAGTGTGGTAGATCAATCGGATACTTTTGAGTCCGCTAATACCTACGAGCGAAACTCCGTACGATACTATCTCACAGTAACCTATCGCTTCAGCAAATTGAAGTGGGGAACAGAATCTTAAAAGTGTATTAGTCAGGTCAGGTTTTTGAGAACCTGACCTGACTATCTTCTCTCTGCAATCAGAACTCTTTGTTGCCAAACTCACTCTCTGCAAACTTGGCTTTATTTTTTAGCTTGTTGAATTTGTAGCTCACATTGACCATAATCATGTCTACTTCATAGACGTAATTAGTAGTCGTGTAAAAGGCCTTTCTTACTCCATCCGTTGGGTCTATGTAATCACCAGTAGTGGTTATTCGTTGTTCATTAGTCTCCAATAGACCCATATCCATATTCAGCCATTGTAGGGTGGTGGTTAGTCTATCCTCAAGAAATCTTTTGCTTAGCGTCAAATTAGGCGAGTAGTATCGAGAGTCTTTGCCTTGGGCTGTGATTCGTTCGGACAGGTAGTTAAGTGACCATTGTAGGTCCATAGTAGGCGATAGCGCGAATGTGGTATTGATGTTGGCTGAATATTGCCAGGCTTTAGGGTTGATTTTCGTGTTATTAAATGTTCCGTCGATTTGATAGTGGTACACGTTGGCTCCCGCGTAAAGTTTCCACCATTGAGTCAGGTTTAGATCAGTCCCAATTTCCAGTCCCAATGCCTTTCCGCTACCCACATTGGTGTAGATACGATTGAGAACCGTATCGCTATCCACCGTGTTCACCCTGTTGATTACGTTTTCAGTATTGCGAAAGTAAGCAGTAGCATAAAATGAATGATCATCAAAATCTTTGATCGCCCCCAATTCGACTAAATCGATGAATTCAGGCAATAGGTTGGCATCTCCCTGTTCCAGTGTTTCAGAATGCTCCTTTTCCTTAAAAGGGTTCATTTTGAAAGTAGTAGTTCGTTCTACTCTTTTGCTGTATGCAGCTTTGATTTTAAAATCTTCACTTAGAGCATACTGTAGGTTAGCAGATGGAAACAAGCGGAAGTAGTCATAATCTAAAACCTGCCTTTGGTCGCCAATACCTCGACCTACATAGTCTAGTTCCCTGTTCATCAATTCTGTTCTTAAACCTATTCCATAGCTCCATTGATCGCGTTCACCATCCAGATCAACGTAGGCAGTGTGTATGTTCCTTTTTAAGTTGAGGTTACTTGAGTATTCGGGTACGATATTCCAAGTGTTCGAATCAAAATCATATGCTTCGTACAAAAAGTCCCCTTGATGATCCAGGTATCTGAATTGATAACCTAATGTCCACTGTCCTAAAAGCGAAGGAGCCAAAGTGTAATCGAGGTTAAATCTGGTGCCATAGAGCGGGTTGTCATTGGTATTGTATTCATCATTGTAGATGGTCTGGTTTTCAGGCCAGTGGGTGTCGAGATTACGGTTGGTGGTAGGGCCGCCCAGTAGCGTGTACTCATATAGGGCGGATACACTGATTTTCGACGAATTGGCGAAACTGTGGTTATAATCAAAACTTCCGAGTGCAAAGTCACCTGTTCGGATTCTCAGGTTTTCGTTGTAGTAGTCGAAGGCACCTGTTTGTGTACCGTCGGACAAGCGGTAGGTCTTGTTGTCGTAGTAGATGTCGGCTCTGCGGTCGTTTGATCTTTTCCCTCCGTAAAAGCTAAGGTTAAAATCATTTCTTTCGTTGGGATGAAATCCTAATGCTACACGTCCTGAGTAGTTGGTTTCGTCGAAGCTTCTTTCTCCATCAGAAGGGAATTCCGTTCTTTTGTCACCAATCTCAGTCCAGACATCTCCTTCTCTTCGGCCAGACATGTCATTTCTGAGGTAGCTTCCTCCTACAGCTAAATCCCATTTGTCTTTTCGGTAGTTGAGGGTGAAGTCTGCACCATATCGCTGGGTGGCTTCTTTGTTGTCGTAGGGTTCTATGCTGGGCAGGCCTGCTTTGGCGTTAACTTGAGCAAATAGACCATCGGTGGCATTTTGGGTCGTCACGATGTTGATAATTCCGGCTTTGCCTTCTGAGTCGTACTTGGCAGAGGGGGCTGTGATTACTTCCACGTTTTGTATGGCATTGGCAGGGAGTTGGCTCAGTAGCATTTTGGGATCGGACTGGATGGGTTGTCCGTTGAGTAGGACGACAAAGCCTGTGCTGCCACGCACTGAGATGTCTCCTTCGGCATTAAGACTGACAGAGGGCATGTTGCGCAATACGTCGGTGGCGGTACCTCCTTGGCTATTTTTGAATTGATCCGCTTCATAGACCTGCCGATCGACCTTGTGCATGGTGGTTACCTTTTGGCCAGATACGACAAGTTCTTGCAGCATTTTATCGTTGGGGATGAGCTCGATGGTACCGAGGTGTATGTTTTCTTTTTTGTCAACTGCTATGTCGGAAAGGTATTTGCCTTGAAATCCCATGAACTGGATGTTGAGATAGTATTGTCCCGTTTTGATCTTGGAAAGCGTAAAAGTTCCGTCCGCAGCAGACACCACACCTGTGACCAGACTGCTGTCCGCTTGGCTGTAGAGTGCCACACTGGCAAATTCGATTGGCGATTTTTCACTGCTATCTACCAGTTTACCATTTAGGATAGATTGAGCGATAGAGGTTTGAATCATAGCCAATTGCAATGCCAGAAAAATGAGTTTTTTCATTCGTGTGTAATTTTGTGTTGTCGATTAATAATTGTGTTTCAAAAGTAGAAGGTCGTATGACAAGAGTTATGGTCTATTTGAAAATACTCTGGTACCATACCTTTTTCTCTTTCGATACTCTTGAGGTGTGATTAGACACTGGCGTTTAAAATATTTAGAAAAATGGGATGGGTCTTTGAAATCCAGCTCATACGCTACCTGTGCCACCGACATAGAGGTATAGTCTAGCAACCGTTTGGCTTCACCGATGATATATTCGGATATGAGTGCTGAGGTCGATTGCTCTGCTGCCTTTCTACAGACTTGGTTCAGGTTTTGGGGGCTGGTATGGAGCAAAGTTGCATAGTGAGCAACTTGGTTGGTGAGTGGTCGCTCCGTTTCTAACAGGTTGATAAAGTATTGGAAAAGGTCAGACTTTTTCTCTGTATAGGGAAAGTGCTTGTCTGTCAGTTCTATGGCTTTTTCTAGAAGGGCTTTGAGTAGATGGATGAATATCGTCTTTTGGGATTCTCCAGCTTTTTCAAACTCCAGATGCAGCAATCGAAAATGTAGCTCGATGGATTCGTCTTCTACAGGCAGGTAACTGGTTTTGGATAAGGCAAGCAGTTGTTGGCGTAGCTCCAGGTCTTCAGATGCTTCTACAAAATCATTTTTGATAATGATCACATAGCCCTCTGGCTCTGATTGGATGTTCCAGTGGTGGATTTGATCCCTGCGCATGAAAAACAAAGTAGGGCCTAAGATAGGATAGCTATGATGGTCTATGCTGTGGCTACCAGATCCTTTGGAGAGATAAATGATCTCAAAATAATTTTTGTGCTTATGTGCTTCGGTTTTCCGGATGTGTTTCCGAAAGGGGGCGATTTTCAAGATTTGTCCCTGTTCTGTTTTGTCTTTGATCTCGATACTTACCTGTTTCATTGTGAAAACCAAGTCTTAATTTTATATGGACACAAAATGAGAGATGACGCGAGGGGAGATTCCATGATCACCTCCTTTTTCATCACGTCATGGGTTGCTATGGCAATGATACATACAAACGCCAATGACTGTAAGCAGCATCCTTCACAATTCTGTTTCTACCATCCAATTTAGTGAGTGAATACCCCTTTTGTAGGTATTACTCCAGTCAGTGAGCAGGGGAGAGTAGGGATGAGAAAACAGGGGTGTTTTGTGATTTCCGTACTTCATTTGTTTCCCCCTTTATTCCCTATCCAAATGCCCCCCGAGGGTACCGTTATATCCTTCTAGTTTTGACAAGTACTGAAAGACTTATTGATTCCAATGAACATTAAAATAATCAGGATATTGGCTGCTTGCTTTGCATTGTTTTTGAATTTTCCTGTGAGCTTTGCTCAGAGTGTGAATCCAATTGTATGGCAGTCGGTGGATTTTCAAAGCGAGGGTTTTTACGTGGATCAATACACAGGTCAGGGTTTACTGGCTATCCGTCCAGATGAAAAAAATAGTACATCAGTCAGTGCCACAGCCACCCATGTGTTTGATGGTGTGGATGGCTACTATGACATTGTTTTCCACGGTGTAGGAGAAAATGACGGAAGTAGCAGTTTTTTTCTTTTTGTCAATGGTCAAGCAATAGGTGGTGAGATTCGACTACCGCTCAACAAAAAGTCTTGGGAAGTAGGTGATTCATACAATGCTATTTTAAAATCCCTGAAGTTGGAAAAGGGGGATGAGATTTCCGTCAGGGGAGTGACCCATTCTGCGGATGGCAAGGAGTGGAGTCGTGCCAGATGGTTGAAGCTTAACCTAAGTCTATCTGATCAAGAGCCAAAGTTGTTCGTAGAGCGGGGAGGGGTACTGTTGATAGAGGCCGAAGAGACCGAACTGCGAGGAGATTGGAGGGTCGTTCAGTCATTTGATGAGCAGGCTGCTGGTGAGGGGCATTTGGAGTTTGTAGGAGACAACAGCTATGGTATTGCTGCCAACCAAAATACCCTGCGATATACCGTTCAGGTGACCAACCCTGGTTTGTACCAAGTCAAATGGAAATCCAGAAATGGCAAGGAAGCTGAGCGCTTCGACGAAAGGAATGACAGCTGGTTGCGAGTGAATGCCGATGCTTTCTTGGGTACTCAAAGGGGTTTGCAAACAGACCTTACTGGAGATTTTGCCAAGATGTGGGTTCAGGATCTTCAGTCTTGGTCTTGGGACTGCTATGGTGAGCATCACGGTGTGAACGGTATGCAGCTATATGCTGAGTTTGAGGAAGCAGGGATTTACACGATTGAAGTGTGCGGCAGGTCTCAATACCACCCGATAGATCAGATACTACTCTTTAAAGTGAAATAGATATACATTATGAAGAAATTAATTGTATGGTGTTGCCTGATGGCAATTGTAGAAATAAGTCAAGCACTGCCTCCTTTGCCTCCATTGGGCTACAGGTGGGTGTTGCAGCCAGAGTTTTCGGATGAATTTGATGGAGATAAGTTGGACAGTGACAAATGGTACGACTACTACCCTGGCTGGCAAGGAAGGCCCCCAGCACGCTTCGAACCACGCGCGCTGAGTGTTTCGGATGGCTATCTTCTGATCCAAAACGGTGCGTTCAAAAAGCCCGTGAGAGATTACAGCATGTACGGGGGTGCGGTTGTGTCCAAGTCGTCTGAAGCCCATTTTGGATACTATGAGTGTCGGTTCAAGGCCTCTAAGATTGGGATGTCAACGACTTTTTGGCTCTCTAATGACAAGGAGCCTTTCGAGGAAACCGATTGTCCTGGAGATAGCTACAGTCAGGAGCTAGATATCCAAGAGTGTGTAGGTGGCAATGCCAGTTTTCCGAAATTCGAAGAGGGAATGAACTCCAATACGCACTATCGCTATGTAAAGTGTGAAGGTGGACGAGAAAATTTTATATCCAAAGGAGCTGGGACGAAGCTATCATCTGAGGTGACAGAGGATTTTCACACCTATGCAGCATGGTGGCGTGATGCTGAGGAAGTTTACTTCTATGCAGATGATGAGTTTTTTCAGTCCGTTAGGTTTAGTAAGGATATTTCTCAGCAACCCTTCGACCGTCCCATGCATGTCAATATGGTAACAGAAACCTATGATTGGCAGCCAGCTCCTTCTGTCGATGAGCTACAGGACAAATCCATCAATACCTCCTACTACGACTGGATCAGAGCTTACAAACTGGTGCCAGTGGATCAGAGGGATATGGCATCTGAGTCGGTAGAGCTCGACTTGTATGATAATAAAATTTACCTCCAGCAGGTGCCAAAGGGTATTTTTCAATCTCGAAATTTTTCGCTTGAGTACGTTTTTTCCAGCAACGAAAACGCCAAGGTGCTGTGCAAGATCGTGGAGCGGGAAAAGAAAGAGACGAAGACCGTACAAAGTAGTGAGTGGTCTGCCTACGCAGGTTTTGGTCGTGGGCAAGTGGAGTTGGAACTGAACTTTAATCCAGCGCTGACCAAAACCTACCAACTGGAACTCGACCTAGTGTCTGAGGACTCTGGAGAGGTACTGAAGCGCGTGAGTTATGACTTGTCAAACTAAAATTTTGAAATGGATATGAGAAGAGTAATATTACTAATGACACTGCTGCAGGGCTTTGCAGCAGTTGCTCAGCCCCCAGAGCCCCCAAAGGGCTATCGATGGATACTCCAGGAGCAATTTTCGGACGAGTTTGATGGCGATGAACTAGATCTGGACAAATGGTACAACTATCATCCCAACTGGAAAGGGCGACCACCTGCCATGTTTCATACCGATATGGTCAGCGTGTCGGAGGGTTCGTTGCAGATCAAAAATCAAAAATTGGAGGAAGATTCCGTGGTTTACAACGCCTGGAACAAAACCTATACTACTTTCAGCATTGCTGGAGGAGCTGTGGTATCCCGTACCACAGAGGCACACTACGGCTACTACGAGTGCCGGATGAAGGCTAACAAAACCTTGATGTCCTCTACCTTTTGGATGTCTAATAGGGGAGCTGAGGGACCGAAGGGCTGTGGCGACAGCTACTCCGAGGAGCTGGATATTCAGGAGTGTGTAGGGAGAGAAAGTAGTGCGACAGATAGTTTTCATAAAGGAATGCACTCCAATACCCACTACTGGTATACGGACTGTGATGGAAAAAAACAGACCTATAGCGAGGGATCCGAGGAAAAGGTAGAGACCGACGTGACGGAAGATTTTCATATCTATGCGGCACATTGGAAGGATGCCACAGAGGTGACTTTCTATATGGACGACCTGCCTGGGCGCAACATCAAGTTTAGGAGTGACGTGACCACCAGTCCTTTTGATCGACCCATGCATATTAATATGGTGACCGAAACCTACGATTGGGTGGGGGTACCGACAGACGAGGAATTGGCCGATGATACGAAGAATACGACCTACTACGACTGGATCAGAGCCTACAAAATGGTAGCGAATACCCTGGGCACTAACACCAATCACATGACCCCTATCTACGAAGAGGACTTGTCCCTGATGGCAGTGAATTATGATTTTGAGGAGGGGGACGAATTGTCAGTTCGCCTCAATTATAAACTCAACAGCAATGGCAGTCTGAAAGTAGAACTACTGGATTCAGATGGAGCTCTGCTGTCCGATGCGAATCAGGCTTTGTACTATGGCTATGGGCATGATCGATACAACTTGCTGCTGAGTGGTGCTTCTGAGGTGAGCAAGGCAGCCAAAACCCTGCGTTTTAGCCTCTACAATGGAGATCAGAGTCTGGTAGATGAGCAAGAGGTCGAGGTAGGTGATGTAACGCTGGGAGCTGCAGTCAACCAGGAGTCTCTACTGGTATATCCTAACCCCGTAGGAGACTTGCTCAGAAGCAATACTTCTGACTCCATAGAGGTAAAATTACATTCCATGCATGGAAAGGTGGTGAAAGAGGGACAACTATCACAGCAATCTCCTTTGGATCTGTCAGAACTGCCTCGCGGTATCTACTTGCTCACTTCACCAGGGTACTCGACTAGCAAACTATTTAAATCTTGATTTAAACTACAGCACCTGTGGTTTAAGCAATTAATAAAAGCGAATGAAAATGAGTAGACTAGGAATTATTTTGGGAATGCTATTCGCATTCCAACTACAGTTGAAAGCGCAAGAAAATCCTGAAGTGGTCGCGCAAATCAAAAATGATCTGTACGCTAGACTGGGGACAGACAAAATCCATAATATCAGCTACCAGGACTGGGGAGTTTATTGGGTCTATGCCAGCTCCAATTTTAATTTTGGGGAGCCTGTGTATCATATCACTGCATACACTGAGCAAGGGGAGTGGGTGAGCGATAAATTTGATATTACCCACCGGTTGCCAGAGCAGATCGTAGCTTTTTTGGATTCCAAAGGAGAGTTAGCCTATTGTCAGATGATATATGCCGCAGGCAATGATCCATACTATTCGGTAGTGTTCAAAAGTGGAGAGCACCTGCTGATGGATGTTGATTTTGAGCGAATAGAAGTGGGGCCATTGAGTGGTGACTTGGTATTGACCGCAGCAGTGAAAGCGGATATAGAGAGTAGGTTGGAAAATGCTTACATCATTAATGGATATGAAGACTTTAACCAGCAATACTCAGTTATCTTCAAAACGAGCTATGTTGAGTTTCAAAATGGTCAAATCCTGTATAGCAAGGAAGGTGAATGGGTAGAGACCAAAGCTTTCTTGCACGATTATTTCAAACTCCCTCTCGAACTCATGATGTATGTAAATGATAGAGGTGGGTTGGAAAATTTTGGTCCAGTCAATCAGGTGACTCGACCAGACGAAGAGTTCTACCATGTCAAATTTAAGGATGGCACTACGGTCAAGCTTGATCTGGATCTGAACGAAATATGAGAAACCCTTTGCGGATTTCAAACCTCCAAGATTTTAGAAACCTTGGAGGTTTTTTTGTAGGGATTTAATCAGTCGGATGTTTCTTGATTGTTTTCTTCCTCACTGTGTTGCTTTTGATACTCGCTAGGTGTCATTTGATACTCTTTCTTGAAGCAATCCCTAAAGTATTTTGCATCATTGAAGCCCACCTCGTACATGATTTCGCTGATCGAGTACATGTTCCTTTTGAGTAGCTGCGCAGCCCGTTGTATTCGGATATTTCGGATAAATGAATTGGCAGTGTCTCCCACGAGGGCTTTTAGCTTTTTGTTAAGGTGCAACTGAGATAGTCCACACTCTCTGGCTAGCATTTCGACCGTGAATTCTGAGGATGAGAGGTTTTCCTCTATATATGTCATGACGCGGTTAAGAAATTTTTCATCTATGCTGGTCATCCCTACTTCAGATGGAGAAAGACTCTTGTTGGATTTGAATTTCCCAATGACTGCTTGTCTGGAGTCTAATATGGCGTGAACACGTGTATTTAATTCTTTTAGATTAAAGGGTTTGGAGATGTAAGCATCTGCACCGACTTCATATCCCTTTATTTTATCTTCCGAGTCACCTTTGGCCGTGAGTAGTATGATCGGAATGTGATTGATCCTTTCATCTTGTTTTAGCTTTTTGCAAAAATCTAGGCCATTCATTCCGTCCATCATAATGTCACTGATGACAAGGTCTATATTGTTGTTGATACAGAGCTCATAGGCAGTTTCTCCTTCTTCGGCAAGTAGTATGTTGAACTCGTTTTTGAAATTTTCTTGTAGAAAATAGAGAATGTCCGTGTTGTCTTCTACTAGCAATAGGGTCTTGTCTTTTTGCTCACTGGACGAAGAAGCTTGATGAGGATTGGAGGTAGGGATTAGCCAATCAGTTTCTCTATGTATCTCTAAGCTGGTCTCACTTCCATCTACGAGTTCATCTTTGCTATATACATCTTTGTCCTTGGGTAGAGATACGCAAAATGACGTTCCAACTTGACGTTTTCTATCAAAGGATATTTCACCATGGTGTAAGTGAATTAGACTTTGGACAAAGGATAGGCCTATTCCAGACCCTGTTTTTCGCTTGGTCATGTTAGGAGCAAAGCGCTCAAAGACCTGGTCGTGCATGGATTCAGGTATGCCTTCGCCATTGTCTTCGACTATGATGTCAATATAATCACCATTGGGCACTATGTGCACTTCGATTTTTCCTCCTGCAGGAGTGTACTTGAATGCATTAGAAAGTAGGTTGAAGATGACTCTTTCTAAAATTTCATGATCAAACCATGTCTCTATGGCGTTTTCATATCGGACGTTGAAAGAGATGTTCTTTTGGTTGGCCAGTTCATAAAAGTTTTCTCCAAGAAGCTGGATGTAATTGGTTAGATCATTGTATGAAGTCTTCAGTTTCATTTTTCCCTGCTCAAGCTTTCTGAATCCTAAGAGTTGGTTGATTAGGTTAAGCAGGACTTTAGAGTTTCGGGCTACATTTTGATAGTATTTCTGTCTTTCTTCTTCGCTCAGACTGCCTGAGTGGTTTTTAAGTCTTTCTACAAATCCAATGATCAAAGTGAGCGGTGTTCTAAATTCATGTGAGATATTGGTAAAGAACTTGAGCTTCATCTGATTCACTTCTTCATGTTTTTCTCTTTCCATGTGCTCTAGTACCAGTTCGTTTTTACTGGTGATACTGATCAAGGTGAATTTTCTAAAAAACCAGAGTCCTGCGATAACCAAGAGTACATATGCACTGATAGCCCATGGGGTTTTCCATAGTGTGGGTTGGATTGTGAGCGCTAGTTCGATCGGTTGGTTGCTCCAAAACCCATCATTGTTGCTAGCTTTTACTTTTAGTGTGTAGTCTCCAGGAGATAGATTCGTATATTTGGCGACACGGTTTGACGCAGAGGTGTAGACCCAATTTTTATCAAAACCCTCTAGTTTATAGGCATAGCTGTTTTGATCTGGGGCAGCATAGTGTAGCGCTGCAAAGTCTACCGAAAAACTGTTTTCGTTGTGTTTAAGAAAGAGCCTGTCCAGATCGTTGATGTTTTTTTGCAGCAAGACCCTGCTGTTTATGGTGTCTCCTACAGCGACCTCCTTGTTCAATATTTGAAGGTTGCCGAGTCTTAAGGTGACTTGTGCGCTATCTTTTGTGATTTGGTCGGGGTAAAAGGTATTGAAACCATTAACTCCTCCAAAAATCATTTCTCCATCCGACCTTTTGAAGGCCGCCAGTTCGCTAAATTCAAGATCCTGCAAGCCGTCATTGATACTATAGTTTTTGAACTGAAGTTTGTCTGGCGAGAATTGGGTAATGCCTTTGTTGGATGATAGCCAGATGGAGCCATCGTCACCTTCTAGTAGTGCCTTGATTACGTTGTTTGGTAGCCCGTCTTCTGTTGTATAGGATAAAAATTGGTCATTGTCTACTTTGTCACCTTGTATCACTTTGTTGAGTCCTCCCCCCAATGTCCCCACCCAAATTTGGTTGTCTTTGGTGATCATGATAGGGAGTACGTAGTTGAAACTGAGAGAATAGGGGTCGTTTTGATCATACTTATAAGTGATGAATTTTGGAGTCTTTGACTGGGTCTGGTCGGCAGTCAGCTTGTTTAGTCCCTTGTCTGTGCCTATCCACAGGTTTCCCTTTTGATCCTGATTGATGCTCCGTACTATGTTAGAAGATAGGCTTCCTGCTATTTCCGGGTCGTGTTTGAATACGGTATCTTCCTGTAATCTACCAAGTATGTCTACTTTATACCTGTAGAGGCCTCCATTGTATGAGGCCACCCAGATTTGTTGATCTTTATCGGTGAAAGTATAAAATCCAGACTGCGCAGTCTCAGGTAAGAGATTGATGGCAGTAGGTTGATTGTTTTTGTTCAGAGTGATTGTGCCGAGGTTTTTTGGGAAACCGCCACCAATTAGGATATAATCTCTCAAGGATGTAGCGTATTCACTGATTGAAAATACCGAAGAAGGAACGGTGTTCATATTGTGGTTTTTGTTGTTGAGAAAACCATCCGCATACTGTTTTGATTTTTCAGATTTTAAGAAGTTGATTCCCCCACCTTCTGTTCCTATCCATAGGTTTTTGTGTTTGTCTTCATATATGGCTCGTATCTTATTGTGAGAGAGGCTGCCGATGTTTTCGTTGGTTGAGAAATGTTTGAAATTTTTCCTTTTGGGGTTATATTTATTTAAACCTGCCCCGTTGGTCCCAATCCAAATGATACCAGAATTGTCTTTCATTATTTCGGTAGTGTAGTCGCTACTGATAGACTTATTGTTGGCCCAGTGATGGGTGAAATGCTGTAGTGATGTGACAAGTGTGTCCCCATTAAAGCGGTAAACTTTCATTCCATGTCTGATGAGTCCCCATATATTGTTTTGATTGTCTGAGCATACACGAGAAATATAGTCATCGGATATGCGCTTGAATACGGGCTCGCCGTTATATAAACTCTCAAAACTCATAAAGTAAAGTTGACCAGCGCAAACGAGCAGTCCAGTAGCTGTTTCCTTTATATCGGTTATGCCTTGTTTGTTGAGGTGCTTGAAAAATACGTCTTGTCCTTGTTGATTAGAGACGTGTCTGTTCAGTCCTTCTTTTGTTCCAATCCAAATATTGCCTAATCTATCCTCAAGCAGAGCTGTTACAAAATCATTGGAGATGGATTCGGGCTGTAACTTGTCATGCACATAGGTGCTAACGACGCTTGTCATGTTTGAGTAGTTGAATTCAATTTTATTCAAGCCCTCACTAGACCCCGCCCAGATAGCTCCATTTTGATCGATTAGTACTTTTCCAATTCTATTGCTCGTAAGTGAGTATGCATTGTTTTCATTATTGACACCAAAGATTTTTTCATTTGTTCTATTGTACATGGATAGGCCATTGTCATCTGTACTAATCCATATGTTTCCAAACCTATCTTCTGCTATGTCACTTACTAGGTTGCTGGCGATGGAATTCGTCCCATGGATGTTAGTGCTAAAGGTTTTGAACTCGTATCCATCGAATCGGTTGAGCCCGTCGTGTGTACCGATCCAGATGTAGCCATAGCGATCCTGATAGATACAGCGGACATCATTTTGACTCAGGCCATTTCGTGTGCTGTAGTGTATGAAATCGTTGTACAGAGATTGGGAATAGGATGGGGTCAGTACTGTCAAAAAAGTCAACCACATCAAAATGGATTGAATAGTAAATATGTTCTTCATAATCTTTCTCCTTGCCTTATTCAATATACGGTCATCATACTTCGTCGAGGGTGTCATCCTCACTCTTTTAATAGTCCTAAAGTTGGGATATTTTGCTTAATATGACCTTGTGCAATATTAAATATTTAGAAGAGGAGTTGTTTTGTGTGCTTAGGGGGGATATTGATAGGAATTAGATGGGGAATTGCATGCGTGGGCGAAAAAAGCGAAAATACCATGTTTAGGTATTTGGGGTCTCATATAAATTGGTCTTGGTTAAAAAAAGTGAATCATTATTTAAACTTATTTTCTAGTATGTTGAATAATGTTCGAAAGAAATGGATCTCACTGGGCTGTTGGTGCCTGGTTGCAGGTCTGATTGCCTTCCTTTCGTCTTGTGAAAAAGAAGACGAAGGTACAGGTGAAGAGAGTGGTCTCATAGAAATACGAGCATCACAAAAAGGTATTATGCGAGGAGGAACGGTTTTATTTGCTGATTCTTCCACCAAGGTATCACAAAGAGAGTGGCTGTTTGCTGGTGGCAAACCAGAAACCTCCACTGATGCAACAGTCACAGTACAGTATGATTCTGCAGGTTTGTTCAAGGCATCACTAAGGGTGACTTATACCAACGGTGAAACAGAACTGGAAGAAGTCACCATCAGAGTGGTAGATGGTCTGACAGCAGGTTTTTCTGTAGATCAGGACTCGGTGATTGAGTACAGCTATGTGCAATTTTCTGATACTACCATTGGTACGGCTGACGAATGGATTTGGGAGTTCGAAGGTGGCGAGCCTGCGACCTCAACTGATCGACAGCCTATGGTGCACTACAAAAATGTCGGGATGTATGACGTCAAGCTGATCGTAAAACAAAACGGTGAAGCGACCAATATGGATACTGTTTTGGTTAGTGATTACATAGAGGTTGTATTGGCTCCTGCGTTGGTGCCTGAATATGAGGTAGATAAAGTTGCCCCAATAGAGTATGAGTATGTACAGTTTACCGACCTTACTGAAGGTGGGGCGGAGACCTACTATTGGGAGTTTGAAGGTGGACAACCAGCTACTTCTACAGAAGCCAATCCCAGAGTTCTTTTTACGAGTGCTGGGAATTTTGAAGTGACACTTCGAATGACCAGGACAGAGCCAGAACGCGACGAGACTTTGGTGAGTGACATCACAGTAGGTTTGGCGCCAGAAATTACTGCTGATTTCAGTGCCAATGTCACTTTGACCCCTTTTGGCTCACAGGTCACATTTACCCAGACATCTTCTGACAATGCCGACGGGTGGTTTTGGGAGTTTGAAGGAGGTACGCCAGCGACATCTACTGAGAAAAAACCTACTGTCACTTATTCTACTATAGGGGTATATGACGTGAAGCTAACCGTGACGGGAACAGAGCCTGATCGTGAAACTGTAGTAACCAAAACGGACTACATGACCGTGACAGATCCCCTGCCTCCAGTCGCTGATTTTACTTCTGATTATAACAATACATTGGTGTTTTTAGCAGGAGGCGTCATTGCATATACGGACGAATCTCTCAACGATGCGACGAGTTATCTGTGGGAATTCGAAGGAGGTACGCCTGCTACTTCCACGGATGCCAATCCTACGGTGACTTACAATACTGCAGGTACCTATGATGTGAAACTGACTGCTACCAATGATCTTGGCAGTGATACCAAGACTCTCACAAATCATGTAGTCGTATCCTCTAATGGTAGTGTGTGCGACGATTCACCAGCTAATTTGATCGCTTGTGGCAACTATGATGGAGAGTCTGATGATCTTTCTGGGTGGCGCGCGGCTAGAGGAGCTACTTTTACAAATACTGATTTGATATTTAATCAAATGGATCACTTGGGAATTTCTTCTACGACAGTAAATGGAGGAATTGGTAGTGTTACCTACGAGATGATCGAAAGCAATGGCTTAGTTATCTTTGTCGGAAGTGAATTTACAGTAGATGTAGAGTCAAGTTATACTTTTACTACAGATATTTATGCGGAGACACTTGGTACGACCTCTGGCAACATGGTGGTAGAGTTGGCTATCATACCAAAAGGTACAAATGATTCTAATCTTTATCGAGCATGGCAGGCACCTGCTGATATGAAAGATAAGTGGTCAACGAAGTCTATGAACAAGATATTGCCAGTGGGCACGTATGTAGTAGGCTATCGCTTGTATGGAGGCCATTCCAAGTGGCACTTTGACAATCTGAAAGTGGTGAAAAACTAATGAAAGAACGAAAGATTCTTATGAAAAAGAAATCAATAAATAGATACATAGGAGTTGTGGCCATGTGTGGCATATTGCTCTGGGGATGCGAAGAAGAAGCCGCAAACAATGCGCCACCTGAAAAGGGGCAAGCAAGTGCATCGGTAAGTGAGACCTTGCTGGTCAATGGACAGAGTGCCGAGTTTATAGATGAGTCGGGACAAACCGTCAAAAGGATTTGGAATTTTGAGGGAGGAAATCCCAAGCAATCAACGGATCCAAATGTAGAAGTGATGTATGAAAATGCTGGAGAATACAAGGCCAGTTTGACGCTGGAATACGAATCAGGTCTATCAGAACTGGTAGTGTTCCCCATCAAGGTATTGCCTGATCTAGAACCTAGGATAGGGTTGGATTTGCTTGAATCTGATTCTGGTTTTCATATCTCTATAGGTGACGAAGTGAAATTTTTGGATCAGAGCATTGGAGAACCAGATCAGTGGGAGTGGATTTTTGAAGGAGCAACTCCTTTAAGTTCTACAGAGCAAAATCCATCCATCACTTATAATACATTAGGGGATTATGATGTGACACTCAAAACCACTAGAAACAATCCCGATGGCTCTACTGAAATGGTGGTAATGAGTGAGTTGATCCACGTCAATTCAATTATTCCAGTGGTTGCGAATTTTGAGGTGGACAAGAAAATCCTGGCACCAGGCGAATCTATTGCCTTCACAAGTAAATCACTTGGGTCGCCAGATGTGTTTGAATGGCAATTTGAAGGAGGGGTACCAACTACATCAACTAGCAAGAATCCAAGTGTTAAATACAATAATTCTGGGTGGTATAATGTGTACTTGAAAACCTATAAAGCTTCCAGACCTGAAAACTACGATGAGATCGATACTTTGGTGGTTTATGTGAGGGCTGAAGATCAGCTTTGTACAGCTTCTCCTAATTTATTGGCATGTGGAAATTTTGATTTGGAAAGTGAAGACATCTCAGAATGGGTTGCAGGGACTTCTGGTTCAGTGATTGATAGAATGCCTAAGTTAAGCTACTCTCCTACATTAGGAAAAGATGGGTCAGGTGCGATTATATTTGAATTTGATGGTAATGGAGCACCCGTAGTACAGTTTTATTCTCAGCAATTTGAGGTGAAGGCACAAGGTGATTATACATTCTCTGCTGACTTGTATGCCGAAACCTTGCCTGCTACAGGAGGGAATCCAATGGTTGTAGAAGTTAGCTTGATATCTAACCACTCTGGTAATACAGAACTGTATAAATCATGGCAGGCACCAGCTGGAATGAAGGATCAATGGTACAGAGCCAATGTGATTAAAACCTTGCCTCCAGGCAAATACAATATTGCATTCAAGGTGTATAATGGAGCGGCTAGATGGAGATTTGACAATGTAGCGGTTGTTAGAAACTAGCCAGTAGTAAAATAGACATGAAAGGGCCTTCGATCACTCGAAGGCCTTTTTTGTTGGGCAAGAGTAAGCTGATAAATCCTACCTCCCCCCCTTTATTTATTATATTTACCCCTTCCATTTACCAATTCACCCCCTTATTCCGAGACCATACTTTTGCGATGGCAATAGAAGTCCTGCCTAAATTTGTTAGAGTTGATTGGTACATTTTCTGTGCGCTGAGAATTTTAATCAACGATTCACTTTTTTAACCAAGACGGCGGACAGAAATAACATTCCATCAGCATGAATGAATGTTAAATTATTTTAAACATAACTAAATGCGTGAAAAGACTATACTACTTTCTAGCTTCCCAGGAAGGGCAGCTTGTTGTATGATATTGCTGCTGTTCTTTTCGGCCTTTGTTCAGGACTCCTTTGCTCAAGGTGGCCAAAAGGTATCAGGAAAGATTACAGACGAAAACGGAGACCCACTACCTGGGGTCAACGTAGTGATTAAAGATTCGTCCATAGGTACGATCACCGATTTGGATGGCAATTTTGCTCTCAGTGCTCCAGAAGGGGCAATTCTTACTTTTTCCTTCATTGGCTACATATCTAAAGAGGTACCCTTGTCTAACCAATCTGTCATAGATGTAGGCATGGAGCTCGATATTGAGTCACTCGAAGAGGTCGTCGTTGTGGGCTTTGCCGAGCAAAAAAAGGAGAGTGTAGTGGGTTCTATCGTGACTACTACTGGAGATGAAGTGGTGAAATCCGGAGGAGTGACTACTGTCAGTGAGGCTCTAGCAGGTTTGATGCCAGGGGTGACTACCCAGCAAAATGCTGGTATTCCAGGCGCATCACAAGCAGAAATCCTCATCAGAGGCAAATCCTCATGGAACAATAACTCACCTCTGGTACTGGTTGATGGTGTGGAGCGCGATATGAACAATATCGATCCAAACGAGATCGAATCAATCACAGTACTCAAAGACGCTTCTGCCACTGCGGTATTTGGTGCTCGGGCGGGTAATGGTGCCATCATCGTGACAACCAAAACGGGTACTACGGGTAAAGTCAACGTAAACTTCAGCGCCAATTTTGGTATGAAGCAGCCGACAATAGATACGGATTATATGACTGATATGCCTACCAACCTCAGGCACATGAATATTGCCGCTATGAACGACCGTCAGTTTGGCTCGATGGTGCCTGAGCAGACGATTGCTGCTTGGGAAGACCCCAATAGAAATCCAGATTTGTACACCTATACAGACTGGGTAGATGAGATGCTAGGCAATGGCTACAACCAAAGCTATAACTTGAACATCTCTGGAGGCAATGAATTTGTCAAATACTTCACCTCTTTTGGTCACAACAATGATGGGGATATTTTTGATCTCGAAGATCAACCAGATTATGACCCTCGTACCTGGCAAAAACGCTACAATTACAGAGCCAATGTGGACGTAAATTTGACTAAGAGCACGACAGTCAAAATGAAGTTGGCAGGTGAGATTACCAACTGGAACGGAAACTTTGTGACTGCAGCAGGCGGTGGTACAGGTTTTTCTCAGGGATCTGATGCTGGCCGAAACCTTTACCTCCAGCAGTTTTATAACTGGCCTATGGTAGGAGCTCCTCCAGTGTTTTCTACTGGCGAGTATGGAATAGAACAGGGGGTCGCTGAAAACCCCAATTACCTGGTGAGAATGCAACACAATGGTTCTGTGCAGAAAAAGTCCAACAAGCTTTGGACGGACTTTGGGTTAGAGCAGGATTTAAGTTCTTTGGTAGATGGGCTGAAGCTCCGAGGCAAGGTAGCCTACAGTTCTTACTTTCAATACAAGCAAGAAACTACCCACAATGCCATTCAGTACTATAGTGAGCCAGTGTCTGGTACTGATCAGACAGAAGTGAATTTGGTACAGTACGGTAGCAATACGCAGGATGTACAAAAACCACCAGTCTTGCAAGCCGAAGTATTAGATGCTTACAACAGGAGCCTGTACTACGAAGGAGGCTTTGACTATGCAAATACTTTTGGAGCACATTCTGTCTCTGCTTTGGGATTGTTTTATCGTCAAGAAGACCAAAACAAAGTGGAGTTCAAGGCAGTACTCGAAAGTTGGATTGGTCGTGTGACTTATAACTACGATGAACGTTATTTTGTTGAAGTAAATGGTGCATACAATGGATCTGAAAAATTTGCCCCTGGTCACCGTTTCGGTTTCTTTCCATCAGGTGCAGTTGGCTGGATGGTGTCCAACGAGAGTTTTATGCAAGGAACCAAGAATTGGTTGGATCATTTCAAAATTCGATACTCTTATGGCGTAGTAGGTGCTGAAAAGTCCGCTGCACGTTTTGCTTATGTCTCTACCTATTCACAGGATGACAATGCCAACCGTTCACCCTACTTTGGTCAAAATAAGGAGAAAATCCCAGTTTACAAGGAGGGTAAAGTACCTAACCCTGGTGCTACCTGGGAGGAAAGTACCAAGCAGAATCTCGGGGTTGAGCTAGGTTTCTTTGATAGTCGCCTGACCTTGAATGTGGATTTATATGATGAAAAGCGCGAGAATATATTCTTGAATAGAAAGTCAGTGAGTATTTTCTCTGGTTTTCCTGGGCAGGTCCAAGCCAACGTCGGTAGTACCGAATCTCACGGTATTGAATTCGACATGCAATGGAGAGAAATAGTCTCTACCGACTTTTCATACTTCCTCAAAGCTAACCTCAGTTTGGCAGAAAACAGGGTCATTTTTAAGGATGACCAGAAGTATGCACCTGAATATCAGAAGGAAGCAGGGAAGCCAATTGGCTCTTGGAGAGGATTGATGATTGATAGCTACCTGGACAGTTGGGACGAGGTGTACAATACCACGGAGTCTTCATGGGGAGCCTACGATTTGATCCCAGGAGATTTCCAATATGTGGATTACAATGCCGATGGAATTATTGATACTGAAGACAATGTAGTCATCAAGCAGCCAAATTATGCAGCCAATGCTTATGCCTTTTCTGGTGGTGTCACTTTCAAAGGGATAACCCTGACTGCTCGTTTTACAGGGGTGTTTAATATGGCTAAGTACATGTCTCCAAGCTATCTGTGGGAGTATGAGACCAGAAGTATCCTTGGTTTCCAACTCAACAATAATGAGCAACTTGACTATTGGTCAGAGGACAATCTAGATGCGTCGCATCCAGTACTGCACCTCTCTAATACACACAACAGACAGACCAATACACACACGATCAGAAGAGCAGATTATTTGAAGTTGCAAATGGCAGAGGTGTCCTATAAGCTACCGATGCAAAAAGTGAATTTGATCAATAATTTCGAAATTTATGTCAACGGAAACAACCTGTGGACTTGGAGTCAGTTACCTGACGAATTTGATCCAGAGGCCATTAGTCTTGATGTATATCCGATTTCGAGGAGATACAATGTTGGATTTAGGGTGACATTCTAAAAGTGAGAAATATGAAACTGAAAATTATTTATATATACCTAGCGATTATGGTTGGAATCTTTTCCATACCTGCCTGCGAAGACTATCTGGATGTGAGTCCAGACTTGGGACTTGATGATGAGGAAGTGTACTCTAACTACGAGACATTCCAAGGGGTTATCGCACATGCCTATTGGACATTGCATAATTATGCCTATGATCCCCATGATTGGGACTCGGAGATCGGTACTCTCAGTGATGAGGCACAGCATCTCAGTACCAATAGTAAGCCGATAGCCAATGTGGCCAATCAAGGATTATGGCAAGATTTTGATTGGATCGAGTTTGGTTTTGATTACAATTGGAGCGAAGGTGATCCAGAGCGCAAACTCAGAAAGCAACCAGCTGGAGAGGCGGTAGTGGGAATCCGCATGGTCAATCTAGCCCTTGAAAATCTGGACAAACTGGAGAATTTTCCAGACTTGGCCAATTTTACTCCTGAAGAGATGAAAAGACACCTCGAAGGTGAAGCGCGTCTCATTCGTGCATGGCACTATTTCCAGATCATCCAGAGATATGGAGGAATCTTTTTTATGAATAGATCCTTCGAAAGTACAGATTTGGTAGATTCTACACGTCGAAGTTATCAAGAATGCACTGATTGGTTAATTTCTGATCTGGACAAAGCAGCTGAACTATTGCCAAAGAATTGGCCTGTCAATTTTGAAGGGCGTGCTACTGTGACTACTGCCAAGGCAATCAAAAGCATGGCCTTGTTATATGCAGCTAGTCCCAATATGAATATGTTTGATGGAGGTGCCAATGCTTATAATTTGACTCGTGCTCAGGAGGCTGCCGAGGCAGCACTTGAAACACTTGCAGCAGCAGAAAATTCCGCTTACTACCGAATGCTTCCATTGGCGGAGTATAAGCAAAATTGGTGCAGCGCGACTTCAGGTATCTCATACGAAGCATTATGGGGTCCACCCCAGTCCAATGCGAATGCCCCCACAGCTACTTCAGCTGGTAATGGCTGGTACAATCCTCACTGGGACGGTGGATGGGCTGTCTGGAGTGGCCCTACTCAAAACGCCGTGGACAAGTTCGAGACAGTCAATGGACTGGCCATAGAAGATGATCCAGTCTACAATCCTCAGGACCCATTTATAAATAGAGATCCTCGACTTGACATGTTTGTTTATAAAAATGGAGACAATATGTATATATCTTCTCCGTCCAACAAACCCGCCACTCTAGAGGCATGGAATGGAGGATACCATGACTTGCAAGCCAAAACTGTAGGACTATGGACAGGTTATCTCCATAGAAAACACCGATGGGATGGAGCCAATAACGTGGATAACGTGGCAGGAGTGAAGAGGATTTTTCCTCTGATTCGATATGCTCAGGTCTACTTGGATTTTGCTGAAGCAGCCAATGAAGCAGTAGGGCCGACGACAGCTATCAGTGCTGGAGGCAAAACCATGACTGCTGTGCAGGCACTCAATGTGGTGAGGAGCCGCGTAGGCATGCCAGATGTAGATCCTATGTACACTGGGTCGAAAGAAGCCTTGAGAGAAAGAATCCGCAATGAGCGTTTTGTAGAACTTTATCAGGAGATGCACAGATGGCACGACCTGAGAAGATGGAGGATTGCGGATGAAGTCTTGAAAGAAATCTACCGTGCAGATATTCTTAAGTCTGGTAGTACCATCATCTATAATAAAGAAGAGATAGAGGGTGCAAGGGTATTCGAAGAAAGGCACTACTGGTATCCATTTCCAAATAGCGAAATGAGACAAGTGGAAAACTTTACTCAAAATCCAGGATGGTAATTTTTAAACCACAAAAAGAATCGAAATGAAGTATATAAAATATATAATAGCCCTTGTAACTGTGCTGTGTGGTTTTGTCCATGTACAAGCCCAACAGATAGAAGAGGTAGTACTCCAGGATACACTGGGGAACAGTAAAAAGCAAAAAGTGCATTTGCCTTTTGGCGACATGGACAAAAACCGTGTGGTTGGAGCGACAAGCCTCATCACGCAAGACCAGATCGCTACCACGGATTTAGATGTAGAGTCTGCCATGATAGGAAAGGCCATGGGACTCAATGTGTTTAAAAATTCGGCTGGTCCAGGGATGGATAATTCCTGGCTCAATGTAAGAGGTCTCCATACGCTAGGTAACAGCGACCCTTTGGTAGTAGTAGATGGGGTAAGTAACCGCTCACTAGAGTCGCTCAATTTTTATGAAATAGAGTCTATCACTGTACTCAAAGATGTGACTGCAAAGTCGCTTTACGGTGCTCAGGCGGCCAATGGTGTGATCTTGGTCACCACCAAGAGAGGTGAAGTAGGAGTGAAGAAGGCTAGTATCAATGCCGAGTTTGGGGTTAGAAAACCAACTCATTTGCCTGATTTTCTCAATTCTGCCGACTATGCACAACTGTACAACGAAGCACTTGAAAATGATGGTTTGACACCTCAGTATTCTACAGCGGATATAGCGGCTTATGAGCGTGCTGGTATCAATGATGAATTGCCGAATGTAGATTACTATGATCGCTACTTGAAGGCATTTACCAACTATCAGCGCATCTACGGCACCTATACAAATTCGGATGAGAAGACAGCCTTCTACTTTACTGCTGGATATGCAGGAGAAGGTGGTCTGGAGGCGATAGGCGAGCAGACCAAGTACAACAGCATGAATATTCGTGGTAATCTGGACTATAAGATTAATGACATATTTAGTGTTCAAGTAGATGTGGCAGCTAGATTGGAATCAACGTCTACCAATCAGATGACATACAACAACTATGACGGTACCCCAGGCAATTTGGGTGATGATGTAGTTGTTCAAGGTTTGTTTAGTACGCTTAGCTCTCACAGACCCAATGAGTACCCGATCTACCACCAGGCACCAGACAATGAATCTGCTGGTTTACTGGGCTGGGGAGCTGCCAAGAGTACTAACATAGAGGGAGAACTTCTCCGCGCTGGATACAGGGATGAGTTGATACGTCAGTCCCAGTCCAACATTGGCTTGGACATGGACTTTGCTCAATGGGGTATAGCAGGATTATCTTGGAAAAATTACGTGTCATTTGATACTTACAATTTTTTGGTGACTCGAAAGAAAGATGATTATGCTAGATACCAGGCTGATGGTACTAAAGTAGGCGATGATGTACAAGCCTCAGGTATTAGCAAGTTTGACGATAATGCTTACCGAAACATCGGTATGATATCTACCATGGCCTATGACCGTACATTTGGTAACCATGCAATTACTTCTCATTTGAATGCGATTGCTCAAAATAGAGAGTATCAAGGGACTGCACAACCATATAAAAATGTGACTTATGGTTTCCGTCTCAATTATGCCTTTGCCAACAAATACATTGCTGAGGTAGATCTCGCCTATATGGGATCTAATAAGTTGGAAGAAGGAAGCCGCTATCAGTTATTTCCATCCGTAGGTCTAGGCTGGGTGCTCAGCGAAGAAGACTTCTTGCAGTCTGTCGATGCCTTGGACTATCTCAAGTTGAAAGCGAGCTATGGTCAAATGGGCTATGACCGCTCTCTCCAGCATTTTTGGTATAGAGATGCGTATGGTCCACAAGGTTGGGTGCAGTTTGGTTCACAAAATAGCAACGGTGCTAGTGCCTATACACTTACTCGTACAGGTAATCCAGCAATCGGTTTTGAGGTTGCTACCGAGTATAATATTGGCCTAGAAGCGTTGTTGCTGAAGCGACTGTCTGTAGAGGTCAATTACTACAATGAGTACAGGTCAGATATACCTATGCAGGTATCCAGTTTGTATCCCGACTACTTTGGGGACAACATCCCCTATGTCAATTATGGCGAAGTGAGCAATCAGGGAATTGAACTCGGATTAAACTACAGCAGTCAGGTAGGGGATATCAGCTATGGATTGGGTGGATATGTGACTTATTCGAAAGCAGTGTATGAAAAGACGGGTGATTTAACTCCTTTTCCTCATCTCAACAGAAATGGCAAACCCTTGGACTTGATGTGGGGGTATAATGCCGAAGGGTTTTATGAGAGTGATACAGAAGTAGATGTGCAGAGTACTTTGGGAGGAGATGTGATTGCTGGTGATTTAAGGTACGCAGATATTACCGAAGATGGATTGATCACCACAGAAGATCAAAAAAATATTGGTAACTCTACACCGAGATACCAGTACTCTTTGAATTTCAACATTGGTTACAAGGGATTTAGCTTATTTGTGTTAGGGCAAGGGGCTGCAGGACACGATCGCATGATGAGTTGGAATACAGCTTACAATGGGGTAGGACAAGGTAAATATGCCGCTAATGCTATGAATAGATGGTCACCAGATAATATGGACGCCAGTCATCCGAGATTGACTACTGTAGGTGGTTCACATAGTTATCAGGCTTCCTCATACTGGTTGCAGGATGCTTCTTACTTTACAATTCGAAACATTGAATTAAGTTATGTGTTTCCTGAGAAAATCAGAGGTGCCCTTCGTGCATCTGAGCTTAGGGTGTTCGCTAGAGGGACTGATCTGTTGAGCTTTTCCGCTCATCCAGATTTCAATTCGGACAATGCAGCATCTGGGCTTACAAGCGGTTTCTTGATGAAAACGTTTTCACTAGGATTTAATCTTTCTTACTAATCTCTAAATAAGAAAAGAATGAAGAAATTAATATATACACTGGCCATGTTGGTAGGCCTGACTGCTTGTGATGAAGACTTCATGGAGCCGAAGTATGCCAATGAGTTGGATCAGGAGGAGGCACTGAACGATCCGCAAGTAGTGCAGGGCTTCTTGCTTAAAGCTTACAATGCCTTACCAAACGGACAGGACAGTTATGGTGGGTTTTTGGATTGTGCGACGCAAAATGCGGTGATCAATTTACCTAATAATCAGCTGAATAAGACTTCGGCTGAAGAGTGGCAGGCATTGACCAATCCATTGGACAACTGGAAGAATAGTTACCAAGCTATCCAGTCTATTAATCGTTTTATCGAGTTTGGCTTGAGAGCGGATGTTACTTTTTGGAAAGGAAATGAACAGACCAACGCGGAACTCACTAAGCGATTTGAAGGGGAAGCTTACTTTCTTAGAGCTTACTTTTATTTCGATTTGCTCAAACGATTTGCTGGCCAAGATGCATCTGGAGAACTCATGGGGGTGCCACTGATCACGAAGCAGCTGGATGCCAATAGTGTACCTGAGTTGCCGAGAGCGACTTTCAGAGAAGTGCTGGAGCAGATCGTGGATGACTTGGACTATGCGGTCAATTTTCTTCCTGTAAAATATAGTGGTACTAGTGAGATCACAGGACAGAATCAGTTGGGAAGAGCGACATCTGTTGCTTGTTATACGCTGAAATCCAGAGTGATGCTCTATGCAGGTAGTGAACTCTATGGATTGGATGATGCACAGGATATGAATGTAGCATCGGTACGTGCCGCTGGGGAAGCATTTGCACTGATGGGCAAGACGCTTCCTGATGTCTATATCAACGCAGGAAATAGCACTGGTTTCGACAACTATTTTAACAATGGAGACTCGGATGAGCTAATTATGCGCAGGCTCGGTGGCAACAACAATGGGATAGAAGGAGCCAATTTTCCTCCTAGCTACTTTGGCAATGGACGTACAAATCCTACTCAAAACTTGGTGGATGCCTTCCCGACTGCTGACGGATTTCCTATTGATCACGCGAGTAGCTCTTATGACCCAGATTTCCCTTATGCTAATCGTGACCCACGATTTTATATGACGGTACTTTACAATGGTGCAAGTTTTAAAGATCAGACGGTAAACACTAGTGTAGGAGGGAAAGACTATCCAGGTGGGGCTGGTGGGGCCGCCAATACGGAAAATTCCACACGGACGGGGTATTACCTCAGAAAATGGTTGAGCACTTTTGTAGACAAAAATCCTGCAAATAATACCAATGCCTACCACTATTTTTCTGTTTTTAGAAAAGGAGAGGTGTTTCTTAATTATGCAGAGGCTGCCAATGAGGCCTTCGGCCCCAATGCAGATCCTTATGGTATAGGTATGACAGCAGTAGATGCTATCAGAGAGGTAAGAAGAAGAGCAGGTATTGCCCAGCCAGATACTTATCTGAATATGGTTAGTACGGATCAGGATGCAATGAGAGAGCTCATCCGAAATGAACGTAGAATTGAATTGTGTTTCGAGGGACACTATTTCTATGACTTGAGAAGATGGAAAGAAGATTTGAACGAGCCAGTGGAAATAGTGACCATTGAAATCGATCAATTTGGTTTGCCTGATTATGCTGTAGAGACCTTGTTTACTCCTACATACAAAGATTACATGTACTTTGGGCCTATGCCTTATTTTGAGGCAATCAAGACCCCAAGCATTACTCAAAACACAGGTTGGTAATTGATAATCTGACCATTGGAAAACAAATTAGACAGATGAAAAAGACAATATATATGATGTTGATAGCAGTAGTGGTTTTTGCCACTGCTTGCTACGAAGATTACGAACAACCCTTTGAATACACAGCAGTGTATTTTCCTCATCAACAACCTATGCGTACAGTCACGTTTGAAGACTCTGTGATAGAGGTGGGTATCGTACTTGGAGGGAAGCGAGACAATACCGTCAATGAATTTGCTTATTTCAGCAAGGATAATTCTTTGCTAAATGACAGCAGATTTGAGGTATTGCCTGATACGCACTACAAAATGAAGGTAGACGAAGATTCTTTGATTGAGATTCCTTCAGGGTCTTTTCAGGGAGAGTTTGAGCTACTGTTGACGGATGCCTTTTACGACGATGATATGTCCTATCAGAATCATTACATTCTACCGTTGAAACTGATCCAATTCACCACGGATTCGGTACTCTATGGCAAACACTATACTTTGCTTATGATCAAGTATATCAATGACCATCATGGTACTTACTACCGCATGGGCTCAGATTCTGTGGATGTAGACAATGTAATCCGCTACAGTACGGATACTTTGATCTACAACGAAACGGTGGATTTAAGTACAATGGGTAAAAACAAGCTGCTATTGCCAGCTATTGGTAAAGCGACGGCTTTTGATGATAAGCTTGAACTTACGATTGACGAAGACTTGATGACCGTTAGTGGTGATTTGTCAGAGCCTAATCCTCAGCTGTCGATCAGTTGGTTGTCAGGAAGCGTTACTGCCAATACGATCACTTACAGCTATTCTTATGTCTATGATGAGGACAACAATCCCCTTACTCTTGATGCGAGACACTATGTGTCAGATTCTTTGATCTTTAGAGACAATGGTATCAAGTTCGAAAAATGGGAATAAAAGTTTAGTATTTCATGTAATAAAAAGGGCAGCTCTCGGGCTGCCTTTTTTATATATAACTTTCATACAGTAGTGCAGGTTATAGATAATCTGAGTTCGACGCAAAGTTAGAAACATGAACAAAGGTTGTAGATTTAGCTAATCCTTGTAAGCACTATGATCACCAAGGTTACCTACTATTGGCGAAGTATGATACCGACTTTGCAAGTTCAGTATTGATCATCACTGGTAGTGCTTTACATTCGGTTTTGAAAGAAAAAATGTCATTACGGGCTCTTAATGGGTGCTTTGTTAAAACTTGAAAAGAATCTCTAGCTGCGAGGAATGGACATTTGCCACTGATGGAAGCCAAAATCTGATATTCTCCCCCTCTTTTAGATGCATATCTCCCCCTGTCATTGATAAAATGCCCCTGCTTTAGTGTTTAATTCTTTTGCCTCCAAGCCTTGACTAGCACCTACCTTTGAGATAGATAAGGTATCAGCAGTTTTTAATATTTATGAAGCAAACTACAATTACGATATATGAATCAAACCATTGGGTAGGGAATGAGTACGATAGGTTTTCCTCCAGATTTGAATGGTTGGGTACAGATCATGCTATTCTGACGGCAGACGTGGTGTTAGTACACTACGCTTCATGGGATGAGTTTAACCACAAATATCCTAGATGGTTTGTTCTGGAAGAAACGACTGTTTTTGTCCTAAGTGATGAACTGGATATTGAGTTGCAGGTGGAGCTTTTGCAGCAGGGCATTATAGATGTAGTGCCAGAGCAAATCTCACCTGAGTTGCTTCATGCCAAGTATCAATCAGCCATGCGTCAACGCCAACTTAGCTTCTTGGGAGTAGAAGACGCCGCAGATTTAGCTACCTCGTGGCTAGATAGAGTCACCGCTATCATAGAGCAGAATATTGCTAATACAGAGTTTAATGTCCAAAGTCTGGTGAGGGGAAGCGGCATGAGCCGGAGTGTACTCTACTGCAAACTCAAGGAACTGACTGGCTTATCAACTAGTGAATTTATCAGGATCATCAGGCTCAGACATGCAGTAGCCATGCTCAGGTCGGGTCAGTGTTCTGTCAAGGAGGTGCGCTTTAGGGCAGGCTTCAATTCTGCCTCGTATTTCACCCGCTGTTTCAAAAAAATATACGGCTACCTACCAAGCGAATATCTGAAGAGTATCAATACAACGGCTGCCATTAGGATCAGTTCAGAGTTTAAAGGCAACCCAACAAAAAATAGACATTATATCAATGCATAAAATCAAATCAATGAAAAGGAAATCAGGCCTGATGGCCAGTATGAAATTGGGGCTCGTGGCTTTGAGTATGGTGGCATGTACCACCCAGAGCAAGGAGCTAGCAGAAAAGGAGACCACTCTCAAGGTATTTGAGCCCAATTGGGAATCGATCAAAGCGAATTACAAAGATCCTGAATGGTTCAACGATCAGAAATTTGGTATATTCATCCACTGGGGTGCTTATAGCGTGCCTGCCTTTGGGTCGGAGTGGTATCCTCGTCTGATGTATATGGATACAGCTACATTCAGTGCCCAACTCAATCCTGGTGAACAAGGCCCAAACAAAGTATATCTGCATCACAAGGAGACGTGGGGGGATCAGAAAGAGTTCGGTTACAAGGATTTCATCCCAATGTTCAAAGGAGAGAATTTCAATGCTGACGAATGGATCGATTTATTCAAATCTGCTGGAGCACGCTATGTGATCCCTGTGGCTGATCACCACGATGGTTTTGCGATGTACAAGTCCAATACTACCCGATGGAATGCCTACGACATGGGACCCAAGCGAGACGTTTTGGGTGAGCTGTTCACAGCAGGACGTGCCAAAGACATGATCATGGGTGCTTCGTCTCACTTTGCGTTCAACTGGTCATTCTACAACAAAAAGGATAAATTCGATACCGTAGATCCTGAGTATGCAGACTTGTACAGCTCCAAAGGCCAAGATTTGGAAGAACCAGTTTCTGATAAGTTTAAACAGAGATGGTGGGAGCGTACCAAAGATGTGATCGACAATTATCAGCCAGACATCTTTTGGCTAGACTTCTATGTTGATATTCCAGATTTTGCAGAGATGAGACCAAAACTCGCCGCTTACTACTACAACAAAGGCATAGAATGGGACAAAGAAGTCGTGCTGCAAGACAAGAACTTTAGTCACGAGGCATTCCCAGAAGGTACAGTGATTTATGACTTGGAGAGAGGTAAGTTGCCAGGTATCCGCAATCTACCTTGGCAGACAGATACCTCGATCGGCAAAAATTCATGGAGCTACGTGACCAATTGGGAATCTAAGACTACCAATGAGCTTGTAGATGACTTGGTAGATATTGTGAGCAAAAACGGTAACCTACTGCTCAATGTAGGTCCAAAGTCTGATGGTACGATCCCTGAGGATCAAAAGAACATCTTGTTAGAAATAGGAGAATGGCTCAAAGTAAATGGTGAAGCGATCTATGAGACCAAGTATTGGGATACCTTCGGCGAAGGACCCACTGAGGTTGCTAAGGGGCATCACTCAGAAGGCAACAACAAAGGGATGTCGGCAGAAGATATTCGTTTTACTACCAAAGAAGGAAAACTCTATGCCATCGCGATGGATTGGCCTGAAAATGGACAGATTGTAATCAAGAGCCTGGCCAAAGGAGCTGAGTTTGCACCTGATAAACTAGGTGACATTCGTCTACTGGGTAGTGACGAAGAGCTGAGCTGGGAGCAAACCAATGAAGGACTAATCGTGAAACTGCCAGCACAGAAAGTAGGGGACTTTGCGCATACACTGGCAATTTCTATATGATTTTTTGCTGAAGGATTATCTGAATAAGTTTTGATTCAAAAACTGGACGAGATTCTTCTCGTCCAGTTGGTTTTTACATTATTATGAATAGATACAAACTAGGAAGCTATTGTTGTTTGTGGCTTTTGGCCTTTTTGATTTTGTCTGCCTGTGGTCAGGAGCAAAAAGAGGCAGGGAGACCCAATATCATTTTTATCATGTCTGATGACCACACTACCCAAGGAGTGGGTGTGTATGGTAGTCGGTTGGCTGGACTCAATCCGACACCTACACTGGATAAGCTGGCGAGTGAAGGTATCGTGTTTGACAATTGCTACGTGACCAACTCCATCTGTACACCCAGTCGCGCCTGTATCATCACGGGTCAGTACAGCCAAACCAATGGCGTACTTGACTTGGAAGGACATATCGACGAAGACCGACAATATCTGCCCAAAGAGATGAAAAAACTGGGCTACCAAACGGCGATCATTGGCAAATGGCATCTCGAAAAGGAGCCTGCAGCCTTTGATTTTTACCAAGTGCTCAAGTCTCAGGGCACTTATTTCGACCCCTTGTTTCGGGTGCAAGGCGACCAGCCCTGGCCTGGCAATACTGTCCAAACCAAGGGACACTCTACGGACGTGATCACCGATGTGACCCTGGATTGGCTCAAGACCAAAAGGGATAAGAACAAGCCTTTCTTTCTCATGCATCACTACAAAGCCCCACACGATGATTTCGAAAATGCCCCGCGCTACGACGAGTACCTGGCAGATACCTTCATACCCGAGCCAGAGAGTCTGTATGAGAGGGGCAATCATGGTTCGGTAGCGGTCAGAGGCCAGAATGACTCCCTGACCCGCATCATCGGTTCATCGGTATCGGAGCGCAACCTGATCCGTACCCAAGCCAACAACATTTACCCAGACTCCTCGATCAATCGCAAGTATGGCAATTCGCAAGACATCCCACTAGATGAGTATGTAGCCTGGGAATACGACGATGAGTCACGCAAAAATGCCAGCAAAGTTTACCAAGACTACCTCAAAAAATACCTTCGCTGCGTCAAGGGTGTCGACGACAACCTCGCTCGGCTATTTACCTACCTTGAGGAAGAAGGATTGATGGACAATACCATCATCGTTTATACCGGAGATCAGGGTTTTATGCTCGGGGAGCACGACTATATCGACAAGCGATGGATGTACGACGAATCCATGCGCATGCCTTTCATCGTGCGATACCCTGAGGCTATCCAGCCGGGCACACGCACCGATGTGATGATCAACAATACGGATTTTGCGCCGACGCTGATCGAGATGGCAGGAGGCAACACGCCACAGTACATGCAGGGGCGTAGCTTCAAAACCATCCTGGAAACAGGCGAGGAGCCCGCAGACTGGCCACAAGCGACCTACTATCGCTACTGGATGCACATGGCGCACCGTCACCAAAATCCGGCTCACTTCGGCATCCGCACCAAGGACAAAAAGCTGATCTTCTACTACGGGCGCTATTGGGTCGATACCGATGACCCCAATGCCGAATGGAATAAAGCCAGCTGGGGCAATGACTTCACCCGTCATACGCCGGTGGCCTGGGAGTTTTACGATTTGGAAAAAGACCCCAAAGAGATGGATAATCGCTATGGTGATCCTGCGTATGCGGCAGACATTGCTGAGCTGAAAAACCAACTGGCTGATCTGCGTCAGCAACTCAACGAAACGGATGAAAACTATCCTCATATTCAAAAAGTGATCGATGAGCACTGGGATGATTAAGCGGTCAATAAGTTTGGGATGTGTGTTGATCCTGTTGGTTCCGATTTTGGCTCTTGCCAGAGAATCGAAAAAACGGAAAGATCGACCCAACGTCCTGATCATCGTAAGTGACGATCAGGGCTGGGGTGATGTAGGATTCAATGGCGGTACGGATATCCCCACACCCAATCTCGACGCGCTGGCAGCCGATGGCGTGAGTTTCGAAGCGGGATACGCCTCGCATCCATATTGCAGTCCTAGTCGAGCAGGGTTGCTGTCGGGTCGCTATCAGCAGCATTTTGGGCACGAGTGCAACATCCCCTATACCACCGCCGGACCGGAGGATGGCTTGCCGCTCGATGAGCTGTTGCTCTCAGAGCTTTTGCAGCAAAAGGGCTATCGTACCTGTGCTGTGGGCAAGTGGCATCTGGGCGATGATGAGAAATTTTGGCCGTCGCATCGTGGGTTCGACGACTGGTACGGTTTCTTCGGCGGAGGCAGCGACTACTGGGGCGCTCTCAATGGTAAAGATCCTGTACACGGCGTACTGCGAGATGGTACGCCAGTTGCGCGAGATTCGATCACCTACCTCACCGATGATTTTAGCCGTGAGGCGATCAGCTACATCGACCGCTATGCTGAGTCCGACGACCCTTTCTTTATGTACCTGGCCTACAATGCACCACATGCGCCCATCCAGGCGACGCAGGAGTACATCGATCAGGTAGCGCATATCGAGGAAGGAGCACGAGCGGCCTATGCGGCCATGGTCGTGGGTATGGATCAGGGCATCGGCCGTGTGATAGACAAGCTAAAAGAAACGGGTGAGTATGACAATACGCTGATCGTATTCTACAGCGACAATGGGGCGCATACGCATGGCGCGAGCAGTGCACCCTATCGCGGACACAAAGGCATGTTGTTCGAAGGAGGTATTCGTGTACCCTTTTTAATCTCTTGGCCCAAAGGTATAGAAGGAGGACAACGATACGAAGCACCGATCTTCGCATTGGATGTGTTTCCTACTGTACTGGCTGCTGCGCATTTGCAAGCACCAAAATCCAAGTCTTTGGACGGTGTGGACTTGCTGCCTTACCTCAATGGAGTAGAAAATGAAGAGCCGCATGAGGTCCTCTTCTGGCGATATTCGGGAGGGGCAGGATATGCCGTGCGCAAGGATAATTACAAGCTAGTCATGTCGGCTTACAAAGAGAAAACTTTCTTATTTGACTTGGAGTCCGACCCTTATGAGCACAATGACCTGTCTGCTGAGCAGCCAGAAAAAGTACAGGAGCTGCTTGCGGCCTATATGGAATGGAATAGGGAAAACGTAGTGCCTAAGTGGGATGATCCCCATGCCTCCAATGTGAGTAAAGAAGAAACCAAAAGACAAGAAGTGCTGGATCGGGCCAGCGCAGGAGAAAAAAGATAACAAATGATGAAATATTTACTTACTACAGTATGGTTTGTGACCACATTTGTGCTGCAAGCCAAGGATTATCATGTCTCAAAATCCGGTGATGATAGCCAACTGGGCACCGAAGAGGCTCCCTTTCTCACAATAGCCAAAGCTGCACAGATGATGAATAGCGGCGATCGATGTGTCATCCACGCGGGTGTCTATACCGAGACTTTGAAGCCTACTCAAGACAACCTAATTTTTGAAGCTGCTGCGGATGAAAATGTGACCATCTCTGGTTTTGATGCGATTGATAGTTGGCAATTGTACAAAGACAATATCTATGTCACCGACCTGCCCATGACCTTGGATGATCAAAACCTCGTCTACTACGATGGGCAAGGTATGATCCTCGCACGCTGGCCCAATAAAACAGATTTTGACCATTTCAACTTGGAGGCACCATGGGTCACGGGCAACAATACCAGTGTGTACTATGACAACATCCCCGATCAAGACTGGGATCAGGGTGGTCATATTTGGTTTCTCGGCAAAAGCCGCTGGACCTCCTGGCGTACACTGATTACCGACTACTCTACCAGCCACGTGGCTTATGAAACCTTGCCTACATCTTGGAGTTTTGGCGGTAGCCACAATCCTGCGCAGGGAGGAGAGTTGATCTTGATGAATACACTGGCGGCACTGGATGCGCCAGGTGAGTGGTATGTGGACAATACCAATAACAAGGCCTACTTCATGGCACCTGACAAGACCAGTCTGGTAGACGATACGGTCTACGTGAGACAGCGCATCACAGGAATCAATCTGGACAATAGACAAAATATCACCATCGATGGCATCAAGGTGCTGGGAGCCAATGTCACCCTCAATGGAGCGAAGAATTGCACCCTGAAAAATGGCGAAATCCTCTGGGGTAATTACAGCACTGGTACCTTGGGTAGTGAAGGCCAGCGTTCATTTAGAGTCAATATCGCTTCCGTGGAGTTGAGTAATCAGTCTACGGGCAACCTTATCGAGCACATGAATATCCAGTGGGGTGCTTGCTCTGGTATCATGCTGCGTGGCACGGACAATACGGTTACCAACTGCTACATCGGTAATTTCGATTTTATAGCCAGTTACGATGCGCCGATCAGGCTCGAAGGAAAGAATACGGTCACCTACAACGAATTTTTTAATACGGGCAGAGACTTGATGAATGGCGGAGGCATGGGAGCTGAGGTTGCTTACAATAACTTTCACCACTCCAACCTGCTCAACGATGATTGCGGTGCGATCTACCTCTGTTGTGCCAACTATGGCAATACCCGCATCCACCACAACTGGATCCACGATTCAGAAAGCCGCAACGAAAACTATGAAAGTTACAAAGCCGCAGGCGTGTATCTAGACAACACCACCAAGGATGTGATTGTCGACCACAATGTCTTTTGGAATCTAGAGTGGACAGGTATACAGATCAATTGGGCAGGTACCAATCTGCTATTGTACAACAATACCCTCTGGGCAAAAAACAGTGTCAATAGCAATGCCATGGGACGTTGGGTCAATGGTTATGGTCTTGACAATGTGCAGTTGTTCAACAACATATCCAACGATGCAGAACTGACCAAAGACACTTTATACAATACATCGAAAGGCACCAATCTGCTTTTTCAGCGTAATGCACGACCGTTTCAGGACATCGATAAACAGGATTTTACGCCGTTGCAGTCCAGTGGAGCGATCAATACGGGTACCATGCTGTTAGGGTATACCGATGGTTTTGTGGGAGTTAAGCCTGATATAGGAGCCTACGAGGTAGGTGCGGAGTATTGGGTACCTGGTCCAGATTGGGAGGTAGATCAATCGACAGAGGCGATTGACTGCAACGGTGATGCAGGGGGTGAAGCCTATTTCGATAGATGTGGTACATGTGTAGGAGGAAATACGGGACTGGATGCAGAAACGGGATTATGCTCTGGCGAAGTGCTGAAAGTAAACGATGAAAGCAAAGGAATACTCCTGTACCCCAATCCGTCCGAGGGTCAATTTTTCTTCAATCAAAACTGTCGAGGAATGGCTTGCAGGCTCTATTCGCTGACAGGACAGCCAGTATATACGGCCACCATAGCCACCAACAACGCCTTAGATGTTTCCTTTCTTCCTCATGGCATGTATGTGCTCGAAGTGAAAAACCACGGCAAGAATGTAATGACCACTCGAATCATGATCCATAAAGCCATATGAGAAGCGTATGCCTAATGATCATTTTTTTGGCTTGTGGAGCAACCCCAATGGCCAAAGATTACCAAGTCGAAGACTATGGTGCATTAGCCGATGGCAGCACCAAAGATACCCAGGCAGTGCAGGCGGCGATAGACGCTTGCACGGCAGCTGGTGGCGGACGAGTGATCATACCTGGAGGCAAAACGGTGGTGATTGGCACCATTTACCTCAAAGACCAAGTGACCTTGTATTTGGAAAATGGGTCCGTGCTTCAGGGCAGCCCTGATATAGCTGACTACAGCGTCGATACGCACAAAAATATGTACAAAAATGAGCCGCACATGGACCGCTGCCTCATTTTTGCCAGAGAGGCGCAGTCTTTTGCCATCGAGGGACACGGCACCATCGATGGCAATGGACACACGCGCTACTTCACCAAGGAGACAGGCCGTCCGATGCTGCTGCGTTTCATCGACTGTAGTGGCATCCGCTTGAGAGATGTCAGTCTGATCAATCCAGCCGCTTGGACATCTGCCTGGCTCTACTGCGATGATATTGTAGTGGATGGCATTCGTATCCACAGCCGCAGCAACCACAACGGTGACGGGCTCGACTTTGATGGCTGCACGGACGTGCGCGTGTCCAACAGCAGCTTCGACACCAGCGATGATTCGATTTGCCTGCAAGCTTCTCGTCAGGACAAGCCTTGCCAAAATGTGGTAGTGACCAATTGTACTTTTACCTCCAAGTGGGCGGGCATGCGCATTGGACTCTTGTCGCGGGGCGATTTTGAGTCGGTTACCGTCAGCAATTGCACCTTCCGGGACATTCAGGACTCAGGATTGAAAATCCAGCTAAACGAAGGCGGCGAGATGAAAAACATGGTTTTCTCCAATTTGGTGATGAAAAATGTACCGCGTCCGGTGTTCATGACTTTTGCGCAGCAGCGTGCTTGTGTGGACGCCCCTGAGGAGATGTACCCGATGAAGGCCATGCATGGTTTCCTGTTCGACAATATCATCGCCGACAACCGGGAGCTGGACAAAAACTCCGCCTTCTTTATCACCGGTATGCCAGATCATCCGATTGCCAATATTTCGATCAGCAATGTACTATTTACTGTGTCAGGAGGCGGGAGTCAAGCGGATGCGGATAGAGAAAACCTCCCCGAATACACGCTGGATGTACTCGATGGCTGGTGGCCGGAGTTTCATCTCGTGGGCACCTTGCCCGCCTACGGTATGTACTTACGGCATGTCGATGGCGTGAAGATCGACAACTTCGAGGTGATCTCCACCAGCGAAGACCAGCGACCACCTGTCGTACTGGAGGATGTAGAGCATGTGCTGCTCGGCACAATCTTGTCCAACTACTCACTGGTCAAACCTAAAGCAGTAGAAAGAAGAAAATGAGAAAATTGTATAGCATACATCTTTTGCTAGCGACCCTGTGGCTGTATAGCTGTCAGTCATCCAGCGTTTACCCTGTACAGGACTTTGGAGCCCAAGGCGACGGCAAGACCCTCAACACGCAGGCCATCCAGGCGGCCATCGATGCCTGCCACGACGCGGGCGGAGGCGAAGTGCTCATCGCTGATGGTATTTACGTGTCTGGCACGCTCTTGCTCAAGAGCCATGTGACACTCAAGGTAGCCAAAGGAGCCACCCTGATCGGTAGCCCTGATCCCAGAGATTACCAAAGCATTGATGCCTTTACCGATGCGACAGGTCAGGTGCGGGGCAAGTGCCTCATTGGTGCACTGGAGGTGGAAAATGTGAAGATCACAGGACAGGGGACGATAGATGGGCAAGGCAAGGCGTTTCATCACGGACCAGTCAAAACACTGCTGGCCAATCAGGGCTTGAGCGAGCAGCAAGTCAAGGAGCTGTTAGGCAATCGGCCTTTTTTGCTGCGCTTCGTTCGATCTGCTGGGATCGAACTCAGGGACATTCATCTCCGACAGCCCGCCGCATGGACATGCCACTTTTTTCAGTCCTCTGAAATCCTAGTCGATGGCATAGACATCTACAGCCACGCCCATCAAAACAACGACGGCATAGACCTGGACTCCAGCCACGACGCGATCATCCGCAAGAGCAACATCGATGCGGGTGACGATGCGATCTGCTTCAAGACGACCAGCCCTGAGCCGACCTACAACATGACTGTGCGAGACTGCCGCCTCAAAAGTGACTGGGGTGCGATCAAGTTTGGTACAGAGTCTATGGGCGACATGCATCATATCTACATCAGCCAATGCCTGATTGACAACACCAAAGGCGGCGGCATCAAGATACTCAGCGTAGACGGTGCCAACATTCACCATATCCGTATCGATAGCATCGAGATGACGGCTACCGAGATGCCCATATTCGTTCGCTTGGGCGAAAGGCGACACACCTATCGGGATGCGTCTCAGCAGTCGGTGGGCAGTATCGACTCTGTCACGATTAGCAATGTCAATGCGACGACCCGCAGTTTAGATTCGTCACGCGTCAATCCGCCAAGTGGGATTTTCCTCACGGGTACGCAAGATCACAAAATCGGTCATGTCACACTGGAGAATATCAAAATACAGTTGCCAGGGGGTGGTGCCGAGGAGCATGCTGCGTTCATACTGGAAGAGATGCCGGAGCACTACCCAGAGTTTAGCTTCTTCGGCGTACTGCCGGCCTATGGCATGTACGCTAGACATATAGAAAACCTGACCCTGACCGGATTTGAGTTTGTCGTCGAAGAAGGAGACCAACGGCCACCGATCAGAACGCAGGAGGTAGATCAACATGAATTTATATCACAAGCATCGAAATAGAAGCATGAAGGGAAAAAGTATCATACTGTCTATTAGCTTATTGGTGGCGTGTCATTCGATGTTGGCGGTGGCCAATGGAGACAAGCACGCAAGCCAACAGAAAGAGCCCAATGTACTGGTCATCTACACCGATGACCACCGCTACTCTGGCGTGCATGCGCTGGGAGGTATGGCGGTGCAGACGCCACACATGGATCAGCTGGCTCACGAAGGGGTGGTTTTTGATCGGGCCTACCTGATGGGTGCATTCAGCGGGGCGACTTGTGTACCGAGTCGCGCTATGTTGCTTACCGGCCGACAGCTTTTTACCCTTCAGGGACAAGGACATGAGATCCCTGAGTCGCACACGACCATGGGGCAGACCTTTGGAGAGGCTGGATATGAGACCTACATGGTCGGCAAGTGGCACCAGGACAATGCCTCGTTGGCGCGTTCGTTCGATGGGGGTGCTACCGTGATGGGGCGTGGTGTCTACCTGACCGATCACTTTCGCATGCCGTTATGGGACTGGCAGCCCGACGGCAACTACACGCGCGATAATGCCTACCTGCTCACTTATGATGAAGCAGGTCAGGAGATTCGCCGACCCCTCACCAAAGACGACAAAAAGTGTCCCACTGGGACAGAAGCCGACGGTCCACATACTTCAGAGATATTTGCCCGTGAGGCGGTCAAGTATATAGCAAGCCGCCGCTCGCGCAAGCCCTGGATGATGTACCTGGCCTTTCATGCGCCGCATGATCCCCGCCAGGCGCCTAAGGCGTACCGTGACATGTACCCTCCAGAGACGGTGGCCTTGACGCCTTCGTACATGCCGCAGCACCCTTTCGACAATGGGCATATTTTTCTCCGCGACGAAGCCTTGGCACCCTGGCCGAGGACCGAGACGATCGCCCGCCAGCAGTTGGCGGACTACTACGCCATCATCACGCACCTCGATACACAGATTGGCCGAGTGATCCAGGCACTCAAGGAGAGTGGTCAGTATAACAATACGCTCATCGTACTGGCAGGCGATAGTGGGCTGGGCGTAGGCAACCACGGTCTGCTGGGCAAACAAAATATTTACGACGAAGATGGGGTGCATATCCCGCTGATCTTCTCAGGTGGAGCGATATCGCAAAAAGGAAAGCGTACCGATGCGCTGTGCTATACACACGATATCTTCCCCACGATCTGCGATCTGGTGGGGATCGACCAGCCGGCTTCTGCCAATGGGCAAAGCATGGCGCCAGTGATCGCTGGCGATACAGCACAAATACGGGACTATACCTATCACGCGTACCGTCAGCATCAGCGCGCTTATCGCGAGGGAGACTACAAGCTGATCGAATACGTGCGAGCACCAGACGAGACGAAAAAGGAGGGTGTTTTCGAAGCGGGATCGCGTGTCACGCAGCTCTTCAATGTTGTGCAGGATCCCTGGGAGATGCAGGATTTGTCACCTTTCCCCGAGCATCGCGAGCGGGTAGCTGTGATGAGAAAGCGACTAAAAGAAAAAGCCATCGAACTGGGAGATAGCAAAGAAAGCGTCTCAACGCAGTTCGACTATTGGGACTATTATGAGTGAGGGAAAGTAATGTGCTATTGTCACCTCGACCAGAGGTGGTCCGCCGAAGCGGAGAGATGACAAATGTTGGAGAGTAAGGACGACTACCGAGGTAATAGATAACACAGGCTGAGCAATATGAAAGAAAGACCAGCTCAAACTGGTGAAGAAAAAATGATGAATTTCAACCTTTAATTCGATTCTCGAAAATGAGAATTTATAAATAAGTGAGCATGAATACGAAACACATCCTACTGATCACCCTGATATGGGCATCACTCTACGGACCGACTGCTATCGCTCAGGACTTGCCCTATGGCTTTCCTGACACAGAGCGCAGCAAAGAAAACATCAACCAAGACTGGAAGTTTCACGTCGGGGATGCCGAAGCGGAGTATTACCAAAGAGACCTGGACGACAGCTCTTGGGAGACGGTCAATGTGCCGCATACCCTGGCACTGACTTCTCTGACACTCGATGGTCTGCAAGATGAAAAGACACAGTTGGTTTTTCACCGTGAGGTGGGTTGGTACCGACGCGATATCGAGGTGCCTGCGGGAGATCAAAAGGTGTTTTTGGAGTTCGAAGGCGTGCATCAGGTCGCGACGCTGTGGGTCAATGGTCAGCTCGTAGGCAAGCACAGTACCGGAGGCTACACGCCGTTTCACTTCGATATCACGGACTATGTAGACAAAGGCCAGGCCAATCAGATCACCGTACTGGCCGACAATCGCCGCAACGAACTCGTGCCGCCAGACCCGGGGCCTTTCGATTATGTGAAGTTCAGCGGACTGTATCGCGATGTGTACCTCGTGCAGACCGACCCGGTGCATGTCACTTTCAACTGGGAGTCGCTGCACTCAGGTGTGTACATCACCACGCCGACCATCGACCCAGTCAACAAAAACGCGACCATCAACATCAAGACGGCCGTGCGCAACGAAGGTGCGGAATCAAAAGAAATCCAACTCATCACCCGCGTGATCGACGCAGACGGCCTGGTGGTGATGAAGCTGACGGATGTTGCCCAGGTAGCGCTGGGTGCCGAATACCAGTTTGACCAAATCGGTAGCCTGGAGGACAATGTCCAGCTTTGGGACATCGACAACCCCTACCTCTACCGTGTCAACTCAGTCGTAGAGGTCGATGGTCAAACCCTCGATTTTGTGGAAAACAAAATAGGCCTGCGCAAGTTTGAGCTCGACCCTGTACGTGGTTTTGTGCTCAATGGTGAGCCTATCGAGTTGCTGGGCTTCAACCGTCACCAGCAGTATCCCTATATCGGGGACGCCGTGCCCAATTCGCTGCATTACAAAGACATGTTGCAGTTCAAAGCATTTGGCTTCAACATCATGCGCACCGCGCACTATCCGCAGGATGATGCCTTGATCGATGCCTGCGACGAGCTGGGCATATTGGTGTACGAGGAGGCGCCTTCTTGGATTTCTATAAGTACCGAAGAGCAGTGGTGGCAAAATTTTGATCAAGCCGCTCGTGAGATGGTCCGCAACCACCGCAATCACCCCTCAGTAGTGATGTGGGGCGGCGGGATCAACCACCGCGGCTATGTGCCTCGCGTGCACAACACCATCAAGCAGGAAGACCCTGTCAGGCTCACTGCCTCACAGGGTGCCCGCTGGACGGGCTGGCAGGCCTCGGGCCTCACCGATATCAATGCCAACATGCTCTACGGGCCATTTGGATGGGATCGCTCTGAGCCGATTTTTGCCATGGAAGGCAGGAGAGGACCCGCCGCTGTGGCTCCCTACAAAGCAGACGTGCTCATGACTGGCCTCATCGCCTGGACTGCCCATGCCTACTACACTTTTCATCCCAGTCACGACAAGGCCAACGACCCGATCGACCGCACCCGCAGCGGTGCAATGACGATCTTCCGCTACGCCAGACCTGAGACCGAGTGGTACAAGGCTGAGCTTCGAGACGAGCCTTTCGTCTACATCCACGAAGATTGGGTGGCGGGTACAGAGGAGGTCACGGTCTACAGCAATGCCGACGAGGTGGAGCTTTTCCTCAACGGAAAATCCCTGGGCAAAAGCAAGGCCAGCACCGATACGATCTACGACGGACTGGATCATGCACCCTTCCACTTTCGTGAAATCGACTACCGCGACGGTGAGCTCAGTGTAAAGGCCTACTTCGCCGATGGTGCTGCGCTAGAGACCTCCAAAAAGACACCTGAGGCGGCCAAAGCCATCCGCCTGCAAGTGGATACTGTCGGCCGTGACTTCACCGCCGACGGATCGGATATCCTGATGGTCTATGCAGTGGTCGTTGACAAAAACGGCACAGTGGTGTCTGGTACCGACGACAAGATTACTTTTTCGGTCAAAGGAGACGCGACCGTGATCGGCGATGACGCGGATATCAATGCCAATCCGATGTTTACCGAGTACGGTGTAGCACCTGCACTGATCGAAGCGGGTACCACACCTGGCCAAATCACCATTTACGCGAAAGCGAAAGGACTGAGAACAGGAAAGGCCACCGTAGAGTTGGTGCCTAATCGGACCGACATGATCGTCGAAAATGCCGAGGCGATCTACGACTTCCAGAGCGAACGGGTAGACCTGGGCGCGCTGGATCAGCTGGTGCAGTTTGGCTGGAACTACTGGTATGGCCAGGACAATGCCTCTTCTAGCTATGCTTTCAAAAACTTCGACCAGGCGACCGTGAAGGTAGCTACGGCATCCGACGAGGGAGTGATCCGCTGGCTCGGAGAGATGAACGTGATCGGAAAATACGGCTATGCCTATGGCGATGGCGTGATCGGCGTAGATGACGATGGACTCGACCTGATCTTCGATGGACTGCCTGCTGGCACCTACCGACTCAAGACCTGGCACCACGCGCCACGCAGCAACTCAGACCAGATGGATCCCAACAAGGAAAAGCTCAAGTCGCTGACGATCCACCAACTGCCATATGAGAAGACCTTGACGGAAAAATCGGCCGCAATGGATGCTGGTGAAGTGAGTGTGGCAGTAACCGAAGGCAAGAGCATGCAGTATGACGAGCCGGGTACTTCTACCGTCGTTTTTGTGTCCGATGGCCAGTCGCCTTTGGTGATCAATTTCAATGGTGCCGAAGGAAAAGGTATTTGGCTCAATGCCCTGGAACTGAGCGAATGGAAAAAGTAAATAGAGATGAAAACTAAGAGTTTGATAAACTTATTGATAGCAGTGTTGCTGCTTTGGGGATGCGATAATACACCAAAAAGGAAGGAGCAGACCTATCAGCCCGATTGGCAATCGCTCAAGCAGCACCAGACGCCAGACTGGTTTCTGGATGCAAAGTTTGGGATTTACTTTCACTGGGGTCCTTATTCGGTGCCCGCTTACCAGACAGAGTGGTATTCGCATTGGATGTATGAGGAGGGACATCCCGTTCGCAAGCACCACGAAGAGACTTACGGGTCGCTCGATCAGTTTGGCTACAAGGATTTTATACCGATGTTCAAAGCCACGCAGTTCGATGCGGATGAATGGGCGGAGTTGTTTAAGCAATCGGGTGCGCAGTTTGCCGGGCCAGTGGCGGAGCACGCCGATGGGTTTGCGATGTGGGATAGTGATCTCACCACCTGGGATGCGGTCGATATGGGGCCCAAGCGTGATATCGTAGGGGAGATGGCCAAAGCGATTAGAAAGCAGGGGATGAAATTCGTGGCGACTTATCACCGTCACTGGATGTACGCCTGGTACACGACTTGGGATGTGCGCGTAGACGCAGGTGATCCTCAGTACAAAGGTTTGTACGGGCCTAAAGTGCCTGAAGGGACTTTCGTGATGGCTGACAAGCCGACGGATCCGCTGCCTGATGCGGCTTTCAATCAGGAGTGGCTCGACAGGCTCGACGAATTGATGGACAAGTACCAGCCGGATATGATCTGGTTTGACAACAAGATGGACATCATCGGCGAGGAGTATCGCCAGCGGTTTCTCGCCAACTACTACAACAAAGCTGAAGAATGGGGGCAAGAGGTGGTATGCACCTACAAGTTTACCGATATGGCAGAGGGCTCTGCTGTGCTCGATCTAGAGCGTGCCCGCATGAGTGAAAAGAAGGATTTTCCCTGGTTGACAGACGACTCGATGGACTGGAAGGCCTGGTCGCACATCGCCAATCCTAAGTACAAATCGACCAATCGATTGATTGATTTCTTGGTCGATGTAGTAAGTAAAAATGGTGCCGTACTACTCAATATACCACCGACAGCTGATGGTGTGATCGAGCAGGAGGTACGTGACCGACTGCTAGAAATGGGCGAATGGCTGTCGATCAACGGCGAGGCGATCTACGGCACACGTCCGTGGAAGATCTATGGTGAAGGACCTCAGGAAATCGTAGAAGGCCACCTGAGCGAAAACAAAAATCCCGATGCAGTGGCTGAAGACATCCGCTTTACCACTAAGGGCGATACACTCTACGCCATTGCACTGGCCTGGCCAGAGAGCGGCAAGCTGATGATTCGCTCCTTGGGTACGGATCAGCAACTGCTAGACAAAGCCATCAATCAGGTGCAGCTGCTCGGCTATGACGGCACGGTCGAATGGGCACAAACAGCCGAAGGGCTAGAGATATCCTTGCCTAAGCAGCCCGTTGGGAAGCATGCTTTTGTTTTTAAGGTGGAGTAGAACCCATCAATACATCGTGTTCGGGTTTTTTGATGCTTTGGGGATTTGTTGGATGGCGTCCCAGTGTTCGCATATTTTGCCGTTTTCGTCGAAGCGAAAAAAGTCCATGGTTACATACTGGTCATCGTCGGGCCAAGTTTGGTGCGTGTGGAGTGCGACCAGATCCTCTTCTGGGATGCAGCGCATAAATTCAATGGATTTTTCGGGGTACTCGGCTTGCATCCGCTCAAAGTAGCTGATGAAACCGTCAGTTCCATCAGCTACATGCGGATTGTGTTGTATGTATTGACTGCCTACAAATCGTGCTATTGCTTCGCTGGGTTTGCCTTCGTAGGCCATTCGATAAAAGGCAATGGCGTTGGCTTTGTTTTTTTCAAGAGACATGCGGTGCTTGAGTTTGATACAAAAGCTTAGACGATCGGGGCAGGTATAGTTACGAATCCCTCATCTCATTGAACCTGACAAACATCTTTTGGACTCGTCTGTTTTCTGACTGTAGCAAGTTGTTTTTTTCTTTTATATCCTCTTTTAGATTGTAGAGTGCTTTAGGCGTGCGGGTTTTGTTGCTATTGTCTTTTTGGTCGAACTGTACGATCAACTTCCAGTCTCCTTCATAGTAGGCCATCTCACGGCTCGTACCACCTTGTATGATCATTTGTTTCCGGATGGCTTTGTCCTTGCCTTGCAGTAAGGGTAGCATGCTGCGGGAGTCGACGGCTTGCTGCTTGCCTACTTTTTGACTGAGGATATCGGCCAGTGTGGCGTGGATGTCGAGTCCTTGTACGGCAGCATCAGAGGAGCTGCCTGGCTGGATTTGTCCTGGCCATGAGGCGATCAAGGGGACACGATGGCCGCCTTCTAGTATGCTGTTTTTGTGACCGCTGTAGATGCTGCTAGGTTGGTGGCCTGTCGCGAGTGTTTCTCTGAAGCCCAATCCACCATTGTCGCTGGTGATGACGATCAGGGTATTTTCATACACGCCTTGCGCTTTGAGTGCTGCGATCATCATACCTATCTGCTCGTCGAGTTCTTTGATCATGTCCATGTGTGGTACGGGATAGGTGCCAGCGATAGATTCACCATTGAGCGTGGCAGGTGGGGTATGCGGCAGGTGCACGGCCTCTGAGCAATAGTACATGAAGAAAGGTTCTGCGCTGTTTTGCGCTATGAAGTTGACCGCCTTTTGTGCCAGCAAAGGCCCCATATCGTGAGGATCCCAGGCCGAGTCACCCAGACCTTCGTCCTTGTCCAGCTTTACGTCAAGCTTGTTCATTTTCTGCTGGGTGATTAGAGTCAGTTCGGAGCTGTCTGTCAGCGGATACCAGCGGTTGTTTTCAAATACCGCATAGGGCACATCCTGTATGCCAGAAGGGAAAGTAAAGGCATAGTCAAACCCGTTTTGCATAGGGCCGCCTGCGATGCGTTCGGTGAGGTCTATGTCCATTTCTGGTTCATTTCTGGGCGCGCGGTAGATTTCGTCTGGGTTGCTCTTGCGTCTCCAGTCTCCACCCATGTGCCACTTACCAAAGAAGCCCGTACGATAGCCTGCACCTTGCATCAATTCGCCGAGCGTCAGGTCTTCGTCTTCGATGGGCGATGGCTGATAGGCGCCCCATACACCCCAGGGTGCATAACTGCGAAAAGTACTGTTGCCCGTGATGATCGCATAGCGTGACGGAGCGCAAAGTGCCGCAGGCGAGTGCGCATCAGTGAAATACATGCCCTCGCTGGCCAGTCGGTCGATGTGCGGGGTTTCGACGACTACTTGTTGATCAAAATGCCGCTGGTAATGGGAGATGTCGCCCGTACCGATATCGTCGGCCAGAATCACGATCACATTGGGGGATTGGGCATAGACGGTGTTGCCCATCGCTAATAATAGGGTAAGCGCGTAGATAATATAGTTTTTCATGAGGTGTACTGTATAAAAATCGATATACAAGGGTATGGATAATAAGGGAAAGAGTACTGGGGCAAATACCCATTGGATAGAGGGGTGATCTAATCATGTGATTATTTGGGCAGTTGGATGTAAATAAGAATTGAAACTTTCCTTTCCGTTCTGACATTTTAGATACTCCAGAGGGGGGAGATTGGTGTCTGTTTCGGGGACAATTTTTTAGACTGTTTCAGATGATTGTTGTTTTGTACAATTTTGAATGAGAAGAAAAATCTTCGTTTGAAATAATTAAAGCAAAGCATGATTGATACTAAAAATCGATTCCTATTTCTACTATTGTCTATCCTATGTCTGGTGGCCTGCAGCGAGGAAAAACCCCGACAAGCTGCATATACACGTCCAGAGATCGATCCCGATCCGGTGGTAGATTTCCTCTCTCCAGAAGAAACCATCGCTTCCTTCTACATGCCTGAAGGCTATCGAGCCGAACTAGTGGCCAGCGAGCCGATGATCAACGAACCTGTGGCCATCGCATGGGATGCCAATGGTCGACTCTATGTAGCGCAGATGGATACTTACATGCAAGACATTGATGGCAATGACCAAGGGATGCCTTGGAGCAAAATCATGCTGCTCGACGATGAAGATGGTGATGGCAAGATGGACAAAAGCACGGTATTCGTGGATAGTCTGGTGCTACCACGAGTGATCCAGCCAGTAGATGATGGACTGATCGTGCAGGAGACCTACTACCGACATTTTTGGCTCTATCGTGATACGGATGGGGATGGCAAGGCCGACGAAAAAAAACTACTGCTCGAAGACCAAACAATGGATCGCAGCAATCTGGAACACCAACCGGGCAGCATGATCTGGAACATCGACAACTGGCTCTACCTCTCCAAAGGCAACCTGCGCTACCGCTACACCTCAGGCACGCTGGAGGTGGATACCATGCGTAGCCCGCCCAATGGGCAATGGGGTTTGACACAAGACGAAACAGGTCGTATGTACTACTCCTCAGCAGGAGGGGAAGTACCAGCACTTGGATTTCAGATTCACCCTGTTTATGGCGATCTGGAGATGAAAGGCAAGTGGGAAGAGGGGTTTGAAAAAGTATGGCCTGTGGTCGGTACGCCCGATGTACAAGGTGGCTCCTGGAGGCTGAGGGAAGAAGGCACGCTCAACCACTTCACCGCTTCGTGTGGACAGACTTTGTTTCTCGGAGACAGACTTGATGCCTATGGTGATCTATTCATCCCTGAACCAGTCGGTCGTCTCGTACGTCGTGCCAAGGTAGAAAATCGTGACGGGCAAATCATCCTCAGCAACGCCTACGAGGAAACAGAATTTCTAGCCGCTACGGATGCCAATTTCCGTCCGGTCGATACCAAGGTGGGGCCGGATGGCTGCCTCTACATCGTCGATATGTACCGTGGCATCATACAGGAGGGCAACTGGGTGCGCAAGGGTAGTTATCTACGCCCTGTTGTGGAGCGCAAGAAACTCGACAAAAACATTGGCAAGGGACGCATCTATCGTATTGTACATGAAGATATGCCGCCAGCTAACAGAGAAAAATTGATGGATAAGTCAACCGAAGAGTTGTTGTCCTACCTCGGACATCCTAGCGGCTGGTATCGTATGCAGGCGCAAAAACTCATCATACTCCGAAGGGAGGAGGGTATCGTGTCCGAGCTACAAGCGAAAGCGCTTGAGACCAAGCCCTGGCTGGGTGGAGATGACAAAGACTATGATCTGCAGCGACTCCACGCACTCTGGACGCTCGAAGGCATGGATGCACTGGATCGCCAGCTGCTTGTAGAGCTGCTCGACGATGATGATGCCCGTGTGAGAGCTGCTGCTATTCGCAATACAGAGCCTTATCTGGCACAGGGCGATGAGGCCATGCTACAGCTGCTCAGCGAACGGATCGAAGACCCGAGCAAAGACGTACAGATACAGCTTGGACTGTCTATGCGATGGAGCAAGTCGCCAGAGGCGAAGAACGTTATTTATCAGCTAATGAGAAACGACCGCCACAACATGGTACTGGCCTATACAGGAGAGGAGGGACTCAAGGAAGAACCGCCGATCGAGAAGCAACTTATGGAAAAACACAAACTGCTCCCTGGTGGACGCAAGCGCTCGCTGGTCAAGGGCTACTATACCTATCAGGGACTCTGTGCCGACTGTCATGGCAAGCAGGGCGAAGGCTTGGGAGACATCGCTCCACCGCTCAAAGGATCACCACGTGTCAAAGGACAACCAGTATCGCTGGCCAAGATCGTGCTCAATGGACTGCAAGGTCCTGTAGACGGAAAAAATTACACGGGTGTCATGATCGCCATGAAAGAACAGGACAATGAGTGGATTGCTGATGTACTCACCTATGTTCGTACCGAGCTCAATGGTATGGATCCAGTCACCCCATGGCAGGTCCAAAATGCCAGAAATCAATCCAAAGGCAAAGACGGCTTCTGGACACTAGAGGCATTGTATCTCAATAAGTAAGTGTACAAAGCTCCAAGGGTGCAGAACCTTTGGAGCTTTGCTGTATTACGCAGTGCGAGTCATGGTATTCCACCAAGAGTCTTTTTGATTTTCGGTGAATTGCACATCGGTAGATGATGTTATGGGTCGGATGTATTAGTTTGTCGATACAAGCAGGTCAGCAGCCTGCTTGCGCAGCATTTGACCATTGCAGCGTCCTTATTTTTTGTAGAGCTGATACACCTCAGACCCAGCGGCGAGGAATGCGCCCGTGCCGTACACCTCCGTCTTGTCGGGCCAGGCACTGCCGGGGGCTGCGCCGATGGGCTGTACATAGCCGAGCATGCCATCTTTGGTGATGTAGCTGGTCAGCGCCTGCCAGGCCTTGCGTACGGTGGGCTCGTAGGTGGCGCGATCGAGCACACCGTGGTTGATCCCCCAAGCCAGCCCGAAGGTGAAGAATGCTGTGCCGCTCGCTTCGGGTGTAGGGTAGAGGTCTTGCGCCAGCAGGCTCATCGCCCAGTGTCCTTCAGGCGTTTGGATGGTGATCAGCTTAGCGGCCATCTGCTTGTAGATATCGAGGAAGTAGTTGTACTCTTCCGACCCGACGGGGTATTCGTCCATGATCAGCGTGAGTCCGCCAAATACCCATCCATTGCCTCTCGACCAAAAAATTTTGTGACCATGATCGAGCTTGCCGATGTAGGAGTTGTCGCGGTAGTAGAGCTTTTCTGTCGGATCGAAGAGGTGATCAGTTGTAGCCTGATACTCACGCATCATAAAGTCGGTATAGCGCTCATCGCCTGTGATATTGGCGAGCTTGGCCAGTACCGGTGGCGCCATGAAGAGTGCATCGCACCAGGTCCATCGCTCTAGGTGTTGGTAATTGTCCAGCGTGATGGGCTCCTCGCTTGGATGGTCGATGATATAGTCCATGCCTTGGATTGTGGGGAGGATCATGGTGGAGTCGCTGTATTTTCTAAACAGCTCGATATACATCTGTCCTATGGCATGGTCGTCGGCGTGGTACTTTCGCCAGTGTAGTTGCCAGTCTTGCTCATTGCCTACAGATTTGAGCCATTCGTAATACCTGTCGTCTTGGGCGAGTGCTGCCCACTTGACCATGCCGACGTAGAGTGCGCCATTGGTCCAGTCTGCGATGTGGTGTGGCTTTTTTCCGTCGATGCTAAAAGTGTCTCTAAAATGCTCAATTTGCCAATCGGCCACCGCTTCCATTTCCTTGAGTACTTGCTTTGGCTTGATTTTTTGCGCATGCAAAGGGGTGAAATGGAAGATTCCGATGGCTCCTACGAGCAAAAAACATTGGATCAATCTGAAATGGTTTTTCTTGTCTTGAATCATGGGATAGTGACGTATTTGATGGCACTTTTATAATTGGTGTAATGCACATAATGATCGTTTTCCATCCACAATAGCATGGGTTGATCTTTTCGCTGCATATTTCTCGGGATGTAAGGTCGGACGTTATCTTTTGACGATCCAGAGGTCATGGCTGTCGATGACCAATCTTTGCCCTGGTTTTGGGTAGTCCATTTTTCTATCTCAAAGACTCCTGCGACGGATCGGGACAAATAGACGGTATTCGGGTCTCTGGGGTGCAGCACCATTCCGGCAGAGTAGTGAGGTTCTTTTTCGGTCTGGCCATCGACCGTCTGAGGAAACCACTGCCCCGAGTTACAAATGAAGCTGTCGTGCCATTGTTTGCCATCGTATTGGGCATAGTAATAGAGATGCTCCTCCTCGCTAGGGTAGCGGGCGTACAGGATGGTCGGGCGGCCTTTTTTGTCGGCGACTATGTCATAGACCCAGGCGCGTCCACTATCTGTAGTGGCTTGATAGACCACGGTGGCTTGCTCGGGTGCAAATGGAATTTGGTCGATGTTGCAGATTTTGCTCCCATCAGCTTTCCAAAATGCCCCTGCTTCATAGTAGGCATAATAGACCGAGTTGAGTGATTCATTGCGTGGGTGGCCATCGGTGAAGATGATGTGAATGCGGGATTTGCCATCGGAGTAGTACTTGACATAAGGTCTGTTGCTTGGTTCAAAACCTTCCTCGGCGATAAACACCTTGGATTTGGTGAAACTCTGACCCAGATCGTCCGACCACATGATGTTGGGTTTGAAGCCTGTCCAGCGTCCCATACAGTAGATGCGGTTGTCTTCTTTGCTGAGCACATAGGGATTGGTGTAGGTGACGCCTCCTCGTGGGTATCGTGCGAGTACTTTGGGGTCGATGGGATCGTAGGTGATCGGATCGTCGAAAAGACTGGAGTCCGCTGTGCTAGCGTGCTGATAGTAGAGGTGTTGTTTGACGTGTTTGGCATAGAAGGCCATGTAGTTTTGGTCGGGTAGCTCCACAAAGGCAGGGTTGTCATGATCGTCTTTCTCCAGTTGGGGATAGAGTATTTGGCTTTGCCAATCCCCTGTCTTAGGGTTGATGAGGGCCGCTTCGATGCTGCCGTCCGACTTGACCCAGCCAGTGAGTACCCCAGATCGATCGCCATGTAGGTATATGGCTCTCGGGTCAGAAAACCAGCACCAGGCACCAGCATCGGTGATGGTATTGATCTTGTTTTGTGCTTTGCTGATGAAGGACACGCACAAGAGTACGCAGAGTATTAAGTAGTTTTTTTTCATGTGTATAAGTTTATCTCCATTGGCCACATGTAATTCGCTATAAACATATTCATCCCTCGTCCCGATAGTTATAGGGAGGTAAAATTAGGGACGTCAAGTTTATGCTCATTTCATGCCAATAGGAAGCTGTATCATAATTCAAGTTCAACGCTGTCTGGTATAAAATATCAGAGGCGAAGCATGTCAGCTTCGCCTCTGATCGTGTTGCTGTAGCGCTTTGTTTATTTCGTAATCACTGTCACACTAGTGCTTTTCAATCCCTCGCCGGTGGCTTTGAGTTTGATCCTACCCGCTTGCTTGTCGGATCGGAGTATGGCCAGCGCCATGCCGCTGAAGGCTTTGCGGTAGGGGGCTTGAAAAGACTCTGTAGAGGCGGCATTGCCATTGTCTACGGCGATCAGTTTCCCGGCACCTTTCACATCGAAGTTGACCAAATTGTCCGCATTGGGGCAGAGGTTACCGTCTTTGTCTTCGATGCGCACCGTCACATAGGCCAGGTCGCGACCATCGGCGCTGATCTCTGCTCGATCGACCGACAGGCTGATCTTGGCAGGAGTACCAGCGGTACGGATTTCTTTTTCTTGTACGGCCTTGCCGTCTTTGTAGCCGACTACCCGGATGCTACCTGCTTGGTAGGGTACGTCCCAGCTCAGTCGGTAAGGGGAGTCGAAGGTCTTGGGTTCGTAGCGGAGGAAGTCCACGATCAGGGTGGTCTTGTTCTGGCCTTTGACCTTGCGCCCCATGGATTGACCGTTGACGAATAGCTCTGCCTCGTCGCAGTTGGTGTAGCAGTAGACGGGGATATTTTGGCCTTCCATACCTTGCCAATCCCAGTGCGGTAGCAGGTGAATCATAGGCTCGTCTGTCCACTGGCTTTGGTAGAGGTAGAAGCGATCCTTGGGGAAGCCACAGAGGTCTACTGCGCCAAAGTAGGAGCTGCGTGACGGCCAGTCGCTGTTCCATCGGCCGTTGGTGGAGTTGTCTTTGCCTCCGTAAGGCGTCGGCTCTCCCAGATAGTCAAATCCCGTCCAGATAAACTCGCCCATCACGTAAGGGTTTTGCGCCTGATAGTAAAACTCTACGTCCGGAGGGTAAGCCCACGGCGGGCCGATGAGGTCGTAGCTGGTCACCTGTAGCGACTCGTGCGTTTGGTATTTTTCGATAGGCAGGTGATAGACACCACGGCTGCTCGTGCAGCTGGAGGTCTCTGAGCCGTAGATCGGTAGCCGCGGATAGTTGCTGCGCACTTCGCTGTACTTGGTTGGCTTGTAGTTGATACCCGTGATATCTACTTGCTGCGCCATGTTGTTGTCGTAGGGTGCAGGGTACCAGTTGAAGCCTGCCGTACTTGGGCGGGTAGGATCGGTGGTCTTGCACACGTCGTTGAGTTTTTTGGCGACTGTCCATCCCTTTTGAGTGTCGCTCTGCTCGATGATCTCATTGCCGATACTCCACATCACGATAGAGGGATGGTTGCGGTCGCGCAGGATCATATCGCGCAGGTCGATCTCGCCCCATTCGTCGAAGAATTTGTTGTAGCCATTTTCCACCTTGGCAAGCTTCCATACGTCGAAGGCTTCGTCGAGCACGAGCAGTCCCATTTCGTCGCATAGCTCAAGTAACTCACGTGAGGGCGGGTTGTGACTGGTACGGATGGCATTGATACCCATGTCTTGCATGATCTGTAGTTTGCGCTCGATCGCGCGACGATAGACTGCAGTACCCAGCGCGCCATTGTCGTGGTGCAGGCAGACTCCGTCGAAGCGTACTTTGCGCTCGTTGAGGTAGAAGCCCTCTGTGTCGAAGCGGATGCTGCGGATACCAAAGCGGGACTCGTAGCGGTCGAGCACCTGATCGCCATCGAGTACAGTAGTGGTCGCCGTGTAGAGGTGTGGCGTGTCCAGATCCCAGCGTTGTGGGTTGGCTACATTGACATAAGAGGCCGCCGTGGCGGTGGATTGAGCGGCGATCACGATCTGCTCTTCGATGCTGGCGACTTCTCTGCCTTGCGGATCAAAGTACTGCTGTCGTACGGTGACGGTCTTACCTTGGTCGCTTTTGTTGACGACCTGGGTTTCGTTTTGCACGACGGCTTTGGCGTCTGTGACGGTAGGCGTAGTGATGTAGGTACCCCACTGCGCTACGTGCACGGGTTCGTCTACTTTGAGCCACACATGACGGTAGATGCCCGCTCCCGGATACCAGCGCGAGGAAAGAGGCTCGGGGGTCAGGCGCACAGCGATCACGTTGTCCGATCCATCGTAGCGGAGGTATTGACTGATGTCAAATTCGAACCCGATGTAGCCATAGGGACGGTGACCGACTTGCTGGCCGTTGACCCAGATGTGGGCGTTGTACATGGCTCCTTCGAATTCGATGCGCACCACCTTGCCCTCGGCACGCTGCGGCATGGCAAAGTGCTTGCGGTACCAGCCTGTGCCATGAAAGGGCAGACCACCCGCCCGGGCGTTGTACTTGATATCGAAGGGACCCTCGATGGCCCAGTCGTGGGGCAGGTCGAGCTCGCGCCACTGACTGTCGTCAAAATCGGATGTTTCTGCTCCAGCTGCCTTGTCATTGAAAAACAGCCAATTGGCGTCAAAATTTTGATCCTGAGCCTGCAGGCTGAGCCCATAAGTCAGGATCACTGTCAAACATAATAATAGATGGTATTTCCTCACTTTTCTATTGTGTTTATTGGTTTACTCTAAATGCTAATGCTTCATTCTTTCAATTGCCAGGTACGCACCCATTCGTACTGGGTGGTGCGCTCCTCCCAACTGCCACGTCGGACCATGCCGCCGTCCTCGGGTACAGGATTCCAGCTGTAGGTCTCGATGGCCATGTGCAGGAAGGCCGGCATGTCCCAGACCACCTTGGGGTGGATGGAGTACACGTATTTTCCGTCAAGGAAAAATTGAATCTCTTTGGGGGACTTCCACCAAGCGGCATATACGAAGTAGCGCTCATGGTTTTTTACATCTGTTTTGATGGACTTTTGGAGTTGGAGTCGCTCGACACATTCGGTAGGGCGGTGGATGGCGTTGGAGTGGTAGATTTGATCCCAGTCTTTGGCCCATTCTTCTGCCTGGTCAGACATCTTGCCTACGCACTCTTGTATGTCGAGTTCTAGTTTTTTCTCACAGTCGTAGCGGGACATCAGCCAAAAGGTAGACGACATCTCGGTAGCGTTGGCTTTCATCTTGCACTCGTAGTACCAGCCAACCTGTGCGGGCGCGATGGAGCGCACGATACCTCCCTGATAGGTAAAATCTTTGCCATCGATGGCCATTGTGGAGTCGAGTACGCCTACTGTCACGGCCAGCTTGCCATCATGTGCTTTTACATTCTCTTCACGAAACAGCCCTGGAGGACGGCCGATCCACTCCCAGCCATTGGCGCGGGGCTCGATCTGCCATTTTTTGGTGTCGACCTTTTTCTTCTCAAACTCGTCGGAGAGCAATTTTACTTTGACCCATCGACTGCTTGGCGGTTTTGGGTCTTCACCCGGCAGGAAGGTAGGCTGGGCAATGGAGACAAAAGGAAGAAAGAGAAAGAGGAAAAGTGTAAAACAGCGGTAGTTCATAGTGTGCTCATACATTGAAAACTTAAAACTAGCATGGATAAACTGATAGTCTGGAGAGAGATAGTGCCCGAAAAGGGGGGCAAATCCTAATCTTCGCTATTGATCAGGATTTGTCCATTGACAATGTGGATTGCTAGATCCTCAGGCCGAGTCCTGTGAGTCTCCACTTCACCATTTTGTCTTGACGCACATCAAGGTGCAGCTCGTCGACCTTAATATCAAAATGGTAGTGGTAAGATGTAGACGCTAGAAGCGCGATGGAGTTGAGGATCAGTAGTGCCTCAGTTGGATTCTTGCTTTTGTAGAGACAACGGACGAGTATGTCGGCAGGGTCGGCACTTTGCGTCAAACCCAAAAATTCGGCGGCTTTCACCTGGTTGATCAGCAGGCTGTCACTGCTCATGATTGGTATGATATAATCTTGAAGCGGCAGAGCCTCTGATCCCAAGCTGCTACAGGTCATGAGTGCGGTGTATCTAGTCCAGGGATCGGGTGAAGTCAGAGCGGCAATGAGTTGTGCTTTGCCCTCAGTGACAGGCACGAGCGCAAGGTCAGCTATCTCCGCATAGTGTGCGATGTCTGACAGATGTGCTTGTCCGAAAGCCACTGGATTGTCGATGGCCTGATCCAAAAGATAATACTCAGGATAGAAAGACAAATCTGGCATATCAGTCACCCAACCGTTGAGTTTTTGTCGGAGCTGAGACAAGATTGCTGCATGCGACGTGTCACTGGCTAGGTTGTGGGTTTCGTAGGGATCTGCTGCTACATCGAAGAGCATCTCGGCAGGACGCGATTGAAAGAAGGCTTTCTGAGTTTCGTTGAGTTCGTGCTCAAGATACTTGGAGCGCCAGTCTTGGTAGGCGAGTTGCTTGTAGCGATAGTTGTTGAGCAGGCCGTCGTAGTTGTAGGGTTCGTAACTGCGGATGTACTTGTATCTCCCCACTCGCACAGACCGCACCCGATCGTATTTTTCATCGAAGCGATCGGCATAGCCGAAAGTCGTTTGACGTTTTTCCAACACCTCTTTCGTCAGTCCTTTGCCCATGAAGGCTTGCCCATCCATCTGACTGGGTACTGGTAGTCCCGCCAGTCGCAGTACTGTAGGTGCTAGATCTACAAAACTTACGAAGGCCTCTGTAGCATCGCCAGCCTCCCACACACTCAAGTGTTTGTAGGCAGGAGGGACGTAGGCTACCATTGGTACATGTAGGCCTGTCTCATAGACGTAGCCTTTGCTGCCTGGCAACACCCCGCCGTGATCGCCATAGTAGAATATGATCGTGTGGTCGAGCAAACTGTCCTTTTCGAGCTCAGCGATGACTGCTCCCACCTGCTGATCCATCTGCTGAATCTTGTCACGGTAGTAGGCATTGGTATAGCGAAATACACTATCATTTGGGTGATTGGGCTGTACAGGATAGTCAGTGGGGTTCGTTTGTGTCTTGTGAGCTTGCATCTCCTTGGCGGAAAAATGCAGACTAGATTCATGCGTAGTACCGATGTTGTGCACATAGAAGAAAGGTTGGTCATTCTGTCGATTTTTCCAGCTCGCTTTTGGGGATGACTCATCCCAGACGTCTTCTCCTTTGATGAAGTTGTAGTCTTCCTTGGCATTGTTGACTGTGTAGTAGCCAGCTTTGCGCAAATAGGCTGGGAACATTTGTAGCGAAACAGGCATGGCTGCTGGTGCAATGTTGCGATGGTAGTTGGTGAGAGTTCGTGGACCGTAGCACCCAGAGATGATGGCAGATCGTGCTACGCTACATACTGCGCCATTGGAGAAGGCACGGTCGAAGCGTATCCCACGGCCAGCCAATTGTTCGATGTGAGGTGTTTCTATCCCGTTTTCGTCGAACAGTCGCATATAGTGTTTAGAGTTGTCTTCGGACACTATCCAGACAATGTTTGGCGGAGGCTTGGGTAATTCTGAGTCGTTTGGACTACAGGATAAAAGCACGACTACAGCAAGTATGATCAGGACGAAAGTTTGAAACATTTTCATGACTCAAACTTAGGCCTAAGATCAATAATAAGTAGGGGGTATATTCTCGATAAAATACGGGGGTCTCTTATTCGTTGGTGATCTCAACTCCCCGCTACCAGCCTGATTTTGCTATACTTTGCTTGCAAGTCCAATATCTGAGTTTCATCTATGGACGTACTCCAGATGTAGACCGATTGGAGATTGGGCAGTGTAACCAATGTAATCAAACTCGCCTCGGTGATGCCCGTACCATACAAGTTGATACTTTGGAGCTGAGTCAGTCCTTTGAGCTGTTGGATGCCTGCATCGGTCAGCGCATTTTTGCTGAGCTTGAGTTGCTGCAGTTGGGTATAGGTCGCCAGCTGAGTCATCTGCTCATCGCCCAATCCATTGTCCATCAGCGAGAGCCAGAGGATGTTGTCTTTCACCTTGTCGAGGACATTGAGATAGCCTTCGATGTTTTCGCCATCGGCCGTACCAGCAGGCAAAGTCACATCTAGCGCATAACTACCAGCCGCCAGTTCGCGCACCTCAAACCCCATCAAGCGCAGCTGCTCCAAATCCTTGGGCGCAATGGAATCCAAAGCCAACATTTGTTCCCCATCACCCGATAAGCCCAGGTAGTGACTGGCAGCCGTCATCACCTCCTCTGGTACTTCGACCTGTGAGATCAGGGTATCAAAACTCCCTCCTGCTCCATCGATCCAAAATTTGATCAATAGCTGTTGCTCCTCGGTCAAGGGCTCTTTGCCCTCTGGCGGCATGATGTCGTCATGACCCGCAGGCAGGCTGATCCGCCTGAACAGCTCGCTGGCTGAGGCATCTCCTGCTACTATCAAGTCACCGCTTTCTCCGCCTTTTAGGTATTCCTCTATGGAGGAAAAAGAAAGTTTGCCCTTCTGCTTTTCGCTGCTGTGGCAACTCATGCAACGATCCCGTATGATTGGATGCACTACATCACCAAAAATTTGTGCTTGTTGGATGTCGGTCACCTTCGGTCTGGCCAGTGGATCTACTGGCTTAGGGATGAAAGGCGCATATTTGGTCAGATAGTCCGAGCCGTGGGTCATGTTTCCGCCCAGATGCCCGGTGGCACTCATGGCGATCATCATCACCGCCAGCAGGCCGAGGTAGAGCTGAGTCTGCACTTTGGTAAAATCCACCCAACGCGTCTTGAGCAGCAGTGCCGCTGCAGCAACCACCGTAGTGATGATCCCCGCCCACATGTGTGCGTCGAGCATATCGGGTGCATAGTCGCCGCTCGTGCCGAGCATGTAGCCCAGCACACTGGCCGCTACCGCACTGGCTACCCCGAGCAGCAGGGAGAATATGATGGCGGGGCGGACGTTGGACAGCCAGCTGAGTCGCTCGGCGATCTCCATCAGTGCTGCGATCATCAAGAAACCAATCGGCAGGTGTACGATCAGCGGGTGAAACCGCCCAAAAAAGAGTATTAAGTTTGATTCTTCCATTTTTCCTATTCGTTAGACCTGACAGGTTTTTAAAACCTGTCAGGTCTGTTCCGTTTTTATATTTCGTATCAGCAAGGTTTATCTCTGGATAACCTTCGTTTTTATTTTCCTCCCCCCAGCCCCCTCAATGAGGGGGAGAAGTCTGTGCTTGTATGACCAATTGAGGAAATAATTTAACCTCAAAAGTGTCATTTACGCTCTCACGCATCTGCTAGCACGCTTTCTCTTCTCCCCTGGGGGAGATGCAGAGGGGGACTTTTGTCATCTTTTTACACCACTCCAGCTAAGTCTCAGCAAGGTTCTCTGATAACCTTGCATCCCTGCTTGCTACCCTCAAGGTCTCTTTCAGAAGACCTTGAGGGTACGGTAGGCCTGCTTACTTCACCCATACAACCAGCCCTCCAAGGGTTCTAAACCCTTGGAGGGCTTTTCTCAGCTACACCCGCTCCAATTTGAAAGGCGCGGTACGCATGGCTTTCCACTGGCAGACGTAGAGGTTTTTGTCCTTGTCTACACAGACATCATGACCGTGAAATATAGGTCTCTCAGGCAACTGGTAGGTAGGCTGTAGTTGGCCTTTTTTGTAGACTGGTGCTTCGGCACCAGGACAAGACACGACCGTGTCGCCTTCCAGCACGGTCACGAATCCAGTAGGCTGCTTCCAGTCGAATGCTTCGTCGCGTCGTTGGCTCCAGCATACGCCAGCGTATAGGTTTTGCTCGTCGATCACCGCGCGGCATACCCACATGTTGGGTAGGTGTAGCGTTTTGATATACTTTCCGTCAAGGGTAAAAAACTTAAAACTTTGCTCTCCGCGTGAGCTCACCACCAGCATAGGCTTGTCAGGGTCACGCGTATCGAGCGTCACGCCATGGGCATTGCTGAGGTTGTAGTTGGGGTCGCTGTTGTCGTGCCCTCCCCAGTGTCGGATATAGCGGCCGTACTGATCGTAGTGCAGGATGATGTCTTTGCCATAGCCGTCGGCTACATAGATGTCGCCATTGGGTGCCACGGCCGTCTCGGTAGGGCTGAAAGTCTCCCCTGGTTCATACACCCCGATCGTGGCGGGATGTCCTATGTCGAAGAGGATTTTGCCATCGATGGTGGTCTTGGCTACTCGGCCGCTGTGGTGGGTGTAGGAGCCGTCGTTGTTCATCTGCCAGCCACTGTCGGCGATGAAGAGGAAGTCCTCACTGCCTTCTTTGGATAAAGTCAATCCATGCCCTCCAGGGAATGAATGCCCCCATGAGTCGATGACCTTGCCGGATTTGTCAAAGATAAGAATGTTGTTGGCGAAGTGATCACCGAGCATGATGAGTCGACCCTTGCTGTCCATGACCATCTCGTGGCAGTTGAGTATGGGCAGATTGGAATTCCACATCTGTGCCCAGTCTTCGACCAACCGGTACTGATAGTCGCCATGTCCAAGGATACGTTCTCTCGTTGCTTTTTTGGAGGTGATAATATTGGATCCAAATGCTTGACTGGTACCCAGTGCACCTGCAGCCAGTGTGCTTTTTTTGATGAAGTCTCTTCTTGCGTTCATTTTAGTAGTTTTTTGTGGTTGTTTGCTTCCCCCCTTACCCTCTCAATGAGGGGGAGAAAGTTCGTGCTTTCTTTTTCAGCTGAGGATTGATTTAACCTCAGAAGTATCATTTTATACGCTGACGTAATTTGCTGGCACAATCACTCTTCTCCCCTTGGGGAGATACAGAGGGGGAAGTCATAGCATATCTTTCATTTTTTTGTTCTTCTCAGCAAGGTCTATCTCTGATGACCTTGCGCTTTCTGTATCATCCTCAAGGTCTCCTGCGGAAAACCTTGAGAGGGCGATATTTGTATGCACCAGCAACCCTCCAAGGGTTTCTAGTTTCTATCTAACTCAAAATATCTTTGACTACATGGCCATGAACGTCGGTCAGTCTAAAGCGCCGTCCTTGTGCCTTGTAGGTAAGTTTTTCGTGATCTACACCGAGTAGGTGTAGCAGTGTCGCATGAAAATCGTGTACATGCACGGGGTCTTTGGTGATGTTGTAGCTGAAGTCGTCCGTCTCGCCATAGGTGAAGCCAGGTTTGACACCTGCACCAGCCATCCACATGGTGAAGCAACGTGGGTGGTGGTCTCGACCATAGTTGGTTTCTGTCAGTTTGCCTTGTGAGTAGACGGTACGTCCAAATTCCCCACCCCAGATCACCAATGTGTCTTCGAGCAGACCTCTTTGCTTGAGATCTTTGACCAGCGCTGCGGTGGCCTGATCGGTAGCTTTGCATTGATTTTTGATCCCGCCAGGCAAGTAGGTGTGCTGATCCCAGCCTCTATGGTAGAGCTGCACGAACTTGACATCTTTTTCGAGCAATCGACGCGCCATCAGGCAGTTGGCGGCATAGGTGCCTGGATTGCGGCTGTCTGCTCCGTACATATCGAAGATGTGGTCTGGCTCATCGCTCATATCGGTCACCTCGGGCACGGAGGTCTGCATACGGTAGGCCATCTCGTACTGGCTGATGCGTGCATCTATCTCTGGATCGCCATAGGTGTCGTTTTGCATCTGATTGAGTTGGCTGAGATAGTCCAGCATGCGTTTCCTGTCTTCGCCATCGTAGTGCTCTGGATTGTTGAGATAGAGAACAGGGTCTTTGCCAGAGCGAAACTGTACGCCCTGGTGCTCGGTCGGTAGGAAGCCGTTGCCCCAGAGGCGAGAGTAGAGCGGTTGTCCGCCGGAGTTTTTAGACACGAGTGTGATGAAGGTCGGCAGGTTTTGGTTGTCTGAGCCAAGTCCGTAGCTGACCCAAGCACCTATCGACGGGCGACCGGGTAGCTGGTGTCCTGTCTGGAAAAAGGTAATGGCTGGGTCGTGGTTGATTTGCTCGGTATACATGGACTTGACAAAACACAGGTCATCGACGATCTCAGCGGTATGTGGCATCAGTTCGCTGACCCAAGCGCGACTCTCGCCGTACTGGTCGAACTTGTACATCGAGGGCGCAATCGGCAGGGAACTCTGCTGGGCACTCATGCCCGTGAGGCGCTGGCTGCCACGCACTGAGGCTGGCAGCTCCTGTCCAAACATATCCGTGAGCTTGGGCTTGTAGTCGAAGGTCTCGAACTGCGAAGGGCCTCCGCTCTGGAAGAGATAAACGATGCGCTTGGCCTTGGGTAGGTGGTGCGGAAGACCTGGAATGCCATGTGGGCCTGATATGGCATTGTCGGGTGAGGAGGCTAACAGTTTTTCTGCTCCAAACAAAGAACCGAGCGCAAGCGCACCAAGTCCAAGTGAGGTTTTGGTCAGGAACTGTCGCCTGTCCATCTGTTTTTCTATTTTCTTGAGATCTTGGTGATTGGATCGGAGTATATCATGATTGTGGCACATAGTATTTTATCTTTTGGTGATGCTGGCGTCTGAGTTGATGATGGTACTGGCTACCAGTGTGTTGGCGGCCACTCGCTGGGGGTTGAGGTCTGTAGCTATACGGTGTTGTCCTTCGTGCAGCCAGCCTGTAGCCATTTTAGGATTTTCCTGTATGATTTCATATTCGTTTTCGCTCATGTCCAAAAGCAGAGCCAATTCCTGATCAGAAGGTTTTCTTCCTGTCAGGCTTCTGAATGCCCATCGGATACCCTCTTGTGTGCTATCGTACTGAGTGATTTTTTCGCCGATGATGCGAGCGGCCTCTACATAGGTGGGGTCGTTGAGCAAGACGAGTGCCTGTAGGGGGGTATTGGTTTTTTGTCGGCGGACGGTACATTCGTTGCGATCGGGTTGGTCGAAGGTAGAGAGCGTCGGATGGGGTACGGTTCTCTTCCAGATCGTGTAGAGCGATCGGCGGTAGAGGTTTCTGCCAGTGTCTTGCTGGTAGATGGCACTGTTCATCGACCAGAGATCATCGGGCTGATAGGGATACACGCTTTCACCTCCAATCTTGTCATAAAGTATGCCGCTGGCTTTGAGTGCATTGTCTCGAAGCATCTCGCCAGACAGTCGTGCCTGTGGGCCACGAGCCAGCCAAGAGTTGTCAGGATCGATTTCCTTCAGTTCTTGGCTAGCCATCGATGACTGCATGTAGGTCTTGGAGAGGACTATCTGCCGTACCAGTGCTTTGACATCCCACCCAGACTCTACGAATGTGACAGCCATCCAATCGAGCAGTTCAGGGTGGGTAGGGAGTGATCCTTGGTTGCCAAAGTCCTCGGTGGTCTTGACGATCCCGCTACCCAAAAACATCTGCCAGTAGCGGTTGACTGCTACGCGTGCGGTGAGCGGATTTTGAGGAGAGGTGATCCACTGTGCCAGACCCAGGCGGTTTTTGGGAAGGGTATCTGCCATGGGTAGGATAGCCTCTGGCGTATTTGGATATACTTTCTCGCCATGAGCGTCGTAGAGTCCGCGCTCCAGCAGGTAAGACTGCCGAGGCTCATTCATCTCTTTCATGACCATGACTTCTTGTACACGCTGCATCGAGTCGGTCTTTTGCTGTTGTAGTTGAGCGATGACACTACGTGTCTGCTGGTAATCTTTGCTCAGGTATTGGAGATAATACTTATGCAGGTGCTTTTTGTCTTCACTGCTGAGTTGTGTGGGGTTTTGTGCCAAAAACTGCTGTGCAGTGGTAGGTTGAGCCAGAGCGAGGACTTCTATAAAGGAGAGACATTCGTCGAATATCATGATGTCGTCCACGGTGGTGTTACCTACCCCTTGTCCACGCCATCTTGCGCCGACTTTTATACCTGGCTCTTGGTCATTGGTGGCTTTGGCTGTACGGCTGTCGCTGTATATGATGTCTTTGTAGAGATTGTCTATTTCTACCTCCATATACTGACTCGCTCCGTCGATGTACAGCTGCAGACCGTCGGCGGTGCTGCTACCGTCGTAGGTCATGGTCAGATGCATCCATTCGTTTCGTTTTACCTCCTGTTTTGTCCACTTGGAGATGGCATTGTCTGGCCAGGTGTGGGCCAGCATGACTTGTAGCTTTCCTTCGGTGAAGTAGAGTTGGTAGCCTTTGAAGTTGTGGAGGCGGCTGCCGATGTTTTTGTGGAAGATCACGCCTTCTTTCAGGTCTTCTGGAAATTTGACCCAGAGTGAAATACTGAATCGGTCACTGCGCGAGTAGATACCCTGCGGATACATATCCAGCCAGGCGTCTCCATCAAGCAGCAGGCCTTGGCCACTATGACCTGGGACAAAATTGGCCGTCTCGCCTTTGCTAAACTTGCGATCCATCTTGCCCATGCCACTGCCTGCTTTGTTTTTGAGCTGACCATTGAGGTCGAAGTGAGCTACTAGGTGGCGATTGGCGGTCAGGTCGAGCTTTTGATAGGCTTTTGCATCCAGCCATTTTTGAAAATCAGTTTCTGTACTTTTCTCAATCTTAGTCAGACGCTGGCTTTGCGTCGTTAACTCTCTATCTATATAATCAAGCACCTCCTGCTGCTGCTCGGTGGTGAGCATGAGAGTCGGTACAGGCATGTCTTTTTCGTCCCAGGAAATTTGTCCACTCTCATTGATGCTATTGAAAAAACTGTAGAGTTCGAAGAAGTTCTTTTGAGAAATCGGGTCGTACTTGTGGTCGTGACATCTGGCACAGGCGAGCGTCATGGCCATGACACCCTGTCCGAGTACCGAGGTACGATCGGCGACATACTCCACGCGGAATTCTTCGTTGACAATACCACCTTCCATGTTTTGGGGATGCAGGCGGTTGAAGCCTGTGGCGAGGATCTGCTCTCTGGTAGGATTGGGTAGCAGATCTCCAGCGAGCTGCCAAGTCAGGAATTGATCGTAGGGCAAGTTGTCATTGAACGATTCGATGACCCAGTCGCGCCAGGGACTCATGTTGCGGTAGCGATCTACGGTATAGCCATGGGTATCGGCATAGCGTGCCAGGTCGAGCCAGTCAGCCGCCATACGCTCGCCGTAGTGCGCTGAGGCCAGCAGTCTGTCTACTTGCTGCTCATAGGCATTGGGACTATGGTCAGCCAGGAAGGCATCTATTTCTGCTACGGTCGGAGGTAGTCCTGTGAGATCAAGAGATAGTCTTCTGAGCAAAGTTTCTTTGTCAGCGGTTGGTGCTGGACTGAGGTTTTTTCGTTGCAGCTCAGCTTGGACGAACTGATCGATGGAGTTGTTGATGGGTGCATCGGCGGATACCTCAGGGATTGCTGGTTTTTGTGGAGGGAGGAAGGCCCAGTGATCTTTGTACTCTGCTCCATCGTCGATCCATTTGACCAGGATGGCCTTTTCTCTTGCGCTTAATTTGAGATTGGACTTAGGAGTAGGCATGATGTACTCATGATCGTCGGTGATGATGCGTTGAAACACCTCTGAGCTGCTCAGGTCGCCAGGTACGATGGCGTATTTGCCGGGCGACTCGGGGAGTTCATTATAGGCGGCTTCTGCCAAATCCAGTCTGAGGCCAGCCTGTTGTTTGGCTTTGTCTGGTCCGTGGCAGGCAAAACATTTGTCTGAGAGGATGGGCTTGACATGTACATTGAAATCCAACTCTGCAGGCAACTGGTTCAGTTGCACTTTTACTTCCTCCGGCAGATCTGGCGCACATGCATAGCTACAGACCAGGGCTATCATAGCCATCCAGCGTCTTATCATAATCACTCTTTGTTTGATGGTTTTTCGAATAATCCAAAAGTAGTAGTAGGGCTAAATTTCTTATAGGACTAATCCGACTAAAAAATGTACATATCCGATTTTTTGTATTCTAATATTTAAATGAGCCAATTTGTGTTTGTATATTTAATTTGCCTTATGTACAAAACCTTACAATCGCTTCGTTTGTCTCTGCTCAATGCGGGCTATGCATCCCTCGATCGCCGATGGAACTACGACCATGTGATTAGTCCATTCAGTCGGATGTATTATGTGGATCAGGGAGAAGGCTATATTTACCATCATGACCAGCAGTGGCAACTCAAGCCTGGTCACATGTATTTGATCCCGAGTTTCACTTACAGTAGGTACCGCTGTCCCGACAGCATGGGACAGTACTATCTCAGTTTTTTGGAGGAAGTGGGAGAGGGGCAGTCCATTTATCAGATCAATAGGTTTGTATATGAGGTGGAGGCTACTGATCAGGATCTTCAACTGATACAGCGATATATTGCGCTCAACCCTGGTCGATCCTATGTGGATGACAATCCTAAAGTGTATGACAATCAGCCGGTGCTCATGAGTTTTTTGCAAAAAAATGAACAGCTTTCCGCATCGGTGATTCTTGAGTCTAGAGGCATCTTGCTCAGCCTGTTTTCTCGCTTCATCCTCAATGAGAACTATGAGTCTAGTAAAGGTAGCCAGACGCACGAGCTCGTCGCTCGCTCGGCTCGGTATATCGATCAGCATCTACCAGATCTGTTGAATGTTGAACTACTGGCCGATCAGTGTCACCTGCATGTCGATTATTATTCCAAAATATTCGTAGAGGTGTTTGGGCAGCGCCCTATACAGTACATCCAGCAAAAAAGGATACAGCGGGCGCAGTTGTTATTGACTACCACCAATTATTCATTGATCGAAATCTCGCATAGAGTGGGGTTGCCCAACCTGTCCTACTTCTCTCGGCTATTTAGTAAAATCACCGGCACCAGTCCCGCCCGCTACCGCAAGGATATCTGGCGGCATTAATAGGTGGGGCAATCTATTTGGTATCAGTCAGAAAGGTTCTGACTGATACTTTTCATTTCGAAAGGCTGAAAAACACATTTTTTGGTAATTCTAGAAAGTTCTGACAAGAGAAAAGCCATGTTTTTTTGGCTTCCGCAAGTAGGGAATGTGCCGCATGGATGTATAGGAGTGAAATGCCTAGGTTTAGGTATTTGAGTAAAGTTTGACGCACCATTCCAACATATGAGAGAGTGAAGTGTATTTGCCGATCAGAATGCTAGAGTCGCTTAGATTACTCCCTCAGATACCAATCAAGTGTTGGTGAAATTGGTGTTTCGCGACCTAAGGATCACTTTAGATCTAAATTTAAGGTCTCTTTATATGCTTCAATCCATTTATCCCCTTGGTGCACTAGACGGTAACTTCTTCAGGATCAGCACTCGACCCAATGGTTTTCCTGACTCTATATTTACCTGTGCTTTTATATATACCTACACGCAGATAAGACTGCTCTTATTTTCTTCTTCCTGTCGAACATTCGTAGAAGAATGAAAATCTTCTGAGAAATGCAGTCTTGAACCGAAATCAGCCTCAATTAACTCATATGCTTGATTTTTACTGTCAAATCAGAAAAGTGTCGAAAATAGAAGAACCAAGACTATTTTGCAATTGAACTAGCCCACTAGTAAATCAGTCTGTCAATATAATCTTGGATCTTGGTTCTTGAATCTTGTTTCTATCCACCCATTTACTCTGCTATGCCGTACGCTACGATTCGATTGTCGAAGAAAGTAGGTATGAGTAACATGCTTATGTCTGAGATGAACCAGATGTCGGCAGCATTGATTTTTGCCTCACGTGTATCTTGCAAGAGACTTTTGGTGCCATCTGCTGCGACTAAATACACTTCGCCAGGCCATGTAGATACGATAAAATCCTCTCCCAAAGATACAATGCCATCACCACCGACAATGGAGTCGGCTACCACTGTCAATTCTTTGGTTGACATGTCTACCTTTATGAAATTACCCTCACTGCCACGGTATGAAGCAACGAATAGATCATTGCCTTTGACCAACAGACCATTTGGCCCTTTGAAATCTGCCGATTCAAGAAAAAGACCTAATTCCTGATTTTTGATTTGGTGGATTTTGTTGGTGCCTGTGTCTGAGATATAGACCGTACTGTCTGCTCCTACTGAGATATCATTGAGAAATCCTGCACCTTCGATAGGATAGCTTTTGATGATTTCGGCCTTTTCGATATCTATCTCCAATACCTCATTGATGTTGGTTACGAATAAGCTATTGCCCACGATTCCCATGCCTTTGGGGGCAGATATGCCGTCTACCCATTTGAGGTTGATTACTTCTCCATTGGCTGGAGACACTTGCGCGATGAATCCATCATTGTCCATGCTGTCTGGAGGCACGCTTCCTATACATGAGACAAACAACACGTCCATACCCGGATGATATATGATGGACTCATTGGTAGTAAGACTAGAATCAGATGCCCATAGCTTGACCAAGCCTATGGTAGGACTGTCTTCGGTAGTTTCTGCAGTAGTTTCTGTTTGAGGCTTTGGCTGACATGCAAAGCCTATCAGCATGATTGTAAGAATCTTTAGATGTTTCATAGATATAGTTTTGATTGAGAGGACTAAGTTAAGGCTGAACTCGAATTAATCAATTGAGAACGGGATAATTAAGTAGTATTCTAGAGCATCTAGAGTCAAGATAGAAAAAGAGCCAAGAATCAAGACGGGTATCTTGACACTTGGCTCTCGTATCTTGTATCTATGTAAAGATTAATCTTCTGTCACGACTACCTTGGTCATCACATCACCTTGTCTGATGCCATCTACCAAATCAACCCCTTCTACCACTTTGCCAAATACTGTATGGTTTCGATCTAAGTGAGAAGTGTTTTCTCTGTTGTGGCAGATGAAAAATTGTGAACCACCAGTATTTCTACCTGCATGAGCCATTGATAACACGCCTCTATCATGATACTGATTGTCGCCAGTCAATTCACAATCGATGGTGTAACCTGGCCCACCAGCACCAGTGCCGTCAGGACATCCACCTTGCACCATGAAATTAGGGATCACTCTATGAAAAGTAAGGCCGTCGTAATATCCTTTTTTAGCTAAGTCAGTGAAGTTTTTAACTGCTTTGGGTGCATCTTTTTCGAAGAATTCAATCTTCATGACACCTTTTGAAGTGTGGATTTCTGCTTTCATCTTGTTCTTTAAATAAATTGAGGAGCAAAGCTAAGTGCTTTTTGCTAAAACAGGAATTTTGATGACAGTGATTAGTCAATAGTCCATAGTGAACAACGAATTTAATGGCGCATGCAAATACTATTAACGACTCAACTATTTTCTATTAACCATTTGCAATCAACTATTCTCAAAAGCCATTGACCAAGTTGAAAGTATGGACGGCAATCACACCAGCGGTCTCTGTCCTGAGGATGCTCGCACCAAGGTTGACCGCCACCGAGCCGTGCTTGACGGCCAGTTGGACTTCTTCTGAGGTGAAATCCCCCTCTGGGCCTATCATGATGAGGGTCTCTTTGTTGGGCTGCAGCAATTGGTGGAGAGAGGACTCGTGACCTGTCTCTGCATAGGCTATGTAGCTTTGTTGTGTATTGGTAGCGGGTGAAGATACAAACTGATCAAAGGCAATGAGGTCATTGATTTGGCATTTCCAAAAGTTCTTGGATTGCTTCATCGCTGAGATCGCTTTCTTTTCGATTCTCTCTAGGTTGATTTTTTTTCTTTCGGTGCGTTTGGTGAGCAGGATGGTGATCTGATCGACTCCCAGTTCGCAGGCTTTCTCCACGAACCACTCCAGACGATCTATGTTTTTGGTAGGGGCAATGGCCAGATGAATGGTGTGCGGTCGTTTGTCAATCAGCTTCTTTTGTGTGATTTTGAAGCTGCATTTTCTAAAGTTCGCATCGGTGATTTCTGCTTTGTACTTTCCACCTTTTCCATCCATGATGAGAATCTCATCCCCTTCCTTTTTTCGCAACACCTTGACAGCATGCATTGATTCCTCTCCGTTGAGCACGGGTTTGGATTCTGGATCAGGATGGTAGTAGTAGTTCATGCAGCGATTTTTTCGCTAAAGTATTAAATTGTGGGATGAGACAACAGGCTAAACCTGTTTTTGGATTTAAAAAATCAGATTTGAGGTGTTGGTTATGGATTGAGAATTCTATGATCGTGGTTCGACTTTAGAGAAGTTGAAGAGTGGGTTGTTTTATATATCATGAATTTTACGCCAAATTAGGTGTAGGTATATGTTTAAAAGGCGAATTAATATTTTGAAAAGTTCATTTTTATATAAATATTGTGGGTACCAACAATCAAACTGTTAAAAGCAAAAATGGTAGATAAAGAATTTTGATTCTTATCTCATTAGCAATAGTCGTTGAACCAACCAGCCATGAAAAAAGAACTATTCCCAGAGGAGTTTATCCAAGCGAGTGTAGAAAATTATACTTTCAAAATTAACCGCCCCACCAACAGGATATACATTGTCCTACTCAGTTGCCTACTCATATTTCTCGTGATTTTACCATTGGTATCTGTGGATGTCATAGAGTCTGTGTCAGGAAGAATTACTTCTATGGGTAAAAAGTATTCGATACAAGCACCTGTGACCGCAAGAGTGGTCTTTTCGAGCTTAGAAGAGAATCTCAATGTGAAAAAGGGCGATACCTTGGTGAGATTTGATGACAGGGTGATCATCTCTGAAGTCGATAGAATAGGCACTAGAAAGTCTCAACTTGATCAATATATCCAAGATTTAGCATTGTTGTCTGATCAGACAAGTGCCAGTCGATTAATAAGAAGTGACCGTTACCAACTAGAATATGTTGAGTTTATAGGGCAGACTGAAAAGTCCAATAGTCTATTAGGTAGTACACAAAAGAGATTTGACATACAAAAAGCGTTGTACGAAAAAGGTATTATATCACAAAAAGAATTTGATGAGATTCAGACTGAATTGGATCAAGCGGTAATGGACTCAAGGTTGTATCAGGATGGTAAGAAAACAGAATGGCAACAGCAAATCATCAATTTTAAAGAAGAGAGCAGACAATTAAATATCCAGTTGTCACAGCTAAAAGATCAGCTTGTCAATTATTCCATATTATCTAGTACGTCAGGCAATTTGCAAAATATTACTCCGCTCCAAATAGGGCAATACTTGCATGCTGGGTCAGAATTGGGCGAGATATCCCCTGATGATGAGTTAGTGGCATCATGTTTTGTGTCTCCTAGTGATATAGGAATGCTTCAATTGGGACAAGAAGGTTATTTTAGAATTGACGCTTTCAATTTCAACGAATGGGGAGGACTGAAGGGACAAATTATCGAAATATCAGATGATGTGTACTTTTCTGAGGATGGACAAGCCTATTTCATTGTAAAAAGTAAGCTTCATGAGCAAACCCTTTCTTTAGCCAATGGCGTGGTTGGGAAAGTAAAAAAGGGAATGACCTTTCAAAGTAATTTCTATTTAACGGAGAGAACCTTGTTTCAATTGCTTTATGACAAAGCAGATAATCTGGTCAATCCCCAAGTAAGAACCAACCAACTATCAGCCAAATGAAAAAGGATGCACTCGTAAAACAGCGTGATATTACAGATTGTGGTGCAGCATGTCTGGCGTCTATTGCAGCCCACTACGATTTGAAATTACCCGTTTCGAAAATCAGACAAATAGCCGGTACGGATAAAAAAGGTACAAATGCTTTGGGTATGGTGGAAGCAGCTGAGAAGCTCGGCTTTTCGGCCAAAGGTGCCAAAGGAGGAGCAGATGCGCTGGACAAAATACCAGTGCCGACTATCGCTCATGTAGTGGTCAAAGAAGTATTGCATCACTATGTGGTGATCTATAAAGTAACCAAAGATACGGTGATGGTGATGGATCCTGGAACAGGCAAAATGGAGACCTACTCCAAAGATGAATTTATCAAAATATGGTCTGGTGTTTTGATATTGATGATGCCCAATGAATCTTTCCAGTCCGCTAATACTAAAGTGTCAGTGGGTTGTAGGTTTTGGTTTTTGATAAGACCTCATCGTTCCATCATTATTCAGTCAATCGTAGGAGCTGCTGTTTTTACTTTGATTGGGTTGACTACCGCTATTTATGTGCAAAAAATTGTAGATCATGTGCTGCCGAGCCAAAATCAGAACTTACTGAATCTCTTAGGAGTAGCAATGCTGTGCCTACTGGCTGTTCAGATTGTGATCAATTCATTGAAATCCTTGTTTGTGTTGAAAACAGGACAGCAGATAGATGTCAAATTGATCTTGGGCTATTACAAACATTTACTGACCCTGCCACAGCGGTTTTTTGACACCATGCGTACGGGCGAGATCATTAGCAGGATCAATGATGCGGTCAAGATCAGGGCATTTATCAATGAAATAGCCATTGATGTAATCATCAACCTGTTCGTGATCGCTTTTTCATTTGTACTCATGTTCACCTATTATTGGAAACTTGCCGTCGTAATGTTATTGGTAATACCAGTATATCTGTTGATCTACTGGATGACCAATCGATTCAATAAAAAGGTGGAGAGGAAAGTGATGGAACATTCTGCTGAGTTAGAATCTCAGTTGGTCGAGTCGGTCAACTCCGCCAAAACAATCAAAATGTTTGGAATGAGATTTCATGCTAATCTAAAGACCGAAATTCGTTTTGTGAACCTTTTGGGCTCTGTTTACCAATCGGGTAAAAATGCTATATTTTCTACCAATGCTTCCTTGACCGTCTCTCGTTTGTTTACCATTATTTTACTTTGGGTAGGGGCTGGCTTTGTGATGGATCAGCATATTTCTCCTGGGGAACTCATGTCGTTTTATGCCATTATAGGATATTTCACAGGGCCGGTCAGTAGTTTGATAGGAGCGAATAGATCTTATCAAAATGCTATGATAGCAGCGGATCGCTTGTTTGAGATCATGGATTTGGAGACGGATTCTAACAAAGATAAATTGGAAATACTCCCATCAGAGGTTGGAGATATTCGTTTCGAAAAAGTTAATTTCAGGTATGGAACTAGAAAGACAGTCTTCGAAAATTTAGACCTTTTGATCCCGAAAGGAAAGCTGATGCTGATTTTAGGAGAGAGCGGCTCGGGCAAATCTACCATCGCTTCTTTGCTGAAAAGGCTTTACAAAATAGACAGCGGTCAGATACTGATCGGTAATTATGAAATCAATGCTATCCATGAAGACAGTCTCAACGCCCTGGTTGGAATTGTGCCACAGGAGATCGATCTCTTTGCTGGCACAGTGATCGAAAATATCGCCTTGGGTGAGTTTCAGCCAGATACCCAAAGAATCGTGCAACTGGCTCATGAGTTGGGTGTTTTAGATTTTATCAACGAATTGCAGGGAGGTTTTTCTGCCTATTTAGGAGAAAACGGAACAAATCTCTCCATTGGTCAGCGTCAGCGATTGGCAATACTCAGGACATTGTATGCCGATCCTGAGGTAGTGATTTTTGATGAAGCAACTTCCGCTTTGGACAAGAAGTCTGAAGCATTTGTACTCAAAACTATGCTGAGACTCAGAGATCAGGGCAAGATCGTCATCTCGATCTCACATCGCCTCAATGCCGTGACGATGGCAGACCAGATCGTGCTACTAGAGAGTGGACGAGTCATCGCCAACGGCAGCCATGAAGAACTTTTACGATCCAATCAACCCTATCAGCAATTGATGGGGCAACAGGAGAATATCAATACAGAGTCTTACCTAAATCAACCCTCATGAATTTCATCAAACAGATAGAAAATCTACAACTGATCAACAAACTCATCCTTCAGGAAAGAACAGGTTCGCCTGATGAACTAGCAAATCGTCTGGGAGTAAGCCGTAGCAAACTCTACGAAATGATAGATATGATGAAGGTCTGGGGGCTGAATGTTGTTTATGACAGGACTGCGAGAAGTTTTCGATTCGAAAGACAAGAAGCTTTGGAAATTGAGTTTTCCTTGCGTGTGCTTAGAGAAGATGAAAGTGAAAAATTATACGGAGGTAGGCAGGTTTTTCCTTCCGTACTTTTTTCTGGACGGAGCGGGATTACCTTAGGGCTATGCTAGCATAAAAGGTGTCTCCTGCCACCCAAACTAAGAGCAGGTCTAACTTAAATTTTAATACAAAATGGAAAATTTAAATGAATTGGGTCTTATAGAGATGAGACAAGATGAAATGACAAAAACTCAGGGAGGATATTTTGCCAAAATATGGGATGATGTTTGTGGTATGGTTTGGTGGAACTCCGAAACGGGTGCATGCTACACGAGTATTGGAAATGAATGTTAAGTTAGTGTGAGGGTAGATTTTCTTGAACTTGCTACATTTGAAGAGACAGTAAGTTAAGCTCGTAGGAGTTAAATTTATTGCATATGAAAAGAGAAAGGAGGAACTTCGATAAGGAGTTTAAAATGATGGTAGTTAACCTGGTTTCATCAGGAAAGCCTACCAAAGAAGTAGCCGAGGAGCTGGGGATCAAACCAGACCTAGTCAGACGGTGGAGACGAGAACATGAACAATATCAGGAAGGGAGTTTTTCTGGACAGGGAAACACAAATATGACTGATGAACAAAAAGAGATAGCCAGACTACGCAAAGCGCTCCTAGATGCCCAGGAAGAAAGGGATATCCTAAAAAAGGCGGTGAGCATCTTCTCCAAGAACGACGGGAAGTTTTCTTCTTCATGAAGGCAAACCACGATAAACATTCCGTTGAGAAGATGTGTCGAGTATTCAAGGTAAGTCGGAGCGGCTACTATCGTTGGTTACATCACAAGCCTTCCAAAAGGTATAAACAAAGGAAACAGCTCATGGAGGACATCAAAAAGGTTCATCTTAGCAGTAAACAAAGGTATGGAAGCCCTAAAGTCACAGATGACCTGCAGGATATGGGATGGAAAGTTTCCAGGCAGAGAGTGGCAAGAATCATGCGTGCAGAAGGCATTAGAAGTATTGTGGTCAAGAAATTCAGAGGTGTTACTACTGATTCTAAACATTCATTCCCATTAGCTGAAAACCACTTGAATAGGGATTTTCATGCGGAAGGCCCAGGGCAAAAATGGGTGTCTGACATCACCTACATTCCCACAAAGCAAGGATGGTTGTACCTCACTATTGTCATGGATTTGTACGACCGAAAGATCGTGGGTTGGTCACTAAGCACGACGATGACCACACAGGCTACTGTATTAGCTGCATGGAAAATGGCAATCAAAAACAGACCTATTACTAAAGCCTTGTTATTTCATTCAGATCGAGGCGTGCAATATGCTGCGTATGCTTTTTCTGATCATCTCAAGCGAGAGGGAGTCAAGCAGAGCATGAGCAGAAAAGGGAATTGTTGGGACAATGCTGTTGCTGAAAGCTTTTTCAAAATACTCAAGTCTGAAATGGTCAGCCATGTCAATTACTACAGTATCCTTCAAGCTAAAACTCAAATATTTGAATTCATTGAAGTTTGGTACAATAGAAAAAGGAAACATGCCTATCTAGGCTATAAAACACCCGATGAATTTGGGGAAGATAATTATTCAAAATGCGCTTAACTATTTGTCCACTTTTTTGTTGCAAGTCCATCTACCCTCACACTAAATAGTAATACTGAATATGAAGTGTAAAATTCTGGGACTATTTATTGTCTTTGCGATGACTGCTTGTGATCGCTCTGAAGTGTACAAGGTCGAGATGGATGAGTGTTTAAAAAACATTACACTCAAGCCTAGTTTTATGTTGGCTGCTGGTATCAGGTGGGATAGTGATTCGATTATGTCGGATTGTCAGACCTTGAGTTTTGAAATGAATGGCTTGATAGACGGAGAGAGGCCAAAGGTGAATGTCATGGGTTTTCGGGGTGGTATATTTGAAAATCCGTATGGAGTTAATTTCAAGATTGCATTATTGGATTACAATAACAATGGCAAATACACTGATGTAGATGTTGATAGATTATTTATTGTCCCACAGAATACAGATTCCTTGCTGACGATTATAACTGGGTTGGAACGAATGATGGGCAATGATATATCTGTCAATGTAGATGGGCGCGTCTTTAGATTGTCCGCAATCTCTGAAGATGGTCTCGAAGTAGAGGTCACCCCAGTAGATGATCCATCAACTTTGGTTGATGTGATAGACTTCTCATTTGATATTTCTAGATATACCTTCAAAGACACCTTTACACAAAGTATCATAGAAGGAAATGACTTGGTCGTCACGGGAAAGAAGACTTATATCTATCACTATTCCAATACTTGCCGACCATGTATAAAGGCGATTCCTAAACTGAAAGAATTGAATGAATCTTGCGGTGATGTGGCTGTAAGATTTGTGGCTCATGGTCAAAGGCTTCCCGTGGAAAGGAATCGTCAATTTTTGAGCAGGTTTGGGATTGATGAACATGCAATAGTTCCTGAAGATGCTGACTTTTTCGGAGCATTTGATCTGTATGCTTATGCTGAAGGGATATTATTTGATGAACAAGGACAAATCGAAAAGATCCACGTCAACCCAGATCAAATACTCCGTGGGTCTCAGTGATGATTCGCTTCGTTTTTAGAACAAGATTTTGATAATGCAGGCAGAGGGTTTTCATGTTAGGAGATTAATCAAAATTAGTTTTATTTTCCCTCTATGAAAACCAACCAAATCAGCCTGCTAATATTACTCATTGTCCATACATGGAGTGCTGCCGCTCAATCAAGTCTAACGAGCTTCCGAATAATAGATGCACAGCTGGAAGCGATCAGTTACGCCCACATCAGTCATGATGGGCAGCTGGATGCCATCTCTAACTACAAAGGTCAGTTTCATCTGGTAGTGACAGCAGGCGTGACCTATCAGATCACATGTGTCGGTTATCAACCGTACGACTTTTCGGCTGACAATCTGAAACTGGAAGGGGAGAATGTCCTAACGATGCGTGCTGACCAAAAAGTGCTGGACACAGTAGTGGTCACGCCCTTTTCCCTAGAGGATATAATCAAGCAGGTTTATGCCAAAATCCCTGAGCATTATCAAAACCAGAAACATGTATTGATAGGCGATTTGGTGGAGTATTACAAGGACACCAGTTACGTCACGCAGGTCCAGACAGAGGCGAAAATCGAGGTGTCCAAATCCTCCTATGAGCACAAGTCCAGCGGTGGGGAAGTCAAGTTGGATACAATACAGTCACAAGTATATGGGAGTAGTTCAGTCAAGTATTTAATCGGAGCAGGAGGCCATATTTCACATCGTTTTGACTTTGTGATGCAGCGTGCGGATTTTATCTCACCCATGACGCTGTCCAAATATGACTATCAATATCTAGGAGAGTTGGAACAAGGAGGAAGAAAACTCGATGTGATTCAATTTAATCCCAAAAGTGAACATGTCACTGGTGGTCAATACAGGGGTAAATTGTATCTGGGCATGTTAGAGGAGGTATTTGTTAGAGCAGAGTATTATTATTCGCCAGCAGGTTTTTATACAGATTTTAATAGTCGATGGGCGGATAGAAGAATGTTTATCACCGAGTATGTTCCTGATGCCTATGGCAAATGGTACCTCAGCTATGTTTGGGACGAGGCAGTGTCTTTTGAGGATGATTTTCTATTAGAGCAGCACTTTCGTACCACAGGTTTGATCCAAGATACGTTGTCCAGATGGACTTACGATCAACAATTATTCTTTCGTGAAACCTTGGTTCAAAAGGGTATAGCAATGCAACCTGGTGATAGCAAGAGTAAGACTAAAATGGAGGCTGTGGTTTATGATAAAGCGTCTAAACTCAATTGGCTGGATAGGATCGAAGTAGGTTATGGGTTGAAATATTATCTATTTAACACATACACCTTGTCTTCAGTTGGAAGTACGACATACAATTCGCAAAACTTCAATGTGACAGATACATTTGATATAAAAAAGGGATATCTAAATCTATTGACAACTATCCGTTATCGTTTGCTTTCTAATTGTTTGTTGACTTTTAATGTTGCGGGTAGTTTAAATGAAGTTGTTAGGAATGAGTCGATGGATTTAGGAATATTATATCTTTTCGATTTGAAAACTTCGCGCCCCTCATATATTAGTACTTCTATCGCTTATGCTGATTACAAAAACTTACTCATGTATGAAGAAATTAATCAAACAACTCCTATTTATGAAAAAAAAGAACGTGGAATACAATTGGGTATTGGGTATGAGTTTAGACTTAATCCTAATTGGAAACTTGCACTTTCTTACAAAAACTTTGTCTCATTGAACGTAGGAGAGAGCTATTATTTACAGGAAAAGTATGGGTTTATGAATTTGTTTAAAAAGAAGCACAGTTACCCAAAAAACGAGATCTCTTGGGTAAATGATCAAAATAGTATAGATGCAATACCCCAATTGTTCAAATCTCACTCCTTTGATATTTCATTTATCTTTTCTGTAAAATAATACAATATATGTGCTCTGTTAAACGCTCATTTGTATAATAGTTTAACCATACAGAATTGGCGTAGATGTTTTTTTGAGAAGGACTATACAATCTTTTTCAAAAAAAGCATGCTGTTTCATTGAAGTTTATAGAGTATAGTGATAAGTAAATAACATGTGATTGTGGAGCTTGAATACTTTTCATATCTTGAAGCTGATTCTAAAATATATTGAGCTTCTTCAACTACTACTTACTGCTCCAAATCAAAAGAGCCAATCGCTACATTCGCGAGGCTGGAATTCATCCCTTGATTATCTATACAGTTTTGATGGCTGTATTTAGTTTTGCATCTCTTGCCTTGCTGAGGCAATTAGAGCATGGGGCTTTAATATATGCAGGGATGGCAATTGGAGTCGCAAGAATCATTTCCTTGGATGAGAGTGTCTTGATTAATTGGGTTTCTAAAGGTGTATTTGTTTGGATTCGGTTTTTTACCAAGCTTGCACTGATACTTCCGTTTGTTGTCTTTCTGATAGTATTTCAGGGATATTGGGAAATAGGTTTGTTACTCATATCAGTGTTTTTTCTTTCAATAGTTCAGGTTCATCCAATTGTCAACTCAACAGTCATTCCAACCCCTTTTGGACGAAGACCCTTTGAGTTTATACTAGGGTTTAGGAGGTCTTTTCCTGTGTTGATCGTATGTTTTACCCTTTCCTGTATTTCGGTTTATGTCGCCAATTTTAACCTTGGACTATTCGCATTGGTAGTCATACTGTTGACCCTTATTGGATTTTATTCTTTCTCCGAGCATAATTTTTATGTCTGGAATTTCAATGGATCGGCTCAGCGTTATTTAACGCAAAAGCTGCAGTTTTTGATGATCAATACCTTGGCACTTGTCGCTCCTTTATGTTTGGTTTTGATCATCGGATACCCTGAGATGTATATGATCATTGTGGCGGTGATCGTTCTTGGTTTGTTGTACATCGCAGAAGTGATGTTGATTAAATATGCCTACTTGCATCGTGGGATGGATGTGCTTAAAGGATTGCTACTTGCGTTTAGTCTATTGATGCCTCCGTTATTGTTGGCTATTATGCCTTTGATGTATATCAAAGCACTCAAAAATGTAACAAGTACGCTATGGTCAGAGTAGAAAATTTGTCGGTCAGCTATGGGAGCAAACAGGTATTGGATCACTTGAGTTTCGAAGTGAAACCTGGGGAGGTTCATGGCATAGTTGGAGAGAATGGCGCGGGTAAAACTACACTCTTTGAAAGTTTGGTAGGATTCAAAAAGGGGTACAGTGGGGCTGTTGACTATGTGCCTGATGTACAGCAATCCATCGGTTTTTTACCCGCTAACCCTCCGATGATTACCAAAATAACGGGGAGTGAATATTTGAAGTTGGTGCTACTAGCAAGAGGGATTGATCGGGACGACTTTGATGGATCCAATATATTTGATTTGCCCTTGAATAGTTATGCAGATACCTACTCCACAGGGATGCAAAAGAAATTGGCTTTGCTGGGTGTCATACTACAAGGCAATGCATTCTATGTTCTCGATGAGCCTTTCAATGGTCTGGACTATCAAAGTTGTTTGCTACTGATAGAGATATTGAAGGAACTTCGGTCTGCAGGTAAGGCTGTCATTGTTTCCTCTCATATATTCTCTACGCTCAACGAGAGCTGTGACTACATTCATTTCCTCAAGAATGGCGCTTTCAAACAAAGTGCTGGCAAAGAAGATTTCTTGGATATAGAAGCTGCTATCAAAACAGAATTGATACAAGATAGCATCAAGCGTCTAGGTATCAAGTAGAGTTTTGACTTACTCCTCTAGTCCGAACTCACACCATTGCTACTCCATTGTAACCCAATTACTTTGTGATACTTGAATTCAACTCATGTGATACCTTAACCTTTGATTCAATTCCAAAGAATATTCTATTTCACTTTTGTAAAAGTCATGCCTTTGATCGCTCGCTTGATTCGTTTGTCAGGCAAGAAGGACATCTTCAACTCCGAGATGTCTCTGGAGGTGACTTCCTCGGCAGATTCCTTACCCTTGCTAGATGCATGCACACTGAATGTCCCTAGGCCATCGAGGCGGACATTGTCTCCCATGGATACAAAATATGGGACAGCATCTATCAGCGCCTCCACGATACCCACGACATCTGGATGATTAAAACTAGACTGCTTGGATATATAGTCACACACTTCATAGATGTCTACGACTTTGCGCCCTGTCAGCACAGGATAATAACGGACTTGACTACTTAAACCTGGTTTCTTAGTCACTACTTTGTATTTGATTGCCATGATTTTACTGGTTTGATGCGGTTGTATTACTCTGTTGTAACGGTTAATTGATCAAAAAGATATATATCTTTTCTGAAAATGATATATAGAGTTTATATAAAAAGATATAAGTCTTATTTTAAAAAGATATATATCTTTTTAACTAATTATAAGCACAAGGAAGGTGAAGGTTGCTTATCGACAGGACATAATAAAGGCACAATGAGGGCAGAGTAAAGGCAATACTGTGCTGAGAGAACCTTTACTGATCTAAACCAAACGGCAGGAAAGTGAGGGAGAAAGGGTAAATGTATAGCAATCCATCTGTGTCGGAGACAGTAGTTTTACACGATTGGTTTTAAGTCACACTGAGGAAGGTATAAAACTTTCAAGCACGCACCCAACCCAATTTCATCCGAGAACCTGACATCTATCATCCATCAGAATTCTAACTTTCTCTTTTGATTATGCTTGGGTCTGATGAGATTTGCACCATGCAAAAATCATTGACTCTTTTCCTCTTGTTTGTGGTGATATTGACTGCCTGTAGTCCTGCCAATCGCAAAAACCGCATCAAATACACCTTTGAAACCGCCAACAAGAAACTCAATGATGGCTACTATGCTGAGGCAGTGGCACTATATACTCAGGTATTGGAAAAAGACAACCAGATCACCGATGCCTACCTCAACCGTGGAGTGGCCTACTACGAAATGGGCAAATATGTGGCTGCACTCGCGGACTACAACGAGGTGTACCGCCTCAAGCCTGATTATGAAGAGGTGCTTTTCAACCGCGCCTATGCCTATATGGAGCTAGGGCGCACCGACAATGCCCTGGAGGATTTGAATCACCTCAGGATGCTCTATCCAGATACTGCGTTGATCGATGTGGTGGAGGGCTTGGTGATGATGAATGACCTGAAGTATGAGCAAGCCATAGTGTCTTTCACCGAGGCACTGCAGAGGGATCCTGACAACTTTGACGCCTATTCCAACAGAGGGATTTCGCGGTACGAGTTGGGTGATTATGAGGCTGCAGCGGCGGATTTGTCTCAGGCGTTAGTGATTCATCAAAATGAACCTTATGCCCTCAACTCTCTGGCCTTGGTGCTTGCAGATAGGGGACAGCTACAGAAGGCGGATTCTCTGATCCAAATAGCCATGACACTGGTAGGCGGGCAGGCGTATTTTATCAACAATGCAGGCTATGTGCAGATGTTGATGGGCAATTATGCACAAGCAGATTCTTTGATTCGCAGCAGTATGAAGATAGACAGACAAAACCCATACGCCTATCTCAATCAAGGCAAGCTCTACATCCAAATGGATAGTCTGGATCAAGCTGTCACTTCACTCTCCCAAGCGATTGAACTGGATTCGTCCCTACTGGGGAGTTATCCATTGCTCATTGATACTTATCTGCGCCTAGGCAATCAGCAGCTTGCTTGTGAGTTGTATCAGACGAAGGCAGAGCAATTGGAAGTAGAAAATCCTTGCAATAAATAGTGAGGATAATGAATGCAGCAGTAGATTTTTATTTATTGTTGCAATACCAACCTTCTGTTCCCTTCTAGGTGATTCAATTCTCCTGATTAGTTTTCATTCCTAGATTTGATCTGAAGTGAATTAATACCACTTGTCCCAAGAAATATGCGGTAGTCGAAAAGCATTTAACAGAGTAGACAATTTCTAAATTAAAATTTAATATGAAGAAGATTCTTTATCGATTCTCCATTGTATTGTTATCAACCATTTTAATTGTTAGTTGTGGTAAAGATGATGATCCAGTTGATGAAAAAAGTAGCGCAAAATCAATCACTGCATTCTCTGTATCCACCGTGTCTGCTGAAATTGTCGAGAGTAATAGGACCATTAGCATCAGTTTGCCATATGGGACGGATATCACAGCATTGACACCAACTATTGCTGTCTCACCTGAGGCATTAGTATCACCTGAGTCAGGTGTGGTACAAGATTTCACTGATCCTGTGCTTTATGAGGTGACTGCAGAAGACGGAAGCCAGCAAACCTATACTGTGACCGCAAGTGTAGAGGCTTCAGAGGGTAATGAAATACTAAGTTTTGACTTAAATGAACTTTCACCAGCAGTAATAGGTGAAGTAGATTTAGTGAATAATACAGTTGTCATAATTGTACCAAAAGGAACTGATTTGACACAAATAGTTCCTACTATCAGTATTTCTGATGAAGCTACAGTTTCTCCAGAATCAGGAGTTGCTACAAATTTTTCAGAAGAAGTGACCTATACCGTTACATCTCAAAGTGGTGACAAAGCAGAATATAGTGTAATGGTATCGTTTGAAAAAAATGATGAGAATGCTATTACTGAGTTCAAGTTTGAGGAGTTTACTCCTGATTTGGTAGGCGAGATAGATCAGGAGGCTAAGACAGTAAGTGTAACTATACCGTGGGATGCCGAATTTGATTTTGATTATGATATTTTCTCTTTGATACCAACGGTAGTAGTGTCAGAAGGAGCGACTGTTGATCCAGCATCAGGTGTTAGTGCAAACTTTAATTATGAAAGAACATTTAATGTCACTGCAGAAAACGGAGATGTACAGTTATATACAATAAACGTGGAGAGGGAAACTGCACCAGAAGCGACAATTGATGCTCTAACAGTTACAGAATATTCAATAGGAGATTTCATTACGATCAGTGGAGAGAATTTTACCAAAGATTGTAGGGTGATACTCGGTGCTACTACTACATCAAGCATTGTGTCGGATATTACTAGTACGAGTTTTAAGATAGAAATAACTTCTTTTAATTTTTCAGTAGGGGATGTTGTTTTAAAAGTTAAAGTGCGTGATCAAGAATTTGTATTAGGTACTATTAGCATATTGCCTCCAGCACCTTCAATTAATCAATTTGTAGAATCGACTTCTGATGGAAATAAAATACTAAGACTCATAGGAACCAATTTTGTGAATGGTAAAAACGAAGTGTATTTCGTATCAGGTGCAAATGAAGAATTGGCAAACATCAAAAGTGAAAGTTTAACTAGTGTGTACGTAGTTATTCCTCCTTTTATTGAAACAGGAGACTACCAGATTAAAGTTGTTTCGTTAGGAGGAACTTTTACTTCGAGCGCAACTGTGTCCGTAACTCAGAGTGTTTCCATAGAGCCTGTAATTACAGGAGTAAATAAGACTACAATAGGAAATGGAGAAACATTAGAGATATATGGTAAGAACTTCAAAAACGTAGGAGGTGGAGTTACTATAGGATGGTTGGATGGCAATGGCCCAACTAAAAATCTTACAGGAATAGTAGTGTCTAGCGAAAAAATAGAAGTTGTCATAAACAGAACTACCTTGAGTTCTAACTTAGCTTATGAATTCTATTTGCAATGGCCAGGGCTTGAGTACAGTGAAAATTTCTTTTATAATATCAAGGTGATTAATTAGTGAAATATAACTAGGCTCGAAGAATAGCAATTGCGTTATTAAGGTAATCTTTAGGGCGAAGTATAAATATTGAAAAAGTCACTTCAATCAAATTGAGGTGACTTTTTTGGTTTTTTTAAGCTAAGAGTTAAGATTTTTTTTCTTGGTTCTTAAATCTAATATCTAATTTTCCTCCAAATGAATGATATAACGCTGTACAGCTAGATTGTTAGGATAGTAGGCATGTTGCCCATCGGGGAGCAAGATTTTGATGGAAAAGAGTGATAGGTTGAGCACTTCGCCTTCGATCGAGTTGCTACCATCTACGATTTTGATCTTTGAACCAATTTTGAGAGGGAAAAAGAAGAATAGAATCAGTGAAGCAGTGATGTTGCTGACCATAGACCAGGTAGCAAATAGGCCGACCCCTACGATCGTCAAGACAGAAGCGATATACACTGAGAGTCCTTTGAGGGAGACTTCCCATACCATCCCAGCCAGTACCAAACATACCATGAAGATGATGAATCCGATCAGTTTTCTTACATAAACCGATCTGGCGGGATCAAAGTTTTGCTGAATGGCTCTCCTCAGGATGGTCTTCTGGAAAATGTACTTGATCGAGAAGTAAAGAATGATGATGAATATCGTTCCTAGGATTTGAAACAAGTGGTAGGCTTTTTGGGATTCTCCAAACCAATCTGAAGGCATATGAAATAAGTTTACTAGTGTACTATCAAATACAAATGACTGTTTGACGGTTCAATATTAATTAGATTATGAAAGAATTGTCAACTCACCGAGCATTGTTTTTGTCCGCAGAGACGAGAGTGCTACCAAGACTGATTAAATGTCTTGTGATTGAGGTACATGTCTCGTGACAATTCTACCAGTCCCACTCCATTCATGATGTTTTCTACCTTGAGTGGCCATTCTTCGTGGTAGTTGAATGAATTGGGTCGTCCACCAATGGTGTGAATGAATTCTACATTGACCGTCGGGTCAAAGAGTATGCTGACGCCATGTGTCTTTACATAAGCATCCATGTTGGCACGTGCCTCTCTGTAAGCTGGGATGCTGCTGCGGTAGCTCACAAATCGCTGGATGAAGTCATTGATGCAGCGCATCTGTGCATCGACTCTTTCTTTTGGGTGGTATTTGAAATAATTGAGGTCTTTGCTCGTGCCTGCGATGCTTTTTGGGCGGTAGTCGCGCTTCATGCTTGCACTTCTCATTTTGTATTCCAGTTGCTCTGGGTCGTATTTTTTTATCTCCACTTCGTCAAAGAGTATTTTGCCTGTTTCGATGACTTCTGGAAGGTAAAGCGGAGGCAGTTTGGTGCTTTTTTTACCAGCATTCAAGCTCATGATGTTGCCAGTGATTTGACCAACATAGCCTGATCCCCATCCTGACTCCAAGGAGATGATAGACAATATAGCTGCAGGAGGTACCTTGTTCTTGACACACAGCTCGATGGTGGCAGGACTGAGATCATGCATCATCTGGGTGACGTGTCGGTATTTTCTGAGTCTGTAGTTAGTAATTTTTTTGCTGCTAGGGAGCTTGCTTGTGTGTTTAGTCTTGGTGATCTCTGTGTTTGACTCTGTGCCCAAACCAGCTGTCAAAAGGGAAGCAGAGACCATACGCTGATTGGCCGAGTTGATAGGCGACTCAGGTAGAAAAAAACAAATAAGAAGAATGATGAAAAGGATTCTCAGTGATGAGTATTTCATGTATGCTATGTCTTTGTGAAAGTCTATTCAGTACTAAATTTTAGCCAAGTTGAATATCCGATTAGGTAGATAGCTGTTTTTGAGTGCGCGAAGTTAGGATGAGTTTTGATCAAAAGCGCTAAAATCTGCCGATAAAAGTCAGAAGTACTGATCAGGACGGGTGGAATACGAAAAAGTCTAGTGTCTAAATACTAAAATCTAATTCAATCCATACACTCTGAGCAATTCGATCCTTTCACTTTCTTTTTTGCTGCGCTCGAACAGGGTAGCAGGAGCTACACGTTTGTTGCAGTTGGCTGCAGGGCATCTCTCGCAGGTGTCATTGACCAGTCGTGTCTTGATACTAGGGTCGTTGAGAAACTGGATGGTTTCTTTGGTCTTTTCATTGATTCGTATTCCCAGCGAAAGGCTGTTGTTGATTCCTTGAGTAGGACTAAAGGGTTTGGCCAGTGAGAGGAGAAGAAACTCGTCTTTGGTATCGAAGTATCGGGCGATTTGTGCTCCTCCTATGATCTGCTCAGGTTTCTCCTCGTGTACTTCAGCCAAGGTGTCCAGCATCTCAATGAATCCCCATCGTCTACAAAAATGTTCTTGGAGTACAGTGCCTCTCGGCTGATGTTGTCGCGAGAGATGCAGTTCCTTACTCAGTTCGTAGTGATCACTACCAGGCTTGTGGTTGAACTTGAAGAAGAAGAGCTCTTTGAGTCCAAAGGATGCGGGCAACAGGTTGGTCATGCGCTGCAATACCATTTCGGGTGTGGCATTGTATTCTCTCATGGTATTGATGAGGATATTCTGATTCCACTTTTCACTTTGAAAGAAGACTTTCAAGTCCTTGGTAAAATCCTTGCGGTTGATGAGAACCGCTGATGCGAAATAAGATGCACGGAAGTCATTTAAGACCTGGTCAAAGCTATCAATCTTGACCCATGGCATGGCATGGTTGCGTTCTTTGTAGCCAAGGTAGTTGTACCCAACTTCCTTGGCGAGATAAAAGGCCCGTTGCCTCGAACTGAGCCTGCTGTTGAGGATCAGTTGTCGTTTTCTCCTTTTGACCACAGTCAGGGATCGCATGTCTTGGAGTGCGTCATGGGATGAAAAATCATCGGCAATGATCTTGTAATCATAGTGATCCTCTAGGTATTTCTCAAACTGATGGGCAGAAATATGCTTGTGACGAATTAGACTGATTTCTTGCAAGAACTCTTCTGCCTTTTTTTCGATTTCATCAAAATAGTTTTCGTGGATTTCCTGATAGGAGCGTAGCACGGAGAAATAGAAAGTCTCTACTCTCACGTCGTAGTTTCTGCTCACCTCTAGCAGAGTACCGATGAAGGCGTTTAGCTTAGACGGAGCATTGGAGAGCAGATCCAGCAATCGAGACACCTCTAGGCCGAATAGCTCCAAAGGCAGCTCTGACAGAATCCCGGAGTGCATCAGTTGGGTGATAGGTGCGAGGGTTTTGTCCAGCATCTCGGATTTGAGATCCATGGGATGCACCTTCAGGGCTTGCGCCAAAGCAATGATCTTTTCGGTCTTGGGGTATTTTTTACCTTTTTCGATCTCGTTGAGATAGGAGACGGAGATGCCGCAGCTATCGGATAGGCTTTGCAACGATAGGTTCAGTCGCTGTCTGTATTGTTTCAGTTTGATTCCGAATATTAACTTGATGTATTGTTTCTCAAGAGCCATGTAAAGGAGGGTACATTATAAGTTTTCTTCTTTCTTAGTAAACAGTTGCAGTAGCGAAGTGAGGTGAGAAAATAGAACCGCAGGTACTATGAATCCTGGTAGCCAGATAAAGGGAAAATGAAAGACTGCAATGTTGGGTTGATCGAAACCATATTTTTGAAAAGGAAAGGGAGCTGAAAGCACGGCATGAACTACGATGTTGACCAACAGAGTCAGTGCTAGGATGTTCCAGATGATAGCGCCGATTTTGACTTTGCTACGCAGACCGACCATAAAGATGGCTACAAAGGGAGCAGAAATACCAGATAGTATGTCATAGTTCGTCCCCTCGAATGTGAGTATCATCGGTAGCCAACTTTGCAAGGCCAGCCACCATAGGACGATTTCGACTGGGATTCTGACTATGTGGAGGTAAGTCAGTGTGGCGATGGGCATGCGCATGATGAAGTTTCTTGATTTTGTGTAAGACAGAACAAAAATCACGGTGATCAGCGGTGGTAAAACGGCTATCAGAAATTTGGGGGGTAAGGTTTCGAAATCTAAGAAGAAGTTGTACAGAGAAAGGACGCCAATCGTAAAGAGCCATGAACCGATACAGACAGAAACAACCATGGCAGTATTAGAATTTTTGGTCTCAGCACCTTTGAAGCCAAAATGTAAAAATCCGTACGTCGCAAGTGTTGTCAATAGAAAGATGACATAAACATAATAGGGCAGTTGGTCTGTCATGTTTTTGAGGCTTGTTCAGGTCAATTTAATGATTATATTGATATGTTTGTTCTCTACGCAGAGAAAAAGGAATTGGATTCATTTGAAAAATAGAAATTGATCAAGGAGTTTGTCACAGAGCTAAAGGGCGTGTTGAAAAAGGAGTTGCCCGGTGTGCGTGCACAGCATGCCATGGCTCCCGTGCGGATGGAGGATTTGAAGCGTACCTTTCGGCATGATATTCCTCCGAGACAAAGTGCTGTTTTGATCCTGTTTTATCAGGTCGGGGATCAGATTCGGTTTCCGCTCACTGTCAGACAGACGTATGTAGGTGTGCATAGTGGTCAGATTTCTCTCCCCGGTGGAAAACGTGAGTTGTCAGATCAGGATCTGTCCGTGACAGCACTGAGAGAGACTGAGGAGGAAATAGGAATCGCAAGAGAGAGTGTAAGGATGATTGGAGCTTTGTCACACCACTATGTACCTCCGAGCAATTTCAATATACAACCCTACTTGGGCTATTTGGATCATACACCTGTCTTTGTCAAAGACCCCAAGGAAGTAGATCAAATCGTGGAAGTGAATGTGTCAGACATCATCGCTCCTGATCTGAGGAAGAAAACCTGGATCAAACCTTATCAAGGTGTCAAAATAGAAGCACCGTACTTTGATATTCAAAATCGTGTCGTTTGGGGAGCTACAGCTATGATTTTGAGTGAATTGTCAGAAATAATTAAACAAACCCAATATGGAAATGAATGATGCGTGGATCACAAATGATGCAGTAGTTTTTGGCTTACTGATGCTCATACTTGGCTGGGTGTTCAAGACGAGCACTTCCGAAAATCCTTTTTGGCAAAAATTTTACACCTATGTTCCCTCAGTATTGGTGTGCTATTTTTTGCCCTCAGTGCTCAATTCTCTCGGAATCATTTCAGGTGAAAAGTCTAATCTGTATTTTGTAGCGTCTCGATACATGCTGCCTGCCAGTTTGGTGTTGTTGACGCTAAGCACGGATTTTAAGGAAATCAAAAAACTTGGTAGCAAGGCAATCATTATGTTTTTGACTGGGACACTGGGGATCGTGATTGGAGGGCCTGTATCAATTCTGTTTTTTTCATGGGTAGCACCAGGCATCGTGGGTGGAGAGTTTTCCGATGTCTGGAGGGGAATGACCACCATCGCTGGGAGCTGGATAGGAGGTAGTGCCAACCAGGCTGCCATGAAAGAAGTTTTTGAGGTGGATGGCGAACTGTTTTCCAAAATGGTGACCGTCGATATCTTGGTGGCCAATGTGTGGTTGGCAGTACTCTTGATCGGGGCAGGAAGATCAAAGCAGATAGATGCCTTGTTCAAAGCGGATGCGTCAGCCATCGAGCAAGTAAAAAATAAGATTGAAAAATACCAACTCAGCATTGCGAGAGTTCCTTCATTGGGGGATTTGATGATGATTTTGGCGATTGGATCCGCTGTGACGGGTTTGTCACATTTTTTGGCTGATATCATCGCTCCGTACATCGGGACTCATTATCCCGTGTTGGCAGATTATAGTCTGACGAGCAGTTTCTTTTGGCTGGTGGTCATAGCTACCACGGTTGGCTTGGTTCTTTCTTTCACCAAATTGCGAAATTTGGAGGGAGCAGGAGCCTCTAAAATTGGCAGTGTGTTTATCTACATATTGGTGGCTACTGTCGGCATGCAAATGGATGTACTGGCAATTATCGATTCTCCCGGCTTGTTTTTAGTTGGGATCGTATGGATGATGGTACATATTGGCTTGTTGCTTTTGGTAGCCAGGTTGATCAAAGCACCTTTTTTCTTTGTATCTGTGGGTAGTCAGGCCAACGTCGGTGGGGCAGCGTCAGCACCTATTGTTGCAGCAGCTTTTCATCCCTCTCTTGCACCTGTTGGGGTATTGCTGGCAGTATTGGGTTATGCTTTGGGTACTTATGCTGCGTATATTTGTGGCGTACTGATGCAGATGGCTGCTGGGGTTTGAGTTGAAAGTTTGTAAAGTTGAAAGTTTTTATTGTGGTGGGTTGATTGAAAAAGTTATGAAAAAGGTCGTTTGGAGTTTAGTTGTTTTGGTTCTTGCGATTTCTTGTGGTGAGGAAGACAAGGCCGTGGATTGCAACCTGAGTGATTTGTCAACTGCTGTGGTGTCACAGTCTGCTGAGACTTGCAAGACAGGTGGGCAAGTAGAATTTTCGACCTCTGGAGGGGATACTCCCTATGAGTACAGTGTCAATGGAATCTCCTTTCAGAAAGAGGCTGTTTTTAAAAATTTATCCGCAGGAGACTATGTACTCCTAACCCGAGATGACAACAATTGTTTGGTAGAAACGGCATTTGCGATAGCATCTGAGATCCCAGAGTTTACGGTGGTTGTAGAGGAGATACAGGCGGCTGGTTGTGATGGAAATACGGGTGAAGCCACAGTGAATGTGACTGGAGGAAGTGGTCCATACACCTATATTCTGGATGGTAGCCCTATGAATGATCAAATTACTTACACCAATTTGGAGAAGGGTACACATACCTTGTCAATCACGGACATAGAGGGTTGTGACAATGATGACACGTTTTATATCCCATCAGGGATCAGTTTCAAAGATGAAATCCAACCCATCATCACCAACAATTGTGCGATTGAAGGTTGTCATGTGGCAGGCAATGCGATTGTGCCATTTACTGAGTTTGAGAACATCCAATCCTACGCCCAATTGATCAAGACCAATACTCAGAACAAAACCATGCCTAAGGATGGTTCGATCACTGACGAAGAGATCCAAATGCTGGCCTGCTGGGTGGATGATGGCGCATTGAATAATTAAATAATGTTGCTTGTTTTTTGACAAGTAGGTTGTCGCCAGTTGACCGAAAGTCCTCTATTTTTCTGCATCTTTGAGGCAAAATCATATTTCATCATGCAAAGACAAGCGTACAGAATTGACAAAGTAGGATCTACCTCCAACCTGAAACTGGTGACAGAAGAAATATCCGCCCCACATGCGAATGAGGTACAGGTAGAGGTCAAAACGATAGGGCTCAATTTTGCGGATGTTTTTGCAATCCATGGATTATACAGTGCCACTCCCAAAGGCAGTTTTGTACCAGGGTTGGAGTTTTGTGGTGTAGTCGAGGAGGTAGGTGCTGAGGTCACAGACTACAAAAAGGGAGACAAGATCATGGGTGTGACGCGTTTTGGGGGCTATGCTACCAAGATCAATATTGATGACAAACATATTGTAGCATTGCCGCCTGATTGGAGCTACGAGGAAGGTGCAGCCTACTTGGTGCAGGGTCTGACGGCCTATTACGCACTGGTTTATTTAGGGGGATTGAAAAAGGGACAAAATGTACTCATCCACAGTGGTGCAGGTGGTGTGGGCATCTTGGCCAATAGGATTGCCAAATGCTATGAAGCCTTTACGATCGGGACCATCGGTAGTGACCGCAAGTTGGATGTGCTGCAGCGAGAGGGGTTTGATGCGTCGATTGTGCGTAGCAAGGATTTTGGAGCAGATCTAAAAAATGCTCTGGGAGACAGAGACCTCAATTTGATCATTGAAACCATTGGTGGTGAGGTATTCAAAGCTGGATACAAGGCGATGGCACCACAGGGAAGAATGGTGGTAGTGGGGGCATCTCAATTCGCCTCACCAGGTTCTAAACCGAATTATTTCAAGTTGCTGTGGAAGTTTGTGACACGACCCAAGTTAGACCCGCAAGAGATGATCCAAGACAACAAGTCTGTAATGGGTTTCAACTTGATCTGGCTTTATGAGAAAGTAGAGATTATGGATGAGCTTTTAACTGCCATGAGCAAATTGGATTTGGGAAGACCCTATGTAGGATCTGTTTTTGCCTTTGATCAACTCCACGATGCAGTGAAGCTCTTCCAGAGTGGCAAATCCACAGGTAAGGTAGTAGTGAAGGTGTCATAGCTCTTCGACATGAGACATGAGATGTGAGTATTGTGACAAACAAGACCATAGTCCGTAGACCATCGTCTATGGATTTTTTACTTTTCTATTTGAACAAGCATCTCTTTTCTCTTCAATTTTCCACTCTCGGTTTTGATGAAAGTGGGTAAATGGAAGTAGGCCTTGGGGACATGATGTTTCGAAAAGTGCTCTGCGACTGATTCCTGAATTTGTACAAACTTATCCGGTGACATTGGTGATTCGGTGACCAATACGCATCTTTCGTTCAATTTTGAATCCGAAATCCCTCCGATGAAAAATTCACCAGTTGTGATCAGGCTTGACAAATATTTTTCGAGTTGTTCTGGGTGAATTTTGATTCCACCTGAGTTGATGACATGGTCGGCTCTACCGAGCCATCGAAATTGTCGTTCTGATATGAGCTCTACTACATCTGTTGTTTGGATCCATTGATCATTAGTGACTACCCCTTGTATTTGTAGGCATTGCTCATCGTTATTTCCGATTTTTATCCCATCCAATACATCATAGCATGCTTGTTGGTAGTCTCCTGAGATTTTCATCAGTGCAATATGGCTGACTGTCTCTGTCATGCCATAGGTGAGATAGCAATTGTTGTTGAGGGAGGATAGGATGTCAAAAGTTTCTTGATTAAGCGGCGCACCACCGATCAAGACATTTTTGATTCCTTCTAATTGAAGAATGGAGTTCTCTTGGATCATTTGATAAATCTGAAAAGGAACAAATGATGCGAAATCAATGGTGTGATTCAGTGTGGTGAGTGGGTTGGCACTGGGTGCCTGGATATATAAATCCATGTCTAGAACAAGCGCCCTGGCCGCCATCATGATAGATGCTATGTATTGAGGATTGAGGCAGAGCAGTACTTGATCAGAGGCCTTCAGATTTAGGAAATCTGCGGTGGCATGTACGCTGGCTTCTATTTGTCTGCGCTGGACTGATATGTTTTTGGGTATCCCTGTAGATCCAGAAGTCTGAAAAGTGAAGTCACTATGACCTTCGAGCCAATGGGAGATAAATTGACACAAAGGTTGGCTACCAAGGTATGTCTTGGAGAGTTGATTCAGCTCATCAGGGCTGTAGATTGTATTTTGGAAAATTATTTTCATTCAAATGACAATTTCTGTCGTGAATATTGAGCTTTTGTAGATAGGACGCAAAAATCCATATATCATTGACGAGAAATCAATAAAACAGTAATTATTTTGTCCAGCCGCCCCGCATGTGTGCACAGAAAAATATGATGAATACAACAGACTCCAATTTACCCAAAGCAAACTCCGATCAAAAAGAGGAGCTTACTCCTAGACCTCAATTGAAAAATGTAGCATTTCATTTGATCAAAATTACCCTTGCGGTTTTGACAGGAGTGGGGTTTGGATATTTTATTCTCTTCCAATTTGGGATGATTCAGTGATTGTTTTTCGTCGAGAGAGCAGTTGTGAATAGGATTTTAGAGATCAATCGCTAGACCTTTTCGCAGCAAATGGAAAACTTATCTTCAAAAGGTTTTGTACTGAGTAGCAAGGGCTGTTAATTTAGGCAGTTAATAGCAACTTAAAAACCCTCGTTGGCTCCTTGATGATTGTAAGAAGTGTCATTCTCCTCTTTTTTTTCTGTTTCTCATTCTTTTTGTCGCCCGTTTGTGCGCAAGATTCTTTGCTGCTAGGCGTATCCGTTGACAGTATTTCTGTTGATTCCATACATTTGGTTGCAGCGCCTGTATCCCATGGTCATGACTTGATCACCCACGAACAGGATTCTACTGAAGACGGTTTTGTTTCAGTGCTCAGAGGGATGTTGGGTATCGTTGTGTTGCTTTTGATTGCGTGGTTATTTAGCAGCAATAGGAAAGCTATCTCTTGGAAGATCGTAGGGATAGGATTGGGGATTCAGTTGTTACTGGCAGTAGGTGTTTTGCACCTGTCAGCAGTGAGAATGGTTTTTGAATTTGTCGGTAAGCTATTTACACAAGTCCTAGAGTTTACAAAGGTTGGAAGCCAGTTTTTGTTTGGGAACTTGATGAGCATAGATTCATATGGTTTTGTGTTTGCGTTGCAGATTTTGCCTACTATTATATTTTTCTCTGCGATCACCAGTGTGCTTTTCTATTTAGGGATCATTCAAAAGGTGGTTTATCTGTTGGCATGGCTACTAGGTAAGGCGTTGAAACTAAGTGGAGCAGAGAGTCTCAGTGTCGCAGGTAATATTTTTCTTGGGCAGACCGAAGCTTCCTTGCTGATCAAAGGCTACATTGACAACATGAATCGCTCAGAGATTTTACTCGTGATGACGGGAGGAATGGCTACTGTGGCTGGAGGTGTACTGGCTGCATACATTGGTTTCTTGGGCGGAGATGATCCTGTCCAAAGATTGCTATTCGCAAAACATTTGCTCGCAGCATCGATCATGGCGGCACCTGGTGCGGTGATAGTTTCCAAAATCATATTCCCCCAGACAGAGGCAGTAGATAGAGAGGTGAAAATCAGTAAAATGAATGTTGGTTCAAACTTTCTTGATGCTTTGTCCAATGGTACGACCGAAGGATTGAAATTGGCAATGAATGTAGGAGCTATGCTGCTCGTTTTCTTTGCTTTTCTCTCCATGATGAATTTTGTACTGTTTCAGATTGGCTCCTTTACTGGCTGGAACGAGACCATCATGTCATTTTCGAATGGCAATTATAGTTCCTTGAGTTTGGAGTTTATCCTAGGGTATTTGTTTGCACCCTTGATGTGGTTGATTGGTGTGGGAGTAGAGGATATCACGCTTGTAGGTAGATTGTTGGGAGAGAAAATCATTGCGAGTGAGTTCGTGGGATATGAGAGTCTAGCAAGACTCAAAGGAGAGGGAGCTTTTGCACAGACTAAGTCTATTATCATGGCGACCTACATGTTGTGCGGTTTTGCTAATTTCGCCTCCATAGGTATTCAAATCGGAGGGATCGGAGGGATCGCTCCTAGCAAGAAAGTAATGTTGTCTGAGTTGGGATTCAAAGCCTTGATCGCTGGTACGATAGCATCCTTGCTGTCAGCAACTATCGTAGGAATGATCATGTAAGTAAGGCGATCTGAGACCGCCTTACAGGGACTGTTAGTCTTGATATTGGAGGTTGGGTGTAGGTTGCCCATCCATGATTTCTTCGCTTGCAAACTCCTCGAACTTCTTGAAGTTTTCAATGAATTTGTATGCCAAATCATTGGCTTTGGCATAGTATCCTTTGTCGTTTTTCCAAGTTTCTCTAGGGCTCAAAAGTACAGAAGGTACATCTGGACAAGTCATTGGTATCTGTACACCGTAGATTGAGTGTGTCCGATAGCCTACGTTTTTTAGTGTGCCATTGAGTGCGGCAGAAATCATCGCCCTGGTGTACTTTAGCTTCATTCTCGACCCAATGCCATAAGGACCACCCGTCCATCCCGTATTGATGAGCCAGACATTGACTTTGTTTTCTTCCATCTTTTGACCAAGCAATTCCGCATATTTGGTGGGGTGCAAAGGAAGGAAAGGTGCACCAAAACAAGCACTAAACACTGTTTGCGGTTCTGTGACACCCGCTTCTGTACCAGCTACTTTGGCAGTGTAGCCAGAGATAAAATGATACATAGCCTGCCCCTTGCTCATCTTGGAGATAGGAGGGAGTACACCAAAGGCATCACAGGTGAGAAAGAAGATGTTGCGAGGGATGCCACCAACTGATGGATTGGCTGCATTGGCAATATGGTGAATTGGATAGGCAGCCCTCGTGTTCTCAGTGACAGAAGATATTTTCATAATCCACTCTACGCGTACCCACATGGTAGCGTGTGTTTTCTACGATCGAACCAAATTTGATGGCTCGGAAGATGTCAGGTTCATTTTCTTCTGTTAGATCTATGACCTTGGCATAGCAGCCGCCTTCAAAATTGAATATGTTGGAGTCAGTCCAGCCGTGTTCGTCATCGCCGATCAAATCTCTGTTTGGGTCGGCTGATAGAGTAGTCTTACCCGTGCCTGATAGACCAAAGAAGATTGCTGTGTCATGTTTTTCTCTCCCCATATTGGCCGAACAATGCATCGATAAGATGTTTTCCTGGACTGGGAGCAGATAGTTGAGGACTGAAAAAATACCTTTTTTCATCTCTCCAGCATAGGCAGTACCTCCTATGAGAATGATGCGCTTTTTGAGATTGATGATAGCAAAATTCTTGCTCCTTGTCCCATCTGTCTCAGGATTGGCTTCAAATTCTGGGATACAAATAATGGTGAAATTCGGTTTGAACTCCCTCAATTTATATTCTTCAGGTCTGAGGAACATGTTGTAGCAGAATAAGTTGTGCCAAGCCTGGGTATTGACGACTCTGAGGTTGAGACGGTAGGTTTTATCAGCTCCAGCATAGGCATCTCGGATATAGACTTTTTTGTCTGCGAGGTGATTGAGCATTTTTTGATGGAGTAGCTCAAAATCGGTTTCTGAGAATGGAAGGTTGATGTCATTCCACCAGATGTGTTGAGCGCTCTCTTCGTCTCGGACAATGAATCGATCCTTGGGTGATCGACCCGTAAATTTACCTGTGTCGCACATCAAAGCACCTGTGCTCGTGAGTGTGCCTTCTTTGTTGAGGATGGCTTCTTCGATCAATGAAGCAGGCGGTAGATTCCAGTGTACCTGTGCTACTTTTTGAATCCCAGTGTACCCTATTCCGTGGGTTTCAGGGATGATTCCGAATTCTTGCATTTAGTCTAATTTTTGGGTTTAATGTTGTATCAAAGGTAAAGACTTTGATTTATTCAAAGGGCTTACGCAGAACATTTTAAGTTTCTTGTTAAAGTACAAATGAATAGGATTATTGTAGTTGTATTTTGTACCATTCTTAGATGTGATCCTGTTCTATATTCGTATAAGTCCTATAAGTATTCTTACCTAGTTGAAAATTGTTTCAATCGCTTTTTTTTTCTTATGTTTGAATGTTGGAGATGTAATCTATTGATGAATAAAAGACTACGTCCACGATGATATTGGATTCAGCTATGCGAAAGGTTATGTGAATCTGTGGATGTCATATTGGGATAGTTCAATTTTATTTTGAAATAATTCTGTTTTCAGTTAAGGAAAATATTTGACTATTACGAACTTTTACGCTTAACCGTGCTACAATCCTTTTTATCCTTTCTAGGCGGAAAACCTGGTGAAGAAAAGACTATGCTTCTATTGCTAAGCAAGGGTTTCTTTATGGGGGTTTTTTTGGCTACCTATCAAGTAGGAGCAGAAACGCTATTTATTGGCACTTTAGGGGAGGCTTATCTTGATGTCGCATTTTTCTTAGCGGGTGCTCTAGGAATATTCACAACAGCCTTGTATGTGTATATCCAGAAAAGGTCAAATTTTTCTACATTGGTTGTTTCCAATGCTTTTCTGATTTTTCTTTTCATATCACTGTTGAGACTGGCATTTTGGTACACAGACTATGATCAACTAGATGAAGGGTTTCAGATATTGCCTTTTATTTTGTTTGTAATGATAGGGCCTGTGACTGCTATCACACTATTGGGATTTTGGGGGATATTTGGTCGGATATTCGATCTCAAGCAAGCCAAACGAACCATAGGGGGAATCGATACTGGACAGTTGACGGCTACCATGATTGCCTTCTTTTCTATTCCGCTTTTGACTAGTTTGGATATCATTGACAACACGTATGACTTGTTGTTTTTCTCTGCATTTTCTGCCTTAGGTATATTGATCGTGACGATTTGGATTGTCAAAGATTACAACCTGGATGCCACGACTAAAACCAGAAAGGATGAGAAGGTTACTGTCCGACAAATAACATATAGAGACTTGTTCAAGGACAAATACATGAGGATGCTGTGCTTGTTTATGGTGTTTTCTATGAGTTCAGCGGTATTTGCCAATTACGTTTATATTTCTGCCACAGAAATCATGTACCCTGTTGATCCCAATCCAGAAAAGGGAGATGAAGAGTTAAGGAATTTCCTATCGTTTGCCAATGCGGCGGTCATGGTATTGAGTTTTATCATCCAAAGTTTTATCAATGATATCATCATTGGTCGTTTTGGGTTGAGGGTATCACTGATGGTGATGCCATTGGTACTTGGTTTGTTTACGATTGGTGCGATTTTTTCTGGACACATGTTTGGTTATGAAGAAAAAACAGATGAGTTCCTCTTTTTCTTTATCTTTTTGGTTGTAGGCAAGGTGTTTACCTCTTCACTCAAGGATGCGCTAGAGAATCCCGCCTTCAAATTGTTTTTCTTGCCCTTTGATGTAAAAATCCGCTTTGATATCCAATCAAGAATAGAGGGAGTAGTCAATCAGACTGCGATCTTGATTGCTGGAGGCTTGCAGATAGTCATGGGTTTGTTTGTCTTCTTTGAACTCATTCATTATGCCTACTTTATCCTTTTACTGGCAGGGTTCATTATTTACTACGCAGGCAAACTGTACACTGAGTACAAGTCACAATTGCTACTGACTCTGGAAGATCAAAAGGTTAAACTTCATGGTGCAGGAACAAAAAATGAATACAATACCATCAATATTCTGAAAAAAGAACTCTTGAGAAGGGACGAGGGAAGAGCGCAAAATGCCCTCAAATTGATGGAAAAAATGGAGCCAATTCTGCTCGATTTTTCATTGCTAGATTTTATTCGCTCACAGCATAAGTCACTTCGACAATATGCCTACTACCGATTGGGGTATTTGATGAGCTTCAATACGCTGGATATACTAGAGAGAGAGATTAAGAAGGAAGAAGACCCAGAGGTTCGTTTGGTAGCTGCCAATACTATAGAGGTACTTCAGGAGTTGGAAGATTACCAGCTTACCGAGGCAGGAATCAAGAAATTGGTACGGTCTACTGAAACCAAAGATAGGATATTTGCGGCACGAGTGCTGGTTAAGCTGGAGGATGATAAGTTTGTGCCGTTCCTCACCGAGCTGTTGCGTGACATCAATCCTTCTGTACGCAGAGCGGCCATCACCACTGCAGGGAAGCTGAAGCGACCAGAGTTTTGGAATGTCCTGATAGAAAATTTGCACATACCTGCGTATAGCAATTATGCTGATTCAGCATTGATAGCTTCTGGAGAGACGGTTTTCTATGCCATAGATTCAGCATTTTACAAAACTGCACAGCATACGGATACCATGGTTCGGATTATTCAAATCATGGGTAAGATTGGGGGAAAAACCGCCAGTGAAATGCTCTGGAAAAAGATTGATTTTCCTGACAAGGCCATCGTTTCTGAGATGCTGTTGTCACTCAGTTACATTGGGTTTTCTGCCAAGGATTTTTATGCGGCGAGGATTAAAATTGCGATTGAAAGTACCATCAGCGATTTGGCTTGGAACATCAAAGCGGTACAAGAGATACCTAGAACAGACTTCTTTGATCGCTTGATTTTTGCTGCTTTTGAGGAAGAAAACAAGAAGAATTTTGATTTGATCTTCATGTTGCTATCGATGATATATGATGCACAGAGTATCAAACTCGTGCGTGACAATATTGACTTAGGAACTACGGACAGTGTGTCATTTGGGATTGAGATGCTTGATATTTTTGTGGATGAGAACATCAAGCCCAAACTATCTGCAGTGTTGGATGATGTGACTCCTGAAGAAAAGCTGAAAAGGTTGAACAATTATTTCCCTCCCGAGAACTTTGAGGATTATTCGGATTTGCTCTTGCAGATAGTCAACCGAGATTACAACAATATCAACAAGTACACCAAGTGCCTAGCGATCTATAAACTATCTCTGATCAGAGGTCAGAAGGTGACAGATGATTTGATTGCCAATTTGTTCAATCCAGATTATGTGATGGTACAAACGGCGGCAGCTACGATGTACAAACTAGATGCGGATGCCTATCAATACCATACCAAACGATTAAAAACTACCTTGAAAAAGAGATTGGACAAGGATATTGTTCCTCCAGTTTTCAAAATCAATCAGGAGGATGTTCATCAAAAGCTTTTGGTGATAGAAAGGGTGATTATGCTCAAGCAGATTGAGATTTTCAAAGGAATACCAGGGGTGATTTTGCTTGAACTTTGCAAGAGATTTGAAGAGATCAAAGTAGGAGCCAATACTACGATTGCCGAGATTGGCGATTATGGTACAGCACCAGTTTATATAGTATTGAAGGGGTCACTCAGAGTGGATTATGAGGACGGCACCAGCAAGATATTGGAGGAAAAAGGGATCGTAGGACACAAGTTAATCTTGATGTCGGACGTTTACCCCTACAACTTGACTACAGAGACAGAGTGTTTGTTGCTTACAATAGGTAAGGACGAATTGTACGATGCAGTTTCTCGCAATGTAGAGATGGTCGATGGTATCCTTACGATAGTCAACGAAAGTGAGATAGAAGAAGAAGTTGAGTCATTATTCAATTGATGATATATACCAGTAAAGCAACCGAGAATGAAATTTGAACACGATATATTACTTGCTTATCATACTTTGGATGATCAGCCTATCAGTGGTGATGGCAAAGGTTGGGTGACGAATTTTTATAAGTTTCTCTCCACACTTGTAGAGCAAGTTTCAGGTGTCAAGCCTAAGATCAAAATGGTCAACGAAAGCGATAGCCACCTTGATTTGTATAGCAACAGTGCCTTGTTGATTTCAATTTTTTCTAAAAACTTCCTCAATAATCCCATTTTGATCAATGGGGTGAATCTCTTTGCCAGTACAGCCAAAGAAAGTGGTTCATTACAATTGGGAGGATTGTCTAGATTGCTCAAAGTCATCAAGTTTCCCATTGATATAGATGAGTATTTGCCTGATTACTCAGACATACTGTCCTATGATTTTTATCAGATTGATCCACTGACAGGGGAGCCTCAGGAATTCAGACGGTTCTTTGGTAACGAGGCAGAGCGAAGCTACTGGATGAAAATGGTGGATATGGCCTATGATATTCATCAAATCCAAAGGAAACTAGAGGAGGTCTCTACACAAAAGTCGATTCCTAAAGAAATAGACAAAGAGAAGACGATTTATTTGGCGAACTCTGGTGTAGATATGATCATCCAGCGAGATATAGTCAAGAGAGAATTGATCAGACATGGATACCGTGTGTTGCCAGACCAGTCTCTACCCAAAGAGATTCACTCTCTAGAATCAGTCGTAAAGAAGGACTTGGAGAGTTGCTGTTTGTCTATTCATTTGATCGGAGAGGATTATGGATATGCACCACGAGGATCAGAATTGTCAGTGGTCGATATTCAAAACAAGATTGCTTCAAAACATACTTTTGAGTTGAATGAAAAGAACAAAAAAGGCATCACTTCGGATAAATTCAGCAGATTGATTTGGTTGTCTCCAGATTTGAAAAACATCAGCGAGAGACAGAAAATATTCATAGAGGATCTAAAAAGTGACGCTGCGGCACTTGATGAAGCAGAAGTGTTACAAATTCCACTTCAGGAATTAAAATCTATCATCAGAGAGGAATTGGTCACAGGTGGTCGATTCAAATCAAAGGAAAATAAACACGATCACTCTTTGCCTGATGAGGGCAACATCATCTACCTCATCTGTGACCAACTCGATTTGGAATCTTCCAAGCCCATATCTGAATATTTGAAACAAAAGGGTTACAATGTAGTGACTTCTTTGTTTGAAGGACAATTGATGGATTTGAGGTATTTGCACCAGGAAAATTTGAGACGCTGTGATGCTTCGCTGATCTATTTTGGAAAATCCTCTGAAGATTGGATTAGAACCAAACTTCAAGATTTGCTCAAAGCTCCAGGCTTTGGGAGAATCAAGCCGATGAAGGCTTCAGCGATATTTGCTGAGGATCAATCCAGAGTCGACAATCAAAATATACAAATGACCAGAACAATGGTATTGGGAGGAGCATCGTTTGTACCTACATCATTAGATCCATTCTTAGCTAAACTGGAAAACTAACATGACCGAAAAAGACTTACATACTAGCGATACCAGATTGGATGATATCACCCAATTCGTAGACCCCTTTCCGGGGTTGAGACCCTTTGGTGTAGAAGAAAGTCACCTGTTCTTTGGACGTGAGGGTCAGAGCGACGAAGTTTTGATGAAATTGTCAGAGAACAAGTTTGTTGGAGTTTTAGGCGCATCAGGTAGTGGGAAATCATCTTTGATGTATTGTGGATTGATACCTACGCTATATGGTGGGTTCATGACTCAAGCCGGATCCAATTGGAGAATTGTCGTGACAAGACCAGGTGGAGGTCCTATTGACAACCTTGCAGAGTCTTTGCTATCCAAAGATGAGCAATACAATAGCATAGACGAAGAGGATAAGCTCATCCGTAAAACTATTACTTCAACAGTATTGAGAAGTAGTTCTTTGGGCTTGATCGAGGCAGTGAAGCAACTCAAGTCATCAGAACATGAAAACGTATTGATTCTGGTCGATCAGTTTGAAGAGCTTTTTAGGTACAAAAAATTAGAAACCTTGTCTTCAGATTTGGACGAGTCTTCTGCATTTGTCAACCTCTTGTTGGAGGCAGTTCATCAGTATGATGCACCGATTTATGTAGCATTGACGATGCGATCAGATTTTATTGGTGATTGTGCACAATTCCCAGAATTGACGCAGATGATCAATGACAGTCACTATTTGATTCCACAAATGACGAGGGATCAAAAAAGATTGGCTATCGAAGGACCTGTAGCTGTAGGTGGAGGTAAAATAGCGCCCCGTTTGTCTCAGCAATTGCTCAATGATGTCGGAGATAATCCCGATCAACTCCCAATTTTGCAACATGCATTGATGCGTACATGGCAATTTTGGAAAGAGCATCGTCGTGAAGACGAGCCTATGGATTTAAAGCACTACAATGCAGTAGGTACTTTGAGAGAAGCACTCTCTCAACACGCCAACGAAGCTTTTGATTCATTATCCAAACGCGAACAGCAGATTTGTGAGTCTATGTTCAAGGCGCTGACAGAGAGGGGGACAGAATCCTCTGGTATCAGACGTCCTACCAAAGTAGGGACTATTGCTGCAATATCTGGCGTCACAGAAGACGAAGTAGGCAGAGTAGTAGACAAGTTTCGCGAACCAGGTAGAACCTTGCTGATGCCGCCGCATGGTGTTAGACTAGATTCAGATACGGTAATCGATATCTCTCACGAAAGTTTGATGAGAATCTGGACAAGGCTCAAGTCCTGGCTGGACGAAGAATCTAGGTCAGCAGAGATGTATCTCAAACTGTCTGACTCAGCTGAGAGATTCCAGATGGGTAGAGCAGGTCTGTGGAAGATGCCAGATTTGCAATTGGCATTGAACTGGCAGGAAGAAAACAAACCAACTTTGGTTTGGGGACAGAGATACGAGCCTGCCTTTGAACGTACGATGGTTTTTCTTGAAACCAGCAAGAAGGCATATGAAACTGAGCAGCGCAACAAAGAATTGCTGCAAAAACGAGCTCTGAGACGATCTAGGTTGATTGCTGTAGTGCTTGGGGTAGCGATGCTGATATGTATTTTCTTTGTGGTACTAGCTCAGATACGTGCTGGAGAAGCAAAAAAACAAACCGCGAAGGCAGAGGCCAATTTGGAATTGGCCAAGATTCAGGAGGCGAAAGCATTGGAGCAAGAGAAGCTGGCTAATGAAAAAACGGTAGAAGCTAGAAAGGCACTGGAAAGAGCAGATGAAGAGAGGCTGAGGGCACAAGCTGAAGCAGAAAATGCGAGGAAGGCAGAGGCAGCAGCCAATGCTCAGAGGCTAAAGGCAGAGGCTGCACAAGCACTCGCTACTAGAAATGCTAATAAAGCCAGAGCAAGTGCAGAAGAGGCACGTTTGGCACAGATTGAGGCAGATAAAAGTGCGCAAGTTGCCAATGAGCAGAAGCTAGCTGCATTGGCACTTCGGTATCAGGCAATTGCCAATTCGATGGCAATCAAGTCACTCAATATAGATGATGATGTGGAGCAGCAAGCGTTGATCGCGCGCCAAGCTTGGAAGTTTGATAACCAGTACTCAACCAAGCAATACAACCCTGATGTGTATGCTGGGGTGTATTATGCAACCAAAGCATTGACAGGTGGAGATTCATCTACTTTTAACCACTACATAGGTCACACTGAGGCAGTTAGGTCTGTGAAGTATTCCAAAGATGGCCAACGCATGTACTCTACAGGTAGCGACGGGAGGATTTTGCTATGGGATATGGATACCAGAAAAAGCACACAATTGCTCAACAACTACCAAGTCAACCGTGTAGTCGATATCAGTCCTGATGAAAACTGGCTGGCAATAGGTAGTGACAATGATCAGATTCTTTTGTACAATTTGAAGAGCAAAGATGCCGTTCCTAAGGAGATCAAAGGACACCAAGGGGTGGTACATGATTTGGTCTACCTCAATAACAACAAAGGATTCATATTTACTTCCAGTGACAAAGTGATCAGGCTTTATGATTTTAACCAGAGCAAGGAAATAGCAAGAGTTGCTTCAAGAGTCAAATCATTGGCAATTAGTCCTGATGGGAGGTATTTGGCAGGAGGAAGTGATTCTGGGAGTGTCTACCTCTGGGATATGGAAAACAACTACGAGGAAACCTCTCTCTATGTACAACAAGGTGCTTCGGTGAGTGCAGTGACCTTCAGTGGGGACGGGCGTATCCTAGCATTTGGAGATGAGACGGGTGACATAGTTTTATGGGATTTGGAAGACAACCGTACCATCAAAAAACTGAGTTCACATAACGCTACGGTTACTGAATTGGACTTTAACAACGACAATTCACTGTTGGCTTCATCTAGTTTGGATGGTACAGCCAAACTATGGGTGATGAAATACCTGAATGACCTACCGATAGATCTTGATGACCATCAAAGTTTAGACAAGATTGGCAATAAGAGTTATGTCTGGGCTGTATCGTTTGCGCCAGATGGTTATTCTTTGGTCACCGCAGCTGGCGATGGCGTGATTAGGTTGTGGCCTACTCAGCCTGATCAGATGGCATTGGCAATCTGTGAGTTTGACATTGTCAATGAGAATTTGACTCAAACGACATGGGAGGCCTATGTAGGGGATGATATTGAATATGAGTACACCTGTGAGGGAATGCCTAAACGTGAAGAATTAGAATAAATAAACTGACTGAGTTTGAAAAAAATACTTATTCCACTAGTACTTATTTTGGGAATGGCTTTGGAGTCTTATTCGCAAGTGAGTTGTACCCAAAAACTGAGTGAAGCTGAAGATTTGTATGATGCAGGTAGGCTTTATGAAGTGACCAAAAAAATCAATGAAGGAAACTGCTTGTCATCAGGAAAGGATGGATTCACGAAGGAGGAGAAGATCAAAGCGTATCGTTTGTTGGCATTGGTTTATTTATTTATGGATAACGAACCTGACGCAGAAGACGCTGTTGTGAACCTACTATTGGTAGACCCAGAGCATCCGGAAAATGATCCAAATGATCCTGCGGAGCTAAAGTATCTTTTTGCAAAGTATCGTTCCAAACCCATCTTTAGAATTGGGACTTTTATCGGAGGAAATGCAACTGGTATTCATTCAATGAAAACCTATGCAGTGTTTAATACCTCATCCAATGATTTTGATTCTGTAGGGAGTCCAATTTCCAAACAATATTCCTCTAAAATGGGTTTTTCAGCAGGTATTGGAATAGAATATATGTTGGTCAAAAATCTAGAGATTTTATTAAGAGCAACGTATGCCAGTAATGTATATGAGGTCAATTACAACTTGATTAGCAATGGTAGTTATGAAGCAACCAATGCTTTTGAGGTATTGTTGACTGAGTCCCAACAATGGTTGAGAACACCACTGGCTTTGCGGTACAACATTCCTATTGGGACAGTGACACCCTATGTAATGGGAGGAGTATCCTTTGATTGGTTGTTGAGTGCAAAAATGACAGGTAACAGAGGAGGATTAGGAACCAAATTTGTGACTGATTTAGATTTGGTGGATTTAAAAATGCGAAATAGGACGAATTGGTCATATCTAGGAGGAGTGGGAATGAAAGTTAATTTTAAGCGGACAGACTCCTTTTTTATAGAAGCTACTTACAGCGTAGGTGCGCAGAATTTTGTTAACTCCGCCAATAGGTATGCTTCGGATCAGTTGAATTATAATATGGGACATATAGATGACGACATGGCCATCAATAGTTTGGCTGTCAAGGTGGGTTATATCAAGTCATTCTATAATCCTAAGAAGTATTCGGATAAGAAACTGCAAAAGGTAAATCAGAAGCGAGCTAAGAAATGATGGATAGGATGAAAAATATAATGCTTTTCTGTGTTTTGATCTTGACTTTTGGATGCATAGATGACCATCCTAGCAGTCTGGATCAATCAGCTAGGTTTATCAAATATTTTGGTACTACTGGCAATGAAGGAGTAGTAGACATGGTAGAAACCATGTCTGGGGAGATTCTAATTTTGGGATATACCAATACGCCCAATGGTGACAATGACTTTTATATAGTCAAAACGGATTCTGCTGGTAATGGGATCTGGCAGGAGTCTTACAATTATGATGATGGAATAGACGGCAATTCTGCCAGCCAAGACATACCTGCATCTGCTCGTTTATTCAACAATGATCAAAATCTCTTGGCAATTGGTACAAGCAATATTTCTGATACTTTGAGGATTTTCTTGTTAAACATCGATGTTGCAACTGGACAGGCCATAGAGTCATTTGCGTATCAGTATTATGATGATAGGATTCAAAATGTAGCCATAGACAACATAGGTGCTAAATCGACCAGTGGAGCCGATATTTTATACAATGAAGCCAATGATGAATTCATTATTTTGGGGAGTGTAGAGACATGGAGTAAAGATCTTTATCTCAGTGATCCACAAAGTATACTTTTGATGAGTGTGGATGCCAAGACTTTTGCACCCAAATGGCATGATTTGACAGGCCTTCGAAGTGAAGATGCTGGCGTAAAGCTGATAGAAGACAATGGTAGATACTTCTATATTTCAACAGTGACCATTCCAGTAGGTAATCCGACTGGTTATGGCAATAAGGATGTGTTTGTTGTAGAGTTTAATCCATCGAGTGGTGTTGCCATCAACAGTGGCTACTACGGTACTGCGGGTGCGGATGTACCCAACAACATCGTTTCATTCAATAATTTTCTGTTTGTGACAGGAACTTCTGGTGATGTTCAATCCGAGCAAGCTTTCTTTCTAAGAGTCCCCAAAAGCTTGCCAGAAGAAAACATAGATTTTGTGAACATTGACGTCACTAATGGTGACTTTAATTTTACTGCTACTGGTACACAGGGATTGGACTTGGTAAGATTAAACAATGGTGATGTGTACATAGCAGGGCAAATCAATGGATTCAGGACTGAAGATGGTGAATTCAAAGAAAACGAAATTGGTATTTTTAGAGTGGATGCCTTTGGAAGTCTAGATTTAGACAATTTTAGAGTGTATGGTAGCGAAGACAATGACAAAGCAGATGCTATAATATTGAGGGCTGATGGGACGTTAGTCATTGGTGCGACAGTCGACTTTGGATCGACATCCATGATGTCATTACTGAAGACTAATGTTTGGGGAGAGTTTAAGTAAAATGTGAGGAGGGACACAATTCGATAATTGTGTTGTATAGGGATGAAAAATATTTAAGAATGAACAGTACGATGAAGTATTTGAATGGTAAATCAAAATTAACCACCAAACCATACCGTATGAGGGATACCTCACACAAAGGTCAAATTTGTTTATATTCTGTTGCATGCTAAAGGTCGTTTATATGAGAAATTCTACTAACAAAAAAAGATTTAATATATTATTCGTACTGGTCGCATTCCTGACTTTGGGTGGAATACAGGCATGGGCTCAACCAACTGTATTGAGCGTAACAGCTACCTCTACAACTACCATAGATATAACTTTTGATCAGGATGTAGTATTTACATCGTCGTCTGTGGATTTTGCAACGGGCATTTCTGGGACAGGTTTGGATGTGTCAGGTGCTGACGCAACAGTTAGTAATGATGTTATTACAGTGACTTTAAGTATTGCTTTATCAGGTACTGACTTTGAGATCACGGATGCTTCATTTACCATAGCTGACAATACCGTGGAAGATGTTGCAACGAGTATGCCTATTATAGGTTTCGTTGGACAAAACCTCACTGATGGTCAAGCACCGGTATTACAGAGTGCTACAGCGATCAGCAATACAGAGATTGCCTTACAATACAGTGAAGACATTGATGGAGTGAGTCTTGATCATGATGATGGTATTGCAATCAGTGGAGGAGTGACAGTCACAGGCATCGCGTTAGATACAGATAATTCTGTGGTGATCGTGACTGTAGATGATTTGGGAGGTACTGATTATACAGGAACTTTGGATATCACCTTGGATGCAGGAGATGTCATAGAGGATGTGAATGGCAACAGTGCAGCAGATGCATCAGGTTTTGCGATCTCAGATGGTCAAGCACCAGTATTACAGAGTGCTACAGCGATCAGCAATACAGAGATTGCCTTACAATACAGTGAAGACATTGATGGAGTGAGTCTTGATCATGATGATGGCATGGTTATCAGTGGAGGAGTGGCAGTCACAAGCATCGCTTTGGATACAGATAATTCTGTGGTGATAGTGACTGTAGATGATTTGGGTGGCACGGACTATACAGGAACTTTGGATATCACCTTGGATGCAGGAGATGTCATAGAGGATGCGAATGGCAACAGTGCAGCAGATGCATCAGGTTTTGCGATCTCAGATGGTCAAGCACCGGTATTACAGAGTGCTACAGCGATCAGCAATACAGAGATTGCCTTACAATACAGTGAAGACATTGATGGAGTGAGTCTTGGTCATGATGATGGTATTGTAATCAGTGGAGGAGTGGCAGTCACAAGCATCGCTTTAGATACAGATAATTCTATGGTGATCGTGACTGTAGATGATTTGGGAGGTACAGATTATACAGGAACTTTGGATATCACCTTGGATGCAGGAGATGTCATAGAGGATGCGAATGGCAACAGTGCAGCAGATGCATTAGGTTTTGCGATCTCAGATGGTCAAGCTCCTATTATGGTAGGAAATATTTTGGCTATTGATAATTCATACATCGATATAGAATTTAGTGAACCAGTATATGCCTCAGGTGGAGGAGCTTTGGCTGCTGCTATTGGAACAGAGTTTACCTTTGATTTCAATGCCAACGGAGGGGGAGCTTCGAATGTAACAGTTGGAAGTATAACCAAAACTGGAGGAGGAGCATTGGCTGGAGGTGAAACCACGATTCGATTCAATTTGAACGTGACAGGTACTCCAGATGGGAGTGAAGACATAAGTATAACCGTGTTGAGTGCAGCAGTAGTAAAAGATGCATCTGATGTCTTTATGTCTGCAGGTCAGATGATTGGTCCCATTAATTTAACTCCTGATGAAAGTTTTATTGTTAAAAATGGCACGAATAATACGATTTCATCTATTCAGAATACTGATCCTGGTACTACCTCAGATGCCATTGTGTTTTCGTTTAGTATTACGAATCCAGTTGTAGGAGGGAGCAGTCAAGATTTTCGATTTACAGGAATGACGTTTACTCCTGGGGCAGACAACGATTTTGCTTGGGATGATGTAATTGCGGGAGCAAGATTGGAATATGATGGAGACCCTACCAATGACTTTATTGTCCAAACGACAATTGGAGCAAGCAGTATTGTCTTTACAGGTATTGACAATGGCAATGGCAATTGGGGAGATATTGATGCAGGAGGTTCTACAAAAACTTACAATTTAAAAATATGGTTGAAATCTACCGTTGCTGATCCTGAAACGCTGGATGATGCCTCTTTAAAATTGCAGTTTGAATTGTCTGGAGACAATATAGTATTTACTAGTTCATCCACTTTGGATAATAATTCTACTGCATCTTCAGATCAGATAGACGTAGAGGTGGTAGGTACTAAGCTCATTTTTGATGCAAGTGACGATCCTACTGGAGGTAGTTTTGAACTGACAGATTTCATCACAGCTACAATTATTGCTGTAGATGCGAATAATAACTACGACGTAGATGAAACCTCGTCTATTTCAGTGGTTCATACTACTGGTTCTGGTACGTTTACAGGAACATCTTCTGCATCCATGACCAATGGAGAAGTAACATTCTCTGACCTCAATATTGACTCACCTGGTACTGGCAATGTACTTACTTTCTCAGGAGTAGGATTTACCGATGTGGTGGCAAACAACATTACCATATTAGATACCGATCCTCCAATAGTAAATACCCTCTCTCCATTAAATAATGCTACCGCGGTATCACTCAATGGCACTTTGACGGTTACTTTCAATGAAAATATTCAGGCTGGTTCAGGTTCGATTACGATAGTGGAGCAATCTGTACCACCTAACAATACGGTGATCAATATTACCAATACCTCTATGGTTAATATTTCGGGCACGACACTTACCATTACACCACCTGCGTTTAATTCATCTTCTTCTTACTATGTGGTGATACCAAACGGGGTGATTACAGATACCAATGGAAATGCTTTTGCTGGGATTGTAACCAACAATGGTTGGGCCTTTAGTACTGCCGATGAAATAGCGTTGACTAGTGTGAGCAAGTTGAGTGCAACTGAATTGATATTGACTTTTAATAGGAATATTAACCTAGTAGGTTCAGAAGAAACTGACTTTTTGGTGAAAGATACAAAGGGTGCAGGAAGTGATTTTGTATCAAGCGCGCTTGCGACTCATGCAGCCAGTCAAGTAAAATTAACAGTTGCTGATTTGAGTGCTGCCGTGGGAGATCTTAGTTTATCTTTTGTCAAATCTACAACAGAAATACAAGACCAAGCAAATGCGGCTAATTTTTTGGGGGATTTTAGTTCATACATTATTGATACTGATCAGATAGCACCAAGTATGCTCAGTGCGGTAGTGAGTAGCGATACAGATATTACTATTTCTTTTGATGACATTGTTCAAGTTGCGGGGTTGAATCCAACTGATTTTACTGTTGTGGATGGAGAAGGATCCTACCCAGTGACAGCTGTATCTGATGGCACAGCTTATGACGCAGATATAGTGATCTCTATGAGTGGAGGAGGCTTGAGTAGTGGAATTAGCAATTTGACTATATCCTATAACAATGCCCATAATGAAGTCATGGACTATGGAAATAATCCAGCACCAAGTGCCTCCTTGGTGATTGATACTTTTGCTCCTAAGTTTGATATAGAAACAGCTAGTGCAGAAGATGCAACGATTAAGTTGACTTTCAACACAGACGAAACAGGAGATATATACTATGTAATTGTTGCTGATGGATCGACTGCACCCACCGCAGCAGAAGTGAAATTACAACAGGCATCTGGTGGAGGAGCTCCATTGGCCTCTGGTACAATAGATGTCTCCAGTATAACGACTGACTACACGAGGACAGCCATTCTTAGTCCTAATACAGTTTATGATGTCTATTATATAGTGGAAGACAAAGTATTATTCAACCAGTCAGCAGTTGCCAGTTTCAACAATGTCACCACTGGTGGTGTCACAGTTACCACAGCTTTGTGGACAGACTTGTGTTTAGACGGAGTAGCCGAGGCTGGAAATGCTGGATTTACCGACGTAGTGATTGCCGAAGGTATTGCCAATGATATCAAAGCAGGAACGGCAGTCAACTATCTGATTAAGTTGCCCACCAATTTTGAATTTAATGAATTGGTTGGAGCGATAGATGTGAATGGTTCAACAGAAATAACAGGGTATAGTGTGAGTTATCCTGCTGCTAATTTGCTTCAAATAGAATATACAGCCTCTGCAGCTTCTTTACTTGAGTTGAATACAATCACTATCACAGGGTTAGAGATAAGAGCAAAAAATACTGTGACTACTTCTGTAAACTTTACACGATTTGGAGGAACTGCTAATATTTTTGGAGCCAATATAGGAAATCCTGCATTTGTATTGGGAACTGTTTCAAGCAAGGCAAGACCTGCTGCTCCCACGATTAATCTGGCAGGCACAGGAGATGTGACCAACGATCAATTTAGAATTGACCCAAATGGTACTTTTGACTTAACAGCGTCTGGCACTGGAGGGACTTTTGATTGGACTTATTTGAATGGTTCAGCGGCACAGTCTGGTAGTACCGCAACTGTGGATGAAACAGGCTGGGTTGCAGGTACATTCCCAAACAATTTTTCAGCTTCGACATTTGGCCTATATACTGTCCAAGTAACTGAAACTGTCGATGGCTGTGTGAGTGATATTTCCGATGTTGATATTGCAGTTTTTGGTATTAGTTTGAATCCAAATACCACGGCTTTTACCGATGATGATAATGTAGGGACTGTGATTACTATGGATTTTCCAAGTGCGGGTCATAGTGGTGATTTCAATGGGTCTGGGTTAGTTTCTGAAAACATTAACGCGGCTACTAACTCTGCCAGTGTGAGATTCAAGCCTAGTGCTGTAGGAGATGTTGATTCCCCATACAACATCACCTATACCTTGACTAGAAATTTTGATGCCAAGCAATTTCTGATCTCTCAACTTTTGTATGTGTCTGATGCGGATGAGAATTTATTTACTAATACCGTTGAGCAGTACTTCTGCGAATCCACAGTCAGTGTAAACATGGATGTGGATGCAAATCCAAGTAATGAGCCTGCAAACGTGTGGTTTTATGAGTTGGAAGCTTTCATGTCTGATGGTGGAGGTGGTTATACAGAATTAGTTGGCGCTGGTGATCCTTTGACAGCTCCAGGAGGTGGATCAGTTCCAATCACAGCCGATTGGCCTACGGATGGATGGAACTTCAACCCCTCTGTGAGTGGACCAGGAAATTTTAGAATTGTTAGATTTTTTGCTCCTAATGGTGCTTTTTCTCCTGAAGGTGTAAAGAATCCTTTGGGTAATGTGGACATCACCGTTTATGATCTTCCTGTTTTGGAGATTGAAAACAAACTTGCTAATGATTTTTGTGTTGATGATGCAGGTGTGGCTTTAAAGGCCGATATCAAACATGGGGTCAATACAACTACCGATATTACCTTTACGCAATACCGAATCGTCAAAGAGACAACTCCAGGTTCGAAAAATTTTAACACTGCCAATTATGTGACTATTCCCTCTGGAAGCTTAGATTTTTCAGCGATTGCTGACGGTTCTTTGGGGGCATCTCTTGCGCTATCAGGCCTAGGTTCTAGTTATCAAATAGAAGTTGCTTCAATTGAAGCGCAGGATCCAGGAGTGAATTCTAGTAACCTGAGTTGCACCAATACTGCAACGGCAATTTTCACCTTACATCAAGTACCGAACAAACCTGTTTTAGACATGGCTACCATGGGAGTAGGTTATGATCAAGGGACTAATGATTATGTAGTAGAATATTGTGACTTAGACAATCCGGTAGATTTTGTAGTGTCGGGTCAAGATGCCACGACCAAGGTTATTTGGTATGAAGATGATGGTTTTGGCGGGTTAGGAACACTCATTCATGAAGAAGTCACTTCTTCCACCACGGTTTATGAACTTTTTGGAACCATTAATCCAGCAGTAGGTTCACATACTTTTTATTTTACTCAGGTTCATTATACTGATCTTACAGGTTTTACAGGTTGTGAGAGTGATTTCTCTACACTCACCGTTGAGATATACCCCACACCAAGTGATCCAGTAGTGGATGTCAGTGCAGTAGGTGCTGATGTGGTTGGGGGTGTATATACTTTTGAATATTGCCAAGGAGCTATTGATGATATTGTGATTTCCTCGCCATCTACACAAATAGGTGAAGAGTTTTATGATTGGTATGATAGTGATGGTATCTCGATTATTGATGGGTTTGGCGTAGGAGACCTTGATGCCAATGGTGTTGGTGACGGGCTTGGAGAAGGTTTGATCAGCTCAATTGGTAATGTGTCAATTACTGGGAGTGAATTTTTTGGTCATTTTGGTGAAGATCCAAATAGTCCAACATCTGGGACTTATACCCTATATGTTGCGAAAAGAGAAAATAGAAATCTTAATGGAGTCTTTGATGGTTGCTCTAGTATGTTAAAGCAAATCAACGTGGTGATATATCCGATTCCTGCTGCTCCTACATTGACAGATGCTTTGTCTGATATCAATGTTTGCTCTGGAGAATTGAATCTCAATACAAGAATCGCACCTACCGATCCGATATTAACCCCTCATGCTAGTTTGGTTAGATACTCTTGGTATGATGCGAGCACTGGAGGCAGTGCGATTGCAAGTGCAGATGGTACGGATGTCACTTATGCGGATGTGGTACCTAGTTTAACTGCTGAGACTGGAAGTACACCTACCAATGGAGGTAGCGGATATTATGAATTGTCGAGCACCTATCATGCTATGGCATATTTGTCTCAAACGACTAATTATTTAGGGTCAAGTAAGTTGACAACTGATTTTGCTGGATGTGAAAGTCCTACACGTTCCTTGGTGGATATTACAATGTATCCATTAGCATCCGCGCCTGTAGTCAAAGGTCCATCTGACAATGGTGCGTACACTGGAGGAATTGATGAAGTTCTCAATTTTGAAGCTGGTGCATTGTCTGCTACCAATACTTTTACCGCATCTACCACTTTTGTGCCTGATGTCACCTTTGAACAGAATTTTAATTGGTTTATTTCCAATGATTTGGGAGCTAAATTTGGTCAGATAGCGATAGCATACAGTAGAGATGCTTCAGCACAGGCCAATGAATTGGGGCTAACAGGAATACCTACGGATGTTAATAGTTATTTTCTGATCAATCAGACGACTTTCATAGAGACCAGTGGTGATTTTGTGGGTTGTCAAAGTGACTATGCCAAACTACAGGTCAATACTTGGGACGAACCCTCAACCCCGACCGAATTCAACAACAGAACTGAAATATATTACTGTTTTGAAGATGCAGTGCAAGCAATACGAGTAAAAAATAACGCATCGGACGATGGTGAACCTAACTTGAAATTTGTTTGGTACAGATCCGAAGCAGATGCAGTGGCTAGAACCAACCCACTCACTAGTACTAATATGACTGGTTTGGAAGGGGAATACATCAATCCAGTAGATTTGATAACTGATGAGACTCGTACTGATGGTGGAACCAACTTGAGTGGAACTCCAGAGGTTGGAGAATATACTTTCTATGTAGCAGTTAATAAGGACTCTGGCACTTCAGGTAGTGATCAGAATTTTATTGGAGCTGAGAGTACTCCTGTAAGAATCACTATTTCAGTCAGATCAGTGCCAAGTACTCCTATCCTGGTGAACAATGCCCCTACAATATGTGAAGGAGCGACAATACCTTCTTTTCAGGTCTTGAATTCTGCAGGACAGAGATTTACTTGGATATACGATGCGAATGACAATGATATAATCGATGATACCCCTCAGGTGAATGAAGCTTTTGCTTCTAGCTATACTCCGCTAAACACCACAGATGGCGTGTACACATATTTTGTATCACAGTTGACTGATAAAAACATTGGAGGATCTACGTTCGCGGGATGTGAGAGTGAGTACTTGAGTTTTGATTTCACGGTTAACAACATACCAGTAAAACCAATTGTGACAGGTAACAGTGGTGATAATACCTATTTATATTGTGCCAATGAGACGATAACGACCTTAGATATTGGCAATATGTCAGATTACAATGCAGGTGTCACGTTTCAATGGTTTACAAATGCTGGATTGAGTAGTCAGATTTTTAGTTCACAAAGCATCGATGGATCACAAATTTTGGCCAACAATCACCCATCATTTCCAACAGTTTCTTCGGCCACAGATATTGATCTTAAATACTATGCGATTGCAATCGAAGGAGGATGTAAGAGTAGTCAGTTTGACAATACCCTAGCAGCCGATGTTACGTTGAGTATCAATCCTCTGCCAAATATTACGATCAACCTCCCAAATATTGAGACAGGGACTAGAAGTGCTGCGGGTGAATATTGTGTGAGCAGAGACGAAGTGATACTGACAGGCTATATTGGTGTGACTCCGGTTAATTCAGGAACATACACAGTTAGTTCTGGAATGACTGCTATCAATGATTATGGTGATGGAACTGGTGGGTTTCTGCCAAGTATAGCACATTACTTGACAGATGACAATGGAATAGTTGGTACAGAAGAAGGTGGAGATCCTACTGTACATACGGTTACTCTTACTTATACAGATGCAAGTAGCAGTTGTTCCAACAGTGTTTCTAAGGAGGTTAAAGTAAACCCATTAGCTCAATTGGCTTTGGTTAGTAATGAAATTGGTTTTACAGACCTTGCATTTCCTGAATTTGTAATTTGTGAGTCTTATGATGATTTTGTGATAGAAGCCACCGCAGATGTAGTAGGTGATGATGGTAAATATTATATCAATGGAGTCAATCTCCCTGTAACTTCAGGTACAATCAACAAAGCTACATTTGATCCATTAAGATGGGGCTCGCAAGAAGTAGGTCAAGACATCAAAACACTTTCAGGTGGCGGTTTCAATGCCGACTATACGGTTAGGTTTGAATACAAGGATCAGCGAGGATGTAGCAATTCGGTTGAAAAGGTGATCACGCTTTATGATCAACCAGAGGTAAATTTTGATGTCGAGGGTGGTTGTGTGGATCCAAATGTAAAGTTTAGTGCATTTGTTGAGACTGGTTCAGGTTATAATGAGTCGGATCTGAGCTACTTGTGGAACTGGAAAAGTGCGAATGGGGGAGATGTCCCACTCTATAATATAGACGGAACCATGGAGGTCAACAATCTAAGAGAACTGACTAAGAAGTTAGAAATCACGGGCTCTAGTTTTGAAGAAATTTTCACAGCAAACCTTTATGCCACTCATACTTTTTCTACATCTAGCCCTCAGAATGAATGTACATCCTTGTTGGTAGATGAAATTACTTCTAAGGAAGTTGAAGTTCTCATTAGTCCTAGTGTTGCTTTTGTTTGGGACTCTGTGACGGTCAATCAAGAAACTAGTTTCTTTGTCAATGAATTGCTTCTAGAGAGTAATAGAATAGCTCGTATCGGGATGAATTTTGATTACCTCACAGATACAGTTTGGTATTCTGTCCCTAGTTCGATATTGGCCGACGAGGATTTTGAACCTATTTATTATACCTACAACAGCGTAGGAAAACATAAAGTGTCCGTCACCTTGTCTACCGAAAACAATTGTAAAAGTAGTTTGCAGCGTGATGTCAATATTCTTCCTTTGATCGAGGTAACACCAGATCAGCCCTATTTCCAAGCTTTTGAGCAAGGAAGCTTTGAGCCAGACAATGATGGTTGGTATATCGAAACACTCAAGGATGATGCAATCAATATCATTGACGAAACAGGTAGTATGGCACTAAGAATGTCGAGCTGGGTTTGGAGTGCCACTGATTTTTCGACCATTATTGCCAGTGATCCAGAAAAACCAACTTCAGGTCTATATGGGTGGTCTACTTTGAACCAAAATGGAAATAATAGGTATCTCGGCGGAGAAGATTCTTGGTTGTACAGTCCAGCGTTTGATTTGTCAGGATTAGAAAAACCAATGGTTTCTTTCAACGTGCTGTACAATTTTGAAGATGCCAAGGACGGAGTTGTGTTTCAGTATTCAATTGATAATGGACAGTCTTGGAAGGCACTCGGAAGCAACGAAGGTGGAGTCAATGGCATCAAGTCTGGCCTAGAATGGTACAATTGGGATAACGTAGGTGCTGATCCAGGTAATCAGCAGGAGACTCAAAATGACAATACACTGACTTCTGTAGGATGGTCTGGAGCTGGTGATCAATTGACTTGGGCATCAGCACGACATAGCTTGAATGTAATCCCAGGAGATAGAAAGCATGTGCAGTTTAGGTTTGCAATTGCATCTACGGCTGAGACTTCTACACCTAAGCCTTTTGGGTTTGCCTTTGATGACTTTGTGATCCAAGAAAGATCAAAGAATGTACTTGTAGAGCAGTTCTATAGCATAGCTGATGGAGCCACAGCAACCAATGCTGCTACCCAATTGCTCGATACTAACATTCAATCCTTGTTGCAAGCTTCTGGTTTGATAGATGATCAACTGACTATTACCTATCATATTAGTATCGATGATGAATTCAAGGATCCCTTCAATGCCTTAAACAAGTCAGATCCAGCCGCTAGGCGCAGCTGGTACAATGTAGACAATGTGAGTTCATTTATAGATGGTGACGAGGGTACCGCTACACCTACAGCATCTAATCCTTTGACGTGGACAGAAATTGATTTGACATTGAGTTCTTTGGAAGACCCTGGTTTCTTGATCGAGGTGATACCAGACCCAAGCGCCACAGAGGGGCAGATCAAAGGTGCCGTCAAGTTTACTATCAACAAACCTGAAGGTTTAGCTGCGGGAGAAGAATTGGTTGCTTATGTAGCCATTATCGAACAGGAGGTTGCTCAGTCAATTGGAGGGATAGATTTTCATAAGAATGTGCTAAGGAAGATGTTGCCAGATGCTTCAGGTAAGTACATTAAGTTGGCCAATGATGTAGCAAATGGAGAATCACTGGCTTTGGGTTCTACGACTGATGCCGATGGAGATGTGACAACACTAAATGTACAGTGGGATATTGCCAACATAGCTGATGATAATCAATTGGCAGCAGTTTTATTCATCCAAAATAGACAAACCAAGGAAATTTATCAGGCCAAAATTTTGCGAGCAGGAGGTGCTTCCAGTGAATCTGCGTTCATTTCTAGTAAGGCAACGGTTGCTAACAATATCTTGGATGTAGAGGATGATGTGAATTCTATTGTGGATTTTAAGATGTATCCTAATCCTTCGGATCAATTGGTAACTATTCAGTTTGATACAGTGATGCCAGAAGGTATCCAATGGGTGATATATGATCAAACAGGCAGAGTATTTGAGAATGGACAGATGTCTGCTGGATTGGATAAGTTTCAATTATCTACACATAACTATCCGTCGGGAGTGTACTATGTTTCCTTAAAGGGAGCTCAATATAAATTTGACTACAAGAAATTGATGATTCATCACTAAGGAGAATTTAAGTCTACTAACCAAAAGCCCTGACAATGAAAAGGTAGTAGTGTTTGGGAGAAACCAATTGCCTTTGGGTGCGTGCGTTATAAAATAGCCGCTTAGTTTTAATATAAAGAAAGCAGTTTTTTTAAAAGGAAGACTGCTTTCTTTATATTTTTGGGTATCCTACTCTATTACCAGCCAATTCAAATTAACTACCTTGGTCGATCCCCAATCTGCTTTGAATACGACATAGAGGTCGTGTATGCCTTCAATTTTGTTTTCCACAGGAGCTTCTTGGGTTATCCATTTGTTCCAACCTCCTGTGTACTGTGCGTTAAAAGTAGCAACCAAGGGCCCTTTGGGGCTGTCTATCCTTACTTCGTATGATCCTATGCGTTGGCCACAAGAGACGCGTGCATGTATCTTTTGCGCTTCTCCTGATCCAAAGTTGACCCTATTGAATCCGACGTATGACATCATGTGTGTCTCGCACACCATCCAGCCTTTAGGTTCATTGCCTCCCACAAAGGCCGTCTCTGCCCCTTTGATTTCGCTGTAGCGATCGATTTGGATTGTGTCGCCAAGCGTAGGCGTGTTGATGCCACGCAGTGTGGGCGTAACCTTGCGTATGGTGCCATCAGGTTTGAATTCCATATAGTCAGCGCGCATAGAGCGAAGTTTGTTTTGTCCACTGATGTCCCACCAGTGGTAAAACAGTATCCAGCGATCCTTGTACTTGACCACAGAGTGGTGGTTGGTACCATTGTCGATGTTGTCCATGATCTTGCCCTGATAGGTGTAGGGACCCATAGGACTATCACTAGTAGCATAGCCGATGGTGTAGCCCTCATCAGCGAAGACATGAGCGAAGGTCAGGTAATAGACGCTGTCTTTTTTGAATGGAAAAGAACCCTCTTTGTATCCTGCTGGCAAGCCTTCAATCAGCAGGGGCTTTTGGGTAATAGCTTTCATGTTTTCTGCCAAAGGAGCAACATAGAGCTCATGTCCACCACCGAAGAATAGATAAGCATGGTCATCGTCATCTAGTAACAGGCCTGGATCGATACCACTCACTCCATCTATGTAGTTTTTCTCCCATTTGAAAGGCCCTGTTGGGCTGTTAGATAGACCTACACCTATTCTTCTAAAAGCACTCCCATCTTCTGGGCTGGCTGGGTAATAATAGTAGTACTTGTTACCTTTTTTGATGCAGTCTGGTGCCCACATACCATAGGAGTTTTTGGCTCCCCATGGCACTTCGTTTTGATCGAGCACTACTCCGTGATCTCGCCAAGTATTGCCGTTTTCTAGAGAGAAAATGTGGTAGTCTGGCATGCAAAATCGCGGAGGATTTTTCAGATCGGCTGGTGGCACTACATCATGCGAGGGGTAGAGGTAGAGCTGACCATCAAATACCCGAGCAGTAGGGTCGGCAGTGTAGATATGTGTGACCAAAGGATTTTGACTCACCACTAGGGATGAGATAGTCATTGCCAAATAGAGAAGTAGAAGTTTTTTCATCTTTTGTAAGCGAGTTTGATTTTTTGCTTCACGATATTAGTTTCAAAAACATGATGAAGGCTGGGGTAAATAACTGCATATTAAATTCCCCCTCCTTTTGGTGAGTATTTGCCTATGCTCATTGCTTGCGCTACTGTTTACTTTAGCATCCTGTATTTAATATATTATGGACTTAATAGAAAAAGATTGATGAGAGGACTATCAAAGTTAGTCATTGGATTGTGCATGTGGATTGGTATGTGGTCATGTGTAGAAGTGGAGACCCGTCTTCCAAATGTCGTGCTGGTCATATCAGATGATCAGGGATATGGAGATGTGGGGGTGCATGGCAATCCTATCATCCAAACTCCAAATATGGACGAGCTGCATGGGCAGAGCACACGCCTTACTGACTTTCATGTAAGCCCAACTTGCGCACCTACCCGCGCCGCCCTATTGACAGGCAGGTATTCCAACCGTACTGGGGTGTGGCATACCATCGCTGGCCGTTCACTGTTGCACGACAGTGAGGTGACTCTGGCTGAGGTGCTCAGACAAAACGGCTATGCTACGGGCATGTTTGGCAAGTGGCATTTGGGAGACAATTTTCCTTTCAGGCCAGAGGACAATGGTTTTGAGGAAGTAGTAGCACATATGGGTGGAGGTGTTGGACAGCAGCCTGACTACTGGAACAATGACTATTTCGACGATGTGTATTACCACAATGGCAAGCCTAAGAGATATGAAGGATATTGCACAGATATTTGGTTTGAGCAGGCCATTGATTTTATCGATGCTAAGCACAAGGCCAACGAACCCTTCTTCACCTACATCTCCACCAATGCACCCCACGGCCCTTATTATGTAGCGGATGAATATATGGAACGCTACAAGAACAATCCTGATGTGGTCAATCCAGCGTTTTATGGGATGATTGATAATCTGGATGACAATCTGGGACGATTGATGAACTATTTGGACGAAAATGAGCTAAGTGACAATACGATTTTCATTTTTATGACGGACAATGGTACAGCCGCAGGGTTCAATTATGGCAAGGGAGGCTTGGCCGCACAAGGCTACAATGCGGGTATGCGCGGAGGCAAGGGTACTGAATATGAAGGGGGACACCGTGTGCCTTTCTTTATCCGATGGCCTCAAGGTGGGATCAAGGCAGGAAAGGATATCGACGACCTTACATCCCATATTGACATCATGCCAACCCTGCTGGCATTGGTAGGTGCCAAGTCTACTCCAGAGTTGAGTTGGGACGGAGTGAGTTTGAAAGACTTATTGCTAGGTAGGCAAAAGACCGCATCATCAGGTCGCGTGATCGTCACGGATTCTCAACGCAAGGAATTTCCTGAAAAGTGGCGAAATAGTGCCACCATGCAAGACAAGTGGCGTTTGATCAACGGCAAGAGCCTATACAAGGTGGACGATGATCCAGGGCAGCAGACCGATGTGAAAAACGACTATCCCGAAAAATTCAAAGAACTGACCATGGCCTATGATGCCTGGTGGAACGGGATACAAGATGATATTCGAAAAACACCTAGATTTCCACTTTGTACGGATCAGGAACCAGTTACTTTGCTACATGCGCACGACTTGCACCTTTACGAGGAGCGTGGCATAACTTCCGTACCTTGGAACTCCATGCTGATGCGTGAGGGATTTAAAACCGATGGGTTTTATACTGTGACTGTACCCGAAGCGGGTAAGTACCGTTTTGAACTCTTTCGCTGGCCACCTGAAGCACAAGCCGCCTTGGCTGGCGAAGTAGCTCCTCGACCCGCCGTACCTGGTACTACTGTCGAGATGTTGCCCGCAGGCATAGCTCTTCCGATCAAGAAGGCTTATATTGACATTGCAGGTCAACAGACAGAAAAGGACGTGGATCCACAGGCAGAGTCCGTATCTTTCGAACTGACTTTGGAACCTGGTGATACCGAACTCAAGGCTCAGTTTGCTGAGGAAGAGGCAGAGCCTTACGCGGCTTTTTATGTTCGAGTTTCCAAAGTATAATTCATGAAGAATCCAATACTTGCAATAGCTTTTGTACTATTAGGTCTATCAGTAGAGGCACAGAATCGTCCCAATTTCGTTTTTGTACTCACAGATGATCAACCGTACGGGATGATGGGGTGTACAGGCAATGATATTGTACAAACGCCTCATCTCGATCGTCTGGCAGACGAAGGGATGCTCTTTACCAATGCGCATATCACCAGTGCAATATGTACGCCAAGCAGGGTGTCCATATTGCTGAGTCAGTACGAGCGCAAGCATGGGGTCAATTTCAACTCTGGCACGAGTGTTTCTGATGAGGCCTGGGCCAAGAGCTACCCGATGGTCATGAGAGAAGCAGGATATTACACTGGTTGGGTGGGTAAAAATCATGCACCCATCGGTAGAGGAGGTTATGAAAGTGGCGTGATGGAGCAGAGCTTTGATTACTGGTATGCTGGTCACGGGCATCTGGGCTTCTATCCCAAAGACCATCACAAGATATTCGAAGATGCACAGTCAGATACTCAGGTGGAGGTGGTAGCAGAAGGGGTAGAGGACTTTCTTGATCCCAATGCCAAGCGACTAGAAGGTGCCGTAGAGTTTCTCGAAAAACGTCCCAAAAATCAGCCTTTCATGTTGTCGATTTGCTTCAATCTGCCGCATGGTGCTGGTACTAGGAGTATGAAAATGAAGGACAGCGATGATGATATTTATAAAAGTTTATACAGAGACATGGATATTCCGCTGCCTGAGCACTATGTGGCCAAAGCGGATATCACAAACCCCAAATTGCCCGCCGATCTGCTCCGAGCGGAGGATAGACAGTCTGGGTATGACTATGTAGACATCCCTGAGGAGGTGCTTGAAATGTACATTCGTCAGATGCAAGCCATGACAGGAATAGACCGTATGATGGGAGCACTGCGAGCCAAGCTCCGGGATTTAAAGTTGGACAAGAATACAGTTATTATTTTTACCTCCGATCATGGCTTATTCATGGGCGAGTATGGTCTGGGAGGAAAGGCGTTGTGTTATGAAAAGACGACCAAGGTACCCATAATCATTTTTGATCCAAGGGTCAAAGGGAGAAACCGTGGAAAAGAACTGGATCATTTAGCTCAAAGTATAGATATAGCGCCGACCATGCTTTCCATGGCAGGCATAGAGCAGCCTGAAACGTTTCAGGGTGTGGATTTGAGTCCTGTGTTGCGAGGGGATCAGGTGGTGGTCAGAGATTACCTCTATACCGAAAATCTGTGGTCTACCCATTTTGGTAATCCTAGGTGTGAGGCTGTCCAGACCAAAGAATGGAAATATATCCGCTACTACGCCAATCATAATCTCCCTGCCTCACGCAAGGTTCAGACAGCCAAAGAGCTAGACATGAATATAAACGATATGCTTTATGCAGTGCATGATACGGATGTAGCCCAGTACAGACAATATGTAGAAGCTCCTATCAAGGGTGAAGAGCCAGTCTATGAAGAACTCTACCATATTGGTCAAGACCCTATGGAAACAACCAATCTGATATCAACTAAGCAGTATTCAAGTCAACTGGAAATGCTGAAGGAGGCGTGGACGAATGAGATTAAAAAGGCAAGGGGAGAGGGGAATCCGTCAGTTTATCGCTACACGGCAGATAGCCAGTTGCAGTCAGGACAAAATATCAAAACAAAATAAGCAGTTAATGAAACAACTAATCAAATTGGCTCTTGGTCTATTTCTTTTAGTAGGAATAGTCTCGTGTACGAGTCAGAATCAAAAAATAGAATCATCCTCGGCCGCACCTGATGCGAAACCCAATATCGTAGTGATCTACCTCGATGATTTGGGCTATGGTGACGTAGGCGCTTATGGAGCTACAGAAATCGCTACACCCAATATCGACCAACTGGCCAATGGTGGAGTGAGGTTTACTCAAGGCTATGCAACTTCGGCTACTTGCACACCTAGTCGCTATGCCTTGCTTACTGGACAATATCCTTGGCGCAAAGAAGGTGCGCAAATTCTGCCAGGCTCAGCTCCATTATTGATAGACACAGCACAGGAAACACTTCCGAAAATGCTCAAAAAGCAAGGTTATCATACAGGAATTGTAGGCAAATGGCATCTAGGGTTGGGCAGCGGCAATGTTGATTGGAATCAGCACATCAGCCCTGGGCCCAATGAGGTAGGTTTTGACTATGCCTACATCATGGCAGCCACGCAGGATAGGGTGCCGACCGTCTATATCGAAAATGGAAAGGTTGAGAACCTTGATCCCAACGATCCCATCCAGATCAGCTACCAAGAGAATTTCGAAGGAGAGCCGACTGGAAAGGATAATCCTGAGTTGCTCAATATGACCTGGCACCATGGTCACAACAATAGTATTGTAAATGGGATTCCCCGCATTGGCTACATGACAGGAGGAGAAAGCGCCAAGTGGAAGGATGAAGAAATGGCGGACAACTTCCTAGCACATGCACAGCACTATGTACAGCAGCACAAGGAAGAGTCATTCTTTCTCTACTATGCCTTGCAGCAGCCACACGTACCGCGTACACCACACCCGCGCTTTGTGGGCAAGTCAGGTATGGGGCCAAGAGGAGATGTGATTGTAGAGGCTGATTGGATGGTAGGTCAGTTCATCGAGACTTTGAAGAAGGAGGGACTCTTAGAAAATACCCTCATTATCCTGAGTAGCGACAATGGTCCAGTACTCAACGATGGCTACAATGACCAGTCTGACGAATTGCTCGGGGCTCATGATCCCCGAGGGGGATTGCGCGGTGGCAAGTACAGTCTCTTCGAGGCTGGTACGCGAGTCCCTTTCATTACTTACTGGAAAGGAAAAATCCAGCCGCGTGTCTCAGATGCTCTGGTGTGTCAATTGGATGTGTATTCCTCGCTGGCACAGCTCGTCGGAGGAGACCTTAGCACAGCTGATAGCCAAGATCTGCTACCTGCCTTTCTGGGTCAAGTTCAAAAAGGGCGTGACAATCTGGTGTTAGAGGCGACTTCACGTACGGCATTCCGACAAGGAGATTGGGCAATGATCCCTCCCTATCAGGGCAAGCCAGTGAATACGCAGGTCAATATTGAATTGGGCAATGATACAGCGTTTCAACTTTACAACTTGAAGGAAGATCTGGGACAACAAACCAACCTGGCTCAGCAAAAACCTGAGAAACTCCAGCAGATGCTGGCAGATTTTGAAACCATCAGAGGCAAAGGTTATGGCAGTACCACACCTCTGGAATTGAAATAATAGCGGTTGTAAAGGTTGGTCTGACGACTCCAAGTCGCAACCATTTGGATAAAATCCCTCACCCTCTAAGGAGACAGTGGGAGGAATGAAAGACTAAATTCAATGTCACAAACATGAAAAAACAAATACTATACCTGGGGCAAATCCTACTCGCAACAATGATCACTGCGTGCCAGCCACAGACCAAACAAAAACCCAATATCGTTTTCATCTTTACTGATGATCAGACCTACGATGCGATCCATGCCTTGGGCAATGAAGAGATCATCACACCAAATATGGATAGATTGGTGCAGGAGGGGACAACATTCACCCATGCTTACAACATGGGTGCATGGAATGGTGCCGTTTGTGCTGCTTCCCGCGCCCAGATGGTGTCGGGGCGATCAGTATGGCGTGTCAATCAGTTTAGAAAGCACTGGCAAAAAGGCGATTCGCTGGACAAGACCTGGGGACAGTTGATGAAAAAGGCTGGATACGATACCTATATGACAGGCAAGTGGCATGTGGATGCCCCAGCGCCTAAAGTATTTGATAGCACTGCTCATATACGTCCTGGTATGCCTCAGGACTATTGGGATCATGCTACTATGGTACGGCAGTTTGCCGAGCTCGTGGATACTGGCTTGAAAAAGTCAGAAGAGATTATGCCGCTAGGTTATAACCGTCCCCAAAGTCCAGCCGATACAGCCTGGCGTCCAGACGATCCAGCGATGGGTGGTTACTGGGCAGGAGGTCAGCACTGGAGCGAAGTTCTCAGAGACGATGCCTTGGATTTTATCGATCAAGCATCGAAAAGAGACAATCCTTTCTTTATGTATTTGGCCTTCAATGCACCTCATGATCCGAGACAGGCTCCTGCAGCTTATCAGGAGATATATGATACAGTTGATATTTCCCTACCAGAGAGCTGGGTGGCTGAGTATCCCTACCAAGACTTGATTGGTAACGGGCCTTCGTTGCGTGACGAAGCACTGGCGCCTTTTCCTCGTACGGAGTTTGCTACTAAGACGCACATTAAAGAATACTATGCCTTGATTACCCACCTTGATGATCAGATCGGTCAAATTCTGGATGCGCTGGAGCAGAGTGGTCAGATGGATAATACCTACATCTTCTTTACCGCTGATCATGGCTTGGCGATGGGTCGGCATGGCTTGATTGGCAAGCAGAGTCTTTATGATCACAGTGTGCGTCCACCATTTATGGTTGTAGGGCCAGAGGTGCCACATGGGAGACAGATCGACGCGGACATTTATCTACAGGATGTGATGGCATCTGCATTGGATTTGGCTGGTGTGGACAAGCCTGATTATGTAGAATTCAACAGCGTGATGCCATTGATCAGAGGAGAGAAGCTGCAGCAATATGATGCCATTTATGGAGCTTATGTCGATACGCAGCGGAGTGTGCGTAAGGACGGATTTAAATTGATCGTTTACCCTAAGGCAGAGCAACTCTTACTTTTTGATCTCAACAACGACCCAGAAGAGATTACCAATTTAGCTGATAATCCTGAGTACAAAGGGAAGATTCGCGAACTCTTCGATGAACTCATGGTGCTACAGGTGCATTTCCGAGATTCGCTGGATATCAGTTGGATGAAACCATGATTTACAGAATAGTTTTAGGCCACCATGAACTGATTATGGTGGCTTTTTTATCCTCCCCCTATTTTCGAGGGAATTTACCACTGCTCCTTGATTGTACTACTTGTTAACTTGCATCCAAGACTCGACCACCTAATTGGTTATTTATCTGTAAAAGTTAAAAGCATATGAGAGAAAAATTACGATTTTGTATTGTTAGTGTTTTGTTGTGTTTATCAGGGGTGATTGCTTGTCAAATCACCTATGCTCAGACTCATGTCAAGGTGGATATTGCTACCTTGAACTACCTAGGGGAATCCAATGAGCTAAAAAGAGAAAAGTACTTTGCCTACCACAATACAGGTAGCGATACTGAGATGCAGGAGTTCGAAACCACCTATGATGTGGTTCAGGGCAGGAGGTTTTGGAGTCCATACGGATATGCAAAGAATCAAACAGGCGAAGTGGCCAAATACCCAGCATTTAAGCCAGATAATGACAACAGTGTGCGTAGTGTAAAGCGTCAAATCGCTACCGAGCATCCTAGTAATGCCTTTTTGGATGGGATGGATCCTGTGTCGGCGGGTGAGTGGGCAGCCGAGTACTACAAAAACTGGGTTGAAGATGATGAGCGTCCGATGTACTTCGAGCCAATGAACGAGCCCTTTGTTCATGCTTCGGAGTTCTATGATGGTGGATGGAATATCGCCGAAAATATCAGAATCAAAAAACAAATGTCCCAACTGTATGGACAGATCGGGAAGGCGATTCATGCTACACCAGAGCTGGTCAATATGAAGGTGATCGGTTATTCCGCTGCTTGGCCATCGATGGAGCTCGATAATTTTAGTCACTGGGGAGAAAACATGAAGTCATTCATGGATATTGCAGGTGAACACATGGACGCTTTTTCTACCCACCTCTACGACGGTATAAATGTAGAAGGACAGAATAACAAACGATCTGGTAGCAACTCTGAAGCAATCTTGGATCTGATTGAGTGCTACAGCTTTGCGAAATGGGGAGTAGTCAAGCCACATGCCATCTCCGAATACGGTGGTATCGAAAATGGATATGGAACTGACTACAGTGATTTGGCTTCTGTGCAGACTGTCAGATCTATTAATCATCTCCTATTCAACTTGCTGAATCGTGACGATCGTGTAGAGGTGTCGATACCATTCATCACGGGCAAGGCTACATGGCACATCTCAGCAGAAAACAACTACCAGCCTTATGGAGCGGTACTGTGGAAGCCGACGAATATCGGTGAGCCTACTCCTGCAGGTTGGGAATATACACCACGGATTACTTTCTTCCAGCTATGGAAGGATGTGAAGGGTAAGCGAGTAGATATTACATCTGATAATTTTGACATCCAGACCGTAGCATATCTTGATGGAAACAAACTCTACGTGGGACTAAACAACCTGTCTGATAATACACAAGAAGTGAATTTAGAATTCCTGAATGGACTTCCTGAAGTAGCTCAAATCAGCCATCGTTCAATCAAAATATACAGCGACCAAGCACATGAGTATAAGGACGAAATGCTGGATGAATTGCCTGCTGCCATTTCCATGGTAGAAGGGCAAACCTCCGTTTTGATAGTAGAACTGAGCCAGAGTGTAGATCAATTCGAAAAAACAGTAACTACTCGCAGATACTATAGCAGTCGTGTGGTAGAAGGGATATCGGCTAATGCACCGATCTTGTATCAGTTCAAAGACGTGGAGGTAGGACAGGGGCGTGCACAGCTCAATTTTGGAATCGGACGCAAACATGACCGAACCAAGCAGCCTGAAGTGTTGATCAATGGAGTCAAAGTCGAAGTGCCTGACAATTGGAAGGGCTATGACCAGGCAGATAGAGAGGACTTTTTTGGATTGATCGAAGTACCATTTTCGGCTGATCTGTTGGTAACAGGGCGCAACATCGTTTCTTTGACTTTTCCAGATGGTGGAGGTCAGGTCAGTTCAGTGGTGTTGCAATCTACACTAGACAATGCTTCTCTGGCATCTGATGAGATCAGTCTGAACCCTGCTGAGATGAATATGGATATCGGTGATGAGGTACAGATGGAAGTATCTATGGATGGTACCTCAGATATCACTTGGGCTAGTTCCAATCAATTAGTAGCGACAGTAACTGCAGATGGGGTAGTGACTGCATTGGCCGAAGGCAGGTGTATGATCTCTGCCAAGACTGCTGATGGATTGATTGCCTATAGCACAGTATATGTAGTAGACGAGGTACTTTCTGTTGATGGAGGTCTAAATAATTCGGAATGGGTTCTATATCCAAACCCAGCCAATGGCGGAGATGTATCCATTCGTTTCAACCAAGGAGTGCAGGTACAAAAGCTAGAAGTTCTTAATCTGACAGGACAGTTGTTGTATGCTCGATCTATCAATGCTCAAAGAGATACATTAGAGATTCCACTGTCACAATTTACGCAATCTGAGGCTTTGTTGTTAGTTAGAGTTAGAACCGAAAAAGGAGTGCTTCTCACCAAGGTAGTGAGTAAATAAATAATAGTTTATAATGGTTAAGTCAAAGTAAAAAAGCCAGTTTTCTGGCTTTTTTACTTTTTAATCCTCCTATTTTTTCACTCTTATTGTTTGTGTATTTTGGTCTGTGCCAATTCTAAGTAATGAAATTCCTTTTGGTATTGATGCATTGGTGATGATGATTTTAGCATTCTCTTCATGGTATTGAATAGGGAGTACCCTTCCATCCAAGGAAAAGAGAGCGATCTGAGTTTGACGATTGCTATTTTGGTGCAATTGTACTGTCAGATCACCATGAGTTAATGGCATAGGATAGACTGTGACCTGTGAGAGTTCATCAGAGAGTTTCGTTTCATTTTCACTTAGCATACGAGCGTTAGGAGAAGCCCATGCAGACCAAAAATTGAGATTCATTCCTCCAGATACTACCTCTATGCGTACCACATGCTGCCCTGACGAGAGGTTGACGTTGGGGATGGTCAGTGTAGTATAACTTTGCCAGCCACCCGTATTGGGTACAGATTGGGTGCTAGATACATCATTGCCATCGACCAGAATTTTGAACTGGCCATTGCCGTTGATGGAACTCACTCTGACATAGAAGTGGTAATTCATGGTGGAATTGACGTTAGTCGTGTATTCCAACCATTCACCAGTGTTCATCCAACCTATATTGAAGTTGCCACTGCTATCTCCGTTGTTTTCTATATCCACACCGTCGGTGCGATATTGACCACCATTGTTGGTAGCGTCTGTATCGTGATAGGCAACACCTTCACCTCCCATATCATAGTCTTGAGCCTCTATTCTTCCTGGGATAGACCAAGGAGTACCACCATAGGCTGCTTGATTACCTCCTCCATTGGTTACGGTCAGATTGTTGATCTGACAAAAGTCCAGATTCTGCTGCCAGGTAGCTCCCACGGGACGGATGCTGGTCTTCAATATATAGTTGCTACCGACCGCAGGAGCACTGTTTAGATTGATGATGACAGTGGCCGTACCACTACCTGCACCTACAGTAGTACTACCTGTAGCGATCCAGCTGTTGTTCCAAAACTCTACTACCACATCTCTGGATTGACTGGCAATGTACGGAACAGAGACTGAGATAGTGGTCGATGAGGCAATACTGCTAGGCAGGGAATTGCAGCTGATGTCATCTGTACCACCACTTGACGGGGTATTGACGACATAGCGATTCCAGAATTTACTGATGTTGTCGGCATCTGAGCCTATGTTGAATATCCACCAGTTTTCGGAGCAATCTGAAAAATCAACACCGCCACCAGCGATGTTGGGATTTTCCCATGAGGCATTCCAGTTGTCACAGATTTGGTCAGCTTGTGTCCAATAGCTCTTGGAGGCTGCATTGGGGTTACTTGCCGCTTTGGCCTGGTTCATCCAGGTAGTATTGGAGGTGTTGTAGCCTGGTGTGCTGTTGGAGCTATTGCCATCGTCGATCTTGTTGTAGTCTGTGTTGTTCTTGACCCAGTTTAGTTTCCACTGTGTCGCTTGGTCTTCATTCCATTGGCTGTGTTGAACTACGATGATTTTTGACTGGATGGTAGCAGCTGTCACTCCATCGTTCAAGAGTGCCTGACAGAGGTCGTAGGTAAAGTCCGATTGCCCAGCTTCCTGTACAAACACCTTTCCTCCAGCATTGAGGACGGATTTTACTTTGTCTCGCACCCTTGTCACCGAAGCGCTCCAATTGTTATGTGCATCAGTCCATTTTTGGTTTTGTGTACCAAATAAACTGTTGTAAAAACCAGGTACAGCAGAAGTAATGTAAGTGCCGCCTTGCTGTCCGTATGCACCAGCTACTACATAGTAATCAATGCCTGCCAGATCTGGGTGCTGGAGCATACTGGCTAGGGCTGCTGCCGAATGGATGTCATCTTCATCTGGTTTTAAATCAAAGTTGGCTAGTAGTAAATCCTTGCTCTTGTCAAAAAACTGACGGGCTTGGAGATTAACGCTTATGACCATTGCCAAAAGCAGAAAGATAGAAATGGGTCTAACATTCATAATTAAATTGGTTTATGTGAAAAAAATGATTTTTCTAAAAAAATAGCCAACCCCTGTGAAGGGTTGGCTGATAGTTTCTGGGTTATTCTAGGATTAGTTTTCTAGTGATCAAACCATAGCTGCTTTGAATGTGCAATAGATAGAGACCAGGTTGGGGAAGGAGTTGTCTCTGTATGCTTAGGGTATTATTTTCTATTTCTTGTTTGTATGCCAAACGACCGTTTATGTCATAGATGCTGAGCGTACTGGGTTCGTTGTGGTTGAGTTGTATGTTGAGTACATCTTCATCGAGCGGATTGGGATACACGCTGATATCTCTGGGTTCATCTTCCTTTGATACGATAGCTATTCTTGTACCATTTTGAGCTTGCCAGGCGGCCCAGCTGTTGAGGTTTATCCCTCCACTGATCACTTCAAAACGAACCAGATGCAGTCCACTGGTCACATGCACGTCTCTGAGATGATGGGTGGTGTAGCTTTGCCAGCCACCTGTTGCTGTTAGGTTTTTAGTGCCTGTTACATCTACTCCATCAATCAAGAGTCGATATTGTGCACCACCATTGAGTGATGCCAGACGTGGAAAGAAATCATAGTTTTGAGTCACGGTGAAGTTGACTGTATATTCTAGCCATTCTCCAGTATTCATCCAGCCGATGTTGTACCCACCGTCCGTATCACTGCAGGCTTCTATATCCACACCGTCGGTTCTGTACTGATTGCCTTGATTACTTGCATCCGTATCATGGTAGGCAACACCTTCTCCTCCTACATCATAGTTCTCCGCTTGTACTGTGCCAGGCACAGTAGCAGCAGTACCGCTGTAGGGAGTTTGAATGGCAGGAGCTGTTACCGTGATGTTGTTGGCTTGATCTGTATCTAGTGCAGTGGTCCAGTTGCCGTTGGTCGGTCTGATGCTGGTTTTGATTACATAGCCTGATCCAGGACTAGGGGCAGTAGTCAGGTTTACATTTACCGCAGTTATGCCACTGCCAGCATTGACTACTGTTTTGCCTTGGGCCAACCAACCAGTAGATGACCAAAACTCTACGATCAGATCACGAGTCGTACTTGCAGCGTAGCTCACCTCAAAACTCAAGGAAGTGTTGGATTCGATAGTGCTAGGAGGATTGACGAAACCGATATCGTCATTGACACTTACGGCTTGATCGTACTTGTTGACCTCCAGTATCATAGAACTGACATGTCCACCTCCGTCAGGAAATTTGACCGTGATGCTGTTGTTGCTCTGAATCAAATTCATAGGCACAGGGATGTCAATAGTTCCAAAGAAGTCATCTCTATTGGCTTGGTCATAGCCTTTCCAATTGGACGGTACACTTACGGTAGTGCCGTTGACTTTTACTTCAGGTGCTTTGGATTTGTCGTGTTTGCGCCCAATCCCCATGTGAAGCACTGCAGTGCCTGTGCCTGTTGTCACGTTGTTGAATGTGAAGCTGATAGCAGTATTGGCATTGATGCTTTGGAGATGTTTGCTCGTATAGTATTTCTTGCTTCGAATCACATTGTCGAAGCTGATGTTGTTGCTGTAGCTGTACTCCAACACGACGGTTTCTCCTCCAAGTAGGGTCATACTGGATGGTGCATTGCCCTGATTGGTGATGCTCATATTGGGCATGCTTTGGTCGTATATTTTCAGACTTTTGATTTTGACATTTTGTAGACCTGAGATTTGTTGTGCAAAGTTGAGGTTGATCGTCTCCTGACCTTCGTCCAGATTGTTGAGAGCCACATAGAGTTTGTTGCCGTTGACAAAACCTTGTACCTGGATATCGGGATTGTTACTGGATACATATGTGCGTGTACCTGCTACGTCTTTCCACAGTTCGTAGAAGTGAATGCGTGGTGTGTATTCCCAACTAGCGGGATTAGGTTGTCCAATATTGGTTGGTTTGAAGAGTGCTGCTTGGTAGGGCTGGTAGTTATTGGCAGCCGTGATGTGCCATTCTGCTTTGCCTGTGATGAATGGGATCGAAATTGCCATTTTATTTTCTCTCTCCAGTAGATTGAAAAGGATATGATTGATCGAGCGTACAGTTTGTATGCTGGCTATATCGGAGTAGTTGTCGCCATATCCCTGCTCGATGGCGCCATATTCGGAGATAGCGTGAGGTTTCACGGTACCCCATTTGGTGTAGCTGTAGGTTTCTATGAGGTCGAGGATAGCCTCTGAGTTGCTTCCCGACCGCTTATTGTCCTGACCAGATACATTGACTCCATCATACAGATGCGTAGCAAAGGCGTCCATATTGGCACCCGCTACATCCATAAACATCTTCATGTTTTCGTCCCAATGACCGAAATTATTCAACTCCAAGGAAGGCCAAGCGGAAGAGTAACCCAGAATTTTCATATTGGACAGCTCTGGTGTAGCATGAAACTTGGAACCTACCGCATCAAAGAGTTGTGCCATTTGCAGTTTGATGCGATCGTTCTCGCTGTTGCTCCATGGACCACTGTAAAAGTCCTTGGCGTGTACAAAGGGCTCATTCATTGGTTCGAAAAATTCAGGTCGACCCGAAGCATCTACAAAATCCAAGTAATACTCTGCTGCCCAATCTGCCGCAGTTTGTACATTGATACCATCGACGAAGACTGCTGCTGGATGTTCAGTAGCTATATAGCGACTGACATTACGTGTGCCAGATCCTCCAGATTTGGGGGCGGGATAGCTACCTACAGCATTGCCTTTGCTATTGGAGTAGGAGAAAGGTCCCCAAAAACTACGACCTTTTCCTACATTATAGTTGCTGTAAAAGGTATTATGGTCACTATCTGTACTGATAGAGTGTAGATTGAAATATTTGGTTCTATCCAGCTGAGAGACATTGCCAACGTAGCGTTGTACTTTGGGAGATATGTTGACGCTGGTTTGTGAAAATGATAGTGTGGTGATGAAGAACAAGGTCAAAGTGACCCACATTCTTTTGGATAGGATTATTCCTTCCATCCGTGTTTTGATGTAATCGTGTTTCATAATCATAGTTGTTTGTTAACCATCTGTTATTCAGATGAATGATGTTAATTTAGGACTTGTGGATAGATTTCGTGGGGGTGGTACTGTTGATGATTGAGGGGAAGGATTTTTAATTGAGAATATCTATTGTCCAAATGGTTTTCTGTGTGATACAAATCGTTGTATGGGAATACAGGAGTACTTTTTTGTTCCTAAATGTCTAATATTGATCTCATGAATAAGAATAGAAAAGTGATGTTTGGAGTAGGGGTAATCATTGCCTTTTGTACACTTGCATATCCATCGGCTGGACAGTGGCATGCGCTAGAGACTATCGGTCAAGCTACTCCAAGGCATGAGTCAGGATTGGTGATTTTTTCTGGTAATCTCTACTTGATAGGTGGGCGAGGAGTCAAGCCTGTCGAGGTTTTAGATTTAGAAACCAATGAATGGACACAAAAGCAACCTACTCCTATCGAAATGCATCATATCACACCAGTAGTGGTGGGAGACAAAATCTATGTTGTCGGCGGTCTTACCGGTGGATATCCTAAGGAGCAACCAATCGGCCAGGTGTATGTGTACGACCCAGTCACAGATCAGTGGAATACAATATTCGAAATCCCCAAAGAACGCCAGCGAGGCGCAGGTGGTGTAGTAGTGGATGGAGATAACATCTATTTGGTCAACGGAATCACCTATGGTCATACCAGTGGAACTAATGCCATGATGGATGTATATCATGTATCTAGCAATACCTGGGAGAGCTTGCCCGATGTGCCTCATATCCGTGATCATAGTACTGCAGCCATTGTAAATCATAAACTCTATGCGCTTGGAGGAAGAAATACCAGCCATCATGAAGAAGGCAATTTTATGGCTTTCTTTCAGGCGGTAGTCACCGAGGTGGATGTGTATGATCTAAAAAGTGGTCAATGGTCGACGCTCTCCACTGAGCTGCCTATTCCATCTGCAGGAGCAGGGATAGCAGCATGGAAAAAAGGGTTGATCTATGTAGGTGGAGAAACAGGAGATAACCCAGCTAGAAATGAAGCCTACTATCTGGATGCTAGGAAAGAAAGCTGGGAAGCACTGCCAAAACTCAACCAAGGCCGACATGGTACGAATGCTGCTATCGTTGATGACAAGCTCTACATCGGCGCAGGCAGTGGCAACAGAGGCGGTGGCCCAGAGTTGAATAGTGTGGAGGTGCTTGGGTTGAAAAAGTAGATATTCTCTATTTTATTTCTGGATGGTAGAAGGTCCAATGACTGTCTGATCATTGTTGTAAAGTTGGAAGACGCCCGTTTTATATTCGTGGCGATCATATTTTGCACATGAAGGGAGGCAGAGATCAGAAAGACCAATAGAAAAGGGATGTAATTTGAATAGTGATAAGGAGGAAAACCCACAACAATAAATGTTGTGGGTTTTGAAGCATAATTGTGAGTTCTTAAAACGATTGAATAGTGCTTTCTGCCATTGGCAAGCCCTCTGCACTGGCTTTGATTTTGATTTCTCCGTTTTTACCATTTTGAGACTGTACGATCAGCATCATTTGTCCGCTGAAGGCTTCCATCTTGTCTCCTTTGAAGCTCAGTAGACATCTGGGGTCTCCATTGCCTACAGCGGCGATTTTGCCTGCACCATCAACTTCAAAGTGGATCATGTGAGAAGCATCTGGTACCAGATTGCCTTCTTCGTCTCTAACACTCACCGTGATGAATGACAAATCTTTGCCGTCGGCTGTGATCTCCTGGCGATCAGGACTCAGCTGGATTTGGGCAGCGGTTCCAGCCGTGTTGACAGACTTTCTGGCGACTTCTTTGCCGTCTTTGTAAGCCACTACTTCCAATGTGCCTGGCTCGTAGGGAACAGACCAGCTCAGTCTGTATGGACTCATATAGGTTCCTTTCTCAAAAAAGTGAAATTCGGCGGGAATAGGTGTTTTGTCTTTTCCTTTCACTTTTTTACCCATGGACTTGCCGTTGACGAAGAGCTCTACTTCCTGAGCATTGGTGTAGGCATAGATAGGAATTTCTTCTCCCTCTTTTCCTTCCCAGTTCCAGTGAGGCAAAACATGTACCATCGGCGTTTCTGTCCACTGGCTCTGGTAGAGATAGTAGCGATCCTTGGGCAGGCCAGTGAGATCTATCGGCGCAAAGTAAGACGAGTGAGACGGCCAGTCGTCATTCCAGTAGCCATTGGTAGAGTTGTCACGACCGCCATAGGGAGTAGGCTCTCCCAGATAGTCAAAACCCGTCCACATAAACTCGCCCAGCGAATGCGGATTGAGCTCTTGTTGCTCAAACTCTACATCTGGTGGGTATGCCCACGGAGGTCCCACGGTCCCGTCATAGCTGGAAACTTGACCTGTTTCTTTGACTACATCAGCTTGGATAGGTAGGTGGTAGATTCCTCGGCTACTCGTTTGGGAGGAGGTTTCTGAGCCATATAGGATCATATCAGGGTACTGTTCTCTTAACTCTTTGAGCTGTAGAGGCCAGTAGTTGAGCCCTACTACGTCGACTTGAAACGCCAACTGGTTCTTGTAGGGTGCAGGATAGTAGTTGAACCCTATGGTGGTTTTACGACTAGGGTCTTCGTCGTGGCAAATATCTGAGAGGTGCTTGGTAAGTTTCCAACCGTCTTTTTGCGACTGCTCTAGGATTTCATTGCCAATGCTCCACATGACGACAGAGGGGTGGTTGCGGTCACGTTTGATCATATCTCTTAGATCACGTTCGTGCCATTCGTCGAAAAGGAGGTTGTAACCATTTTCTACTTTGCCCATCTGCCACTCATCGAAGGCTTCCACGATCACCACGACACCTTTTTTGTCGCAGATATCGAGTAGCTCAGGCGATGGAGGGTTGTGGCTAGTACGAATGGCATTGACCCCCATATTTTGGAGGATTTCGACTTGTCGCTCGGTTGCTCTGTAGTTGACCGCAGCACCCAGTGGGCCGAGATCGTGGTGCATACACACGCCGTTGAGCTGCAGACGCTCGCCGTTGACCAGCAGACCGTCATTGACGGTCACTTCGATGGTACGTATGCCGAATGGGGACTCGTATCGATCGATCACCTGGTCATCATCTAGCACTTCAGACACTAGCGTATAAAGATATGGGGCATCAGGCTGCCAGCGATTGGGGCTTTTGACGCTCAATTCTGTATCTATGATGGCTGTTGTGATAGCCTGAGTTTGTGTGGCGATGGTCTGATCTTGAGCGTCGATGATCGTAGTTCTGAGTTGTGCCTCAGTAGCTTTTGAGCCATTTATTTTGGTTTCAATCTTGATGTGTGCTTGCTCATCGCTGATCTCTGGCGTGGTGATGTAGGTACCCCACTGCGCGATATGTGTAGTTTCGTTGTATTTGATCCTAACATTTCTGTATAGACCTGCTCCAGGATACCATCTAGAGCTCAGATCTTTGGGGTTGAGGCGTACGGCGATTACGTTTTCTTTTCCGAATCGGATATGATCCGTGATGTCAAATTCAAAACCGATATAGCCAAATGGGCGATTGCCAACCAACTGGCCGTTGACCCAGACGTAGGCATCGTTCATCGCTCCGTCAAATTCGATGGAGATACGTTTGTTGTTCATATCTGCTGGTACGTCGAAGTGTTTGCGATACCAACCCATGCCAGTCACGGGTAGACCTCCAGTACGGGCGTTGTGCTGGCGGTCGAAGGGGCCTGCGATCGCCCAGTCGTGGGGCAGTGTGACGGCATCCCAGTTGTGGTCGTCAAAATCGAAGTTTTGTGCTTCTAGTTCGGCTTTTTTGAATAGCCACTCTTCGTTGAATGCCTGATCGGGCAGGTATTTGTTTTGTTCTTTTTCACCACAGGCTATCAGAAGACAGACCACGCAGAGAAATAATAAGTTTTTAGTCCTCAGTACCATAATTTAATCTCAATAATTGTTTTCTCAAAACTAAAACCATTTAGAAATGCAAGCAGGTTGCAAACGCATGCATTTGCGGGTGTCATGGGAAAGGATTGTGTTGAATATGAGGGGGGAATTGTTATTTGCTCTACTTGGTGCCAATTTTTGATATGCTGATGTGGATGCTTATTTTGTATGGGGAGAGTCATGCGAGATGTGGATATGGCAGCTTGGAGCATCAAGGGCTGGTACGACTATGTGCATCTGGTTGCGGTCATTCGCTATTTGGAAGATGATCTACCCAGCAGGAAGATCGGCTATCAGATCGGTCATGAGAGTTTTGAAAAGCTAGAGAAAACCTCATGTGCGCCGTACGATACCATTTGGTTATAGTTAAAGAACCTGTAATCCCTATCCAGACCCTGAACATTCATAGCAGTGTTGAGTTTGTTGCTAATAGCGAGCATTTGTCAGTTGAACTAGCTGGAATGGACAGGGACTGTTTATCTTTGTGATGGGAGAGGAAAGTATAAAGTGCTGATACGCTGATTTAGTGATCCCAAATCTCAAATCCAACATGCATAAAAGACGCATCAATATCAAAGACATAGCCAAGGCACTGGGAGTGTCTCCATCGACTGTGTCACGAGCTTTGAGCAATCAAGGGAGGGTAAGCAAGAAAACCAAGGCATCCATTATGGCATTTGCTGAGAAGTGGGGCTATCGACCCAACCCTTTCGCCCGAAATCTACAGAAGAAAAAATCTGGATTGATAGGACTGATCCTGCCAGAGTTTACTCATCACTATTTTGCCAAGGTGCTATCAGGTATCAATCAAGTAATCAATCAGAGCGAGTATCATTTGATCATCAATGTGCATGAGGGAAGTGTGGAGAAGGAAAAGGAGATTGTACAGGTACTGAGTGAAATGCATGTGGATGGTGTGTTGGCTTCCTATGCCCGCGAGACTGACAATTTTGAGCACTATTTGTCGCTCTTGGAAGAGGAGATTCCTTTGGTCTTTATAGACAGGATGTGTGAGGATTTAGATGCTTCCTATGTAATCAGCGACGATTTCGACGGTAGTCGTTTAGCTATTGATCATTTGGTAGCATCAGGGGCTAGTCGGGTAGTATATCTCTCTGGTCCAGATCGTTTGTCTACTACATTTACCCGCCTCACAGGATACAAAGAAGCAATGAAAAAACGTGGCTTGCCCCATCCAGACCATTGGGTATTGTCTACCAATAATGAGGATTGGCATGTGAAATTAGAGAGTCTTATCAGGGAGGATAAAATAGATGGAGTACTGGCTTATAGTGACTATTTAGCATTCGATGCAGTGCAGGTGATTCAGAGGCTGGGCAAAAAAGTGCCGGAGGAAATAGCCGTCGTGGGTTTCGCAGATGAGCCAGTGGCAAGCTATATGACTCCCCGTCTTACCTCAGTACAGCAGCCAGCTTTTCTAATGGGGCAAAGGGCAGCGGGGATTTTACTCGAAGAGTTAAGAAATCCCTCACAGCCTGTTTCTTCTATTGTGTTGCCCAATCAGTTAATTGCAAGGGATTCAACTGTGCATGGTGATGCTCGGTTTTATAAAATAGGATGACATCTACCTCATTTGTTCTCTTTGGAAGGAAATTTTATGAAATGCCCCCTTCAGTTTTCAATCAGCCTATTCTTTCGTCCAGACTCGCATGTACTTGATATGAAACTCTCTATCTGTTCGCTCATCGGGCAATGCGCCAAACCATTTGTTGGATTCATTGTTGATGTTGATTTCTAGTGGCTGGTGCCAGTGGGTGTTTTTGGCTTCTCTGAATAGCACGCCATCTATGTAGAACCTGATCACTTCTTCGTTCCATTCCAGTCCCCAGACATGATAGTCTTGTTGGAGCTCTATGGGTAGGTAGTAGGTTTTCGAGCGCATGAAATGCTCCTTGACGTCCCCATGCTCTGGTGGGGCACGAAATACGTGTATGTTGGAGTGAAGATCGTGGGAGTTTTCAATCACACCAGGGTCGTTTTCACAGATGTCAATTTCTGTCCACCAGTCTTTGCTCACATTCGTGACCCAAAAGCCTGATACCCATGGTGCGTCCATCAGTTTCATCTCGGCTTCCAGATAGCCATATTTTAACCGCTTTTTGGATTTGATGAATCCTGCCGTGTGGGTGTATCCTTCGGGTAGTTCTTCATCGCCATGTTGGTTGATTTTTAAAACCAACTCTCCTTTTCTCAAGCTGACGTTCGAGCCATGAAAGTAAGTAGGTTGACGTCCCTTCCATCCGGGATTGTTGGGATGCCATCGGTCGGTATCCAATTTTCGTCCTTCAAATTCATCCGAAAGTTCCTTGTTGAGTTTCCACCCATCTGTATTGCTTTGATCCGATAAGGGATACTGTTGGTTCACTCTCAGAGGGGCAGAGGCAAGATCGACCGTGTCAGTATAGTAGCCAGCAGGTTTGGTCGGAGGGTTGCTGTTGTCGTCTTCGTCCTGAGCGTATAGCGATAGCCAGGGCAGTACCAATAGTAAAAGGGCGAATAGTTTTTTTCGATAGTTCATGCGCTTATGGTTTTATTAAAACCCAAAGTTGAATCATCTCGATAGCAGTCAAGTATTCTATTTATTCTGAAAGTTTCTCTATTCTGTAGCTGTCTGACAACAGGGTTGTCTTCCATTTTTTGCGCAAGCGTTTGCTCACCTGCTTTTCCTCTTGATCCCGAATTTTTGTGTTTTACTATCAAAGAAGAAACAGAATTAGATATGAAATACATCGTGTGCACAGAGCCAGGTAAGTTTGAGCTCAAAGAAAAAGAGACACCTGTGCGTAAGAGGGGTGAAGCATTGCTCAAGATCAATAAAGTAGGGATCTGTGGAACCGATCTGCATGCCTATGCAGGCAATCAGGCCTTCTTTACTTATCCTAGGATTTTAGGACACGAGTTAGCCTCTAGCGTGTTGGAGATTGATGACAATCCTCAAGGTATCAAAGCAGGAGATGGCGTGATCGTGATGCCCTACGTGAGTTGTGGAGAGTGTGTGGCATGTAGGTCTGGCAAGACCAATTGTTGTTCCAATATCAGTGTATTGGGTGTGCATGGCGATGGCGGCATGCAGGAACAGATCACTGTGCCAGCCAATATCTTGCTACCAGCAGGAGAACTTAATGACGATGAAATGGCGATTGTAGAGCCACTGGCTATAGGTGCACATGCCATTCGAAGAGCGAATGTACAGCCTGGTGAAACAGTAGTGGTGATCGGATGTGGACCCATAGGAATCGGAATGATGAAGCTCGCACAGATCGCTGGTGCTCAGGTGATCGCCATAGACATGAATGACGACAGACTGAAATATGCCAAGGAAGAAATCGGCGTAGATCACGTAGTGAATGTGACCAATAACCCTGTAGAGAAAGTGGCTGAGATCACAGGTGGTGATCTAGCTACTGCAGTATTTGATGCGACAGGACACAAAGGAGCATTGGAATCAGGTCCAGACTATATGGCGCATGGAGGTAGGTATGTACTGGTGGGATTATCTAAAGGGGAATTGACTTTCGTTCATCCCAAAATCCACGCAAAAGAGACAACCATCATGTGTAGTAGAAATGCTACAACTGAGGATTTCGAGTATGTAGTGAAGGTGCTGAGTAGTGGCAAGTTCCCTACGAAGTCTTTCATTACGCATAGTGTGGAGTACGGCGACATGATCGCAAACTTCGATAGCTGGCTCAAGCCTGAGACGGGTGTCATCAAAGCAATGGTTAATTTTTAAGAGTAAGGAGATATGTCAAATAGATATGTACGTATAGATCCTCGTGACAACTTGATCGTAGCGATTCAGGATTTAAAAAATGGGGAAGAAATATTGCTTGCAGGTACTCAACTGGTACTTAAAGAAGATATTCAAGCCAAACACAAATTTGCTCTTCATGATCTGGCTGACGGGGATCCAGTTTACATGTACGGGGTGTTGGTCGGTAGAGCTACCACTGCTATTGAGCAAGGGAGAGCCATTACCGTTCAAAACATGAAGCATGCCTCTGCTGAATACTCTGGTAAGAGGGAAAAGCCACATTGGATCGGTCCAGATGTGAGCAAATGGAAGGGACGTACCTTCAATGGTTACCATCGTGCAGATGGCAAAGTTGGTACAGGCAATTACTGGATTGTATTTGCACTTACCTTTTGCGAAAACCGCAATCTCGACGTACTTAAAGTTGCCTTGACAGAATCTCTCGGTTATCAAACTGAAAAGGACTATATAGTCAATACCGAGCAGTTGGTCAAATTGATGCGCAATGGAGGGGGAGAGGAAGAAATCCTGCGTGCCGAAATCATCAAGAGTCAGGAAGAAATAGTGAAGAACCGTGTATTTCCTAATGTAGACGGGATCAAAATCCTACGTCATGAAGGAGGATGTGGAGGTACACGTGCCGACTCAGAAGTACTCTGCAACTTGCTGGCAGGGTATCTGACCAACCCTAACGTGGCAGGAGCCACTGTACTGAGTCTGGGTTGTCAAAATGCCCAAATAGAGGTGCTAGAAAATGCCATCAAGAAGAAAGACCCGAATTTCTCCAAGCCGCTACACATTTTGGAGCAGCAGCAGAGCAAGAGTGAGCGTTCGTTTATAGAAGGTGCAGTGAAGATGACCTTCTTGGGGCTACAAGAGGCCAATAAAATAGAAAGGAAACCTGCTCCACTGAGCAAGTTGGTTCTCGGACTGGAATGTGGAGGTTCAGACGGCTTCTCTGGTATCTCTGCCAATCCAGCATTGGGCTATGCCTCAGATATATTGGCAGCATTGGGCGGTTCGCCGGTGCTAAGTGAGTTCCCAGAACTCAATGGAGTAGAGCAGGAACTGATCGATAGATGCGTAGAAGATCATGACGCAGAGAAATTTTCCGCTCTGATGAAGGCTTATGGAGATAAGGCCATCGCAGTGGGATCTGGGTTTGAAAGTAATCCATCCCCAGGTAATATCAAGGATGGTCTGATCACTGATGCTATGAAGTCTGCAGGTGCGGCTAAGAAAGGCGGTACTTCACCTATCACTGAGGTTTTGGATTATACAGAATCCGTCACCAAACCAGGTCTAAATTTGCTTTGCACGCCAGGTAATGATGTAGAAAGTACCACAGGACTAGCAGGATCAGGTTGCAACCTGATCGTATTCACCACTGGACTGGGTACACCTACTGGTAATCCGGTCGTACCGGTAGTGAAGCTGTCCAGTAACAATAAGTTGTCTGAGAAAATGAAAGACGTGATAGATGTCAATGCGGGCACGGTGATCAGTGGAGAGGATACCATAGAGTCCAAGGGAGAAGAGTTGTTTGAGTACTTGATACAAGTGGCCAGTGGTGAAGTGGTACCGCACGCTGTACGCCTTGGGCACGATGACTTTATCCCATGGAAACGAGATATCTCACTCTAGTCAACAATCAACACAATGAAAAAACTAAATAGATTAACACATAATACCCAAACCTATACCGAGCGCATCCTTCAATTCGGAGAAGGGAATTTTCTCCGTGCCTTTGCCGACTGGATGATTCATCAGATGAACCAAAAGGTAGACTTTGATGCAGGAGTGGTGGCCGTACAACCCATCGACAAAGGACTAATCCAGATGCTCAATGAGCAAGATGGATTGTACACTGTATATATCAATGGTATCAAGGACGGTCAGGCAGTCAGTGAGCACGAAGTGGTCGATTGTATCCAGCGTGGACTGGATCCCTATACTCAGTGGGAAGAATACATGGCTTTGGCCGAAAGCCCTGACTTGAGATTTGTCTTGTCCAATACGACTGAGGCAGGTATCGCCTATCACGACAACAATAGCATGAACGATGCACCGCCGAGTAGTTTTCCTGCCAAGGTGACACTGCTGCTTCATCGCAGATATGAGACTTTTGATGGTGCAACTGACAAGGGCTTGATTTTCATCCCCTGCGAACTGATAGACCGCAATGGGGACAATTTGAAGCGTATCATTTTGCAATATGCAGAAGAGTGGGGCCTGTCAGTGGAATTTAAGGATTGGGTAGAAAAGCATAACATTTTTGCCAATACATTGGTGGATCGTATAGTACCAGGCTATCCGAAAGACAAGATGGAAGCGATCACTGAGGAGTTGGGTTATCAGGATCAGTTGGTTGTAGAGGGCGAGAAGTTTCACCTTTGGGTGATCGAGGGGCCTGAGCAGATTCAGAAGGAATTCCCAGCGGAGGCTTGTAATTTGAATGTAATATTTACAGACAATATGGAGCCTTATCGCACCAGAAAAGTACGTATCCTCAACGGTGCCCACACTACGATGGTGCCTGTGGCATACCTCTATGGGATCGAATATGTGCGAGAATCCGTGGAGGACGAGGTTTTCGGTCCATGGATACGTCAGGCGATCTTTGAAGAAATATGCCCAACACTCGATCTGCCAGAGGAGGAATTGAAGTCCTTTGCATGCGATGTACTGGATCGTTTTAGGAATCCCTATCTTATGCATGCCCTTATGAGTATCTCTCTCAATTCGGTTTCCAAATTCAAGACACGTGTGTTGCCTTCACTCCTTGAATATGTCGAGCGAAAAGGGAAATTGCCAGAGAAGTTGTGCGTTTCACTGGCTGCACTCATCGCCTTTTATAGAGGAGAAGTGGCAGGCAAAGTGATCCAGCGCAACGATGACCAGACCGTCATCGATTTTGCAGACCAGGCATGGGCAAGCTACAGCGATGCTGCTTCGATAGGCGAAGTAGTCAAAGCATTCCTTAGCCAGACTGACTTCTGGGGACAGGATTTGACTGTTGTGACAGGTTTGACAGACGCAGTGGCTGCTAATCTCACGGTTATATTGGACGGAAACATCAAAAAACTGATTACCCAATGAGAATAGATTCGCATCAGCATTTTTGGAAGTATGATCCGACCAAACATGCCTGGATTGATGACAGTATGTCTGTGATCCAAGACGATTTTTTTCCTTCCGATCTTAGGGATTTACTCCAGCAAAATCGACTGGATGGTACAGTAGCAGTACAAGCCGATCAAACGGAGGCTGAGACGGAGTTTTTGCTGGACTTGGCACTTAAGTATGATTACGTGAAAGCGGTAGTAGGGTGGGTTGATTTGCAAGCCGAAAATGTGGCAGAACGATTGGCTCACTATGCCAAAAACAAAAAATTCGTTGGCGTACGACATGTTGTGCAGGAAGAGCCTGACCCTGAATTTATGCTCGGAGCTAATTTCCAGAGAGGATTGACACAGTTGAAGGATCATGGTTTGACTTATGATATTCTGATTTTCCCTACGCAGATGAAGGCGGCACTCGAAACGATTGAGCGACATCCTGAGCAACCCTTTGTGATCGATCACATTGCAAAGCCATATATCAAAGAAGGAAAGATCGATGAATGGATCGATTATATGCGAAAGATGGCAGCTCATGAAAATGTGATGTGCAAACTCTCAGGCATGGTGACTGAAGCTGATTGGACGGGATGGAAATATGAGGATTTTGTGCCTTATCTCGATGTGGTCGTTGAGGCTTTTGGTGTAGATCGACTCATGTATGGATCGGACTGGCCAGTATGTTTGCTGGGAGGATCTTACGACAAGGTGAAGTCACTGGTTGATCGGTACTTTGAAGGATATTCTCAGGCTGATCAAGATAAAATTTATGGAGACAACGCCGTGAGATTTTACGGTATAAAATGAAGCACGAAAAATGGATTTGAAATTAAAAGATAAAGTAGTAGTGATCACAGGTGGCGCTGGTATGAAGGGCAGCATTGGTGAGACTATCTTGAGTCAACTGGTGACCGAGGGAGCAATCCCAGCCATCGTAGACCGTAATATGCGTGGCGAGGCTTATGTGAAAGAACTACAGGACAAAGGGGTGGATGCTCTTTTTGTAGCGACCGATCTGACCATACCTGAGCAGATTGAAACTGCTATCAAGAAGGTCGTTGATAAGTACGGCCGCATCGATGTACTGATCAACAATGTAGGGGTCAATGATGGGGTAAGTTTGGAAGCTCCTCTGGAAGCCTTTATGGATTCGCTTAAGCTCAACATGATCAGTTACTTCTTGATGACCAAACACTGTCTCCCATGGCTGAAAGAGTCGAAGGGAAACATCCTAAACATAGGTTCCAAGGTGGGTTACACAGGTCAGGGAGGGACATCTGGGTATGCAGCTTCGAAGGGCGGTGTGTTGGCCCTAACTCGCGAGTGGGCAGTGGATCTAATCCAGTATGGTATCAGGGTCAATTGCCTCATAATTGCTGAGAGCTATACACCTGCATATGAAGATTGGATCAAGACCCTCAAAGATGGTGAACAAAAATTAAACTCGATCAAAGAGAAGGTGCCGTTGGGCAATCGGATGACAGAGCCTTTTGAAATCGCAAACCAGACATTATTTACCATATCGGCGCTCTCTTCTCATACGACTGGTCAGCACATATTTGTGGATGGTGGCTATGTACACTTGGATAGGGCTTTGCTGTCTGCACATTAATTGAAATTTCACTGATAGACTAAATGATATGAAAAAGATACCCGTAGTATCGAGAGATTACCTATTCGCTTTTATAATTATTACTTCGCTATTTGCGCTGTGGGGGATCGCCAATGATCTGACCAATCCGATGGTGTCGGCCTTCAAAAAAGTGATGCCAGAGTTATCCAATACGCATGCCTCATTGGTGCAGTTCGCATTTTACTTCGGCTATTTCTTCATGGCCTTGCCAGCGGCATTGTTCATCCGAAAATTTAGCTACAAAGCAGGGATCATTCTAGGGCTTTCTTTTTATGCTGTAGGAGCATTTTTGTTCTATCCCGCAGCACAGCTAGAAAGTTTTGATTTTTATCTGATCTCACTTTGGGTCATTACTTGTGGGCTTTCTTTTTTAGAGACAACGTCCAATCCACTCGTGTTGGCTTTGGGAGATAAAGAAACCGCCACACGCAGACTCAACTTGGCACAGGCATTTAATCCGATAGGCTCGCTTACGGGGATGCTAATGGCGCAGGTATTGGTGATGGAATCATTGCGTTCCTCTGTCTATACGCCAGAGAGTTACGATCTGCTAAGTTCAGCGGACAAAGCTGCCATTAGAATCAACGATCTGGGGGTGATTAGCTTGCCTTATATAGGCTTAGGCGTAGTTGTCCTTGTGATACTAATTATTGTGATCTTAACTAAAATTCCTGCACATGGAGAGCAACAGCGTATGGGACTCAAAGAGTCATTTTCCACCCTGTTTCAAAACAAACGCTATGTGCTCGGTGTGGTAGCGCAGATGTTTTACGTAGGAGCGCAGATTATGTGCTGGACATATATCTATCAATATGTTGATCACTTGAATACCACCTTGCCAGCACATGAGCAAATTACCGCCACCTGGTACAACATGGCCGCTATGATCTTGTTTCTGCTAGGTAGGTGGATTGGTACAGCTTTGATGAAGCGAGTTGTCCCAGCTCAACTGCTCAATATGTTCGGTATAGCAGGCGTAGTGTGTTTGTTAGTAACCATACTGGCAGGTGGTATGCCAGGCCTCTATGCACTGGTGTTGACCTCTATGTTTATGTCGATCATGTTTCCTACGATCTACGGCATTGCGCTCAAGGACATGGGAGACGAAGCGAAAATAGGGTCTGCTGGCTTGGTGATGGCTATCGTAGGTGGGTCATTTGGCCCGCTGCTATTCGGTACGATTCTGGACATGGGAGGGTCTGGACTCGCAGATGTCGATGTTTTGGGCTGGATACCAGAGATCAGTTTTGCCTTTGTTGTCCCTATGGTATGTCTGGCAGTAGTAGCCATGTACGGCAATTTCTCAAAAGAAAATAACTAATATGAATCAAAACAAACGCTTTTGTTTGGCGCTGGATCTGAAGGATGATCCAGCACTAATCAAAAAATACAAAGAGTACCATTGGTCTGGCCAAGCATGGCCAGAAATCACTGATAGTATCAAGTCAGCGGGTATTAGCGATATGCAAATCTACTGTACTGGCAACCGTCTCTTCATGATTATGGAGGTGGACGAAACTTTCGATCCCAAAAAGAAGGCCGAAATGGATGTAAATAACCCCAAGGTACAAGAGTGGGAGAGGCTAATGGATCAGTTTCAAATCCCACTGCCTTGGGCAGAAGATGGACAAAAGTGGGTGCCGATGGATAAAATTTTTCAGTTGGCTTAAACCAGAAATTTGGATTGGTTCATTGATTCGGAAAAGTTTAGAAATGAACTTACAACTTACAGGCTTGTAATCTAGGAGTTCCGTTTTAAGAGAAGCGCGAACTCCTCAGTCTTCCGCGTGCTATTTTTGACCATTTTCCAATCCCTTCTTACATTCTTACCGGTGTCTTCATTGAGCCGTTTCTGCGTTTCACCTTCAAGTAACAGGGCTTTGCCACGGACTGGAAAATCCTGAATTGTAACCTCATCATAAAAGCCCTTGGAAGTCAACTTATTCCCTTTAAAATGCAGAATTCTTTCTGTTTAGATTATCCAAAATTTATGCATGAATTTACCAATCCCCCAACTTTACTGACTGATCCTCCTTTATTAAGGACTGTTTCCTTTAAAATAAAAAAGCTTGCTAGTGTAAACTAGCAAGCTTTTGCGGAGCGGACGGGACTCGAACCCGCGACCTCCTGCGTGACAGGCAGGCATTCTAACCAGCTGAACTACCGCTCCTTGGTGCATTTGTGAGTGTTATTTCCCTCAATTGCGATGCAAAACTAGGCGCATTATCGTTACAATCCAATACCTGTATGAGAATATTTTATAAAAAATTTAGCTAATCATGAGAGCTTAATTGTTGTGTATTGATATAGAGTAGTTTATGTTTTTTCTTAGGTAAAAATATTTTTAAAAATACTTTTGAATAGAGACAATAGAGTCAGAGAAAGTAGATTCTTGCAGGTGAATAGATATATTACATTGTCTTTTGTTAAATTCAATACTTTAAAATCATCATAAGCAGAGCAAATCATGTCGCAGTTTTATTCTCGTAGAAATCTGGAGTTTTTAATGACCGAAGTCTTCAAGATAGAAGAAGTCCTGAAATTGGATGTTTACAAAGGGCATGATTTGGATAGCATTCGGATGACGCTAGATGCGGCAGACCAGTTTGCTGAGAGAGAGTTGTATCCATTTTTTAGAGAGATGGATCAAATAGAGCCAAAGTTGGATCAGGGAAAGGTCAAGGTACACCCTCAGGTAAGGGCGATTATGAAGAAGTATGGAGAGGGAGGCTGGATCTCCGCTTCTGCAGGAGATGAGTTTGGAGGGATGAATCTTCCTATTATGGTTTCTTCTGCCAGCAATTTCATTTTTGGGGCGGCCAATTTCTCAGCCAGTGTTTATCCTCAGCTGTCTATGGGTGCCGCACGATTGATTGAGACCTATGGCTCGGATTACCTCAAGGAAACCTTTGTGCCCAATTTATACAGTGGTGTATGGCAAGGAACCATGGCTATGACTGAGCCAGATGCGGGCAGTTCCTTGTCTGATTTGAAAACAAAAGCTGTGTCTATCGACGATGAAAACGATCTCTATAGAATCACAGGTCAAAAAATATTCATCTCTGCTGGTGATCACGATGGTGTAGGCAATGTGATTCACTTGGTGTTGGCTCGAATTGAAGGTGCTCCTGAAGGTGTAAAGGGGCTTTCTCTCTTTATTGTACCACAAAAAATGACCAACGAGGAAGACAAGGTCGTACTGAATGATGTGAAGACGACTGGGTTGTATCACAAGATGGGATATAAAGGTACGCCAATCGTACATTTGTCGTTTGGAGAGCAGGATCGTTGTTATGGTCATTTGTTAGGCGAGCCCAACGAAGGCTTGTCTCAGATGTTTCAAATGATGAATGAGGCAAGGATAGGAGTGGGGTTAAGTGCCACGGCAATTGCTTCATCGGCCTACTATGCCTCTCTCAACTATGCCAAGGAAAGAGTGCAGGGTAGAAAACCAGATGAAAAGAACCCAAATACTCCCCAAATACCTATTGTCGAACATGCAGATGTGAAGCGAATGCTATTGCAGCAGAAAGCTATGGTAGAGGGCTCATTGTCGCTTTTGCTGAACTGTTCCTATTATGCAGACATGGCTAAGGCGGGGACACAGGATGTCAAAGAAATTTACCGACTCACTTTAGATCTTTTGACACCTGTAGCCAAAACTTATCCAAGCGAAAACGGTATGCTGGCCACTTCTAATGCCATCCAAATTTTCGGCGGAGCAGGTTATTGTAGAGATTTCCCAGTAGAGCAGTATTATCGGGATATGAAAATACATACCCTGCACGAGGGGACCAGTGGTATCCATGGGATGGATTTATTAGGTAGAAAAATCATCATGGGTGGAGGGATCGCTTTTAGAGCCTTTACAGAAGAGGTGTCTAAGACAATCAAAAAGGTAAAGATGGAAATACTGGAATTGACCAGGTATGCCGAAAAACTCAATGATGCTTTGTTTAGACTTCAAAATGTTACGATGAGATTGTCAACGATGGCTATGAAGGAAAAGAAGGAAGTGTTTTTGATGGATGCTACGCTGTATCTCGAACTATTCGGTATCATAGCAGTGGGGTGGCAATGGTTGTTGCAGGCCATCCCTAGCCAGATCGCAATCAATGAAAATAGAGGGGATGAATTCTACGAAAGCAAATTGTACACCATGCGCTATTATTTCGAATATGAATTGCCTAAATCTGAATCGCTCATTACCAGACTAAATAGTGCAGATAAACTTTTGATCGAGGTATCAAAGGATCATCTGATCTAGATAGTCTTGTAGCGCACGATTCTAGTCCTTTTCTTCCTTGCATGTTTTTGGTGATTGTATCTGTAGAATATCCTGTTTTTTGGCTTGACTACTGATACTCTGTTGGAAGCTATTTTATGGGTACAGGATGAAAATCCCAGACTGGATAGAACAAGAATAGCAACGAGGACATAGGTAGAAATACTCTTTTTCTGGATGGAGAATAAAAAAAGCTTCGAGGAGAAGCTTACATTATTTGATATGTTGGATATCAATTTCTTCATTATTGGATTTTATCCATGACTTCCTGAGGAAAAGTAATGTTGTAGAGTGCATTCAGTGCTCCTGAGAACAATTTGAATTCCTCCTCCTGAAATAATCTGTCTGGCGCTGGTTCTTCTAGTTCATCCAGTTCAAATCCTTTTTCCCTCAATTGAGGAAGGATTTTGATAATGATCCTTTGCCAAGCCAGTGGTGTAATGTTGCTGTTACACCAATTTTTTAATGTGATTACCTTTATCTTCATACACTCCTCCTCTTAATTTACAAATATCCCACTTTATATTCGTATTCCCATGATCATAATGTCATCGGTCTGTTTTTCATCACCGATCCAATCTGTCAGGGTCTTTTCCAAAATTGCCTTTTGTTCATCCATGGGTTTATCCATGTTTTGCTCCAGACACTCTGTCAACCTTGCAGCACTAAATTTCTTGTTTCCTGGACCTCCAAATTGATCTGGGAATCCATCCGAAAACATGTAGAATGAGGTTTCACCTTCTTCAAAATCCACTACATGCTTCTTATAACCTCTTTCTTCATCTACGAATCCACCAATTGAAATTCTCTCTCCTTTGATGGTCTCTATTTTGCCATCTTTGGTATAGAGCAGGTTTTGTTTCGCACCGGCGAAATGAACCTGGCTCTTTGCTCGATCTATGACCAAGATGCTCGCATCCATGCCGTGATGGTTTTCGTTTTCAGATTGATTGAGAATCTCTATGATTCCGATGTTGAGGTTTTCAAGAATCTCATCTACATCTGTGATTTCATGCTCGTGTACGATTTGGTTCAAAAGTGACTCCCCGATCATACTCATCAAGGCACCTGCTACACCATGTCCAGTACAGTCCACGCATGCAATACAGGTGACTGCATCCCCATCTTCGTTTTCAATCTCGGCTATCCAATAAAAGTCACCACTTACAATATCAAGTGGTTTGAATATCAAGAAGAAATCTGAAAACGCCTCTTTGATCAACTCTGGAGAGACCAGCATGGCATTTTGAATGGTCATGGCGTATTTGATACTGTCCATGAGTCTTTTGTTGACTTCCGCTAGCTCTTTGGTTCTGGTTTCTACTTTTTCTTCTAGACTTGAGTTTGCTTTTTCTAGCTCTCGGATCAAGTTGATTTTGTCACTTTTCAGTTCGTATGCTTCCAAAGCCTTGTCTATCGTCAGTTTCATCTCACCTTTGTCCCAAGGTTTTGTGATGTATTTGTAGATACCACATTTGTTGACAGCTTTGACGATTGCTTCAATATCTGCAAAACCTGTTAGGATCATTCTGATGACATCTGGGAACTCCGGCAGTACGCGTTCTAATAGCTCCGTACCTGTCATTTCTGGCATTTTCTGATCTGTGATCAGACATTGAATGTCATTGGTTCGGAGCATTTCTATCGCCTCATTGCCGCCCATGGCAGTGAGTACATTGTATTCTCTTTTGAAAGCCATACGAAATATTCGAAGATTGCTTTCTTCATCATCCACATATAGGATGGTGTATTTGTCTCTTCGATTTGGAGCTTTTTGCTCCGCTACCATTTCTTCGTTTTGCTCCATTTTAATTTCTAATCAATTATGCTTGTTGAGATTGAGAAACCTTACCCTGATTTTTCTTTTCTGCCAGATGTTTTGGGATCAAAATAGAAAACTCAGTTCCTTTTCCTTCTTCACTATTTACATAGATGTTGCCACCATGTTTTTCAATGATTCCAAAGGTAATTGACATTCCTAGTCCTGTGCCAATCCCTACGGGTTTAGTTGTAAAGAAAGGTTCAAATATTCTTCGTTTGACTTGTTCGGACATTCCTGCTCCATTGTCTTTGATTTTGATCATCAAGTGCTGATCTTGATTTTCGGTATAGATTTGGATTTCTCCATCTTTTCTTTCCTCAGGTATGGCCTGTATGGCGTTGCTAATGATATTCATAAATACCTGATTGAGCTGCCCTGGATAACAGTTGATTTCCTCAATGTCCTCATCATAGTACTTTTTGACGTTAATGATGTTTTTGGTTTTATTTCTTAACAGAGTCAAAGTAGCATCCAGCGATTCGTTCATGTTGGCTGGCTTCATTTCTTCCTCGTCTAGTCTAGAGAATACCCTTAGGCCTTTGACGATTTCAATCGTTCTTACAGCCCCTTTCTTGATATCGGCTACCAGTTCTTTTACATCTTCTAGTAGGTCCTCGAACCCATATTCCTCTTTCAACGCCTTGATTTCTTCGATCGCAGCATTGTAATCTTCACTATCTTCTAGTTCTCCATATTTTTTGATGATGATCATCAAGTCATCCAGGGATACTTTAAGTGTATCGATACCATTGTACACGAAGTTGATCGGGTTGTTGATCTCGTGTGCGATACCAGCGGTAAGCTGTCCCAGAGAGGCCATCTTTTCAGATTGTACCAACTGAGATTGTGTGCTTTTTAGGTTATTGAGTGTATTGGTAAGTTCGTTCTTACTGCTTTTTTCATGTTCGAGAGACATCTTCAACTGATTCTCTGTGATCATCAGTTTTTCAGTAGCTTCTAATTGTTCTTCTGCAATGTTTCTCATGCGCTCTTCTGAGTATTTTACTCTGTCGTAGGCTTTTCTGAGTTCTTCTTGTACTCGAATCAATTTTTCGTTGACCTCTATTTGCTTTCGAGAACTTTTGAGAATCTCTTGCTCAGATAGTTTGAGTTTTTTGTTTCGTTGTTCCAAGGCACGTTGAGAGAGGATAAGTCGCTCGTTGGCTTCTAGTTGCCTTTCAGCACTGCGCCTGAGGTGCTCTTCTGATTTTTGCAATTTGACGAATGCTTCGTTTGCCGTCAAGAAGTTTTTGTAAGCCAAGTTTACTGCTGGGCGGAATACGAATGAAGCTTGCAATAGTATGACTCCTATGATGATGGCAGTGATGATATAGCCCATGGACGAAGAGCCAGCTTTGTTTTCGTAGGCTTCTTCTTCATACCTGTCTGCGATTTCATTTGCTTTGTCGGTGAATTTTTTCTGTTGATCAGAGATGTTGATAATTGCTCGGTTGATGATTAGGGCCTTGTCTTCAGGGCTGTCTTCAAATGCCACATTGTAGATTTCAAGTGCAGCATCTCGCACTTCTTTGTAGAATACCTCTGACTCTGTCAGCAATGCAATAATTTGATCAGAATTATCTACATTATTGATTCCCAAATCTCTGTCGCCTTTGGTGAGTGCATTTTGAATCTGTGTGAATTCGTCTATTGATTTTTTGAGTCGTCTTTTGACAATCGTAAAGTTCTTGTCACTCTCTTGAATTCTATCTGTACTCATGAGAAGAGAGTTTTTTGCAATGTCTTCACTCAACGTAGCTTGGCGTTGTGCGAGTTTCACAAGTCGCGCATCATTTTTGTTGACTCGAATGGTACTTTGAACTAAAAATTGACCTATGAAAAGTCCGATAATTATCAATATCAAGGTCAACACATACGATCTAATCAGATTGTCCTTTTTCATTTTTCTAAATTTTAGTTACAGGTAGGTGTTGATTCATAATTACTTCCCCTCTACATAAGATAAATTACTCTTATTGGCCACACCTTGATTTTTCTGTGCAGAACTCGTATTGCCCAATATCTTGTTTTTGGTTTGTTTCAGGAAGTATTTTTCTAGACCTCCTTCAAAGAATTTCAAAATCATAGCAATAATAAGCAGTAGTGCCAATCCTAAATAATCACCACCTACATAGTCTTGTATGACTGGCGAGAGGAATTGCTCCTCCGCTACGAACACTACTATGGCTATGACGAACATGATTCTAGAAGCTTTTTTACCAACTGTCATTTTGTCTAGTTGGTCGATGGTGACTTCTAATTCAGAGTTTTTCTTTTGAATTTCCGAGTTTTGGCTTTTAATTTTTTGGTTGGCGTGATCCAGCTTCTTCTGTAGTCTGTCGCTGATTCTAGTGATCACTTTACTTTGATCCAATAGATCCTTGTAGTTGACTGCTATACCAACAGCATCCTCCATACTCAGATCCTTGTTCTTTACCTTGCCGACATAGTCTGACAAAATCTTCTGCTCCTCGTGGTAAAGTTCTTTCATGTTTATTTTAATTGAAAGCTATTACGCTTCTGCTAACTCTTTATTCGTCACCCTTGATACTCTTATTTGAAAAGTAAAGTAAGAGTAATCTTCATTTACTTGATGAAATTCGTAGGATAATTTCTGGCCTGTTTTCCTTGCGATTTCTACAAATCCCAATCCTGCAGTTCCTTTATCCGAAAATTCTCCGTTGTAGAGTATCTCCTTGTATAGTTTCTTCAGTTCTTCTTTGTCAAGCGAGTTGATGTTGTCTAGTTTGGATTTAATCACATTGACTTTTGTGTTGGGAATAAAATTTCCAGTCATGATGTTGAAGAATTTTTTCCTTGCAGTTACCATCAACAGACCTGCTTTAGAATCATAGGTGTCAATGCTCTCGTCCGAAACCTCATCCATGTGATGGTAGAGGTTTTGAATACATTCGGTAGCAGCACCATAAAATTTCTTTTTGATCAATCGATCACTTTCGATTTCGGCAATTCTACCATCTAAAGTCTCGATGATTGAGGTTACCAGATCGAAGGTTACTTCACCCTTATACATCAACAATAGGTTGTTGTCGTAAATATTTTTATTGCTCTTTAAAAGATCCATCTTTCATCTTGACTTTTTTCTTCATTCAGTAGAACAAGTCGATTGTTAAGTTAATAGGTCAAAATCTTTACTCTGTATTTGAACACTTATCAAGTTACAGGTATTATTTGTATTATTCAAAGAAAAAGAAGGGGCATTTCTTGTTTTTGTTGTACGGTGGGTGGTTCGGCTACAACTGTATTACTGAATTTTTTTTTCGGCAATGTCTTCTTTTCCTCAATCAACACTTTATGATATAAATCAATTGCGAATGTTACCAAGAATAAGTTTAACATCCAAATTTTGCTATTTTTTTTACCTTCATTTAAGCGTTATACAGGGGTTACTAAGAGATTTACCTATATGATAAATGTTTCATTTGCTCTCTTAGTTTTTGACCCAATTGATAGTCTTGATTTTGCACTTTTTCTCTAATGTATCATCCATCTTATCTTGTCTATTCAGGGGTTTGTCTATGTATTATTCCTAGTTTTGTTGTTATGAAATTGTTGACACCAATCGTTTATCTGCTGCTACTATGCTTTGCTTCGGGACTTTGTTCTTGCACGAAGAGGTATGGCCTGTACGAAATGAATGAATCTGCACAAATGGGTAGTCAGAGCGGTTATACACTCGATGTAGATTCTGATGAGATTCAAGACCTAGAGTATGTCATCCAATTTATGCAGGAGGATAGGGAGAAGGGGTGGTTAGCACTTACTCCTGTGCAAGCAGACTTTGTGGTGTCAGAGGCATTTCAATCGCCTTATTTAAACTTTTTGTTGGCGGAGTATTTTTATGCTCAAGGTCAACTATCCAGAGCCTTGGGATTGTTGACTGGTATCGATGAATCTGCCATGCCTATGCTAGAGGTGTACAATTTGAAATCCAAAATATTTGAGGAGCAAGGAGAATACGAGTTGGCAATTGATCAGGTCAACAATGCAATTCTCATCAATAGAAGTGACGCAGAACTGTATGATCAAAAAGCCACGATTTATTTGAATATGAAGGACACCTTGTCTGCTATCAACTATTATGAAAAATCATGGTATATGGACACGGCTCAGGTGGATTTGGCGATAGAATTGGCTGATTTGTACGCTAACAAGGGCGACATGGTATCTGCCATAGACTGGCTGGGCCATGCGGAGAATAATGAAGGCTCGAAGCGAGTCAAATATATTAAGATCAAAATATATCGAACTCAACAGATGGATGTGGAGGCCAATGTGCTATTGGAGGAATTGCTGTCAGGTGGAGATTTGACCTCTGGGGGCGAATTAGTAGCTTTTTTTGAAGAGCGCAATCAATGGGATTCTGCTCTGTATTACAGCGACCAAATGTTGGAGGTAGACAGTATGTATATACCTGCATTGATGGCTAAGGCAGAGATCTATGATCACAAGCGATACTACCCCTCTGCCATTTCGTATTATGAATCCATTTTAGCTATTGATTCTTTGAACCAAGAAGCATTGGAGGGAGTGAGAAAAGTAAATGGAAAAATTGCATATTTGCGCAAAATAAAGGAGCGAAGAGAAGCTTTACCTAGCTTCGATTTTATTTCTCCCAATATTATAAAAACAGTAGATTGATGAGTGACGGCAAAATTATGATCACTCTGCCTGATGGCAGTAAGAAGGAACTAGACAAAGGTGCTAGTGGTTTGGATGTAGCAATGAGTATCAGCGAAGGCTTGGCTAGAAATGTTTTGGCTGCTGAGGTGAACGGAGAAGTGTGGGATGCCACCAGACCGATCCATACGGACGCCACGATCAAATTGCTCACATGGAATGATGACAAAGGAAAATCTACTTTTTGGCATTCTTCTGCACACTTGATGGCTGAGGCACTGGAGGCATTGTATCCAGGTATTCAGCTAGGAATAGGACCTGCGATCGAAGGCGGTTTCTACTATGACGTTGATTTTGGAGATCAAAGTTTTGACTCGGACAACCTCAAATTGATTGAGGATAAAATGCTCGAACTGGCTCGTCAGAAAAATGAATACATCCGTGAGGGTATTTCCAAGTCCGATGCTGTAGCCTACTTCAAAGAGAAGGGAGATGTGTACAAGCTCGATTTGCTTGAGGGCTTGGAAGACGGGAGCATTACTTTTTATAAGCAAGGTAATTTCACGGATTTGTGTAGAGGACCTCATATCCCAAATACTGGTTTTATCAAAGCGGCCAAGATATTGAACGTGGCTGGAGCCTATTGGAGAGGTGATGAAAAGAACAAGCAATTGACTAGGTTGTACGCAATCACCTTTCCGAAACAGAAGGAATTGACAGAGCACTTGGAGTTGCTAGAAGAAGCTAAGAAACGAGACCATAGAAAACTCGGCAAGGAGTTGGAATTATTCACTTTCTCTCAAAAAGTAGGTCAAGGATTGCCACTATGGTTGCCAAAAGGTGCCATGCTTAGAGAGAGATTGGAGAATTTCTTGAAAAGGGCTCAGGTCAAAGCGGGTTATAGTCCTGTAGTGACACCGCATATTGGACACAAGGAATTGTATGTGACCTCTGGCCACTATGAAAAATACGGTGAAGATTCATTTCAACCTATCAGAACTCCCAACGAAGGAGAGGAGTTCTTTTTGAAACCTATGAACTGTCCTCACCATTGTGAGATTTACAAGGCGAAACCTAAATCATACAAGGATTTGCCTGTAAGATTTGCCGAGTTTGGTACGGTTTATCGCTATGAGCAAAGTGGTGAGCTCCATGGCCTGACTCGGGTAAGAGGCTTTACGCAGGATGATGCGCATATCTTCTGTACACCAGATCAGGTGAAGGATGAGTTTTTGAAGGTGATTGATTTGGTACTGTATGTGTTCAAGGCCTTGGGGTTTGAAGAATATACAGCTCAGATTTCTCTCCGTGATCCAGAGAATAAAGCCAAATACATAGGCTCAGACGAAAACTGGGCAAAAGCAGAATCTGCCATCCAAGAAGCTGCTGCAGAAAAAGGGCTGAAGACGGTGACCGAATATGGCGAGGCGGCTTTCTATGGTCCTAAGTTGGATTTTATGGTCAAGGATGCACTAAAGAGAAGTTGGCAACTAGGTACCATCCAAGTAGATTACAACCTGCCTGAGCGATTTGAGTTGGAATACACTGGCTCAGATAATCAAAAGTATAGACCTGTCATGCTGCACCGAGCACCCTTTGGTTCTTTGGAGAGGTTTGTGGCAGTACTGACTGAGCATTGTGCGGGCAATTACCCATTGTGGTTGACTCCTGATCAGATTGCTGTATTACCTATCTCAGAGAAATATGCAGCATATGCAGAGCAAGTATATTCGTTTATGGAGGAAAATGATATCAGAGGATTCATTGATCACCGAGATGAAAAAATAGGTCGAAAGATCCGTGATGCGGAGACCAAAAAGATTCCATTTATGCTGATTGTAGGAGAGAAGGAGCAGGAAGAAGGCAAAGTCTCGGCACGTAGACATGGCGAAGGAGACTTAGGTAGTTTCACGCAGGACGAGTTTGCGGCATTATTCAGGCAAGCAGCGACCATCAAGGTTTAAAGCACTACAGGACATGATAAAAGAGCCAAGACACGGGATTATATATCTTAGGTCTTGGCTCTTTTTATTAATAATCTGTTGAGGAACTTGACTTATGATATTTTGAGTTGAAAGAAATTTTGAGAATATTAGATAGGAAGAAATTAATCTTCAACTAACTATATTGTGCTTTCTTCTAATTTATAAATATTATAATTTGAAGACTTGAACTCAAATCCGTTGGTTTTCAAGACTAATTTGAACATCTTTAGAAGCATGTATAGACATGTGTTGATTTGTTGTATGTTGTTAATCCCTTGGCTAGTAAATGGACAGTCATGGCGCAATGCGCAGATCAATAAAAAGGCTCAATTGGATTTGCTTTGGTTCACTTCGGTTCCCTTTATATACGCTGATCCATCTGGCAAAATGGTCGGAGTAGAATGTGAAATCATGGAGGCTTTCAAAATCTATTTGAATGACAAATATCAAGTGGATTTGAAGCTCAATTGGGTGGAAACTAATAATTTTTATAGAATCATTGAGAGAGTAAGAGATTCTAGCCAACCTCAGTTTATTGGTGTATCTGCTTTGTCTATCACAGACGAAAGAAAGGACTTTCTAAAATTTACAGAACCATATCTTCCTGATATTACAGTTTTGGTCTCCAGTAAGGGGACACCAATCGTACATGGTTATGATCAAATCTACGATATGATGATCAGCATGAAGGCAGTGACCATAAAGGGTACAAGCTATGAAAATATGCTGATTGACCTGAGGAATCAATTGGGGGTGGAGTTCGAAATTATTTTTATCGAGAGTGATCGTAATATTCTAGATGTGATCAATCAATCTACAGACAGGTTTGGGTTTATTGACTTACCGATTTATCTGATGTTGATCAAGAGAGGAGAGGTATTGACACGTCAAAATTTCTTTACAACCAAAGGGAAAGGGTATAGTTTTATCATGCCCCCAAGTAGTGATTGGGATATTCCCTTCAATGAATTCATGTCTGACCCTGATGTCAAAATGGAAATTGCACAAATTGTATCTGAGTACATGGGACCTGAGTTGTTTGAGTTCATGGATCATGTCGATGAGCACGAGCAGTTGAGTACTTCTATCCTGACCAAAGAAAAAGAGATGCAACTGGCACTCATTCAGAATGCCAATTTGAAACTGGAAGAGGAAAAGGAATACAAAAGGATGTTGGTTTTTGGGATCGTAATCATAGGACTGTTTCTGCTGGTGATTGCAGTTTTGTTTTTTAACAATCAGAGAACCACCAAAATATTAATTGAACAAAAGGCCCAGATCGAAGAACAGCAAAGCGACATCCGTCAGAAAAATGAGCAGCTCCTCAATCGAAACATTCAGTTGCTAGCACTCAATGAAGAGAAAAATAATCTCGTCAATATCCTGGCACATGATCTTCGTTCTCCTCTTAATCATATCGTAGGATTGTCCAATTTGCTAGAGGATGCTAAGACAGAAATGTCAGAAGATGAAAGGAGCTTTTTGAACTTGATCAATGACGCTGCGGCCAAAATGCACCAGATGGTCAACAAAATCTTGGATGTGGATGCTTTGGAGAGAAATCAGAGTACGCTGCTCAGAGAAAAAGTGGATATCCGCTCTACAATGAATGATGTGGCTAGTCGCTATCGTCCTGCTGCTACTCAAAAAGCAATTGATTTTAAGGTGAATTTACCTAGCAGTCATTACAATTTGGTGACAGATCATATGCTCTTGTTTTTGGTTTTGGAAAATTTGATTTCTAATGCCATCAAATTTTCTCCGCCAGATTCTGAAGTGATCTTGGAAACAAAGTATGAAAATGAAACCATTATTTTTGTAGTCAAGGACAATGGTCCTGGTTTCAGCGAAGAGGACAAAGAACTGATGTTTCATCGCTTTCAAAAATTAAGCGCAACTCCTACAGGCGGAGAGTCATCGACGGGTCTAGGTTTGTCTATAGTCAAGAAGTATGTCTCTGATCTAGGAGGGAAAATCTGGCTTGAATCTACACATGGAGAGGGTAGTACCTTCTTTGTTAGTTTGCCTCAGTAATTACCAATGTATTATTTGAGTTTGCCAAGATGGTACATCGCTCCAGCTGCCATCAATAGCCCAATGAACTCTCTTGTTTCTTCAATGTAGGGTTTCTTATACACCATCTGTCCTACGATTTCATTTTTGTTGGGTTGAATCAGGTATTCTACAAGTCCAGGCAGGTAGAAGCAAGCTATCCCTAACAGGGAAATAGTGATGACAAAAAAGCCCCATCGATGATAAAGACCAAATAGGCGAAGCATAGAAACGATGGCAACCATACCGTAAATCGTAATCCAAAACATAGGATCGGGATCGTTGAATTGCAGGTAGGCGAATGCCGCGAAAATGAGAAAATATAGTGCGCTGAATATTTTTGCTTTCATTAGAATTCTACTCTGTAAGTTAAAATGGGAAGCATGCCCAATTGATAATTCATTTCTACCTGACCTGTAAAGGTGTCAAAGTATTGATATGCTTCGTTTTGTTGATTGGTGAGGTTTTGGATGTCTAGAGCCAAAGCACGCGTGGAATTTTTCTTGCTCTTCGTCCATTGTACACGTAGGTCGAGACGTGCATAGTTGTTGAGTTGATGATTGAATTGTTCATCTGTACTGAACTGATGCACCCCACCTTGCAGGATTCCCTTTAGGTTTACTGATAGTTCTTTGTTGCTACCAGAGGCATCGAATAGCCATTTCTTTCCTATCGCTCCACTGTAAGATTGTCTGATGTTGTATGGAGTGTCTTGACCATCTATCGTAGCATCAAACCACGTCCCACCCATTTGATAATAGAAGAGTTGGGTTGCTCCATTGATGCTGAGGCTGATGCCTTTGGTTTCTGAGGAGTATTGATTCAATATCAAAGTTTGATAAGATTGTTCGAATAATTCGAATTGACCTATTTCCAACAAATTTACCTCTGGGAAGTAATAATAGAAGCCTTCCAATTTGATGTTTTGTTGATGCAAAGAATGACCGATTTGAGCTATGTAACGGTAACTCTGGAGTAGGTTTTGTTGATTGATTATGGGATTAGCTGGGAGTTCTCTGTAATGTATGTAGGTAGTGTTGGGTTGTTGCAGTTGACTGTATTTACCTACGGATATTCCAAATTTTGTATTCGTTAAATTGTACTGGAGAGATCCACGATAGTCTAAAGTATATTCGAAATCAGACTTATGTGAGAGGATATAATAGGTCAGTCCAGTCTGCAGCGAGAACGATTGTGTCAGTTGCAAATCCCAGTTGAGATAAGGTGTGATTAGTTGTTTTTGTATATTAGGAGGGTTGATGATTGTAGGAATAGATAGCATACTAGCTTCTTGTTTGTATTCATAGATGTTATAATTGCTGCCAATGTCTACAAGTGATCTGTTCCAATCCCAAGTAAGGTTAAGTCGATTGCTCCATATGTTTTGACTTTCCTTGTTGTCAAGGAAGTCAATTAGATTGTCATTGTTGTCATAGTAGTTTTGATCTCTTGATTCTTTGGAAGCGGAATATACAGAGGTAAATTTCAACCTGAAGTCATCTCCAAGCGGCGTTTCATAACTCGTACCAATTGCGCCCATTTTACCTTGGTAGTGAATGTCTGAACGATCTTTTTCTATTTCACTATCGGCATAACTCTTCGCTTTGAAGTCATTGTCACTTAGTCCTCCTAGCGCAAAGACATTGATGGATGCATTGTTTTTGAGCGGTAGATTGATATTGAAGGAGAGGTCTTGAAATCCTATGACCTCACCGCCAAAATCTACACCCATGAGCCCCAGTAATCCTGTGAATGAATAACGGTAGTTGGCGATGTAGCTGGCTTTTCCTCCTTCTTTGAAAGGGCCTTCTGCGCTGAAATCCAGACCAATCAAAGATGCCTGAGCCGTGTATTGTCTGCCACCTGCATATCCGTCTCTAAAGTTCATGTCAAATAGCCCTGCTACGGCGTTGTTTTTGGAGTTGTCCATTGCGCCAATGTAGAACTGAGATTTGTCCAGCATCTGGGCACTGAGGATGTTGACGCCACCGCCTGTAGCAGCCGGTTGGTCGTTGAACGTTCCGGCGTTGGACAGGTGATTGGGGTTGACGATTTCTACACCTTCCAGTCTCCAGACATTGAGTTCGGGGGAGAGACCTCTTACGGAGATTTGGTTGTTTTGGTCGTTGGTGACCATCACGTCTGGGCTGACCAACGCGAGTCTGGCAGGGTCATAGTACGTAGCTGCATAGCGGTTGATTTTTTCCTCCGTGATTTCTATAGAGGACATTTGAGAAAGAGACTTGCTTTCTGTCACTACCAGCTCATCTAGCTGATTAGGGTTTCGTTGCATGGCGATTTCTAGATAAGTGGTCTTGCCCGTCTTGACCCAAACATCCTGTTGTGTATAGGGCAAGTAGGAGAGGTAGTTGATAGTGATGCTGTGTAAACCTGGTGCGATTCCCTCGAAAGAGAACTTGCCATTTTCGTCTGAGCTAGTCCCTGATAGTCCCTTGTCAAGCAGGATCGTAGCACCAATCAAAGCATCTCCATTGATCGGATCATGCACTACTCCTTCAATCTTTTGCGCCCAAAGCGCTGTATTCAATAATAATAAAACTGCCGCCCCTAATACCCTCATCTGTGTGTTTTTGAGATTTTAGACACTAGATATTAGAATAATCTAGTGTCTAAAATCTAATATCTAGTGTCTATTTTAACAATTGTTTGACATAGTTGATAGAAGTCTCGATGCTAGTCATGGGTGCATCAGACTGATCTTGTTCGATGAAGAAATATTCCATCCCCGTACTTTCCTTTTGCTTGAAGATTTCAGCGTAGTTGATCGTGCCATTTCCCACTTCGGTGAACTTCTGCTCAGGACTGTCGTCCATGTCTTTGACGTGCCACAGGACTACTCTTCTAGGGATTTTGCTCATGAAAGCAATCGGGTCTAGACCCGCTTTTGATACCCAATACAAATCCAATTCTAGTTTGACATGTGCTGGATCGGTTTGCGCCAGGATCAACTCCATAGGGACTTGACCTTGCAGCGTGTCGAATTCAAAGTCATGGTTGTGGTAAGCGAATGTCATCCCGGCAGCAGAAATCATAGGACCTACTTTGTTCATCAAGGCGATGTGGTTCTGATAATCACCGATAGAATCTCTGAGATCTGGACTCAACCAAGGTAACACGATGTATGACAGACCCAATGCTTTAGAGGATTCGATCGCCAATTCAGGGTTTTCTTCCAAGAAATTGATACTGGTGTGTGAACTGATGGCTGTCATGCCGAGAGAATCTATGATCGCTTTGAATTCGGCAGGTTCGTAACCATAGAATTTGCCATTGTCATAGCCAGCCAACTCCAAGTATTGGTAACCCAATTGAGAGATTTTAGTCAATGCTTGTACTGGGTCAGCAGCCATCGCATCCCTTACTGTGTAGAGTTGGAGACCGATTCCAGATGTGTTGGCTACTTTTACTGTTTCGCTGTTCGTTTCAGTTTTAGAACTACATGAACTAAATGTCACTGCGCATACAGCAAAAAGAGACAGTAAGATTGAATTGCGATTAATCATGCGGATTGAATTTTAGTGTTTGAATTTGTACTAAGTTTTGGTCTTTTGTTTGTCCAGTGATTATCAAATATATTTTGTTAACAGCTCCCGTATTGATGTGTAGAGGGATCTCATGAGAAGTAAAATTTTTATCTCTCTCTGTAAGTGTCAATTTACCAATTTCAGATCCTTCCAGACTGTTTGCTTTTACTGTGATTAGAACAGGTTGATCACTCAATAGTTTGGTTCGGAGTTCGAGCGATACGATATCAGTCAAGTCCACATTGTCATAGGCCAGCCAGCCTTCATGGTACACCCTGTTGATCGTACCATTCTTATTAGCCTCAATGTTTTTATTCTCAATGGATTCCGAGCCTTTGAGTACATTGGACTTGAGCATGATGGATTTTACAGCCGATATATTGGACATACCTTGAGCACCTTTGTCCTCATATTGTGCGCTTATGATAATGAGTTTTTTGTCCTCCTTGTCGTCTGCAGTGTATATGCCTTTGAGAGGACGAAGCGCAGGTTTCTCCTCCCCAAGAGACAGTACATATTCTACCATGCTTTGGGTTTCTTCTTGAGTAAAATCTGGGTGGGCAGACATAGCGTGGTCTCCCCATGCTCCGCTACCTCCTTTGATGATTTTCGCACTTAGGTATTCGATGGCATCAGGGTCAGTTTTGTATCTGTTGGACACCTCTACAAACGAAGGCCCTACAGATTTGTCATTGATTTTGTGACAGGACATACAGTCTGATTTACTGATCAAGTATTCTCCTGACGTGACAGGCATTTGGTGTCCTAGGACTTGAGCTTGATCAAACCCATCCATGTACAAGATGTCGAAATTTACCTCTTCTCGTTCAATTCCGTGATTCAAGGTACCGTCTTGTTTGTCTGTGATACTTACATCGTATTGGATGTTTCTACCAGGCCAGTAGAAAGTTTTGTTGCCTTTTATGTTGATATCAACTACAGGTGCATCGTTTCCAACTTCTATTTTGAATTGTTCCATCAGGGTATGCCCTGCACCGTCTGTGAGTGTCAACCTTGGATAGTGAACCCCATTTTCTGTGAAAGTGTAGGTAATGCTTGCCGATTCAAATTCTTCTTGTCCAATCTTCCAGACATACTTTAAATCGTCTCCGTCATAGTCTTCAGAATCGCTAGCATCAAGTGTGACTGTCAATGGACTGCTGCCCACGCTTTCGGACAACTTGACTTTCATTACTGGGGTTCTGTTGCCTCTATCAAAACTAATTCTGCTCAGTTTGGCGTCTTCGTTTTGTTTGAACCATGCTGTGCCGTATTCTATCATGTAGAGCATACCATCATTCCCAAAATCCATGTCGATGATGTTGCGGTAGTCTGCCGAGGGGGTAAATGGCACATAATCTGATGCAACTCCGTTTTCATCTACTTTGACCGTGTACACCCAATCTCTCATCCAGTCATAGATGAATAGTCTCTCGTCAAAATAGGAAGGAAAGCCGTTTTTCTTGTCCATGCCTTTGGCAGTATAAAATACAGGGCCTGTCATGGCAGTTCGTCCACCTTGTCCTAGTTGTGGGAATTCTTCGCTAGGAGAGTAGGGATAGAAGATCATCGCTGGCGTAGCTGCAGGGAGATTTTTAATACCCGTGTTGTATTTGGAATCATTTATCGGATTCTTGGGATCAAAATAGCCATCGACTCTTTGGGTTTCGAAATCACGATCACCATAGGCCTTGTTGTCCGCGATGAACAAAGGCCAGCCATAGTAGCCTGGTTTCATGGCTACATTCATTTCGTCGTGACCTCTTGGGCCTTTGAGTGAATCATTGTCACCAGCATCTGGGCCGACATCTCCCCAAAACAACCAACCTCTTTTTTGATCTACAGTGATGCGGTATGGGTTTCTACATCCCATGACATAGATCTCAGGTCTGGTTTTGGGATCATTGTCTTCAAAGAGATTGCCTGCCGGGATGCTGTAGGTACCATCATCTTCTGGTTTGATTCGGAGGATTTTGCCTCTCAAATCATTGGTGTTGGAGGAGGTTCTGCGTGCATCAAATGAGGATCTACCCTCTTGATCGTCGATGGGAGCGAAACCTTCAGATTTAAAAGGATTGGTGTCATCTCCTGTGGATAGATACAACAAACCATCACTGCCAAACTCTATAGACCCACCCGTATGACAGCATTCGTCACGTTGAGTAGGAACAATCAAAATTACTTTTTCATCCGAAAGACCGTTTTCGTCATAGACAAATCTGGATAAATGCTGCTTGGGTTCATCTCCTACTGGTGAGTAATAGAGATACAACCAGTTGTTTTGGTCAAAGTTGGGATCCACGGCCATACCCATGAGCCCATCTTCGAACCCATAGAATACGGCGATACTGTCAGTGCGTACCATACGCATGTTTTGGGGGTCGTACAGTTTGATTCCTCCTTTTCTTTGGACGAAAAGTATCTGTCCATTGGGCAGCACTTCCAACTCCACAGGTTCGTTGAGGTTGGTCAAGAATACTTCTTGGGTGAATCTATGTTCGTCGGGGACAGATGCCTCATCATACTGTGGGCCAGAACAAGCACCTAATAGAAGTGCAAAACCAAAGGTCAGTTGGTTAATCAAATTTCGCATGGTAGTCTTTCAATTATTTATTGTTTCAAACTTAATTCAATACTTAGTAAGTTGGTTAGCACAGTCAAAATTATGCATGTTTTAGACTATTTGTGGTAAGTAAATATCCCATAGAGCAATGATATTCTATTCATGAGGTTCGATATGGATTAAAACTTGACCGAGCATAGGGATTTTTTCATGCAAAGCATCGACCAGTCGGTGTGCCAAATCATGCCCGTGCTTGACTGAGATATGACCGTCCACACGGGCATGTAGATCTACGTGGTAGCGCATACCAGTCTTGCGTACAAAGCATTTTTCCGTTCCACGGATGCCTTCTACGGTGAATGAAATCTCCCGGATTTCGTCTATCAAATCATCATACCTGTGTTCGTCCATGATCTCTGCTACTGCAGGTCTTAGGATCAAAAAGCTGTTGTATATAATAAGGGCAGAAGCCAGCAAGGCGGCCCAATCATCGGCTGTTTCATAGCCCTTGCCAAAAATCAGCGCGATAGAAATGCCTATAAATGCCATAACAGAGGTAATTGCGTCGCTGCGATGATGCCAAGCCTCGGCACGCAAGACAGAACTATTGGTTTCTTTGCTTTTTTTCATCACCATTCGGTAGGACAGTTCTTTCCAGAGGATGATGGCTGCCAAAATGTACAGAGTCCAAGGCTTGGGTACTTTGTGCGGTGTCTGGATATGCTGGATACTCTCGTAGGCAATGAGTCCGGCAGAACCAATCAAAAAACCAACTACCAAGATGGTGATGAGAGGTTCGATTTTGCCATGACCATAGGGGTGGTTGGCATCTGCTGGACGTTTGGCGTATTTGAGACCTAGCAGTACGAGTAGGGAGGAGAAAATGTCCGCAGTAGACTCTATGGCGTCCGCGATCAGGGCATAGGAGTTCCCCAATATTCCTGCAACTCCCTTGATCAGTGCCAAGATAGCATTGGATGCTAGACTGATATAGGTGGTGTTGATGGCGGATTCTTCGTGATTCATTTTTAAATGATAGGCAAAGAAATGGCTTTCTTCACTAGATGATTGCTGACGCAAATTAGTTAATCCAAGAAGGAGCTGACATAGGGTATTCTCTTAAATTTTGGATTTAAATTGTTTGTCCTCCTTTATGGATAATCATTTCTCTTTGGGCTTCTTTTCTTACTTTGATTAACAGGAGCCTAGAGAGCCTGCAATGAGTGGAGTGTTTTACGAAATTAGTCGTCTCGTTGTGATTCAGGGATATTTGACTTTTTTAATGATTGACCTTGAAGAATTTGGCATTCAGAAATGTTGTAACGACAGTGATGAAAAAATGCAAAAGAGTCAGGATATCTGTTATTGTTTCTGACTCTCTTTCATCTTCCCAGATTTCTTCTGGGAAGAAAATAGAGTATCAATACAGGCAACAGCGTCAGGTCTGCGATCAATGCCACGATGAAGGAGACACTCACAAAAAGCCCAGTGTTGAAAGTAGCGGCGAACTGTGAAAAGCAGAAGATCGCAAAACCTGAGGTCAAAATAATGGTCGTGACGATGATCGGTTCACCTGTTGCGAAGATGGTTCGCTTGATGGCATAGACCATGCTGCGGCCAGAGAGTCTTTCCTCCCGCATCTTGCTGAGGAAATGGATGGTGTCGTCTACCACAATCCCAAAGGAGATCGCAAAGATGATCGAGGTGCCCAGATTGATCGGGATACCAAAAAATCCCATCACTGCAGCGATCGCCATGATAGGGAAGAGATTAGGAATCAGCGTGATCAGGATCATGCGCCAAGATTTGAACATGTAGCCAGCGATGATACTGACGATGATGACCGCTCCGAAGAGCCCTTTCATCAGGTTCATGGAGAGGGTTTCGTGGCTCTTTTCGATCAATTGTGACGAGCCTGTGATTCTGTAATCCAACACAGATTTATCCAATGACTGGTCTAGTTTTTCTGAAAACTTCTTGCTACGTAGGGTCGCATCTCTCGACCCAAAATCTTTGGAGAAGCCGCTGATCTGTGCCAGGTTGTTTTCGGTGACTTTGAAGAAGCGTTGTTCGATCTGCCCTTTTTTGATGGCTCGGAAGACTTTTTTCCATTCGGTGTCCGTCTCTGGCAATTTGTAATTCTTCGCAAAGCCACCATTTTGCATTTGATAGATGGACTTGACGATGGTCACAGGTGAGACGAGGTTGTTGGCATTGAGGGTCTCATGCGCCAGCGTCTCAATCGAGTCGATCAGCGTGATGACTTCCTTGGAGTAGATCTCTGCACTATCTGGTGTCCATACACTCATGGTGAAGGGTTTCGTACCTCCATATTGGCTGTCAAAGTACATGAAGTCCTCTTTGACGGGATCGTTTTTGGGCAGGTCCTCGATCAGGTAAGCATTGATTTGCAATTTGGATATCCCTACTAGGACTAGCAGAAATGCAACCCCAAAGGTGATGAGTATCGTTTTTTGCTTCGTCATCACGAGGTGATAGAGTACCTGCAAAAACGATTTGAGCAGTTTGTTTTGACGCTTTCTTTTGAACCTAGGCTTGATCAAAAACATCATCTGCGGAAACAACAAATAAGTAAGAAGGAAGGCAAAGACAATCCCCACGGCACTGTACATGCCCAGATCGATGATCGGCTGCACGCGTATCGAAATCAAGGTAATGAATCCCACGGCCGTAGTAACAGAGGTCAAGAAGGTAGCAAAGCCTACTTTCTTGACGGTCTGATTGATCGCGTCAGGGAGCGTGGCACCTTGGGCATAGGCCTCTTGTGCATGTGCAAACAAATGGATGATGTCGGACATCGATACGACCAGCAATATAGACGGAATCAGTGTGGACAGGATGTCAATTTCCTTACCTACAAGGGTCATGAAACTGAGGGTCATCACCACGGATAGGAGAGAGATGAGTAGCGAGGCTGCCACCATAGACGGTCGTCTGATGAATATGATTAACATAATCAAAATGGTAGCACCACTGAAGATCAAGAAGAAACTAAAATCCTCCTGCACCGCCCACACATAGGCACGCTCACCAATCGGTCGACCTGCCATGTGGACTTTGTCAAACTGATAGTTGTCCATCACCTCGTAGACTTGGCTTACCAGTGCATCAGATAGTTTCTTGTTCTCAAACTTGCGATGGGATAGGATGATTTTGGTGGATTGAGAGTCTTCGGAGATGAATTGATCCCGTACGTGTGGCTCCTTGTAGACTTTGATGCTGTCTTTGAGTAATTCATCCGTGTTGTCTAGATGGAGGTAAGGCACCTCTATGAACCCCATGGGTGTCTTGATTACCTTGGACAGGTTGACGAGAGAAATGACTTTCTTGACACCCACTATGTCTTCCAGATCGCTGATGAGCGAATCTGCACGCTGTAGGAAGTCGGCCTGGAAGATTCCTTGGTCGTTTTTGAGGGCGATGAGGATGTAGTCATTGTCATAGCCAAATTTGTCGGTGAAGTCCTTGTAGTAGATCAGGTCAGGATCATCCAGTGGAAAAAATGCATCCAGATCGTTGTTGAACTTGAGGTGAACCAGCTGGCTACCCATCAACAATACCACGATAGATGTGATGACAATCGAGAGAATGGAGGACTTCTTATTGATCATGAGACAAGACGAAAATCGAATCGCAATATTAGTTTAGATTGACCAATCTCAGTAGAGGCCTGTGTAGAAAATCGTGAATCAATTAAGTTTGATTTGTAGTTGATTCAAACATGCCGTCGTGCACAGAGAGCATTTACCCTAATCGTCTGCATTGGTTCCAAGTTTGCAACTTCCTTATCCTATCCCAATACAGTTAGTTAATCGTAGTTCTCCAGTAAAATATCGTGGCGTACTAAAAATGTAATGCTTTGCCTCTGATACAATCAGTGCCTCGCGACAGGGTTGTGATTCATGAAAAACAAGAATAATACCCCTGTTGCATTAAAGTGTTTTTTCACTTGAAACTTTACATGATCAATAGTGTCTCTGACACGGTCACGGTTAGTCAAGCAGCTTGAAAAAAAAATATTTCCACTCCAACTCGATGCGAGGAAGTCCGAAAAAAATGTTTTCCACTCCAACTCGATGCGAGGAAGCCCGAAAAAAATAATTTTCGTTCCAACTTGATGCGAGGAAGTCCGAAAAAAATAATTTTCACTCCAACTCGATGCGAGGAAGCCTGAAAAAAATGTTTTCCACTCCAACTCGATGCGAGGAAGCCCGAAAAAAATAATTTTCGCTCCAACTGGATGCGAGGAAGCCTGAAAAAAATAATTTTCACTCCAACGCACATCGTGGAGCTCCAAGAAAAATATTTTCTATCTCTTATCGCTAGTATCGTGTACAATGACCTGTGCTTAGGGATCTTGTTGGTTCGTGCTACCTCTCAGTTAAGTGCAGAATAATAGAAAGAAGACCCCTAGTGTAAGAACTAATGCTGACCTTGCGGCATATTAGTGGCTCTGGATCTGCTTCATATGGTTAGGCAGTAGGAATTGACTTGTGTCTCGCCCCACAGCAGGGAGAGTTCAGTTGGCTTCAGCACTTCTTAAACTTAAGAAATATGAGTGAGTCGTCAAATATTTGTTTGTCCTGTGGGTGCTGCTGTGATGGGACGCTCATTGGTTTTGTGCAGCTGGCTCGCGAGGAGGTGCCAGCATTGCGAAACTTGCTGGAGATCGAAAATACCGAGGGAGAAGGGTTCTTTCTGCAGCCCTGTCAGAACTTGGGTTGTGATGGTTGTACGATATACACCAACAGGCCGACTGCCTGTGCCGACTTTGATTGCGGACTGTTGACATCCCTCAATCAAAAGGAAATAGCATATGAGGAAGCAATCGAAGTGATTGCTGTGGTCAAACAAAAAAAGATCGCTATCGAACAAATGATGGAGGTACTGCCGTTCACTCTCCAATCCCAATCCTTCTATTTTAAAGTCCTCGAACTGAAAAAATTGATGCGGAAGGATGTGACTGAATCAACTGTGACCCAAGACCATCCAACTTTCCTAGCGGAGGTCGATCAACTCGATGCGCTGCTGTCCGAGAAATTTGGTGTGTCGTTTTCATAGCAGCATTTCAATTTCCAAAGACTCATGCGCCAGTCGAGACCGTTGACTTTCTGAATATCCCTACATAATTTTTGGGGTATCCCTTCTTGGTGTATTTGTTTTTCACCTCCAGTTTGTGAAAAAATATAGAGGTCAGCGCACTGAATATTTTCAACAGCAACATCATTGGGCAGAGTAGGTATCCCATGAGTCCACCGCCCAAATCCTTGGGATTGGTCGGTAGGTATTGCGCCATTCTATTCAATTGATACCCTACCGTGCCAAAATAGCCCTCCATCCAGTCCAATCTTTCTATTTCAAATCCCGCATCGCTGAACATTTTTCTGAGGCTAAACTGGGTGTATCTAAAAAAGTCATAGGGGATTTCATGCTCTTCATAGAACAAGGGACCGGTATAGATGATTTTCCCGTCAGGTTTTAGTACCCTATTCAGCTCAGTCAAGACCAGATTGGGTTCTGGGAGGTGTTCCATCACCTGGTTGAACAGGATGTAGTCAAAGCGGTTGTTTTCTACGGGTATTTCTTTTAGATCACAGACATAGGTAGATTGTGCGTATTCTTTGTCTACTTTTTCAAAGTCCGCAGACTCGTATTGGGTGTGCTGGAGTAGGCTTCTGTAGATTTGATCTCCAGCTCCTGCGTCGAGTACCACTGCGCCAGATGGGATGGTCTGAGCAAACTTCCTGTTTTCATCTAGCAGTCGATAGCGAGAGGAGTTGAATGACAACAACTTTTTTGACAATCCAATCATAAGTTCGGAGTTTTCTATGGGATGATTAAAAGTCGAATATAACACAGAATGTGTATTCGAATGGCCATATTCTTGACTTTAGCTTGAGAGATGTAGATGGCATACAGATACTTTGCAATAATTTGGTTTTGTCCTCTCAGCTACCTTCATCTTTTGCTTAAATCAACTACTTTTGAAGAACCATTTTTTAGACAAAACACTATCGAGATGAAGCAATACCACGAGCTGATGCAGCGAATTTTAGACGAAGGAGTTCAAAAAGGCGATCGTACAGGTACGGGTACTGTCAGTGTTTTTGGTCACCAGATGCGGTTTGACTTGTCCAAGGGCTTTCCTTTGGTGACTACCAAAAAACTACACCTCAGATCCATCATTCATGAGTTGCTTTGGTTTCTGAAAGGTGATCAAAATATCAAATACTTGAAGGATAACGGGGTCTCGATCTGGGACGAATGGGCAGATGAAGAAGGGAATCTAGGGCCTGTATATGGCGTGCAGTGGCGTAGCTGGCCTACCAGAGATGGCGGTACAATCGACCAAATCGAGCAGCTGATCCATGACATCAAGACCAATCCAAACTCTCGACGCTTGATCGTCAGTGCCTGGAATGTGGCAGACGTCCCTACGATGGCTTTGCCTCCTTGTCATGCTTTCTTTCAGTTTTATGTGGCTGAGGGCAAGTTGAGTTGCCAGCTGTATCAGCGCAGTGCGGATGTGTTTTTGGGTGTGCCATTCAACATAGCCTCATATGCTTTGCTGACGATGATGGTGGCGCAGGTCTGTGGTTTGGAGCCTGGAGATTTTGTACATACGCTGGGAGATGCGCATCTGTATTCCAACCATATCGAACAGACTCACTTGCAGTTGTCCAGAGATTTTAAAACACTCCCTACGCTCAAAATCAATCCAGAAGTGAAGGATATCTTTGAATTCAAGTTCGAGGATTTTGAGTTGGTAGGGTATGAATACCACCCACATATCAAGGGAGCGGTAGCTGTTTAGTAGTTAAGATACTAGATGGTTAGCCATTAGACTTTAGACAAAAATGTGATGGAGTATCAGATCGGTTGACTGTTAAAACTGATGAGATAGAAAAGGTGAATCGTTGATGGGATGTCTGAAATATTTGTTTTCTTAGCGTTCCACATTAACCCAACGTGATGGAAAAGAGCAGCATTTTTGATATGATAGGACCGGTTATGATTGGTCCATCTAGTTCTCATACCGCTGGTGTCGTACGCATCGGTCGAGTAGGTGTCAAGTTGCTGGGAGGTATCCCAGACGAAGCAGAGATCATTTTTTACAATTCCTTTGCCCGTACCTATGAGGGCCACGGGAGTGATCGCGCGATCGTTGCGGGATTGCTGGATTACGAGACAGATGATGAGCGCATCAAGCAGTCTTTTGACCATGCCAAGGGCAAATTGAAATACAGTTTTCGATCCATAGGCAACGCCTCTACCAAGCATCCCAATACGCTTTTTCTCAAATTGAAAAAGGGAGATAAACTCATGGAACTGGAGGGAGAAAGCCGTGGTGGTGGAGTGATTCGGATCACGAAGGTCAATGGGTTTGATGCGGGTTTTACGGCCAATCTGCATACCGTTTTGGTCACTGCAGATGATGTGGTCGGTAGCATTGCATTTATCTCGGATGTGATATCGCATGACGACTGCAACATCGCTACGATGACCGTTTCCCGCAAGGGTAAAAATGACATGGCCTGCCAAATCATTGAGATGGATTCTGGCCTCAATGACCTCACCATCCAATACCTCAAAAGCCTCAAGTGGGTTCGAGAGGTAATTTACATCCCTATGGTGTAGTGGGTGTATAATCTATACAAAAAAGAAAACAGACAGTACAACTGATAGAAGAGGGCTTGTTGTTTTGAATAATTTCATGTCTTTTTTTTGGATTTCTCCTTCATGTATAGTCTAGTAACCAACTAAATTTTTAACTTTTGACTCCTGAATTGAATGTTTCAGGATAAATAGATAAGAAGATGATTAAGGACGAAAGCGTATCCAAAATAATGACCCGAGATGTGGTGACGATCAACATCACCGACCCGATGAAAGAGGTCATCAATGTATTTGAGCAAATCAAGATTCGCCATCTACCTGTGATGGCCGAGGATACCTTAGTTGGCATCATTAGCCACTCGGATATTGAGCGACTGAAGTTTGGGAGTGACCTGATGGACAAGCAGACCAAAGCTGATGAATCAATTTTGGACATGATCTCTGTCAATCAGTTGATGAAGCACAACCCTGTCACGATCGGGGTAAATCACAGCATCCTAGATGTGGCCAAGTTGTTTGCCAGATGTCCATTTCATGCACTGCCTGTCACGGAAAACAATCAATTGGTGGGAATAGTGACCACTACAGATTTGATGAAGTACATCATTGCATTGAGTGAGCAAGAAAAGTAGTAAAGAATAGGTGTGGGTGTAATCAGTCACTGGACTATCCTATTAGATTTCTAACATCATTGCTAAACTTAATATAATCATAAAATCAATTGATAGATGATGAGTAGGTAGGTATATAAATTTGAGTGAATCAAATCCTATATACCACTCGTCATGACAATGGAATCAATCTACGATCCTGATTTACTTTTGTCTTTGCGGCAAGGTGACGTAGAGGCATTTGAGACACTCTATCACCGCTACTGGAAACCTTTGTATATCCATGCTTACAAGCGTGTCAGTGTAGCGGAATTGGCCGAAGAGATTGTGCAGGATGTGTTTTGTCAATTGTGGGAAAAAAGAAAACAGGTCGATGTGGCTGTGTCTGTGGAGGCATATTTATATGGAAGTGTGCGCAACCATGTGTTGAGACATTTTCGTGATCAGTACAGGCATGAGACCCATCATCAGGAAATCAAAAATCAAAGCTTGCAACATAATGATCAGCTGGAGCGCAGTATGGTGCAAAAGGATCTTCTTGAAAAAGTGGAAGAACTGATTGAGATGCTACCTGATAAATCTAAACACGTGTTTGAGTTGAGTAGAAAACATTTCCTCACCAATCGAGAGATAGCACTTCGTATGGGGGTAACGGACAAAACTGTTGAATACCACATCAATTATTCTCTGCAATATTTGCGCAGCAACTGTCCAGATTATTTATTGGTTAGTTTGTTCTTTTATACCATGGCTGGTACGAGTGCTTAGATCATCACTATGCTCTTTGCTTTTATCGTAGAGAGTCAAGTAACCTCATTTCGCTTTTGAATAACCCTTCAAGGGTTATTCTGCCCTTTTTATCAAAGGTCATTTTAGTTTTGCCCTATTGTGGATCATGAGCCTTCTTTATAGAATCGAACTCAGTCAGTAGTTATTTCCCGCCTTTATCTCATTGTTATTAGTTAGAGTTTCATTTAACAATACCATAACAACATACACCTAGGGAAGGGGTCTCCTTAGGTAACTCTATGTGTGAGTGTCGCAATAGAGGCAATGCATATGGATGAGAAGAGAATGAAATACTTGCTCGATAGGTTGGCTATGAATATGCTGACCGAGCAGGAGAAACTGGAAGTAGAAGCTTGGTACGATAGCTTTGATCAATTGGATGATGATTTACATGTTTCACATTTGAGACGTACCGATGGTAGTCATATAGCACAGCGTATATGGGCACGCATTCTCAAAAGAACCCAGTATGAGACCAAATTCAAACTACCATACCGTTGGGCAGCAGTGATCACCTTACTACTGGTTTCTGCAATCATCGGGATAGCCTATCGCAGTGTAGTTTATCAACAAGTCATAGCCATGACCAGCAAGACCATCGAAGTGCCTGAGGGCAAGATGATGATTGTCGATCTCCCTGATGGATCCAAGGTCTGGATCAGGTCGGGTAGTATTTTGAGCTACAATAGGTTCTTCTTAGGTGATCAGCGAAATGTAGCATTGGATGGAGAAGCCTTTTTTGATGTCCAAAAGAATCCTAACAAACCTTTTGTTGTCCATTCGGGAGCATGGGAGACCCGAGTCCTAGGTACCTCATTCAATGTCAAAGCACTACTCAATCTAGATATATATGAGGTCATGGTACGTACAGGAAAGGTTCAAATCAGTGACTCAAGTGCTGTCCTTGCCACGCTGCTACCTGGAGGAAGAATCTCTCGACGTGATGAGCGTATAGATGTCGATGAGACCCAGGTCGCGCAGTATCTACAGTGGAGAGAAGGGGGGTTGATATTCGACAACAGTAGTATGGCAGAGATAGCTTGGTACTTGCAAAATCGCTTTGACCTGCAGGTAGAGATCGAGGGTGAACATATCCAGCACTTCCCATTCTCAGGAGACTTTACAGGACTTTCTTTTTCACAGATATTGAAGATCATGCAGGAGGTTTACCCATTCGAAGTTCAGGAATTGACTGCCAATCACTACCTGATTCGTGAAGTGACCTTGGCCGAATAATCAAGTAAAATGAAGGGTGCTGCTGTCACAGACACCCCTCTAGTATTAATTAATAAGTAAAACAAAACTATGAAAAAAAACCTACTCAATAGGTGCCTTAGGAAACTCATCTTGTCAGGTGTGATCCTACTAGGTGGTCTGCTGACTACCTATCAATACGGACTTGCAGCAGGCAGCTCCGGCATTTTAGAAACCAAAGTCAGTATCTACTGTGGTCCTTGTGAGCTCAAGGAAGTATTGCAGCAACTCGAAGAGCAACTCAATTCACGATTCGTGTACAGTGAGATAGACATCAGAGATATACAACTAGACCGCATCTCACAAACACAGGTGTCTACTGGACAGATACTAGATATCATACTCAAACCCAACAACCTGACTTACAAAGTCATGAATGGTCGCATAGTGATCAAGCGAAACATACCTCCTAAAACAGGCGGACTCAAAGGCAAGGTCTACGATGCAGATAGCCACAGCGATATGCTGGTAGGTGCCACAGTACGGATAGAGGGTACTGGGCTAGGCACTACGGTGAGCGTAGATGGCACCTTCGAGTTTAAGGAAGTGCCAGTGGGTGTCTATACAGTGGCAGTCTCCTTCGTAGGCTACCAGACCCGTCGACTAGAGGAGATCAAGATTCTCCAGGACAATATCTCTGTGATAGAAGTAGCCCTAGACCAGAGCTCTACCGAACTGGGAGAGGTCGTGGTGCGAGGAGATATCCCCGTGCAGTTTGCCCCGATCCAAAACTCTACGGAGATCTCGCTGATGAGTGAGATCCAGCGTAGTAATGTCGTGATCACGGGCATCTCCAGCCAGCAGATCACGAGATCACTCGATAGAGATGCGGCGGACGTAGTGCGCCGTGTACCGGGAGTCTCTTTGCTCAACAACTTTGTACTGATCCGAGGCATGTCCCAGCGCTACACGATGACCTATATCAATGGCATGCTGGCACCTAGCACTGAGGAGGATCAGCGGGCTTTCTCCTTCGATCTCCTGCCCTCAGGTCTGCTGGACAACATCATGATCTATAAGAGTCCCTCACCTGAGTTGCCAGGAGGATTTGCTGGGGGAGTGGTCAAGGTCTCTACCAAAGCACCTGGTGCGGTGCGTCGCATCCAGATCGGCTTCTCTGGACAGTACAGAGACGGCACGAGCTTCACCGATGGCTACAGCAACAGCGCTGCGACGAGCAAGGACTGGATGGGAACAGGTCTGGAGGACAGGATGTACGAGGACAAGCTTTACGATACGGGTTACAAATTTCCGCATGATGGGAATAAAATTTTTGCTCCTGAAGCCATGCGACAGGTGACTAGAGACTTCCCCGAGCCCTACGATCTGAAACCTGATCACATAGGCATGGACCAGCGCGCCCGGCTCAACTACTACGACTCATGGAAGATCGGCAGTACCCGACTCAACAACCTCACCTCACTGGGTTACACCAACCAGACTCAGTTTCGCAGGTCAAAAGTAGTGGGGGAGATCACCCCCTTTTTTAACGAAGAGCAGGCGTTGGCACAATTGCCTTCTTTCGAATCGATCGACTCTGTGTACAACCAGAGAGTCAGATTGAGTGCCTTGCAGAATCTGACTTGGCAGGTCAATGACCTGCACAGCGTACAGGCGGTAGTCTTACTCAACCGATCCGTCGATGACCAGACAGGGATTAGAGACAAAGCTATCGATCAGGGGACGACAAACCGTTTGCTTGAAAGAGAGGTCAACTATGAGTACAGTGTACAGGATCTGTACAGTGGACAGCTCAGCGGACAGCATCGATTGGGGGCGCATGAGGTAGTCTGGCGAGCAGGAACGAGCTACTCAGCCATGACCTCTCCAGACATACAGACCTATGTCTTTAATTTTGTTGACTCTGCGAAGACCCAAGGTCAATTTTATGTAAGGAATTCAGACGGAACTACCCGGAGGGGAAGTTTCTTGACGGATGAAAAAGGAATCAATCTGGGACTGGACTACAGTGTGACCTTGGCTCATGATCTCAAACTCAAAGCTGGTGGCATGTACCAAAAGCAGGATCGTACCTTCGAATCGTGGTACTATGATTATAGATATGCAGATTCAAGTCAAGATAACACCTATCAGTATGCTGGCTCTACTCCTTGGAATCAGCTAAGTGGGATCGTCAACGATAGCCTGATCTTGGACGAAAGTGGTCAGGGACTTTATCTCCAGCGTGATTTTGCAGAAGGCATATTCTTTGTACACAACCGTTACCAGGCGGCCTATGCGGGAGCAGAAGTCCCTCTGATGAACAAGAAATTTCAGCTCAATGCCGGTCTGCGCTACGAGTGGAATGATCGGGTATTGTCAGACCCACTGGATCGAGAGATTTTTACCAGTGGGGGCTATGACTGGAGTACTGGTGAGCCTCTGGGCGACACCATTCCTGACACCCAGCAGGTGCATTGGCTGTCCTCAGCTAGTATCAACTGGAACATCACGCACCACATGAAGCTCACCACTACCTATGGCAAGACCATAGATCGCCCTGCCTATCGCGAGGCATCTCCTTTCTCTTACTATGATTTTGAAAGTTTTAGTAGAGTCACGGGTAATGCGGGATTAAAGGATGCCGAGATCCAAAACTATGACCTGCGCTGGGAGTACTACCCCTCAGAGGGAGAGTTCATCGCCATAGGGGTATTCTACAAGGACATGAAAAACATCATCGAGCAGGTGATTAGGAATATCAGCCCTGAAACGGGGATAATATATACGAGTTATGCCAATGCACCTGAGGCGACGGTGAAGGGCGTGGAGCTAGAGGCACGAAAGAACCTCGGCTTCATCCCTTGGAGACCCATGCAGTATTTTTCAATCATTGCCAATGCAGCCTACATGCAAAATCGACTGGATCTGAGACCTGTCTATGAGGAGCTGGGAGTTAAACCTGAGGGCAAACCCTACCGTCCCTTCATGGGAGCTGCCCCCTATGTGGTCAATGCCAGCCTCTATTTTGCGCAGCCTGAGTGGGGTACTACCCTCTCGGTACTGGTCAATAGCATCGGGCAGCGTATGGTCGCCAGTGGTAGATTAAATGTAGCTCCTGTGTATGAGACCAGCAGAACCACCCTCGATTTGGTATGGATTCAACAGATCACTTCTTTCTTACAGATGAAGGTCGGGGTGCAGGACATCCTTAATCAGGCGATCACCCAGTACCGTGATACGAATCTGGATGAGAAATATGATGAAGGAAAGCTGCAAGAGTTTATCTACAGAGAAAATGAACAAGAATATACCAAATATGGCTATGACTATGCGACACGCAGCTACCGGCCAGGCAGTTACTATTCGCTAGGCTTCCAGTTTGAGTTTTAGCAGTGACAATTTTAATAATGGATCAACAATAAAATGATAAAAAAGAACACCAAACCAAAACCACTTAAAACACCATGACTTGAAATCACCGACCAAAAAAAAGTCCCACACCGCCGAGGGCAGTAGTGAGACCAGTTGCAACCACCGACTGTGAGCCAGTGGATTACAATTTAACAAACAAACAAAATTAAGTTATTTAAAACTAAATGTTATGAACACATTAAAATTTAATCAGCTTGTATTAGGTCTTGGAGTGATAGCTGCAATAGTAACTACTTCTTGTCAAGATCAATTATTGGATACTCCACAGCCAGAGCTTCAGGGATCAGCAGCAGCTGCACCTGAGGTTACTTTGAGTGGATTTCTTACTACTCGTACCCTCGACAGAGACACTGTATATATCCTAGACGAATTTGTCCGTGTACCTAGTGGTCAGATTTTGACCATCGAGTCAGGTACTTTGATCAAAGGTATCACTGGTACTTTGTCTGGTAACCCAGCAACAGGAACACCTCCAGGTACTTTGGTAATCGAGCGTGGGGGTAAAATTGAAGCTGTAGGTACTTCTACTGCTCCTATTGTATTTACATCTAACGAAACAGTTCCTGCTTCAGGTGACTGGGGTGGAGTGATTATTTTAGGTAAGGCTCCTATTTGCTATAACGGTACTGCTGAAATTGAAGGTATTCCATCTTCAGCAACTGGAGATAATGGATATGGAGGAGTCGATGATGCAGACAACTCTGGAACACTACAGTATGTGCGTATCGAGTATGCGGGAAACGTATTGGTGGATGGTGATGAGATCAATGGTTTGACACTGGGTGGAGTAGGTAGTGGTACAACTATCGATCACGTACAGGTGACGCATGGATTGGACGATGGGTTCGAATTCTTCGGAGGTACTGTCAATGCCAGCTACTTAATCGCGTCTTACAACAAAGACGATGATTTCGATACAGATCAGGGCTACAGTGGACACATCCAGTTTGCTGTTTCTTTGAGAGATCCTAGTGTATTTTCTTCTTTCCCAACAGGTGGATTTGAGTCTAATGGCGATGAGGATACTTATTCTGGTTGTAATTTGACGAACGCTACTTTCTCTAACTTCACTGTGATAGGACCAATCAAGTACAACGTAGGTACAGCAGTCAATGCTGCTTACAACTCTGGTGCATTGATCAGAGATGGTAGCGAGTTGGATATATTCAACTCTATCATCGTAGGATATCCTAATTACCAGTTGGAGCTAGACGTTCCTGCTGCTTTTGGTAGCACTGTGTTTGCTGAGGGTGTGACTTTGGTTTATCCAACTTTTGGAGTAGCCCACGATGGTGATAGCACCAATGCACCTAATTTCTCTGCTTCTGGATTTAACAATGAGTGCTTGAACGCAAGCATTAGCGGTTCTGTTAACAATAATACTTTGGTCAAAAGATCTGGATTGGGTGTTAATGCTTGGGCTCCTACTTCTATATTGAGTTTCCAACCAGTTACTGAAAAATCATCTGACCTTAGCAGTGGCTTGTTGACTGGTTTTACTGCTGTAGGTTTCCGTGGAGCTATTGGCAAGACTAATACTGTAAACTGGAATACTGGCTGGGAGCAGTTTTAATTTGATTTTTTGATTATAACAGAGACCCAGTACCTATCCATGCCAACCCGCACTACTCCGCAAAGGTTGTTTGCAGTACGCCATAGCGCTGGTGGATCCAGATGGATGCATGGTCTCTTCTTACTTCTAAACCTGACAGGTTTTCAAAACCTGTCAGGTTTCATTTAAGCATAACATCAAACAACCCTGTTAGGGTTCTGAACCCTAACAGGGTTTAATTCATAAGAAATTCAAAATGAAATCGAACAATAAGAGTACATACACTAGAACAATGAGAAATTATACAGGAAAAATAACAGGCCTGATGCTGGCCATGTTGGTCGCAATGGTCACACTGATGAGCAGTTGCAAAGACGATGAGGGCGGAGAGGAGCCGGGAGAAGGTTCAGAACTGACCATCACAGCTATCGATCCAGCTACAGCGCGGATAGGAGAGCAAGTGACCATCATAGGCACAGGATTCAACCCAGACTACAGCCAAAACGAAGTAAAGTTCTATGCAGGAGAGACCTTCGTAGATGGAGTAGCTGTAAAAAAATATGTAAATGCAACCTTGGTATCAGGTACATCGACCACCATCGTAGTAATTGTTCCTGCTACAGCACAGGATGGTCACATCATCGTGATCGCCAATGGCGAAGAGCTGGAGTCGTCTATGGATTTCGTGGTGAACGTTTCTTTGGACAATCCAGTACTGACCAGTCTGAGCCCTACCAATGGCTTCCCTGGATCAGAGGTGGTGATCACGGGAGAGAACTTCGGAGAAGGTATCGAGGCGATCGAGGTGAAATTTGGAGAAACAGTAGCTACAGTATCAGGAGTAACAGCTACGACCATTACGACAGCTGTGCCAGAGGGCATGACTGAGGGTGAAGTGCAGGTGAGTGTCAGCAGAGAGGGAGCTGCGGCAGACAAGACCCTGAGCTATACCGTCAATAAAATACCTGTAGATGTGAAGACTGTTTATTGGCCAACTATTGATGGGATACACAAGGGAGTGATCAATGAAACAGGTGCTACTATTACTAATATTTACCCTACAGTAGATCACACTGAAGCTGGTAGTGCTTTTGGTATAGCTGTAGATGCTGTGGGTGGATATGTGTACTGGTCGGGGAATGGTATATACCGCGCCTCTATAGATGGCAATGGAACAATAGAGACCGTATTAGCTTCTGACAATTATGTTTTCTATGATGTTGCTTTGGATCCAGAGAATCAGATGCTTTATTTCTGTGCATACTCACTTGATTTTGGAACAGCTTATATCAATAAAGTACCTATGGATGGTTCTGTGGAAGAAGAAACCATTTATGAAGTTTCCACTGATGATGAGTTCGGGGTTGAGTCAATCAAGTTGAGCATCTCTGAGGATAAAATCTATTGGACGGATGGTTCTTATTTCAGAGTTATGACAGGGAGTATCGATGGTTCTACTGATGCAGTTGTTTTATTTGATGAAGTGGATGGTTTGTACTATCCTACGGGCATCGCTGTTGATTCAGATAACGAAAAAATCTACATTTCTAACAATGGGGTAGATTTTGTAGGTACTAGTGAAATCCTGGTAGGTAACCTAGATGGTAGTGGAGATTTGGAAGCCATTGTTTCCTCAGGAGACTATGTCAAAGCACCTTATGATATGGAAATTGATTTGGAAAATGGATATATCTTCTGGATGAATTCACAAGTTCCCGCCAATACATCTAATAGTGAGGTGATGCGTTCCACACTGGATGGTGAAACTGTCGAGGTACTTTTCGGTGGTTTTGAAAATGGATCTTTATTTGACATAGAAATCGGCGAAGTGCTGCCAGAGTAAATTATATTCTATTTTGTAGAGGCGTGTACATGTTGGTACACGCCTTCTTTGTCATCGTATCGGATCATGCGAGGTACACGTCATCGCGAGGCACGAAGCGATCTCAGCCACATGCAGACTGCTTCGCTACCGCTCGCAATGACACTTACACTCAATTCATAAAACCACCAAGGTCTTCGTGTCTTGGTGGTTTTTCATCATTTCACATACTAAAAAAACAACACTATGTCACTAAGATATACACTGAGAGAAAACAAGATAACCAAAGACATCCCAGACGACTATGTAGGAGTACCCTATGAGGTCACCATGCACACCCGCGAAGACCTGGTCCTCGGGATCACTGGCTCGGGATCCATCCTAAAACCGACCGAATCCAATGCGGTGATAGATGCCTACTGGGGACAAATAGCCAAATGGATCAGCGAGGGGGAGGGCTATGCAGACGAGTACCTGAGCGTCCGATTCAGTATAGGAGGCGTATTCGTCACAGTGGATGACAGATTCGATACCACCCGTCATAGCCTCAATGTGATCGCCTCTCTCAAGCAACAGCTCCTGAGCAGAGGACTCGATGTATAGCTGCAATACATCAAGGCAGAAGACCGCTCACCTGATATCGAGAGTGTGTACGACTGGGGCAGCAATACCGAAAATGAGCAAATCACAGCTGGCCAAACCCTAGAGATCAAAGGGGAAAATCTCAAAATCTATGATAACATCGAAGAGGAAGGCGTGTTTTTCCTCAGTCAGTCAGGTGGAGCTGAGCAGAAGGCGGAGCGCATCCGCATCAATCAGCCCCAGACACTCAGTCTGATGGTGCCCAATCTGGTCGCAGGAGACTACCGCATAGAGATCCGAAACACCGCCTACAAGACCAAGACCCTACGTACAGGGGTGTCTGGGGTGGTATTTACTGTCCAGTGATGAACAGCGTCATTGCAAGGCACGAAGCGATCTGTCCGTCATGGGGAGGTGCAACCCACAGTCATTGCGAACGATAGTGAAGCAATCCCCCTGATGATCAGCCTATGTACTCCATACATACGGGCATTGGCTACCCATACGTATGGGTAGCCAATGCCCGTACCCCTGTCATAGGTATGCCCGTCACTGCGAGTCCCCTGTCACGTCACTGCGAGCGATAGCGAAGCAGTCTGTCGGAGGGTAGTAGGCCGTATGGACGGATCGCTTCGTACCTCGCGAATGACGGTAGGTCGTGCCTCGCAATGACGTGTGGGGACGGATGGCTGGCAGATCGCTTCACGCCTTGCCGCGTGGCTTGGGATGATTAACTTAAAGGAATGAAAAAGGGAGGATGTGTATATATAACGGCAAATAAGAACAACACGACGCTGTACGTGGGAGTTACGTCTGACTTGGCAGGTCGCATACATGACCACAAAAATCATAAGTACCCAAAGAGCTTTACGGCGAGGTACAATGTGACCAAGTTGGTCTACTATGAGGGCTATCACTCTATCGTAGAGGCCATTGCGAGAGAAAAACAGCTAAAGGCAGGTTCTAGATTGAAAAAGGAGAGCTTGATCAACGATATGAATCCCGAGTGGAGAGACTTGTACGAGGAGGTTTTGAAATGGTGAAGTATCATGGAGCAGTGCCATGTCTGTTTCATCGCCATGAGTGTACACCTAACCCCGTCACTGTGAGCCTCGCTCCACCCGTCACTGCGAGCGATAGCGAAGCAGTCTGTCGGAGGGTAGTAGGCCGTATGGACGGATCGCTTCGTGCCTCGCCATGGTGTAGGATTGTTTAGCAGTGACTTATGAAAAATAATACAGTGATAACAAATGATGATAGCAAACAAAATATGCGAATGTTACATTCGTCCATAGTAGTTGAACCTATGAAACATAATCTCTACATCCTTGCCATTTTTTTGACATTTGTTGCCTGTTCGGAGACGGATAATACACCTATACCTACAGTGGACTATACCTATCTCTACTGGACAAGTATGGCAGATCATCAGATCATGCGAGCCGTGTATCAGGATGCAGTTTTGCTCCAGACTGAGCAGGCATTCGGTAGTCTCAAGGGCCTGGATACGCCGACTTCTTTGGTCGTGGACGAGCCTAACCAAATGCTCTATTGGACTGATTTTGCTACCCGTCAGGTATTGAGAGGTGCTTGGGACGGTAGTGGCAATCCTGAGGTACTCTATACTGCACCACTTAGGAGCTACGGGCCTGTGGAGATGGTCATGGATGTGGAGGCAGGACAGTTGTACTGGACACAACCATATGATGACCTTATCTTAACAGCTCCAGCTGATGGATTGGGACCTGTAGATACATTGTTTACCGCTCAGGATGGGATACGGGGCGCTTGGGGCATTGGCCTACAGTTGTCAGAGGATTACCTATACTGGATTGAGTATGAGGACAATGAGCTGTGGAGGAGCAAACTGTCAGGCGAGAGCCTTCCAGAGTTGTTGTATGCAGGAGGGAGTGGTTTTCTGAATCCCTATGGAATGGCGATTAGCGAGGCTACACAGGAATTATTCATCACGGACAATGCCCTGCCGGGCGCTGCTTACTCAGACCGCATTTTGCGAGGCAGTCTCGATGGAAAACAAAAACTAGAGACACTCTATGACGGAGACGATGGGGTCAGCAATGCCTACGCAGTGGTGGTCGATGAACAGACAGGCGATCTCTATTGGCTCAATCAGCTCAATAGCGGCAGTATCTACAGAGGAGATATATATGGCGGCCCGTCAGAGGAGTTGATCACGGATATTGCTTTGGGTCAAGGTCTACATGTGTTCCACAGCACGTGGGAGCCAAATGTTTTAATTCAATGAAAATAAACTAATTATGAACAATCATAATCAAGTGGTCTATGATCACGAGAGCAAAAGTATAATTAGTAGGAAACTGGTGTGGAGGGTTATCATCGCATTGATAGGGATAGAGGCAGTTGTGATCTGTGTTTTCTTGTGTTGGAGATATTCATAAAATGAAGACCTGTTTGGTCTTCTCTTTGATTAAATGACAAGAATAAATCTTCAAAATGTATTATTTATAGCTGTACTCTGGTGTGGGCATCATACTATGCTGGCTCAACCAAGACTGATCGTCAAACTCAGGCATGACCAGATGTTTTCCAGCCCAGACAGTTCATCTGGTCTCAGTAGAGTGATCAATGATCGTAAATTGACTATTCCAAGTAGAAGCAAGGCTTTGTCCACAAGCCAGCCCGTGGATGACCTTTGGGTCTTGGAGTTTGCGGAGAGTCAATCTTTGGATAGTTTACTGTATGTATATAGCCAGTCGGAGGTGTTTTCCTATGTGGAGCCGGACTATGTGGGCTATGCCGCAGGACAGCAAGTTGATATTCCCAGTGATCCAGAGTTTGATCAGCAGTGGTACTTGCACAACGACGGTACATTTAATTTTGGACGACCAAAGGTTGGTGCGGATATACAAGCACTGTCAGCTTGGGATCTGTCACAGGGGGACGAATCCATCACAGTCGCGATCATAGATAGCGGGATTAACCCCAAGCACAAGGAGTTTGAAGGGCGTCTGTGGCAAAACAACGACGCACCAGAAGATGGAGAAGACAACGATCACAATGGATACATAGATGACTACATCGGCTGGGATTTTGTCAACGACGACAATGACCCGACCGATGACAATGGTCACGGTACAGCGGTTGCAGGAGTCTTGGCAGCCAATGGCAACAATGGGTTTGGGTATGCAGGTATTGATTGGAACTGTCGATTGATGATATGCAAGGTAGTTGATGCCAATCAAGTAGGCTACTACAGTGATTGGGTTAGTGCTATTTATTATGCAGTGAAGGAAGGTGCCGACGTGATCAATTTTTCGCTGGTAGGTAAGGATGACTCCAAGGCACTCAAAGAAGCCGTGGACTATGCCTATAGCAAAGGAGTACTGATCGTAGCGAGCATGGGCAATGACAATTCGTCGATCCCTAATTATCCAGCTGCCTATTATCACACACTGGCAGTAGGATCCAGTGATCCTGATGATCAGCGTAGCACAGCGTTTAACGGTCGAGCAGGAGGTAGTAACTATGGCGATCATATCGACGTGCTGGCACCAGGCAATTATATTTTAGGATTGAATCAGTACAGTTCGGAGCGACCAGGCAACATATGGGCGGGCACCTCCATGTCAGCACCTATGGTAGCTGGTGTGGTGTCTCTATTATTGGCTGCAGATACAAATATGTCTCCCTCTCAGCTGACAGCCATCATGACCTCCTCATGCGAGGATCAAATAGGGAGTCTCCAAGAAGATATAGAGGGGTGGGACTCCTACTATGGGTGGGGAAGAATCAATGCGGCACATGCACTGCAATCTTTGATAGACGAGAGGATATTGTTGAGTGAAAATGAAATATTACTGTACCCTAACCCTGCTCAACGAGAAATAACTATAAAACTGATCCTTCCGATGCCTTCCATAGTAAGTATTAGATTGGTTGACACTCAGGGGAGACAACAGTTAGCGATTGAAAACAATGATCAATCTAATAAGCTGATCAAATGGGAGATAGATCTGAGTGACTATCCCGCAGGAATCTATTTTATTCAGGTAAGAAGTGATTTTGGGACCAGAGTTAGTCGTTTTGTTAAGTATTGAATAAATGAAGGTTGGCTCATAAAAATAAAAGCTTTCATTAGTTAAAATGAAAGCTTTTATAAAGCAGAGAAGGAGGGATTCGAACCCCCGGTACCTCGCGGTACGCCGGTTTTCAAGACCGGTGCAATCGACCACTCTGCCACTTCTCTAGGTCGTTATTATTTCCATTCCTTTGAATGGGAGTGCAAATCTAGAAGAATATTTTATCTAGTCAAATATTGGATGAAAAAAAGTAAAAAATTATTCAAACACTGATGTGGTCACCTCTATTTTGTCCGAATGGACCGCCTTATCTACGCTGGCATTGTACTCAAATCCAACCAGCAAAATGATCGAAAGTAGATACAGCCAAATCATCAATGCGATGAGCATTCCCAATGATCCGTAGAACTTGTTGTAGGCAGAAAAGTTGTTGATATAAAATGAAAATGCATAAGAAACCGCTACACAGGAAACCGCCGAAAAAATAGTGCCAGCAGAGAAGAAGGTCCATCGATCATGTATCGCTGGTGCAAAGTAATAAATCAACGATATAGCAATGAAAAATGACACCCCAATCACTCCGTACTTGAGCGTAATGATGAGATGATAGATGTATTCTTGTCTGAAAAAACCCGTATTTGACAGGTGTGAGAGAAATGCCTTGCCAATGACCAGCATAAAGATGGAAAAGAACAGGACAAATGCCATCATCAAGGTGAGCATCGTTGCGATCATCCTTGTTTTGAGAAAACCTCTGCGGTCTATTGTCTTATAGATACTGTTGAAAGCACTCATCAGACCGTGCATGCCATTGGTTGCCAATAGCAGTGCAAAGAACACCCCGAATGATAGCAATCCTTCCCGCTTGTTGCTCACTATATCATGTATAGTATCGTTAGCTGCTTGGTACATGTTGGCAGGCATCACATTAGCGATGAAACTCATGATGCTGTTGGCATCAATGTGCGGTGAGATCGTATGGATATAAGGGATGAGTGTGAAAATGAATATGATCAATGGAAAGATGGCGAGCGTAAAGCTAAATGCTACTCCACTGGCCATGGTTAGTAATCGATTGTCCAGTATGCTATCCAAGAAAATAACAATGGCTCTGTAGAGTGTCGTTCTTCTTTTGTTGAGACGAGTCGTTTTGAGTATCTTGATGAAACGTTTGTAGCGCGGATACCTCAACAGTCTCTTATGTAGCGCTTGTCTAGTCATTGAAATAAGGTGCTAATAGTTTTTCCATCACTTCTGGCATCTTACAAGGTTTGTTGGACTCCATATCCACGAAGACCAAGGTGGTTTCACCGATGTTGATCAATTTGTTCTGTTCATTGTAGATTTCGTATTCGAACCGAATCCTCACATTGGGCATCTCTGGCAATTTGACTTTGATGGTGAGTAGTTCGTCGTATCTACCTGGAGCGATGTATTTGGAGCGGTTTTCTAGTACGGGCATCATTACTCCCATGGCCTCCATTTCTCGATACGATAGGCCTAGCGTCCTGAGTGACTCGACTCTGGCGACCTCATAATACATGGCGTAATTGCCATAATAAACATACCCCATTTGGTCTGTTTCTCCATACCTCACTCTGACTTGTGTCTCTGAAAAGAACATAGGTTACATTGGTAGTCTGAATTAATTGCAATCTATACATTAATTAGTACTATTCGAATAAGCTGAAAAGGATGATTTTGTATGAATATGCAATTGTCTACTGTCTGATTCTAGAATCTATGGTATCCATAGAGACTGAGAAATGCAATTGGTTATTTTTGTTACAAACAACAGATGCCATGGATATTGCTTTCAACAAAAATGAAGACGAATACAAGCAACTACTTTTTCGTCTCAACGAAAAGGCCAAGAAGGTCAAGTTGGGTGGAGGTGAAAAGCGTATTGCTGCTCAACATGCCAAAGGAAAACTTAGTGCCCGCGAACGAATCAGTTACTTATTGGATGATCCTGATGATTTTGTAGAGATAGGACTCTTCGTAGGTGATGGAATGTACGAGGAGCAGGGTGGCTGCCCATCGGGTGGGGTCGTGACAGGTATCGGTAGAGTACAAGGACGTACCTGCGTCGTGGTAGCCAATGACGCCACTGTAAAAGCCGGAGCTTGGTTTCCTATCACTGCCAAAAAGAACCTCAGAGCACAAGAGGTCGCGATGGAAAACCATCTGCCCATTATTTATTTGGTGGACAGTGCGGGGGTGTTTTTGCCCATGCAGGATGAAATATTTCCTGACAAGGAACATTTCGGGAGACAGTTTAGGAACAATGCCAAAATGTCGGCGATGGGGATAGTGCAGATCGCGGCGATTATGGGTAGTTGTGTAGCTGGTGGAGCTTATTTGCCTATCATGTCCGATGAGGCCATGATCGTGGACAAGACGGGTTCTATCTTTTTGGCGGGGAGTTATTTGGTCAAAGCTGCCATAGGCGAAAACATAGATAACGAAACACTAGGAGGAGCAACCACTCACTGCGAGATCTCTGGAGTGACCGATAATAAGTATGACTCTGATGAGGAGTGTCTGGATGCCGTCAAAAAGATATTTGACAAGATTGGCAAGCCCGAATCAGCAGGTTTCGATAGAGCTGAATCCAAACTACCAAAACTGAATCCAGAAGAAATATACGGTTTGCTCCCGACGGACAGAGCCAAGTCCTACGATATGAGAGAGATTATAGGTCGCTTGGTAGATGATTCGGAGTTTGATGAGTATAAGAAGGATTACGGTCAAACCCTGCTTTGTGGGCATGCCCGCATTGATGGTTGGGCAGTAGGCATAGTCGCCAATCAACGTGAAATGGTGAAAACCAAGAAAGGAGAAATGCAGATGGGGGGTGTGATCTACTCTGACTCAGCAGACAAGGCAGCGCGATTCATCATGAATTGCAACCAGCGCAAAATTCCATTGGTGTTCATGCACGACGTGAGTGGATTCATGGTAGGTAGCAAAGCTGAGCACGGAGGGATCATCAAGGACGGCGCAAAGATGGTCAATGCCATGGCCAACTCTGTGGTACCCAAATTCACGTTCATCGTGGGCAATTCTTACGGAGCGGGCAATTACGCCATGTGTGGCAAGGCTTATGATCCTCGGCTGATATACGCTTGGCCGACGGCACAGATGGCGGTGATGAGTGGAGCAGCTGCATCCAATACACTCTTGCAGATCAAAGTAGCATCTCTCAAAGCCAAGGATCAAGAGGTAGGAGAGGAAGAAAAGGAGATTTTCCTCCGAGAGATCACTGAAAAATACAACGAACAACTCAAGCCTCTTTATGCAGCAGCTAGACTATGGGTAGATGGTGTAGTAGATCCATTGGAGACACGCAGAATCGTATCCATGGGCATAGAAGCTGCCGATCACGCACCCGTTGATAAATTCAATGTAGGCGTGATTCAAACTTAAATCTAGACGCTAGATTTTAGAGCTTTGCCTTTTGTCTGGGTTCTTAAATCTACTATCTAATATTTTTTGGACGAACAGCGTTTAGCGAAAAGCGAATTGTAAAGGTCTTGTTATGTTTTTGAGGCAATTATTATTATCTTCTTTTGGATTGAAACTGGTCGATTGAATAGATTCACGCTTCAATTGAGGAATAGATGACAGAAGAGAAGATAGATATCAACGAAAAGGAATTGACAGCTCTGATATCCTTGCTAGACGATGAGGATGTCGAAGTATCCAATCACGTGGAAAAGAAGTTGCTGTCTTTGGGTACCTCAGTAATTCCGTATTTGGAAAAGGAGTGGATGAATAACAGCCTCATTCCAGATGTAAGAAGTCGCATCGAAGATATCATCCATGAACTCCAGTACGAGCTGCTCAAAGAGAGATTGATGGAATGGAAGACGACTGGTGCAGAGAATCTACTCGAAGGGATGATGTTGGTGGCCAACTACCAATACCCAGATCTCAATTTGGGTTATCTCACACGCAAACTGGAGCAATTCTACTACGAAGCGTGGAAGGAGTTCAACGGTGAGTACACACCGATTCAGGAAGTAAAAATCCTGAACGACATCATTTATAACAGACTGAAATTCCGTCCCAATTCCAAGAACTTTCATTCTCCATCCAATGGCATGATCAATCTCGTGATGGAATCCAAGAAAGGTAATCCTCTTAGTTTGTGTGTGATTTATTTGTTGATTGCGCAGAAACTCAAGATGCCGATTTATGGAGTCAATTTGCCAAACCTCTTCATTGTGACTTACAAGACGGATGATACACAGTTTTATATCAATGTTTTCAACAATGGGATCATCTTTACCAAAGCTGACATTGACAACTACATCGAGCAGTTGCATCTGGTCAAGCAAGATGCTTATTATCAACCATGCTCCAATGTGGATATCGTGTCGAGATCTCTGAGGAATTTGATTGCCTCATTTGAGAAATTGGGGGAGTACAAAAAGTCTGACGACATCAAAACCCTCCTCAGAATCATCGATGATAGCCGAGATTAGTTACCTAATCCTACAACCTGCAGCTCGCTTGAAGTCATAGGGGGAAGTCTTGTTTTGAATCACGTTGTTTAGGACAGACTCCAGATACTTGACTCTTACATTGTTTTCGGATTGGGGATTGTCGTCAATGGCACCATGATATACCATGGTCGTGTTACCATTCTTGGTCGTCAGGACGACCGCTTCAGGACTCTTTTCTATTTGAAAAACCCGAACAGCATCTAGGTTTTGATCTATAAAGTAGGGGATGTTGTATTGCTTGGCTTGGGCTTTGGTCTTCGTAGAGTTGTCACCAGTATTGCTGGGTGTATTGGCGTTGATCATGAAGAAATCAGCTTTGCCTCCATATTTTTTTTGAAGTGCGAAAATGCGGTCTTCGTACAATTGGTCATAGGGACAATCCGTACTGGTAAAAAGGATGACCGTGATCCCTTTGTTAATAGGCAAATTGACTATGTCTTCTTTCTGCACATTCCAGAGTTTGAGTGCGTCTAGGTTGACGTCTTGGGCGGAGACAAACAGGCTGCTTAGGTTGGCGAGTATGAATAGGATGTATTTGCTCATAACTATGCGATGTGGAATTGTCTTGATGAGTATTTCGATTACAAGTTGTAGGTGATCAGGTAATCATCTTCTTGTTGCATGTTTAGTACGAATTTCTTCCGTTCCTGGTCTTTGTTGATGGAACAAAAGATTTGATTGTCTTTGATTCGATTGATTTCGATGTTTTGCGCAAAACTCAAATTTTTCCTCCCGTGCATCTTGTAAATAGACTCTTTGGCGCACCAATAGATGCATAGCAAATCCAAATCATCTTGGCATACTTGGAGTTCGGCAGGATTCAAGAATTTGCTTTTTACCCTGCGCAATTGCTCACGTGGTTGCTCAATATCTATTCCGCAGGGTACGTCCAGATTGATCATCGCAGCGATTTTGGGGTAGCTATGGGACAACGAAATATGGTAGTCCGAATCAATCAAGTGTGGTTTGCCATGACTGTCCTTGCAGATGCCGTGAAACGGGATGTCCATCTCCTGACACATGGACTGGATCAGTTGACGAGAGGCTATGTGTTCTGCCTTCTTGAGTGGATGGAAATGAGCGATACAGTCCAATTCCTTCTGATCAAAACCTTGCGCCAACTGTTCTAGGCTTTCGTCTATTTCCCAGATACCAAGTATGATGTGATTGGATATTTTGAACTGTTTTTTGATCATCTCTGACGGTACCTACTGGTTGTCTAGTCTATGGTTGGAGATGTCGAGCGCTGCAAAGATGGCCGTCCTCATCGAGCTTTCGTCTGCTTCGTTTTTGTCAGCAAGGCTGTAGGCTGTGCCATGATCAGGAGATGTCCTGACGAATGGAAGCCCCGCAGTGAAATTAACACCATTGGCGAAGGTCAAGCTCTTGAATGGAATCAACCCTTGGTCGTGGTACATGGCCAGTACTGCGTCAAACTTGTGCTGCTGTCCTTTGCCAAAAAAACCATCAGCGGGATAGGGTCCCATGATGATTTGACCTTTTTCCTTCATCGAGTCGATCGTAGGTTTGATGATTTCAACTTCTTCACTGCCTAGCAAACCTTCCTCTCCAGCATGCGGATTGAGTCCAAGTACAGCTATTTTAGGCTTTTGAATCCCAAAATCCTTTTTGAGCGAAGCGACCATCATTTTGAGTTTGGCTTCTAGCTTTTCTCTGGTGATGGCAGCAGATACGTCCTTGAGCGGGATATGACCCGTGAGGACTCCGACTCTGAGCGTGTCCGAGATCATAAACATCAGACTGTCTTTTGCACCAGCCTTCTCAGCCAAGTATTCTGTGTGACCTGGGAACTTGAATTGGTCATTCTGAATATTGAGCTTATTGATTGGCGCTGTGACTAATGCTTGGAGGTGACCTTCTTTGAGGTCGTTGGTTGCTTTTTCGAGGGCAATGAAGGCATATTTGCCTCCCGTTTCGTTGCTGATGCCGGGGGTGATCTCGACATCTTCTGTCCAGCACTCCATTACATTTACCTTTTTGTGAGAGGCATCTTTGATATTCGTGATCGGAGTGAAATTGAAAGTGTTGAGATCAAGGGACTTTCTATAAAATGAAAGTACTTTTGCTGAACCATAAATGACAGGGGTGAAATATTTGGTCATTTTATTGTTTCCGAGTGCTTTGATAATAACTTCGGGTCCAATGCCATTGAAATCACCAATAGAAATGCCGATAACAGGTTTTCTTGATTGGCTTGAAATGTCTTTCTCCATGTTGATGTGGTTACTACTGGACTGATGGGTTTTGATGTCGGTTCCAGCGTTTGTCTGCAATTTAAAATAAAAATCAATAAATCTATGGCGTACGTAAGGCCGAAAAAAAGATTGGGTCAGCACTTTCTCAAAGATCTGAGAATAGCAGAAAATATTGTCTTGGCTTTGCTAGATGCCCCGCACAATCACAATGTCCTGGAAATAGGTCCAGGTACGGGTGTCTTGTCGGAGTTTATGGTGGACAATGATCGCATTGATCGTTTGGTCATGGTCGATCTCGACAAGGAGTCCATAGATTTTTTGGAAAAGAAATACAAAGACAAGGAAGTAGAAATTTTATTTGCGGATTTCCTCAAACAAGATCTCGAGACATTGTTTGCGGGTCAAAATTTTAGCATCATTGGCAACTTCCCTTACAATATTTCTTCTCAGATATTTTTCAAGGTTCTGGACAACAGAGACAAAGTGGATGAGGTAGTCTGCATGTTGCAAAAGGAAGTCGCTGAGCGCATCGCATCGCAAGAGGGTAACAAAGATTATGGCATCCTCAGTGTACTGTTGCAGGCTTACTATGACATAGAGTATTTGTTTACCGTGCCACCAGAGGTTTTCTTGCCACCGCCTAAAGTACACTCAGGAGTGATTAAGCTCACGAGAAACGGAGTGACGGATTTGGGTTGTGATGAAAAATTATTCAAAAGAGTCGTGAAAGCAGGCTTCCAAATGCGTCGAAAAACCTTGCGCAACGCCCTAAAAACTCTAAATTTGCCTGAGTCAGTTACGGAGCAGGAGGTCTTCAACAAGAGAGCCGAGCAGCTCTCCGTTGACGCATTTATTCAACTAACCAATATGATCCATAGTCATGTCTGAAATCATGGATTTCGCGCTTTCCAAAGAATTTCTAGATCGTTTCACCCTAGCGGTAGAGGGGCAAGAGGCAGATTTTATCCAATCTTCATTGGAGGGTGTCAAACCTGTGGACATTACCGAACTGCTCGAAGAGTTTGATGCCGAGGAGTCCAAGTATGTATTGGATCTGTTGGCTCCACAGGTAGGAGCAGAGGTAGTGATCGAACTCGAAGAGGACCTACAGGGCAGATTCTTGACGATATTTAGCTCTGAAGAAATCGCTCGCTACATTGATTGTTTGGATTCAGATGATGGGGTTCATCTGCTCAATCTCCTTTCTATATCCAGACGAGAGGAAGTTATTTCTTTGCTTGAAAATGAAGAGAAGGCAGGTCACCTTTTGGATCTACTCCGCTACGATGATGATGTAGCAGGAGGGTTGATGGCCAAGGAATTGATCAAAGCTAATCACAATTGGACAATCAAGCGCTGCATCGAGGAAATCAGGAAACAAGCCGAAAACGTACAGAAAATCTACTCCGTCTATGTCGTAGACGACCATGACAAATTGTTGGGTAAGGTTTCGCTCAAAAGAATTATTCTGGCGGACGACAATACCAAAATAGCCGATATATACGATTCGGATATAGCGATGGTAGAGACTTTTGTCGAGGAGGAGGAAGTCGTGCAGATCATGCAAAAATACGATTTGGATGCCCTGCCAGTCGTGAATGTACGTGGCAAGTTGATGGGAAGAATTACCATCGATGACGTCCTAGATGTCATCACGGAGCAGGCGGAAGAGGATATACAAATGATGTCTGGTATCTCCGCCGATGTGGAAGAAGACGATACGGTGTGGATCATATCCAAAGCACGATTGCCGTGGTTGGTGATTGGTTTGGTAGGGGGACTGTTGGGGGCCAAATTTATCAGTTTGTTTGAGGCTGATATTGCCTTGGTGCCAGTCATGGCATTTTTCATCCCGCTGATTACTGCCACAGGAGGCAATGTAGGGATTCAATCCTCGACCATCGTGGTGCAGGGGCTGGCCAACTCCAGTGTGTTCAGAGATTCGATCTTCAAGAAACTCATCAAGACATTTCTGGTAGCGGTAGTCAATGGAATTATCCTTGCGATCATTGTGTTTGGAATCGTGATCTTTTCGACTTCAGATCAAACCATCGCGACTACAGTAAGTACGGCCTTGTTTAGTGTGGTGCTGTTGGCGTCCTTTATGGGAACGATTACGCCGTTGATTTTGGATAAGCTCGGCGTGAATCCTGCGATTGCTTCTGGGCCGTTTATCACCACTGCCAATGATTTGTTGGGATTAGCTGTGTATTTCTTCGTAGCACATCAGCTGTATGGACTTTAATCTGAATTGAAAAATTCGGGAGTTTAGAGTTAAAGGTATGAAAGTTAAAAAGTGGAACATTATTATTTTCCATTCACTCAAATAGGATAAAGTAAAATTTGAGTTGAGTACAAATACAATCATGAAAAAAATTCTCATCATTGATGACATGCATGACAGCATCACTGCCATGCTCCACAAGATTGGTTTTGAAGCAGATTATCAACCCTTCGTGACACGCGAGCAAATCATGGAGGCTCCCGATCTATACGTAGGCATGATCGTGAGGAGTAAAACCACCATTGATGCGGAGTTGCTGTCAACCAAGCCGAGTGTCAAATTTATAGGCAGAGCTGGAGCGGGTATCGATCAGTTGGAGGTAAGCTATATTCATGAGCACGGGATTCAAATCCTCAATGCTCCTGAAGGAAACCGTGATGCCCTTGGTGAGCATGTACTCGGGATGTTGCTGAGTTTGTCCAACAACCTGGTACGTGCCAATCGGGAGGTGAAAAGCTACATCTGGGACCGAGAAGGCAACAGAGGTTTTGAGTTGAGTGGCAAAACCATTGCGCTGTTGGGATATGGACACATGGGCAGTGCGGTGGCGGAGAAGTTGGCTGGTTTTGGCTGTCGCGTGATCGCTTACGACATCAGCAAGACCAATTTTACAGACCTGTATGTAGAGGAGGTTAGCATGGAGGATATTTTTGAGCAGGCAGATATATTCAGTTTGCATGTCCCGCTCACTGATCATACACGAAATCTCGTAGATGCAGATTACTTGCAGCAATTCAAAAAGAACATAGTACTGATCAATGCTGCCAGAGGAGAAGTGGTGGTGACCAAAGACCTGTTGCAGGCAATGCAATCTGGCAAAGTCACCCATGCAGGATTGGATGTGTTGGAGAACGAAAAATTTACCAAACTCACGGCCGAACAAAAGCAGACCTATGATGCTTTGTTTGCCATGGATCGAGTGTTGGTGTCACCACATGTGGGTGGTTGGTCCTATGAGTCTTATCAGAATATCAACCGAGTCCTTGTAGATAAGATCGCTAAACTCGATCTTTAGTCCATGAAGCAAGTCACCTTTTATCACGACTGTTGATCTATTGGCTACTCCACACGACATACTCAAACAATACTGGGGTTACGAGGATTTTCGTCCCATGCAGCTGGACATCATCGAGTCTGTGTTGGCGGGCAAGGACACCTTGGCTCTCTTGCCAACTGGAGGAGGTAAATCCATTTGTTTTCAGGTGCCAGCATTGATGTTGGAAGGTGTATGTTTGGTGATTTCTCCATTGGTCGCTCTGATGAATGATCAAGTCTATCAATTGAAAAAACGTGGAATCAAAGCTGCCGCGTTGTATTCAGGCTTGCCCAATCGCGAAATTGATGTATTGCTAGACAATTGCGTGCAGGGTCAGGTGAAGTTTCTCTATGTAGCGCCAGAGCGATTGACTTCAGATCTCTTTGTCGCTCGGGTTAAGCAAATGAATGTGAGCCTATTGGCGGTGGATGAGGCGCATTGCATCTCGCAGTGGGGCTATGACTTTCGCCCATCTTATGCAGACATTGCTCAGGTGTATGACATCCTCCCAGCCGTCAAGAAGATTGCGTTGACTGCTACTGCGACCAAGGATGTCAAGCAGGATATCTGTGAAAAGCTAAGCTTTGTCAATCCACAGATTTTCCAAAAGAGCTTTGCACGTAAGAATTTATCCTACTCGGTGTTTGATCTGGAGAACAAAGGACCAAAAATGCTGGAGATTCTAACCAATGTCAAAGGCAGTGCCATCGTCTATGTGAGGAGCCGCAAGGAAACGGAAAATGTAGCCAAATTTCTCTACCAAAAGGGAATCTCATCGGACTTTTACCACGCAGGGCTAGCGCCAGATGTGAGGCAAAAGAAGCAAGAGGAGTGGATCAAAAACATCAGGAGGGTGATGGTCTGTACCAATGCCTTCGGGATGGGGATCGACAAGCCTGATGTGCGGATCGTGATTCATTTGGATCTCCCAGATTCTTTGGAGTCCTACTATCAGGAAGCGGGACGTGCGGGTCGTGATGAGCGAAATGCCTATGCGATCTTGCTGTACAACGCCACAGATGTATTCAACCTGGAGCGAAGTGAGAAACTGAGGAATCCTTCCCTAGAATATGTCGAGCGGATCTACCAAGCGCTTGCCAATTATTACAAATTGGCCACTGGCAGTAGCGAATGGCAGAGTTTTGATTTTGATCTCAAGGCGTTTTCCTATCAGTACAACCTCCAAGCCATGGAGGTGTATCATACCATCAAAAAATTGCAGGAGATGGGGCTGCTCTTGCTCAGCGAAAACTCCTCACGTGGCAGCAGTCTGACGATCAACGTGTCCAACAAGGAGATCTACAAGTTCGTGATTGCCAATGCCCGCTACGATGCTTTGTTCAAAGCCCTATTGCGCCTGTATGGAGGGGAGTTGTATTTGGACTTCATGACGATCTCTGAGTTCGAGTTGGCCAAGGTGAGTCAGGATTCTAAGAGTGAGGTGATCAAGAAGCTGAATTTTCTGTCCCAAAATGGAATGGTAATCTACGATCCGTTGAAGACCAAACCACAGTTGACCTACTTGATGCCTCGACAGGAGCAGTCTGCATTGAAGCGATACTATCGACTCACCGAACCCCGACAGGAGGTAATCAAACAGAAAACACAGGCCATGGTCGCCTACACCCAAAACAGAACAGGCTGTCGCACGAGGATATTCCAAGAGTATTTTGACGAAGTAGTATATCTCAACTGCGGTGTCTGCGATGTCTGCATCAAAGCCAAGAAGGAGGAGGGGTTTGAGGTGGAGATTGAAAAAGCCCAACGAGCCATTCTCCATGCACTAGAAACCAAAAAAAGACAAACTCTGGCAGCACTCAAACAATCATCAGGACAGCACAATGACTTTGTACTCACCGAGGCGATTAGAGGCTTGATGGATGACGGGATCGTCTATTTGAATAGCGATGATCTGATCGAGATGGTTCCGAGGTAATACGCGATTGGCTTGCTGCATTGCGCTCAGTGTTTGACGCAATACGGTCGGGTAGAAATACAAAGAGTCACACCCAAATACAGTCGTTGGAATACCCCGTAGAGAGTGTAGATTCATTAGCTAAAAACATGTCTTCAAAAACCCGCGCAGATGTAGTTCCAAGTCTGCTGTGGTTTTCTCTAAAGTCTGCTGTGGTTTTGTCCAAAGTCTGCCTAGGTTTTGTCCCAAGACTAGGCAGACTTTGCCTTAAGTCTGCCTAGTCTTTTTTTAAATCTGCGCAGGTTTGGCTCCAAATCCGCGCAGACTTGACATCAAATCCGTGCAGACTTGGCATCAAGTCCGTGCAGACTTTGTATCAAATCTGCGCGGGTTTTTAGATACACTACAAATGGCATTGAAAAAGGGTGTTTTTGATGCTTTTGAGCGGTTTTCTGGGTTTGTTTCATTTGCAAGATTTCTCACAGTTACATCATCGTCGAAGACCTATAAGGTTTTTAAAACCTTATAGGTCTAAATAGATACTGTCCTTCCTGCTCTGGGACAGCAGATTCCCTATATCTGGGTATTTTTTGCTGGTGATTTGACTTTTAAGATTGGATGTTTGTATCGAAGGGAGGAAAGGAGTATTCTTGGGGGAATCAATAATATAGAGGCCATCCAGATGTACTACTGTGTAGCTGCAACAAAATTACAAAACGTTATAAAAACCTTTAGCTATCAAACCTCTAAACTGAACAAAATCTACCTTGAATTTTAAAGTGACCGAACTCTACGACATATTCAGTAACAGAGAACTTTCTACAGTTATATGGATATTGCCAATAATTTTGGGGATTCAATTTAACAAGGGAATAAGAATGGCCTCAAGGGGCGTTCTTAAATCCTTCTTTGTTACTTCTATCTTAATAGTCATCTTGTTAGCAATTCTTTATTCAAGTTCAATAATATATCTGCTTTATCGACTTAGTTTTTGGGACTTCTCACTTTTTAAAGATTCAATTTATTGGTTCATTGGATCTGGGTTTCTCATTCTATTTAACCTGAAAAAAGCTGGAAAGGAAAAGGACTTCTTCAAGAACATGGTTCGTGATAATTTAAAGTTAATTTTGATATTGGAGTTTGTCGTAAATATTCACCAATTCAGTTTGATAACTGAACTTATACTCCTACCAATTATTGCTTTCCTTGCAATGATCCAAGCTGTTGCAGAGCGAGAGGAACGAACTCAGAAAGTCAAATCACTAATTGATTGGGTTTTTACAATTTTCGGAGTTGTTGTACTTGGAATTTCAATTCGTGATATCTGGATTGATTTTCATGGTTTTGCAAACTTACCAAACCTAAAGTCCTTTCTGCTACCGATTATCTTATCAATTACCTTTATCCCCTTCGCTTACTGCATTGCGTTTTACATGAACTTAGAATTGATATTTGTTCGATTAGGAATGTTTCTAAAAAATAACAAGGATATAAGGTATGCCAAGAGGCAAACCATCTTGATGAGTAGATTGAGTCTCAAGAAATTGAACAAAATTTCTCCTAAAATCAATACCCTCTATAATGGATCAACTAGGGAAGACATCAGAAACGCTATAACTTAAAATACGATAACTAGTCCCCCAATCGTCCGCGTCTTTAACCTGACGGCTATGGTCACAGACGAGGATGATTTGAACTAAAAATATTTCCCACTCAGTCTCAAACGTACAGCGCAAGGCGCTTAGCGTAAAGCGAATTATTTCGACCTCTCTATCGTGAACTGTACGAGCTGCTCCAGCGACTGGCGTGCCTCTGAGTCTGGGAAGGTACGGAGGATGTCGATGGCTTCTGTATGGTAGCGATTCATCACGCCTTGGGCATAGTCCAGCCCACCTTTGTCCACTACAAATTTGATTACCTCATTGACTTTTTTGGTATTCTCGTTGTGCTTTTTGATGATGTTGATGATGTGCTTCTTTTCACTCCTAGACGATTGATTGAGCGCATGAATCAGTGGCAAGGTCATCTTCTTTTCGCGAATGTCAATACCCAGAGGCTTGCCAATTTCTTGGGTGCCATAGTCGAAGAGATCGTCCTTGATCTGGAAGGCCATTCCGACTTTCTCACCAAACTCACCAAAGGATTGGATGGTGACAGGATCAGCTCCTGCCGAAGCGACACCTACTTTGCAACAGGCAGTGATCAAGCTGGCTGTTTTTTGTCGGATCACTTCGTAGTAGACTTCTTCTGTGATGTCCAGTTTTTTGGCTTTCTCCATCTGGAGAATCTCTCCTTCGCTCATCTCGCGGATGGCTTCTGATACGATTTTGAGCAGATCGAAATCACCATTGTCGATGGACAGGAGCATGCCTCTAGACAGTAGAAAGTCACCGACCAAGACAGCAATTTTGTTTTTCCAGAGTGCATTGACGGAGAAGAAACCTCGCCTGTAGGTGGATTCATCTACCACATCATCGTGGACTAGGGTGGCGGTGTGGAGGAGTTCGATCAGGGAGGCACCACGGTAGGTAGAGTCTTCGATTTTCCCGACGGTGGCAGCACATAAGAAGACGAACATAGGTCGCATCTGTTTGCCCTTTCGTTTGACGATGTACGACATGATTTTGTCGAGCAGCATCACATTACTTTTCATGGATGACCTGAATCGTTTCTCGAATTCTGCCATTTCCAGAGAAACGGGTGCTTGTATATCCTTTATCTTCAATGCCATGATCTGGACGCAATATTAATACAATGTGCGCAATGATCTTATTAGAGTATTAATTATTTAGTTGTTAGACCGAAATGGTCAATTTGATCCTGAGTTCAGGAGTTAAAAAGTGAAATGTTTAAAGTCAATAGTTATAAGTTGAAAGTCCGTAAAGCTTGAAAGTGGAAAGTTTGACAGCTTTTTGACTCCTTGCCCTGATTTTTGTTTATTTTTTATCAAGAAAAGTAAGAGTCCTCCGACTTGAGGGGGAATATTGGAGTAAACTAGTTATCTACATGACTGAAATACACTTTCCACTATAAATCATATAGACCCAAAACTTTCTTACTTTTAACCCTTCACGAATAACCATTCGTTACACAAGAATAAATGAGTGACCAAGAAGAGATGACCAAACAAGAAGCCGCTGTGTTGCAATGCTATATGAATAAAGAAGGGGATAATTCGAACAAAATCATCCTGTATTCTGGCATGATGCAGATCGTCCACAAGGGAAAAAGTACGGTCATTGATTTTGATAAAATCAAGTTAATTCAGGTGCAGACCAAAAAACTGATCGTTGCATTGGTAGGAGGAGGGATCGGGACTTCTCTTTCGATGATGGCGCTACCACTGGGTTGGTACAATTACAACCTCAACCTGTTTAGCATCTTTTTCTTCTTTGGATTGATGTATTGGGGATTTATCGGGCAAAAGGCTTTGGTGGTTGAAGAGAAGAACCATCAGCATGTGTTTTTGCTTGGTCAGGTCAATTTCGTGGTATCAAGACTGATCAGTCATCTGTACCAGCGGATGAATACCCAGAGGTCTGTCTTGGCGCAACCGATTTTTCATTTGACCACTGCTGAGCTTTGGAATAGTCAATTGTCGGAGTTCAATTATACCCATTCTTCATTAGAGACCGAGGGATTTATCCATTGCTCAGTGATGGAGGAATTGATGATTTCGTATCAGCGCTACTTCGATGCGGGAGTGGACATGGTGTTGTTGGTGATACATCCCGATCGATTGGATCAGCGGCTAGAGTGGGAGTATGTTGAGTCCAGACAAGCTCGTTTTCCACATGTCATGGGGCCGATCAATAAATCCAGCATAGTGTCTGCTTTATTGTTTCATGGAGAGGAAAAACTACAAAACCTGTTGAGTTGAGATACAATGAATTGTTCAGCATTATCCATGCAAGGATCACAATAAAACAACCCGTAATGCTTATTGTTGTTGGAGTAAAAATCAAACTATATATTCTATGAAACACATCCTTACATTTGCTATCCTGTTGGTGAGTATTCAATTGCATGCTCAAAAATCTACTGATTATTACTATGAAATCCCCGATGCGCCAGATCACTACAGTGCAGGTACAGTGGCAGCTAGATTGCTTGACGGGTTGGGGTATCGGTACTATTGGGCTACTGCGAGTCTGACCGAGACAGATTTGCAATACCAACCCAATGCGGAGGCGAGAACTACGCAAGAGACAGTGGATCATATTTATGATTTGACGAGGGTTGTTTACAATTCCGTTTTGCAGCAAGCGACAGATGTACGAATGGCTACACCAGAGATGACTTTTGCTCAAAAAAGAGAAGCCACCCTTAAAAACATCGAAGAAGCCAGCCTCCTACTGAGAAATAGCAAAGACAAGGATTTTAAAAACTACAACGTGGTATTTCTCAGTGACAAGGGGAGCAAAGAATATCCTTTTTGGAATGATATCAATGGCCCTATCGCAGATGCCATTTGGCACTGTGGTCAAATCTCTTCCTTTAGACGCAGCACTGGCAACCCACTCAACTCCAAGGCCAATATGATGGATGGCAAAGTAAAGGAGTGAACCAAGCACAACCTACCTACACTGGCTATATGAGGGCTCTGAATCCTATGCTCGGTTTCACAGGGAGAAAGTATCGTCATTGGAAACTCACGGATTGATCCATCCTGGTTGAGATTGAAAGCCCAATTGATTTTGACTTTGTAGATAATTCTTTCTGGCTGATTTCCATTCCTTTGTATGGAGACAAAGAGAAGAGACAGTTTCTCGATTGGAAAATGCTTGTCGCAAGGCATCGGTTCCAAAATTGTCTACAAAGTAGCGTAAGGTAGGTTGTTCCAATTTCAATTCGTCGATCCATCGATACAGTGCTTGTTCTGACTGGTTTGCCTTGTTGTGGTGAGAGGCTTTTTTGTAAAGGTCAAAAAAGTATGCCTCCGATGCTCGGTAGTTTTGTCTGTGCTGACGAAACGCAGCGATCAAATACCGCAACACCTTGATCAGTATGTACAGCATGAGCAGAGACAATACCGAGATGGTAGCGAGCTGTTTGGCTGACAATCCCATAAAACGCCAAGGCTGATCTTCTTGCGCAGTGGCTTCCACTGTCTGTTGCTGCACGAGTAGGCTGTCACGCACACTTTTGAGCACGCCCAAATCAGGGTTGGGTTGTACCTCGATTGTTATCGATTTGAGTGTGCGTTTGTAGAGTTTTTTGCGATAGGGATGGAAATAGGTAAACACCATTTCGGGCAAAGTGACCGTGCCTTCCTTTTCGAAAAGATACCGCATGCCTTCTGTTCGCGACGAACTAATGCTGGTTTTTCCCTTTTCGTTGTGGGTGATGCTGCGATCGGGGTACATGCTCACACTGGCCGTGCTATCCCATCCAATAGGAGGAATCAATTCGGCAACTGTACCATACACGGTACGAGCAATCTTGCGCTCCAGTACATCTCCAACTTTTACTTGTTTCAGGCTGCCAGACCAATGATCAGATACATACATTCCTGTAGCCACCAGCCAGTCTGTCTTATCAAACCCTGGAGGAGCTGGGCGTACTTTGATTACCTTTTCTTGCGTTTTTAGGTGGTGTTTTACACCCTTGAAATCTCCATCTGGAGGAGTCTCTACTTCCAAAGTCAGAGATGGAAAGACAATGTCCTCTTCTTGATAAGGAAAAACGTGGTAGATCAGTTGGATACCCGGATAATTGACACCATCTACATACATGGACACACTGACGGGTCTAAAATAAATTGTATAAGCACCATCAATCTGGATGTTGCCCAAGTCCAAACCAGAGGTAAACCATGTAGAAGTGTACACTGTGATACTGACCTCAACAGGTTGACCGACATAGGTAGCCGAGCGGTTGAGGTGCACCTGACTCCAAAGCCTTTGCGCCTGTAGGTCTGTGGTGAGCGCTACTATCGCCAACCACACCCAAATCAGATAGAATTTACCATTTGGTCTCATTGGCTTTGGGTTTTATTTGGTCTTTGCGTACCTGATATTCGAATTTTCGCTGCAAAAACATCGAAGGATCGTCATCTACTTTTTGCATGATGATGTTGGTATCGTTCTGTTTTTGAATTTCAATATCCATGTCTTTAGGAGGCATATCGAGTTCCTTTCCCTTGTGAATGTTGGATGCCACATTTTCTTCTAGCCGCTTTTTTTCCATGTCTTTTTTAGTTGCTTCTTGCCCTCCACCACTCAGGTCTTCCATGCTGTCGTTGCGCTTCATTTTGGCTTGGGAGCTGTGGTCCTCTTCTGCAGCAGTGCCTACACTCATACCATCTGTTCCTACCAGTCTGCCTAGGGCTTGTTGGTTGCTGCGAGCGGGTTGTAGCTGAGGGTCTAGTGCTACTGCCTGATCAAAAGCCATTAGCGCAGCGATCGTATCACCATTTTGAAAGTATGCCAAGCCGAGATTGTAGGCACCGATGGCAGTGGTGTCTTGGTCAAATGCCTTGATAGCCTGATCATAATCACCCGCTTTATAATAAGCCACTCCCTTGTGCATCATGTCGTCAAATCGATCTCCAGCCATTTCATACTTTCCTTCATTGGCCAGTTTTTGGCCTTGATAGTTTTTGGTAAACCATAGATCTTCAAATGTTTCTATTTGACCACAGGATGACAACAAGAACAATGACACAGCATATATTACCCAACCTTTTCTAAACCAAAATAAGGCAAGAAAGGCCATTGGGAAAATCAATAACCAACCCGCATCTCGCCAATCATCCTTCTTCTCTTTGGGCTGCTCAGTAAACTTCAAGTGAGCGGCTATTTTTTTGCTAATCACCTCTACATCACTGTCATCTAGTGTCATGGCATTGACTGTGACACCTTCTAGTGATCCCAGTTTGTTGAGTGTGGCCTGGTTGATTGATGAGTAGGCAGGGTGTCCATCACTGTCTTTCATCGTGCCACGACCCCAACGTGTCGGAATGGTACTGCCACCTGGGGTGTTCATAGGTAGGATTTCTATTTTGTTTTGAGTCCTTTCGGTAAAATCTTTGAAAATGCTAAACAGGCTGTCATCAAAATCATCGGTCAAAATAACCACCGTGCCAGGTGCATCTGTCACTGACATGATTGTATCAGCCAGTACCAATGCTGCCCCTAAATCCGAACCAGGATAGGGCATGACTGAGGGTTTTAAACCTTTGATATGGCTGTTGATGATTTCATAATCCCATGACAAAGGTACGATGGTGTGAGCAGTACCAGCAAAACCAACCAATGCCACACGTGCTCTTGGGTTCTTTTCGAGTAAATCCTGAATTTTGAATTTGGCTCTTTCTAGGCGATTGGGTTGGAGATCCTCTGCCATCATGCTTTGAGACAGATCCAGCACAATGACCATAGGTGTTTCTAAGACCCGACCAGGGAGTTTGATTGTTTTCCATGTAGGGCCAGCCAGTGCCAACACGCCCAAACACAACATGAGGAGCAAGGCAAAATTCATCCATGCTTTGGTTCGCTGATTGCCTTTTTGGATGACATAGGGTCTCAGATGCGGAGCAATGACCACTTTCCAGCGGATTTCTTGAGCAAAACTCACTAAACCTAGCAGTAGGATGAGTACTATGGGTATGATCAGCCACAAAAATCTAGGTCTGAGAAAGTGAAAAACTTCCCAGTCTATGGGGAACAAACCGTCAAGCATAGTTGGCCTCCTTTCTTTCTCTAAAAACCTTGATCGCGCTCACGAATACTGACAGCATGGTAGATAAAATCGCCAGTGCCATGGCTACAGCCAATGGGTAGGGGTAGAGCATGGTGACAGGTTTGTTTTGTGTTTCTTCATATTCCATAGGTTCCAATTTGTCTAGCTCGCTATAGATTTCTTTGAGTCGGTTTTCATCTTTAGCTAGAAAATATTGACCACCTGTCAATTCCGCTATCTGCTCCAAGGTGCGTTCGTCGAGATCAGACCCACCATGACCAGGTGTGCCGATGCCCAAGGTGTAGATCATCACAGAATCTTTGCGCGCTCTATCAGCTGCATCCAAGGGCTGGATCCCGTCTCCAGCATCGATTCCATCAGTGAGCAAAAGCATGACCTTGGTTTTGAGCGTGTCATTGTCAAACATTTCTAAACCTTTGTTGATCGCCTTGCCAATGTGAGTCATCTGACCTGCCATCCCCACGTCAGCTTCATCGAGCATTTGGCCTACTGTGAGCAAATCGGGCGTGAATGGTGCCTGTATGTACGCATTGGTTCCAAAAAACACCAAACCCATACGATCTCCTTTTCTCTTTTGGATAAAATCATGCATGACGTCCTTTACTGCGTCCCACCGCCGTGATTTTTTACCATCTATTTTCCAATCAGTCTTGGCCATGCTAAATGAAATATCTGCCACGATCAGAAAATTGCGAGAGGTTTTGATTTTCATTTCTGGTTTGCCCACTAGCTGAGGGTTGGTCATTGCTGCGACCAATAGACACCAGATGACAAACATGATTAGCCAACTAAATAGGCCTCTCTTCTTTACAAAGGCTGATTTTCGTGGTTTTTGATCCGTATATTCTACTGCCTTGTGGTAGTTGGGCAAAAGCAACGCCGCACTGCGCATCCTTAGTGATGGCAGTAGCCAATATACCAGTAGCGGTAGTGGCAACAGAGCCAACGCCCAAGGGAATGCTATATGGAAATTATCTGGCATGGGTCAATATCCACTTTTTTGCGTTGGAAATAATTTCTTGTTGTACGGTTTCGTCTACTTGCTCGTCGGCATAGAGTGCAAGGCAAATGTCTGTTTCGTATTGAGTAAACTGAACGCCCTTTGCACTTTTCTCCAAAAAAATGAGCCACGCACCACCGTGTAATGCACCGACTTGCTCTCGTCCAAAAACTTGAATAGCTACACCTTTGATGATCGTAAAAATAGCACTCAAGGTCACCTGATTCAGTGCCTCCATTTCTTGGATAGCTTCTCTGCGGTAGCGATTGTGAATGTACTTCCTGACTTGGAAAATGAGTACAAGCATAAGTATCAATACGATCACACCAAGCAAAATACTCCATCCCACAGTCTCAAAAGTAAAGGTGAATGGGGATGGTTCATACAGTCCTTGCAGGGCGATCTCTTTCGCTCCAGAGCTTAGTTGTACACTATCTGCTATATGTTGAGGTTGTTGTGTCATTTTTTCCTTCCAGCAAAAACATCCTTCAATTGATCATCAATAGAATCTACCGTATTGATGGTAAACACTGGGATTCGATGTTTTTTCATCTGTGATTGAAAATTTTGATAATCTGATTCAAAACCCGTCTCAAAATGATCTCTCAGTGCTTTGTGTTTTCCGTCCACAGTTACTTGTGTGTCGGTATTTCCTGCTACAAACTTGGTTGAGGGTATGATCTTCTCCATAGGATCAGTCACTTTGGCCAAAATCACATCATTGTGTTGTGCGATTTGAGAAATGAAACGCATGACATCCAAGGAATATTGATTGAAGTCACTGATGACTACCACGAGATAGTCATGTGTCACTAGGTTGCGTATTTTCAACATGGCTTCTTTGAGTACATTTTCTCTGGAAGCAACTACTGAGTCTGCAAGCGCTTGGTTTCGAGTTACTATTTTTTCTAGAAAACGAAGGATATTGCGCCGGTCTCGCTTAGGTTGGATGATGTCTATGCCATCGTCAGCTATGACAACTCCTCCGACACGATCCCCTTGTTTGAGTACACGAAATGCCGCCACTGCCGCTAGTTCTGCAGCTACTACAGATTTGGTTCGTACTTGCGAACCGAAAAACATCGTCTTTGATTGATCCACTACGATGAGAGCTGGTTTCTCCTTTTCTTCACTAAACACACGGGTATGTGTTTGTTTGGTGCGGGCGGTTACTTTCCAGTCAATGTTGCGAATATCGTCTCCTTTGACATAGTTTCTCACTTCTTCAAAGTCCAGTCCTCTCCCTCGCAATTTGGATGCATGCTTACCTCCAAGTACACTTTTTACCTTTTGTTTATTAGCCAATAGGCTCATGACCTGAGCAAAACGCTCCATTGACAGCAGTTCTTTCAAACTGGTGAAGACGTCTTTGGGGTAATCGATATGTGAGGTTTTGTTTTTCATGGGTCATTTTTTTCTCCCATAGATGTTTCTAAGCAGTTTTTTATGTACGAGGGAGATTTACTATTGGTAGAGGCGAGTGAATTAACCCACTACTGCGACCTGTTTTAAAACCTCGTCCAACACTTGATCTGCGGTGATACCATCGGCGTTGGCTTCATAACTGAGAATCAAACGGTGGCGCAAGCAGTCGTGGACCACTGCACGGACATCGTCAGGCGTCACAGCCTTGTTGCCACTCATCCAAGCATGGGTTCGGCTGGCACGATCCAGCGCAATAGAGCCCCTAGGACTAGCACCAAAATCTATCCAGCTCCTCAATTCATCGTTGTATTTTTCAGGATAGCGGGTGGCTGAAATAATATCCACAATGTATTTTTCCATATTCTCCGATATTTTGACTTCAGCGATTTCTTGTCTTGCTGCAAAAATGACCTCAGGAGAGATGCGGTCTTTTTGTTCTTTCTTACTTGCTGTTTGTTCTTGTCTGTTGAGACGTAGGATTGTGAGTTCGGAGGCATCATCTGGGTAGCTGATGATCACATGCATCAGGAATCTGTCCATTTGAGCCTCTGGTAGGGGATAGGTACCTTCTTGTTCTACAGGATTTTGAGTAGCCATGACCATAAACAACGAATCCATGGGATAGGTCTGACCCGCTACAGATACCTGCCGCTCTTCCATCGCTTCTAGTAGGGCAGATTGCACTTTGGCTGGGGCTCGGTTGATCTCATCCGCCAGAATCAAGTTGCTAAATATAGGTCCCCGTTGAAAGACAAATTTTTCCTCCAGTTCGGGTTGATAGATTTCTGTGCCTGTAATATCGGAAGGCAAGAGATCTGGGGTGAACTGGATTCTGCTCAATCCACAATTGAGCTCTTTAGACAAAGACTTGATGGCGCGTGTTTTTGCCAAGCCAGGTAGGCCTTCGAGGAGCATGTTGCCATCTGCTAGCAACACCAAGATGATGCGATCGATCAATTGATCCTGCCCAATAATAGAGGCTGACATTCTAGTTTTTAGCTCTTGGATTGATTCTAATGTAGTCATTTCGGTATGTTTGATCGTTTTGTTTGCTAAAATTTTATTCGTACAATTATCTCAATATCATGATTTTGCTGCCACATAGGGACTAAAACAACATTTTAATACCTGTATAAAGCATGGGTAGCTTGTTGTGCAAATCATACTGAGGTTCGAAGAATAAGTTAATTACTGGTCCGTTGGTATCTAATATTTTACCTACCCCAGCTCCTATAGGAATTTCGTGTTGTTCATTCTCAAAATCAAATAACATGCGGGGGTGACTCCTAAAATACCATCCATTCTCAAAGTCATGGTACAGTCCTGGTTGGAACTCCATGGTGAAGATATCTTTGCCACCTTGTAAAGTGGTCAGCGTAATGACTTTCCAGTCACCGAATTTGCTTACCGAGACGAAATTCACACCTCCTGCCCAGCGAGATTTGTGATAGTAGCTAACCACACCTCCTATGCCGAAATGATGCAGGCCATTTTTTGATTTAAACAATCTAGCAACGAGAAAGTTAGCACCACTGAATCGACTATCGTTGGGGTTGTTGTTGTAATTAAACTCTGCTTCGGCGGTGAATCTGTAGAACCAATTGCCATAGGTCAGGTTGGTTAAAAATTGTAGCCGTGATTGATCTTCTCCATAGAATCTATTCCATAATCCTCCAGTGGGACTCGGGTCAATGGGGTTGTTGGCATCTTGGGCACGTAGATCAGTACTGCCAAAAATTAAAATGATCAAAACGACTAATAAAACAGTCCTATCAAACAAGGGTGATCGCTCTATTTTTTCGAGACAGTGTTGTCTTCCTATAGTCGTTTTGGTCAAGTTTATGTTCATTAGGTTAATGGTTATGGTGGTTTAATCAATCGAATGGATATACCTTGTTCCAGTCATCTTTCATATTCACAAGGTTCCATCCGTTGGCTTTTGCTTCATCCAGACCTTTGTCAAACTGGCCGATATGTGACTGGCGGTCATAGGCCCACTCACGCACAGAATCGGTATGGTGTACATACAGCATCATCGATTTGTATTTACCAGAGGCGGTATATTGCATCATCTGTAGGTCACCATCGGAGTTGCCGCCACAAAAGATGGGTCTGCGACCTATGAATTTCCAGATGCCGACTGGTTTCCCTTCTTTGTCATCTATAAAATCCAGTTCTGGTAGACGTGTGATTTGCGGTACACCCTCCTTGATTTCAAATTTTGTTTTGATACTGCTCCCGACAATTTGGTCTTTTGGTATGCCATAGACTGCTTCGGCCCAAGGTCGCATAAACTCTATACCACCACCAGATACAATGAAGGTTTTGAACTCATTGGCTCTGAGGTAATCTAACAATTCCAACATAGGTTGATACACGAGTTGATTATAGGGTTTGTCAAACCTGGGGTGCTTGGCAGTTGCGATCCAGTCAGTGACGATTTGCTCGAATTCATCAGTTGTCATACCTGCATGTGAGGTCATCACCAATTCTATCAATCCTCTTTCTCCAGAAGCCACAAGTGCTTTCATATCACCTTCCAATACAGCTTTGAAGGGTTGTTGCTCATTCCATTCAGGATGATCTGATGCCATCGCCTTGATGCGATCTATGGCAAAGAAAAGTTGGAAATAGGCTGGTTGCTCTGACCAAAGTGTACCGTCATTGTCAAATACGGCAATCCGATCAAGAGGCTTTACATACTCAGGATTCTGGTCATCAGTAACTACATTGACAAAATCAATGATTGCTGTTTTATTACTGCCCTCATTCCAAGAAGGAAGTGGGTCTTTAATTTCTTTTTGTTCGGTTATGGGTTGTGGTGTAGGCTGGCAAGAAAATATCAGGCAGGTACCAGCTAAAAGTATTGTGTATAGGGAGGGTTTCATATAAGCGTGGTAAGTAAAAATTTCCTTGAGCAACGATGTGCTCAAGGAAATAAAAGTTATTGTATAATTAGTTCTTCGGTGGTGCCGTCATGCTTTGAACCACCTTGTCAATAGATAGCGAAGAGCCCATGACAGGAGGGTATTCTTTGAATGTGGACAAGAACTGCCCAGCATAAGCCTGTGCAGGCACAAACAGCCACATATTGTCACCGTACCATTTGGTGTAGAGTGCTGCTTTCCATGAAACTTCGTATGGATCTGCTCTCAAATTGATTACAATTGGCCAGCTAGGAGCTTTTCTGTAAGCCTCATTGATAGAACCTTCCATGATAGTAAAGTGCAACTTCCAGTTGTTATAACGAATAGCATTCATGTTACCTCCAGCATCGAAATAGAATATTTCCTTACGAGGACCTTCTTTTTCTTTTCCTTGGAAGTACGGCATCAAATTATAACCATCTAGGTGAGACTTGAAAGTCTTATTGTTGGCTTTATAGCCTTTCAACATCTTTTCTTTCAAGTTTGGCTCACCTGCTGCAGCTGCTAAGGTAGGCATCATGTCCTCATGAGAGAATATGTCATTGTAGACTGTGCCTGGCTTGATCACACCTGGCCAACGAATGGCTGTAGGTACTCTGAAACCACCTTCCCATGTAGTTCCTTTTTCACCAGCGAATGGTGTAGTACCACCGTCAGGCCATGTGAATTTTTCAGCACCATTGTCTGTAGAGTACATTACGATCGTATTGTCAGCAATGCCTAATTCATCGAGCAAATCAAGCAGTCTACCTACTGAGAGGTCATGCTCTGCCATCGCATCTGGATAGAGACCAATGCCTGTAGCTCCTTCACTTTCAGGTTTTAGGTGAGTCCATACGTGTACACGTGTAGAATTGAACCAACAAAAGAAAGGTTTGCCTTCAGCATGTGCTTTTTTAATAAAGGCCACTGCAGCAGCTTCAAACTCCTCGTCTACAGTTTCCATACGTTTCTTAGTCAATGGCCCTGTATCTTGTACTTTTCCGTCGGCACTACTCTTTAATACGCCACGTGGGCCATATTTTTTTCTAAAATCTGGGTCTTTTGGGTAATAGTAACCTTCTGGTTCTTCCTCAGCATTGAGGTGATAGAGATTTCCAAAGAATTCATCAAATCCATGTGCGGTTGGCAGATGTTGGTCTTGATCACCTAAGTGATTCTTGCCAAATTGACCAGATACATAGCCTTGTGGTTTCAATACTTCGGCGATAGTTGCCTGATTGTCTTGAATACCCTGCTTTGATCCTGGCATGCCGATGGTCAAAAGCCCAGTTCGGAATGGATGTTGTCCTAAGATAAAAGCTGCTCGACCTGCAGTACATGACTGCTGTCCATACCAATCGGTGAATTTGGCACCTTCATTAGCTATTCGGTCAATGTTTGGGGTCTTGTATCCCATCAGACCATTGTTCATGTAGCTGACGTTGCTCCAGCCGATATCATCTCCCCATATCACTAGGATGTTGGGTTTTTTCTTTTGTGCAAATGCCAAAGCGGGTAGCATTAGCAGTACTAATAAAATATTAGTTGTATGTTTCATATTAATGATTGATTAGTTATTTCTAGGTGTATTCAACTTTTCCATTACTTTATCCAAACTAAAACTAGCAGCTTTCATTCTTGGAGGGTAATCCTTAAACGTCATTAAGAAATCTCCTACAATTTTTTGTGCAGGTACCAACATAAATGCATGATCCAGCAACCAATCGTAGTACGTGTTGGAAGTAATTGTTGCAAATTCATAAGGGTCTCTTCTCAGGTTAAAGACCAAAGGCATCCTCAATGGAATAAATGGCTCTGCCCATACCTGCAAAGTACCAGGAGATCGCTGCTCCATAAATACAAGCTTCCAATCATCATATCTTAAGGCTGTCAAATCTCCATCATCTGAGAAATAGAAAATTTCTTTTCTAGGGCCTTTATCCACATCACCTTTGAAATAAGGCACAAAGCTGTAGCCATCTAGATGCACTTTAAAGTTTCTTCCATTTGCGGTATAGCTCTTTAATAGCTTTTGAGGTACGTCTTTTTGACCTGCAGCCTCCAAGAAAGTAGGCATCCAATCCATACCAGACATGATTTCATTACATATAGACCCAGGCTCAACTGTACCAGGCCATCTTACCATAGCAGGGACTCTCCAACCACCTTCCCAGTTGGTGTTTTTTTCTCCTCTGAATGGATTGATACCAGCGTCAGGCCAAGTGTTTTTGTGTGGGCCATTGTCTGTTGAGTACATGACAATCGTGTTGTCAGCAATTTTCAATTCATCCAAAAGGTCTAAAAATTTCCCAACATGCATGTCATGTTCTACCATGCCATCGCCATACTCATTTTGTCCTGATATTCCTCTCAACTCAGGTTTTACGTGTGTTCTGAAGTGCATGCGTGTACCATTCCACCATACGAAAAATGGTTTGTTAGCTTTTACAGCTTCCCTAATAAACTTTATGGCTGCTTCAGATGATTCATCATCTATGGTTTCCATTCTTTTCTTAGTCAATGGTCCCGTATCTTCAATTTTACCATCGGCAGTTGAATGAATCACTCCTCTAGGTCCAAAGTTTTTTCTGAAATTTGGGTATTCTTTTGGATCTGGATAATCTGGTAATTCTGGTTCTTCCTCCGCATTCAAATGATATAGGTTACCATAAAACTCATCAAAACCGTGATTGGTTGGTAAGTGTTCATCTCTGTCTCCAAGGTGATTTTTACCAAACTGACCAGTAACGTAGCCCGCAGGCTTGAGTAGTTCAGCAATCGTTGGATCTTTTTCAGATATCCCTTCTGCTGCACCTGGCATACCTACTTTACTCAATCCTGTTCTGAATACGCTTTGCCCTAGAATAAAGGATGAGCGTCCGGCCGTACAACTTTGCTCTGCGTAGTAGTCGGTGAATATCATTCCTTCCTTAGCAATTCTGTCAATATTTTTTGTTTGATACCCAGTGATTCCAAGTGTATAAGCGCTGATGTTCGATTGTCCGATATCATCTCCCCATATCACAAGGATATTGGGTTTTTTCTTTTGTGCAAATGCCAAAGCGGGTAGCATAAGCATCAAAAGAAGCGCAGTATTAAAAACTACAGTTCGTTTTTTCATAGTTATAATTGATTTATTGTTACGAGAATAATTCATGTAAGTAAGTTAATCTTATATCACATACCTGTTTTATTAAAATTACCGAAACTTCCTCTTTCAGACGGTTTTTCTGTTTTATTTTTGATTAGAATGAGTGAACAAATACTGTGTTCGTTGAGTTTATTTGAAAAGGGTGACACGGTAAAGTGCTGATTTTGATTCCATCACAGATCATATAGGGTGTTCGTTTATAAAGTAATACCAAAATTGAATGTTAAAAAAGATTGCGATTGATCCAATTCGTTGCCTGCTTTGAATCCATTGCAATACTTGATGGAGAACAAGAGAGATTTTGACATTGAGAGTTCATATTGAATGCCTATCTCTGGAGCCAAAGCAAATCCCCAAGCTTCTTCCTCTACACTTTTGATGCCCATATCTGTATCCCTCCTCGTGTACATGGTCCCAATTCCTATTTGAGCATAGGGATTAAACTTACTTTCAGGTTGTAAATAATATGCTGCAGTGGCCATTAGAGGGATGTGATTGCTATACCTAAACTGCTTCCCTGTAGCAGTAATATTGCCTGAACTATAAGTGTCACTGGCTTTCTCCTCATAAAACGTGGTGATGCCAGCACTGAGTCCTACTGAAATCTTCTCATAGAAAAAGTGACTGTAGTTCAAATACACACCGCGAGGACTTACATTTTGGATATAATCACCTACATCACCGAGAGGTATGGCCACAGAATATGCTATGGAGATTTGTCTATCTTGACTATGAGCTAGCGAAAGCGTAGCTACACAGATTGTCAGTATTAATAATAGCTTCTTCATCTGTCTATGTGGGTTAGTTGATTTTCAAATAGGGTGATTGCTCAAAACTCTGATCGATAGCACCGGTTGCTCGATCTATGTCATTGTAGTTGGTCAGTATGCCATTGCTTACGGAAATCCATGGAGCGAGGGATTGACCAATTGGGCTATCTTCTTCGGGATGTGACATGACAAGGATCATGGTACCTACAGTATAGCTACTTATCGTGAAATATGGAGGATAGTACCAGCCCCAGTAATAGTAAGGATACCACCAGTTGTACCACCAATTGTAGAAATAATTGGTGTTGGATATACCAGCTGGTGTGATGACCATGTCAGGTGATTGATCAGTAGCTACCTTGGTCCAGCCATAGGACTGCATATTGTCATCAATTTTGTTGAGGATAGCTGTGGCATATTTTTCCTTCATGTAGACGTAAGTGGTGTCTCCATTTTGATCAATAGTTACATCAATCACGATTTTGTCTGGCATGGCATAAGTCGCCTGTACATCAAAATCAAATGCTTCATCAAAGGCGGTATAGACTACATCCAGTTCTTCTGCGTACTCTGGACCAGATGGATAGCAGCCCTGTAGACATATCATGACTACCGAACAAAATGCATATAGAATCTTTTTCATCAATGGTTTTGGTTAGTTGATAATATAAAAGGAATTAATTGCATTAATCGTTTACTTATGGTTAATGAAATGTTACGAATGCGTGTAGGTTTGTAAAAAGAAAATGAATTGTCTTTCGATTCTTTTTGCTCCTTGCCATTTGCAACCTTTTGTAGTTTGGTTGATTTTACCCAAGAATCCTGGCTTGTTGTAGGGAGTATTTGTTGCGAGATTTTTGCTTGAGCTGATTCTGTTGGATAGTTCCAAATCAAAAGAATCACACTTGCAATTGTCAAGTACAAGGTAGTTGGTTTCATAGTGTGTGGATTTCAAATTGGGAATGTCTAATGAAACTAGGTAACTGAAAGTTTATGATCCATGCGAATCCAATTTTTAATTTAATACTATGCAGGAAGTATTCCAAGGGTTTTTAAGAACATTCCCTGGCTGTCCATGAATTTGTCATAGTGATGTGATACTATAAAGTTCAGAGATCACTGCATTATGATAATAATTTGGGTAGGCTGAATGTCAGTGAGAAACCAGTTTTAGTCCCAAGATGGAACCAATCAAGGTGATGATGAAGAAAATGCGCCAGAAACTAGCTGGGTCTTTGAATAAAAAAATGCCCATCAAAACAGTCCCTACGGCACCTATACCTGTCCATACAGCATAAGCTGTACCTATGGGTAGGTTTTCGGTGGCTTTGATTAACAATAGCATGCTGATACTAAGTGAAAGCAAAAAGCCAGCATACCACCAATATACTTCTACTCCTGTAGTTTCTTTGGCTTTGCCCAAACAAGAGGCAAAAGCTACCTCAAACAATCCAGCGACTATCAGGATGAACCAATGCATATGAGTAGGCTAAAATTCATCTTCATCAAATACCAATTCAGCGTCTTTTTCCCAAATTTCCATTTCGCAAGGCTTGCAGTTGAACTTCAATTTGTACTCGTTTTCGCCATGTTTCAAGACTAGCGGTTCGACTACTTTTTCGCCCATGGTTTCTCGCTGGAATCTCGGGCATTTTCCGAGTTCGTATTTGACACAGTATTTGGTGGTCATCACACGAGATTTTCCTGGATCCCATTGCAGTTCAAATGCCTTTTCGATCTCTGTCACTCCGTGTCGTTTGTAAAATGCTCTAGCAAGTTTGTTGGACACATTGTAGGTGAAGTCCAGTTGTGAGACTGGGTAGGGGTGATCGGTTTTGGTGATTTGGTATTCTTCTCTATGGTATTCGTTGACACGCACATCTATCAATTGCTCTAGAACCACTCGGCGCATTTCGTTGATTTTGGATATGGGTAGAAACCAGTGGTTTGAGAAATTGATCTCGATCTTATCAGCAATGAATGGTGTGTTGCCTGTTTTAGATAAGTTTTTCTTGATGTTATCGATGATGGATTCACCGTTTTTGGTGACTTCCTTTTCTGATTCAATAGACCAAGTGCTGGCATGACCATCTTCGTCGACGGCAGTCAATTGGAAGCCATTGCTTGTTTCATCAAGGACAAGCGTTACGCCAATTTTTCTGATCGCACTATCTTCTCTTTCTACCAACTTGTTGAATGCAGCATCGGCATTTCGAGAGATCAATGTACCTGGTTTGATGGGTTTGAAGGTGTTGGGAATGACCAAGTCGTCGATGATGGTGTTGATTTGTACCCCATCGGCCTCTCCATTTTCATTGATGAAATATAAGCCATCGCCATTGTTGAGCTTGTAGGCATTTTCGATGACATAGCCGTTGCCTTTGACTTCCACCAATCTGCCTATCACTTGTCCTTGAGATTTAGGTGTTTCCCATGACCCGATTTTTTCTGTACGCTTGTTGACGAAGTAGTCTGTGTAGCCTCTGTTGAAGCTGCGATCCATTTCTGCGTCAAAGTTATAAAAGGTTCTGCCAGAGGATGCCTTCTCGAATTTTTCGTTCCCCTCTAGGAAGCTGTCAAGTTTTTTTCTGAGAAAGGATACATTGTTTTTGACATAAACGATGTCTTTGAGTCTTCCTTCTATTTTGAACGAAGTGATCCCTGCCTCGATTAGATTTGGTAACTGATCACTGAGATCCAAATCCTTGATAGAAAGCAAATGACTGTTGGCAATCAATGTTTTGCCTGTACCATCGATCAGGTTGTAGGGCAATCTGCAGTTTTGTGCACAAGATCCTCGGTTGGCAGAGCGCTCACCACCCGCGATGCTCATGTAGCAATTGCCACTAAACGACACACACAGTGCGCCTGACACGAAAAACTCCAATTCTACATCGGTAGCCTCACTGATTTCTCTGATTTGATCGAGGTTCAGTTCTCTTGCCAATACCACCCGTTTCATTCCTGCATCTTTCAGGAATTTGACATGTTTTGGGTCACGGTTGTTGGCTTGTGTGCTTGCATGGATTACAATAGGAGGGATGTCCATCTCCATGATGGCCATGTCTTGGACGATCAGGGCATCTACGCCAATCTCATACAATTCAAAGATCAGTTTTCTGCAAGTTTCTAATTCCTTGTCGTACAAAATCGTGTTGAGTACCACGAATACCTGCGCCTTAAACAAATGTGCGTATCTCACCAATTCTGCGATGTCTTCGACTGAATTGGTTGCATTGGTTCGGGCACCAAATTGAGGCGCACCAATGTACACAGCATCAGCACCCGCGTTGATGGCTGCCATGCCTTGATACAGATTCTTGGCAGGAGCGAGGATTTCAACTTTCTTCTTCATACGAGCTACAAAATTCCACCTTTATTTACTTGTATGCAAGCAATAAGAGAAATGAAGAACTTAGAAATAGAAAGGGGTTTGCTGAGAGCTAGGATTTGCGTCTTGAGACTTGAAAAAATAATATGATAAAGGCGGAATCTATCAGACCAATAGGACGTTGACAGATCCCGCTTTAATTATGTTTCTTAAAAGCTGGCATTGAGCAAGCTGCCACTCAACTGTAGTAGGGCAAGTTCTGCATTTTTTGCACTGTATTTAGCCTGATTGAAGTTGAGACTTGCAGTGAGTAGGTTGAACTGTGCTTGTCTGAATTCAATGGAGGTAATCTGACCCAATTCATATTGTTCTTTGGATCGATTAAAATTTAACTGATTGGTGTCCAGGTTTTTGCTTTCAGCCTGCATCACAAAGAGTGCTGTTTGGTAGAGTGTCCAGGCATTTTGTAGCTGTGTCTCCAAAGTCAGTTCTGCTCTTTCGAGTGATATTTTTTGGTTTTCGTACGCCAACCTGCTGTTTTGTCGTTGAATATTCGATTTTCCTCCGTCAAATATATTCCATGATAGAGATGCTCCGACCGTCCCAGTAGTAGAATTCAACTCACTCAAAAAATTGCCTGGGGCGTTGTGGTTGTAGTTGTGCCCATACGATCCATTGATTCCAATCTTTGGTATGATGGATGACTTGGCCACTTGGATACTGTACTGACTACTGGTCAAGCGGTTTTTTTCTTGCAAGACCGTCGCATTGTACACTTTTGCATGCTCTTCTATGGTACTGTATAGTATGTCATCGAAGGTCAATGTCGTATCTACCTCAAACTCTATCCGTACATCTCTTCCCATCATGAGATTGAGGGTTCTCTTTTGGTTGCGGAGTTGTTGCGTAATAGTCAGGTAGTTGATACTGTCTGTGTTGTAGTCTACCTCTGCATTGAGTACATCCAGATTGGTGTTTTGACCATAGTCAAAGCTGTATTTGGCTCTTTGGAGACGTTCACGAGAGATGTCTAGGGTCTCCTTCTGCGTTTGCTCATTTTCTGTCAACCTTGCGATCTCATAGTATCCTGTAAAGAGATTGATGAGGGTGTTTTCCATCACTAGACGTGCCTGGAGTTCGCTCAAATCATAATTCATTTGTAGAATTTTGTAGTTGTACATTCTACCAAACCCATCGAATACTGTGTAGTCCAACCTTACCTGACCGTTGGTGCCATAACTATTAGCACCATTGATAGTCGTATCAGAGCCGTCGCTAAATGTAAGATTAGAATTGGAAATCGAATAGTTGGTTGCAGCAGTCCCGGTGACAGTAGGCAAATACCCACTGTTCAAGATACTGGCGTTGTTTTCGGCTACTTCTTGGTCATTGATTGCTGCACGAATGTCAAAATTGTTTTCCAGTGCAATAGACACCGCATCAGATTTACTCAGGACCGCTTGCGCCCAACTCTTGGCAGTGATGCCAAGAATCAGGATACTTAGGATTATATATTTATTCATGATCGTGTTCACCATTTTCTACTTCTAGTTCTTTTACTGCTCTTTCTACCTCTTCGGAAGTTGGTTTTTTGCCTTCCCATAACCACAGTGTATAGACCTTGATGGCGTTGCCTGTGGACAACATGAGTGGCAACATGACCAAGGTCAGGATAGTAGCCATGACAATTCCATAGGCGATTGCGATCGCCATAGGTATGAGGAACTGAGCCTGACGACTAGTCTCAAAGATCAAGGGTGCCAGACCTGCCACTGTGGTAATGGAAGTAAGGAAAATGGCTCTGAACCTCGATTTTCCTGCTTCTATGATGGCATCATTGTATTTCATACCTTCTTTGAGGTTGCTATTCATCTTGCCAATCAATACCAGACCATCATTGACGACAATACCAATCAGGGCGATGATACCCAAGAATGACAAGATATTGATCGGAAAATCATGAATCCAATGCCCCCATGCTACGCCAATCATGCTAAATGGAATCATGAGAAGGAGCAACAAGGGTTGGCTAAATGATCGGAAAGTAAAGGCGATAATCACGAAAATTGAGAAGAGAATGATTGGGATGACTTTACCAGCAGAACTTGTGGTCTTGTTGGCTTCCCGGTTTTGTCCCTCAAAAATGGGCGTGACATGAGGGAATTTTACCTTCATTTCTGGTAGCATTTTTTCCTTGATTGTCGCCATGATTTCTGTGGCTGAATTTTTGGGGTCTTTCAAATCTGCATCGACTCTGATTTCACGTTTTCCATCGAGATGATTGATAGATATTTCCCCTCTTTCAATTTCATAATTGACGATTTCACTCAATGGCACTCGTGCTCCACTAGGACTAACAATCCGCATGTCGTCCAGATTTTTGATAGAAGACCGCTCATTTTCGTCATAGCGAACCCATACTTTGATTTCATCGCGTCTACGCTGGAAACGCTGCGCTTGAAACCCAAAGAATCCATACCGTACCTGATTGATCACATCGCTCAACCTGAACCCCATAGCATAGGCTCTGTCTTTAAGCGTAATTTTGATCTCCTTGATTCCCTGAGGATCGTTGTCTTGAATGTCCTTGAGCAAAGGATTTTCTTTCATGTATTCTTTCAGCATCACCTTGGCTGCTTTCAACTCTTCGATGTTGTCACTGAGTAGCGATATGGAGATAGGGGAGCCACCAAAATTTCCTCCCGAACCGTAAACAACACTTTCAGCACTGTGTATTGGTCCTACTTTGTCACCAACGGCAGTTGACATTTCGAATGACGGGAAATGTCGCTCTTCTCCTGGTAGCAAATTGATGTCAATCGTAGCTTTGGATGCGCCTGGGCCTAATCTTCTGACGATACTTTCGATGGCATCTTTTTCTTGTCTATCGTTGAAAGTTTTGCCAACTTCCCAAGCGATTTGCTCAATGGCTGTGCTGATCGAATCTGTGATGGATTCGTGCGTTCCCTGTGGCATCACCAGCTCGATAGTTACTCTATCACTGGCTATTTGGGGGAAGAATGTTGAACGTATGATGCCTGCATTCATGGATCCAAAGGTGAGAGCAAGTAGGAATATTGGAATCCCAAAACCAAGTACTTTGTGATGCAAAAAGAAGGTCAAAAATGGGACATAAACTTTGTCTCTGAACCAGTTCATGCCTTGGTCAGCATATTTGTTAAATACATAGGTCTTCTGATCTTTGGATAGCGCCCTAGAGTGAGCGACGTGAGAAGGCAGAATAATTAGGGCTTCAACCAACGATACACTCAAGGTCAAAATCACAATCATGGCCACCTCTCCAAAGAACTCTCCAATGCGACCCTCTAAGAAAAAGAAAGTAGAAAACGCAACAAGAGTGGTCAATATCGCAGAAACGATGGCTGGTAGCACCTCTCTGGTGCCCATGACTGCCGCTTCTATGGGGCTTTTGCCTTGTTCATGGTGATAGTAAATGTTTTCAGCGATGACGATACCATCATCGACCAAAATACCAATCACGATGATCATCCCAAAAAGCGAGAGTACGTTGATCGTGACGCCTGCAAATCCCGCAAAGATGAACATACCCAAAAAGGCAATCGGCAAACCAAATGCCACCCAAAACGCCAATCTTGGTTTCAAAAATATCGCTAGAAAGAATAGCACCAGCAACATACCGACGATACCATTCTCAAACAGCAGTTGCGATCTTTGTAGTACCGTAGTTGATGAATCTCTCGTAATGTCGATTTTGACATTGTCGTTGGTCGCATTGAATTCCGTGATGTAGGCTTTGGTCTTGGTAGCAGCATCTATCAAATCCTCAGAGATGGTAGCATTGACACGGATTCTAACTGCTTGTTTGCCATTGAAATACAACCTGTCTGGGGTCTCTGACCATCGGTCTTTGACATCTGCAATGTCGCTGAGTCGAATCACGTCACCATTTTCACTGGCTTTTACAATCAAATGATCTAGTTCATCTCCGTGGTAAACCCGGTTGCTGACTCGGATTAGGTATTCTTCAGTTGATGTTTTGATGGTACCACCAGTGACCAGAATATTGGTGCTAGAGACCGCTCTGGCTACTTCTTCGAAGGTCAGATCGTAGGCTCTGAGTTTGTCTTCGCTCAAGGCTATTTCTATCTCTTCTTCAGGATATCCCATGACTTCTACCTGTGAGATACCTTCAGTGTTTTTTAGATCTGTTTCGATGTCTCTGGCTATGGATTTTAGAGAGGTCAAGGGTACATTTTCTCCACTGAGAGTCATAGAGACTGCTTCTGTAATGAAAATCCCCTTGGATACCACCGCAGGTTCCATACCTACTGGAAAAGACGGAATTCGATCTACTGCATTTTTGACATCAGCCAATACAGCGTCTATGTCATAGCCTTTGATGACCTCAATCAGGATCGAGGCGCTGTTTTCAGATGAGGTAGAGGTGAAACGATCAATTCCTACCAATCCTCTGATGTTGTCTTCTATTTTGAGTACGATCCCTTCCTCCATTTCTTGTGGAGAGGCGCCAGGATAGTTTACAGTAATAGTGATGTTGCGACTCTCTACCAGCGGAAAGAAAGAAGATTTCATGTTGAACAAACCCGTCAACCCAAGGAATACAAAGGCGATTACAATCACCCACCCCGCTACAGGGTATTTGATGAAATGGTCAATTATTTTTTGCATGGATTATTGTTTGTTTTCGCTTGATATTTTGACTTCCATGCCTTCATAAGCACCTGGGATAATTTTGGATGCAATCTCCGTATTGTCAGCCAATCCAGACACGATGACTGTGCTTTGTGTTTTGTGCATGATGGTGATTGGTACCAACACCAACTTGTGATCTACCACTGTATATAGCTTTGAGCCTTCTATGAGTAGTTTTCTGTCTACTTCATATACGTTGTCTAGTTTTTGCCCTTCGATGTGTGCTTCTAGGTAGAGGCCTTCTTTGAGATTTTCTCCTTTTACATCGATAAATATCAATACGGTTTGGGTGGTAGCATCCACCTTGCCGTTGATTCTGGCAACCTTCCCTGTCCAAGTTTTGTCGGTGACCCCAGGTGCTGTGATTTTTACGTTTTGGCCTGGAGCCAATGCACTGACCATCGAATGACTGATGGCGATTTCCAGCTCATAGACAGCAGGGTCTATGAATTCACCCAGTTTTTGTCCAGTACGGATCACTGTGCCTGGATTCACCAGGGTCTCTGTCAATACGCCATTGAAAGGAGCTCTAATCTGATATTTGCTTTGGATGATCTCCAAGTTTTTGGTGTTGTAGTAGGTCGTATAGATGTTTTTGCCAGTGATGAAATACTTTTCTTTGTCAGTGGTTGTTTCTGGCAAAGGCGCTATTGTTTTGTCTAGGTCAAAGTTGACCACATAGTCATTCCATTTTTTGTAGGCATCTGGATAGTCAAGTCTCAAGTCTGGCAAAATGCTTGTTATCAGATTTTGCAAGGTGCTTTTTTGGGCTTGTAGTTTGGCATAGGACTCATTGCTACGAATGTTGATGAGTACCTGTCCTTTGCTGTATCTGACGCCTGCTTTGAACTCTTTGCTGGTAGCTTGCATGACTCCTTGTACTTCCGCATACAATTCCGCTTTCGTTTTGGCGGTGAGTCGTCCGCTTTCTATGATATGAATGGCTTGACTACCATTTTTTACCTTTTCGGTAAAGATGGTTGAGATGGATTTCTCACTTACTTTGGTAAATTCCTTCTTGCTTCCTGCGATTTTTTTCGCGCCAAATATCCCTGCAACTATCAGGGCGACTCCTAGTACGATTGTAATTTTTCTGTTCATAGTTTAATTCTGATAGGGCATAGTGAGTTCATCAGCATTGATGTTCTTTCTAATTTTTTTTAATACTTCTATAGTTGTTGTTAATTCTTGTTCTGAAATATTGGATTGAATGACTTTGAGTGCATCCTTGATGATGGGGTGCGCCATTTTCAGAGCTTCTTCACCCTTGCTGGTGATATGTACCAGGTTGGTACGTTTGTCTGTTTCGGAACTTTCCCTTCGCAGGAGTTCTTTCTTTTCCATGGTGCTGAGCAATCTTGCCAACGAAGTTTTATCTCTGTTGGTTATAAATGCCAGGTCATTTTGTACGATGCCTTCGTGTGTACTGAGTACTTTGAGCAAAACAAACTGTGCACGGGTCAGTTCGATACCATATGAGTGGAAGCTATCTCCAATGAAGTAGTGCAGCGCCTTCATGGTTTTACCCATCAAAGAGAGTATAGAATCTTCTATGATAATTTTTTTCTTTGCCATTCCCGAATTTGCTTACGAAAGTACTTTTGGTTAGTTGCGTATGCAACCAATGTATTATAAAAGGGGTTGTTTTTTTTGATGAACGGTATTTTTAGTATTTGTCTCTGATCAGGGTCAATACTTTTTGCATGTGTCGTTTCACTGGATATGAACCGCCCTTGTAGTTGTTGTTCATGTAGGTGAAGAGTAGGTTCTTGCCAGATTTGGTTTGGATGATACCTGTCAGGTTGTGGATGTTGCTCAAGGTGCCAGTCTTGGCGTATATGTAGGGCTCTTGTCCTTGTGCTGGTTGATACCAATCTTTCATCGTACCTTCTTTTCCTCCTGCGGGCAAGAGTGCTTTGAGTTCATCCATGGTTATTTCTTGCAAAATCAATTGGAGGAGCTCAATCATGAAAGTAGGAGTAGCAAGGTTGTATCTGGATAGGCCTGAGCCATCTTTCCATTCCACTTGAGATCTCAGAGGGTCAAGTTCTCGGAGCATGACATGCTGACTCAATGCTGCAAAGGACATTTCTAGTCCCATTTCTTGTGTGGTTACATAGATAAGTTGTTCTGCGATGAAATTGTCGCTGCGCTTGAGCATCAATGCGTAAAGGTCTTTGCTCTCAATTGCATATTTGAAAAGGGGTTGTTGAAATTCATAAAATGCAATACGACCCAAGGAACGACGGAGTGTGTCTTCCAGCAGTGCAAAGGTCATTTCATCGGAAGTCTTGAATGGAATCCGGTTTTTATATGCTGCACGAGTCGTGTCTGGTGCAAAGTGAAAGATGTTGGCGGTGAGATCTCGGGCATGTTTGTAGCTTTTGTCATAGGTCGGATACAGCGTCACATAATCTGAAAAAAACGGAGGTTCAATATCGAAATGATTCGAAATGGAGTCATAGACGAAGTGCAATGTGTTGCCGTAAATTGGGAAGCCGTTTCGCTCAGGCTGAAAATAATATTCATAATCCTCCCAAGCCCAACCTGCTGCCTGTGTGTCGTCTAAAAATCGAGGTTCAACATAGACAAGCGTGTATTTGGACTGGCGAAGAAAATCGAAAACAGGTTGATTCGGAAAATCTGGATTGAGGAAGCTAGGGTCGCCAGTTCCAGTAAAATACAAGGTGTCGTTTTGGATTTCGTACTTCAGCCCAGGGATGGAATCACCTAGGTTGAGCAAACAGGCGTACAGGGTGGTAAGTTTGGTATTGGAGGCTGGAGTAAAAAACCGATCAGCATTGATCTCAATGAGATTTTCGTGGCTGCTAGGATCATGTAGTACAAAACCTGTGAAGTGGGTATCGTAGACTTCATCTTTCTCTATTGCCTTGATGACTTTCTTGTTGGTAACCTTGGTCTTGAGTGTAGCGCAAGAGGTGAGAAGTAGAAGTATGGCAACACTGAGAGAAGGAATGAATTTCATGACGCTAAGATAAAAGCAATTTCATGCTTTTGGTTATAGTAAGTATTGAATCTCTCGCGTCAATTCCTTAGTTTTAGTCTGTTCATTGAGGTGTATTTGATGAATATTTCGAACAAACCAACCTTATTCATGAAGACCATTCGCATTTTGGCCATTGCTATTTTTGTATTGATAGTTGGTGAGGTTGTATCCAAGTCTTCAGTCATTTGGGGATTCCATGCACATCGAAAAATCAACCGCTTGGCGGTATTTACTTTGCCTCCAGACCTCATTGATTTGTACAAAAGACACATTGTTTATATCACAGAAAATGCCGTCAATCCTGACGAAAGGCGCTACGCGATCAAAGAAGAAGCACCTCGACACTACATAGATTTGGATGTGTATGGCGAGCATGTATTTGAAATATTGCCACATCGCTGGGACAGTGCGGTAGCTATCTACACAGAAGATACGTTGCAGGCCTATGGGATAGTACCTTGGCATATTTCTTTGATGAAATGGCAGTTGACCAAGGCATTTGAGGAACATAACTTGGAAAAAATACTGAGGTACTCAGCAGACATTGGACACTATATAGCTGATGCGAATGTACCGCTTCATACCACCCAAAATTACAATGGGCAATTGACAGATCAGCATGGAATCCATGGATTTTGGGAATCAAGATTGCCTGAGCTTTGGGATGGAGATTATAATTTTTTTGTGGGTAGAGCAGTCTATGTAGATCAGGTCAGTGAGTATGTGTGGGCAGGAGTGAAGCAGGCACATTTGGCAGTTGATTCGGTGTTGTTGTTTGAAAAACAGCTTTCGGAGAGTTTTTCGAGTAGTAAAAAATACAGTTATGAAGAGAGGGGTAACACCACGGTGAGGGTATATTCGAAAAAATACTCACAAGCCTATCATCAGAGTCTAAATGGAATGGTAGAACGTCAGATGAGAGCCAGTATCAAAATGGTGGGGGATATATGGTACACTTGCTGGGTAGATGCAGGTCAACCTGATGTCTCTGATCTTTTGCATCTTGATCTAAATGATCAGCAAAAGAAGGAGCTGAAACAAGAAAAAGAATCTTGGAAGAACAGAAATATCAAAAGCAGAGAGCATAATTAACTTGTCTTCCCGGTATTTGTTCTACACTTGTGGTGCCCACGAAAGGAGTCGAACCTTCACGCTCTTGCGAACACTAGAACCTGAATCTAGCCTGTCTACCAATTTCAGCACGTGGGCATTAGATTGCAAGATTAGAGACTCTTTGTGATATTACTGGCTTGTGACAGGTGTTTTTTTGAATGGAAACTTTCGAACTAGGGGTTTATCCCAAGACTTCTTTCACTCTGCCTACTTGTCCATCTTCGAGCATGACCTTGATGCCGTGGGTATGTGAGGGGGATTTGGTCAGGAGTTTAGCAACGATTCCTCTGGTGAGTGTGCCACTGCGCTGGTCTTTTTTGAGGACAATATCTACTTCTGATCCTATTTTGATGTTACTTCTGGTTTTGCCGTCGACCATGGTCTGATTGTGTGATACGAAAAATCAAAGTTCGTAAGAAAATACATAAAAGCAGAACGCTTTGTGCTAAACGCTACATTGAAGTACAGATTAATCGCTTGTCACCATGAGGTTCTCGAAGGGAGACAAGTAACTCCGAAGCATCAGTTCTATCTGTCTGATGGTTCAATAACCTCGCCATGACAGGTACTTTCAATTTTACACTTTTTCAATTCCTGAAGGTTAATTCTTAAACACCTGTACAGGAGCTGTACCAGAAATGAGGTATTTTTTGCTAGACTCTAGTGCAATGCAGAGGGCACGTGTGCGACGCTCTTCGAGTTTGCGATAGATGGTTTTTCTGAACAGGAACTTTTGCCCATTTTCTATCTCACTCAAGAATAGGTTGGATTTGCTATTGTCATGGTTTCTGAGAGCTTTGAAGAGTACTGGATCAGAGACACTGGTAGCTTTTGGGTTTTTCATATGCAAGGCCAGCGGCTTGAGGATATCCATAGGGAAAATGTCTTCGTGTAGCATTGGGATCATCAGTTTTTTGAACTGGTGTTTCCATTCTTGGCCGTGTGGACTCACTTTGTTTTGATGCAGGTCGTAGTTGGTCTTGTGAGCTACCTCGTGGATGTAAGTGACGAGAAAAGCATAGGGGTTTAATCCTCCATTGACAGATATGCTGTGTCTCTTGCTGTTAGGATCATAGCGGTAATCTCCATATTTGGATACACGATTGCCAGTCACCTTGAGGTTGAAACCAAGTTCTTTCCACAGCTCAAAGCAATAAGCTACGGCACCCGCTGGCAGGTGCCTTTCGAATGTCGCTCTGTGCTTTTCGTGTGACAATTATTTTTGGCGGAAATAGATTTTTACAGGTACACCTTGGAAGTTGAAGTGACTTCTCAATTTATTCAACAAGAATCGCTCATACGGTTCTTTGATGTATTGTGGTAGATTGCAGAAGAAGGCAAACGAAGGCGTTTTTGTAGGTAACTGTGTGATGTACTTGATCTTGATGTATTTGCCTTTCAAAGCAGGCGGTGGATACCTTTCTATCTCAGGTAGCATGACTTCATTTAGTTCCGAAGTGGGTACTCTTCTGGTTCTATTTTCATTGACCTCAATGGCTAGTTCCATTGCTTGGAAAATCCTTTGTTTGGTAAGCACTGAAGTGAAAATAATCGGAATATAGGAGAGTGGGTTGCCCAGTTTTTCCTGAATTTCTTTTCTAAAATGTTCCGCAGTATTGCTCTCCTTGTTTTCAATCAAGTCCCATTTGTTGACCATGATCATGATCCCTTTTTTGTACTTGTCAGCCAAGGCAATGATGCTCATATCCTGTGCTTCAAATCCTCGGGTAGCATCTACCATCACCATGCAGACATCACTGTCTTGTAAGGATTGGATGGCACGGAGTACGGAATAAAATTCGATATCCTCTCTCACCTTGCTTTTCTTTCGAATCCCAGCGGTGTCCGTGAGGATGAAATCCTTGCCGAACAATTTGTATCGGCTATTGATAGCATCCCTGGTGGTACCAGCGATGTCTGTGACGATAGACCTGTCCTTGCCTAATAGGGCATTCAAGAATGAGGATTTTCCAGCATTGGGTCTTCCAAGAATAGAGATCCTCGGGATTCCTTCCTCAGGATTTTCAACATCATCATCTTGGAAGTGCGTCACGACTTGGTCTAGCAACTCTCCTGTACCAGAGCCACTAGCAGAGGAGATAGAGAAGACTTCACTTTCCAGTCCCAATGCATAAAATTCAGAAGATTGCATTTCTAGATCAGGATTGTCTGCCTTATTGGCTACTACATAAACTGGCTTTTTCAACTCACGAAGTATGTTGGCAAAGTCCTTGTCCATGTCTGTCATGCCATCTTTGCAGTCCACCATAAATAGGATAACGGTGGCTTCATCCAAGGCCATTTTTACTTGTTCTCGGATTTGTTCTTCGAATATGTCGTCAGACCCCATTACATATCCACCTGTATCAATGACTGTGAAATATTTGCCCGTCCATTGTCCAAAACCATAATGACGATCGCGAGTCACACCGCTTTCGTTATCCATGATGGCTTTTTTGAATTCTACCAGTCGGTTAAAAAGAGTAGACTTACCGACGTTGGGTCTTCCTGTAATGGCTAAAATATTAGACAATTTCTTAAAGTTTTAATGCAGCGGCAAATTTAGAGAATCAGAAATCATTAATTAACAGTTTCTATTGAATTAGTTAATAATTTAAAAATGCTTTCCAATATTGAACAGATAAGACGCCTAGTTGCAAAGTATTTATAAATTTGCGAGCATTTGCTACAAGCAATATATCCATGACAAACGAGGCAGCATACATAGAGATAGAAGAACTCAGTCAAAAGATCAATTACTATAACAATCAGTACTATCAGAACAATGAATCTGAAATCACTGATTATGAGTTTGATCAATTGATGGCGCGTCTGATTGCCCTCGAAAATGAATACCCTGAATTGAAGAAAAGTGATTCTCCTTCGCAGCGTGTAGGAGGAACCATCACCAAAGAGTTTGAGACGGTCACACACAAGTACCGCATGCTTTCTCTAGCCAATACTTATTCAGCGGATGAGCTTCGTGATTTTGACAAGAGAGTAGAAAAGGGGTTGGGTGGGCAGCCCTATGAGTATATCTGTGAACTCAAATTTGATGGAGTTGCGATCAGTTTAACCTATAAAAATGGTGTTCTTGATACTGCAGTGACCCGAGGTGATGGCACCAAAGGAGATAATATTACTGCCAATGCCCGGACGATCAAGTCCATTCCACTCAAGGTGTCTGGAGACCATGTCCCTACAGAGTTTGAGGTGAGAGGTGAGGTTTTTATGCCGAGCAAGGTCTTCATAGAACTCAACGAGCAGAAAGAAGCTGCAGGAGAAGAGCGATTGGCAAATCCTCGTAATACCGCTTCTGGCACATTGAAAATGCAGGACTCTTCTATCGTAGCAGCTCGCAAGCTGGATTGCTATCTCTATGCCTTGCTGGGAGAAAACATTGCAGTCAATACCCATGAGGACGCCATACACAAAATCGAAACTTTGGGATTTCATGTTTCTCAAACTTATCAAAAGTGCGCGACTATTGATGAAGTGATCGCTTATGTGCAGAAATGGGAGACCCAAAGACATGAATTGGATGTAGAGACCGATGGGATAGTCATCAAGGTCAATAGTCTAGATCAACAAAATGAACTGGGATTTACTGCCAAAAACCCAAGATGGGCAATTTCATACAAATACAAGGCTGAGAGTGCGTTGACTCGTCTCAATGATGTGGTCTATCAAGTAGGCCGGACAGGTTCGATCACGCCAGTTGCAGAGTTGGAACCTGTGTTGCTCGCGGGTACCACTGTGAAACGGGCTTCGTTGCACAATGCCAATGAGATCGAACGGCAAGATTTGCGCATTGGTGATTATGTTTTCGTAGAGAAGGGAGGAGAAATCATTCCGAAAGTTACGGGCGTAGATTTAAGCCAAAGAGGTTCCAATGCTGTACCGTTCAAATATACTCAGAGTTGTCCAGCCTGTGGCTCAGAGCTGGTGCGGTACGAAGGAGAAGCGAACCACTATTGCCCCAACGTAGAGGCCTGTCCTCCGCAGATCAAAGGAATGATCGAGCATTTCATCCACCGAAAGGCGATGGATATCGATTCTCTTGGTGAGCAAACCATCAAGCTGCTCTATGACAAGGGATATTTGCATAATGTAGCGGATTTGTATGATCTGACTTATGATCAAATCATCGAATTGGAAGGGTTCAAAGACCTGAGCGCGCAGAATCTGCTCAAAGGTATTGAAGCGTCAAAAAGTGCGCCTTTTGAATTGCTGCTATTTGGTCTTGGAATCAGGTTTGTAGGCAAGACAGTGGCAGAAAAACTAGCTGTTCACTTCAAGAATATGGATCAATTGATGCAGGCGACTTATGATGAATTGATTGAGGTGCCAGAGATTGGTGAGCGAATTGCACAGAGTCTGTTGGCATACTTTGCCAAGGAAGAGAATAAAGAAATTGTTGCACGACTCAAACTAGCAGGCCTGCAAATGCAGATAGATGAATCGCAGTTTCAACGTACAAGTGACGCGCTCAATGCAGCTACCTTTGTGATCTCTGGGGTGTTTGAGAATCACAGTCGTGAGGAGCTACAGGCCATGATCAAAGACCATGGAGGAAAAGTTGTGTCATCCATCTCTGCCAAGTTGGACTATCTCTTGGCAGGAGATAAAATGGGGCCAGCCAAATTGGAGAAGGCTACTAAATTAGGAATTAAAATCATTTCGGAGCACGACTTTGAAGTGATGCTAAGCCAAGGAATATGATAGGAAAATACTTTGTAAATCTGCTGACCAAGTTTGCTTTGAAAAAGAAGCCTCGGCGAGATTCTGGGAGTTATTCAACTGCTAGGAAAATTGGAATCCTATATAGCTATAGCACTGAGAAGAACCACAATTTGACGTATGAATTTGTGGAAGAATTGGAGAAGGAAGGGAAAGTTGTCAAGATTTTGGCTTTCATCCCCAAAGCAAAAAAGACAGATGTCTATAAATACCCCTATTTCAGTGAAAAAGACTTGAAAGCCAGTGGCAAATGGGATAAAAAGGAAGTTGTTGAGTTTAAAAATGAAGAATTCGACTACCTGCTTTCTTTAGATAAAGAGCTAAATAAATATTCAAAGAACATATTGGCTACTTGCCGAGCTAAATGCCGAGTAGGTCAAGCAAATGAAGGGGTGAATGAATATTTTGAAATGATGATTAATCATGATGATGAAGACTTTGGATCCCTCTTGAGACAGGTTCATCACTATATAAAAAACATAAGGAATGAATAACAAATTTAAGGGCACAGGAGTTGCCTTGGTCACACCATTTAGTAAGGATTCTTCAGTGGATTTTGATGCATTGGCAGCTTTGGTGAAGCATGTGACTGATGGAGGGGTGGATTACCTTGTAGTGATGGGTACGACAGCTGAGTCGCCTACTTTGTCAGGAGCGGAGAAGATAGAGGTGCTGCGCTTTGTCAAGTCTGTGAATAACAAAAATTTACCAATTGTTTATGGTTTGGGAGGCAATGATACCCGAGCCATGGTTGAGAAGTTCAAAAAGTTTGAAGTAGAAGTTGATGCTTTTTTGGTCGTATGTCCCTATTACAATCGTCCCAATCAGATGGGGTTGAAAGCTCACTACAAGGCTATTGCAGACGCTGCCAAAAAACCCATCATCCTATACAATGTGCCAAAACGTACAGGGGTGAATTTAGAAGCAAAAACAGTCTTGGAACTTGCCAAGCATCCTAATATCATAGGGATAAAAGAAGCCAATGGTAATCATGTAGATCAGTGTCGTGAAATAGCACTATCTATGCCTGATGATTTTCTCTTGACATCTGGCGATGATGATCTAATCATACCATTTATTCAGGCAGGTGGCCATGGAGTTATTTCAGTGATTGCCAATGCACTGCCCAAGCACACCGTACAGATTGTCAACCAAGCATTGGCAGGGGATATGGATACGGCTGTCGCTCACAACAAAGAGATTGAGGAGTTGTTGAGCTTGATATTCGTAGAAGGAAACCCGACTGGGGTAAAAGCACTTTTGAATAGTAAAGGATTGGGTGAGAATGTCTTGCGTTTGCCTTTGGTCGCAGCTTCTAAAGAACTGTATGCTAAGATAGAAGCCGCGGCAAAGAAGCTCTCTTAAGAACCAATAAGACATAAAAAAAGGAGTGATTTTCATCGCTCCTTTTTTTATGTCTTTAAAGATCAATTAACCTTGATTTTTGACGTTTTGAACTTCAACTCTAATCTCTTGAGCTAGGTTTTTTAGTTCTTGCATGCCTTTTCTTACTCTCGTGCCAGCTGCTTGATTCTTCTTATCATAGAATTTGTCAAAATCACCTTCTAATGCTAGGATCAGGTCTTTCACTTCATTAAATCTGTTCATACTGTTTTATAATTTAAGGTTATTGAATAATAAACAAGTGGGGCAATTTATACCAAAAAACATTAATTACACTTAATAGAGCATGTTTTTTGAAAAAAAATCAATTATGCCAATTGTCCTACTTCTTCTGATTGATATACGCCTTTATCCAACTTCTTTTTGATCTCTTCGAATACAGAAATCGTTTGGTCAACATCCTCCAAACTGTGAGCTGCAGTTGGGATAATTCTCAACATAATCACACCTTTAGGGACTACTGGATACACGATCATCGAGCAGAAGATATTGTAGTTGTTTCTCAAGTCCATGATCATATTGGCAGCTTCTTGCCAGATACCATTCAAAAGAACAGGCGTTACGGGAGACTGTGTTTTTCCTATGTTGAAACCTTTATCTCTAAGGCCTTTTTGCATAGCGTTTACAATAGTCCATAGCTTGTCTTTCAACTCTGGGCTAGATTTCAATAAATCCAATCTCTTCTGGTTTCCAAGTACCAATGGCATTGGGAGAGACTTAGCGAAAATTTGAGATCTTGTATTGTATTTTAGGTATTCAATGACATTTTTGTCACCTGCGATGAAGGCTCCAATGCTGGCCATTGACTTAGCAAATGTAGAGAAGTATAAATCTACTCCGTCCTGTACACCTTGCTCTTCTCCCGTTCCTGCACCAGTTTTGCCCATAGTACCAAAACCATGTGCATCGTCGATAAGTAGTCTGAATTGGAATTTTTTCTTCAATTCCACCACGCCTTTGAGGTTACCCATGCTTCCTGACATACCAAATACACCTTCGGTGATGACCAAAATCCCACCTCCTGTTTCTTTAGCCATTTTCTCTGCACGTACCAATTGCTTTTCCAAGCTCTCCATGTCGTTGTGTAGATAGACGAATCTTTTGCCAACGTGAAGTCTCAAACCATCGATGATACATGCATGACATTCTGCGTCATATACTACGATGTCTTTTCTGCCAACAAGGGCGTCAATCGCAGACATGATGCCCTGATAACCGAAGTTGAGGAGCATGCATGATTCCTTCTGAACAAAGGCAGCAAGATCATTTTCGAATTTTTCATGATGTTCCGTGTTTCCCGTCATCATTCTGGCTCCCATAGGATAAGCCAATCCCCAATCTGCTGTAGCCTTTGTATCAGCTTCTCTCACTTCCGGATGGTTGGCAAGACCCAAGTAGTTGTTCAAACTCCATGTCAATACCTCTTTACCTCTGAACTGCATGCGTGGAGCGATGGGACCTTCCAATTTGGGGAACATGTAATAATTAGTATTATCCATGTCTGAATGCTGCCCAAGTGGGCCCATGTCCTTCGAAAATTTTTCAAATAAATCCATTAATTTACTAGCCTTTATAGATCTTGATCAATAATAAAATGTTTGCAAATTTAACATATTAACCATCTTTGGCAATAGCCTTTGGAGCTATTTGTATGATCTTGATCATTTTACCTGATGGTAAACCCAATAATGAAACTTATAATCGAATGGATGCCTCATGAAAAAGTTTAAGAAGATCCTAGTAGCCAACAGAGGAGAGATAGCTCTGAGAATCATGCGGTCAGCCAAGGAGATGAAGATTTCGACCCTTGCGGTGTACAGTACGGCGGAGCGCAATTCTCCTCATGTGAGTTTCGCAGATGAGGCAGTTTGCATAGGAGAACCAGCTGCTGCAAAATCTTATTTAAATATAGATAAGATTGTAGAGGTATGTCTGGAGCATGATGTAGATGCTGTACATCCTGGCTATGGGTTTTTGTCCGAAAATCCGCTTTTTGCCCGCGCGTTGGAGGATAATGGTATCGTACTGATAGGACCTAGTCCTCACTCCATGAAGTTGATGGGAGATAAGTTAACTTCTAAGCAGTTGATGGAAAAGTATGCGGTACCTATGGTTCCAGGTGTCAATGAAGCTGTGGCTGATGTCAAGGAGGCTAAGCGTGTGGCCAGTGATATTGGGTATCCCGTGATGATTAAAGCATCTGCAGGTGGTGGAGGCAAAGGCATGCGTGTGATAAATAGCGAGGATGAATTGGAGTCGATGATGGCACGTGCCATTAGCGAAGCGGCGACTTCATTTGGTAATGATGCAGTGTTCATAGAAAAGTATGTGTCGAATCCCCGACATATCGAAATCCAAGTTTTAGCAGATAGCCATGGCAATACGGTTCATTTGTTTGAGCGTGAATGCAGTATTCAGCGCCGACATCAAAAACTTATCGAAGAAGCACCATCGTCAGTTTTGACTCATGAGAAGCGAATGGAGATGGGGGCGGCTGCCGTGATAGCTGCCAAAGCATGTGATTATGTGGGCGCAGGTACGGTGGAGTTTATGGTAGATAGTGCTATGAACTTTTACTTCTTAGAGATGAATACGCGCTTGCAGGTGGAGCATTGTGTGACAGAGGAGATAACAGGTATTGATTTGGTCAAGGAACAAGTCAAGATAGCACAGGGGGGCATGTTGTCGTTCACTCAGGAAGATCTCAAAATTCACGGACATGCCATAGAGGTGAGGGTCTGTGCCGAAGATCCTAGCAATAACTTTTTACCCTCTACGGGTCAATTGACTTTGTATCAAAGACCGCAGGGTGTGGGCGTGAGAGTAGATGATGGTTATGAACAAGGTATGACTGTCGCAATGCACTATGACCCTATGATTGGCAAGCTGATATGCAAGGCAGCGACTAGGGATGAAGTGATTGATCGAATGATACGTGCCATAGAAGATTTCAAAATTGGTGGTGTAGAAACCACACTGGGGTTTTGTAAGTTTGCTATCAATCATCCTGCTTTTAGATCAGGTCAGTTTGATACAGGATTTGTATCCAAACATTTTGATCCTGCTGCATTGGAAGAGGATTTTGCTGAGAAGAATGCTCTTGCAGCGATCGTGGCAGTCAAGGTATTGCAAAAGCAAAAAGAAGCCAGTCTGCCAGTGAATCAAAAATCTGCAGGTTGGCAATCGAGGAGATCATAATTTGAATAAATAAATGAGCAAAAAACTGATATTGGCATCTAATTCACCAAGAAGACAACAAATGCTGCGAGAGTTGGGAATGGCGTTTGAGGTGAAGACACTGGAAGTAGACGAAAGCTACGGAGACATGCCCGCAGATGAGGTCGCAGAGTACTTGGCGGTCAAAAAGAACCAAGCTTACAGAGCAATATTGGATGAGGAGGTAGTGATTACTGCTGATACGATTGTGATACATCAGCAGCGGGTGTTGGGGAAGCCCAAGAGCGAAGAGGAAGCTGTTGATATGATACGATCTATGGCAAGCAACACGCATCAGGTCGTCTCTGCGGTTTGTATCTCGGATGGAGAGAAAGTGGTCAGTTTCAGTGATAGGGTAGAGGTGACGATGAGCCAACTGACTGATGAGGAAATTCATCATTATGTATCGGTTTATCAGCCCATGGACAAGGCAGGAGCCTATGGTATCCAGGAGTGGATGGGGATGGTAGGTGTAGAGAAGATTTCAGGTTCTTTTTACTCAGTAGTCGGCTTACCGATACATCGTGTTTATCAGAGCCTGAAATCCGATTTTGGGATTACTCCGAAGTTTTGATTTTAGAGCTACCAAATCGGTAGCCGATATTGAAGCCGACTCTGAAATCCCAGTATTGGCTGTCAATATTGTTGCCATCTATTGAACTGTGGTAAGAATCAGAGGTTACCTGATGTTTGATACTATTGGGGAAATCATCCTCATAGTTGTAGTAAGCATTCCTTCCTAGTGCCATATTGAATCCAATCAAAAGATTGGATCGGGTGACCCATTTGAACCCCATGTTGATACCAAAGGCTACTTTTTGAAAATCAATGTTTTCAGAATCCTTGTTTTCTATATAGTCATTGCTAATCAGTGTATAGCCATTCTCTTCGAGGGTTCTTCTGGTATATCCGTTTTTATACCTGCCGTAGATTCCCACGAAAAAACCATCCGTTCCATTGGTAGCAAAAGGATAAATGCGTAGTTCAGGACCAAAATAATAATATCTGTGGTTGTCTTGCTCAGGGAATCCATAGACATATCCACCAAATACACCTAAAGAAACTTCGTCTCCCAATGTGGCAAACTCGTGGTTGACGTTGATTTCATAAAAAATCAAGTTACTAAAGTTGATTTGGATGTCTTGCTGAGCATTTGCCTTTTGTGTATAAGCAAAGAGTAGCAATAACGAAATTCCGATGTATTTGAGATGTCTCATTATCATGTTTTCTAGGGTTTAATTGAATCTGTATCCTAGACTAATACCTATGCGATAACCAAAATTTTCATTGTCGTCACCCCCAAGGGTATGGTCTAGGTAATCATTGTTCTCATATATAGAGACAATATTTCTGTCCAAACCACCATGGACACCAAACATAATGTTGCTAGGTAGTACCCATTTGGACCCAATACTGAATCCAAAAGCTACTTTGTTGTAGGTGGAGGAGACCTCTATTGGGACGTAATTGCCATTGATGTATTCTTCTGTGTCGGGAGAAGTGGCTTTTCCTCCTAAATAGCGGGCATATGCTCCGATATAGAAGCGATCAATTTTATCTTTGGGTAATACATAAAATTTGATCTCAGGGCCCACATAGAAATATTTGTTCTCGCCACCATTTCCATTAAATACAGGAAGTATATCACTGTTGTCTTCTGGGAGTCCATAGTAGTATCCCGCAAACCCTCCTATACTTACTCTGTTATTGATGGCTTTTTCGACCGAACCTGAGGCCTCAAATAGCATAAAGTTGACAATATTCAGCTGGGCATCTACTTGTGCCTGACTCTTGAGTGCCAATAAGCCAAGTATGGTGAGTAGGAATAGATTTTTCATGGTTGTTATTGTTAGTGATTGAAAAGGTTTAGAATCTAAATAGTCTTGCGCTCTCTCCCCAAGGAATCCTGCTCAAAATGACCAGTAGGCCGATGCTGAAAAAGATCAGCTGCTTTTTGAATTTCTCCTTGTCTGTAGTTGCTCTTTTGGCTTTGGCTTTGCCAATGCTGATGATGGCTATGCCTGCGATCATCATAAAGACATGCTCGACCGCCCAATATCTAAGTGTGGGTTCTTTCATGACAGAGACATCTCCGCCAAAGGCATTGAACGCATAGGGACTGGTGAAATAGAGGCCTAATCCCAAGAGAAACATCAAATGTAGGGTACCTACAAATGCTGCTGCAATAGATTTATCAGACTTGGTGTAAGGGAGATTTCCTTTGCTGCCAACAAATGACTTGTAGATTGATAGAACTGCCAAGATTAATACCGCCCATCTGATCCATGAGTGAGCGTATAGTAAGATGCTGTACATAATTGTGTGTTTGATTTTGTGCTAAAATATATCAGAATTTTGCAATTCACAGGTTAAAACAGTGAAAGTATTGCCTAAGGCTAGTGCAATGAATCGAAAGAAAAAGACCCGACAAGTACTGGTTTTCTTGACTCTGAAAATCTATTCTTCTAAAAATGCGCATAAAAAAACCTGAAAGCGTATGGCTTTCAGGTTTTCGTCAAGAGATTATTTTATTATCTCTTGTTGATATCGACGTATGATCTATCTTTTTCACCAATATACACTTGTCTTGGTCTGCCGATAGGCTCATTGTTCTCTCTCATTTCCTTCCATTGAGCGATCCAGCCTGGTAGTCTACCCAAAGCAAACATCACAGTGAACATTTCTGTAGGGATACCCAATGCTCTGTAAATGATGCCACTGTAGAAGTCCACATTTGGATACAATGATCTTTGGATAAAATATTCATCGGTCAAGGCCTTTTCTTCAAGTCTTTTGGCGATGTTCAATACTGGGTCATTTACTCCTAACTTTTCCAATACGTCATTCGCTGCTTTCTTGATGATTCTAGCTCTTGGATCAAAGTTTTTGTAAACTCTGTGTCCGAATCCCATCAATCTGAAAGGGTCATTTTTATCCTTTGCTTTTTCGAGGTACTTGTCTGCATCTCCACCGTCAGCTTTGATTGCTTCAAGCATTTCGATCACAGCTTGGTTAGCACCTCCGTGCAATGGACCCCATAGGGCGTTGATACCTGCTGAAAGCGAAGCATACAAGCTAGCTTGTGATGAACCTACGATTCTTACAGTAGAAGTTGAGCAATTTTGCTCGTGATCTGCATGCAAGATCAATAGTGTGTCCAATGCTTTGGCTACTATAGGATCTACTTTGTAATCTTCAGAAGGCAATGCAAACATCATCTTCAAGAAGTTGCTGCAATAATCCAAGCTGTTGTCTGGGTACACCACAGGGTGTCCCACTTGATTTTTGTACGCCCAGGCTGCGAAGGTTGGCATCTTAGCGATAATTCTAATGATGCTCAAATTCACCTCTTCGATAGATCTGTTTGGATCTAATGACTCTGGGTAAAACGCTGTCTGCGAAGTAACCAAAGAAGATAACACGCCCATTGGGTGTGCGGTAGAAGGAAATCCTTCTAATATTTTCTTGATGTCCTCGTGTACGAGCGTATGCTTTGTGATTGCACTTTTGAAATTATCCAGCTCTTCTTGAGTTGGAAGATTCCCGTAGATCAAAAGGTAAGAAACTTCAATAAAGCTTGACTTGTCGGCCAATTCTTCGATCGAATATCCTCTGTGTTTCAAAATTCCTTTTTCACCATCCAAGAAAGTGATTGCACTTTTGGTTGCACCGGTGTTTTTATATCCCGGATCTAATGTTGTCAGTCCAGATTGTGCACGTAGAGTACCTATGTTGATTGCTTTTTCATTTTCGGTACCCACTTCGATCGGCAGTTCTATGACTTTATCTCCTACCTTGATTTCTGCTATTTCTGACATTTTTACTGAATATGTTTAAGACTATTATAGTCGCGAATCTAAAGATAAATTGCCTCAAAAAGAAGTTTAATTGTCACCTAATATAAGGGGCAGGCCATCTTTTCCACTACCGATTACAATTACTTTTGCGTTAGGTGAAGTGGCGAGGGTTTGGGTCGCCTCTATTCCTCTCATTTTTAGCAAGGCTGGGGTCAAACTGGAGTTGATGATTTGGTTGGCTCTGGCTTCTCCTTCTGCACCAATTTTCATTCTTTCTGCCTCACTTCTTTCCTTGTCTAGGCGAAACTGATATGCCAAAGCTTCTTGTTCTTGCTGCAATTTGTTTTCGATAGCTTGCTTGATTTGAGCGGGGAGATTAATGGATCTGATTAGCAAGGCTTTCATGATTACATTATTTTGAGGGCTGCCTAGGACTTTTTCAGTCTCTGTTTTGATGGCTGTCTCCACTTCAGCTCTTTTGGTAGAGTAGATTTCTTCGGCAGTGAATCTTCCCATCACTTGCCTCACCGATGATCTTACCTCAGGGATGACCAATACACTGATGTATTCTCCTTTGAAATTTTCTTGTATCTCTCCAATTTTGTCTTTCATAGGCGTGAATCGTACAGAAACATCCACACTGATGGACAGACCATTTTTGTCCAATACATCCATGCTTTCTTCTACTTTGCTCTCAGAGACATCATAAGTATAGATGCTCGTCCACGGTGCTTTGACATGCCATCCTGGGGTGATGATGTTTTCTTTGTCTAGTTTACCAGATAGGGTGTAAAAAGCAATCGCACGTTCTGCGGGTTCTACTTTGAAGAATAGACTTGATGACAAACTAAAGAGAATAAATAAAGCAACGGCACCTACTAAAATGAAGGGCAAAAGTTTTCTGTTATCCATGGTTATGTGATTATACTATTTGAATGATTTGTACCGTCGAAGTTAGGTCAAAGCAGGTGATTTTGAGAGAAAATGTGTTTGATTCTCAAGTTTTTTGTTTCTTCTTTTTGGCTGCTGGAAATAAAATATTATTGAGAATCAATCTATAGCCTGGGGAGTTGGGGTGGAGGTTGAGGTCTGTAGGCTCTTCGCTTACCATGTGTTGGTAGTCCTCAGGATCGTGTCCTCCATAGAAGGTCCAAAAGCCTTTGCCATAGATACCATGAATGTATTTGACCTCATTGATAGATTTGGTCTCTCCGAGCACTACTACGTCTGACTTGACTAGGTTTTTTTTGAATGAAGTCGTTTGGCCCATGAAGCCCTTCAGGATGTGTTCGTGGTTTTGTGTTAGCATGGTAGGGACTGGATCCCACTTGGCCGAAAACTCAAAGAGTGTGAAATAGTCATTGTCTTCTCTGAGGCCTCTTTGTGCAGGAGCAGTGTCTATGCTCGAAAACTCGTAGACGTAGGGATTTCGCTCCAAGATGAAGTCTTTGAAAGCAAAGGTCTTGTCAAAATCTAGTTTGGACTGTGCATTGGGATCCATCGGGTCACCATCGAACATGGACTCACAGATGTCCACACCCTCAGCAGCCAAAGCTATGTCATAAGTATCCGTTGCTGAGCACATAGCGAATAGGAATCCACCCCCAGCTACATAAGCTTGTATTTTCTTGACAATCCCCAATTTGAGTTGTGAGACTTTGCTAAAACCATGTTTGCGCGCAGATGCTTCGTACTCTTGCTGCTGCTGCTGGTACCAAGGGAAATGCTGGTACACACGGTAAAATTTGCCATACTGGCCAGTGAAATCCTCATGATGAAGATGGAGCCAGTCATATTTGGGCAATTCGTCATACATCAGTTCATCATCGAAGACCACGTCATAAGGGATCTCGGCGTAAGTAAGTACCAAAGTCACAGCATCATCCCAGGGCTGTTTACTTTTGGGAGAGTACACAGCAATTTTGGGGTACTTATCCAAGGTCATGGCATCCATGTTGGAAGCTGGACTGGCGATTTCTGCCAGGAGGGAGTTGGCTTGAGCGTCAGAGATCACTTGATAGCTGACTCCTCTGATGACCAGTTCGTTTTCGAAGGCTTGCATGTATTTGAACATGAAAGAACCTCCTTTGTAGTTGAGCAACCAGTCTACTTTGACGTCATTTTGCAGCACCCAGTAGGCTATACCATAGGCCTTCAAGTGATTGGACTGAGAATTGTCCATCGGTAAAAAGAGGTAGGAGGCTTTGGCTTGAATGGAGGCCAAAAGCAGGATGCTCAGAATGATTCTCTTCATGCAATCGGTAGTTAATCGTGTCAAATTTATCAAGACCCGACTAAGATCAATCGAAATATGACTAATAATGTTACATCTAAATTTAATCATCAAGAGACGGGTAGGTAACAGTCTGTTTGTGATGCAATTGTATTATTTATAGGAATACGCTACTGTGTTCTGTGATTATGTGTATAATTTTAACCTGAATATAAAATTTCTAAGATATTAGATGAGGTTTCTTTTGTTGCTATTGGTTGTGGGGTCTGTGCAAATGGCTGTTGGACAGGATATTTTGCTCACTGGAGTGAACAAAGGGGAGAGTTTGTATATCAAAAATCCCTACATGGTAGCAAGAGACTCGTTTTGTATTCAGTCTATTATGATCAACGGGAAGCCGTCTAAGGTCAATTTGAGTCTGACCGCCATTCGGCTCAATTTCAATGAGGTAGAAATGTTTTCTCCAGTTAGTGTCAGGATTCATCATGCGGACAGTTGTACCCCCAAAATAGTAAACCCAGAAGCCATCCTGTATTACTCTTCTTTCAAGTTTGACAGTTTGGTGATGAGGGATTCGGTATTGCATTGGTTTACCAAGGGGGATCGCACTGAGGGACGTTTTGTGATCGAAAAACTCAACAAGGAATATTGGGATGAAGTGGCTACTCAGCAGGCCAAAGGACATTTTGATGGTGCGCAATACGTGTACTATCCAGAGCATAGCGATGGAGGGAACAAATACAGGATTAGATATGAACTGCCCAATGGTCGCTATCTCTACTCAGAAGAGGTAGAATATTATTATTACCCCAAGGGCGTGACATTCTCACCCAAAGTCGTGACAGATGTAATCTATCTGTCTAGGGAGGCACGCTTCGAAATCATGGATATCAGCGGCACAGTGATTCTCAAAGGTACTGCCAAAAAAATCCCTCTCAGACTGCTCAGACCTGGCAATTATACAATTATGCTGGATGGTGATATTGATACCTTCGTCAAGAAATAGAGAGCAACCGATTGTCAATAGACTAAAGTCTACAGTCTTGTTTGATTAAGATAGATGCATCTGTGCTGAAAATCTCGAACCTACCTAATCAATTCTATCCCAAAGAAGTTGTTGAGAATGACTAGCACAAACAACAATCCAAGTAAAACAGGACACACATAGCTCACTGTGATGTTGATAAATTTTTTGACAAAAGACTGATGGTACCCTTCGTATCCCTGAGCAATCTCAGCGTGGAGATTTTCTTTTTTCCAGACGTACGCTGCGAAAGTGACAATCAAGCAACCACCAAAGAGAAGGAATATGTCAGCCACCTGACCTAAGAAAGTCATGAAGTCTGTTGGATGATCCGCTCCGACATAAGTTACGAAATTTGTAAATATTTCACTATATCCATTGCCTATCAAAGAAGGGATACCTGTGACAAAAATGATGACTGCCATGATGATCACAGCGGTGTTTCTATTGGCTTTGTATTCATCCACGATATAGGCTACAGGCACCTCTAGCAACGAAACGGTAGAAGTCAGTGCTGCAAATGACAACAAAAGAAAAAACAACGATCCTAGGACGATACCCAAGATTGGTCCCAATGACTGAAATACGCCAGGGAGAACTGTAAAGATCAATCCTGCGCCACCTTGGATGTTGCTCATGTCACCACCCGTACTATAAGAAACCAAAGGAAATAGCATCAATCCTGCAAAGAATGCGATTCCTACATCAAACAAAGTAATAGAAGCTGCCGAAGCAATGATGTTTTCGTCTTTAGAAAAGTAGCTGCCATAGGTGATCAGGGCACCCATACCTAGCGACAAAGAAAAGAATGCTTGTCTGAGTGCTCCGCCAATTGTCGCGAGATTCAACTCCGAAAATTCTGGAATCAGGTAATACTTGATTCCTGTCATTGCATTGGGTAGTGTAAATGAGTACAGCAAAATGCCTAAAATCATCAAAATGAGGGAAGGCATCAATATTTTCGCAGCTCTTTCGATTCCGCCAGATATACCTTTGGAGACGATCAAAGCGGTAGCACCCATGAATAGAATGGCATAGAGAGAAATCTTCCAAATATTGGTAATGAAGTCTCCAAATTGATTGCCTATCTCAAAGTTGCCTTGAGCCATTTCGATGAAATAACCAAATGCCCAACCTGCCACTACGTTGTAAAAGGACAGAATAATGATGCCACTGATGATGCCCAAAATGCCCAAGTATTTCCATTTAGGGAAGCCCAAAGCCACAAATGCTCCCGCTGGGTTTTTTTCTGTCTTGCGACCAATGGCAATCTCCGTAACCATGACGGGAAAACACAAGGCAAAGCAGAAGATAAGATACAAGACAACAAATGCAGCGCCCCCACCTTTTTCTACCTCGAAAGGGAATTTCCATATATTTCCTAAACCTACCGCAGAGCCTGCAGCTGCCAATATAAAACCCAATCTATTGCTAAAATGTCCTCTTGCTGCCATTATAATTGTTTGTGTGAAATCACGAAGATATATGAAAAAGAATGATTGATAAAAAACTTAATGAGTTGCGGTCTCATTTTTTGATGAGTAGCCAAACATGTCGTTCTTTTTGATGATATCAGCTACCGTCGCAGGTACGAGTGCTTCCCAATCAGACTGTCCTGACTGGATCATATCCAATACATCTGATGATTGGATGTGTTGGATGTCCCTTTTAGCCGAATCAATGTCCTCAATAAAATCATTCTCCTTGAGGTACAAGTAGAGATGTTCCAATAGTTTGGGAGGAGTGAAATTGAGCGTGGTTTCAATTTTGTCTTGAAACAGAGTAGGGTAGATGAGCAACTTGACGTTGGATCCAAATAGTCTACTGAATGATTCAAGCAATCCACCCTTTAGGTTGAAATAATACTCTTCGTCAAAAAGCTTGCGCAAGTTGTCAGTGCCAATCACAAATGACATTCGCTTGCCTTTGGTGAACTGGTAGAGATAGGCTGCTAGTTTGTAATGCTCTGTGTAATTAGAGATGAGGACGTTGTGTCCTAGCGAATTCAATATTTTGACTCGATCCAAGAAGTCTGAATCATCAATTTTTCCATCTCTGGTCAAATCGTTGATAGTCAGCTCGGTGGTGATCAGGACTTTTTCGGGGTCTATCAGCGTGTCTTTGTGAAACTGATTGATGGCTGACTGAATCATGTCTTCGCTCACCAGTGTAAAGGGCCTAAAATACCCTCTCAGTACACAGACGTTTTTCTTGTAGAGGAAGGTGGAGGGTTGTTTGTTGTGCCCGTCCTTGTCAAACATGGCAGCATGAGATAGACCGTATTTGACCAGTTTGAGACTCATGAGGCGGTTGTCTACATGACGAAAATTAGGGCCTGTGAGTTTGAAGTAGTCAATTTCTACACGCCCTTCACTGATGTTGTCCACAATGGATACCATCATACGATCAGGGTTGTCTGAGTGGTTGAAACATGCATAGATCAAATTGACTCCAATCTTGCCTAGTACTTCCTGCTGCCAGATGGCTTCTGGATCTTTGAGTACCACATGGATGATGATGTCGTTGTGTTCAGCATTGGGCTCCATCTGAAAGCGAACACCCAACCAGCCATGTCCTTGGTTGGTTTTTTTAAAATTGATGGTTTCGATCGTATTGGCAAAGGCAAAGAACTTGCTGGTGTCTGCTCGGCGAGTCAGTCGCACCGACAGTAGACCATATTCTTTGTTGAGCATTTTATGGAGCTTGTCCTCACAGACGTACCGGTCAGTCGCGCCATAGATTGCATCAGAGAAGTCCATGTCATAGGCGGACATGGTTTTGGCAATGGTACCAGAGGCGCCACCTGCCTTGAAAAAATTGGCAGCTACTTCTTGTCCCGCACCGATTTCGGCCAGAGAGCCATAGATGGATTCGTTGAGGTTGAGTGAGAGGGCTTTTTCTTTGGTAGTATGTACGCCTGATTCCATAATGTTTTGGAGTTTGAGCAAAAGTATGGACTTGTCAATCTTTATTGGTAGCCTGACACTTTTTTTTGCAAAAAATGTCTTATTTGAAGCTTGTCTAAATCATTAGTGGCGTTTATGCAGCACAGAGTAGTGGTATTTCACAGAAACACAATGTAAATTCAGGTCATGATAATTGCCGACTTGATATTGGATCCCGAAAACAACACGATGCTCGTGTCAGGTATGGTATTTTTCTTGGTGATGATTTTGTTGGCGGCCGCCTATTACATTGACTCTCTCAATTTGTTTTATTACCGCAAGGTCAAATTTAGATTTGAAGATGTTGAAGTCACGTACTGGTACAAGTGGAAGATATTTGCCAGCAAAGGCTCACCATTCTTTATTTGGAGAAAAATCAAGTTTGAGAACTTCTCGACTCGAATGATTTCCGAGCATGTCATTGACCCTGTATCCGAAAAGGGGCATATCCTTTATTTCTACCTAGATCACAATTACCACACACATACAGGGATGTTGTTTGATGCGATAGTGGTACGAGATGCCGATATTTCGATGGGGTTTGATTTGTATTCTTTGGATTATTTAGGCAGACAATATGTTTATGAAAAAAGGGAAGGCGAAACAGAGTACCTCGGTATGATCGAAGCAGGTAAATTTTATGAATCTGAAGGCATGTTTAGAAACGTCGAGAGTAGGGAGCTCAATTATTAGATACTAGACGCTAGATTTTTAGAATCAAGAACCAAGACTATTTTGAAATTGAACTAGCCCACTAGTAAATCAGTCTGTCAATGTGATTTTGATTCCCTCCCTATTTTCCTATTTTCGACACTGGACACCCGCGTCTAGGCTAGGTCAAATTGGTTTGCTAACCATCTCTGCTTTTGCTCGATTAATAATATTTTTTCCAGAAAATCATTCTAGTGATATATCATCGAGAATAGCAGCGATTTGCTTCTTTAGCCCGTTTAGATCTAATTTTATATGCATCAATTCATTTATTCCCTTTGTGAGCCAGACGGGTTACTTTTTCAGGATCAGTACGCCATCCGATGGTTTTCCTGACTTTATACTTACCCGTGCTTTTATCAATAACCGGAACACTGATAAGCCCGCTCTTATTTTCTTCTTCCTGACAAAGACTCGAGGAAGAATGAAAATCCTCTGGGATACGCAATCTTGAACCTAAATCAGCTTCAATTATTTTCACCGTCAAATGAAAAGTGTCGAAAACACGAAATGCAAATGTGTGCTGTACAACTGTGGAGACTTGATTTCAATTGACTGTACTTCTCCACTCTGGCAATGCAAAGTAACCAAGAGTAGTTATTTTTCATTGTGTGATCGGCATATTCCAATTTCCCCCTGCGATCGGTCAGGTTTTCTCTCCCATAAGTCATAGCACTCTGCCCTAGTTTTGTTCCATACCAAATCAGGCATGTGATATGAAAAAAAGACTATTCGTTCTTTATCTATTATTAGGCGTATCGGTAGCAGGTATCGCTCAACCAAATATCCTATTCATCGAGTCTGACGATCAGAGCAATCAGGCCGTGGGGGCGTTTGGCTACCCAGTCATGAAGACACCTCATATCGATCGGATCGCAGAAGAGGGGGTGTCTTTTACCTCTGCCTACAACATGGGCTGCTGGTCGCCAGCGGTTTGCGTACCGAGTCGTACGATGCTTTTCTATGGTCAGTACCTCTGGGATAGCCAAAATACTGCCAAAGACAATGCGCCCAAGTCTATGCCTGAACTACTCAAGGAGAAAGGCTATGCGACCTACATGACGGGCAAGTGGCATGCTTGGGGCAAGCCAGTAGCTGAGATTTTCGATAGCTTGGGTAGTATCCAACCTGGTCAACTCAAGACTTATAATACACCACAGGGACACGTGACGGACATCACAGGTCAGGAAGCGGTTTCTTTCATTGAGAACTATAATAACGAAGCACCCTATTTCCTCTATGTGGCTTTCAATGCGCCGCATGTACCACGACAGACTGAGCAAAAATACTACGACCTATATCCAGTAGATGAGATGCCTTTACCTCCCAGTGTGGTAGAAGGCCCACTCAATCCCAATATCGAATATAACTACACCAATGCTCCGCTGAGTAAGCAGACTATGCGCAATCGTGTGCAGCAAAACAACGCTATGGTTACTCATATGGACGAGAGGATTGGGGATATCATCGCTGCACTCAAAGCCAGTGGGCAGTATGACAATACCATCATTGTATTCATGAGCGACCATGGGATCAGCTTTGGCGAAAATGGCGTGGCGGGTAAGGTGTGCCTCTACGAGCCTAGCGTGACAGCACCGCTGATTATCAAAGCTCCAGGCTAGTCGGCTGACAAAAAAATAGCAGAAAGAGTGTATCTACAGGATGTATATCCGACACTGTTGGATCTGCTCGATATACCCAAGCCTGAGCATGTGGCTTTCCAGAGTCTGTTACCTCAGATCGAGCAGGGCTCGGGCGCACGTGGGTCGATTTACCTGGCGATGTTCGACAGTCAGCGGGGTATCATCTCGGGTGATAACAAGTTGATCATCTACCCCAAGTCTGGAGATCGCGAGCTTTACGATCTGAGCCAAGACCCCTGGGAGACCCACAATCTGATTGATAAAAGAAAGTCCAAACGGATCGAAGCAACCTTGGTGGAGCAACTGCAGCAATGGCAAACGCAGGTGGGGGACGAGGTTTTAGTGAAATGAAAGTAATGCAAGCAAAATATATCAAACATTGGCTACTAGTAGGTTTGTGCACCTTCGTAGGCGGGGCGATGGCCCAAGATGTGACACGAACACGACCTGAAGGTTGGGAGAAACTTATACCAGGCGGCAGATTTATGGATTAGTTGGAACCGATCCCTCTACGAGGAGAGTTGCGATCAGATGTCTGGGGTGCCGATGCTGTAGTGCCGCGATCGGTAGATAATGGACTAGAGGATAGCGAGTACTCCTACTGGGGTGCCAATAGGCTGAAGGTCACAGTTGAAATACAAAACTTTGGAGAGCGGGTATATGAGCCAGCTGAACTATTGATCGAAAGAGAAGTCGAGGGTCAATGGAAACCTCGTGGTAAGCAAAAACGGCATTATGTTACTCTCTGCAGGCCCTATGGCAGACGGTACGATACCTCAGGAGCAGGTAGATGCCATGCAGGGCATCGGCGCCTGGATGTCGCGCTACGGAGAGGCTATCTATGGCACGCGCCCCTTTGTGGCTTATGGCCAAGGCCCGACGCAGATTCGCCAGCGTCCCCACGACGGATGGAACGAATTTGATGCACTCAAAGGAGGGCTAGATGAACTCCATGAGCACGACATTCGCTATACGCGCAAGGGAGATGTCGTCTATGTCATTCAGCTTGGATGGGACGACCAAGAGTCTCAGCGAGTACTGAAGGTTTTTGCTCAGGAGGCGAAAGGTATAAAAATGCAATCTGTTAGTGTGTTGGGCAGTCAAGAGATTATCCAGTGGCACAGAGGTAAGCAAGGACTGGTCGTACATCAGCCTCAAACCAAGCCTGCTGAGGCGGATGCTGCTTTGGTGTACAAAATCCAATTGTGGCCTTGATGGTCCTGACCATGGGTTATAAACACGGCATTCTGTAGGGTGGCGCAATTTCCCCCCTGTTTTGCCTTAGCATTTACCCACCCCCACAGTGTGGCATCATGCTTAGCATTGCTTATGCGCTGGAGCGCTCTTTTTGCAAAGTATAGATAAGTAGATGAAAAAGAATATTTTGATCATGGTGCTGCTTGCCGCTGCGGTGAGTACGGCTTACACCCAAAAGAAAAAATTTAAACCCACCCACTCCTCCCTAGAAACCTATGAGATACCAGAGTGGTTTTTGGATGCCAAGTTTGGTATTTATACTCACTGGGGACCTGTGTCTTCGGCCTTCGAAGGTACAGCGGAAGGCAAGTGGTACGCGGGCTGGCATGGCAAGGTGATGTACGAGGATGGAGACAAAGTGCCGACTAAAAACGGTAAACCTAGTAACAATTTCGTACACCACAGCAACAAGTACGGCGACCCGGCAGAGTATGGTTACAAGCATATAATCGAGCAATTTGACCCGTCGGGTTTCGATGCGGCGGTTTGGGCTGAGCTATTTAAAAAATCAGGCGCTCGATTTGCCGGGCCTGTTGCCATGCACCACGATAACTTCGCCATGTGGGATAGCAAGGCTACTCGCTGGAACTCTATGAACTATGGCGGTATAGACCCATCTGCCGAATTGAAAAAGGAAATTGAAGCACGAGACATGAAGTACATGGCTTCCTTTCACCATGCCTTCACCTGGAAGTACTTCGCCCCAGCGCATGCCTATGGTGGCGTAGCACCAGAGGATTATGACCTCTACACCAATCCGCACTCGCTGGAGTCGGATACACCAGATGCAGATTTTTACAAAAACTGGTGGGCAGTGCTCAAAGAATACATTGATACCTACCAGCCCGATCTGCTGTGGTTCGATTGGTGGTTGGAAAACATGACCGAAGAGACGCGTTACAAGTTTTTGGCCTATTACTACAACCAGGCCGAGAAGTGGGGCAAGGAAGTTGGAGTGGCATACAAGGAAAGTACTTATGACGAAAGCATGGCCATCAAGGATTATGAGCGCGGTAGACCCAATCAGCCCAAAAATCCTACATGGCTGACAGATACTTCGCCAGGGGCGTGGTTTTACCGTCCACATACCCATTTCAAGTCTCCCAATGAATTGATCGACATACTGGTAGATATCGTGGCGAAAAATGGCCTGATGCTACTCAATGTACCACCCAACCCAGATGGCACTATCCCACAAGAGATGGTCGATCTGCTCACCGAGATGGGGCAGTGGCTGGCTGTCAATGGCGGTGCGATCTATGGTACAAGACCATGGACCGTGTTTGGCGAAGGACCGACCCGTTTGCCGGAAGGCGGACATAAGGTGGAAGAAAAAATGGAGATAGTATATACTGATCGTGACATCCGCTACACCAAAAAATCCGACAAGGAAGTCTATGCTATCGTGATGGACAAGACCGAAAATGATATTGTCATGAAAACGCTGAGTACTGATATCGGCGTACTCAACTCGCGTATCCTTGAGGTGTCGCTGCTGGGTAGTGATGAGTCGATCTCTTGGGAGAGAAATAGCAAGGGACTCGTGATCAAAGCACCCAAAGAGTGGCCGACGAGCTATGCACATGCCTTTAAAATCAAACTCGAAGGCTACTCAGAAAATGATATTGGAGGTGACGTAGCGGCACATGTAGACTGATGATTATGAACGTAGAAAGAATAATGCAATACTTGAGCAGTCTCTGTTTGGGCATCTTGCTGATAGGTTGTCAGCAGGCCGAGGTGTCGCGAGAGGAAACATTGTTCAATGACGATTGGGAGTTTTTTCTCGGTCAGTTAATTGATAATGAGCAGATTACATACTGGGCTAATGTCGATTTGCCGCACGACTGGAGTATTCGCGAGTCTTACCAGCAGGAGCAGACAGCCGCCAGCACCGGATTTGTGCCAGGGGGTGTCGGTTGGTATCGCAAGCAGTTTAGCCTTGCTGACGATGGGCGAGACACGCGCATCATATTCGACGGGGTGTATTGCAATGCGGAGGTCTGGATCAATGGTCATCACCTCGGTATCAGATCCAGTGGGTACAGTTCGTTTGAGTACGACCTGACTACTTATCTCAACGACGCAGCCCCCAACGAACTGCTGGTCAAAGTTGACCATTCGGCATACGTGGATGCACGATGGTACACTGGGTCGGGGATCTACAGAAACGTGCACCTCGTCCGCGCACACCCTACTCATCTGACAACTTGGGGTACTAAAATCTCAACAACCAAAATAGAAGGTCAAAAAGCGATGGTAGTGATCGATGCTAGTGTGACCGATATGGATGACAATACGACGGTCAAAGTCGAGGTTGTCGATGCTCAGGGTACAGTCGTAGCACAAGCAGATGCGGAGCAGCGAGACGGGCGATTTGTGGCAGAGCTGCAAGTGGGTCAGGCCCAGCTCTGGGGCTTGTTGTCCCCTCATCTCTACGAAGCGGTTGTTCAGGTTTACCAAGGGGACAATGAAATCGACCGTAAAGCTCACCCCTTTGGCATACGCCGGGCACGATTCGATGCTGACCAGGGCTTTTTCCTCAACGGAGAAAATATCAAAATCAAAGGGGTGAACCTGCATCATGATGCGGGTGCGTTGGGTGCGGCAGTGCCCAAGTCTGTCTGGGAATATCGTGTAGCGCAGCTGCAATCCATAGGCGTCAATGCGATCCGCATGTCACACAACCCACATTCGGTAGAGCTGATGGAGGTCTGCGACGAAATGGGAATGTTGGTCATGGACGAGTTTTTTGATGAGTGGCACAGCCCCAAGGGCAAAAGTTTGGTCTACTTGGGGGACAATGCAGCCAAAGGCGCAATCGCAGAGGGCTACAGCGAGGTGTTTTTCGAATGGGCAGAGCGAGATCTCAAAGACCTGATCCGTCGCGACTATAACCACCCCAGTGTGGTGATGTGGAGCATCGGCAATGAGATCGAGTGGACTTTCCCGGATTACTCTAAGGCCTTTGCTATCCTCAACCCAGACAACGCGGGCTATGGTGACACGCCCGAGTTTGATCCGAAGCGAGTAAAAGCGGTATTTGATAGTGTGACGGGTGGTACGGACTCACTTGCCATTGTGGCGGAGCAGCTCTCTCGCTGGGTCAGGGAAGAAGATACCACGCGGGCGATCACTTGCGGCAGTGTACGACCGGCCATTGCTGCAGTGAGTGGCTATGCCGATGCGGTGGACGTGCTGGGGTTCAACTACCGGGCCGAGTGCTACGATGCGGCACACGAGACCTATCCGGACATGAAGATCATCGGCTCAGAAAACTGGGGTACCTACTCCGAGTGGACGAGTGTCAACAGCCGCCCTTTCGTAGCGGGCATGTTTGCCTGGACGGGATTTGCCTACATGGGTGAGGCGGGCCCCTGGCCAAGGAAGGGACTCAATATTTCCTTCTTCGACTTTGCGGGATTCAAGACCCCACGCGGACATTTTTTTGAGTGCCTGTGGAGGGATGAGCCCAAGGTGTATGCCGTTACGGCACGTGCTGATGAGTCGGAGTACAGCTACGACGAGGGCAGTGGTTGGCAGTTTGATATGCAGATGACGCCCGCACCAGTGTGGAGTCAGCTCCGTCGCTGGGAGTGGTATCAAAATATACACCCCCACTGGAACTACCAGAGAGGTGAATCGGTCATCGTACAGGCTTACAGCAACTGTGAGGAGGTAGAGCTATTGCTCAATGGCGAGAGCCTAGGCAGAAAAAAAAGGAGCGACTTCAGCGATGACAATATCGTGAAGTGGCAAGTGCCTTTCGACGCGGGCGTACTGACGGTGCATGGCTACATCGCCGGCCAACTGGCCGATGAATATGTACTGGAGACAGCCAGCAATCCTGTGTGTGCTGTATCTGAGATTGAGTTTCGTCCGCAAGACGATGATGGTCTGTGGCTGATCGCACTACAGCTGGTCGATGAAAAGGGGCGTGCAGTGAGCCATCAAGAGAGAGAATTGACAGTAATCATCGAAGGAGCAAAGCTGGTCGCCGTGGACAACGGCTGGGAGCAAAATGTGTCTGACCATTTCCAATCAAAGGTGACCACACATGAAGGCCGAGCAATGCTCTATGTCAATCCTGTGTCAGGTGCAGCGATGGATCTGAATGTCGTCGTGCAGTAGTGATGAGGTGTTTGTTGTTTCTGGTTCTGTTTGCTTTTTGTACGACATGTCCGGCTGTTGTACTGAAGGCTCAGGCGGTGCTGATGGGAGTCAATCCCCCTCACGAGCATGTCAATGACGGAGATTTCAATGCCGTCCGAGCCTATTGGCGGCAAGCGAAGCAGTCCCCATTTTGGGATACACGGGTGGTAGATGGAGATCAGCCCATGGGGATTCACTACGGCACGCTTTTTAGCAGCAATGCCATCGGTGTGGCCGAATCCAGTCTGTTGGACAACAATCCGAGCTATCAGCAGATGAATGTTGGCGATGTATGGCATTGGGAGTTTGGGGCGGATCTGGAGTATGTCTGCAAGGGCACGATCTCGCTGAGCCTGGTGTTTGGGGATCAAGAACGCATCCTCGCAGAAAAGGTGAAGTTGATCGGTTCGGACAAAACGACCGAGCATTTTTCAGGGACTTACAGACTTAGCGCAGTTGATGTCGCTGCGGGGTTTCCTTTTGTTCGTGCGACTTTCTACTCCGAGCAGGATGTCAAAGTCTATCTGGACTATGTGAATATCGAAGTGGTCGCCGAGGACTATGCCGGGCCTGTGTCGCTATCAGTCGAAGACGATCCGGATGGCATGTCCCTGTCCTGGACAGATCCACTCGCTGAGTCACAAACGAATTTTTTGATCTATCGCTCCGAAGCTGACACAGATGAATACCAGAGGGTAGGAGAGACCGACCAACGGCAATGGTTGGATGAGGATTTTGTGACGGGCAAGACATATGACTACCTGGTGACTCGCCAGATGGGCGAGGAGGAATCAGGCCCATCACCCATCGCCAGTCGACGCAAAGTGGATGAGCGGCCACCATCGGCACCTCAAGGATTACGGGCTCAAGCCTTCGATACGGAAATTCAATTGCGCTGGGACTGGGGAGACGAACCGGATATCGCCCATTATGAGGTTTGGCGAAAAGCCGAAACTGACTGGGAGCTAATCGCCCATAGAATCAAAAAAGGCGAATACGAAGACATCAAAGCACCCAAAGGAATAGCCATCACCTACCAGGTATATGCTTATGATTTTAGTGGCAACAGAAGCCTGGCTTCTCAAGAGATCACTACCAAGGTCAAAACTGTCTGGGGTGCTTCTTTCATCGATTTGATTCAAGACATGCCTATTCACCAGGCACTGAGTAGGGAGCTTTGGGGTACAGATCAGGTTTTGCCTCGCGATCCTGACAATGGCATAGAGCATCCAGACTGGTCGTACTGGGGTGGACATCCGGTGCTGGATCAGGATGGCAAATACCACATGTTGGTGGTGAGGTGGCCAGAGGCTGGACTCAAGGGGCACTGGGAGTGGCCCAATTCTACGGTAGTACACACCATAGCAGATCAGGCGACGGGTCCCTATCGTCCGACTGGTCCACGTGCCTACGATTACAAGGATGCTCTGGGACACAATGCAGATATCGTCCAGCTCAATGATGGCAGCTTTCTGCTTTATTCGCTGATCGACTGGGAGCCGACCTTGTTTTCTTCCTCCGCTATGTCAGGACCATGGCAGCGCGAAGGCGTGATGAAAATCAACTACGACACGGCGCGCTGGCAGGACAGTCGCAGCTATCAGGTCGAGAGAAACCTGTCCGGTGTGCAGCTGGATGATGGTAGCCTGCTGTTCGTGACTAAGTTTGGGCGGATGATGAAAAGTACAGTGGGGATTTTGGGCCCATACGAAGTGCTGACTGATGTGATTCAAAAGAACGAGAGCATTCCCGTTCGTTACCGTCACTCCAACTATGAAGATCCGGTGATGTGGAAAGACGAGGTGCAGTTTCATCTATTGATCAATGCCTTTCTGGACAAACGAGCGATTTACTTGCGGTCGCCAGATGGTATTCATTGGACTTTTGATCCTGGGCTGGCCTATGATACCGAGGTGACCCAATACGTAGATGGCACCCGGACTCACTGGTACAAGCTGGAGCGTCCGCACGTGATCCAGGATCAGTATGGTCGTGCGACCCACCTGTCTCTGGCGGCATTGGATGTGCCCAAAGCCGAAGATCTCAGCAATGATACACACAACTCGAAAAACCTGATTATTCCGCTGCAGGTGCACCGTAGACTGATGTTGCTCGATGATGAGCGCGTATTCTCCTCTGCCAGCAAAATCAAAATGCTGATCTATGCTGAGCCGGGTTTTGATCCAGTCAGCGACCTGGATATTTCCTCTTTGCGTTTTGGGTCGTCCTCAGCGGTGAATCATGGCAGGGGAGCAGCGATCCTCAAAACGAAAGAATCGAAAGAGGGGCTAGTATTGGTTTTCGAAGGAAAGAGTCATGAGCTGACAACTCAGGATTTTGTAGGCAAGCTGATCGGTAAGACCAAGCAGGGCGCGCTAGTTGAGGGTTTTGTTCGCTTGATTGTGGAGTAAGTTCAGTTAGTCAAGGTAGTTGTTTTGTAGTCAATCGAGGGGGGATATACTTTGTCTAGTGGATGTCCAGTTGGGAAGCATATTCTGTTTTCTGCAGGATGCTATCTTGTAATAACATTTGGCGTATGCCAAAAAAGCAAAATGAAAGATTAAATGATATGAAAACAAAATTTTACTTACTTCAATTTTTTGTTCTATTAAGTAGTAGCCTGTTGTATGGTCAGGATACGGTAGATGTCAACCTAAATATTAAACATGTGGTAGACGGAGTATCAGAGTTTGACCGAGCCAAATACATCACGATTCATGATGATGTGACTGGCAGTGAATGGGAGAGTGATGAACAAAAACTCTCGCTCATCGAGGGCTATGATATATATTTTGGTCGTAACAATGGTACGATCGTTTGGGAGTGGAACAATACCAAAGAAGATCCAGGCAAAGTGGGTTGGCCCGATGTGGATCACATGAAGACCAGAGGTCAACTGGCAATCAATGCATATGCTGCTGAGACTGCTGCACATCAATTGGAAGACCGCTATAGCAACATGGTAGTAGGGGGGCAAGAACACATGTTCCCACATGGTCAGGCTACATCAGTAGGGGGACTGACCTACGATGGTTTTGAAGCTACCGCTGAATTTTACGGTCAGTACTTCAAAGAATATTTTGGAGAAGGGGGAGTGACAGGCCGACTTAGGCCTGGTTTGATCGAGGTGATCAATGAACCCTTCGTAAAGACCGACCAGCTCGGCACGACAAACCTGGAGATGAGTAAGTACCATAGCGTAGTGGCAAAGCGCATCAAAGAACTGAATCCAAATCTCTGGGTGGGCGGCTACTCTGCGGCTCACCCCGCTTTCGAATCCAACAATTTTTCTCACTGGAACAATACATGGAAAACCTTTATCGATGAGGCGGGAGCGGATATGGACTTCTTTTCTTTTCATCTCTATGATTTTATCGACAATACTGGTGATATAACCCAGGAGCTCCATCGATCAGGTAGCAATATCGAAGCGATCATGGATATGATAGGTCACTATAGTTATCTCAGACTGGGAGAGGTGAAGCCATTTTCAGTATCAGAGTATGGTTGGCTCTGCAAAAACTGCGAAGGAGGTTATGATCCCAAGGAGGATTGGTACAACCTACGTTCGTTCAATACCATGATGGTGCAGCTCATGGAGCGCCCAGATCAGATTCTCAACTCGATCCCTTTCATGTTGCTGAAGGCCAGCTGGGCCAAACCAGCAGATGCGGAGTACAATACCTATGGTCCACGGCTTATGAGAGAGGTCGGGGAGTTGCCTGGTGAAGAAGCGCATGATGGATATATCTACACTTATTTGCTGCAGTACTATCAGATGTGGGCAGAGCTGAACGGTACACGTGTGGATACTTGGTCCAACGAGATAGACATGATGGCTGATGCTTATGTGGATGGACGTGTAGCTTATGTAATCCTGAGCAATCTCAATGAAGAATCCAAAACCGTAAACCTGAAAATAAAAGGTACAACGAATAACCCACTGGTAAAAATCACTGCACAGCATTTGTATGAGATCGATGACATCCCACAGTTAGATACACTGGTTTACGATGTGGCCATCGATGCATTCGAGCTGGGACAGCAGGCTACCGTAATCATGAAATATGAATTTGAAAACGAAATCTCGCTCACCGAAAGCTTGGAGGAGCAGAAGTACTATGCGACCAATTACCTTGTACCGATCAGACCTCAGCAGAGTTTAGTCTTTTCTATCCCAGGGGTAAATGTAGGAGATCAAGGTGAAGCCGTACTCAGGGTAGGCATGGGTAGAGACCATGGCAAAAGTCTCAGACCTGCACTCAAAGTCAACGGAGAAATGGTGCCCGTTTTGAATGATTGGCGAGGATATGATCAGAAGACCCGCGATATCTTCTTTGGCGTGCTGGAGATACCTGTGCCACATGGCCTGTTGCGTGAGAAGAATACCGTCGAGCTGATTTTTCCAGACGAAGGGGGTCACGTGAGTTCTATGGTCTTGCAGGTATTTAATAGCTCCGTTGCATTGGATCGATCTGAGCCTTTGGTGCCAGATATACCCTTGTCTGTAGATGGCCAAGGCTTGGGAATGCAAATCTATCCTAATCCTACTTCGGGTCAGCTTACCATCAATGGCCTAGCTGATAATAGCCCTGTTTTTGTCATGGATTTGTCTGGAAAAATGTTATCCAAAGGTAAATTGGCTGGGAACAAACTGGATATCTCTGGTTTGCAATCGGGTATCTATTTGCTCCAAACAGGACAAGGAGATCAAGTGAAAAGGATAAAAGTAATCAAGGAGTAGTGAGTTTGGTTTTAGGGAGGTAATCAGATGACATAGGAGTCAGTACGACCCTATGTTTTCTCTCCCGAAAGGCTGACGATAATTAGAACGAACAAATAGAAAATAGCATGAGTAAGAATTTTTTCACTGTCATACTGAGTGTATGTGCTGGTGTCATCATGCTATCATGTCAACAAGAAGTGACTGATAGTAAGATGGCACAGGAGCAAGTCTCCGATACAAAAGATGGTTTTCCATTTTGGCTTCCTAAGGAAAAACCCAATCGTCCTATGAGTGCGGCGATGGCACGCAACTACGACAATTATATGGCACCTCGCCCTGAGGACAATGAACTCTATTCGCAGTTCAAGTACACTGAACTGAAGAGCTTTGACTATCACGGTGGTGATGGCACGGTCTCTAGACGTGATCCCTCCAAGGTGATATTCGAAAACGGAAAATACTATGTATGGTACACCAAGCGAGAGACACCCACTCCTCCCCAAGGAGCTGATAAAAGCAACGATACGATCCCTTCTACAGATTGGGATTTGGCTGATATCTGGTATGCTACTAGCGGTGATGGGTTCACTTGGGAAGAGCAAGGTGTGGCAGTACCCCGCCCACCCAAGCCCGCTGTGGGCTGGAGATCGGTGACCACTACTGACATCCTCAAATGGAAAGGTAAATACTATCTGTACTATCAGGGCTTTATGGAAGCCAGTGGCAAGCGTGGAGATGACTGTCCTGTGGCCGTATCGTACGCCGACTCGCCAGATGGTCCCTGGACTCCACACAACGAAATCGTGATCGCCAATGGTGCCGAGGGTGAGTGGGATCAGTATTCAATCCATGATCCCTATCCGATTGTACGAGAGGATAAAATCTGGATTTACTACAAGTCCGATGCGGATGGCGACCCAAGGCTAGTGCGTATGCAGGGCTTGGCAATAGCTGATGATCCACTGGGGCCTTTCGAAAAACACCCACTCAATCCTGTGATCAATTCAGGGCATGAAACGACACTCTTTCCTTTCAAAGAGGGCGTAGCAGCTTTGGTGATCAAAGATGGCAATGAACATTTTACGATCCAGTATGCACGTGATGGTGTCAATTTCGAAATCGCATCGATCACATCGCTGATGCCTACCGCCGCGGGTCCTTATGTACCAGATGCCTTTACCAATACGAATGATGGACGAGGGATTACCTGGGGTATATCACATATCACCAATGCAACAACCTGGGAGCAAAACCACGCTGTACTCTTGCGTTTCGACTGTGACTTGAGCTTGGATGTGGATGACCCTGATATGAAACAGCATAACAATTATTACAAACCAGAGTTTTATTACCGTCATGGTTTGAATGGAGAGCAGAGGAACAGGATATTAGCAGCCAATCAAGAATTGAAAAAGACTAAATGATGAGGATAAAAAGCGGGCTCATATTGGCCATAGGTATATTAGCACTTGTTAGTTTTTCAAATGTTGACCTCCGTGCACAAAACACGGAAGAACTAAATGTTCTGGTTTTTAGCAAAACCAATGGTTGGCGTCATCCCTCCATCGAAAAAGGCCAAAGTACTCTAAAGGAATGGAGCAAGTCACAAAACTGGAATGTTGTACTTTCCGAAGACTCCTTGGTTTTTTCTACCGATAGACTAAGGGATGTGGATGTAGTGCTCTTCCTCAATACTACGGGAGATATATTGGGTGAGCAAGAGCAACAGGCCTTGATTGAGTATATGCATCAGGGAGGCGGATTTGTCGGTGTACACTCTGCAGTAGATACCGAGATGAATTGGCCATGGTTTAGACAGATGGCCGGGGCGAGGTTTAAGAATCACCCCAAAGTTCAAGAGGCTCGAAGTGCAGTCAGTCATGGACATCCAGCTGTAGCTCAGTGGGGTGATAGTCTCACCTTCACCGACGAGTGGTACAACTACCAAGAGCCTGTAGTCGCCCACGCCAATGTGGTCCTCACTTTGGATGAAAAAAGCTATCAGGGAGGAAATATGGGAGAAAACCACCCGCTGGCGTGGTATCATTATTTCGAAGGTGGTCGGGTGTTTTATACAGGCTTGGGACATAAAAAAGAGACCTATAATGACCCTGGATTCAAAACGCACCTAACAGAGGCTATCAACTGGGCAGGAGGAAGATACGATTTGCAAATGAATGAGGGATGGACGAATCTGCTCGATGCGAATCTGTCGCAGTGGGACAAGTACCTAGGTGTGCCACATAGTTCTGTGGAGGGTCTGGGCGATGCGCCAACCAGCGACAATGTACATGAGGGCACGCCACTCGGTCTGCACAATGACCCCAAAAATGTATTTAGAATAGAAGAGGAGAGTGGAGAGCCCGTGCTCGCAATCACCGGAGAAATCTACGGTGGGCTCACTAGCAAGCAAGAGTATGGCAATTATCACTTCAAGACGGAGTTTCGCTGGGGAGAAAAAAAGTGGGAACCACGACTCAATCAAAAACGGGACAATGGCATTCTATATCACTGTCAAGGACCAAACGGCGTTTTTTGGCATGTATGGATGAGCAGCTTAGAGTACCAGGTGCAAGAGGGAGATATGGGGGACTTTATCGCGTTGGCCGATGTGTACGGAGATGTACCAGTTGATCGCATGACAAATGAAAAGGGGAAAGTTTACTTTGTGTATAATCCCAATGGAGAACTGATTCCACTCAAGTGGGGCAAAGACTATGAAAGTGGTCAGGCTTCCAAGAACAAGCTTTACGAAAAAACCAATGGTGAATGGAATACCCTGGAGATCATCTGTGTCGGCACGACCAGTCTCCATGTCGTCAATGGTCATGTGGTCAATGTAGTGAAAAACGCCCGCTACGATTTGGGTGGCAAGACGATTCCCATTAGCTCAGGTAAAATACAAATCCAGTCCGAGGCAGCGGAGGCCTACTATCGCCGCATGCAGGTCCAACCGATCGAGGATTTTCCTAACAAATATAAGAAACAAGCTAAGCTAAAATGAAGATGAAAAGCCGAATGAAAGACACCTTACTTATCTGGCTATTGACTCTGATCATGTTGCCAGGATATGCTACGGAAATAGACGGAGAACTCAAACAGTGGCATACCATCACGCTCACCTTCGAGGGGCCGACGACCAGCGAGTACGATACACTCAATCCATTTTTGAACTATCGGCTGCAGACCACCTTTACTCAGGGCGAGCAGCAAATCACTGTACCAGGATACTTTGCTGCCGATGGCAAGGCCTCTGAGACCAGTGCCCGTGCCGGCAACAAATGGCAGGTGAAGTTTGTACCAAACTTGCCAGGTGAGTGGCTGTATGAAGTTTCTTTCCGCCAAGGAAAAAACATTGCCATCAGTGACAAATTAGAGACAGGAAAGGGTATCGCTTTCGATGGTGAGTCTGGCAAGTTTGAGGTAATCGCATCTGATAAGTCGGGTCGCGATTTTCGCTCCAAAGGAAGACTCACTAAAGGTGCTGGACACTATCCCATTTTCTCAGGGAGTAAGGAGGTCTTTGTCAAGGGAGGAACCAATAGTCCAGAGGATTTGCTGGCCTACTATGAGTTTGACGGTACGCCACCTAAGCACCACTATGCCAATCATGTGAATAGCTACAGGCATGGAGATGTAACATGGCAGCAGGGCAAGGGGAAAAACCTGATAGGAGCGATGAACTACCTCTCAGACAAGGGGATCAATGCTGTCTACTTTCTGACTATGAATGTGATGGGTGACGGCAAGAATGTATGGCCATGGACAGAGGAGCATGAGCGCTATCGTTTCGATGTGAGCAAGCTGGCACAGTGGGAGCTGGTATTTAGCCATATGGATGAGGTCGGGCTGGCTCAGCACTTGATCACGCAGGAGACCGAAAACGAAAATTTGCTAGATATAGGTTATGTGGGAATCCAACGCAAGTTGTACTACCGAGAGATGATTGCGCGATTTGGTCACCATTTGGGACTGATTTGGAATATGGGTGAAGAAAATGGCATCACCCATTGGAGTCCTGTGGGACAGACTGAGAAGATGCGCGAGGAGATGATCAACTACTTTAGATCGGTGGAGCCATATGGCAATCTGCTGGTGATTCATACCTTGCCCGACCTCAAAGATCACGAGCGTACGATGACACCACTGCTCGGCAATGAAGCCTTGGATGGTGTTTCTTTTCAGATACATCATCAGCACGATAGCTACCATGTGACCACACAGTGGAGGGAAAAATCTGCTGAGGCAGGGTACCCTTGGATCATATGGATCGACGAGATCGGGCCAGCCAAAGTAGGCGCCTGGTCAGATGATCGACCTGCTCAGCAGGATAGTGTGCGCAAGGAAGTAATCTACCCCAACCTGATAGGAGGTGGTGCAGGCATCGAGCACTACTTTGGTTATAAACAAAAGCACAGTGATCTGACTAGCGAAGACTGGACTGTGCGTGACCGTCTATGGACTATGACAGCTCATGCCATCCAGTACTTTGACAAGCTACCACTAGAACAGATGTTGCCAGTGTCGCAGACTTCTACTGGCTACTGTCTGGCGCAGGCAGGCGAACGGTATGTGGTGTACATACCAGAGTTTGGTGAAGAGCTGACTTTGGATTTGACCCAGACGGAAGGCAAGTATAGCGTCCATTGGTTTGACCCTGTCACAGGGAAAGATGAACTGAAAGGTAGTGTGCGCAGAATAAAAGGCGGTGCTAAAGTGTCCTTGGGTTCGCCACCCATAGGCTATCCTGCTGGACAAGATTGGGTCGTGCGGGTAGAGTAGATAATAAATATACGTTTTGGAACAACCCTAGACATAGATGTTTGGGGTTGTTTTTTATGTGCTGTTGTAGTACTTCCTTCCTATTGTCCATTAATCAAATCATATGTGCTACGGCTTGATTGCAATATTGGGTATTTTTATTCATTGGATAGCAGCCGATAGTTGCTGTATAGTTATATCATGATATGATTTTCAAGAAACGAGATATTGACATGCGATGGCAACTGTCGATATGGATTCGGATGGTGATCTCGATCTGATATTGGGCAACTTAGGCCTCAACAATAAGTACAAGGCTAGTCCAATACACCCGTTTTTAGTTTATGCCAACGATTTCGATGAGAACGGAAGTTCAGATATTGTGCTAGAATATGAAAAGAAAGGCATGCTCTTGCCTTTGAGAGGGAGGGAGTGCTCATCCAGCTATAAAGGCTAGGTTCAAAACCTACTGAGCTTTTGCTGACGCCTCGTTAGAGGAAATATATGGCGAGTATATGCTGGAATCCTCTCTCAAATATGCGGCAGAAAAATTTGCTCATATTTGGTTTTTGTCAAATATCGATTGGAATCTCTAGAGCATATTCAGTCTATCAAAGACTTTTTCTCTGTAAGAAACACCAACAGGGATGTATTTGTCTTTGATTACGACATTCATGTCTTCAAAGTATTCTACTTTGTCAAAGTTGATGATGTATGATCGGTGTACTCTACCAAACAAACTACCAGGCAATTTCTTTTCGATCCCTTTCATCGTGTGATGTACGATGTGTTTTCCTTTGACTGTATTGAATATCACATAATCCGCCATTGCTTCTATAAACAGAATTTCATCTAAAACAATTTTATAGATTCTAGAATCGGATTTGACATACAACTCGTGGAAGGTCTCCGCCTTTTTCCTAAGGTTCTCAAGTGTTTCGTTGGCCTTGACAGCCGCCTTGAGGAAGCGACCGTAGCTAAACGGCTTGACCAAGTAGTCTGTAGCGTTCTTTTCAAAAGCCCTCACAGCGTATTTCTCCGCAGAGGTAATCATGATTACTTGATAGTCTGATGTCAAGGACTCCATCAGTTCTATACCAGACATTTCGGGCATCTCTACATCTAAGAAGATAATATCGACATCTGGGTTGTCTTTTTGTAAGAGAATATTGGAAGCTTCTATACCGCTGGACAGCTCATGTGTCAGCTCTAGAAAATCAGTTTTTTCAACATATTTTCGAATCATGAGTCTTGCCAACTCATCGTCATCGACTACCATGCATTTCAATGCCATTTCGGGAGGGTTAGATTTCTAATCTGTTAATTTAGTTTTTATTTAAAAGTTTAGAAACATATTTTCCAATTATATCGAACTCTAGGTTCACTTCATCGCCGATATGTAGGTATTCAAAGTCTGTATGCTCCATTGTATATGGAATGATCGTGACAGAAAAGTTGTTTTTTCCTGATTTGAAGCAGGTAAGACTTACACCGTTGATGCAGATAGAACCTTTTTCTACAGTGATATTTCCCATTCTTTCATCATATTCGAAATCAAACAGCCAACTGCCGTCCAAGACTTCTCTTTTGGTACAGATGGCAGTTTGATCTACATGACCTTGGACGATATGTCCGTCAAACCTACCATTGGCTTGCATACAGCGCTCTAGATTGACGCGACTCCCTTCTTTCAACTGTTTGAGATTGGTCTTTTTCAGTGTTTCATCTACCGCCGTGACTGTGTGTGTGTCATTATTTAGTGCTACTACGGTCAGACAGACGCCATTGTGCGCGACGCTTTGATCTATTTTTAGTTCAGAACTGATGGGGCTTTTGATGGTGAAGTGAATATTGCTTCCTTCTTGTTGGATGGAAACCACCTCACCCAATGTCTCTATGATACCAGTAAACATACCTTGTATTGCTTGATTAAACGAGATTGTAATGTTAGTCAAAATATGTATGCTCAATGTGATCTATTGCCAAATATTGCTCTATTTTTGAAATCCGAAATGGGAGTAAAAGATAGCTATAAACATAAGGGAATGCGTCGGTCTTTGGTGAGGGTACTCAAAGACAAAGGAATCACCAATGAGAAGGTTCTAGCGGCTATTGGGACGGTTCCGCGGCATGTATTCTTCGATGAAATATTTGATAGCCACGCATACCAAGACAAGGCATTTCCTATCGCGGAGGGACAGACCATTTCACAACCTTACACGGTGGCATTTCAAAGTGACTTGTTGGAGATCACGCCAGGATCTAAAATTTTAGAGGTGGGTACGGGTTCAGGCTACCAGTGTTGTGTACTCTTGGAATTAGGAGCAGAGGTCATTACGATTGAATACAAGGAAAAACTATCGCTGCTGGCTAGGCAAACATTAGGACAAATGGGCTACCATGCTCATTTCCTCGTAGGAGATGGTTCGCAAGGCTATCCTCAATTGGGACCTTATGATGGCATTATAGTGACTGCTGGAGCTCCTATACAGGCGATAGATCCGTTGGTGAAACAATTGAAGGTGGGAGGGAAGCTGATCATTCCAGTAGGAGATTTGCAAACGCAAAAAATGCTGAGAATTTCCAAGGTAAGCAAGACAGAAATAGTACGAGAGGAGTATAATAATTTTAGTTTTGTCCCGCTGCTCGGTGACAATGGCTGGACCAATTGATAAAATGAATAACAACCAAAAGACACCTAAAGAATCACAGGTTACGATGACCGAATTGGTATTGCCCAACGATACGAATACGTTCAATAATTTGATGGGAGGCAGGTTGCTGTACCTCATGGATATCGCATCGGCTATATGTAGTCAGAGACATTCTAATAGTGTCGTAGTGACTGCATCTGTGGACAATGTCTCCTTCTCAGAACCCATTGCTTTGGGCGAGGTAGTTACCTTGAAAGCAAAGGTGACTCGGGCATTTAATTCTTCGATGGAGGTGTTTATCAGTGTGACTGCAGAAAATATCCCAGAAGGAAAAATCAAACAAAGCAACTCTGCTTTTTACACCTTTGTGGCAATTGATGAGCATGGAAAACCTCGTCCAATTCCAGAAGTTGTGCCAGAGACAGTTGAGGAGATAGAGTTGTACAAGGGCGCGTTGAGGCGTAGACAGTTGAGATTGGTTTTGGCAGGAAGAATGAAACCAAATGAAGCGCATGAACTTAAATCTATATTCTTCGATGAGTGACAATCCTGCATTTCTCAAATATTTGCTCAACGACAGTCTCTATCTGATTGATGATGAGTCTGATGCTGTATCTGACTTTGTGGTAGAAAAGGATGATGCTTCTGTGCTTGCTATAGAGCAGTCTACCAATCTAGTATTAGATTCCAAGCCTACCTATGTAGAGCAGTTGAAAGAAGTACTCGTGCTGTTTGAGAATCCATCGGATATGGAAATGAAATCAGCAGAACGTGCATTCTTAGAGAAAATTCTTGGTGCAGTCAAACTGCAATGGAAGGATGTGCAGCCCTACAATGTGTCCAAGCAGCAATTGATGGATTTTAAGCATTCCAAGATAATCGCCTTTACCTCAGCTCATGGCTTGCCTGTACAGACTATGTATCAGCTCACTACCAATCATGTACAAAAAATCATCGTAGGGCATGATTTGACAACCATAGCTGCTTCTGTAGATCACAAGAAACAGCTATGGGCAGCTTTGCAGCAGATGTTTGCGTAATCACTGCATGCGCTTACCGCCCCACTTTTTGCTAAGCAGGATTTTCCAGTCTTAAATCGCCCCGAAAATCTCTTTTAACTTAGCCTCTAATGAAGGTCCTCTTAGATTCTTGCCAATGATGGTGCCGTCAGGTCCGATTAGGTAGGTAGCAGGAATCGAATTGATTTTGTACATGGCAGCTGCCTCAGACTGGAAATATTTCAAATCTGATACATGCGTCCAAGTCAAGTTGTCTTTTTGGATGGCGTCCACCCAAGCTGCTCTGTCTCTGTCCAGAGATACACTCAGGATGTCAAACCCTTTGTCATGGTACTCATTGTACATTCTCACGACGTTAGGGTTTTCCATGCGACATGGTCTGCACCAAGCTGCCCAAAAATCAATTAAAACATACTTTCCTCTGAAAGAACTTAATTTCACGGGTTCTCCATCTGGTGTGGGTAGATTAATCTCTGGGGCTACAGAGCCAATCGCCAGGTTTCTCATGCTATTCACTCTTTCTACCAAATCTTGGGTGTAAGAAGAGTTAGGTATTTGTTCGTTGTATTTGGTCGCCAGACTATCTAGAAAGCTAAATTCATTTTCTTCATCCAAAAATGAAGTAGCTAAAAGACCAGAAATAGAATTATCCATTTTCCAAATGGCCTTTTTGATTTCGTAATTGGTAGCATTTTGCATATCCAAAAATTCTTCTTTGATGTCTTCCAGCGCTTGCATATTGCCTTCATTTCTTGCTTCTATAAACTTGGCGTTGAGGTCTTGTGTTTGTGCTTCAAAGTTGTTTTTGATATTGGTGAGTTGGTAGATATAATCGGTGTTTTGCGAACCTGTGATGCGATAAGGTTGGTTGAAATCCTCGTCTGTTTTTACCAAGACTACTTCATCGTCATTGGTCAATACCATATTGACAATGTGCTTGTTGTAAAAATTGAGTCTTACGAAAGAGGGTTCGTCCAATTTGATATTGAGAGAGAAATCCCCAGGAGTATCGAGATAAAAAGAATCAATAACGGTCAATTCGTTGTGCTTGATCAATTCTACTTTGACCAATTCATCTTTGATGGGGTTTTCATAGTTTCCAGTAACGACAGCTCCTTCTTTAGTTTTGGAGCATGAGATCATGGCAGCTAGGCATACTATCAATAGGAATGTATTTTTCATGTTATGTTTTTTTCTTCTCAACGCATGTGCGTCTCAATAGTTTTTTACTTGTTTAATGATTCGTTGATCAATTTGGTTGTGATCTGAGGGTTGGCTTTTCCTTTTGATCTTTTCATCACTTCACCCATGAATAGTCCCAAAAGTCCCTTTTTCCCATTTTTGAATGCCTTCACTTTGTCTGGCATTTCAGCTAATACTTCATCCACTATTTTTTGCAGTCCAGATTCATCATTGTCTTGAAACAGAGACAGTTCTTTGGCAACTTCATGCGCAGATTTGCTGGGATTTTCTATCATCGATAGAAATACTCTGGTCGAGGCAGTGGAATAGTTCAATTTTCCCGATTCGACCAATTCTATCAATTGATGCAGCTTTTCTGCAGTGATGGGAAAGTCCGAACTGCTCAAATTGTGCTCCGATTGATAGTTTTTGATTGGGCCAATCATCCAGTTGGCAATGCGCTTGTAGTGCTTGCAAATCTTGGCCGTGTGGAAAAAGTAATTGGCTCTTTCTTGATTCTCTGAGATTATCTCTGCGTCGTATTCTGTGAGATCATAGTTGGTCTGCAGCTCTTTGGCTAGCTGCGCAGGGAGCTTGGGCATGAGTGCCTTGATTTCAGCCAAATAGCTTTCAGGTACGGTAATCGGCAGCAGGTCTGGACAAGGGAAGTAGCGGTAATCATTCGCTTCTTCTTTGGTTCTTTGAGAGGTGGTTTTGCCTGTAGCATCATCAAACCCTCTGGTTTCTTGTTTTATTTTTTTGCCTTGATCTAGCAAGTGGCTTTGTCTTTGCACTTCGTGTTGAATGGCTCTTTGGACGTTTCTTATAGAATTCATGTTTTTGATTTCTACTTTTTGTCCCAAAGTTTCGGTTCCCTTCTTTCGGAGTGAAATATTGGCGTCACAGCGGAGAGATCCTTCTTCCATGTTGCCATCACCTACACCGAGGTATCTTACTATCCTTCTGATTTCAGTCAACAAATTCCCTGCTTCTTCGGAAGTACTGATCTCTGGCTCTGTAACCATCTCGATGAGAGGAGTACCTGCTCTGTTGAAATCCAAAAGAGACCCTTCATGTGCAGAGTCATGCATAGACTTGCCGGCGTCTTCTTCGATGTGAATACGGTTAAATTTAATGCGCTTGACGTCTTCACCACTCTTTACATCTAAGTATCCACCTACACATATAGGCTGATTGTCTTGTGTGGTTTGGTAGCCCTTGGGTAGATCGGGATAGAAATAGTTTTTTCGATCGAAAGAAGTCACTCTGGCGATTTCACAATTACAGGCCAACCCCATTTTGATGGCGTATTCTATGGCCTTTTCGTTGGGTTTGGGCAACGTCCCAGGATGCGCCAGTGTAATTGGACTTACATTGGTGTTGGGAGCATCGCCAAAACTATTTTTGTCAGATGCAAATAATTTGCTGTTGGTAGCGAGCTGAACGTGAACTTCCAGACCGACTACCAGTTCGTATTTACTTGATTTTTCTTTCAAACCTTATGAATGACTAGTCACACTTTCGATTAATTCTTTGGCTTTTGTCACTACTTTGGACAAGCCTTTGAGGTTATTGCCTCCTGCTGTCGCAAAGAAGGGCTGACCACCACCACCGCCTTGGATCTCCTTGGCCAGATCTCTGACCATGTTGCCTGCGTGCAATTGATGCTCATTGACTAGGTTGTCTGAAAACATCACCGCAATCTGTGGCTTACCCGCAATATTAGCAGCAATAATTAGGATCAGGTTCTCAACTTCGTTTTTAAATTCAAATGCGATCTTTTTGAGGGTGTCAGCATTGGGTAGTTCTGCCTCAGTAATCAGCACATTGAATGCGTTGATTTTCTCAATCTTCTGAGCCAATATTTCCTTTTGTTGTTTACCCTTTTCAAGATTGATCTCTTCTATCATCTTTGTCAATTCTTGCTTTTCCTTGACCAAAGACTCAATGGCTTTCACGGTGTCTTTGGGATTGTTGAGCAATTCATTGACTTGCTGTAGTATTTCGTTTTGCTTCAATTGGTAGACTTCAGCAGATTCGGCTGTCAAGGCTTCTATTCTGCGGACACCAGCCGCGACAGAACCTTCTGAAACGATTTTGAACTGTCCAATATGTCCTGTCGCTGGTACGTGTGTACCACCGCATAGTTCTACAGAGTATGCTTTGTCAAATGTGATGACCCGTACGAAATCGCCATACTTTTCACCAAAAAGAGCCATCGCACCTAGTTTTTTTGCCTCTTCGATAGGTACATTTCTCTTTTCGTCTAGCGAAATGTTTTCTCTGATTTTGGCATTGACGATTCTTTCTACTTTCAAGATTTCTTCATCTGTCATCTTAGCAAAGTGTGAAAAATCGAAACGCAAGATTTTTTCATTGACCAAAGAACCTTTTTGCTGCACATGTTCACCGAGCACTTGTCTAAGTGCTGCATGAAGAAGGTGAGTGGCACTGTGGTTGTTTTCGGTCAACAGTCTTTTGTTGGTATTGACGACTGCTTCAAAATTTGCCTCCAAGTTGCTTGGTAGTTGGTTGGCAAAATGGATGATCAGGTTGTTTTCCTTTTTGGTATCGATGATGCTGATTTTTTCATCTCCATCAGCTAGGAAACCAGTATCACCCACTTGTCCGCCACTTTCAGCATAGAATGGGGTCTGATCCAATACAATGTGATACAAAGTTTTTCCTTTTTCTTCTACCTCACGGTATTTGGAAATTTGCGCCGTGGATTTGACTGCATCATATCCTAAGAAGACTACTTCATCGATGGCTTTGACTTCTATCCAGTCTCCCTTGGAAGTCGCAGCATCTTGCTTGGATCTGTTCTTTTGGACTTGCATTTCCTCTTTGAAGGCCGCTTCATCTACAGAAAGACCATTTTCTCTGGCGATCAAAGATGTTAAATCAAACGGAAAGCCGTAGGTGTCGTATAGTTCGAACGCCACCTTGCCGTCTATTACCTTGGTAGTGTTTTCTACTTGGTTTTTGATCACTTCAAGTTTGGTTAATCCCTTGTCCAGTGTTCGCAAGAAAGACGACTCTTCCTCTCTGATCACTTTGGCGACAAAGTCTTGCTGAGAAACCAATTCTGGAAACACACCATCAAATTGCTGTGCCAGTACGGGTAACAACTCATACAAGAATGGCTCTTTGAAATTCAAGAAAGTATAGCCATAGCGTACCGCTCTTCTTAGGATTCTTCTGATGACATAGCCTGCTTTGTTGTTGGATGGCAACTGACCATCCGCGATCGTAAATGCAATGGCTCTGATGTGATCCGAAATCACTCGAAGGGCAATGTCTGTTTTTTCGTCTTGTCCATACTGAACTTTGGCCTTGTCAGCCGTGAAGTTGATCAGTGGTGTGAATACGTCTGTATCGTAGTTGGAGGTTTTCTTTTGAATCGCCATAGCCAGACGCTCAAAACCCATGCCTGTATCTACGTGTTGGGCGGGTAATTTTTGTAGGGAACCGTTGGCTAGTCTGTTGAACTGCATGAATACCAGATTCCAGATTTCGACCACTTGTGGATGGTCATTGTTGACCAAGTCTTTGCCTGGGATTTTGGCTACTTCTGCATCAGATCTCAAATCTATGTGAATCTCCGAACAAGGCCCACAAGGCCCAGTATCGCCCATTTCCCAGAAGTTGTCTTTTTTGTTGCCAAAAACAATTCTTTCTTCAGGCATGATGTCTTTCCAGAGATCCAGAGCTTCTTGATCCAATGGCATGTTGTCTTCTTCATCTCCACCGAAAACGGATGCGTAGAGTCTGTCTTTGGGTAGGCCAAACTCTACAGTCAAAAGCTCCCAAGCCCATTGGATGGCTTCTTTTTTGAAATAGTCTCCAAATGACCAGTTGCCCAACATTTCGAACATGGTGTGGTGGTAGGTGTCTAGACCCACTTCTTCCAAATCATTGTGTTTACCAGATACTCTGAGGCACTTCTGTGTGTCAGCGATCCTTTTGGAAGATGGATCAGAGTTGCCAAGAAAATAATCTTTGAATTGGTTCATGCCAGCATTGGTGAACATCAATGTGGGATCATTGTGAATGACCAGCGGGGCGGAAGGTACGATCTCGTGTTGTTTTCTTTCGAAAAAATCTAAGAAACGCTTTCTAATTTCTTTGGAATCCATCTATTCTGTCTTGTTTCAGCATTGTTAATACTGATTTTCTTTTATTTTAATAATTGTATTAAATTGCAGGTGTTTATCAAATTTTAAAGCCGTAAATCGAAAATATTGACTACCACTCAAAATCGAAGCACAAAGTTAGATATTCTGAACTAATATGGCTAGAATAAAATATTATTACGATACGGAATCATGTAAATATGAGCGTGTCAAAGTCTCCACCTGGGATATTATTTTAAATGCCCTTGGCTTTCTGTCTCTCTCCCTCATGTTGGCGGCAGGGATGTTTATTGTGTACAATAAGTATTTCAAATCACCTGTGGTGGCACAACTTGAAAAGGAGAATGAAGAGCTCTTGTTTTATTACGATCTACTCAAAGGAGAGATGAAAAGTGCCTCTGAGATGCTTACCTCTCTTCAAGAGCGAGATGACAATGTGTACCGTGTGATTTTCGAGGCAGAACCAATTCCATCTTCTATCAGAAATGCAGGTGTGGGAGGGGCAGATCGATACAAAGAGATTGCAGAAAAGGGACTCGAAAGAGATGATATTCTCATGGAGGCCTATGCGAAAATTGACAAGCTGAAAAAGCAGATGTATATACAGACCAAGTCCTATGACGAACTCATAGAAATGGCTAGTAACAAAGCGGCGTTTTATGCAGCACTGCCTGCTATTCAGCCTGTATCCAATGAGGAGTTGAAGAGACTTTCTTCAGGTTTTGGCTATAGAACTGATCCGATTCTGAAAACTAGGAAAATGCACTTGGGGGTTGATTTCTCTGCACCCAAAGGAACGCCTATATATACAACAGGAGATGGCGTGGTTTCCAAAGTTCATACTAGTTTTGGTGGTTATGGACGCTATGTGGAGATTGATCATGGCTATGGTTATGAAACCAAGTATGCGCACATGAGTGCTTTCAATGTCAAAGAAGGACAACAAGTCAAAAGAGGAGAATGCATAGGCTATGTAGGCAACTCTGGAAAATCAACTGCACCACACTGTCATTATGAAGTGAGCAAGGACGGAAAGAAAATCAATCCTGTGCATTTCTTCTACAAGGATTTGAACTCATCGGAGTATGAGGAGATACTCAGACTTGCATCTATCGAAAACCAAGCTTTGGGTTCTTACTAAGTACTTTTATACAAGAAATTTAAAACCCTGACCTTTTGAGGATTATCAAAGGTCAGGGTTTTTTGTTGGTGTATTGTGGAAAACTTCATGCTATGATAGTCGCCACTTCTTTATTCTGAATATAATTTTGAGCCATGGTGAGAATCATTAGTGTTTTTGTGTTGGTCATAGCTGTTGTGGGGTGTAAGGTGCAACAGCCCAGTAGTTCGCAATCTACAGTTCCTGTTGAGCCACCAGTGGCAGCAGATACCGTTGCTCAGGAACCCGATTATTATGTGACTCAGTTGGGAGATACCTTGGAGACACTGGGGGAAGAAGTATCCATCGAAATGTACCGCGTACTCAAAGATACCGTATCGATCATCGGCGTGGGAGATATTATGATGGGGACCAATTTCCCTGACAAGGGTTATTTACCTCCTAATCAAGGCAAAGATCTCTGGACAGAAGTATTTGACACCTTGAAACAAGCAGATGTGACTTTTGGTAATTTAGAAGGAGTGATTCTAGACGAAGGAGGGACACAAAAGACTTGCAACAATCCTAAAGTTTGTTACTTGTTTCGATCCCCAGAATACATGCTCGACAATTTGGTGGATGCTGGCTTTGATGTGGTCAGTCTCGCCAATAATCACGCAGGGGACTTTGGCAATGAAGGTCGCAGAAATACCATGAAGGCATTGGATTCAGTGAAGATTAATTATGCAGGCTTGATTTCAGCACCTTACACGATATTTGAACGAGAGGGGATGAAATATGGGATGGTTGCTTTTTCACCCAATACAGGGACGATATTGATTCATGATACTGCACAAGCCAAAGCTTTGGTGAGTAAACTGGATACGTTGGTGGATATTCTTATCGTGTCCTTTCATGCTGGTGCTGAGGGTCAGGATCATCAACATGTGACGCGTGAAAGAGAATACTTCTACGGAGAAGATCGAGGCAATGTATATGAGTTTGCAAGAATGTTGATCGATCATGGTGCAGATGTAGTTTTTGGGCATGGACCACACGTGACTCGTGCTGTAGATGTGTACAAAGATCGATTTATTGCCTATAGCTTGGGTAATTTTTGCACCTATGGTCGGTTCAATTTGAGTGGGCCTAAGGGTGTTGCGCCGATTATCAAAGTGCAGACAACTGGAGAAGGAAAATTCCTGTATGGACAAATCATCCCAACCTACCAGCCAGGAGCAGGAGGCCCGAAGATCGACTTGAATAATCGTGCAATTAAAATAATTAAGAGTCTTACAGAAAAAGATTTCCCTGAAAGCAACCTCAGGATTGACGATTCAGGTATAATTACTTATCTTAACCGCTGAACCGTGCCTTACAAAGAAAAAGAAATAGAGAAAAGATACTACACCATCGGAGAGGTCGCAGATGACCTAGGTGTGGCGACTTCCTTGATTAGATTCTGGGAGACGGAGTTTGATATCATTAGTCCTAAAAAGAACAGAAAGGGGAACCGACAGTTTACACAGGACGATATCAAAAAAATAAAATTGATCTATCATTTGGTGAAAGTGAAAGGTTATACCCTACATGGGGCCAGAGATTTTATCAAAAATGATGTCAATGCAGCCATGGACAGAATAGATATGATAGAATCACTAAAGAATATCAAGAGCTTTCTCATGAAGCTAAGAGACGATTTGCAGAGAAATTAATTGTTGTGATTTTGATGGTTTTAACAATTGAATATCTTCTAATATGGAGGAAGAAAGACTCTATGTACTCGCACTCAAATTCACCAATGGTATTGGCGATGTGCTAGCCAAGCAACTCATCAGCTACTGTGGGTCAGCCAAAGCAGTATTTCATCTCTCGAAAGGCAGATTGCTCAAAATCCCAGGGATCGGTAGTAAAGTTGTAGATGCCATCGTCAACAGTGATGCTATCAGGAGAGCTGAATTGAGCCTCCAACAGGCAGAAAGACAATCTATTCAAATCATCCCATACTTTGACAAAGCCTATCCAAGTAATCTAAAATTGGTCAATGATGCACCTTTGGTTTTATTTTATAAAGGAGCACAGGTCTATAACGATCGCAAAATCATTGGGATCGTAGGTACTAGAAATGCTACCAATTATGGCAAGCAAGTGACTGCAGAGATCGTAGAGCAGCTCAAAGCGCATGATACACTTATTCTCAGCGGACTGGCTTATGGAATAGATATCGCTTCGCATAAGGCAGCACTCAAAAACGACCTGTCAACTGTTGGGGTTTTAGCTGGAGGATTGGATATGATCTACCCAGCCGCACACAAAGGTGTCGTGCAAGATATGTTGGCTCAAGGGGGGATATTGTCAGAGCATCCTCCAGGAGTGAAACCAGATGCCCATCATTTCCCGGCGCGCAATAGGATCATTGCAGGGATGTGTGATGCGCTGGTTGTGGTGGAGGCAGCGGCCAAAGGTGGGGCTTTGATCACAGCCAATATTGCATACTCTTATAACAGAGAGGTGTTTGCAGTGCCTGGTGAGTTGGGAAGTAAATATTCTGAAGGCTGCAATGCATTGCTGAGGGCTCAGCGTGCACTGATCTATACTGATATCAAGGACATTGAATACAATCTCAACTGGACGCCAGGGAAAAAACAGCCAAAACAAACAGTCTTTGATTTGTCCATCTACTCAGAAGAGGAGCAGAGGATTATTACGGTATTGTCTAGTTTTACCAAAGGTCTACATCTCGATGAACTGTGTTGGAAAAGCCAGTTGTCCATCAATCAGACCGTGAGTTTATTGCTCAATCTAGAGTTTTCGGGCCTGATAGAATCACTGCCAGGCAAGCAATACAAGCTCACTAAGACTATCTGATTACCTTCCTAAAAATACCTTTGGTGCCATGTTGAGTGCTTTGGATAGTGCTTTTTTGTCGTAATTGACAGAGACGTTCCTTTCTTCAAAGTATTCCAGCATGAGCTCTGTAGCGATATTGCCAACTAGTTTGTCGTTTGCCATGGGACAACCACCAAACCCATTGATTGCACCGTCAAATCTCCTGCAGCCTGCTTTGTATGCTGCAGCGATTTTACTCATCGCAGTGTCACGATCCGAGTGAAGGTGTACTCCAAACTCAATACCCTCAAAATTAGCTGTCACGACTTGAAACAAGGACTTGATATTATCAGGAGTAGATACACCTACCGTGTCTGCAAGAGAGATAATGCCTATGCCTAATTGCTTTAATTTTTCGATCATATCTAGGACCAAATTGGACTCGTATGGGTCACCATATGGATTACCAAACCCCATTGATAGGTAAGTAACAAGTGTCTTGTTGTGCTCCAGACAGATGTTTTGGATGATGGCCAGTTCCTCCATTGCTTCAACGATACTCTTGTTAGTGTTTTTCCTTTGGAAGGTCTCGGAGAGCGAAAGAGGGAATCCTAAGTAACTGATGCTTGGAAAGGCAATCGCATCATGTGCGCCTCGTTCGTTGGCGATGATTGCGAGGAGTTTGGTATTGCTGCCTTTTAGATCCAAATGACTCAATACTTCCTGTGTGTCTTGCATTTGAGGAATGGCCTTTGGTGATACAAAGCTGCCAAAATCAATCGTATCGAACCCAACCTTGATGAGTTGGTTGATGTATTCAATTTTGTCTTCGGTTGGCACATATTCGTGCAGACCTTGCATGGCGTCCCTTGGGCATTCGATAATTTTCATTTGCAGGATGTTTAGGTTCTACGAATATAAATGAGATCGGAGAAATGTGTAGAGTTAAATGTGATGAATTAAGAGCTGAATGCAGAGTAAGAATTAAATCTGGAGACCATTTAGAGATAAGAAAGAGATCAATTGATGTGGTAATGAATGTTTTTATATGATTGATTCAAATGATTTAGTATTTTCGATCAACTCAAAATGAAATGAATAATGGTTAAAAATGTAATGGTTGTAGGGTTTTGGTTGTTATCTAGTTTTTGTGCTTTATCTCAATCATTGGATGTCTACCAAAGGATGTACGGTATTGTAGAGGAGGTGTCATCAGAACGAATTGAAAAGGATATAAGGAAGTTGGTAAGTTTTGATACAAGACATACTTTGTCGGATACAGTATCAAAGAAAACAGGAATTGGAGCTGCACGACGCTGGATTAAAACAGAATTTGATAAGATTTCTGTCGAGTGCGGTGGGTGTTTGGAGGTAATGTATGTTGCAGATACTATCAAAAAGGACCTAAACCAAAGAATCACCAGGGATGTGTATGTGGTTAGTGTAATTGCAATTCAAAGAGGGACAACTTATCCAGATCGTTATGTGATGATGTCTGGTGATATTGATTCTAGGGTTACGGATGTGAATAATTTTAAGGATAGGTCACCAGGAGCAAATGACAATGCCTCTGGAATGGCTGGTGTCATTGAAGCTGCCAGAGTGCTGTCCAAACATCAATATCCTGGAACTATAGTTTATGCAGGTCTTGCAGGAGAAGAACAAGGATTGTTTGGAGGCCAAATTTTGGCCGCCAAGGCAACAGCTGAAAATTGGGATATCATTGGGATAATGAACAATGATATGATAGGTAATATTGAGGGGGTAGATGGAGTGATTGATAATCGTACCTTTAGGATATTTTCTGAACCTACACCTGTGACAGAAACAGAAAAGGAGAGGGACAGAAGAAGATATTATGGTGGAGAAGTGGACGGTGTTTCAAGACAACTTGCCCGATATATTTTCAAGACAACACAAACATACATGCCAGAGATGAATCCTATGATGGTATATAGGTTGGATCGATTTGGAAGGGGTGGACATCATAAACCATTCAATGATGCAGGGTTCCCAGGAGTGCGAATCATGGAAGCGCATGAGAATTACAATCGTCAACATCAAGATGTCAGGATAGAAAATGGGGTCAAGTATGGTGACGTGATCGAAGGAGTGAATTTTGAATATTGTAGTAAGATCACTGCTGTAAACGCGATTAATTTAGCTTCTTTAGCTATGGCACCTGATGCCCCAAAGAATGTTAAGATCGGGGGTATAGTTGAACCTTCCACCAAATTGGCATGGGATAAAACCAAGGATGAAAATGTGATTGGTTATAATATTTACTGGAGACTTACAACCAGTCCGACATGGGACATGCATCGTTTTGTTGGAAATGTCACTGAATTTACGCTTGAGGGCATTGTGATAGATAACTATATGTTTGGAGTGGCGGCAGTGAGTAAAGATGGTGTAGAATCGATTGTCACTTTTCCCAGCGAGGTGATGAGATGAGTGGTTGATAGAATATCTGTGCGTGATGCTTTATCTATTAGTGTATCTCGCTACCAAAAAATATTGTGATGAAGGGTTATCTCATTACAAAATTGGACATTGATCGTTCAGGAATCAGCCATTTAAAATTGGGAGGTAAACTACAACTCGAACAAACATCAACGAGTAAACTGTAAAAAATAAAATCTATGTCGTTCAAAACACCGCCTCAGCGATCTTTTGTACGCTGGTGGACTTACCCATAGAGTAGTAGTGCAAGACAGGTACACCCCATTCCATCAATTCTTTGGACTGCTTGATACCCCACTCGATACCGATTTCTTTGGCTTGTTGGTTGTCTTTGCATTTGTCCAGTGCCTCACCGAGTTCTTCGGGTAGGTCGATGTGGAAGATGCTCGGAAGGATCGTAGACTGGGCTTTGGTTGCGATGGGTTTCAACCCTGGAATGATCGGCACATGGATGTCCATGGCACGGCAGCTCTCTACGAACTCGAAGTATTTGCTGTTGTCAAAGAACATCTGAGTGACAATGTACTCTGCTCCAGCATCCACTTTTTGTTTCAGGTATTTGAGATCCATCTTGATGTTGGGCGCTTCGAAGTGCTTTTCGGGGTAGCCTGCCACTCCAATACAGAAGCTGGTTGGGCTTGGCTTGTCGATACTATCGTCTAGGTAGATTCCTTTGTTGAGACCATCTACTTGGTGCAAGAGGTCAAGTGCATAGTTGTTGCCTTCTGGATGCGGTACGAATGAACCCTCTGACTTGATGGCGTCACCTCGCAGTACTAGCACATTGTCTATACCTAAGAAGTTCAAGTCAATGAGTGCATTCTCCGTTTCTTCTTTGGAGAATCCACCACAAATAATGTGGGGCACAGGATCGACATCATAGCGATGCCTGATCGCAGCACATATCCCAACAGTACCTGGTCTCTTGCGAGTCGTTTTTTTCTCTAACAGCCCACTAGGGTGTTCTTTGTAGATGTACTCTTCTCTATGGTAGGTGACGTCTATAAAGGGAGGGTTAAACTCCATCAAAGGGTCCAAGTGATCAAAAATGGTTTGGATTTTCTCGCCCTTTTTCGGTGGGATGATCTCCAGTGAAAAAAGTGTTTTGCCTTTGGCGTTTTGTATATGTTCGGTAACCTTCATTTTTTTCTGGTTTACTGGTTTGGCTGGTTTAACTGGTTTTCTAGTTTTCTGGTTTTCTGGTTTGCTGGTTCTCTGGTTTGCTGGTTTACTGGTTTAACTAGTTAACTAGAGAACCAGTAAACTAGAGAACTAAATAGTATTAAGGTATCGGATCATGCCGTGAATCAGTTTCCTTATTTTATCAAGCTGTTCGTGGTATTTTTTGTACTGTATCTTCCTGTATGTAATTTAAATCCTGTATGACATACATAATACTCTTCACCTCGGCAGCTGATGCACTCGCAATATTCAAGAATCTAATAAACTCTTTGTTTCCATTTCTTCCAAAGCCTTCTGCTATATTATTCATGATAGATAAGGCCGCTCGCCTGAGCTGACTCTGAGTATCTCTGTCGATTCTGTGATTTGATTCCAAGAATAGATAGATGCTCTTCACAAATACCCTTGCTTCTTTCCATGAATCTAAATCTTCAAATCTCTTTACTGTACTCATTGTTTTTGGTTTGGCTGGTTTTCTAGTTTTCTAGTTTTCTGGTTTGGCTGGTTTGGCTGGTTTTCTGGTTTAACTAGTTAACTAAACTAGCCAACTAGAAAACCAGTCAACTAGTTATAAGCCAAATTAGGCGACAACCATTTTTCTGCTAGTTCGAGGGTCATGCCTTTTCTCTCTGCATAGTCCTCTACTTGATCTTTGTCTATTTTACCCAAGCCAAAATATTTGGAATTCTCGTTGGCGAAATAGAAGCCACTGACGGATGACGCAGGATACATCGCATTAGATTCTGTCAAGATGATCCCCGTTTCCTTTTCGACATTCAACAATTTGAACAGAATCGGTTTCTCTGTATGGTCTGGACAAGCTGGATAGCCTGGTGCAGGTCGGATACCTTTGTATTTCTCCGAAATCAATGCGTCATTTTCTAGAGTTTCGTCTGCTGCATAGCCCCATAGTTCCTTGCGGACTTTGAGGTGCATGAGCTCTGCAAATGCCTCTGCCAGACGATCTGCCAGTGCCTTGATCATGATGGAGTTGTAGTCGTCATGATCCTTGTCATACTTTTCGATCAATTTTTCGATCCCAATACCTGCGGTGACTGCAAACCCACCCATGTAGTCTTGTCTGCCGCTTTCCTTTGGTGCGATGAAATCCGCCAAGGAGAGATTCGGGATGTTTTTGCCCTTTTTGCCCTGCTGACGCAAAAAATGGAAGGTCGCCAAGTCTCGTCCCGAGGCATCAGATACCGATACATCTTCGCCGTTGACATTGTTGGCTTGGTAGATGCCTATGACAGCATTGGCTTGTAGGCTTCTCTTGGCGATGACGTCATCCAGCATTTTGTTGGCGTCATTGTAGAGTTTGGTGGCTTCCATGCCGATCACTTCATCTTGCAATATTTTCGGGAATTTGCCTTTGAGCATCCATGTCTGGAAAAAGGGTGTCCAGTCAATGAACTTTCTGATTTCCTCCAGAGGGAAATTGTTGAAAGTTTTGTTGCCGATGAATTTGGGTTGGATGATGTTTTCCTCTGCCCAGTTCAATTCAAACTTATTGGCTTTTGCCTCTTCAAATTTGATGTAGTTCTTGTCTTTGGTTCTCCCCGCATGATTTTCTCTTGCTTCGAGGTATTCTTGCTTGGTCTTGTTGACAAAGGCTTCTTTGTTTTGGTTCAACAAATCACCAGCCACAGGTACGCTTCGAGATGCATCCAGTACGTGTACAACGGGACCACTGTAGCAAGGGTCTATCTTGACTGCTGTATGGATTCTCGAAGTAGTAGCCCCGCCGATGAGTAGGGGGTACTTAGCACCGTCTTTCTCCAATAGCTTGGCAAAATCTACCATCTCGTCCAGTGATGGCGTGATCAACCCACTGAGTCCTATGATGTCAGCATTGATTTCTTTGGCTTTCGCCAAGATCTTTTCGTTGGGTACCATGACACCCATATCGACGATTTCATAGTTGTTGCAGGCCATGACGACCCCTACGATGTTTTTGCCAATGTCATGCACGTCACCTTTGACAGTAGCGAGCAGAACAGTCCCTGCATTTTGTGCATCGCCCTCTACCTTGTCAGCTTCTAGAAATGGCATGAGGTAAGCCACGGCTTTTTTCATCACGCGTGCACTCTTTACGACTTGTGGTAAGAACATTTTTCCTTCTCCAAACAAGTCTCCGACGACATTCATGCCGTCCATGAGTGGTCCCTCGATGACATGCAGAGGCCTGTCTACCTTTTGACGGACTTCTTCAGTGTCTGCATCTATGAATTCTACGATTCCTTTGACCAGTGCGTGTTCGATTCTTTTTTCGACTGGCAATTGGCGCCATTCGTCTGTTTTCTTTTCAGCCTTGCCTTCTCCTACGAAGGATTCGGCAAAGTCCAACAAGCGCTCCGTGGCGTCATCTCGACGATCCAAGAGCACATCTTCTACATGTTCCAAAAGGTCTTTTGGGATGTCGTCGTACACTTCCAACATGGCTGGATTGACGATACCCATGTCCATGCCTTGACCGATGGCATGGTAGAGAAAGGCAGAGTGCATGGCTTCTCTGACCGGGTCATTGCCTCTGAATGAAAATGAAACATTGCTCACACCGCCACTTACATGCGCTGCGGGTAGATTTTCTCTTACCCAACGAGTGGCTTTGAAGAAGTCCAAAGCATTTTTGCGATGCTCTTCCATCCCAGTCGCAACAGGGAAGATATTGAGATCGAAAATAATGTCTTGTGGCTTGAAATTGATTTTGGGTCCGACCATCAGCTCATACGAACGCTTGACAATTTCTACTCTGCGTTCGTAGTTGTCTGCCTGACCCTCTTCGTCAAAGGCCATCACGATCACTGCTGCACCATATTGCTTGACGAGTTTGGCCTGACGGATAAATTCTTCCTCACCGACCTTGAGACTGATGGAGTTGACTACAGACTTGCCTTGTGTACACTTGAGACCTGCCTCGATGATTTCCCACTTGGAGGAGTCGATCATGACGGGGATTCGGGCAATGTCTGGTTCTGAGGCCATCAGGTGTAGGAAGTTGGTCATGGTCTCAGCACCATCTAGCATCCCTTCGTCCATGTTTACATCGATGATCTGTGCGCCACCTTCGACTTGGTTGCGGGCTACAGCGAGGGCTTCTTCAAACTTCTCTTCTTTGATCAATCTTAGGAACATCCTAGAACCAGTCACGTTGGTTCGCTCACCTACATTGATGAAGTTCAAATCTGGCGTCACAACAAGAGGCTCCAAACCGCTGAGCTTCATCGGCTCATAATCATGCCACTTGTATTTGTACTTGCCTGGGTAGTCTGGATGAATGATATAGTCCATAGTTTTATAGTCTACGGTCGACAGTTTTCTGTCAACTGTTTTGATTCATTGATTTAATAAGTGCTTGAATTTTTATGACAAGCGTTTCGGTTTGATCATACAAAGATTTGAATTGGTCTTCATGGATCAAATCTCTGTTTTTAGCAAGATATAAGCAAGTGATTACTTCAAGAGCAGATCTGTTTGCATACCTCAAAAAGCGAATAAACTCAGCATTAGATTGTCCAGTACTCCCTTCTGAAATATTCAATGAGATAGAGTCTGATGCTCTTTTGATTTGAGAAGTTAGAATGTAACGCTCTTCTTTTGTCCATGTCAAAGTCATTAAATGAACTTCGCTGGACAAATTGATAGCGTCTTGCCAAACTTTTAAATTCTCAAATTTGAATCCCATCTCAACTATTTTTGGAAATAGATCATCAGTTGACTGTCGACTGTCGACTGTTTACTTCCCTCGGCTCATACTTCGCTGCTAGCTCGGCAATTGCTTTGATGTGATCGGGGGTTGTGCCACAGCATCCGCCGATGATGTTGATCAAGCCATCGTCTAGGAATTCTTTGATTTGACTGACCATGTCTTCTGGAGTCTCATCGTATTGTCCAAACTCGTTGGGTAGACCAGCATTTGGGTGTGCAGAGATGTTGAAATTAGATTTATTGGACAGTGTAGCCAAGTAGGGTTTTAATTCCCTTGCACCTAAGGCACAGTTCAAACCGATGCTCAACAGATCCAAGTGGGAAACCGAGATCAAAAATGCCTCCGTGTTTTGTCCTGATAGGATTCTGCCACTGGCATCTGTAATGGTGCCTGATACCATGATCGGAATCTGGATGCCTCGTTCTTCAGCGATCTGATCGATAGCCATGAGTGCGGCTTTGGAGTTCAGTGTATCGGTGATGGTCTCTACCAACAGCAAATCTGCTCCGCCATCTAATAGGGCCTTGGCTTGCTCCTTGAACGCCTCCAAAAGCTGGTCATAGGTGATGGCTCTGTATCCAGGATTGTTTACATCCGGAGACATGGATGCCAGTCGGTTAGTTGGCCCCATGGAGCCTGCTACAAACCTTGGTTTGTTGGGTTCTTTGGCGGTGAATTCGTCTGCTACTTCTCTGGCGATTTTAGCAGATTCAAAATTGATTCGATAGACCCAATCCTCCAGTTTGTAATCCGCTTGTGCTACCCAGGTACTGCCAAAGGTGTTTGTCTCTACGATGTCTGCACCTGCTTCGAAGTAGGCGGCATGGATTGCTTTGATGACTTCTGGTTTGGTGACTGAGAGTAAGTCGTTGTTGCCCTTTAGCGGTACATCATGGTTTTTCAATTCTTCATTTCTAAAGTCCTCTTCTTGCAATTGATAGCGTTGGATCATGGTCCCCATGGCTCCATCCAATACCAATATTCTATCTTTTAGAATATCTCTAATGTTCATATCTATAGTATTAAACTACTTACCCAGAAAGAATTTCGTCGATTACCTATCTTTATCTGTGTACCTGAAAAGTACAGAAAGGGAGTTGGCACAACATCCAATATTGCGGCTATGGATAGGTTGCCAAGACGTCTTCGGGCCCTGTCCCTCGGTCTTTCTCGATAAGTGGTCGCAAATATAACTTTTTTTGTGGGAGTAGCAAGGAGTATATCTGTGGTGAAAGTCTTTTAGTTTCACCCTAAAGGCACTTTTACTTATTCATTCTTATTGATAACTGACAAAAAGCAATTGGCTGTATGGTATATGTTCTATGAACAATTGAGGACTACCTATACCTTTGTTTTGATCTAAAACTTCAACCTCAAGTGATAGTTAGAAGAGCATGGAATGACTGAAACTGTCTGAAATGTTGCTTGAATCTGTAGCGAGTTTTAACTTTTAACATCCTAACCTATGAACTTTTTAAAATCAATCTTTGGGAAGAAGGAAGCTATTCCCACTCCGATTACCCTTTCTGAAAAACAGCTTGTTCAAGAATCATTTGCCTTGGTAGCACCCATAGCTGACAAGGCGGCAGAGATATTTTATACCAAGCTTTTTGAGCTGGATCCAGAACTCAGACCCTTGTTCAAGGGAGATATCACCGAACAAGGCAAGAAACTCATGGCTATGCTGGCCGCAGCGGTCAAGGGATTGGATAGGCTTGATACACTGGTGCCAGTAGTCCAAGATCTTGGAAGGAGACATGTGGGGTATGGAGTCAAGGATGAACATTACGACACAGTAGCTGCAGCATTGTTGTACACATTGGAAACGGGGCTAGGAGAGAGGTGGAACAATGAATTGAAAGATGCTTGGGTTACAGTCTACACTGTACTGTCCTCTACCATGAAAGCAGCTGCTAAAGCAGCATAAAACACGAAAAAAATTAAACTATACTATATGAATAAACCTTTACTGTCATGGATAAATCAAAAACAAAAGTTGTTATTATGCTAGTTGCCTATGCCCTCGTTATGCTTGCTTTCATGCAAGCGTGACGAAATGATTGCCCAGACATTAACCCAACGTATGTGCATTACTTGTAAGTGAATTATTTCATGTACAAGTAATGCTTTATGCAGTTTGTATTGTAAAAAATATTTTACTTTTATAGAGCTGGAATGATAAAATGAAGAAGGAATGGAGAGGATATCAAATCTAAAGGTCATCAAAGTAGTCAAGGAAACACCTGATGCCATTAGTATTTATTTCAAGCAGCCTATTTTTTGGAAACTCAAATACTCTGCAGGTCAGTATTTGACGGTGCTGGTCAGTATCGATGGCACGATCGAGAGACGTTGTTTTTCGCTGAATAGCGCACCTGAAATAGAAAGAGACATCAGTATTACGGTCAAAAATGTACAGGATGGCAAAGTGTCGAGTCACCTGTTTCACTCTGTCAAGGAGGGGGACAAAATCAAGGTGCTACATCCTCAGGGTGAATTTAAGATCACACCAGACCCAGAAATCAAAAGACATATCATGCTGTTTGGAGGGGGGAGTGGTATCGCGCCTCTGATGTCTATATTGAAAACCATTTTGAACCTGGAGCCCAAGAGTATGGTGTCGCTCTTTTATGGAAATAGAGACGAGGAATCCATTATCTACAACGAGGAACTGAAGGATATCAAGTTTGATTATCAAGATCGACTCAATTTGATATACATCCTAGAAGACCCCGGTAGCAACAAAGAATGCTACAAGGGTAGGGTGGAGCGCAATCAGATTCCACAGCTCTTGAAACTGGTACCTAAATTTCCCTTTGGTTATACCTACTGCTATGTCTGTGGCCCTACCGGGATGATGATTGAGGCCATGGAAGGGTTGAAATTGGCAGGTGTCCCTGTGTCAAATATTTATGTGGAGCGATATGCTGCACAATCCAACATAGGCGATACGCAAACAGGAGGGGTGCTGGTTCAAAATCGCGAAATCAAACTACTGTACGAAGGCAAAGAGAGTAGAGTCACCGTCAAGGCTAGCAAGAGTATTTTGGATGCGGCCTTGGATCATGGTGTCAGGATTCCCTTTGTGTGCAAGGATGGTATCTGTGGTAGTTGCAAAGCGACCTGTCTCTCTGGCAAAGTCTATATGCGGGAGGGCAATGTGTTGACTGATGAAGAGATTGATCAAAACATGATTCTCTCGTGCATCAGCGCGCCCATTTCCAACAATGTAGTAATCAAAGTATTGGACTAACCTTTGCACGCCCTAGACCAGCACATGCTCGTTTGCTTCAGCATGGTATGTGTGGGGTGATAGATGTCAGTAGACAGTCATTTCGATCCAATAATCAGGTTGCTACAAAACATTCATGCAATATCTACCGTCATCATACCTGATGCTAAACTGTAAATATGTAGTTTTGCAGCCCTCTCGGTGAGAGAGGACAATGATCTTTGAAATGGGGCCGACCGGTATTGACAGTAAGTGTGAATATTGTGCTTGCATGTCGGGTGGTGAGTAAACACACGTGATCAATTTACTCAAACTATATTTGGCGAATCTAATTACGCCATGGCTGCTTAATTTTAGCTGATAGCTAAGATTATTAATCCCGGTTAAGAATCGGGACAGACACATCTCTCCAGGCTTTCGTCTTGCAAGCAGGATCAAGAGGTGTCATATCGCAAGACTAGCTTGAGGCAAAGTTGCTAACCGATAGCGAAGCTAAAGTAACTGGTAGGAAAGGTAGGTTGTTGTCCACCAGCCCTCCTACGAGACACCAAGTGACAACTAAGCATGTAGAGGGTCCAATATGACCTTATCTGGACGAGGGTTCGATTCCCTCCGGCTCCACAATTAACCCATCAAAGAATTCAAAAAGCCTCATACGGTATGTATGAGGCTTTTTTTGTATTCACGATGACCTGTAGCTGTCTTGACACAAGTCATCTTATGCCTGTCTATTGATGAGTGTTGCAATTGGCTTCATGCTGCTCCTATTTGTTGTACTAACCTGCGTTCGATTTTGAATGTCTCTTCAAGTAGTTTCTTGCTGCAGATCTATCCAGAAATGAACGATCCAAAACCCGCGCGGGTTCGACAACAAAGCCGCGCGGGTTTAATAACAAAGCCGCGCGGGTTTTAGTGTAAAGCCGCGCGGGTTTTCAATCACAAGCAAAGAGACCTAAAAAGGCTCCCTTTTTTAAATTTGGAGGAGATTCAAGATCTATAGTCTAGAGTCTAATATCTAGAAATATGAAGGGTTTAGTACATGATTCATTTGATCTATGATCTGGAAAGAGAACCCTTGAAGGGTTTTTCTGCACTTTTATCGAAGGTCATTTTATTTTGCCCTATTGTGGCTCATGTGCCTTCTTTAAGAATCGAGCTCAGGTTAGTGTCTAAAAATAAACCGGGCACAGACCATCTTTCTTACTGGTTTTGAGTCGGATGCGGTAGTTGAGCAGAATCTCATGTGATCCAGCCGTATAGCCATTGAGGTCACTAGTAGGAATGTCATAGGCATAGCCAATCCTGAAGTTTTCGTTTAGCACCAACTGTGTCATGAGTGAGAAGGAGTCTTGATGTCTATAAGAGACGCCCGCATACACGATTTCGTTGATGATCAAATTGACATTGACATCAAAGGCAAAGGGTACGTTGTCTTGGAACCTCAATAGTACAGAAGGGTTGATCTTCAAATTCCTATTCAAATCCTTTACAAATCCCCCATTGACATAATAGTACCTAGATGATTTTCCAGTAGTAGGAACTTCTGCATTGTACTTGATCTGAGGAGTCAGGATATAGGGAATAGATCCTCCAATAAAAAAATCACGGTTGGCATAGTACAACCCTACGCCAAAATTGGGGTTGAATTCTTTTGAGTAGACGGACAAGGGATCGCTAGGATCAAACCAATCTAGTTCTTGGAAGTTGGAAGTCCTCTGGTCAAAGCCTCCTTGTAATCCCATAGATAGAATCCCTTTGCTCATCCGGATTTTGTATGCAAAACTACCATACACACTGTACTGCTCATGTACACCTACTTGGTCACGAACCAAATTGATTCCTGTACCTATTTGATTTTCTTTGAAGGTAGTATGTGCGGTCAATGATTGGTAGATCGGTGCTCCGTCAATGTTGACCCATTGATTTCTATTTGTAAATGTGGCTGAAAAGAGGTTCAAACTACCTGCATAGGCAGGGTTGATGGAGAGCCCATTGTATGGATATGTAGAAAAGACAGGTCGCTGCTGTGCAGCGACTGTCAAGCTCATACATGTAACGACTATTAAAAGAAGTACTCTATATCTTTTCATTCCATTTTATCTTAATAGTTCAAGGTAGCCTTGCTGTACATCATCGTCTCCACCTGTTCCTTTGTCAAAAATATAGAAATAAGTTCCAGCTGGCAAACCTAAGCCTCCACCGCCTAGTCCTACGTTACTCTTTCCTGTAAATACTTTTCCATCAACTCGGTCTTCGTATCCATCTGCTTTGTACACCAAGGTACCTGCTCTGTTGAATATTTTGACGTTGTTGTTAGGGAACTTGTCAGCACAGGTGATTCTGAAGTAATCATTTTTCGTGTCACCATTGTCTGTCACTGCATTGAATATTTTAATATCCGTAGCAATCGAGAAAGTAGCCTCGTATGTACATTGGTTGTCATCCACTACCATGACTCTGTAGTCGTCTGGTCCAATGCCACTCAATCTTTCGTCCTGACTGATGATGTCTGATACATTGGTAGTATCAATTTTACTTCCCGAATTGAACGTCCAGTATATCTCTTCAATGATCACATTGGTGTTGAAGATCAAGTCTGCTGTACCATCGCCCAGGTACTCATCAGTGCCAAATACCAGCTCCTTGCATTGAGAGTCTGTAGTAGCCACTTTGAAGAATGGCTCTACTCTCTGGTCAGAGATAGGAGTTTCTACTGGGTCTGAGATACAACCTGTGTTGAGATCCTTCGCTTTGACTGTATAGACACCTATGTCCAAGCCAGAGGCTGTACTCTTGGTACCCACTGGATCGCCATTGATGTCTGACCAAGCAAAGCTATATCCTGCTGTTTCTTCGTTGATTGCAGCACTCAATACACCATTTGGAGTCACACAGTTGGTTCTGTCATTGACCAAAGTAACCAATGGCAGTGGCACAGGTTGTGTCTCGTTGGTGATCGTGATGCTGTCATCAGTTCTACATCCTGTGTATCTATCCACCATCTCTATCGCATAGGTCTGGTCGATCAACTGATATACAGTAAAAGTAGAGTCCAGCAACGGATCAGCCAATGTGGGTCCATCGTGCCAGTAGAACGTGAACTTAGATGGTTGATCAGGGATCGAGCTGACAGTTGCCTGTCCGTCTGCTTTGGTCAAATCACATTTGGTCAAGGCATGATCCTGTACGATCTGCATTTCCATGTCATCCATGTTGGTAGCGTCTAGTATCTCTATGATATTAGGGTCAGATGAACATCCGCCATCTACGTCTAGTACGACGATAGAGTAGGTGCCATGCAACATGCCACTTGCAGTATTGCCATTCAAGTTGTTGGCTGCTGCTGTGATTGCACTTTCGTCATAGTTTTCACCTTCTACTAGGTAGTATTCGAATACTGCGGTGAGATTCGTAGAGTTCAGTACCTGAATAGCCAGTTCTCCATTGAATCCTATACAGTTTTCATTACTCAAGGTAGTGATGTTGAGGAGCAGAGGTTCTGCTGCTTCTGATCTCATACCAAATGTTTCAGTAGTGACACAACCTGTAGACATATTTTCTACGGTCACCGTGTATGAACCGTCACCTAATCCTGCATAGGTAGGATCATTGGCTGGACCACCTGTCCATGTGAAAGTATAGTCTGTCGTGCTGCTAGAGCCATCTGCTGTGACGGTCAACGATCCGTTAGGATTGGATGGGTCACAATTGGTTTGCAACAAGAAGGATTCCAACTCTACCACTGGAGGCGTGCTGGCGTCTTCTACTTCGATTTCAAACACTTCAGATAAACATCCTGAGACATTGCTTTTCGCCTCGATGTAGTAGGTGTTGGCCATCAATCCTGTGAATACTGGGTTGTTACCCATGTCAACCCCTGCATTTACTGTATAGTTTCCAGTGTGGAGGAAGTAGGTATAATCAGATAGCAAATCTGGGTTGATGGATGTCAACTCAATGCTACCATTGCCTGGTGTACAATCTGTACTAGGGATCATGATCACATCTGTAACTAGGTCTAGTTGGATTTCCTCAGGAATGAATGGTACAGTATATGTTTCGGTGATTTTACAACCAGTCACACCATCTGTGATGGTTACTTCATATGGGCCACTATCCAAGCCAGTTATTGTGGCTCCTGCAGCTGGGTCATGTGTCCACTCAATAGTCACTGGAGCAGCAGCATCAGTAGCTACAGTCAATTCACCATTGCCACCATCGCAGTACATATCTGCTTGACCCAGTGTGAAGTCAACTGATGGGTAGGTAATATCATCCTCGATCACAAAGTCATATACTTCGCCCGCACAGAATGAAACTGTACTGCTGATGATAATCTGATAATCTCCCGCGGCTAAACCAGTTGCACCAGTAGCTGTAGGGGTAGAGCCTACAGGAATTGAACCATCCAGATTTTGTACTGTGAAGGTAAAGTTTGCCACTGATGCAGCGCCACCGTTTTCGGTGATCCCTGTGATCTCAATTGATCCGTTATCATTGACACAATTCAGGTTGTCAGTATTGATAGCTGCTGTTACTTCATAGACTGGGATTTGCTCTTCCAAGATAATCTCAGCTGCAACAAAACAGGTAGCTCCAGGGTTGTCATTGTCAGTCACGACCAAGATATAGTTGCCAGCGTCTATACCTGAAAGTGTACCACTGATGACTCCCGCAGCTGTAGGGAATGTGCCTGTTCCTGATGTACCTGCAATGCTATGGTCTGGCCCAACTCCATCAACCAGAGTAGTGCCGCTGGCTACTGTAGATCCAGCATACCACTGGTAGGAATAGTTACCTCCGTCATTGTTGGTGATAGTCCAGTCGAGGGCACCATTGCCTTCGTTGGCATCCATGTCACAGCTCGTGTCTGCGGTATTGACCGAAATCGTTACCTCAGGTGCTACTGTGTTGTCCTCTACCGCAAACAATTGTTGCCCTGTGCTACACCCTGTTGTGTTATGGATTGCCTCTACATAGTAGCTGCCTACCGCAAGGTCATTCAATGTAATAGAAGTAGCAGTTGTCGTAACAGACGGAGCTGCAATCAGAACTTTAGGGTTGGCAGTGTACCATGTGAAAGTATAGTCAGTCACAGCACCAGCACTCAGATCCCCATCATTGATGGTGATTGTGCCATTGGTTGCTCCACAGTCTACGATGTGGGTGATGTTGCCAGCTACAGCGACACTGTCCAGGGTGTTCATCACAGGTGCATTCAATATCTCGAATGACTTGGTGGAAGCACAACCGTCGTTGACGCCATTGCCATTGGTATCTGTAGTCACTACCGTGTAGATACCAGGTGCCAAAAGTGTAACTGTTTCTCCATTAGTACCTCCTACGACAGCACTTCCTATGTTGGCTGCTGTTCCAGTCACCAAGTGCATAGTCGCATCTACTGTCGCTCCTCTGTACCAGTCAAAACTATAATCAGTCACTGCTGCACCACTTTGTAGGGCTATGGTCAATGACCCATCACCGTTGTTACCTGTACGTGTACAGTTGGTGTCAGCAGTTTTGCTAACCAATACTGCTACTGGATCAGTCTTGATCTCTTTGATGTTGAAGAAGTAAGTACCACTGGTACAGGTTGTCGTTGTATTGGTGATGATTACTTGATAGTCTCCTTTAGAAAGATCACTAATGACTGGACCTGAGCCTACTTGCGTACCTCCATGTGGTGCACCAGCCGCAGTTCCGTCTTTCTTCGCGAAAGCGAATGTAAAGCCTGCTGTACCTCCATTGGAAACGCCATCGACCATGACATCTGTGATGGTAATAGTACCATTGTCATTTGCACAGTTGAGGTCATTGGTGACCGTGTATTGTGCAGCGGTAAGAGTGATGACGGCATTGTCCTCCACGATGGTGTAAGTAGCCTCTGACCTACAAGTATTGTTAGGATCAGTAGTATCCACTACCACGACGGTGTAGGTACCTGCAGCGAGATCAGAGATGGTTTGACCTTCAGTACCTGATACTGATTCTGGACCTGAACCGTCAATCTCAACACCTGTAGCAGAAGTATCAGTACCTCTGAACCAAGTGAATGTATAACCGGCCGTTTCATTCGAGCCACCTTCATCTACAGCAGCTGATAGAGAACCAGAACCTACGTTGGCAGCTGGATCACAACTTGCATCATCAGTTTTGGCTGTCAACACAATGTTTGGCAACTCAAATTCATCATCGATAGAGAAAGTAAATGTTGAACTCGTACAAAGAGTCGTCTTGTTTTGGATGGTTACTTGGTATTCACCTTCCTCTAGTCCTTCAAGTATGTTGAGGTCAGCCCCTGATACTATAGCAGAAGCAGGAAGTGCTGCCCCACCTTTCATTGCAAAAGCATAGGTGTAGTTAGCAAGATTACCAGTGGCGACACCATCCTCTAGTACATCTGTGATTTCGATAGAACCAGTACCGTTACAGTTTTCATTGTTTGTGATAGTGTATTCAGTACTTGTCAAAGTAATGATTGCATTGTCCTCCACGATGGTGTAAGTAGCTTCTGACCTACAAGTATTGTTAGGATCAGTAGTATCCACCACCACGACGGTGTAGGTACCTGCAGCGAGATCAGAGATGGTTTGACCTTCAGTACCTGATACTGATTCTGGACCTGAACCGTCAATCTCAACACCTGTAGCAGAAGTATCAGTACCTCTGAACCAAGTGAATGTATAACCGGCCGTTTCATTCGAGCCACCTTCATCTACAGCAGCTGATAGAGAACCAGAACCTACGTTGGCAGCTGGATCACAACTTGCATCATCAGTTTTGGCTGTCAACACAATGTTTGGCAACTCAAATTCATCATCGATAGAGAAAGTAAATGTTGAACTCGTACAAAGAGTCGTCTTGTTTTGGATGGTTACTTGGTATTCACCTTCCTCTAGTCCTTCAAGTATGTTGAGGTCAGCCCCTGATACTATAGCAGAAGCAGGAAGTGCTGCCCCACCTTTCATTGCAAAAGCATAGGTGTAGTTAGCAAGATTACCAGTGGCGACACCATCCTCTAGTACATCTGTGATTTCGATAGAACCAGTACCGTTACAGTTTTCATTGTTTGTGATAGTGTATTCAGTACTTGTCAAAGTAATGATTGCATTGTCCTCCACGATGGTGTAAGTAGCTTCTGACCTACAAGTATTGTTAGGATCAGTAGTATCCACCACCACGACGGTGTAGGTACCTGCAGCGAGATCAGAGATGGTTTGACCTTCAGTACCTGATACTGATTCTGGACCTGAACCGTCAATCTCAACACCTGTAGCAGAAGTATCAGTACCTCTGAACCAAGTGAATGTATAACCGGCCGTTTCATTCGAGCCACCTTCATCTACAGCAGCTGATAGAGAACCAGAACCTACGTTGGCAGCTGGATTACAACTTGTATCATCAGTTTTGGCTGTCAACACAATGTTTGGCAACTCAAATTCATCATCGATAGAGAAGAAGAATACCGAGCTCGTACATTTGCTTGTTTCGTTGGTGATAGTTACTTGATAGTCGCCTTTTTCCAAACCTTCGAGTAGGTAAGGAGTGGCTGGATCAATGGTTCCGCTGGTCAATGGTAAATTCCCTTTTAACCTAAAGACATAAGAGTAATCGACTGCCAGATCATAACCCAAATCTGTGATCGCACTTTCACCGTCTTCTAGCACATCCGTGATTTCAAAAGATCCAGTTCCATTGCAGTTTTCATTGTCTACTATGATGTAGTCAGATACACCTATGGTCACAGTTGGACTTTCTTCAGGCACGGTGAATGTAGCAGTCGTAGAACATGTCTCATCTGGAGAAAGCATGTCAATAACCTCAATGGTATATTCTCCACTAGCTATGTTGGCCAATGAACCACCTGTGATGATTTGGTTGACACCTGTGATACCTGTGATACCAGTTCCAGCGACCAAGGTGCCAGTTGTAGATCCTTTGTACCAATTGTATGTATATCTACCCGTAGCACCAGTGATGGTCCAATTGAGGATACCACTACCTTGGTCACCAGGCTTACAGTAGGAGTCAGCTTGACCTAGGCTAATGACCACTACAGGTGCTTCTGAGTTGTCCAAAATTTCTGTCTGAACTGCAGAGGTCACACAACCTTTGGTTTTATGTGTTGCTTCTACAAAGTACATTCCTGCAGTTTGTCCAGATAGAGTAGCACTTGTCTCAGTGAGTGCAGTACTTGGGTAAGTATCCTTGTACCATGCATAGGTGTAGTCCGCAGCAGTTTCTGTAATCATAGCATCTGTGATCGTGATACTACCTGTACCGCTACAGTCTACGATGTGAGTGACACCTGCATCAATACTCGCAAGTACATGCTCTTCAGGATCATCCTGGATTGTAAATGTCTGAGTCACCTGACATCCATTGGCAGTATTTCCAGCTTTACCCAATCTGTCTATGTAGACGATGTAGTCACCAGGCGCCAAAGCAGTTGCAGTAGTGGTAGTAACATCGCTCTCAGTGTGTACTTCTTGTCCAGGAGATTCAGCGCCTACTTCATAGAAGTTAAACTCAAATAATCCTGGTTGGTAGGTGTCCTCAGCGTCCTTTCTAGCAGTCACTGTGATAGATCCATTGGCACCAGCAGGGTAGCTGGTATCACAAACCGTGTTGTCAATGATTGAGTAAGAATCTACGATAGGAGCAAAGGACCTCTTTTCGATCGCATCTGTCGCAGAAGCAGAGAAGCAACGTTCTGTACTGGAAGGATTAAAATTAGGATTTGATTTTTCCCTAGCTACAGCAGTATAGGTGCCTGCTGGGAGACCAACGAATTTGATGGTATCACCTGGTGCTTTTCCAGCCCCACTTTTGATTTTTGGGAAAGTTTCACCCTCAAATACATAAGGAGTCTCTCTATCAGCTGGTACGCCAGAACCTGAATACAAATAGATATCATATTCAGAGATGTCATCTACGGCATCTTCATTATATCCATCAATCAGTCCATCAATGTCAGCAGTAGCTAAAGATGTTTGTCCTGTAATATCATCACTGGCGGTAAATGCGTCTTCAGAGGTTGTAGAGATACTCATTGAGCTTCCATTGTCATTGTAGATTACACCAGTCGCACCACTTGGGCTTGCAATGACAGTTTCTCCATCTACAAATGTACCACTTAGATTGATGTAAGTGATTTCGATGTTGTCAGATAAACCTACTGTCGCTTCCCCGTCATCAGGACATCCCTCTACATGCTTGATTGCAATGGTAGTAGTCGCTTGTTGACCCAAGAAAGGCAAGTCAAAAGTTTCCTGTGATCTACAAGTAGTAGTACCATCAATCATGACCAAGGTATATAAACCAGAAGGGATATTTTCCAAGGAGGCATATCCTGAGGTACCAGAACCTGGTGTAGTACTTACAATGATGTTAGCACTTGGATCACTTGCAAGTTGACCAGTTCCACTTGACAGTGCAGTACCTGCACTAGGATCACCAGCATAGTCCAAAGACCCCTCGTACCACTCGAAAGTAATGTTACCTCCGTTTGGATTGGTCGCTACATCAGCTACGATCGAACCCAAGCCATTGCAACTGGTTGGTATGATACCTGTAGTACCACCTGCATTTGTTCCTGTCGAGATTGTGGCTGTAGGGAGGTTGGCGGTCACACCATCTTCAATTTTTATGGTGTAGGCATTGCTGCTACAACCTGATAAAGTCTCTGTAGCTACTACGGTGTAGTATCCAGCAACCTGTCCACTCAAAACAGCTCCAGTCTCTGCTAGAGTAGTGCCCGTCACTATTTGTCCTTCATACCACTCATAAGTATAAGCAATAGGCGCATGGTTGATAGGCGCACCATTGGTATAAGTGATGGCATTTGGAGTAGCAGTTGCCGTACCATTCGGAGTACAATTGGTTTGGTCTGTTTGTCCCATGGTCAAAGTAATGATCGGAATCGATCTCTTGATTACTACCTGAGCGGTTTGAGTACACTTGGTATCTATATCTGTCAGCAACACTGTATAGGTGCCATTAGACAAAGAACCTAAGGTATTGTCAATGTTGGTTGTTTGACCAAGCGATGTACCAGTGGTATTAGTTCCTGCATACCAATCCAAAGTGTAGTTGGCTGTACCACTGGTGACACTAGCTGTAACCTCGCCCGTTGGGGTAGTCACATCACAGCTGAAGTTATCTTGTGTGACAGATGCTGCAATCACGAGTGTCGCAAGGTCATCTTCAATCTCTATGGTAATAGGATCAGAGACACAACCCGTAGCATTGTCAGTAGCAACCACTGTGTAGAATCCTGCATCAAGGTTACTGATGTTGTCATTGGCTGCATCAATTACTACCACACTGCCTCCAGTACCAGTTCCTTTTTGATCCAAAATGTTTGTACCATTGGTAATGATTTTGGATGCATCTATGCCAGTACCATAGTACCAAACGTAAGAATAACTTCCACTGCCTGTGATATTGGCCAAATCAATTGATCCATTTGGATAAGTAGTAGCGTCTTCACATACTGTATTTGGATTCTCTAATACATCTGCAGCAAGCGTGTTGTTGATGACAGGCTTCGTCAAATCTTCATTGATACTGAATGATTGCAGGTTAGAACAATTGGTTGTTTTGTGAGTCAATCTGACAGTATAATCACCTTTAGGGATATCACTCAACACATTGTCTGCTTCAGTCGCAGTGAAAGGAGCATACCCAGCAATAGGAGTGGTATCATTCAATCCTACAAACCACTCGTAATCATAATCTGCAACTGCCCCAGTAGTAGGTAAGATGGTGATTTTACCATTATAAGTAGTAGTGACAGTGATGTCACAGACCGTATTGTTGACAGTAGCACCAGGAGTTGCATCTACGGTTGCGGTATAAGCTGCCGGAGGCGCATAACCCACCGCGATAGAAATAGGATCTGATTGACAACCAGATACTAGATCGGTCATTACTACAGTATAGTTACCATTGTTGAGTCCAGAGATGTTTTTTGTAGTAGCTCCTGCCACTGGTACCGCAGCAACACCAGTTACAGAACCAGCTTTGAGATCAATGATATTGTCACCATTGCTGATGAGTTTAGTAGGATCGACAGAAGAGCCAAAGTACCAAGCAAACTCAACTTTGGTTGGGTCAGCCGCAGCTCCACCTACAGTGATGTTGTTCAAATTAATAGAACCATTGGGATAAGTAGCAGCACCTTCACAAACAGAGAGTGGGGTTTTTGTGACATCTCCACCCACTGCATTGGTGATGACTACATCTTGCTCAACAGTATTGATGTTGAAAGACTGTAGACTAGAACAATTCGTGGTTTTATGGGTCATTCTGACTGTGTAGTCTCCACCTGGGATGTTGCTCAATACATTGTTATTTTCTGTTGCAGTGAAAGCAGCATATCCCGCAATCGGAGTGTTGTCATTTAGCCCTACAAACCAAGTCCAAGTATAGTCACCTACAGCACCCGCATCTGGTTGGACAGTGATTTGACCATTGTGGCTAGAGGCTACAGTGATGTCACAGACCGTATTGTTGACAGTAGCACCAGGAGTTGCATCTACGGTTGCGGTATAAGCTGCTGGAGGTGCATAACCTACAGCGATTGAAATAGGATCTGATTGACAACCAGATACTAGATCGGTCATTACTACAGTATAGTTACCATTGTTGAGTCCAGTGATGTTTTTTGTAGTAGCTCCTGCCACTGGTACTGCAGCAACACCAGTTACAGAACCAGCTTTGAGATCAACGATATTGTCACCATTACTGATGAGTTTAGTAGGATCGACAGAAGAGCCGAAGTACCAAGCAAACTCAACTTTGGTTGGGTCAGCTGCAGCTCCACCTACAGTGATGTTGTTCAAATTAATAGAACCATTTGGATAAGTAGCAGCACCTTCACAAACAGAGAGTGGGGTTTTTGTCACGTCTCCACCCACTGCATTAGTGATGACTACATCTTGCTCAACAGTATTGATGTTGAAAGACTGTAGACTAGAACAATTCGTGATTTTATTGGTCATTCTGACTGTGTAGTCTCCACCTGGGATGTTGCTCAATACATTGCCAGAGACGGTAGCAGAAGGTACAACGGTTGCAATTTCTGTTCCCGTGTTGTCGTTTAGTCCAGCAAACCACGCATAGGTGAAGTCAGTAGCAGCAAATCCACCATTAGGATTAATCGTGATCTGACCGTCATATTTTTTGGACTGATTAGTTACGATATCACAAACCGTATTGTTAACAGTAGCACCAGGCGTGACTAAATCAGCCGAAGCAGTGTAAGTATTGGTTGTCAAACCTACCGCTATGTTGATCGCATTAGAAGTACAACCAGACAGAGAGTCCAAGATTACAACGGTATAATTACCGTTGTTAAGACCTGTAATGGCAGCAGTGTTTGCACCTGCAACTGCGATGTTTGCAGTACCTGCAATTCCTTTTTGGTTGAAGATGTCAACTCCATCCGTAAGCAACTTGGCAGCGTCTACCGAGTTGCCATAGTACCAGTAGTAACCTAGTGCTCCTGTTGGAGCAGCTCCGTTGATTGTTGCATTGGCCAAAGTTACACCACCATTAGGGTAAGTAGCAGCACCTTCACAAACCGATAGTGGGGTAGAGGTTACATTGCCTGCCACAGTTTTGTCGAGGTTGATGTTTTGAACATCCGTCCCTATGCTAAAAGTTTCTACGGCTTCACAACCTGTAGTGATGTTAGTCACTTTGACTGTATAGTCACCACCAGGTATTTTGTCCAAAATATTGCCAGCACTCGCATCAGCAGTGGGGACGATGGTTGCGATCTCTTGTCCTGTGATGGCATCTGTGCCTGCATACCATTCCCATGTATAAGCCACTACTCCTCCAGTCAAGGATGCTGGGTCAATAGTGATTTTACCATCATGCGCGTTGTCTGTATTGACCAAGATGTCACAGACGCTGTTGTTATTGGTGTTGGCTGGATCTAGGGTTGCATTGAGTGTGATAGGGGTAGTGTCTACATCTATCGTCACTGGATCCGAACTACAACCTGTAGATACTCTGGTTGCTACAACGGTATAAGAACCTTCTTCCAAACCCTTGATGTGTGCCCTCGTAGCTCCAGTGATTGTTTTGCTGGCTGTAGGAGTGATTTTGTCCCCATCTTGGATCGGTGTACCTGTGTCAGAAGCACCGATATACCATGTATAGACAAAATCTGCGGTATCGCTGCTGATCGCATCAGCGACTGCTGTCAATTCGATTGCACCATTGGCGAAATCAGGGCTACCTGTACACACAGAGACGGGTGTTATGTTTACTGCTCCTACAGTAGTTGCATCAATCACTGGCTCAGAAGGATTGCTGTTGATCGTAATCGTTCTGGTGTTGACGCAATTGCCTGGATCAGTCACACGCACTGTATAGGTGCCGGCACCCAAACTATCGACTTGGTAGCCTCCGACTCCTACAAAGGTCACGTTGGAGTTGTTGCCAAGGTCTGCACCTAGGGTGAGTTGTGTACCAGTATCATCAGCACCCAAGAACCACTCGAAAGTATAATCATCTGTCGCATTGGTACCTGTAGATGGTACGTACACACTCGCAGTGATTGATCCATTGCCTTTGAAACAGCCTGTGTTAGGAGCTAGTTCCGATAAATTGATTTGCGGAGCACCAGGATCATTAGGTATGGTTATATCTTGTGTGCCCGCAGAACAGCCCGTCACGGTATTGTATGCAGTGACAGAGTAGTCACCTGCAGGGAAATTAATCAAGTTGTTGGCAGTAGAATTCACATTACCATCTTCATTAATTTTACCTGGTATTTCTGTACCAGCAACAGCACCATGTCCATTGTACCAAGTCCAAGTAAAGTTTGCTTTGGGTAGACCAAAAATATTGGCAGAGGCAAAGCCATTGGGCGTGACTCCTGGATCACAGGTTGTGTTTGGAGAGACAATAGGTGCTGCAAAAGACGGCAGTTTAGAATTGTCCGTAATGGTAATGTCTGTAAAGCTTCTACAACCATTGTCTTTGTTGAATACCACAACTCGGTAAGCTCCATTTTCCAAGTCTTGGAAAGTATGGTCTCCGTTCATAACCGTAAACGGTCCCTTGTAGGGAGCAACGGTAGTGTCTGTACCAGTATACACTCTGAAATCATAGCCCTTGACAGGCTCACCCAAATCAGAAGCAGTTTTAGCAGTGATTCTTTGCGTCCCGTTTCCATCCACACAGTAATCATCAGAAGTTTTAAGTTGTCGGGTCAATATTGGTTTTTGATCTACCACTTTGATCGTGACAGGAATATCATCAGTAGGACAACCTGTGATGTTGTTGACAATCTTCAAGGTATAGCTACCATTATTAAGATTATCGAATATCCCTGTAGCATTGGATGCAATAGGAGTACCTGATGAATTGGATCCAGAATACAATTCGAAATAGTAAGGTGCTACCTCAAATACTACGTCATCTAGGAAGTTACCGACACTTTTATTACCACCACTGGTAGATATAGCTCTGAAGGCAAACCTTGTCAAAGTCTGACCAGCTGGTACGATGTATTCTCCTGTGTATTTTTGCCAAGCATTTTTACCAGTCGTTTTACGTACGATCTCAATAGGGGTAGCGGCAGAAGGGTCGTCGATTTCTAACGCCATCGTGTCATCACCTGCACGACCTCTATGGTAGAAAGACCAAACCATGCGGATACCTGGCTTGGTAACAATGTCAAAATAGAAGGCGCCTGGGATATTGGCATTGATTTCTGCAAATTGGTTACCTTCTACTGACGGTACGCCATTGAATCCACTTCTCCAATATTCCAAGTTTCCATCTCCATCAGATGACCATCCATCCGCTAGAGATTGATCAAATATTTTGAATGTTGAACTACCAAATACAGCTTGGATGTCTGGTTGTTCAAAGCTACCATTGACTATGGCTTCAAACTCACTCACATCCACTCCGTCAAGTCCATCTAGTGCAGAGGCATCAATAGACCCTAGTCCTAGAGGGGTGCCGTTGCAGCTGGTTACATGTATGATATCTATGTCATCCATAGGGTTGGTTGGCGTAGTAGGGTTGACAATGTCATCTACGATGGTGAACTGTTGACGTCCAGTACAGCCTGTGGCATTTTCTGTTGCGGTGACGATGTATTGACCAGCAGACAACAGTTGAGCCGTTTGCTTACCTGTACCTGCTGTTGTTAGAATTTCGTTGGCAGGCAAGGTATTGGATCCTTTGTAATACCTGAAAGTATAGTTGGTCGCTAGTCCGCCATTTACATTGGCGGTCGCGGTACCATTTCCATCGGCTGTACACGACCTGTTAGGTGAGGGGGTAACTGCTATGGTCGGTGCTGCAGAATTGTCCACAATGGTAACAGGCAACAGTGCAGAGATACAACCTGTAGAGTTAAGAATTGCTTCTACTGAGTAATCACCCGGTTCTAGTCCTGCATAAGTTTGCCCTCCGTTGCTACCTAACTCTGTATGATCAGGCACTGCCTTGATTTTGTTGCCATGGTACCAGTTGAATGTATAATCAGCGTTAGGCCCATCTGAAGCTACAGTAATACTCCCTGAAGCAGTATTGGTACAATCAGTCACGTCCGAATAAGTAACCAATGAAATGCCAGGTGCAACCAAAGCAGTACTAACATCCTCAGAAAGGATGGTTTCACAACCAGACAGGTTGTTTTTTACTACGACTGAGTAGGTTCTTGCCTGTAGGTTAGTGGCAACTGGTCCGACACTCTGGACAGTAGTCAAATCAGAGCCAATGTACCATTTGAATGTGTAGCCAGTAGTTACCTGATTGGAACCCTCCAATACGTAGGCACTCAAAATACCATTAGGAGAAGAACAATCTGTCAAGTCCTGTGTTTTTTCGATTACTACATTGGGTAGGTTTTGAACTTTGTTGATGGTGATTTCTTCTGGAGCTGAAATACACGAGTTGCTGAGTGAAGAAGCAACCACTTGGTACACTCCATCTGCCAATGTAGCTATTCTGCTACCCGTGTAGAGGGTATCATTAAAATTGTTGTTTTTGAACCAGTGGAATTTGAACCCAGCTGTAATTTCACCCGTTTGTGGATCAGTTACTCCTTCTACCAACAGGTTGTCTAGGTAGTAAAATTCATCGTCTTCGGTATTGTTGACTCTAGCGATGATTTTCAAGGTGGAACCTGTCAGTTTGGTAGCAGTGGCAGTACGGCTACCGAAGTTTCCATTGTTGAGTCCTCCTGTCAAGCCTACTTCTGACCCGCCATCGAGTGAGTAATACACTCTCATGTAGTCATTGCTAGCATCAGTTTTGGTGCTAGATTTCAAATCAACAGAAATATTCACAGACTCTTGCGCAGAGATGTCAATGATTTGTGTTTCCCATACGGCTTCTCCATCGGTATCTTTAAAGAAGAGTTCATTGGTCGCACCAGTGAAAGATACCTCCAAGTTGTCTGCAGTTGAAGGCCTGGTGGTGAAGTCCCATGCAGTGGACCCTCCGTCAGTTTTGGTACCAGTAGCAAGGCCTTCAAAGTCTTCCAACCATAGTTTGGTAACTGTCTCAGAGATGGTTCCGAAATAGAATACTTTGGCATCACCATTATTGGGTTTGGTAGGGTCACATTTTTCGTTGTGGCTGATTACTGCATGCTGCAAGTCAAAGTTTTGCGAGGTGACAGGAGTGAAAGTAAGATTGTTGGTGTCTTCACATTCAGGGATGGGCCTGATGAAGTTGGTAATGGCTGGGTCTTGTGAACCATCGTCGTTGACTGAAATATAAAGGTCGAAGTCTCCTCCATTGCCTACTACTTGCGCAGTGATATCCATGGTTTCATTGACATCAAAACCAGAAATAGAAGTAGCAACAGTATTGAGTTTGATAGAAGTGTCTTCTGTAGGAGACCCGTTGTAGAAGGTAATTGGCAAGAGGCCTGACAATACTACGTCACCAGAGTTTTGGATTTTGATCGTCACATCAAACGAAACATCAGGACATTGTGCTTGACCTACACTGACAATACTTACGATTTGAATATCAGGCGTCACGAAAGAAGGACAGCCATCTTCGTTGAGATAAGGTGCTTGGTTTAGAAAGCCGTTTAGAGGACGATTGTCCCCTGTAGTACATACATTGGTAGAAAATACTTTGGTTGGATCTTGTTGAGTGGTAGGGATGGTCAAGTCATCATTGACGTTGACATTGAAGTATCCGTGCTGATTCCAGATTGCTCTGGATGGTTGCCAGTTTTCTCCTCCATCTGCTTCAAATACTCTGATCTGACCATATTTACCATTGGAGTAGGGAGAGAATGGCGTATTGTCATCAGTAGAGCAAGCCACACATATTTCTGTCGCACCGTCACCATCTACATCAGCGACGACTGGGTATTCTTCAAATGTTCTAGAAGTACATTTGATTTGCTTGAGAGAGTTACCTGTCTTTCCATCTATGATATGGACATACTGTTCCCCACGGTACACAATTTCAGAAGCTTTATCCGCATTGAAGTCAAATACAGTACATCCAGTGAATCCTGATGAGCCTTCATTGACATCTTTGTACCACATCTGCTGCATGTTTTCATCCAATGCATAGAGTCTTTGTTTAGATACAAAAGTACAGTTAGGATGTCCATCACCATCAATGTCAGCCACGTTGATACGGCCAGTTGCATTGCTGTGGTTTTGTGGGACTGTGAATGTCATCACACTGTTGTTGGTAACATCCCAGAAGAAAGCAGTAGTTTTAAGTGAACCACTCACATACTGTCCGCCACTGAATATTACATCGATTTTTCCGTCAAGGTTATAATCAGCTACAGCTGCTGCGTTGAAGTTCCAATCACTGTATTTGATGGCATACTGGCCATTTGAGGGTAGAATGTCATTGATGTCACGTACCAAGGTTCTAGTTTGTGTAGCAATCGATACACTGTATATTTTGCCTCCATCTACGATTTCTAGTCCTGCACAATCCGCACATGCACCGTCAGGCAAGATATCTATGGCTACTGTACCATGCGTTACTTCTGTTTCAAAGTCACCTGCACCTGCAATAATGACATTTCCTGTATGAGCGTTTCTTATTTCATTGCCATGCAAAAGTTCTACGACACCATCTCCATTGAAGTCAGCCAATGAAATGATTCCTACTTTCCCACCTGTATTGGTTGTCTTAGACCAGATTTGGTTTAGTTCACAATCATACATTTTGATGTTGTTGTTTCTAAAACCTCTGACGAATATTTCAGCACAGTCATCATTGTCTAGGTTGGCAATGGCTACTGTTTTGGCGATATCAAATCCTACATTGAGAGGACCGTGTTTGGTTGATCCGTTGGCGCCATTTAGTATGGTCAGTGTATTGTTTTCTCTGTTGGTAGATACAACCTCTGGTGTACCGTCCGCATCTATGTCTCCTATGGCTGGTGTCACAGAGTTGAAAGCAGTCTGGTCGGCAGATGCCCATTGGAGTTTCACAGAGAAGGCAGGGTTCTGAGTAGCGGCATCCTGACATTTTACCGAGTTTCCAAAATAGAAATCTAAACATTGTGCATCCCCAGAACACTGACCATCGTAACAATCAATGAATCCATCGCCATCATTGTCGATACCATCGTCGCATATTTCTTGCGCAGACAGGATCAAAGAGATCAATAGTAGGGGAAGGGTAAGGATTAACTTTCTATAGCTGTTCATAGGTTTTTGAGAAAAATTCTACTTTTTATGCTTGCTGCGAGGTAAAAGTAACCACCGCATATTTCATCCAATTCGCATGGAAAACACCCATTATATGTATAATGTAAGTATATCACAGAGCTAAAGTAATCATTGTGTATTATTTTAATATATAATATGACGTATAGAAGTTCGTTTTTCGATGAATTTACGGTTTTACCCTACCAAACTAGGTAGAACCCCTATCAATTTTTCAGCATCTAGAAAGAGGTACTTCTGGAGTCCTCTCTCTAGGTAAAATGTGGTTATTTACGGTATTCTCCTAGTAAATTAGGTAAACTACCTAGGTCTTATCTGGCCATAAAGATGGCTCCTCCGCTCTCATTTTGACTATCAGAGCAGGACATGATGTAGTAGTAAGTACCGTCTGGAAGTGCTCCTCCATTGGATTGATTGCCATCCCATACACAGTCATCAAAACTGTCGTCTGGAGAGAAACGGATGTCTCTGATTTTGCGCCCTTTTGCATCGAATATGCTAACTGTACAGTCAGTTCCACTGACGTTGGAGATCTGCCAGCAATCCCCAATGCCATCTCCATTGGGAGTGAAGCTTTTGTCTGCCTTTACACCAGGGGTAATGAGCAATACACTGTCAGTCACTAAACAACCTAGTATATCAATACCTTCCACAGAGATCATTTCTCGTGCATTTTTTGGTGTAGCGGTGACTTCATTGGCTGTAGGGTTGTCGATGTAGGATTCTGGTGACCACATAGGGTTGGTCGCATCATCTACTCGCAAAACCACTTCGTATTGATCATCTATGAGATTAATGATTTGTCCTAACTCAGGATCTGTTGTGATTTGATTGGGACTAACTGTCGTGATATGGATACCTCCATCTGCGTAATTGCTTACACTGATTTCATTGGCATGAAAAACACAACCCAAATCATCGGTTAGTTGTACCGTTACTCTTGTTTCGTCTCCCACTCTAGCGGTCGTTTGGGTAGAGATGGAGGTACTGTCTGTGTCTACAATTGTTTTCCAATCATAATTCAAATATTGATCTGCCACTCTGAGTAGCAATTCATTTTCTGGGCATTTTTCATAGTTGGTGACATCTGAGTTGTCAGATTCGATGAGGTCTAGTGCTGTCCCAGCTGGTGTAGCCACTATAGTCATGTCCTTGGTCATAGGTGTATAAGGACAGTTGCTGATGTTTTCATAACTAGCGGTCAAGGAAACGGTGTAGTTACCTGCCATGGGATGAGCATAATTGACGGTGTTGCCTGTCTGTGTAGTACTGCCATCACCAAAATCCCAAGTATTGACAATCGTAAATGCTCCTGTCGAACCTGCGGTGTAGGTGATTTCAGCATCTTCACATTTGGTGTCGTCCGAGGTGGTGAAAGTGGATACTGGGGGAGCGACAGTGGTTAAGTTTCTTACTTCACTCGTGTAATCACAGCCTGATTTAGATATAGTAACAGAATAAGCCCCCGCCGTAGAGGCTACTAGATTGGTAGGGTCTGTTTCTACTGGGGCATAACTCACGCCATTGAGCTTCCAATCATAGGTGTATCCATTGAATACACTGGTAGAAAGATTGATCGTTGTACCAGTGCAAAAAACATCAGGTACTGGGTTATTGACTGCTACTACCGGTATAGCTACCATATTTAACAATACTGGAACGGATGATCTGGCACAGCCAGTAGCAGTAGATGTAGTCGTAAGAATATACTCTCCAGATAGGTTGACATCCATAGATGCGATTTTGATGTCAGCTGGAATGGTACTTTCTACAGAAAAGTCTCCTGGACCTGTCAATAGATAATTGTTGCTGGCGTCAGCTGTGATTGTGAGTGTAACCTCTTCTCCTAAACAAGGAGTAGCGTTGCTAAAAACGAAGGAAGGCTGGGTATAAGTACCGCCTAGATTCTGAACAACAACTGCAGCAGAGACATTGTCGCAGTTGTCATCAACTGATACTGTATAGCTGCCAGCATCCGCTGCTGCTACGGTGTGTGTATTGGTAGTCGTAGGTAGGACGGTACTTCCTTTTTTCCATACATAACTTAGCCCCGTCAATGGTGCGACTAGGTCAACGGATTCTCCTGCACAGAGTTTGAGACTACCACTAGGGGTGATGGTCGGTGTATAGCATGCATTGTTGAATTTGACGCCCAAGAAACCATTGCCGCTAGAGGTAGAGTTGTGGGTAAATAGAAAATCAGGTCTACCGTCACTGTCTATGTCAGCTACTTTTATGTTTCTGCTGTTTTGGGTAATGGCGATATTCGAAACTTGATAACTCGCAGGTAGAATACTAGCTGGGTTTTGATTCATGATCACGTAATAGTTGTTAGACCCAAAGGATGCTACAGCAATGTCTAAATCACCATCTCCATCAAAGTCTCCCAAGTCCAGTCCCCAACTCGTACTGATACCCGTGATTTGAATAGGTGAAGCAAAGGAAGCGTTTACTCCTGTGCCACTGGTAGTGTTTTGTGCGATTTCTATGAGGTCAATGCTGATATCCGAATTGGTCAATACCAGATCTACCAAGCCATCGTTGTTCAAATCCCCCGTTTTGATCGTACGAATATTGCTACCTGTAGTGTGACGTACTGCACTAGAGAAAGAGATCGTACCTGGCTGCCCTATGTTGTTGAATACATAGAAACCACTTTCTGTCAAATTGGATACAATGATCTCAGGGAACCCATCTCGGTTAAGGTCAGCAATGTCTATACCTCCTAGTCCAGAACTACCGCTGTTTTCTGATGCAGTCAGTACCTGAGGGGTAGCGACAAATGAAATTACATTGGGTGTGACAGCTCTGTTGCTATTGTTCTTGAAATAGTACACCAGATTTTCGTCTTCCATGGCAACAACCAGTTCAGGTCTCCCATCTAGATCTAAATCACCTAATGCAAATCTTCCTGGTTTTCTAAAGTTGCCGTCTCCATCGTCTGGCATAATTAGGTCTTGTTTGGTGGCAAAGCTAGGATTGTCAACAGATCCAGCTGTTGCCGTGTTGTTTCTGTAAACAAATAAGCTGGCAGCACCACCTAGTTTATTTGCAGCGAGATCTGGGTAGCCGTCACCGTCCATGTCTCCACAGATGACATTGGTTACAGGAGATCCATTGCTGATTTCAGTTCTGGTGAATGTCAGGTTGGTACTGCCAATTCCTGACTTGGTGTTGGTGAATATTGAAATGTCATTTGCACCGACATTGGAGATTGCAATATCCAAATCACCATCTTGGTCAAAATCACAGGTGCAGATATCTTGTGTTTGCACCTTGTCGGTCGCAAAGGTTTTCTTGTCACCCATCGCAGCAGACATTTGAGCGGCTGTTAAGTTTTGTCCTTCAAATGAGTAATTGAACTTCTTGTTGGATGTGGCAATTTCACCAGAAGTAGTATTGATGACAGTTATTTGTTCAAAGGTAGCACCAAAAGGAACAGTGGCTTTGATCAGTGTTTCTGTAGCATCCACAGAGGTAGCCATTGCTCCTCCAAAAAACACAACCACATTGGTTGTAGGGAAATTGCTCCCAACAATGTTGACGACTTCACCTGCAGCTGCAGAAGAAGGGTTGATGTTGTTTATATAAGGTACCTGTGCAAAAACTGTAGAGACAGTGAGACAAAGGGCAACTATCAAAGCGAATTGACTGATTTTCATAACTGAATGATTCAACATATCTGATTAGTTCAATACATTTAAAATATACACGTGATCCAGGTTGTGGCGTTGACTCCACACCTCTTGCTCTTCCATGGCAATCTGCATGGTGGCGCCCTTGTGTACGACTACTACATATTGTTTCAATGCTGAAACATAACCTACTATAGCACCATGATAGCCCATTTGGAATATCTCGTCACTGTAGTCTTCTGCTGATTGGAAATCCTCAAATTCACCCGCTACCACATGGTGACCTGCTGGTAATTCAAGGAAATGTGTTCCTTTTCTCACTGTACTTGGTGGCAATTCTGCATCGGATACAGGAGTAGCTGTCAGTGCGTCGTGCCATTTGACCGTACTCGTTTTGCTGCTATCGGCTCTGGTTTGTATATAAGTAGCTCCGAGTTCCCATACACCCGCTTCCGTCGTTCTTTCTAGCAGAGGAATGTTTGGATCCAAGGTTTCACTTACAAACTCTTCTTTTGAAGTAGTAGTGGCAACAACCTCAGGAGTTGTTTCTGTTGTCGCTGGGACTACTGCTGTTGCTGGCGTGTTGTTTTCTGTTGGTTGTGGTTTTTCAACCACAGCTACAGCAGGCTTGGCAGCTTCTTCTGCTGCTTTTTGACGTTGTGCGGCCAATTGCTGTCTTCGTTGCTCAGCTCTGTCTAACTGTTTCTTGGTTTTGTCAAAGTTCTGAATGAATGAAATGGCTTGTTTTTGGTTTTTCTTCTTCTTGCCAATGTTGTAGCCTAAACTTACTTCCAACGAACCTGAAGAGAATCCTTCTAACTCTGTGTTGCCATACTCATAGGAGAAGCCCAAAGCCCATGTTTCTTGGATTTTGAATCCCAACAAGGCTGCCATTCCATATTGTTGACGGTAATTCAGACCTGCCCAAACGACATGGCCAATGTGTGCAATGGCAGCCACCTCAAACTGAGGCATGTTGACTGTAGAAAATCTATAGATCACGTGTGGTTCGAGAACCAAATCTCTGTTGACCAAATATCGGTAGTTAGCCTGCAGCATGATGTTTTCATAGGATTTGAGTTCTACTTGGCTAAACCCATCCGTGCTCACCACATTTCTGCCTAATAGGTTAGGAATAGAAATCCCTACATTGAGGTCTTTGTAGTAGTAGGAGGCACCTAGGTCGGCCATGATAAATGAGGTGCCTGATCCAGCCAAGGCTGCTAGCGTAGGGTCATTGCCAGGTTCTAGGTCATAGGAAGTATAGCCTCCTCCGAACGAAAAGCCGATGCGTAGATATTGTTTTTTGTCCAATTGCAATAAATAACCAGCGGTTGCTTTGGCAGCTGAGGTATTGATTGCACCCATTTTATCATTAGATGCCATGGCACCAATAGATAGATTGTTCTCCAACGGGGTATTGAAACTAATATGTGCACTAGAAGGAGCCCCTTCTAGTCCCATCCACTGCTGACGGTAAACACCAAAAGCAGTCGTATAACCTGTGGAACCTACGTATGCGGAGTTTAAAACATAAGGGTTCATGAAAAACTGACTATAAACCCGCTGATCCTGAGCATTCAGTTGAGCTACTACGGTCAATGCCAATAGTAGCAATGGAATTATCTTTTTCTTCATACAATACACCTAACTACAACACAAATTACCTGCAAGCAGATAATATCAAATAACACATTCGTCAAAAATAGGGGAAAAATCATTAACAAAAGGAAAACGCCCTATCATACAATAAATGATATATTTGAAGTTTATTAATGTAAAGATAAAAAACTCATCAAGCTATGAAATTGAGGTTAATATATATTTTTTTGTATTTTGCTATGAATTAGATCAAAGCTATGAGGATAAAAAATAAACTGGTGTTGGTAATGTGCGTGATGATGTGGTCTACATCTGGCTATGCACAGTTTTGGTTTGGACCCAAGGTAGGAGGGCAGTTGTTGACCCCTAGGTATCAAGAAGAAGCGAGAAAAGATAGTTTCAATACTACATCTAAAGTGAATTGGCACGCAGGTATTGCCTTGGATTATTCTACCAAGAATAATTTTGAAGTGCACACGGAACTGACCTATGTTCGAGTCAATAATAGGAGCAGGAGTACATCGGCATATGAAACCTCTTTGTCAGCTGGCGGACTTGGCGGTCAGTATGTGGATAGTAAGACAACCAATCATTTTATTTCGGCTCCATTGATGGCTCGATTGGTTTTTTTCAAGGACAGTAAAATCATGCTGATGGCGCAGGTCGGACCTAGATTGAGTTATTGGTTAGGAGGGACTGGAAATTTGCGTACAGATGAGTTACAAGAAAATGACCGTGACGAGATCAAATATGATGTTAAGTTTATGGATTTAACTCAGGAGGAGTTGGTAGAAGCCAATGAACCTAATAAATTCATTGTTTCCAAGCCCAATAGATTGCAATATGCCTTGGATTTTGGATTTGGAACCATATTTGAATTTTCTCCTACAAGTCGTCTGATTCTGGATGCCAAGTATAGTTTTGGACACTCCAACATGGCCTTTAATGAAGGAAATAAACTTGATGGTGGGGGACTGTATAAAGAAGATTTGGAATATCGCACCAATATGTTGGTCGTGTCTGTTGCTTACATGTATGGGTATGATGTGATGCTACGCAGAAAGGGTAAGAGTACCATGAAGGTTAAGTACAAGAGAAAGTAAATTAGATTCAAGAACCAAGATTCAAGAACCAAGATTCAAGAACCAAGATTCAAGAACCAAGATTCAAGATTGATTGTATTGGTTCTTGACTTCTGGTTTTATTTTGTCGGTATAAGGTGCTCATCTGCTATACTTCTGAGGAAGTTTCTGTTCGTCGAGATGTTGGGATCACTGTATATGTAGGCAGACAAATCCGCGATGACAGCAGGTTTGTATCCCAGCTTGATGGCGATTCTTTCACAAAAGTCAATTTCGGATTGAAAAACTTTCCCATCCACTTTCATCAGTTGCACAAGATTAAAGAGGTATTCGAACTTGGTGTCGGCTTGTAGGGTGTTCATTTCTGCTATTGGGAGCGGATTGTCAATGATCATCTCGATATCATCTTCAGTCAAGCCATGTAGAGAGCCAATATAATGAATCAACTTAGCTTCAGGCTCTGCGATGAAGTTGTCTACCTTAGAAAGGCGAACCAATAGGCTAAGGTGCTCTTTGACGTCAGGCATGTGAGACATGTGAGATTAGGTTAGTTTGTGGGTTAAAGAAATTCCTTCTACAAGTTCTCGAAAATGTTTTAAAAATCAAATAAAATGTTTCTGCTTGATTTAGGGAGGTTTCAAATCGTTTGTTCTGTCTGTGGATAAAAATAACTGGGATTGTTTTGCAAATTCAATTTGCTGTGATATAATTGCGCCAATGAAAATGACAAACAAAAATATGGCTTGGTGGTGGATCATTTCTAATCAGAAGTGAACTCGCGAAGTTTGTATTTAAAAATATAACACATTAGCCTTGACGTTCACAGTCAGGGCTTTTTTTTTGCTAAAAATTGATGAAAGAAGTAAAGATTTATTCCAAAACCAAAGAGATACTCGGGGATCTACTCACGCCCGTCAGTATCTACCTCAGGGTGAGAGAGCAGCACCCCAATTCCTTCTTGTTAGAGAGCTCTGACTACCATGCCAAGGAAGGCAGTATTTCGTACATAGGCTTTAAGCCTGTTGCGGAATTCAGAGTAGAAGATTCCAAACTGTATCAATCGTTTCCTGAGGAAGATGAAACGGTAATGACTCTTGATGGTGTCAACCTGAGAGAGCGGTTTATTGCATTTTCTGAGTGCTTTAAGCCTCAAGATGAGAAACAATATTTTACCAAATCGGGTTTATTTGGGTACACCAGTTATGAGGCTGTGCAGCGCTTTGAAGACATCAAGTTTGACGCGGGCAAAACCAAGAATTTTAGCATCCCATTGATGCAGTACTTTTGTTTCAAGTACGTGATTGCATTTGATCATTTTAGGAACAAAATTTTTATCACAGAAAACAGCGGAGACCCTGTATTGAGTGATCATGGAATAGAGGAAGTGGAAAAGATGATCTTTTCGCTCAAGACACCACAATTTAACTTCTCCACAGATGGTGTGATTGAGTCTGATATGACGGATGAGTCCTACAGAGATATCGTTCTCAAGGCCATCAAACACTGTCAATTGGGAGATACCTTTCAGATGGTATTGTCTCGCAGTTTCAAGACTTCTTATCAAGGGGATGATTTCTTTCTTTACAGAACGCTACGCAGTGTGAACCCATCACCATACTTGTTTTACTTTGATTATGGCAAGTTCAGAATCTTTGGTTCATCGCCAGAGGCACAGTTGGAGGTGAACAATGGTGAAGCAGCTATTTTCCCTATTGCAGGGACCTACCGTCGAACTGGAAATGACGAAGAGGATACATTGGCAGCCAAAGCGCTTTCGGAAGACGAAAAGGAGAATTCAGAACATGTCATGTTGGTCGATTTGGCCAGAAATGACTTGAGCATCTCGGGTGACAAAGTCAAAGTGGTGAAATTCAAAGAAATACAGTTTTTCTCCCATGTGATTCATTTGGTGTCAAAAGTCACTACTGTATTGAGGGGTGGGAAATCTGCCATAGATTTGGCTGCTGATACTTTTCCTGCGGGGACTTTGTCAGGCGCGCCTAAACACCGTGCGATGGGCTTGATCGATAGTTATGAAAGTACCGTCAGAGGGTATTATGGTGGAATGATCGGATTCATGGATTTTTACGGGAATTTCAATCACGCCATTTTAATCCGATCATTTTTGAGTCAAGACAATCAATTGCATTTTAGAGCGGGAGCGGGAGTGGTAGCTAAGTCCAATCCAGACAGCGAAGTGCAAGAAGTGTACAACAAAATAGGCGCACTCAAAACAGCCATAGAAAAAGCAAATAGTATGAATGAAGCCCAAATAATAGCAAAATGAAGACACTGGTATTAGATAATTACGATTCATTTACATACAATCTGGTACACATCATTAGAGAACTGGAGGGAGATGAGAACCTGGATGTTTATAGAAATGATCAGATCAGTTTGGCAGAGGTAGCGAAGTATGACAGGATTTTGCTCTCGCCAGGTCCAGGGTTGCCCAAGGACAGTGGGATACTCATGGATACGATCAGAACTTACGCACCAGACAAGAATATTTTGGGTGTATGTCTCGGTCATCAGGCCATAGCCGAGTGTTTTGGAGGGGTATTGTACAATCTGCCCAATGTTCTACACGGGATTGCTACCAATGTGAATGTCCAATCTGATGATGTGTTGTTCAAGGATATTCCGAAACAGTTTAAAATATGCAGATACCATAGCTGGGCGGTGGATCCCAAGCAGCAGGGGGATATTGTAGTGACTGCCGTGGATGATGATCAGGAGATCATGGCGTTGGTGCACAAGGATTATCAAGTGAGAGGAGTGCAATTCCATCCTGAGTCGATTCTTACAGAGCATGGCATCAAGATGATGGACAATTGGATGAAGCTTTAAGAGACGCTAGATTCTAGTATTTGGATTTTAGACAGGGAGTTTCAAAAACTAAAAACCAAGACAAGCCTAGTGTCTAATATCTAGCGTCTAGTTAATAAAAAAGAGATGAAAGAAATTTTACAAAAGCTAACGGAGGGTTATATTTTGACCCAAAATGAAGCACAGTCTACCTTGGTCAAACTGGCTCAAGGTGAATACAATTCTAGTCAGATGGCGGCCTTCTTGACTGTATTCATGATGCGAGGGATACAAGCGCATGAATTGGCTGGGTTCAAAGACGCCATGCTCTCACTCTGTCACGGTATTGATTTAAGTGATTTTGATGCCATGGATATGTGTGGCACGGGTGGTGACGGCAAGGATACCTTCAATATTTCTACAACCTCATCCTTTGTGGTGGCAGGTGCAGGACAAGCTGTATCTAAACATGGCAACAATGGGGTGTCGTCCAACTGCGGTTCGTCCAATTTGCTTCAATATTTCGGATATGAATTCCCGTCAGAGGAGTCTGTACTGCAGCGCAGTATGGAGCAGGCAGGGATCTGTTTTTTGCATGCGCCCCTGTTTCATCCCGCGATGAAAAATATGGCTCCAGTACGCAAGGAGCTCGGTCTAAAGACTTTTTTCAACATGCTTGGGCCTTTGGTCAACCCCAGTAGACCTGCCAAGCAATTGATGGGAGTATATAATTTGGAAGTAGCCCGATTGTATCAGGAAGTACATGCTGCCGAAGGAAAGGATTGTGCAATCGTACATGCACTGGATGGGTATGATGAGATTTCACTCACAGGTGATTTTAGCGTCTATACCAAGGATGATATTAAGACCTATTCACCAAAATCCATTGGTCTGCAGCTCATCCATGCAGAGGAGATTTATGGAGGAGAGACGGTAGAGGATTCTGCGAAGATATTCATGTCAGTCTTGAAGGGAGAGGCAACTACAGCCCAAACCAGCGTAGTACTCGCGAATGCTGGGTTGGCGCTCTATATGGCGCAGGGATTGGCCTCATTTGAAGAGGGGATAGCCAAAGCCCAAGAATCGATAGCGTCTGGAGCAGCACTGAGGAGTTTTAAGAAATTTTTAGAAGTAAAGAAATGAATGTTTTAGATAAGATCGTGGCTGAAAAGCTCAAGGAGGTGTCAGCACAAAAGACGATGTTTTCGATCGACCAATTGACCAAAATGCCTGCGTTTTCGAGACAGACCTTGTCTACGGCGCAGCGATTGAAAAGCTCCGTGCTGCCAGGTATCATCTCGGAGTTCAAACGTCAGTCCCCGTCAAAAGGAGTGATCAATGATCGTGTAGATGTGGTCAAAGTAACGAAGGGCTACTGTGAGGCAGGTGCTTCGGCAGTTTCTATCTTGACTGACGAACCGTTTTTTGGAGGAACGATAGAGGACTTGCAACGAGCCAGACCTCATGTGACTTGCCCTATTCTACGCAAGGATTTTATCATTGATGAGTATCAGATATACAAAACGAAAGCAGTCGGAGCAGACTTGATGTTGCTGATTGCGGCGATATTGACCAAAGATCAAATCACGCATTTTACCAAAGTAGCACATGATCTGGGACTGGAAGTCCTGTTGGAGATTCACAATGAGGACGAGTTCAATCAGACTTATATTCCTGAAGTGGATATTTTAGGAGTGAATAACCGTGATTTAAAGCGCTTCAAAACGACGATCCAGAATTCCCTTGATTTGTCAGAAATCTTGCCCAAAGAGCAATTGAAAATCTCCGAAAGTGGAATCTCTACTACACAGGATATGGTGACATTGACAGCTGCTGGATACAAAGGGTTTTTGATCGGGGAGCAGTTCATGAAACACGATGATCCAGCCGCAGAGTTGAAGAAATTCATGACCGAAGAACTCGTCTGATGCAAGTAAAAATTTGTGGCATTCGGACATTGCACAACCTGGAAGAACTTGAGTCTACCGCTGTAGATTATATAGGTTTTATTTTCTATCACAAATCGAAAAGAAATTTTGTAGCAGGCGATGTGACCAGAGAAGCAATGGGTCAGGTCAGTCAGAAGAAAGTAGGGGTGTTTGTAGATGAGACTGTAGAGCAAATATTAGCGACAGCCAAGGAGTATGGTTTGGATGTGATTCAACTACATGGTGCAGAATCACAAGCAGATTGTTTGGCAGTGCAGCAGGCAGGTTATGTTGTTTGGAAGGCATTTCCTGTATATGATACTTTACCAGCGAATCTGGAATCTTACATGGATAGTGTGGATGCATTTTTATTCGATACCAAAGGTGCAGACCATGGTGGCAATGGAGTGAAGTTTGACTGGTCTGTGCTGAATCAATATACTCTCGAAAAGCCATTTGTGTTGAGTGGTGGGATCGGTCGAGAGGACGCTGCTGCAATCAAAAATATCAAGCACCCTCAGCTGTTGGCTGTGGATGTGAATAGTCGATTTGAGATAGAACCCGGATTGAAAAACGCGGAACTGTTGAATGAATTTATAATGGAAATCAAGAACCAAGAAGAAATATGAAAACGAGTCTAAGGCCAGATGAAAGAGGCTACTTTGGGAGTTTCGGAGGTGCGTTTATCCCTGAAATGATGCAGGCCAACGTGGCAGAACTACAGGAGAGGTATGAAGAAATCGTAGGAACGGAAGAGTTCAAAAATGAATTTGATAAGCTGCTCAAAGACTATGTCGGACGACCAAGTCCCTTGTATTTGGCGACTCGTTTGTCTGAGAAATACGACACGAATGTGTACCTCAAGAGAGAAGATCTCAACCATACAGGAGCACACAAAATCAACAATTCTTTGGGGCAAATTATTCTGGCTAAGAAGCTAGGCAAACATAGGATTATCGCTGAGACAGGAGCGGGTCAACACGGCGTGGCGACAGCCACTGCTTGTGCCTTGATGGGCTTGGAGTGTGTCGTCTTTATGGGGGAGCTGGATGTCAAGAGACAGGCGCCAAATGTGGGTCGTATGAAGATGCTTGGGGCGCAGGTTGTACCCGTATCATCTGGGTCTAAAACGCTCAAAGATGCGACCAACGAAGCGATGCGGTATTGGATCGCCAACCCCTTTGATACGCACTACATTATTGGGTCTGTGGTGGGCCCACATCCTTATCCAGACATGGTAGCGAGATTCCAATCTGTGATCAGTGAAGAGGTGCGCAAACAGCTCAAAGAAAAGACTGGTTCAGAGTTGCCAGATACGGTCATCGCTTGTGTCGGTGGGGGGAGCAATGCAGCGGGTGCTTTCTATCATTTCTTGGAGGAAGACAGTGTGCAATTGATCGCAGCTGAGGCGGCAGGAAAGGGTTTGGAATCTGGCTACACGGCAGCTGCTACTTTCAAAGGTGTGAGCGGGATTTTGCATGGCAGCAAGACGCTGTTTATGCAGACGGCTGACGGACAGGTAGTGGAGCCACATTCGATTTCTGCAGGTCTAGATTACCCTGGGATTGGACCAGCTTTGGCGCATTGGTTCGAGACGGGTAGGGTAGAGTACCAAGCCATTACGGATGAAGATGCGATGAAAGCTGGCTTAGAATTGTGCAAATTGGAAGGTATCATTCCAGCAGTGGAATCAGCACATGCCTTGGCTGTATTAGATAAGGTGAAGTTTGGCAAGGATAAACATGTGGTAGTCAATCTCTCTGGTAGAGGAGATAAGGACTTGGAGACTTACCTGACCTATTTGTAAAACCATATTAACCAAACAAGTGATGAAGAATAGAATTAACACGACTTTAGATTCTAAAGATAATATACTCTCAATCTACTTTACTGCAGGTTATCCAAAATTGGATGATACCATGAAAGTACTGAAACAGCTAGAGCAATCGGGAGCGGATATGATAGAGATAGGGGTGCCCTTTTCTGACCCAATCGCTGACGGTCCTACGATCCAATATAGCAACACGGTGGCATTAGAAAATGGCATGTCCGTTCAGTTGCTTTTTGATCAGTTGAAGGATGTTCGCAAGACGGTGTCAATCCCACTGATTATGATGAGTTCACTGAACCCTATTATCCAATATGGTTTTGAGCGGTTCTGTCAAAAATGCAAAGGGATTGATGTGGATGGATTGATCATACCTGATCTCCCTGTGGAGGAGTATATCCGTGAATACAAAGGTGTCGTGGAGAGCTATGGTTTGAGGAATATTATCTTGATTACACCATCCTCTACGGACGCTAGAATTCGCTTAATTGACGAACATACCGATAGCTTTATTTACATGGTTTCGTCTGCCGCCACAACAGGAGTGAACCAAAATTTTAGTCAGGATTTTGAGGCATTTGCCAGTCGCCTGAAGGCAATGGATTTGAAAAACCCTTTGATTACGGGTTTTGGTATTAAGGATAAGGAATCCTTTGATCAGGTGACTCAATTCTCAAAAGGAGGTATCATAGGGAGTGCATTTGTTAAGGCCGTTGTGGAGCAAGAAGACGCAGTACAAGCTACAGCGGATTTCATGCTTCAATTCCAAAAATAGCTTTTTAGTTTGGTCTAAAAATTGTGGTTATAATAATTGTAATTCAGTTAGTTAGATATGTTTGTTTTTATAATAAGTTTAGATTGATTTGAAACTCTTAGAATTACCCTGAACCATGCGTTTGACTCAGTTAGTTAGAACTGCTTTGTTGGATATTTGTACCTTGGATTTGCGATCACTCTCGCTGTTCAGGATTTTCTTAGGGATATTTCTATGTGTTGATTTGGGGATTCGGTTTTCGGATGTGGAGATGTTTTACTCCGATCTAGGCGTGTTGTCATCAAGCTATATTTCTCGGATCAATTGGTCTATCCATGCATGGTATGGATCTGTCGAGTGGCAGTACTTTTTGTTTGGTCTATCTGCCGTCTCCGCACTGTTGCTGTTGCTGGGTTTTTATACCAGAGTAGCGACGGTGGTAGCTTATGTATTGACAGCATCAGTGCAACTCCGCAACCCAGCTGTTAACAATGCTGGTGATCTCTTGTTGGCCTGTGTATTGTTCATCTCGATATTCCTGCCTTTGTCTTCTTACTTTTCTTTAGACAGCAGAAAGGTACAGTCAGAAGGTCAGAAGTTTTCGTCCTATAGTTCGCCATGGGTGGCGGTGTACTTGTTGCAATTGATTTTGCTCTATTCAATTTCTGGATTTTCTAAAAACAATGGTACCTGGAACTTTGATGGTTTGGGGATTTATTATGCATTGAATTTGCACACTTATGCCAAGTCCAGTGCAATCTATTTATTGTACTATCCTTGGATTTTGTGGTTGCTCAATTATCTCACTTTGTTTCTGGAGCGTGTCCTTTGGCTAGGCTTGTTGATTCCAAGAAAGAACGGATGGATTCGTTCGGTTTTGGTTTTGTCTTTCATGAGTTTTCATTTGGGGCTTTTCTGTTTTATGGAGTTAGGAACCTTTCCGTTCTTGGGGATGATCATCTGGATTCCTTTGATTCCTGCTATATTTTGGAGATGGATTTCTTATGTGGTTTCTAAGAGTATTGTATTAGATAAGTACAAAAATGAAATTTATAATCAATGGAATAATAGGGGGCTATGGCTTTCTGCTTTCTTATTTGTTTTTCTGATGATATATAGCGCCACAGGTTTCAAGCCATGGTTTGGACATCCTAGATATTTGGACTCGGTAATAAAAAATTCAAGATTGAAACAAGAGTGGAGTTTGTTCTCTGGACCTAAAAAATATGATGGCTGGTTGGTGGTCGAAGGTAAATTACAAGATGGTCAAGTAGTAGATTTATTGCGCAACGGAGCAGAGATAAATTGGGAGAAACCTGCATTGTTTTCCGCCCAATTTCCCAATCATAGGCAGCGCAAATATTTCAAAAGTTTACGCACTGGATTTATAAGCTATCGCAGCAAATATTTGGATTGGGTGATGTCCAAATGGAACCAAGAGCATCCAGAAAACCAAGTTGAATCCGCTACATTTTATTTCTTAGAAGAGGCTATTTTACCCAATGGTCAATTTGGGTCTGTCAAGAAAAAGTCTTTGTCTACGCGTACCGTTCAAAGAGATATCTAACCCTTAAAATCATGCATTCGCTTGATTGATTTAAATTATTGTTATTTTGGCTTTTGATAACAATATTTAATGATAGAATTAACCCAAATAAAATGAGTGAGAAAGGTATGAAAGGCAAAGAAATCTTTGGTCATCCCCGAGGATTGGCAGTGTTATTTTTTACAGAGATGTGGGAGCGATTCAGCTACTATGGAATGCGCGGGCTACTGGTGCTGTATTTGGTAGATGACATAGCGACTGGAGGTTTTGGATGGAGTCAGGTGGAGGCCTTGTCTCTCTATGGAACCTATACAATGATGGTCTATTTGATGGGTATTCCTGGCGGTATTTTGGCTGACAAATACATAGGGCAGAAAAAGGCTGTGATGGTAGGTGGAGCACTGCTCGTATTAGGCCATGGAGTGATGGCTTTGCCAGGAGAAAATATATTTTATCTCGCGCTGACACTGATTGTGTTGGGCGTTGGGGCGTTGAAAGCAAACATCTCTACTATGGTAGGTCAATTGTATCGCCACGGTGATCCTAGGAGAGACAAGGGTTTTACGATTTTCTACATGGGGATCAATGTAGGTTCTGCTTTGTCTTCTCTTTTGGTGGGGTACATTGGTCAGGTGTATGGCTGGCACTGGGGCTTTGGTCTCGCAGGTTTAGGTATGCTCATAGGTCAACTTCAGTTCATGTTGGGAGGGAAATACCTACAAGGAATTGGAGAATTTGTGAAAGAGGATATATCTACAATCCCAAGTGGATCTGTGCATTTTGAAAGACTCAAGAAGAATCCAGTTTCATTGGTAATCACTATACTGATGTTTTTGGTAGGAGCTTACGTTATGATCGATACCAATATACTTTTTGGCGTACTCATTATGATTGCTTCGATTTTCATTGGTTTCGGAATCAATATTTACAAATATGAATTGGATGACAAAGAAAAAGATAGGATTGCTGTGTTGTTGATTTCCTTTCTTTTGGTCATTGCATTTTTTGGCGCGTTTGAACAAGCGGGAGGTTTGATGAATTTGTACACAGAGCAAAAGACAGACAAGAGTGTCTTTGGTTTGTTTGAAATGACCGCTGCACAGTTTCAGTTTTTCAATCCTATATTCATCATCCTGTTTGGGTTGCCAGTAGCGTACTTCTGGGGAGTCCGCCGTGCTAAAGGCAAAGAAGAGTCTGCTGTATTTAAGATGGCTATTGGCAATATCATCATGGGGCTTGGCTTTGTGATGATGGTAGGAGCTACACAGCAGGTGGCAAATGGTAGCTTGGCTAGTATGTGGTGGATCGTAGGAGCTTATCTGCTTCATACCATAGGTGAATTGAGTTCTTCACCTGTTTCTTTGTCGTTTGTGACGAAACTAGCCCCAGCAAAGTACGGATCGATTATGATGGGATTGTATTTTGCGATTGTTGGGTTGGGCAACAAGGTCGCAGGGTTGCTTGGGCAGTCGGCTTCTCAATTGGGTGAAATGGAAGTTTTTGCAGGAATAGGCTTCTTTTCTGTGTTGATTGGCGTACTTGTGATTTTGTTTTTGAAAAAGCTCAAAAAGTTGACTCATGGTGCAGAGGAGACAAATTTGGATACTTAATCTCTATTTAATTATTAAGGCATTGATATATCATTTGCCTTTGCTAGCTTTGTTTAAGACAATTAAATCTTTGAATAGACAAATTTAAAAATCAATCAGATGAAGAAATCAATAGTAGCAATAGCTTTTATAATTGCAACGGCTATAGGTGCGCAAGCTCAAGAAATAGGCGGTAGAGTAGGAGATCTTGGGGGAAATAATGTGGCATTTGATGCCGTGTTTTCCATGGGAGAACTGAGTAGAATTCATGCCGATGTATCCTTTGGAGTAGATAGATACAATGGGTATGATAATAATTTTGGTGTAGGAGTAGACGTATTGTGGGACTTTTTTTACAAGCCGTTTAGCATAGGTGGAGAAGATGGGTTTCATTGGTATGCAGGTGTAGGACCATCTTTGTTTGCAGGTGGAAGAGGTGGTTTTCACCACTACAACAGAAATGATTATTATAATAACAACAACTACAATGACTATTATGATAACATATTCTTGTTTGGTGTGAGTGGTGAGTTCGGGATGGAATATCATTTTGATTTCCCATTGGCAGTAGGGGTTGATGTAAGACCTACCTTGTGGATCGTAGAAGATACTTTTTTGGATCCATTCAGCGCAGGTGTGATGGCTAGATATGTATTTGGTAGATAGTAATACCAATCTAGTTAAAACAAAAAGCCTCTTTCAGATCAATCTGAAAGAGGCTTTTTGTTTTGGAGTATAGGGTTAGAAACCAAATTCCACCTCACCAGTAGCTAGACTGTAGTATCCTGATACCAATTCCAAACCTTCATTCTTTACTGCATTTTTGATGATTTCAGATTGATTCATAAGCGTAGTGATCGAATGATTAGCGTTTTCTTTAATGATGTCCGCCAAAGGAGCGTCCTTGCCAAGTTTGTCGACTGATGGCTGGATGTAACTCACGAGTTTGTTAAGGTTGGGACCATTGTCACCACCAGCTACTGCAGCACCTACTGCTCCGCAACTTTCATGACCCATAGAGATAATTAATTTAGTCCCCAAATTGGCTACCGCATATTCGATACTGGCAATAGTAGATGTGTTGGCTACATTGCCTGCTACCCTAAGAACGAACAATTCACCCAGTCCTGCGTCAAATGCCAACTCTGGAGCCACTCTACTGTCTGCACATGAGAGTATGATTGCATAAGGACTTTGTCCTTTGGTCAAAGGTTCTCTTGCTTCTTGGTTTTGAAGAGAGATATTTGGCGTTCCTGAAACAAATCGTTTGTTTCCTTCTTTTAGTCTTGTTAATGCTTCCTGTGAATTCATGTCTAAGGTATTTTGTTTTCTTAATACAAGGGAAAATTAAGGTAATGGATTGAAAAACAGCCACACCATCTAATGAAATATGGAAACTCTAATGTGATTCTAATTTGGAGTAAATCCATATTAAAACGATGTTAGAAAACCACTGTAACTTGCATTGATCATACAGTTATGCTCAGAATTTGTCACTATAAAAAATAGTCCTATACCTTTAAAGACATAGGACTATTTGATGGATGAAATTTGGGTATGCGGAAGAGACTATTCCTGTCTCAAAGAATCAACTGGGTTTTTCGTAGAGGCACGTAGGGTTTGAAAGCTGATCGCTAAAATACCAATCAGAAAAACCATTAGTGTTGCAACGAGGTAAATCCATGGGCTTACAGATAGTCTGCTAGCAAAGTTTTGCAACCAATAGTCAGTAGCAAAATAGGCAAGTGGCCAGGCGATTAAGGTTGCTATCGCAATGAGTTTGACGATTTCGTGCGAAAGCAAGGTGACCAAAGATCGGTTACTAGCCCCCAATACTTTCCTGATACCAATTTCTTTGTTGCGGATCATCAGGGTATAAGTGATCAAGCCAATAAGGCCTAAACAAGCAATGAAGATCGATAAAAATGCAAATACCAAAAACACCTTTCCTGTGGTTGATTCTGATTTATACAGGTTTTGATAGTCTTCGTTGAAAAAGAAATACTGAAAAGGCTTGTTGTAACTGTAGTCGTACCAAGTCGACTCGATGAAGGCCAGTGTCTCTTTGATGTTTTGTGTGTTGCTGAGGCGTATCGTGGCGTATCCTTCTGCATTGCCCTCCATCAATGTCAAAATGGTGGGTTGAATTTGTTTGTGCAAGGTTTCGAAGTGATAGTCCTTGATCACACCAATCACTGTTAAATAATGAGTCTCACCCTTGCTACTTGGCCTCACAAACCTTTTGCCGATAGGCTCGTCATATCCAAGCATTTTTACTGCAGCTTCATTGATGATTACTGCATTGGAGTCTGAGGGGTACTGCCTAGCGTGAAACCTACCTTGTACGAGTTCAAATTCCATCAACTCTTCGTATCCGAAACTTACAAAATTCTGATAGAGTACATTGGGCATGGTTGGATTTTCCTCTGTCATGAAAGCATTATTGCTGTACCTGGTTTTGCCAGGGATAGAGACAGAATTGGCCACAGCTTTTATATTCGGGTTTTGGAGCAATTGGGTCTTGAATGTCTCCAGGTTGTCACGCAAGACATCTGGACGTCTCAAGACCAGTATCTGCTCCTTGTCAAAGCCTAAATTCTTGCTCATCATGTAGTCGGTTTGTTGATACACGACGAAAGTCCCAATGATGATCACAATAGAAGCAGTAAATTGTACCATGACCAGTAGGTTTCTAAGCCAGCCAGATTTAGCACCCTTTTTGAAAGTACCACCCAGCACTTGGGCAGGTTTGAAACTTGCCAAAACAAAGGCTGGATAGAATCCTGCCAATATGCCAATCAGAATAGCCAAAATAAACATCCCCAACCATGCTATGTAATTGGATGACATATCGATGGAGAGAGTCTTACCGATCAACTCGGTAAATGCAGGAGTCAAAAAGACAACGAGTATATAGGCTAGGCCAGTCGCCACGATGGAGATGAAAACCGACTCGAAGATGAATTGGTAAATCAAACCTTCTCGGGTCGAGCCAGATACTTTTCGGATGCCTACTTCTTTGGCTCTGGATGAGGACTGTGCTGTCGCTAGATTGACAAAGTTGATGATGGCGATAAACAACAAAACGAAGGCAATCAAACTGTAAATGTAAATATAAGAGATGTTGCTGTTGTTGCCGAGCTCTCCTTCGGCTTCTGAGTACAGGTGTATGTCCTCGATGGGCATGAGGTAGTAGGAGAAAGAATTGCCAGCTTGCTCAAAATCGTCCATGGTCGTGCCTAGGAATTTCTCAATCTGAGGGCCAACATACTTACGTACCATGTCTTGCATTTTGACTTCCAATGCTTCTGGGTCACTGTTTTCTTTGATTTTCATGTAGGTATGAAAGTTGTGACTGACCCATTGGTTGTTGTTCCAATACTTATAGGTACTGATTGATCCCAGCATGTCAAATTGTATGTGGGAGTTGTCTGGTATATCTGCCAATACTCCTGTGATGGTGTAGAATATGCTGTCTTGCTCTACGGTGATTTTCTTTCCCATTGGGTTCTCATCACCAAAATATTTTTGGGCGTAAGACTGCGTAAGAATCATTGACCTGGGATTGATCAGTGCTGTTTTAGGGTCTCCTGCCAAAAGTTCGAAACTGAATACATCGAAAAATGAAGAGTCAGCAAAGAGAACCCCATCCTCATTGAATTTTTTGTCTCCATAGCCAATAAACCAAGCACCACTTTCTTTGATTCTGGTGACTTGGGCTACGTCTGGGTAGTCGTTGATCAATGCTTTTGCCATTGGGGAGGCAGAAACAGCCATGTCCATGGATTGATCCATCATCTGACCTTTGACCTGTATGCGGTAGATGTTTTTATAGTCACTGTGGAATTTGTCATAGCTCAATTCATTGAAGATGAAGAGTGCAATGAATACGAAACTTGCAATGCCTATTGCGAGTCCACTCATGTTGAGCAAAAAGTAGCTTTTGTGCTTCATGAGGTTTCGGATGGCTGTGATGTAGTAGTTCTTGAGCATGATTATGAGTTTTTGGAGTATGACTACTTGCGATGTTGTTATTAAATACAGCCGTTTGACGCCAAAGTGGAGTGTTTCTTACACATCCTCAGGAAAAATAATTTAGTAGCTATAACTTAGCGACTAAATGACGAATACACAGCATTGGAATATTTATGTCCCCAATGGGGCAGGAAAGCAAAGGTTAATCGATCAATTACTCTCTCAGCGTGAGATTCTTCCAGCAATTATTGGAAAACGAATTTTGCTCTATTCTGCGGTGGTATTGGCAAAATACATCCGTGAAGAGGACATACATGACAAATATGAGGTCACCAATCAAAGAGGACAGACACTCAAATCTATGTCTAGTGGGGAGCGAAAGAAAGCACTGTTGCAGCATATATTGAGTCAGCAGCCAGAAGTGATCATCCTCGACAACCCCTCGGATAGTCTGGATGTGAAAGGAAGGGAAGATTTGGTAGCGGCACTAGAAGCTATCGCTGGCAAAGTGTCTACTGTCAATATTGTCAGCAGAACCAGAGACTTCTTGGCCATAGGAACCACGCAACTGCAGTACGCTGGCAAGGAACTGGTTGTGCTGCAGAAAGAAATAGAAGAGGAGATTGTCCTGAAGGGGAAAATTCCTGAGCCTATTCAACCGATTTTATATGAGGACGAATATTTGATTCGGATGAAAAATGTATCCGTATCCTATCTGGATCGGTGCATCTTGAAAGCCATCAATTGGGAGATCAAACCTGGGGAGTTTTGGCAGCTCAAAGGGCCTAATGGTGCAGGAAAAACCACCTTGCTGACTATGATTACAGGTGATAATCACAAAGCTTATGGTCAAGATATCACCTTGTTTGGATTCAAAAAAGGAAGTGGTGAATCGGTCTGGGATATCAAAAAAAACATAGGGTACTATACTTCCACGATGACTTATGACTTTTGGCGAAATCAGAGCATCGAGCACATGATTATATCGGGTTATTATGACTCTATAGGACTCTACAATAGACCTACCGAGCTGCAACTCAAACGAACCGAAGCATGGTTGGACTTGATAGGTTTGAAGGAGCAACGAGACAAGCCTTTTATAGATTTGCCGATTGGTTATAGACGATTGGTACTGATTGTTCGAGCCATGGTCAAGCATCCGCCCTTGTTGATATTGGACGAACCTGCCTCGGATCTAGATGATCACAATACCAAACTGATGGCTGCACTGGTCAACAAGATCGCTCAGGAGAGCAAAACAGCCATTCTATATGTGTCTCATCAGGATGAAAAGGGACTGCATCCTGATCGTGTCTTTGAACTCATTGCTAGTGAGGAGGGATCGGTCGGCATAGTACTTGGTGTTTAGACTACAGGTTTTGGAAGTGTGATTATGAATACTGTCTAAGTACTCTGTTCTGCATATTAGCAGTAGGTTCAAAAACCTGCAGTATGGTCTGCTCAATTGATTTCTAAGTGCTATCCTTCATAAAGCTATGTGCAATGGCAACAGATGTACTTGAAAACTCAGAAGACATGAGTGCCTTTGACTCCAGTAGAAAGAGTCATGGATAAAACAAAGGCCAACAATGGCATTCCACAGAGTTTGGTAAATGGTTTAGTTTTGGACATTATGTCTAATGACCAAACTGTCTTAGATGATGGTCAGTATGTTTATACACATAGTGTCCAATTTGTTTAGTGGTCATTTTACCGAAAAAAGGATGAATGAAATTGTCGCTAGAGTAGGACTCATATCCTTGTATTAGCTTGATCCATTTTGCTTTTTCTTTTTCAAAATCACCTGTCCCAGATATTTTCATTGCAGGATGTGTGGGCTGGTTTTTCTTTATTGGATCGTCATTCTTTAATATCCCTTTTAGAGCCATAGAGCCAAACAACATGCCAATAAATAAGCGTTTGTAGCTATTCTTTCCATGAAACATCTCTTCGCTTAGCGTACAATGTTTCAGCATTTGGTAGGCATCCATTTTTCCCCATTGGGCTGAGCTGTTGGTTTGCAGCAAATTTATTCTACTGATTAGTTCTGTTATTGTGTTGGTGTCAATGATTGTTTTCATGTTTTAGCAAGTTTTATTTGGTGAGTCAATGTTTGATTCAAAACTATCTGTACCTATGAAAACAAAACTTGCCATAGGACAAGAAAAAGCTATTCGTCTGAAATTTCTTTTCGAATTCGGCTCAGAGAAGTATCAGTAATCCCTAAATAGGTAGCGATGTGTTTGAGTGAAATGTTTTGAATAATATGAGGTTTTTCTTTGATCAGTTTAGCATATCGTTCTTTGGCTTGATCAGCAATCATCGATACGCTTTGTTTTTTTAATGAGAAATAGCTGTTGACCAATGTCGTTCGACCTTGCTCTCTAAAACTCTGTATACTATGAAACAGTTGCTGAAAAGTATCAAAGTCCAACTGCCAGCAGACACAATCAGTCAGAGCTTGAATGTGTTCTCTAGTTGGGCTCCTGAGGAAAAAAGAAGTCCAGTCGATCACGATGTCTCCAGAAGCACAGAGGTTGGTTGTAATATCATTGCCTTCTGTATCTACGACATATGACCGCACAAAACCATTCTCGATAAACCAATAGTAATTCTCTATTTGACCTCCTTTTAGCAAGTAGTCGTTTTTGGAAAATGTAGTTCGTTTGAACTGAGGAATGATGGTTGCCAACTCTTCGCTGGAAAAGTCCTTGGTCTGAAAAACATGCGTTAAAAAATGGGATTCTGTCATGGAATTATTGATGGTTAGGGAGGCTATGCACTATCAGTGCATAGCAGTTTGTTTTTTGAATTCAAACGAAATTTTCATTTCGGTATTAGCGACCAATGCATTGATTTTGTTTCCGTTTTTCCAATATTTGATGGTGTTGGGGAAATCAATTTCTTGATTTTCGAAAACAAAAGTACTGTCAGTGTAGTTAGTCATGGCGAAGGTGACGGATTCAGTTTCTTCGGGAACCTTCACCGTCAAATCCCACTTCCCTGATCTATGAATCAGTTTCATTCTCTCCTGCTTGAGAGTGTCTTCATTCTGCATGGTAAAACCAATACCAGTATATTCGGTTGTACTGATTTTGTCCCAGTTTTCATAGGTTTTCAGGCCTTCTGCTTCATTTAGCCTTTCCCATTTGCCCAATAGCCAGTCAAAGCTTTCGATTTTTTTAGGGGCATCAGTGGATTCTTGTTGAGTGTTGGTTTGATTGGTGGATGTGCAAGCGATCATCCAAATACTAGTAGCTAGAATCAATATTTGTTTCATGTTTGTGGAGTTTGAGTGTTCAATATATGGCCGTTTCGTTACAGCCACTAGTTAGTAATAATTTGTTAATAGAATTAAATCAAGGGTTGGTAGACCACAAGGCGGCATTTTTGAGCATGGCTCTTCTTGGGAGTTTCAATCCTGCTACAATCAGTTCTGCGAAGTCCTCTGGTTGTAAAACCCGGTCTGCTGAATCTCTATCCGCTATGCCTAGGTCAATAGACATGTCAGAGGCGATAGTGCTGGGTGTCAAGGTGCAGACTCTAATGTTGTTTTTTCGTACTTCTTTCATTAGCGATTCGGACATCCCAATCACAGCGAATTTGGATGCTGAATAGGCAGATGTGCTGGCATTTCCATTCAGTCCAGCAGTAGAGGATACGTTGATGATGTCTCCTTCATTCTGATTGATCATGTATGGAAGAACTTCTTTGGTGACATAGTACATACCCATCAAGTTGGTTTGGATGATTTGACTCCATTGACTGACCTCCATGTCGTTGAATGATCCAAATGCTGCAATGCCAGCATTGTTAACCAAGATGTCTACAGAACCAAGTGCGCTGATGAGGGTGTTGATACCTTTTTGGACTTCTTCGTAATTGCCCACATCGAACACTGCATAAGTAGCTTTGACGCCAAGTGTTTTCAACTCATCAACGGTCTCTTTCATCACCTCTTCATTTCTACCAGTGATGGCCACATCTATTCCTTCTTTGGCAAATGCGATCGCTGTAGCTTTACCTAAACCTCTGCCTCCACCTGTAATAATTGCTTTCTTGTTTTTCATTTGTTTGGATTTTCATTCCGCCTAAACGGGGTTTTGCTGTTTTTTCTTGAATCTAGAGCCTATATCGGTAGCTCTGTGTCTATGAAGTAAAATTAGATATATGATCTGTCGCTTCCTACACGTTTTCGTTTTTTAGGGGAGTGAGGTCAAAAACTTCTATTTCTTGTGAAAGTGCCTTTAAGCTGTATTTATCGACTAAAGAAGGGTCTTTCGCTACTTTGTAGACCTACTGCAGTGGACAAAGTGATGACTTTAGCCGTGTTTTGCCAAGTCGAGTCTGTTAATTGGTGATTGGAATGTGAGAGGAATAGGTTTCTGATGTTATGGTAGTTTTGTGATATCCTAGTTGCTATGCTCTAAACACTGATTATTCGTGTCTGTGTAACGGAGTAGTTCCATAGTCACTGGATACTAAAATCTAATTGTAGAGATTCTTGTTGTCTTTACAAGTTTCATAATAAGCTTATGTTTATTATGAAAAAAGCACATTGGAGTAGTACGGGTGTAACCTACATAGCAACTAGAAAGTCTCTTTGTTGAAGCACGTGCTTCAACAAAGAGACTTTCTCCTGATGCTTATTTATAGAATGTTATTAGCCAAAAGACAGTGTCAATGACCTAACTACTGATACTTCTTAAGCATAGAAAATTATGCAGGCACTTCTTTGGCGATCTCCATTCTCTCCCAATTTCGGTGATGGGCGAGAGCGCTTTTGAAAGCCTCAGCATTTTCATTAATCAATATAGCCTTATCCTTTTTATGGTTTTTGACAAAAGTCTGATCTAGAAGTTGCTCTCCTTCATGATCGGCACCAATCGTCTTACAATGCTTAAAGGCCTCATTGATGAATTTAATAAACTTCGATGTAGTAATAAGTTTTTCTACAGACTTGGCACCCCCAGGAATGTATACTGCATCATACAAGACACTCTCTGTGGTGTCAATGGCAGCATCCACTTTGTGATCCATGTCTTGGTCGCATTTGATGGTGCCTCCATGAGGGGCAATTAAGAGAGGTTTCGCTCCTTCGTTTTTTAAAGGTTTTTGTAATTTTTCATAGTCTTTCATGCTGAAACCATCAGCAACTAAAATGGCAATTTTTCTCGTGGAGATGCTGTCAAATTTTGTCTGCGCCTGACTGAGAGCTGGTGACTTATCAAGATAGATTTTCTTTTTACCAGGTTGATGTTTTGCTACATCCGCATCTGCCCCAATGGCCTGATTGATCGGTTGATCGATTTTGGATGGGACGGTCATGCCCAGTCCATCAGCTACTTGTTGTGCTAAGTTTTCATCAATCTGATTGATGAGCCAGAGCATCCTACTTTTAATAGCGTCGTGTTTACACTTGCCTAGTTCGAAGGTGTAAGCGTCTGCGACGTGGGCTTGTTCCCAATCTGCCAGACTTCTGTAAAACAAAGCGGGTTGAGAAAAATGATCACTGAAACTCTCGCTACGTGTCCTGATTTTTTTGGCATCTATACGCTCTTCGTGGTGCGTAAAGCCACCTTCAGACATTTTACTCATATGAGGACATCCACCTCCCAATGTATTAGGGAAATAGGCCGTTTGACCTTCTGGAATACGGGTCTGCATGTGCGCATCGCGCTGGTTATTGTGAGTTGGGACTACAGGTTTATTGATTGGAATTTGTTCGAAATTTGGGGTGCCCAATCGGGATAACTGCGTGTCTCGATAGGAGAAAAGTCTGCCTTGTAGGAGAGGGTCATTGGTGAAATCCAAACCTGGTACAATATGACCTGGAAGGAAGGCAACTTGCTCAGTCTCTGCAAAAAAGTTGTCAGGGTTTTTATTTAGGGTCATTTTGCCTACAATTTTGACAGGAACCATTTCCTCAGGGATTAATTTGGTAGGATCTAAGAGGTCAAAATCATATTTGTGCTCATCTTCTTCGGGAATGAGTTGCAGTCCCAATTCCCATTCTGGATACTCACCATCCTCGATGGCATCCCAAAGATCTCTTCGATGAAAATCGGCATCAGCACCATTGATTTTTACTGCTTCATCCCACGTGACAGAGTGAATACCCAATTTTGGCTTCCAATGAAACTTTACAAAGTGAGATTTGCCCTCCTTGTTGATCATACGAAAAGTGTGTATCCCGAAACCTTCCATCATTCTGAAGCTTCTCGGTATGGCACGATCGCTCATTGCCCAAATATGATTGTGTAATGTCTCTGTTGTGAGAGAGACAAAATCATAGAAAGTATCATGTGCGGATGCAGCTTGTGGTATTTCATTGTTTGGTTCTGGTTTCACGGAGTGAATGAGATCTGGAAATTTCATCGCGTCTTGGATGAAAAATACGGGCATGTTATTACCAACCAAATCCCATGTGCCTTCCTCTGTGTAGAATTTGACGGCAAACCCACGCACGTCTCTGGCAAGATCTGGGGATCCTTTAGAACCTGCCACAGTGGAAAAACGGACAAAAACAGGAGTTTTCCGCTGGGTGTCGTTGAAAATACCCGCTTTGGTATACTCAGGAATCGGGTCGTAAAGTTCAAATACACCATGAGCAGCACTACCTCTCGCGTGTACAATGCGCTCAGGAATGCGCTCATGATCAAAATGAGTGATCTTCTCGCGCAACAAAAAATCTTCTAGCAAAGTGGCACCTCTTTCTCCACTTTTGAGGGAGTTGTTGGTGTCGTTGACTTTGAGTCCTTGGTTGGTAGTCAGAGGTTGATTGATGTTGTCTTGCTTGTCTTTAGCTAATTGCTCTTGTTTTTTGCTGGATGTGCCTTCTAAAGAGGCTTTTTTTTGCTTGGCCATGGATTGTGATTTTCAGGTTGTATAAAATTATATCCATAACACTATCAATATACATTCCAACCAATTAAAGGAGAATCATTAGTGGCGTTTTTAGTCTCAATTGTTTTATTAGCGCCTATTTTAATTCTAAAAACAGAATATTTGGAGTCATCTCAATAGTATACTATGTGGAATTATCTACTCAGTTATGGGTAAGGTGCTCCCCAAGTTTTCAACTCACATGTCAGTGGTGTGCAGAAGAATCTAGAATGTAATCTAAATCAAACTATAATGGCTCTTGTCGTCTCCGCATGTGGGGCAGATATAATCAGCGGGCAATTGCTCAAAGGACGTATTGGGAGCAATGTCTGCTGCAGGATCACCATATTGTTCGTCATAGACAGTCATGCAGCTGCTGCATTGGTGTTTGACGGATTGGGACACTTCTTCTTTTCTTGAAGGAGAGTTGTCAACAGGGACTTCTTCCAGCTGTTCGTAGTACAAGTGACTGAGTTCGATGAGAAGGGCAGGCAGGATCTCTCTTGATGCATTAGCTACATAGGTATGGTATTCGCCAGCATTGGGGTTAAACCCCGTGCTGTAGAGGATGTTGTACTGTCTCTCACCTTGAGTTTGCTCGTCAAATTCTATTACCACAGAAGTGAATAAATAGATGTCGTCGTTAGGCTTGACTGTAAAAGTCAAGCCAGAGGTACTGATGTCTTGCTGATCGAGTGCGCGTACCAGATAGTTTTTGAGTTCCAAGCATTCATTGTGCAAGACGGGCAAATGCCAGTTGAGTTCTAGGGAGGAGTGTCTGAGGTTCATGCCTGATTTTCCCATCAGTTTGTCCCAACCAATCAAGTGCTTTTCTTGAATCCCCTGGATGATAAAGGATTTCCATGGAGTGAGGCTGATTCTACCGACATTGGTGTCGATGCAGCGCTGACAGATGTCGATGAGTATTTTGATACTGAACTTGTTGTTTCTCCAATAGAGTCCTAGCCAATAACTGCCTCCTGGTTCTCTGTTGAGTCCTTCGTAGTAGGGGAAGTTGCTTTTTGGGTAGTGAAGTTCTTCTTGTGGGTTTTGCTTGGTTAGGTCTAGTTTGTCTATGGCTTTGAATACATCCTCGATTTGAATGTTGTCTTCATCTACGTTCATCTCACTGATCAAGGAAATTACTTTGTGCAATTCATAGCCATAGATGATTTTTGAATAGGCTATAGGTTGATTGTTGGTGTTTTTGAATCGCAGATACAAGTACCAGTAATTGTCTTGTTTGGAAGCAATAAAATTGATGTTGCCTGTAAACAGCGGTACCATACTTTGCAAAGGATCTACGATGTTGATACGGTACTTGGATTTGGTTTTGATGCTGTCTAGTATATGGTGGAAAACGTGCGGAACCAGCCATACTCTGTGTGGCATCACATCCAGAGCGACGTAGGAACTGATGATGTTTTGATGAGTAAAGTCGTTGATTTGGTAGTCGGTATTGATTTGAGTGAAGGTTTCGTCTAGTGCCTTTTTGTTCTTCTCTGCGACTGGAAACAAAATATCTTGTCTGGAACCAAAGTGCACATAGTCACTCCCTAACTTATTCGCAGTTTTGATGATTTTGAGAAAATCACCTGTCGACAAGATTCCACCCTTGACAAAGACCCTTACCAAATCCTTTTTCTTCATGCTCAACCTTTATTCATTAAAGTTTCAAATCTATATACTATTTGCAAATGTCATTCTGAACGAAGCTAATTCTTTTTTGAGGACACAAAATTGGCAGAATAGCTTCGGACAGAGAATGACAAAGTGGTTTAGGCTTCTACAACCTCTTGTTTTGTTTGATTTTGGTGCGCTTTGAGCATCTGTTGGATCTCACCTTTGCAACTGCCACAGCCCAATCCTGCACCTGTGGCTTGACATATATCGATCAGGTTGTTACACCCACTGGTAATGGCATTTTCCAGATTGCCCGTCCCGACATTATTACAAGAGCAGACTAGTTGACCAATCATCGGTTCGCCTTTGTCGCCTGATCTTAATAATTCTTTTCGCTTGTCGGACAGTTCTACATTGTTTTCGATGAGTTCTTTGAATTCCGCAAATTCGGATTTGTCTCCCATCAGGATGGCACCTATCAACTTATCATTGTGGATGATGCATTTCTTGTAGTACTTCTGAGACTTGTCTAGGAATAGAATCTCTTCATAATCCTTCATGGTCGGTGGTGGATCTGGCATCCCGATGGAGCAGAGATCCAAATCAGGGAACTTGAGGATGTTCATCGAGACAGTGCCTTGATACAGTGCGGTCAAGTTGCCCGCTACGTGTCTAGCTGAGATGTCAGCCATGTCCTCGGCAGCCGCAGTAGTACCATTCAGCATCCTGTTGAACTCTGCTATCTCACCGATCGCATAGATAGAAGGGTCAGAGGTCTGTAGGTAATCGTTGACCAAGATTCCTCGTCCACACTCCAATCCGATTTCTCTTCCCATCTCTGAGTTGGGTCGGGTGCCTATGGCAAATACGACCGCATTGCAATGGAGTGTTTTGCCGCTTTTTAGGTCTGCCTCGACTCTTTTTTCTTTTTCGAAGGTTCTGAGGGCTTGTACTTCATCGTTGGTGTAGACAGCAACATCCATGTCCTCCATCAGTTGGCGGAGTAGGGTGCTGGCCATAGGGTCTAGCTGTCGCTCCATGAGTCGGTTGGACAACTGAATGATAGATACCCGTACGTCAATCTCACGCAGCGCAGAGGCCAATTCCAATCCCAACAGTCCACCGCCAACGATCACCACGTGTCCTTTGTTGCCCGTGAACTCGATCAAAGCATCAGCACTAGATCGATCCCTCATGGTGAACAGTCCTGGTTTGTCCAACGGAATATTCGGCGGTACGAAAGCCCTAGAGCCTGTTGCCAAGATCAGTATATCATAAGGGTGCGTCTTGCCAAACTGATCTGTGACTGTCTTTGCTTCCCGGTTGATTTTTTCTATGCTACAAGACTTGTGCAGATGGACATTGAGATCCTCGAACTCACCGTACTTGAACTTGAGCAGGTCTTCCCAACGTTTATGTTGGTTGACGTATTCTGGGAGCAGTACCCTGTTGTAGAAGGGATATTCTTCCTTGGAGAACACATGAATTTCGTCCAACTCGTTGAGTGTGCGGTAGGTGTTGAGAAAGCGGTATGCTGCTGCTCCTGCACCTATAATCACGATTTTCTGCGCGGGTTTGACGAATTTCTCCACCTCAACAGCCGAATATTTGAATCCGGGTTGTTTTGAGATCGGATCAAATGCTTTGTTGGTCAGGTTGTTGGCTCTGCCAAAGTTGCTTTCCAGTATTTTGCCCCAGTGCATCGGGAGGAATACCACTCCTTGCTTGATTTTGTCTGTGAGGGTAGCAGTTACTTTGACTTCCCCACGTTCATTTTTGACTATGACGGGTGAGCCATCTGCTATGTCTCTCTTTTTGGCGTCAGCTGGGTGTATCTCTAGATAAGGTTTGGCAATATGCTTGTTGAGCTTGCTCACCTTTCCTGTTCGGGTCATGGTGTGCCACTGGTCTCTGATTCGTCCAGTAGTCAATATCAATGGAAAGTCTGTTGAAATCATATCTCCTTGATTGGAGATGCCAGTTGTCAGGATTTGTGCCTTCTTGTTGGGTGTATAGAAGACTTTGTCTTCAAAAAGTCTTTTGGTGCCAGGGTGACCTTCGGAAGGAACAGGCCACTGTACACTACCTTCTTTTTTGAGTCTATCATAGTTGAGACCCGAGATGTCAATATTGGTGCCTTTGGTCAATTGACAATGCTCCAAATAGATGTCTTGGATGGTCTCAAAATCAAAACCATGGTAGCCCATCTTGCGCGCAAAGCGCATCAAAATTTCGTTGTCTGGCAGTGCTTCGCCAGGTGCGTCTACAACTTTGGGTAGGTAGGAGATTCTTCTCTCCGAGTTGGTCATCGTACCTTCTTTTTCCAACCACCCTGCCGCTGGGAGTACCAAGTCGGCATATTTGACAGTGTCGGACTTGTAGGAGATGTCTTGGACGATGACGAATTTGGCTTTCTTTAGTGCTCGATCTACCAAGTTGGCGTCTGGCATACTGACAGACGGATTGGTACAGATGATCCATAGTGCTTTCAGTTCTCCAGAATCCAGTGCATCAAACATCTGTGTAGCTGTGAGACCTGGTTTGTCAGGCATGGAATCCACACCCCAAAACTTGGCTACTTCGTCTCTGTGTTCGGGGTTGGCTTGGTTGCGGTGAGCGGCTAGGAGAGTAGCCATGCCACCGACCTCTCGACCACCCATGGCATTGGGCTGACCTGTGAGGGAGAATGGTCCTGCTCCAGGTTTGCCGATCTGTCCCGTGATCAGGTTCAGGTTGATGAGGGCAAAATTGTTGTTGACGCCCTGTGTGCTTTGGTTCAAGCCCATCGTCCACATGGACAAAAATGCCTTGGCATTGCCGATGTATTGGGCTGCCAAGCGAATGTCTGTTTCAGGAATTGCACAGATCTGTGCTGCATCGGCGATGCTGGTTTGGAAGACTTCTTCTTTGTAAGATTCAAAACCATCTGCATGATTTTGGATGAAATTCAAGTCAATATTGCCATTTTCAATCAGTACTCGACCAATTGCTTGGAGCAAAGTAATGTCTGTGCCTGGTCTCAATTGCAAGTGCAGGTCTGCGTGTGAGCATGAGTCAGTCACTCTTGGATCGATGACAATGATTTTTGTATCTGGGTTCTTTTCCTTGTGTTGCTCGATTCTGCGGTAGAGGATCGGATGACACCAGGCTGGATTGGCACCAGCTATTAGGAAAGTATCTGCAATTTCAATATCCTCATAAGCGATAGGAACAGAGTCTTCGCCCAAAGTCTTGACATAGCCCATGACTGCAGAACTCATACAGAGTCTGGAGTTGGTGTCTACGTTGTTGGTGCCGATAAATCCCTTGGTCAGCTTGTTGACAAGGTAATATTCTTCTGTAAGACACTGACCAGATATGTAGAATCCTACCGAATCAGGCCCATGTTTTTCGATGAAAGTTTTGAATACTGCTGCGGCTCGGTCGATGGCTGTGTCCCAATCTACGCGCTGCAAGGGATGGCTCTTGGACCATCTCATCTGAGGGTAGGTGAGTCTATCGGATTGATCTTGAACTACGTAATTCAAGTTTCTGCCTTTAGAACACAGCATACCTCTGCTGACGGGATGATCCTCGATACCTTCGAGTTCTATTTTGCCTTTCTTGTCAACACTTACCTCAATACCACATCCTACACCACAGTATGAACAGGTAGTATTTGCTTTGATGGTATTTTTGTTGCTGAAAGTAGAACTCATATAAATCTGAATAAGTGTTTACTAAATCAATGTTAGAATCATAAAGTGGCACTAACTTATACGTGCAAATATAAATTAAATCATTTTTAAAATAAGTATTGGTACGTATAAAATATGTTGTAAACTACGTAGTATTTATGCTAAAAGACATAAAATATGATATATTCGGGTGAGAAGCGTTGTCCTCGCTTGAAGCGAGGACAACGCTTTCTTTGTTACCGTGGTTTGTGGCTCACAAACCTCCTGCTGAGTATTGGCATGCAGACCATGAGAAAGGGGGACTCGTTGTTAGATGTGATCTCAATTAAAAACCCATTGCTACCATAGCAATGGGTTTTGATTTTCTATTAACTTGATTTCGATTCTAAAAGAGGACTGATCCACTATAGAGCAAAATTGAAATGACCTTTGATAAAAATGCCGGAAAACCCTTCAAGGGATTTCTTTCCAGATCATAGACGAAACGAAAGGTTAACCAAACCTTCAAAAAGGCCCTTGAAGGGGTATTCAAAATCGAATCAGGTTATTGGGTTATTGGAGTGATCTATTGAGTGATGTAGGGTTCAGCATCTATTTTTCTCAGTAGTTCGGTGATGTTGGAGACATTGAGTTTTTTCATGATGTTGAAGCGATGTGTTTCGATGGTACGAACACTCTTGCCCAATTTGTCGGCGATCTCTTTGTTGCTATTTCCTTCATACACTAGTTGCAAGATTTGCTTTTCTCTTTTGGTGATGTGGTATTCTACTTCCCCGACATTGCTATTGGTAGTAGAGCTAGGTTTGCCGTCTTTGATGTTGAGATAGGAGTTGACCAAGATGTTGGAGATGTCTCCACTGAAATATTTTTGTCCATCCATGATGGCGTGTAGTGCTTTTGAAAACTCCTCTTTGGTGGTGTCTTTCAGTAGGTAACCTGAGGCTCCACTTTCTATGGATTTGATGATATATTCTTCGTCATCGTGCATGGATAATATCAATGCTTTAGTATTGGGAGAGAATTCTTTGATTTTAGAAGTGGCCTCAATGCCGTTCATGATAGGCATGCGGATATCAGATATGAGGATGTCTGGTCGTAATAGTTTTACTTTCTCCAAGGCTTCCTCTCCATTGGAAGCTTCTGCTATCACTTCTACATCACCGTTACTTTCGAGCAGGATTTTGATTCCGTTTCTTACGATAATGTGGTCGTCTGCTAATATTACTTTAATTTTACTCATAGTTGGGTTACGTTAAAGGTAGTTTAATCGTCACTGTTGTACCTTGTCCGATGTTTGTCTCTATTTCAAATGCTGCATTGACATACGCAGCTCTTTCTTTCATGTTGAATATTCCGTGACCTGATGCCCCAAAGTGACCTACCTTTTCTAGTTTTTTGATGTCAAACCCCTTTCCGTTGTCTTTTACTTGGATCTGTAGCTGGTTGATCGTGTGGCTCAGTGTGATGTTGATTTGTTTTGCTTTGGCGTACTTGATACCATTGTTGACGGCTTCTTGCACAATTCTGTACAGGTTGGTTTCTATGTTGCTGTCTAGTCTGTTGATGAAACCCGTTTTGTTTTCAAAGGTGACTATGGTTTCTGTCAGTGCTGTTGTCTCTTGGCCGATTTTCTTCAGGGCAGGGACAATTCCATAATCAACCAGACTGCTAGGAGCGAGGTTGAATGATACCCTGCGTACTTCTTTGATGATGCTTTTCATCAAATGTTTGGAGTCACTCAGACGCTGCCTCATATGTGGTGAACTCGAAGGGATGATTCCTTCGAGACTTAGTTTTAGTCCCGTCAGCATTTGACCGATTCCGTCATGTATTTCTTGCGCAATACGTTTCCGTTCTTCCTCTTGCCCTTCTAGAATCAGTACGGATCGGTATTGCTGCTCTTTGACTCGTTTGTCAACCAGTTCGTGGTTGATTTCTCTTGATCGCTGACGTGCTTCATTGATGTCGCTGATGTCTCGTCCGATGATCAAAAGTGCATATTCATTTTTTAGTACAGAGGTAGGGACTGGCTGAATAACCAAGTCCAACCAGACAAAATCTCCTTCTGAATTGGCTACTTTGATTTCTCCATTCCAAGACTGTTGTTGAGTAATCATGTCCTTGAGTTGCACAATGAAATCCTCACGGTATGATTCCTCTTTGAGCCAATCAAAAAAATTGCTATGAAAGCTTTCCTTGTCTATGAAGAGTATTTCCTTGACTTTTTCTGACAGATGTGAAATACGCCCATTCATATCCGCTTTCATCAGGATGCTCATTTCCTCTGGTATGTGATTGACGGCCTCTAAGTCTTGGTAAGATTTACCTAGTTCATCATAGAGTTTGGATACCTGAGATGCCATTGTTTTGGCATTGTCCTCCGATCGAATGAGCTCGGTGTATGACAAGTAAATCTTTCTGAACTGTGGATACATCGTAGCGAAGACTATGGCAATGATGAGAATCAACAGAACAGACAGAAAGACGATTTTTTGTCCGATTGATTGGTTCTCAGATAGGCCAGAGAGCAGGTAATACTGTCCGATCAATATAGTAGCAACTATAGCGATCAGTGAAGCTATACCAGAATAGCCCAGTCCTCGTAATGTTTTTGTACTTCTCAATTCAAAATTATATATGGTGCAATATTAGGTGAAAATACGCAGCTTAGTGAGAAAAACCTACGTAAACATACCCGTCCTGTATTTTCACAGGATATGTAGCCAAGTCACATTCATCTCCATTGAGGTTATTGCCTGTTTTGAGTGAAAATGTCTTTTTGTGGAATGGGCAAGCAACCTTGGGTTCTTCACCTTCGGATCCCAGCATACCTCTGGATAAAATCATTTGTTTTTTGTGAGGACAAAGGTTTTGACTGGCGTACCATTCCTTTCTTCTAGAGAAGTTGAAAATGGCAATCTGTAACCCTTTGTATTCTATGGCAGCACCGCCATTGTCTGGAAATGCTTCCATAGAAGCTGCCTTGTACCAAGTAGTTACGTCTTCTGCTTTGACTGTTTTGTATTCTGCTATTTCTTGTGTCATTTCTACAGTATTTATTGTTATGCGCCCCATTCTACTGGTTTTTTCTGCCCTCTCATGTCTTCGAACTTCATCGTCGGATCTGGAATCTCGGTATTCACAAAGTGGGTGAATTTCTTTCTCAACTCAGGATTGTTGACGACTTCTTTCCACTCACACTTGTAGGTGTCTACCATGAACTGCATTTCTCTTTCTAAGTCTGCCGCTATGCCCAATGAGTCGTTGACCACTACGTCGATGAGGTAGTCTATCCCTCCATCTAGTTTATTGAGCCATGTCGCTGTTCTGTTGAGTGGTTCGGCAGTTTTGATGTAGAACATCAGGAATCTATCAATGTACTTTAGACAGGTAGCAGAGTCAACATCTCCTGCTAATAATACGGCATGCTGTGGATTGGATCCGCCATTGCCACATACGTAGAGGTTCCAGCCGATCTCGGTAGCGATGATGCCAAAATCTTTGCTTTGCGCCTCTGCACACTCTCTTCTACATCCTGATACAGCACTTTTTAGTTTGTGTGGTGAACGTAAACCTCTGTATCGCTCTTCTACCTCGATAGAGAATGATACTGAGTCATGCAATCCATAGCGACACCATGTTGATCCTACGCAGCTTTTGACGGTACGTAGAGATTTGCCATAGGCATGCCCACTTTCAAAACCCGCATTGATTAATTTTTCCCAGATGTCTGGCAACTGATGGATTTGTGCACCGAATAGATCTATTCTTTGTCCCCCAGTGATTTTGGTGTACAAATCATATTCCTTGGCTACTTCTCCAATGACGATCAGCTTGTCTGGTGTGATTTCGCCTCCTGGTATTCTAGGCACGACCGAGTACGAACCACCTTTTTGTATGTTGGCGAGGTACTTGTCGTTGGTGTCTTGGATGGCATCTTTTCCTTTCTCCAAGATCATTTCGTTCCAAGTGCTGGCAAGCAAAGAAGCGGCCAATGGACGACAAGTTTCACAGCCATCACCCTTGCCATGCTCGTCAAGCAATTGATCAAAATCCTTTACTTTTTTGATTTTAATGATATCTAAAAGCTCTTGTCTAGAGTAGTCAAAATGTTCACAGATGACATTTTTGACTACTTTACCCATTTTCGCCAATTGTTCATTGAAGATGTCCTTTACGATCGGATTACAAGCACCACAGCCAGTTCCTGCTTTGGTGCAAGCTTTTACTTGTGCGACATCTTCGAATCCATTGTCAACTATTGCTTGACAGATGTCTCCTTTGGTTACGTTTTCACAAGAGCAAATCTGTGCACTGTCTGGGAGTTCCATCTTGGTCTCTTCACCTCCACGACTGCCTAGGATGAGATCCTCAGGGTTGGGAGGGAGTGCCATGCCATTGAGGGTGATTTGAAGGAGCATGTTGTATGCCTCTGCTTCACCTACTAGGATACCACCCAGCAATCTTTTGCCATCCTCAGAGATGTTGATTCTTTTGTAAATCCCCTTGTAGTTGTCTTCGAATACTATCGGTTTGTGTGTTTCGTTTTCACAAAGTGCATTGCCAAAACTTGCTACGTCAACTCCAATCAATTTGAGTTTGGTTGACATGTCGTAGCTTTTGAATGTTTTGTCATTGCTGCCTATCAATTGATTGACAACTACGTCCGCCATTTCATAACCTGGAGCAACCAAGCCATAAATGAAGTTTTTGTGAAGGGCACACTCACCGATAGCATAAATATCCGTGTCGTCTGTTTGTAACAGATCATTCACTACGATACCTCCTCTTTGTCCTACAGCCAGGCCACATGCAGTAGCCAACTCATCTCTCGGCTTGATACCAGCAGAGATCACGAGCATTTCTACATCTAGTATAGAATCATCGGCAAACTCCATTGCGGTGATTTTTCCATCTCCAGATATGTTTCTTGTGTTTTTATTAAGGTGTAGTCTGATACCCAACTCTTCCATTTTGGATAGGAGGGCATCCGAACCTGCATTGTCCAACTGTCTCGGCATTAGACGAGGTGCAAATTCTACTACATGCGTTTCTTGTTTGAGATCAATCATGGCTTTGGCAGCTTCTAGTCCCAAAAGTCCGCCGCCCAACACAGCTGCTTTTTTGGTCTTTTTACTGTACTCTATGATCGCGTCTAGATCTTCGATCGTTCGGTAAACGAACACACCTTGTTTTTCGACACCTTTGATAGGTGGAACAAAAGCACTAGAGCCTGTTGCTAAAATCAATTTGTCGTAAGAGAGGGTAGTGCCTTTGTGCGAAGTGATCGTCTTGTTGGCTCGATCAATTGCAATAATCATTTCTCCTGAGATCAAATTGATGTCATTTTCTTCGTACCAAGACCTAGGAGCCATTTCTAAACTGGCGACCGAAGGATTGGTGAAGTACTCACTCAAATGAACTCTGTCGTATGCAGGGTGAGGTTCTTCGCCGAATACTGTGATTTCAAATTGGTTTTTACCAGCTTTGGCTCTAAGTTTCTCACAAAACTTATAACCTACCATGCCATTACCTATTACGATTATTTTCTCCATGATTTTTATCAAGTTACGTAAAACTACGTATTAAATACCTATTCATGAACAAAACTACGTACATTATGTTTAAAAAGCTATACTAACTACGTAATTTTATTGGAGAATAATCTGATATATGACAGGTAATTATTCTGTCAATGACTCAGTATAAAATATGATATATGGACAAAACACTTGAAAATGTACTTTTTGCGATCGATGAGATCAACAATCAGGATCCGAACCTAGAACTGGTTGATGGAAAAAATGTACCCAAAGAATGGGTCTATGGTCTACGTATGACCGAGATGTTGGAGCTGTACAATGAACAAGCATCGATAGAGTTACAGATTGCTGCACGAGGACAACACATCAGGAGATGGCATATCCCACGATCAGACTATCCTATGGATCGCAAAGGCTACCTCAAATGGCGCACGATGCTCAAGATGTATCATGGACAATTGCTGTCTGAGCTGATGGAGAAGGAAGGGTTTGAAAAAACTTCGATTGACAAAGTGGTAGAATTGGTCAATAAGAACAAACTCAAGACAGATGCAGAATCCAAGGAATTGGAAGATGTGGTATGTCTGGTCTTTCTTAAATACTACTTTCATGATTTTGGGACTAAGCACGAGGAAGACAAGATCATAGACATTGTACAAAAGACTTGGGGAAAGATGACGGACAAGGGACACCAGATGGCATTGAAGTTGGATTATTTGCCGGAGGATTTGGCGTTGATACAAAAGGCTCTGGCTTAAACAAAATACTGTTTGAAGATTTAATTTGTGAAACGAATAGATATTTCTTTCCTATCCCAACCATATCCCTATTATTTTGCTGGGTTGCCATTTTTTGTAGTACTAGGGTCGATATTTATGATGACCCTTGGGTTCAATTATTTTTTTTTTGAACCCTTTGATGTGTATGTACCAGAGCACAAAATGGATTTCTTTTGGATTTCTGTCATTCATTCTATCACTCCAATAGTGATTTTGTTGGTTTGGTATGTATTGTCATTATTGATTTCTGATTTGGAAGATCGATGGACGGTGGGGAAAGAAATACTCTTTTTGTGCCTCTTGTTTTTTATGGTAGGAGTGGTGCAGTTTCTGATTCGGGACTTGATTTATGACAATCCTAACAATTGGTCTTGGCACTATTTGATAGAGGAAGTGCGAAATACTTTTTTGGTAGGGAGTCTGTTTACTTTGATTCTCATTCCATTGAATTACAACCGACTCAATCGTCAGCATCAATTGAAGGCAGAGCAGTTGCCTGTTGAGAGGGAAGAATCGATAGTTGTAAAGCAGAATAGCGTTTTCATCCAAACACAAGTGAGAGCAGATGAATTCACCATGTCAGTTGATGAGCTTGTGTATGCTAGAGCAGAACGAAATTATGTTGAGATCTACAGTTTTCGAGATCAAAATATCCACAAAGAACTCAAACGGATTGCCATCAAAGACTTGATGGAGCAATTGCAGATTTACCCATTTATCGCACGGACTCACAGATCTTATTTGGTCAATCTACAGCAAATCAAGTCTATCCGCGGCAATGCTCAAGGTTATCAACTACAACTCAAACACACCGAGGAGATGGTACCAGTCTCACGTACACTTATTGCTGATTTTGAATCTCAAATGGCATCTTTGTAGCGCAACCTTGCAGTTTATCCCATATCCTTGACACTCGTCCCAAAGATTTGATTTGGAATACAATCCCAATCTATGTTTGAGAAAAAAACTGCAAGGCTATGCGTAGATATGATTTGGATTGGTTGAGAGTGATCGTATTTGGATTGCTTATTTTTTATCATGTAGGGATGCTTTTTGTACCCTGGGGCTTTCACATCAAAAACAATGTGGTCTATGATTGGGTGATGTATCCGATGTTGTTTTTGAATCAGTGGCGATTACCTATATTATTTGTGATTTCTGGGATGGGTACCTACTTTGCTCTGTCTAAGCGTTCGGCTGGGCAGTTCTGTTGGGAGCGAATCAAACGACTCTTTTTGCCTTTGGTATTTGGGATGCTGGTGATCGTGCCACCGCAGGTTTATATTGAGCGATTGGTGGAGGGAGACTTTGCAGGTGGTTATTTCGACTATTGGCCATTTTTGGCATTCAATGGGATTTATCCTGTAGGGAATCTGAGTTGGCATCATCTCTGGTTTTTGCCTTATTTGCTGGTTTATTCTTTGGTGCTGGTGCCAGTGTTTATCTACCTAAGAAATCATCCTAACAACTCATTTATATTATGGATCAAAAGGCTGATCCAAAAGCCTGCTGGATTGTTCGTATTCATCGTTCCTTTGTATTTGTTGGAGGCATTCATGGAACCTTTCTATCCCATCCATCATAATTTGGTCAATGATTGGTTCAACCTCACGAACAGCTTGCTATTCTTTTTGTTTGGGTATCTGTTGATGACGGTGAAAGAAGAATTTTGGTCAATGGTGCAGCATCATCGCAAAAGCTATCTGATCTGTGGAGTGATTGCCTTTGCTTCATGGATCGCATTGGTTGTGTCTTTTGAAGATTCTACGCTCAGGCATTTTACAGAAGCGGGAATCAAGGTATTCAATCTCTGGTCATGGATTTTGGCCTTATTCGGCTATGCAGCAACTTATCTCAATCAACAGAGCAGGGTTCTGAACTATGCCAATGAAGCAGTGTATCCATTTTACATCTTGCATCAGAGTGTCATGATTGTGATTGCATCTTACCTCATCAATCTGAAATGGGGCTTCTTCCCCAAAGCCAGTCTGTTGATTGTGGGGACGTTTGGGTTGAGTTGGCTGATCTACGAATTGTGTGTCAGAAGATGGAAATTGATTCGTCCCTTATTTGGATTGAAATAGTGATTGTTTTAAACTTGATGCATTGAGTTCTAAACTTATTTATCGATGATTCAATTGATCCGAACAGATTCTAATAATGCTGATTTCATTGCGTTGGTCAATCAGCTGGATGCTGATTTGGCCATACGAGATGGAGATGATCACGATTTTTATCACCAATACAACCATATCGATCAGATCAAACATGCCATAGTGGCAAAGATTGATGATCAGTCTGTGGGCTGTGGTGCGATCAAGGAGTATGATCCCAAGGTGATGGAAGTGAAACGAATGTATGTCTTGCCATCTCATAGAGGCAAGCGTATTGCTATTCAGATCTTGACAGCTTTGGAGGATTGGGCGCGTGAATTGGGATATCAAAAGTGTGTTTTAGAAACAGGAAAAGCACAACCAGAGGCGATTGCTCTCTACCAGAAATGCAACTACGCTGTAATACCAAATTATGGTCAGTATGTAGGTGTCGACAATAGTATCTGTTTTGAAAAGAAGCTGAATTAATAAGAATCTGTTCAGAACGATAGAAAAGAATACCAATTGATTATTAGAAGAATCAATTAGGTGTTCTAAAAGGGGAAATTGGGTTGTAATGATTTGTCTAAAATAATTCTGCTATTTTAGATTGATCACAAACTTCACCAAAAGATCAATTACTTCACTTTTGTTCAATGTGAGACTGTCTCCCATGATGCTATAGCCCTCGACATAGGGTAGTAAAATAGCAGCGGTGGCATCAGGTTTGGGAGTAAATTGTGAGATCAACTGTACAGTCTGTTGGACGTAAGATTTGTAATGTTCCTTAACAGTACTTTCTATGGTAGGGTTTCGTGTGGCAAGCGACCAAATCTCTCTAAACATGCTACAACGCTCAGTTTTACCTCCTGGTACGAGATGATCATTGAGGATTGCTCTCAAGAAGGATTCAAAGTTAGATTGATTTTCAAGTGTTTTGGTAAGATTCTCTGCTACCTCATTGGTATACCATGCGAAGTAATCTATGATCACTGCGATTAAGAGAGTGTCCAGATCTTTGTAGTAATACTGAAGATTACTCAGGCTCATGTTTGCGTCTCCCGCCACTCTTCTCATAGACAGTTTTCCCATCCCATCTCGTACCAATATCTGGTGAGTTACCTGTATGATCTGTTGCTGTTTTTGTTCTCTAGCACTCATTTGAAAAATAGTTTTCTATAGATAACGCAATTATAGGTCGTTCGACCTATAATTGCGTTAGGTCACTCGACCTAAAATATAAAGCTGTATAAAAATGAAGAAAGTATTGATCATCAATGGCAATCCCATCACCAATAGTTTTAGTAGAACAATTACTGATGTTTACCAGTCGAGTGCTGAGGATGCAGATGCCATCGTGAAGACCATCCACATAGCGGAGCTAGATTTTGATTTGAGTCTCAGGGAGGGTTACAAGGAGAGACAAGAAATGGAAAAGGACTTGGTAGAAGCCACTGAGTTGATTCTCTGGTGTGATCATATTGTGTGGGTGCATCCAGTTTGGTGGTACGGCTATCCCGCCATTATGAAAGGGTTCATTGACAGAACCTTCCTGCCTCATGTGACATTTAAGTTTGAAAAAGGGGCTGTATTCCAGACAAAATTATTAAAAGGAAAGACAGGCAGAATTATAGCCACAGGAGATTCTCCGTATTGGTACTATCGTTTTGTGATGAAGCGTCCCGCTACCAATCAGCTCAAAAAGGGTACTTTGGAGTTTTGTGGTATTAAGCCTGTGAAGACTACATTTTTTGGTCCGATGAATACGGCAAGTGATAAAAACAGAAGCAAATGGCTCAAGGAAGTTGCTAGAATTACAGTGAAGGATATGAGCTGAGAATTAACACAGATCATTTTATGATTCTTTGGTCTCACTACGTAAGTTTGTTCTCAATCAAGGACTCAAGTGGGCAAAGCAAATGATAGAAAAGGCAAAAGTGGATAAAATCATCAAATGGGGAATCATCGGATGTGGTGATGTGACAGAAGTAAAGAGTGGTCCAGCCTATCAGCAAGTAGCTGGATTCGAGTTGAGCGCGGTGATGAGGAGAGACTTGGAGAAGGCAAAGGACTATGCTCAGAGACATGGCGTTCCCAAATACTCTAACGATGCAGACCAACTGATCAACGATCCAGAGATAGATGCTGTTTACATCGCTACGCCACCAGATACTCACAAATACTATGCGCTCAAAGTCGCTGCTGCTGGCAAACCCTGCTGCATCGAAAAGCCCATGGCACCCAATCATCAGGAATGTCAGAATATTGTAAAGGTTTTTGAAGAGAAAAAACTGCCGCTATTTGTGGCATATTATCGTCGCACTTTGCCAAGATTTACGCAAGTGAAAACTTGGATTGATGAAGGCAAGATAGGAGAGGTCAGACACATTCGCTGGCACTATAGCAAAGAACCCTCAGAGGTAGATTTGTCTAAATCACCCAATTGGAGAACGGATCCTTTGGTAGCCCCAGGAGGGTATTTTGATGATCTAGCGAGTCATGGCCTGGATTTGTTTGTCCATTTGCTGGGAGAGATCAAGCAGGTAGCAGGAATGAGTCTGAATCAACAAGGGTTGTATGGTGCCATGGATGCTTTCACCGCTTCATGGCTACATGTCGGAGGTGTGACTGGATCGGGTAGTTGGAATTTTGGTTGTGCTAGTCAAGAGGATCGAGTAGAAATTTATGGGAGTTTGGGAAAGATAGAATTTTCTATTTTCGATGATCAACCCCTGGTTTGCAGACATAAACAAGGAGATGAAATTTTGAATGTACCACATCCATCGAGCGTACAACTGCATCATGTAGAGCGAATGCGCGATGAATTGTTCGGAGGAAAAGCACATCCGTCTACTGGTCTATCTGGAGCGCATACTTCATGGGTGATGGATCAGATTTTGAACTTATCAAAATTAGGAGGAATGCCAAAAGCTAAATAACTTAGAGAGTACTAACCTTTGATTTTCAATTTGAGCAGCAAACAATCTTTCAAACTTTATACTCCCAACTCCCTTGACAACTACTGATATCAATTCATTGATCGTAAAACGACTGAAGGACAAGGATCCAACGGCACTCGATTATCTGTATGATCATTATTCATCTGCGTTGTATGGGGTGATATACAAGACAATCAAACATCAAGAAATGGCGGAAGAAACGCTGCATGATGTGTTTCTCAAGATTTGGGATCAAATTGATAAGTTTGACCGATCCAAAGGTACTTTGTTTACATGGATGTTTCGTATTGCACGCAACAGAGCTATCGATGTGAGACGTTCGGCGGATTTTAAGGTCCAAGATAAATCTGATGACATCTCCACTTTCGTAGATATGTTTGAAACCCAGAGTAATCAAGAGGATTACATCGGGTTGTCTGGAGTACTCAATGAAATAGGAGAGATGTGCAAGAAACTCATCCAGCTCAATTTTTTTATGGGTTACTCTCATGCCGAGATCAGCGAATCTGAAGAGATGCCGCTAGGAACGGTTAAGACACGATTGAGAAACTGTTTACTAAGTATCAAGGAAAAACTGAAGAAGGATTTTGAATAAGCAAGAGATATTAACCGAAGGCTACTTGGCTGCCTATGTGACAGGAGAATTGGATGCTCAGCAGATTGAGGAGATTGATGTATTTATCAAATCGGATGATGATGTACGCAGAGAGTATTTTCAGATTCAGCGAATTGTGGAGTTGCTCGCATTTGATAGAGCGGTCACGCCTCCTGCCAAGATCAAAGCCATGATCATGGAGCAGGTAGCCAAGCGATCCAGTCTGACTTCCTCCAAAACAACACTGAACTATCTAGTAGCTGCCAGTGTGACGATCGCTATTTTGTCCGCCATAGCAGGTGTGTACTATCGGAGCGAATGGAAATCTACTCAGCAAGAGTTGGCACAGTTGAATATACGCAATCAAGAAATAGCGGATGGGTTTCAGTTTGTAAGTCAAGAGCTGGAAGTTGCCAAAGTGGAACTCAGTGTGACGAACAGCCCAGATTACAAACGGATTATTCTACAAGGAACTGACAATGCCAAGGATGCACAGACCGTGTTGTTTTGGAATCCGAACACACAGGGAATCTATCTCAATTCTGCGAGTTTGGCAGCATTGCCAAAGGGTAAGCAATACCAGCTTTGGGCACTGAAGGATGGGCAGCCGATTGATGCGGGTGTTTTTGATGCCAAAGAGGGTGATTTTCAAATCATGAAAAATATAGCCCAAGCCGATGCATTTGCTGTGACAATCGAAGTGACAGGTGGAGCAGAAAGCCCGACATTATCTACCATGCAAGTTTTTGCCTCCACATCATAGCAGAGAGAAGGTTGTAATGAAGTTTTGAACCTGACTGTATCTCTGTCAGGTCTTTCTTAATGATTCTATTAACCTATACTTGGTAACAAGAGCAGCTACACAAGTATGTTAAAACTATTGTATTTAATCACAGCCCATTATTTTGTGATATAAGATAGTCAGTTGAAATACACTCGTCACAACATGTAATTTGGCTTGGCAGCCGTTGAGATAGTAATAATTGATTTTACAGCGCTTATTTTTAGCAAACTGTAAGATTGTCTTGACTGGCAGTGTGCTTTATGTTTTCAAGCTAGTTATTTTTGCCATACGAAATGCATGGCACTTAATTACCACTCATTCTATCATTATTATTTTTAATTTAATTTCGATGACACCAATAGATCATATTGAAAATCAACTTCAAGAACTTAGAAATATTCTCAAAAATCACAGGCTTTACAAACAACTATCTAGTGTGGAAGATATACAGTTGTTTATGCAAAATCACGTTTTTGCTGTATGGGATTTTATGTCGCTACTTAAGGCTTTACAGATCAAATTGACATGTGTCAATGTACCTTGGGTTCCCGTAAATAATCCCGTGATTGCTCGATTTATCAATGAGATTGTTCATGGAGAAGAAAGTGATGTCAATGAATTAGGAGAACCAAGGAGTCATTTTGAAATGTATCTAGACGCCATGGACCAGATTCAGGCAGATAGATCGCAGATTGACCGATTTATGGAACATATACTTTCTGGAAGGGGTGTTTATGAGGCCTTGGCTCATATCGAGTTAGATACTAGAGTGAAGGATTTTGTCGCTTTTACCTTTGAAGTAATTGCGAGTGAGAAGGAGTATTTGATAGCTTCAGCTTTTACTTTTGGGCGAGAAGATGTGATTCCTGATATGTTCAAAGAGATATTGAATCAGGCGGATGCTGGGATAAATAATAAATTGATTTATTATTTGGACAGGCATATAGAATTGGATGGAGATGAGCATGGTCCATTGTCATTGCAGATGATTACTGAATTGTGTGGTAAGGATGAATCTAAGTGGAGAGAGACACTTGATATTGCTAAACAAGCATTAGGACTGCGGGTAAAACTATGGGATGCCATAGCAGATATAATAGTTCACAATCAAGTATCGGTCAATGTTTAATGATTTTGTTTCGGTGATTGATTCCTAAATCGAACAATTATAGAATAACAAGATCGAGTAACTCTGCATTTTCTGATTGAGTATTATGAAAATGCTTTCATTTTTTTGATCAAAGAAATAGGGGACATGTGGATTTATACATATTATTGCAAGTGTAAAATATTCATAATCTACTACTTAACTAAACTATGAAAAAAATAATATACTTATTTCTAATTGCCGCATGCTGCTCTTTGACTCTAGGAAGCTGTATTTCTGAAGAAGGCGAGCCTGGACCTGCTGGTGAAGCGGGTGTCGATGGGCAAGATGGAGTTGATGGTGTCGATGGTGTCGATGGACAAGACGGCCAAAATGGTGTGGGATTTGATGAATTAACCAAGTATGGCAGCATCAAAGTCTACCTGGATGGTACACGACCTGATGGTGTGCTTTTTAAGGATACTTCTGATTTTAAGTACACAGCTACAGATGTTTTTTCTGACAGCTATATAGGGGGATTAAGTGGTGGTAATATTATAACCAAAGGTGATAATGAAGAATTGAGTTTTGATATATTGCGTTTTCTCAGTTCGCCAGATGATATCTATCAAGAGTCTATTACCGCGATTAGTCTCGATGTGGTCAATAATGTAAATTCACCTTTCGAATTTTTCTCAATAGGAATCAAAAAGAGTGTTTTGACAAGTGACTTTAAAGTGTTCTCATTATACATTGATAATAGTTTCTATACCGATAAGTTGGGAAGTCTATCAGGGGCGTCAATTACTGATTATAGTTATGATGAATCGACAGGGAATGTGAAATTTAAATTCTCATTTGAAGTTTTAGCAGACGACAATAGTACTGGGTACCCCTTGAAAATATCAGGAGAAGTAAATGCTATTGTCTTTGAGAATATCGGCACAGACTATTATGAAGAATGCGGTGAGTGCTAATACCTCTATTAAAAATTAAAAGAAATTTGATCATTTTTGATAAAAGCCATGAATTCACTCATGGCTTTTTTTGTTGTCATAACTAATGACAGAAAAAAAGTACTAAGGAAGCTGTTTTCATATTTTTGATTTAGACTTGAAGGAAGATTTGAACGAGATTCAAATTCTTGTTTCTAAACTGTACATAACATCTCGACTACACAATGGGTAAACAATATGACGTAGTAATCGTCGGCTCTGGCCCCAATGGATTGAGTGCTGGTATTGTCTTGGCAGCCAAAGGCTTGCAAGTATTGATCATAGAGGGGGCAGAAACAGTTGGAGGTGGTACAAGAACCTCAGAACTGACTTTGCCAGGCTACTATCACGATGTCTGCTCGGCAGTACATCCGATGGGGTATTTGTCTCCCTATTTCAAAACGCTACCGTTAGAAGAATTCGGTTTGGAATGGATTATTCCTAAAGCTTCTGCCGCTCACCCTCTAGACAATCAAGAAGCAGTACTCTTATCAAAATCCATCTCAGAGACAGCTCATAACTTAGGAATTGATGCTGAAAAGTATCAAAAAATTGTAACGCCATTTGTGGATCAAGCGGAGGATTTACTCTCAGATAGCCTGAAACCACTTGGGATTCCAAGCAATCCCTTGTTGTTGATGCAGTTCGGCTTGAAAGCCCTACAACCCGCTACTTTTTATTCCAAACATGCTTTTGAAGGAGAAAGAGCCAAAGCACTTTTCGCTGGTTGTGCAGCACATAGTGTATTGCCATTTGATAAATTTTTTACCACCGCCATCGGTTTGATGTTTTTGGTAACGGGTCATGTTGAGAATTGGGCGATACCCAAAGGCGGATCACAAAACATTGCCAATGCTTTGGCTGCTTATTTCAAGAGTTTGGGAGGGGAATTGAAACCATCGACCAAGATCACAGATTACAAACAATTGCCAGATGCTAAGAAATACATGTTTGATACCGACCCTATCCAATTGGCTCATATTGCCAAGGATCAGTTGCCACCGTCGTACCAAGCCCGATTGAATAAATACCAATTTGGTCCTGGTGTATTCAAGATTGATTATGCGCTGGATGCTCCGATTCCATGGAAGGATCCTCGCTGCCTGGATGCCTCTACAGTGCACGTTGGAGGTACTTTTGCTGAAGTAGCTGCCAGTGAAAAGGATGCTTGGGAAGGAAGGGAATGTCAAAGACCTTTCGTGATGCTCAGTCAACAGAGTCAGTTTGATACAAGTCGAGCGCCTGAGGGGAAGCATACGGGTTGGGCTTATTGTCATGTGCCCAATGGCTCAAACAAGGACATGACTCAAGCAATTGAAAGCCAAATAGAGAGGTTTGCGCCAGGCTTTAAGGATACAATTTTGGCAAAAAGAACCATGACGACACAGGATTTTTACCAATACAATCCTAACTATTTGGGTGGAGCGATCACAGGTGGTGCAGCAGACATTTTCCAATTGTTTACAAGACCTGTTGCACGAATCGACCCGTATAGTACGCCCAATCCTGATATCTACATTTGTTCGGCATCCTCACCTCCAGGTGGAGGCGTACATGGGATGTGTGGTTATCATGCAGCACAGAGTGTATTGAAGTCTCTCAAGATCAGGTAGTGTTACAGGTGATTTTATAAAAGCATTTTGCGCTTCGTGTTCATTGCTTTCGCTTGTCCTTGATATCCGACAGATGCAAACCCTTCTCTTCAATGAGTCGCTTGTTCTTTGGACTTCCGATGATTTGAGAGGAGTACACACCAGAATGTCCAGAAAATAAATAGGCAGTACTACACGCTATCGCTATAAAAACCCCAGATTCGATCCCAAAGAGTTCGATTCCCATCATGGTACAAGCTATCGGGGTGTTGGTGGCACCAGCAAAAACCGCGACAAAACCCATGCCTGCCAACAGACCCATGGGCAGAGGGATAAACCATATCAATACATTGCCCAAGGTCGCACCGATGAAGAATAAAGGAGTGACTTCTCCTCCTTTGAATCCTGCACCCAAAGTAAAGGAGGTAAATAGGACTTTGAGTAAGAAATCGTAAGAGTTGAGCTGAATGTCAAAGGCATCTACAATAGTTGGGATGCCCAGTCCGATGTATTTGGTGGTTCCCATGAGGTAAACAGCCAATGCAATGATTACTCCTCCGATGACAGGTCGCAGGGGAGGATATGAAATGTACTTGCCAAAGAACTGCCCCCAAAAATGCGTCAGTTTGGAAAATGACCTGGCAACCAATCCAAAAATGATGCCTGCCAACAGCGCCCATAGCAGGTTAGTGGGGTTCATTTCTGCTAGCGTTGTGATGACATAGTGCGTATGAGTACTGCCCCACAATTCACAAAAGTAATTAGCTAATACTGCTGCAATAAAACTCGGAATGATGGCGTCCAAGCGAATCCTCCCTAATACCAATACTTCGAGAGCAAAAATACCACCAGCCAAAGGAGTGCCAAATACAGAGGCAAATCCAGCGCTGATTCCTGCTATGAGCAAGATTTTTCGGTCACCATCTGAAAAACCAAGAATTTTGGTAAATCGGTCAGCAATTGCACCACCCATTTGGACTGCTGTCCCTTCACGTCCCGCTGAGCCTCCGAACAAATGTGTAAGTATTGTACCAAAAAGTACCAGTGGCACCATTCTGAATGGAATCATTTTGCTAGGAGAATGGGACTCTTCGAGCAGGAGGTTGTTGCCTTTGACGACACTGTTGCCATACAAATGATAACTCAAACCAATAATGAACCCACCCAAAGGCAGTAAGGCTATGATCCATAGGTTAGATTCCCTCCAATTGGTCGCCCAGTCCAAACTGTATAGGAAAAAGGCCGAAATACTACCAACGAGACTTCCAATCAAGGTGCAAACCAACAACCACTTCAACAAATAGAGGAGGGCTGGAATTTGTTCAAATGAGAGTAGGAAATCTTTAAAATTCTTGCGGTTCATGTTGCCGAAATTGAAGATGCCCAAAGGGACTTACTTTGCAAAGTAAGCGTCTTTGAAGCTAAGGTGTTGTGTTTTGGCTTTATCTATGAGCGTAAAGCTAATCCAAAAATCAAAATATCCTTGGATAAGGAATGGGACTGTTTGGCATACCATTGAGATTGAAAACCCATCACTCAGCTAGTAACTTCAAATCTTCCTTTATTTTAGCTGCGAAAACACCGAATGATACATACTATGAATAATTCTTTTCCAACCAAGCTTTTTCTGGGGATCGCTATTTTTGTTAGTTTGATTGTGGTGATAGGTGTTTGGCGTGGTACGATAGATACACTGTGGCTGACAGTGGTGGCCATGGTGTTGGTAGGACTTGGGTACAATTTGATTGCCAAAAATAGGACAATGCTTGTCGCTTTTGATCCTATATGGCGAAATGTCCTGATGGACAAAGTGAAGTTCTATGTAGAATTGGATGAGTCTGGGAGACAAGAATTCGAAAAGCGCATTGTTCAATTTTTCTCTGCCATCAGGGTGTCAGGAGTGGATTTCGCCATGGATGATGAATGCCGTTTGCTGGTAGCATCGAGTTCCATCGTTCCATTTTGGGATTTGCCTCAGTGGCAATATGGACAGCTGCAAGAGGTATTGGTTTACTCCAGCCATTTTGATGAGAACTACGAGGTAGGTTCTGATCATCACATCTTAGGTATGGTAGGTAGTGGAGGTAACATGGCACATGTAATGTTGCTCTCCAAGCCAGCACTGTACTTGGGATTCGAAAACAATAGCAACAAGCATCATGTTGGTTTTCATGAATTTGCACATCTGCTGGATAAGTCAGATGGTGAAGTAGATGGTATTCCTGAATTGTTTCTACCCAAAGAAATGGTCAATCCCTGGACTAAATTGGTGCATAGAGAGATTACTCGGATCAAAGAGAATCATTCGGACGTGGATCCGTATGGCGCAACTTCAGATGCCGAATTTTTTGCGGTGATCTCTGAGTACTATCACAAGCGCCCCGAGATTTTAGAAAAGAAGCATCCTGATTTATTCAAAATGCTTCAAATGATCTATCACCCTCAGAGCATTTAGCTTACTAACCTGTTCGATGCTCACAATAAATGACCTTTGATAAAAGGGTAGAGAATCCTTTAGAAATCCCTTGAAGGGATATTCAAATTGAACTCAGGTTACTAGTTATCAATGTTATGTGTCACGGTGAGAGGTGTCTGCGCTTGGTTGGTGCTGTTTAGAAACTATTACTTAACAGTGAATTAACAAAATAACCATTAACTTGAGAAGTGCAATTGGGATCAATCGTTTTAATTTCGCGAAACCAATTTTTACCCAACGATGCATGGGCATCTTAGGGAGTTAATGTAAAATGGTTGTTGGCAAATAGTTCAATACACGAATACTTTTGACTGTTTTGCTTTTAACTTTCAATTCCTGAGTTGAATGATTCAGGTTTAAGCATGATTTCTTTTCTTAGCCATGGCATTTTTAGGAAAACTATTGAAGAGGGGAATGAAGCTCCGCGAGACTTTGGAGCAAGACTATACCTCACCACTTGATCTACAAAAAAACGAATTGCGAAAGCTGCTGATCGCAGCTAAGGATACTTATTTTGGTCGTTTTCATTATTTCAAAGCTATTTTGAATGGTTTTAAAAATCAGGACGACCATCTGTTTTATCAATACTACAAGAGCAACGTACCGATCTATTCCTACGAGCACATCAATGAGGAGTGGTGGGCCAAGTCTCGCGAAGGGATCAAAGATATCACTTGGCCAGGCAAGGTGAAATATTATGCCTTGAGTTCTGGTACTTCATCCGCTTCGTCCAAATACATACCAGTGACTGACGACATGATCAAATCGATCCGTAAGACCAGTGTGCGTCAATTACTTTCAATCTCCAAGTATGACTTGGAGCCGGAGTTCTTCGAAAAAGGAATCCTGATGGTAGGAGGGAGTACAGATTTGAAATTCAACGGCAGGTATTTTGAGGGAGATTTGAGCGGTATTACAACCTCTCAGGTTCCGTTTTGGTTCCAGCATTTTTACAAGCCAGGCAAGAAGATCTCTGCAGCACCTGATTGGGATCACAAGCTCAGTGAAATGGTGGAAAAGGCAGAAAGTTGGGATATTGGAGTAGTGGTAGGTGTACCTGCTTGGATTCAAATCCTGATTGAGCGCATCATCGCGCGTTACAAGGTGAATAATATCCATGATATCTGGCCCAACCTTAAGATTTTTGTGCATGGCGGAGTGTCGTTCAAACCATACAAGAAGGGATTTGAAAAGCTCTTGGGAAAACCCTTGATGTATTTGGAGACTTACTTGGCTTCAGAGGGCTTCATTGCCTTTCAAGACAACTTAGACTCTGAGTCGATGAAATTGGTGCTTAACAATGGAATCTTCTACGAATTTGTCCCTTTCAATTCCGAGAATTTTGATCAGGATGGTCAGATCATCGAAGGAGCAACAACCTTGAAAATTGATCAGGTAGAGAAAGGAAGGGATTACGCATTGCTACTCTCTACCAATGCAGGAACCTGGCGTTATTTGATAGGTGATGTGATTCAGTTCACAGATGTAGATGAGGTAGAGATCATCATCACAGGTAGAACCAAGCATTTCTTGAGCCTCTGTGGCGAGCACTTGTCTATGGACAATATGAACCGTGCCATGGAGATGACAGCACAAGCACTCAATATTGATATCAAAGAATTCACCGTGACAGGAGAACCTTATGAAGGATTGTTCGCACACAGATGGTATGTCGGTACGGATTCATCTATTGACGAGCAGCAACTGAAAACCGTCTTGGATGGCTATCTTAAGGAACTCAACGACGACTACAAGGTCGAGCGCAGCGCTGCATTGAAAGAGGTGTTTGTCAATGCGGTTCCGACGGCTGTATTTTACCAGTGGATGCGTATGCATGGCAAAGAAGGGGGGCAGAGTAAATTTCCAAGAGTACTGAAAGCAGAAAGGTTGGATTCGTGGAGGGCATTGATTGAAAAGAGTCTATTTTAGCCCAAACCAAACAGCAATACATTGCCACCATATCTCATTGGAATTTCGACTGGCTTGATCCTCGTGGTGTCAACAGGTCCAGTCTTTCTTACACTCTTACAAAACTCTCTGAATCACGGATTTCAGCGAACCCTGTTCTTTATAATGGGTGTGGCTGTCGCTGATACTGGCATCCTGTTCATTACCTGGTTTGGGATGAGCAAGGTGACGGGCGATGAACCTAATCCCTATCTTGCTTTGGCTGGGGGGATTTTACTTAGTGTTTTTGGCATGATATTCTTGTTGAAGGACAAACCCTCAGAAGAGGTGAAGATAGAAACCTCAGTCAGACGAAATGGCTTGGCTAGTGCAGGACTCTTTGGTCAAGGGTTTATGTTGGGAGCGATCAATCCCATCGTGTGGGGTTTTTGGGCAGCCATGTCCAATTATGCCATTACTACCTATGGCGACCCACGTTCTGAGTTGTTTTACTTTTTGGGCATACTCAATATTGTCTGGGTGACGGATGTATTGAAAGCCTACTATGCGGGCAAACTGAAAAAGTACCTCAATGTCAGAGTACAAAAAGTGCTGAGAAAGGTAATTGGGGTTGTTTTGATCGTATTGGGACTGAATTTGATTTTTGGTCAATACATTTCTTTTTGAGCCAAAAGAAGGTTTAAAAATAATGACACTATTTTTTTGCTTCTTTGAGTTTTTGCAAGTCTTGCATTTCATCTCTTAATCTGGCTGCTTCCATAAAGTCTAAGTCCTTGGCGGCTTTTTCCATCAACTTCTTGGTTCTGTCTATCATTTTGTCCAAGCCTTTTACATCCATATAGGCTACTACTGGGTCTGCAGCTACATCTGGTGCATTATTTTCTGCGTAGTATTTGCGTTTAGTGTCCTTTTTAGAGTCAGTGATCGAACTTTGTCCTATGATGGCTTCTTTGGATCTTCTGATGGTTTTTGGGGTGATGCCATGTTGCTCATTGTAGGCGATTTGTATACCTCTTCTGCGGTTGGTTTCGTCAATGGCGATTTGCATAGAACCCGTGATTTTGTCAGCATACATGATGACCATGCCATTTTCGTTTCTTGCGGCACGACCGATAGTTTGCACTAGTGATTTGACATTCCTCAAAAATCCTTCTTTGTCAGCATCGATGATTGCTACCAGAGAGACCTCTGGTAAATCAAGTCCTTCTCTCAGTAGGTTGACTCCTACCAACACATCAAACACACCCAATCTAAGGTCACGCAAGATTTCGACTCTTTCCATAGTGTCTACTTCGGAATGGATGTACCTAGTCTTGATGTTGAGATTGTGTAGGTATTTGGTAAGTTCCTCAGCCATCCGTTTGGTGAGGGTGGTGATCAGTATTCTTTCATCCTTCTTGATTCGCTCGTCAATTTCTTCCATGAGGTCATCTATTTGATTGGCGCTAGGGCGAACCTCTATCACTGGATCTAACAAACCTGTCGGACGAATGACTTGCTCGACAACTACCCCTTCTGATTTTCTTAATTCATAGTCACTCGGTGTTGCACTGACGTAGATGGTTTGTCCGACCAAACTTTCAAACTCATCGAAAGTCAGTGGTCTGTTGTCCATGGCTGATGGCAGCCTGAATCCATAATCCACCAGATTGATTTTTCGGGCACGATCTCCTCCCCACATGGCTCTGATCTGAGGCAGGGTTACATGACTCTCATCGATGACCATCAGGAAGTCGTCAGGGAAGTAATCCAGCAAGCAGAAGGGGCGTGCGCCCTTTTCTCGTCTGTCAAAGTACCGAGAGTAGTTTTCTACTCCTGAGCAATACCCAAGTTCTCTCATCATTTCCATGTCAAACTCTGTCCTTTCTTGGAGTCGTTTGGCCTCTAGATGACGTCCTTCTTCTTTGAAGTATGCGACTTGCTGCACCATGTCGTCTTGGATCTCATTGATGGCCTGATGGAGTAGGTCTTTGCCAGTCACAAAGAGGTTGGCAGGGAAGATGGAAATGATTTTTTCGTCTGACAACTTATGTCCTGAAATAGGGTCTATTCTCTGTATCGTTTCGATTTCATCTCCCCAAAAGATGATTCTGTAGGCAAAATCACCATAGGCAATGAATATATCAACCGTATCACCCTTGACCCTGAAATTGCCTCGTTTGAACTCAGCTTCTGTACGACTGTAAAGGATGTCCACAAAGGCAAAGAGCAGCTGGTTGCGGGAGAGTTGTTGACCGACTTCTAGTGTGATGACGTTCTTTCCGAACTCTTCTGGGTTGCCTATACCATAGATGCATGAGACAGAAGCGACCACAATCACATCTCTGCGTCCTGTCAGCAGTGCGGAAGTAGCGGCGAGTCTTAGTTTTTCGATTTCCTCGTTGATACTCAAATCCTTTTCGATATAGAGCCCTGTCGTGGGTAGAAATGCCTCTGGTTGGTAGTAGTCGTAGTAACTGATAAAATATTCTACTGCATTGTCGGGAAAGAACTGCTTGAGTTCACTGTACAATTGAGCAGCCAGAGTCTTATTGTGGCTCAAAACCAAGGTAGGACGGTTGGTTTTGGCGATGACGTTGGCGATGGTGAATGTCTTACCAGACCCAGTTACGCCGAGTAGTACCTGCGAAGCTTCTCCCTTGTCCAGTCCTTCTTTGAGTTGGGCAATGGCTGTGGGTTGGTCTCCAGTAGGCTCGTATTCAGATGTGATGTTGAAATCCATAATTGCAATTATAGTGATGTCATACGACAACTAGTATAAAATGATTAAGGTCTGTGGGATTTCTTGAGATTGAAAAGGAATATGCTTATAGATTGATCAAATTGAGAAATCTATGCTTATGTTACTAAATATATTGGTTTCGAGTCATATGTTGTCTCATTGATCGAAATCTGTTAGAAGCAATTGACTAAAATCCAATTGAGATAAAAGTGGATATTAACTATATCGGACTCAATTCATTTTCCCTGATATTCCAGATCGAGTATAGTAGATATCAGGATATGTTTTTTATTCAATACTCATTTTCCCAAATCTCCCATGATTTTTCTGCCTGGCCTACGAGCATGCTGTAGCCGTTTTTTACTTTGGCTCCACGGTTGAGTCCTTCTTGCATGAAGGCAGTGATTTCTGGATTGTAAACCAAATCAAAAAGCTTGTGATGTGGTGTTAGTTCATTGTATGGCAAATTTGCTTTTCCGTCGTTGTTTGGGTAGGTGCCTAGGGGGGTGGTGTTGATGATCAACGGATGCTCGCTGATGATTTCAGGTTGAGCCAATAGTTGATCGTAACTCAGACACTTTTCGGTAGCTGTGCGAGATACCATTTGGTAGGGGATGGATAGATCTTCCAAAGCTTTTTCGATGGCTTTGGAGGCTCCTCCAGTACCCAATATCAAGGCCTGAGTGTTTTGATTCAAATCCCAATCCATCAGGGAGGATTTGAATCCATAGTAATCTGTGTTATATCCTTTGAGTTTACCGCTTTTAGAAATTTTGATTGTATTGACTGCTTGGATCGACTTGGCATGATCATCTATTTCATCCAGGAATTGCATTACCTCCAATTTGTAAGGTATGGTTACGTTAAGACCCGCCAGAGTAGCTTTGTGTCGCTCGATGAGAGAAGGAAACTCAGCAATGTCTTTCAACTCAAATAGCTCATATTGACAGTCTTTAATATTTTCGTTGAGGTATTTTTCTGTGAAGTAATTTTTGGAAAAGGAATGTTTGAGTGTTTTTCCAATTAGACCAAATAGTCTCATGATGCTGTATTTTTATCGGTAGGCTCCTTTATAAGCAAGGCCAATTTTTCGATGATGATGACTAGCAAGAATCCCAGAGCCATGAATAGGATAGCATGGATGATCAAAGGCTGCTGTCCTGTCTCTGTAAAATACTCCGTTGGGAGGATGTTTTTTTCGAAGGTGGGAATTTGTTTTCCATCCACCCAATCGAATCGTATGGCCTTTTTCCAAGGCCATATTTTATTGAGAGATCCGAGCATAAAACCTGCGAGGAGTGCGATTGCATAGTTGTGAAATTTCTTTAGAGACCAAGAAATAGCCCTGGAGAACGATAGTAATCCAGTGATGCAACCTGTTACAAAAACCAATACAACAGCTATGTTGAGTTCATTGAGGGATTTGACGATGTAGGCATATTTGCCCAAAATTAACAAAATGAAACTCCCAGAAATACCTGGCAATATCATCGCACAAATAGCAATTGCTCCACTGATGAAAACAAACCACAATTGGTTAGGTGTCGTGGCGGGTGTGATGGTAGTAATCACATAGGCTATGACAATACCTAATACGCAAGAGCCGACCACCTTGTAATTCCATTCTTTGATTTCCTTGAGGACGGAAATAGATGAAATAATGATCAAACCAAAGAAGAAAGACCATATTTCGATAGGGTTGGAGGCCAACAGATGCGAAATGACTTTTGCTAGTGTGACGATACTCACAATTATCCCACCCAACAAGGGTAGCAAAAAGCTTCCATTGATATGTTGCCAGAGTTTTTTGAATTTCATTTTTCTGAGCAATTGCAAGGCTGTCAAATCAAATGAGTTGATAGAGTCCAGCAATTGCCCATACACACCAGTGATCAACGCGATAGTGCCACCAGAAACGCCTGGGACAACATCTGCGCTACCCATTCCGATTCCTTTTAGAAAGAGAAGTAAATAGTCTTTGAAAGATTTCATATTTGGCTAAGGTAGTTTATTGACCACCACCATTTAAGAAAAAGTCAAAAGTATCGCCTCTTAGGCCCAATCTTATCGTTTCCAAAGGAATCACTTCGTTTGGTGCGATGTTACCTAGGTTGACGTTGGCACCTAGTAGTTTGATGAAGTAGACTTGTTGCTCTTTTTGTGGCGCTTCCCATAGTACTTTTTCCATTGGGATTTGTGTCAAGATTTCTTGCACTAGGCCTGATCTTACTTCACCTGTAGATCTGAAAAGTCCTACATTTCCTCCTTCTCTGGCTTCACCGATGACCTTCCATGCTCCAGCATCCAGTTCTTTTTGCATCAATTCGATCCACTTGTATGGAGGGATGATCTCAGCTGCGTCTTTAGACCCTACTTCAGAGAGTACAGTTACTTGCTCCTTCAGAATTCTGATGTATTCGCACTTCTTTTCGTGATCCATCGTGATCGAGCCATCAGATACCTCAGCATGGCTCAGGTTGTATTTGTCCAAGACTCTACGGTACTCGTCAAACTGATTTCTGATTATGAAAGCTTCAAATAGCGTCCCTCCGAGATACACAGGGATGCCTGCATTGCGGTACACATCTAGTTTTTTATCCAAATTGGCGGTGACATAAGAGGTCGCCCATCCCAATTTGACAATATCTATACAATCACCGCAAGTTTCGATCATGTCTTCAGCCTGACGTGTGCTCAGACCTTTGTCCATGACCATGGTAAAACCTTGTTCTCTTGGTTTGGTTGTTCTAGTAGGGATATTATTGATGTTATAATTCATTCAAAATGATTCAAAATTCTGGTATTAACATGTCTGTTCCGACCTGCAAATAAATTGATTTATCAATTAGAAGCAAAACGAATTAGATAATGATTTTCTAAGATAGAAATCAGCTACTTGTACTGTTGGATAATTTTGTAAAGTGTCTTTTGTGTCTCCAAATTTGGGAAATAATCATACAGCAAGGTATGTCCTTCATAGTCAAGATGTAACCCTTTCTCCAAAAAGGTGAATGCTGTTTTGTATTTGCCACTTTCGATGTAATACACCACACATAAGTAATAGAGAGAAGCTTCTTCAGGCAATTCATTGATTCCATCCGTGATGATGCCTATGGCTTGATCCATGTCTCCTTGTTCAAAATAGATTTTGGACCAATCTTTCCATATATCTGGATTGTTGGGGCTGAGCTGGCTCGCTTCATCATAAGCATCTATGCTCGATATAGTGTTGCCAACTTTGTATTCTGCTTTGGCAAGTGCCACCCAGTAATCTGGGTTTTCTACACTGAGTTTAAGTGCCTTGTTGAAGAAATGAACTGCTTCGTACCACTTGTCTTGATGTCCAAGGCAAATCCCCGTGCAGTACCAAGCTTCGTCATAGAATTGATCCAGTTTGGTGGCCTTGCGGAAATAGCGGATGGCCATGTCGTACTGCTCAATGTTCTCATAGACAGACCCTATGCTGAAATAAATTTCTGGCGTGGGACCTTCTAGCTCTAGTGTGGTCTTGAATGAATCCAAAGCCTGTTCGTTTTTCTTGAGCATCATGTATGAGTTACCCATGTTGTAGTGGGCAGAGCTATATTTCTCATCTATGGCGATACAATACTCATAGGCCAATATAGAATCTTCGTACTTTTCGAGTTTGTTGTATATGATGCCCAAATTGTACCAAGCGTATTCCGAATAAGGGTCCTTGTCTATAAACTCTTTGTAATAGTTGACACTGGTCTCCAATTCACCCAACATATCGAGACAATATGCCAATTCATAGAGTGCAGATTCATTGTTGAGGTTGTCTTCTAGTGAGAGTTTGAAGTATTTGATGGCTCCTTTGAAATCGGATATGTTTTGGTAAGCCAAGCCCATGGAAAAGTAGATTTCGTCCTTCTCCTGATTGAACTCCAATGCCTTGTGAAAACTCTCCAAGGCATCTTCATGTTGTCCTTGCATGATCTGTATGTTGCCTTTGATGAGGTAGATGTCTCCGTCTCCTGGGTTGAGATTGGACGCGTCATCAAGTAGTCGTACAGCAATCCCGAATTCTTCCAAACTAGAGTAAGTTTGAGCCTTGAGTATCATGAACTCCACCGCGTAGGGATGCTGGTCTATAGCAAAATTAACAGCCTTGAGTGCCTTTCGGTATTTGGACTGTTCTAGGTAGTGATGGACGATTTGTTCGTACTCGTCAGTAGAAAAGTAAAACGCCTCCTTCTTCTCCTTGTGTGACTCATACCTTTTTACCAGGTCTTTGTCATCATTGCGTTTTTTGAAATTCTCCTCCATTTACTTTTTATTAAGCTACAAAGATAGACGATTTTCAAAACCATCCTTACTATTCATTGGTTCTGAAGATAATGAGAAAATCATAATATACTGCAAACGACAAAGCCCAAATATTTATGACTGTTTGAAGCTGATTAGAGCACTTATTGGCTAATGAATAGAAAATCAGTGCTTTAATTTAAATTGTGTTGACGAAATTTTTGTTGAGCAATTGATTGATTTCGTTGCCTGATTTGTTGATTTCTCTTACTTATTACTCAGGAATCAGTATTGAGTGAGACTTGAAATCCGTAGAGCTCTAGACGCAATGTTTAGATTGAAAAGGATTGCCTGCTAGATCCATTCATAAAGCAGGCAATGCGTGGTGAAATTAGAAAGGAAGGTCGTCCGCATCAGCATCGCTGCTGCTGTTGAGCCACTCTGGTTCTGCTAGACTCTCTGCTGCAGCTCCATTTCCTGCTGGTTGTCCATTGGACGGAGCAGAAGCAATGTCATTGGCAGCCGAAACTCTCCATGCCTGTAGCGAATTGAAATACACAACCTGTCCTTGTGGGTTGGTCCATTTTCTACCTTTGAGGTTGAATGCTACATTGATTTCCTGTCCAATGTTGAATCCATCGATTTGTTCACATTTGTCCTGAATCAATTCAAACTTGATGAACTCTGGGTATTGAGGATTTTCGGCGTATTCTACTACAAATTCTCTCTTTCGGAACGAAGCGGAGATTTGAGCTGTTTCTTGTTTTTCTATGAGTTTTGCTTTGATATCCATGGATAATGTTTTGAATTGAAAAATAGGGTGGCAAAGATGCTGATTAGCCCATGAACAAGCAAACTGTTTTGGTGATTCGTTTGATATTTTTGGGTAGTCCCACTAAGAAAAAGTCCACATCCTCCGGCGAGGACATGGACTACATAACTAAAACAATAAATGAAAGACTACTCTTCTTAAATTTCCTTATCCATCAACTCTGAAGAATGATACCAATTCTTTGAGTGTTTCTGCTTGGTTGGACAACTCCTCTGAGCCACTGGCCATCTCTTCCGAACTAGCAGAGTTGCTTTGAATGATGTCGTTGAGTTGCTGGATGGCACTGTTGATTTGCTTGGAAGACTCGTTTTGTTCGAGCGAACTCTCGGCTATTTGCTTGACCAGACTAGCAGTTTTATTGATTTCTGGTACCAAATCATGTAGGAGAGTGCCTGATTTCTGTGCTACAGACACGCTGTTTCTTGATAAGTCATCAATGTCCGCAGCGGCTTTTTGCGAGTGTTCGGCTAGTTTTCTAACCTCTGCTGCTACTACTGCAAAGCCCTTTCCTTGTTCACCTGCTCTTGCTGCTTCTACAGCTGCGTTGAGTGCAAGGATGTTGGTTTGTCTAGCGATCTCACCTATGATGGTGATTTTTTCGGCGATAGAGGTCATGCTCTTGACAGTTTCTCCTACGGCTTGTGAGGCATTGTTTACACTGGCAGAGGCTGTATCCGCTATTCGCTCAGTTTCTCTGGCATTGTCACTATTTTTGATCGTAGACTCTGTCATCATATCCATAGATGAATTGATCTCTTCAGCAGATGCAGCTTGCTCATTGGCTCCTTGGGATAGACCAATGGAGATGTTGGTCAACTGCTCACTTGCGGATGAAAGATTCTTGGCTGACGATACCACTTCGGTGATGATTTTTTTCAATTGATTGACCATCAATTTTAAATCTGCATAGAGACCTTCATTTCTGTCGTCAAACTTGATGTTTAGGTTTCCTTCAGATAGATTTTTGGCAATGTCAGCTGCCTCGGTTGGTTCACACCCCAGTTGTTTGACAATGCTTCGCGTCAGAGCGATGCTAGATAGAATCATGAATATCAGCAGGACTCCAAAAAATAAGAAGGCGATTTGGCGAATCTGTTCTGACCTAGCGATACTTTGCGCAAAATGCTGTGCAGCTTCATTTTCGCTAATCTCGGTCAATTCGTCAATGGCCAATCTCATGGTATCAAAGGCTTTGACGAAATCTTCGAAATAGATGTACTTGGCCTTTTCTATGTTGCCAGCTTTTAAACTGCTTCTGATTTGAACTGTGTGATTGACGAGCTGCTCGTACTGGTATTCGAATGCTTGGAACTGAGGAAGGTCTTTCTTGTCAGTAGCATTGATATAGGTTGATTTGAATTTTTGAAAACGCTCGTTCAACTGTTGGATGTTTTCATCTACTTCTGAAAATTTGTCATCCAGCTTATAGGATGTAGCATTTTCTTCACTAAAGTTGACTAGAATTTCACTGAACTCAAGACGGGCTTGATAGCCATCTCTGTCAGCTTGCAGCAGATAATTGATGCTGACCAACCAATCTTCGTAGATCGCTTCAATGTTTCCTCTGATCAAAGAAAGACTGTAAGTGTTGTAAAAGATGTTGGAGATATAAAGAGCGATAATGATCGCAAATACCGATAATACTCTGGTCGATACTTTGAGGTTTGTCAATAGGTTCATCTTGTTATTGTTTTAGAAAGAGTCAGTTAAAATGAATGATTCAAAAATGTTGGTTTTACAGTGATGACTGCATAAAAGGTCGAAGATCCCTCTGAGCTGGCGCCATCATAATAGCTCATGTAAGTGTCAGTTACCCACATGTGACTGTAGCCCAAAGTGATTTTGGTATTGTCACTTTGCTTGTAGTGCCATCTGAGGTCTAGCTCAGTTCCATAGTAGTCGTCTAGTGACTTGCTGAAAGTCTCATTGTACACCTTGTTTTGACTAAAGAATCCATGTACATGTATGTCCATGTTTGATTTTTGTCCGGTTTTTACGTTGGTTTTGAGGTAGTAATCTTCCAATCCTGATACTGGCCATAGTCTGGTGTAGAAGTAGTCTAGGTAGCCGAAATTGCCATGCCTCAATCCAAAAAGGATGTCAAAATTATTTCGTTGATTGTAATCTGGATTGGCAGCATCAGCTGTAGATTCTCCAGATACGACATCTGTACCGAGCGTGAAGGTAATGTTCTTGTTAGGAGTGAATTTGGCCTGTGCAGAGTAAAGGAAAGCATTGACTTGTCTGCCTGTACCTACGGTATCTTTGCCGAACTGGTAGTAGTAGATTCCCTTTAGGTTTAGTTTGTCTGTTATTTTAAAAGAAGCATTGACACCTGTGGTGTGGTCATACCTGATGTCTAGGCTACCATCGGGTTTTTCCAATCCTCTGTTGAGGAAAACGGTTGCTATTGATAGGCGATCGGTATCTTTTTGCAACCATAGAAATTGCATGTTTTTGTGGTTTTTGAACGAATACACTTCTGGTTGAAAAGTAAATCCTGTGGAATTGTATGCAGCGGCTAGATGTGCTTTGAATCCACTTTTTTCGTATTTGAATAGCGCAGCATCGTGTGCCATGTTGCCACCCCAATTGAGACCACCCAAGATGAATTCGTCTCCGTAGATAAACCCTTGTCTACCGACCTTGATGGACAAACCATCTACGATTTGTTTTTCCACCCAAGCCCTGAATATGCTGAGATTGCCTGCTTGACCATTGTTGTTGTAGGTTCCCCAAGCTCTGAGGTCTTGAAGGATGATTTCCGAACTCATGTCACCCTCTTTTTCATAGTTCATGATGATGCGTGTACGCTGACTGACGTATCCTTCGTCTTTTTTATCTCCAATGACTGGCACTCTGTATCCATGAGAGTAAAGTGGGTTGAGTCGGTACTCAGCTTGCAGTTTGAAATTCTGCTGGGCGAAGGATTGGGTAGCACATGCTACCCATAGCAGTAGTAGGTGGATGAGTTTTTTCAACATGTTCATCAGTTCATTGGTTTTTGTTTTCCAAAGTTGCCTGAGTTTGCATGCCTGAGCAATCCGATTTAAAGTGTAATTTTCTCTAGGTAAAAAGGCTTAAAAGTCCATTCAGGATTTGTGAGCGGGATGTAGATTGGAGTTGTACTGTAGGCTTAGATTATTTCTGTACTACTTGATACAGATGAGAATTAATGTGGTTTTTTCCCTCCAAGCGATAATTGGCTTGTTTTTTAGATTTTGATCGGATCTATGGGTATTGAAATTTTTCATCACTTATTTCTACGTTTTTATACCTAGAAGAGTGTGTATAAATAGGAGGGGTTGTACTTGAGATAGAATAAAGATAAAGTTGATTTTCCTATATAAAATGGTGTCACTGAGTTGGAAATGTGTGAGGCTGGATACAAAAAAAAGTCCGATTGAAACACAATCGGACTTTGATATATAATAAGATGTCCGTACTAACCTGTCGGACGAAAAGGCTTATGATATTACATCATGCCGCCCATGCCACCTCCCATTGGAGGCATTGCTGGTCCACCATTTTCTTCTGGTTTGTCAGCGACAGCAGCTTCTGTGGTCAATAGGAGAGCAGCGATAGATGCAGCATTCTCTAGTGCCAACCTTGTTACTTTGGTAGGATCGATGATACCTGCTTTGAACATCTCTTCGTACACATCAGTTCTAGCGTTGTAGCCAAAGTCGCCTTTGCCTTCTCTCACTCTGTTGACTACTACTGATGCTTCACCACCTGCATTTTCGACGATGGTTCTCAAAGGAGATTCGATAGCGATTCTTACGATATTGACACCTGTGTTTTGATCTTCGTTTTCCAGTTTCATGCCATCGAGAGATTCGATTGCTCTGATCAAAGCAACTCCACCGCCAGCTACGATACCTTCTTGTACAGCAGCTCTAGTAGCGTGTAGTGCATCATCTACTCGGTCTTTCTTCTCTTTCATCTCTACTTCGGTTGCAGCACCGATGTAGAGAATCGCTACACCACCTGACAACTTAGCCAATCGCTCTTGGAGTTTTTCTTTGTCATAATCAGACGAAGTATTCTCCATTTGTTGTTTGATTTGGTTGACTCTGGACAAGATGTCCTCAGAGGTACCTTTGCCATTGACAATTGTAGTGTTGTCTTTGTCGATGTTGACTTTCTCAGCAGTACCTAGGTATTCTAGGGTAGCGTTTTCTAGGTTGTAACCTCTTTCTTCAGAGATGACAGTTCCTCCAGTCAAGATAGCGATGTCTTCCAACATAGCCTTTCTTCTGTCTCCGAAACCTGGAGCTTTGACAGCAGCTACTTTCAACGAACCTCTGATTTTGTTGACAACCAAAGTCGCCAAAGCCTCGCCATCTACATCTTCAGAGATGATCAACAATGGTCTGCCTTGCTGAGAAGTAGCTTCCAATACTGGAAGGATTTCCTTCATCGTAGAGATCTTTTTGTCGTAGATCAAGATGTAAGGGTTGTCCAATTCTGCTTCCATTTTCTCTGTGTTGGTCACAAAGTAAGGAGAGAGGTAACCTCTGTCAAACTGCATACCTTCAACAGTCTTCACTTCAGTTTCAGTTCCTTTGGCTTCTTCTACAGTGATTACACCGTCCTTGCCAACTTTTGTCATTGCATCAGCAATCATCTGACCGATTTCAGCATCGTTGTTAGCAGATACAGTTGCTACTTGAGCGATTTCTTCTGAACCTTTGATTTCTTTAGACTGCTTTTTCAAATTGGCAACCACAGCAGCAACTGCTTTGTCGATACCTCTTTTCAGGTCCATTGGGTTGGCTCCTGCAGCTACGTTTTTGATTCCATTAGCAAAAAGAGCTTGAGTCAATACAGTAGCGGTAGTAGTACCATCACCTGCGTCATCAGCTGTTTTAGAAGCAACTTCTTTGACCAACTGAGCACCCATGTTTTCGATAGGCTCACTTAGTTCGATTTCTTTGGCTACCGAAACACCATCTTTGGTAACAGTCGGAGCGCCAAATTTTTTGTCAAGTATCACATTTCTACCTTTAGGTCCCAATGTTACTTTTACCGCGTTAGCCAATAGATCCACACCCTTTTTGAGTCTGTCTCTTGCGTCAGTGTTAAAAAATATTTCTTTTGCCATTATTCTAATTGATTAAAATTCTAGGTTAAAATTTGAATTAAAGTGTTCCGAAAACATCTGAGTTTCTCATGATGAGGTATTCACCACCTTGTAGGGAGATCTCAGTTCCAGAGTATTTACCATAAAGTACTTTATCGCCTACTTTTACAGTCACAGGCTTTTCGCTTGTTCCTTCACCAACAGCGACTACTACACCTTCCTGAGGTTTTTCTTTGGCAGTGTCTGGAATGAAGATTCCTGAAGCAGTCTTTTCTTCTGCTGCAGCTGGTTCAACCAAGATTCGGTCTTCGTTTGGTTTAAAGTTTACTTTTGACATTTTACTTTTAGTTTATGATTTTTTGAAGTTATAAATCTACATCTCCCTTATCACTTCTTGTGCCAGTTCGTGATTTCTGACAAAAAGACCGACAAAGTTAGGAGAGGAGTGACAGGCTTGGCAATGCTGCGTTTGGACACTGACATCCTTGCTGTATGGGCAAAAAAAAGTCCTGACAAAACTGTCAGGACTTTTAAATATATGCTTTTGATAATGTTATTCTGCGTCTTCAGTACTTTCTTCAAGTACAGGCAATTCTTCTGCTGGAGCTTCTGAAGCATCCATATCCAAGGCAGGAGCTACTGATTTGTCTTGCGCACTTTCGATGTTTGGACTAGAAAACTCACTTCCAGTATTAGCACCCCCAATCATGAATTTAGTAGACATAGTCAGGGCGATCAATACGATAGCCAAAGTCCATGTCATTTTCTCTAATAGGTCACCTGTTTTCTTTACACCCATCAATTGTGAAGTGCCAGCTCCGCCAAATTGACTAGAGAGTCCACCGCCTTTTGAATTTTGTGCAAGTATTACCAAGATTAATACGATTGCCACGATGACAATTAATGTAATGATAGTTGCAAACATTATAATTTCTTTAGTTTTTCAATTTGAGACGCAAAGTAAGCCTTTTTCTTAGGATTTTTCAAAATTAATTTTTCATAGATCTCTATGGCTCTTTCTATTTTGCCTTGATCTGTCAAGATTGTGGCAAGGTTTTCCGTGACCAGATTGTCAGGGAACATGGTACTGGTCTCTGATAAATCCTGAACAATGGCAGGAATATTCTTTTGATCCTTAGATACTTCTATGCTTGGATTCGTTTCTAAGAAAGAATCTATCAAAGAGTTTTGTATCTCTTTAGGAGGTTTGGTTTTACTTAATTCAGGTGTTTTTTTTTTATGTCATCATCCTGATCCTCGTTCTTCGTCTTGTCTGTATTCAGTTTTTTAGACGTTTTGATAGAGGCTGACATCCTGAATTTAGGAGTGGATTTTAGCTTCTTGCTCGGGCTTGATTCCTGTTCATTTTCTTTAGCTGTTTCCGACGGTGTGTCCTCCTTTTTTGTGTCAGTGGCACTTTCCTTTTTTGAGATGCTTTTAGCTTTAGATACAGTCTTTTTGACTGCTTTCTCTTTGGTAGTTTTAGCAGCTGTTTTTTTGTCAACCTTTGCCTTATCGACTTTTTCCTCCGTGACTTCTTTCTTTGCTTTTGCAGCGGTAGGAGTATCTGTTTCTTTGGTTTCTTTTTTAGGCTTGGTAAACTTGTGAGGTCTTTTTAGGACGGAAAGCCTGAATTTTTTATCTCCTTTGGACGCTCCAGGGACTAGTTTTAGAGACTTTCTTTCTTCATCTATTTCACCTAGTTCGTGTTCAGAATCTTTAGCAGATACTTCAGTATCCTGTCTGATTTCGATGTCTTCATCGTCAGTATCAAAAACGGGTATCTCGCCTTTTTCAGCGACTGCTGTAGGCTTCTTTTTGGGCAAGTCTTCTGCAGTGGGTGATTCAGTATGATCTGGAGTTTGATCCAGCACATTTGTGCTTTCTACTTTTGCTACAGGTTCTTCTTTGGCTTCCTCAGGTTTAGAATCTTTGGGTTTTTGCAGCGATTGAAGTTTGGATTCGATGATTTCGGACATTTCGTCTGATACATCTTCTGGATGACCTTCTCTGTCCTCCATTTCCACCTCTTCACTGACCTTGTCAACGATTTTACTGAGTTCTTCAGAGGAAATCATTTTATCCTCTTCTGCTTTTTGAGCTTCTTTCTCCTTTTTGTAATCTCTTTTTTGCTGTAAGCTTTCTGGCAATTCTTGAGGTTCTGGTATCGGACTGTTGAAACTGTAAACGGTTTCTGGATCCAACTCAATAACAGATTCATCTACGACAGGTGTGTCAGACTTGTCATCTGCAGGTTTTTCAATGATCTTTTGAGGTTTTACTTCAGAGGTAGTAGTCTCTTTTTTGACAGGCTCTACATGTGAATCCTCGTCTGCATTGATTTCTTCTTCCCTTTTGGCCTGTAGGATTGGAGTGATTTCATCAATCTGAGCCTCTAGTGCTTCCAAATGATCATCCAAGGACTCTATTTCTGGTCCCTCTGATTTTTTGGAGGACTTAGGCGTAATTACTTTTTCTTCTATTGGAATTTCAGCTATTTCGTCTTCAGGTGTGGTTACTGTAGTTTCTATAGTTTCAACTTCTTGTATTTCCACTTCTATCTCCGATGTTATTTCGGTTTCAGTGATAGAAGAGACTACTTTTTCTTCTTCGACGCTTTCAGTTTTTGTTTCCTTTGGAGCAGCACTTTCGACGGCTTTATTTTCTGGCAGGGGAGCAGGTTCAGGTTTGGATTCTTCTGCATTGACCTCATCTGCTACTTGTTTTTTTAGCTTTTCAAAGGCATCATCTGCTTTAGGAACAGGGAGGATAACGATTTCTTCAGGGTGTTCTTTTTCGTATTCGAGGTATTGTTCTCTGCTGGATTTCCAGTTTTCTAGGTTGGCATAGATTTCCTCAATCAATTTGTCCATTTCTCCTCTGGGAGTAACAGATGGCTGTGGAGCCACAGTTTTTTGTATAGGAGTGGGGTTCGTTTGAGCGGTTTTTGTAGCAGGTGATGGAGTAGCAGTGATAAAGTCTTTGAACACCAATCTGTCCGTAGCATAAACTGCAGCAGTGTTCATTTTAGCCTTGTATGAAGGCAATTTGAGTGTTCTGCTCGCCTTGGCTAGGATAGCATGTCCATTCTGAAAATAGGGATATTGACGAACTAGCGTTTCGAGTGCTTTTACATCTGCTTCAGAAATCTTTTCTGTTACTCCTACTAGATCAATAAACTTCTGCTTATTCAAGTGTATGTTTGGTTTATGCTAAACGCTAAAGTTAATAAAATTTACCAATTAGCCACAGAGCTGTTAAATATATCCAAGATGATTTGATCGAAGATTTCTTCGACAAATTGTTCTTCATTGGAAGATAGGTTTTCTCTGTCCTGATCAAAATCAATAAAGAAGGAAAATGTTTTGTCAAAATCATAGGTGTCGTCTTTGATGTTGACGTAGGAAGCATTGACATAAATGGTCAATCTGGTCAAACTGGTAAGGTCAATGCTGTTTTCTTCTTGTGCTGCGGTCACGGCCACAGGAGAGAGTGTATAGTTGGTGACCGCACCTTCCAACTGTAGATCCCCGTCACTGTCGACTAATCTTAGGTTGGTGTTCTGAATAAAATAATCTCGAATCTGTTCTGTAAAGGTTATGCTCATGTTGGATGGTCCTAGAGGAGCATTGTTGTAGAATGTAGGAATCGAAATCGTCTTGACATCTGCTGAGATGGACGCTCCGGTAAATGAATATACACCACATGAGGTACTCATGCAGCATGCGAGTAAGATGATAAGTAAACTACTCTTCCAGTTCATATTGTTTGATTTTACGGTACAGGGTACGTTCAGAAATGCCAAGATCGAGTGCTGCATACTTTCTTTTGTTTTTGTTTTTTCTTAGCGCACGGATGATCAATTCTTTTTCCTTTTTTTCTATAGACAAAGAATCGTCTTCTTCTGTCTCATGAGTAATATCTTCGATTTTGTCCAGCTCATAGGATGAGTGGTTGTTATTGTTGGCAGAGATTAAAATGGGCTCTTCGACTCTACTCGGTTTTACGGTTTCTTCAAACTGCTCCTCTACAATTTCTAGGTTTTGAAATAGGTTCTTGTGTTCTTTCAAAATCTCTGTGTTGCTACTATCGCTGTTGAGCATTTCTAGAATCAATTTCTTCAACTCTGTGACATCATTCTTCATATCGAAGAGGATTTTGTACAGAATATCTCGTTCTGAAAAGCCACCATCTTTGCTGCTGCTGTCTTTTTTATCTATGGTAGCGGGCAAGTAAGAATTATCCATCGGTAGATAGGTTGCCAGTTTAGCAGCATCTAATAGGCGTTCCATTTCCAATACTGAAAATTTGCTCTACGATGTTTTTGAGTTGTCTGATGTTGCCTGGGAATCTGAATTTGTTGACCAAGGATTTGGCATCTTCTGTTAGCTTGATAGGTTCGACATGGTATTGCTCGCCAAAGTCGAAAGCAAATTTCCTGAATAGTAACTCGATGTCTGATCCTCTTTCTCGCAATGGTGGTACATAGATTGGCACAGTGTTCAATCTATAATATAGGTCTTCTCTGAATTTTTTGTTTTGTACTGCGCCGAGGAGATTGACGTTGGTAGCGGCAATCACACGTACGTTGGTTTTGAGGACTTTGGATGATCCCACTTTGATGAATTCTCCATTTTCGAGTACCCTTAATAGACGAGCCTGTGTACTCAACGGCATTTCTCCGATTTCATCGAGGAAGATGGTGCCACCGTCTGTCACTTCGAAATACCCTTTGCGTGCCTCATGCGCTCCGGTAAAAGAGCCCTTTTCGTGTCCAAATAGTTCTGAATCAATCGTTCCTTCTGGAATAGCACCGCAGTTGATGGCAATGAATTGCCCATGTTTGCGCTTGCTCAGTGAGTGTATGATTTTAGAAAATGATTCCTTGCCACTGCCACTTTCGCCTGTAATCAATACGCTCATGTCAGTAGGCGCAACTTGAGCTGCGACATTGATGGCTTGATTGAGAAGTGGCGAGTTGCCAATGATCCCGAAACGCCTTTTGATGGATTGGATATCAGATTCTTTCAAAACTTCGATTTAGTTTTCGATTAAACTCCCAAACAATGTACCTGTTGTACACCCTGTGATTTTGACATGTACGTAATCACCTTTTTGGTGGTTGGCTTTGTCAAATACCACCACTTTATTAGTACTTGTTCTTCCAAACAGTTGGTCTGAAGATTTTTTGGAGACTCCTTCTATCAATACTTCAAACTCTTTGCCTATGTCTCGTTGGTTGCTCTCAGCTGAAGTTTGGTTTTGTAGATCAATGATTTCGGTGAGTCTGCGTTTTTTGACCTCCATAGGGATGTCATCTTCGTATTTCTTTTCCGCTAGTGTGCCAGGTCTTTCTGAGTAGTAGAACATGTAGGACAAGTCGTACTTGACATATCTCATCAAAGACAGCGTGTCCTGGTGTTCTTCTTCTGTTTCTGTACAGAATCCTGCGATCATGTCACTCGATAAGCCACAGTCTTCCCCTAGAATTTCTTTGATTTTATCGACTCTATTGATGTACCAAGCTCTATCATAGGTTCTGTTCATCATTTCAAGGATTCTGGAATTTCCACTTTGCACAGGCAGGTGGATATATTTACAGATATTGTCGTACTTTTTCATAGTGTACAATACCTCGTCGGTGATGTCCTTGGGATGTGAAGTAGAGAATCGCACTCTCAGTAGTGGGTTGACCAGAGCAACTTTCTCTAATAGATGTGCAAAGTTGGTGATTTCTTGGATGTCAGATTTCTCCAATTTGGCTTTGTTGTTTTGCTCTTCAGACCATTTGTAAGAATCTACATTTTGGCCGAGCAGGGTTACTTCACGGTATCCTTTGTCAAACAAATCTTGCGCCTCAGCTATGATCGAATGTGGGTCGCGGCTTCTTTCTCTCCCTCGGGTAAAAGGCACCACACAAAATGAGCACATGTTGTCACAACCTCTCATGATCGAGATGAAGGCCGTCACACCATTGGAGTTGAGTCTGACAGGGCTGATGTCAGCATAGGTTTCTTCTCTGGATAGGAAGGTGTTGACTGCTTTTTGTCCAGAGTCGACTTCTTGGAGTAAGTTGGGCAGATCTCTGTAGGCATCTGGTCCTACGACCAAATCTACGATTCTTTCCTCTTCGAGTAATTTTGATTTGAGACGCTCAGCCATACAGCCGAGCACACCTACCACCATGTTTGGATTTTTTTTCTTAGATCCCTTGATGTGTGCCAGACGATTCCTGACGGTGATTTCAGCTTTTTCGCGGATGGAGCAGGTGTTGAGGAAGGTCACGTCTGCTTCTTCAAAGGAAGAAGTAGTGGTGTAGCCTTGCTCTTTCATAATAGAGGATACGATTTCGCTATCCGAAAAATTCATTTGGCAACCATAGCTTTCTATATATAGCTTTTTCTTGCCTGTATTTCCCTCTTCTTTGGTAATGTGAACTTCTTCTTGCTTCTGTTCCTCTCCACTTAGAATGTCTAAATCACTGATCAGTCCTTTCATTCTTTCGTCTTATTAGCTCTTTGGGTAATTCTTTATTTTACTCGAACCGCAAAGATAGAAAAACACGACATATTGTCAGATCATTCGGTCAATTACTTATGGATTCATTTGTCATTTATCATTCATCAGTTTTATCTGCCAAACCTCAGCTAGTTGCTTGGTATTTAATCTGTAATTTTGAGTTCTGATTTGAGTTCTGTTTTCGATTGAAAAAACTAAAATATATAAGCATAATATTGCTGTGGATTGGGTTACAAGTGACTGTTGCACAGGGGCAGGAGTCGACCTTGTACCTGATGATGAAAGATGTGCCCCAATCAAGCACCGGCAGAACTGTCTCAAATAATATAACCATTGAATCCGTCAGAACTCATCAGGCCGTCTCCAAGGTGGAATCGATGGAGTCAACAGGTCAGCCAAATCCCCAGTCTCGGAGCTTACAACAGCCTAAGAGCAAATACCTAAAGGGAATTTATCGATTGTCTGTAGAGGAATCACAAGCCGATCAGTTGATTCAAGAATTGCAAGGTTATGACAATGTACAAGTCGTAGAACGTGAACCAGAATTTCAAATTTTGGTTGTCCCCAATGATGAACAAATTGCCAAACAAGATTATTTGGCTGTGATTCAGGCATATGATGCTTGGGACGTGACACGAGGCGATTCGACGATTGTGATTGGAGTGAGTGATACAGGTTTTGACATGGATCATGAAGATTTGGTTTCCAAGATTTATTTGAATTTGGATGATCCAATCAATGGGGTAGATGATGATGGTAATGGGTACATTGATGATTACTATGGATGGGATGTAGCAGATGGTGACAATGATCCGACATATCGACCATCGGAGCAGTATTCTCATGGATCAAATGTAGCTGGGATGGCAGCAGCTGCCACCAACAATGGTAAGGGGATTGCTGGCTTGGCATATCGAAGCAAATTTTTGCCCGTCAAACTGGCTAAATCCTCTGATGGGATTTTTAATAATTCGTACGAATCTATCATTTATGCTGCAGACAGAGGTTGTGATGTGATCAATTTGTCTTGGGGTTCTGATGGCTCGTACTCGTCTATTGCCCAGTCAATTATCAATTATGTGGTGTTAGAGAAAGATGCAGTTTTGGTAGCCGCAGCAGGAAATACTGATGCTGAATTGGACTTTTATCCAGCTAGTTATGACCATGTACTATCAGTGGCCAAGAGCAACAATAATGATGAAAAAGCAACCAAGGCCAGTTGGAGCTATTATGTAGATATCATGGCTCCAGGTAAGGACGTTTTTACCACCAATATCAATAACAACTACACAATTACAGAAGGATCTTCTTTTTCTTCTCCATTAGTTGCGGCCACAGCTGCTTTGGTGAAGAGTGTGTTCCCAAAATACAACGCCATCCAAATCATAGAACAGATCAGAATGACGGCTGATGATGTATATGACAAAGGAAACAATAGCAATTACTATGGCATGCTAGGTAAGGGTCGTTTGAATGTATTTAGAGCAGTCTCGGAAAAGAATGTAGCTGCTATGAGAAGTTTTGATACAGAGATTACAACGAGTTTTGATGGAGAGGTTTTTGGTGGTGATACTGTCAACGTTTCCCTGAATTTCGTCAATATCCTACGAGACCTCAAAGGGACCAAAGTCACGATCACTTGTGAGTCCGAGTTGGCACATCCAATCAACAGTGAACTGGTATTAGGTAATATGTATGCCTTTGATACGCTTCGCAACATCAATGTCAAAGTGGTGATCAAAAAAGATGTGCCCGCTGATACCCGAATAAGTTTTCGAATGAGTTATCATGACAATGAAGGGTATGATGATTTTCAATACTTTCATATGACCACAGCCCAAGATTTTCACAGCATCAGCAACGGGACAATCCAACAAACCATTTCTTCTAAAGCTAACCTGTGTTATGAAGAAGATCAGTCATCGGCTGATAGGTTTGGTTTAAAATATAAAAATGCGAAAATCGCAAGCTCGATAGGTATTGCCATAGGTACGCAGGCAGATAGAGTTTCTGACAACATAATCAACAATCTGTTTACAGGAGAGCGGGATCAGGATTTTTTGGCGAGTACGAATACCCGATTGTACAACCGCGAGGATGTAGATGAATATGCCAGAGGTATTTTTACGGATAGTGCTGCATTGGTAGTGCAAGGCTTGCTCGTTGAGCAAGAATTCATGCTTTGGGATGATGATGATAATAATGATTTTCTGATCCAAGAGTACAGAGTGACCAATGTCACTGATACTGACCTTGCGATTCTGAAGATGGGGTATTATGCGAATCTGAATGTGTTGCAAAGTGTTCAGAATTGGGTGACATGGGATGCTACAAATGAGATGGGTTACACTCATACCCAAACTGCAGGTCAATTGATGGTGGGCGTGGCACTGTTGACAGAACAAGACCTTATATTTCATGCCATTGATTTGTTTGATGCAAATGGAAATCTCCTTGATTTGGCTAGTTCTGTATCTGATGCGACCAAATGGAGTCTGATGACTACCGACAAGTTGAGCGCGGGTGGGGCAGAGGGTAATGATGTAGCCATGATGCTAACGGCCGATTTGTCGACTTTGGCCGCTCATGCATCAGAAAAGGTGACCTTTGTGACGCTTTTTGGCTATTCTTCAGCAGAGTTGATTTCGAACTTGGAGAAAGCTCGTGCGAAGTACCAAGATTTTCTAGAAAACCCCGCATTGAATTGGTCACAGTTTGCCTGTGAGAATGCAGCGGTTCCATTGGAGAATTCAGTTGACTTTTACATCTATGATGACAAATCAGAATCCAACTTGATTGAATCGGGCTCTGATTTGAGTTTGGTTGGTTTTGATAGTAATACGGTTTTGTATTATAGGGAATATGTAGACGGATATTTTTCTGATTTGTACGCCATGTTTTTACAAATATTCAATCCCGAGGTAGTGATGAGGGCAGACCCTACGGTGTATTACTTGGGAGATAATCCAGCCAACAAGGTACAGTTCATAGATGAGAGTTTGACTGCCACGAAATGGTCGTGGGATTTTTCCAATGGTTTTTATTCCAAGGCTAAAAATCCGATTGTGACATTTGGTAATGAAGGAGACTACACAGTGAAACTAGCCATCGTGACGGAATTGGGCTGTGAGGCCTTGGGAGAGTTGTTTTTTCAAGTCAAACAACGAGGAGCAGCGCCTGTGTTTCAAACCTATCGGGTATGTTCTGGTGAAACAGTTGTGATATCATCTGCGAGTTCAGGTGATTTGCGCTTTTACAACAGTACTCATGCAACCCAGCCATTTTTTGAAGGAAGCGAATGGGAGACGCCTGCTCTATACGAATCTCAGACCTACTACGTCAGCTCTACGGCTACCGAAAATGAAAGCGTGAAAATACCAGTTGAGGTGACAGTGGATCCGATCATGGCTAGATTTAGATACCTACCAGACACCATAGATCTTTCGTCCAGCGAGATGATATGGATTTCGGACGAAAGTACCCATGCAGCGACACGATCATGGCAACTCAACGGCGTGTCTGCGGGTAATAACATGACATTGACTCGTGTGGTGAGTGCACTGACACAGATGGAAATATTGTTGACAGCTACGAGTATGGACGGCTGTGAGTCAAAAGTAAGTGAGCGGGTGAGTTTTGCGACTAGTACTCAGCCAGGAGTCAATCAAAATACCATAAGAAGGGTCTGCGAAAAGGACTTAGTATGGTCCCAACCCAGGTACGGGGAGTATTTTGCATTTTATGCAGATGAGGGATTGACACGATTGGTAGCTAAGGGAAAGCAGGCCTATTTGGGGCCGGTATTGACTGATACTTCATTTTATATAACCAACATCACTGATTACCACCAAAGTGCCGCAGTAGAGTTGGAGATCAAAGTCAATTCCTTTGATCCAACACTCACAGCCTCTCCCGATCAATTGATCTTGGCAGAGAGTCAGTATGCTCGCTTCTCCGCCAGTCCAGACTCTGAGATAGCTTCTTACCAATGGTATATGGACGGACAATTGATAGAGACAACCAAAACTCTAAATTATACCTTTTTCGATGCAGGAAACTATGCCATGGAATTGGTTGCTATGAGTAAGTTGGGTTGTTATGATACCTTGGTCATGGATTACAGGGTTTCGTCGACAGTTTTGTCCGGAACTGAAAGTAATCAAATGGAGGTATATCCTAATCCTGCCAATTCTTTGCTACATATAGATGTGGAATACAAAGCAATCCAAGGATTGCAAGTGTTTTCGGTGTTGGGACAGCGGTATGAGATTTCATGGGTTTCTTGGGATGATGGTATGACTGCAGTTTCTGTTTCTCATTTACCAAGTGGAGTTTATTTTTTAGAGGGTAGATGGAATGATGAGGAGTTTCGCCGCAGATTTGTGAAGATATAATTCACACCTAGTTTTTGATATTATTCTACATAAACGCACATTTCGAGAGAAATCATTTGCAATTAACGGTGTATGGTATTACTTTTATCCTAATGACTTGAACTACTGTATGATGCACAGACTTCATTTCATCCAAAAGATATTATAAATCTGCTTCAAGCACATTTTATTCAAGAAAAGGTTAGGTTAAAGTAGGTCAAACTACTCCCTGATTTCTAGAGGTAGGAATCAGGGTTTTTTTTGTCTTATCCAAACCCAATCCATAAAACGTCGTTAATTTAGCTTTCGTTACTTGCAGCAATCTTTTAGCAGAACTAAAATCTTATGAATTTTACACGACTATCTTTTGTCATCTTAGTCTCTTTTTTACCTTTCTTTTCCTACTCTCAAAAACCACAGCAAGCCAATTCGGCTGAAATATTACATAAATTAGAACAGCTCAATGTGTTGGGTTCTGTGTTGTATGTTGCGGCACACCCTGATGATGAGAACACACGTTTGATTACCTATCTTGCCAACGAGAAGCATTATAATACGGCCTATCTTTCGGCTACCCGTGGAGACGGAGGGCAGAATCTTGTAGGTTCAGAGATCCGAGAGTCTCTCGGCGTGATCCGTACGCAAGAGTTGTTAGCAGCTCGCAGGATCGACGGAGGACAACAATATTTTAGCCGTGCCAATGATTTCGGCTATTCCAAAAAACCAGAAGAGACCTTCAATATTTGGAACAGAGAGGAAGTACTGAGTGATTTTGTAAGAGTGTATCGGAAACATAAGCCTGATGTCATTGTTACCCGTTTTCCAGAGGATGGACGAGGAGGACATGGACATCACACCGCTTCTGCGATTTTAGCAAGGGAGGCATTTGCATTGGCAGCAGATCCTACAGCATTTCCCGAGTCTGCAGATAAGTACGGTGTTTGGCAGGCCAAAAGATTGGTTTTTAATACTCACCCATATTTTTTTAGAGATGAGAATGGGGTATTTGACCCTACTGGTTTGCTAGCAATTGACTTGGGAGGTTACAACCCATTGTTGGGTCAGTCTTATACTGAAATCGCTGCTGAGAGTCGCAGCTGTCACAAAAGCCAAGGATTTGGAACGACTGGAAGCAGAGGTGAATCGATGGAATATTTGATTCCTGTCCTAGGGGATACCTCCACCACAGAATTGTTTAACGAGATCACAACTACTTGGGCGAGAATCAAGGGGGGACATAAAGTGGGATACCATGTCGACAAAGCCTTGATGAATTATGATCCTACTCAACCTGAAATCATCATCCCAGATTTGATCAAAGCATACAACGAACTCCAAAAGATCGACAATCCATATTGGAAGGAACTGAAACAACATGAAATCAAGGAATTGATCAAAGAATGTGCAGGATTGTATATGGAGGCCAAAACGGATGCTGAAGTATATGTGCCAGGAGATTCGATCAAATTGAGTATAGAGGCCATCAATCGATCCCAATTGGAAGTAAGCCTCAGTGCTATTGATGTGGTGGGAATACAAACTTTCAAAGTGGGGCAGAGATTGTATGACAACCGCCCGCTCAACATGGACAAAAATTATCAATTGAAGGAGGGAATGGATTATTCTCAACCTTATTGGCTCAAGGACAAAGGGACATTGGGTATGTACCGTGTCGATGATGTCAATCTGATAGGCAAACCTGAGAATGATCCAGCCTTGCAGTCTGTCTTTACCATTCAAATAGGAGAGACCTATTTGGATTACAAATTGCCTATAGTGTACAAAAGAAATGATCCTGTGGAGGGAGAAGTGTATGACCCTGTCGTGATTGCACCACCTGTATTTACCAATATTCAGGACAAAGTATTGGTGTTTGCCAATGGAGCCGAAAAGGAAGTCAGTATCAAAGTGATCTCAGGTAGAGATGGATTACAAGGTGAGTTGACATTGGATTTGCCAGAGGGATGGAAATCAAAACCTAAAGCTCACAAGTTTTCGCTGGATGCGAAAGGCCAAGAGGCCGTCTACAAATTCTTGTTGACACCTCCAAGTCAACAATCAGAGGGTGAAATCACCGCAGTAGCGACTGTAGAGGGCAAGGGGTATTCCTACCAACTGGAAACGATCTCCTATGATCACATTCCCAAACAAACACTTTTGCCGACAGCTACAGCCAAGGTGGTGAAGATTGATTTGAAGAAAAAGGGACAGAAAATCGCTTATATAGAAGGGGCAGGAGATGATATCCCTGCCAGTTTGAGACAGATTGGTTATCAGGTGGATGTGGTCAATGATCAGTCAATCAGCGTCGATTTACTCACCAAATATGATGCGGTGATTCTCGGCATCAGAGCCTTCAATACCAGAAACAATCTCAAGTTTGAGAACAAGGATTTGATGACTTATGTCAAAAATGGAGGGACTGTGATCGTGCAGTACAATACCTCACATCGTTTGGTGACAGAGGAGATTGCACCATACCCACTCAAATTGTCCCGTGATCGGGTCTCTGTAGAAGAGGCGGAAATTCGTGTCTTGATACCAAGTCATCCAGTATTGAATACACCCAACCAGATCAGTGCTGCTGATTTTGACAATTGGACACAGGAGAGAGGATTATATTTCCCCAACGAATGGGATGACAAGTTTGACGCGGTGTTGTCGTCCAATGACCCAGGCGAAGACCCAAGAAATGGAGGTCTCTTGGTGGCTAAGTATGGCAAGGGGTATTACATCTACACAGGTTACTCTTGGTTCAGACAATTGCCAGCAGGTGTTCCAGGAGCGTATAGAATCTACACAAACTTGATTTCCATTGGAAAATAAACCCATCATCCCCAAAATAGAACAGGAAGAGAAGCCACCGTTTTTTCAAAGGTGGAGGCAGATGTATTGGTTTGTACTCTCTACCTTGTTTGTCATTATTATGTTGTTGTACTGGTTTAGCCAATCTTATTCATGAGCATTCTTGATCTATTTGTGTTGTTTGGAACCCTTGGGTTGATTGTAGGCTATGGTGTGTACAAAACGCTAGGGACTAACAACATGCAGGATTACTTGTTGGGAGGCAACAGTATGAAATGGGGCACCATTGGTCTGTCTGTCATGGCAACTCAGGCGAGTGCAATTACTTTCATTTCGACACCTGGACAAGCCTATGAGAGCGGAATGGCTTTCGTGCAAAATTATTTTGGTCTCCCAATCGCCTTAATCATAGTTTCCTTTGTTTTCATCCCTATTTACTATCGACTCAAAGTCTATACTGCTTATGAATACCTAGAAAGTAGATTTGACAACAAAACTCGTCTGTTGGGAGCGTTTCTGTTTTTGATACAGAGAGGTCTAGCTGCAGGGATCACTATTTATGCTCCTGCAATTATTTTGTCGACGATTCTCAATTGGGAATTGACTTATACGATCTTGCTGGTGGGCATTTTGGTGATTATCTATACTGTCAGTGGAGGTACCAAAGCGGTGAGTATTACCCAAAAGCATCAAATGGCGGTAATTTTGATTGGGATGGTTTTAGCCTTTGGGTATATCATCTATTACCTCAGCCCATTCGTGTCTTTTACTGGAGCATTGAAACTGGCGGGGAGTCTTGACAAGTTGAATACTGTGGATTTTTCTTTGGATTTTGAAAAGAGATATACCGTTTGGTCGGGTATTTTGGGAGGGTTGTTTTTGGCTCTTTCGTACTTTGGGACGGATCAATCTCAGGTGCAAAGGTATTTGGGAGGGAAGAATACAGCAGAAAGCAAAATGGGTCTGATGTTCAACGCCGTCTTGAAGATTCCGATGCAGTTTTTTATTCTGCTGACAGGTGCGATGTTGTACGTGTTTTACATCTTTTATCAATCTCCAGTTCATTTCAACCAAAACTCGGTGATTGATCTCCAACAGAAAGTACCCCAGCAAACAGAAGAGATAATTAACAAACATGAACAACTGTTTGAGCAAAGAAAGGAAGCTGCAATTGCGTTTGGAGAGGCAGGTTCGGATGTTGCCGCTCAAGAAAGCACACGTACCCATTTGATTCAGTCAAGCAAAGATCTGGAGCAAAACAGACAAAAAATAAGAGATCTGATTGTGGAAAATGACAGTTCTATCAAAACCAAGGACTCAGATTATGTCTTTTTGACTTTTATATTGAATTATCTGCCTGAAGGGCTGATAGGTCTATTGATAGCGGTGATTTTCTCTGCGGCGATGTCTTCGACCTCTGGCGAGCTCAATGCCTTGGCATCTACTACCACCATAGATTTTTATAAAAACATAATCAATCCTCATGCGACGGATTCTCAGTATGTGGTCGTGTCCAAGTTACTTACAGCTTTGTGGGGTATGCTAGCGATTGGGTTTGCGTTTATGGCGCATAGGTCTGAGAATTTGATTGAGATGGTCAATATTCTAGGGTCTCTGTTTTACGGCAACATTTTAGGGATATTCCTAGTGGCATTTTTTGTCAAGTTTGTAAGAGGAAGTGCGGTTTTTTGGGCAGCAATAGTATCTCAAGGCATGGTCTTGACTCTATTTTTGACATCAGATATAGGTTATCTTTGGTTCAATGTGATCGGTTGTGCAGGAGTAATGTTGATTGCGATATTGATTCAATTGGTGATTCCAAATACTGCTATGAAGGAGGATTAAATCATATCGCTTGTCAGATTTAGTAGTCTTTTTTTCTTCCAAAATAATCGTTGTTACCAGCAAAGTGATTCCAATCTTTTGGTTCAGCTATATTTTGATTAATCTTGTTTATGATCTCTAAGAAAACCAAGTATGCCTTAAATGCTCTAGTCTATTTGGCCAAACAAGAAGACAATAGCCCTGTGTTGATCAGTGACATTGCCAAATCAGAAAATATTCCACAGAAATTCTTAGAAACCATTCTTTTGGAGCTAAAGAAAGCAGCTATACTAGCAAGCAAAAAGGGCAGAGGTGGTGGTTATTATTTGCTCAAAGAACCAAAGGACGTCAATCTTGCAGATGTGATGAGATTTATTGATGGACCGATTGCCTTGTTGCCTTGTGTTTCGTATTTGTATTACGAAAAGTGTGATGAGTGTCATGATGAGGAGACTTGTGGAATACGGGATGTTTTTTTTGAAGTCAGAAACAAAACCGTTGATTTGTTGAAACACGCGACACTCGAAGAGATTATTAGACGAGAGAAAAGGAAGGTAGAATAATTTTATTTCCCTTATAACTCTACTAAGTATATAGACTATATTATATTTGCGACCATAAACCATTTGAAAGAAACCGAAGTATGAGTATTGATGCAATGATTACACTGGGCGTGATTGCGGTAGCGATCGTGCTGTTTGCTACGGAAATTCTTTCCATAGATTTGGTGGCGTTGATGATCATGGTGACGCTGGTGCTCACTGGAGTCGTTACAGCGGAGGAGGGGGTAGCTGGCTTTAGCAACAAGGCTACCATTACCGTGACATTCATGTTTGTACTCAGTGCGGCCTTGCTCAAAACAGGTGCTCTTCAGGCACTGGCTCACCGACTGACCTCCACATTCAAGTACAATTTCAACGTAGGAATCATCTCGATGATGCTCATCATTGCGATCATATCTGCCTTTATCAATAATACACCTGTGGTGGCAGTGTTTATTCCTATTTTGGTACAGATCGCACATTCATCAGGTCAAAGTCCGTCCAAAATGCTGATTCCATTGTCTTTCGCTTCGATATTTGGTGGGAGCTGTACACTGATAGGTACTTCAACCAACGTGTTGGTCAGTGGGATCGTAGAGCAACATGGTCTGGAAGCTATATCCATGTTTGATATGACTCCTATGGGGTTGATATTTATTGGAGTTGGTACCATCTACATGGTTTTTTTGGGAATTAAACTATTGCCTGGCAATCGTGACAAAAAGGATCTCTCCGAAAAATTTGGGATTAGAGATTATATCACAGAGATCGAATTGCTGGCTGGATCGGCATATATTGATAAACGGATCATGGATTCGGAGCTCGTCAGGGAGCTAGAAATGGATGTGATCGAGGTACGAAGATATGGTAGCGTGTTCTCTTTGCCTCAGGGCGATTTTGTCCTTAGAGAAAACGATACGTTGAAAGTGCAGTGCAATGTAGAGAAGATCAAGTCGCTCAAGGATAGAGACAAAATCAACATTGCATCCACAGAAAAGTCCAGTGAGGAGGTACAGAAAAATGAAAATACTACCCTCATAGAGTTGGTCGTGACCTCTGAGTCAGAGATGGAGGGAAAGACCTTGAGAGAAACAGACTTTAGACGTAGATATCGTGCTGTTCCTCTAGCAATCAAGCACAGAGAGCAAATCAAACACGAGCAATTGTACCGAGTAAAATTGAAGGCTGGTGATATCATTTTGGCGGAGGTCAAAAATCACTACTTGAAGGAATTGAAACAGATTGAAAAGGGCAAAGAAGCACCCTTTATTTTGTTGTCGGAGGATGTGGTCACTACGTTTGACAAGCGTAAATTTTACATAGTGATGGTTGTGACCTTGGCGGTGATTGTATTGGCTAGCACAGACATTTTGCATGTCATGATGGGTGCCGTAGCAGGAGTGGTGGCTCTGGTATTACTGCGGGTCATTGATATGAAAGAAGCCTATGATGCCATTGGATGGAAGGTAGTCTTCCTATTGGCGGGAGCCTTGAGTTTGGGTACTGCAATGAGTAATTCTGGTTTGGATCTTTTGATTGCGGATACTTTGATTGGCCAACTTGGGCCTTGGGGGCCTATGGCCATTGTTTCAGGGTTGTATTTGGTCACATCTTTGCTCACCGAAATCATGTCCAACAATGCGGCAGCTGCGCTCATGGCACCTATTGCATTGGCTACAGCTCATACTCTAGAGTTGAGTCACATGCCTTTTATCATGGCAATCACATTTGCTGCTTCAGCTAGTTTCATGACACCCGTCGGTTATCAAACCAATACGATGGTGTACAGTGCTGGTCAGTACAAATTCCGTGATTTCTTGAAAGTAGGGACAGTACTCAATATCTTGTTTTGGATTTTGGCGACTATTTTTATTCCCATGATTTATGGATTTTAGTGAGGCACTGGTTGTTAATGTTTGGAGAAGCAATACCTCTTGGGATTGTGCTCGTAAATATTGCTTTGGATTCTCGTAAATCATTGCACTGCTTTTCTCTGAGTTGATAGAATCCTGTTATATTTACCATCATCCACTAATTTCAATCATCAATGATACAACTACAAAAGGAGCTAATCGATACATTTGGTAAAATCCTCTATGCAGTAGCCAAATGTGACGGAGAGGTGCAAGAGGAGGAACTAGCTATCATACACCAAGTCATAGATGAAAATCAATGGGCACAAGAACTGGAGCTGTCGTTTGAGGTGGAGCGAGAGATGGGCACTGACCCCATAGAATTATTCGAAGAATCCATGGAGGTGTTTGACCGACATGATGTCAGAGTACACTACGAACAGTTCTTGGATTTGCTGGAAAATGTCGCTGAAGCACACGGAGGTATAGTGAGTCAAGAACGTGCATTGATAGATCAATTCAGAAAAAGATTGTTAGGTTAGTTCCAGATCATAGGCAAAATGAATGGTTAATTAAACCCTTCAAAAAGCTTTTGAAAGGATATTCAAAATCGAACTTAGCTTTCTACACTCGTTGACAATCATCAAACCTTATAGAATAGTCACCAATGGTTGGTGGCCATTTTGTTTTCATAGTCTTTTGTTACTGGAGGGTTACGTATGATTCAATGAGAAGTGTCGTACCCAATACGACCAAGTTTAGTCGAATGAAAGAAAATGTAAAGAACTAACTAAAAAATCATGCTATGAGTAACAATAAAATGCTGGTCAATGAGCGCCAAAGAGATTTGGGCAATTTCATGGTAGGACGATTGTTGCCCTTTCGAGAAAAGCGCCAAGTTGGACCTTTCACCTTTATCGATCACATGGGACCGGCAGCTATCACGACAGGCAGATACATAGATGTGGATCAACACCCTCATATTGGTTTGTCTACCCTTACTTATCTCTTTGAGGGTGAGATTGAGCACAGAGATAGCACGGGATCATTTCAGGTGATTCATCCTGGTGATGCGGGCTTCATGACGGCTGGCAAAGGAGTGACCCACACCGAACGTACACCTGTAGAGCAAAGAGACGGTGCGAAGTACAGCATGCATGGCTACCAGATTTGGGTAGCTCTACCCAAAGATAAGGAAGACATGGAACCGAGGTTTGACTATTACCCAGCCCAAGATCTACCTAGATGGGAGGAGGCAGGACTCTCTATCGTACTGGTTGCTGGTACTGCCTTTGGAAGACAATCTCCTTTGACAGGGTATTCCAGTCTATTTATGGTGGATGTTCATGCGACAAACGACACGCATCTGGAACTAAAGAACCAACTCAAAGGAGAGGTAGCCTTTGTGATCGTAAAAGGCAGCATCACTGACGAAGGAGAAACCATCGAAGCTGGTCAGATGATGATTAGCAAGACCGATGAAGAGTGCGGCATAGAACTAAAAAAAGGTACGAGATTGTTGCTTTTCGGTGGAGAGCCCTTGCCAGAGGAGCGTTTCCTTTTATGGAATTTTGTTTCCTCCAGCAAAGAAAAATTGCAGCAAGCCAAAGCAGATTGGCAGGCCAAGAGATTTCCAAAAGTAGCAGGAGATAATACCTACATTCCTTTTCCTTGAATTGAGGCTCAGTAGCCCTTCATCCATGTCCAAATAGCCTGAATCGTCTAATTCATGTAAGCTAGGGTATGTTCTTGCACTGACTATTCGACAGGTTCCATCTCTACGACTTGATAGACGTCTTTTCCATCCTGAGTGAGGGGCTGAAAGTAGGTCTCATTGTAGAATACATATTTTACACCTTCTATTTCTATTTCTTCACCTCCTTCGGGGATGTTAGCTACGATTACGCCATCGGGTGCTTGGATGACTTTGTATCCATCTTCTACTTTTTGATAAAAGGCTCCAGAAAAGTAATAATAGGTTGCGTCATTGGATTTGATGGTTTCGACTCCATTTGGTAGGTTGACGATGGTGATGTTGACAGGAGCAGGGACTACATTGTATCCGCCCTGCGCTTCTACATAATAGACCCCTTGATCATAGTAGTAGTGCTGATTCTCTATCGATACGATGATCGCAGTAGTCGCGATGGTAGCTATGAAAAAACCCACTGGATGCCAGTATGGGCCATAGTAGTAGGGGTGGTATGGATGATAATGATAAGGGTAATACCCACGATGTCCGTTGTAATATCGGTTGTTGTGGCTGTTGTTGATACGGACATTTCTATTCACATTCACATTGATGTTGGTCTGGCTGTTATCAATGTTGACCTTGTTTTTGGGTTTGACCGTATGGTTTCCTCCGTTGACATGGTCGTTTCCCGTATTTCTACTAGCTACTTGTGATCTGGTATCAGGTTTATGCTGAGGCCTAGTGACCGTAGTATTGGTTCTGTTTTCAGTCTTAGGTCTCACTTGCGGTCTTTGGGTACTCGTCTGTGGTCTCGTAGTGGCTCTGGATGCTCCACCATTGATTGAGCCTCGATTCATGCTGCCGCCTCTGTTGATAGTAGTAGGGGCATGTTTGAGCCTTTGTGCAAACGCTGTATTCGATACCAAAAATAGTATCAGTAGGAGCGTAGTGATCGTGCCTGTTTGTTGAGTCATGACGTTTGTTTTTTTACAATAATGGTTTCTTTGGTTGCGTCTTTTGGAGGGGTAAACATGAATAAACTCTCTGGCAAGTGAGGGTTTGTTCTCCAGTTGGAGAAAGTTGCAATGTATTTTTCTCCTTTTCTTTCACCTAGGTAATATATTTCTAATTGCTTGGGGAGCTTGGTGTTGGGATCAATCAAAATATAAACGTCTAGGTTTGCATTGGTGGCATTGATTTCGGTGTAGGAGGTCTTCATGATTTGGCGTTGGCCTAGTGCAACGATCGTGTCAAAGTGATTGATCAAATCATCAGTCAAGGTAGGGTAGAAGAAATCCGCTGCTGGAAAATCCAACTTGAAGTGATTGTGTGTGGAGTCAATCATGGCTATGATCGTATTCGGTACATCGATGATGTCGTATTGATTTTCGTTGTATAGCAGGGTAGCCAATTGTTTGCCGTCGTACCAAAATCCCTTGCGAAACAGCTCATTGTCTGTGTAGATGTACATCCGATTGGAGTCTCTCATGTACACATCACTTTGTGAAAATTTTGAGATCAATTCACCATTTTCAAACTTGTCTGATTGGACATTGATCGTAAGACTCACCGAGTGTAGTCTGCCGATGGTTTGTGTGAGGCTGTCCAGACTGTTGATAGCGGCCTCATCATACAGCTCTTTTTGACCACTTTCACAACTGAGAATGAATATTGAAAGCGATATGGCAAGTAGAAGTTGACTCAGGTATTTCATTTTGTTTGATTTTTGATTCAATGCAAATTAGAACGTTTCGTTGAGTTTGATGTAAAATCCTTGTGTCCCATAGTCTCCCCAACCGTAATCCAAACCAATGTTGGTTCGGGCTTTTTGATTGAAAGCGATTCTGAGACCCAGACCATAGCCTTTGTTGACATAATCGAATAGGCTGATGTCATTGCCCTCTGCACTGGCAGTGGTGATGTTGAAAAATGCCACCATGCCTAGGAAATGAGGGTTGTTTTTTGTGGCTAGAACCGTCTTTCTAAACTCCGTTTCTGCATAGACCATGTTTTGACCTCTGAATCTACCCTGCGCATAGGGGCGTCCTGATTTGGCAAACTGATCCGTACCAATGGCAGGAAGTAGGAGGTAAGGCAAATCTCCACTGGTCGTGAAATTGCCCCATGTCCAAAAGCCCAAAATGTTGTTGTTATTGTCTGGGGTGAAGTTGAAATAATCACGGTACTCCAACCATAGGGTGGTTGACGATTGGTCACTTCCCATCCAGGTTGGGTTCATCTTGAAATTGATGTAGGCATAGCGACCTTTGTAGGGGTTGTTTTGGTTGTCTCTGGTGTCATAGATGCCATTGAGCGATATGCCCGTCAAAGTCGATTCGCTCTGATGAAAATCGTGTTTGACATTGTAGGCATAATAACTGGTGATTTGGGGATCCAATGAATCGAGACGCAACATTTGATCATTGACGTCCGAAAACTGATCAAAATGGATTCCAACACCTGCATAAAAACCTGAATTGATCTTCTTCAATACGGTTTCGTACAATCGAATCCACTTAAACTCCAGCATTTGGGCTTGGTCAATCCCATCGATACTGGATCCATCGTCGAATTCAAATCCGTTGGCTACCAACTTGGCTGACTGTGGACCTGTGCCCAAGCCATAGGTCGGTTGGCTAGAATCAAGGTAGCGCCAATCACCAATGAGAATCAAATCGTTGTGTGCGGTGTATGCGGCACTTTTGACCGTGAAGATGGTTTGTTTTTTGGTAGTGAATATCAAGCCTGCCAAGGCGGTAGAGATCTTGGTGTCGGCAGGGTCACCTAGGTAGGAGCTCACGGCTGCACCTACGCCATACATGAATCCAAAGGCTGGGTTCATCCCAATCGCAGGAACTGGAGAAAAATAGATATCTCCCTCTTCAGGTGGTTTGTTCTTCTTGACCTTTTTTGCCTCTCTTTTGGACAAAGGCTGATCGACAAGGGTAGTGTCTGTTTGAGCGGTGGCTGATAGCCACATTACACAATGGATGATCATCACTATCACTGCCGACCTACTTATTATTCCTTTCGTTTGGTTCATCTTAGCTTTTTATTTCACTCATTATGGTTTTTTCATGTTCACCTTGATCAGGTTCCAGTGATTTTGTGCTGCCAGCAATTCCTTGTCTTGAACTGGAGAATAGAATCCGGGGAAATTATCAACATGAGACTTTTTTAATTTAAACTAAAATGTATAAAAACGCTTTGATGCCCTAGTCAATGCAATAAATAGGCGTGTTGCTTAGACAACCAGATGTGGTCTAAGCAACCTCACAAATGAAATTATTTGGTAGCAGCTACTGGATAGGTTTTCATCAGTTTGCTGATCTTTTTAGGAATACCTTTTTCTCTTTTTTCAGGTTTTTCTTTGACGACAGCAGTCAGGATTCCTTGCCATACGAGGTCTTTGGACTCAGTGTCATACATGTCTACTACCAGGGTGCCTTCTGTGTAGTCATTTTCAGAGTAGGAAGTAGTCGAAGTACCCATTCCTCCTGCTCCATAACCCCATCCCCAGCGACCGCCATAGCCCATTCCTCCGTTGTAGGTAGTATAGGCGGTGGTGCTAGTCTTCTCGTCCACGACTATAAACAGCGTAATGGTCGCATCTCCACCCGTCTCTGCTAAAGTCATGCCTCTGCTGTCAAATTCTGATTTGAGGGCGTCCAAGATTCTTTTCTTGTCAAAATCATTGACACTTTCGCTACTATTCTTTTCCCAACCCGCAAAGGTGTAGGTTTTATATTTTGAGAAATCTGCGTCTTTGTTGTAGTCACTTTTTACTTGTGCATAGGTCAGTTGGGCTGCCATGAATAAAACGAGTGTCATTAGGCTGGCTTTGAGTACATTTTTCATTTTCAATTCAAGTTATTTGTTATACATGTTTATTTTTTCATTTACCCTGTGGTAGATTCTGATCTGTGCTCAAGGTAAGATGCTTTTGAAACAATTGATTTGTATCCAGTCGGTCAACTGCATAGCTGGCAATCTATGGCTAGATGTATGTTTTAGCATATTAGGTGAATTGCTCCTGTTAAATTTAGTGAAACTGCTATCGAATATAAATCCTTTGTAAAGTTATTACTAGTTTGACCGTAGAATTAGTCAATTGCAGTTAAGTTCCAATTAAGTTTTGGGATCAAAAAGATCTACCCACACCTATGCCTAGCACCCAAGAGTTGTAAGCATTGATTTTGAAATCCGACATCAAACTCGCGGCTATTTCCCATTCTCCTGGTAGCTCCCAGCCATAGTCTAGTCCCACTCTGAATAGGGTCAGGTTTTCTTCTTTGGCAAATTCGCCCCCTCCACCGAGCATCACTGAGAAATGCTCTCCGAATTTGCGAGATACGGTGATGGTGGATGCCAATGGTCGGCTTCTTTGTAGGGTTGCACCTTCTTCGTCATCGTATTCGAAATTTTCGAGTACCAGATCAGAGTGCAACCCAATGCTCCATTTGGATGTGATACGGTAGTCATAGTCGATTCCCCAGCTCCCTAGTACGAGCCATTCTTTTTTACCGTTGTTGTCGATACCGGCAGGGACGTGCGTATGTCCCATCACGACCATGATTTTATGGTGTTTGAATTTTTCTTCGCTCGACTCTTTTTCTTCGTTTTGTCCCCAGCATAGATGCATGCAGAGCAGTGAGAGGCATAGTAGTGTGGTTGTTTTCATGTTTCTAGTATTGAGTATTGAAATCTGAGTATTGAATACAAAGTACATTGAGTTTTGACCTTGTGATGATTGTTTAGCCACGGTTGTTCCATGCCGATCCAAATACGATGTAGTAGGCAAAGTCCTCATTGGACGCGGCTACATCTATGCCCATTCGCAAGCCAAATTTGCGGGCCATCAAGTAGCGAAAACCTGTGCCATAGTTGTACACCAAGGTAGCACTGGAGAAACTCTCTTTGTCAGGTACAGCCTTGGCCATGCCTGTAAATAGCACTGCACTCCAGCGCATCGTAAAATCATAGCGTTGCTCAGTCTCTACGAGGTAGGTAGACTTGCCTTGGTACCTTGCCATCGGCACTCCTCTCAGGTTGATACCAGGATTGAGATAGAATGGAGAGTCTCCAAACTGAAATCCCGTCTCTAGTCGGAAACCACTGACCCAGTTGTCCGTCGTCTGAATGAACTGAAATGCCTTGAGATTGACATTCCTAAATTCAAAGTCACTGCCTGTCCACGCGGCATTGATGGTAAAATTGGCAGAAAGCAGCTGACCACTGTTGGGCGTGAAGGCATTGTCACGGGCGTCATATTCTACGACGAGTCCAGGACTACTGACATGACTCTTGAGGGATTTGTCAGTGACAAAGTCTGGCAGCGTAGTAAAACCAAACTCAGGAGAGACATCACTGCTCATGTACAAATATTGGATGCCCGCAAATACATTGCTATGACCTATCTCTTTGGTCAGGGAACCAAAAAAAGGGATGGATTTAAAATTGAAGCTAAATTTCTTTTCTCCCAGTCCTCCGATGTCTCTGTAAAAGTCCATATTGACCGAGCCATATCCTGCGCCAATCCGATACTTCAAACCATAGCGAGGCAAGGAAGCGATTCGCATGGCGCCCAGCATCCATGTCTGGTTGACCGTGTAGGCGGCAAAACCCACCGTGACATTGGGGGGAGTGTATCTGCCTGCCTCTTGGTATTTGTTGGGATGTATGAAAATAGGGGCAAAGGAAAGACCAAAATGACCTAAGGCGGGTTCGGTGATGATCTGAAGCAAGGGAATGAAACCATTGGCTGACATCAAAAAATCACTGGCGTCCAATCTATGGTCAAGCGAATCTCTTAATGCTCCTTTCTTTTCTTGGTCTTGGGACAAGCATGTGAAACTCTGATAGAGGATGGCAACTACCAAGTAGGTTCTTTTGAGCATGAGTTAGTTATTGGTTCTTTTCTATGCAAAGTAAAGAATATGCCTCATTATGAGAATGGATGGGAACGGTTTTTTAAGGATAGCTGGTGCTATGGGTAGAGACCTTATTTCAAGTAGGCTTGTTATTCGATCATCCCTATAACAAAAAACGGTCTCACTACAGCGAGACCGTTTTACGGTGTGATACTAAACATGGCTTTAGATTTAAGTGAAACTTAAGCAGCTGGCTCTGTATTACTAGCCAAGCTTACCTTTTCGTACTGCAGCGTTTTGGTCAGCTTTTGTAGCCTTGGACCTGGTCTAAACCTGATTCTGGCGCTTTTGATGCTACCTGCACGAAATTCCTCCTGCGTCTCCACGCCATGGCTACTCAGTGTCAAGAAGAAGGTGCCGAGGTTACTCAACCTGACCTGCCGACCAAATGCGAGCTGCATCTCTATGACCTCTATCAAGGTCCCGATAGCACCCATTACAGTGCCGTAGTTCAAACTGGATACTTTGCTGATGATCTCGACCAATTCCTCAAAGCTGACGTCATCACCGTTGATGATTCTGGCATAAAACTTTCTGGGGAGCGATAGATCCCTTGGATCAATGCGCTCAGTCACTTTATATAGTACTGACATAATTGAAAATTATTTAAAATGTGAAAAATGATTTTGATAAGAATCCTGACGGAGCGCTCTGTGTGGGATTTGTCTGATCCAAGACAAGTATGATGCCAAAAAGACTAAGGGTTTTGTCAAAAAACGTTAAAAATAATTGCATCCTTTGGTACCAGATAATCCCGCAACCAAGGCTTCTGAGAGGGTTTTTCATGTATAATCAAAAGGTAACGTTACCGTGGCATGGAAGTACCGTTACCGCAGGTCAGAGGTAACGTTACCATGAGGTCAAGGTAACGTTACAAAGTGGTCGAGGTAACGTTACCAGAGCCTTGAGGTAACGGTACATGGGAGCTGAGGTAACGTTTAGTCAGGGAAACCGCTCCCCACCACCCAAATCATCTACCAAGATTTGGGTATATTTCTATGAATAGTGCAACAAAGCATCCGTCTTTTGGTGAGATATGGGGTTGAGGAGTTAATTTTGGTAGGAGGCAAGAGTGAAGAAAGCTACCTTATCTACAAATCAGAGAACTTAGATTTACTCATGCCATAAGGCAAGTATGCGGAACTTTTGTCCGCATACTCAATTGTTAGCCACAATAACTCACCATGGAAGAAAAAATACTTGAAACATTTGTAAGCTCATTCGTAACTGAACTAGTTAAGGAGAGTAAATCCATATTTAGTGATCTGGCTGATGAAGGAAGTCAGCTCATTAAAACCGGGCTTAAAAGGTATCTGACAAAACAAAAGGATAAGTATTCACATCTTAAAACCCTCTTGAGAGGTAATACACCAGTTTATTTATATGATATTTATTACCCCCTAAAATTGATCAACAGAGATGATGAATCTGTTATCAAAACAAATGTAGTTAGCGAAGTTTTTAGTAAGTCTAATTTTATTACAATCATTGGAGACGCTGGAAGCGGGAAAAGTACATTAATTAAACATCTATTTCTTAATTCAATTTATACCAAACACTCAATACCAATACTTGTCGAATTAAGGTATTTAAATGAATACGATTCTAATTTGGATTCCTACATTATCGACAAAGTCCTTGAAAATAAAATTGCCGAAAATCCAAAAATTTTAGAGAGGCTATTTCAAGGTGGCAAATTCACTTTTTTTCTGGATGGATACGATGAGCTTAATTCCGAAATTAAAACCCAAGTAATTGAAAGTTTAAACTCTTTTATCAATCAGTTTCCTGAAAATAATTTCATTCTAACCACTAGGCCCTACAGCGACATTGAGCACCTTCAGCTATTTCACAATTACTACGTCAAAAGTCTTTCGCTGGAAGAGGGAGAGATCGAAGGATTTGTATACAAGCAACTCGAAGCTGAAAAGGAAGTTGCTGGAAAAATTGTTGAATCAATTGAAACTAATGATTCTGAATACATCCAAAGCTTTTTGACTAATCCACTTTTATTATCCTTATTTATTTTAACGTTTCAGAGTAATGCAGCGGTACCAGGCAAGAAATATATTTTCTACAGACGTGTTATTCAAGCACTATTTTCCGAACATGATAGTAAAACCAAGCTAGGTTTTGTAAGGGAAAAGCACAGCAACTTAAAGCAAGAAGAGTTTGAGGAACTTCTAAAAGTGTTTTGCTTTCTATCCTATTTTGAATCAAACTATTCTTGGGATATTGATTACATTTTTGAAAAGTTCGATCAAATAAAAAAGAAGAAAAATTTAGCATTTGCCAATAATAAAGTTGTTCAAGATTTAAAGTCTGCAATAGCGTTATGGGTTGAAGACAATGGCGAATATTCATTTGCTCATAGATCACTTCAAGAATATTTTTCAGCTCTTTTCGTCAAAAATTTAAATCCCGATGACAATGCTAGAATTTATCAAAAAATAATTGACCGTTTCGCTGGTCATAGAAGATCATTAAATGAAATTGAGAATTTTCTTTCTCTGCTGGAAGAAATGGATTCTCTTAATTTCAAAAGATACTATTACTTACCATTGCTTAATGAACTTCGATCTCAAATTGACTCAAGTTCAAACGAGAATTTATACCTGTCATTGCTGAAATTTTTTGCACGGGGAGTTGTCATTCCAACTGAACGTGCGGTAGATCACAGGAGATCAAATAGGTATTTTATTGATGTAATTATTAATGATCCCATAGTCTATAGGGCGATTTTTATCCACCTACCTTTCACAAGAGAACTTGATAATGTCTTGAGACATTCAGTTAGAAAACCTGATTGTAAAATCAAAACAGCAAATGACACATTTAAACTTCCTGGCGATGGAAAAGGAAATGAAAAGGAATTCCCATTCATAAACTTTGATAAAACAATTCCTGACGAATTTAATAATGAGTGTTACAAACCAGTATTAAAGATTGCCAAGGATCTGGACAAATTTATTGATAGAGAAATTTTAAAAACTGAATCTTTCATAAAGAACTCAATTGATACTGATAAGGATTTAGTTGATCTAATTTAAAAGTGGCTAACAAACACTAAAATGAATATACGAACTGAGCTATCTGAAAGAACAATGCGAAATAGAATCTCCAGTGCTTCTAGCAACTGGGGCGCATACTCATTTTAGTTGGACGTTGTACATAATGCGAAAAAAGAAGTGAATGAGCTAAAAATCATAAGAGAATATTACAAACCGATTCAACCAACAGTGTCGGATAGTGATAACGAAATTAGTTACCAAGAAAGTAAACCAAATAACAAAATTGAAAATTTAGTTTACTGTTTTTGGCAACTTAAAGCACAGAAACTATTAAACAACGATTACAATTACCGAGTTGTTTCAGACGGTTGTATTGACATATTTTTTAACTGTAAACAACCGATGGAAAGCTTTGTGATGGGATTTTGTAGAAGGTTTGTTCAATTCCCCATTGGAAAGGAATTTGATTACATAGGTATTCGGTTCTTGCCTTCTGCATTTTCATACTTGTTTGGAGTTGATGCACGAAGCTTAAGCAATCAATCTCAGGAACTGATCAAAGTTTTACCTAACTTTTCGGACTGGATAAATTCAGAAATAAAACCTACGGATTCATTTGAAAACATTAAAAAAATACTGAACGAAAAAATAATTGGATTTTCAAAAAGACAAGATGTTCATTATGACCAACGTTTTTTAGATTCACTAAGTCTGATTTTAAAAAAAAATGGAAATTTGAACACCGAGAAAGACCTTAATACGGGCTTAAGCCCAAGACAACTTCGCAGAATTTTTAACTTTTATATCGGAACTACAGCTAAATCGTTTAGCAATGTTGTACGCTTTCAGTATATTTTAAATGCAAAGCCTTCTAAACAAAGTCTAAGAGAAAACAAACTCTACTTTGATGTTGGATTTTTTGACCAAGCCCATTTTGTTAAAAGCTTCAAAACCTACTACGGAGTTACACCTTCAGAAGCCTTCCATTAAGTTTGTCCGATTTTTACAATGCCTAAGTTTCTTGTTAACCCAAATTTGTAGCAAAAAATTATTGGCAATGAAGGTATTATTATTAATTGTATTTGTTCTTACCGTAGGTTGGACAAGTGCACAAACAACAAACAACATGAAACTTAACGCTGGGATAATTACTGAAAAATTACAGGAAACCAAGAAATTCTACACAGAAGTTTTGGACTTTGGAGTAAGTTTTGAAAACGAATTTTATCTATTACTTCACACACCCAACAATTCGGCAGAAATCAGTTTTTTGCAACCGAATCACCCAAGCCAAGAAACTATTTTCCAATCGGAATTTAATGGAAAGGGCGTTTATTTGACAATTGAGGTTGAAAACGTAGATGAAGTGTACAAGCAACTAAAAGAAAAAGGAGTCCAGATGAAAATCGAAATCCGCAACGAACCTTGGGGAGACAGACATTTTGCAATCAAAGACCCAAATGGAATTGGAATTGACATTGTGACTTATACAAAACCTTATGAATAACTCCACTGGTCTTAGTTTTCACTAAGACCCAAAACATGAAGGGAGTCCGCCTGGTGCTGGAGTTTATCCGGTTTGAGATAACCTGTATGTCATGGCAGGGGGTGAGATCGGCTTGTATCTTCTGAAAATTCTTAGAACCTAGATTGGAGGTGAAAAGCAGGGCAAGGATGGACTGATTCATCAAGAATCGAATTGCGGAAAGCATCAAAAAAGCATCTGAAGTAGCATTTTGAGCAAATCCATTATTGGCAATTCTATGAACAACAAAGGTACAATGGGTATGATCGATGTTAACAAGCTTGTCAACATAGTGCGCCAATCAAATGGAACTGGACTCATGTTATCTACTGCATGATACAAGTCGTTTAGATCTACTCCTGTTGATGCATCTTCGATTCTCATTGAACTTTCCTGAGAGCTGTTTTGTATCAGTTTGTTATCAAATAATCGATAGTGATGATTGATGAACGCACCATAGTCAAAAATTCCTTTGCGACGGGTGTTGCTGATTTTATAGACGAAGACCATAAGTGGTGCTATATTGATAAAAATAACCAAGCAAATGAATATCAAGACGAGTGTATAATGCTCCAGTAATTTGAAATCTAAATACAACATTCTGTTTGCCAACATAGCGGCAAACAATACACCTATTGCCAAGGTGATCGGTCCAAAAGTTAATGGAGGCTCGCCCAAGAAGCCAAGACCACCAGCTTTGTCTGGGTGAGCTGGATGCAGTCGGAACTTTATTTTTGAAATCATGAACAGCAAACGAAACCATATCAACCATCGCCAAAGCCATCTTAGTATCAAAAATTGAAACAAAGGAAGACTTACAAAAACTACCCATATTCCTGCAAAGGATAATCTATCATCACCATAGGGATGAAACCATGAGGTCAAGGTGTATTCGTTTTGCGTGATTTTGACAGCAACACCGATGACCACTATGATCAACATGACCACTTCCGCCCACAAGGACTCGCACATTCGGTCTGCTTTGACTTTAGCTTGATGAAAAGAGTCCATCTCTTCCGGGCCAATTAGTCCTGATTGGATGAACTGAGAAATCACCTGCTTGCTACGCTTATCGACCCGTGACTCTGCTAAAAACATCAACGGTAAGACAATCAAGTATCTGGTGTGAGTACCGATGTCTTGCCATAGTGGAATGTCTACCTTTCCTATCAATATATGATCCCATGCTGACAGGGCTATCAATGGTAGCCAAGTAAAACCTAGCAGTAACAGTATTTTAGAAAAGACACTGGGAGAACCTTTTTTTACAATGTGCATCTTATCAAAAAACCGATCTAGCAAACCACCTCTTATAATAGAAAATTCATTGATCATGGTAGCATTCATAATTAATCAGCACAGCATGACTGAGCCCAGAGTGTTTTTTGGATGTACTAACAATGCTAGCATTGCCAGTACATCCAGAAAATTACTGATATTTCACTGTAGTTATCTGTAGCTCTCCTTCAAGAGGGTACGGCTTTTCCTCAAAGTATTCCTGTGATACAGGAGAACCCAAATCACTGCCAAAATCAAGACAATCATTGGCAGTAAAAATCAAAGGAGCACATCTTGGTATTGTGCCACTGAGTACCTCCTTTCCATTCACTAATATTTGGATTTTACCTTCCAAGGCTCGTTTAGCTGTCCATTGATAGCTACTCTTTACTTCTATTTTAGCCTTTCCACCGTTTAGCTTGTCCTTGCTTTTCAACTTGGTTCTTTCTATTTCGAACAGGTTATACTCATAGTTGATGTAGCCGTCTTTCATGTAGCAAGTCAAGCCACCCGAAAAGCCACCCAATGCATACAATACGCCATTGGCATTCTCAGCTAGATTCAAATCCATCGTCAATATGTTGTTGGTATTGCCCAGCGAAGGAGACGAAAACTCAGGCATACGGGTGATGTTGCCTCTAAAAGTCCATTCCTTATAGGGGGGAGCTGGCTTTTCTTGAGGATTGGCAAGAACCCATAGTCCTCCGCCTATAGGTAAGTTCTTGTTCTTCGTTGACTCGATTATGAACAACTCCTTCATGTCTGCAAGTTTTTTGGGCATTTTCTTCGCTAAATCGTTGGCTTGTGTCCAATCTTCCTCAAGGTTGTATAATTCCCACTGATCCTCTCTGGGGTCCCATTTTGCAATATCTGGAGCACCTGGCAACCAGGGTGTTCTTGGACCAAATGTACAGGCAAACCACCCATCTTGATAAATACCTCTACTACCCATGATATCGAAAAACTGAGTTTTGCGCTGACCTTCTGCCTTGGCATCGTCAAAGGTGTAACGCATACTGATACCGTCAATCGGATCCTGAGGGATGCCATTTACCACTTGTGGCATTTCGATATCCAATATATCTAGCACCGTAGGTGCGATGTCTACTACGTGGTGAAATTGTGGTCTTGGTGTTTTATTGGCTTTAATGCCTGCTGGCCAACTCACAGCTAGTGGCTGGCGTGTACCCCCAAAATGTGCACCTACCAATTTGGTGCTTTTGTATGGTGTGCTTCCTGCCCATGCCCAACCAGCATGATACATGTTGTCGGTTTTTTCGGTGCCTAATGCTTCCAGACCTCCCAGTTCTTCCAAGACATTTAAGTGATCCTGAATTTCTGTGGCGATACCATTTTGAGCCAACAACTCACTGATCGATCCATTTTGTCCCTCTGAGCTAGATCCATTGTCTCCCCAGATATAGAATACCAAGGTGTTGTCTAGTTTCCCCTGCTGCTCTAGTTCATCCAGAATACGCCCAGCATGATGATCTGCGTGTTCAGTGAATCCTGCAAAAACTTCCATCAACCGTCTTTGGAATGGCTTTTCTGTATCAGGAATGGACTTCCAAGAAGCCATTGTTTTGTTACGCTCCGTTAGTATAGCATTCTGAGGAATCCATCCGAGTTCTTTTTGTCTTTTGAAGGTTCTTTCACGGTAAGCATCCCACCCATCGTCAAATTTACCTTTGTACTTGTCCGCCCATTCTACTGGTACATGGTGCGGTCCATGCGATGCACCTGTCGCCCAATACATGAGAAATGGTTTGTCAGGAGCAAAAGCTTCTTGCTCTCTGAGCCAAAGGATCGCATCATCAGCAATATCACCTGTTAGGTGGTAAGGGCTGCCATCATCTAGTTTTTCTGGTGTTTCCACTACAGTGGTATTTCGTACCAAGGACGGTTCATACTGTGACGCCTCACCAGCCAAGAAACCATAAAAATACTCAAATCCATAGCCTGTTGGCCAATATTCAAATGGACCCTTGGATGTCGTTTGAGCAGCTGGCGAATTGTGCCACTTGCCCCAAGCGCCAGTGTTATAGCCATAGTTTTTTAGTACCTCTGCGATGGTGGCACTTGACTTGGGTATTGTCCCACTGAAACCATCCCAGTCATTGGCTAGTTCGGCAATCTGACCGTTTCCGACGCGTGTATGATTGCGCCCAGTAATCAAAGAGGCTCTGGTTGGTGAGCACATAGCTGTAGAGTGAAACCTGTTGTAGGAAATGCCAGCATTGGCCACTCTAGTCAGGTTAGGTGTGTGGATTTCTCCGCCGTAGGTGTCAGGAGTACCTGGTCCTACATCATCTATCAGGATGATCAAAATATTGGGGGCTTTCTCAGGCAATCTATTGGGTTCAACATGGGACTTGTAGATTGATTCTTGCATTGTGGGTCCAGCTGTAGAAGCAGATGGTACTGGTGGGAATGGAAGCGTCTGCTGTGCATACACCCCGAGACTCATAAATAGCACCATTAGCATTAATAAATGCAATTGTTTCATAACGTATAAGTTTAGATATGTTTGATATAAATTAAAATTAATTGCTCATTAATGATTCACAACTATGTGCCATACTCCATCCCTCGTCTTCACACTCAATAACATCATGGAATAATAAAGAGTTGACTTAGTCCCATTCTTGTAAAACTACAAGATAGGGAAGTAAAATCGAGAAAATTCAATGGAAATAACAAACCAGAAATTCATCTATTGGTTACAGTTGGGGCAACTACCCCTCAGGTGATTGCAAAGCCTGCAACACTTCACTGGTCTAAGTGTTAAAACATGAAGGGAGTCCGCCCAGTGCTGGAGATGTAGGAGCAATAGAACTTAAATCTTAAAGCAAAGAGCACCGAGAATCATCTCGGTGCTCTTTGTTTGACTGTGGTAATTGGTATTCTTTGGTTATCTAACTACTATGGGACTTTGTCTGTTGTCTCCTTCGCTGATGACCAAGGGATCGGAGAATGGACCTTTCGCACCATCCAAAACTGCTCTCACGATCAGCGTATAGGTGTTGCCATCAAACAAGCCATTTTTACCCTCAGGTACGGAGATGCCACTATTGAGTAGGTACACATATACATCTTCAAATTCTGAATATGCAGTATTTAAGTAAACAAATTCATCAGTTCCCCCACTGTACTTGCCATAGATTTCATAATCTGAAGCACCTGCTACTGAGTCAAATTCGATATAGACAAAATTATCAGATTCATATACTGAATAGCTGCTATAGTAGGATTCATCCAAGTTAAGATTTAATACCTTGGTCAGTACGATAGAATTAACTGATACTGTAAAATCTATATCTGTCTGATAGGTATGGCCTAAAACTGATGAAACATTGAGACTTACGTTGTAAGAAACACCTGGTTCAAGAGAGGTGCCATTTGGGTCGATTGTTACTGTATTGCCACTGGTAGTTACAGTTACTAAAACATCAACACCTACGTTGTTTTTGTGTAGGGTTGCTGATGCATATGATACTTCTTCTGAGAATTGGAAGGTAATGTTGTCAGCTGGGTCAAAATCGTAGACTTGATTACCATCTTCATCAGTGAGGTTGGTGTGAATGAGTCTAAATTCGGTTGCGCTATTATAATAGAGGATGTAGCTGGTAGAATAGTCACTAGGCAGCTCATAGCGATCGAAAGAAAATCTCTTTTGATCAAACTCATGTCTTAGACTCATATGGACTTCTATGTTGGGCAGATTGGTAAAGCTGATTTTTCCGAGATCGTCTGTAGTAGCTACGATTACAGCGTCTTCGAAAAAGATGCCTGACTCACCCATTTCTTCGACTCCCTCAGTTTCGACCACACGAGCACCTTCTGAAAGATAATACTCGCCACCATAGTAATCGGGCTCTTCATAGTCATACAATATCTCCAATCGAACCTCCATATTGGCAAGTGGTACATCTTCTATTCCATTGGACCAATAGAAGCTGGTTGTAAGTGTTTCGGTTTTTTCATACATAAATACAGGCGAAGTATTCACAATGCTGTTGGCGGTAAATTCTTTGGCTACTTCGACCACTTGCTGTACCATGGTCATGTAGTTTTCTTTCGAAAACTTGAGTAAATAAGAACCCGATGAGTTGCCTTCGAATGAGTAATAGCCGTCGGCCAAAGTGGTGACCGTATCCGCACCCAGTGTCACCAGGACACCTGAGAGTGGCGTGTGGCCATTGTTGTCATAGACTATGCCTTGAATGGTGACAGTGATGTCTTGTTTGAAATTCAACGACACTTTATCATCATTGCATGACGCAAATAATATAGCGACTATACCTAGTGCTACACTTAAAAAGTAACGGTTTTTCATAGGTGGATAATAAGATTATACAAGTTGAGTTTAATTTTTAATAAAGTTATAACGAGATTTTTGGATTTGTTGTATCTATCTATAAATAAAGGCTTTAAGTAAGTTTGAGTATTTTAGTTGGTAATTCAGAGTAGAGGCAATGACCATACGCAATTCTCGTAGTACTTGCAGTATTCTGGTAGCTTCTAGGTCTTCCAACTGTTTTTGCAAAATCCGCTTTTCAGCTCTTATTATTAGCTGACATCTTGGACAATTTTACATCGTCGATACATACGATTTAGAAGCAAAATGAAGAACGTCCAAAACCTATCCAGTCACACAGATGAGCAACTCGTCCAGAGCCTCCAGCAGGGAAACAAGCTTGCCATGGGAGAGTTGTATTCTCGGTATTATATGTTGGTGTTTGCCAAGTGTCTTTCCTTTGTGAAGAATACCGATGATGCCAGTGATTTGGCACAAGATGTGATGCTGCGTGTGATGGAAAAAGCCGCAGGGTTCAAGGGAGAATCCAAATTTTCTACCTGGCTGTACAGTGTCACTTTCAACTACTGCACCGACAAGTTGAGAAAGGCCAAATCCAAACATTTTGAGCCGATCCATGAGCATTTTGATATGGAAGACGATGCGGATGCAGTCCAAGAATTGGAAGTGGCTATGGAACAAATCGTACAAGAAAATGTATGGCAAACCATCTCAGAAGAAGACCAGCAATTGCTCATGATGAAATACCAGCAAAATATGTCTATCAAAGACCTACAGCTAATGTACAACCTGTCTGCCAGTGCAGTAAAGATGCGGTTGATGAGAGCAAGAGAAAAGGCTGTAACCCTCAGAAACCTTAGTTTGTTGGGGCACGCCGCTTAATTTTCCTCTGATAAGCGGAACAAATAAAAGTCATAGGGGTTAGATACAGGTAGTTGTTAACCAACTGATTCCAATATTCATGGATAACAGTTAACTTGTATCAAGCATGTATTCAACCTCTAAATCTTAATGATGAAGACTGAAAAAAAGATTGATCCCAATTTCCTCCAAAACGCCATTTCACCTGAGTCCAAAAAACTGAGTGAGATGGTTCAAGATTCGTCACTGAGTCTCTTGGATAGGGTAGAGTCATATGAAGACATTATCAACATCGAAGTAGGTGATACGGCATTGTCCCGTGCTAGAAACATCGAGCGAGAGACGGGGTTTCGTCAGCTCTACCTCAAGTTTGAGGGTGGAAACCCTACAGGAACCCAAAAAGATAGAATTGCCTTCGCGCAATGTCTGGATGCGTTGCGGCGGGGCTATGACACGATCACTGTAGCGACGTGTGGCAACTATGGTGCATCTGTTGCCTTGGCAGCTTACTTGGCGGGCTTGCGCTGCATCATTCATATCCCCAAAAACTACCACACCGATCGTATCCATGAGATGGAAGCCGCTAAGGCCGAGGTGCACAGCATCGAAGGTTCCTACGAAGACACAGTCAGGGTATCGAGTGAGATGGCTTTGGTAGAGGGCTGGTATGATGCCAATCCTGGCGGATCCAATACCGCACTGCAAATAATGGCTTATGCCGAGATCGCTGATGAAATCTATGATCAACTCAGGGATGCGCCCAAGATCATTGCCGTACCTGTATCCAATGGTACTTTGCTGGCAGGTATCTACCGTGGATTTGTGAGTTTGTACAAACGCGGCAAGACATCCAGAATACCCATGATGGTGGCTGCTTCTTCTTCTCACAAGAACCCAATTGTTCATTCCTTCAAAAAAGGATTGGAAAATTGTGTCGATTTGATCCCAGACAAAATCAAAGAAACCGTCGTAAACGAACCACTCATCAACTGGCACAGTTTCGATGGAGAAGAGGCACTCTATGCCCTCCGTCAATCCAATGGCAGTGCCTACAATGTCAGCGATGAAAAAATGCTGAAAGTCTCCAAAATGCTCAAAGAGAAGGAAGGGCTGCATGTGCTGCCTGCCTCGACTGCTGGATTGGAAGCATTGTTGGAGATGGATCACAAAACCGAATTAGAACCTGATCGCTATGTGGCGATCCTTACAAGTAGAAGATGAAAAAAGTAATAGATGGAAGGGCTCTAGTGTACTGCGAGGGTGCATTCAATACACCCTATGGGAAAACAGCCCACGGCTTGGTGAGGTTCACCGAGCGATATGACGTCTTGGGTGTCATAGATTCAAAATATGTTGGGCAAGACGCAGGAGAGGTATTGGATGGAAAGAAAAGCGGAATTCCAGTATTTAAAAGTCTTGAAGAGGCATTGAAGCAGACCGACGGTGCGCAGTATTTTGTGATTGGGATCGCTCCAGATGGGGGTAGATTGCCTGCCCATGCCAAAGCAGATGTACATGCAGCTGTCCAAAATCACCTGAACGTAGATTCAGGCTTGCATGATTTTATGTACAAAGATGCTGAACTGGTGGATTTGGCAAAGAAAAACGGGGTTGAACTCAGAGACATCAGACGTACGCCAGAGCGCGAGGAGCTTCATTTTTTTGAGGGAAAGATAGAAGAGGTCAACTGCCTAAAATTGGCAGTATTGGGGACGGATTCTGCCGTGGGGAAGAGGACAACTGCTTGGATCATCGTACATGGCTTGCGCAAAGCAGGTAAAAAGGCCGAGATGATAGGCACAGGGCAGACAGGGTGGATGCAAGGAGCCAAATACTCAATGGTGATGGATTCGTTGATCAATGATTTTGTGTCTGGCGAGATAGAACATGCCGTACACAGCGCTTGGCAGAATGAGCAACCTGATGCGATTGTGATCGAAGGTCAGGGTAGCTTGATGAACCCCGCCTACCCAGGTGGTTTTGAGATTTTGGCTGCAGGGAGACCTGATTTTGTGATTCTGCAGCATGCACCTCGTAGGTTAGAATATGACGGATTTCCAGGCTATCCAATCCAGCCTATCAAGGAGCAAATCGCTGCAATTGAGATGATTTCTGGCAAAAAAGTATTGGCTATCACACTCAACCATGAGGACATGGACAAGAGCGATATTGCTGCAGAATGTGAGAAAATCACCGCAGCTACAGGCTTGCTCTGTACTGATGTCTTGCAAGATGGTCCTGATCGTCTGGTTGAACTAATCATGCAGCAACTTTGAGAATCGTTGCCCTAGAATGCTGGCAGGAAAAGCTGAAGCTACTAGAACCCTATACGATAGCCTATGAAACGATAGATTCTGCCACCAATGTATTCCTGCGGATAGAAACGGACAAGGGAATCAATGGCTATGGCTGTGCCGCACCTGATTGGGAAGTCACAGGAGAGACGGGTGCAACCGTACTTGCAGCGTTTCAACAGATCATAGAACCCTATTTGAAGGGCAAAGAGCCCTTTTCCTATGCATTGATATTGGAGGAGTTGAAAGGTTTGCTCAAGAATCAGCCCTCCGCATTGTGTATGGTAGATATGGCACTCTTTGACTTGATCGGCAAGAAGACACAAGAGCCCGTTTATAGATTATTGGGAGGGTACAGAGATAGTATTCCTACGAGTGTGACTGTAGGGATATTGTCAGTGGATGAAACTTTGGAGAGAGCCAAGGATTTCATCCAACAAGGATTTTTCATCCTAAAGATAAAAGGGGGCTCTGATATCGAAGTTGATATTGAGCGAATCATGAAGTTGAGGGAAATGGTCGGTCCTGAGATGGAGATTCGTTTTGATGCGAATCAGGGGTACACAGTCGCACAGGCGGTAGATTTTATGCACAAGATACGATCTGCCAATATTGAATTGCTGGAGCAGCCTACGCACAAAGAAAACGACAATCTACTCAAGCAGGTAAGCAATCAAGTGTCTGTACCGGTGATGGCGGATGAAAGTTTGATGACGCTCAAAGACGTTTTTCATTTGACGTCCAACAACTGTACAGATATGATCAATATCAAGCTCATGAAAGCAGGAGGCATCATGGAGGCCATGCGCATCAATGCAGTCGCCAAAGCTGCCAATGTAGAGACCATGGTAGGATGCATGGACGAATCATCCATGGGAATAGCGGCGGGGTTACATTTTGCACTTGCTCGCCCCAATATCCTTTATGCTGACCTGGATGGGCATTTTGACTTGATTGACGATCCTTTTGCCTCAATGGTGAAATGCAAAAAAGGCATATTGTATCCATCCACTCGACCTGGTTTTGGTTGGGAACGATAAGCTATTTGCGTAGGATTTTTTCGGTTGGAATATCAAATGTGAAAATAACGGCTTTATCACTCAATCCCTCAAAAATAGGCGTGAGGATGGTTTTTGCGTTTTCTTTGGTTTGCTCAAGAATGCCCATTTCCAGTGCAGAAGACCTGATTTTTGTTTCTGCTTCTTGGTAGAGTCTTTCCATGAATTTTGCTTTGTCTTCTTTGTTCATGTAGTCGATCTGTAGGTCATAGATACGTGATTGCTCCAAATCTATTTTGAAATAGCAGAGCTCTGGTTGTGGGAGTCTGACATACAGGGTGTCATTTTTTTCACGGATGGATTTCCTGTTGATTTGTGTCAGATTGATGCAGCCCACCGCCATGCCAGTACTGATGAGTACAGCTTTGGAGTCAGGGACAGGTTTGTATTTGAACAGTTTGAGATCGATGTAATCAGCCACTTGTTTGAGCTCTGTGACTTCTTGGAAGTTGTACTTGACCAGTTCTAGTTTGCCCATTTGCTCCACTTTGCTCAGGACGGATGATAGATAGATTTCTTCTCTTACAGTGGGATCGTCACCAAAGAATTTTTCCTCTACTACCATCCATGATAGCATAGCCAGGAGTAGAATCCATGGCAGTATTTGTAGTATGCTTCTTATTAATCTAATCACAGGGTTAAGTTAAGAAAGTCTAAAGTACAAAGTATCAAGTATTGCGTACAAAGTCTGTCTACCTAGGGAGTTGAAATACAGGGATAAACAAAAAAAAGGATGATCTTCTCACAGAATCATCCCTTTTGTCTAATATCTAAAGTCTAGAATATAATGCCTAAATCAAATGCTCAAGATTTTGGTCAATCTTACCAATTCCTGATTCAATGGCTTGGACTTTGAAATTGACAATTTCAAATTTGTATAAGTTATTTTGTTGTCGATGACACCTACCATTACCCCTTTTTGTCCATTGATCAAACCTTCTACTGCAGCTAGGCCTAACCTAGAAGCCAAGATTCTGTCGAATGCCGTGGGAGCACCGCCACGCTGGATGTGACCAAGGTTGGTAACCTTAATGTCCATGTTAGGCGTGTGTATTTTGACCCGTGCTGCGATTTCATGAGCACTTCCTTGGGCATCACCCTCAGCTACCACGATGATCGAAGATCCTTTTTTGTTGTCTCGGCCTTCTCTTAGTTTGGAGATCACATCGTCGATGGTCGTGGAGGTCTCTGGTACCATGACCATTTCTGCTCCACCGCCAATACCTGATTGGATGGCGATATATCCACTGTGACGTCCCATTACCTCGACAAAGAACACTCTGTCATGAGAAGCGGCAGTGTCTCTGATTTTGTCTATTGCATCTAGTGCTGTGTTGACAGCTGTATCAAAACCAATAGTGTAATCAGATCCATATAGGTCATTGTCGATAGTGCCTGGAGCTCCTACAACTGGAATACCAAATTCATCATAGAAGAGGTTGGCACCAGTAAAAGTACCATCACCACCGATGGCTACTATGCCTTCTATGCCATGTTTTTTGAGATTCTCGTAAGCTTTTTTTCTCCCTTCTTTGGTTCTGAACTCTTCACTACGTGCGGATTTGAGGATCGTACCACCTGTCTGTACAATGTTGCTGACAGACTGAGATTCCATTTTTTTAATTTCGCCTCTGATCATGCCGTCATATCCATACTTGATTCCGAATACTTCTAAATCCAAGGATATGGCACTTCTTACTACTGACCTGATGCAGGCGTTCATACCTGGCGAGTCTCCACCAGAAGTAAATACTGCAATTTTTTTCATAGATTAACTTAATATAAGTCGTTTTGCCCTTAATAAAATACGTTTGAGTTGGGTTGTTTTGGGTCTCAAAGTAAACTATATTTTGCTACAAATTCATCAATAACTTCGTCCAATTGCTGAGTTGCGTAGTTATTTTTATTTAGTTTTTTCAAAATTTCATATTTTGATTATAGCCTGATCATTTTTACTTTATTTCGCCATCAGCAAAGCCACTTGTATGTCCAAAAAAGTCATTATCGTTACCTATTATTGGCCCCCCAGCGGTGGTGGTGGTGTACAGCGCTGGCTCAAATTCGTTAAATATTTGCCTCAATTTGGTTGGGAGCCGATCGTATTTACTCCTGAAAACCCTGACTTTCACCTTCAAGATCATTCTTTGCTAAAGGATGTCCCTAGTCATGTTGAGGTGATTAGATTCCCGATATGGGAACCTACTGCCAAACTAAAGTCAACCCATACCAAACAAGGTGTGGTTGCCAAGGACCAAAGCCTTTCTCTCATAGGGAGGTTGATGATTTGGTTGAGAGGCAACCTATTTGTTCCTGACCCAAAACGCTTTTGGGTGCGTCCATCGGTGGACTTTCTCTCCAACTACATTATTCAGCACCAGGTAGATAGGGTCATTACCACAGGTCCGCCACATAGCATGCATTTGATAGGTTTGGGACTGAAAAAGAAACTAAACATACAATGGATTGCTGATTTTCGGGATCCTTGGTCGGATTGGGATATTTTGGGAGAGTTGAAAACTGGGCAATTTGCTATGACTCTTCATCGCAATTTGGAGAGAAAGGTAATGCAAGCAGCCAATGTCGTACTGGCTTGCACACCAGCTATGGCGCGGCTGTTTGAACGAAAGGACAAGACCTATCGAGTCAAAATGATCACCAACGGCGTGGATGAAACAGACTTTGAAAATGTGCAACCAGTTGGTTCGCTTCGTAAGTTTAGAATCACGCACATGGGCCTGCTCAACGACATGAGGAATCCTGCCATGCTGTGGGAGGTGTTGGAGGAATTGTGTGTAGAGAATGAGGCTTTCGCCCAATCCTTGGAGATTTTTCTCTCAGGAGCAATTAGTGATACGGTACTACAACGGATCCAAGGATATGAGCAGCTCGCTCAGCGACTCATCGTTCGGGCGTATGTGGCACATGATGAAGTGATTAGGCAATATCTCCAATCGTCTGTTTTGCTCTTGCTGATGAACGATTCGACCAATGCAGATTTGCTGATTCCTGGTAAATTGTTTGAGTATTTGTATGCTGAAAGAGATATTTTGGCTTTTGGCTCTCCTCAATCCGACGTGAATCAAATATTGCTAGATGCAGGCTTGCACGAGGTGTTGTCTTACCAGGAGAGACAGGTACTAAAAAGTAGGATTTTACAATCCTATGAGACTTTTCTACGAGGAGAGCAATCAGTCTCTGTCAATAACAAAGAACAGTGGACTCGCAAGAAACTTACTGGGGACTTGGTGGAGATACTCGATGGTCTGGATGGCTAGTCATTGGATTTAGTTTCGGGCCAATTTTGTCAAACGCAAAATAATAGTCAAAAAAATCTGTCGACTGTTAACTCATAAATCGCTTTACAATGTGTTTGTTGAAGATCCCTGTTACCTCTGGGGAGACTCTGAAAAACAAGATCATAGCTATCAATGACACTGTGATCACTGCTGATCTAATGCCCAAGTCCAGTATCGGTGAACTGATGAGAGGAAAGTACAATCCAATGATAAGTGTGACAGAGATAACGCCTAGCATTTTCAGTGTGTTGAGACTAAATGGGTTGATATTGAGCTTCCATTGTATGAAAATTGACTTGACTAGATTGAAAATTGTGATAGAAATCAAGGTTGCATAGGCAGCTCCATCCATACCATACAATGGAATCAGGTATAGGTTGAGTACCACCATGATACCACACAAACAAAGAATGGTAACCATATTGAATCTATAGTATTTGGACATCACGATGATCTCGCTGTTGTTGGCAAAGGTCATGTCGATGAGTTTGGATAGTCCTATGATGATGACGACATTTCGTCCTAGGCTGTACACATCACCATTGGGCATCAGTGCATAGACATTGTCGAGGTTGGAAACGATCCCAATGAAAAACAGTGAAGCAATAATCATCTGATTGATAGATAATTGTCGGTGCATCTTTTGGATTTCATCAATGCGACCGTTTTCGAAGGATTGGGCTATCAGTGGTGTGGTGATTTGTAGAATGGCTCGTTTAGAAAGCTCAATCATGACTGCAAAAAAGAATGCTGTACTATAAATACCATTTTCGCTCAAGCCTAATTGTGAACTAACCATGATTTCGTCAATATTGAGCACGATATAGGCACCACTAGCACCGATGATACTGTAGAGACTGAAGGTCGCCATTCGCCAAAAGACCTCTCGGTCAATGGAGTGAAACTGAAGTGATATTTTGAATTGTCCTAGCGATGTTAAATAGCCGATCAACAGGATCAAACTGGTACCGTAGATGACAATCAGGCTATAGATCAAACTGTCCAGATCAATCCAATCAAAATAGTAGAGCAGTACGAGTATGCCGGTCATCACTCGCTGGAGTATCTCTTTGATGAGATTCATGGCGATGATTTTGAGCAAAACCCTGCTGTAGTTCTCTAGCAAGGAATAAAGAGCGAGGACAAAAATCAATATGACAATGACAGGTAAATAATCATTGATCAAAGGTGATTTTTCTTCAAAGAGACGGACGAAATCACTTTTGAAGATGTAGATGACAAGGCTCATCAATGTGGAACCTATCAATGTAGCCAATGTGATCAACCCGATCAATTGTGCCAATCCATCTTCTTTTTTCTTGATTTCAGGAGCAAATTTTATGAGGGCATTGGAAGTACCTAGCTGTACTATCGGCATCAGCATAAAGGCAATGTTGGGTATGACGCGAATCAAACCTACTTCCTCTGGAGACAAGAAAGCAGGAAATAGAATGATGGTATTGAAAAACCCTATAAAGGCACCGAGATAGGTGATGATTCCTGAAATGCTGCCTTGTTTGATGACTATTCCCAAATGGTTTATTGGTTTTCTGGTTTGCTAGTTGAACTGGTTTTCTGGTTATACTGGTTTTCTGGTTTTCTAGTTGGGCTGGTTGGTGTTTCTGTCATGCGTTGCGCCGAAAAGGCTAAACGCGCGCCATTGTGTTCACTACAATCTAAAATCTCAATACTCATTACACGCTACTCAGTACTACATTAAACGCAATGATAATTATTACCACATTATTTCGGGTAAAACGCGAGGCAATTCGTAGTTTTATTGATTCAAAAAAAGATAGTAGGATTGAACAATTCAGAGATAAAGCATAGTTTGAAGCTCGCAGGGCAATTGATGGAATTGCATGGAGATAATCCCTTCAAAACCAGATCATATACTTCAGCAGCTGATGTAGTAGGAGGATTGGATGTGGAGTTGGCGACCTTGTCTGAGAAGGAAATTTTGGCGATCGATGGTCTAGGCAAGAGCATGGCAGCCAATATTGCTGATTTACTCCATTCGGGGAGCTTTGAGGGACTGAACCAACTGATGGATAAAACCCCTGTAGGCGTAATCGAGATGTTGGGTATATCAGGTTTCGGTCCCAAAAAAGTAGCCGTACTTTGGCAGGAGGGTGGCGCAGAAACACTCGATGATCTGTTGACGATGTGCGATCAGGGAAAAGTGGCCGCACTCAAAGGTTTTGCAGAAAAATCCCAAGAGACCCTGCGGGCTGCCGTGTCATTTTTGATTGGGAATCGATTCAGAGAGCGATATGCCAATGTCGAGGCTGTGGTAGCGACTTTGCAAACTTTGATTGCTGATCTTCCTTCAGTAGAGCAATGCCAAGAGACAGGGCAGACGCGGAGGAGATTAGAGGTCATAGATCAAATCGAATTGCTGGTGGTAGCGGAGGATTTTGAAGAAGCCAGAGAGCAAATCAGTCAACTTACAGGACTCGAAGTGGATGAAAGGAAATCTAGCCCAATGGCTTGGTATGGCAAGCATGTTGGTGTGAAACCGCCCATCAAGATACATTTTGCGGATTCAGACAGTGCCATCAATCGTCTGATTGAGACAACAGGATCCATCGAGCATCTCAATTTGCCTACCACAGACCAGACGAGTATCAAAAGCGCATTGAAAAAGGGGCGATTTGTATCCGAGGAAGCTTTTTATCAATCGATAGGTATGAAACCCATCGTGCCAGAACTGAGAGAAGGTAGAAGAGAGGGCGATTGGGCGACTCAGGATCGATTGCCACAGTTGATCGAAATGTCAGACCTCAAAGGTATCCTACACAACCACTCGACCTATAGTGATGGCAAGCATACCCTGCGTCAGATGGCAGAGCATTGCAAGCAACTAGGATATGAATATTTGGGTATATCTGATCACAGCCAGACCGCAGTGTATGCCAATGGTCTGCCTGATTTTCGCGTCAAGCAACAGCAAGAAGAAATCCGACAACTCAACGAGGAATTGGCTCCTTTCAAGATATTCTCAGGGATAGAGTCTGATATATTGACAGATGGTTCGCTGGATTACAGTGAGGAGATATTGGCCTCTTTTGATTTTATTGTAGCGTCGGTGCATTCGGGATTGAATATGGATATTCAGAAAGCAACGGATCGTTTGCTCAAGGCGATTCACAATCCTTACACCACTATACTGGGGCACATGACTGGGAGATTACTGGTGCAGCGGGAGGGTTATCCTGTGGATCATAGAGCCATTATTGATGCTTGTGCGGAAACGGGTGTAGTGATCGAGATTAATGCGAGTCCTTACCGTCTGGATATGGACTGGCGATGGATCGAATATGCACTGGATAAAGGCGTCAAATTAAGTATCAATCCAGATGCACACAAGATGGACGGCTACAAGGACATGTACTATGGATTGCAAGTCGCCAGAAAAGGTGGATTGACTGCCAATGATAACCTCAATAGCATGAATTTGGCAGAAATCACGGCGTTCTTTGCGAGTAAAAGAAATAAAAAATGAGTCTGAGATTACCAATTAAGAGACAACTGATCGTAGTGAGACATGCCAAGTCCAGCTGGGATTATCCTGGTTTGGCTGACCATGATCGACCCTTGGGAGAGCGTGGGTTGCGTGATGCTCCCAAGATGGCAGCTCATCTGAAAGTCGAGGTAGAGCGGCCACAGGTTTTGATCAGCAGTACCGCACTCAGAGCCAAACAGACGGCAGAGTATTTTATCCAGTCTCTGAAAATACTTAGGGAAGATTCCCGAGAGACGAGGGATTTGTTTCATGCCAATTATGCCGCGATTCGATCTGTACTGGCATCAATTGATGCAGAAGTGCAACGTGTCATTATCTTTGGACACAATCCAGGGTTAACAGACTTTGTAAACAGGATCACAGATGAGGATATTTTCAACATTCCTACGTGCGGTGTGGCAGTGATCGATTTAGAATTGTCAGATTGGACAGATATAGACAGGGGTACAGGGACGTTAAGACAGTATTTTTATCCCAAGGGAATAGATAATTCAAGGTTTAAGATTTGAGGCTTAAGATTTTAATATTTAAAAGATGACTTATTTACCAAAAAAAGACAGATACGAAAAGATGAAATACCGCCGCTGTGGTGATTCAGGGCTGCTGTTGCCAGAGATTTCTCTAGGACTCTGGCACAACTTCGGACATGTCGATGATTATGAAAACTGCAGGTTGATGCTGCAGCATGCTTTTGATCAGGGGATTACCCATTTTGATTTGGCCAACAACTATGGTCCGCCTCCAGGATCGGCAGAAGAAACCTTTGGGAAGATATTGAAACAAGATTTTGAAGGCTACAGGGATGAAATGATTATCAGTTCCAAGGCAGGCTATACCATGTGGGATGGGCCATACGGTGATTGGGCGAGCAAGAAATACATTATCGCTTCCTGCGATCAATCTCTCAAAAGAATGGGCTTGGAGTATGTGGACATCTTTTATACGCATCGACCGGATCCTCACACTCCTTTGGAAGAAACTGCGCTGGCATTGGATCAGTTGGTGAAGCAAGGGAAGGCGCTCTATGTGGGGATTTCCAATTATAAGCCTGCTGAAACCGAAGCAATTGAGAAGATCTTTCAAAAGTTGAGGACACCGTTCATCATCCATCAACCTAGATATTCGATGTTTGACAGATGGGTAGAGGATGGGTTGCTAGAGACACTTCAAAAACTCCGAAAGGGTGCAATTGTGTTTTCTCCTTTGGCGCAAGGGATGTTGACAGACAGGTATTTGGACGGTATTCCAGAGGATTCTCGTGCGGCACGTGAGAGTGGACACCTTCAGCAAGATGCTGTGACAGAAGAGAAAATCAACAAAGTCAGACAGTTGAAAACTTTGTCAGAGCAGAGAGGACAATCTATCGCTCAGATGGCTATTGCTTGGTTGCTGAGACATGAGGTAGTGACCTCTGTCCTTTTAGGAGCCAGTAGTGTCAAACAATTGCAGCAGAATTTAGAAACTCTCAACAATACAGCATTTAGTCAGGACGAACTGGATCAGATAGAGATAATATTAAAATGAGCAATTAAGTGTCGCAAAAGCTAATTGAACCTCGGCAATGAGCAACAAGGTTTTCGAGGATTTTACCTTGATAACTTCTTTTGCTTTTGAGGCACTTTTTTCTTTTTAAATATAAATTGCAGTATAGAATTTAAGGTTTCCATTGATACAAAACAGTATATTGAGATGAAAAAAGTAGTGACGTTTGGAGAGGTTATGATGAGGTTGACACCACCTGGCTATGCCAAAATATCTCAGACAGAAACCTTGGAGTTGACTTTTGGAGGGGGAGAAGCTAATGTCGCTATTTCACTGGCTTACTTTGATTTGAAGGCATTTCATGTGACACAGTTTCCCGACAATACGGTGGGCAAAGCGGCCACACAATTTTTGAGAAGGCATTGGGTTGCTACTCCTTATGTAACTTATGGTCCGATGGACTTGGGTATTTACTTTCACGAAAGAGGGGCTGTGCATCGCAGTAGTACGGTTTTGTATGACAGAGCCAACTCCTCATTTGCCAACCTTGACCCTTCGGTTTACAACTGGGAAGAAATATTTGAGGATGCGGATTGGTTTCATTGGACTGGTATCACACCAGCCATATCAGAAAATACCTTGGCTGCTACTAAGCAAGCTTTACTTGCAGCCAAGAAAATGGGTGTAAAAGTTTCTTGTGACCTGACCTACAGAGACAGTCTTTGGAAATACGGAAAAACTCCGCAGGAGGCATTGCCAGAGTTGATAGAGCTGACCGATGTGCTGATGACTGGAACAAGAGAAATGATTCTCTTCTCGGATGGAACGGAAGAAATGGAGCAGGAGGATTTGATGAAAAACTTCCAAAAGACCTTTCCTAATCTTGAGATCATTGCAGATAAGAAAAGAGATTCGATCAATGCATCTCTCAACGCATTGAGTGGCATGATGTGGGATGGACAACAGATTTACCAGACAAAAGAACTCTCCGTGACACACATTGTAGATAGAGTAGGGACGGGAGACGCTTTTTGTGCGGGGCTGATCTATGGGCTGCTTACCAAAGAAGGTAATCAACATGCGCTAGATTTTGCCATTGCTGCCTGTGCGCTCAAGCATACGATAGAGGGAGATGCCAACATGGTATCAGTTGCAGATGTAGAGAAACTGGTGTCGGGGGATAGTTCAGGACGGATCATTAGATAGGATATAGACTAGTCTGGATATAATGAAGGTGCAACGATCCTCTTGGGGGGCATGGTCGTTGCACTTTTTGTTATTAATGGCCTAAGATGAGGGGCTCAACCCGCAATGCTCAGCTACAAATCCGTGACCAGTAGTTCGGTCCGTCGGTTGAGTTGGTGATTGGCTTCTGTACAGTCTCCGTCTGAGCAGTCAATGATCGGTTTAGACTCTCCAAATCCTACAGGGACAAGACGGTCCTCGTTGATACCAGCATTGACCATATAATCCACGACAGATTGCGCTCGACGCTGTGAGAGACGCTGGTTGTAGGATTCTGATCCTCTCGAATCGGTATGAGAATGCAACTCTGCCTTCATCGTAGGGTTGTCTTGGAGCATCACGATTAGGTAGTTGAGCTGGAACTTGGAAGAGTCTCGCAAGGTGGCTTTGTCAAAATCATAAAGAATGTCATGCAGTACCATGGTTTTGCCCACTTCCATCGAGTCTAGCGGGATAGGCCAGTCTAGCTCTCCATTCAATTCACTCCCTGAGAGGTAGGTCATTTTTCTGGTGAAGTATTGTTGCTTGGCGGCTATCACGGAGTATTCCACCCCAGTATCGAGGACATAGATAAACGTATCGTTTCGGACTTCTATAGGTGCCAAGAAGCTGTTGAGCCGTGTATCCACGACATTGATAGAGGCATTGCTGAGTACTTTGTAGGGTAGCTCTTCGTTGGTCACTGAATCAGTTTGCTGGTAGGACGAATCCACGGCATAGACAAAGGCGATGAGTTTGTCATCGTTTTTCTTGGTGTACTCATAGCTATAGATTACGTCATTGAGTTCGTTGCGGCGATTGGAAACAAAGTAGCCTTGTTTACCTGTTTTGGTGATGAGGCCAAAGTCATCTTTGTTGGAGTTGACAGGTGCACCTACATTTTTGATTGTTCCTACCTTGTCCCCATTTAGTACTGTTTTGTACACATCCAGTCCACCTAGACCTGGATGGCCATTGGAGGCAAAATAGAGTATGTTGCCATTCAAGGATGGGAAGACATCACGTTCTGAGGTATTGATTTCTGGTCCCAAGTTTTTAGGTTCTGTCCATCCATCGTTTTTCCAATAGGTAATATAGAGGTCAGACAGACCATATCCGCCAGGCTGATCTGAAGAGTAGATCATGAATGAGCCGTCTTCTGCTACTGCTGGGTAGGCATTGTTGTACTCTGAGCTGTTGTAAGGGAAGGAGGTGACGTTTTGGATCACATTGTCTTCTAATTCAGCAAAGTAGATGCTGAGGGTGTTGACTTGATCCGATTCCCTTCTGAGGACTTTCTTTTTCTCATTTAGACTGTTTCGGGTCAGAGCTACCTTGGAGCCATTGAGGTAGGCGCAAAGTGGTCCTTCGTGGTACATACTGTTGGCTTTTTTGCTCACAAGTTTGGGTGTGACAAAGCCTCCGTCTGGTCTCTTGCTGGTATAATAGATGTCAAAATAGTCCATCCTGTTTTCCTTCGCTTTGCTGCGTACGATTACTTTTTCATGTCTGTCAGAGACGAAAAGAAAGCCGTCCTTGTAATAGGCAGGACCAAAGTCTGAGCGATCTGGTGCATTGGAGAGATGGGATACGCTGTAGTACTTTTGGTCTTTGTAGAAGTCTGTGTACTGGGCATAGGCTTCTAATCTGGCGAATTGCTCAGGATTGGCGTGATTGAGTTCCTTGTAGCGTTCGTACCAATAGGATGCTTCGTCATACTTTTTGTTACTTGCCAAGGCCTCTATGAATTCATAGTACAAAAAGGCTTTGGTGGAGTCAGAAACATACAAGCCAGAGTCTGCTGAGACTTGTGCTCCCTTGCTTTGATACAGCTGCCCTATGAACTCCCTGAGCAGAGGTTCTGCTTTGAGGTTGTCATTGACTCTGCGGTAGCATCTGGCCAGTTTCAAGGTTGCGCTCGTGTTGGTAGAGTCTTCTTGGAGCGCATATTTGTAATATTTGATGGCGGCCATGTAGGATTCATTGGCCATTTCTATATCTCCTTTCTTTTCACTTGAACTTCCTACATACTTCAGGTTGGCATATTGTGCCTGAATAGGCAGCACAAGAACAATCGTCAGAGAGAGTAAAAGGGTGTACTTTAGGATAGACTGTGTCATAGCTTAGAAATATCTCGGCGAAGTAATGTTGTCTTTTTTGAACTCTATGCGATAATTGAGCATGAGTTCGTGTGAGCCATTGCTGACGTTGTTGATATCGTTGAGGATGTAGTCATAGGCATATCCAAACCTCAATCCACTGGTTATCTGTAACTCCAAGAGAAAGTCTACACTCTCTCCGTTGCGATAGGATACACCTACCCAAAGGACTTCATCTATGAGAAGGTTGGTATTGATATCTACCGATACGGGAGCACCAGCGACGTACTTGAGAAGCACACTAGGTTTCAATTTGAAATGTGTATTCAAATCAAATACATAACCGCCCGTCAGGAACATGTGTCGTTTGGCCTGACCGCTTTTGTAACTCAAGTTAGAATCATCAATATCAAATGAATTGATCGTCTGATTAAACATCATCGGCATAGAAAAACCCACATAGAATCTATCAGAGTAGTAGTAGTATGCCCCTGATCCCATGTTGGGCTTGAAGGGTTCGTTGACATTTTGACTCAAGGCTACATCATTGAAATCATAGACAGGATTCAAAGAAGTGACATCAGATTTGAAACTGCTAAAACCTAGTTGTAAACCCAAAGACAAAGTGCTTTTCTCAAAGTTGATTCGGTAAGCTGCCGAGACAAATGTCGAGAAGGTCTGTGACACCCCGATGTTGTCATTGTACAATTGTAGACCCAGTGCGATACGATCCTTCTTGAATGGGGCGTGGGCTGAGAAGGACTGTGTGTTAGGAGCACCATCAAAACCTACCCACTGGTAGCGAGTGAGAGCTGTCAAGCTCAAGGTCTCGTGACTACCTGCATAGGCAGGGTTGATTGCCAATCCGTTGAACATGTACTGTGTGAACATACCTTGTTGCTGAGCATAAGTGGATGCACCGGTCATCATGATACACAACAGGATCACTAGTCTAGGAATGATATTTGATTTTAACTTTCTCATTATCTCTTGATCACTACAAAGCCCGACAAAATTTCACTTTCACCCTGTATGGTGATGTAATAAAAGTAAGTGCCATCAGGCAATTCTTTTCCTCCCGATCCCAGACCAGTATTGGCTGTACCGTCCCAAACTACAGATTCATTGTTGTAGTTTTTACCCTCATATACTTTGGTTCCCCATCGGTTGAATACCTGTACTTCGTTGTTAGAATAGTTGGTACTACCGTCAGCACCATCGTTGTCTATAAGTGGGATTCTCCAAGTGTCATTAGAGCCGTCACCATTAGGGGTGAAGACATTAGGGATGACCAAAAGAGGTCCATCACAGTCGTCGAATGCATCGATGAAATTAGGGATTCCATCTCCATCACAATCACAAGGCAATCCTTCTCCATTGGAAGCTTCCTGATCACATTCTTCTATGTCAGGTTTTCCATCTCCATCTTCATCATCTGAATCATCGAGATAGTTGGGCTTGGTGTCCTTGTCTTCATCATCATCTTGAGGATTTTGGTTGCCATTGATGTCTTCCAGTTGTGTTGGGATACCATCACCATCATCATCTGTGTCCAGGTAGTTGGGAATTCCATCTGCATCCGTATCGTCGTTGGTAGGATCACCATCTGCCTGAGCCCAAGTCACACCATCAGCATTGAACCATGGGTAGGTAGCTTCCACCAGTCTTCCTGTAGTGTTGATGTCTTCATTGATAGTCAATACCCAGTCTCCATCATCGTCATTGTCGAGGTAGTTGACAAGGCCGTCCTTGTCCGAATCATCATCCAGCGGACTACCATCACCATCGATGTCTTCAAGAATGGTGGGGACATTGTCACCATCGTCATCGGTATCTAGGTAGTTGGCCAATGAGTCTCCATCCGTATCATCGTTGGTTGGATCTGTATCACCGTCTACACTTTCGAGTTTGGTCAAGATGCTGTCATTGTCATCATCTATGTCCACGTAGTCTCTGATACCATCTACATCAGTGTCTCTAGGGTCTCTGGACAAGCTATTGGTAAAGCTGCCATCTGGCACATCATAGACATCGTCGATACCATTGCCATCGGCATCCACCCCTGATGGGAGTTGGTTGCCACTTTCGATCATGTCAGGGACATTGTCGTTGTCCGAATCAGTATCGAGGTAATCAGGGACACCATCTCCATCACTGTCTAGTGGGATCAAGATATTTTCTGTAGATAGGATTCTACCAGTGATACCAAAATCAGTGTTTTTGTATTCGAAGAAATCAGCAATTCCATCATTGTCGGCATCTTTGTCCAAGTAATCAGGAGCACCATCTCCATCTGTATCCAATGGATTGGAAGGATCAGGACCTACCTCAATGATGTCTAGGATGCCGTCATCATCGCTGTCTAGGAGAGTAGCCAATATAGCAATGTCCACCATTGCCTGACTGCATAGACTGGATAGTGGAGCAGGAGGGTTGTCACATACCTCGTAGGTAAAGCTATCCTCACCGTTGTAACCTTGGTTGGGTGTATAGGTGAAACTGCCATTGGCATCCATCGTTACTACTCCATTGAGTGGTTGGATTATCACTTGGAATATCATGGGGTCACCTTCAGGATCAGAATCATTGATGCTTACATCTCCACTGATATAGTTGCTTTGAGTGAGCTTCAAATTATAAGCATCGTCTATGGCTATAGGTGCATCATTGACGGGATTGACTACTATGATGACATCTGCTGCATCGTTGGCATAGTAGGTACCATCCGAACCATTCCATTTGAATCTCACCTGACCATTGAAGTTGGTAGTAGGTGTAAAGGTGATCTGTGGGATTTGTGCCACAGGGATTTCCTGATTTACACCGATCGCACCGGCACCCAATTGTAGACTTCCTTCAAACGCCGTTGGTATCGATTCGAAACGAATGGTTGTCAAGGGCTCATTTTCTAAGTCTGTAAAATTGGAGGTAAAGTCGGCGGTACTGAAGGTCAATGTTGTTTCTTCATCAGTGTTTTTGATCACATTGGCTACTTCAGGTGCGTCTTCTACTTTGGCGATGTTGATTTCCATCGTGTAGGCACTGGCACTCAACTCTGTGTTTGGATCGTTGGAATCGTCTTTGACCTTGAATGTGAAAGAATCAAACGGGCTACCATTGCCATCGAATTTAGGCAGATACCTAAACAATGCTCTGTTAGGATAGGCTGTTGCAGTCACTACATCTGATGCAGTGACCACTACTCCCGAGTAGAATAATAATCCCTTGGTAGGCAAGGTCACTATCACTACTCCTTTGAAAGCATCTCCATCTGGGTCTTCGAAATAAAAGTCTGCATTGGTGAATACAGTGAGGTTATCTTCCAAACCATCAACGCTAGCATTTTGACTGATGGGTCTACATCCTACGTCAGAGGTCACAGCTGTCATGTTGATGAAAGTCGCACAATTGGTATCTCCGTCACTGTATGCTACGCTGATGATCTTGTAGTGTGCATCTTGTGTGATAGCATTGGTTGGAACGGTTGCACTTCCAGAAGCATCCGTTAGGATGCTGGAAGATTCTATGACTCCATTGTTGTCATACATTATGGTATAACTGGTACTTGCTTCCAATCCACTCAATATCAAGCTAGGCGCATTGTTGCGACATATTGGGCTTTCGACAGTCAGTGCCAGTGCAGACAAGTCAGGACTGTCATTGACTGCAAATGCTGTGCTGTTGGAAAGAATGTTTACTTCACATGCCAAATCAGAGGTATAGTTGATTTGAGTAAAGGAGATCAAATAGTCACCAACCTGAGAAATTAGATTCTCCTCAATCTCAAATGATGAATTTCCAGCTACTACATCAATTATATCAGTTTGTGCATAGCTATTGATAGGCCCAGTGATGTTGTATGTGACTTTGTACTGACCTTCCTTTAAACTGCTAGAAGTCACTACAGCTGTAGCATCTGATCCTGCACAAACATTGTCGATACTGATTTGTGTGTTGATAGGGTATGGCTTTTCTAATATTTCTAAGGTGCCTTGTACATTGACATCCTGTCCACAAAGTTTGCCATCGGTGAATCTAATGTGCGAGATATCAATGGTGGTAAGTCCAGGATTGACCACATATGATGCTGGCAGTGGAATATTAACGTTACCATTGCCTGCACTCACACTACCTATGGCTGTAGTTTGAGCCACGACATTGGAGCCCAACAACTGATAGGTGATCTCATAAGTACCGTTGATCAAGTTGCTGGTCAGGGTAACTGTTGTCGCTTCACCTTCGCAAGTATTGTTGGTCAATAGTGCCATTCCACTGATAACTGGTAAGTCTTCGATGGTAAACTTGTCAGCCATTCCTAGACTGCTGACACGACATAAATTGCCATTGATTTTGGCAACCGTGGTGAGTACAAATGTCATTTCACCTGGAGTGCTCAATTTGCTAGCTTCTACTTGCATACTGGCAGATCCATCCGCTGCGAAAGTTACGGTCTGCGAACCCGCAACTGCATTTGACCCATACAAGGTGTAGTACAGTTGGTAATCACTGGCTGGTAAAGTGCTACTGATTTGAATAGTAGCATTTTCACCCTGGCAGATGTTGTTGACCTGTACACTCAAGTCCGCAACTACTGGGATTTCCTCTACTTCAAAGCTGCTCTCGGCAATTCCGTTGTTGTCTGTGATCGCACAATTTTGACCTCCATCATTGTTGATTTGTGTCACTTTTAATGTAGTACTGCCAGGATTGCTCAATTGACTACTTGGTATGGTCAGTACACCCGAACCATCTCCACTGTTGATTCTGATTGCACTGGTATAATTACCAACATTAGCATCAGAGAGAGTGTAAGAGAGAAGGTAATCACCATTTGCTAACTCACTGCTGATATCGACTGTAGCATTTTCCTGCAAACATACATTGGCAATATCCATGTCAAAATTAGTGGTATTCGGTATGCTCTGTACGGCAAAGGCAGAAGTAGCAGACAAACCTGAGGTGATACATTCCATGCCTGCCGTATAATTGACATCAGTGATGGTTGCCACTGTAATGCCCGTGTTAGTCAGCAAGCTTTCTGGGACTAAGAAGAAAGTATTGCCGCTGCTATTTACAGTCGCATTGACATGGTTTCCACTGCTTGTATTTGCGCCGTTGAGTTTGTATGTGAAGGTGTATGTGCCTGCCGTCAATTGGCTTGTTACATTTACTTTTGCTTTTGATCCCAAACATATATCTGCGGTACTGGTAGCAAGGTCAGTAGCATCTGGGGCTGTTCTTGAATAAAGTGTCACAACATCAGAGGAGAGTGTACACTCTGTCCCGATGGTAACGACCACCGAGTACTGTTCTCCATCATGGGAAGAAGCTGCGCCGATATTTAGTTGGCTGGTATTGATGCCCGTATAATCTCCCGAGTTAGATAACGCCAATGCTCCTTGGTACCACTGGTAGGAGAGTGTGCCTGCTCCCAGGTTGTTGGCTACTACGGATATACTGACATTGTCATCACATGTATATTGATCCGTAGGTTGGGTGGTGATTTCAATCGGCCCATCTACAACCACAACTGGGTTGTCAGTCATGATTTCAGTAGCGCAACTTACATTGTTGCTATTCAATTGATTCGGGGTTGCTTTGATTTGATAGACGATGTTGTCCAATGGACTGTCATTGAATGATTGGTCTGCTCCATTTCCTAAGAATACTTGACCCGCAATAGCTGTCCCTGTCAAGTCATTGAACAACTCGTACCGGACGTTATTTTCAGTTGCTTGTACGGTGATTGCTACTAGATCACCAGAGCATGTTTCTGGTTCATTGCTCACTATGGTTTTGTCTATCGGAGTAGAAATAACTGTAGCTGTTGCCTTATCTGTTATTTCCAGACTATTGACACAAGTACCGAATCCACCACTCGGTGTAGCTAGTACATTGTACACAGTGGTAGATCCCAAAGAAGAGATCGTTGCAAAAGTGATTGTACCACCAGTACCGATGACGGGTGAACCTACATTGGCATCTCCAGCATCATTGCGCAATTGGTAAGAAACATCAACCTCTGAGTTGGTCATTTTGATCACTGTATCATCACCTTGACAGACGAATGGATCCGTCAATTTAGGATTGCTGATATTAGGGTCTGGAGCAATGTAGAAATCAGCAATAGCATTGAGTCCAGTGACCGCACATGATTGTCCGTTGGTAGCTGCCACACTATTTACTGTGACTACTGTAGTACCCTCGTTGGGTAGATTGGATTCTAGGATATCGAAACTACCATTGCCTGATCCGTCTATGCTTGCTTGTGAAGTAAAGCTTCCAGTATTTTCTCCTGAAAGTGTGTAGTTGACATCAAAGATGTTGTTGCTCAAGCTGCTGCCCGTGATGGTCACGGTTGCATTCACATCGTTGCATATATCATCGATGTTGATTGCAAAGTTGGTTACATCAGGTACAGCTTCTACCTCAAACACGGTAGGAGCCGTGGTTGGGCTTTGTCCACAGCTACCAAAATCGTACCCTATGGTATTGATGTCAACAGAATAGCTGTCTACATCTGGGATTTGAGCAGTAGGAATCACCAAGTTGGCGGTACCGTCTCCACTAGAGAAGGTGACGATTTGGACGTGGTTGTTAGTACCTGCCCCAGTCACACTGTAATTGATCGTGTATCTCCCATCTATCAAAGTACCACTGATGCCAATGGTAGCGTCTTGGCCTTGACAAATATCACTACTGGAGAGTGCTACAGTAGTGGCATTTGGTGTAGGGAATGTACTCAATTCGGCTTGATCTGAGTTGAAATCACATTCTGCTGTTGTGACATTTAATCTGTATAAGTTGCCATCGAGACCTGTGACATCCGCGATTGTTAGTATTTGTGTATCGACATTTTGATAAATGACTCCATTGGTTAGATTGTTGAAAGTACTTCCACCATTGGTGCTTTCTTGCCACTGGTAAACAGTCGTACCGCTAGGGTTGGAAACCACGGCTGTAAACTGAATGTCTTCACCATCACAAGTAGAGGCACTAACAGGCTGTGTGTCAAAAGTAACAGGGCCTTCTACAACCACACTTTCTGTGTCAGCCAGTAGGTGTACATCACATGTGGTGCTACCCCCTACGTAAGGTGTAGCCGTGACACGATAGACTGTGCTGCTCGTAGGGCTTTGCGCAGGGAATGCCTGAGCACCAGATAGGCCTGCAATCACAGCACCTGCTACATTGATCTTATTGGCTTGTAGTTGATAGGATACTGTGGCATCTGCATTGTCTAGGCTGATGGTAACTGTTTCTCCTGCACATAGCGCATTTTTATCTACTTCTACATCGATTGTATGGGTAGCTGGCACGGGTACTACCGTAGCGGTAGTAGACAAGAGGTTGACAGCACTACAGTTGACTACTGATTGATTCGCGTATGCGATCAAATTGTATGTGGTAGTCGTCAATGGGGTAGGATTGATGTCAAATGTCAATATAGATCCTACAGCATCTGCATCACTGAGTACAGAAGAAACCGCTTGGTTGTCACTGTCTCGTTCTAAATAGTAGTCAAATCCTGTTTGATAACCAGTCAAGTCAATAGACACAGTCTCTCCCATACATACTTGTGGAGCAGTCAACGCCTCGGAAGCCAAAACAGGATCATTGAGCACATTGAAGCTGGTATTTGCATTTTTAGTTGACAGGCAATTTTCACCACTGTCGTTGCTAGCACTGAGGAAATTGAAAGTAGTATTGCCAGTATTGGTCAACTGTGCTGCTGGTATCAAGGCCATGCCTGTTCCACTCGTTATGACCAATGAAGTCGTCTGCGCAACTGCTGTGTTGGCTCCAGATAAATCGTAGCTGACTACATAAGAACCATCTGCCAAACTACCAGTAACAACGATTTCTGCATCAGCACCAAAACATACGTCTGAGGCATCTAGCAGGACATTGTTGACATTAGGATTGGGTTCAACTTGGAAAACACTGGTCACATTCAATCCAAACACACTACATTCTTGCCCTGTAGTGAAATCTACCTCAGTAATGGTTAAAATAGTAGGCCCTTTTTTAGTGATTTGTTCACTTGGGATCACAAAAGTACCAGAACCATTACCACTTGAAACAGTCACCTCGATTTCTTCAGGGCCATAGTAGTTGCTACCCGTCAATGTATAGACAAAGAGGTACTTTTCGTCCTCTAGCAAATCACTCGTAAAATCAACGATCAAGTCTTGTGAAACACAAATATTAGCTGTGCTCAATGAGAGGTTGTCTACATCCGGTAATCCTGTAATGGTCAGGAGAGCAGCATCTGTGTACAGCTGACACTGGCTGGTGCTGATAGATAATCTATAGTAAGTACCATCTAATCCAGCATTGTCTAAAATTTGGAGGGTTTGGGTTTGTGTCGACTGATATACCAAGCCATCATTAATATCTTGGAAAGTACTGTTGTCTGGACTGGACTGCCATTTGTATATTGGGGTTCCACCATCTCCATTGTTTACTACCTCAGCAGAGAAGCTAACACTTTCTTCATCTGAACAAATGGTAATATTCTTGGGTTGCGTGTTGATCACAATTGGCCCTTGTACCTGTATGGGAATAGCATCCAGTAGTTGGACACTGTTACATGCTAGTAAATCACTGTCCAATGTGTTGGGCGTAGCGATGACAGTATATACTGCAGAGGTAGAAGGGACACCCGAAAATGACTGATCTGTACCATTGCCAGTGATGACAAATCCATCGACGTTCACGCCATTGGCTTGTAGCTGGTAGTTCACGCCGAGTTCTGTGTCAGCAATCGTGATTGTGGCATCATCACCATAGCAGGCAGAATTGGTACTACTGAGAACTTCTAAATCGGCATTGGGTGTATCTATGATGCTGGCCTCAGCTGTGCTGGTCAATTCTACACCTGAACAAGTCGCTCCAATCAGTGAAGAAGTAGCCCATACATTGTATGTCGTGGCAGCACTAGGCATAACTTGAAAGTTGATATCAGCTCCGTTTCCTGGTTGTGGGAGACCAATCTCTGAGTTGTCACTGTCATTTCTTAATTGGTAATTGACGCCAACTTCTGAATTATGCAGTACGATGATGCCACTGTTTCCTTCACAAATCACGATATCATCCATCATGGGGGTACTGCTGTTTGGTGAACTGATGATATCGAACTGCGTATTGGCATTGACTTGGGTTGTAGCACACAGTTGATCTGTGGTATATTGTACTTTTTTAATCGCTATACCTGTAGTTCCCGTGTTAGTTAAGTTGGTGCTACTGATGACGAAGGAACTTTCTCCACCCACAGTTGCCACTACAGCAGTCAGCCCTGTAGCGGTGTTGTTGCCAGTCAGGTCATAGGTCAGAGTGTATGAGCCATCTACTAGATTGCCCAACAAGTCAACAGTCGCATCACTTCCATGACAGATGTCGTCAGCAACGATACTCATACCAGAAGTAATTGGGAGAGGGAAAATGATGAAATTGTCCTCTGCCAATGATGATACACCACAACCTTGACCTGTGGCATAATCTACCTTGGTGATAAAGAATGAGTTGTTTCCAGGGTTGGTAATCAAATTGGCAGCTACCGAGAAAGTAGCCGTTCCTCCAGTTGCAGTGATGTTGGATGCAACTCTGGCTGTGACTGTATTGGAGATGGTTACTTTGTATGTGAAATTATAAAGACCATCAGCCAATCCTGTGACTGTGACTTGGGCATCTTCGCCTAGACAAATGTCATCAACAACCGTTTCAAAGGCTGTCAAGTCTGGAATGGCAGCAGTATTGAGAACGGCAGGATCTGAAGTCTCACTGCAACTCCCTAATGTAGCTATCAGATGATAGGTGTTGCCATCAAGTCCTGTTGTGTTGGTAATTACCAGATTTTCTGTCTGAGTGCCTGCGTACACACCGCCCTCACTCAAGTCAGAGAATGAAATGCCATCTGTACTGACTTGCCATTGCAATTCTGGCGTACCGCCATCCCCTTCATTGGATACCAGTGCACTAAAGTGTGTAGAGGTACCTGAACATAGTGTTTGATCTACCGGTTGTTCATCAAAAACAATAGGCCCTACAATGATCACCCCAATGCTTTTGGTCAATTCTACCTCTCCACATAGCGACCCATTCGAATCCTGAGTGGCTGGCGTAGCAATTACAGAATATACAGACGAAGCACTTGGACTATCCATAAATTCCAAAGAAGTCCCGTCTCCTTCAATGACTGAACCAAAATCAACATCATTTTTTTGTACTTGGTAGTTGACATCTGCCTGGGTATCAATCGTGAAGGTAATCACTTCCCCTTCGCACGTATTTTGGGTAGAAGCACTAAATCCAACTGAGGCATCAGGTCTTGGGATTACAGTTGCATTGGATACATCCGTCAAAACAATAGAAGCACAATTAGGGATCAAAGTTGAGGTTGCTCTTACCTTGAATTGGGTATTGGTGACGATGGAGATTGCAAATGATAGATCTGATCCAGTACCTGCTTGAGGAAGGCCTACAAGTGATTCGTCAGAAAGCATCAATTGATATTCTACGTTGGGTTCAGAATCAGTCAGGGTAATCGTACCTCCATCCCCAATACAAATGAATGGATCACTCAAAGTCTTTTCGCTGGGTATAGGAGCAACAGTCACAATACCTTGATCTACCAAGAGATAATCAGGACAGCTACCAGCATCTGCCAATGGTGCTGCGGTGGCATATACTTCATAAATGGTAGTAACAGTAGGAGCTGAGATGGGGTCAAAATTGATTTTTCCTCCATTGCCAGCCAGCCCTGTTTGAATGTAGCCTGGATCGCCTTGTGCTTTGATGCTATAGTTGACATCCAACTCTGAATTGCTGACTGAGAAAACAAGATCAGATGGAGTAGCCTCTTCGCAATATTCAAAGTCATTGATCACCAATCCAGCTCCTGTTTCAGGTTTAGGAACAACGGATACTATACCTAAATCATTGAGAACAAAAGTGTTGCAAAGTCCATCATCACCAGTGATAGTAGATTGTGCACTGACTTGATAGTTTTGATTGCCCGTAGTGGTTACAGTAAAAGTTAAGCTTGTTCCTGTTCCTTCTAGTTGAGTGACTGGGCCTGTTGCTGCTGCTCCACCTTCTAGCTGGATAGTATATAGTACATCCAAATCAGAGTTGGAAAGCTCTACGTCAGCATTTTCATTCTCACATACCGTAGGGTCGGAGAGGGTGTAATCCAAATTGGGTATCGGTATGATCGTTACCGTTGATTTGTTACTGAGTTCTATTCCTTGGCAGCTCGACCCTGTCCCATCTAGTGGTACGGCGGTTGCCAATACATTGTAAATGGTCGTCACCTCGGGTGCTGCTATTGTAAAGGTCAAATCACCGTTTGTGCCTTCCTGTGCCGCACCTACATTTATGTCTCCTAAATCTTCTCTTAGCTGATAGTTGACTCCTGAGACTGTATTGGAGACAATGATGTCGATATTTCTAGGTAGTGTTTCTTCGCAGACAACTGGGTCTGAGACAGCCAGGGAATTGTCTGGAGTTGGGATAATGTCAAAGCTACCAGTTTCTGACAAAATTTTGCCGCAAGCACCATTTTGCACCGCAATTCGATAGTGGAAGGTGCCGCTACCAGGCAATGCAGCACTTGGAATGCTAAGATCCAAATCCGTTGCAGCTCCAGTACCAGATGCTACCGTGGTATTGCCATTGTCGGTATCTTGGACTTCATAGAAATAACCCGTTTGAGCATTGACAATGGTTACTTCTCCGTCATTTCCGTTACAAACATCTCCAGCATCATTTACATCCAATCCTAGATCAGGGATGGCATTGATGTCAAGTGAGTTGAGAGGAAAGTCTCGGACACATATTCCATTTGTTGCTTCAACGATGAAATTGAAAGTGCTTTCTCCATTGGGAAGGCTGGCTTCAGGAATACTAATGCTTAGGTTTCCGCCATTGCCCGTTCCTGTGGCTACTACATTGTTGGAGTTATCGGTATCGAGAATCTCATAACTGTAACCATCTTCCGAATTGGCGATTACTATCAAAGCGTCTTCATCGTCACATACGGGATCTGCAGTGACGGTTAGATCTGTTTTAGGTGCTTGTGTAATGTTGATTGCCATGCTTGCACTGGTATTGCTACAGGTGATAGCGCCTATCGAACTGACCACTCTGCGGTAATACATCGTAGTGGTCAGGATGCCAGGGCTGTATGTTTCTGACGTAGCGCCTGAAATATCAGAAAAGTTGCTATCGTCGCTACTTTGTTGCCACTGGTAGGAGTAAGTCCCAGCACCTGCACCACCAGAAACGGCTGTTGCACTGATCGTACCTGGATCTGTATCCGAACATTCATCAATGTCCGAATCTATGGTATTACCAACTATTTCATCCTGAATAGTGATTGTCACTGTATTGGAGTATTGTGCCGAACATACCCCGCTCTGAACTTGCGCCCTGAAATATGTGGTTTGCACAAGATTGCTGTAGTCGTAAGTAGAAGCTGTATTTCCTAATGAAGTAGGTGAACCAAAGGCTATATCTGTGTCCGATTCCCAATCGACGACACTACCTCTGTAGGTGTTCAAAGTAAGGGTGCCATTGTTGCTGCCATAACACTCGTCTGTGTCCGAACTGAGCGTTCCAGGCAAAGTTTCAGGATCAGTAATCACAGTGAACGTGCCAGAATAAACTACGCAATTGAGGGATTGTGTTTTTCGTCTGTAGTAGCTTGTGTTTTGGTCACTAGGGCTACTTGCCTGTACTTGGTAGTCTTCTTGATCATTGGTGCCTGCAGCAGCTGACCATGTAGATTGGTTGCTACTCGTTTGCCATAAGTATATATAGGGATCAGCCGTTTCTCCACCAGTAGGTATATTGGCATCCAGTGTAGGTGTTTGTCCTGCGCAGATTGTTGTAGAGGCAGGAGGGGTGTCATCTGCCAATTCGCCCACTATTACAATGCTTTGTGTGGCTGTCCCGATACATCCTAATTGTGTAGTGATGGTCAAACTCACCTCATAGTCACCCGCTGCGGCATAAGTATGCGACGGATTTTGTGTTGTAGAAGTAGCTCCGTCTCCAAAATCCCAAAGCCAATCTGTAATGGCATAGCGTGAATCAATTAGGCCACCGTCTTGTTGGGTTTGATCTTGAAAGGAAATATTTACATTTTCACAACTCTCACTGTTGACCGAAGAAGAGGTGAAATGAGGTTCAGGATTTTGACTGATGATCAAATCTGGCACTTCTGGAACAAATACGAAAGCACCACAAGCTTCTACATTGGCAGGGTCGTCCTCCAAAGTTAATTTGGGTTTGAATGTACCCAAAACGGCATAGGTGTGAGAAACAACCACAGGATTGCCTCCATTGGGATTGAGCGGATCTATAAATGTGGTTTCATAGATCGTTGTCCCATCACCAAAATCCAATCTCAATATTTTGGTATCTTCCAAGCCAGTAATGGTGAAGGTCGCCTCTGGTTGTGGGGATGTACCAATACAGGGTTGATTGATGGTGTAGCTAAAATCATCATACTGCGGACCATCGACGATGACAGCTGCGATTTGCGTGATGGTTTCTTCACAACCACCTGCACTGGTGGTGGTCAGCGTCACATCATAAGTGCCAGGATAAACATAGTTGAAGACTGGATTTTGATCCGTGGAGGTCGAATTGAAATTATCTCCAAATTCCCATAGCCATGCAACTGCATCAACCGAAGTATCCGTAAATGTGACTTCAACAGGGGCGCAACCCGCTTCATTGATCGCGGGGAAGGAAGCATTGGCTTCATAGATGATGACATCCTCGGTGTAGATGTCCATGCAGCCATTGGCATTGGTTACAGTCAAACTGATTGTTTTAGTACCGATAGTTGAATACACAACTGAACCTGGCGTTTCGCCACTGAATGTAGCTGGTGTAGCATCTGCTCCGAAATCCCACTCCCAACTGACCAAATTACTAAGACCTGAAGTTGTGGATTGGTTCGTAAATTGGATGGTCTCAGTTGTACACTTGTTTCCATCTTCTATTTTGAAGTCTGCTACTGGATTAGGAATGATGATTTCGTCCTCTTTGGCCTCTGTGATTACACATCCTCCATCATCCGTGACGGTCAATGAGACTGTTTTGAGTCCAGGTGTCCCATAAGTCACATCTATGGGGTTTTCATTGTTTGCGTTGGTGGTCGCAGGATTGGCGCCTTCCCCGAAGTTCCACAGCCAATTGATATTGGTGTTTCCATTGGCCGTACTAGTACTTTGGAATGTCAAGTTTTCTTCAGTATCTAAACATTGGACATTGGGGTCTGCATTGTCAGAAGATATGCTGAAATCAACCAATGGGCCTCTGACATCAATAAAATCTGTTTTGGTGATACTTTTTTGAGGACAACCGTTGCTTTCGTCCATGGTAAGTGTCACTTCTTTCAATCCAGGGGTGTCATATATCACTCTTGGAGGACTGGATCCTTCAAAAGTGGCAGGATTAGCTCCGTCACCGAAATCCCAAGTGTAGGTTGGGGTGGAAGAGACCGAAACTGACAGGTTGACAAACCTGACTTGGTCAGTGCCATAGCACACTTCTGTATCTGTAGCTGTAAAATTGGGAATCCCAAAAGTCACTGGAATCAAAGCTGAAAATGAATCTTCACAGCCACTGGTGTTGTTTTTGACATAAAGGGTCACGGTATAATCACCAAATCGCTCATACATGTGGGTGGTTGAGGGGTCAGACCCAATCGTGTAATCAGAACTTGACGGTCCAGGTTCAAGTACTCCGTCACCAAAATCCCAACGATATTGATCCACACCTTCACTCAGCGAGGAGCCATTGATTGCTGTGAAAATGAGTTCATTGTTGGCAAAACACTGGCCAAGGTCTGGGTAATTGAATCTAGCTACTGGATAGGTGATGATGATGTTTTCTGTAGCGACATTGGATTCGCAACCATTGCTAAACACTGTGAGCGAAACAGTATAGCCTATGGCTGGCGAGCCATCTTCTGTATCGTCTGAATAGGCATGGGACGGATTGTTGAGTCCTGGATTGGTAGTAGGGTCGCCACTCACCACCGTACCGTCTCCAAAATCCCAGATGACACTGTCAATTGGGAAAGTACTGAGACCATTCAAGGTAGAGGAGTTGGTGAAACTAATCCCAGTATCTACACACTCAGTGGTTTTGCTTGCGTCAAAAGATGCAGTAGGCGCATACCCTCTACTGACACTGTCTTCATAGAGGATAGAGGCAGTACAGCCGTCCTCAGTCTCTATGGTTAGTTCTATATCAAAGATTCCTTCACTGTTGTAAGGGATGTTGACGGCTTCTGAACTAGCGCTACTTTGGTCAATACTGCCATTGCCATCAAAGTCCCAACTGTAGTTGATGATAGCGTTGCTGCCAGTCGGTAGGTTATTGGTAGAGCCTGCAGCCGAAAAGTTGCCCACTACACCCACGCAACCATCCTGTCCATCTATAAACTCAATCTCGGGTTGGGGGAATTCCACTTTGATGCTGGAGTAAATAGTCTCTGCTATGCAGCCTTGCGCATTGACTATTCTTAGGAATACATCATAAATCCCCTCGTTGATGTACAAATAGGAGACTGTATTGTTTGCAGATTGCTGATCGAAATCAGGTGTCATCCCATCATAATCAAAATCCCATATGTAGTTGGTGCCTCCTGCTGTAGCAGTGAATGTGATTTCTTCTCTGTCACACAACTCATCTTGAGAGACAGTAATGGCAGGCGTGCCTGTATTGACCACTGTCACCAGGTCTGTCTGTGTATTTGTTTCTTGGCATCCGTTACTAAATACAACTTCTAACGAAACAGTATAAGGACTGCCTGCAGCACTGGCATAAGTATGTGTTGGACTGGCTTCTGAGCTAGAACTACCATCTCCAAAGTCCCAAGTGTATTCTGTTGGAGTACCTCCTAGTCCATCTACAGAGGTATCAGTGAACGCAACAGTCTCACCGATACAAATCTCAGTTTTGTCTGTTGTGAAACTAGCAGTATTGGGAACGAAAGAAACCGATTGTGTGGAGGTGTTAGAGCAATTGCCAGGGCTATTGATGACTTTGAGTGAGATTTCATAGTCACTCGCACTTGGTAGGGTAATAGTCGGATTTTCTTCTGTGCTTGTCTTTAATACAGTGCTATTAGCCGTATTGGTTACAGTCCATTGGTATTGACTGATGCTAGACAATGGGTCAGTGGATGTATTGGTCAGAACCAAATCCAAGGGGAAATTACAATCTTCAGCATAATCTATGTCAAAATCCGAAACAGGCTCTGGATAAATTTTGACAGCACTAGGCAAGAAGTAGGCTTCTTCACATCCGTTGATGTCTAACACAGCTACTACGACATTATAAGTGCCATAAGAGTCATAGGTATAGGTGATGTCTCCATTGTTTCCTTCGGAAGCCAATAACGTGGTAGGAGGTTTGGTGTTTCCGAAATCCCATTGCCATTGAACAATTTCTCCTCCACCTACGGGTACTTGACCTGTGTAATCAAATTCTACATCAAAGGTTGAATTGATACAACTGTTGCCACCGTTATCAACTACTACAAACTCTGGCTCAGGTTCTGCAAAAATGGTAATGGTTTGGACAGAGGTTTCCGCACCTCCGTTGATGACTAGTGTGACTGTGTAAATGCCCGGGTTGAGATAGGTTGTGCCAGGGTTGGCAGTAGTGCCATGAATTTCACCATTCCCAAAATCCCAATCGTATAAAGTAATTCCAGTAGGATCAACTATTTGAAAATTAACTGAGGTAGGACCACAATTTTCGTTGTTAGTCAAATCGGTAGTGAATTCTGCTGATTGAGAAAAAACACTAAATACTTGAAGAACTAATAGAAGTAGGATTAGTGGTTTAGTCATATTGGTTGTTGAGCCTGGTTAGTTAAAATTCGTTAATTTCAGCTAAAATTAACTGGAAATCTCCTTAATCTGAAAGTACTTATGCCTTTTGTCGTGTTAATTAATGATTACTTTAATTGGTAATCTTGTTATGTACTGAAAATCAGTATTTTATGAATTATTCTAAGTAATAAAAAAACCTCTTTAAAAAGAGGTTTTTTTATTACTTTGTTAAAAATGACTTCCATGTTTTGCTGATTATTTAGGTCTATCTCAAAAAAGTAATTGAATTATATGGATGGATTAAAGTCTTAAATCTTTCATTTATAGATACTTATGTTATTCAATTTAGAAAATTATATTCCATAATCCAAATATTGCTGTTGTGCTTATTGTTGACTTTTTGAAATATTACTGTTGGAGAGCATTTGAAGGGAACTTTTATTCAGAACCATGTAGCTTGTGGGATCTTGTTGGTCTGTAAATCGTACTTTACACAATATTGTTGCGCTGTGACATTTGGTTGGGGTCATACATGAGTGTGTTGTCCTCTACTCATTGTACTGAGATTCAATTTGCTGCATGTCGTCGGTTTCTATTTTGATTCAAGAGACAAAAATCAGAGATGACTTGCAGATGGTAGAGAGAGAGCTGTCAAGGGAACGATAGTTGAATCTTTCCGTTTTCTTGTGTTGATTTGTTACTCATCCTCATACATGAAAGTCGCCTTTAGTCCCATTTATCGTTACCATCATTTGCCAGCAGGTCATCGGTTTCCTATGGAAAAGTACGATCTCTTGCCCCAACAACTTTTATATGAGGGAGTCCTGACTGAGAAGAATTTTTTTCATCCGAAATCATTGAGTGAAGAGCAAATTCTGCGTACCCACACAGCTGAGTATTGGCACAAACTCAATACTGGAACCTTGAGCGCCAAGGAAATAAGGAACACTGGTTTTCCTTTTCATGAGTCGTTGGTGACAAGAGGTAGACACATTGCACACGGTACTTTTGAGTGTGCGCTCCATGCTTTGAGAGATGGGGTTGCTCTGAATATTGCTGGGGGGACGCATCATGCGTATGCGGATCGAGGAGAAGGATTTTGTATTTTCAATGATATTGCAATTGCTTCCAATGAATTGTTGCATTTGGGGTTGGTGAATCAAATATTGGTAGTGGATTTGGATGTACATCAGGGCAATGGCACTGCCAAAATATTTGAAAATGAACCGAGAGTTTTCACATTTAGTATGCATTGTGAGCACAACTACCCTTTGCAAAAGGAGCATTCGGATTTGGATATTGGTCTCAAAGACCAAACAGGGGATGAGGAGTATTTGGAGGTGCTACAGCATACCTTGCCCGCGCTGATTGAAAAGGTCAATCCACAAATGATATTTTTTCAAAGTGGAGTGGATGTAATTGCTACGGACAAATTGGGGCGCTTGGCTATGACAAGAGATGGATGCAAAAAGCGTGATGAAATGGTCTTTTCTTTGTGCAAAGCATACCAAATCCCAGTTGCGGTGAGTATGGGTGGCGGCTATTCTCACCGCATCGCCGATATTGTTGCAGCTCATGCCAATACCTTCAAGGTAGCACAGGAACTGTATTTTTGATGCTAGGGTCAAAGACTACAAACTTGACCCAGGCATCAATCACTTTGCATCTATCCTTGCTGTTCTCTTAGGTAGGTCGCCAATAGTTTTTCTAGGAGTTCATCTTTGGACAAATGTATGAGTTGATCCTTAAACTCCTTTTTGGTTTCATCATCTAGCTTGTCTGGGCTTACTGGTTTTTCCTTGGCGATTTTTCTTCCCCATAGGATCGCTTTGTTGACCAATTGATCTTTGACACTTGGTAGAGGCAATACGAGACATTTGAGATTCAATTCTTTCTCGATCAAATCCATTTTTTCTTTCTCCTCTGGGAATATAAAAGTCAAAGAAATTCCCGTTTTTCCAGCGCGCGAGGTACGACCACTTCTATGGGTATAGGACTCACTGGTATCGGCCATGTGGTATTGAATGACGATGTCTACGTTTTCTACATCGACACCTCTGGATGCTACGTCCGTCGCGATGAGGAAATTGATGTGTCCTCCACGAAACTGCTCCATGACCTTGTTGCGCAGACCCTGAGGGAGGTCCCCTTGGATGGCTCCACAGCTAAATTTGTTGGCAGAGAGTTGCTTGTATAGTTTTTGTACACCAGACTTGGTGCGACAAAAGATGATGCCTTTTTGAGTGCTATATTTTTTGAGAAAATGAAGCAGTACGTCTAATTTTTGCTCGGCCTGTAGTTCGATTATTTGATGCTTGATGTCCTTGTTGGTACTTTCTGCTTTTCCGATGAGGACTTTAATCAATTCTTTGTGGAGGTATTTTTTAATGATCGCATTGACCTCATCTGGCATAGTCGCAGAAAACAACCATGTAGCATAGTTTCTGTTGGCAGTAGCCAAAATCTTGTCAATGTCTGTCCTGAAACCTTTGAGTAGCATTTCATCCGCCTCATCAAATATGACGAAGTTGAGTGATTCTAAATGCACGACGTTGCGTTGCACGAGATCCATCAATCTACCTGGAGTAGCTACTACCACATGTGTGCCATTGCTCAGATCATGGATTTGGGCTTTGAGAGACATGCCACCGTAGATAGACTCTATTTTTAACTCAGGTATGAATTTGGCTAAACCCATCAATTCATTGCCCACTTGCTCGCAGAGCTCTCTGGTTGGTACCAGTACCACAGCTTGAATCTTGCCGGACGTAGTGTCAATTCTCGAAAGGAGAGGAACGCCATAGGCAAAGGTTTTGCCTGTCCCAGTTGCGGATCTGCCGATGAAGTCCCCTTTATGATTCAGCAGGATGGGGATGGTTTGTGCTTGAATCTCGCTAGGAACATAGATCCCCTTTTCTGTCAATGCTTTGACAATGTTGGCATCTACTTTACTCGTTGAAAAATTATCCATAAGGTTTGTTTCTAGCGTCTTTTTTTATTCTTGTTTTGATTTTTGTCACCTCTTCTTCGTGGCTTTTTGTACTTCTCTGCCAATTTGATTTTGTATGATCCTCCTAGGTTGACTTTTTTATTTTTCTCTAGTTTTTCTTGAGGTTCGACAGCTTCTTTGAGTTTCAGGTTTCGGTTGTAGTTGCTCTCAATGATGCGGGGGCGTTCTTCTGGAATGAGCTCATTGGATATTTCGACCTGTTCTGGGAAGTCCAATTCTGGGATTTTGTATTTCATCAATTCTTCAATCGCCTGTTTCGCTGCTTCTTCCTTTTCGGTGTAGAAAAGGAGGGAATTGCCCTTCTGAGCGGCACGACCCGTACGACCGATTCTGTGCATGTAGTTTTCTGGATAGGCAGGGGCGTCAAAATTGATGACATGTGAGATTTTATCCAAGTCCAAACCTCTGGCGATTACGTCTGTTGCGATCAATATTCTTTTGGTTCCCTCTTCAAAATCCTGCACCGAACGAATTCGGTAATTCTGAGATTTGTTGGAGTGTATGATGCAGATGGATGCACCATATCCATGCTCTAGCCTATCAAACAAACGATCCGCGATGGACTTGCTCGATACAAAAACCAAGACCTTGTTAAATGTTTCTTTGTCAGCGAGCAATTCTGCCAGCAAGTTGGCTTTGGTATGGAAGTTTTTGACTGCATAGCACTGCTGCGAGATGTTTTCTAGCGGTGTACCACTCACCGCGATGGCGATCCTATTGGGTGTGACAAAGAAGTCATCAATGAGTATGTCAACCTCGTCAGTCATGGTTGCTGAGAACATGATGTTCTGTCTTCGGGTAGGTAGGAGATCAAAGATGTTGATCAACTGCGGACGAAATCCTAAATCCAACATGACATCTACCTCGTCGATCACCAGTTTGCTGATGTCTCTTAGGTTGACTGCTTTGCTGATCGCCAAGTCGTACAATCGCCCTGGAGTGGCTACCAAGATGTCTATGCCTAGGGCCAGATTTTGCTTTTGGATGTTGATGTTGGACTCTCCATAGACACCCATGACACGAATGTTGATGTACTTGGTATAACTATCTATGTTGGAGACGAGTTGGTCTACAAGCTCTCGTGTAGGGACGAGGATCAGTATTCTAGGTGTGATTTGTTTAGAAAATTTTAACTGCTGCAAAAGTGGTAGCATGTAGGCAAAGGTCTTGCCCGTACCAGTCTGGGCAATACCGACCAAGTCTTGACCTGATAGGACGGCAGGGAAGGCGGCTTCTTGTATGGGGGTGGGGCTATCAAACCCTAGGTCATCGATGGCATGACGCAGTTGTTTGGACAGATTTAGATTTTCAAAAGTACTCATTCAACAAACATTTCGGCAAATCTAGCCATATATTGGTATTAGAAGCTAGGTTTTAGATATGAGACCTTACAATTCAGGATATTATCAGCCTAAGTTCGAATTTGAATAACCCTTCAAGGGCTTTCTTGAAGGGTTTAGTTTGCCATTCATTATGTCTATGATTTGAAAAGAGAACCTTTGAAGGTTTTTTTGCCTTTTGGAGGATCATAAGTCCTCTTTACATAACCAAATCGAATGCATGTGGTTGCTTCAGATAGGTATGATATTGATATCAAATTTCGAAAACTCAGTTGGCTTGTAAGTTCTCCCACCAATGAGGGAACTGCATGTCCAAGGCACTGACTATGAAGGGCTGTCCAATCTCTGGCGTGATGATAGGAATCCCCAACTCATCCGCCTTTTTGATTGCTCTTTCTGCAGGTTCTCTCCAATCATGAAATGCCAATACAAACGCTCCCCAATGTATAGGCATGATGACTTTGGCTTGTACATCTATCCCTGCTTGCACACTTTCCTCTGGCATCATATGTATCTCGTCCCATCGTGTGTCGTACTGGCCGCACTCGATCATTCCGAAATCAAATGGACCATACTTCTCTCCAATTTCTTTGAAATGAGGGCCGTAACCTCCATCTCCACTGAAGTAGATGTTTTCGTTTTTCCCCTTTATTACCCAAGAACCCCAAAGTGACTTGTTACGATCTGTCAAGCCTCTGCCAGAAAAATGACGAGAGGGTGTAAATGCCAATTGAATATCAAACAGGTTTGTTTCTTCCCACCAATCCAAAGCTTCGATTTTACTTTTCTCCACTCCCCATGCGATCAAGTGTGCATCTACGCCCAAGGGGACGTAGAACTTATCCACCTTACCCTTCAGCTTTTGGATTGAGCCATAGTCTAGGTGATCATAATGATCATGTGAGATAATCACAGCATCCAAATGTGGCAATTGCTCAATAGCAATGGGTAAGTCCTCCACAAAGCGCTTTTTACCCAACATAGGGTGGGGAGCAGGGACATTTCCCAACATCGGATCAATGAAAATCTTGGTGCCATCTATCTCTAGCAACAGTGCAGAATGTCCGAACCAAGTGATTCTCGTCTGATGATTCTCGGCTATGTCCAGAGAATCTAATTTGAGGGGAATGATGGCTTTGGTTGGTGCTTTGAGTGTCTTGGACGAGAACTGATCTCTCATGATACTCATAAATTTGGTGAAGCTCATGTCCATACTGGTAGGTATGAGGTTTACAAAGGTGCCGTCTTTGTAATGATCCAATTTTTCGTACTCTGCCTTATGAGCTTCACTGACTTTGCCTCCAAACTCAGGACTCAGTTGCACAAATAGAAAAACAAGTATGACCATCAAGCCAATTGTCGATGCGATGAAAATCAATAACATGAAGAAAGTTTTTTTAACCAAGGGTTTAGAATTTTCAGACGCAGTGGAGCAACCTATTCTTGTGCCAATATGGTCTGAGCTTGAGCAATGCTCGCCTGAATCTCCTCGTTCATACGCTGGACTGATGCTTGTTGTTCTTTTATTTTTTCCAGTGCTGATTCTGCTTCTTTGCGTTCTTCTTCTGTCTCGAAATTGGCAGGCAAGCCATTGGCCAAAACGTCGCCTGAGAAGGCATCGGCAAATCCTCGCATCCAGACCATCATTCCCTCATGGGCTGCTTCCAGATCAGCTATCGCTTGGATGCTTGTACTATCTATCGCTGCAGTATCAAGTTGGGCTTTCAATTCACCTTTTAGCTTCATGATCACGCCCATTTGCTCCATGGCTATGTCATGAACCTCTATGACTTCAGATTTAAGCTGGTTAAACTCGATACTGACAGGTTCTGGTTTTTGAGTAGTACATGCTGCCATGATCGTCATGGCAGCTATGATGAGGTATTTCTTTTTCATGTTCTTATTTTATTCAAAATCAATGACCAAATCATTGGACTCTACCAAGCTACCATTGGTGAGGTAGACGGTCTTGATTGTACCTGTTTGAGTCGCCGTAATGGTCGTCTCCATTTTCATGGCTTCTATGACAAACAGAGGATCATTGTCCTTGACTTTGTCTCCTGCTTTTACCCTGACTTCTAGCAACTTGCCAGGGATCGGTGCGCCCACTTGATTGTCACTTTCCGCTTTTTGGTTGATCGGTTTGGTAGCGGTTTGCTTTTGATCCAATACTCTGATCATTCTTGTTTGTCCATTGAGCTCAAAATAGACGTCACATTGTCCTGTTTCATCTGGTTTAGATTTGTACAAGAATTTGATGATGATCGATTTTCCCTTTTCAAGATCAACTAAGATCTCCTCGTTCTCTTTCATGGCGAAGAAGAACGCTTTGGTAGGTAATTTCATCACCTCTCCAAACATCTTCCACCTGTTGTAGAAATCTTTAAAGACCTTTGGATAAAGCTTGAATGACAAGAAGTCCAATTCATCACAGTACTCATCAAATTCTGCCTGAAAGGCCTTCATCTCCTTCTCGAAATCAATCGGTTTGAGGTGTGCATTGGGTCTTTCGGTGAATGGATTTTCTCCTTTCAGAATGGCTTTGGAATAATCCATAGGGAAGCCTCCAGCAGGTTGTCCCAATTCGCCTTTGAACAAACTCACAACAGATTCAGGGAAGGCCAAAGACTTGTTGGTCAGTACATCTTCAGGTGTCAGATTGTTAGATGTCATGTAGATGGCCATGTCACCTACGACCTTAGACGATGGCGTTACTTTGACCAAATCACCAAACATCTTGTTGACGACTGCATAGTTCTTCTTGACCTCTTGGAAACGATCACCAAGCCCTAGAGACTCAGCCTGTGGTCTCAAATTGCTGTATTGTCCTCCTGGGATTTCATGGTCATAGACCTCAGCAGTACCGGCCTTCAATCCAGACTCAAATGGATAGTAGTACTCTCGCACATCCTCCCAGTAGTTGGAGTATCGGTTCAAAGACTGAATACCCATATCGTGCTCTCTTTCATGCCCTTTCATCACATGAAGGAAAGAATTGAAGTTGGGCTGAGAAGTCAATCCAGACATGGATGCCATGGCCAAATCTACCACATCTACACCCGCATTGACTGCTGAATAGTAGGTTGTAGATTGGATGGACGAAGTATCATGTGTGTGCAGATGGATTGGTAGATCTATGGCCTTTTTCAGCTCTGTGATTAGCAACTCAGCACTGCGTGGCTTGAGCAAGCCCGCCATGTCTTTGATGGCTAGCATGTGGACTCCTTCATCCTCTAGCTGTCGTGCCAATGTGAGGTAGTAATCCAAGTTGTACTTGGTGTTTTTATCTAATATGTCACCTGTGTAGCAGATGCAACCTTCGGCCAATGCTCCTGTGCGCTCATTGACTGCCTTGATGCTTACCTTCATGGCTTCTATCCAGTTGAGGGAATCAAAAATCCTGAATACATCCATGCCATTCTCCCATGATTTTTCGATAAACTTCTCTACAAGGTTGTCAGGGTATGCTTTGTAACCTACGCCATTAGAACCTCGGAGCAACATTTGTAACAGCACGTTTGGCATTGCTTTTCTGAACAATTGCAATCTCTCCCAAGGGTTTTCATTGAGGAAACGCATGCAGACATCAAAGGTGGCACCTCCCCATACTTCCATCGAAAAGATGTTTGGATGATTCTTGGCATAGCCCTCTGCTACTTTGAGCATGTCCTGTGTACGCATTCTAGTAGCCAACAGCGACTGATGTGCATCACGGAAAGTGGTATCTGTGTAATGGATCTTGGTATCCTTCTTGAGCCAATCCACAAAACCTTCTCTACCTAGTGCGGTGAGCTTGTCTTTAGTCCCTTCTGGGTATGGGCCTAATCTATCAAACTCAGGCACCTGCGGTTGTCTAAATACTTTCGTTTTGTCAATTTTTTTAACATCAGGGTTGCCATTGACAGCCACATTGCCCAAGTATCTCAGCAATTTGGTGCCGCTATCGCGTCTCCTAGGCATATCGAAGAGCTCAGGGTGATCCTCTATGAATCTGACCGTCGCATGTCCTGTGAAGAAATCAGGGTGTGTAATGACTTTGTTCAAAAATCCGATATTGGTTTTGACACCTCGGATTCTAAATTCTTTGAGTGCTCTGCTCAGGCGCTGAGAAGCTCCTTCGAGTGTCCTGCCCCAGGCACTCACTTTCACCAACATGGAGTCAAAGAATGGTGAGATATTTACACCAGAGTAGCAGTTGCCTGCATCTAACCTGATTCCGAAACCACTGGCACTGCGGTAGGCAATCACGCGACCATAGTCAGGGCTAAAATTGTTGGCAGGATCTTCGGTAGTGATTCTACACTGGATGGCATAGCCTTGACAAACTACGTCTTCTTGCGACTTGATGAAAATCTCTTTGTCGGATAGTTTGTGTCCCATCGCAATCAAGATTTGCGAGCGCACAATGTCTATACCAGTCACTTCTTCGGTGATGGTATGTTCTACCTGTACTCTTGGGTTTACTTCTATGAAATAGATGTTTTCATCCTTGTCCACCAAGAATTCCACGGTACCTGCATTGCTGTAGTTGACTGATTTGGTGATGCTCAGTGCGTACTCATACAGTTTGCTTTTTGTTTCTTTTTTGATTGAAATACAAGGAGCTACCTCGACTACTTTTTGAAACCTCCGTTGTACGGAACAGTCTCTTTCAAATAAGTGAATCAAGTTACCATGTCTGTCTCCAAGAATCTGTACTTCGATGTGTTTAGGGTCATCGATGAACTTTTCGATGAATATCGTATCATCTCCAAACCCATTCAAAGCCTCTTTGCGGGCATCTTGGAATAGGCGCGCTAACTGCGACTCTTCTCGCACCACACGCATGCCACGACCTCCACCACCTGCTGCTGCCTTGACCATGACAGGGAATCCGATTCGCTTGGCCTCCTTCATCGCGATCTCTACGGAGTTGATATCCTCTTCACTGTCCTGAATGATCGGCACATTGGCGCTGATCGCGATTTTCTTGGCAGCTACTTTGTCACCCAGACGCTCCATGACCTCTGGATCTGGTCCGACGAAGATCATCCCAGCTTCTTGGATTTTTCGGACGAAAGTCACGTTTTCGGACAAGAAACCATAGCCTGGATGGATGGCATCTACACCGTTGTTTTTCGCCACTGAAATGATCTCATCAATATCCAAGTAGGGTTTCAAAGGCGCATCATTGGCACCAATCTGATAAGCTTCGTCTGCCTTGTACCTATGCAGTGAATAGCGATCTTCGTAGGTGTACATCGCAACCGTACGGATGTTGAGCTCACTCGCTGCTCGTAAAATTCTGATGGCAATTTCTCCTCTGTTAGCTACTAGGAGTTTTTTGATTGGTTTCAAATTCTTGAGATGATCCATGGAGGATGTAGGTGATTAAGGTAAATAAAAAGTAAAAATAAGCTTCAATTGTTCTAAAGTACAGGTTAAAGAGAGGTTTTTCTGAAAAACCTCATTCAGAGGAATTTACAAATACTGTTTTGAATTGCAAACAAAAAAAGAGGGTTTCAAATATTGAAACCCTCAGTTCTCGTCCGTAATTGATGCGCTTTAGCGCGTTAGCACTTTTGCGGCTTTTTGACCATCAGCCGATTGTACTCTCACAATCCACAAACCGTTGTTGAGATAAAAACTTGTATTCTCCTTGGTTTCCAGAGTCTTTACCAATCTCCCCATCATGTTGTACACACGAACTTGGGTCAATGAGTTGACATTGGAAACATAAATTTCATTTTCAAAAGCGTAAATATGTGTAGCAGTCAGCTTATCGTTTGGGATTTCCAATACTTCAGGTTCTTCCACCTCTTCTTCCTCTTCTTGCTCGATCAATAGGGCAAATGGATCCCAATCATCATTGCCTTTGGTAAAATTGAAAGGTGTAATTTCTGTTGCATCAGCAAGCGTACCTCCTGACAACACGGTAGACCAAGATGCACGGACAGATTGATTGTCTTCTCCTGACTCCTCGATTGTGCCAAACTCATACATCTTAGGAGATTCACCACCCAAAGAGCTCAGCCACCCAACAGGAATGATCAATGACTTGCCTTCAGATCCTTCAAAATCAGAAGTTTCAACGGTGGTATTGAAGAATACAACTTCACTCGTAGCAGCTTGCCAAGGACGTCCGAAGTACCCTGGTTTGGATCTCTCGGTAGATGCTGTCTCTGTACCTGGCTCTGCAGAGGTAACTGTACACGCATACATCAAGTAGCCTCTTCCACTTTCCTGCTGTGCTGCGGTGAGGTATGAGACATCATTTTTGTCAGCGCTGGTGTTCATGACCAAATCAGATTTGTAAAACACAGCAGTCATACCACCAAATAGGTAATCCGTACCACCCATCATGGCTCCTTTGTACACAGCCACTCTTGAGCCCTTGCCTCCATAGAATGAATCCTGACGACCAACCACACGACATTCCTTCAAAAACACCTTGTCTACATTGTTGGTGATGGAAATGGCGGCAGCACGCTCCACAAAGCTTTTGTTTTGAACAGCAGTATTACCAGCATCAGTTGGGCGCTCACCTTTTCCTCCTGATGCCCACATCACTACGACATCTTCTGATTCCTTTTGTGAAATGTATTGATTGAAAGAATTCTCAAAAATGATGTTTTCTGCTTCGAACCCACTGGCACTCACGACCACTGTGGCGTTCCAATATGAACCTTTGTCTGAACCAGAACCTACATTCTCATAAGACAATTGACCGTTGGCTCTGTTGACTGCCAATACATCTGCATGCCATTTTTGGTCTGAACTCATGCTATAGTAGCTGTAACCATGACCGTAGTAAGAAGTGATTCGGACGGCATTGTCAGAGATTCCAACACCCGCATCTTTCAAAGCGATATCTGGTGTAGCAGCGGCATTCTTCAAGGTGACATTGGCCTGATTGACAACCAGCATTTCTTCATAGTTTCCTGGATCAATCATGATCGTAACTCTCTCTCCATTTGAGCGGTTCATTGCAGCGACCGCATTTAATGCCTCATTGATGGTTTGATAGTCTTTGTTTGTACCTACTGTAATCACCTCTGCATATGCTACTACATCAGACACTGTAATGTCTGAGATATAAGTTGTGCCCGCTCCGCTACCTATGGTAATCGTCACCATACCTGCTTCGGTACCTGCGTAGATGAACTGTGCTGACTCAGCAGTATTGGTAGAACTGGTAGCAGTCGTGATCGCCTCTCCTCCGTCAAATGAAAGGTCAGCTGAATAGTAATAGCTCACTGTTACCTTCTGACCCACTGACACAGGTACTTGGATGGTTGCTTCTGGTTTGGCAGTAATATGACCTTTGGCTATTTCGTTGGCAATATTGCCTGTCAGGACCAAGCCCTTGTAGGCTGCAGTCGCGTTAGTTATGATTTTGTCATCAAATGACCAATTGGTAACCGGTTCAAAAGACAGGGTTTTACTCACTACAGTTCCTTCTACTTTCAAGTTAGAGGTCAATGCCAATTCGACTGCATACTCATCCAGTCCATCGTAAGACACAGCATAGGTCCCATCTCTCAAAGCGATGCCTTCGGTACCATCAAAACCATATTCATACCCTGCTTCATGCAAGTTACTGAAGGTCAAACGCAACTTTGTCAACTGCTCCTGATTCAAGAAAGGAGCAGCGATCGTTACAGCATGACGCGGTTTTTCTGTAAATGTCAGATTCAATGTGGCTGCTTCTTCTGCCATGCTGATACTGGTATTTTCCAATGAAAAGTCATTGACTCCTAGGGCGGCTATCGTGTATGTGCTGTTGATCTCAAGATCAACACGATAAGTTCCTGCTTCTGTATCTATAACCGGCACAGGTACATAAGATTTTCCTTCGGATTGATCCGTGAACTCTAAATTCAGAGTTGAGATATTTTCTCCCAAACCTGTAATCGATCCAGTCACGGTATTCAAACTCACTTCCACTATGGCTACATCGAAAGTTGTCGTTGTTTCATCGATTGCAATGGTTTTTCCTGTATTGATCACATAGCCATTCGCTCCGACCAGGTCCAAATCATAGCTATAGCCAGATGGAAGATCAACGCTATAAGAACCTGCGTCAACATCTGCCAACCACTCCTTTCCAGCCTCATTGGTAAACGATATCTGGTAACCATCAGGAATAGACGCTGCATCCGTCACATCCACTGTTCCAGTCAAAGTATAATAGTCCGCATTCTTGTGGTAGATTCTGTAGTAGCTAGGCTTGCCTAGGTTATCATAGATTTGATATTCTCCAGTCTCTTTGGCAACAAAACTATATGGAGTAGGAGTGGTGGTCAATGCAAAAATATCGGTTTGAGCTTCTGGATCACCCATGTACTCAAAAACCAAATTACCTGCTGCATCGGCTCGACTCACAATGGTCACTTCGTCATCTTCGCTCAAATACAAACTCAAGTAACGGTCACGTTTGGCTGATGAGTTGATATAAAGACGGCCAGTATATCCAGTTCCATTATCACTAATGTTTTCATCAGTACGGGTTAGTAACTCGTTGGTAGTTCTGATTCTATCACTACCTGCAACACCCACAAATGTCAATACCCCATTGGTAAACCCTCCTATATTTTGAGCTCTTGTCCCAGGATCAACTCCAGGAAACCATGCATTCATCACGTCTACATTCAGGTTGTTGATATAGAGTTCTTCGTTCAACTGCTCTGCGCCAAAATCCCAAACTTCTGTTAGTCCATTTAGTTCTGCCACTGCTGGAGCATATTCGATGGAGATCGTGGGTAGATATAGGTCATTTCCTGTTGCAGCTATTGTCTTAAAGTTCAACGTGGTAGCATCGCCTATGTAATCGAAGCTGTAAGTATCGACTACATCAGTGTCAACCTTTCCAGCTTTGGTACCTAAGTCACCTTCAGTCACTGCTGTTCCCATCACATCCAGACTAGAGTGTACAGAACCCAAAAAAGTAATTGTACAACTCCCCTCTACGGCGATATTGATTTCAGCATCTACTTTGAGATTCAATCCATAAGTTCCCCCATGGTAAGAATAGTTCCCTGTAAATGCTACTAATTCATCAATGGTCTGTCCATCGACCACATTTTCTTCAACCCTAAAATCATAGGTCTGTGCGTTGGTATTTTGTCCATAGGTCAGGGCGATCCCCAACCATATCAACACAATTGATAAGTAAGTTTTTTTGCTCATAATTTAGTCTTTCAGTTATCTTATGTATCATTTGCGCTCAACAATCCATCACGAAATGGCTTGGTAGGTGCATTTGATATTTTCGATAAATATGAGTTTTCTACTTACTCAGGAGTATTCACTAATTAACAATTGCTACACTATTTGTGCTAGAGGAGAAAAAACTTTGAACAATCAAATCATGGAACTCATGGGAAAGCCAGATACATATACGACAGGATTTAGGTTTGGCTTTTGAGATGAAAAGGATTCGTTGTCTCAAAATCCGTAGCTTGGAAAATCAGAAGAGAACTCGTTTTTGCTGAATACAGGATTGATTTGGACATCCAAATATTCATACAATTCGAACAAGCCTTGGTCGTCAAATATCTTCATCATCACAGGGAGATAGTTTAACTTATCCATGTATATAATCATGTGAGGTGAATAATCCGTAGGTATCCACAGTGTCATGCCTGGGACTACCTGATCATAGTCTTGATCCAGTTTGTTTTTCTCCAATATCATAAAACCGCTCAATTTTAAACGATTCTCGATGGAGACCAAAGTCTCTCCATTTTTAACCGTGTACTCTATGTACTTAAAGTAGGGATTCTTCAACTCTATGGCATAACAGTCCTTGCCTTCCCATTGGGTGGAATTAATTTTGCTTATCATGGTTTTAGATTCTTCACCATATTTATTCACGATGTGTTCTAGGATCGACATGACTAGTTTGTATCCACTGTCTTGAATGGTGTGATGTTGATTGGTGCGCATGATGTCTCCCGTAGGGTCTAGTTTGAGAGTGATCCATGGAAAGCTAATGGGGTTGATAAAAGCTTTTCCATCATTGAGACCTGCACAATAGAGCACTTCTAATCCTTTGTTAGGTTCTTGTTGATTTGTGTATACTTTGTATGGATTGATAGATAATTTGACCTTACTGACTTGTATCAGAAGTTTACCATCTACACGCTCAGTCTTCTTCATGGTAAACTTCATGGATGAAACAGACTTAGCGGCGCTGAACATGTTTTGCGCCAGTTCATAGCCTGTTTGTGCCAGAGTCACATGAGATGAACCTATAAAGAGTACCCATAGGAGGAGTCTAAAATACTTTATTCTCCAACCGACTTCAGTACATTTTTTTTTCATTGCGGCAAGATAGAAGAAATCGGTAAAGAGCCTGCTTAAACTAAGCTCTTTACCGATTTTTCCTTCCTTCTGGCAATTTGCTTGGCTAGGAGGCCATCGACAGGAGAGAAGATGAAGGCCAAGGTAAAGAATACACCTGCCATGGTGGACATAGCACCCGCAATCGATCCATCTAGCCATACTGCCAGATAGTAGCCTGTAAAGGATACCAGTACACCCAATATGACTGTGATACCCAACATGCGCTTGAAGTTGTCGGTGAGTAGATAGGCGGTAGCAGGAGGAGCAATCAACAAGGCTACAACCAAGATTGCCCCTACAGATTCGAAAGAAGCCACAGTGGTCAACGACACAGCACTCATGAGCAAGTAGTGCCACAGGGCAGTAGAAATCCCAATCGCTGAGGCAAAAGCTGGGTCAAAGGTAGTGACATGGAGTTCCTTATAACCCAAGGTGATGAACAACAGCACAATCAGCAAGACTCCACCTGTTACATACAGAGGTCTTGGGCCATAAATCACCCCGTTAGTCCCAATCCACAGATCCAATGGTACATAAGCAATCTCGCCATACAAGACACAGTCTTGATCGAGATCCACTTCACCTGCAAACACGGAGATCAAAATGACTCCCAATGCAAACAACCAAGTGAAAGTCACACCAATAGAAGCATCGGATTGCAGATTGCCTTTTTTGTGAAAAAACTCGATGAGAAAGGTTGTCAATACGCCGATGATGCCTGCACCAATCAACATAGTAAAGGAGTCCCTGCTGCCACTGATCAAAAATGCAATGACGATACCAGGTAGGACGGCATGGGAGATGGCATCTCCGACCATGGCCATTTTCCTCAAGATCAGAAAACAACCCAAGAGTCCACATGAGATGGCCACCAAAGAACCTGTCGCTATGATGTAGAATGAATCCATTAGTTTTTAGTCATATTTTGGTCGTAAGGGATCGCTGAGCTGTGCGGATCACTAGCTGGATACTGCAGCAGAGCTTCTAGGCGACTCTCCAACTCTGGTGTCAAGATGTGCTCGATATTATCAGCATCCTCATGCACATGGTCAGGAGCTATACGCAAATATTGGGTGAGGTATACTTCCCACAGACGGTGCAATTTGACGATACGCTGTCCTTTGATTTTGCCTTCAGTGGTGAGACTCCATTTGTTGTCGTTGATGCGCAGGTAGCCTTGCAGCAGCAGTCGTCTTAGGCCTTTTTTCAAGGCTTTTAGTTCGATGGGACGCTTAGTCCGCAGCTCCTCAATGTTTCTTGATTTTTGATGATCTCCATCTTCTTCTGACAATTGGTAAAACAGCTTCAGGATATTTTCACTCAAAATTCTTTTCCTGATCTGGTATTGGCGATAGATTTTGTAAAATATGCCTTTGCCTGGAGCGACAAAGAAAGAAATCAAGGCCAGCATAGAAACGACCAATACAATCCATGGTCCCGTAGGCATGGCTGGAGCGGTGTAGGAGATAAATGCACCAGAGATACCTGAGATTGCCCCAAATACAGCTGCAATCAACAGCATGACACCCAAGCGATCTGTCCAGAACCTAGCTGCAGCAGCAGGAGTAATCAGCATGGCCGCCATCAACACGACCCCCACAGCCTGTATGCCAGTCACCACCGCCAAGACCGTGAGAGTTGTCAAGACGAGTTCCAGTCTCTTGACGGGATACCCAATGGACTTGGCAAAATTCTCATCAAAGGAAATAAGTGCAAGTTCTTTGTAAAAAAGAAAGACCACAATGACCAACAAGATACTGATTGCACTGAAAACGATCAAATCTTGACCTACCAAGGCTGCTGCCTTGCCAAAGAGAAAAGAATCCAGTCCAGTTTGGGCGGCATTGCCAGAGTGCTGAATCATCGTGAGTAGCAAGATGCCAATCCCGAAGAACACCGACAGAATCAGACCTATCGATGTATCTTCTTTGATCTTGCTGGATCGGGTGATGTAGTCGATCAGTACCAGAGCCAACCAACCCGTCACAAATGCACCTATGATAAGGTAAAATGGGTTTTTGGTTCCTGTGAGCAAAAAGGAAAGACAGATACCTGGCAGCACGGAGTGTGCAACAGCATCACCGACCAAGGCTTTTTTCTTAAGGAAAGTAAAACAACCCACCAAAGCAGAGCTCACCGCCAGCAAAACAGAACCAGCCGCGACATACCGGACATTGGGGTCTTGAAACGAAAAGAAAGCAATCAAATCATCCATTAGGTTACGTCTCTGGTTGGAAAATCTTGTTTCTTCAGCAACTGTCCTACGTCTGAGAGGATGGTCAATTTACCTCCATAGGTCTCTTGCAATAATTCTTGGGTGAATACCTGATCCACTGGTCCAGAAGCTACGAGACGGGTATTGAGCTGTACTACCCAGTCGAAGTACTTGGTGACTGTCTGTAGGTCATGATGAACGACTACTACTGTTTTGCCCTGTGCAGACATTTGCTTGAGGATGCCTATGATGGCTTTTTCTGTAGCGGCATCTACGCCAGCAAATGGCTCATCCATGAAATAAAGATCAGCGTTCTGAGCCAAGGCCCTTGCTAAAAAGACTCTCTGCTGCTGACCACCTGACAATTGACTGATCTGGCGGTGTGCATAATCCTTCATTTTTACTTGCTCGATGGCATAGTCTGCCGCTTCGTAATCCGCCTTGCGTGGGCGTTTGAATAGACCCACTTTGGCATACCTGCCCATGACGACTACATCTCTGACCGAGGCAGGGAAGTCCCAATCCACAGATTCCTTTTGCGGTACATAGCTGACCTTGCCTCTGAACTCTTTGAGCGAACCGCCAAACAACTCCACCCAACCACTGCTGAGCGGAACCAAACCCATGATGGCTTTGATCAAGGTTGATTTTCCAGCTCCGTTGGGGCCGATGACACCAACTAGCGAACCTTTGGGTAGTGTCATGTCTACACCCCATAGCACGGGTTTGCGACTATAGGTTACCGTAAGGTCGTGTACTTCGAGAATGGGATTTTCTACGTTAACTATCATTTCAGTGCGTTTACGATGGTCTGAACATTGGTGTGTACCATGCCGATATACGTGCCTTCGAACTGTCCAAAAGGTCCCATGGCATCAGAGTACAAGTTGCCCCCGATCACGATCTCATGACCCTTTTCTCGGCAACCTTCTACTACAGCGTTGATGGCTTTTTTTGATACAGAGGTCTCTACAAAGACTGCTTTGATCTGACTCGAAGAGATGGAGTTGACCAGCTGGGTGATGTCTTTTAGTCCAGGCTCGGATAGGGTAGAGATGCCTTGCAAACCTTGGACTTCTATGTCGTAGGCATCTCCGAAATAGCCGAAAGCATCGTGCGCCGTAATCAACACTCTTTGGTTTTTAGGGATCGTAGCGATGGCTGATCGTACGGCTTGATCCAATGAATCCAGCTGTGCAAGGTATCTTTTAGCATTGTTGCTGTAGTAGCTGGCATTTGCCTCGTCATAGGTGATCAAGTAGGAGCTGACTGATTCTACTGCGCGAGACCACAGCTTGACATCAAACCAAATATGAGGATCGTAGGTCCCCTGAAATGCTTCACTTTCTCTCAACAGACTGTCTGGAATGATGGAACTGACCGCTTCTACGTGCTTGATTCTGGCTAGTTTTTCGAATACTTCTCCCATTTTTCCCTCCAAGTGCAGGCCATTGTAGAATACAATATCTGCTTCTCTCAATTTTTGCAGGTCGCCCTGTGTGGCTTTGTAGAGATGCGGATCTACGCCTGGCCCCATGAGCGCTTGTGCCGTGACTTTTTCTCCACCGATGTTGATCACTGCGTCGTAGATCATACCAGTGGTAGTCACGATATTGATGATGCCAGTTGGTTTCTCGTTGGCTTTTGGTTTGCAAGAAGCTAGACCTATAAGGATGAGAAAAGAAAACAGTATGCTTGCTACTCGATTTCGGTTAATTATGTCATTTCGACGATAGGAGAAATCTAAGCGATTAGGCATAGCCTTCTTGCCTGCGGCATGCAGGTCTCCTTTGTTCATATGGTAGCTTTTTTGGTCTTGAATCATATATAATTATTCAGTAACTAGCAGATTGTCTGCTACTTGTTTGGATATAAATAGGTTAGGATAGCCTAGGATTTCTATTTGCATCGACCCATCAAAGGCATTGATGTCCTTGACAGTGATTTTAGATCCTAGGGAGATATTAATTTTGTCTAGATGCGCCAGAAAGTTAGATTCTGAGTTTTCTACTCCAGTCACGATGACTTGTTTGTCCAATTTCACATCTGTGAGTGGTATTTTTTTTCCGATCACAATCTCCCCATTTTCGTCTGGGATCGGGTCACCATGTGGGTCTATTTTTGGAAATCCCAAAAAGGCATCTAGCTTTTTGACCAAAACAGGAGATTTGATGTGCTCCAACTGTTCGGCAATATCGTGTACTTCGTCCCATTTGAATTGTAGTTTGTCCACTAGAAATACCTCCCATAACCTATGCTTTCGCACCACCTGTAGTGCTGACTTTTTGCCTTTGGCGGAGACATTGACACCTTTGTATTTTTGATAAGATACATAACCCTTGTCACTGAGCTTTTTGATCATGTCACTGACTGAGGCAGGTTTGGTCTTGAGGACTTCTGAGATGGCATTGGTGCTGACAGCATGTCTTCCAGATTCGGATAGGTGGTAGATGGCCTTGAGATAATTTTCTTCTGCGTAACTGAGCATGCAATCATGGTTTGAATCAGTCAAAGGTAGAAATATTTTTAGATATATCTAAAAATTTGTTTTGATGTTCATTGTTGGAAAAGGATCGACCCTTTTCCTTTTGGTTTATATATTTCTAAACTATTGTAACAATTCGTTGACTACCTTTTTTGAGATCGCTTAGGATTCATGTACTTTACATAAGTTCGTCGACATAGATGAACCATGATTTTCTTTCTGGATTTATGAGCCTGACCCATGACGATATATTTCAAAAAGTAGACGATCAACTACGTCAATATCTATTGTTGCCTCTTGAGGAACAAATCAATGCTGAGTGTGAAAACATGTTGGCCATCATCAAAGTTGTCAGCAATGACGAGAACGCAGTGGTCAACAATGCTTATGAAGAGATCGCTGTACGCAATGATTTGCTACATGAATTGATAGATGAAATGTGGGATCTTCCCGAAGTGAAAACCATTAGGGAGCTATATCCCACTTTGATGGAGAGTTTGGAAGATTTGTTTGGGCTGGTAGATTCCAAAGTAGTCATGACACAGAGTAACGATCGTTACCATAGTTTCGTCAATGATAGTCTTAGAATCAAAGGGATCAAATTACTCAAGAGAATTTTTTTGGCGCTTGGTCAACTTCCTACTAAGTCGTTCAATTTGTTTGTCAAAGAGAAGCGAGAGCTTCACAATTGGCGGCAGACCGTACCTTATCAATATTTGGTAATCCGCCATTATCATTCATTTCTGCTTGATGATTTGAAACAAATTACCAATCTGTTTTTTGGTAGTTTGATCAAGGAATACCTGACATTGAAAACTTGGCAAGAGACTGCCTCATTGGATGGGAATCAGTTGGCAGTCAAACCTTCTACGATGCGAGAGCAAGTTTTGGAGTTCAAGAAACAAATTTTGATTGATGTCAATCAGAAATTGAGCCAGCTGATGATGATGCGCAAGCAGTCTTTCATCAGAGAGTATTCCAAAGCAGGTACCATAGAGTTGCCCAGTAGTAAACTGACTGCAGCCAAAACTGATAAGCAGAGAAAGGAATCTGAAGCCAAGTGGCAAGCCAACAATGTACAGTGGAAGAATACCATTTATGCTCTTTTTGAGGATTGGCGATCGGATTTGGATATAGACACACTTCGTTGCAAAACCTTGGCTGAGTTGGAAGATTTTAAAGAGATCCAAACCAACAAGCTGGCAGAATACATTGACCCTGATATTGACCAAATAGAGGGATTTATTCAAGAAGCTTTGGATTCTTTGGAACAAAAGCACGAGTCGATTCAAAAAGAACTCAAGCGGATCAACTACCAAACAGTCAAGCAGCTTGACAAAGATTGGGTGCCTCAGCTCTGCGAGAAGCTTTCTAACCAAACGATTGTGAATCGCATCGACAAACTAGAAGTCACCGTTTGTCAAATCGTAGAAGAGTTGTCTGATGAGCATATCGTGGTAAAATCAGGTACTTATGATCGTCCACTGCGTGAGGATGATTTTACCAAGATTTCAATCAATGAGTTGATCACCTTTGAAACCCTGGTTGTATTTGAGAATGAATTGGCAAGGCGAAAAGCACAATTGTTTTCTGCCTTAGAAAAGGCTGCTGATGACGCCAAGGATCTCGATCATATCATTACGTTTAGCTTGTCGTCGGCCATAGCGGCCCTAGAAGAAGGCAAGCAAGACAAAGAAGTGTTGGCCATCGCTACCGAAGGGTTCAAACGTGCCTCTGCTAGATTGAGGGATATTAGGCGTCAGCTCGAAGAAGCCCTCCATGTCAATATCCAAGAATTGGAAGTCGTAGTAATGGACTTTTGTACCAGTCTCATAGCACTCACTGAGAACGAAAATACTCGAGAACTCAAGCTCAGAATCACCAAGGCGAAGGCTGCCATGTCTGCCATGGAAATGCGTACAGAGATTCAGGACCAAATCAAGACACAGAGCGTCAAGTGGTTGACCTATACCAGAGAAGCCGCCACAACTGTGCGTATGTTCTTGAAGCGCTGGAGCGGTAGGTTTATCCTGACGGCTGGTAAACCAGAGCTGACCAAGCAGGTTTCTGATTTTCTCCATGAGTCACGGATGGCACTGGCCAAGTTACCAGTGGTCTATCAACGGCTGTTTCACATCGAACCTCTCGAAGACATGGAATTGTTTGAGGGTAGGGAAGAAGAGCATGAACAATTGGTGGCAGCTTTTGAGAACTGGAAGTTGGGCAGGTATGGCGCTACGGTTGTGCTTGGAGAGAAATGGGGTGGTTTAACTAGTTTCATCAACCATGCGGTGAAAGAAGCTGGTTTTTCATACTCTATCACTAGATATGCTTTTGAGCAGAACCTGTCCTCCGAACAAGATTTTTATGCCTTGATGAGAGAGATCGTGCAAAAGGATTCGTTGACTACCATGGATGAGTTTGTGGACTATTTCAACCAGGGTCCTAAGAGAGTCATGATCTTGGAAGATTTACAAAACTTGTTTTTGCGCAAGGTGGATGGTTTTGCAGGCCTATTAGCCTTGTCTCATTTGGTAAGCAGGACGGGCCATCATATTTTTTGGATTACTACCAGTACCATCTATAGCTGGATGTACCTACAACGTACAATACGCTTAGATGAATATTTTAGCTACATCATCGAACTCGGTGACATGACCAGCCAGCAAATCATCAATATCGTATGGAAGCGAAACAAAATTAGCGGTTACAACATCCGATTTGAACCTGACACTTCATGGATGTCTGACAAGAAATTCATCAAAATGACGGAGGCAGAGCAACAGTCGAGATTGAAACAGAAATTCTTTGACGAACTCAATGACTTTGCCAAAAGCAACGTAAGTATGGCTTTGATTTTCTGGTTGCTCTCTACCAAGACAATAGAAAACAACATGATCACAATTGGCACGTTTCAGCATCCCAACCTGAACTTCCTGAAATCATTGGATATGGAAAAAGTGTACATGCTACATGCCCTGATTCTTCATGATGGTTTGACTGTATCTCAGGTGAGTGAGGTATTGATGCGACCACAGTCCAGCTGCCAGCTCATGATCTTGGCACTGCTGGAGGATGGGGTGATTTTTCAAGAGAAATCTGTTTATGTCATCAATCCGATTGTGTATCGGGGTATGATCAACTTGCTCAAGTCTAAGAATTTAATCCATTAATTATGAACAGATTATTGTACATAGTGCTTTTTCTCTTGGTTTTGAGTGGAATAGCAGTAGGTCAGGATAGCTCCAAAGTGGACAAGGCTATGCAGGAGATTGATAACGTCATCAATACCTCAATTAAAAAGGATACAGCTAATCAATCTACAAAATCGGAAGGAGAGAGTATTAAAAAATTGGTAGATGGACCTCCAGATTTAGGAGAGTTTGTGTCGTTATCTGAGATTTTCTGGACTTTGACCTTGATTGTAATGGGGTATTTTGCGATCAAATTCAGTTCGAGGATCTTGGAGCTACTAGCAGAAAAGAGCACTCAGTACAGGATCACCATCAAGAGTTTGATTCCTGTGGTGAAGATACTGGGATGGGTATTTATCATCATTATCATTGTGATGGGCGTTTTTCAGCCACCTGCTACCACCATTTTGGCATTTTCTGCTTCTGTAGGAGTAGCCGTAGGTTTTGCTTCACAGGACATACTCAAGAACATATTTGGAGGGATCATGATTCTATTTGACAGGCCATTCAATGCGGGAGACAAGATCGAAGTGGGGGATCACTATGGAGAGGTCGTAGAGATTGGTTTGCGTTCTACCCGCATTCTCACACCAGACGATAGTCTTGTTTCGATTCCTAATGGTGAAATCATGAACAAGGCGGTCTCCAATGCCAATTCAGGTGAACCCAATTGTCAGGTGGTAGCAGAGATATATCTGCCTATAGATGTCGATACGATAAAGGTTCGTGCCATTGCTACACAAGCTGCCCAAGTATCCAAATATGTTTATGTCAATAAACCGATTACAGTGATTTTTGTCAATGATATCAAGCACAATACTGTCATATATAAAATGCGTCTCAAAGCCTACGTATTGGATATCCGAGATGAGTTTAAGTTCATGAGTGAAATGACAGAGATTGTGATCAAAAAACTGATCGAAGAAGGGATTATGCCTGGAACGAATAAATAGATGATTATAACATAAGAAAACAAAAAAGGACTCACATGAGTCCTTTTTTGTTTTCTTATGTTCACAACATTCTTACTTGTTGGTACCTACGTTGTTCAAGTCTTCGAAAGCAACTTTCAATCTTGTTACCAATGATTGCTCAGCAGCTCTTGTCCATACTCTAGGATCATATACTTTCTTGTTTGGAGCATCAGCACCTTCAGGGTTACCAATTTGTCCTTGTAGATATTCCTTTTTGTTTTCGTAGTATCTTCTGATACCATCCCAGTATGACCACTGCAAGTCAGTATCGATGTTCATTTTGATCGCACCGTAAGAAATCGCTTCTCTGATTTCTTCTCTGCTGGATCCTGATCCACCGTGAAATACAAAGTTTACTGGGTTATGACCTGTATTGTATTTCTTTTGGATGAAATCCTGAGAGTTCTTTAGAATTTTAGGAGTCAATTTGACGTTACCTGGTTTGTACACACCGTGTACGTTTCCGAAAGCAGCTGCTATCGTAAATTTATCACTTATTTTGCCTAGTTCTTCGTAAGCATAAGCTACTTCTTCTGGTTGAGTGTATAGCTTTGACTCGTCTACAGAAGAGTTGTCTACACCATCTTCTTCACCACCTGTGATACCCAATTCAATTTCTAGCGTCATGCCCATTTTAGACATTCTCGCCAAATATTTTTTACAAGTTTCGATGTTTTCTTCGATTGGTTCTTCTGACAAATCGATCATGTGAGAAGAGAAAAGTGATTTTCCAGTTCTGGCGAAAAACTCTTCACTTGCATCCAACATGCCATCAATCCATGGCAATAATTTCTTAGCACAATGATCTGTATTTAAGATAACAGTTACACCGTAGGCCTCTGCCATCATGTGTACGTGGTGTGCACCAGCTACTGCTCCTGCAATCGCTGCCTTTTCACCTTCATTTGATAGTCCTTTTCCTGCATTGAATATTGCTCCTCCGTTTGAGAATTGCACCATCACTGGTGACTGTAAATCTCTCGCAGTTTCTAATACAGCATTGATAGAACTGCTTCCAATTACGTTGGCAGCTGGCAATGCGAATTGGTTTTCATTCGCGTACCTTAATAATTCGCTAACTTCATCTCCTGTTAGTACCCCTGGTTTAAATTTCATATTTGTAATATTAATTAATTGATATGCAGGGCAAATATATGTATTTGTACTAAGATATATTACCTATTAGAACTCAATATCCTTGGGGATTCTAAGTTAATTCGCTGCATTTGAAACCACCATGAATAGTTTAATCTCATAAAATGGAGCTAATAAAACGAAGCAATGCTGCCATGCAAGGAGTACTGCTTGCCTTTCATTAAAACTCAGAAAAGTGCCTGATCTTTTTGACGAAATAGAGATAGGGTAAAAAGCCTTGTCTTTTGATCCTAGTAGATACCCCAGGCAGCCGGGTGATAGATTTTCTTTTGTTGATGTTGTAGGGAAGTCGCATGATGAAATCTCTGTGTGCTTTGAGTACTGCCCAGAAGTGTTCTGCGGAGTTGTCTTTCCAGAACTTAATGGCAGACAACCAGTCTAGTCCCATACGTAGGGGAAGTTTCCAAATCAAGTCGAGTATTCCCTCATTCTTGAAAAGCATGGAGAGGTTGTTGCGAAAATTGTAATAGGTTTTTCGGGCGTTGCTTTTGGCTAGTGTGCCGCCACCGACATGATAGACGACACTTTCAGGAATACAATAGATCTGTTTGCCAGACAGTTGCATTCTCCAGCAGAGATCGATTTCTTCCATGTGCGCAAAAAAATCTTCGTCCAATCCTCCCAGTTTCTTGTAGTCTTCGGTGCGCACAAACATAGCTGCACCTGTAGCCCAGAATATTTCCAAATTTTGGTCATACTGACCCATGTCTTTCTCCAAAGTATCAAAGATTCTACCTCGGCAATAGGGGTAGGATAAGCTATCTATGAAACCACCTGCAGCACCAGCATATTCGAAATACTGCTTGTCGTGGAATGCTTTGATTTTGGGCTGACATGCGGAGATTTGTGTATCATGATCCATGAAGTTGATGATGGGATGGATCCATCCAGGCGTCACTTCTATGTCTGAATTGAGTAAGACACAATAGGTATGATCGATTTGTTCGATGGCTCTGTTGTAACCTCCAGTAAAGCCATAGTTTTTCTCAAAAGCAATCAGTCTCAGATCAGGGTGATTCTCTCTGAGGTAATCCAACGAGGCGTCAGTGGAGCCATTGTCTGCGACGATGACATCCGCTTCTTGACTGTATTTGACTACTGTGGGTAGAAATAGTCGGAGATAGTCTACACCATTGTAGTTCAGTATGACAACCGCGGTTTTAGCCATTAAACATATTGCCAAGGTCAAAGCCTGGGATGTTAGGCATCAATCCATCCGTGTGCTTTTTCATGTATTCTTTGGCCAGTGTATCCGCCTCTGCACTGGCTTTGTTGACTGCTGCTACGATCAGGTCTTGCAAGACATCTTTGTCAGCGGTATTGACCAAAGACTCATCTACTTCTACTTTGAGCAATTTTTTTTGTCCATTGACCAGTGCTTTGACCAGTCCAGCACCAGATTCTCCTTCTACTTCTATTTGGGCAAGTTCTTCTTGAGCTTCCTTCATCTTGGATTGAACTTCCTTGATCTTGCCCATCATTTTCATCATATCAAACATAGCATGTGTATATCAGTGGCGTAACAACAAAAAAGAGCCGGTTTGATTGTAATTTTTTCCAACTCCATCTTTAAAATATATCTTGTAAATGTAGGTGCCTTCTAGTTGTTTGTCGCCTTTGATGGTGCCATCCCAGCCATTGAGCAAATCTGAGGTTTGGTAGATGAGTATGCCCCAGCGATTGTATATCTCCATATGGAAATCGAATACGGCGGGCCCCTTTGCCACAAAACGATCATTCAAATTGTCTCCATCGGGTGTGAAAGCCTTGGGCAAGTACATTTGGGTTTTTAACCTGGATTCAATGACATTGGAATAGGTAAACTTTGGTTCTTCGTCCAGAGATTCTGCGCGTACTCTTATGTACTTTTCTTCCAAATCATTGACTGCAAACTCAATATCTTTTTGTCTACCACTTAGTACAGGGTACTCTTCCAGTACATTGCCTGCAGAGTCAATTCTTTCGATGGTGTATTTTCTGATGCCTTCGGTCCAAGTCTCGTACTTGTTCCACTCGTAGCTTACGATTTTTCCTCGGGCGGCAGTTTGTTTGAGAATGATCGGGTTAGTAAATGGCGATGGTGTGGCTTCATTGCCACAGTCATCATCATAGGTGATACGATAGGAATGTGTTCCGAAAAAATCTGCATCATCGTCTATGTAGGTGGTGTCCTTGGCTGTCGCAAGGTATCTCCACGAACGATTGTTGATGTTTTTTTGAACGATGTACTGTCTGAATGGGATATCTCCCGTGTTGGGTGCAGACCAGTTGAGTACTACTTCGTTTTCAAGATTGATACTAGAAATCGGATAACTCGTGATAGGGGGGAGTTCTCCAGATTGGGAGGCTATGATGGCAGTATCTAAGGCAAGAGATGAGCCTACAGTATAGACGGTTTGGACATTGTAGGTGTATTCTCTCTTGCAGATCACAGCAGTGTCGTTGAACGATTTGACTAAGGGGTCAGCGATATTTTGGAGTAGTGCATCGTTTCGGATAACATTGTAAGAATCAGCCTGGGTTTCGTCGGTTTTCCACTCAATCAAGTTGCCATCATCACTGGATTTAACATTGAAACGTACCGTGCAAATGATGTTGGATGGAATATTGACATCATGGCAGGCATCATAGGTTTTGATCTGAAAACAGTAATAATTGTTGGTTGTGTTGAGTTGGTCGATGAGTGTTTCTGCTCCAGTCACAGATTGCAGTGTGTCAAAGGAAGAACTGTTATTGTCCGATTGATATAGGTGGTAGATGGAGTTTTCTCCCAAGGTATGTGCCATTTGGACGTTGCCTGTCTTGGGGTGGTTCTTTTGTGTCTCCACAGAGGTGATGATTGGATCGACGATCTTATCAACGGAGGTAAAACCTCTATTGAGTACTGTACAATTGGGGGATGCATCTACAAACAGACCTTGTACATCGATGCGATAGTCTCCCTGTGCACCATAATCGTAGGAATTGGAGAAGGAGTTGGGGTTGACAATTTCAGAATCGGTCGCGGTGAAGTTTACTTTGTAGCTATCATAGTAATCGTCATCAATTTGCACTTTGACATGATGATCGTCGCAATTGTGGATGATGAATGAAGGTTCTGCTGGAGCAACTACCTCTACCAATATCGAATCCAGTTGGTTGTTCTCAAACTCACCTGTTTTGTTGTCCACAAACATGGTGAGGTAGTATTCACCAGGGGAGTCATAGGTGTGAAATAGATCTGTTTCGGGCAGTTTGTTCAGATCAAATCCTGTGTAGTAAAATTTGGGAGATTGAAATACTCCACCTGGATCGTTGATTGTCACATTGACTTGCCATCCTGTACATCCTTTGATGTAATCCACAGAAAATCGATTCTGGATACTAGCGTATTGTCCCGAGACCAGTTGAGGGATACAAACGATAAAGAACGCCAGTAAAATTGATTTGATATGCTGCAAAATATTCAAGTGATAGACCTGTTTGGATCGATTCTCAATCTAGTGACTATTCTTGATTTTAGAAATAAGATCTGCCTTTTTGAGTGATTCTTGTTCGCCACTGACCATGTTTTTTAGTGTGAAGGTTTCGTTTTGAATTTCTTCTTCTCCGATCACCACGACATAGGGCACTTGTTTGCCGTTGGCATAACTCATCTGCTTCTTCATTTTGGCATCATCGGGATAGAGTTCTGTGTTGATACCTTCCGCTCTCAGTGCGTTCATCAGTCGGATACCAGCCTTAGCAGTTTCTCCTCCGAAGTTGGCAATCATCACTTGCAGTGAAGAGGAGTTGGAGGCAGGGTAGAGATTGAGTTCTTCCAATACATCGTAGATTCTGTCCACACCAAAAGAAATACCCACGCCAGATACATCAGGCAATCCAAAAACACCCGTCAGGTTGTCATAGCGACCACCACCACAGATGCTGCCGATCTGTACGCTGTTGGCCTTCACCTCGAAAATACTGCCCGTGTAGTAGGAGAGTCCTCGGGCCAATGTCAAGTCCAACTCTAAGTGTGCATTTTCAATTTCGTAGGCACTGAGGTAACTCAATATCTCTTCGATCTCCGAAACACCTTTCAATCCGATTTCGCAATCCGCAAAAAAGCCCTTTAAGAAGTCAATGGACTGTTGGGTAGACTGATTGTTTTCAAAGATTGGGTCGAGCATTTTCAAGTTCTCAGCGGAGAAACCTGAGGCAACCATTTCTTCGATGACTTTGTCCTTTCCGATCTTGTCCAGTTTGTCTATCGACACACAAAAGGCAGTCTCTTTGCCTGGTGCACCGATTACTTCGGTGATGCCTGTGAGTACTTTTCTATTGTTGAGTTTGATGGTGAAATCCTCCAATTTCAAATCCGTGAATACGTCATTGATCATCATGATGATTTCTGCCTCACAGAGCAAAGAATCCGTACCGACTACATCGGCATCACACTGATAGAACTCACGGTAACGACCTTTTTGCGGACGATCTGCTCGCCATACGGGCTGGATCTGAAAACGCTTGAACGGAAAGGTGATTTCGTTCCTGTGCATGACGACAAAGCGTGCAAAGGGCACGGTCAAGTCATACCGCAGGCCCTTTTCTGATACTTTGGTCAAGAATGGCTTGCTGCCTTCTTGGTAGTCCGCTTCGGTGGTTTTGGATAGGTAGTCTCCCGAATTCAAAATCTTAAAGATCAATTGGTCGCCTTCATCGCCATATTTGCCAGTGAGGACGGATAGGTTTTCCATCGTAGGGGTTTCCAATTGCGAAAAGCCATACTTCTGGTAAACTGCTTTGATGGTGTTGAAGATGTAATTTCTCTTCACCATTTGGTCTGGTCCGAAATCTCTGGTACCTCTTGGGGTTGAAGGTTTTTGTACTGCCATGGATGTTTTAAAATTTGGGCAAAACTAAGAAGCTGTGTGGTCGAAACCAATGTTTTCTGCGCTTATTCAGATAGGGAAGTATTTAGGTTGAGATTGATTAGTTTAGCAGTCATGAAGAACATATTGGTACAGGGTGTTTTGTGGATGGGCTTGATTGCAGCCACTTTCTTGATAGGTTGTCAATCCAATGGGGAGGAAATAGTCCAGCACCTGAATCAACTCAATGACAGCATACGATCCGTTTATGCACCAGACAAGCGCGTCGCTGTGTATGATATTTCACTAGACTACAACCATGATAGCCTGACGATCCAAGGCGAAACAGACCAACCTCAGGCCTTGTCTGCGCTCCTCTCAGTACTCAATAATGAAAGTGCCAAAGTCGTCAATCAAGTAGTGACTCTGCCAGATAGCTCTGTAGGAGCGTACCAATATGCGCTGGTCAACAACTCAGTGTGCAACATCCGCTCTGCTGCCAAGCACTCTAGCGAACTGGCGACTCAGGCGATATTGGGCACTTCGCTCCGTCTGTTGAAGCTGACAGAGGAATGGTACCTCGTGCAGACGCCCGATGGGTATATCTCATGGGTGGATCATGGTGGCGTGCAGCTGATGACAGCCTCCGAGCAACTGATGTGGTCCAAGAGTCCGCAGATCATCTACATGCATAACTATGGTAACGTTTATTTGGATGAAAATGAGTCTGGAGTCCTATCTGATATCGTGCTAGGTGCTCGATTGGTCAAACGCAGTGAAACGAAAGATCATATAGCCGTGCAATTCCCCGACATGCGAGTCGGCTATGTACGCAAGTCAGAGATTCAGGACTTCACAGCTTGGAGAGAAGCAGTACAACCATCTGGAGACTTGGTTGTAGACTATGCCAAAGACCTATTGGGATCGCCCTATCTGTGGGGAGGAACCTCTACCAAGGGCATGGACTGCTCGGGATTCACCAAAACTGCCTACCTGATGAATGGCTATGTGATACCAAGAGATGCCTCACAGCAAGTCTCTGCTGGGGTCGTGGTAGATCCTGATTTGCAATTCGAAGGGTTAGAAAAAGGGGATCTGCTGTTCTTTGGGAGAGCAGCGACGGACAGCACGAAGCAGCGCGTCACGCATGTGGGGATATGGATGGGTGAGGAGCAATTTATTCACGCCTCGCAAATGGTGAGGATCAGCTCAATAGATACTGCCTCTGAGCACTACGATGCGTTCAACAAGAACAGATACCTCGGCAGCAGACGCTATCTAGGCAATGAAATAGGGATAAGTAGGTGGTATTGATTGAGTGCATAAATGCGAACGCATCACAGATGCGCCCGAGCGGAAGATTTCTTGCATTTTGTTACCCACATTTTATGCGATATTTAGTTCATTGTTCAGGAGTTCAACTTTAAAGTTGACCTTTGCTTTTAATGCCTCAAATACTTTCAATATAGTCTCGATAGTCACGTTTTTAGCATTGTTTTCAAGTTTGGAAATTTGAGATTTCCTTACACCAATGAGTTCACCAAGTTGTTCTTGGGTTAAGTGACGTTCTTTACGAGCAGTCTTGATCATATCACCAATGAGTTCGAGTTTAAGCTCAAACTCAAATTGGTCTCTTCGAGGTGTCCCAATCTTGCCGATTAGTAAATCCTGTGCTTCGTCCAAACTATATGTTTTCATCTTCCTTTCTTTTTCTGTTCAAAGTATTCAACCCTGATCTGTTCGGCCTTTTCAATTTCTTGAGGACTTACTTTGTCTGTTTTCTTGACAAATCCATGTGTGCCACAAACCAGCGTCATTTCATTATTCTCCTTATCCCAAAAAGCAAGAATCCGATATTGAAGTCCTGCATATTTGGTTCGGAATTCCCAAATGTTATGATTTAGCTTTTTGAAAAGTTTGGGATCATTCAAGATTTGTGCTTTACGGATATTGTAGAATATCTTATCTTGAACTTTATCATTTTGGCTTTTGATAAATTCAAATGCCTCTTCCAATAACTTAATCTCAAACTTTTTCTCCACTATCCCACTTTGGATTATACAAGGCAAAGCTAAAAAAAGTTTCAATAAAAGGAAACTTTAATCCATGAATGATTTAAAGTAATGAAGGTTGACCTCATAAACAGTTCGTGGTGATACCCCAAGTTCGACCTTCTCAAACATCTCTACCAGTTTTTGTCCATCTACAAGTTCAATTTGAGGTGCCCCATCACGGTTGGCTTCTTTGATTGAGTGCATAAATGCGAACGCATCACAGATGCGCCCGAGCGGAATTCGGCCAATTCGAGGATGTTCCTTCAACTGTTCTATGCGTTCGTCTAGTCGATCCAGAAAGCTATCCTCCGTGGTGCTTGATGTCTAATTTGTTTCGGCTAAAATGTAGGAAAATCGAAGATTTTCTAGTGTTGCCAGAAAACTGAGAAGCCAAATCAACTACTGACCGCCATGGGATATAGGCCATGTTGTGATTTTGTTATTTAGCCGTTACTACGATTGATAGATCCAAAGCATTTGCAACAAGTGTTAGATTCGATATTCGAATGTCTTCTCCGTTTTCGATTCTTGAGATGTAAGGGCGTTGCTTCCCGATTCGTTCAGCTAATTGGCTCTGACTCAGGTTAAGCTCTTTCCTTCTACTCTTTATGATCTCTCCGAAATAATATGAAAATGCTTCTTCTCTAAATTCTTCCCGTTCTTCGGAACCTCGTTTACCATAACGTTCATTCAAAAGTTCCTTTGCGTTTATTGCCTTCATCATTTAGTTGTTTTCGTTCAAATATTCCTCCAAAATGCGTTCAGCACGCCTAATTGCTTTTGTGTAATCCTTAGTTGACTTTTTAAGAAACCCACAAAGGCAAACGGCTTTGTTGCATTCGTTGAAATTTAAGTGGTCGATTGCAAAAATTACGACTCGATATTCGTTACCAGCCTTTATTCTAAGTTCAAAGAACTTGCTCGATTCAAGCTTCTTAATAAAGTTTGAATTAACGACCCTAATTTCTCCAATTACTTCAATTAATTGGAAAAATTTATCAACTACTCGTTGATCTTGACTGTCTATAAATTCTAGACATTCAGTAGTAATGTAGATTTCTCTCACATTACAAATGTAACGAATACGTTACAACAATGTTCGGTTTTGGGGATTTTTTCTTTTCAAGACTTGAATCACAACGGTTTGTATATGGTCAGTAAGGCTTTAGATACGAATCAAGTATCGTTTTACTACTGAGTCGAGCTAAACATTTTTATATTTAATTTTTTCTTTTTCAATATCAAAATTTTAGCTTGGCGGTGTTTCAGATAACCACCAAACTTTCCTAACCCACTGAATGCCTTATTGACTATACACCGTGTTGGCGGTAGTTTTTTAAATCCATCGTCTCACTTTTGACTTGTATTCTTTAAACTCATCTCCGAAGGTCTTTTCCATTAGTTGTTCTTCAAACGGAATGTAGTGGAAATTGGTGATAATTATAAAAATTAAACACCCAATTATAGGTAAAACCGTTCCCAAAAGAATCCAAACACCAATAAGACTTATTGCAAAACCAAGATAAATGGGATTTCGGCTCATTTTAAAAAGTCCTGTAGTTACCAATTTTCGTGGTTTTTTAAACGTATGTATTTCTGTGTCAATTTTTTCAAATCTTTTTCGGACCGTGATTGTTATCATTATTCCTAAAGCGATGAGAAGGATTCCGCTGTAATTGTATGGGGTTGGAATAATTTCTTTAACAACAAACAAAATTCTTGTTGCGACCATAATAATGATACAGAAAAAGAATAGAATTGGAGGAATAATTTTTTTCATACCTTAATTTTATTCAAAGGTATTTCGATTCAGCACTTATTCCATTAACCTAGGTTTAGGTCTGCATTTTTTTTCTAATTCTGCTTAAAGCTATTGGTGTAATTCCTAGATAAGAAGCAATCATGTGTTGTTTCACTCTATTTTCCAGATTTGGAAATTCTTCCAAAAATATTCTGTATCTATTCTCTGCATCCAGCAATAAAAATTCTCTTTCCCTCTTTTCTTTTACAGAATAGCCCTTTTCTAACATTTTAACCAAGAGGAAATTCCATTTAGGGTTTTGTAGTTTTAGTTTTTGCCAATTGTTGTAGGATATGGACAAAACTTTTGAGTCCTCTATTGCTTCTATAAAAAAATGGGAAGGTATTTTTGAAATCATTGACGAATAGGAACTGATAAAACTATTTTCAGGCATAAATACTTTGGTAAATTCTTTTCCTTCTGAAATATAGACATACCGAAACAAACCTGTCAAAACAAAACCGAATTCGGTTGGAACTTGCCCTTCCCTAATAAAATAGGATTTGGCATGTAGGTTTTTGATTTTAGAAATATCTATAAACTCTGCAATTTCCGATTCGGTCAAATCGGTAAATTGTTTTATCGAATGTATTATTTCTGTTGTCATTTATCAACGTTACCGCCAACGTTTAATATATGGCAAGTAGGGCAGTAGTAAGCGATGAACTTTTAAGTTTGCACTGAGCCAAAACGTTGTATTTTGTTTTTAATTTAATCATTCTTTAAAAGCCAAATCAACGATTTGGCGGTGTTAGTAAATAGCACTGAACTTTTCGTAAACCACCGAATGCCCTATTTGCTATATATAGTGTTAGCGGTTCGGGTTTATTTTTTTTTCCATCTTATAATTCGTCAGTTTCACACTTTGTCGAACAACAGTTTGCTCTTTTGTCACTTTAAAACCAACTTTTTCAAAAAATGGTCGTGCAGTTTTACTCACATTAGAAGTTAAAAATGATTGATTCTGTCGTCTCGCTTCATTCTCAATTTTTTCATACAAACTGTCAGCAATTCCCTTTCTTTGGTGATTTTTATGAACGTATAATAAGTCAACGTAATTCCCATTGTCAAGAGTTATGAAGCCGACAATTTCATTTCTAATGTGTGCAACCAAAACGAATTGTTTTACTAAGATATTTATCCAACGTTGCCTGTCTTCATTATTCTTAGTGTCGGAAATCCAAGCGTCAATTTGGTCTTCATTGTAGTCCGCTTTACAAATTTCAGTTATTGTTTCCAAAAACAATTTTTGTAGCTCAACCAAGTCATCGAGTTGACCTTTTCTAATTGTAAATTCTGTTGTCATATTCGTTTTTTAGGTGTTTGTTTCACCTGACCGCCAACGACCAGCTATGATGAGTGGGGATTAGAAAGCACCAACCTCTCGTCTCGCTCATAGCCACGCCTTGATTTAAATTTAAAACTTGTGGCGGACTTTCCAAGTGCCACCAAAATATCCTGAACGATGAAACCCCATTCATTCATAGCATATGTTAGGATTTTTACTTTATTCCTTCTTTTAGTGCCTTATATCCATTCAGTACATCCTTAATTCCTTGTCTTTCGTTCCAAGTCAAATTTCGTGTTTTTGTGTACTTTCCAGACAATCTCATTTTCGCATTTTTGGAGTTAGCTAATCCCATCAAAAAATCAATTCTATGTTCGGGAACAGAAACATCAATCCATTCCCAAACGCCACCTCCATTATCGGTTTCTTTTTCCTTGTATTTGTCAAATGGGACTTCCCAAGTGTCACCATCATATGATAAAAAAGCCTTTTCAAAGAAAATCCAATCTTCACCAGTATAGCTCATAGTTAATCGCAACCAGGATACATTTGGCTTGCTTCCTATATAAATGCTAGTGTGATTAGAGTTAGTATAATGTGTGAAATATGGGTTTTTGTACCAAGTTGTCCCGTTAATGTCATCAAAGTTCTTTTTGAGTTTGTTTAGAGCTTTCAGTTTCTCTTGTTTCTCTCCTTCTATTCGCTTTCGTTCAGCTTCTTCTTCACGTTGTTTTTTAAGTCGTTCCTGTTCAGCAATCTTTTCGATAGTTTTTATTGCTAAATCATTTAGTTGTTTTGCCTCTGCGAAGAATTCTGAATCAGGGTGACGTTCTTCGAATTCTGAAAAAATGGATTTGACTTCTTCGAATTCTTTAGCCTCGCTGGCAATTCGAAGTTTGGCTATTAATTTGTCCGCACCATTTTGGCAATCGTCAAGCGATTGTTCGAGTTCAGTGATCTGCTGTAAGAGTTCGGTCTCTCTGGATTTGGAGACACATCCCGCTAGAAAAATGAGAGTTATGGCAGTGAAATTCCTAAAATTCATGATAATCGTTCTTGCAGTGAGTATTAATCCTAACATTTGAGCATGCGGACAAAAGTTCCGCATACTTGCCTTATGGCATGAGTAAATCTAAGTTTTTTAATTTGTCGATAAGGTGGCTTTCTTCACTCATGCCTCCTACCAAAATTAACACCTCAACCCCATATCTCACCAAAAGACGGATGCTTTGTTGCACTGTTCATAGCAATATACCCAAATCTTGGTAGATGATTTGGGTGGTGGGGAGCGGTTTCCCTGACTAACCGTTACCTCAGCTCCCATGTACCGTTACCTCAAGGCTCTGGTAACGTTACCTTGACCACTTTGTAACGTTACCTCGACCTCATGGTAACGTTACCTCTGACCTACGGTAGCCTTACCTCCATGTCTCGGTAAACTTACCTTGGAGTTACAGCAAGATTTCATCAAAATGAATGGGCTGCAGCGAGCACCAGCATCTTGATTCTTGGCTCTTGACTCTTGTTTCTTGACTCTTGCTTCTACCCAATTACTTGGTCGTACGCTCGATTTCTTTGAGGTTTTCTATCTTCTTGTTTCTCAAGAAGCCGTTGATGTCCTCGAAGTGTTCTTTGACTCTCTGGTTGCCAAACTCAAATACCTTGGTGGCGAGACCGTCCAAGAAGTCCCTGTCGTGAGACACGAGGATGATGGTGCCTTCAAAAGCTTTCAAGGCATCCTTCAAGATATCCTTGGTCTTGATGTCGAGATGGTTGGTAGGCTCATCGAGAATCAATAGGTTGACCGGTTGTAGGAGTAACTTGATCATCGCCAGACGGGTTCTTTCTCCTCCAGAGAGTACTTTTACTTTCTTTTCTATGGTATCACCCCCGAACATGAAGGCACCCAACAGATCCTTGATTTTGGTACGGATGTCTCCATGTGCGATCTCGTCGATGGTCTCGAATACTGACAGCTTTTCGTCCAAGAGTGCTGCCTGATTCTGTGCGAAGTAGCCGATCATGCTGTTGTGTCCTAGCTGCATCGTACCATCGTGATCGATCTCAGACATGATGGCCTTGACCAAGGTAGATTTACCTTGTCCGTTTTTACCGACGAAGGCGACTTTTTCTCCGCGGGCTATCGTCAGAGACACGTCCTTGAATACCACGTGCTCACCATAGCTCTTGCCCAGACCTTCGGTGATGACGGGGTAGTTACCAGAGCGCGGGGCAGGAGGGAACTTCAAGTTCAGGGCAGAGGTATCTACTTCGTCTACTTCTACGATTTCCATCTTCTCCAGCATTTTGACCCTTGACTGTACAGACAGGGTCTTTGAGTAGGTGCCTTTGAATCGGTCAATGAACTGCTGGATGTCTGCGATTTGTTTGGCCTGATCGTCAAACTGCTTCTGCTGTTGCTCACGACGCTCTTTGCGGAGCTCTAGGTAGTGGCTATAGTTGGTTTTGTAATCATAGATACGACCTCCAGTCAGTTCGATGGTACGATTGGTCAGGTTGTCGACAAAGGTCTTGTCGTGGCTGATCACCATGACGGCTTTCGCTGAGTTTTTGAGGAAGTCTTCGAGCCACTGTACCGATTCGATATCGAGGTGGTTGGTAGGCTCATCGAGTAGGATGAGGTCTGGCTTTTGAAGTAGGATTTTGGCGAGTTCGATGCGCATTCTCCATCCACCACTGAACTCACTGGCAGGTCTTTGGAAATCGCTACGCTCAAAACCTAAGCCCAGTAGGGTCAGCTCGACTTCTGCATCCACATTGACTTCTTCACTGCTGTAGTATTTTTCACTGAGCTCGGATACCTTTTCGATGATTTTGCTGTATTCATCAGATTCATAGTCGGTCCGTGTCTCTAGTTGCAAGGAGTAATCATCCAATTGTTTTTTCATCTCCACGATGGCAGAGAATGCCTTGGAGGCTTCTTCAAACACAGTGCAGTTGTCTTCTACCAGCAGGTGTTGAGGCAGGTAGGCGATGATGGCGTCTTTGGGTGCAGAGATCTTGCCGTGGGTAGGCTTGTCCTTGCCAGCGATGATTTTGAGCAGGGTGGATTTGCCCGCACCATTTTTACCCATCAGGGCGATGCGGTCGTCGGTGTTGATGTTGAAATTGATGTTGTTGAACAGGGTGCTTCCACTGAACTCTACCCCAACTGCGTCTACTGAAATCATATCGTCTTGAATAAGACGCGAATTTAAGAATTCCCTGATCTAATAATCTAAGGATTTTATTTAATGTGAAAGAAATTCAATAGGACAGAAAGCACAGCGTAGATTTATCACTACTTGGATATGTTCAATTGTTTCGACTAATAGGAATATTCATAATGATGATTCTTCGTTTTTTGGAACATATATCGGAGATAGGGGTGGTGCTATCTTTATTAGCAGTAGCTTGGAGGACTTTAAATAAGTAACCTGCCTGTATTCACGTTAATTTTTTTAATTTATTAGTCTATTTCCTATCGGTGGTCCAAAGCTGTTTGTTCGGTCTTGAGTTATGCGGTATTGAGCAGATTATACCTCAAAAACAACAGCAATATCGAACATATCAAATTTTCAAAAACGACGCAGCATGCTGAGTTCTCAAATGAACTCAGAAGCAAGGTCAGAGAATATTTTACGACTCACAACACGCATAGGTACGCCAATGCCAACATGGTTTTCAAAACCATATTCATGATTTCCCTTTTTCTGATACCATTGATTGTACTGTGTCTAGGCTTGGTCAGTAGTACCCCGATGCTCTTTGTCATGTATATGATCAGTGGGCTGGGCATGACAGGGATAGGGATGGGAGTGATGCATGATGCACTCCATGGCTCATACTCAACCAAAACCAATATCAACAAGTGGGTGGGCTATTCGATCAACCTGATTGGTGCCAATGCCTCAGTCTGGAAGATTCAGCACAATGTACTTCATCATACCTATACCAACATAGAAGACTCGGATGACGACCTCAATATGCCTTACTTTCTACGGTTTTCGCCCAATACCAAATACTATGGTATACACAAGTTTCAGCACATCTATGTTTGGTTTTTTTATGGCCTGTTGACTTTGATTTGGGTATCGATCAAAGACTTTATCAGGATTATGCGCTATCACAAATTAGGTTTCTTCAAAAAGAGACACGAGGTGAAAATCGAATTGGCAAAAGCGGTACTTCTCAAAGTGATGTACTATGGCTACTCATTGATCATCCCGATCATCATGTTACCCATAGCGCCATGGGTCATTGTGGTGGCTTTCCTGAGCATGCACTTTATGACTGGATTGTTTATCTCAGTGGTGTTTCAGACTGCTCACATCATGACTAGCAATGAATTTCCCAACCCAGATGAGCATGGCATGATAGACGATGATTGGTCGGTACATCAGTTGGCTACTACCAGCAACTATGCCCCCAAGAGTAGGTTGTTGTCATGGTTTATTGGTGGGCTTAATTTTCAGATAGAGCATCATCTGTTGCCCAATGTCTGTCATGTACATTATAAAAAACTGTCTGTGATCGTGTCAGAAACAGCCTTAAAGTACGACATACCCTACCATAGCCAGCGTACATTTGTCTCTGCTATTTCAGATCATTTTAGGATGCTGCGTAGCCTGGGGCAAGTGGCGTAATAGGTACATGGATGTAGGGGAGTTACTAACAGTGGGTCTTTGGTACTCAACTTTTAGCGTTTAGCTTACTTTCCTCATCCAATTTGAGCATCAATGGGTTGATCGCATCTCCCCAGTAGACGGTTCTATGTGGGAATGGAATTTCTATCCCTGCGGTATCAAATGCCTTTTTCAGTCTTTCGTTGAATTCACGACCGACATTCCACTGTTCGCTAGGTTTGGTTTTGAATCGTGCCTTGATGACCACTGCACTGTCTCCAAATTTATCCAACCCGAAGACCTCAAGGGGTTCATTGATTTTGTTTTTGAAGGCAGGATCTTCTTGCAATTCTGCACCGACTTGGTGCAGGATCATTCTGACTTTGCCGATGTCTTCTTTATAGGCCACACCGATATCAAACACAGAGGCAGACCATTCTTTGGTCATGTTGGACAAGGTGTTGATCTTACCATTTTGAAAGATGTGCACGACTCCCGCAAAGTCACGGAGTGTGATCGTGCGGAGTGCAATCTCTTCGACCAAACCACCCGTGCCATTGATGATGGCTACATCGCCCGTTCTGACTTGATTTTCGAATAGAATGAAGAATCCGGAGATGAAATCACGCACCAATTCTTGGGCACCAAAACCAACAGCTAAACCTAAAATACCTGCACTGGCCAAAATAGGTGCAATGTCAATGTCAATTTTGCGTAGCAATATGAGTAAAAAAATGGCCCAAATGACAATCTTGCCTGCTTGCCTGATGATGTTGACCAAGGTATTGACACGTTTTTCTTTTTCCAGCAGGCTTTCTTCACCTTGTCTGAGTTGTGCTGCTTTGAGCATTGCCCTTTCGATGCTTTTGATCACTCGACGATAGAGTTTGAGGCTGACGAAAAGCAAGATGATGATGAGTAGAATGGACGGGATGGTTTGGATGATCCATTGCGCCAAGGTACTGTAGGTTTCTTGCCAAAATTCTTGAGAAAATATTTCTTTCATCAATTGAGTGAGATTATGTGTTATTCAATTTAGGAGTTAAAATTAGAAAGTTTGAAACTTTAACAAGTGCTTTTTGTTGGTCAAAATTATTGAGCGGGAGCAAGATGGCAGACAACTAGAGATGAATCAGCTTCTTATAAATGACAAAGCTTGGAAAGGTTTTCTCTCCAAGCTTTGTCATGGTCTTGATTTGAGAAGACTACTTCTTTTTCTTCAATTGGTAAATGTCCTTTCTACGATCTCTTAGGTTTCGTACACTGCCAAATTGGTTCAACTCGCGCAACATATCTATGTCCACATCGGCGATCAGAATCATTTCTGTGTTTGGGGTAGCCTCTGCTTTGATGCCATTGGTAGGGAAGGCAAAGTCACAGGGTGTAAATACCATCGACTGTGCAAACTGGATATCCATGTTGTGTACATTGGGCAGGTTGCCCACGCTACCTGCGATGGCTACATAGCATTCGTTTTCAATCGCACGTGCCTGAGAGCAGTTTCTGACTCTGGAGTAGCCATTTTGAGTGTCAGTCAGGAATGGTACAAACAAAATATCCATGCCATCATCGGCCAACAATCTACTCAACTCAGGGAACTCTGAATCATAACAAATCAAGACACCAATCTTGCCGCAATCCGTATCAAAAACTTTGATTTCATCTCCACCTTGCATACCCCATACTTTGGCCTCATCGGGAGTGACATGAATCTTCTCGTAGCGATCCACCGTGCCATCTCGGCGGCACAGATAACCCACGTTGTAAAGCTTTTCATCTTTTATTTCAGGCATGCTACCTGTGATGATGTTGATGTTGTAGGAGATCGATAGTTCTGAAAATTTGTCAACGATCGCTTCTGTGTGTTTGGCCAATTCGCGAATCGCATCTGCTTCACCCAAGTGATTGTTTTCAGCCATCAATGGCGCATTGAAAAACTCAGGAAAAAGTGCAAAGTCGCATCGGTAGCCAGATACTGTGTCGATAAAATACTCAACCTGTTGCATGAGGTCATCCAAATTTTGGTAGGGTCTCATTTGCCACTGGACCAGGCCTAGTCTGACTACTTTTTTTCGAGCAGAAGCCTGCGTGGTAGGTTCTTCATAGTATATGTTGTCCCACTCCAGCAACACTGCAAATTCGTTGGATGCTTCGTCTCCTTCCAGATACCCTTTGAGGATTCTAGATGGGTGAAAATCATTGGAGATTTGGAAGTTGTAGACGGGATCATCAATTTCCTTGTTTCGTACTTTTTCGATGTACTCTTTAGGTGTGAGTTCGTCTGAGTATTTATGAAAATTTGGTATTCGTCCACCAAAGGCAATGCCTCTTAGATTCAATTTTTCACAAAGTTCCTTGCGGTAATCGTACAGACGTCGACCTAGTCTTAGCCCACGGTATTCTGGTTTGATGAAGATGTCAATCCCGTATAGTGTATCTCCCTCAGGATCGTGTGTATCAAAGGTGTAATTACCCGTGATGTTTTTGTAAGTGTGCGGTTTCTCACATTTTTCCTTGTCTACCAGGATGGAAAGCGCGCAACCTGCCAGCTGACCATTGATCTTGATTACGACCTGTCCCTCACTAAATTTCTTGATGAGGCTCTTGATTTGGCTTTCTTTCCAATAGGCATCTGGCATGGAGGGGTATGCCACGATCATTGCTTCTTTTAACTCATGGTAATCTCCAAGAGTCAAATAAGTCAATTCAATATTTTCTATGTCTTGTAGGTTCATTTGTTTAATGAATATTTGAGTAAAGTTCGGATATAATTATGAAGCAATGAGGAGATTTTGCAAATATGAAATCTATGTAATAGACTATTTTGAGCTGGACAAACATCAAGACAATCTAGATTTTGTGATGAGAAGAAGTTGATAGTTTCTTCTCATGCCAAAGGTTCATTTAGTCACGTACACATCTAATACTGTTGCGGTGAGAGGCATTGATTTGATCATCGGTGAAATAATCCACTCCATTGTGAATGGTGATCAATCCTGGTGTCATAGATTTCATGTCTGTTTTTTTCCAATAGTATCCATTGACACCCACATCTATGTATGATCCGTTAGGCTCTCCAAAACCCGCCATCAAAAGGTTTAATCCACTTTCACCACCTTCTTTGAAGGTTCCTCCAGCGGATTTTTTCCCGCCGTGTTTTTTGGTGAGTGTCTCCAATTCCATATCAATCGGGATATGCCAACCAGTAGGGCAGGCTACTAGGGCAGCTTTCCATGTGTACAGACGACCAAAGGTGTTGCAGTACTCTTCGTAATTGTTGTAACAGAATGCGCCATCCATGTGGTAGTTGAGATTTTCTGCAAACCATTCCTTTTCCACAGTTACACCAGCTTCTAGCGGGAGTTCTACAAAGACTGTTTCGTATTCTTTTCCATCTCTAGGGTCAAAGAACACACCCATTCTGTCTTGGGCGGAAAGCCACTGAGCAGAAAATAGAAGGGACAGTTGCGCAACAAAAAGAAAGGTTTTCATATGTTAGAATTTATGGCCGTTAAACAATTTACCAGTTTTAATCTTTACTGTAGGGTATTTGACACAGTGGTTGCCCGATGTTTTGTGTCCAAATCCATGGTGCTCGTGACTATATGGAGTGATGATGAGTTCACCAGACTCTTTGCCGTTGATTTTATAGATGTAGTCTTTGTATATTTTTTCTTTGGGAAAAGACTCTATGATCTCTTTGATTCTGAGCCCTCCAAAAATATATGGTTTGATATGGCTTTTGAAATTGGATGCAGCCATGTTGCCAGAGAAATGACTCGATATCTCAGTATTGATGTCGAAAAATTCTTGATGGTCAAAATCATAGGTTGTGGTCTTTCCTCCTCCAAAATCAATCTGAGCAATGACTCCTTCTTTGATATGAGGCAGAGAATAGTGTTTGGTTTTACCTTCTTCTTGCAGGGCCTTTTCTGGCTGACTGTAATTGAAGTAGTCCGATGGAGTCACGTTGTGCAGCGTTTCTTCGCCGTTGTAATAGCCCCATAGATCTCTGGCTTGGCTTTCTTTGGATGGCAACCCAAATTTCTCCACATACGAAAAGCCCAATCTACTGGTATCGGTGAGGGTTCTGGTGATCATGCTGTCCAATTTTAACCTGTGTGTCAAGATTGGGTTGTTGGTGGTGGCATTGGATTTAAAAGTAGAATATTTGAAGGTAGCGCTATTGATGACAATCCCACCTTTCAATACTTCTATACCATCCAGTTGCTGCCTTCTGTATCCTACATTGGTTTCGGTGATGAACCGACTGTTGCCCGCTCCAGTTGTTTCTGTTTGGGTCCTTAGATTGGCCTGTTCGCTTTTGGAGAAATTGGCTACATAATCTCCCACTTTGATGGATTTGAGGTACACATCAGCATGCAAATACTCTGAGGTGATTTGTACCGTTTCGATGTCTTGAGGAAAACAGTACGATGAATAATGCACATCCCAAACTTCTTCGTCATTGATGTTCATTTTGTGGTAGGCACTGTTGCTTAGGTATTTGGATATCCCATCAATATCTACGTCATATTTGAATAGGGCTTCTCGTCCTTTAGGAGAAATGATTTTGCTCATGTGCCATGAGGTAGTAGCCGAGTGACTGCTAAAGTCGAATTTTGAACTCTGTGATTCAAACTTATAATCAAAAAAACTGCTTAATGACCGTGTGACTTCCTTCGTTTCGAAAAAATATTGATAGCCGTATTGATCAGATATTTTCCATGAATTTTTGAGCATATCAAACTCAGCAGTCATAGATCGAGGACTGACCAGCTTTAGGGTGAGTTTTGTCGATGTGCTATCATGATCGGGAGTCAACATGAATTTTCCTTTCATTCCCAATATGTTGAAGAAGAAAATGTCTGGATCCGAATCAATCTCGCCAGCACATACTTTTTGATGAAAGCTTTCATTTTCGTTTTCAGCACAGTCATCAAAACAGGGTTTGATGTGCTCAAATGGGTAACCTAGCGAATTGTTGCTCTCGTGTTTGTCCGCCAATGATAAATCGTTTTCTCCTCGCACGATTCGTGTGATCACACCACCCGCTTCTACCGACCAACCGAGACCAGCCCATGTAGCTTCCTCTTCTACCTTGATCCCCATCGCATGGTAATTGAGGCTGATAGGGACAAACAAGTCATCGTCTATGAGGGTTTGGAGGGGAAGTTTGATTTTTGGGACTCCATACTTGACCCCAACTGGATGGTCACAATACTTGATGATCGCTGCGGAATTGAAAGAAGGAGGGATGACCCTGTCCACTCTCAATTGTGCATGGGCTGCACCAGCGCAAAGAAAAGCAAGTAGTAAACAGTATCTAACGATATTTATCATAGTCTAGAAATTATCCAAGTTATCATTAGCGTCTTTGATTATATAGCATTGGTTGACTTCTACAAGTCCAAAATCAAACTGATAACTATCAAAGAAAAGGACTATTGATGAGGAATAAAAAAAAGCGGTGACCTTTTTGGGTCATCGCCTTTTGAATGCTTGTGGGATTTTATCCTAATGGCCGATAGTATCATCAATACTGTTGGCCATTTTTCTATTATTTTATGACTTATTTCAAAGAAGCAATGAGTGCTTCATTTCTTTTTACATATCCGAAATCTCCCTGTGGAGAGTTGGCAGCCAAGGTTTTAGATTCATTTGCTGCTTTGATTGCGCCTTTCTTGTCACCTTTCTTTGCTAGTATTTGGGCTTTGAGGTGTACATTCCAGAATTGCTTGCTGTTGTCACCTGTAGCTAGATACGAATTGACCCATGTCAAAGCCTGATCTAGGTCTCTGTCAGAGTTGTAATAGTATCTTGCAGCTGCAATCAAGTTATTTGGGTTGACTACTGTGTTGGCAGCAATGGACTTCATGATTGCCTCATCAAAGGATACTTTTACTGGGATGTTCACTGCAGTATTTTCCCAAGCCAATTGAAGGTTCGCATTTTCGCTATTTTCGCTGATGTCAGCTATTTGATATGTCAATGTTTGAACTGCTTCAGTCAATTTAGTAGCAGGTACATTGGCCTTTACAGTAATTTTATCTTCTTCTGTTCCGTTGATATTGGATCCCAATGATTTGTCAGCGTAGAGGATAACTTCCCATTCTTTGGCACCTGGAGTCAAGATTACCAAGTATTCACCTGCAGGTACGGGCTGTTCAGCTACTTGTACATCTGTACTGAATGAAACTGTCGTACCAGAGTTGGCACCTGCTCTCCATCTCTGTCCGAACGGTACTAGGAAATCACCACCTTCACCGAATATTTTTCTACCTTTCATTTGTGGTCTGAAGTAGGAGATCTTGATGTCGGTAAGGCCTACAGTTGAGGACACAGAGCCCGCTGGGCTAGGTTGTGGGGTGACGATCTGTGCTTTGCTAGACTGAAACGACAGCAACAAAGCTGCAGCGATAGCAAAAGGGATAAGTTTGAATTTCTTCATGGTTCACTATTTTGATTATGTTTATAATTACTGACCGAATATACGAGAAAAGCTAACACTAGTTATCGATTCATGGTGAACAACATAAACATAATTCCTAAATCCTTTTATCAAGGTGATGACGTGGTGAAAATCGCAAAACAATTGATTGGAAAAACCTTGGTGACCCATTTAGACGGGCAATTGTGCAAAGGAAAAATAGTAGAAACCGAGGCGTACCGCGGTTGGGGGGACAAGGCCTGTCATGCCAGTGAGGGCAAACGTACTCCACGGACGGAAACGATGTATCTCGCGGGTGGATGTGCCTATGTCTATCTCTGCTATGGTATCCATCACTTGTTCAATGTGGTGACCAATGTAGCTGGAAAGGCAGATGCTGTATTGATCAGAGCCATAGAGCCCATAGAAGGCATGGATAGCATGGTAGCTCGTACAAATCACCAAACCAAAGTGTCCAATGGACCAGGCAAACTGTGCAAAGCCATGGGGATAGATATGAGATTGAACAAGAAAGAACTGAACAGCGAGCTTCTTTGGATAGAAGATGCCAAAGCGGTAGAGTTGAAAGACCTTGTGATATCTACTAGGGTAGGTGTGGGCTATGCTGGTGAAGATGCCTTGTTGCCATGGCGGTTTTATCTCAAAGACAATGATTGGGTGAGTAAGTTGTGATTTGATGCACTACTTTAGGATTTCGTCGATGGCTCTTTCTAGTACTTCATCCGTGTCCATGTTTGTCCAATCCATGATCGCATAAATGTCTGGTGGTACACCGTTTTCATAGTTGTCCGCGTTGACCTCCGATTCTAGTCCAGCTTCTAGTTTGCTTGCTTGTTCGTTGGTAAAGGCTTGTGTTATGGAAAATCGATACCTCCATCCGTTTGGTAGTTGACCACCATTGGGCAATCCTAACCCACCACCAGTCGTATCTCCTATGAGTGTAATGTTGGGGATAGCTTTGGTCGCCAGAGAGGTAAAAGATCCTGCGCTGTAGGTGCCTCGATCTATCAAAAACACAACAGGTCTGTGAGTGTACCGTGTGCCAGGGTAGGGTTCCAAATAGGCAGACTCTAATTCTGAAAAGTCAGAATGCTCTTTGCCATTTCTTATTCTCGACTGGTAGATCAATGTTTCCTCATCTATAAGACGACTGAGAAGGGCGAAAACATCAGAGACGGCACCACCACCATTTTCTCTCAAGTCAAAAATCAGCCCCTCGGTATCTTTATATCTATCGAGTATAAATCCAAGGTTGGTAAAATTGATGGTACCTGTAAAAGAGGGAAATCTGATGTAGCCTATTTGATTGTTGGCAATGAAGTCATGTGTAAAGGGACCTGAAATGTAATAATCTCTCGGTAGATAATTGTCTTGTATGATCCTAAAATCAAAGTTGTCCTGTGCGTTGAACCTCACGCCAAAAAAAGAAACATTAAAACTGGAAATCAAGTTGGTATGATCATCTCTTAGTTCTGTCATCATGGAGCCTAATACTTGAAACAGCGAATCATCTGACATACCTTCATAGATCATGGCTTCATGTCTGGTTTTTTCTTCTTCCCAATCTATGTTCTTGACCTCAAAAAATGAATACTTTTTATCTACTTCATTCCACAAATAGTCAAGGTTGGTCTGAGGACTGGTTGAGGAGACTTCGTCTTCAAAGAACAGTTCTTCGCAGGAAGAGAGACCAAGAACCATGGAGAGTATAACAATTTTTCTATTCATCTCATTTCATATTAAATAGAAGCGCAAGCTTGATCGTATGGTATGCCATTTGAAATTGATTGAGGTCTCCTCCCGTATTGAATGCATCCCAGAGATAAGAAAGTCTCAAAGCATTGTTGTTTTTTAGGAAGTAACTGTAGTCCAGTTGAGAACTCATTCTAAATCCAGAGAGCGTATGGAATTGATAGTCATCAAACAATTGAAAATCGTTGACCACACTCGATTGGCCTAGATAAGCATACCCGTTTCTGAGGTTGTGGTTTATCACCCCTACATTCATTTGATAGGAGAGATTTTTTTTCCTTGGATCAAGCTTGTATCTGATGAACCATATTTTTTTCTCTTTGGGGGTAATTCTGGATAGATCTCTGGTTACTTTGACAGATGCTAGGATGTTGGCAAACACATCTAAACCGATGTCTGCATTTTGCATGGCAGGGGCATATCTAAGCTCTCCCAATACATTAATTTGTCCTCCTAGTTTGGTATTCCATTTCTCTGATGAGAGCGCTTTGATTCTGTACATATGGGTGTAGTGGATTCCAATGGAGTACATTTGACTGACTGCTACCTCGTTTCTGACCACATTGCTAGCGGCCCCAGAAATATAGTCCAGTCCAAAATGTATTTCTCGGCTATCATCTAGGATTAGACCATTGACAGAAACAGCATAGGATGATCCTCTAAATGTCAATGGGGAGGTACCAAAATCTGTATAGTTGAATTTTCCTAATCCTAAACCAAGATCCAGGTACAGTGATCTTTTGGTAGAACGATCTAAACTATCAGTGTCTTGACTGTAGCATCTGACCAACGGCATCAAAGTCATGATCACGTAGCAGGCAATGGATTGTATATTCATAGATCAGTAATTTATCTTCATTTGATCTTCGGTATGCAAAGTATCATATTAGATCATTTGTTCAAAGTCTATTTAGGGGTTTAATTATGAAGGATTCTCCTACTTGTCAGACACGATAGGTTTGAATAAATGAAGAAAAGAGAGATAAAATATGCTCTGCATGCATACTAACTAGGCGAATCACCTATTTTGATAAACTAGGCATTTCTCTATTACACAGCATTTCTTTCTGTGGCAACTTTGTATTGTAATCAAAAGAGATACAGAGGTTAGAATAAATAACCGAAAGAAATTAGGTGGGTTAGGAATAAATGAGAGTCTGTGCAGTGGATTGGTGAAGGAGAGACTCTCAGTTTATTAAACACACGAAAATACAAGATCTATATCAGCTATGGCTCAGTGAATCTGAGAAGAAATACATCTAACTGACTCGATGTAGTCAGCAAAGAGCATAGGTTGGTTTTTGTGATTGAGGAGCGATGTGCAGTTGGATAGTAGAGATGAATGCTCCTCGATTTTTTCCAACCAAAAGATTGAATTATTGACTCTAGCATTAAACAACATGCCACTTAACCATTGAAAGGAGTCAGCAGTGAGAAAATTAAAGATAGGTTAGGTTGGTTTTGATCGGGGATCATGAGCATCGGCTTTTTGAATCCCCGATCTTTTTTGTCTGAGAAATGAGGTTCTACACATTTATAGTTTGATAGACAGTCTTTGATTGTCTGTTGACATCCGAAGCAGGAAGCCAATTTGATTTGTGCTTCCTGTTTTATTTTGAAGTCAAATGAGATAAAATATATGATTTTCTCATCGGCTCTACTCCATAATTATTTTTTCGGGCTAAATTCAAATCGTAATCAATATGACTAATATGAGCGTGTCCAACGACCGAGCTTTGATAGGAGTATCCTTAGCCATCAAGGAGTTGATCATCAACCAAAATTTTGAACAGGCACTGGATCATGCACTCCAATACCTGGGTGAGGCTTTTGACGGAGATGTGTTTATCTCGGAACTGACACTGACGGCAGACAAGCGATTGGTGTTGAATCTGAAACATCACTGGATGAAAGTGTATGATCAGCATCGACTGGACATAAATACCGAAAAACCACTCACTTCTTTCCCTACTATATATGATCAGTTGGCGGTGGGCAATACTTATACCTTCAAGAAGAGTGAGGCCACACCCGAATTGGCGAAACATCTCAATTTGACGGGAGGACAATCTGGTGTGCTGGTGCCCATATTTGTCTCTGGCAATCTCTGGGGTCTCCTGAGTCTGACAACCATAGAATATGAGCGTGATTGGAGTGAAGCGATCGTGAGTGTGTTTGATTCTCTGTCATGTGCCATTGGTGCGATACTGAGCAAAATGATCTATCGCGCGTCACTAGAGCATGAGATCATCGATCAATCGATGTTGATCATGGAGCAAAACAAACGCTATGAAACTTTGGTTAAAAATATCCCTGGGATAGTGTTTCGCTGTGACATGAATCAAGATTGGACCATGAGATACATCAGTCCTTATGTCAAAGAATTGACTGGTTATGCTGATTCGGACTTTGTAGGTGCCCAAAAGAATAAATCCTTAGCTGATTTGATTCATCCCAATGATCGAGATTTTTTGTGGACAGAAACCAACCGACAGTTGAAGAAGGGTACTACTTACAAAGTCAACTATAGAATCATAGATGCTTCGGGTCGAGAGCATTGGATTTGGGAGCAAGGTGCTATACAAGCCAACTCTCATGGAGAGGAGATGTTGGAGGGATGTATGATTGATATAACTGATCGAGTACGCACCCACGAAAAGGTGATGGCAGCTACATTGGAAGCTGAAGACCGTGCACGCACTCATTTTTCGGAAGAGATACATGATCATTTGCAGCAGGTGTTGACTACCGCGCATTTAAACCTGGAGTATGCTAAGAAAAATCGTTTGAATTCTGATTCAAAAAAGCATTTGGATGTAGCATCTGATTCGTTGCAAGAAGCCATCTCCGCCACGAGAAGCATCAGCCATCGTTTGATGCCCAAGACCATAGAGGATTATGGCTATCAAGCGGCAGTTGAGTCATTGATCGAAGATTTGGAGGGTGTCATTGCGACACGGTTCGAGTTTCATGTGAGTCATGGCATGGAGGATATACCTACTTCGATCTGTTTGTCTCTTTATAGAATTACTCAAGAGGCTATCACCAACATCGTGAAATATGCAGAAGCTAGTGTCGCTACGATTCAATTGATACAACATGATGATACATTAATCCTGACCATTGATGACAATGGCAAGGGTTTTGATTACCAAAAAGTCTTGGATGCCGAGAGGGGATTTGGACTCAATAACATGCAAAACAGAGCCACATCCATCGGTGGACAATTGTATATAGACAGTGTGCCAGGCAAAGGAACACACCTATTGATGGAAATACCATACCAAACCAAAAAAGCAAAAAATGTCGAAGGAGAAGATCAAAATTCTTTTGGTAGATGATCATAAAATGATTCGAGAAGGTATCAAGGCCTTCTTGGTTGACAATGAAGATTACCATGTAATAGGAGAGGCAGCAGATGGAGCAATTGCGTTGCAGATGTTTCAACATTTGTCACCAGACCTGATATTGGTCGATATTTTGATGCCCGAACTCAATGGAATCGATTTGACCACTGCGATTCGGTTAGAAAACCATCAGGTGAAAATAATTGCTCTGACTATGGTGAGTGAAAATCACCACATCAAGCAGATGATGAAAGCTGGTGCCAACGGCTATCTGCTGAAGAATTGTACTGAGAAGGAACTAAATGACGCAATTACGGAAGTCATGAAGGGCAACACCTATTATTCCAAGGAAGTCACGGATATCATTCTTCGGGATGCAACCAAACAGCTCGATCCCAAAAAGCGCCTGAGCCTTGAGGTTCCCTTGACTACTAGGGAACAGGAGGTTTTGCACCTGATATGCAAGGAGTACAGCAATGCCGAAATCTCAGACGAGCTCTTCATTGGTATGCGTACAGTTGACGCACACAAGCGAAATTTGCTCGAAAAGACGGGGTGTAAAAACGTGGCTGGACTTGTGATCTATGCAATAGAAAGAGAATTATTTGATGATTTGTAAGAATCAAAGAGCCAAGGTGCAAGACATCTTGGTTCTCAAAAATCCAGGTTCAATTCTCTTAACCCTTTGTTCATAATTATTTAACCACATTCGTTTACTTCGAGGAGATAGGTTTTTGTTCTTTGCGCTCGAATCAGTAGACCAAAATTGTGGATTGATGAAAACATCGTTTTTAAGCTATTACAAATTGATTTTAGATCGAGTGAGTTTCAGTGAAGTCTTGTTTGACAAGGAATACAAAAAGGCAATTAAACAACTTGTCCGTGAAGATCGTGAGTCGCTGGATAAATGGGTGTCTAATCACCCAGTTTATAAAAGAAAGTCAGAACTCATGTCTGCCTGAGTTTAGGGACTTGAGTTTTAGAATATAGGAACCATGACATGGCTAGACGGTCAGTGAGTAGCAAACAGCGCCTTCAAGACTCTGACAATTCCTTTTCTGTTCCTTTGAGTCTTTCTTGACAGTACAGGACCAATTCCTTGGCGCGCTTGACTAGTGCTGAGAGTTCATCAATATTGGCTTCTCCAGATTCTAGTTGCGTGGCTATACTTTGCAATTCTTCAAATGCAGCTTGATAAGAACTCGGTTTCTTCTTATTCATGATTCACTGTTTTAGGATGTTTTTTTAGTTTCTGTCACTGTACTGGTGAGAACTTGATCATACGTGATTGTTTCCAATTGATCACCAGCACGGGCTTTAGTCTGATCATTGATGCTTTGGCCATTTATTCTCGTGATGCTATAGCCCTTTTTGAGTACTTCTTTGGGATCATGCGCTTGTAATAGTTTTGCCAGCGCATTCAGTTCTTGGCTTTTGGACCGAATGATGTCTTTGGGTTTTTGATTCAATAACTGTACGATTCTATCCAGCTCAAAACTTGATTTTTGGAGAATATGCTGGGTTTTTAGTGCTATCCTATGCTTGGATTCTATGATGAGTTGCAGTTCTTGTTGTACTTTGCCTCTGGCTATCTCACCTATCTTTTGAAACAATTCAAGGACATCGGATTCAAATTGCATCAACCCACTGATGATGAATTCTGCAACGGCAGTAGGTGTCTTCAAATTGACATTGGCGACCAAATCAGCAACAGTATGGTCTCTTTCATGTCCGATACCTGTCACTACTGGTAGAGGGAATTGTGCCAGATGTGCACAAAGATCATAGCTATCAAAGCAATCTAGGTCAGTTTGAGCACCACCACCTCGGATGATTACTACCAGGTCAATTTCATCTTCTAGTTCATAGATTCGATGCAGGCTGTCAATGATCGATTTCACAGCTTGATCACCTTGCATGGTAGCTTGGAACAGCCTAAGACTTACTTGATATCCATAGCTGTTTTGGTTGATTTGATTGACAAAATCACCGTAACCTGCAGCAGTTTCTGAGCTGATGATGGCAATTCTCTGAGGTACTTGGGGCAGTATCAGTGATTTATTGAGATCAATGATACCTTCTCTTTCGAGTTGGAGAATGGTCTCTTGTTTTCTTCGTTCCCGCTCACCCAAAGTGAAGGATGGGTCAATGTCTCTGATATTCAGACTGATACCGTAGACTTCATGATAATCCAAGCTGGCATTGATCAATACTTCCATTCCTTTTTTGAGTGGTACGCCTGCTATTTGTTGGAACTGACTTTGAATTCCCGAAAAGGCATAGGACCAGATGGTTGCGCGTTGTTTGGCTTTGATGAAGTTACCTTCTTTCTCAACCAAATCCATGTAGCAGTGTCCCTTTTGCACAACGGTCATTTCACCAATCTCCGCGACAATCCAGTAGGAGGGAGCTAGATGATTGGACAAGGTTTGCTTGACCAGTAGATTGAATTCAGAAAGACTGTGGTGTTCCAATAGATTGTACTTTTGACTTCAGCTTCAAAACTAGTTTGAAAACAAACGTTTGTGCCCAATTGATGCATCAAAATTTGAAAATCTTCAGGGTAATACTCATTTGTTGGTTTCCTAGTAGTCTGGTTTTCGTGTTATCTGGTTTTTTGGTGGATCAGTTTGGTAGTTTTATTAAAATCATTGTACTCACTACCCAGTACTTTGTACTCATTACTCTATATATCAGGCTGAAATTCATGTTCCTACAGAATATCCAAATAATAAAGAGTGTCAACCTTTGTTATTGATACTATTGACCTAAATTTGCTCCCCGTAACTACAGTTTTGAAATCACATCTTTAATGACATCTACAAAGTACATTTTCGTTACGGGAGGAGTAACATCATCATTAGGCAAGGGAATTATTTCGGCTTCATTAGCTAAACTGCTGCAAGCCAGAGGTTTTTCTGTCACCATTCAAAAATTTGATCCTTATATCAACGTCGATCCAGGTACACTCAATCCATATGAACATGGCGAATGCTACGTAACGGATGATGGTGCTGAAACAGATTTGGATTTGGGACATTATGAGCGATTCTTGAATGTACCTACCTCTCAAGCCAACAATGTCACCACAGGAAGGATCTACTACAATGTGATCAAGAAGGAAAGAGAAGGTGAGTTTTTGGGTAAGACTGTACAAGTTGTTCCTCACATCACGGATGAAATCAAGAACAGTATCTACAAGCTAGGCAACACAGATCAGTACGATTTTGTGATCACGGAACTAGGAGGATGCGTGGGTGATATTGAATCTCTGCCATTTATAGAAGCCGTGAGGCAGGCGAGATTTGAATTGGGACCTACCAATGCATTGAGTATTCATTTGACATTGATTCCATATTTGAGTGCAGCTGGAGAGTTGAAAACCAAACCGACGCAGCACTCAGTCAAGCAATTGTTGGAAGCAGGAGTCCAGCCGGATATTTTGGTCTGCAGAACCGAGAAAAAGTTGCCGATGGATCTGAGAAAGAAAATCGCACTTTTTTGTAATGTGCCACATAACTGTGTGATTGAGGCCATGGATGCGCCGACCATCTACGATGTGCCTTTGTTGATGAGAAAGGAAAAACTGGATGAACGAGTGTTGGCCAGAATGAAGTTCTCATACAAAAAAGAGCCAGGTCTGGAACATTGGAAAGAGTTTTTGGGCAAATTGAAAAACCCAACTGATGAAATCAGAATAGCTGTAGTAGGAAAATATGTTGAACTGCAAGATGCATACAAATCCATCAGCGAGTCTTTTGTGCATGCAGGAGCACACAACGAGTGCAAAGTCAACGTGACGTGGATTTCGTCTGAAAAAATCGATGAATCCAATGCCGAAACCTTGTTGGCAAAAATGCATGGAGTATTGGTCGCACCAGGATTTGGAGAGCGTGGCATAGAAGGAAAAATTCATTCCATCAAGTATGTGCGTGAAAACGATGTGCCATTCTTTGGGATTTGCTTAGGTATGCAATGTGCTACCATCGAGTTTGCTAGAAATGTGTTGAAATTGGAAGGAGCACATTCTAAAGAAATGAATCCAGAAACCAAACATCCTATCATCGACTTGATGGAAGATCAAAAAAACCTGATCGAGATGGGCGGGACGATGAGATTGGGAGCATATGAATGTCAACTCACCAAAGGTACCAAGGCGCATGCAACTTATGGACAAACCAAAATTTCTGAACGACACAGACATAGATATGAGTTCAATAACAAGTATTTGGATGAATTTGAGAAGCATGGAATGATTGCATCTGGAAAGAACCCAAAGACAGGTTTGGTAGAGGTGGTTGAACTCAAAGACCACCGATGGTTTGTTGGGTCTCAGTTTCACCCAGAACTGAAAAGTACAGTACTGAACCCACACCCACTTTTTGTAAAATTTGTAAAGGCTGCCATGCAATACAAGGCAGATAAAACATCAGATAATAGTTAATAATCAATGGATAGGAAACAAATAATCGGGATGGTTGTGATGCTCGCGCTCATGACTGTTTATTTTCAATTTTTCGCTCCCGAGCCCCCTGTAAAACCTGTAGTAGACGAAACGACTGCAACTGAGTCAGCTCAGGTCACAACCGATACTTCTGCACAGAATTCCGTACAAGAGTTGACTGCTGAGCAGGATTCGATGGTTTCTGCGATGCAAAAGGAGAGGTACGGTCTTTTTGCAGGATTTGCTAATGGCAGTGAGGAAAATATAGTTCTAGAAAATAAGGATGTCGTCATCGCTTTCTCCAACAAAGGAGCAACCGTAAAGAATGTTGAATTGAAGGGCTATAAAACCTTCGAAGATCAACCCTTGATCTTGCTGGACAAAGTGAGTAGCCATACGGAAATGATTTTGCAGAGCAATTACAAGCCAGTCAATGTATCGGAGTTGTATTACACAGCTACGCAAGAATCAAAGGGTGATACTTCGGTTATTCGATACAGAGTGGCGTTTGATGCCAACAGATATTTAGAGCAGGTTTATAGTTTGCCAGTTTCAGGCTTTCAGGTCAAGTATGAAATCAACTTGGTTGGATTGGATGGTATTGTGGATAACCAAGACGTAAAGTTCAACTGGAAGAATGACATCAAACGCTACGAAAAGACCTTCAAGGAGTCAAGAAGCAAAACCACAGTGTATTATATGCCAATCGGTGAAGGGGTTGATAACATTGGTTCTGGGGATTCGGAAGCAGAGACTATAGCTTCTCCTATCAAGTGGTTTACGTTCAAGCAAAAATTCTTCTCATCCGGATTGATTGCAGACAACCAAATGAGTTCTGCATTCTATTCCATGGAGGCCAATGAAGAAGATACCATTACCATCAAGCATGCGATCGCCAATGTGATTCTCCCAGTAGGGGATTTGAAAACCGGTAAGGGTAAGTTTACTTATTATTTCGGACCTAATGATTACAAGATTACCAAGCAGGTCACTGACGGTTTTGAAGAAAACGTGGATTTGGGATGGAAGCTGTTTAGATTCGTCAACAAGTGGTTGATTATCCCAGTATTCAACTTCCTGGAGCAATACATCTCTAATTATGGTATCATCATCATCTTGTTGGTGTTTATCATCAGGTTGATATTGGCGCCATTGACTTACACATCGCACATGTCAATGGCCAAGATGAAAGTCTTGAAACCTGAGATGGATGCCATCAAAGAAAAGAATGATGGGGATGCACAGAAGACACAGCAGGAAACCATGGCACTTTACCAAAAGGCGGGGGTCAATCCATTGAGCGGTTGTATTCCGATGTTGTTGCAATTTCCATTCTTATTGGCAATGTTCAACTTCTTCCCCAACTCGATTGAACTGAGACAAGAGTCATTCTTGTGGGCGCATGATTTGTCAACTTATGACAGTATTTGGGATTTGCCCTTTACGATCCCGTTTTATGGTGATCACGTGAGTTTGTTTACCTTGTTGATGACTCTTTCAACCTTGGCAGTGACATGGACTAACAGCCAGATGAATACCCAGATGCAAGGACCTATGAAGACGATGCAATACATGATGCCTATCATGTTCTTGTTCTTCTTGAATAGTTACTCTGCAGGTTTGACTTTCTACTACTTTGTATCCAATGTGGTTTCATTCGGACAGACAGCTTTGTTTAGAAGGCTGGTGGATGAGGATAAAATCAAACTGGTGATGGAGGAAAACCGTAAGAAAAATGTCAATAAGAAGAAGTCTAAGTTTCAGCAGAAACTGGACGAGGCAATGAAGGCAAGCGAAGAGGCCCGTAAGACGAAAAAGAAAAAATAACTCATCTATATGAGATGAAAACATGAAAAATCCAGACCGCAGCAGCAGTCTGGATTTTTTTTGGATGAAACCGTGTTTATACTCCGGTCATACTGGGAGTAAAAACACGAGAATCATTTGTCAAGGACTTTACACAGGAGATATTTGGTGATTAATATATTTATCAACATTTTAATGTGGACAAATTTCTCAAGTCAATCATCATTAATGAGTAAACGGAACATATATTTGCCACATTCAGTAGTGTGCCTCGTGTGGACTATCAGAGTTAAATAAACAGAAACCAAGCTTTATGGGTAAGATCATAGCAATCGCAAATCAAAAGGGTGGAGTTGGTAAAACTACATCGTCAATCAACCTAGCAGCCAGTTTGGCAGCATTAGAATACAAAACATTGATGGTAGATGCAGATCCTCAAGCCAATGCCACATCGGGCATAGGAGAGGATCCCAAACAAATCACTGCGGGAATCTATGAGTGCATGGTAGACGGGATTGATCCCTATGATTGCATCATTCAGACCGACATTGCATATTTGGATTTGCTCCCTTCGCATATTGACTTGGTAGGGGCCGAGGTAGAGTTGGTAGACTATGAGGAGAGAGAGGAAAAAATGAAACAGGCTTTGGCGCCTATCAAAGATGATTATGATTTCATCATCATTGACTGTTCTCCATCACTTGGTTTGATTACGATCAATGCACTCACTGCTGCTGATTCGATTATTATTCCAGTACAGTGTGAGTATTTTGCCTTGGAAGGCCTCGGAAAACTCCTGAATACAATCAAGATTATCCAGTCTCGCTTAAACAAGGAATTAGAAATTGAAGGCATCCTGTTGACCATGTATGACATGAGGTTGAGATTGTCCAATCAGGTGGTAGAAGAAGTGACTACTCACTTCAAATCCATGGTGTTTGACACTTTGATTCCAAGAAATATCAAACTCAGTGAGTCACCGAGTTTTGGATTGCCTGCGATAGCTCACGATGCTGAAAGCAAAGGAGCAATCAGCTATTTGAACTTGGCACATGAAATCATCGCTAAGAATCAATTGGCAGTTGTAGATTAATTAAAGAAAAGGTAGGAGATGGCTGACAATAAGCAAGGAAAAAGAAACGCATTAGGTAGAGGTTTAGGTGCATTGCTCAATGATTCTACTGACAAAACAGAAGTAAAGGACAGACATCCTTTGCGAGAGAGAAGTGCTGCCGTGGGCAGTATCTCTGAGGTACAGTTGGATCAGATTGAAGTAAATCCCTATCAGCCTCGTACTGATTTTAACCAGGAGGCACTCGAAGAATTGGCCGAATCGATCAAAGTCCAAGGTATCATCCAGCCAATCACTTTGCGTAGATTGAACAACAATTCATATCAATTGATCTCAGGAGAGAGACGGTTTCAAGCAAGTAAACTCGCAGGGCTGAAAAAAGTACCTGCATACATCAGGACAGCAGATGATCAGCAGATGCTAGAAATGGCGCTGATCGAAAACATCCAAAGAGAAGATCTCAACGCCATGGAAGTGGCACTGAGCTATCAGCGTCTATTGACAGATTGTAAATTGAAACAAGAAGAGTTGGGTGATCGAGTAGGAAAGAAACGCTCAACTGTCAATAATTATCTCAGATTACTCAAATTACCTCCCGATATTCAGGCGGCAGTGAGAGATGGGAAAATATCAATGGGACATGCCAGAGCACTCATTAGTGTCGAAGACTCCTCGTTTCAATTAGAACTACTCAAGAAAATACTCAACGAGGACTTGTCTGTAAGAAAGGTCGAAGCTTTGGTGAAACAAGCGTCATTTCCTGACGCACCCGTTGAAAAAAGTGAAAACAAAGAGGAGAACAAAGAAATAATTAAAGTTCAAGATAAACTATCTTCGCATTTCGGGACCAAGATTAAAATCGCGTCCAATGATAATAACAAAGGAGAAATCAAGATTCCATTTGGTTCTGTGTCAGAACTCAACAGAATCTTGGAAATTATCGATGCTTGATACTTTGATTAAAAATTCGATTTGTGTCATTTTATTCATCTTTGCCACGCTCTCTTTGCGTGCGCAAAATGAAGTTATTTATCAGGATTCTTTGTTCTTAGAGACTCCCGGTATTGAGACCTTCAAAAGCAAATCTAAATTGGATCCTGATAGGTCTGCCTTGTATTCTGCTGTGTTGCCAGGCCTAGGACAGATGTACAACAAACAGTATTGGAAACTGCCTATTATTTACGGTGGAGGTATATTGATCGGACACCTGATCAAATACAACCAAGATTACTATACAGCGTTTAGGAATGCTTGGATAGCAGAAACTGATGGTGATGAAAGTACCGTAAATCCCTTTTCAGGATTTAGTGAATCTTCTCTCCAAAGGAGAGCTGAGCAGTTTCAGAGAGACCGTGATTTTATGATTATTATAGGAGTGGTTTACTATATCCTTAATATTGTGGATGCTCATGTAGCTGCACATTTGATTGAATTTGACATCAATGATGAGTTAGCCATTTTACCTTCATACAAAGAACAAACCCAGTACACTGTTAGAAACATCGGCATGTCAATGGTCATAAACCTCAATAAATAATATGAATATCGGATTAGTAGGATACGGGAAGATGGGACAAGCCATCGAACAAATTTTGATTGAGAGAGGTCATCAGGTCTCTAAGAAAATTACAATTGATAACCTGCGAGAACTAAACGATATCAAACCAGATAATACAGATGTGGTTATCGAGTTTACTTCGCCAGAATCTGCATTCAATAATATTTCTACTTGTTTGACCAACGGAGTTCCAGTGGTCTCAGGGAGTACGGGATGGCTAGATCGTTTTGCAGAAGTAGAGGCTCTCGTTGACTCCAAAAAGGGAGGGTTTTTCTATGCATCGAATTATAGCTTGGGAGTGAATATTTTCTTTAAGCTCAATGAATACTTGGCCAAGTTGATGAACGGCAGAGCGTACGATTCGTCTATGGTTGAAACTCATCATATACAGAAACTAGACGCACCTAGTGGTACGGCTATTACACTCGCAGAAGGTATGATGAAACAGTTGGATGGAAAAACAGCTTGGGTCAATGAGAAAACCAACGATGCAAGTAAAATCGGCATTGTCTCAGAGAGAATCGAAAACGTGCCAGGTACCCATGATGTGTCGTACAGTTCAGAAATCGATACCATCACGATTAGTCACGTGGCTCATAGTCGCAAAGGCTTTGCATTGGGTGCTGTATTAGCTGCAGAATGGTTGGTAGGTAAAAGTGGAGTCTTCTCAATGAATGACTTGTTGGAATTGTAATATTTGAATAAAGCATAAGATGAATATTAAGGACTTTTTTAAGAAGAAACCAAAGAAAAAGAAAGGCCCAGTTAGGGAGTGGGTAGATGCCATCGTATTTGCGGTGATTGCAGCTACTTTGATCCGTTGGGCTTTTATGGAAGCATATACGATACCGACTCCTTCCATGGAGAATTCATTGTTGGTGGGTGACTTCCTATTTGTGAGTAAAATCAATTATGGCCCTAGGACGCCTAAGACACCTTTGCAAGTGCCTTTGACACATGCGAAACTATGGGGACCATTGAGTAGCATTCCGTCCTATTCGGATGCGATCCAATTGCCTCAGTTTAGATTGCCAGGTTTTGGGAGTGTGGAGAGAAACGACGTGGTGGTATTCAATTACCCACCAGAGTTTGAGCACCCCACTGACCTCAAAACACATTATATCAAGCGTTGTGTGGCTATAGGTGGAGACACGATCGAAGTGAGAGATACACAAGTATATATCAATGGTCAGCCAGGTGAAAACCCAGAGGAGATGCAATTCCTGTTTTTTATTGCCTCTGACAAAAGTATCAACGAACGTATTTTCAAGCAAAACGGAGTTTGGGATGTCACCCCAGTTAATGGTGGTTACTACATCCAAGCCAAGCCTGCTGATGCTAAAAAGTTTGAATCTTTACCCTTCGTGACACAGGTCATCGAAGCAAAGAGAGGTCCTGAGGATGTAGAAGCCAGAATCTTCCCAGATGCGAGTCGCTTCCCATGGAATGCTGATTTTTATGGGCCATTGGTGATTCCTGCAGAGGGCATGACCATTGACCTCAATGAAGACATGGTGGCAACTTATGGCTCCACAATTAGAGACTATGAAGGGTTGGATGATGTCAAGGTGCAAGAGAACCAGTTGATCATTGATGGTCAGGTAGCGACTACATATACTTTCAAGCAGAATTACTATTTCATGATGGGTGACAATCGTCACAATTCTGAAGACTCCAGATTTTGGGGTTTTGTGCCAGAGGATCACGTGGTAGGTGAGGCTTCATTTATCTGGATGTCTATCGATCCTAATGAGAGTTTCTTGAACAAGATCAGGTGGTCGAGATTGTTTAGCGGAATCAATTAATAGAAGAAAAAATGGTTGTGAAAAGGCTTACCAATTAATGATTGGTAAGCCTTTTTCTTTCAAATATGTATTGGTTTTGCTGAAGTGTTTGTTGCCAAAGAATCCTCTGTGAACCGCAAAAGGAGAGGGGTGAGCAGACTCTAGTACCAAGTGTTTAGTTTGATCAATGATTGCGCCTTTTTTTTGAGCGTAGGCTCCCCAAAGTAAAAAAACCAAATTCTCTTTTTCATCAGACAACAATTGGATGACGGCATCTGTAAACTCTTCCCAACCCTTTTTTTGGTGTGATCCAGGTTGCTGAGCTTGCACGGTCAGTGTGGCGTTGAGGAGTAGTACTCCTTGATGTGCCCATCTTTCTAGGTTTCCACTGGTTGGAATAGGCGTGCCTATGTCTTCTTGGATTTCTTTGAATATATTCTGGAGAGAAGGAGGTGGTTTTATGCCTTCATTGACAGAAAAACACAACCCATGAGCCTGACCATCGCCATGATATGGGTCTTGTCCAATGATCACCACACGGGTTTGATCAAATGGAGAATATTTAAAGGCATTGAATATATCCTTTGCTTTTGGATATACTTTTTTAGTCTCGTATTCTGATCTTACAAAAGAGGTAAGTGACTGGAAATAAGGTCTTTGAAACTCATTGTTCAGTCTATTTTTCCAGCTTTCGTGAATTTTTACATTCATTTTTTTTGTATGTAAAATAAATTCATTTACTTGTAATCTCAATCAAATACCTCATTGAATATTGTTTAATCATCGCTGTATGATAGTAACCCAAAAAACTAAAGGCATTAAAGTGAGTGTGGAGACAGAATACCAACCTAAGTATTCCAGTCCTCGACAGTATCACTATGTCTTTACTTACAAGGTTATCATCAAGAATGAAAGTGAGAACACCATACAACTCAAACGAAGACATTGGTATATCAAAGATGCTGCATATTCAGACCGAGAAGTTGAGGGAGAAGGTGTGGTAGGGCAACAGCCTATCTTAGAGCCGGGTCAGGAGCATGTGTACGTGTCAGGGTGTAATCTCCGCAGTGGTCTAGGCAAAATGTATGGTACCTATCTGATGGAACGAATCATTGATGGCAAAATGATCGAAGTACTCATCCCTGAGTTTGTGATGATAGTACCTGAGCGCCACAATTAAAAGCCAATTTAAGTTCCTCTTTTGAATCTACAAACTGCTTTATTTCGAGCGTATCGTTACCTTATTTATTGGCTGCTCAAGCAGGATGAGCATGCACTTCAAGCTCCTTATATTTATTCATTTTATAGGCATGTGCTGACAACTGGTCGCTCTGAGTACGAACCTGATATCAGACGATTGATAGAATCATTGAAGCACAATTGGAATACCATTTCTAGCCAAGTGGGAGCAGGCTCTGTCTTGGACGCAAAGACCTACTCCATATCTAGTATTGTCAGCTATGGCATGACTAGTCCCAAATATTCATATACACTTCAAAGGATTCAAGAATCTATGCAAGCAAAAAGAGTACTTGAGTTAGGGACTTCTTTGGGGATCAATGCTGCAATCATGGCGAGATCTTTTGGACTAAGCCACTTGGTAACGATCGAGAAAAATCAGATTTTGGCGGGTATCGCTCAATCCAATTTTGAAGAGTTGAAAGTGGATGAGCGTATTGATTTGATGTATAGTAGTGTCGAAGAGGCTTTGTTCCTTCTGCTCAATAAAAAGGATCGGTTTGATTTGATTTATGTAGATGCCAACCATACCTATGAGGCAACTTTATTGTATTACCAAAGCTTGAATCAATTGGTATCCAAGAATCATGGTTTTATGATTTTTGATGACATCAATTGGTCAATGGGTATGCGAAGAGCGTGGGATGAAATAAAGGAGGATTTTGATCAAGGGATTGTCATTGAAAACTACCAAATGGGCATCCTTATCTATAAGGCAGACTTAACTCCCAAACAGTATATTTTAAATTTTTGACATTGGTCTGGTATTTGAGTAGAGAATATTTCTTAACAACACGAAGTAGTCTTGGTTAAGACAGATATTCATATATTTTTACATTTTGGAAATTAGATAACATGGAAATTAATCAAAAGCAGCAACCGAAAAAGCAGGAAGCACAGAGTAGAAAGAGAGTGTTCATCATTCTAGTAGCACTGGTGATATTGGCACTTTCGGTTGGGTTTGTTTATCAATTGCTTCAATCTCTGGATTTGGAGGAAAAGAATGAAAGTACTCAACAGCAGCTGGATGCAGCCTACTATGAATTAGACTCGATGAGCAATGAGTTAGATACTAGGATTTTGAAAATCGCACAATTGGGTGGAGAGATAGATACGCTTTTACAGATTAAAAACCAGTTGGAAGAGGAAAAGAAGGCTTTTAGAAAAAAGGCCTATGGTCAGATCAATGACTTGCAAGAAAAGGTGAAAGGATACAAAGAGCTTTTAGTCAATCAAGACAAGGAGATTGAGAGACTCAAGAAGATGAATGCAGCCTTGCTCGAAGAAAATACGGAATTGAAGGATGAAGCCAATGTCCTCAATGAATCTATCAAAGATCTCAATACCAGTCGCACAGAGCTAGAGAAAAAAGTAGCTGTAGCCTCCCAACTCAAAATTGACGGGATGAAAATATTGGCTGTCAGTAGCAATGGCAAAGAGAAAGATGGTGAGTTTAAGAACCGCCATATAGACCATCTAAAAATCCAATTTGATGTCTTGGAAAATCACGTTGCGCCCATAGAAGGGAAAAACATCTTGGTAAAGATCACTGGGCCTGACAGCAAAGTGGTATTTGATGTAGCAACAGGTTCTGGAACTTTTGTGTTTGAAGGTAGAGAGAGCTTTTATACAGTCAAGAAAGAAATTCTGTATGACAGAAACACACAATCATTGACATTTTTGTATGACAAAGGGTCTGAGTATGATTTAGGTAAATACACTGTAGAGGTGTACACAGACAGTTATAAAATGGGTCAAGGTTCGTTTGTTGTCAAATAAATATAGGTCAAACCTTACTAAATTTCTCATCATAAGCGATTTTGATACAGCCAATCAGGGTGATTATGGACATGGCCATCAGTTGTCCTGAATCTTGGTTGATAGAAATTCCTAGGAATAAAAGATGTGATAGGAGGGCTCCTATCATCACACCAATACCCATCAAAGCGCCATAATATGACCAGCGAGTAAATATCAAAATAGATATTGCAAGCTCTACAATACCAGTTCCGATTCTAAGAAACGCCTCATGGTGATTGTTACCAAACAGGGCGTTTGACAAAGTGACAAAGATCATTTTGGATTCCTCTAGGGCTTCTGCTCCACCTATTCCGAATTTAAACCAGAGTGTTTGAAGGAGAATAAATGCCACAACAATTCGTGGAGTGTATTTAATGATTTGGAACCTGTTAATCATAAGGTAGGGGTCAATTTATATCAAGATAATCAAGTAGGACTATTTTGTTTTAGGTAGTCAAGCTATATATTTAATGTCATAACATTTGATACAAACGTAATGGGTTTAAGTGAAGATATAAAACAGGCCAAATTCAAATCAGAATTCGATAAAGTGGTGGTGAACATGATGTTTACCAGCAATTGGCTGAATCAACAAGAATTCTATTTGTTCAAGCCCTATGGATTGACGACTCAGCAGTACAATACCCTTCGGATCTTGAGAGGACAGCATCCCAAGGCTGCTACTATCAATTTGATCATTGATAGGATGTTGGATCGGATGTCTAATGCTTCTCGGATTGTAGATAAGTTGGTAACCAAAGGATTGGTTTCTAGGGAGATCAATGAAAAGGACAGGAGGGCAGTTGACGTGAAAATTACGAGTGAAGGATTGAGACTACTCGATGAACTAGATCTGAAGCTTACAGACCTAGTTCAAAAAATCAATGTATTTACTCCAGAAGAATGCGTTCAAATGAATTCATTCTTGGATAGGTTCAGAGGGACGAAACCCGATTAGAGTTTCATCAGATATTCTATTATGCCCTTTTGTTGACCTTTGACTCTCATTACAAAAAGCGGGATTTCAGAGTCCAATTGAATCAATTTTTCGGCACTGCTACCTAGGAACAATGCGGTAGTACCTGTTACTCCTTTGGCACCAATGACAATTGCATTTGCTCTCATTTTCTTTGCTGACTTGTAGATTGTACCAATGATGTCTTCATCTCTGTCTAGAGTGAATACAGGCTGAATGTCAAGGTCATTTTTACGTACTTTGGATGCGAATGCCTGGTATTCTTTTTCACTGTTTTCTTCCATGATTTTGGCAAAATCACCATAGGTCTTGCCTGCATAATGATATCCTGAAGGTACCTGATATACATTTTGTGGAATGATTTTGACCTTAGGCATATTTTCTGTACAGATTTTAATCACTTGGTTGAGCGTATCTAATGAGTGATTGGAGTAATCAATTGGAACCAAAATCTTATTGATTTTCTTATCGAATCCTTTGGGGACGATCAGCAATGAACAGCCCGCTCTCCTGGCAACCCTATGTATCAATACGCCACCTCCCTTTTTCTCATTTTTGCGACCAATGATAATCAGGTCTGTGTCATTGCTGGCACTGTGCTTTAAAATGTATTTGGTCGGCTGTCCAGATTTGATTTCAACTTTTATTTTGGTGTCAGGATTATCAAAGTATCTGTCAATGATCAGTTGGATATCTTGTTTTCTCTCCTTCAAGGCATCATTGATCAAATTGGGAAATTCCTTTTTGATCTGCTCGGGTATATTGGTGCTTTTGATGATGTTTATGAATAGAACTTCTTCACTTTTAGCGATCTTCGAAATGAATGAGGCGGTACGAATGAGTTCTTTGTCTAGATCTGTATGATCCAAGGCAACCAGTATCTTTTTAAAGCTTTTCATTGTCAGATGAATTTGATGTTATAGTAGTTTGGACGATTAGAAGTCAAGACCATTGATGGTGTCAACCAACAATTCCATTTGCTCCTTGGAGTGAGTAGGGAAGTTAGCAATTCGGATTTGTTTGCCTTTGAATTGGCTGTAACCACTACCCACTTGTAGCCCTTTGGCTCCCAATGCTTCCATTAGTTTGTCAGTTCCACCTGCTACTTCAGCTACACCAATTGTAAGAGACCTGAATTTCTTTTCTTTGACAAATGGTGTGAGCTTTTCATGATTTTCAAATAGGTTGTAGATCAAAGCACTTTTGTACGCAGTTTCCTGTCTGATCTGATCCAAACCTTTGGTCAGCATGTCTTGTACTACTTTGCCCAACAAATAGATGTTGAGAACATTCGGGGTGCAGCTGGTTTGGTGTTTTTGAGCGAACTTATCAATACTCAACAAGCTATTGTAGGTGTCATGATAGACGCCATTGGCCTGTAACTGACGCGCCTTTTCAAGACATCTTTCATTGTAAATCCATACACCCAAACCAGCAGGCAAGCCAAAGCATTTTTGTACGGAAAAATACAAAGTATCCAATTTGCTAAAGTCGTAGTTAGTTACAGGCAGAGAGCTTACAGAGTCAATTGCCAAAAGTTTGTCTAGGTTGCGACTTCTTAGTTCTTCGATATCAGCGACTGGCAACATGGCACCTGTACTAGTTTCGTTTTGAGCAAGCCCGATTAGTTCTACCTCATCTGGAATGACTACTTTAGATAGGTCATGGTTGGTGCCAGGTTCTACTTCGTTGAGAATGGCATTTTTGCCCAATGATTGGGCAGTTTGATGAAATTTTTCTGAAAATGAACCATTGACAAAGTGGTAAGAGTTTTCTCCAATCAAGTTTTCTGCGATCCTCTCCCAAATTTCGGTAGCTGACGAAGTAAATCCAATTTGATACCCATCAGGCAGATTGAGCAATTGCTTCAAAGCATTGACTGTCTCTTCGTGAATTTTGATATATTGTTTGCTTCTGTGGCTGATAGATAGGATATCGTTTTTGATAGCTTCCTTGATATGTTGTTCTGCGGTAAAGTACAAAGCAGATGGGCCTGGAGTGAAGAAGATTTTGTTCATTGATGTTTTATAAAAGCAGTGTTTACTTATGGGCGCAAAATTATTATAAAAGAAACTAAAGTAGATATATTTGTATCCTCTTTGGATTGATAAGTTTATTAAACTTAATAACCATATAAAAATGAGCGACTCTAGTGGCTAAATCAGGCCTCATCCCGACTCGTCGGGACTCTCTCTGAGAGATAACAGTGGACGATTGAATCAATTGGATAGCTCTAATCGTTACTTACAGAGGTTTAACTAAGCCTTGATCTAAAGAAAAAATCCCGTCCAATGGACGGGATTTTTAGTTTTAATACAATACTCTGAATCTGATTGTACCTTCTATCTTTTTCATGACTTTCAGCACATCTTTTTGGTATTTTGTGTCAATGTCTGTGATTACGTAACCTACGGTTTCGTTTGTCTTGAGGTATTGACCCAATACATTGATATTATGTTCCGCTAGGATATTGTTGATTTCAGCAATGATACCTGGCTGGTTGTGGTGAATGTGTATGAACCTGTGCGCATTCTGCAACTTGGGCAAGGCCAAATCTGGGAAATTCACACTGTTGGTGGTAGATCCAGTATTGATATAACTGATGATCTTGTTAGGAACAAATTCAGCAATGTTTTCTTGCGCTTCGAGCGTGCTACCTCCGATATGAGGAGTCAAGATTACGTTGGGCAATCCTCTCAATTCAGAGATGAACTCATGCTTGTTGCTCAATGGCTCTTCTGGGAATACATCTACTGCAGTACCTGCAATTTTGCCAGAGAGAATCGCTTTTTTTAATTCAGGTATATCCACCACATGACCTCTTGAAAGATTCATGAAAATGACACCTTCTTTCATGACATCAAATTGTTCTTTGCTGATGATGTTTTCATTGCTAGGTCGTCCATCTACATGAAGTGAGATAATGTCCACTTGCGCAAGCATTTCGTTGAGCGAGTCACACTTGGTTACATTTCCAATAGGTAATGCTTCGTCCACATCATAGTAATATACTTGCAGACCCATGGCTTCTGCCAAAACAGACAGCTGTTTGCCGATGTTGCCGTATCCTACGATTCCTAGCTTTTTGCCTCTGATCTCGAAACTATTGTTGGCAGATTTGTCCCATACACCTTCATGCATTTTGGCAATCTTGTCTGGTAGGTTTCTGATCAACATGATCATCTCTCCGATAGCCAGTTCCACAACAGATCTTGTATTACTATATGGAGCATTGAAAACTGTGATGCCTCTCTTGGTACACTCATCCAAATCTATTTGATTGGTACCGATACAAAATGCACCGATAGACATCAAACGATTGGCATGTTCTAATACTCGTTTGGTGACAATAGTTTTGGACCTGATACCTAGGATAGACACATCCTTGATTTTTTCGATTAGCTCGTCTTCTGTCAATCCTGCAGGATAGACTTCTACCTGATAACCTTCGTTTTCAACTATTTTGACACCTCTACTATGGATATTTTCCAGCAGTAGGATTTTGATCCTGTTCTTAGGATAAGAGAGTGCTCCTTTCATATTGTTATGATATAGTATTTCGTCTAAAGATGGTGCTATGTGGTCAGCAAATTCCATCACATTTTTTCTTTTCACATTTTCGGTAAAGGCATAAAAACGATTGGCCTTTCCTTCTTTTCGAATTTCATAGTCATTGTATCCATCACCGATGACATAGATATCACCCTCTAATTTTAAGGAATCTATGAGGGCTGGTTTTCCTTTGCTCTTTGATAAGATATTTTCCTTGTCAAAACCGATGATGATACCATCATCATCGTACTCAAAAGTATTGGCATAAACGTGATCTTCCAAGATACCATACTCTTTGACTATAGGGCAGATGAACTCTTTGAATCCATTAGAAAGTATGTACACATTCTGCGCATTTGTTTCAAGAAAATCTCTGTTTCGGATGAAAGATTTTGATACCAGTGGCTTTAATTTTTCAATTAATTGTGGAATATGGTTTTTATTTGCCCTCAGTATTTTCAACCGACTTTCTAGCGATTCTCTGAAGGATAGTTCGCCTCCCATGGCAAGGTTGGTTATCCTTTCTATTTCAGCAAGAGCGACCTTCTTTTCATCCTCGTCTTGAAATGCCAATGTGCACAACACATCAAGTGCCTCCACTTGTGTAAATGTACTGTCAAAATCAATGATGAAATTTGTGACCTTAGATTCTGTCATTCAATTGTTTCTTTGTTTTAATAGACAATAGTGCTTGGTAGTGTTGTCTGCCTTTTCTGCCGCAAAATTATTCCTATTGCAATAAAAGAGAGACATAATTATTTGAATTAAATGGTCCAAACGTAATTTTTGCAAAAATGGCAATCAATAAATGATAAATTGTTAATTGTACAATTTTTATTGTCAAGAGTGATTTTTTCTTTGGTTTTCCCTGCGCGTTGTTGATCAGAAATCAAAATGAATTTTCCGTATTATTACGGATAAAACGGCGTTTTTGAAGGGAGAATGCCTTGTTGATTTTAATAGAATATATTCCTTTTTACGCTGGAAATGTTCGTATATTGGCAGCCTAATTGCGGTTTTCTGATTGTTGTACTATTAGAAGATTCGTGTAGTGAACCTAAAATAAGACATAATTTATATTAAACAATGGGCATACTTGACTTGATCACTTTGCTGATTTTTTTGGCAGCAGTTTTTACACTTATCAACATCACACTTCTTAAACTTCCATCTACAATTGGGTTGATGGCTATTGCATTGGCATCTTCTGTAGCAATCGTTATGCTGGGTTTTGTCATGCCCTCTGTGTTGAATGGTGCCGAACATATTATTCAAGAATTTGATTTCAAAGAAGTGCTTCTCAATGTCATGCTGAACTTCTTGTTGTTTGCAGGTGCGTTGTCTGTGGATTTGACCAAGCTGCTCGAAGAGCGACTTCCAGTAATCATTTTGGCTACTTTGGGGACCTTGATGTCAACTTTTATTGTTGGCTACCTAATGTTTTTTGCCTTTCCTCTGATGGGTACAGAGGTTGATTTGATTTATTGTTTGCTATTTGGTGCTCTTATTTCTCCTACAGATCCGATTGCGGTTTTGTCGTTGGTGAAAAAAGTCGGCCTAAACAAAAGACTTGAAATCAAAATAGCAGGTGAGTCATTGTTCAATGACGGAGTAGGAGTTGTGATTTTCTTGACGATACTGGGGATTGCTCAAGCAGGTAGTGGGCATGGAGGAGAAGCAACTGTGATGAGTGTGGCGGGATTGTTTGTCACAGAAGTAGTCGGAGGTTTGTTGATGGGTGCTGGATTTGGTTATGTGGGGTTCAAGCTCTTGAATTATATAGACAATGACCATGTAGAGCTAGAAGTGCTGGTGACATTGACTTTGGTCATGGTAGGAGGTAGAGTAGCTGAACTGCTGCATGTGTCAGCACCTTTGGCAATGGTTGTCATGGGGTTATTTATAGGCAATGAGGGTAGAAGTGAACACTTGGCCAATGCGACAGGTGTTTATGTGTACAAATTCTGGCATTTGTTGGATGAAGCGTTGAATGCGATATTGTTCATTTTGATAGGGTTGGAGTTTATTGTGATTACGCAAACATTCCAAGATCATTATTTGATCGTGATGCCTGTTGCGATCGTGGTGGTTTTGTTTGCTAGGTTCTTAGGGGTTGCTATTCCAATCAAAGTGATGGGTGCTTTTGGGACGAAGTTTGAGAAAAAGACCATTCTTATTTTGACATGGGGCGGGCTTAGAGGTGGTATATCTGTAGCACTTGCACTATCTTTATCAAATGACATCCCTGCAAAGGACATTATTCTCACTGCTACTTATGCAGTTGTGGTATTTTCGATTCTAGTGCAGGGATTGACAATTGAAAAAATTATGAAATAATAAAAAGGATTTATCATATTTGCACCTAGTAGAGAATAAACAAAGAAGTAAATGAAGTTAAGTTTAGCAGAAGGATTGATGCTGATTGCCTTGGATGATGAAGAAGGAAGATTATTGGCAGCAGCAGAACATTCTATAAATCACGGCTTGCTAGCCATCTTAATATTGGAGCTTTCGTTGATCAAGCGTGTATCATTTGACAATGGAAAAATAGTAGTAAAGGATACGACAGGAACTGGAAATAAGGTTCTTGATAATGTCTTGAAGGCAATAGGAGGGGGAGGAGATACAGTACCTGTGACCATAAAGAAAATTGCTGGCTCATTCGAGCACATTCAAGATGATGTGATCGAACTACTGGTTCAGAGAGGGATATTGAAAGTGGAGTCTACTAAACTACTTTGGATTCCAGTCTCAGAAAGAATGGATAATGCTAACTATGCATTTGAGCAGGAAATAAGAGATACTTTGAAGGCAGTTGTACAAAGTGGTAAAAAGCCAACACCCGCAATTGTCATCCTCATGTCAATTATCCACAGTTGTGGAATTTTAGAAGAGGTGTTCAAGGATAGAGACGCATTGATTGATGCTGTCAAAGTAGCTAAAGATATAGGGTCTACGGGTTTTGTAGATGATAGTACCAGAGTAGTACTAGAAGATTTGAAATCTCACTTTGGTACGTTGTAATTGTAAGTCTTAGAGACGTACTTAATATAAAAAAGAAGCTGATCAGTTATTGGTCAGCTTCTTTTTTTGTCACTACGTGATGTGGTGTTCTTGATTCTTTGAGATAATACTGAAATAGGCTGTTGGCATATTCTTCAACTTCAGTTTTTTCAACTTTCTGAAGTGCAGCCGCATTTTCTATTTGCAATTCCATGATGGTTCTGAGCATCGCTTTGATTGAATCCTGATTGTCTCTGAAATCAACACCGTTGAGAGCCATGAATCCAAAACCTTCATGTGGATTGTTTCTATCTCGCTCTAGTATGTGATATTCTACACCTTCAATGACTGTTCTGTCAAAATGCCAATGAATGTCTTCATGAATCTCACTGAAATTTGGTCCTGAACCATAATTTACATCTTGATTTTCGCAAGCCATGGTCAGAACAGTACCTAATATGACTATGCCTATTTGAATGCTTTTCTTTCTCATATTATCTTTCTTTGAAATACCCTTCTTTGACGTTAAATGCCTTTTGAATCAATTCAAATGAACTGCCATTGACGATTACAATTAGATAATCACTCAACTCGATTGTATAGTCTTTTTGTGGATTCTTGATTAAGTGTCTCTTTCCATGGCTATTTCTTTTGACCATGCCTATCAGCACACCATTGTATCTGCTTTTGATTTGATCAAAGGCCAATTGGTATTTTTGGTTGAGAAATGGATTGTCATAAGTGACCAAAAACTGCTTGATGTCATAGTCGGTAGGTGTGTGTGCAAAAGACATAATGTCCTCGGTGTACGCAGCAACATCTGGCTCGAACATATAACTTGCCAATATTTTGGATGAGATCTCTTGTGGAGAGATTGCATTGGTCACACCTGCATTGATAAAAGTGTTTTTGAGGTTCGCATTTTGGAGTGTGACCACAAATTCTAATTGGTCATAGATTTTTTTGATGTTGAGAATAAAGACCAATTTTTCGGTATCGTCTGTGAGGTTTACGAACACAACCGATGATTTTTCAATATTGACTTTCTTGAGTACTTCAAAATTTTCGAAATCTGCGTATAGCGTAAATACGTGTTTCTTGTCATATTTTTCATGAATGAGGTCTATCTCAGCCCGTTGGTTGGTCACAATGGCAACTTGCTTGCTTGCGCCAATGAGCTGCTCAGTCACCAACTGACCAAAGTCACTCCACCCTATGATTACGACATGGTCTTCAAATACTGTCCCGTTGTAGCCTAGCATTTTGTTCTGTTTAATAGTAGTAACAATGTTGGTGATTTGACCTATAAGCAGACCGTAAATACCAACACTTAGTAATACGAATATATAGCCAATTACTCTACCATAAATCGTATTGGGATAGATATCTCCATATCCTACGGTTGTCAATGTCACGACTGTGTACCAGACTGCTTGATGATAGTTGGTGATGGTGGATTGACTGCTATCTCTCTCGAATCTGATCAACAAGGTGATGAGCACCAAGTAAAGTATCAGACCGATCAGAATCCCAAATACAATTCTATTGATCTTGTGTCTCTCGGAGGAGTTGAGCATATTGATTAGCTGAAATTAGGTTTGTGTTTTAACTGTCCAAGTTATTGAAATTGGCTTGGAATAAAAACAGCTTAAACCAAAATTAAGTAGTGATGAAGGGCTAGGTAGATAGTTCTGAAACCAACATTGTCATAAACAAAATTGAGTGATCCAATGCCAGAATCGCCTGTACTACTCAAATCAATACTGAGACTATTTTTGGAGCAGTTCGGAGGGTTTTTTGCCGAATCGTTTTTTGAATTGAGTATTGAAATGGCTGACATTGTTCATGCCGATCAATCGTGCTACTTCTGAAGAGTTACTGAGCTTCTTTTCTTGAATCAATTTATTGGCATATTGAAGTCGCACTTCTTTGATGTATTCGTATGGAGTAGTGTTGGTGAGTTTTTTGATTAGACGATAAAATTTTCGCTCACTGACAAATACCTGGTCGGAGAGATAGGTGACACTTAGGTTAGGGTCGTCTATTTTCTTTAGGATCAATTGTTCTACATTTTTCAAAATGGAAGATTCTACCTCATCCAAGGTTTCTTGATTGTTGATAAATAATGCTTCGTCCTTGGTATTGTTCCATTCCTTTTTGTTGAGTAGGTTTTCTATTCTTACTAGCAGTTCTTTAGGATTGAATGGTTTGGATAAAATGTCATTGACACCTTTATTCAGTACTTTTTCCTTGTCTTCTTCGGATGTCCTGGCAGACAATACCAAAGCAGGTATTTTCTTTAGCTTATCATCTTGTCTTAGACTATCCAAAAGCTCAAAACCATCGAACCATGGCATCATCAAATCAGTAATAATCAAATCAATGGATTCTTTTTCCAATACTTTGATGGCGCGTTGGCCGTTGGATGCTGTCAATACCGTGTAATATTCGGATATGAGGTCAAAGATATAATCCCGAACTTCTGGATGATCTTCTACGATAAGAATTGTTTTTTTCCTTTTGTTGCTCGAGAGATTTTTGATACTCTCTATGTGGACCAGTGGTTTCGCCTCAGTTTCTACTTCATCGATATCTCTGAATAAGTTTCTCTTATCATCACTGTAATCAAGTTTTGAGAATGCAGTCACCTCTGCTGGGTCTATATTTTCTTGTCGAATTTTGATTCTAAATTCAGTGCCCGTGCCTAATTGGCTTTTTACTTGGATGCTAGCGTTGTGCTTGTCTATGATCTCTTTGACTAGCGCCAAACCAATTCCAAAACCCTCTTGTGTTTTGAAGGTGGTTCCTGGTGCTTGATAGTACCTGTCAAAAATGTAAGGGATGTTTTCTTCGGGAATACCTTCTCCAGTATCTAGGATAGAAATGCAAAGTTTATCTTCCTCTTGACTCAAGCTCACCGTCAGCGAATCCTTTTCTCTGATGTGCTTAAGGCCATTGGTGATGAGGTTGAACAAGACCTTTTCAAACTGGTAAGGGTCTGCGTAAATAATGGTACTGCCCTTAGAGATCATTCGAGAGTAGGCGAGGTGTACACCTTTTATTTCTGCTGCCGAACTAAACATTTGCACAAACAAATTTAGCATTTCGTCTACATTGATGTACCGTGGAGTAATGGCCAGTTTGTTATCCTCTAGTTTGATCAGTTCATTGATTTCATTGGTCAGGTGAATGATTCTTTCGCCATTTCTAAGTCCAATACGCAATTGTTTCTCTGCTTTAGCGGTTAAATAAACTTCTTTATTTTCTAATACTTGTGTTATACCCCCCATGATGAGTGTCATGGGTGTGCGTAGATCGTGGGAAATATTAGCAAAAAATCTAGACTTAGCTATGTCTAGTTGAATCAGTCGATCTGCTTGTCGTTTATTTTCCAGAGACAATTTTTTATTGATGACGGAAGCTCTATAGATGATGACCGCAATGATTATTACCAACAACAGCACAATGAGACCTGAGATCAATATGGTGTTTTGCGCCTTGATAGTTTGCTGATTGAGTTCATCTTGCTTTTTGAGCAAAGTGTTTTCTGATTCATGTTGAGCAGCCATGGATCGGATCGATGCTTGTTTGATCTGGTTGAAATTTTCTAAGCTCTTAATGGAGTCTCTTAGGTACTTGAACTGCTCATGAAGATCAATGGCATCTTTGTACCTACCCACGCCTTCATATGCATAATAAAGGCGTGTTTCCAATTCTGTGAGTCTCGTTTGATAGCTTTTTTGGGCAAGTTGCTCTTTTAGAAATGGTTCTAATAGCGAAATGGATTCATCGAAATAACCGTTTAAGTTGTACGTGTTGGCTAATTGATTCATTAGCTCTATTTTCTTAAAGGCATCCCCCAATTCTTCAGCTAGGTCTATAGCTAATTGATAATTCTCGATTGCCTTTTGTATTTCACCCTTCTTTTTATACATGAATCCATATTTGCCATATATTTCGGGAAGACTATTGATATGGTTGTTGTTTTCTGAAGAACGTAAGGCACTATCCAGATACAATCGAGCATTTTCCAAGTCATTCGATGAGATTAATACACTGGCCAACTGCGAATACCAAGAGCTGAGTCTATGTGAATCTTCGGGTAGTTTTTTTAAACCCTGAATGGCCTTAGTGATGTATTGCAAAGATTTGTCATACTCTTTCAAATCAGAATAAGCTTTGCCTAGGTTGAGGTAGCAAAGAATAATGCCAAATTGGTCTTGTTTTTCTTGGTATATCTTTAATGCTTCGTAATATGTATCTATGGATAAACCAAGCTCATCAATCATGTAGTAGTTTAGGCCTAAATATACCAATATAGCCTCTTTTTTTGTTGAATCTGTTGGGTGCATCTCCAATAGATTTATGTATGCCCTGGCGTATTCTATGGAATTGAGGTAATTACCTGTCTCATAAGTATGGTCAGTCCTCAGGTAGAGGTATTCTAATTTTTGTTCAGAGCTTAGCAGCTCATAGCTAGTTTCTAATTTGTCTAATATAAGGGCACAAGAGTCTGTTTGTACTTTTTTAGAGTACATGATGGCTTTGGCTAGTTCTTCTTCAAGTACAGTCATTTTGCCAATCTCCTTTTTTTGAGAAAAGACAGTGAGGCAACAAAGGAAGAAGAATAGGCAGAAAACAAATAAAACTGCTGATTTTAATTGTCTGTTCAAAAGATAAATTTACATAATAATTAATTCTCCCAAAACAACGCTAATTTTTAGCGTTTTGGCTTATTTTCCCCTTTGTCTGGAGCAGTCTCGTCATCTGGAAATCTCGTGGTGACGTTGAGTTTGATTGAAATATTCATAGTTTTATTGTTTGTTTAAAAATATTTGAGCCATCAAAATAACTAGATAATCGGTCATATCATAGTGAGTCACATTAATTGAAGAGACCAAGTGTTAATAATTGTTATCATGCAAAAGAAAGTGTTGCTCTATTGAGATAATCATATCAAAATTACTTCTTTTGCGTTGTTTAGATACCAAATAATTGGATTTCATGATTCTAAAAAGAACACTTCTACCTTTCATTTTAATATTTTCTCTTCAGGCCTTTGCACAGCAAGAAAGCTACAAAATCGAGCTGGAGATCAAAGGTTACGAGGACTCTGTAGCATATTTGGGTTATCATTTCGGAACAAAGAAATACTTGCAGGATACTTCGTTGATTGCCAAAGGAGGCAAGGTGACATTTGATGGGAATAAAGTGCTAAAACCTGGGGTGTATTTCTTGTACAGTCCCAAATTTTATATGGAGTTTGTGGTAGATGAGCAGAACTTTAGCATTTCGACTCAGATGGATGATAACTATGGGGCAATGATTGTCAAAAACTCTAAATCCAACGAGCAATTCAGGGATTTTCAACAATTGATGATCGCACATCAGCAGCATGTTCGGGAGATGACACAGATCCTGGATTCTACATCAACCAAAGCTGATTCTGCTGTGGTCTTGCAGCAGCTTGGAGAGATCAACCTCAAGAATGAACAGGCCAGAGACAGTATGGAAGTAGCCTATCAAGGCAGTTTTGTGGCGGAACTTTTGTTCCTAATGAACCTAAAACCTGATTTTCATTTTGAAGGGGATTCTTTGTCTGTGGAGCAGAGACGGGAGCAGTATTATCAATACAAGCACAACTACTTTGGAGAGTTGAATTTTAATTCCGAGGGGCTGCTGCGTACACCAATTTTTGATGCCAAAATCAATGAATACCTAGATAAGGTAACCATTCAAAATCCAGATTCTGTGATCGCATCTGTTGATTTTTTGCTCCAAAAATCAGAGAAAAATGAAGAGCTCTATAGGTATCTGTTGGTTACTTTCTTTCAGAAATACCAAAACCACAAAATCATGGGGATGGATAAAGTATTTGTTCATCTAGCCAATCAATATTATTTGAAAGGCAAAGCTCCGTGGGCAGATGAAGCCATGCTCAAGGAACTCAAAGATGAAATGGTTTTTCATCAAGACAATCAAATCGGCAACAAAGCTCCTCAGATATATTTTCAGGATACATTGGGAGTAACCCAAAATCTCTATGCGATCAAAGACGATTATGTCATCTTGTATTTTTATTCACCCACATGTGGACATTGCAAGAAGAAGACACCTGTTTTGAAGCAAGTGTATGATGAGTTGGATGGCAAGGCAGAAGTAGTTGCCGTCTGTACAGATACAGATGCAGCTAAGTGGAAGGAATTTATCAAAGAACTGGACTTGGATTGGCTAAACTATGCGGATTTAGGACATAGGAGTAATTTTAGAGTGCAGTACAATGTGAGAAGTACACCCGTACTGTACATTTTGGATAAGGATAAACAGATCATTGCCAAGAAATTGGATGTAGAACAGGTGAAAGGATTTATAGAAGAGCAGATTAGAAGGGAGTCAGCAAAAGATTTGACCAATTAATCTAATTTTAGTTTTTCAATTAAAGTAATTCTCTTATTTTCGGAGCAGAATAATTACAATAAAAGAACATAGCCAGATGGTGGAAGAATTTAAAACGTTGAGAGATGACGAAATTGAGGTTTTGCTCAACGCTCCAGTATTAGTTTCTGTAATGATAGCAGGTGCTGATGATAAAATTGACAAAGACGAAATCACTCAGGCCGTAGAAATTGCCAACAGTAAGCAGTCTAGAGCAAGGGAACAATTGATCGATTATTATAGGGAAGTAGGCAAGGATTTTCAAACCAAGTTTGAAAAATATGTGGCAGAGATGCCTGATAATGCCGATGCTAGGACAGAAATGATCACGCAGGAGCTAAGAAAATTAAATCACATTTTACCTAAGCTAGATCATACATTTGCGATTAAATTATACGCAAGTTTGAAAGACATGGCAAAAAAGATAGCTGAAGCGTCTGGGGGTATATTGGGATACATGTCAGTGAGCTATGAAGAGGCCAAGTTGATGGAGTTGAGAATGATCAACGATCCCGAAACTTACGATTTGTAATAATACCTTACTTGAAAAGATATTAAAGCGCCCATCTGAAAAGAAGGCGCTTTTTTTGTAAATACCTGTTTTGATTTGAGCAACACGGGTTTTATTACTTATATTCTGCTTAGAAACTTAACAACACATCGATGCTACGTGCTTGCCCTATTCTAATTGTACTATTTTTCTTTTCAAACTGCTCTCCAGAAAGTAAGTACCGTCAGGAAATAGGGGATGTAAGCAATAGATGGCAAGAAGTAGTGACTCATACAGCCACGTTGTCCGCTGACGTGACACAACAAATCGCCACTTGGCAGAAGGTATATCATGCAGTCTATGGCAATACGGATAGTCTCGACACATTGACCGCAGAGCAAACGTCCGAGCTCAATCAGTTGAAAATGAATTGCTTGGCGCATGGTGATGTTTATGTAAGCATTCAAGAAGAATTGGATGAAGAAATGCAGTACATAGAATCAAACGGTGTAGGTGTACAGATGCTGATGTTGGATTTAGAAAAAGGAGATTTTTCTGACAGTGTCGTACTCAAATTGAAAAATGTAAGTCAAGCGCTCGTAGTATCAGAGAACAAAGTAAAGGGTTGGGAAGCACTGCTCAGTTCGACACAAAAGGAATGTAAAGAGGCTTGTCAACAATCAAAGAACATAGCTTTGTGACATACTTTCGTTTGATTGTTTTGGTTGAGATTTGTAATCCATGGATTCATTAGAAATCATTGTTAGTATTAGGAAGATTGTGCGCTCGCTCAATCTGGAATCCAAGGGAATACAAAAGGATTTTGGTTTGAGTATCGCTCAGCTGCTCTGTATGGGGCATTTGCAGAAAGCTCATAACTTTCAATCCACTCTCAAAGAACTCATGGAGCTCCTGAGTCTCAATTCTAGTACCATCAGTGGGATCATCAATAGATTGGAAAAGAGAGGGTATGTAGCTCGACTACCCAAGGCAGGTGATAAGCGTGTGACCTTTGTTGTTTTGACCGCAGCTGGGCTGAAATTGCTCCAAGAGACACCAAATGTCCTACACGACAGGTTGGCCGATAAACTAGATACCCTGTCCAATGAGAATAAATTAATGGTCAAGCGATCACTTGAAATTATTACTTCTGCTATGCAAATCAAGCAGTTGGATGCTGGAGCGGTATTGAGTCCAGAGGAGCCCATCAATTAATTTGTCCAAACATATATTTGCGACATAACTTTCGATATAATTATGTTCTATAGAACATATATCTTAAATTTGTAATGTCATTAAAATATCTTAGAAATTGAGTTGCTCACGAAGGAGGTTAGTACAACCTGTAGAAATGAGAGCGAAAAGAGTTTATCGAAGATTTTAAAGAACATATCTCCACATTCGACAGGGTCGAGCCAAAGATGAGGACTGGTTTGAAATCAGTATCATTTGGGCTTCTTATTATCAGAAGCTTTTCATATCGTGGACGAATAGCTTTCAGTAATTTATCTCTCATCACTAAAAACTTGAATGTCGAAACATTCGCTGGCATATTTCTATTTAGTCAGCCGATCGTGACATGCCATCATGACTTAGAAAACAAGTTCGTGTTTTAGTTCAATATCTAGGAGACTGTAGGATGACCAGTGTAGAATCGTTTCATGCACTGTATTGCCATTTTTAGTATTGAAGCGAGCAACTAAAACAAGACTGAGTAGATGGGAAAGAAGAATTTTAATGCTTTTGTGAAGAGACAAAAAGCTGAGAAAAAAAGAAAGAAAAAGGAAGAAAAGAGAGTCAAACTGGAAGAAAGAGAGCAAGGTGGTGGTAAGCTGACAGATATGATTGCTTTTGTGGACGAATTCGGAAATATCGTGGATGAGCCACCAGAGGAAATCTTAGAAGTCAAGGAAATCAAAGAAATACAAGAGAAAATAGAAGCAGAGCAAGACAAAGAAGAACGGTTTGATTAAATCATACATATTCATATTATTGGGCATTTTGCTTTCGGTAGAGGTCTGTGCTGAGCAGGCCTACTTTGATGTGGATGACCTACACCAGTATGCCAACAGTGGCTACATCCAGTTGCAGTGGAATGCTGATAATGGTGCCAGTGAGTATTGGTTGGAGCAATCCCAGGACTCACTGTTCATGTCTAGCCAATTGATCTACCAAGGTCCAGATCAAGCTAGTTTTGTTTCTGGGCTGGAAGATGGTCACTACTACTATCGTGTCAAAACAGCAGGTAGTTCATGGTCCAATGTGCTTTCACTGACTGTCAAGCATCAATCCTTGCAGCTTGCCTTGTCATTGGCAGGAGTGGGGATGTTGGTGTTTGGATTGACGACTGTAGTGATCATCAAAGGTTCTCATACAACCACATCTGAGGCATGAATCATCAATCCTATATCATCAGTCCAGAAACGGGATGGATTCTGTTGGCGGTACTCAGTGTGATCTGGATAGTGCTAGGTATCTATTGGGGCAAGAAGGCCAAGAACATGGATGGATTTATGTTGGCTGGACGCAATGTCGGACTGGCCTTTGGAGCTGCTACCGCTATGGCTACATGGGTGACGTCCAATACAACGATGTTGGCACCCCAATTTGCTTTGCAGCTTGGGATATGGGGTATGATTGCTTATTCTACTGCTTCTTTTGGCCTGTTCTTATTTGCACCCTTGGCCAATCGCATCAAAGATCTCATGCCCACAGGATACACCAGTGGAGATTTTATCCGTCTGAGGTACGGTAGGGTGACTTGGTATATCTTTTTGGCAATCAGCATTTTCTATGGTTTCACTTGGTTGGTCAGCATGGGTATGGCAGGAGGTATACTGATGAATGCCATAGCAGGTATTCCATATACATGGGGTATGACCGTCATATTGGCTGTTTGTGTTATCTATACCTTGTTTGGAGGTTTGTATGCTGTGATAGGGACTGATTTCATTCAATCTCTCATCATTTTGGTAGGGATCGTGATAGTCGGTATTGGCGTGCTCTGGCAGGTAGACTTCAGTCATATCTATACCAATGTCATCGAAGAAAAACCCATGCTGATGAACGCACTCATGCCAGCAGCCATCATGGCAGTTTTTAACAATCTATTGTTTGGACTAGGAGAGGTCTTTCATAGCAATGTGTGGTGGAGCAGGGCTTTTGCGATGCGTAAGAAAATTGGAAAGAAAGCATATTTGCTGTCCGGATTCTTTTGGTTTCCTGTTCCGATTGCTGCGGGATTTATTGCATTGACGAGTGGATCACTTGGGATCAATATCACCAGTCCTGATATGGTTGGCCCCTTGGTTTCTTCACATGTTTTGGGTCAAACGGGAGCCGTCATTGTTTTTGCGGTGTTCTTTTGCTCACTCGCTTCTAGTATTGACAGTTTGTTGGCAGCAACCTCTGATCTAATCACCGAAGACATCTACCGAAAAATGATCAATCCGAAAGCCAACGAAAAGTTACTCAGGCGCGTGTCGACAGGAATTATCATTGGCTTGGGATTTTTAGCCTGGGCATTCTGTATGCCGCGAATTGGGACCTTGGCAACTGTTTTGTTTTTTGCAGGACCGATGGTAGGGAGTACGATATGGCCGATCGTTACAGGGCTTTTTTGGAGGAAAGCTAACGCCAAAGGTGCCTTGCTGGGTATGATTCTCGGCAGTAGTTTGGGCTTGATCGCCTATTTTGTTTTGGGTTGGTACACGGCATCATTGATTGGAGCAGCAGTCTCTATGATTACAGTTTTGGTTTGCACCTATTTGTTTCCAGACAATTTTGATTGGGAGCTGATGAATGAATCTAAACACTAAACTTTTAAAATGCATTTTTCCGAATCGTTTTTAAGTCTCTTGATCTCACTCTCCCTCATCGGCATCAGTAGTACTGTTGTGGCTTTGGTTTGGATGTTGATCAAGGATATCAAATCCAAAGAACTATGGTAAATGAAAAATTTAGTCCAGATGAGGAATCACTGGATAGAAATCCGATGGTGTCGGATGGATTGAACCCTGACCCTGAAACACTACTCAAGGAGGACACGATCAACATGGATGTGTTGAAAAAATTGGTTGGGCAAAGTGTACTGTCCGTAGATCAATTTGACAAAGAACTGGTGCTAGAGGTCTGCAAATTTGCTGCACTGCTAGAGAGTACAGAAATAGCCAAGTCTCATCCGTTGGATGGCAAGATCATCGTGACGGCATTTTTTGAGGCGAGTACGAGGACTCGATTGTCATTTGAGAGCGCAGTGTTACGGCTCGATGGCAAGATTATCAGTATCTCGGACGGGAAAAGCACGGGACAAGCCAAAGGAGAATCGCTCAATGACATAGGAGAGATGTTTAATGCTTACGGTGACTGTGTGGTGATGCGTCACACAGAGACCTCGGCCGTTGAAGAGATTCTTACTCACCTGAGAATTCCACTGATCAATGCCGGCAATGGGTCGGGTGAACATCCTACTCAGTCACTCGCCGACTGGTTTGCCATACTCAAATGGAAGCCAGAGCTCAAAGGGCAATTGAAGGCTGAAAACAAAATTCATCTGGGCATATTAGGTACACCAGGTAGCATGCGTGCAGTCAATAGTTTTCTGCGGATGTCTCTGCTATTCAAAGACAATATCAAACAGATATCTATCATCTCAGAAATGGCCGACCCTCTCGGAGAGGAACTGACCAACAAAGTAAAAGAATCAGGTATCACCATTCATATCACCAATGATGTGAATGAAGTAGTCGAAGATCTGGATGTGATCTACATGAACTCTATTGCCTTCTTAGGTGATAGCTACAAGTCTCTGGATAGTAGATTCAAACTCGATAGCCATACCAAACTGAAGGATGATGCAGTGGTTTTGCATCCACTGGCTCGTTTGGACGAGTTGGATCCTATACTAGATGATACCCACCACAACTTATACTTTACTCAGGCTCATGGAGCTGTCTTTGTCAGACAGGCCTTGTTTATCTCCGTATTGAATCGTTTTAATAAACTCCCAAAAGAAAAAATACCTACAGCATAATATGTGTGGAATAACAGGATATTGGAAAGCCGGTGCTTTAGAATCATCAGCCCCTCAGAATTTAGCAAAAATGACAGCCATGCTCTATCACAGAGGACCAGATGGCTATGGCTATCATCTCGATGAGGCCAAAGGTCTGGCGATGGGACATGCTCGTTTGTCGATTATTGATTTAGAAACAGGGCGTCAACCACTATTTGCGAGAGAAAACAAGAACGTACTGACTGTCAATGGGGAGTTTTATGATTACAAGCGAATCAGAACCAATCTGCGATTAGAAGGATTTGACTTCACGACCAAAAGTGACAGTGAGATCGCCTTGCCTTTGTATCAGAAGTATGGTTTGGACTTTGTCAAGCATTTGCGTGGTGAGTTTGCCATTGCGATGTATGATGAGGATGAAGAACGTCTGATATTGGTAAGAGACAGGTTTGGCGTCAAGCCGCTTTTCTACCACATCAACCAAGGGAATGTCTTTTGGGGATCAGAAATCAAAGCATTGATGGTTCACCCAGAGGTACCAAGAGCATTTGACAACCAGGCAGTGTTGCACCAGTTGATGCAAACCATGGTACCTGGTACTACTGCATACAAGGACATCCACGCTTTGAGACCAGGACACATGCTGATCATCCAGCGCAAGGGTGATAGTTTGGATATCAAAGACCACAAATACTGGGACATGGATTTTCCAGAGGAGCAAGACAGAGACATGGGCAAGTCAGCCGAATACCATATTAGACGTACGCAGGAGGAATTGGTAGAGGCAGTAGAGCATAGATTGGAAGCAGATGTGCCTGTGGGTTGCTACCTGTCTGGAGGGATTGATAGTTGCTCTATGTTGGGATTGGCCTCATCGATGCAGCAATCACCCGTACAGGCATTTACGATCAGTTTTGACAACAAGGATTATGATGAAGCGCACATTGCCAAAGAAATGGCAGATCGTGTAGGCTCGAATCAAGAGCAAATCAACCTTGCAGCGGGAGATTTGTATGGCGAAAACTACCTTAAAACAGTGTATCATTCGGAAAGAACCTTTTACAACACACTGGGTGTAGCCAAGTGGCAAATGAGCAAGAAGGTAAACGAATGTGGCTACAGAGTTGTCGTGACCGGAGAGGGCTCTGACGAGTTATTTGGCGGGTATCCGCAACTCAAGCGAGACATGCTCAAGTATGGCTATCAGAACATGGAAGGCTCTGGTCATACCCAAGAGGAAGTAGATAGCTACAAGGAGCTGATGGAGAAGAGTAATAAATTGTTTAAAGGAGCGATTCTCTCCGAAGAGCATATTTCACATCCTGTGATGGATGACATCTGTGGTTTTACGCCTTCTTGGATCCAGCCTTGGATGAATACCCTAGAGATTGCGAGACCGTTGTTGCACAATGATATTTTGGATGATCTCAAAGATTATGATCCAGTAGCAGCTATTGCACAGAGCTTTGATCCTAAGCAACTAAAAAACCGACATGTCTTGGACAAGGCACAATATACATGGAGCAAAACGATGCTCGAATGTCAGATTCTCAACTGGGGTGGTGACCGAGTGGACATGGCCAATTCTATGGAGTCCAGACCTGCATTTTTGGATCATCATGTAGCAGAAATGGCCAGAGAGATACCGCCACACTACCGCATCAAGGGCAACACAGAGAAGTGGGTGTTGCGAGAGGCAATGAAGGATATCCTCCCCAAAGTGCTGTATGAACGCGAAAAATTCGCCTTCATGTCTCCACCAGCTCACACCGAGGAAAAGAAGAAAAATGCGCTAAATGAATTGATTGAGGAATATATCAACGAAGATACTTTGCGTCAATCAGGTTTGTTTGATGTGGGGAGATTGAAAAGATTTATTTCCGAATATCAAAATGACAAAGACCCTGTCTCATTGGTGAGAAAGGATGCTTTGGTCAATCATATTCTAGGATTGCAGATTTTACACAGACAATTCATAGAAGGGAAAGAACTTTCTCTCTAGTATTGAGAAGTTAGACATTAGATAGTTAGACAACAACGTGGTATGACCTTACAAATTGATTTTGAGCGATTCAAAAGCAACTTCAATGAGTTGGCCATGATTGGCAAAAAAGCGGATGGTGGTATCTACCGTATGGCTTTCAATGCTGATGAACTGGTCGCGCGTGAATGGCTGGAAGATCAGTTGCAGCAATATGGCTTGAAAACCAGACGGGACGAAGCACTCAATATCATCGGTCGCTATGAAACAGAAGCCAACAAGGATTTGCCTGCTGTGGTCATTGGTTCGCACATAGACACTGTGCCAAATGCAGGTGCATTGGATGGTGCTTTGGGTGTTTTGGTTGGGTTGGAATGTCTGATTTGCTTGAAAGAGCAAGGAATTGAAACCAAATACCCTCTGGAAGTCATTGCATTCAGCGACGAAGAAGGGCGGTTTGGAGGCATGTTTGGTTCCAGAGCCTTTGCGGGACAGCTTAACCCTCGAATCATAGAGGAATCTGTAGATTTGAATGGTGTGCATTTGTCCGAAGTATTGAGATCTCTGGGGGTAGATCCCTTTCAAGCCTTGTCTGCTTCTCGTCCCAAAAAAGACATTTACAGCTATTTGGAACTACATATTGAGCAAGGGCCAGTATTGGATGTTGAAAATCTCTCTGTAGGTATCGTTTCGGATATTACGGGTTTGTTTAAGTGGCAGGTACAGCTGGTAGGTGCTGCCAATCATGCGGGTACGACTCCCATGGATATGCGCAAGGACGCATTTATGGGCTTGGCTGATTTTGCCCACGAAATCCCCAGAATCATTGATGAAAATGGGGGAGAAGCCTCTCGAATCACGATTGGCAATGTGGCTTTGTACCCTGGGTCGGCCAATACGGTTCCGGGTCAGGTTGATTTCAGTATTGATGCCCGAGATGTGAGTTTGGAAGTAATGAACGAATTGAAGGATGCTTGTCGCAAAGCACTTTCGGCGATTGCCAGACGCAGACAACTGAGATTTGAATTTGTAGAAACGAGCATGATTTATCCAGTGGCATGTGATGAAGCCATGCAGAAGCATTTGGTAAACAATGCCAAGAAACTCGCGTTGAACTATAAAATAATGCCCAGTGGAGCAGCACACGACGCACAGATGGTGGCTAAAATCGCACCAATAGCCATGATTTTTGTCCCAAGTAAAAATGGAGTGAGTCACTCTCCACATGAATGGACAGATTGGCATCACTTACACACTGGAGCGAATCTGATGCTCAATACATTGATAGATATAGCACAAATACCATGATAAAAATAAATAGAGACCTAAGACCCGAAGATTCACTTGACCCACTAGAAGGGTATTATCAGGAATTTGTCAATGATCAGTCTAGCCTGAGACAAGTACACTTGGATAATCATGAGGTGGCGTTACTGATCATAGATATTCAGTATTTGGATGCTGCCAAAGGTTACGGCGTATTTCAAGACGTAACGACCTCTGGTATTCCTATTGAGCAGCAGGAGTATTATTTTGACACACTACAAGCCAATGTGTTGCCCAATGTTCAGCGCATGTTGAAAACTTTTCGTGAGAAAAACATTGAAGTAATTCATACACGCATTCAAGCCATGACGCAAGACGGACGCGACCGCAGCAATGGTCACAAGCGTTTGGGTCTCCTCGCGGCTCCAGGATCCAAAGAGGCAGAGTTTCTGCCAGAAGTAGCTCCCCTTGGGGATGAGATCATAGTCAACAAGACGGCCTCTGGGGTGTTTTCATCAACCAATATCAATTACATCCTACAAAATCTAAAAATCAATGAACTGATCGTAGCAGGGGTCTATACCAACGAATGTGTAGAAACAACGATTCGTGATGCATGCGATTTGGGCTATCTGGTGACTATGGTAGAAGATGCTTGCACCACGGTGACACCAGAGCTGCATCAAGGTACGATCAACAGTATCAAAAATCGCTATGCTTCGGTATTATCCACTGATGAAGTCATACGTAGATTCCAAGGTGTAGAGGAACATATAGTGGATCCAGATGAATTGTCATTCCATAGAGGAGCCAATTTGGAGTAAGATTATTGGCGATAAGGTAAAGTTGAAAGTTTAAAAACCAGAAAGCCAGAAAACCAGAAAGCCAGAAAACCAGAATACCAGAAAACGAGTCAAACCAGTTCAACCAGAAAACCAACTAACCTTAGTATCTTGGTGGTAGATTTTGTAACCAAACAGCATCTATGATCAAGTTATTCAAGAACGAAAGTGCACAACCCGGACAACCTAAAGAAGTCAAGGAAATCCTCGAAGAACAAATAGAGACCAGTCTCAAGGAGTTTAATAGATCCAATATTGGATTGTTTATGTCGGCATTTACTGCTGGGTTGGAGATAGGTTTTAGTGTGCTATTTATGGGGACGATGCTCACTTTGTTTGGGCAGGATTTGAGTCCCAATGTCATGAAATTGGTGTTGGCACTGTGCTATCCGATAGGTTTTATCTTTGTAATCATTGGTCGGTCAGAATTGTTTACCGAGCACACAGCCTTGGCCATACTGCCAGTGCTGCGTGGGGCAGTGAGACTCAGGGCTATCTTTCTGTTGTGGGGATTGGTTTATAGTGGCAACTTGTTGGGAGGTTTTCTTTTCAGCATTTTAATAGCCAAAATCGGACCAGCTGTAGGCTTCATTGAGCCAAGTGCATTTCACGATTTGGCGTACCATTTGGTTTCGTATGATTGGGATGTGATACTGCTCTCCGCATTGCTTGCCGGCTGGATGATGGGTTTGCTGGGTTGGTTGGTTACATCCTCTCAAGAAACAATCAGCCGAATTCTGGTCATTACGATGGTGACCGCTATCATTGGTGTGGCTGGGTTGCACCACTGTATTGTTGGTTCTATTGAGGTCTTTACAGGCATGATCACCAGCCCTGATATTCATTTCACAGATTACTTACATTTTCAGCTTTGGGCCACCCTTGGCAATACACTGGGAGGCACCTTTTTCGTAGCTATTCTTAAATTTAGCCACGTGAGGTTAAAGGGATAGACAGTACATGGTCTAGAATACAAATTTCTTATGTTCTAGACTTGACATTGGCTTGACATAATCTGATGATTTCCGTGATGCGTTTGTCCCGTGTTTCTTGTCGTTTGGCAGAGTTGAGCCAGTAGAGATAGGATTTTCGATAGCTTCGACTGAACGCTTCGTAGTGTGAGTAGGCGATTGGGTTCGTCTCAAATGCAGCTTGTAAATCATCAGGCATTGTCAATTCTTCTACATCATCCAAACTGGTCCAAGTACCATCTTCCTTTGCGTTTTCTATGACCTTTAATCCACTCTCATGCATCAACCCCAGTTCAATGAGCTCTGTGATGTGTGTCTTATTGATTTTGCTCCAGGCACTTTTGGCTTTGCGTGGTGTGAAAAGTTGTCTCCTTTTGTCTTCATCGATTTTCTTGACTGTAGAATCAATCCAGCCGTAGCACAGTGCCACCCGTACCGCTTCTTCCCAACGCATCGAGGGCTGTTCAGATGTCACCCGGTAAAAAATCAGGTATGCGCCATCTGCTTGATCATGGTTTTGTGACAACCATTCTCTCCATGCTGTGTCATTCTCAAAGTATAATTCTGGGCGGTTTTTCATTTATTTGATATTCAAAGGACAATTTATCAATAGTCTCACATGGCTACAAGTGATTTGGTTTGAAGATAGAACTTTGTTAAAGTTTTGCCATAGACTTAGAAATTCATCATAAATTCGACATTGTATTGTCCATCGTATATTGAGTACATGAATCTACGTTTTTACTTACTTATTGCCTTTTTGTTGTTTTCAAGGTACGCGTTTTCCCAGACACAGGAGGATTATGATGAGCTGATGACGGTAGTCTATAGCCATCCAGTTAATTCTACAGAGGCCCAGGCTGCTGCCAAGCAAATGTACGAATTGGTCGAGAAAGAAGAGGTGCTGCAGACGATTGCCAATTACATGATATTGGCCAATATCTACAAAACTCAGGTGGTCAACGAAAAGCAGGCTGATCATCTCATGGAGAAGGCTAATCAACTGATCTATGGATACAATCCAAGCTCTAAGGGTAGTGATGAATGGATGACCAAACATCTGTTGGAGATGTATCTGTCAAAGGATCAAGCCAAAGCTGCCGCCAAATACCTCGATAAGCATCCCGAATTTGAATCCTTCAACAATCTCAACATGGTCGCAGGGGCATTGAGTTTGTTCAATGAATTGACCATGGCAGGAAAATATTATGAGAAGGCCATGAATACAGAGCTAGGCATTGACGAATACCGGAGTTACTCTGGCTATGCATATTATCTCTGTAAGATGGGAGAGTACAATCTCGTGGAAGAGCTCATCGCAAAGATGAAGAAATTGTCAGAAGAGTCACCGGAGCTATGGACTATGAGCTATACATTGGAGTATCTCAATACCCAATCCTTTTATTCTCTTTTGATTGGGGACTACCATAGCTACATCATCGATCAAAAAAATCTTTTTGATAACTATCCAGATCAGTCTGCAGACGAGTGCAATTTTGTACAATCCAGTTATCATTCTGTGTTAGCGACCGCTTACGAGCTGATTGGAAATTATGATCAGGCACTACAAGAATACTACCTTGCAGACTCTAGTATCCGGGCTTCCAATCTATGCTTCAATACCAAATATCCTGATTCTCCAATACCTAGCTATGTCTATCCCTCTTATAATATTTTCTTGGCACAAATTGGGAGACAATCAGATTTTACAAAACCACTAGATCAATTGTTGCGAGAGACCAATGAATATTATGATGGATTGAAAACCGATGAGAGTATTACCGAATTGGGTAGGGCGAGTATTGTTGGTTTTTTGGGAGGCAAGGATTATCATGACATTTATCAAAGTTACTTGAAGGACCTAGTGACACGAAAAGACTTTAGTGTCTCGACAAGTCCCTTTTCAACCTATGCTTTTTTTTGCGTCAGGGATAGAAAATTAGAGACCGCTTTTGATACTTACAAAGACCTCTTTCATGTCAACCAAGAGTGGATCAATGACTTGATTTTTACCTTCGGAGAGAAAACCTTTGTGACCTATTACAATAGCAAGCTCAAAGATGGGTACAACAATTATCACTCTTTTGTTCGCATCCTGATAGATAGCCAAAATAGCATGAAAAACAAGGCACTGGAACAAGTCTATGACAATCTTTTGCTAACCAAATCTATTTCCTTCAAAAGTACGCAAAAGAGAAAGAAGACATTCGTACAGAGCAACAGTCCTGAGATCATAGCACGGTACAATCAATGGCTCGCCAAGAAACAATTGCTGATCCGTGCCTATCAGCAGCATGAGGAGCAAGAGGATATAAAAGTATTGGATCGTAAGGAAAACAAACCAGATATCAATCTGGATGAATTACAAGCGGAGGTACAGCAATTGGAAAATCAATTGGTCCAACTCACTCAGAACTATGAAGAGCTATTGACTATTTCGTCTCCTGGATGGAAAGAAGTGCGAGACAGGCTGCAAGAAGGCGAGGCAGCGATAGAGGTTGCTAGGTTTCAGTGGAAAGATCAGCGTTACTACGATGACAAAGCCTACTATGCTGCCTACATCATCCGCAAAGACAGTCAACAGCCAGAAGTGGTTTATTTGCCCGCTACAGCAGAGGACCTTGATGGCAAGTATTACAACCTATACCGAAACACCATTCAGCAAAGACTGGATGACAGCAGGAGCTATGATCAATATTGGAAACCCATTCAGGAGCGGTTGATAGGGATACGAAAGGTGTATTTCTCTGCTGATGGTATCTACCATTTGATCAATCTGCCAACACTCAAAAATGGAGAAAGCAACCAATATTTATTGGATGAAATACAAATTCAATATGTGACTAGTACTGCCAATTTGCTAGAGGATGAGTCAACAATCAAGCCCAAAAATTCAGTTTTGTTAGGTCGGCCAGCGTATGACACAAAGGGTGAAACAACCAAACCACTGAGTAGTGACGAGCTCCAGACTCGTTCATTCATTGGCAATTTTGACGAACAGAGTGTTATAGATTTGCCTGGCACGGAAGAGGAGATTTTGGCTGTTAAAAGAGAAATGGAGAAACAACGGGTTCAAACGCGCAGTTATCTCGGATCAGAAGCAACCGAAGAAGTACTCTACGACCTGGAAAATCCAAGTATTTTGCACATCGCTACCCACGGCTATTGGAACAAAACCGATAATGATGCCAGTGAAAAGTACCGTATGTTCAATGCCATGATCAATTCAGGGTTGTTGCTAGCGGGAGTGGTCAATTACTATACCGCAGATGAATTGCCCATGTCGCATGATGGAGTTTTGACCGCTTATGAGGCTCAGAATCTAGCTCTTGATGGTACAGATTTGGTGGTCTTATCCGCATGCGAAACGGGACTGGGGCACTTTGATGCAGGAGAAGGTGTCTATGGCTTGCAACGTGCATTCAGGTCGGCTGGTGCCACCAGCATCATCAATAGTCTTTGGAAGGTGGATGATCAAGCTACCAAGGATTTTATGATTGCTTTTTACAGTCATTACTTGAGTGGTGCGACCAAATTACATGCATTTACCGCTGCACAAAAATCCATGCAGACCAAATACAATGACCCATATTATTGGGGTGCTTTTGTGCTTGTGGGCAGGTAGGATTCAAATGTTGAAATTGTATTTTCCTTCATTGCTGAGTCTCTAACCTAGCGATACCAAATCATCAAGATGCAATTGATTGTTGTTGAGTAGTTTCAATTTTGTTTCAAATACTGACCCCAGATACATATATCCTTCCATAATAGCCTTGTTGTATATATCTGATTGTTGATCTGGAGATAGAAGTGTGACAAAGTCTATAAATTCATTGATGGGGGAGTTGAATATCATCTTCAATACTCTAGAATTTATCATGAAATTAGGAGAGTTCATGATGTCATACATATGGTACAATCTCTTGATTTCAAAATTGTTCATTTGCATTTCAATGTTGGGCATTTCACAGGCTTTCATATCTACGAGGTAGACGAAAATGATCGTCGCGCAGGTTTTTGTGAGGTGATGCTTGAGAATATTCTCATGTGTACCTGTCACATAAGAATCATCTATGATCAGTAAAGTTTGATTGTGAAGCAGCTCAGTATCAAAATCAATTCGAATGTCTTGCATGGCTCTTTGACGCTCGATAGAATCTAGTGTGGCATAATCATCCGTGATTATCTTATTTCTTGTCAGTTTTACATATTGAAATACGTCTGGGAGCAGGTTTCTTTCTTCAAGATTCCCTACCAAAAGCCCTGCAGCAGTGGGTACATGTTGGTAAGCTGATGGTGCGATGTAGATTCTTTGATCAGCTGGACAAGACTTGATGACAAACTCAGCAATGGCGTCTGAAAATGCAGCTATACTGTACTCACAGCCATGTTTGAATCTACTATATAGAGCAGGATCCAGTTCCCACAACGTATTGTCTTCTGGTTGATAATGGGGAGGTAGGGTGTACAGAGAATACTGCTGTGTTTTCATGGGCCTAATCTAAGAATATGAAACTAATTCTTGATCACAGCAATGCCAATTTATTATTGTTATGTTTTCGTGATGATTCGTGACAATTCCTTCGTCTGTAGTATGTCCATACTAGAGGTGAGATTTGGAACTATTTGCATCTCATATTTTGAAAACCAAGAGTTTATTCTTGCTCCAATACTCCAGGGATACTTTTGACCCAAGAGACCAATTGCTCGACATCTGATGGAGATAAATCCGCATCGGAGTGTGCCAAAGTATAAGAGGTCAAGGGCATTTCACCTTCTTCTACTTCTTCGTACAGTTCTTCCAGTTTGTGTAAGGCCTTCTTTTCGTCATAGGTAGACCAGATAGAAAAATTCAGGTGCTTTCGACCGTCCTCGATATGTGTACCTATCCACCAAGACAGAGGAGCGACATGGGTGTACCACGGGTATTCTGTTTGATAGGAGTGACAGTCGTAGCATGCGGTTTTGATGATTTTAGCGATATTTTCTGGAGGTTGCATCACTGAGATGAAATCCTGTTCCAGAGTGGTGGTTGGTACTTCTCGATCTATCCCAAATAATTGTATGACTACTAGAAAGGCCAATACCGCAATGCTAATGTTCTTCTTGTTGATCATGTTTTTCAAATGTTTGATACTAAAATAATGAAAATACACTATTTGTCTCCAGAGATGATGTGAATGTCTCTTTGAGGAAATGGAATCGTAATCTTGTTTTGGTTAAAGGATTTATAAATTCTTTTACGAATTTCACTTTTCACGTATTCGATGTGCCACATGTTTTTGGTCCAAAAATAAACCTCTAAATCCAATGATGAATTTCCGAAATCTATGAATCGGCTAAAAGGTGCGGGTGTTTTGGAGACGTGTTCAGTATTCAATGCTGCATCTAGTATGAGGCGCTCTGCCGTTTCCAGATCGGTACCATATGCTACACCTACATTGACTTTGAATCGTGTAGCTTCTCGGTTGTGAGACCAATTGATCACATTGTCACTTACGAGTTTGGAATTGGGTACAATGATCATGATACCGTCTCTGGTCGCGACATTAGATGTTCTCATATTGATCTCTGTGATCTTTCCGACCAGACCGTCCAGTTCCACAATGTCTCCGACTGTCACTGTGCCCTCTACGAGCAATACCAGTCCAGAAACCAGGTCGTTGAAAAACTGCTGTATACCCAATCCTAAGCCGACCAACAAAGCAGCAGAGCCCGCCAACAACAATGTCAGCTTGATACCCATAGTTTCCAAACCCAGTGCGATGGCCACTACGATCAAGACATACTTGATGATCTGATAAAATGCCAGACTGCGACCCTTGTCAAAATTCTTGCGCTCAATTTGTTTGAGGAATACACGGTAGATGACAAAGAGAATTAGTTTGGTTCCGAGAAAAATACCCGCCAGTGCCAGCACATGGAAAACCATGATTTGGTATTCACCTACATGCAATAGCTCCGTATGTAAAAATTCTTTCACATTCATTATATCATTTTTTACTCCAAGTAACTAAGATATATTCTTTTCGGCAATGTTATCTTTGCCAAAATCAAATACAGCTATGAGAAAAGTACTTGCCTTGCTATTGACAATTGTCAGTATATCGAGTTTCAGCTGCGAAGAAGCAGAGAAGTTTTTTGACCTCCCTTTGACCGATGCGGAGATTGCAGAAGGATTGAAAGCTGCGCTGACCCAAGGGGTGGATTCTTCTACTACATCGGCTTCCGCTGTAGACGGTTACCTCAAAAATGAATTGATCAAGGTCTTTTTACCTAGTGAAGTGACTGCTTTGCAAACCGAAATTGAAACTGGCTCGGTGGTTGGTATCAAATACAGTACGATCCTTGACGCATATGTTGCAACAAATGCTAACATCAATTCAGACCCATTCGAAGAACTGGTAGTGGCGATGAACCGTGGTGCAGAAGCTGCCGCTAAAAAAGCCTCACCGATTTTCTTGAATGCAATTACCTCCATGAGTATTACCGATGCTTTGGGTATTTTGCAAGGTGGAGAAACGTCTGCTACCGAATATTTCATCTCGAAAACCCGTGGCAACCTGATCGCTGCCTTTCAACCAGAAATCACAACAGCTCTGGGACAAACCAAAGCATTGGAGCTATATGATGCGCTGTATGGTTTCCTCAGTTACCAGTATGAATACAAATCTTTGGGTATAACCTTAAAGACACCAAAAATAGGTTCATTGATCAACCAAGAGATACCTGAATCTATCGATGGCTATGCCACCGAACGAGCCGTCGAAGGTTTGTTCTATTTGATAGGAGAGGAAGAGAAGAAGATCAGGGCGTCTCCATTGGACTATGTGAGTGATATCATTCGAAAAGTATTTAATAGTGATGAGGCGAAAGGACTTTGAGTTTTTTCTTATTGGCAGTTTACTTAGTTTAGCGCTCTCAAATTAATATCTCCATGGTCAAAGCAATCAGATTCTGCTATCTTATTTCTATTCCTATTTTTCTTGCTGTTTTGTCTTACTACTATGCCCTGATGCCGGAGACGGTCAGTGTGTATTTTGATGCCAATGGTTTGGCGACTTATACGGTAGCCAAAGGCAATTTCTTTTATGCCTGTATTGGCATTTTTGCGTTGACTAATGGTTTGATCATGTTGTACAGAAGATTGACCAAGCATGCTGTGGACATGAGTTTGATTGATTTTAGTGAAATGAACAAAACCGAAAGTAACTACCATTGGTTTGGTGGATTGTCTCTTATGTTCAATGTCTGCTACATCCTGTCTATCGTATTCATTGGCTTGTATCATAGCAAGGAAAAATTTGACATCACTGACTATGCAGCACTGGTTTACTTAGGTCCCATTTTTATCATCCTCTGGATTTTTTGGTTTATTTACCTCCAGTTTACTAAGAAATAAAAAGCGGTTGTCAGTCAGGTAGTTAGCGCTTTATGATTCAATTAGCTCTCCAATAACTTAGCCAAAAGATCACGTTTTCTGTCCAGAATTGACTTCCATTATTAGTAGCAAATCGGCTATATTCACGGTTTGTTACTTAGGTGCAATACTCCAGTTTTGGGGTATTGAGAAGATTGACTTCAAAGAGATATGGCTGAAAACGTTGAATATACAGAAGATAGTATTAAGTCCCTAGATTGGAAAGAACACATCCGTCTGAGACCTGGTATGTACATTGGCAAGTTGGGTGATGGCTCAGCGCATGATGATGGCATCTATGTCTTGGTCAAAGAGGTCATCGACAATTGTATCGATGAACACATGATGGGTCATGGCAAGACAATTCATGTCAAAGTAGGAGACCATCGTGTAGAAGTACGTGATTATGGACGTGGTATTCCCTTGGGCAAGGTGGTCGATTGTGTATCCAAAATCAATACAGGTGGTAAATATGACTCCTCTGCCTTTCAGAAATCTGTAGGACTCAATGGAGTTGGTACCAAAGCGGTCAATGCGCTCTCTACTTATTTCAAAGTCCAATCTTTTAGAGATGGAGAGACCAAAATGGCAGAGTTCAATGCGGGCAACATCACCCATGATGCCAAAATCGAGAAGACCGATCAGCGCAATGGGACTTTGATCACTTTCGAGCCAGACGCCTCAGTTTTCAAAAACTACCATTTCATTCCAGAGTATCTCGACAACCTGATCTGGAATTATGCCTTCCTCAATGCTGGTTTGACGATCAATTTTAACGGACAAAAGTATCATAGCGAAAATGGGCTAAAAGATCTACTAGCTAAGAAAACAGACGCTGAATCACAACGATACCCTACCATACATCTCAAAGGAGAAGACATCGAGATTGCCATGACGCACTCCAATCAATATGGAGAAGAGTATTATTCATTTGTCAATGGACAAAATACAACACAAGGAGGTACACACCTAGCGGCATTCAGAGAAGCAGTCGTCAAAGTAGTGAGGGATTTCTACAAGAAAGACTATGATGCAGCAGATATCCGAGCAAGTATAGTAGGAGCGATTGCTGTGCGTGTGCAAGAACCAGTCTTTGAATCACAGACCAAAACCAAATTGGGATCGATCAACATCACGCCAGATGGCGTCACGATGAGGACTTTTGTGTTGGACTTCCTGAGAAAAAGTCTCGATGATTATCTTCACAAAAATCCAGAAACTGCAGATGCATTGCTCAAGAGAATCTTACAGTCAGAAAGAGAAAGAAAAGACATTGCAGGGATCAAGAAGCTAGCCAACGAAAGAGCCAAAAAAGCCAACCTGCACAACAAGAAATTAAGAGATTGTAGAATCCACTTTGATGATAAAAAGGTGGACGAAGAGAAGCGTAATGGCAGCATGCTCTTCATCACAGAGGGAGATTCAGCGAGTGGCTCTATCACCAAATCGAGAGATGTACAGACACAGGCAGTGTTCAGTTTGAGAGGCAAACCCTTCAATTGTTTTGGACATACCAAGAAAGTAGTTTATGAAAACGAAGAGTTCAACCTGCTCCAACATGCTCTCAATATTGAGGATGGAATCGAGGGACTGAGATACCGCAAGATCGTGGTGGCAACTGATGCCGATGTGGACGGGATGCATATTAGGTTGTTGTTGATGACTTACTTTTTGCAGTTTTTCCCTGAAATCGTCAAAAATGGGCATTTGTTTATTCTCGAAACACCGCTCTTTAGAGTAAGAAACAAGAAAGAAACGATCTATTGCTATTCGGACGAGGAAAGACAAAATGCCATTCAGAAATTAGGCAACAAACCCGAAATCACCCGTTTCAAAGGGCTCGGTGAGATTTCACCAGAGGAGTTTGGTGAATTTATCGGAGAGAATATCCGCCTCGAACCAGTCATCTTGAACAAAGACACCAAGGTAGAGCAATTGTTGAGTTTCTACATGGGTAAGAATACACCTGATCGTCAAAACTTCATTATTGACAAATTAAGAATTGAAAAGGATTTAGCAGAGGAAGTAGCATAAAATGGAAGAAAACGAAGAACCAAACGAAGAAATAAACAATTCTTCTGACGAGCCCTTACATGATGTGTTGCCAGTTTCGGGATTGTACGAAAACTGGTTTTTGGATTACGCCTCCTATGTGATCTTGGAGCGTGCCGTTCCGGCTATCAACGATGGTTTGAAACCAGTACAACGCCGTATCCTTCACGCCATGAAGGAAATGGATGATGGTAGATACAACAAAGTCGCCAATATCATAGGCTCCACCATGCAATACCACCCGCACGGTGACATGTCGATTGGAGATGCGATGGTCAACCTCGGACAGAAAGAATTGCTCATTGACATGCAGGGCAACTGGGGAGATGTACGTACAGGTGATCGCGCTGCTGCATCAAGATACATAGAGGCACGACCTTCCAAATTGGCGTTGGATATCTTGTACAATCCACAGACCACAGAGTGGCAGTTGTCCTACGATGGTCGAAAACGTGAGCCTGTTACATTACCTGTCAAGTTTCCCTTGCTGTTGGCGCAAGGAGTCGAAGGCATAGCGGTGGGTCTCTCAACCAAAATATTGCCACACAATTTCTGCGAACTCATAGATGCCTCTATCAAGCACCTGAGAGGAAAGAGTTTTAAATTGTACCCTGATTTTCAAACTGGAGGCATCATTGATATTGAAGAATACAATGCTGGTGCCAGAGGGGGGAGAGTAAAAGTCAGAGCCAAAATAGAAGAATACGACAAGAAGACTTTGGTCATCAAAGACATACCCTATGCCACTACTACGACCACAGTCATAGAGTCCATCATCAAAGCCAATGAAAAGGGTAAGATCAAAATCAAAAAAGTCACTGACAATACCGCCAAAGATATCGAAATATTGATCGAGCTGGCACCTGGCGTGTCACCTGACATCACCATCGATGCTTTGTATGCCTTCACGGATTGTCAAGTTTCGATCTCTCCCAATGCATGTGTGATCGTAGAGGACAAGCCGATTTTTACGGATGTCCATGAGATTTTGAGACTCAATACGGAGCAAACGCTGAAGTTGCTCAAGCAAGAATTAGAAATCCGTCGTGGAGAATTGCTGGAGAAAATTCTTTTCTCTTCATTAGAAAAGATATTCATCGAAAACAGGATATACCGAGACATCGAAGAATGCGAAACTTGGGAAGCAGTTTTAGAAACTATTGATCTAGGATTAGAGCCTTTCAAATCTCAGTTCTACAGAGAGATCACGACCGATGATATTGTCAGACTGACAGAGATCAAAATCAAAAGAATATCGAAGTTTGATGCTTTCAAAGCAGACGAACTGATGAAAAAGCTTCAAGAAGAATTGGCAGAGGTAGAACATCACCTAGCCAATTTGGTAGATTATGCAGTTGCCTATTATCAGGGTCTTTTGACCAAATATGGTAAAGGAAAAGAAAGAAAGACAGAGATTTCTTCCATTGAAAATATTGCTGCAACTGCGGTAGCTGCCAACAACGCAAAGCTCTACGCCAATTACGAAGAAGGTTTCGTAGGATATGGGATGAAAAAGGATGTGTACATTTCTGATTGCTCAGATTTGGATGATATCATTGTGTTCAGGAGAAACGGTACTTTCTCTGTTGTCAAGATTCAAGAAAAGGTATTTGTTGGCAAAGACATCATTCATGCCGCTGTCTTTGATAAGACGGATGAGCGGATGGTGTATAACATGGCCTATTTGGATGGTAAATCTGGCAAGTCCATGATCAAGCGATTCAATGTCACTGCCATCACCAGAGACAAGGTCTATAACCTGACCAAAAGTGACAAAGGATCTAAAGTGCATTACTTCTCAGCCAATCCGAATGGAGAAGCAGAAGTCATCACTGTGTACCTCACAGCAGGATCGACAGCACGGAAGAAAGTGTTTGATTTTGATTTTGCAGAAATTGATATCAAAGGACGTGCTGCCGGAGGAAATACCTTGACTAAATACCCTGTACGAAAAATTGTACTCAAATCAGAAGGGAAATCAACGCTCTCTGGAACAGATATTTGGTATGACGAAAACATCGGTAGGCTCAACCGAGATGGGAGAGGTACCTTGCTTGGTAAGTTCAATGCAGAAGACAAAATCATTGTGTTCTTCAAAGATGGCAATTGTGAATTGACTTCTTTTGAGCTTTCCAATCACTACAACCATGGCCAAATCTACAAGATCGAAAAGTTTGATCAGGATGGAGTAGTCACTGCTATCCATCAGGATGGAGACTCCAAAATTGTGTACATCAAGCGATTTGCCATTGAGTCTACCAGTACTGGAAAACCTTATCTTTTGATCAATGATAGCAAAAGCTCTAAGCTTCTTTTCTTGACTACCACAGATTCACCCAAAGTGGAGATCTCTTTCAAAAAGAAAGGAGAAAAAACCAAAACGGTCAAGGAGTATGTGCTTTCTGAAATCATAGATAAAAAAGGATGGAAAGCCATTGGCAACAAACTGCCTGTACAAAATATCCTGTCAATCGTAGAGGTAGAAAATGATGATTCTCCGGACGATGATCCAGACCCATCTACCAATCAATCCATGATCGACCAGCTCAAAAATGAAGTCAAGCAGCAGGTGGAGAAAGAAGAAAAGGAAGCGCGGTTTGATGTCGGGAGTACAATCGACTTGGATACCAAGAAGAAAGATGATGAAAAGGATCAACTAGGACTGTTTGGATAAGCGCGATCACGACCGAAAATTAATTGAGTACCTGGATCAATACATCACTGACAATAAAAAGCAAAAATTTGACCAAGTACTCAATGAGCGTACCCGACAGTTGACAGTCGTCCTAGAGGACATATTCAAGACACACAATGCAAGTGCCGTGCTGCGGACTACCGAGTGTATGGGTCTGCAGGATGTGCACATTGTAGAGCAGGTCAATAAGTTTGATTTCAATCCCTATGTACTGAGAGGGGCGGCCAAGTGGGTCACTGTACACCACTACAAAGATGAGGCGCAACTCAACATCAAGTGTTGCTATGACCAACTCCGCAATGAAGGGTACAAAATCTACGCAACCTCACCACATCATGCAGTAGATTACCGCAACGTAGATTTGTCTGGCAAAATAGCAGTGGTATTTGGAGCAGAGGAGACTGGAATCAGTGATTATGCCAGAGACCATGCAGATGCATTGATTTCAATTCCTATGATGGGCTTTACCGAAAGCTACAACATCTCGGTGAGCGCAGGTATTATTATGGAATTTTACAATCATGCAATAAGAAAGTCAGATGGATGGCAACTTTCTGAAGAAGAAAAGTTTTCTTTGTTGACAGAATGGTATCAAAAAGTAGTCCCAAAAATTGATGTGCATTTGAAGCATTTCAATCAAAACCTAAGCCAACTCAAATGAAACTCATCCGCTACTCAGTCGGGGGTATATTGTTAATTATTTCCTTTCTGATTTTTTGCAATGTTTGGATTATTGGACAGACAACTGATAGAATCTATGCTGATTCTAGACAGTTGATTGGTGCTGAGGTCGGTTTGGTCTTTGGTACGAGTAGCAAATTGATTGGAGGTGACCCTAACCCGTTTTTCACCAAACGAATGATCGCTGCTGCCGAACTGATCAAATCTGGTAAGGTAGAAAAGCTCATATTGAGTGGATCGAGAGACTCTGTCTATTACAACGAACCTGTGCAAATGCAGGAGGCTTTGGTTGCCTTGGGCGTCAGCAAAGACCAATTGATATTGGATGACAGTGGCAATCGAACACTGGCATCTGTTGCCAGGTTGAGAGATATTTATGGTTATGAGCAGTGTGTGATGATCACCCAACAGTACCACGCCTACCGATGTCTTTTTATTGCCGATGAGCTGGGGATCCAAGCAGAATGCTACCAAGCAGCTACGCCAGAGATTTTTGAGCATAAGAAAGCCATCCTACGAGAGCTTTTTGCACGAACCAAGGCAGTCATAGACCTTTATTTGTTATATCCACAAAATGATGAATAGCTAGGATATAATAAAATCGAATAGTTTGAGTTTCCTCAGTGAATAAGCATTGTTTAAAGGTAGTCTTTTTCTATTTGTGATTACAAATGATAAATTCGCATTAAATTGGTCAAACTTTATTGACACTAATTTTGATAAATTAAATCTAGCCTGTATCTATGGAAATTTCTTTTGATACTTATCATCAGGACAAAAGTGTCTATTACTTTGCCAATGAGCCTCTGAATATACAAAGTGAGTATCTAAATCTCTACCTCCAAAAAGGTATAGAAGAAATGGGTAGCAAATTAAATATAGTCGACTTGCTAGTCACTACCGCACAGGAAATCACATTCACAATGTTTTCCAAATACTTTGAGGGAAATGAAAAGATGGTCAAAATCACTGCTAGAAAGAAGTTTGTAGAGGACTATTATGCGCACTGTGGCTTTGGTCGTATCAACCTCACCAGCATTCAACCTAAAGGAGGATACATCGAGGCAGTATCTGAGCATTTTGCCATGGCATGGAAACGTCACTTTGGCTTGAGGCCAGAAAATCAGCCAGGAGTGAGCTACTTTACATTAGGGTTTCTTTGTGGTGCTGTAGAAGCCATCTTTGACATAGTCCCTGGGAGTTTTAGAGGGAAACAAATTCTTTGCTTATCCAAGGGACATGGTGTTTGTAAATTTGAAATTTACAGAGGACTGAAACGAAAAATCAACAAATCTCCTGGCAAAGGTAAACTCCAGCACAAAGTTGGCGAAATAGAAGATGTCTTTGTGCCAAATGGGAGCAATGTCATAGAGGCCATCAACGGCTTGAATCTAAGTGGTGCAGATAGCAAAAAAGGGTTGATTGATCAGTTTGATATGACCCTGACCAAACAGTTTTCTAACTACATGGCGATGATAGAGATCAAATTGCTCATGCAAGCCAAAAAGCGATTGGGACCTCAAGGGATTAGAATCATCAAGACATTTTTGGAAAAACTGGGAGAGGAGAATACCTACTTTACTGTGGGCAAGATGCTTAATTCTGATTATTGGCAAGAGTACGTGGAATCAGTAGTAGGCAAAAATCCAGAAAGCAGACTATATGCTTGCTTGGATGTGTTTACAGCCTTTGGTTGTGGCAGGTGGCAATTGGTCAAAATGAGTACGGGGCAGTTCAAAGTGAGTGTGTTGAATAATCCAGAGACCAACTCTTTCCTTCAATTGGTAGGTAATACCAAATCACCACTGAATTTTTATGCAGGAGGATTGATGATGGGATTAGCCAATCTGTTGGATAAGGGTGCTAAAACGGGCAATGGTGTAGATTTGAATTTTGTCAATAAATTGAAAAAGGCAGGTCATCATTTCGAATATGTTTTTGAAAAATCGAGAATGGTCGGCTCGGAAATAGATACGCTCATTGTCAGTAGAACCTAAGTTTTTTTACACCGTACGAGATACGTTGAACACCAACTGTATTGGGAGATAGCAAAGCAAAGGTGTCTAGACCACAGCAAATGACAGCAAAGACCACATGAATCAGCAACATCACGAAGGGGCATTTTCCAAGTATCAGATATTTGTGATCGCCATCCTGTCTATTCTCCAGTTTACCATTGTACTGGATTTTATGGTCATATCTCCATTGAGTGCGATTCTCTTAGAGGAGTTGTCTATCACTACTTCGCAGTTTGGCTTGGTTGTTTCTGCTTATGCTTTTAGTGCAGGAGCATCTGGACTGTTGGCCTCTGGCTTTGCAGACAAGTTTGACCGCAAGCAGCTGTTGCTGTTTTTTTATACTGGATTTATTCTGGGAACCTTATTTTGTGGGCTAGCACAGGGCTATTTGTTCTTGCTGATTGCGCGCATCGTGACAGGGTTGTTTGGCGGTGTGATGAGTTCCATATCCTATGCAATCATCACAGATTTGTTTGCACTACAGAAAAGAGGTCGTGTCATGGGCTTTGTGCAAATGGCTTTTGCAGCAAGTCAAATATTGGGAATTCCAGTAGGTCTGTACATCGCCAATCAATGGAATTGGCATGCTCCATTCCTGCTGATCGTAGGGATTAGCTTGGTAGTAGGCGTGCTGATCGTCCTTTATCTCAAACCTATATCGGAGCATTTGGGTCTCCAAACCAAACAAAACCCTTTTAGACACATGTCGAACATATTCAAAAATCCTCGTTATATGAAAGGGTTTGCTGCTACGACGCTATTGGCGACAGGTGGTTTTATGTTGATGCCTTTTGGTGCGGCCTTCAGTGTCAACAATCTTGGGATTAGTTTGGAGGAATTGCCACTAGTCTACATGATTACGGGTGTTTTTTCGATTTTCATGGGGCCTATTGCTGGCAAGTTGAGTGACAGGATTGGAAAGTACAAAGTCTTTTGGGTGGGATCGTTGATTGCTACTATTGTGATTTTGATTTATTGTCATCTTGGCATCACTTCATTTGCTGTGGTGATTTTGCTCAATGTCATCATGTTTATGGGGATCACTGCTCGGATGGTGTCGTCACAGGCATTGCTAACCGCGATCCCAGAAGCCAAAGACAGAGGGGCATTTATGAGTATCAATTCCTCTGTGATGCAGGTGTCAGGAGGGATTGCCTCTTGGGTAGCAGGCCTGATTGTCGTGCAAGCCGCAGATGGCAAACTGGAGAACTATGGTGCTTTAGGTTTTGTGGTCACGGGCACAATCTTCGCAACTATTGCGCTGATGTACATGGTCAATAAAATGGTCTTCCATGACAGTCAAGTAGTGCTAGACTCGAAACAAGAGAGAGAGCCAGACTTGGTAGAGGTGTAATTGAGACTCACCCCACACCATTTTTTGTATACATGGTGTGAGGTGAGAACATAGATTCTACGCTGATTTTGACGACCTCTAATTCATCACCAGATAGGGGTATTGATCTTCTCTATTTTGGAAAGCCAAAATAGCTGGTTTTTGAATCATCCCGTCTTGTAGATTGATGGCTTGACGGATGGTTTCATTGTTTTGCCAGCTGTCAGGGCCTTCTATGACCGAAGGTAGATGGACAATCAGTGCTGCCGATATAGACCGAGAGGCACTTTCCCACAAGTAGCTAGGCGTATGATCTACCGCATAGTAGTCGATCTTGTTGAAATGGATCATGGGGTTTTTGAATGAGGTAGGTTTGGCAAAATAGAAGCCCATTCCTTCATCACAACTCACGTCGATTATCAAACAGCCCGGCTTCAAGGCAGATTTTTCATCCTCGATGATGAAGTGGGTCGGGTCGTTGGGATCTTGAAAGGTGCCATTGATGATGATGTCAGATTCGCTGATCAATGCAGATAGGGGTCTTTCAGACCCATCATGTTCTACCACAATCATTCGGGCTTCATTTTCCTTTCCCGATCTGATACGAACGTAGTGTGCATCTAGTACTTCCTCTCTGACCTCATGATCGGGTCGTTGGATACAAATCGTAATGTCTCTGAATCCGTGTGCTTTCAAGGCATAGATAGCACCTCGACTGACCGCCCCAAAGCTAAATATGATCACCTTGCGTTGGTTGCCATAGTGACCATCGATACCTTTGAGCTGTAGGGCATGAATGACCGCACAGTAGCCTGCCATTTCGTTGTTTTTGTAGAACGTATGTCTGCCTGGTTGTCCACTAGGTGTCCATACGAACATATCCTCAAAGGCAATCAAGGTCAACCTCCTGTCTATCGCCGCCTGAGTAATCGCCTGGTTTTGTACACAATGAGGATAGCCCCAGAGTACCCCACCTTCCTTCAGATCATTGATGTCTTCCAACACAGGCTTGGATATAATAACCGAACCGAGTTCTTTCAGGATATGTTCACGACTGGCGATTCCCCCAGACATACTGTTGATTTCGTCATCATCCATATCAAACGGACGGCCATAACCTTCTTCAAAGATCAAGTGTTTGCGTATGGATTCTGGTAGACGAAGAAGATGCTCTGGATGGATAGGGACACGCCTTTCGTCCTCCATTTTTGAAGTCCCAATGACTCCCATGGTTATTTGACTCATAAGATTTTTCCTTGAATGAATCAAGGTTATTTAGATAACACCACCTGTCTTAGTGAGAGGTTTCGTGTGCATACACTGTCAACAGTGACAGTGAGTAGTAGAGGATTGTTACTAGTAATTCAAGTAAGAATAGTTGTGGAGAGGGATGACCTGTCCACAATTAAGAGATTGATGTGATTTTTAAATCAAGAGATGATTAATCCTAGGCAAAGGTAAGCAAAATATGGCGAAGGGTTATTTGAAGCTGGTCAGCTGCAAATGAATTGATCACTGATTTAGTGACTTTTATGACTTTTCGCAGGTAGCCAATCTTTGCAATTCAATAAATAAATGCCCATTTTCATCAGATGAAATACCAACATACCGTCGGAGGTTTCAATTACGTCTTTTCTGATCTAAAAGCCGTATTGGCCAAGGCTACCCCTGAGAAATCTGGAGATGTCATGGCGGGTCTTGCAGCACAGAGTGAGAAGGAGCGCATGGCGGCCAAATTGGTGCTGGCAGATATTCCTTTAAAGCACTTTTTGGAGGAAATAATCATTCCCTACGAAGAGGATGATGTCACAGCATTGATCGTGGATACATGGGATCAACAGGCGTTTGAGAGCTTGTCTCATTTGACAGTAGGCGGTTTTAGGGATTGGTTGCTGGCTTATGAAACGGATGGTGACAGGATCAAGCAAGTAAACCTTGGTTTGATGCCAGAGATGGTCGCAGCAGTGAGCAAGATCATGTCCAACCAAGACTTGATTCTGGTCGCTTCGAAGATTAGAATTGTGACGAAATTTCGAAATACGCTGGGCTTGAAAGGACATTTCTCCACCAGACTACAACCCAACAATGCGACAGACGATCCCAAGGGCATCATGGCAAGTACCATAGATGGTTTGATGTATGGTGTAGGAGACGCTGTGATTGGCATCAATCCCGTATCAGACTCTGCCGCTACAACCAAGACACTGCTAGAGATGATGGACGAACTCCGCCTACGCTTTGACATCCCCACGCAGACCTGTGTTTTGTCTCACATCACAACTACTTTGGATTTGATCAATGATCATGCACCAGTGGATTTGATTTTTCAATCTATAGGAGGGACAGAAAAGACAAACACCAGTTTTGGCTTTGAGTTGAAAACGCTAGATGAAGCCTATCAGGCAGGAAAATCATTGAACCGCGGGACCTTAGGGCAGAACTTTATGTATTTTGAGACAGGGCAGGGCAGTTCGCACTCCGCTAATGCACATCATGGGGTGGATCAACAAACCTGTGAGGTGCGCGCCTATGCCGTAGCAAGACAATATGAACCCCTATTGGTCAATACAGTCGTAGGCTTCATAGGTCCAGAGTATCTATACGATGGTAGGCAGATCATTCGTGCAGGTTTGGAGGACCACTTTTGTGGGAAAATGATGGGCTTGCCTATGGGCTGTGACATCTGCTATACCAATCATACCGAGGCAGATCAAGATGATATGGACAACCTGCTGTCTCTATTGGGACTGGCAGGATGTAATTTCATCATGGGTGTGCCAGGTGCTGATGATGTGATGCTCAACTACCAAAGCACTTCGTTTCATGATCAGTTGTACATACGGCAGGTACTGGGATTGAAGCGGGCACCAGAGTTTGAGGCCTGGCTGCACCACATGAGTTTGATTGACCAAAAGGGGAAGATGGTAGAAGGGAAAACCAGAGACACGCACAAACTGCTGTACCTATGAGCAAAGAGAATGTTTGGGAGAGATTTAAGTCACTGACCGATGCACGGGTAGCCTTGGGAAGAGCAGGTGGAAGTTTAAAAACAGCTGAAATGTTGCTTTTCAGGCGGGACCATGCTTTGGCAAGCGATGCTGTGAAGACTGCACTAGATACTGAGCATCTTATCGAGCAACTGGCACCATTGAGTATGCCTGCCATAGTTTTGCACAGTCAGGCTACAGATCGGACAACTTATATTCAGCGACCTGATTTAGGACGAGTATTGGATGATGCTTCTAGTAGCTATTTGGTATCCTTACCAGCAAGGGACTATGATATCAACATCATCCTAGCAGATGGATTGTCTGCCTTGGCGATAGCGCATCACGCATGGCCCTTCTTGCAGGTTTTAATCCCTTTGCTAGGAGCTTACACTCTTGCGCCACTCGTGATTGTAAAACAAGGTAGGGTAGCCATCAGCGATCCTATTGGTCAATCTTTGGGTAGCAAATTGTCTGTGATTTTGATTGGCGAGCGACCAGGATTGAGTTCTCCAGACAGTATGGGGATTTACCTCACTTATCATCCCCGATCAGGCAATACAGATGAGAAACGAAATTGTATCTCCAATGTACGGAGTGAGGGCTTGTCGTACGAATATGCAGCACACAAATTGGCTTTCCTCGTGACGGAGGCCTTGAGAAGAAAACTATCAGGTGTCCAACTAAAAGACACCTATGACGGACAATTGTTAAACTATGACAGAAGCAAAGAGTGAATTGAAGCGAACCTTAGGACCCTTTATGCTGTGGGGCTTGGGTGTTGGTTATGTGATATCAGGAATGTACTTTGGGTGGAACCTAGGTTTGGCAGAGGGAGGTACATTGGGACTGGGTGTAGCGACTTTTTTCATCATCATCATGTATGTCACCTTCACCTTTAGCTACACAGAGATGGCGTGTGCGATCCCCAAAGCTGGTGGAGCATTTGATTATGCGAGATTGGGCTTGGGTAAGAATTGGGGTTACTTGGCTGGGATGGCTCAGAGCATCGAGTTTATTTTCGCTCCACCAGCTATTGCGGCAGCCATAGGGGCTTATTTCAATGTTTTCTTTCCTGAGATAGGAGTGACGACCATTGCGATAGGGGCGTATTTACTCTTCACCTTGCTCAATATCAGTGGTATTCGTTTTGCAGCTTATTTCGAGTTGTTCATCACCATTTTGGCGGTGGTGGAGTTGTTGATTTTTTCAGGTGTGAGTTACACTGCATTCGAATTGGACAACCTGACTACCAACGCACTTCCCAATGGTTGGGGCGGTGCTTTTGCCGCGATTCCTTTTGCGATTTGGTTCTTCCTAGCCATCGAAGGAGTAGCCAACGTAGCAGAGGAAGCCCGCAATCCACAACGCAACATTCTGATTGGTTTTGGTTCGGCAATATTTACTTTGGTAGTTCTTTGTCTATTGACTTTCACTGCTGCGGTAGGAGTGGATGGCTGGGAGGCCGTTGTGTATCCCACTGGCAGCTCTGTGCCTTCTGATTCACCCCTTCCCCTGGCACTTGCCAAGATAGTAGGAGATAGTCATCTCTTGTATCATCTGTTGATCACAGTAGGCTTGTTTGGCTTAGTGGCCTCTTTTCATGGGATCATATTGGCAGCAGGGCGATCTACTTTGGAGTTGGGTCGAGAGCGTTATGTTTCTCCTTTTTTAGGCAAGGTTCATCCCAAGACCAAAACACCTGTAAATGCCTTGGTCGTGAATATGCTCATTGGTATCTTGGCTTTGTTGACTGGCAAGACGGGAGAGATCATCACGATTGCTTGTTTTGGTGCGTTGACCTTGTACATCGTGTCTATGATTTCATTTTTTGCCTTGAGACGAAACCATGCGGAGATGGAAAGGCCTTTTAGCGTACCTCTGTATCCTTATTTCCCTGCGATTGCTTTGGTGATCGCTGTGGTAGCAATGATCGCGATGAGTATTTACAATCTCCAATTGATGTTGATCTACTGGGGTCTTGTGTTTTTGGGATATGTGAGTTATCGCTGGTATCAGCGTGGCATTTGATTGCGGGGATCAATACACTAAAAAATAGAAGCGGAAGGCCTTTAGCGGATTGCGAAAAGCGATCAACTACTTTTCTTCGTCAACCGCGTTTTGACTACTACTTTGTCGGGTCTGTGTTTGACTTGTAGTCCATGCAAGAAGTTGCGCAGGTATTGATCTTGACAGGCTCGGTATTGAGGTTGTTTGGGATTGCGAAAAAATGAACTTAGTTCGTGCTTGCTGATCTTCATATGCACCAGGTCAAACAAATCTAAGATGGATTGTTCATCCAGATTGAGTGCGATTCGCAGCTTTCTGAAAATCACATTGTTGTTGAGTTCTACTACAGGGGCAGGTTTAGCATCCTCTTTCTTTCCGCGCTTGTCTATGATGAAACCATCCAGAAAACTGCTCAGTTGGTCATTTTTTAAATTCTGATGCTCTGGTTCTTCATCCTTTCTCAACCAGTTTTTGACCTGAACTTCCGTGACACTGAGTCCTGCCATGGCAAAGATTTCCTTTACTTTTTTGTCACTCAATTCAAAAGTGAAGCGAATTCGGCGAAAGATGTCATTGTTGTTCATAGACTGAGTATTGGTAGTGAATCTGGCACAAAGTTAATCCCATAATGCCCATTTGCAATTTTGCAAGTTGTGATCAGATAATAAAAAGAAGAGCAACATTACAAGCCAACAGTCGACTGTCAACTTGTAATGTTAAATCTTTAAAACTGAATACTCATCCCAAAGTAAGGTGATATATACTGCGTAGTTTTATAACCCTCCTCTGTAGGCGTGAAGGTATAGAAGTAATCCACACCTGCCACGATAAAGCGGTTGAGGTGGTACACAAAGCGAACCTTGGCCAATGAGTTTTCATCTAACACAAACACATCATTGAGGTCACTCAATCCTCCTTTGAAATATTGGGCATGGAGGGAAAACTTGTCAAACAACCTGTCTACGTCTGCATTGAGAGTGACAGTGGCAGGAGTCTCTTCTGTAATATCGTCTGGGATCATCAAGCTACCACCAAAGGTTAATTTTTTGAGTACATGTCCTTCCAAACTGCCGTAGATACCGCTCATCTTTTTCGCGGATGCGAGAGAGAGAATCTTGCGATCCTTGTCTATCTCGTAGTAGGTATCGAAAAATTGTGGTAAGTAATAATCTGAGTAGGACAGTCTCTCTACTCTCAAATCTGCACTCAACATATCTGCAATGAAATGGAAGCGGAAATTGAAGCCGACATTGATGCCGTGTCCATCGGCAAAGGTACTGGTAGGTGTCTCGATCATGCTCGTCGTCTGTAGCACGGAGATGGAGTCTAATAGCACTTGATTGCTCACGTTGAGCTTGTTGTACCCTCCGAAGAGGTCGATCTGGATGAAAGGCACTCTCAGCAGTGTCATACCTGCGTCGATGTTGAAGGCAGAGATGCCGTCCTTGGTGAAGGTATAGGTAGTTTCTCCAGCATCGGTACTGAGTAGGGCAGTTTGGTCATGGTCTGAGACATAGGTGCCACCAATCTCCAAACTCCTAACGATCGGAATGAAAGTCCAGCTCAAGGGCCTGACATAGGGTCTCACGGCAAATAGATTGAAGGATGCGGGATCAAAATCACTGTAGAGACCTTCTAAACCCGCTAATCCTTTGACGTTGATATCGTAGTGCAGGCCAATCTTGCGTTTTTCGTAACTGATACTGTTGGAGTAGTTGTTGATCAATCCACCATAGCCGATCATGGTGCCTGCCATACTACCCACTTGGACGTAGACAGGGTCTACCTTTTGCTGACCCACTCTCACGTACCTGATGAGTCGCAGCGCACCTACTCCATCTTCAAACATTTCCGTTCGGAATTTTTTATCATCCAGACCGTAGAGTACAGGCACGTCTATGCCTACGCCTACTTTGCCTAGATTGAGCTCTGGTGCAAGTACCAACCCTGCATAGGCCTTGCCGTCAATGACTGTGTAGGTGAATCCGCCATTGATGGAGCTGGATGCATTGACCGGAGGGAGCCCCGCACGAAAATCCTCTGTGGGTTCTTTGTCCTTGTCCTTTTCTTTGCGCTCTTCTCGTTTGGCTTCTTTACGGGCTTGCTTGGCAGAGTCTTGGAGCATCTGCTCTTGTTGCAGTGCTGCCAGTTCTTCTGCAGTAGGAGAGGTCTCTACTGTAGCACTGTCCACAAAGACATATGGCTGCTCCTCTACCAAACTATCTGTCAACAATGGAGATTCATTGACGAGGGAATCAGCGAGTACAGACTCAGTCATCAAAGAGTCTGCAATCATGACTGGTTCTGCTTGGACTTGTTTGGTGGTATCTGCGACAACTGGATCACTTGATTCTATCACCGTGGGTTGTGACTCTTTGTCTTTCTTCTTTTTCTTTTTATCCTTTTTGGTGTCCTCCCACAGGTAGGAATAGTCAGCGAAAGGATCTTCCTCTTCCGTTTCTTGGGCGTAGGTCAGAGTGGTAATACTAGTCACAACGACTAGAAGGAGTAAGATTTTTCTCATAGTTGCTAGTTGTATAGTCAATGCAATTCAGTCAATGCCAACAAGTGTTGCCGACAATATTAACGACATCCAAGCTTTATATTGCACCCAAGTGCTTAAAAGAAATTGATGAACCATACTGGTTAGCATTAAATAATCTTGTGCCTCATCGCAGATGTAGTTGTTTCTTCACGAATCAGAAAGTAAAATTTTGAATTTTAGGCTTCTTGAAATACCTTCAACATGGCGTTGCATGAAATATGCAATTAGGTGAGATTAATCTTAATCAACGCAAAAAACACAACCAGCTAAAATCATCAAATGGAAAAAGAAGGAAGTTATAAAAACACGGTCCTTGAAATCGCAAAATGGCTAATTGGAACCGTAGGGTTGGGATTGACCGGGATATTCATCAATCAACAAATTCAAAAGACAGAATTAGAAATAAAGAGGTTAGAGGCAGATGCAAATTTCCTCAGTGTAGTCACCCAAGATGTGAAAAACAGAGCTGATTCATCCGAATTAGGATACTTGCAGTTCATACACACTTTCATCACCACTCCACAAATCAAAAATGAAGTCCGTTTAAGGATCGGAGATTTGAGTAGACATATGGATGAATCAAGCGCAAGGCAGGCTAAGAATACGGCAGAAAAACAGCAGGAAGTATTGGTCGATCATCTCAGTGAGCAAGAGAAACAAGCGTTTCTCAAGATGAAAACAGAAGAAAACGCAATTGATGAAAACAGTGATTTAGTCAGTATTGATCAGCTGAAAGTGAAGGAGAATAGGATAGCCCCAGATAAAAACGCCATTGACCTTGGCATCATTCATACATTGAATGAGACCAAAAAAATCATTACGCCTCTATCTATATCAAGTGGTGATGAGAATTATACCTTGATCGGAACTCCGGTCAGTAAGTGGTGCAAGCAGGGCTACTATGTGGAATTCAACAATAGCCTTAGGGTCGGGGTGGTCCATGTAGACAAGCAGTCCATGGTGTTTAACCTGAAGGATATTGATGGAGAAAACAAAACTGCTCCCACCATTATTCCGAATAACACAAGTGTATCCCTGTCAGAAGGCGGTGTCTATGCGATAGATCATCAAAACTACCGCTACTTGATCTCCCTCAATTACATCGGTGCAGCGGGTAAGAATCCTTTTACCCAAGCGGCATGTTTTACAGTAAGTACCTATAAGAAAAGCAGATAGGGGACTTATACAATGTATCATAAGAATTGATAATATTAATAAAATGGCAAGAATATTCATCACGGGATCAGCTGATGGGTTGGGACAATTGGCGGCCAAATCATTGGTTGAGCAAGGGCATCAGGTCGTCCTACATGCGCGCAATGAGTCAAGAGGGCTGGAGGCATTAGACAAAGTGCCTAGAGCAGAGACAGTTTTAATAGGGGATCTGTCTAGTATTGACGAGACCAAGCAATTGGCCGCTGCTGTGAATGCACTGGGAAGTTTTGATGCCGTGATTCACAACGCTGGAGTCTACCAGGCACCAAGTGAAACGATTGTCAAAGTGAACATACTGGCTCCCTATATCCTGACAAGTCTGATTGATCCACCCAAACGATTGATTTATCTGAGTTCTGGCATGCACACGGGGGGTCAGGCCAAACTGGCTCAACTAAAAGGTGACTATAGGGGAATCAACTACTCAGACTCCAAACTTCAGGTATTGATGTTGACGCTGGCAGTGGCTCGTCTCTGGTACCATGTATCTGCCAATGCCGTCGACCCAGGTTGGGTACCGACTAAAATGGGTGGTGCAGGAGCACCTGATGATTTACAGCAGGGCTATGAGACACAGACTTGGTTGGCTACCAGCGACGCTGCTACATTGAGTGGACAATATTACTTCCATCGTCAACAGCGCAGCTTTAACCCAGAAGCTAGCAAAGAGAACCTACAAAACGATTTGCTAAAGGCCTGTGAGCAAATCACCGGAGTAAAATTCCCGCAACAATAGTTCTGTGGTCTGCTGGGTATCATGAATCTGCTCGGACACAATTTTATTGTGCATGAAATCTACCTTGGCATTTGCAATGCCTTTTGGTAGGGATTGAGTCGTTAACAGTTTTCGCTGATTAAGCCAGAGAAAAGGGCTAAGGAATGTATATATACTATAGTCTAGGCATTACAAATGCCATAAAGTTGAGGTCGCAATACAATTGCGACCTAGCGGACATTCGCTATCACGCTATGTTATGCCTTGTTTATTGAGATTGTTTTTCACCCTGTCTTCTCCCTAGATAATAGAAAAAGAAGGATATAAATAAGCTCACTCCAATGTTATAAAGTTGATTGGTTGATGTAATCCACTCTCTAAATGAAATATTGTCTGGAGAATCGATTGTTGCAGTTGCCAGAATGCTCAGTTGGTGAGGAGTTAGGTAGATAGAATCAAAATCTTCTTGAAGCTCAATTAGAATGTCTTTCTTCTGCCCTAAAAGTCTTTTTTCATGCCTTAGTTCTGAATCTATTTTAGTCTCAATTGTTGTTAGTACTGAGTCGTACCTTACAAGTTCTTGGTATATATTTTGAGTTGTTTGCCTTGAATTTTTTATAACCTCATTATACTGTTCGTCCTTAGTATCTTCTGAAGTAAGCTTCATTAAAAAAAAACGGACCTCCAACAAAAAGAACCATCAAAACTCCAAAGCCAAGAAACACCTGAAGCATTTCTCCCATTTCGGTTCCAAATATTCTAACTAGAAAAGACTGATTCGATGACATCTGTTACATTTATAAGGCATAACGTCTATGTAAGAATCGTAGCTTTGGTTTGTGTATTGGCTTTGCGCGGCTATGATTTCTTACATTATGTTATAGGCTTTTTTTATTCGACTTGTTCAACGAGCATGTTATCACATTCTTTAAGCACATATTCAGGGATTGTATCAAATTCTAATGGATTAAGTTGAGCGATAAACTCATTTTCAATGTGATAGGTTTCATTGATGAATTTTTGCAAAACAGAGTTATGTAAATTAAGTCCAAAAAACCGGAATATTTGTAGTTTTTCATAACCGTTAGAAGTGTTTTGATATAACTTAAGTAGTTCATTTTCATCATCAATTGTACGAATAAGAGAATCATATTTGAAGCCGGGTATTTTTTGTTCGATAATATTGCACCCATCGTTAAAATTCTTTTCTTCCATTTGAGGATGTAAGTCGTCCTCACCCTTTGGCAATCTATAATCAATTGGTGTGGTTCTCTTGTGGAAAAGGTTAGAAAGTACTTGGTATGTGTCACCTGATTCATCCAAAATTTCAAAATACCTGCGTAGATATATTAGTTTGATGAGATCAGATCGATTGGTTTCAAGTACAGCTTCGCATATACTCGCAAAAGTTTTAATGTGACTTTTTTGTATCGCTTTCTCTGTAATAGTTCCATTTCTTAGATGTAAAAATGAAGCTCGAGTAATTCCTTGAAACTTTTGAGAGAGAGATTTTATAGTATCAATAATAGGCTCAACATCATGTGTGAGCATTAAAACTGTTTTGCTTTTGAGACAAGAATTTGACTCTCTTCTAAAAAGCATCTCAAGTATTGCAAACTTTTTGTTTTTATCGAATGATGAAATTGGGTCGTCTAGTATAATCAGATCTGGTTTTTTAGCTAGGCATTCGTACATAAAGAGCACTATTGCGAAAGCATTTTTTTCACCGAAACTTAAATGTTGCGTTCCTCCCTCAAGGTGATTATTAAAATCCTTATGATATAACTTTAACCTTGATTGTTCCCGTTCTCCAGTAATTCGAACTTCATACCTGTATCCAGCGGATGATAAAAAATCATTGATCTCCGACTGGTGTTTCCTAATCAGTAAATTAATCTGACGTTTTTGACGAATGACCTTGCCTTTCAGTTCCCCAGCTCTTTTAATTATTTCATTAATAGACTGATTTATCGGTTCGATTGCTGTTTGAGTATCACTAGAGTCCAAATGAGTGTAAAAAGCTAAGCTTAATTTTAAAGTGCTTAACTTTTCTGGCTCTATTTCTTCTTCGTTAAAATCAAAGCCTGAAAGAGATTTTAAAAGTTCTAATTTATCAATTAGGTTATCAATTTGCTTTTTTATGCTTATTAAATAATCAATATGCTCTTGCTCTATTGATTCTTTTAATGAAGTGATAATCGTCAATTTATCTTTTGCCTCGGCAGATAAGAAATGACCAAGCTTGTTTATTACTTCAATAATACTAACCAAGTGTTTAATAGTATTCTTGTCGTATTCTTGGCTGACTTGTTGAATTCGTTCCCTTTTTTCAGAAGTTTCAGAAGTACAATATGGGCAGCTATCTGAAAGTTCATTGAATGCGTTTCCTTTTGTTTGCCAATCAACCCATTCAACACTCTTGTCGCTTTGTATGAATGGTTGATATGACTCAAGGCCGGCAGGGATGTTTTTAATTTTATTACCTGAAGAAAAAGCTTTTAATCCTATTGAAGATTTAGATATGCCAGTACTTGTAAGTTTAAATGCTTTCCCTAATTCTTGAAGACAATTAATCAAATCATCTAAATCGGGGTTGTTCGTAAATGTACTTTTGACATCTGAAACTAACGACTCTATTTCTTCTTCAAGTTGTTTGAATTCATCATTTCTTATCAATATATCAAAACTATTCGATAGAAGCTCATCCTGTTGGAATACGAATTGAGTCACATAATCCTCGTTAAAACACATAACATTTGTGATATTTTCGAGCCCAGCCATTCTCGGCATCAATTCCTCTGTGTTATGTTCTCGATATTTAAAGGGTGTTAACTCATCCAAGGAATCACCATTAGCACCAAGAATAATTGCTCTGGAAATGGTGCTTTTACCAGTTCCATTTGGTGCTAGTTTGATATTTAATTTGCCCTCTTCAATCTTTATTGAAGCTGAATCAAAATTATTACAGTTTTCAATCGTCAAGTTCATATTGATTGCAGGTTGCGGCTAATTGCCTATAACAATTGTGTATGCGGAACTTTTGTCCGCATACTTGCCCTATGGCATGAGTAAATCTAAGTTCTTTAATTTGTCGATAAGGTAGCTTTCCCTACTTGCACCTCTACCAAAACTAATACTTCAATCTCATATTTGAACAAAACTATGGCTGGTTTGATCCGCTGATCATAGAAATATACCCAAATCTTGGTAGATGATTTGGGTGATGGGGAGCAGTTTCATTCATTGGCTAAAAACATCCCTCCAAAAACCCGCGCAGATGTAGCTCCAAACCTGCTGTGGTTTTCTCTAAAGTCTGCCGTGGTTTTACTCAAAGTCTGCCTAGGTTTTGTCCTAAGACTAGGCAGACTTTGCCTTAAGTCTGCCTAGTCTTTTTTTAAATCTGCGCAGGTTTGGCTCCAAGTCCGTGCAGACTTTGCATCAAATCCGTGCAGACTTTGTCTCAAATCTGCGCAGACTTTGCATCAAGTCTGCGCAGGTTTTGAGATACACATCAAATGGCATTGAAAAAGGGTGTTTTTGATGCTTATGAGCGGTTTGGTAGACTTGGTACACTTACTGCAAATCAATAAAGCAAACCACTTTGATCTCAACTATTTTATGTGCTAGCACACTGTTCGACTTTACAAAAGTCAAACGATTGTCACAGGATTTGTAATCCGATATCTCTCAAATAATTTCATGGTATTTACCTGTACAGTCAACTAGGAGTCATAGCGTAGGTGATTGTTTTGGATCTGCAACAATTGGGATGTAAGTAATGTGACAGTTCTCCTTACACAACGATAAGCGGTTGTAAGGATTATGCCTTACTTTTGTGACATGTCTGAGCAGAGAGGTATTCCTATTTATAGTCTGGATAAGTTCAAGCCCGTAGCGGGTTCGACTTTGCCCTTTCAGGTAGAGGTGTTTGATGCCAATCGACACTTTGAGGTGCAGTATCCGCATCGTCACGATTTTTTCGAAGTGCTGTTTTTGACACAAGGATCGGGGATCCATGTGATCGATAGCAACGAGTACGAGATCAAGCCTCCCTGTGTGTTTTTCCTCAGTCCGGGTCAGACCCACAAGTTGGAGCTGTCCAGGGATATCGCTGGGTTCATCTTCTTATTTACGGCAGAGTTCTACCTCTTGGATCGTAGCAACAAGAACAAGTTGCTGGAGTTTCCTTTCTTTTTCAATCTCAAACAAGAAAATCCACCTCTTAGACTGACCAGGCCAAGTGATACAGCTTTTTTGGAGGGGTTGTTTCGCCAAGGATCCGTGGTGATGAAAGAGGAGAGGAGTCAGGAGTTTGCCAACTCACTGCTCGACCTGATCCTCAATACCTGTGAGCGTTTGTATCCCAAAGACCAGCGCGCCATAGAGAAAGGAAAGGGACATCTGATGGTGAAGCGCTTCAGAGAATTGATCGAGGAAAAATACCTATCCAATCTCAGCATCAAAGCGTATGCCGAGTTGCTTTGCGTGACAGAAAATCACTTGACGCACACCGTAAAGGAACTGACCGGAAAAACTTCCAAAGAATTGATTATTGACAAGCAAGTGCTTGAAATTAAGCGTCTTTTGAAACATAGTGATCTATCGGTGACGGAGATTTCTATGCAGCTTCGCTTTGCGGATCAATCCTATTTTAGTAAGTTTTTTAAGAAACACACAGGATTGACCCCCAATGCCTACCGCGAACAATCGTTGAAAAGTACCTAAACTTTTCTCATTATCACCATAAGGATACAGATGAGAATGTTCACTTTTGTATTCATAAAATTGTGATTAGACAAAAACATTAAATAAATGGGAAATTATTTCAATACACTACCACTGAGAGAGCAACTCAACCAGTTGGGCGTATGTGAGTTCATGGATGGGTCAGAGTTCAACGATGGCGTTGAGGCTTTGAAAGGAAAGAAAATAGTAATCGTAGGTGCTGGAGCACAAGGTTTGAACCAAGGTTTGAACATGAGAGATTCAGGATTGGATATCTCTTATGCCTTGCGTCAAGCGGCGATCGATGAGAAGAGAGCTTCATATGTCAATACTTCAGAAGCTGGTTTTACAGTAGGTACTTATGAGCAATTGATCCCAACTGCCGACTTGGTGATCAATTTGACTCCAGACAAGCAACACACGGCAGTGGTTAACGCTGTGATGCCGTTGATGAAGCAAGGATCTACCTTGTCTTATTCTCACGGTTTCAACATTGTAGAAGAAGGAACACAAATCAGAAAAGATATCACTGTGATCATGGTGGCACCTAAGTCTCCAGGATCAGAAGTAAGACATGAGTACCAAAGAGGATTTGGCGTGCCAACGTTGATCGCGGTACACCCAGAAAACGATCCAGAAGGCAAAGGTTGGGCATATGCCAAAGCGTATGCAGCTGCTACTGGCGGACACAGAGCGGGTTGTTTGAAATCATCTTTCGTCGCAGAAGTAAAGTCTGATTTAATGGGTGAGCAAACGATTCTTTGTGGATTGTTACAAACTGGATCTATCCTTTGTTTCGACAAAATGGTTCAGAAGGGCATTGATGAGGGCTGGGCTGCCAAATTCATCCAGTATGGATGGGAGGTGATCACCGAATCATTGAAGCATGGAGGTGTATCTGGCATGGTGGACAGGTTGTCTAACCCAGCTAAGATCAAGTGTTTTGAAATCTCTGAGGAGTTGAAAACGATCATGAGACCCTTGTTTCAAAAGCACCAAGATGATATCATGTCAGGTGAATTCTCATCTACGATGATGAAGGATTGGGCTGAGGATGACAAAAACTTGTTGAACTGGAGAGCTTTGACTGGTGAGACCAACTTCGAAAAAACTGCTGCTGCTGATGTAGATATCTCAGAGCAGGAGTTCTATGACAAAGGTCTATTGATGGTAGCCATGGTCAGAGCTGGTGTAGAGTTAGCTTACGAAACGATGACTGAGGCTGGTATCAAAGGTGAGTCTGCATACTACGAGTCATTGCACGAGACACCGTTGATTGCCAACACAATCGCTAGAAAGAAATTGTTCGAGATGAACAGAGTGATCTCTGATACGGCAGAGTACGGATGTTATTTGTTTGATCACGCATGTAAGCCATTGTTGGGAGACTTCATGAAGTCTGTAGAGACAGACATCATCGGATTGAACTACAACGATACGGTTGACGGTCAGGTAGACAATGTGACTTTGATTCAAATCAACGAAAAATTGAGAGCACACGATATCGAAAAAGTCGGTGCTAGATTGAGAAAAGCGATGACTTCTATGAAGCAAATCGCTTTAGGATAAGATTCCTGATTAGTTAAAATTAGAAAGCTCATGCCATCAGGCGTGAGCTTTTTCTGTTTCTAGTTCGGCTACCAAACTTCGAATCATTTGATCCAATTCAGCTTTTTTGATTGCTAAGGTTGCCTCTGCGGCATCTTGCAAGTCAGAGATATTCATGGGACTGGCGTCCCCCATATCTGAGGAGTAGGTTTTGCGCAACTGATAGGGGACATCTACCCGGAGATACTGTCTTCTTTTGGGTTCTCCTAGCGTGTTGAAGATACTCTGTATCTGGTAGGCTACCGTATCCGCACTGCCATCCATCATGATATCTGGTATGTGCTCTGCCCATTTGAGCAGTCCCCAGCTTTTGCTTGCATTTACACCTTTGATCTGCAAGTTGCCTCCACCTGTTCCGAGAGAGAGGATAATCATATTGGTCGCAGAGGGTTCTTGGATAGGGCCTTCTTTGGTGTCACGTGCCTCAGCATAGGCACACATGGTAGGGTTGTTGGCAAACACGCCTCCATCCAAATTGATCATGTCATGGGCAGGGTCAGCCAGGTTCTTGATCCTAGCAGGAGGGAAGTAAGTAGGAGCGGCTGACGTGGATCTAGCGACATCCCGCACATAAAACTCTCTTTTTTTGCTCAGTGGTTCTCTGCTGGAGAAGAAAAAAGTGCTTTCGGATTTGAGATCATAGGTCGTGATCAATGCTGGTTTGAGCAACTCACTGAATTTGAGGTCACCGAATTTTTCCTTGGCTATTTTTTCTAGGTAATGAGGGCTGTATTGTGTAGCATTGAAGAGGGTTTTCCAATTGTACCAGCGGATCTTGGACTTGTTGAAGATGTCATAGCCATTTTTGACATACAAGTCGAGTGCTTCTTGAGCTGTATATTTGGCATTGGGCTGACCTTCTCCAGCCATGTAGTTGGGAGTGAGGTAGAGACAAGTAAGTATCCCTCCTGTACTGGTACCAGCTATGAAATCAAACAAATCAGCAATTCGGAGGTTGGGGTTTTGAGTTAATTCTTGGGCCTTTTCTTCCACATATTGAATAATGGTAGCGGGGATGATGCCTCGGATGCCACCTCCATCGAGACACAGTATTTTGGCTTTTTTCATAGGTAATAATTGACTCGGTCAGCTTGAAATCAGTATTAGTTTTTCAGAATTGCTGTAGCAATAAAGTTATGAAAGAATCAAATATTTAAAGCAATTGAATAAAGACAAATTATAAGTACAACTCAAACAACAGGTTTGTTCATGTCTCTAAAAACCTTCCAAATACCAAATTTGAGTATCGTGATGGCGCATAGCATGCCAGACATCATGGCACCTGCCACTCCTACAATGGTGATGTCTTGACCTACCAGTCTCAGACCTTTGATTCTGGTTTTAGGTTTGAGGAAAGGTAAATTGAAGCGATTGGGCGTATGTGCCAGACCATAAATCTCACCATGTTGGTAATTGGAAAAGTGCTTGGTGCTCAACGGAGTGGATACTTCTGTGTAGATCACATGACCTTCGGCCTGTGGAAGAAGTTTGTACAGTTTTTTGAGCATGGCTTCTTGAAAGGTTGTTTTAATTTGTTGGTACGCTTCCTCACGGTTAAGCCAAGGTTGATTTTCATATTCCGTGAACCATTCATAGCGACCCACCGAGATAGCCTGAATAGTGGAGCTTACTGGATGATCTGTAGCCCATTCTGGATCCTTTGCAGAAGGGAAGGAGATGTATGCAAACTTTTCGGGGGCATTGGACGGTGTGATTTGGCTGAGGTCGTTGGCGTAGATTTCTGTAGCATAGTTCCAGATGTTGTACTTAGGGAGATTGAGTTCCTTGTCTGTTTTGTCCAGCCCTATGTACAGACACATGTGAGCACTTGATGCTTTGACTTTCTTCAAATCAAAATGACAATAGATAGACTGTTCTTTGGTCAGTAGGTGATTGAAGGTATTGTCTACACCTATGTTGCTGATCACACTTTTGCAAGCAATGAATTGATCACTTATTTGAATGCCCTGTACGCTGTTATTTTTGACAACTATCGAGGTGACATCTGCTGAGATGTAGGTTTTTCCTCCTAGTTTGGCAAAGGTTCTTAAAGTGTTTTTACCAATTTGAGGACTGCCTCCGTGCGGGTAGTATCCGCCTTCCATGAAGTGTCCGACCACCATGGCATGTGCAGCAAAACTACTTTCTGCTGGTGGCAGGCCGTAGTTGCCACATTGTCCACAGAGGACTGCAATCAGACGTCGGTTGGCGGTCAAGGTCATCAGGACTTCGAGTGTGGTCTTTTTGCTGAATTGGTGATACATGGATCGAATCACTCTGCCTATGGTATGACTGAGGAAAGGTTCAAATGATTTTTCCATAAAGAAGGCGCCACCTCTGCGATTGGCAGAATCCACCAGCGAAAGATATTGGTCAATCGCTTGGGTGTCATTTGGGAAATAATCCTTCATTTTCTTGCGGTAGTTTTCCTTTCCAGCTGGGATTTCATAAGTATCCTCTCCGATATGGATGACGTCATATATGTCTCCCATGGATTCCCATTCCAATTGATGACCAGTCAGAAAGTCCATGATTTTTCGGATACCGCTGGATTTATCCATGTTGCCCATATAGTGCACACCTACATCCCATTGGAGGCCGTCTTTTCGCTTGAATGCATGTGTAAAACCGCCCGGTACATAGTGTCGCTCGAAAATGGCAACTTTTTTTCCAGCTTTGGCCAAAAAAGTTGCCAATGTCATGCCTCCCATACCTGAACCAATGATGATGTGATCATAGGATTCATCTGGAGTCTTGGTTGGAAATTTTGAGTAGTTCTTTTGGGGCATATGTATGTGTCTATCTGTTTTTCAATCAATGTGATTGATTTTTTAGATATCACAACAAGATAGATCGAACTACGCTGAATTTCTAAGCATTTGCTCTAATTAGTCAAAATGTGACACATGAGTCTAGAATAAAGTGAATCGACATTTGATACATGGGTCTGTTGTGTTTGATTATGTCATTGGTGTAAATGCCACAGTTGTGTACCATTGACCAGTGGGGTAAATATCACAGGAAGGACACCTAAACACATGGAGAGAATTGAATTTCAGGATAGTGTATGCTATTATTAACTATATAAATGGTAAGCTTCAATCTGGTAGGTTTATATATATTAGCGAATCCAAATGATGAAGAGTTGATTATGAATGAAGTAAGAGAGATGGAAACACCTCAGTTTTTAGGACATCCCAAAGGACTTTTTTATCTGTTTTTTGCAGAGTTATGGGAGCGATTTAGTTTCTATGGCATGCGGGCATTGTTGATGGTGTATATGACTGAGGAGGTTTATCGCTCTTTGGTAGATAGAGATACCATCGCCGCAACTATCTATGCTGCCTATGGAGCATTGGTTTATGCTACACCAGTTTTGGGAGGGATGTTGGCAGATCGATTGCTCGGCTATCGTCGTGCCATTATGTTGGGAGGTGTATTGATGGCTTTGGGTCATTTTGTATTGGCGATTGATGATCAGATTGCATTTTTTCTAGCACTTGCTTTGATTATTGTGGGTAACGGGCTTTTCAAACCTAACATTTCATCTTTTGTAGGAAGCTTATACGAGCAAGGTGATCCACGCAGAGATTCTGGATTCACCATTTTTTATATGGGTATTAACATTGGGGCATTTGTTGCTCCTCTACTATGTGGCTGGCTAGGCTTTAGCTATGGTTGGCATTATGGATTTGGAGCTGCAGGCATAGGCATGTTGGCAGGAGTAATCGTGTTTTATAGCGGCATCAAGGGTGGAATCTTTGGCGTACATGGACACGCACCTAATGAGGATCAGCTCGAAGTGAAAATTTCTGGCTTGAAAATAAAGAATTGGGTACCACTCATTGCTTTTGCTTTGGTGCCATTCATTGCGCTGATCATGTACTATGGTGAACTGTATCTGCCTATTGTAGGTAAAGTCAATTATGAAGGGCAGGTAGTAGAATATGCCTTTTATCTGATATTGATAGTAATATTAGGAGTCATTGTTCGTACGATGACGAGTGCATCCAAGGTCGAGAGACAACAGCTGTTGGTGATTGTATTGCTGACGATGTTTATGACCATGTTTTGGGGAGGGTACGAGTTGTCAGGTAGTACATTGACTCTGTTTGCGCTCCGCAATGTAGAGATGATAGGTATCAATGCGTCTCAGGCCAACTCTATTACAGGTTTGTATATCATCATGATGGCAGTTTTGTTTTCATGGATATGGGTCAAATTATCTGCTGTCAAAGCCAATCCTTATACACCCTTTAAATTTGCTTTTGGACTACTCCTATTAGGTGCTGGTTTTGCTGTCTTTGCTTGGAGTGGGAGTTTTGCCAATGATGCAGGGAAAGTCCCTATGCTTTTCTTGATGTTGGGGTATTTGATGTTTTCTACGGGTGAATTGTTCATGTCACCAGTCGGGTTGTCCAAAGTCACTGAGTTGTCTCCTAAAAAAGTAGTAGGTTTTATGATGGGGGTATGGTTTTTATCTTCAGCATTTGCTTTTAGGATCGTAGGGGCTGTGGGCAAGTTGCTGGCTGTAGGAGGATCAGCCGACGAAATAAATGCGCAGGCCTCACTGGCTGTCTATACCGAAGGTTTTGAATCTATCGCTTTTGTTGTTTTGAGTTGTGCCGCTTTAGCTTTTGTGTTAGCTCCTTTGATGAAAAAAATGATGCACGGTATTCATTGATTCTAGATTGTGAACTTGGTACGGTATTTTCTTAATACTTACATTCAAAGTAGTTTATGATGAAAAAATACCTAGTCTCTCTTTATTGTTTAATCATTCTTCAGTTTCCACTCAGTGCACAGATTCAATCTGGTTTTTCTCCGAAGGAAGCACGAGACATGATTGCCTTGAGCAACAGTTTTACGTTCTTGGATCTTTATGACGATGACAGTGATATTATTCCTGTTGGATACAAGAAAGAATTTACCTCGGGGGTGTTTGGGATGGATAACAAATACCAAGTCTATGTCAAGGGTAAAACAGGTGTGATCTGCTTTAGAGGGTCTACCGCAGATCAAAAGAGTTGGTTGGCCAATATCGAATCAGCTATGATTCCTGCACAAGGTAAAATCATCATACAAAATGATGTTTTTGAATACAAACTGGCCGAGGACACTGCAGCTGCAGTTCACTCAGGGTATGTGTTGGGACTGGCTTTTTTGCACCAATCGATTTTGATGCAGGTCAAGTACCTCAATGCCATGGGTATCTACGATATTTATCTAACAGGTCATAGCCAAGGAGGTGCGTTGGCAGCTTTGTTGCTGGCTTATTTGGAAGGCTTACCATCTGACAGGATTGCCTCTCACAATAGATTCAAAACGTACGCATTTGCCAATCCCATGATCGGAAACAAGGCTTTTGCCAAGGAATATAACCAGCGTTTTGCCAGTACCTATTTGAGTTTCAGTATTATCAATCCAGCTGATCCTGTACCTAGGTTGCCTGTCAATTATATGGAGGAGAAACTTTTTTCTAAGGAGGGCATTTCTTCACTTTTGGGTGATGAAGAAGGGTTCAGTACCGAACGTTTATTGAAAAGTGCCTTTTTCCAGACTTTTGAACAAACAGCTACCAGTTACATCCAATCAATAAGTGCATCTGCCAATGATAGGCTAATCAAAGATTTAGGTAAAGTGATTTTGCCTGCTTATGTCAATGATATCAATTATGCTGTAACAGGTAATCGTATTCAACTGAGACCTTTTGATTATCCTAAACTTCTAAAAGACTGGGCTGTCGTAAATTATGATTCTTTGGCTAATGTAGTTGCTAAAGATGAAAACGGCTACTTTTTGGATAATAGCTTGTACAAGAAGCCACCCATGTTCTTTCAGCACAAGCCACATAATTATTATGTAGGAGTCCTGAAAGCCTATTTTCCAACTGAATATGATGCGCTGCCTGAGAAGTGTCTACCTGAAAATTTGTAGTTTGACAAGCTACAATGCACTGGCCTTAGAAACCAATAAAGCCTACTTCCTCTTCTTTACTCCACTAATGGCTTGTTCATTCCAAGGGTCTTCAGGCCATATGTGCTTGGGATAGCGACCTTTCAGATCTTTCTTTACCTCGAAATAAGCATTGTTCCAGAAGCTGTTCAAGTCACCCGTGATCTGAACAGGCTTGAATCCTGGTGACAGCAAGTGCATTAAAACGGCATTTTTGCCTTCATTTATTTTTGGCGTTTCAGCCAGTCCAAAGACTTCTTGTAACCTGACTGCCAAGATGGGTGCAGAACCATCACTGCGGTAGTCTAGTTGAATTTTAGATCCGCTCGGCACATCAATTTTTTCTGGGGCTAGTTTGTCCAACTGACTTTGCAATTCAAAATTCAAAGAGTGTTGTAAAACTGTCTTTAGATTGATTTTTTTTAACTCTTCTGGTCTTTTGATGCCATCAAGATAGGGAGCGAGCCACTCGCTATTGGTAGCTAGTAGGGTGGGAGTGCTCACGTCAGGCCAACTTTGAGCGGGATTCCACTTGCGTAAACTGAGTACACGGTTTTGCCATTTTTTTACTTCATTATCAAAATTGAGCAGGCGTTCACCTTCCTTCTTTAGAGCATGACAAATGGCTTCTACCAAGCGCGACTCATCAGGATCAGGCAAGGGAGTAGAACGCAGCGTGATGCTCCCAATTCGCATATCCAATGATGCAATCAAGCCTCCCTGACGCGTATCCCATGTGATAATTTCCTTCTCCTTGACCAAGGGCATGAGATCACGCGGATTGAGCGGTGAAGCCATGAATATCTTGCCCAATCCATCTCTGGCGTCCATGTGAGCAATGGCCAGCCAGGGTTCGTTGGCTAGATCATCTCTGTGTCCCAGCATGGCATATTTGCCATTGGATAGTTGAAACTGTGCATTGTTGCCAGGTCTGGCAAATGCGATGCGTTCTGGATAAGCATAGGACAAGAGAATGCCTGTCTCGTAAGGGTCAAAACTGCCGTCATCTGCTGCTTCCCCAAACAACTGTCGGTATTGATTGGCAATTTTTTCTATCCGCGCAAAGTTCTTGCTTAGACGGTTTTCACCCCTCAGTCTCCGGAGTACAATGATTCTTTCATTGATGTCGGTTCCAGCTTCTCTACCCAATGGATCACGTTCGTCCAATAAGGCAGCAATGTCACAGGCCAGCGGAACCAAATCTTGCTCCTGCGCCATCAATAGCATGTGTGCAATACGTGGATGACAAGGCAGCTGATGTAGCTTTTGGCCGTGTTCTGTGATTTTGTTATTCTCCAGAGCTTCGAGTTGATGCAGTAGATCTTGTGCTTGGTGAATGGCTGCCTGAGGTGGGGGAGTGAGCCAAGTCATTTCTTGTACGTTGCTGATACCCCATTGTGCCATATCCAGAACTAAAGAGGCCAGATCGGCTTCCATGATTTCGGGTGTCAGATGTTTTTGTCTTCGTGATTGTGTGGCTTTTGACCATAGGCGATAGCATACCCCCGCACTGAGTCGTCCTGCTCTACCTGCCCGTTGATCTGCAGCATCTTGACTGATCTGGACGGTTTCTAGTCGTGACAATCCAGATTTGGGATCAAATTTGGAACTGCGACCAAAACCCGTGTCCACGACCACTTTGATTCCTTCTATAGTCAAGCTCGTTTCCGCCAGTGAGGTAGCCAACACGATTTTTCGTTTGCCTTGTTTGTTGGGTAGGATGGCAGCCATTTGTTTGCCTTGTGGCAAAGAACCGTACAAAGGATGGATGGCAAAGTCTCTGAGTTCCTTTCGCAGGATCTCCTCGCATTTCATGATTTCTCCCTGACCAGGAAAGAAAGCGAGGACATCTCCTTCATGTTTTTTCACAACTTTACTGATTTGACGAGCGGCTATTTCTGGCATCATCCATTCGTCTTGTTCTCCTTCGTAGTGGATGTCAACTGGATATTGTCGCCCTTTGCTTTCTACTAGGGGAGCGTTGAGCAACTGGGTGAGTTCGGTGATGTTGAGTGTGGCTGACATGATCATGATTTTGAGATCAGGTCTGAGTACAGCTTGTGCTTCTCGGCAGAGGGCCAGCGCCACATCGGCATGAATGCTGCGCTCGTGGAACTCGTCAAAGATGACCAGTGCTACGTCTTCGATGGCATTGTCGCTGTGGAGCATTCTGGTGAGTATTCCTTCGGTGACAACCTCAATTTTGGTATCAGTGCTCACGCGGTTGTCAAAACGGATTCTGTATCCCACAGTATGACCCACTTGCTCTCCCAGCAGCTGTGACATTCTCTCTGCGATGGATCGAGCGGCCAGTCGCCTCGGCTCTAGCATGATGATTTTTTTGCCTGTCAGCCATGATTCATTGAGCAAGGCGAGAGGGAGGAGCGTACTTTTACCTGCACCAGGAGGAGCGTGTACTATCAGGGTGTTCTGCGTTTGCAGATTTTCTTTGGTAGGATTGATTACCTCCGTGATGGGGAGGTCTATGCTATATGGGTCAAAGGACATGAATTGCGCTGGATATAAGGACTGCGAAATTATGAAGGGAGTCAAATTTCTTGCGAGAGGAGCAAGGTATTAGTGTTTCGACAACAGGGGAGGCCTATTGTCGAAACCTGTTGTAATTTTTAGTGGTGGTGACCACCTTCGCCATGTACATGGCCATGATCTAGTTCTTCTGCTGTGGCTGCTCTTACCGCGATTACTTTTCCAGTAAAGTGCAAATCCATGCCTGCCATGGGATGATTAAAATCCATTTTGACTGTTTCCTTACCAATTTCTAAAACCAAGCCTTGCATAGGATTGCCTTCTTGGTCATTCATTGGCAAGAAAGTCCCGACCTGTACCATGTCAGCTAGTTTACCATCTACCATGAAGATATTGATCGGCAAGTCTACGATTGCGTCTGGATTGGTTTCTCCATAACCATCTTCGCTCTTGATGCCAAATTCAAATGTTGCGCCTACTTCTTTATCGAGAAGATTTACTTCGAATTGAGGCAATACCTGATTGGCTCCAAACAAAAACACAAATGGCTCTTGATTGTCTACTTCTTGAATGATTTCACCCTCCTGATTACTTTCCTTTAATTGGTAGGTGATGGATACTACTGAGTTGTTTGAAATTTTCATCGGGCGAAGTTAGGTTCTTTCCTTTCAAATCGAAATAAAAACCAGTTTTAATGGTCTGAGGTGGAAAATAGGCATTTTGCCTATATGAAATGGCACATCCCTTGGTAGACGGTTTGCGTTACAAATTCTAACTTAAATAATAAAACCATGAATGTTTCAATCGATAGAGAAATCCAAAGAAATGCCATTCACAATGTCGTGAAATGGGTAGGTGAAATTGATCGTAGAGAAGATATTTTACCGCTAGGCAACCAAGAAGAAATGCTTGCTTTGTTAGAAAACGCCAAAGGGAAAACGCTCAATTATGAAGAGAAACGCGTAGCATTAGAAATGCTCGTCAACTCGGTCGTCAATTGATCGCTAGGCAGGCGACTAGAGCGTTTCTAACATTATCCCAAATGGAACTGCGTCTATCTTACCCTCCGTGGCAGATGGACGCAGTTTTTTTATGGCACGCAATGCTTGGGTAATTGAAGGATCGATGGGTTCAAAATTATTATCAAAAGTCGTAAAAATTCTCTTCCTCCGATATGCGCCTGATCATGAGCAAATTGAACAATCGTCCTTAGATTTATGAATAGGTTAGCAAGTATGAAATAGAGAAAAAAGTTTGGGTTTGGTAGAATAAATCTTGCTTTAGAGTTTGAATTTTCGACATTTCGATAAATCTTTCCGCCGTAGAAACAGAACGACAGATGGAAACAAATAAATTGAAAGTCACCAAAGAGTACGAGAAACTCAGTGACGATCTCAAAGAACAACTCAAATTGGTATATCCTGGAGGATACAGCCGTCACTTGATCAAATACACCAACAAAGATGGTATCAATGTCAGTGCGCTCAGATTCGAAACAGATGACAAGATCTATTTGATTAGGATGTCAATATTAGAAGCTGAACGGATCGTTGAAGAGGACGATGATTTTGACGATGATGGACAGCTCAAAGAAGAAGTAAGGGACGACTATGAAGAGAGACACTCAGATGTAGACTACCTGACAGACAATGACAACTATGATGATCCGTATGCGGATGACGTGGATTAATTATTGATCGCTAGGTTTTGAAGAAATTGCACTGACTATTTGTTGGGGTACAGGATGCCTCAGATCATGTTGGTGCAAATTATTTTTCATTTGGAATAAAAATTCAGGTTTTCTACAGATTGTATTGTTGAATTTGTTCAAGAAGACAACAGTTGAACATACCTAACACAAGGTACGGGATACTAGGTTTTTGATGAAGCAAATGATCAATAAACAGCACCGTATTTTTTTATCAATCCTCCTTATTTTCACTACTTCGGAGTTCTTTTGGTGTCAACTATTGCTAGTGGATAAAGAACCTGTCCAAATAGATCAGAATGATACTGAAGAGCATCTCGAAAGTGAAGACTCCAAAAATGAAGGGATTAGCTCTATTGTAGGAGGAAATGATAGTTTTAAGGGTACTCATCTCATACCATTTCTTCACGCTACCTATTCTGCTTTTACCAAAGAATGTCCTGCATTCTCTCTTTCAATCCGACTTTTTTTGCGCTACAGTCAACTTAAAATCTATCACTTATTTTTTGAAATTTGAATCCACAATGATTGCACGTACTTTGATTTTTTGTGTAGCACCAGGGGTCTTAAAAATACTCGTACCGAGTTTATTATACTTATATCGTGCAGGTTCGATGTGTACATTTGGTGCGTCACCGAGCCTGCTTTTCTTTCATGAAATCATTGTTTAAATAGCTTAGAGGTAGTTTTTTGAGTTCAGGTCAGTATATATACGGAGAATAATTTACCATTATTCTGACATGAAGCGTGATGGATTTAAGCTCTATCATTGTCAAAAAATGAAATGTTATGCACTTATTTGACGTAGTAGCCGTATTAATCTTTCTGTCTGGACTATTTATTTTCTTGAATACCTTTTATCTGAAGCTCCCGTCTTCTGTAGGTATGATCATCCTCACATTGTTGATGTCTTTCACCGTGTTGATGATTGCTCTTTTGTTTCCTCATCTCAATTTGGCACAACATATCAAGGAATTTGATTTCCGAGATGTATTGAATCAAGTGGTGATCAGTGTGATACTGTTTGCTGGTGGTCTCAAAATGAATATGAAACGACTAGGCAATTTGAAAGTAACGGTAATCGTACTGTCCATAGTCAGTGCACTGTTGTCTACGTTTGTCATTGGATCTCTGCTCTATTTTATCTTGAGTTTCCTACACATCGAGATGAGCTATATGTTTAGTTTGGTATTTGGAGCGGTGATCTCATCGACAGATCCCATATCAGCTACAAATATTACAGGCAAGTTTCCTCTACCCAAATCTCTAGAGATGAAAGTAGAAGGTGAATCCCTCTTCAACGGCGCATTTTCGGTAGTCTTGGCTTTTGTCCTATACCATATTATGCAAGTCTCAGAGGGACACGAAATGATCCTACTGGAGGTAGCTAGAGTCGTATCGATCGAAATACTGGGTGGTGTAGCTATTGGTATAGGTATGGGATATATCGGTTATTTGATCCTCAACTACATTGACAATGATGAAATGCATATTGAGGTTTTGATCACAATAGCGATGGTGATGGTAGGATCTTTTATCTCAGAATATTTTGCCATTTATTCAAAGCTAGTAGCATTGATTATGGGCTTGATGATTGGCAATTTGGGGAGAGTGGATCAGAAAGACGAGTCGAGCAAAGGTGTAGTCAATGCCTATGTGTACAAGTTTTGGAACCTGATGGAACAGACCATGGCAGTGCTCTTGTTTGTGTTGATGGGATTGGAAATGCTCGTGATAGAATGGCGCATGGATTATTTTGCTGTAGGATTTTTGGCGGTGAATATCGTATGGTTTGGTAGATGGTTGAGTGTCTACCTGCCAGTCAAGATGCTCTCACAAAACGTAGCATTTCATAAAAACACTGTGTCAGTGATGACCTGGAGCGCATTTAGGGGTGGTCTGCCGATTGCATTGATCTTAGCATTGGATCATTTTACTGGGAAGGAAATGATGATCACGATGACTTATGTGGTGATTGTGTGTTCTATATTATTCCAAGGATTCACTCTTCCGATGATGATGCGCGAGCGATTTTTTAATCCGAATGAGGATAAAAAAATCCTGAAAAAGTATTTCTCTTAATGGGTAATAGTTGTTTTGATACTAACTGCGATACGTCGATCTGATCGGCGAGTTAATGCGTTGAGTAGTTGAGTTAGAGGCAGTTTCGAAGGCCATGATTCTTTCACCTGGAAAGATAGTCTTTGAAAACTGTCTCCTTTTCTTTTTTCGGTCAATAGGGAAACACTCAATGAGTACCTGCCACTGTGTTTGAATCTTCGATTATATTAAAACTCTCTTCTCCGTGGTAACCCAGATCCATTCCTTGATCTTCTAGCGCACCTTCAATCCGTCCTCCTCCAGTGATGAAGGCAGTGATTTTGAATAGTATGGCTGAGCCTACTCCAGAATAAATAATTGTAGCACCGACCGCCACTAACTGAGGAATGACTTGACCAGGGTTGCCATAGAATAGACCCGCTTTGCCATTGATCTCCGGGTTGGCCAAAAATCCAGTAGCAATCGCTCCGAATATCCCAACCAAACCATGAATGCCAAACACATCGAGTGTATCATCATAGCCCAGCAGGTTTTTTAACTTGACCACACCGTAGTAGCCAATCATACCTGCTATGGTACCAATCACCAAAGCACCTGTCACATCTACATATCCTGAGGCAGGTGTGATACCTACCAATCCAGAGACCACTCCAGATGCGGATCCCAATAGCGTGGGTTTTTTGTCAGTAGATAGCCATTCAATAATGAGCCATGCCAATCCGCCAGCTGCGGCAGCTACGTTGGTCACAAGCAAGGCATTGGCAGCTATAAAATCAGCAGCAAGTTCACTGCCTCCATTGAATCCGAACCAGCCAAACCATAGCAAGGCACTCCCCAGCAGCATGAGCTTGGTAGAAGAGGGCCTGTGTTCAATCTCTTTGTGTCCCTTTCTGTTTCCTAATAAAAAAACCAAAACCAACCCAGAAATACCTGCATTGATGTGAATCACGGTACCCCCAGCAAAATCCAGTTCGCCGTGATCACTGAGGATACCACCACCCCAAACCATGTGAGCAATGGGCGCATAGATAAACATGACCCATAGGATGGAGAATATAAACCATGTAGAGTATTTGACACGCTCTATGATAGAGCCACTGACCAAAGCAACAGCAATCGCTGCAAAAGTTCCTTGAAACATGATGAATAGCACATTTGGTATACTGCCGTACAGGTCATCAATTTTAATCCCATGGAGCATGAAGTAATCTAGCCCACCGATAAAACCGTTTCCCTCACTAAAAGCCAAACTGTATCCGATTACAACCCAAACAATTGTAGCTGTACAGAAAGCTGTATAACTCATTCCTATTGTGTTCAGAACACTTTTTCTACGAGTCAGACCCCCATAAAAAAGTGTCAGGCCAGCTGGAGTCATGAGCATAACCAAGGCAGTTGAGATCAACATCCAAGCTGTGTCACCAGTATCCAATGTAGGTGTCTGTGCTTGGGAAAGTAGTGGAAGAGTCAGTGCCGCACTGACCAAGAGTAGAAATTTTCGATTCATTTTCTAATATTTGATTGTTACAATCGGTTAAACCAACCACAAGGATAAGTAATTTTACGTATCGCAGAAAATAACCTGATTTGAAACATAGTTTTAGGTGTCAGCTATAATTCTACTTGGTATGAATTATTATTGGCAATAATTTGAAACCCAATTTGATTGATTGGGATCAATTTCAAAAACACCAATCTTTTGATATGAAAAGCGTCAGTATTCGGTTGTGGACCACATTGATGATCAATATGTTGATCTTGCTTACCGTGTCTGCACTTTCGGTATTTTTTTACCAGCAGTTTCAGCAGGCACTCAATGACCGTGTGCTCTTGCATTTGGCTTCTATCAAGAATTTGAAATGTGTTCAGATTGAGCATTATTTAGAAACTGAGTGGCAGGCCTTCCTTTCGAGGAGAGAAACTGAGGTTGAAGATGAATTTTATACCACTGATCCTGAAAAGTATCTCTGTGAAGAGTTCAGTTTTGGTCAGCGAGACATTCTTTCGGGAATCTATGATGTGAGTAAGTGTGACGAGCAAGGAGAGATTGTATTGGCATTTATCCAGACGCTAATCGGAGGAGAATACAGAGTGGAGGTGAAACGAATGCCTAGGATTCAGGAGATTTTGCTAGAACGCACAGGGATGGGAAATAGCGGAGAGACTTATTTGGTAGGTGGGGACTCTTCTTTGAGGTCGGTTTCACGCTTTTTTCCTGGCCAAACTCCCTCTAGTATTTTTGCTCATACCCGAGGGGTGGATAGTTCTTTGGCAGGTCAAGATAGTACTGGAGTGTTCAAAGATTACAGGGGAGTAGAGGTGTTCAGTGCATACCAGCGGATTGAAATTGCCAATCTCAACTGGGGCATTCTGTCCGAGATGGATGTAGAGGAAGTAAACAAACCCCTGAGTGAATTGAGGATCAAATTGCTGATGATTACCGTACTGGTTTTGATCATGTCGGTAGCCTTGTCCTTTTTTCTCACGGATATATTTTCCAAACCCCTGATCAAAATGAGAGACCTTCTGCACAGTATGTCACAGGGTCAGTTTGATATCAGCTTTAGCAAATTTTATCCAGCGATGGAGATCAATCAGATGTTTATCGCGCTAGATGAATTAAAGAATTCTATCAATGGTGCGATTCAGTTTTCACATGAGCTAGGTAGGATGAATCTGGAAGCCAATCACAAATTGTCTGGAGACAGTGATGTGCTGGGACAATCACTCACTCTGATGCAAAAGCGTCTAATTGACTTCAAAAAGAAAGAAGAACAGAACAGGTTGTTGTCCAAACAATCGTTGATCACAGGACAAGAAAACGAGCGAAAGCGTCTGTCCAGAGAGCTACATGATGGACTGGGACCTCTACTGACTACACTTAAACTCAGTGTACAGTCAGCAGATCTAGAGGATATTGAAAAGCAAAAGATCAAAAAGATGGTAGATGAAACCATTTCAACGATTCGCAGCATGTCCTACAACCTCATGCCCCACGCTTTGATTGATTTTGGTGTGGGCAAGGCCTTAGAAAATTTTGTGGAATTGATTAGAAAATCATCTCCTTTGAAAATTCACTATGTCAATTCGACAAGAGATGATGACTCTAAGTTGAATTCGGAGATGAATATTTGCATCTTTAGGGTGTGTCAAGAATTGATCAACAATACCTTGAAACACGCCCAAGCAAACAACATTAGATTGTCCTTGACCGAGTTTGACGACAAGATCAGTTTATATTATAGAGATGATGGGAAGGGATTCAATGTAGATGAAGCAAAATTGGGTTCGGGGCTAAGCAATATCCGCGAAAGGGTAGAAGTATTTAATGGTTACTTTACGATACATGCCGACGACCAGGGCACCGAAGTAGAAGTGGAAATACCAATATGATAGTATGAAGATTAAAATAGTATTAGTGGACGATCACCAGTTGTTTCGTGACGGAATGACCGCCTTGCTATCTAGCAATGAAGATTTTGAAGTCTTAGCTGGATTGAGCAACGGCGTGGAGTTGTTTGAGTTTTTGGAACAGGGAGATTGTCCCCATGTGTTGCTCTTGGATCTGACTATGCCAGAGATGAATGGTTTTGAAGTTTTGAAGGAACTAAAAAAGAGTTATCCAAAAATCAAGACCATCGCCCTGTCCATGCATGACGATGGCAACTATATCGTGAAGTGTGTCAGAGGCGGTGCCTATAGTTATTTGCTCAAGAATACGGATGAAGAGGAGCTGACCACAGCTATCAATGCTGTATTTAAAGGACAAAAGTATTTTAACTCCGAAATTTCAGAACGCATGATCAACATCATGGCAATGGAAGGAAATCAACCCAAAAAACTATCAGCAAAGGAGTCAGAAATCCTAGAAATGATATCCAATGGCTTGACAACCAAGGAAATTGCGGAAAAATTGTTTGTCAGTACACGTACTGTTGAGACGCACAGAGTCAACATGATGAAGAAGTTGGACGTGAAAAACACTGCTGAATTGATCAAAAAGGCAACCAAGCTAAGTATTATCTAAATCATCCGTATTTATACGGATGATTTAACTCAGGATTTATATGGAGAAATAATTACAAAATTTCTTAGAGAAAAGTGGCCATATATAGCTCGTATAATTGTGTAGAGAATAAAAAATACACACATAAATATAGAGCTATGAAAACCTTAATAATTGCCTTCGCATTGACACTAGTTGCTTCATTTAGTTTCGCACAAACAAGAACTGACCTCAAAGGTCCAGCAGCTAAAAACTACAAGCCTTGGAAAGACAAAAACCAAACTGAACAAGCCATTGCTATGAAATCTGAAGACGCTACACGCGTACAAGGACCAGCAGCCAAAAACCAGAAAGTTTGGGATAAAGAAAATCAAGCTGAGTACACTGAGGTTGCGGTTGTTTCTGGTCAGAACGATCTAAAAGGACCAGCAGCTAAGAACTACAAAGTATGGTCAGATAGCAAATCATACAACAGTGAAGGTACCATGATGACTAAAAAAGCAAAGGATTCTGGTACTGCAAATCAAAAGTAAGAAGTACGGAAAGATAGCGTGATAGGTGTTATCTGAAACTAGCACTTGGTTGGAAGGATCAAGTGCTTTTTCTGTTTTTCACTGCTGATCTTCATCAATTTGGCTGCTCAACGACATCTGACAAATTCATGCTCATAGCCCCGAAAAGCCATGTTTTTAGAGTTACTCAGTATTTATACTGATGTCATGCGTAGGGATATGGTGGTAGAAAAATTTACAAAAATTCTTAGAGAGGAATAGCCCCATATAGCTCGTATAATTGAGTAGAAAGCAAAAACGTAAAGACTTAAATATAGAGCTATGAAAACTATAATAATAACACTCGCATTGGTACTTGTTGCATCATTCAGTTTTGCACAAGGAAGAAATGGACTTAAAGGACCCGCTGCAAAAAATTATAAACCTTGGAAGGATAAGGAAAAAACTGAAACGACTATAAGCATGAAGTCTAAAGATGCTGAAAGGGTACAAGGTCCTACTGCCAAGAACCAAAAAGCTTGGGATAAGAAGAACAAAGAAGAGTACACTGAGGTGACTTTGGTGTCAAACAGAAAGAACCTGAAAGGTCCTGCAGCTAAAAACCATAAGGTTTGGGCTGATTAATTTTAGAAATAAGGAAACTCAATGGGATTGTTTTATAAACTTTCTGATTGGTTTGACGGAAACACGGAAAGATAACTTGATAGGTTGTTATCTCATACTAGCACTTGATCGAAAGACTCAAGTGCTTTTTTTTGATCCTATTGTACTCAACCAATGAAACGGACTTTGAATCAACAGAGAGGCTCATGATTTTTTCAAGATAAGTCAGGAATCTATTTTTCGATTTCCTATGTTTTCGCTAAATTTAAATACAGGATCGACACGGTTCGATCGACATGGAGGAGATTGGTTTCGTACTGACTCAGCCCAAAACCCGGCTTCACCGGGTTTTGGTTTTTATAGCGGGTCAAGTTTCATTCAGTTTTGGTTGAATGGTTTGAAATTGAGCATGAGTCCATGAGAATTGCCAATTTCTGGCTGGTTGTTGTCAATGATGGTATCATAATGATATACGAGCAGAAATTTGTCCGAAAGGTGAATACCTACCAAGAAATTGATACCTGCTATGGAGCGATATCCTACTCCAACTTCAACCTTTCTATAAAACTCAAAGACGAAATTGCCGTCAAATTGTACAGGTGCTCCTTTTACATACTTAACGAGTAGGGCAGGTTTGATAAAAACATCCTGATGGATCAGGGCTTTGTATCCCATTTGTAGATAATAGTGGTTTTGCAATTCCACATTGTTTTTACTGGTAAATACCGAACCAACTATCCTAGGAGCCGATAGACCCAGATAAAAATGTTTTTGACTCACAAATATCCCTGCACCGATAGTTGGTGTGTATTCATTGATGTTTTGAGCATATTCAGGATCATTGCTGATGCCTAGGCTAAGCAAATCTTCTTGAATATGACTCAACCCTGCTTGAATCCCAAAAGAAACAACCTTGGGGTAGAAACCCCAACTGGTATAGGAATTTCTGTTCCTTGAAAAAAGCTTGTAGGAGTATGAAGCCATGATCTCTGTGTTTTGATACACCCCAATTTTGTCATTGAGAATGCTGCCGCCTATGCCCACCCTTTTGTCTCCAAGTGGTCCGTTGATAGTGAAACTGCTGAATTGAGGAGTTCCTTCGGTTTGTGGAAGTGTGCGGGTAGCTTCCAAATTGATATCTAGCGTTTGGTGATAACCTGAGTAGGCTGGATTGACAGTCATCAAATTGTAAGTGTAGGTAGAGAGCACTGGATTTTGTTGCGCATTTGCCGAGATGACAGCACATAGACCAACTATGATTTTGATAATGCTTGCTTTGATTATTTTCTTCATGTTATTTTTTGACAATCAAGTAACCTTCTGTTTTTACCAATTCATTTTCACCATCTATAGCAATATGATAGAAGTAGGTACCTTCTGGCAACAGACCTGCACCCAGCCCTTGAAGTTTGTTGGCATGTCCATCGAAATACCGTGTTTGGTTGTCATAGCCAGATATTTCAAATACCTTGTTTCCCCATCTGTTGTAAATAGTGACTGTATTATTGGGGTACTTTTCAATACCCTTGATATGCCATGCATCATTGAATCCATCATTGTTTGGAGAGAAGCCGTTTTGGTAACCTGGTTCATTTACTTCTATGGTTACATAGTCCCCAGCCTCACAACCTTTGTCGGAAATGAAATGCAGGTAATATGTGGTGGTCAGTGCTGGTGATGCCTTTGTATTGGCTGCATTGGGGTCAGACAGATTGTAGTTTGGACTCCATTCGTAGCTGCCATTTTGGTCGGGTAGTGCCGTCAATTGTATGCTTTGACCTTCACTGATGACACGATCTTCACCAGCTTCTACTTCGATATCTGAGACATATATGGTGATGTTGCAACTATTGCTATTCCCTGCCTCATCAACTGCAGTCAATGTGAGTTCTGTCTGATCAATGATGCTAGTCCCTGCAGGGATAGATTGAGTGATAAGCACTGTTTCAGAGCAATTGTCGGTACCGCGGATTTTGGAAGCAAGGTCTTCCAAACTATCTCCGCAGGTGATTTCAAAACTGTCCATACAGTCCATAGTAGGTGCGATGTTGTCAGCTTCAACTTGGATCTGAAACGCACAACTGGCGGTGTTTCCTTCTTCATCTGTAGCTTGGATTGAGAGGGTCATACCATCTACGACTGGGCTACCAACTGTAGGTGTTTGTGTATAAACCAATGAACTGGAGCAGTTGTCAGTAGCTTGGATTGCTGTGCTATAATCTATGACTGTGCTACCACAAGCCACATATTGAGTCGGCATGCACACAAGACTTGGGTCTTGATCATCTACAGTTGTGAGATTGAATGTACATACCGTTTCATTTCCTGTAGCGTCTTGACCTTTCAAAGTGATAACCATGTCTGCAGTGATGGCAGACCCAGCAGCTGGTGACTGTGTAAGCGTAGGGAAAGGATCACAATTATCAGCTATGCTAATCAAAGTGTAATCCTGAATCAAAGAGCCACAAGCAACTACTTGATCAGTCGGGCAAGTGAATGTAGGAGCCATGAGGTCTTGGGATACAATGCCAAAGGTAAAATCTTGGGTGTTTCCATTCGTATCTTCTGTAGTCAACGTGACAGTCATGCCAGAAGTGACAGGGCTACCAGCTGCTGGAGATTGATTTACATGTGCCGAAGCATCACAATTGTCAGTGAGCGTAAATGTAGCAGTGTAATCTGGAAGTATATCATCACAGTCCAGCGTTTGGTCAGTGACTCCTGAGAGCACGGGAGCCTCTGTATCAGCAATAATTGTGACAAGAAAGGTGAAATCATCTTGGTTTCCAGCTACATCTGTGGCTGTTAAGGTCACGGTCATGCCATCTGAGACACTGGTTCCAGGCGATGGAGATTGAGTCACGACAGGGTTGGTGTCGCAATTGTCTGAGACGGTAAATAAAGTAGTGTAATCAGGAAGTGTCTCATGACAATCTACTGATTGATTACTTACACCAGTCATAATTGGCTTAGTTGTGTCTGGATTGATGTCGATGAGAAAAGTACACTGATTCGTATTACCGGCATCATCTGTTGCAGTCATGGTGATTGTCATGCCTGCTGTGATAGCAGATCCTGCAGCTGGTGATTGTGTAATCACTGGATTCGGATCTAGATCATCTGTGACAATTACACTACTGGTGTAATCCAGTAACACAGTATTGCAATCTACATTTTGGTCTGGTATACAGGTGATTACTGGGCTGGTGACATCAGTTGTAATATTGATTTGAAAGGAGCATTGTTTGGAATTACCAGCGGCATCAGTAGCAGTCAAGGTAACGAACATACCATCTGTAATAGCTGATCCTACAGAGGGTGCTTGCGTGACTACTGGTGCTGAATCACAGTTGTCCGAGACAGTCACTGTGCTGGCGTAATCCTGCAGTACATCCCCCAAGATGACTGTTTGATCTGATGGACAGGCGATTACTGGATCTGTATTGTCTGCGTTGATGTGGATCACAAAGGTACATTGATCTGTATTGCCAGCATCGTCAGTTGCTGTCATGGTGATTGTCATACCGTCTGTTATGGTTGTACCTACAGCAGGAGATTGAGTAATCACAGGGTTCGTGTCCATGTTGTCAGTGGCAGTAGCACTACTGGTGTAATCTACTAGTACAGTATTACAATCTACATTTTGATCAGCTGGACAGGTGATTACAGGATCTTCCAAATCTACAGTGGTGTTCACATTGAATGTGCAAAATGATGAGTTCCCAGAAGCATCAGTGACCGTGAGTGTGACGTCAGTAGAACCAGTGACAATCGTGCCCGCTACTGGCGATTGACTTACGGTTGGTGCATCATCACAATTATCAGATACAACTGCGTCACCAGTGTAGTCTAGCAGCGCAGAACCAGCGGTCACCACTTGATTAGTAGGACAGGTGATGGCAGGATCAGTCACATCAGTAGCTGCAAAACCAAATATGACATACATGTACCCAGGGTCATTAAATTGACTGTTTGCCGAATACTGATGATAGGTGGATTTGCCACTTAGTAAATCACTCAATCCATCATGGTTGATATCTCCTAGGATACTGACCGATTCACTATGAGTGGTTGTTTGGTAGTATTGACCTGGTTTCAAATCACCTGGTATTAGGGTTGCTGGCCATGATGATCTGCCATAAATGATTTTGGGGCCAATCACAAAGTCTTCTATTCCGTCTCCATTAAAATCCCCACCGCCTTGAATGTCATAACTATTCGATCCAAAACCAGTTAATACAAATCCATTGCTACCATCTAGGTCATTGAGCATGACCGAACTCGTGAAGGTGTTTTTTCCAAATAGGGCATATATTGAACTACTGGAAGTTCTGATGAGTACGTCGTTGATCCCATCATCATTGATGTCTCCTGCATGATAAACCATTTTCAAGTTTGTAATACCAGACGTTTCATCAATGGTAAATCCATTAGAGCCATCCAGATCGGCTATTTGAAATGGAGAGGTAAAGACTCCAGTATGACCGTAATAAATGTAGATACGGTTGTTGTTATTAGAAAGGGCTAAATCATCAATCCCATCGTCATTGATATCGCCAAGGTTGGTTAGGTATTGGCCTATGTCACCCATGACGCTATTGTCCCCCTCAATAATAAATCCATTGGAACCATCTAAACTGGCATAACTAATCAAAGCATCAAAAGGTGAACTCTTGCCAAATAGTACATAAATTTTACCATCTAGGCTAAGTGACCCACTTCTGGCACCTATGACTAGATCTGAATAACCATCTGCGTTGATGTCCATGCCACTCATTCCCATGCCAGATTGACTCCAGTTTTGTCCTGTCAAGATAAATCCGTTGCTGCCATCAAGGTTGCCAATATCAAAGGTGGCATCTGAAAATGTACTGCTGCCAAATATGACGAAGGTATAACCGCACTCTTGGCCCAGTACACAATATTCGAACGGGTCAGCGATAGCAATGTCGTTCAACCCATCACCATTGATATCTCCAATGCCATTGACAGTATAACCTGGACGCATACTATTGGTGAAAGCATTGCTGAAATCTCCGATCTCAAAACCGTTGGTACCATCTAAGAAGGCCATGTCTTGGTAAGCTGGAAAGCCATCAGCTCTACCAAATACCAAAAAGGCAGTGCCCGATACAGTTTCTGACATGCTGCTATATTCTCCGACAAATGAAGCTGTCGCTCCTGGGGCTCCAACGATGAAGTCATCTATTCCATCTCCATTGAAATCACCCACATAGTTGACATCAGAACCTAGGTTAGAAGTGGTTTTTTTTCCTTCCACCAAGAATCCATCTGTTCCATTTAGCTTACTTGTATTTAGACTTGTGCTTGCACATGTTCTGTCAGGATTGGGGGTATTGGGTGTGACAGAAAAATCACAAGAGGACGAGTTTCCACTCAAATCAGAGACATGGATCGTCACTGTCATGGTACCTGTAAATAGCGTCCCATGGGCTGGAGATTGGGTGATGATTAGGTTTTCTTTGTAGGTACAATTGTCAGTGGCACTGACATCATCTGTGTAATCAGGGAGGGTTGATCCTATGAATAATTGTTTGTCCAAGGGACAAGTGATGGCTGGGTCTATGTCGTCGATCAAATCCATACTTTCCCCGTACACGACGGTTACCTTGCCATTAAATGATGCGAAGGGACTAGGTCCTCCTATTATGAAATCATCGTTTCCATCCCCATTGACATCTCCAAGACCTGCTACAGATGCCCCATAAAGGGATCTGAATCTTTCAGTATTGAACACCTGAAAACCATTGCTGCCATTTATATAACTATTGGCTGTAATCGACGATGACCAGCCTCCTGTTTTGCCAAATAGGACGTAGCTAGTACCCACAAAACCTCGACCACCGTATGTAGCACCTATGATCAAGTCGTCCATACCGTCATTGTTGATATCTCCAGCATAGGCTACACTATATCCTAGATTATCATTGTTTTGTTCGCTACCTTGGATAACAAACCCATTGCTACCGTCCAGGTTTGTTAAATCATAATTGAGAGGGAAAGCAGTTGGACTGGTGCTCCCAAATATTACATAAGCTGACCCTGTTTGCTTGTCGTTGACTTTGGCACCACGAGCGCCAATCACCATGTCGTCAATGCCATCATTGTTGAGATCACCTGCAAAGCCTACTTCTAACCCTAGATAGGCACTTTGTGATGCTCCTCTCACAAGAAATCCATTGCTGCCATTTACGGTTGACAACTCAAATACAGGAGTATAACTACTCTTGCCATAGACCACATAGGTCAATCCAGCGTACGTTAGAGCACCATTGGAGGCACTATGCGATGATATGGCTATATCATTGATGCCATCGTCATTGATGTCCCCAACTGTAGATACTGCATTGCCCATTAGGTAGGAGGAGATGTTTGCCTTATAGACAGAGCCATTGCTACCATTGATATCACTGCTATTGAAGATGGCGGGCATGCTGCTGTTTCCAAAAATCACGTACGCACTTCCAGCGGCATAGATGGAACTATTGGTAGTATTGGGTGCACCTACAATTAAATCAGGATGACCATCACCGTTGACATCCCCCAATTCATTGACTGACGAACCAAACCTGTCTCCTGCGGCTTCTCCCTCAATTATAAAGCCGTTGCTTCCATCCAGATCTTCATAGCTTATTTCTGATGGGAATGCACCCAATTTTCCATACAAGATCATCGCAGCTCCAGATTTAACAGATGTGGATTTAATGTAGTTGGGAATCCCAATGATGATATCGTCGATTCCATCCTGATTAAAATCCCCCAATTTACTGATCGAAGTACCTAAGTAGTCTGTGTTTTTTACTCCACGTATGACAAAGCCATTGGATCCATCTAGTGATGTGAGGTCGTAGGGGGATACCAATCCAGCTTGTCCAAATACCACATAGACTTTTCCAACATCATCTACGGAATTGATGAGATCGTGGGCTTGGTGTGCACTGATGAGGATATCGTCTATTCCGTCACCATTGATGTCACCTGCACTACTCACTGCATTGCCAAATTTGTCGCCAATATTAATTTCATTGAGTCGTATTCCATTCAGCCCATTGATGTCTGGTTCTGGCACATCAAAGCACTGAGCTTGTAAAAAGAAGGGAGAAAGAAAAATCAGAGCGAGGACGATCAATCTAGGGATTCTATTCATTTATTTTCATATTATATATGACTATAGTGCAAAAATGAACATTAGGTATCTGCTATACATCGCCAAAAATGGCTAAAGAAAAAAATCACCATTTTTAGTGAGACATTACGTCAGCTGGTTTTAAGGTTTTTAACTCATAAATTTTGAATTTGCTTTGCTTTTAAATTCTCAAATTATAAATTCAATGACCATTAGAATTTTTGGCTAATTTGCTTCCTTATCATTCACAACCTATGATCAACAAACTCAAATTAATGTATCAGCAAAGTAGGGGACTGGTCTCTGTGAGTATCCAGTCCAAACTCACAGTTATCGTTGTATTGGTAAGTGTAGTTAGTACTTTGATTGTGTCTTTGTTTAGTTACTATCGTGCCAAAAATGCGATCACCGAAGGTGTCTACGCTCAGTTGACCTCTTTGCGTAGTAGTAGAGAATACCACATCGATGGCTATTTTGCGAGTATCAAGGATCAGGTAGAATATCTCGGCAAGGATTCTACTGTTTCGATGGCTCTCAGCAAGTTTGGCGATTTGTACGAAGACTTAAACAACACCAAGATCACTTGGAATCAAGAGAAGAAATTGGATGATTTCTATGAGGAGTATTTGGATCGGTTAGAATCTAATATTGATATTTATAAAAGTAAGAAGCTTTATATCCCTAAAAGTCCAGCCGGGAAGCTGCTACAATACAAGTACATCGCCAACAACCCTCATCCCATAGGAGAGAAGGAAAATCTGGATAGAATAGATTCTGGTCTGGAATATGACAAGGTCGCTGCGGTGGCTCATCGAAGGTTGAAAAATTTCATGAGTGAGATGAAGTTCTACGATGTGTTACTCATAGACACCAAAGGCAATGTGGTCTATACCGTTAAGAAGGAAGCAGACTTTGGTACCAACCTCAAAGAAGGCCCTTACAGTACTAGCAATCTGGGACAATTGGTCAACTCAATCCTTAACAACAAGGATATTCATGGAGGAAAGTTTGTGGATTTCGAATTGTATCGACCTTCTTATGGCGCGCCATCTTCGTTTGTCGCTTGTCCTGTGTACAACAACGACGACTTTGTAGGGATTGTAGCCTTGCAAATGCCTATCAGTCGTGTCAATCAAATCATGAGTGCTGGTGAAGATTGGGAAGATGATGGTCTGGGCAAGACAGGGGAGATATACTTGGTAGGGTCAGATTTTTATATGCGAAACGATAACCGCATGCTTTTGGAAGATCCTGATACCTATGTGAAAATGATCAAGGAAGTAGGTGATGTCGATACCAAAATTCAGATGATCGAGCGATTCAAAACTTCTGTATTCTTTCAACACGTCAAAACTGAAGCAGTGGAAGAAGCACTGTCAGGTATCACGGGTCACAAGATCATAGAAAACTTCAGAGGCGAGGAAGTATTGAGCTCGTACGCCCCGTTCGAAAAATTCGGATTGAATTGGGCTATCATCGCAGAGCAAGATGCTGACGAAGGATTGAAAGATTTGCATAGATATAGACAATTTGTGATTACGATATTGGTTATCGCCATTATACTCTTCACAGCGATAGGGATGCTTTCTTCTTCCTTGTTCACGCGACCTATATTTAAGTTGATAGAAAGTGCCAAAAGAATCAGTGAGGGTGATCTCAATGCCAAAGTAAAGATTCAGACTTTTGATGAGTTTGAAGTATTGGCAAAATCATTCAACATCATAGCTGATAGTATCAAAGATTACGACAAGAAATTGACACATGTCAATGATAGATTTGATGGTTTGGTGGCCAACCTTATGCCTGAGTTGTTTATCGAACGATGGAAATCAGGAGAAACAGATTTGATCATCAGACAGAGCAATGTGACTGCACTGTATGCAGACATTACAGGCTTTACCGCTTTGGCAAGGGAACTACCTCCCCGTGAATCCATCCGTATCCTGAATGACTTGATTGAGGCATTTGATAATCTAGGCGAACAGTATGATATTGAAAAAGTCACAAGTATAGGAGACAACTATCTCGCAGTGAGCGGGGTAGAGATGCCCAAACTGGATCATAGCACAACCATCGTCAATTATGCGATAGAAATGAGGAGAATTGTCGAACATTATTGTGATACTAATGATTTAAAACTGGGTCTTGCTGTAGCCGTCCATTCAGGAGATGTATTTGCAGGTTTGGTAGGACGAAGGAAAGCCAAATATGATGTTTGGGGTGAAGCAATTAACACTGTAAAATACCTGTCAGAGTATGCAGAAGATGGTGAGATTTTGGTAAGCACCATTATTCATGAAAATCTAGTTGATATTTTTGAGATGGAGGAGAAGGTAGGTGTCAAAGATCTCAAAGGAATGCAAGTGTGGAATGTAACAGAGGCTGTCAATAGAGAAATAGTATAATGGAAAAAGATAACATCACCTTTTGGGGCATTTTGATTGCCACGTTGTATCCTTTATTGGCTATTCTCACCAGTGAGATCAACAACAGACTCAAAAAAGTCAACCATCCCTCGGTAGCGACCCTGAGTCTGCTAAAAAATGTATTCCTGCCAATGCTAACCGTCTATTTGGCATTGGTCAATATTATCCCTTACGATTTTCCTTCTGTGTTTATCAAACTGTACGAGACTGTACTTTGGATATTAGGTTTATACCTATTCATTAATTTCATCAATCAAATTTTCTTTACGGATTCGGACATCAAAGAAGATCATAAGGCGCGTGTGCCAAAGTTGCTCCAACAGATCATGCGTATGATAGTCATAGCGATTGGTTTTGCAGTAGTTGCCTCTGAGATTTGGGGGTCTGATTTAGGCAGTTTGATTACGGCGTTAGGGGTGACTTCATTGGTGTTGGGGCTGGCCTTGCAAGACACTTTGAGCAACCTGTTTGCTGGTATCTCACTGGTCTATGAGCGTCCCTTTCAGACTGGGGACTGGATTCAGGTAGGAACTCATTATGGCAAGATCGTGGAGATCAACTGGAGAGCTATCAGGATAGTCAATCGTCAGAATGACATGATCAGCGTACCCAACTCATTCTTGAGCAAGCAGGTGTTTCTCAATTATTCACGACCCAACAAGTTCCATGCAGAGACGATCATGGTTTCGTTCAATAATATATCTCCTCCCAATCAGGTGAAACAAATCATAGAAGAAATAATCGTCAATACTGAAAAAATCAGAAAGACCCCAGCGTATGAAGTCAAGACCGTGAAGTTTGACATGCACAAAGTAGACTATGAAGTACTTTACTTTATCGATGACTTTTGGGAATCCGAAATGATCAAGGATGAGTTGTACACCAAGATATGGTATGGAGCGAAGAGAAACAACATTCGCCTGCCTAATGCCGTCTCCTTTAGCAAGCCATGGACTGTCGAGGATTTTGACAAAGAAAGTTATCTTCTTGGCAAGAGCAAGTTGATTTTGAATTCACCTGTTTTCTCAGGCCTCAGCGTCAATGAACTCAAGGAGTTAATCAATAATTCGGAGTACAATATTTACGGCAAAGGGGAAGTAGTTGTGCAACAGGATCATTTTTCTGAACATGTCCACATGATTGTCAAGGGCAAGGCGGCTATTCATGTCAATGATGAAGGAAAAAAGGTTTTTGTAGGGACAGCTAAAAAAGGAGAATTGTTTGGAGAAATGGAGTTGATCAACAATTCTGCCAATGAAGGTACTGTTTCAGCGTACACTGATTTGGAATTGATGTCCATTCCATACAAAGTGGTCAATGATTTAATCCATAGTAACATTTCCGTCAAAAGAAAATTTGATTCATTGATCAAAATCCGAAAGAAAGAGCAATTTGATAAATTGAGCAATGAGTAATCGTCAGTTGTAGATTTGTCTTTTTAATGTTTGCTTTGTGCTATGTCGATCTTAAACCTAACCTTTCGACTGGTCTGCCTTGTAGTGCTATTGGATATTCACCCGATTGTAGGGGCTGTGATCTCAAATGATCGAAAAGGTGAAAATACTGATAGCTTGATTGCTCATCCAAGTGCTACGCAATTGGTATCCACAGATAGAATACAATCGGATATAGAGCAGGCGAGAGAAATGATGGATGCCAGTCCTGATAGTGCCATGATTGTAATCAATCAAGTCCTAAAACTTTTGAATACTGCAGATTTGGATGAGTATAAGGGAGAAGCTTACATCGTCAAATCTGCAATTTATAGTTACAAGGCACAATATGATAGTGCTGTGCATTACTCGTATCAGGCCTTGATACAAGGTGAAAAACACCAAAATAATCAAATTATATTTGACGCATACAATAATCTAGGCATTGATTATATGTACAATGAGGATTATGAGCAGGCGAGAATCTATTTCGAAAGAGCAGTACAAAAAGCTGATCAAATGGGTGAGCGATACCGCAAAGGTCATGCACTCAATAATTTGGGAATGATTGCATACTATCAAAATGAGATAGACATGGAGTTGGAATATTACTCTCAAGCCTTGGCCATTTTTGAAGAATTGAATGAAGAAGAAGGCATTGGCAATGCCCTACTCAATATCGGGACGCATTTTATGGAACGTCAATCATACTTGCAAGCAGAATCATACTATCTACGTGCACTGAAAGTGTATGACAATCTAGGATATAAATCAGCCTATGGTCAGGTATTGGGTAGTATGGCCGAAAATTACCTAGCACAACAGAAATATCCTGAAGCCCTCGATATGGCAAAGAAAGCCATGGATATTTTTGAAGACAATCATACCCCATCAGAACTCGCATATAGTTTAGAATTGCTTAAAAGCATATATCTGGAGATGGGTGATTATCAAGGTGCCTACAGTTTTATGGCCAGATACCATTCTTTGTATGAGCAAATATTCAATGACGAAAAGTCCAAACAAATAGCCAATCTTCATTTGAAATTTGAAACCTCACTCAAGGAAGCTGAAATAGAACGATTGAATCTTGAATATGAGATGCAGCGGGTAGAATTGAATCACACAAGGATTATAATGTTGGTAATCAGTGTTTTTGCTGTAATTGTGCTGATCGCAGCGGTTATCATATATGTATTGCGTATCAAGTACTACAAGGCAGAAAGACTAGCCCAAGAGAGTCAATTGGAGGCCCTTCAAACTAGATACATCGAGCTACTCAATGGGCCAAATAGTTTCAAATTGGAGTTGGATAGAGAGGAACTAAACAAAAGGCTCTTCAACCCATTGACAAGTAGAGAATATGAAATCATGGACTTAAGTCTGAGAGGAAAAACCAATCAAGAGTTGGCTGATCAATTATTTATCAGTCTAAGTACGGTCAAGTTTCATCTTGGCAATATCTATAATAAGCTCGGTGTCAGCAACAAAAAGGAGGCAATGGAGTATGTGATCAAGACATCTTAGTACACTTTTCTAATACCACTATTGAAAATTTTAGATATCAAAAGTAGACTCATTATCCTTTCGCAAATTGGGTAGTTCAATTAGAGTATCCTATTTTGTTGGTTCAAATTAACAAGATGGTGTAACGGTCAAATGGTAGTAGCAGATGAAAATTTTATTATGAAACGAGTGATATTTTGTATTATGGGAGTGTTCCTATTGTCAGGAGTGACAGTTCATGCCAGTGATCTGACTTGGGCTCAAGCCCAGCGTGACAAAAAAGGTTTGATAGCCATACAATACAAGCTCAATGAACCTTTTTTGATCTCCAATGACAGCATTCTCGAAGGTCTAGAGTACGAGATGATGATCGGCTTTCAACGATTTTTGTCAAAAAAGTACGGTATAAAGATCAAGTACAAATGGATAGAGTGGAATACCATGGCCGAAATCTTCGAACAAATCCAAATAGAAGAAAAGGCAGGAGATATCGGACTAGATATCATCTCTTGGACGGCAGACCGAGACAAAAATGTAAAATTTTCTAACCCATATTTCCCGGACTTTCAAGTTTTGGTAACTCACAGATCCAATCCTACAGTGTTACATGAAGAAGATTTTAGGTATCCATATTCAGACTATACTGCCATATCTGTATTGGGTACCACCTATGATCAAAACCTCAAGAACATCAAGGATGCCAATGGTTTCAATTTTGATCTAAAATACATAGATCAAAGTACGCAGATCGTTCAAAAAGTAGTTGAGACCGAGCGCAGTTTTGGATACAGTGATCTGACTCGATACCTATTGGCATTGAATCAAAACTGGCCCATCAAGCGCCTCAATGCTTATGCAGTCAAGGGGCACGGCTTGGGTGTGATTTTCAACAAAAACTCAGATTGGGATGAGCCATTCAATGAATACTTGGCGAGCCCTGAATTCGCAAGAATCAAAAAAGGCAGTATCCAACGTTATTTTGGTTCGGAATTCAACGAGTTTATCAAGAACCTCTCCAACCACCAAGATGAGGAAGTAGTCCTGCTGATGCAAGAGAAGATGTTTATGGATGAGGAACTAGAGTTGAATCGGCAGGAGGTAGAGAGACAAGCATTGGTTCGAAACATACTTTTGGTCAGTATGTCCTTCGCCGTGGTGATTGCCTTTTTCCTGTACAACAGGAGCAAAATAAAATCCAATGCCAACAAGCAGCTACTCAAGCATCAAGAGTTGATAGAGCAACAAAATGAGCGACTCAACCAACAAAACAAAGAGCTGATTGCTGTCAATGAAGACAAAAACAACTTCATTCATATCCTGTCCCACGATCTTCGAGCACCGATCAACAACATCAACAGTATTTCACGAATGTTGATGGATGATTTGAAGTTGGAGGAAAGTGAGGCAAAGATGCTCAACCACATCACGACCGAGTCTAAGCGTCTCAGTGACATGGTGACCCGCATCCTCGATGTGGAAAAGATAGAGTCTCGCACAACCGAAGAATACCAAGTGGTAGGTTTGAGCAAAATACTGTCTGCTATAGCTCATAATTTTGCCTCTGGTGCTGCTATCAAAGGCATCACAATCCAAACAGATTTGATACCTGATATCCACATCTTAGGCCTAGAGGAGTTTGTCTATCATGTGTTTGATAACCTACTGTCCAATGCCATCAAGTTTTCGCCCTTGAACAAACACATCTACATCAGTACCACCAGAGTCGGTCAACAAGTAGAAGTAAGCGTCCGAGATGAAGGGCCAGGTATCTCCCCAGACGATCAAGTCAAGATGTTCAAGAAATTTCAAGTATTGACAGCCAAAGCCACTGGAGGAGAAAAGTCCAACGGACTCGGTCTATCCATCGTCAGCAAATATACCGACCTCCTAAATGGTCAGTTGCGCTGCGAATCTGAAGTAGGGAAGGGGACGGCTTTTGTAGTGTCGTTTCATGAGGTAGAGAAGAGTTAATGCATTGAAATCAAACTTGCAAAAGTTACAACCAAGATTTAATGGTAGAATAAAAATTGAAATTTTCTACTGCCCCAAAAAGTGAGTGGTTTTCCCCTTTGGAGGGATTCAGTTTTTTCGATGCGTTTGTCCTCAACTAATAAGTATGATTTTTAGGATATATATGATTTGAAATGATAACAACTTAGCTATCAATGTTTAAGGGGTAATTTTATAGAATGTTAATATGTTGAGATTGGATATAAATAATCCTTAATTCATACTTTTTTGAAGGGTAACATTGTTTTTTATTGAAAAATAATTTTCTAATTTAGAAATGCAGCATCTATTTAAGTGAGAAAACCTAACTCCTAACTTGACTAGAATATGATTGCTGTGCCTCTTTTATTTTGGTTTTTGAAGTTCTTAATAAGTGATTATTTACAGGACAGGAAACCATGAAAATCGAAAACCATCTATTGGTACCATCCTCTGGCTCTCAGGTGAGCCATCAGCTGACCAACAAGACCAGTGGACAGTTCAGAGACAGCCTGCCTGATACCGTGGTGATCCACTTCACCGCAGGTAGAGATGCCAAGTCCTCGATTCAGACCTTGACTGATCCCAATGTACCAGCCAGTGCTCACCTCGTCATAGGCAGGGACAACAGTATTACCCAGTTGGTGCCGTTCAATACCGTTGCTTGGCACGCAGGCAAAAGTAGCTGGGCGGATCGATCAGGACTCAACGCCTACAGCATCGGGATAGAGATCGACAATGCCGGTCGCCTCGACAAACAAGGAGAGGAATACCTGTCGTGGTTCAAGAAGTCTTATGCTGCTGTGGAAGTGTTTCAGGGAATCCATCGCAACGAAAGTGTAGCCAGCTACTGGCACCGCTATACCCCAGAGCAGATAGAGATCGTCGAGCAGATCGTCCGATTGCTGTGCGAGACCTATGGGATCAAACTCATTCTTGGTCATGAGGAGATTTCTCCAGATAGGAAGATCGATCCAGGACCTGCTTTCCCGCTCGACAAATTGCGCAATAACATCCTCTATGCGAACAGACAGCAGGATGATCCCGCAGCATTCGACCCAGCAGGTCAAACCACAGACTACCCAACTGCCACCGTCACCGCCTACCAGCTCAACGTCCGCAGCAAACCCTCCGCCAACAGCGATCTCGTCATAGAACCCCTCACCAAGGGCGAAATGGTACAGATCCTAGAGACCAAAGGCAAATGGAGCAAAGTAAAATCGTGCAAGAGGGCTGGGTGATCAGTGATTATCTGAAAGTATAAATAGGAATAAAATGAATCCACTAAAAAGAATATTATCCATTGACGGGGGAGGAATCAGAGGAATCATCCCTGGACAGATTATTGTCGAAATCGAGAAGGAATTTAGAATCCAAGTCTCTGACTATTTTGACCTGGTAGCTGGCACCAGTACAGGAGGAATCTTGGCTTGTGCCTATTTATGTCCTGACGGAAAAAGCAAAAAGCCCAAGTTTAGCGCAGAGCAAGTGGTCGATCTTTATTTTGACAGGGGAGATGAGATTTTTGACATCCCGACCTTTCATAAGATCAAAACCATGGGAGGTATACTAGACGAAAAATATCCCGCAGATGGGATCGAGGATGCTTTGAAGGATTATTTTGGGGATGTCTGGTTATCAAATCTGCTGAAACCTACCGTGATCACCTCCTATGATATCAAAAACCGCAAAGGGCATTTCTTTTACCAGCACAAGGCAGTTGCAGACGAGTATAATTTTAAAGTCAAAGACGTCTGTCGCGCTACATCAGCTGCACCTACGTATTTTGAATGTGAGAAAGTAACCTCCAAATCCGGAGAAGACTACCCTTTGATTGACGGAGGGGTATTTGTCAACAACCCTGCACTAGTGGCTTATGCCGAGGGGAGGGAGTTATTCGATATCAATAAGAGAAAGGCCAAGGCAGAGGATATGAAAATCCTGTCTCTCGGCACTGGCTATACACACAAGACCTATCACTACAGCAAAGCCCGCAACTACGGGATGGCCGAATGGGTGCAGCCCATCATAGACATCATGATGTCTGGCTCTGCTGAAGTGGCCGATTATCAGCTCCGAAAAATCTATGATACGACTCCTCAACCAAAGCAGTATCTACGGCTAGATGGAGACCTGAAAGGAAGCTCTGTCGACCCAGAGATGGACTGTGCCACTCATCAGAATATGAAAGCTTTGAAGGAGTATGGACAACAATTATTTAAAGACAACAAAGACGCCCTTGCCGAGTGGTTGGGGTTGTAGAGATAAAAAAATGTAAAACAATTTTTTTAAAACCATAAACTAAATCATGAGCAAGAACACTTATATCGATATTGAAGACAAATTAGATCTGCCTGACTCTGGTAGCATGACTGCTTCTATGACAATAGGCAATGGACAGACTGGAGGACACAGTGTGTTTTTGGGCAGTTCTCTTTTAGGACAAGGCAATGAAGTCACAGTGGGTGAGGTTTCTAACTTACATGGTCAGATGCTGATAGTCACCTGTACCGTAGTGGATACCAATCCTAATACCAATTGGACAAGTTTTAAAGTGACGATTAGCTGTGATCAACAGGAATTGAAGACCTTTGGGCCGTATAGCAAAAAGGTAGATAAGGATAAAGATATTGTTTCATACACACTAATCATTGATTTGATATGAAGCAATCTATTCTCATATTTCTAATAGGGTTTACGATTTCTTATGGAGGATATGCTCAAGAAGAAAAGATTCACCATGATGTACCTAGTAGCCCTGCTTTTTCAATACTAGATTTTGAACCTACGTCTGTCCTTCGTCCAACTAGTCCTTCAGAACTAACCACTAATATTTTAACATCCTTTGATGAAAATGGGAAATTGAATCCAAACATAGGATTAGAATTTGCTCCCTACTGGTTGAAAAGTAAACCTGAATTGACTTTAGAACAATTCAATGATCCAGACACATGGCAGACTATTCAGCAAACTTTTCGTCTATCATTTGCGAATGTCCAAGACACCGCTATTGATCAATCGCTAATGGGAGTAGGGTTTAGGTTTCAATTGATCCAAGGAAAGCTGCCACAGAGTGCTACAGATGCAATTCAATTAATTCAATCAAGATCCAAACTCGCTTCTGTTATCTTAGGCATTCGAGCCTTGGCGCAAACCTTTATAAACAAGCAGTCTGCAATTGATAAAATAGTGCTAGAGGCTAGGTCACAAGATTGCAGTGATGCTGCAATAGCAGAATTGTATACAATCGCTGAAGATGTAGATCCTTCATATGCAAAGGATACGACCAACACCAGAAGTGAAATTCAAGCCTTTGCTGCCTCTATCTATGACCAATACCTAGCACTGAATATCAATGATGAACTCATCGATCAAACGAGAGAAAAAGCAGGACTGATTATAGAGCTAGGTGGAGCATCATCTTTTCAAACAAAGCAGCCTGGGCAGGACGGTGGAATTAGAAAATTGGGCTTTTGGGCTACTGCCTCGGAGAAAATTAATGAGCAAAACCAATTTGTGTTTTCTGCTCGGTACATGAAGGCCAACGTTGATTCTGTAGAGTCCAATTTTGATGTCGGGCTGAGTTTTGTCAAAGACGTAGAGAATATCAGTTTATCTTTTGAAGCGGTGGCAAGATGGTACGAGGTTCAATTTAAGGACGTCAATGCTGGAGGGCAATTCATTGATAGAATTGAAGATGATTTCACCTACAGACTGTCTGTCAATGCAAACTATAAACTAAGTAAATCCATTTTCGTCAATGCGAGTTTTGGTCGCAACTATGCCAACGGCGTTACACAGCAATCAGGTTTTTTTAGCATTCTGGGAGTTAACTACAATCTATTCCGACCCACGACAATTACGGATATCAAATAAATGTCATTTCTTCCAACAATGAAAACAATCACATCAACGCTAACCATAACCGCAAAACCGATCCAGTCAGTCACAAAACCGCTAGCCAAAATGGTAAAAACGCTCAGGAAAACGAAATAAACGCAGAGGGAAATGACAAAACCGCTAGCGATTGTCACAAAAACGCAGAAGAAAATGACAAAAACGCTATCCAAAACAACAAAAACGCTGCGAAAAGTCATATAAACGCTAGATAAAACGACAAAAACGCAAGGAATCGCAATACAACCGAATTTATTCTAAACTAAAAACATATTAAAACTATGGAAAATGAAACAATCGACGGCAAACTACTCTTTGATAAGAATGCCATTACCAACGGTCGAGATGTTGACGCTATTAGCTCAGTATTGACTGAGTATGGTTATGATGCAGAGACCATGAATTCGGGCATGGCACTCTACGAAACTGCAGATGCCCTTCATGTCAAACAAAAACTAGAATATGGAGAGCAGTATGCCGCCTCTGATGAGTTTCGGATTGCCCGAGCTGCGTTGAACAAAACCTACATGCGACATATAAAGCTGGCCCGCATCGCACTGAAGGGCAACAAGGCCACCGAAGAGGCACTCCAGCTCAGTGGTGATCGCAAGCAGGCTTTTCCCGGTTGGCTACAGCAAGCCAAGACCTTTTACACCAATTCTCTGCTTTCACCTATCGTGCTTGCCGAACTTGCCAAGGTCAACATCCCTCAAGAAGCACTCACAGCGGCCAGCCTAGAACTCGTAGAGTTAGAAAAGAAGTACAACAAGCAACTCAAGGAAAAAGGCGAAGCACAAGATGCCACCGAAAAACGAGATGAGGCACTCGATGCACTCCAAGATTGGATGTCTGACTATATCGGCATAGCCCGAGTAGCACTGGAGGATGATCCGCAGCTCTTGGAGATGTTAGGAATAGTAGAACCGAGTTGAATATCCAATTGAACCATTAAAATAATTCAATTAAACCAAATGGAAAACCTATCCGAAATCTTGGGAGCCTTTATAGTATTGGCTCCCATACTTATTTTTGTGATTGTGATGATGATCGTAAGGCGGTCATTCAAGAACAATGGCATCCACCTGACCGACATGCTCACTGAGATGGAAGTATCAGTACCAGCAGAAGGTGACAATCCTGCTGAGCATAAAAAGAGTGCCAGTCGTTTGATCTTATTCTTATCTGGTGTGACCAGTTTGATACTCAGTGTGTGTATTACCACCTTTTACTTTTATATGAAGGTATATTGTGTCAACTGCTCTGTGGGTCTTGATCTCTCTGATTTCACCAATGTGATTCTGGCCTTGGGCATAGGAGTGATACCGTATTCTGTCAATCAAGTCAAAAAAATACGGTTATGAAACTTTGCTATATAGTGATATTCCTGCTGAGTGCAGGGATATCTCAAGCGCAATACCTAACTACCTACAACAACACCGCTCTCAGAGTAGACCATCACAGTGGTGCTGACCAAGTGATCGGTGGCGACATGAAGCCTGGAGAGATCTTGGAGCTACTCGATAGTGGACAACAAAATAACGGCTACTATCATGCAAAAATCCTCGGTACGAATATCAAGGGTTGGATCTATCGATCACAGGTCAAAAGGGAGTCGGGACAGTTGCCCAGATTCTATCCCAACAAGAAGGGAGCTGAGGTCTATGTAGTAGATGTAGGAGCAGGGCTCGGCTGCATCATCAAAACTCCCGAAGGCAAGTACATCATCTATGATGGAGGCAACAGTGACTATGTCAACACCTTCCTCAATAGTCTATACCCAGTGGGGCAAGACATAGAACTGATGATCCTGAGTCATACGGATTCGGATCATTGGAGAGCGGTGGATGAAATCACTGCTGATTATCAAATCAAACGTGCGCTATTTACCAGCTATCGACCCGACGGACTACCTGGGACGGTGAAGGGCGCAATTGATTCCCTCAAGGCAGAGCCAGGCATAGTGATTCAGGATTTGACTGAGGCAGCACTGACACCCGGGACTGTTGTTTATAGCGAAGGAGATTTTAGTCTCACTTTTTTGTCAGGCTTTGGCAAGAGAGACGAAGCATTTGCGGCGGAGCTGGGAAACAATGCCTCCAAACTGAGGAATGCTGCCAGCATCGTTATCAAGCTAGACTATGCGGATCAGTCGGTGCTATTCACAGGAGATATTGTCGGGCTGGACGAATGTAAAAAGGCAGATTGTGCCTGCGAATACGAATGCATCTCTACAGAGCGCTTCTTGCTGGACTCCATGAGTCAGTACCTAGAATCCAGTGTCATCATAGCACCTCATCATGGTGCGCGCAATGCCAGTTGTCCACGGTTCATCGAGGCAGTCAATGCCGAGTATGTCATCTTCTCTGCGGGCAATACCCACAAGCATCCTCATCAGCTCACTGCCACCAATTACCAAAGCTATGGCGGTGTGCCTCTGGAGAATATCTATCGCACAGATGTCGGGAAAGCTCCCATAGATACGGACAGCAACCCCTGCAACAATGAATGGATAGGACGAAATAACCTAGATACCGAGACAGATGGTTCTTTCGACGACCACATACGGATTCAGATCACAGAGGCTGGCCGCTTGTTGGTCGGGTATCTACGGTAGAACACATTATATAACACGGATTGCCTCTCTCTTTGGGATCAAACACCCCGTAGAGTGAGGTCAATTGCTTTAAATTAGAGTTATGGCGAAATTGAAATTTGAAAAGGAGGAGTTGTTCATTTTATGGTTTCTGTATGACAAGAATGAACAGGGGGTTGATAATTGGATTGACTTAGAGAGGTTACTTAAGGATAATAACTATGATTTTAAAATCACTCAGCTTAAGTTCTGGATTAATCATCTGCTAGATGAAGGTTTAATTGAAAAGAATGATAGGCTTGAAACCTTTGCTAAAATTTCATTTAAAGGTATAAAGTATGTGAAGGAGAATTGGGGAGATTTTGAATCATTTCACACAACTCAGGAAGCTCAGAAAGAACTTATTGAGAATATAGAAAAGAAATCTAGACCGATATCAGAGCAGCTTAAACCTTTGTTAGATGATGAAAAGAACAAAGAAGATTCATTAAATCAAGCTAAACCCTCACAACTTAGTGAAATAACAAAACTCAGCGACGAAATTCTCCTATTCCTTTTAAAGTGGAGGGAAGTAAAAGACCCTAGTCTTAAGTTTTGGTTAAGAAATCAAGATAATGAGGGTAGATTAAGCAAAGGCCAATGGTTTCAGGGCTCGGATTATATTTTTGTTGGATTCACAAGAAAAGGAGACTCAAAGAACAAAACCAAAACGATAGGTTTTGTAGTAACATTCAAGGATGATCAAATACAGGAGATATATTTTGAATTAGCCTATCCTGATGAGGGTAATCCAGAGATTTTGGATTGCTATAAATCGATTGCTTTAACATTTCATAGAAATATTAAAAGTAAGAAGAAACACTTTCATTACTATAATTACGGTTCATGGCAGCAAGCTCTAAGGGTATTTTTAGAGCAAGATAAACCCAAAATTGATTCAATAATAAACGAGTATGGATTGACAAAAGAATTCGAAATTTCTGATGAGAAATTTAATTCGATGCTTTCCAAAATACTGAGAGTGCGTAAGGAACAAGGTTACGAGGAGCAAACATTGATTATGGACTCAGACATGATTGAAATGGTAGATCATCCAATGACAGTGGGTACTCCTGTTGTGAACTTGGATACTGATGCAGATTTTCAACCAGATAATCCCTCAAAGGATGACGATTTAGGAAGAAAATCGATCATGGAAATTATTCATGATAAAGTTGAAGCTCTTTGGCCTGAACTAGGCAAGGAAGACTCCTATACTATATTACTTAATGGAGAATGGGGAAGTGGTAAATCTTCGATGTTACTTTATTATAAGGAGTTTTTAAATAATTCCGGTTGGGAAGTAGTAGAATACAATGCTTGGACACATCAGCATCTAGATGACCAATGGTGGGTTTTGGTCAATAAAGTGAGTCAACAAATCTCTTTAGCAAACAAACCTCCTTCGATCAAATCACACAGATTGTGGTCATTTCGACTACAAAATCACAATACAATAGTTGTATTTCTTCTTGCTGGAATTTTCTTATTTAGTGGTTATGGACTTTTTACCAAAGGAGGAAGTGAATTGGCATTGTATGGAAGCTTAATAGGTCTACTAGGTAGTATTTGGGTCACTTTTAGCGGAATGGTTCAAAATATATTCAAGAGGAGAGTGACCACTGCTGAATTGGCAAGAAATCATTCATCTGATCCATATAGGCCAATCAAGGATCGATTTAATCAAGTAACAAAGAATCGTAAGGTTGCCATTTTCATAGATGATTTAGATCGCTGTGAAATAGAACCTACTGTCAAGTTATTGGAAGGAATTCAGAATCTGTTCAAGCAGAGCAAGGTGTTATATGTAATTGCTGCAGATGGTAATTGGGTAAGTAATTGCTTCGATAAGAAATATGAAGAATTTGAGAAATTAAAGAAAAAGGGGCATACCATTGGTAATCAGTTTTTACAAAAGAGCTTTCAATTGGTACTAGATGTTCCAAAAATAGGAACAGATCAGCATGATAAGCTTTTGAAAAAATTCTTGCGAATCGAAGAAGATCTTCCAGAAGAACCAGCAAGATCAGACCAAGAAGTGGAGGCAGACATTGATAAAGCAGAAACTAGTGAGCAACTGGAAAGTGCCATAAAGGGAGCTACCACACTTAGTCAAAGAGTAGTGGCAGCAAAGAAGGTTGAGAAAATTATTAATAAGAGAAAAGGTCATTTATTGATTGACTATATTAAGGAAATACCCAAAAATCCTAGGCATATGAAGCGGTTAATTAACCAATTCATTATCAAAAATCAAGTACTGATTATTTACAATTCCAAAGTCCAAATTAGCGATGATGCTTTGGTTCAGTATATTATTTTTTCATCAATGTATCCAGACTTTGATAGAGAAATAAGGCAGGGGATAAAGACTTTAGAAGATCTGAAAATTGAAAATTCGGAAATTAATGATCTAATAGGTGATGGGCTGACAACTGAATTGATTTTGAATTATTTATAAATTCTGACATGTATTTTGAGCTATTTGTAGCTCATGAAAAGCAAAAAGACAGAAATGCTCCATTGATCTTACGTCTCGCTGAGACCCTGCTAATTGTATGTAGAATAAGGATTAAAATCAGTAGTTTATCTAGGGGATGCAAATATACCATTCGTGATCAAGAGTGTGTGGAGTGTGGAGCAAAGTCTCAGCGAGACGCTAAGACTAGGTGGGTGCTCCAAGTGCCCGTTAATCACACCCCATAATTCCTCCCACCGAAGATGGTGCTGCCGACTCTGATCATGGTGCTGCCATGGTCTAGGGCCATAGCCGTCAGGTTATAGCTGTAATTGTATTATCAAACATTGGCTTCACTATGCTGAAATAGGTGGGGTCTTGGAAGCCTTTATAGTACGGGCTCCCATACTAATTTTTGTCATTGTTATGCGGGTCAGGCGAGCTAGACTCAGAGATCAGCATGTAAACTTGGCCAACCTGCTGGCTGAGACCGAGGGAGAGTCCAAAAAGAACGAGGATACGAACCAATCGACTAAAGAATCTGACAAGCCTGTGACGACCAAGCGCAGTGCCAGTCGCTTGATTCTGTACTTATCTGGAACCCATTGTGTGGAGATCAAAGCGTATACATCAGGCACTTGCCTTGGTGAGTGATTGATTCGACGATAAAAGTGGCTATTTCAACGAGAATTACTTCTATCTTTCATTACGATGGGTAGCCTTGCAGACTTTAAATAATTAAGAGACGAATGAGATATCAATCAGAGGAGATGGAAGCAAAGGTTTTTCATGAATATGAAGAAAATTGTTTGTTGTTTAAATTTAGAAATAAGTTTACAGAAGAAGCCAGTGAAAAAGCTTGCTTATTTTGGGAGAGTGAATTTGAAAAAAGAGATCTTGACCACAAGATATCGCTTATATGGGACTGCACCGAGATGTCTGGTTTTGAGTTAAATGCCCAAAAGAGATGGGTCAAGTGCATGAATAAGCATGCCTCACAAATACAAAGAGTAATGGTAATCTCTGATAATATAGTAATTAGAGGTGCAGCCAGGTTAATACTACAGGCATTTTCTTATGAATCCAAAGTAGTAAAATCATATAAAGAATTGGACTTGCCAGTTTATAGCAATTAGAAAAATGACTGGGTTTTGTCTTGATCTGAGAAGGGAATACTCGGTCTATCTTGCCCCACTGATCTTAGTGTCTTGCTGAGACCCTGTTATTTGTACGCAGACGGGGAAGAAAAAATCAAACAACAATGACTTTCAGTTTTGGCAGCAACAAGATCATCCCATAGAGTTGTCTAACAATGAAATCACACAACAGATGGTTGAGTCACCTCACACCCCATAATTCCTACCACCGAAGATGGTGCTGCCGACTCTGATCATGGTGCTGCCATGGTCTAGGGCGAGGGAGTAGTCTCCGCTCATGCCCATGGAGAGTTCGTCGAGTTGTAATCTGTCATGTTGGTAGTGGAGTCGGAGTTGGTCGAGTAGGGTCTTCAGTCCTGCAAATTCCTTGGACACTTGCATTTCACTCTCAGTGTTTGTCGCCATGCCCATCAGTCCGCAGATTTTGACATGCTGTAGTTCGTCTAGGATACCCGCATCTAACATGACGCTGATTTCCTCTTCGTCAAATCCAAACTTGCTTTCTTCCTGTGCGATGTGTACCTGCAGGAGACAATTGATGACTCTGTCATTTTTCTCTCCTTGCTTGTTGACCTCACGGAGTAGCTTCTCGCTGTCTATGCCGTGGATCAAATGCACGAAGGGCGCGATGTATTTCACCTTGTTGCGTTGCAGGTGGCCGATCATGTGCCACTCAATATCCTTGGGTAGCGATTCGTACTTGTCCACCAGCTCCTGCACTTTGTTTTCACCAAAGGCTCTTTGTCCTGCTTCATAGGCGACCAGAAGGTCTTCATTGGGCTTGGTCTTGCTGACCGCTATGAGTTGTGCAGGGCTATTTTTGAGGAGTTGGTGAAAATATCGTATGTTATCTGCGATCTCAGGATTCATGGTGTCGAGGATTTAATAGCCAACAAGTGCTTTGTGGGCTTTAAGGGATGTAAAGCTACATTTTGTCTGCCTCAAAATCTTTATAGAACGTATGTTTTACATCATAAATATCTCAATACTCAATACTATTTCTTAGGTGGTTGACTTGGTCTCACCTCGATTTTAGATGGTAGAGTTCTTGGGTCTAGTTTCAATACATCGACCACCAACTGACCTAGGTCTTCGATTTGAATCTTCCAATCGTCTTGCTCATTAGGGATGTGGTTGTTGAAGTAGGTGGCGACTGACCCAGGCATGATGGTACTTACGTTGATACCTTCATGTCTCAGATCCAGCATCATCGCTTGTGTGAAACCTACCAGTCCAAACTTGCTGGCATTGTAGGCCGATCCACCTGCAAAGAAATTGGCACCTGCCAAGCTGGCAATGGTAAATATATATCCCTTGGTTTCCTTGAGCGCAGGAATAGCCGCTCTGACCGAGTTGAACACTCCTGTCAAGTTGATATCGATCGTCTCCTGCCATTGCTGGTCACTCAATTCGGTGATAGAGCCAAAGTGACCTACACCAGCATTGGCTATCAGTACATCCAGTTGTCCCCATTTATCGACGACTGTGGTGGTGGCTAACCTCATCACGGCAGCTTCGCGTACATCTGCTACGATCCCCATTACCTCTCCGTATTTTTTCAACTCAGCTACCGCTACATCGATTCCTTCCTGCGTACGTCCAGTGATGGCTACTTTCATATTGTCTTTGAGCATCGCTTCTGCAATACCGTATCCAATGCCTTTGGTGCCTCCTGTGATGAGGGCTACTTTGTTTTCTATGGATCTCATTTGTTGTTAATTTTTAAAAGGTTCTATGTTTCATACTGTTTGATAGCAATGAGGTTACAATAATATGATGTCCTAATGGTGTTCTGTGATAAACATAGTTCAAAATATGACACAAGTCATGTTTGTACTTGTTAGGATGCTTTAATTTCGAAACATGAACAAGAATGACATATCATCGAGAGAGGACTTGGAACTGCTAGTCAATACATTTTATGGCAAGGTACGTCGACATGCGATGTTGGGACCAATTTTCAATACTGTGATTAATGATTGGCCAGAGCACCTGTCCAAATTGGCTGATTTTTGGGAGACCAATTTATTTTTCGTGCAGAAGTTCAAAGGCAATCCAATGAAGGCACACTTGGAGGTCGATGAGCAGTTTGACCATTCTATTTCACAAGAGCATTTTGGCAATTGGTTGCAGTTGTGGTTCGAGACCATGGACGAGCTTTTCGAAGGTGAAAAGGCCACTTTGGCCAAGGAAAGAGCCAGAAATATCGCTCATATTACCTTTATGAGACTTTTTGAAGCACGACAAACACGCTAAGCCTGCAACTATGAAAACATCCATCACAAAAAGTATTTGGCAAGAACTCCAAACAGCGGACAAGCCAGTTGTCAAAGTGCTGCACAAAACAGACAAAACCAAAATTGTAGGTGTTGGTTTAAAGAAAGGGGTAATGTTGGCCGAGCATCTGACCAAAGTGCCCACCAAAATGATTGTTATAGAAGGACAAATCCAATATTCACAAAAAGGAGAGGAGACAATTTTAAGTAAATTGGATGAGTGGGATATTCCTGTGGAAGTGCTACATGAGGTACTAGGACTAGAAAATAGTCTCTTTGTCCTCATGATGGAGTTGGGATGAATTCAGAACTTTGTATCAATCCATGAATCTTCAATTTTGAAATTGTTAAAATTCAAAAGTAAAATTTGATAAAATTTCATTTATCACTTCTATCATCGCCATAATTCGGACTAAACTCCCATAATAGTTGATAATTCCTTAGCTTTGCGCTTCGATTTTGGCTGCTTTTGCATGCCAATCTTTGATAGACTGGAATTAAAACATAAGAATACATACAAACTATGGGCAATACGTTGTTTGACAAAGTGTGGGATGCACACGTGGTTAAGAAAATAGAAGGTGGGCCAGATGTTGTGTTTATTGATAGACACATGGTTCATGAGGTGACAAGTCCCGTTGCTTTTTTGGGATTGAAGACGAGAGGGTTGAAGGTACTGCACCCTGAGAAGACATTTGCGACAGCAGATCACAACACACCAACGATCAACCAACATTTACCAGTAGAGGATCCTTTATCTGCCAGCCAATTGAAAGCGTTGGAAGAAAATGCCAAAGCTCATGGTATCTCACATTGGGGATTAGGTCATGCCAAAAATGGTATTGTGCACGTAGTAGGTCCAGAGTATGGTATCACTCAGCCAGGAGCGACTATAGTATGTGGTGATTCACACACATCTACTCACGGTGCGTTCGGAGCGATTGCGTTCGGCATTGGTACTTCTGAGGTTGAGATGGTACTCTCTTCTCAGTGCATCATGCAGCCAAAGCCTAAGAAAATGAGAATCAATGTCAATGGAGCCTTGCAAAAAGGGGTGTCTCCAAAAGACGTGGCTCTTTATATTATCTCCAAATTGACTACTTCGGGTGCGACAGGCTACTTTGTAGAGTATGCAGGTGATGTGTTTGAAAACATGACTATGGAGGGTCGTATGACTGTTTGTAACCTCAGTATCGAAATGGGTGCAAGAGGAGGGATGATCGCTCCTGATGAGACTACTTTCGAATATGTGAAAGGCAGAGAGTTTACGCCATCTGGAGCAGCTTGGGACAAGGCTATGGCATATTGGAGTACTTTGAAAACTGATGCTGATGCGAAGTTTGATCTAGAGTACACTTATGATGCTGCAGACATTGAGCCAATGATCACGTATGGTACCAATCCAGGTATGGGAATGGGTATCAGCAAGCATATTCCTAAGGCTGAAGATTTGGATGGTGGTGTAGCCACGTATGAAAAATCTTTAGGATATATGAACTTCAATCAGGGAGATTCAATGATCGGAAAGAAAATTGATTATGTATTCTTGGGAAGCTGCACCAACGGTAGAATAGAAGACTTTAGAGCATTTGCCTCTATCGTCAAAGGTAGAAAAAAAGCAGATCACGTGACAGCATGGTTGGTTCCTGGATCACACCAGGTAGAAGCTGCTATCAAAGAAGAAGGTATCTTGGATATTTTGACTGAGTCTGGATTTGAATTGAGAGAGCCAGGTTGTTCTGCATGCTTGGCGATGAATGATGACAAAGTGCCAGCGGGTAAATTGGCAGTCAGTACGTCCAACAGAAACTTTGAAGGAAGACAAGGTCCAGGTTCAAGGACGCTTTTGGCTAGTCCGCTCGTAGCAGCAGCATCAGCAGTAAATGGCGTGGTGAGTGATCCAAGGGAGTTGATGACCGCTTAGTCGCTAGTCGCTTACCGCAATCCGCTGAACGCTAAAAACTTGAGAGATTATAAGAAATACGATGTTTGGAAATTGGGTCATGAATTAACTTTGGCTATTTATAAAATAACCGACAAGTTTCCAGAGAGTGAAAAGTTCAGAATAGTTGATCAAATAAGAAGAGCGGCATATTCTATTCCTTCTAATATTGTGGAAGGATGTGGCAGAGAATCTGATGTTGAGTTTAAAAGGTATTTGGTCGTTTCCAGAGGTTCTGCGAATGAATTAGAATACTTCTTGATTTTGTCAAGAGATTTAAGTTTTATAGATCAAACAGAGTTTGATGTTCTTTTTGATCAAGTAAACAAAGTAAATAGGAGTATAACAAATTTGATTAAGAAATTATAAATATAGCTTGCCGCATATCGCTAACAGATCGTTGTAATTTTTAAAACGAAAAGCAGTTAGCGTTTAGCGTTTAGCGTAAAACGTATAGCGAAAACATGGCCTACGATAAATTCGAAATATTGACAAGTACTGCAGTTCCATTGCCAATCGAAAATGTGGATACTGACCAGATTATACCAGCGAGATTCCTCAAAGCTACCGAGCGTGTAGGTTTTGGAGATAATCTTTTCAGAGACTGGAGATACAATACTGACGGAAGTCCAAAACAGGATTTCGTACTGAACAACCCAACCTACTCTGGCAAAATCCTAGTAGGAGGCAAGAACTTCGGTTCTGGTTCTTCAAGAGAGCATGCAGCATGGTCTGTGTATGATTATGGCTTCAGATGTGTGATTTCAAGCTTTTTTGCTGATATTTTCAAAGGCAACTGTTTGAATATCGGCGTGTTGCCAGTACAAGTAAGTGCTGCCTTTTTGGACAAAATATTCAAAGCTATCGAAGCAGATCCAAAGACGGAGATCAAAGTGGATCTTCCTGCTCAGACGGTGACTTTGTTGGCTACTGGTGAGTCTGAGAGCTTTGAAATCAATAGTTACAAAAAGGGTAACATGCTCAATGGTTTTGATGATATTGATTACCTACAAAACATCAAAGGTGAGATCGTAGAGTTCGCCAAAGAATTGCCTTTATAATCTAAACCTGAGTTAGAGATCATCAAAGTAACACTCTGTGTGTTTTGGGGTGATTTGAAGGTGGTTTTGATATACAAAGCTGTCATTTCGACACTAGGAGAAATCTAAGGCATAATCGTTTAGATTTCTCCTAGCATTGAAATGATAAAAAATACTTTCAATGAAAGTATTTCGATATTTACAATAGGACTTAGGTTCTAACACACTGTCCTAAATGGACTTTGCTGCTTGAATAAAGCGTAATTAATTCAAATCCATGTCTAGAAAAGTAGAAATTCTTGATACTACCTTGCGAGATGGTGAACAGACCTCAGGGGTTTCGTTTACCGAGAGCGAAAAGTTACGTGTGGCTCAGATGCTTTTGTCCGAACTCAAAGTGGATAGGATAGAGGTGGCATCTGCACGTGTATCGGATGGCGAGTTTAGATCCGCCAAACTAATTTTGGATTGGGCCAATGCCAATGGATATGGGCAAGCAGTTGAGATATTAGGTTTTGTGGATGGAGATATTTCGCTCAAATGGATTCAAAATGCTGGCGGACATGTCATCAATCTACTGTGTAAGGGATCAAGAAAGCACTGTGAGAAACAGCTCAAAAAGACCCTGGAAGAACATCTAGCTGATATCGCCAATACTGTCTCTATTGCAGAGCAAATGGGTATCGAGGTGAATGTCTATTTGGAAGATTGGTCCAACGGCATGAAGGATTCGCAAGATTACGTCATAGACATGGTCACAGGCCTGCAAAACATGAAGATTAATCGGATCATGCTGCCTGATACTTTGGGGATGCTCAACCATATTCAGACGACTGAATATTGCGGCATCATGACTTCTAATTTTCCAGAGATGAGGTTCGATTTTCATGCGCACAATGATTACGATTTGTCTGTTGCCAATGTGTATTCTGCACTTTTGTGTGGTTTTTCAGGAGTGCATACAACCTTGAATGGACTCGGAGAGAGAGCTGGTAATGTGCCTCTGTCGAGTGTGATAGGGATTGTGAATGATCACTTGGGGTATCAGATGAAAGTCGATGAAACCAAGCTGTACAAGACCTGTAAGCTAGTGGAGTCATTTTCTGGTATTAGAATACCCGCCAACAAACCACTCATCGGAGAGTTTGTCTTTACTCAGACTAGCGGTATCCACGCCGATGGAGACAACAAAGACAATCTGTATCACAACAGTATCAATCCGGAGCGTTTCGGACGTACATACTCCTACGCCTTGGGTAAAATGTCAGGTAAGGCTAGTATCAAAAAGAATTTGGATGAACTCGGCATACAATTGAGTCCAGAAGAAACCAAAAAAGTCACTGCCAAGATCATTGAATTAGGAGACAAAAAAGAAACCATCTCCAAAGAAGATCTGCCATTCATCATCAAAGATGTATTGGGTACTCAGATTGTTGATCCATCTATTCGTATCAAGAACTATTCACTCTCCGTAGCTCAAGGATTGAAATCCATGGCTACCTTGTCGATAGAGGTACATGGGGAGCTGTTTGAGAAGACTGCTGCAGGTGATGGTCAGTATGATGCCTTCATGAATTCCCTGAACATGATCTACAAAGAGTTAGGGAAAGAGTTGCCAAAGTTGGTGGATTACGAAGTGCAAATTCCTCCAGGAGGAGAAACAGATGCTTTGGTGATTACGAGTATCACTTGGCAAGCAGAAAAGAGATTTACGACCAGAGGATTGGACTCTGATCAGACTGTGGCTGCTATCAAAGCCACAATTAAAATGTTGAATATCATAGAAAATAATATATAAGATGGATTTTAAGATTGGAGTCTTGGCCGGTGATGGTATCGGACCTGAAATAGTAGAACAAGCAATCAAGGTAATGGATGCCGTTGGTGCTAAATTTGGACATAATTTCAACTACACAAAAGCACTTGTAGGTGCAATAGCTATTGATGAAACAGGTGATCCATATCCAGATGCTACTCATCAGGTATGTATGGATTCTGATGCAGTGCTTTTTGGAGCTATCGGCGATCCAAAGTACGACAACAACCCTGCTGCCAAAGTAAGACCTGAGCAAGGATTACTAGGAATGCGAAAAAAATTGGGATTGTATGCCAATATCAGACCTGTGACGACTTTCCCTTCATTGTTGCACAAGAGTCCATTGAGACAGGATATTGTTGAGGGTGCTGACCTTGTTGTGATCAGAGAATTGACTGGAGGTATCTATTTTGGAGCAAGAGGTAGATCAGAAGATTTGACTTCTGCTTTTGATACTTGTGTTTATACTGTGGAAGAAATCGAAAGAATCTTGAGATTGGCTTATGAGTACGCAGGCAAAAGAAACAAGCGTGTGACTGTCGTAGACAAAGCCAACGTGTTGGCTTCTTCAAGACTGTGGAGAGAAGTAGCACAACGCATCGAAAAGGAATACACAGACATCGAAACTGATTATATGTTGGTGGACAATGCTGCGATGCAATTGATCCAGTGGCCAAAAAAGTTTGACGTAATGGTGACCGAAAACATGTTTGGAGATATCCTCTCTGACGAAGCGTCAGTGATCACAGGATCAATGGGCTTGTTGCCTTCTGCATCCGTAGGGCGTGAGACTTCTGTATTTGAGCCGATCCACGGTTCATACCCACAAGCTGCAGGTAAGGACATCGCCAATCCATTGGCAACTGTACTTTCAGCTGCCATGCTACTAGAGTCACTTGACTTGCTAGAAGAGGCACAGGCTGTAAGAGATGTGGTGAACAGATCGATTGACGCAGAAGTAGTGACTGTCGATATAGCAGGTGATTCAAAAGCATACAAGACCTCAGAAGTAGGTACTTGGTTGGCTGAGAATTTGTAATCATATTTCTCTTAACAAAATTTCGAATCCCTGATTTCTTCTTGAGATCAGGGATTTTTTTACTACTATATTGATATTTATTATTGAAGATTTTATAGATATTTTCTAGTACACTAGATATTACCAATATTAAACGTACCTTTGTGTCAAGAATTAGTAATATCACTTCTACATACATGGACTTCTCCAAGTAGTTTCATTCAATTTTAGAGGAATTTATTTGTTCAAAGTAAGGGAAAGAGTCTTACTAGGTTATGTTATGGACGAATGATGTAGATGAGATCATCTACAAAATTTTGAGTAGCGCTGCTTTGGAATCTATTCCGAAAGGAAAAAAAGAGAAGCAGTATAATGCAGAATTTGGCTTGTTTGTTGAACTCTGCATCTTTGAAAGTGTAATAATATAAATAATAATAATGCAAGGAGTAATTAAGTTTTTCAATGATTCCAAAGGATTTGGATTCATTAAACCAGAAGATGGAAGTGAAGATATTTTTGTTCACACATCAGGTCTAGTTGACGAAGTAAGAGAAAATGACAAAGTCGATTTTGACGTTGAAAGAGGAAGAAAAGGAATGAACGCCGTAAATGTAAAAGTGATCGGTTAATCATAAATGACATTTTAGATTACTGAAGCGGGATTTATCCCGCTTTTTTTTGACCTTTTTTTTATACCATTCGAATACAGTGAAAAAGTGCTTTTTGTAAAGTAGATGGACATGCGTTCATTTGGTCTATCGTGTTCTAAGTTGTTAGCATTTGAGTCAAGTAAATGGGTTGATTTGATAATCTTCTCTGCAAACGGTTAATATTGTTGGACTATTTGATGTGTGTTTAAACATATTTTTGATAATCTTCGTAGAACTGTCTAAACTGGAATGGTCAAAGAGAAGATATGATGAACAAGGAGAGATTTGGTGGATGGGTATTGATTTCTGTATTGGTGTTTGGTATGGGGTGTCATAGACCAGAATATTCACACAATTACGTATCAGAGGACTCCTCCGATTTTGAGGAGTACAGAGAAAATGCAAGCAATCGTCCATCTCCACCTGCACGAACCAGTCAGGTCATCAATTCTGCTAAAGTATATATCACCTATAGTCAGCCAGGTGTAAAGGATCGTGAGATATGGGGCGATTTGGTCAAATATGACAAAATATGGAGGACAGGAGCTAATGAAGCCACGGTATTTTCTACAGATCAAATAATCACGATAGAAGGTCAAACTATCAACCCTGGCAATTATGCCTTGTACACCATTCCTTCTGAAAATGAATGGGAGGTAATTCTCAATAAAAAGTATGATGTATGGGGAGCATACGACTATGACGAAAGTCTTGACGTGTTGCGCTTCAAAGTCTATCCGACTAAACGAGAGGAATTACAGGAGCGCATGAACTTCAACATTGCCCCAAATGGATTGGTGACGTTTTCTTGGGAATACTTACAGTTTCAATTTCAGCTCACTGCTCAATAATTTGATCAAATCACAAAGGTATTATTCCGTTACCATCTAGTAATTCACCGTCAACGTCTATTAGGGCTGTAACGCTTCTATCGGATTGACTTGCATAGTCAATTCATCTGTGGTTCTTTCTAAGGAAATTTTCATCAATTGATTGACAAGATTTTCGTCATGCGGCAACTCTACTTTGATGTAGTTGGCTGTGAATCCATGCATTTTTCCATCTTTTACATCTCCTTCCATCAAGACTTCAGCTATTTTCCCTTCTTGCGACTGATAAAAAGCCCTTTTCTTCTTCTCAGAGAGTATTCTTAGCATGTTGGATCTTTCCTGACGCTCGGCATATGGAACGGGGTTATCCATCTCAATTGCTTTCGTATTGTCTCTCTCAGAGTAAGTAAATACATGTAAATAAGAGATATTTAGTTCATTGATGAAATTATAAGTGTCCAAAAAATCCTCGTGTGTTTCGCCAGGAAAGCCTGTGATCACATCCACGCCAATGCATGCATCTGGCATCAGAGTTTTGATTTTTTCGACTCTCTCCACATACAATTCACGCAAGTAACGACGGTTCATCAATTTCAAAATCTTGTTACTGCCTGATTGAAGAGGGATGTGAAAGTGAGGCACGAATCGTTGACTGTTGGCTACAAACTCAATGATTTGATTGCTCAATAAGTTGGGTTCGATAGAAGAAATCCTGAACCTTTCAATTCCTTCTACTTGATCCAGTTCTTTGATTAAATCAAGGAAATTTTCTCTCCTTTTGCCATTCTGGACTCCATAGTCACCAATGTTGACACCCGTAAGTACGACTTCTTTGACATCCAATGCTGCAATTTCTTGGGCTGATCGAATGATATTCGCTGTGCTGTCACTGCGGCTTTTTCCTCTGGCGAGGGGGATGGTACAAAATGCACAGCCGTAGTTGCAACCGTCCTGTACCTTGAGAAAAGTGCGGGTACGGTCTGCTTTGGAGTAGGCGTTGTTAAATTCTGTTGCATTTGAAATCTCAGAGGCACATACAATGGTTTCTTTGTTGGCTTCAAAATCCTTGAGATGTTCTAAGAGTTTGAATTTTTCTGCAGCTCCTAAAACAGCATTTACGCCTGGGATTTGAGATATTTCTTGGGGTTTCAGCTGAGCAAAGCAACCTATGATGACTACAAATGAACCAGGAGAGATTTTTTTAGCACTTTTTACAATCTGTTTGCATTTTTTGTCTGCATTGTCCGTGACAGAACAAGTATTGATTACAAAAATATCAGGCTGATCCTCGAATGCAACCTTGCTGTAGCCTTCCTCTTCAAACAATCTACTGATAGCAGATGTTTCTGAAAAGTTCAGTTTGCAGCCCAATGTGTAAAATGCGACCTTTTTCATTTTTAGGAATTTGTGCAAAACTAATCAAATATCAAATCAGATGTAATAAATCACCAAGAGATGCAACCATTGAGTCAGAGAACTTGTCTCATGGATAAACAAATTCAATCATGAAGAAAATATACATATTAGCAGTAGCGATCTTGGTAGGAGCGAGTTGCACCTACGCGCAAAACGAAGAAAGCAGATCGCTTGAATCATTTAGTGAAGTGAGTACATCGGAATCTATCAAAGTAACTTTGGTAAAAGGGAATAAAAATGAAGCGAGAATCATCACCAGCAATGTAGATACTGATAAGGTCTTGACTGACATCAATGGTGAATCTCTCAATATACACATGACCAGAGGTTCTTATATGAACAATTCTGTTGAGGTGATTTTGACGTACAGTGGTGAATTGAGTAAAATCAAGGCTAGTTCATCAGGTCAAATAAAAAGCGACAACAAATTGGTTTCCAATGAATTGTACGTCAAAGCGAGTAGTTCTGGCAAAGTGTATTTGGACGTGAGTGCCAACCAACTAAAAGTAGATGTGTCTAGCTCAGGCAAGGTGGAATTGTCGGGACAGACCAAAACCCAAGTAGTCGAAGCAAGCAGCTCTGGCAAGTACGATGGGTTTGATATGGTGTCCGAAGGTGCAAAAGTAGATGTAAGTTCATCTGGAAAAGTTGATATTTCGGTGAGCAAGGAGCTTTTTGCGGATGCGAGTAGTAGTGGAAAGGTCACCTATCGTGGTACTCCTGAGAAAGTGATGGCTGATACTTCTAGCAGTGGGAGTGTACGCAAAGATTAAGGTCTTGATTCGGAGGTGAAGAATTTGAGTTCACTCTAACCCCATGGGCTTTCTTTCATGGTGCTTGCCTCGCTGAAGGTAGGTTAGCTTAGAATAAGCGCTCTCAGGTAGTTGTAGCATAATCCTGTGAGCATAGCAAACCCAAAACTCAAAAGTGTTCCTATCAAAATGTATTCAGTCAACTTTCGGTCTTTAGATTTGGATAGATCTCCAAATCTAAAGACTGATTTAGCAGCTAGAAGAAAGCCAATGGCTTGCCACTGATTCGCTACAATAAACCCAAACACAAATAATCGCTCCAACATACCAATGTATTTGCCTGCCTGATCCAATGATTGTTGGTTAGGGATAGTTTCTGCTTCATCTAGTTGCCATTTGGCTATGATTATTTTCATGATGACGGATGTCACTATTGTCACAGTCAAAAGAGCGACTGCTAGCAGTAAGACCTCTTCGGATAGGAGTTTGTTGATATCTATAGAGTAGGGTTCTTGCCAGTGGATGACCAGTGCTAAGACCAACAGATGAAGAGTCTGGTCAGCAAAGAACAGTACCCTTGCGTTGAGCAATGTGCTAAGTTTGATTTTGGTCAGGTCAATGAGATAATGTGAGGATACGATTATTGTTATCGCAAATAAATAAGAACGATTGAATGACAGCAGTACCAATAGGGTTGCGGCATGAATTGCAATGTGCCAATAGAGATACTTTGATTTGTGTTGCTTGGTTTCTTTGTCTTTGACCCAATGGTTGGGTTGGAGGAGAAAGTCTCCAATGAGATGAGCCAATAGGAGTTTGAGGCTAAGTATGATCATTGTTGTGTAATTAGTTCACGGTACATTTTTTCTAAACGTAGGATTTCTTCATACCCGCTCTTACCCAAGCTTTCGCTGACGGTGCTTTGGGTTTTATTGAGGTAATCAGCAATTTCCTGTTGTTTCCAATCTGGGTGTTCCAAGGCAGTTTTTATAATCTGGGCACGACTGGCTGGCCAATTGTTCATAGTCAGCAGTGTCAAGTCAATATATAAGTTCATCTGCTGATCAAATGCAGGCCAAGGCGTATGAATGATCAAGGTTCTTCTTTTGGTGAGATTCTCAAATCCAGCTCCAGAATTGACAAAGGCTTCTCCATTGGACTCGGTGATCTTTGGAGCATCGTATTCTCTTTGGCCTATCCCGATGGAGAGGCGTAGATCGAGTGATTTGAATTGCTTGATGCTTGCTTTGAGATGAAAGGCTGCTTTGAGCGCTTCTTTTGGGGCTAGAATCAACTGAAAACTATCACCTCGATAAATCTCCCAGTCGCTAGGTTCTTGACCATAATACGCAAGTGTAGACTTGAGTAGGGGCATCCATTCTTTGGGCTCTACTTTTCGTGAATTGACAATATCTCCAGTGATGACAGCAATCATAGTTCTTTTTGTAATAGAAGCATGAATATCGTCAAAAAAACCGATAATCACAAATATCGTAAAATAGACCGATATTCTGTTTTATAGGTGTATTATAGGATAGAGGGAAGTGCAAATCAGTACCGAAAATAGGAGAAAGGTTACCTGACGATCTTAAAAAAATCACAAGTACCATTTCAAACAAAAACCCCTTGCAAATCTCTGATTTACAAGGGGTTTTGAACTCTAAAGAGCCCCCAGTCGGACTCGAACCAACGACCGTCGCATTACAAGTGCGGTGCTCTACCAACTGAGCTATGGAGGCAATGCCTTTATCAAGAAATAGAACCGTGATCCTATTTATTCAACCTCTATTGGTTAAATGCGAGTGCAAAATTAGGTGAGAATTTATCTTATGCAAGCTTCTGAATAAAAAAATAATTAAACTTTTAAGACGAGTACTTTGTCTTAGCCAGCGTAGTTGATCAACTTCAATTCTTCTTTCAATTCTTCTAGTTGATTCTCAGCATTTTGTATTTTTTCTTCGAAATCCTTAAGCAATTCTGTGGCATTTTTGGAGCTCGCAAAAAATCCAATATTATTTTTCCAAGTAGAGACATCACTCTCCAAGGATTGAATTTTCCTTTTCAAAGAATGCTCTCTTCTCTGCAATTTTTGATCTCCGTGAGGACCTGCCTTGATCTTATGTATGCTGATAAGAGATTTCAGTTCGTCAAGTTCATCCTTTTCAAAGTTGTCCGTGTTTCGAATCACATTCTTCAAGGCAGCTTGGTACCTGTTTTGGATACTCTTGATCGCTTTTTTGGGTACGAACCCAATTGCATTAAATTCATCTTGTAATTCATATACTTGTTCAGGATTCAAATCCTCTACCTGCGCGAGGTCTTCGAGCTTTTTACAGACTTCTTCTTTTTTGAGCAGATTGTCATCATATGAAGATTCCATCTCTTTGCTGTGACCTCTCTTTCTGTTAAAGAATTCATCACAAGCAGCTTTAAATTCCTTGTAGATACTTTCTCTGAACTTTTCTGGGACAGGACCGATGTTTTTCCATTCCTGCTGTAGGTCTTTCAGCTTATGGGTAGTGCCTGCCCAATCCTCGCTTACAGATAGTTCTTTTGCTTTTTCTACTAACTTTTGCTTTAGTTCCAAGTTTCCTTCTCGCTGTGAGTCCAAAGTCTTGAAGAAAGCAGATTTGTTATGGAAAAAGTTTTTGAACGCCGCCCAGAATTTCTTATTGACTTCTTTAGCTTGTTCTTTAGGCATACTGCCAATGGCGTCCCATTCTTTTTGCAGGGCGAGAATTTCCTTGGTCTTTGCGTTCCATTCACTGATTTTCTCTGCTTTGAATTCCGTAAAAGCCTGAATTTTTTCAGCTAGACCAGATTTTTTGATGAAGTTCTCCTTGAATTCCTCTTTGAGATGACCATAAAATTCTTTTCTCTTCTGATAGATCTGGTCGGAGGCATTTTTGAACCTCTGCCACGTTTCTTCTTGTTTGTCATTAGGAACAGGTCCTATATGTTTGTATTCCTCATGCAGCTCATTGAGCTTTTTGATCGCTTCATTGAGGTTTTCTAGTTGGTCAAGAGCTTCGGCTTGTGCACAAAGCTCAATTTTCATTTCGAGATTCTTTTTCTTGTCTAGTTCTTTGAGTTCAAAATAGATGCTTCTGTGATCATAATAGAGATCTAAGAGGGCATTGTAGTTGGCCCACAAGGTTTTGTTGTGTTGTGGATGTACAGGGCCAATTGCTTTCCATTCGTCCTGAATGCTACGCAGGTCTTTGATGCTCGTGGTGTTTTCGTCATTGTCGACGAAGTGTCGGAGTCTTTCTAGGAGATCAGTTTTGAGCTTGAGATTGAGATCCTTTTGCTTTTCTAGTTCTTTGGCGTTTTTATAGCGCTTTTCTTTGATGAGTTTGTAGTAGGCTTCAAAATTTTCACTGATTTCATCCAGTTTGTAGTCAAAGTCGTCACTTTCGCCACCGTCTTGAATAAATTTCCCTAAAGCAATTTCCTTTTCCTTCTCAAAAATATTGTCGTAAGCGTCTTTGATAGCATGGATCGCCTTGCCTTTTTTGAAACCTTGCTCTGACTGTCCAAAGGCTGCCAAGTGATCGAGCAATTCTGCTTTGGACATTTTGGAGTAGTCGATTTCATCTTCATGCTCATCCTCATGCAACTCCTCGTGATCATCACTATCCTCTTCTTTTCCGTCCTCATCATTCGAAGCTGTGACGGCATCTGACTCGGCATCTCGTGCTTCAATAGTCGTTTCACTTACTTTTTCTTCGGCAAGAGCGGCCTCTGCTACAGGTTCTTCTGGTGTAGCTTTAGGTTGTTCCTCTTGTGTGTTCTCTTTCAATTCAGCTGTAGGCTGAACAGCATCTGACTTCAATGCATTTTCCGCATGGTTGTCAGCTATTTCTTTTTTATCGCTCATAACTCTATTTTTCTCTTACTGCAATTTAGTAAAAATTCCATTTTAGTTCATTCGAGGATCGGAAGGGTAATTGGCAAACATCTTGAATTTACCTCCTAATTTACTCAAAGCTTCCTTCCAAAGATTCTCTGTACGGATATCTAATATTTGACTGGCCTGTACATTCTTGTACACAATCCAGGATTTTGCTTGTATTTCTTCTTGCAGTTGACCCTGACCCCAACCAGAATAACCAATGAAGAATCGGAAATCCATAGAGTCTAGTTGTCCCAACTTGATTTTGCTCAAAAGCATCTCATAATCACCTCCCCAATACAAACCACCACCTATTGCTTTGCCTCCAATCTCCTGGTCTTCTGATCTATGAATAAAATGCAACGTGTCTTGTTGTACTGGTCCTCCTATGTATAGCTTTTCTTCAAATCCATCTACATCTCGGATCACATCATCAAACCTCAAATTGGCTTCTTTGTTCAACACAAAGCCAAATGAACCGTCTTCTCCATGATTGCAAAGTAGAATCACAGTTCGCTCAAAATTAGGATCTGGAAGATAGGGCTCAGAGATGAGTAAATCTCCTTGGTTGGGTGAGAATATTTGTTTTGAATGAAAATAATCCATATTTAATCAATGCACGTTCATGGCCTTTCTGCCGTATAAATTCTCCTCCAATTTCATTTATTTCTATGAGACGATCAAATTCACCCTGCTCATTTGAGGGGATTTGGTATCAAATAGCTGAAAAAACAGTTGTTTTGGTGCGAATCACTGTATTCGAAAAGTAAGGGAGTGAAAATCTCCAGCATTTTTCATTCATCCATTAATAATGGATATTTGCAGTACATTGAAACGAAGGCAATGGCGAAAGAAAATATACAAGGAGTCCGAAAAGACTACGGAATAGGAGAGCTAGTAGAGTCCAATATTTTGGAGAACCCTATTGATCAATTTGAATTGTGGTTCAAGGATGCAGCCAAGACCGAAGGGAGTGAGGTCAATGCATGTGTGCTGTCAACTTTGGACGAAAACAACTATCCCGAGGGTAGGGTGGTTTTGCTAAAATTCTATGCAGACGACGGTTTTACTTTTTACACCAATTATCAAAGCAATAAAGCCAAACAATTGGCTTCACACCCTTATGCTTCAATGACCTTTTATTGGAAAACTAAGGAGCGACAAGTACGGGTCAAAGGTAAAATCGAAAAAGTACCCGCAGAGATTTCGGATGCCTATTTTCAAGAAAGGCCAGAAGGTAGCAGGATAGGGGCTTGGGCATCGCCACAAAGCCAAGTAATACCTAATCGTGAATTTCTAGAACAGAGAGTAAAACAAATAAGAGAGAAATTCCCTACAGACATCCCAAGGCCAGATTTTTGGGGAGGATATCTTTTGATTCCTGTTGAGGTAGAATTTTGGCAAGGTCGATCCAGTAGATTGCATGACCGCATTGTCTATAGTTGGAACCAGGATCATTGGGTATCCAAGCGATTAGCACCTTGAATTACCTGAATGGACATGTTCTATGAGTAGGGAGCGATCAATAACTGACAGAAGGTAAAAAATCATTCATCACTCATTTCCATACCTAGTTCGCCCATCAAGTATTGATTGTATTGCTCACAAGTCAATTTGCCAGATATGCCAGAGTAGGGGCAGGTCTGATACTCAGCACCAAATTTCCCTTGTTTGATCAAGACACCACCGCCATGACAGATAGGGCACATGACATAGCTGCTTGGACAATCATAGTAGCCATCTGTGGTCAACTTATTCTCTGTTTCATGCACTTCTTGCTCTTTGATCTTTTTATAGGCTTCATTAGATCTGTCAAGATACAGTACGGCTTCATCATAATATTGTCCAGATGTGCCTTTTAGTTGTACATATTTGGTGAGCCAGTTGATGGCCTGCTTGTATTTGGCAAGGTGGTAGGAATTCCTACCGAAGTAATATGCCATCTCACTAGGAAGCTTGCCCAGTAGGTTCATAGACTCTCTGAACAACTGATCCGCCTCTTCATAATGACCATCATACATGGCCTGAGCTCCCTGATCCATTTTGGACAGACCATCTCTTTGCAAAATTCCTTGACCAAAAGTGCTAAGCGATATACCAAGCCCTACGAAAACCAATACTATCTTTAATCTATCCACTTATATAGCTTAATGTAAAAGAGATGAAATAGGTTGCAAAGAAAGAGATTGCAACGGTAAAAGATGAAATTTTTACAAAATTCTATAGCTATTAATTAGAATTTTGAAAATCTTCAAACATTTTCTAGCAAACGCTTTGATATTATTTAATCAATTTTCACCTTTGGAGTACGAAATACACAAATGGAAAAATCAAAAGCATATCGTAACTATTATTTTTATTTCTATGCAGAGGCATCAGGGGTTAAAGAATAGTTCTTTATAGTGATAAGAAATATGAAAACCCCGAGAGCATCGGGGTTTTTTTTTGATAAAAACAGGATTAAATGGAGGTTGGAATTCAGGGTGTTTTAGGTTCGTTTCACGATCAGGCAGCTAGCAAGTATTTTAATGGGCATGACTTGGATTTGAAGCCGTTTAGTAGTTTTAGATCCTTGGCCAAAGCGATACAGGCCAAAGAATTGGATTATGGCGTGATGGCCATCGAAAACACAATAGCTGGTAGCATCCTGCCAAACTATGCTTTGATTTCGGAATTTGATTTAGAAGTAACCGGAGAGGTATATATCAGGATAGAGATGAATTTGATCGCACATGCAGGAGTCAAATTGGAAGACATCAATCAGGTGTTTTCCCATCCGATGGCGCTGTTGCAGTGTTCGGATTTCTTGACACAGTATCCTAATATGAAACTGACGGAATATGAAGATACTGCAGACAGTGTACGGCTGATCAAAGAGTCAAATATGACCAATGCTGCTGCGATCGCTAGTAAAAAGGCAGCACAGTTGTTTGATATGCCGATTTTGGAAGAGAATATCGAAACCAATAAACAAAATTATACGCGATTTTTAATAATCAAAAGTCGTATGAACGGTCAGACCAAAGTGCCAGAAAAGGCATCATTGAGAGTCATGACCAAACATGATCCAGGTAGATTGTCTGATGTTTTAGTGGCGTTTAAGGAGCACAATATCAACCTGACCAAGATACAGTCTATGCCAGTTTTGGGCCAACCCTATCGCTACGCATTCAATATCGATGTGACTTGGGAGGATTATGATGAGTACCAGCAATCACTCAAGGAAATAGCTAAGAGTTCGGAGCTGATAGAAATACATGGTGAATATGAAAAAGGTTTAATGCCTGATTATGATAAAGGTAGCAGATAGAATAGCAGATGTACAAGAGTACTATTTCTCCAAAAAATTGGACGAGATAAGAGCCATGGTTGCATCAGGAAAAGACGTTATCAATCTTGGGATTGGTAGCCCAGACATGCCTCCAGCACCAGAGGTGGCTGAGGAATTAATTAAGAGTGCGAGCAATACAGCCAACCATGCATATCAATCGTATAGATCGATACCAGAATTGAGATCGGCGATTGCTGGATTCTACCAATCACACTATGGTGTGACTGTTGATCCTGCCAATGAAGTACTGCCTTTGCTAGGTTCTAAGGAGGGGGTGATGTATATTTCTATGGCATTTTTGAATCCTGGAGATACTGTTTTGATTCCTAATCCAGGCTATCCAGCATACAAGACCGCTGCTGAAATGATGGGAGCTAAAGTGGCGTTTTACGATCTGAAAGAAGAAAATGAATGGGTGCCTAAATTCAGTACCATCGATAAGGCAGATCTAAAAGCTGCCAAGTTGATGTGGGTGAACTACCCCAATATGCCCACTGGCAAAAGAGCCAACAAGGAAATTTTGAGGAGCTTGGTTGAGTTTGCAGGTCAGCATGATATTTTGATCGTGAACGACAACCCATACAGCTTTATTCTCAATGAAAAGCCTTTGAGTATGTTGTCTGTAGAAGGCAGTATGGAAAATTGTTTGGAGTTAAACTCCATGAGCAAGGCATTCAATATGGCTGGATGGAGAGTGGGTATGGTCAGTGGTCGCAAAGAATACATCGATGCGATATTGAGAGTAAAATCCAATGTAGACTCTGGGATGTTTCGTCCGATTCAGGATGCAGCTGTCAAAGCCTTGAGTCTGCCCAGATCATGGTTTGATTCTATCAATCAGGAATATGCCAAAAGAAGAAAATTGGCTGAACAAATTCTGGATGTTTTGGGTTGTAAACATGACGAAGAGCAGTCAGGCATGTTCCTTTGGGCCAGAATTCCATCGGGTAGACAGAGTGAAGAATTCGTAGATGAGATACTTCAAGAAAGACATGTATTTATCACTCCAGGAACTATTTTCGGATCTAATGGAGAAGGGTATATCAGGATTTCTTTGTGTTCGACACAGGAAGCGTTGAAAAAAGTGATCAATAGATTGGAAACAGTAAAAGCATGATCGTATCAATTATAGGGTTGGGACTGATAGGAGGATCCGTAGGTAAAAGGCTTAGGGAAGTAGGCTTTGCAGATCAGATTCTAGGGGTAGATCTCAGCGACGAGAATGCCCAAAAGGCGGTACAGTTAGGTTTGGTGGATGAAGCGGTTGCGTACCAGCAAGCGGTAAGTGTATCCGATTTGATCATTTTGGCAATACCAGTAGATGGAATGAGCAAGTTGCTGCCATCATTGCTCAGTCAAATCAGCGATCAGACGACAGTGATGGATTTGGGATCAACCAAAGAACAAATATGTTTGGCAGTACAAGGACATCCTAACAGAAAGAACTTTGTAGCAGCTCATCCAATTGCTGGTACAGAAAATTCAGGTCCAGAGGCCGCTTTCTCAACTTTGTTTGAGGGCAAAACAGGAATTATCTGTGATGCGGAAGAGTCGCAAGTTTCTTCCTATGAGTTGGCTAAGTCATGCTTAGATCAGTTGGGTATGCATGTGATTGAAATGGGAAGCAAGTCTCATGACTTACATATCGCTTATGTCTCTCACATTTCTCACATTAGCTCATTTGTGTTGGGACAGACGGTATTGGAGATTGAAAAAAACGAAGCAAATATATTCAATCTGGCAGGAAGTGGGTTTGCATCAACTGTCAGGTTAGCAAAGAGTTCACCACAGATGTGGGCTCCTATATTCAAGCAAAACAAAAAGCATATTAGTACAGCACTGGGTGCATATATAGATAATTTAGCAACATTCAAAGCCTTGCTAGATCAAGGAGAAGAAGATGCCATGATCGCATGTATGGACAATGCCAACGAGATCCGTAGGGTCTTGAATGGAATAGAGAGTAAAAAGAAAAATGACAATCACATTAAAGAAATAGTTTAACGCATTGTTGAAGATATGGAAGGAACAGGATTGGTTAACCTCCAAGCTGTGGACAAAAATCCTCTTGTGAACTCCATGTGGCCAATAAAAACAAATTGAATACACATGAAAATTAATTTGACTTTATCACCGATCGAAAACTGGATCGAAGGATTAAACACTCCGTTAATCATCGGCGGTCCATGTAGCGCAGAGAGCGAAGAACAAGTATTAGAAACAGCACGTCAGATCAAAGCCAATACCAATATTCAGGTATTGAGAGCAGGTATTTGGAAACCAAGAACTAGACCAGGAGCCTTTGAAGGAATTGGTGTGGTAGGTTTGAAATGGTTGGAAAAAGCGAAGAAAGAAACGGGACTTTTGACAGCTGTAGAAGTTGCTAATGCTGAGCACGTAGAGTTGGCGTTGAAATTCAACGTAGACATACTTTGGGTAGGAGCTAGAACTACTGTGAATCCATTCTCAGTACAAGAAGTAGCTGATGCCTTGAAAGGACACGATGTACCAGTCTTGGTCAAAAACCCAATCAACCCAGATATCCAGTTGTGGATAGGAGCATTGGAAAGAATCAACCAAGCAGGTATCACCAAATTGGGTGCAATCCACAGAGGGTTCTCTGCGAAGAGCGGTTCACAATACAGAAACGATCCTACTTGGGAGATCGCAATCGAGTTGAAGAGGTTGATCCCTAACTTGCCAATGGTATGTGATCCAAGTCATATCGCGGGCAACAGAGCATTAATCGAGCCTATCTCACAGAAGGCATTTGACTTGCAAATGGATGGTGTGATGATCGAGTCTCACATCGATCCAGACAATGCTTTGAGTGATGCTAAACAGCAAATCACACCAAAGACTTTGGCTGGGATTCTTGACAGATTGATCATCAGAGAACCTAATTCTGAGGATGTAGATTTTGAATTGAGATTGAAAAATCTAAGAGGTAAAATCGACAAGATCGACAATGAATTGCTAGAGGTAATGGCGCAAAGGATGCAAGTAGCTGAAGAAATAGCGATGCATAAGAAGGAGCACAACATCACTATCTTGCAAGTGGGTAGATATGAAGAAATCATGGAAAACAGAGTAGCAAAAGGCAAGAGTCTTCTACTACAAGAGCAATTTGTACATGACTTGTACGAGATGATTCACAACAACTCGATCAAGCGTCAGACGGCCATCATGAATGGTTCTGAGTCTACAGAAAATGCGTAAAATAGCTTGAAGTAGGTTATACAAAAATCCCTAGCACAAATTGCTAGGGATTTTTTCATTAAATAGAGATTCATTTCCGTAAATGCTTTTGATATAAAATAATTATCTCATACATTTGCACCTCCAAAAATAATTCATAGCGGAAAAATGGCTGTAACAAGACTAAAAAGAAAAGGAAGAAGGAATAAAGTTGTTGCAAAACAAAAAGTGGCTAGCGTCAAAAGATTGAGCAAACAACCAGTAATAAAAGGAGTTGATGTAGAAGCAATGAAAGCTGAATTTGCCGCTGCTGCGTCAAAACCAAAGGCTGCTAAAGCTGAAAAAACTGAAGAAGTGAAAGCTGAAGCAGTTGTGGCTGAAGAGAAGCCAAAGAAAGCTGCCGCTAAGAAAACTGCTGATGCACCAGCTGCTGAGAAAAAGGCACCTGCAAAAAAAGCAGCCAAGAAAACTGAAGAGTAATAGAATATCTAAAATATAAGATCGAGGATAGAGTTGCTCTCTGAGAGTACTTGATTGCTAAGATCAAAAAAAAGGCCTGCAAAAGTAATTTTGCAGGCCTTTTTCATTTTAATGAGTTCAAAAATTCGACTGACTTATAATCTTACCATTCCATCTTTCATACCAGCTTTATAGGGGTAGGTTTCAAAGATCTTATCTATGCTGGTTTTCAGGATCGTATCAGGAGTGTTTTTTGGAGAATGCTTCCAATCTAAACTTGCTTGCCATACCAATTTTTCTTTGTGTCGATCACGAAACTCTATCAACATCAATCCTTCATGGTGATAGTTGGTTTTGGGTGGCTCAGTATAGTAATAGGTGTCTTTGTACACACTTTGTCTAGGAGAATCAACAGTAGTTACCGAAGACATTTTGTATCCCACTATTAGATCTGGAGCATTGGTATGTTCTACGAAACCTCGCAACTCCATATTGAGTCGGATTTCGTCTTCAATATTCGCAAAGAGGGCATGACCTTCTTCGGAATAGGTCTTATTGTCAGTTTGGACGTTGACGATGCGATATGTTTTGTACTCCTCAAAATCCAAGTCATTGTTGACAAACTCAATCACCTTGGTGCCTGCACATGAAGATACCAGTGTGATCAATAGTATATAAATCATCCATAAAAAACGCATGAAATAATTTACGAAGAAATTATGTTTTAGTCCATGTGTAAACCCATTATTTCGCAGAAAATAATTAAAAACCCCTGATAATCAATGCCGAACATAGTGATGATTCCGATATCAGGTAAAAAAATGGGCTATTAAATCAAATTGATTGGATCGAACAATGGATAGACTCATATTTAATCGAGAGAGGAAAATCGCATACAAGTATCTCAATAAAAATTATTTCTCTCTTACAATCCTTTCCTTTGAGCCTGCCAAGTAAGGATAGGTTTCGAAGATGCGATCAATGGTTTTCTTGAGTACCATATCTGGTGTCATTTTCTTGGAGTACTTCAAGTCCAGACTAGCCTGCCATACGAGTTTCTTTTTTTGACGATCTCGAAACTCGATGAGTAATATACCTTCGGTTTGATAAGTTGTCCTAGGAGGGGGGCTGTAGTAATAATATGGGTCGTAGTAGTTGATGTTTGGTGTGTCTGCTGTGGTGGTTGACATCAGCTCGTAGCGAACGATAAGGTCTGGAGACTTGCGCTGTTCTTCAAATCCTTTCAAGACCATATTGCGATGAATTTCACTTTCCATACTGGTAAAGAACGCAGTACCTTCGTCAGAATAAGACTTGTTGTCGGTCTGAAAATTGATCAAACGGTAGCTATGGTAGTCGCTAAAATCCATGTCTTCATTGACAAACTCGATCACTCTAACGGGTGCACAAGCAGCAGCTAGAGTGATCAATAGCATCCATGTAACCAATCTTATGTTGCGCATAAGATGGTTTACGGAAACTTAGGATATTTGTCGAAATCTGGATCTCTTTTTTCCAGAAAGGCATTTTTTCCTTCCTGAGCTTCTTCCATGAGGTAGTACATCAAGGTAGCATCACCTGCAAACTCCATCAAACCTCTTTGACCATCCAGCTCAGCATTTAGGCCTCTTTTGATCATTCGGAGCGCCATAGGGCTTCTCTTCATCATCGTTCTACACCAATCTACTGTGGTGGCTTCCAACTGATCCAAAGGCACTACTTTGTTGACCATGCCCATATCTTCTGCTTCCTTGGCGCTGTATTGGTTGCAGAGAAACCATATCTCTCTGGCTTTCTTTTGACCTACATGCCTTGCCAGGTAGGAGGAACCAAATCCAGCATCAAAACTACCTACCTTAGGTCCTGTTTGACCAAAAATAGCATTGTCAGATGCAATCGTCAGATCACATACGACGTGCAGTACATGCCCACCACCGATCGCATATCCGTTGACCATGGCAACTACTGGCTTAGGTAGCGAACGGATCGCTTTGTGTAGGTCTAGTACGTTGAGGCGTGGTACACCATTTTCGCTGATGTATCCTCCGACACCTTTTACATTTTGATCTCCACCCGAACAGAAGGCTTTGTCTCCAATACCCGTGAAAACTACCACTCGAATATCTCCTCTTTCTCTGGCGATCTCCATGGCATCTAGCATGTCGAAATTAGTCTCGGGACGAAAGGCATTGTACACCTCAGGTCGGTTGATGGTAATTTTGGCTATCCCTTCGAAAAATTCGAATTTGATATCCGTGTATTCTTTGATGGTTTCCCAGTTGAATGTACTCATGATGTGTAATATTTAGTATTTCAAAATTAATCTCTGGAGTCTTAATCCTTCATCTTTTTGAACAATTGTTTGTAGGCAGTTGTGTTTTCTTCAGCATCTGTGAAGATTTCCAAGATTGAGCGACCATCTTGAAAATTCATGAAGCTGGCTAATGTTTCCCTTAGTTCTGGCATGTTGCGGGCAGTGAAATAGGCAAAACCAAAGTCTCGTGCTGTACTTCTGGCAGAGGAGCGCTGGTCGGTCTCAAAAAATTCCTTCAGTTCAGGTTGGGCCGACGGTCCCTCAATCATCCTAAAAATTCCTCCTCCATGATTGTTGAATACAATGATTTTCAAGTTGGTTGGCATATGATTATGCCAGAAGGCATTTCTATCATAGAGAAAAGCCATGTCTCCCGTCAATAGAAGTGTATCGCGACTAGAAGCAATGCAGGCACCTACCGCAGTACTATTGGAGCCATCGATTCCGCTGGTGCCACGGTTGCAGTACACTTGTATGTCCTTGGTAGAAGAAATCCCTAGAGTGTTGACATAACGCACTGCCATGCTGTTGGCGAGATGCAGGTCAATGGCAGTAGGCAATTGATCTAGCACCTCTTGGTAAATACTGGTTTCAGTCCATGTAGATCGATCTGCTTCTTTTAACACCATTTTGGCTCGTGCCTCTTTGGATTGCCAAAGGGTAAAGTATTCTTTCTGAGGTATGGATTCTTCAGTCAATTGATCAGCCATAGTTTCAAAGATGTCAAATGGCTCTGAGTCAATGGTCAACGGGCTCCAATCATAAGTGTCTGCGGCATCATCATGAGTACTGATATGCCAATGCGTACTGTGTGGACTGTCACGCAAGAAGAGTTTAAGATTTTTAGAAATTACTGACAGCCCACAAGTAATCAATAAATCAGGAGCCAGGTTTGAATCACGATTGACCAGAATCAAATCTTGGTGAGAGATGAGAGGTTTTAGCCCGTGACAATTACCAATGACGTCTGCAATGACGGGGATGTGGCAATCGGTACTCAACAGACTCAGTACCTGCAAAAGTTGGTCATCCTTAGGCTGTTGTCCTATGACAACTAATATTTTTCGGAACGTTGAGAGTGCTTTTGGGAGTTTAACTGGTAGTGACTTATTTGTTGGCTTTTTTACAATTAAGTCGGGACTCGCAGTGTAAATCTTTCCTGACTCAGGATAGAAGGGCTCCGCAAAGGGTACATTCACATGTACTGGGCCTGGTGCACCATCGATACAACTATTCAAAGCCTCAATCATACAAGCATGTTGTGTTTGGAGGTTCTGATCAAATGAGGGATAATCGAAAGATGCCTTGGCATGTCTGCCGAATAGAGCCGACTGATAGATTGTTTGTCCATCTCTCTTGCCGATCAGTTCTGGCGGTCGATCAGCAGTCAGTATCAATAATGGTACTTGATTAAAATAGGCTTCTGCTACAGCAGGGGCATAGTTAAGACCTGCAGAACCAGAAGTACAAATCAGCACTGTAGGTTGCTTGGATGCCAATGACATGCCCAATCCTACAAAAGCAGCTGAACGCTCGTCTGGCACGCTGAGACAGCGAATACCAGCATGTCTCGCAAATGCCACTGTCAAAGCAGCATTGCGTGATCCAGGTGAGATTATAGCTTGTCTCACGCCATATTGGTAGCAGAGCTCGGGGATGTCAAATATGGATTGTAAATTCATGCGTTACTTTCAAACACGTTTAGTAGCGTTCGGAATTTGATTTCTGTTTCTGCCCATTCATCTTCTGCGATGCTGTACTCAGTGACGCCTGCTCCAGCATAAATCACTCCACCATCACGGTAGACGCGAGAGCACCTAAGGTTGACAAAGATGGATGTACTGCTCTCAAAGTTGACAGGGCCAAGATAACCACTAAAATATTCTCGGTCATAACCTTCGTTCTGTTCCAAAAACTGTGCTGCGGGTTTCATGGGCATACCACAGATGGCAGAAGTAGGATGTAGCAGTTGGAGCATCGTGCTAGCCAATTCTGGAAAGTTGGTTGCCTTCATGTCTACTTTGAACGAAGTCTTGAGATGTATCAAGTTGCCAGCCTTTACGGTTTTGGGTCCATTTTCGTCATATTCCCTGAGCCTTATTTGTTTGAAACAGTTGACGATATACCGGCTAACCAGTGCTTGCTCTTCAATCTCTTTGTGTCTCCATGCCGCTCTGCTTAGATCAAAATCTGGTGGCACACCTTGTGTCCCTGCTAGTGATACTGTATGGAAATATTGATTATTTTCAGTAGAAATGAGTAGTTCGGGAGTAGCACCTATCCATAACCCATTGCCAGGCATGTAGACCAGTGATACAAAGGCATTTTCATAGGCTTCACAGAGTTTGAACAACTCATGTACTGGATGAAAATTCTTTTTTATGCCGTACTTGGCACGCCGTGAAGGGACGATCTTTTGATAATAACCCTCTGAGATATATTGTTTACACTTCTCTACCAGTGAAATGAACTTATCCTTGTCTTCATCTACTTCAGGTGAGCTATGCAAAAAGTCCGTAAACTTGAATTTATCATCTGATTGTAGTTCCTTAAATACATGAAAGAAGGCACTTAGTTCTGTGCTGTGGTTTTGCAACGTAGGATGGATGACAAATTCATTTTTTTTCTGTGACAACTCAATCTCAGAGAGGATGTAGTTTCTACTTTCTCCTTCAGGTTTTCTGAATGGATGAAAAATGAATCCCTCAGGTGCATTTTCTAGTTCTTCGATTTGAAGCTTTCTATCACTGATCTGGCAGATAGCCTGAATTTGCTCCTCTGCAGGTTTCCTCCATATCGCAATCGGAATATTTTCTTTGATTGCTGCATTGAACAGATGCGTTAAATTCTCCGCATAGGTGCTTTGACCCGTGAGTTGTCTGAATTGATTCAATGAATTCATGCGTGCTTTTTATCAATGATGGCCAGAGTGATTCTACTCACACATACCAATTCTTTATTGGGGTTGGAGATTTTGATTTCCCATACTTGGGTTTTCTTGCCTATGTGCAAGGGAGTCGCCTTGCCTTCTACTAGACCTGTCCTTACGCTTTTGATATGGTTGGCGTTGATATCCAGACCGACACAATATTGCAAATCTGGATCGAGGGTCATGGTTGCTGCTAGACTGCCTAGAGACTCAGCCAATACTACAGAAGCGCCACCATGAAGCAGCCCCATGGGTTGATGAGTACGACTATCTACAGGCATGGTGGCTATTAAATAATCTTTACCAATTTCAGTGAATTGGATACCTATATGTTCCAAAAGGGTGTTTTGGGATAAATCATTGATAGCATCCAGCGTAAAGATTTCTTTGAACATGTAAACTTAATTTTAACCCCTTAATTTCGTGCGTTCACAAACAAAACTACAATTCGATTGAAAAGCAAAAATATATACCTCATCCGTCATGGACAGACTGATTTCAACAAACAAAAAAGAGTACAAGGTAGAGGGATAGATTCTGATCTCAATCTACTGGGTAGGTTGCAGGCGGCAGCATTTTTTGAGGTTTACAAAGATGTAAAGTTTGATAAAATATATACCTCGTCACTAAAGAGAACCGTGCAATCCGTCCAAGGATTTATAGATCAAGGGATTCCTTACGAAAGTCTATCGGGTTTTGATGAAATTAGTTGGGGATTGCACGAGGGATTGCCCTATGATGAGGCACGCCATGCAAGGTATTTGGAAGGAATAGACGAATGGGGCAAAGGCAATCTTAACCACAGAGTAGGAGAGGGCGACACTCCGATCGAGGTGAGGGACAGGCAAATCCAAGCTATGGATTATGTCCTTTCTCAAGAAAATGAACACAACATCCTGATCGCTACACATGGTCGAGCCATGCGCTTTCAACTCTGCTGGATGATGGGCATGCCACTCAGTGATTCAGAGTTATTCGAACATGCCAATCTCTGTCTCTATCAATTGAGATATGATGAGAATAAATACGAAATCATCAAAAGATGTGACATATCTCATTTGGCACATATTGATTCGGAATTTGAGGTGTAGAAAAAACTCAATTAGAGGACAATTATTCGTTTATTAATAGCGTATTTAACAAGGTCTACGGTGGATTTTAGTTCTAGTTTACTCATGATTTTGGCTTTGTGGGATTCCACTGTTTTGATGCTGATACCGAGTTGGTCAGCGATTTCTTTGTAGAGTAGCCCGTTACAAAATTGTTTGATGATTTCGATCTCTCGGTCCGTTAGGTGAGGCTCTTCACTTATATCGACTTTTGAAACGATATTTTGAATGTAGCAATCGAAGATGGTTTGTGTAATGACAGAGCCAAAATACCTGTTGCCCTTATGTACTTCTAGAATAGCCTTTCTTAATTCCTTTTTGTCAATGTCTTTAGGAAGGAAACCTTTGGCTCCTGCCTTGATGGATTGGATGATAGAGCTCTCGTCACTCAGTGCAGAAAGCATCAAAATCCCCATTTGAGGATGGGCCTCATGGATCAACTTGGCAATTTCTATTCCTGACAAGCCTGGTAGTGTGATATCTAGTAATACGACGTCTGGATGTGCTCGATTGAGTGCTGGGAACAAGTCACAGCCACTACCAAAATCTCCTGCGATTTCAATCTCTGGATCACCAATTAGCATGGCCATGATGCCATCTCTGACTATGGTGTGGTCATCAACTACAAATAATTTTATCTTATTCACTATGCTACTTTTTTTATTTTATTAATAGGTAATTTGATATCAAACCGTGACCCTTTGCCCAATTCGCTTTTTACAGAGATCTCACCGTTGTTTTTATTGACAAACTCCTTACACAAAATGAGCCCCAGACCTGTTCCTTTTTCTTTGGACTGTCCAATGGTCGATGTGTCTTCAACGATGCTAAACAATTTTTTAGTATCTGCTTCTGTCATACCTATGCCAGTATCTTCGATGGCTACTTTAACTTTGTCATCTAAGGTGGTCGTAGAAATGGTAATTGTACCACCAGGGCTTGTAAACTTGATGGCATTGGAAATAAGATTGCGGAACACCAAATCAATAGTAGGAGCATCTACAAATGCCTCCGAATCATCTGATAGGTGAGTGGTGATCTTGATATCCTTTTGCTCAGCGTTTTCTTGTAAAAGTTGGATGTTTTTGATCAAAATTTTATTGAGATTCAATGATTGATGGTTGGGTTTTAAAGTGTCTGTTTGTGAAAGTGCCCATTGTAGTAGATTGTGCAACAGATTGACGAGTTCTTCGGATGAATTTTTCAAATTGTACAGGTAACGTTGCAACTCGCTCTCTGAAAGATGCTTGAAATTTTCTGACAATGCTGTGGACAATGACTTGAATGCTGACAAAGGATTACGCAAGTCATGAGCTATAATCGCAAAAAATTTATCCTTGGCAGCATTGAGTTCTTTGAGTTGTTTATTTTTAACTGAAAGGTACTTTTCGGATGTTTGTTTAGATTTATAACTCCAATAAAAAACCAGTGCTACAATCAATAGCAAAAAGGACCCAAATATCAAAAATAGGCGTGTTCTGCGAGCTTCTTTGAGTTGTAGTGCATTGAGCTCATTGGTTTTACTCAGTAAATTAATTTCATTGTCTCTTTGAGAGATTTCAAAATTGGTTTCTAATTGTGAAATGTCCTTTAGCTTTTGATCATTCAACAAGCTATCTGTATATGCAAAAAACTGTTCGTGATATTCTAACGCTTTTTTATAGTCTCCTTTTTCTTTATATGTGTAGTAGAGTGTTTCGTATAATTCTCGTTGTGTGTCCTTGTGTTCTATTTCCTTGGCGAGTTTGAGACCTTGGAGTGCATAGTAGGTAGCCTCTTCTAATTTGCCCCATTTTCGATAGGTTGTGGATAGACTGTTGTAACATGCGATAACCGTTGATTTGATGTTTTGGGCTTTGAATATCTCTAGTGCTTTTAAGTAAAAAGTAACGGATTTTTCATATGCAGCTTTAGAATAGTATGTACTCCCGATGTTATAATAAGCATAGGCAAAACCGACGGTATCATCAATGCTCATGCTGAGATCCAGTGCCATGTTGTGATAGTATAGGGCACTATCGTATTGTTTGAGGTGCCGTTGGATGTTGCCAATATTAAGGTAGCTAAGGCTTAGCCTAAATGCATTCTTGTTGGCAAAAAGTATTGGAAGTGATTTCATGCTGTATTCCAATGCTTTGTCGTAATTCCCTAAGTTTTTATAAACCATTGCCAAATTGTTATACGCACCTGAAAACTCCAAGACGTCATTAATTATTTGTTTGAGTTCCAAAGCCTCATGATACAATTCCAGTGCATTGACCATATTTCCCATATGGAAATGAGCATTAGCCATGTTGTTGATGGCATAGCTCATTTGCAACGTGTCTTGCATGCTTATACATAGATCACGACTTTGTGTGTAAGAAAGTAATGCTGATTTTAAATCCTCATTTGCTTCCTGTTGTAATCCTAATACTGTGTATGCCTCTGCTTGGATGGTATCATTAGGTAATTCTTTAGCAAGTTGAATGGCCTTTTGGATGTTGTCCATGCCTGCAGACTTATTTCCTAAGCCACTTATTGCCTCTCCTTCTAACATAAGAGCACGAATGTAACTCGACTGTTCATTTAGCTCTTTAGCCAAAATCTTTGCTTGACCAGCATAATCTACACAATCTTTTATTCGTGAAAACTCCCCAGTCTTAAAGGAGCCTAATGTCATTAGGATTTCTAGTTTTTGTATTCCAGATACGGTATTCAATACTGATACTAGACTATCCTGCTTTGATGTTGGCAGAGAAATGGCAATAGGAAGGATGCCAATGGTAAATAGGAGTAGTAGAGAATACTTTCTCATAGCAGGTAGGTGGATTTTAAGGTTAGTAAAATCGAGATGTAAGGGAAATCCCTTTGTTCAATAGGGGGATATCCCTATTGAATCGCGATACTCATCATCTTAATTTCGTCCTAAATTAACATAGAAAAAGTAAATTAAAAATTAACCTAATACCGAGTTTTCAACCGGTAACCTTTTATTTAAATATTCTCATATGAAAAAGACAAGATTATTTTTCTTCTTACCCTATAAGACTTTGATGCTTTTGGGTTTTCTTTTTATCAGTAGTTGTAATGATGACTCAGATGATCCATCAATAGGTATCAAGGTGGACGCAGGGGTGGATCAAATCATAGAGCTAGGAGCAACGGTCAATCTGGATGCAACCGTGACTGGTGAAGATCTAGTGTTGATGTGGGAGATTACCTCAAAACCTACAGGCAGTACAGCTATTATTGCTAATCCTTTGGTAGAGGATGCCTCGTTTACACCTGATGTCGTGGGTGAGTATACTGCACAGTTGACAGCTGTGAATCTTGGTGGGGACGAAGTATCTGATGAGGTTGTTATTGTTGTAATACAAGAAGGAGAAGGCCCACTTGAAATAGGGGGTACAATCTCTACCAAAACTACACTGGTCAATAGATTTGACGATCCCACATTGCCAGATTATATTGCCTCTAGCTTGGTGACGGTCAGTGCCGAATTGACGATTGACCCAGATGTATACATCATTTTTGCAGAAGATCAAGGGCTAGCGATTGGTACCGGTGGGGCACTCATCGCCAAAGGAACAGCTGATAAGCATATTATTTTCTCAGGAGTAGAAAAAACAGATGGATTCTGGATGGGCTTAGAATTGGAATCTAATAACAGTAAAAATGAATTGACCTACTGCACCATAGAATATGGTGGAAGTAGTGGTTTTGATGGAGCGAATTTGAGAGCAAATCTCATGTTGGCGGGTTCTGCAAAAGTAAAAATCACCAACTCCGAATTTACGCATAGCAAAGGGTATGGGCTTTATACTAGAAACTTAGAGGTAAACCTGACGGGGTTCATGAACAATACTTTTACCGACAATGTTGCTCCTATAATGACACGGATCAACCATTACCATTACTTTGATGCCGCTTCTAGTTATGCAGGTAACGAGGACGACTATATTGATAGTTATGTTTCTGGGCAAGAGGTGACAACCAATGTGACCTGGCAAGCACTCGATGTACCTTACCGTATGTCAGCTAATCTTGAATATATTGGAGCTGATGTAGTTATCGCTGCTGGGGCATCATTCTTAGGTCAGCCCAATGGAGGATTATTCATCACAACGGCAGGCTCTCTGAAAGCAATAGGTACATCAACTACTAAAATCACTTTTGCAGGGGAGCAAGATGTCAGAGGATATTGGAGAGGTCTCTCTTTCGAATCCAATAATACCAGTAATGAACTAACCTATGTGATGATTTCCAATGGAGGAGAAAGAGGATTTGATGGGGCTGAATTGAAATCTAATATCATGGTAGAGGAGTCTGGTAGATTGAAAATTACAAACACTAGCTCAACAAAGAGTGGTGGGTACGGATTGTACACCAGACAATTAGAATCTAGTTTGCCGAATTTTGCTAACAATACGTTTACCGACAATGTTGCTCCTGTCATGACAAGAATCAATCATTACCATTACTTTGATGCTGGATCTAATTTCACAGGCAACGATGACGATTATATTGATAGTTATGTATCTGGACAAGAACTGACGACTGATGTGTCTTGGCAAGCGCTTGATGTTCCATATCGTATGTCAGCCAATCTTGAGTATATCGAGTCTGATATAGTTGTAGTGGCTGGAGCTTCGTTCATCGGTCAACCTAACGGAGGCTTAGAAGTAACAGGGACTGGTTCACTACATGCGGATGGTACAGATTTGGCCAAGATTACTTTTGTCGGAGAGCAAGATGTAGTAGGTTTTTGGAGAGGTCTGAGATTTGAATCCAACAATGCGGACAATCTCTTGAACCATGTCATAGTTTCTAATGGTGGTGAAAGAGGTTTTGATGGAGCTGAGAGAAAGGCCAATATCGAAGTAGCTGACGGTGGATTGCTCACACTCACTAATAGTACCTTATCAAAGAGTGGGGGGCATGCGATCAGAGTACAAGATGGAGGAAGTCTTACACAATCAGGATTAACTTTCACTGGAAATACAGGAGACAATATTTTTCAAGATTAGTAGGGTATTAAGTAGCATTTATCCAAGTACGAGACCGTTCTATTCGCAGTTTTGCGAGAGGACGGTTTTTTTTACTTTAAATGGTACGAGTAAATTTAAAGAATCAATAAAGGAATCTATTTTATCATGCTTCTTCCTCTTCTTCAGCCGCTTTATGACCTTCTTTGATGATATCATTGGCTTCTTCTTTTAATTCTGAGTCCATGCTTTTGGTAGTATGGAAACTTGAGCTATTGACCGTGAACTTAGCAAAAATGGGTAAATGATCAGATCCAATCTCCGAGAGTGTCTTGAGTTCGATGATCTCAATTTCCTTGGAGTTGAATAATAAATCTATTGGAAATCTACATATACTTGGCCTGACAGGGAAGGTACCATGAATACCCTTGCCAACTCTTGAATCGTTCAGAGTAGATATTTTAGAGAACAATTTAGAACTTCTCGACCAGCATACATTGTTAAAATCTCCTGTGACAAGGTTGGGGAAGTTTGACTCTCTGATCATTTTGGCTACCATCATCATCTCTGCATCCTTTTGTCTCGAAGTAGGTTGTTCGGTAGGACTAGGTGGCGGGGGATGAATTCCCCAAAAGACAAAGTCATGGTTGTTTTTACTCACCAAATGTGCTTCTATCGCTGGTCTGTCGTCGGAAACAAAAAAGTGCTTTTTAACCTTGTTTACCTTCAAATTAGTAAAAAAATGCATGCCATATCTATTCTCCAACGGTACTTTGCAACTATACTTGTATTGATGATCAATGCTCTTAAGAGCATCTTCCCAATCCTGATTAGTTTCCATTGTGAGTACTATATCTGGTTTGGTATTTTCAATCAATGATATCAGTCGCTGATACTCCTTATTTTTTTGCAAGACATTGACACTGATAATAGACATCTGAGTAGCAGTGTCTTGTTGTTTTTTTGATCTGAAGCTGATGGGCAGATATGGTACTATAATGACGAGTTGATAGATAATGGATAAAATCAAAACAATCTGTGAACCTATAGTGGTTATATCATATACTTCATAGAGAAAGAAACTTAAACCTAAGATCAGCAACTGAATCACGACAAGTTGAATCCTGATATAATCAAAGACTCGAAATGTCCAATGAGTAATTCCAAATGCGGGAAAAAATCCCAGAATGGACAACATGTAGGATAATATAATAAGTGCTATTTCCAAACTATTCTCTTATTCATGTGCGTGTTAATATTAGTAAGCAAGCATGTCGTGTGTCTTTAGATACCCATCGATAGATACTTGCTGCTAAATCTACACATTAAGTCTAATTGTCCTTTTATGGTCTAGCCAAAATATTTACTAGGTTGATTTGACAGAGTCGCCAATTTTTACACATCCCAATCGTCTGGGCACTAGGTAAACACCAAAGGTAACGGCATTGTTGGTTTGTTTCCTGTATTTGGCTAACGTGGCTAGTGGTTCTGCATTGGGGTCTTTTTGTTGGGTCACAGGATCTATGGTGATGAATACACATCTCGGGCAGTGGAGATGCACATCGAAGAGACAGCCATTGATCTCGACAGTTTGCCAAGTATCTTCTTCGTAAGGTAGACAGCCTTTGACGACTATGTTGGGACGGAAGTGTTGCATCGTCACGGGTGAGTCTAGTCTTTGGTTCAGGTCTGCCAGCGACTCCTCAGATAGTAGCAGGATGGGAGAGGTATCAGCATAATTAACCTTGTCGCCAGATTGGCCTCCGTCCTTTTCTCGCAATGGACGATGATGCTCCAGCATGGCGACCAATCTACAATTGGTGCTGAGTAAGTTTGAGACCCATGCAGCTGCAGCTGATCCCAGATCGATGCCTTGCACCAGATTCTTGAACAGCATGATATCCAATAATTCGTTATTCTCTGCGCTGATAGTGATGTCAATTTCTTTATTTGATTTTTCACGAAGGTGAAGGACTTGTCCAGTGACCGCAGCCTGCACACCCAACAGTTTTGGGTATTCCCGCCCTGTTAGGATCTTATTGTCGGCATCAATGACCGCCAATCGACGATCATTTGCCAATCCAGTCGCCGTAATCTCACAAGTGACTAGCGATACAGCTGCACCAGATTTTAAAGGATAAATATATAAATCCGAAACTGTGATCATAGGTTATTGTCTATAGTCCACGGTAGACAGTCCACAGTCGTTTATTTTTCTCAATACTTTTCAATTTTATGCTTTTTATCAATCCTCAATACTAAGAAATCAAACCAACCAACCCAGCACCAAATACATGATGAATGTCACACCACCAGCCAGTGCTGCATAGGGCAATTGCGTATTGACGTGATCTATGTGGTCACTGGCAGATGCCATAGATGATATAATTGTCGTGTCCGAAATCGGTGAACAATGGTCTCCAAATACGCCGCCTCCAATGGCCGCAGCAATGGCCATGCTGATGTTGCTATCCATGCTTTGTGCCATCGGTACAGCGATGGAGATCATAATGGCAAAGGTTCCCCAGGAAGTCCCCGTACTGAATGCGATGAAACAACTCGTAACAAACACGATAGCAGGAACCAGTTTGGGAGAGAGCCAAGCCTCCGTGATGTGCGCCACATAGAATCCAGTGCCCAATTCCTTGCAAAGTGCACCAATAGTGAAGGCAAATACCATCAACAGTGCGAGTGAAACCATTCCTGACATTCCTTTGATTGAGAGATCTATCATTTCTTTGAATCCCATGATATTTTGAGATTTGTACAGCAACATGCTCGTCAGTATGGCTAGCGTGACAGAATACATGACAGCAGTAGACCCAGAGCCATTACCGATTGCAGTAAAGATTTGTTCAAATATCGAACCACTCATGCCGTCTTGCCAGCCAGTATAGATCAACATGGTGGGCATCATCAGAATCATGACTATGATCGGAATAGTCATGTTGTAGGCTCTTAACTTAGTGGTGTCAATTGCTTCGATCAAGGCAATTTCGTCGGAGATCATAGGTGTCGAGTCGTCAGCAATGAGCTTTCCTTCGGTCACTGCTCTTCGTTCTGCTTTTTTCATCGGGCCAAAATCCTTGCCACTGAAAATCACATACAGTAGCAGACCTATGGCTAAGAAAGGGTAAAAGTTGTAAGCCAGTGAACTAAAAAGGAGCGTAAACGGACTTTCAAATCCTTGTGCCAAGAGTAGTCCCATAATGAAGGCACCCCAGGCATTGAAGGGAAAGATGATACAAGATGGCGCAGAACTAGAATCTGCGATGTAGGCGAGCTTTTCGCGGGGAATCTTCATCTTGTCGAAAATAGGTCTATACAGTGTGCCAACAGTGAGGATAGAGATATTGGACTCTACGAAAATAATCATCCCTGTCATGGCAGCATAAAACTGAATCATGGTTCTGCTTTTGGAGTCACTTGCTTTTTTCTCCAACCTGAGAGATACCCAATGGATGAATCCCCCCACACCGCCTGACCTCTGAATCAAAGCAATCAATGATCCTACGAGCAGGGTAAAAATGATTGTACGGGTATTGCCTGCATCCGCAAAAACAGCGACAAATGCTGCTAAAGTGTCCATAGTACCAGTCAGGGGATTGCCACCATTGAGAATAATCCATCCCAACCAGATTCCTAATGTCAAGGACAAAAACACCTGTTTGGTACGCAATGCCAATACGATGGCGAGAATTGGGGGCACCAATGACCAAAATCCGTAATCACTCATAGTTACAATCTTTAAATCTCGAATCTACTTTAATTAAAGGCGCGGGACAATATGATGTGGGAATTGTCTCAAATTTTACCTATATTTTATCAAGCAAAAACGAATGATTATGAAAAAGACCCTATGCCTAATAGCTACCATACTGTGCGTATCACTTTCTTCGTTTGGTCAGACCAAATGGAAGATTGATCCTGTGCACTCCAACATTCAATTTGAAGTAAGCCACTTGGCTATATCGACCGTTACTGGCAAGTTTTCGGATTTTGAATGTACTGTAGAATCAAAGCGAAATTCCTTTGAGGATGCCAAAATTGATGCAGTGGTTCAGGTCAAAAGCTTGACTACTGATAACTTGACGAGAGACAAACACCTCAAGGAAGATGATTTCTTCAATGCTGAGAAGTATCCCATCATGACTTTTAAGAGTGAATCGTTTGTAAAGAAAACCGATACGCAATACCAAGTGACCGGATGGTTGACGATTCGTGATGTGACAAAGAAGGTTTCATTTCCTGCAGAATATAGCGGAATGGCCAAATTGGGAGAAAAGACAATATCTGCTTTCAAAGCCAATTTTGTAATCAATCGATTCGATTATAACCTCACCTGGAGCGATACTATTGATACGGGTAGTCTGGTAGTGGGAGAAGAAGTAAAGGTGAAACTGAACTTGGAACTAGTAAAAATCTAGTAACAACTTCAGACCTTTTATGGAATAGACGGTCTCAAGAACTATGTCTTTGTGCAGTAGTTTTTGAGACCGTTTGTTTTTTATGTAGTTTCGGAATTCATGAACAACACCGAAAATTTCAGTAACCGCTGGGGCATTATTCTCGCATCTCTGGGCATGGCCATAGGTGCCGGCAATCTTTGGCGTTTTCCTCGTCTGGCTGGCCAGTATGGAGGTGCTTTTATTATCCTCTGGATAGTGTTTCTTTTTGTTTGGTCTATCCCGCTATTGCTCACCGAGTTTTCCATGGGCAAGAATTTCAGAAAAGGAGTAATAGGCTCGTTTGCGGAGATGGCTGGCAAACGATACGCATGGATGGGTTTTTTTGTGACCCTGTGTACCTTAGGCATTGCTTTTTATTATTCCGTGGTGACAGCATGGTCGCTGAGGTATTTGAGTTTTGCAGTCGGCAATTTATTTGATGAAACCCCATTGTTGGATCGCCTGACCTCAGACCCAGGTTACATGTCGGATTATTGGATGAGTGTTTCGCATGCCAGTTGGGCTACCATATTGACCTACATTGGCTGTGTGGTATTTGGGGTGTTTGTTTTGTCCAGAGGGATTCAAAATGGCTTAGAAAAAATCAACAAAGCATTGATTCCTAGTCTATTTGTGCTACTGATTGTTATTACTTTTATTTCTCTCCAGATGGAAGGAGGCATCCAAGGACTAGAATACATGTTTGTGATCAATTGGGATCATTTTTCCGACGGAAAAATATGGATAGAAGCACTCTCACAGTCTGCTTGGTCTACTGGAGCAGGTTGGGGATTGATGATCACGATTTCATCCTATAGTCGCACGGACGATGATATTACCCTCAATACTTTGATTGGTGCCTTGGGCAACAATACGGCATCCTTGATTGCAGGCATGGCTATATTGCCCGCTGTCTTTGCACTTGCAAACTCTGATGCAGAAGCCATCACATATTTGCAGGAAGGGAATCAGGCATTGACTTTCACGATTATACCAGAGCTGTTTGCTCACGTACCAGGTGGTGGTTTTCTTTCTGTGGTTTTCTTTTTAGCACTCTCATTGGCGGCATTTAGTTCCTTGTTGCCCATGCTCGAATTGATGTCTAGGAATTTACTGGACCTAGGATTGAATCGAAAAGTGATCTCTCTGTGGGTGGCCTTCTTCTTTATTGTTTTGGGTTTCCCTTCAGCTTATTCGCTGGATATATTCAACAACCAAGATTGGGTGTGGGGCTTGGGACTGATTGTCAGTGGGATATTCATTTTGTTTGGTTTGGTTATATTTGGAATCAAGGAGTTCAAAGAAAGGTATATTGATTCGGGATCGAAAATTCAACTACCTACTACATTTTTCCAAGTATGCATTTGGAGTAATTTGGCTTTGGGTTGTGTACTGATCTATTGGTGGATGTCTCAAGGGTACAGCAGCAATCCGTGGTTTGATGCAGACGGTGTCTGGAATGTCCTAGATGTCTACAGCAATGCATCGATCGTCACCCAGTGGGGATTAGTGATACTAATAGGCGTATTGATCAATGGTTTTTTGTATAGAAAATTTGCCCTGAAAAAATGAGTTTACAAGCGATAATCAGCATGGTGGTCATATTGAGTATTGTGGTAGGTGGTTTTGCTTACTTTCTCTGGCTAGCCATTCGGAAACAATAGACCTAGAGATACTAGATAATTAGAATCGAGAACCAAGAAGTGCAAGGCGGTCAGGGTATTGTAGATGGCGTTAAAATTTTACTGCTTTTCACTACTGAATTGAATAATTCATCCCTAATTTCGAATCTTAATACAGATTCATGGAAAAAATAGACTCTCTCAACCAAGTAGCAGAATTTCATAAAACATTCAAACACCCTATCGTGACTAGTCCAGCGATTCCAGATGCCAAACGATGTGCGCTAAGGGTGGAGCTAATCTCTGAGGAGTTGAAGGAACTGGAACAGGCTATCAAGGACAAGGACATGGTCGAGATAGCAGATGCGCTATGTGATATCCAATATGTACTGTCAGGGGCGGTTTTGGAGTTTGGCTTAGGAGACAAGTTTGTAGAGCTGTTCAATGAAGTACAGCGATCCAACATGAGCAAAGCTTGCAAGACTTTGGAAGAAGCTGAGGCGACTGTCAAACATTACAAAGAAAACAAAGCCACAGAGAGCTACATCAAAGAAGAGGATGGTTTGTTTTTGGTATATAGAAAGGACGATGATAAGACACTCAAGTCTATTGCTTATTCGCCTGCGGATATCAAAGGAATTTTGGAGAAGTGATTTTATGTCCAGTTTTGAAATAAAATCACAACTAAAGAGTCTAATCTACATTTAGGTAAAAAAGGCAAGTTTAATCAGGTGTTAAATAATTTTTCAGTGGCTGTTGTTGTAGCATTTCTGCATGCCACAAATACTCCATATAGGCAAGGTAAATTTCTTTCTTCATTAGCGCTGAGATACTTTTTGACTTAATCAAACTACTTTTCAACTTGACGACAGTCATGGGGTTACTGTTCGTCATTTGCTGCAGATTGGAACTCAATAGGTCCACGTTCAAACTGTCCAATTGAATTTGGAAATTGTAGTATCTTGTAGTGAGTGTCTTTATTTTTTGCTTCATCAATTCTAGTCCTGTCTGTTGCTCATTTTGGGCATCTGCTAGATTTCCTTCTGCTTCTATCATTTCCAATTTTCGCTTGGTCATGTCTCCTTTATTGGGATTAAAAATAGGAATGGTGACACCTAACCCAATGCTCCATGGACTTCTGTCCTGATCAACTCGATATTGTTGATATTGTGCTTGTAAATATCCAATATTAATATTTGATTTTTCTAGTGCCCATTCTGATTCTGCTAATTCAACCTGCTTTTGGCGGTAAGCCACTTCGCCATATGCTGATACCATTTGAGGGTCTTCAATTACACTTTGAATTTTTTCGATAGAAATTAGCTCATTTAATGTCCATGCAATAATTTGATTTTTAGCCGAGGGGTATAGGGATTCGATTTTATTGCGTTGAGCATCTTCTTCGAAGTACAACTCTTCCAAGGCTACAACTTGCTCCAACTGATCAATTTTTAGTTCCACATAATCATTGGCATCAAAGAAATTGGAAAAACGCTGCGCTTCTAAGATTTTAATCTGCGTTTGTGCTATCTTTTGTTCTTCTTCTTTGATGTTTTTTTGCTCTTTCAAATAGGCCCAGTCAATAATAGCTTCGTAGTGTGCCTTTAATACCTTTTTCAGCTCACGCTGACGGTCAAGTTGCGAGACCTCCTGATAAGTCTGAAAATATTGATTGTTACGTTTTATTTCCCACGGATTGGCAGGGTTCAACCGCAATGCATAGTCTTGACGATCAGGATCGAGTTGATTGCTCTCTGTTCTAAATTCCATTCCTCGAATGAAAGAAAGTTTATAAGGGTTTGAGTCAAGAAATGTATTTTGATGATCAAATGCTTGAATGGCTGGCGTCTCTAATGCTGACCATAAAAAGTCATCCATTGACACCTGAGCACAAAGCGCAGAAGGCAACAACAAGAAGCAATATAGTAGTGTACGCATGAGCTTATTTAATCAAAACTTTTTCACCATTGAAAAAGGTGTTTTCTGCTGGGATCTCAATAAACACTTGTTGTCCGAAAGCCTTTATGGCTGTAGATTTTTGCAATATTTCTGGTAACTCATTTACCGATCCATAGCCTATAACTTTCCCGTGCACAGAGTTTCTGCGCTGATCATATGATGATACGCTTACTTCTTTTCCAACACCAAGCGCTGTTGGTTTCTTTCCGACAAGGTAGGCCACCACTGTAGTGGGATGTAGTGGGTTTATTTCCAGCAAAGGAGTGTAAGAGTCCACTTGTTCACCTGGTTTTACATACACGTTTTTGACAACACCAGATGCCGTAGCATATTTGTTTAACTTGCTCTTCTCAGTATCTAATAGATTCAACTCACTTTCTAGCAGAATAATTTGGTTTTCAAGCAGCTGTAGTTCAGTGGTACTTTCTTGCTTGACATCTTCAATTTTGATGTTTAGCGCTTCCAGATGCTTTTGTTTTTGCTGCTTTAGGGATTTGATTTTGATAGCCATAGGGGAGTTCTCACTTGATTTTTCGTCAAGAGCGTATTCCATGGTTAGCGCCTTGTTCATCTTGATCTCACTTTCTAGTTCCAATATATCAGCATCTAGCTCCTCTATGCTAATTCCATTTTGCGCTTTGATATAAGAAATCTCAGCATGGGCTAGTTTAGCTTGTTCTGCACGTTCAGATTTATGGACGGCAATACGATTGGTCAGTTTGGCTATCTCCACCTCCAGTGCTTCACTTGTGAGCTCCACTAAAAGCTCACCCTCTTTCACCTCCATTCCAGGCACTACATTGATTGACTTTACCATTGCTGATTTCTCAGTTTTTACTTTGTATTCTGAAGTTTGAGCAATACCTATGGATGCCTCACCACTACCTTTGAAATAACGGCCACTAATAAAGAGCATGGAGACAAGCATCAACACTATTAGTATGTAAAACCAATTTGCTTTTTTTCTCATTAGCTTGATACAATTTCATTAGACGACAACTTAATCTGTGACACACCTTCTATCACTTTGATGGCATTTATCAATTCATCTTTGGTCACAGTTTCTTTTAATGTTACTGCATATTGATACCTTGTAGCCATTTCTTTGTTAACCTGAATGGTGATGGAACGAAAATCTCTGCAGTGATTTTGAATTATGTTGGTGATTATACCCAGTTCGTTAGCACTTTGAACAGTAAAGGATAAATGACTATGGTGCGTATAGCTACGAAAAGGTGAAATATGTAGCAAAAAGGCAACTAGACAAAATAAAATGGATCCTACAAATGAGATGGTAAAACCATACACGCCAATAGCCAATCCGGTACTTAAAGCGGCAAACAAAAAGAGCACATCGCGTGGATCATCAACCCGAGTACGAAAACGAATAATGGCCATAGCTCCAAAAACTCCTAATCCACGAGCCAGACTATCCCCAATCGCCATCATGACTAGAGTGGTCACCACCGCTCCCAAAATCAGTGACTGGAAGAAATTTTTGGGGTAATAATCTCCCGTAAAAGTCAGCTTGTGGGTAATAGCGATCAACGATGACAGCACAAATGCCCATAAAAAAGAATAGGTGATATTGACCAGTTGTGGATATTCATAGACTGGTTGATCAGGAAATAATTCAAACATATACTTCAGCTAATTAATTATTGGACAGACCAGGTGTTGGAGTAGTCATAGCACCCCAGGTTGTACCTGCATCTGTTGTACGTCCCCATGAAATATCATCGTCTTGCGCATCATAGGTGTATGTATCAATAGTCCGCCCATCGATATAAAACAGCCCTATATCTTCACCACTTGAGCTCAAACTAAAATTAAGGTGTAAAACACCCTGACTAGTTGATCCATCGGCCCATAGCACAAGATATCCTCCTGCAGGAATCGTAGTAGCTGTAGCATCATCGCTAGATATTTTATTTCCAAAAGGATCGTCTTTATCGTCAGAGAGGTACATTCCGGCAATGTTTACTGACGTAGTACCTATGTTATGAATTTCAATCCAATCATCAAACTCTTCTTCATCACCATCAGTATCTGGGCAACAAGAAACATTACTAGCCATAAATTCATTGATTACTAGCTGAGGCAAGGAGTCGGTGTTTAGTAAATAATCTTCTGTACTCTCAGGTGCAGATGCAGGCTTGAAAGAAGATGAACCATTGGTACCTATAGCCTCTACATAATACTTTACCGTTCCTTCCGCATCCATGCCTGGAATGGTGGCGATATACGATGTACCACTTTGATAGGTCATAGCCACTTCTGTAAACGAGCCATCATCGAAATTATAATGCAGTGTTACAGAAGCAACATCAGTAATGGAAATCAATTCAGCAGTTACCACTACACTTTCATTAAATGCGGGAACAAGCGGATCTCTTGATATTGAATTAATGGCCGGAGCACTATCGTCCCCATTGGATTCACCTTGTGTGGTGATACCTGTAATTTCCCAAAAATCAGAGCCATCAGGAAATCTAGCATAGGATTGGCCATTGTCAAGGTTTGGGAACTCTACTTCATCTATAAGAGTCCCTTCTGTATTTTTCAATGAGACGGTTTCTCCATCTGATGAAAGTTTGAAATTGGTGTTTAAACCAGTTCCTAAATCATTGCAGAGTAAAACTATAAATCCATTGGCTGAAATTGATGTGCCAGAAGGAAGGCTGTATTCATTACCTTCATCTGCGATGATATATCCCCCAATATCTTTACTGGTTCCCAAGGCATTATATAACTCAATCCAGTCTTCTCCAGAAGCAAAAATTTCATTTATAAAAATACCTTCCTCTGTTGGTTCTATTTTATCTACATCATCACATGCTGTGACGCATGACCAAGTGATAAGAATAATAAAAAATGAGAAACGCTTAAGTTTTAGACAAGTTAACATGCTGTACACTCTTAGTAAATATTAGTTATTTTGAAATATCTTGGCATTTAGGGCATTAAAAAATGCTATTCAGCTATTCTAAATAAGCTTTCACTGCGGCAGTTCGCTGTGTCGCGTGTGATTTGAGCGTATTTATAGCCGACTGAAACTCAGAGGTACTATTCAAAAATGTGTATCCACGTGTTTCACTAGTGGCATAGGACTCAATTAATGTGGCATAATTGGTATAAGTTGCCTGAATAGAACTGGCTTCAAAGACTCCGCTGATAGCCTCTGCAACATAAGTGTCATATTGGTTCTTGTATGTCGCATCAGCATATAGATAGCCAATCAACGGCCACTGACTAGATGATAGTCCTGAAAAATTAAGAGGTAGTGATCCCTGACCGTTTCCTGTTTGAAATGCTTCGTTATTATCCCAAGGAATCCAAGTAAGTAAGTTGTTGTCTGGATTGTTGTACAAAAAGTAGTTGTGCGTCATCCTACCATAGGTATCCCAGTTTTGGATGACGGTGTTTACTGCTAGGTATTTTAAGAATATGTCCGTATCCAAAACAGTCTCTAAGTCCGCTCTCCAAGCGGCAGGGTCGCTTGTTCTGCTGCTGGCGTGCAAAGCCGTAAATAGATTTTGTATATCGGACCAATCGGCAGCATCTTCGTTTGTTTCTTTCACAAATTCAGATTCATCGAAAGTACCTGAAGCAAAGCTGGCACCATCACCATCTGGTTGATACAAATTGCCATCATTATCAGCAAATTGTGTATCGATTACTGTATCATCTACTTCTTCGACCAAGGTATATAGCCCAAAATATATTGGTCCATCACCATGATCTACATATACAGTGTAAAAAGCCGCATGTGAACTGGCCAAACCAGCATTTCTAAAAATATCTGCAGCCACTTTTTCTCTAAGGAATGATTTGTCGTTGAAATTATTCTTAAGGCTTAGTTTCTTAAAACCATAAAACCGCTGATTCTTAATTTGTGGATATTCATCTTCAAATTCATCAAAATCAAGTTTGAAGGACAACTTGAGATTCCCAGAACTCCATGTGCTGGACAAACTCGAGTTGCCTTTGAATCGAACCCCAACTTTATACCATTGCTTGCCGTCATGAAAAACCTCAGCCGGAACAAAAATTGGATTTTCGTCCGCGAATGAATTGCCTCCTCCACCTCTGCTTGAACCTAAAGTTCCATATAAATTAGTCATATCTTCAAGCATCGCATCCCAATGGTCTGAAACAATCACTATGTCCAATCGCTGCACAGTGTTTTCTTCAAAAACCACCCCAAAATCTGGGTCTGCATCGTTGCTGTGAGTCTCTGTAGTCCAATCCGTTGTTTCAAAATCTGTATCGTCAATAACTATTTCTGTGCCCTCAGTACTGTTTTCTTCTTCAGATGTTTTTATATCCTCATTTTCACAGGCAGCCAATAATAGGAGTAAGAGGGTTGGAAAAAGTAATGTTTTCATAACGTCTAGATTATAATTTATTAACATTTTATAATTGCTTAGACGGTATATCCTTTTCTTTCCCTCGGAAAAAAGCTTTTTTATTTATCAACTCTCTCGATCAACAATTATTTGTCTGTTTAAACAGAAAACATTACTGTGAGATTAAATGATTAGGCTCTATGTGTTAGGCCTTCACGCTATGTTTAGAGATATTAATAAAGGGGTGCTTTTACCATAGGACGCCAGTAGAGTACGTGTTGGGGCAGGTCATTTGATTATGCTGTATGTATGGCAGATCGAATTGCAGCCAGCTATTCAAGTGTTGCCTTTTCTCATTTGATAGTCTACTCCAATCGACAGGTTTCTCCATCCAATTCTACCTCAATGGTACAGTGTCCAAAGTGGCAAGGATCTAGTGCCACTTTAATTTCTTTCTTTACTAGAAGTAAAGTGTGTAAGTCATTGATTGACTTTAGTTTGACATGGGTAGTGAACACATGATGTTCACCATCCAGAGACCAGATATGGCTGTGGTGCACTGAGTCTACATGGCTCACAGTGAGAAGCTTTTCTTCTATGTCTTCGAGCTTTACATCCATAGGCACACCTTGCAGAAATACGTGCAAGGTTTCTTTCAATCGCTTGATTACATTCCAGAGAATAAAGGCAGTAATCAAGAGCGACAAAGTAGGGTCTAGGTATTGGTTTTGGTAGAACTTCAAGACGATCGCTACAATCAATATTGCTGCCCAACCCAATACATCTTCTATGAGATGCCATGAAAGTACTTTCTCGTTGAGGGTCCTGCCATGACTCATTTTGTAGGCGGCATAGCCGTTGACTGCTACACCGAGTATGCCAAAAACAATCATACCGTCTGCATCGGATGGTTCTGGATGGATGATTCTCTGGACAGCCTCCGACACGACATAGACAGATCCCGCGATCAGCACGATAGAATTGATCAGCGCTCCGAGCAAGGAAAAACGAGAATAGCCAAAACTGAATTGGGCATTGGCTCCTTGTTTGGATTTTTTGTCCAGGTACCATGACAACCCAAGTGACAAACTATCTCCTAAATCATGTACGGCATCCGATACGATCGCGATGCTATTGACATAGAACCCTCCGATAAATTCAAAGATGGTAAATCCCAAATTGAGAAAAAATGCAGTTTTGATATTTTTCCCACTGTGGTGATGCGAATGGTCGTGTGCCATAGAGTTGTATTATTCTGAAAGAATTATAAACGTAAAAATTTAAATATTAACCTGAATTCGATTCTTAAAGAAGGCTATTGAGCTACAATAGAGCAAAATGAAAAGATATTTTACAAAAAGTGCAGAAAACCCCTTCACATAGACAAAATGAATGATAAATCACCCCCCCTTTAAACAAACCCTTGAAGGGATATTCAAAATCGAACTCAGGTTATTAAATAAGTCTTAATGATGATGTCCGCCTTCTTCTTCGCTGTTTTTGGATTTGGCTAGTAGGGTGAAAGCTCCTTGGCTGACAATTTCGAGCGTGGCTAGGTCAATACCACTATCATTTACAGCGATTTGTGTATAGCCATCTTCTGTACTGCCTGTTTCGACTTCTAGCATTTCGTATTGATATACGGGTTGACCATTTTCTTCTTCCTTGCCTTTGAAAGTGAATACAAAATGCTTACCACCAAATCGCACAACTGCATCATTAGGCACTGCCCAAACTTGTGCATTGTCGGTTTCTATTCTGGCGGTGATGTACATGCCTGGCACCAATCCATCCTGATACACAGAGTCCGTGTCATGATGCTGCAAATGCCCATGAACCGTGACAGAGCGATCTTCTCTCACACTCGTTCCAATCAAGAAAATCTCAGCTTCACGCCATTCGTTGGGTGCATTGGACAGGGAAAATCGGATGCGCTGACCCTTCTTGATCTTGGGGATGTCGTTTTCATAGACGGTCAGCTCCACATGTAGGTCGTCCGAATTGGTGATGTCCATGATCACGTCCTGAGGATTGATGTATTTGCCGACATTGGTGTGGACAGCCCGTACCGACCCGCTGACAGGGGAGTAGATGCTGACAGCAGTGGAGATTTTCCCATTCTTTACTTTGTCAGGATTAAACCCAATCATTTTGAGTCGCGCTTCCATGGATTGAAGTTTGGCTTCATTGCCGAGGTAGCTGCTTTTGGCTTGTTGGTAGCTTTTGGCAGAGGCTACTTTTTCGTTGTACAGTTGCTCTTGTCGTTTGTATTCTTCTTCCAAAAAGGAACGATTCGCCAAACTCTCCAAATAGTCTTGTTGGAACTGGATGAACTCTGGGTTCTCGATGGATACGAGGAACTGACCCTTTTTGACCACAGTACCTGGGAGCATGTCGATGTATTTGACAAAACCACCGTAGGGCATGTTGATCGAAATATTGCTTTGGGGTGGTACATCTATGATACCATTGACTTTGAGTTCTGCACCGATGTTACGTTTGCTTATCTTGGCAGTTTGTAGCTTGCTGTGCTCATACTGTGCTTGTGTTAGTTCTACGATTCCTGCTTCGTCCTCATGCTCGTCATGTTCACCTTCTGAGCTAGATGGGCTGTTACAAGCAACCATTGCGATCAACAGCAAGCCTATCAGCAAGCTGTGTTGGATGTGTTTTTTATATAAATTTGTCATGGTCTTATTTCTTTATGTCAAATGGCTATTGATTAATACTTCCAAACCACTTGTGCTTTTTGCTGTTATGCTTTTAACTCCTCAATTTTAATTCAGGCTTATTGTACGCCTGAGATAAACTCAATCTGAATAACTACTTGGTTATAAAGGTTGAGTGTTTCTAGGTAATTGAATTTGATATTGATGGCCATGTTGAGTCCTTGTATGTACTCTACATAGCCAATGCTGCCACTTTCGAATCCCTTTTGGGCTTGTGTCAAAATCAGATCGGCTTGTGGCAGTGCTTTGTTTTGGTAATAATTGAGGCTAGACTGGTATTTTTGATACTGCTGTACCATCGCTTGCAACTGCCCATTGAGCTCGTTGGTGGTAGCTTCCAGTTGCGCTGTAGTCGCCTGCTTTTTCAACTCTGCCGCTTGGATTTGGGACAATTGAGATTTTGATCCAAAAATCGGTATCGCCAACCCTACCTGAATCCCAGTGAATCGATCACTGGAGGAATAGGTAATTGGGTCCCCACTGGCAGTCAACCCTCGTCCGTTGAGCGATTGGTTGAAGTACCCCAAAGTGATGTCGGGCATCATCTGTGCCTTTTCCACTGATTTTTCGCTCTCTGCGACCTCCATCTGCTGACGAAACCAAGCCAAAGTCGGGTTGTTGCTGATGTCCGCCGATTCTGGAGGCAGGGCATGGGTTCTGGCTTCTAAATCCCCCACTTGAATCACGACAGGTGCTGATACATTGAGCAGCGTTTTCAATCGTGTTTTCAGAATAGCAACATCTGATTGATTTTGATCAATCATGACTTGTATTTCCGCAATCTGTGATTCGGCAGTTGCCTTCTCTAGTAGGTTGCTTTCACCTGTCTCGTATCGGAGTGAAGCTGCTTGTGCATAGCGTCGGTAGATGCTGTCCTGTTCACGCAGCAGTTGTGCCTTGCTCATCTCCAACCACAGCGCGTACCATGTAGATTTGACCTGCTGTACCAGTTCGTTTTGTGTCGCGACGAGCATCTGCTCGCTGCCTGCAACTCTGGCCTTGGCTAGTTTGCTTTGATTGGCATATACACTCGGGAACTCGATCCTTTGACTGACATTGAACTGATTGTCATTGTCTTGTACACTGTTGTACTGCCCGTGAGTCCAGGAAACCTCTGTCTTGGGCAAGTTCCAACTGGCGCTTTGCAAGGCACTCTGCTGTTGGATCTGCAAATCAGCGACTTTCAATGTAGGGTTGTTGGCAATCGCTGTTTGTATCGCTTCATCCAGTGATTGGTATTTCACGGTTTCCTGAGCCTTTGTGCCAAAGGGCTGTATCACGGACAGCAGAAGCAGGGCTATCATCACTGCCGAAGCTGGATTGACTTTTTTCATGCCTTTTTCGAAATAATAGTAAAGAATAGGAAGGACGACTAGCGTCAAAAGCGTGGCAGTGAGCAAGCCACCAATGACGACCGTAGCGAGTGGTTTCTGTACCTCTGCACCAGATGAATGTGACAATGCCATCGGCAAGAAACCCATCGAAGCAACAGCGGCTGTCATGAGTACTGGACGCAAACGTACTTTTGTACCTTCATATACTCTTTCGAAGATGTCCGTTACACCATTCTGTTTCAATCGGTTAAACTCTGCAATCAATACGATCCCATTCAATACCGCTACACCAAAGAGTGCAATGAATCCGACACCCGCCGAAATACTAAAGGGCATGTCGCGCAAGTACAAGGCGAATATGCCACCTATCGCTGACAAAGGGATCGCTGTAAATATCAATAACCCTTGCTTCAGGGATTTGAAGGTAAAGTAGAGCAAAACAAAGATCAGCAGCAGTGCCAGAGGTACTGCTACCATCAAGCGTTGACGTGCCTCAACCAAATTCTCAAACTGACCCCCGTAAGTGACTGTGTATCCGGGAGCAAAGACAATGTTTTCCTCGATCTTTTGACGGATTTCCGTGACGATGCTTTCTACATCACGGTTGCGGACGTTGAACGCTACGATGATCCTGCGGCGCGTATTGTCTCGCTGGATTTGATACGGACCGTCTTTGATTTCTACATGGGCCACTTGGTAGAGTGGGATTTGATGTCCGTCTTTTCGAGAGATATAGAGATTATGGATATCTTCTAATTCGTTCCTGTTGATTTTGTCCAAGCGCACGACGAGTTCATAGCGTTTCTCTCCTTCATATACCACACCTGCGATAGCCCCAGAAAATGCTGCTTGAATCGTCTGATTCACTTCCTGGATATTCAATCCAAACTTGGCCAACTGATCACGTTTGTAGTTGATCACGATCTGTGGCACACCCGTCACTTCTTCCACATACATATCGACAGCACCTTCTACACCTGAGGCCAGTTGTCCTATTTGCATGGCATAGTCTGATAGATCGTCCAGATTTTCACCATAGATTTTGATGGCTACATCTTGGCGCACCCCCGTCATCAGTTCGTTGAAACGCATCTGGATGGGCTGCTGAAACCCGAAGTTGACTCCAGGGATCACTTCCAACGCCTCCGACATCTTATTGGCGAGTTCTTCGCGGTTGGAGGCAGAGGTCCATTCCTTCTTGTCTTTCAGGATGATCATCAGATCCGCAGCTTCTATAGGCATGGGATCGGTGGGGATTTCGCCTGCTCCGATTTTGGATACTACCTGTAGCACTTCTGGGAATTGATCCAACAGGATCTGCTCCGCCTGAGTGGTGGCATTGATGGTGTTTTGAAGGGAGCTCCCTGTGATCACCCTTGTCTCCACTGCAAAATCTCCTTCTTCCAATGTAGGGATGAATTCACCTCCCATGCGGGAAAATACCCAGAGGGAGAGCCCAAACAACCCAAGTGTGGCAGCTAGGATGAGGGTACGCTGGTGCATCGCCCATTTGATTGTCGGATCATAATAGCGATGTACGAAAGCCATGATTTTGTCTGAGATGTTCTTCTTGTGGCTGATGTCTTTGCTCAGGAATAGGGCAGAGGCCATCGGTACATAGGTCAACGACAAGATGAAAGCTCCCAAGATGGCAAAACTCACCGTCTGCGCCATCGGACCAAACATCTTGCCTTCTGTCCCTACCAGTGCGAGTATGGGCAAGTACACGATCAGAATGATGATTTCGCCAAAGGCGGCAGAGTTACGAATCTTGCTGGCAGATTGATAGACTTCCTCGTCCATCTCTTGCTGAGTCAAGCGACGACTCAGTTTGAGCAATCCCAGATGATGCATGGTCGCTTCCACAATGATGACAGCCCCATCCACGATCAACCCAAAATCAATCGCACCGAGGCTCATCAGGTTGCCAGACACGCCAAAGAGGTTCATCATGCTGAATGCAAACAGCAATGCCAAGGGAATCACAGATGCCACAATCAGACCAGCCCGCAGATTGCCCAGCAAGAGTAGCAGTACGAAAATCACAATCAATGCACCTTCCGTGAGGTTCCTAGTGACCGTGCCAATCGCAGAATCCACCAGTTTGGTACGGTCGAGGAAAGGCTCGATGGTCACACCTTCGGGCAACGTCTTCCTGATTTGTTCGATCCGTGATTTCACACTTTTGATTACTTCAGCAGAGTTTTCTCCTTTGAGCATCATCACGATGGCACTCACGACTTCCCCTTCACCATTTCGTGTGGTAGCACCATAGCGTACCGCTGAGCCCAACTGTACCGTACCAATGTCACGGATCATAATGGGCATACCCTCTGGGGTACTTTTGACGAGGATGTTGCGGATATCGTCTAGGTTTTTGACCAAGCCCTCGCTGCGGATGAAAAGCGCCGTGAGGTTCTTTTCGATGTAGGCACCTCCCGTGTTCTCATTGTTGGACGCCAGTGCGTCGAATATGTCGGAGATGGAAATGTTCATAGACTTGAGACGATCAGGGTCTATGGCGATCTCATACTGCTTGAGATGTCCACCAAAACTGCTGACATCCGCTACACCCGGTGTCCCTAGCAACTGCCGACGGACGATCCAGTCTTGGACGCTCCGCAGTTCTCGGGCGTCATATTTATCCTCATAGCCTGGCGCAGTACCCACGACGTATTGGTAGATTTCTCCCAATCCAGTCGTAATAGGCCCCAAAGCAGGTTCACCGACTCCCGGTGGGATTTGGGCTTTGACCTCCGCCATACGTTCGTTGACTTGTTGTCGTGCCCAGTACACGTCCACGTCTTCTTTGAATACAATGGTGACGACTGACAGCCCAAATCGTGAGAAAGAACGAATCTCCTCGATCTCGGGGATGGTCGCCATGGTGATTTCTATCGGGAAGGTGATCAAGCGCTCTACTTCCTCAGCGGCTAGGGAGGGAGAGGGCGTGATCACCTGCACTTGGTTGTTGGTGATGTCGGGTACGGCATCTATGGGGAGTTGGGTCAGCGAGTAGCCTCCCCAAATCACCAAGCCGAGCGTCATCAGGCCAACAATCAGTTTGTTGTTGATAGAAAATCGAATGATTTTATCAAGCATATATCTTATGTTTTATTCGTATGAAAGTAATGATTAGCCCTGATTGGACTAAGAGATGCGTATTTGACGATTCATCATCAAATGCAAGGAAGAAGGCTTGAAGCTATGGGGGATTGTCACTGCTACTTGATCATTCATTCAATTTCGCTCAGTTAAACCTTACAGGTTTTATCTAGTTTCGATAACAGTAGCTTTGGGATTTAAAGTACTGTCTTAATCATCGAAACCTGCAAGGTTTGTTTCCTATTTCGCTCAGTTAAACCTTACAGGTTTTATCTAGTTTCGACAACAGTAGCTTTGGGATTTAAAGTACCGTCTTAATCATCGAAACCTGTAAGGTTTGTTTCCTTCACTAAACGACCTTGATTTTACATTTGTCATTACCTTCTTCCTACTATCTCTAAAACCTTCTTCAAAAGAATATGGCTTTAGATCATAAAAAAATCTAAAATGTAAAACTCAAAATGCTGAATGATAAAGTAGGACGAAACATTTGGTCCATGTCTGCCTAGCCTTTCTTCTTTTTATGCCTTGGGAGGCTGAAAAGGGGAGTCAGAAAACTCAGAGATGAGGCTCGTGCTGAAGTCTCTGTACTCAATGATGTGAGGGACTCTTACGGTAGATAAGAAAATAGGGCCATTGACTGTGCAAAGGAAAGGAGCATGATGACACTGATGATCCCCCTGAAAAGGTAGGTCTTCGTGTTCGTCATCTTCGTGATGACCTTGTGCTGTGCCGTCACCATTGAAATAATCCTCTGCCACAAACTCCACGAATGAATCTCCATCCAATGACTGGTGCGCTCTGTAGTGCTCCATCAGCGCAGGCAGCTTCTCCAGCTCACAGCAGATATCCATACTAGGCACCAAGGCCTGTATCAGAAATAAGCATGTGAGTGATATACCTGCGATGAATTTCATGTGAGACAAAAGTACAGAAATAATCTAAAGGAGAAAAGGGGAGGGCTGAGTAGGTAATTGCTGAGTCTTGCAATTCTGTTGTTTAAAGTCTCTCAGCTCGATCGCAATTGTATTGCGATTTAGATTTATAGAGATGATAGGCATTTCAAATGCCATAAAGATGAGGTCGCAATTGTATTGCGACCTAGCGGGAACCTGCTTTTCTTCTTTTACTCACCAGCATTTTCCGTATCATTTGGATTATACTTTAGTATAAGTGATTTAAATAGTTCCAATATTTTTGTTGGGTATTGTGTATCAAGGTTTTTCCTGTTTATTGTGTCGTAGAAAGGAGGAGCAAACCTCTTATCTCTATGATTGTATTTAAGAAGCTGCCAGATCTCTTTAGGGTTTTTTCTAATTAAATCTTCTAACCGTTCCAAATCACTGATATGAATTACTGTAAGTGGATTTACTCGTATTTTTTTAATGGAAAAGTCTGTAATCAATTCTTGGAACCGTGTATTAAAAGTGTCGGGCATTAGTGGGGTTTGAAATGACTTGTCATTAACTATTATACAAGGGTAAATTTCATAAGAATGTCCTTTTCGGAACTTGGGATCAAGCTTTTGAATATGAGTATTCATTGTTGCTATTGATTCTATCACTTGATTAACACCAAAATTTTCAAAGAAAGCGTTTCTATCATTTCTGTAAAGATGCTCTACATTCCCACCAAACTTTTGAGTATCATAGATGCTTCCTGATTTTACTTGTCCAAGCATAATCTTATTGCCGTATCGCAGATATATATCTGCAATCTCAAGATTGCCTTTTACAGTATTTATTTTTAATTGATCAAACATAAGCAAGGTTGAATACTTATAATTTTCAAAACTTTTTCTAAAGATTTTTGAAAGATAATTTTCAAAGAAATATCCGAATTCACTTCTGTATTTCTGAATGTTAAATTTATTTTTCCCTTTTTCATCCTTGATTGGTTTTATCCAATCAAACCAAAAGTCATTTAACAATTGTGAGTATGCTTTTTCGATTAAGAATGTATTGTCAGAGATTAAATATTTTTTATCACCGACTTTAATAAAAGGCGATTTTCTAATGCTGATTAATTTGTGTGTTTCTTGATTATCAACTCGCTTGCTTAACTTATCAAAGAAGTTTTCTTGTCCGTCTTGAATTTGGTAAAAGAAATTAAACTCTGGTTTCTCATTACTGTTAGCTAAATACATACTCATCAAATGAAAGATGAAGTGTTGTGGTTCAATTCCGTATGTTTCTTGGAAATAGCCCTTTAACTCGGATGAAAAATCTGGTTGATTAAGGAAATAGTCAATTAGCCAATAGCCACGATAAGACGTGAAAATTTGATCTGTCTCAATAGAGAGTTCATTTAATGGAAGTAATTTGGGGTTAAGTGATTCAAAATTTGAGTTGTTGTCGTCTTTTTCTCTTTTTATTCGAGTGATGGCATAATTAACCGCTAAGAAGTATTTAACGATTGATTCCCAAACTTCAATCTTTGCCATAATAAAACCATCAATTTCTTTCATTTCGGTAGAGTTGACAATTTCTTCAATGGCGAATAGACATCCTTGTCTATTGAATATAATGGGGTAGTTTTCTTTATCCTTAGTTAAGTCTTCTGCGATGCTGGAATATTTATTAAACATTGCCTTAGTCTTAGTGAAATACTTTAGCTCTTTTACTTGTGTTTCAAAGCTAGTGTCAATAGAAATTTTGTTCTTAGGCTTTAAGCGATAATTAAGAGCAGCGATTTCGTAGAGGATACTCTGTTTAGAAATGTGACTAATTAAGGAGATTCTGTTGTTTGGTGGTTTAACTCCAAAGTAAAACTTGTAGTCGAGAATTAATTGAGCTTTTGGAGCAGGTATTGACATTATTTTACTGTCAGTTAGGTGTTGGTCAGTATTGCAGGCAACAATTTATGTTTGCGGAATTTTTGTCCGCATACTTGCCTTATGGTATGAGTAAATCTAAGTTCTTTAATTTGTCGACAAAGCAGCTTTCCCCACTTGTGCCTCTACCAAATCTAATACCTCAACCCTCATATCTCACCAAAAGGCAGATGCTTTGTTGCACTATTCATAGAAATATACCCAAATCTAGGGAGATGATTTGGGTGGTGGGCAGGTGTCATTTTCGTTTCTTATGCTCAACGGCTCTATTGGACTCAGGAATACCAGAACAGCGTGCGGCGGCTTTCCTAGAATTCAGGAAGTATGAAAAAACATTTTTGTATTGAATTGCTTCACTTTTAGAAAAATTCAAGGTCTATTATATGCGATTGCCCTGCAAAATCTCCCTTTTTTGCACTGCCCTTTGTCTCCATTCAGAACCCGCGCGGGTTCGTGTGCAAACCTGCGCGGGTTTACGGCCAAACCCGCGCAGGTTTATGGTCAAACCCGCGCGGGTTTTTGGTCACCCATTTTCTTGTCTAGAGCAGCGCGTAAAATCATCGAAATAGAGCAGTATAGGCTGTTTTTATGCTTTTGAGGATCAAGTACAAGGAGGACGAGCAGATCGATCGGACTGGTAGTACAGTCAAATGGGCACATTCAAAAAAGCATAGCTAGTGGATAGAGAAAAATGCAGCGGTTCCGCCTCCTAACCTCGCCAGCGGGGGATAAAAAAGGAGGAAACAAAGAATTAACGTTTCTGCTTTACGAGAATGAAAAGGATCATTGACTCAATCCCAAAGAACAAAAACCAATCAAATCAAACAATCACCCCCGCTGGCGGCGGGAGGGGGTGGACTTTTATTTCCTCAATGTCCATTCTCAGCCATCAATAACTCCCTAAACCCAGTAACCATCTCAATACTTTGCTTTATTTTTGTAGCTTAAATAAGTGTGAACACCAGGCTGTGAACCTGGCAATTAAACATCTGAATGAGTAAGAAAGGAAGAGTATTGGTAGCGATGAGCGGCGGGATAGACAGCTCAGTTGCCGCAGTGATGCTTCATGAGCAGGGCTATGAAGTGATAGGTATGACGATGAAAACCTGGGATTATAACTCCGCAGGTGGCAGCAAAAAGGAGACGGGCTGTTGCAGCCTCGACTCCATCAATGACGCGAGAAACATCGCTGTTGATTTAGGTTTCCCACATTATATATTGGATATCAGAGAGGAGTTTGGCGACTATGTCATCAATCACTTCACCGAAGAATATTTGAAAGGACGCACGCCTAATCCTTGTGTGCTCTGCAATACCCATATCAAATGGGATGCATTGCTGCGCCGTGCGGACAAATTGGGCTGTGATTTTATCGCGACAGGGCACTATGCCAACGTGCGTGAAGAAAACGGTCGCTACGTCATCTCCAAAGGTGCGGACGAAATGAAAGACCAATCCTATGCGCTCTGGGGCGTCTCTCAGCAAAGTCTCTCAAGAACCATCTTGCCACTAGGACATTTGAAGAAATCTCAGATTCGTGAAATGGCAGTTGAGAGAGGATTCCATGACCTGGTCAATAAATCTGAGTCCTACGAAATCTGTTTTGTGCCAGACAATGATTACCGTGGCTTCTTGAAACGCAGGGTAGAAGGACTGGAAGAACAAGTCGCGGGTGGCGAATTTGTACTGGAAGACGGTACTGTGGTCGGAACTCATGAAGGTTACCCATTCTACACTGTGGGACAGCGAAAAGGTCTCGGCATTGCTTTGGGTTTCCCAGTCTATGTGATCGAGATTCAGAAAGAACTTAATCGTGTAGTCTTGGGTACATTTGACGAATTGTCACGTGACGGCATGTATGTCGACCAATTGATCATGGGCAAGTACGATGGACTGAGCGAGCGCATGGATACCGTGACCAAGGTACGCTACAACGACCCAGGTACGCCAGCGGTGATCGAGCAAGTAGGCGGTATCATGAAGGCTTATTTCGGTAGAGGAGTCAGTGCCATCGCTCCAGGACAAGCGGCTGTATTCTACGAAGGAAACGACGTGATCGGTGGTGGATGGATCAAATCAAGTTTTAGTCAAGCCAAACACCAACATGCGGTACTGTAGTGTGCTACTGATATCGCTGTGTTTTATGGCTTGTCAATCCGAGATTGATCAAGATACAGATCGTTTGGGAGCAAACTATTTTCCAATGGAAATGGGTCAATACAGGATTTATGATGTGCATGAAATCAACTATTATTTGATCGGCCCAGAGGAGTCTAACTATCAGCTGAAGGAAGAGGTGGTTGATTCTACTTTGCTCTCTCATAATAAGATAGAATACAAATTGCATAGATCCGTGCGAGCGGATGATACCCAGACTTGGAAACTAGATTCAGTATGGACTACTCAAGTGGGGTCGAGCACCATAGTAGCCAATGAGAACAATGTCTCGTATGTCAAACTGGTATTCCCCATCGAAAACAATCTCGTATGGGATGCCAATGTGTACAATACACGCGGTGCTGAGTATTATCAATATGCAGCACAAAAGATGGATACCACACTATTTGATACGCTGTATGTAGATGCTGTCAAGGTCATTCAGAGTGATTTGGGCTACTATACTGTGGGGCGAGATGATCGATATGAGCTTTTCGCAGCAGATATTGGTATGATTTTGAAGTACTCAATCGTTTGGGAATATTTTCAAGAGGATGGCACAGTAGATGCCAACAAAATAGTAGGAGGTAGGGATTTGGTGATGACAATGATTGAGTATGGCAAGACAGAGTAGTATTTTACTGATTATAGGACTAGTAGGACTGTTGGGTTTTGGAGCCAAGGCTGACCAAAACCGATTCATGGTATTCTTTGCTGACAAAGCAGAAAGCATCTATTCCATCGATGCACCCTTGGATTTCCTCTCTCAGAAGGCAATAGACCGACGTGTCAAAGTCAATCAGGCCATTACTGTTCAAGATTTGCCAGTCAATGCCAATTATTTGGATTCATTGATCAAGTACAATGTCACACCCTATTATACCTCTAAATGGTTCAATGCTGCACTGGTAGAGGCCGATTCAGCTGACTTGGATATTCTGATTACCAAAGATTTTGTACTCAGCTACGAATACATCGCTCCTGGTACTCGTCTCAATCCTGTCACCCAACCTTATACTATCAGCTTCAATCCCTTGGAACCATCGATCGTTTCATCCAATTCCAAAACTCAGATAGAAATGCTAGGTGCTCAGACCATGCATGCCCAAGGATACACTGGAGAGGGAGTACATGTAGCAGTATTGGATGGGGGATTTCAAAAAGTGGACCAGTCGGCGATATTCAAACATATCTTCAACAATGGGCGGCTGAAAGACCGTATGGACTTCACGACCAATAGCGAAAATGTATTTGACTATGATGATCATGGGAGTAATGTGTTGAGCTGTATGGCTGGGAATTACAAAACTGTTTTGATCGGTACAGGCTACGACATGGATGTGAGTTTGTATGTGACAGAGGATGTGAGCAACAATTCTTCTTTTGAATACCGCATAGAAGAGTACAATTGGCTGCTGGCTGCTGAGCGTGCAGACAGTGTGGGAGTAGATATTATTGCATCTTCCTTAGGTTACAGTACCTTTTTAGACACATCTATGAATTATACAATCGCTGCCTTGGATGGTAAAACGGCCGTGATCTCCAAAGCGGCAGATCTTGCTTCGCAAAAGGGCATCTTGGTCGTATGCAGTGCAGGCAATGAAGGAAATGGCAGTTGGCGATACATCACCATGCCTGCTGATGTAGAGTCAGTAGTGACAGTGGGAGCAATCAGCAGCAATGGCAACAAATCTAGTTTTAGCTCAATCGGACCAACAGCAGATGGCAGAACCAAACCCGATGTGGTGGCGTTGGGTCAAGGTGTCTCAGTGTTCCATCAAAACAATACGATCGGCACCAACAACGGTACGAGCTTTTCATCCCCTTTGATTGCAGGCTTGGCAGCAGGTATTTGGCAACAGTTCCCTGAACTCACCAATGTAGAATTGAAAGAACTGATTCTTTCGATCGGAGACAACCACAACAATCCTGACAACAGCATAGGGCATGGGTTACCCAACTACAGACGACTCATCAATGATTCCATTCTTTCAGTCAAGAAAGTATTCGACGAAAGTTTTACGGTCTACCCCAATCCATTTACAGGAGACCATATCTCTATTTTGATCGAGAGAGAGTATTCCAGACAGGATTTGGATTTGAAATTGTACGCGCCGGATGGCAAACTGGTAGCAGTCAAATTTGAGGAGAAAGTCAAAAAAGGTGACATCATCAATTTGGAAGTCAAAGAGCATTCCAAAGGACTTTATGTACTGCGTTTGCAATCTGGAGGAGAACTGAAAAATGTAAAATTGCTTAGGTACTGATTGGCAATTCGTGATATATTGCACTGGCGGATTGTCCTGTATTATGCTCAGATATTTTACCATTTGTTGTCTTCTTGTTCTCACTTGTTCTGCATCAGTTCATGCACAGCTCCAATATAGACTCAGAGGTCAACTTTTAGACAGTTTGAGTCAACCCGTGACTGATGCCCAGATCATCATCATGCCAGATTCTATATTGGTCACAAGCAATGACAAGGGCAGATTCGAAACCCAACTGACACCAGGGTCCCATCAATTATCCATCTTTCACCTACAGTTTCAAACTTACCATCAGGCATTGGATATTGATTCAAATCAAGAACTCACAATAGCACTATCATACAAGACAGAGCTACTCCAAGATGTCAGAGTGACAGGGCGTACTTACAGAGAAGACATCACGACCATTCGGATAGATGCCAAAAACCTAGAGAATGTGCCCTCTGCCACAGGTGATTTTACCAAAATCCTCAGTACCCTGCCAGGGGTGAGTAGCAACAATGAACTGTCATCGGCCTACTCCGTCAGAGGAGGCAACTACGACGAAAACCTCATCTATGTCAATGGTATAGAAATCTATCGTCCACAGATAGTGAGTGCAGGTAGACAGGAGGGACTCAGTTTCATCAATCCAGACTTGGTGGGAGCGGTGGATTTTTCGGCAGGAGGCTGGGAGGCAGCGTATGGAGATAAATTGTCATCGGTCTTGAGTGTCCAGTACAAAGAACCTACCCGCCACGAAGCATCTATTAACCTCAGCATCTTGGGAGGAAGTGTGTACTTCGGAGGGATCAATCAAGACAAAAGCCTGACTTATACAATCAGTGTCCGACACAAGAATACCAAGTATCTACTAGGAACTCTGGAAACACAAGGGCAATATTTACCCAAGTTCACAGATGTACAATCTTATATCAATAAGAAGTTTAAGAACAACAAGACGGAACTAGGATTGCTCATCTCAACGGCGATCAACAACTACCAAACCATCCCGACCTATCAGCAAACAGAATTTGGAAACCTACAAGCATCTTATAGATTGAGTATCGCATTTGATGGGAGAGAGCTACTTGACTACTATACCAACCAAGCTGCGTTGCTCCTCAGACATCGGTTCAGTGATCGGTTTCAATCCAGTCTATCTCTATCTGGCGTACGGTCATCAGAGCGAGAGAATTATGAGATCGAAGCTGGCTATTTGCTCTGTGATGTGAATACCAATCTGGCATCCAACAGATTCAACGAGTGTGTCAATGTATTGGGTGTAGGTACCAATTACAGCTATGGTCGCAACAGACTGGAAGCTCAAATAGTCTCAGTAGATCAGAAAAATGAATTAAAAATAGGGAATCAACTGTTGCAGTTTGGTATGACTTGGGATCATCAGGAAATAGATGACAGACTCAAAGAATATGAATTTATAGATTCGGCTGACTATGTGACGATTACCGAGACATTGGATAACCAAGCGCATATCCGATCCGACAAGGTGGCAGGTTATGCGCAGTTACAGTTGCGATCTAGCGATCAGGCACATCACGTCAATATTGGCGTAAGAGCTAGTTATTGGTCTTACAGTGGTCAAGTTTTGGTAACGCCTAGATTGCAATATGCCTATTCATTCGGTGATAACCAGAAGAACACCCTGAGAGCAGCAGCTGGATTGTATGCGCAGCACCCGTTTTATCGAGAACTAAGAGACCGAGATGGTAACATCAATCCTGATGTCAAAGCGCAGGAATCTGTACACACACTTTTGGCTTGGGATAGGCACTTTCAGATTTGGGGCAGGCCGTTCATGTTTTCAACAGAAGGATACTACAAATACATGTGGAACGTCAACCCCTATGACGTAGAGAATGTGAAGATTCGCTACTTTGCCACCAATCAAGCCACAGCATACGCCTATGGTTTAGATTTCAGAATCAATGGCGAATTCATTGAGGGGACTGAGTCTTGGTTCAGTTTTGGTGTGATGAAAACCGAAGAGGATATCAAAGAAGGCTATGGATATGTCCGAAGACCCACTGATCAGCGACTCAAGTTGGGTATTTTCTTCCAAGATCATCTCCCGAATGACCCGACTATCAAAGTCAGTTTGAATGCGCAATTTGGTAGTGGTTTGCCTTTCGGCCCACCAAAAGATGATGCGAACCGCAGCGCCTTCTCAGGAGATCACTATACCCGTGTAGACATTGGTTTTTCTAAGAGTTTCACCTTCGTCAATGACAAGCTGTGGCTACCCAAATCACTATGGCTAGGAGCAGAGGTACTCAATGTACTGGGCACAGACAACGCCCTGACCTATACTTGGGTAAGAGATGTCAACAACAACCAGTTTGCAGTACCCAACGCACTCTCTGCTCGCTTCTTGAATGTAAGGCTAATTGCCAAATTTCATAAGGATTAATAGCTGAGCGCTATAAAAGCTTGAAAGCAACAACCCAAGGTCTGTGGCACTATAGACCACTCAGCAAATGGTTTGTGAGCCACAAACCATGGGATGGATTTGAAATTCATTTTGCGCAAAGCGGATGGCGCAAAGCGATCAGCCAATCACGACCTTGGCTGCTTCTACTACTGCCTTCGCATTCCCTACGAAAATCTGATCATTCCAGATAATGACTGGCCTCTTTAGGAAGGTATATTCTTCCAAAATGTATTTCTTGTAATCTGCTTCACCGAGATTTTTTTCTCCCAATCCCCATGCTTTGTACTTCATAGATCGGCGACTGAATAGACTTTCATAATCACCGCTCATAGCCTTCATTTCTTCCAATTGTGGGGCGGTAATAGGCTCGGTTTTGATGTCTTGCATTGCAATCTTGTCAGGTGTCAAACCCAATTCTTTGATGATTCTGCTGCAAGTGCTACAGGTGGAGAGGTAATAGATTTTCTTCATGGAAAACAAAATTGATTATAATGGCGAATCTAAAGGAATCCAAGAATCTGTTACATCATAATTTGAATTTCTGCTTCCAAAGACCTTAATTCGCTTACTGTCACATTTATAAAAACAGAACAATTCGTAATGATCAAAACAATTTTATCAGCCATCGCAGTCCTTTCTTTGGCATTATCCGCGCAAGCACAAGAACAAATTACAACAGAACAATTGACACAATATGCACAGGTTATGATGGACATTGACTCCATGAAAACTGACCTTACCGCAAAATCCAATGACTTGGTGAAAGGCGACCCATTGATGGATGGAGGGCGTAGATTCAATGACATCAAGGGAGCAGATGGCGATGAAACTAAACTTGCAGAATTGAATGTAACGGCAGAAGAACTGGCTGCATACAACCAAATACAAGAAACCATCGACAAGATGAAGTTTGTCTTTAAGAATACCTACACAGAAGCTATCAGAGGAGGAATAGGCGCAACCCAGTTCAACCAGATCAGATCTGCGCTCAAGACAGATCCCGAGCTCTCTGCACAATATGCCGAAATCGTAGAAAAACTACAGGAACCTGAGTCTCAGGAGGGTTAATCTCAAAATCTAATAGCTTGGTAACATAGATGCCGTGTTTTCTATTCTGAATATGCATATATTGATGGTAATTTTTTAGATAATCTAAACCATGGATAGCAAATGTTTACGGAATACGAAATTGAAACCCTCATCGAAATAGAAGAGATTGCGCAAGCGACTACCGCACTAAAAAAGGAGTTTCTGAAGAAGGAAGCTCCTTACCTTGAAATATCCGATCAGGATTTTTTTTCTCTCATCATGATGGTACCAACCGTAGGGATCGCACTTGCTAATAGTGATATCAGTTTTTTTGAAGAGATGTCGTTGAATCGAAAAGCTCGAAAACTATCCAAAGGAGGTTACTTTTGGGGAAAAGACCCCGTGGTCTTCAGTCTCAAATTTGTCATCAAAAACTATGCGCTTTGGGAAGATAAGTTTTTGGCTGTGATTAGGACATGCATGGAGCGGTCATTTGATATACATGCTATGGAGGGATCTTATGATCCACGCGCTACCATTACCATCTCACAATACCGCAAACAAGTACTCCAAATGCCCTACATTTTCATCAGGTTCTTGTCATCCTTTTTTTTGGAAGAAGACGACTCTATTTTCAGTACCAGAAAAATGGATCAAGTGGATTACAAGCGATTACTGTCTATTGGAGAAAAATTGGGTCTGACTACCATTCCATTCTTTCATTATTTCTGTGCTACGATAGAAGTGCACTGATGCACACAATATGGGCTTACGCTATTATTTTCTCATAATTAATTTCTTTTTACAGCGTTATTGCATCAATTTGTGCATCTAAAATAGGTGATTTGAATAACAAGAATTTTTATGTGTGTCTATGCTTTATCAGCATCCTTTGCTGCATGTTCTCATATGGGAGTGATGATGGGGCTTCTGCGTCAGATCAAGATATAGCTGCCAAAAAAGCCATTTTGGTTGATCCAATTGAAATTAATAGCGGAACAAAAAGTCCTGAGTAATTGAAAAATAGAATCATCATATTGCTCATGACCATAACTTTTGCCGTACAGGCTCAAGAATATGAATACACAGAAGATGATATCTATCGCTCACCAGTACGAGCTGTGTTGAATATGTTTTCTTTCACGGTGTCTACTGGCTACAATGCCGTCACTTACAAACATGACTTGAGCGGATATTACCTGATTCAGTCTCCTGCACAACAGTACATTGCTGTGAATGAAGGAGGGGCATTAGGTATGAATTCCTACACTGACTGGTTGAACAATCCTAGGTATGGAGACTCATTGGCCTTACAATCACCATTTTTGATCCTCAATTCAAGACTTCCCGACTCAGTTATTCATTCAGCACTGCAGGCTAATACCACTTTGGTTTATAATGGCGATTCACTGAATTTAGGATTCAAACGCACCAGCTGGGCAGTGCCGCTCAATGTCAGAGTCAGATTTAATTACAAAGATTTCCGTGTCGGGGGAGGTGTGTCCTTGCTCTATCAGAAAATTAATTCCCTTAAACCGACAGTTGACGAGCTGGGAATCAGAAACTACGAACCCAATATTGGCTCAGTCTTTCAGTTCAAGTATTTCGGCATGGTAGGATATAAGTTTCTAGACTTCTGGGATTATTCCTTTGCAGGCGAGATTGAGTTTGGCAAGGATAAATACCTAGGTAGCAAATTCAACAAGAGTTTGATGGATCAGAGTATGTTCTTCAATTTGGGTATCTCAGTTGAGAAAAACCTGTCCGAATATTTCAGGGTAGTTGTCAAACCTTCCTATGACTTTAGATCCTACGGAATGGCCATACCAGGCACAGGCACCAGTATCAAACATTCCAACCCTTCCTTCAATATCAACTTTGGTGTCAGCATCACGATACCCGAGATTCCGCGGTCTCCTATGAAGAGTGACCATGTACAGTTGAAGCACGTAATCGTTGATCCTCAGACAGGTAGGTATGTAGAAGTAAGGGGACAACCTATATGGAAAGTGCAGAACCCAAAGGTAGGGCAGAACCATCGCAAGCTTTGGCGCTACAAGTTCAAAAACAAGAGGAAAATGAATCCTTATTAAATAGTTGTAAATCAGACACTTAAATCTTGATTTATGATTCGTTTATCCTAGATCCAATTAGCCTCGTTCTTTATTGGCAAATGTTGCTTTTTAAGCCCTGTTTTTGTTAAATTGCAAGCTTGAAAATTGCTTTTTCAATTAACTATTTATGGCAGAAGATAACGAAGACTTACCGTTAGGTGATCAGAATATTATTCCTATCAATATAGAGGATGAAATGCGTGGTGCATACATTGATTATTCAATGTCTGTTATCATTTCCAGAGCCTTACCCGATGTACGAGATGGACTAAAACCAGTACACAGACGGGTTCTTTATGGTATGCTGGATTTAGGAGTTTTACACAACAGAGCTTACAAGAAATCGGCGAGAATTGTCGGGGAGGTACTGGGTAAGTATCACCCTCATGGTGACTCATCGGTCTATGACACCATGGTGCGTATGGCACAACCATGGTCACTCAGATACCCACTCGTGGATGGTCAGGGTAACTTTGGATCGGTAGATGGAGACTCTCCAGCAGCGATGCGTTATACGGAGGCAAGACTCAAGAGGATAGCAGAGGAATTGCTCACAGATATCAACAAGAATACGGTTGATTTTCAACCCAACTTTGATGATTCACTCAAGGAGCCAACTGTACTCCCTGCCAAAGTACCCAACTTGTTGATCAATGGTACTTCAGGTATCGCAGTAGGTATGGCCACCAATATGGCACCTCACAACTTGACAGAGGTGATCAACGGTACAGTTGCCTATATCGAAAACCGAGACATCACGATTGCAGAGCTGATGGAACACATCACAGCGCCAGATTTTCCTACTGGAGCTACCATATATGGTTATCAGGGTGTAAGGACTGGATATGAAACAGGGCGTGGTAGAGTAGTATTGAGAGCAAAGGCCGAATTTGAGACCACCAAAACTGGCAGAGAACAGATCATCGTCTCTGAGATACCCTACCAAGTCAACAAAGCCAGCATGATCGAAAAGACAGCTGCTTTGATCAATGAAAAGAAAATAGAAGGAATCAGTGACATCAGAGATGAATCCGATAGAGATGGTATGCGTATCGTCTATGACATCAAAAAGGATGCTATCCCAAACATTGTCCTCAACAACCTATATAAATACACTCAACTCCAATCTTCATTTGGTATCAACAATGTGGCACTTGTAAAAGGCCGTCCACATACTTTGAACCTTAAAGAAATCATAGGCTATTTCGTAGAACACAGACATGAAGTAGTCATTCGAAGAACCGAGTATGAGCTAGAAGAAGCAGAAAAGCGAGCACACATTCTTCAAGGTTATCTGATTGCATTGGACAACCTGGATGCTGTCATCGCCTTGATCAGAAATTCACGTGATCCAGAAATAGCCAAGGCTGGTTTGATGGATAGTTTTGGTTTGTCAGAGATTCAAGCCAAAGCCATTCTCGAAATGAGATTGCAGCGTTTGACTGGTCTAGAAAGAGAGAAAATACAGAAAGAGTACGAAGAGATCATGGAACTCATAGATTACTTGAAATCTGTATTGGCAAGTGAAGATTTGAGAATGGATATCATCAAAACAGAACTCCTTGAAATCAAGGATAAATATGGTGATGCCCGACGGTCTGTCATTGAGCACGCAGCAGATGATTTTACAGCTGAAGACATGATTCCCGATGAAGAGATGGTGATTACCATTTCGCATGAAGGATACATCAAGAGAACCGCCCTTACAGAATACAAAACACAAGGCAGAGGTGGAGTAGGTTCTAAAGGAGCCGCTACCAAAATGGATGACTTTACAGAGCATTTGTTCATAGCCTCGGCACACAATTATTTATTGATCTTTACCGAATTCGGAAAGGTATTCTGGAAGAAGGTCTGGGAGATACCAGAAGGTGGCAAAGCAACCAAGGGAAGAGCCATTCAAAACCTGATCAACATCGAAGCAGGTGACAGTGTCAAATCTGTGATCAATGTGACGACATTGAGTGATGAAGAATACATCAAAAACAACTTTATTATATTCTGTACTAAAAAAGGTACAATAAAGAAAACCCCAATTGAAGCCTATTCGCGTCCTAGACAAAACGGGATCAATGCGATTACCATTCATGAAGGGGATAAGCTGCTCAGTGTAAGCTTGACCAATGGCAATAACCACATTGTGATTGCCAAAAAGTCAGGTAGGGCTATTCACTTCCACGAAGCTGATGTACGTGTGATGGGTAGAACCGCCGCAGGCGTCAGAGGGGTAGCATTAGAAAGTGCAGATGACTATGTGGTTGGGATGGTTTGTATTGCCAGAGAAGATGCCAACTTACTCGTAGTTTCTGAAAAAGGATATGGCAAACGCTCTGATGTAGAAGCGTACAGAATCACCAAAAGAGGTGGCAAAGGCGTCAAAGCAATGAGCATTACTGAAAAGACTGGCGCACTAGTTGCCATCAAGGAGGTTGTTGATTCGGACGATTTGATGATCATCAACAAGTCTGGTATCACGATCAGAATGGCAGTTAGTACGTTGAGAGTCATGGGAAGAGCCACTCAAGGTGTAAGATTGATCAAATTGGGTGACCATGATGAGATTTCTTCCGTTGAGAAGATTGAAAGAATTGAAGAAGAGGAAGTTGATGAGTCAAGCGATGAGACAACAGCTTCTGATGAAAATAAAACAGAAGAAAAAGAATAAACATTAAACTAGATACAGGATTGATAAAGTCCCTATTACGCAAACAATTGTACGTTATGAACACTAAAAAATTATTCGTATTTGTGATTGCACTCATGATGAGTGTTGCATCTTTCGCACAAAAGGGATCTGTGACCAAAGCAGACGCTTATTTGGCAAAGAATGATTTGGTTTCTGCAAAAGCAGAAATCGATGTTGCTATTACCATTGAAAAAAATGCAACCAAATCAAAAACTTGGTTCAGTAGAGGTAAAATATACCAGGCGATCGCAACGAGCGAAGATGAATCTACCAAAGCAATCGACCCACAAGCATTGACCAAAGCAGTAGAAGCATACAACAAAGTTTTGTCTATGGACAAAGAGACTAGTTCTTATGCCTTGATTTCTACTACCAATTTGGATCAAATGTGGGGAACTTTTCTCAATGCTGGAGGTACAGCATATGGAGAGGAAGATTACAACATGGCATTGAACCAATTTGAAAAAGCATTAGTTGTCAAAGAAAATGATTCTACAACATTGTTTTATTCAGGAGTGGCCGCACAGCAAAGTGGTAAGGTTGACAAAACTTTGATGTATTACTACAAAATGATGGACTTGGGCATTGCCAATGAAGACATCTACTCTACCGTAATCTACTACGAAAGACAAGCGGAGAATTCAGAGAAAGCACTAGAAGTAACTAGAGCAGCGAAAGAAAAATTCCCTAAAGACAGCAGATTTGGTCAAGAAGAAATCAGTTTACTTTTGGCAATGGACAAATTGGACGAAGCAAAGTCTCAATTAGAAAAGGCCATTGCAGCTGATCCAACCAATGTGAACTTGCATTTGAATCTAGGTGTATTGTATGACAACCTAGGAGCGTCTCTAGCTAGTGCTAACAAGAAAGAAGAGGCGAGAGCAAGTTTTGACAAAGCAAAAGAGAGTTATTTGAACGCGTTGAAAATAGACCCAGATAACTACATTGCCAACTTCAACGCAGGTGTAATCTACGTGAATTTAGCGAAGGAATACTATGACGAAGTAAGAGACATGGATTACAAAAGCTATCAAAAATATGGCGAAGCAAAAACCAAAAAAGCTGACGTAATCTTGAAGCAAGGTCTCCCATACATGGAAAAAGCCATCAGCATCAAACCAGATGATGTAGACGGATTGAAAGCATTGCAGCAGATGTACACACAGTTGAAAATGAACGACAAAGCAGAAGCTATCTATGATAGAGTAGAAGCTTTGGAAGGAGCTGAATAAACAACATCTTTGAGAAATGAAAAAGCCTGACGCTAATCTAGTGTCAGGCTTTTTTGATGTGCAAAATGTATAAAGATCTATAAATCAGGTCTATTGAGGTAATCTGCTGTAGTCAATTGAATAGGAGGTAGATTGAAATATTCCTTGACCTGATCGTAATCCGTATAATCCAAGGTCGATCGTCCATTGGCAAACTGTGCTGGAAGCACAACCACCCTAGCGATCCAGTTATCTGTCCAGTCTGCCCCCAAGCCATTGAGATCCACAGTACCATCTAAGAAAACACTTGCATCGTATTTGGTGAAATCATAGTTGTAACTGAGGATGCCATCGTCGAAATACAGTGTTTGTGGAAGTGCTCTCCAAATTTCTGTACCATCATCCTGTATTTCCCATAGCAAATACACTACCATCACATCAGAATCGAGCATGGTAAAGTCATCTGGTAAGGACAGCAGGGCAGCGTAATCTGGAGCTACGAAGTTAACTGTGTATTCAAAGGTGTAACCTTCCAATCCATCCTGTCCATCTTCACCCGCCGGGCCTACAGGGCCAGATGGGCCCTCACAGGCAAATAAGAATAAGATAGACAAGGCCGGCAGGTACTTGAGTAGATTTATTTTTTTCATAGTGATTGAAGTTTATTTATGAAGCAGGATGCATAAAAATAGTGCCAGACATCGCTACTGGGCTTAATAAGCTAGGTGTCAGGTGGTGCAATGTATGTTAGCCCTAGATTAAAAGGGTCTGCTAAGACTTGACCAAAGCCACACTCTCGAAACGAATGCCATTCCAGCCATGTTGCATGAAGTTGCGAATGTTTTGGTGATCTCTACCCTCTGGGTTGCCAAGAACGTCCTTTCTATAATAATCTCCGAAGCATTGTAATGTTTCATCCACTGTCAAGCTGTGTTCTTGGGCAAAAGCTAACACTTTGCAAGAACCAGCGTTTTGTCCTGCCTCATTCGTGAGTTGACCATTATGAAATGTGGTCGGTACAAAGGTATAGTTCTTCTCGATTACGAGCATGGTGTCTTCAAAAGTAACTAACGTAGGGGATTCTTTCAGCTTGCTGATAAATGTAGTTATATCCATTATAGATGTTCTTTTTGTGAATCAAAGAGTAAATTTATAATCTATTGATGGAAAGAGGTCAATAGACACAAACTATCTAAATACCTGAGTTCGATTCTTACGTGAGCTCATGATATACAGTTTTGATGTAAGTTTAATTATTGAAAAAGTGGATTGCTAATAGTTTATAGAGATGAAATTATTTTGTTTCTTTACAATATCTAAACCATCGTTTAGTTTTAACGTATTTAGTTCACAACAATGGCAAGGAAAAAGGAATATATAGAAGAAGAGGTGATTGATAAAGCCATGAACTTATTTTGGCGACATGGGTATGAAATGACATCCATGGCAATGCTAGAAAAGGAAATGGGTATCAACAAGTTTTCAATCTATGCGGGCTTTGGCAACAAGGATGGGCTTTTTTTGGAAAGCATCAAACTGTACAAATCCAAATTGAATGTCATCCTAGAGAAGTTGAAAAGCTCATCAGCGGGCGTATCTGCAATCAAGCAATATTTTTATGACTTTCTTACTTTTTCAAGAGGTCAAGGCTGTGGCAAAGGATGTCTTATATCCAATACGGCTAATGAATTTGGTCCTGATACTAACCCTGTGCTACAGGTTCAGATGACCAAATTTACTTTGGAAGTCAGACAATTATTTGCGGATGCACTGAGTCAAGATGAAAGTAAGGATCCCAGTATTGTAGAGCAACAAGCAGACTATCTGATTATCTCTATGTTTGGTTTGTCGTCTGCTTCTAGGATATTTTCTGATAGACAGATTGATCATTATATAGACAACATCTTCCAAAGTCTATGATTTTTATTATCCTTATTCTAAACGAATGTTTAGTTACACCGTTGAACTAATAAACAAACAACACTATTATGAGTACATTAACAATTCACACCGTAGAATCGGCACCCAAAGAAAGCAAAGCATTGCTAGAGAAATCACAAAAGAATAACGGGTTCCTTCCCAATTTGCATGGTGTTTTAGCAGAGTCACCAGGTCTATTAGAAGCATATCAGACACTTCACAGTCTTTTTTCACAATCATCCTTTAACAAGGAAGAATTGACCGTCGTTTGGCAGACAATCAATGTCGAACATGAGTGTCACTATTGTGTACCTGCCCATACAGCGATTGCACATAGCATGAAGGTTGATGAAGCGATTACAGAGGCTTTAAGAAACAAGACAGAATTACCTACTGCCAAATTGCAAGCATTACATGAGATGACATTATCCATAGTACGTAACCGAGGACAGGTGAGTGAGGATCAATTGGAAGCATTTTATGCGGCTGGTTACAATCAAAGACACCTATTGGAAATCATTTTGGGACTATCCCAAAAAGTAATTAGTAATTATACAAATCATATTGCAGAAACACCATTAGATGCTGGATTTGAGAAGTTTAAATGGGAAGCTGCTGCTGTATAATTCATTTGACTTGATCAACACAACAATGACAGTTGTGTTGATCTTTAATTTACTCCCACGAGTAGGGAGTAGTTGTCAATCCTACTATTCCAAGAGTTAAAAAAAATTACAGCTCTTACTTGAAGACAAGAGTGAACTACAAAGAGACAAAGGAAATCTTATTTAGTCTGATAATTAGCTTATTCTACCAATCTTGCGGCATCCTGATCTAGGAACCAATGGAGAACACCATGGTCTGGCTGAATCAGTTGCGCTGGGTATTTGTCTATATCGAGCGTATCGGACATGGCAGACTGGATCGCTTCGGCTTTGCCTGCACCGAAGATCAAGAAAGCAATATGATTTGCCTGATTGATGATCGGAGCGGTCAGTGTGATGCGGTTCATTTTTACTTCATTTATGTATTCTGCCTTGACCCAAGCCTTTTGCTCATGGAGCAGTTGGGTATAAGGAAACAATGAAGCTGTATGTACATTGTCACCCAACCCTAAAAGTATGATATCAAAGTGAGGAGTCTTTGTGCCAAAGTAAGCCTCCAAATCCTGTTGGTAGCAGAGAGCGGCCTCTTCAGGTGTCTGTGCTGTGTCCATCGCATAGATGTGGTCCGTAGCGATCTGCAAGGGATCAAAAAGGGCAGTTTTAGCCATTAAGTAATTGCTCTGCACATCTGTAAGGGGCACGTAGCGCTCATCTCCGAAAAAGAAGAAGACCTTGTTCCATTCGACTTGATCACGATAGGCATCAGAAGCCAGTAATTCATAGAGACGTTTGGGAGAACTTCCTCCCGATAGCACCAGAGAGAAACGGCCTTCTCTGGTGATAGCTTGCTTTGACTCTGCCACGATGAAGTCTGCCAGAGATGAGAGGAGAGTATCCTGCTGTTCGAATATGTGTAGTTGCTGTTCGTTATTTCTTTTCATTTTTCAAGGGTAAAGTAAACCAATGGAATCCATCTTTGGCTATGAGTGCCTCGGCCAGTTCGGGACCCCAAGAGTCTGCAGGATAGTTTGGAAAGTTGAGGCTTTTCTTGGCTGCCCATGCAGACAAGATCGGCATGAGTAGTTCCCACGCAGCTTCGACCTGATCACCTCGCATGAAGAGAGTCTGATCACCCATCATTACTTCGAGCAGTAGTGTCTCGTAGGCTTCTGGTGCTTTGCTTTTGTAAGTACCACTGTAGTCAAAGACCAAGTCCACAGGATTGAGCATCATGTCCAAGCCAGGTCTCTTGGCCTGTACCTCTAGTCTAATACTCATCTCTGGTTGGATGCTGATGATGAGGCGATTTTGTTGCCACGCATCCAGTGCCTCGTCTGGGAAGATCAAATGCGGTACGTCTTTGAATTGGATGGAAATCACTGAGCCTGACTTGTGCATGCGTTTGCCAGTACGCAGGTAGAATGGGACGTCTTTCCATCTCCAGTTGTCGATGAAAAACTTAATTGCAGCAAAGGTCTCCGTATTCGAGTCGGCTGATACGCCGTTTTCCTCACGGTATCCAGGTACTTCTTTGCCTTCCATCCACCCGCTGCCATACTGTCCACGGACTGCACTTCTCTTGATATCCTCAGATGAGAATTTGCGCATGGCTTTGAGTACATCCACTTTCCGATCTCTGACCTCATCAGCTTGCAAACTGACGGGGGGCTCCATGGCAATAAAGCACAAGAGCTGGAGTAGGTGGTTTTGGATCATGTCACGCATGGCGCCAGCCTGATCATAATAGCCTCCACGATCACCCATACCCAAATCTTCGGATACAGAAATCTGTACATGCTCGATGTAGTTGCGATTCCAAAGTGGTTCGAGGATGGAGTTGGCAAAACGGAATGCCAATATGTTTTGAACAGTCTCTTTGCCTAGGTAGTGGTCAATGCGGTAGATCTGACTCTCTGAGAAGAGACTTCCTAGCAGTGAGTTCAGCTCTTTGGCAGATTCATAATCATGCCCAAAGGGTTTTTCTATGACGATCCTGGTCTTGGCTGGATCAGTAGAGAAAGTTTGCTTTGCTAGGTTGCTACTGATGGTACTAAAAAAGCGAGGAGCCACAGCCAAATAATTGATGACGGTAGCCTCTGTTTTCCATTCCTTGTTGAAGGCAGCGACACGCTCAGCTTGCTGTTTGTAGGATTTAGGATCAGCTACATCAGACGTCTGGTAGTACAGATTTTGTGCAAAAGCATCCCATTTGGACTTTTCTGTTTTTCCATTTCTTGAAAACTGATCCACATCCTTGTGCAAGTCACTTCTGAATTTCTCGTCTGTTAATTCCGTGCGTCCCATGCCTATGATGGCGAACTGATGTGGTAACCAATCCTCGATGTAGAGGTTGTACAGTGCAGGCATGAGTTTGCGTGCATTTAGGTCGCCAGTACCTCCAAAGATGAAAAATATGGTGGGTGTGGCTTTGGTTAAACCTCTTTTTTTCATGATATCAATTTTGTATTATGTGGATGAATTAGGCGTTTGGATTCCATTGGCTGTGGAATAGTCCCTCTGCATCAATGCGTTCGTAAGTATGTGCTCCAAAGTAATCTCGCTGTGCTTGGATCAAATTGGAAGGCATGCGCTCGCTGCGCAAGACATCAAAGTAGCTCAAGGTAGTCGCGTAAGCTGGGATTGCTATGCCTTTGGCTATACAAGATGATACCACTAGGCGCATGCCTGCGATCGTGCCATCTACTTTTTGTTTGATCCCACTGTCTAGTAGTAAGTGAGGGAGGGTCTTGTTTTTCTTGTATGCCTGATAGATATCCTCTAGAAACTCTGATCTAATGATACAACCTCCTCGCCAGATCAGTGCAATCTGATCCATCTGCAACTCATAGCTGTGCTCTTTGGAAGCTTGAGCTAGCATGTGCATGCCTTGGGAGTAGGTCACCATCATGCTGAAGAACAAGGCTTCTTCCAGTGATTTGATAAATTGTGCTTGGTCAGTATCTAGTTTCATGTCTCCCGCACGGTAGATAGCAGCAGCTTGCGTTCTGATGTCTTTGTATTTGGAGAGGTCACGCATCTCCACAGACGAATCTATGGTAGGGATGGGCAATTGCAAATCCATGGCGATTTGGGACGTCCATTTGCCTGTACCTTTAGACCGAGCTTCATCTTTGATCAGATCCAAAAGCAAGGTGCCACTATCGGCATCCTTGAAGGCAAAGATGTCACGGGTGATTTCGATCAAGAAGGATTTCAACCTGCCTTCGTTCCATTCTTTGAATACTTGATACATTTGTTCGCCTGATAGACCTAGGCCTTTCTGCATGATTTCATAAGTCTCCGCGATGAGCTGCATGATGCCATACTCGATACCATTGTGAACCATCTTGACAAAGTTGCCTGCTGATCCTGGGCCGATGTAGGTCACACAAGGATCGCCATTGACTTTGGCAGCTATGGCCTCAAAGATCGGTCTTACTACTTCATAAGCCTTCGGGTCACCACCCGGCATCATACTTGGACCCTTTCTGGCACCTTCTTCACCACCAGAGACACCCATTCCGAAAAAGTGGAGTCCTTTGGCTTTCAATTCTAAGAATCTACGATCAGTATCTGTATAGTAGGAATTGCCTCCATCAATGAGAAGATCTCCTTCATCCAATAGGGGAGCTATCTCAGCAATCACAGCATCCACGGCAGGCCCTGCAGGTACGAGCATCATCACAGCTCTTGGTTTTTGCAGGTTGTCAATGAATTCTTTGGCGGAACTATAACCCTTGGCATTTCCATTGGCTTCTTTTTCTAGGGCGTCCACCTTGTTAGGATCCTTGTCCAGTCCTGATACTTTGAAACCATGGTCGGCCATGTTGAGCAATAGGCTTCTTCCCATGACGCCCAGACCTACCATTCCTAAAACATACTTTTCAGATGACATATATTCTATATTTTGTGTGTATTAAATCGCTCTCTTCTGTGATCTCAAGGGTAAAGTTAAGAGGGTATTATTCTTTTTCTAATTTATTTACCTTTTCCAATCTTCTTTTGTGTCTTTCTGCTCCCGAGAAGCTTGCACCCAAGAAGCGGGTAATAATTTCTTTGGCGAGTTCTTCGCCTACGATTCTCCCACCTAGGCACAGCAAGTTCATGTTGTCGTCTTCCACACCTTGATGGGCTGAGAAGGTATCATGAATCAATGCAGCTCGTACACCTTTTACCTTGTTGACTGCTATGGTAGCACCTACACCACTACCACAGATGGCAATGCCTCGGTCTACTACTTGTGTAGAGACGGCATGTGCCAAAGGAATCACAAAGTCGGGATAATCATCGTCTGAATCCAAAGTAAATGCACCGAAATCTATGATCTCGTGCTGATCCGTCAGGAGGGAAGCAATCACTTGTTTGAGAGGAAAACCTCCGTGATCTGCTGCTATGCCTATTTTCATTGGATATTTGTTATGCGTTTTTTATATCATTAGCGTCAAGCGCTAGGCATTGTTATCAATCATGACTGGAGATGATGCCGTAGTGATCATCAAGTTGCCAGAGTTTTGCTCCGCCTTTTATTCCGTCTTCATTAGTAGCTGATTTTATGTTGTCAGCTAGCTTGAAATTGATTTTCTTGGCATTCCCACCACCTATGTAGAGACGGTCATATTGAAAGACTGTTTCTAAAATAGTCAGGACTTTTTTCAATCTATTGTTCCAGTGTTTGGTACCGACCTTCTTCAACGCCACTTTGCCCAAGTATTCATCATAGGTCTTGCCTGTTTTGATGGGAAGATGGGCTAGCTCCATGTGTGGCAGAAGGTGTCCATTCATGAGTAAGGCAGTTCCAAAACCAGTACCTAAGGTAATGACGATTTCAAATCCCTGACCTTGGACGATTCCCAGTGCCTGCATGTCTGCATCGTTGAGCAGTCTGACAGGTTTGCCCAACCGATCGGACAACTGCTGTGCAAATGGAACCTCAATCCATAGATTGGGTGCCAGGTTGGGAGCGGAGCGTACAATGCCATTTTTTACATAACCTGGAAAACCTACAGAGACTCTGTCATAGGCGGGAAAATCCTTGATCAATGTCAGGATTGCTTTGACCACTTGTTCTGGGCTACTCAACTTGGGCGTTTTGATTTTCTGATACACGGAGATTTGCTCCCCAGCTTGATTCAATACGGTTGCTTTGATTTTTGTACCTCCGATGTCTATGGAGAGGATGCCATCTCTTGCTTTCATCTATACAATTTAGAGTTTGTGAGGACTAGATGCTCTAGAGGGTAAGATAAAAGCAATGTGTTAAATAATCAGAGGAATGAGGAGTAAGAATTTAGTTTGTGCCTTGCGCCATTCAAGTAGCCAATAGATAAAATAAGAAAGGAGGTTGCTGATGGCAACCTCCTTTCTACATTTGTTCGATAAAAACTAGTGATGATTTTATGGTTTAATGATTACTCGCCTAGAAACCACATGATCCGCAGTTTTGAGCATCAGCAAATAAACTCCAGCTACATATTGCTCAACATTGATGGCGAATAGCTGGACATCAATGTTCTCTTTGTAGAAGTATTGTGTTCCTGACAAATTCACGATGCTCAGGGACACATTCATCCCAGCAAAGTTTGATAAATCTATGTTGAGTTCATGGTTGGTAGGATTGGGATACAAACCAAGCTCTGGAATGGCAACTTGGTTATCAACACTTGTCACTACCTCATCTATATCGTCTTCATCCTCAGTATCATCTACATCGGTCACTGTAATTGTCACATCCTGATTCGTTGCATTGATCCCATCACTCGCGATCACAAGTATCACATAGCTATTGTTAGCATCCGCATCCATAGGGTTCTCAAAGTCAGGAGTAGTTTTGAAAGTCACTACACCCGTGCTGGCTACTATATCGAATAGTGCTTCGTCGGTAGCTGAGCCTAAGCTGTAGGTGATTGGGTTTGTATCGGTGGCGGTAGCTGTATAAGCAGTACCCGTTTCGTTTTCTGCAAAGTTTACAGCAGTGGATGAAGTGAATACAGGAGCAGTATAATCACCGTATTCATAGGCTCCCAAATCAATGATTTCAGTATTGTAAAGACGTGCGTTTCCTGCCAAGTCCACATCATTGTCTAGGTCACCACCAGCGTCGGTGTATAAGGTATTGCTTCCTGTGTTTACGGCTATACTGGTACTTTTAAGACTATAGTCCTCATTGGCAGGATCAGTAAAGATGTCCGTATCAGTCAAGTCAGTAGCATCCAGGTTACCATTAGAGGTATCGCTGGTTCCTTTGATTAGGCTGTTCTGAGCTGTGTAATCTCCAGTTACCACATCCCATATGATGCAGTTGTTTAGTGTTAGAGAGGAGTTTTGAGATACACAACTGGGCACTTCCTCACTGCTAACAGAAGCCTCATTACCTACAATAGAAACATTGGTAAGCGTAGGTGCTGATTCATCAACATTGTACATTCCGCTACCATTTTCACTCGCATTGTTGCTTTGAATGGAGACATTCAAAAGTGTAGGAGAAGAACTCTCTTGGTTTGTTATTCCCCCGCCATCTTTGGCTTGGTTGTTTTTTAGAATGACCAATTGAAGAGCTGGTGAAGACATGTAACTAAACATCCCTCCACCAGACTCTGTACAGCTGTTGTTGTGTAGTGTTATATGCTTATAATTGGGCGAAGAGACAGAATTGTAGACTCCTGCACCAGAGCATTTGAATATCTGCTTACCATTGACATATAGATCAGAGTAGGCGTTGGCATAACCTGCAGTAATGCTAAAACCATCTATGCTAGCCGATCCTAAGTCACCAGCGCTCACGAGTACGTTGTAGATGTTGTCAGTAGCATCATCTGCAGTCCCAATATCACCACTCAATATCGTCCCTGCTGTTTCGTCAGAGAAGGGCAGAATGCGTGTGTCTGTCAAATCGATGATGTCATTTGCGGGATCAAATCCGCCGTACAACATGACGTTTTTGACCATCGAGAAACTATTGTCACGGCCTTGGTCAGTCCCAAAGTTAGCACCATCCTCAGGACTGTACAGGGGCTTATAAGTACCTTTGGCCACATATATTTTTAAGGGGGTAGTTGCCCAAGTATCGTCATAGTTTTCCTTTGCTCTGAGCATGGCATCTGCCAATTCTGGAATGGCATTCTCCCAAGAATTTCCACTTTCATCACCACCGCTTACATTTTTGTTGACGTAGAGTATGTTATTCGCATCTGGTGAGATGGATTCTTTAGGTTCTCTCTGAAGCTCATAGGCTCCCATATCAATCACGTCAGTGCTTGACGTGCCGTCATAAAGACGCTGATTGCCCGCTAAATCGAAATCGTTGTTCAAATCACCAACGGCATTGGTATACAAGTCATTGCTACCTGCGTTGATTGCGGGGCTGTTACTTTTCAAAGCATAAACTCCGTTAGCAGGATCGATAAAGATGTCGGTATTAACATAGGCTGTGCCGTCAAGATTGCCATTGCTACCACCAGTTTCACCTTGGATTAAACTATATTGGATATCCGGCAAGGCACTTTCATTATGGATACCGGGATTAGTAGTCGCAGTATTCCCCAAAAGAATGGTGTTATAAAGCTTAGGTTGAGGAGCAGCTTCATTGTATATACCACCGCCATAGCTTGTAGCACCATCAGCCTTGTTTCCGCTAAGGGTCACGTTGGTCAAGCTTGGTGCTGATGAATTGGCATTGTACATGCCTCCACCGTGGGCATTACCAATATCTCCATTCCATAATGCTCCAATTCCTGCGAGTCCACCGTTGCTACTGTTATCCATGAATATTACATTGATCAAACTTGGGGCTGATGTATTACCGCTGTACATGCCTCCACCATATCCATTACCACCATTTCCTCCAGTATAAGGTTCTCCATCCCAATTACCTCCATTTCCACCTTTGGCAGTATTTTTACTGAAGACAACATTGGTTAGAGTCGGGGCACAATCACCAACAATATATATACCCCCTCCATGACCATTGCTACCATTTTGATAACCGCTACCGTTGCTACCGCTGGCAGTATTATCCGTGATGATTAGATTGCGGAGTGTGGGTGAGGCATTCAGAACATAGATTCCTCCTCCTTGTTCAACATTTCCTCCTCCGGTAATCACCAGACCATCCAAAATGTTTGGTGAAGGATCTACTGGTGGATAATTAATGGTGATTACCCTCTGGTTCCCGTTGCTTTTTAGAATAGTAGCATTACTAGCATCATTGGAGAAGTTGCTTAGGTCACGTTCTGCCAATGTAGTTTCGGTACCGGTGAAGCTGCCATATATTTCCATTCCTTCTTTGGGGCTAATAGCGGCAGTAAGCAAGTATTCGCCTTTTTTCACAAAGATGACGTGCCCGTTTGTACTACTGTTGATCGCCGTTTGTAAGTCATTGTGAGCGCTGGCCCAAGAGCTGCCATCACCTCCGCTGCTTGCATTGACATCTACATACCTGTTGGCTGTAGTCTGGGCATAGGATACTGAGACCATCGACAGGATGGCGAGCATCAAGAGAAAACGACGTAGGTTATCAAAGAACTTAATTTTACACAGGGTGGAGTGTTTGTACATTGTGACCATTGAAATTTGCTGTTTGTTTAATTATAAAGCAAGCTACCGCAATGGCTAGGTCAACGTCAAAAAAGGAGCGGGTGGTTTTTCCCACCCAACAGGGTAAGCGATTTATTATGAGTGACTTAAATTTCAGTCATTGCTGTAGGCGTGTCAGTGGGATGCATGAGTTTGTCTCCTGCTTCCTTTCGATTATTTACATCCAATTTTTCAAAGATGTTTCGGATATGGTACTTCACTGTATTCTGACTGATGAAGTGTTTCTCTGCGATTTCTTTATTGGTGCTCCCATCTGCAATGTCTTGGAGGATTTCTATTTCCTTGAGCGTAAATCGGTAGCGCTTGATTAGTTCCAAAGTTTGCGCTTCCTTTTCATTAGGTCTTTCGTGGAGCTTAGTCAGTTGGGTAGTGTAATCCACGATTTTTTGTCTCATTTCTTGGTTTTTCAAGGATATTTTTTTGGACTGATGCATGATGGCGTAAGTGAATATGGCCATCTCAAAGACAGAACCAACTTTGTACCATACAAAGGATACATTCATAAAGTGCAGACCGAAGTAGGGACTCAAATAGTAACCATGAGCGACAAATAGCGGTAGACCATAGGCCAAGGAAAACCAGCCAGACTCCAAGGATTTGGTTTTCCTCCATAGTAAAAATCCGGATAACCAGAATATGTCTAAAGCCATGAGTATGACTAACTCTGTAGACACATAGAACCAAAAACTCCCTTTTGTGAGGAGTACTCCGACATTGAGCAACTGGGAGAGGATGACTAGACCTATCCCAAAGCGATACAATCGTGGATAGTGTCGATTGATCCGAAGGTAACTGTCGATACAAAAGATGCAGGTGATCACCAACACACTGTTGAGGGTGGGTTCTAGGTATTCGTTGATGCCTACTGGTCCCAATAGCAATGCAAAGATTCCATCCTTGTACACCGAGTTGATGGACATACCAATAGGCATGAATAGGTATTGTATGAAGCCCTTGTTGCCGAAACTGAAAAAGGAGAATAGATTGATAAATATTACACTAATAACCACTCCGTAATAGATGCCCATGCTTAGGAATTCATATTGTTCGGCACTGTAATACGCTGCTGATTTCTCGACACTCAAAGGGACACGCGCCTCTAGGCGACAATTGACCCTGAGATAGTAAGAGGTAGTGCTAGGGGAGGCCCTCACCAAAAAACTCAAATAGCGTGTATTTGCTACAGGTGCGATCTCATTTTCCCCTTGATAGAGTGACGCTCGGGTGATATGGGATTCGGGGATGGTAATCACATAGGTGTCGGATGATGCTGGTATCTCTATTTTAAACCAGTAAATGCCGTTGTTGGTACCTTCGTAGATCGGTTCTGTATAGTTAATCCATTGTTTATCTTCCAGCTGTTTGACTTCATGGAGCGTGGTGTCTATATGAAGGTACTGTATCGTCTGAGCCACAGCCGCATTCATTCCCAAAGGGATAAAAAACAAGATCAAAAAGAGTGATTTGAATGACATAGCTGTGATGACTCTATAAATTACTACATGTTTATTTGCTTAATCATGGAGCTAATACAAAGACATTTTAAAAATAATTGGAGTCCAGATTTGACAATTATGTTTTTACCCAACCTTAGTTCGATGTAGCAATTAACATCTGTTCAAGGACAATCACAAGTTCATAATAACGGATTTCTGTTCGCAGGCCCAAAGTGATAACGCATGAGCTTGACCTGAAAGTCCAATTTTCGAAATGATGTTGCTTCTGTGCTTTTCGATGGTGCGTTCTGATACGTGTAGCAGATCAGCGATTTGCTGAGAGCTCTTTGCGCTAGCAATTAGCTTGAGTATTTTCTTTTCAGACGGGGAGAGTGAATTCAATTTTGAGACGTTGGTATTGGCGTTTTCCAGGTTGGTATGGATGATAGACCTACTATAGTAGAATTCACCCCGGAGTACATGTTCGATACATTTGATGATTTCCGTACTGGTGTCTTCTTTCAATAGGTATCCTGAGATATTCAGATTCTTGGCACGTACAATAAACTCAGGTTCTTTGTGATAGGAAAGAATGATGAATTTGGTGTTTAGTCCAGATCGCTGACATTCTTCTGCAATGGCAAAACCCGTGAGATACGGCATGTCAATATCAATGATTCCCAAGTCTGGTCGATGATCAATCATGGTTTGTAGGGCTGAAGTGCCATCCTTTGCAGCTGCCAGTACTTCTAATCCATGCTGATTCAAGGTCGATTCCAAACCTTGGAGCATCATGGGGTGATCGTCTGCGATTACAATACTTACATCTTTTAATTCATTCATTTGGCTGCTTTTGGAATTTCCAAAAATATGGAGGTTACTTGGTTCTTGACAGAGTCAATTATCATTTTTCCATCCAATATCTGGGTTCTTTCTTTGAGTGTTTTCATCCCTAGACTTTTTGAGGATTCGGATTGGGTCGTCAGGTCAAAACCTACCCCATAATCTTTGATCTGAATGGTCACCTTATTTTGATCAAGGCAGAAGCCGTTTGAGCATGTTGGTCAAAGCCTCTTGTATGATTCTAAAGATTTGAAGTTCATTTTCTTTAGCATAGATACCATTTTGGCGAGTGCTTCAATCAATTTCGTTTTCCAATTCTAGTTTCTCTATTCTTTTGAATTTCATAGTCCCCAATGGTGGCACAATACCGCCAGTAGCAAGGGGAGCCTCATTGATCTTAGCTATTGGAACAAAAGGGTTTGTTGCTTCATTGACTGACGTGAAGGTTAATCCACTGTCTGTACCTGAATCATAGCTTTTGACAGTTACAGTTTTGTTGGATAGCCATTTTCCATCTTCATACAACTCTACACCCTCGACTGCAATGAACCAATCAGGACTCGGTGCGATCATGGATACTATGCTAACTTTTGGATGAGACAATTCAATATCAAACTCAAGAACCACATCTACTGGATACATACTGGTACTGTCACTACTCAAAATATATTGAGCACTATCAGCAGTTATCATTTGTTCAATTTCAGATATTAAAGTTGTTTTAGAACCAGTTTCTGCCATTTCTTTGATACCTATTGATGCCAACCTACCTTCCCTAAATAGAACTGTATCTATCGTATGTGTCATTCCAATCAAACCAGAAAAGTGAGCATTGGCAGGAAAATCCTTGGGGTGAGTCTTTTGACTCCATGTGTTTGAAAATGTAACTTCATATCTAGCAGGTTCAGTTTCAGGCAAAGTCATAAACAACAAACTTTCCCCTCCAATTTTGTTTTGATAAACATCTCTTATGGTGTTAGAGATATTTACCCTGTACACGGTGTAATATTCCAAATTCTCAAATGGGATGAACCTAATGGTGAAAGTTTCACTGTCGTACTCTGTTTTTCCAATCACCACACCATTCGAACTGGCCAACGTAATTACATTTTTTAAGCTTGATGGATCTAATTCCTCATCAAAAACTACAGATATAGTTGCATCGAGTGCTATACCTGTACTTTGGTCCGCAGGAAAAGCTTCTGAAATGCTTGGAGAAAGGATATCTCTATCCATATCAGAATCATTACAGGCAGTGACCAACACAAAAGAAATAAGGACTATTAGAACTCGACTATTATTCATGGCGACTAAATTAATCACTAATTGTAGAAATGGGGTTGTGTAAAAATGAGATTTCTCAATTTAGATAAGTAAATAAACTTGCTCAAATCTCAAAAGGGATGATCGGCACAAAGAACAGGGTGTCGTACTATACGATCTAAAACACTCCTCAAACTCAAGCTGAAAGCGTGGTACAACTAGCCCACTTTTGAATCCTTCAATACTTTTTTGACCAATGGCCCGATAGTCAGGCCTTGAAAGATGATGGAGAATACCACAATTACGTAGGTGATGGTCAGGAAGAGTTCACGCTCCATGTGTGGTGACAAGGACAAGGCCAAAGCAATAGAAATTCCCCCTCTGATGCCTCCCCAAGTCATAATTAGATTGGTATTGGGAATGAAGTCCAATTTGCCTTTGAAGAATGCCACAGGCCCAGACAGAGCAATATACCTAGCCAACAATGCCAGAGGGATTGCAATCAACCCAAACAAGATGTATTTTCCATTCATAGAGACTACTAGCAGCTCCAGACCGATCAAGACAAACAGGACAGCGTTGAGAATGACATCAATCAACTCCCAAAATTTGTCCACATAAGTGTGCGTGTTTTTCGACCAAGCGATCGTTGGAGCTTTGTTGCCTAAGAAAATCCCTGCCACCACTACCGCCAGAGGGCCTGATACGTGTAGATAATGTGCCAGAGCAGAAATCCCCATCACCAGAGCCAAGGTAATAATGACTTCTGTTTCATAATTATCAATGACTTTCATCAATCGAAATGCACCCCAACCAGCAACCAAACCTAGGATTATTCCGCCTGCCACTTCTTCCAAAAACAGCAAGCCAACATCAGTGACACTCATAGAGTCTAACCCTTGCTGAGCAATTTTGAATAGCACGATGAATACCACAACCCCTACACCATCATTGAACAGCGACTCACCCACGATTTTGGTCTCCAGTTTTTTAGGAGCATGGGCATCTTTCAAAATCCCCAATACTGCAATGGGGTCAGTAGGAGAGATCAATGCACCAAAAAGCAAACAATAGATGTAACTGATCGGATAGCTAAATGCCAAAAATACACAATACATCATCGTACCAATCAAAAAGGTAGATAGCAACACGCCTATGGTAGCAAACAAGGCGATGGGTGCTTTGTGTTTTTTGAGACCATCGAGGTTGGTATGAAGTGCCCCAGCAAACAGCAGGAAACTCAGCATCACGTCTAACAGTGCCGTTTCGAAATCTATCGATTGAATCAACAATTTGGCCTCATCCAAGACATAATGATTGATGCTACCCAAAATAGTGATCCCCACTGTGAAGACTATGGCTATGATCATCAAACCGATGGTGAAGGGAAGTTTGAGGAATTTGGTATTGATGAATGCAAAGGCTGCTGAAAGGATAATCAAAATGGTAATGCTATTGAAGATGCTCATGGTTCTCTTTTGGATATATAGTAGATCGTTGAGTTAGTTTGATCAAATATACGGTGGATTGCAATATTGATCTATTCAATCTAATCTCCAAATCACCATTGTCTACACCTGCCAGTACACTACGCATTCAATTCTTTGTTTTCTACCCACACATGAACTTGCTATTCAGTGTTTATGAAGTTTAGGTTATGTTCTTAGGAAAATTACCTATTAACATTAACTAATAGGTAATACTATTATAACCTCCTCGACTAATTACGATGATAATATTGTGGCTTGTTTAACTGGACATAAATTATGAAAAAAACTTTACGAGTTTGGCTTGGAGTTCGCGCCCGATACAAGCGATTGAGTCAATCGATTTTCCTTTTATGTATGCTGATGATCAGCATATCTGGCTATTCCCAAGCCAAACTAGAAATCACTGAGATTTACTTTGGACATGAAGGGGGAGATTTTACCGAAGATTGGTTTGAAATCACCAATACAGGAGATGTAGCATGGGTGAGTGGTGTGGATGCAGCCTTATACTATGATGATGATTCACAAGACGCTGCTACGGCAGACCTGATTGAAGGTCTCGTAGATATCATCGCAGGAGAAAGTGTGGTGGTCATGATCGGAAATGCTGCCGACGCTGATGCATTCGAATCAGTTTGGTCTCCAGATATAGATTTGACGACTGTCGAGATTGGTTATGTAGATGGCGCAGGCCTAGGTAAAAATGGCGACTATGTTACCTTGTGGTTAGGCGACCCAAATGTAACCATGGCAGACCCAATTGATTACAAAGGGTATCCTGCTCCTGTAATAGAAGAAAATGACGGCCAATCCTACGACGTAAGGCTGGAAGAATATAGCAGTGTGGGCAACCCAAGTGGCGCTGTTCAAACTACCGCCGTAGATAGTGAATTGAATGTACCAGGAGTTGGCTCTCCTGGGCGCAGTTCTGCTCCAACCTATTTCAGCAAACTAAAAATCACTGAGATATTTTCTGGACAGTCTGGAGATAAATTAACGGCTGATTGGTTTGAAATAACCAATGGTTCTGACAAAAATTGGGTATCAGGAGTAGATTTTGATCTATACTATGATGATGATTCTGCTGATCCAGAGGATGCTACCTTGATAGAAGGCCTGACTACTATCCCAGCAGGCATGACTGCCATAGTCGTGATAGGTGAGGAAGTTGACGTGACTCAATTCACTAATGTATGGAGTCCTGATATTGACTTGTCTGAGGTATCCATAGGTTGGACAGAGGGTGCTGGCCTAGGTGGGGGGGGTGATGTCGTGACCTTATGGTCTGGTGATGTCCATAGTACGACACCTGTATCAGCCTCTTATCCAGATGCGTCTGCTGCAGATGGTCAGTCATACGACGTAGAATTGTCTCTATTCAGCACAGTTGGGAATGGAAATGGTGCAGTACAGACTACAGCAGTCAATGCTGACACCTCTGGTGTACCCAATGTCGGATCTCCAGGGATCAGTGGCAACAAATCTGCCAATGCCAATGCACCAAGTATTGTAGCTGATGTGGCTAGTACTACCCGGAGATTAAACATTCAAGAGAACCTAAACTCATTTGTATCAGGGGTAATCAATGACCCTACTGACCCAGCTGCTACGAGTGGCATAGTCTTTACTTTGAGTGATTTGTCTACAGCTGTCGAAGATCTAACCTTATCAGCTGTGAGTAGTGATCTTTCGGTAGTTAGCGCCGAAGGCTTGGTCATTTCAGGTACGGGAGCTAACCGTACCTTGCAGATTGTACCAAGTGGAGTGGGGTTCTCAACTATCACGGTGACTGTCACAGATACAGAAAGTGACCCATTGACAAGTTCATACACCATCAGCTATGCAGCATCATTTGCAGCAGCGAGTCCTTCTACAAGCAGATTTCATACGGGTGTATCTGATGGGTCTACAGCAATCCCTGTAGGAACAGATTACATGTGGGTTGGGGATGATGAAAATCAAACCATCCGTCTTTATGATAGAAATAACTCTGGTTTTCCATTGAAGGAAATAAATTTCGATGCGAATGTAGGAAGTGCCGAAATTGACATTGAAGGATCCTTTCAAGATGATATGTATATCTACTGGATGGGCTCTCATATCGAACCAGAGAGATCTTCCATTTTCAGTGTCTCGCCATCAGGATCAGATGTCAATTCTGATTTGACTTATGTAGGAAAATACACAGGTCTAAGACAAGATTTGATCGATTGGGATGCTAGTAATGAACATGGATTAGGTGCCAACTATTATAATATGGCTGCTACACTCGAATTGGAAGCCATGACAGCAGATCCAAACAATGCAGACGGTGCTATTCTAGCCTTGAGGTCGCCCTTTTTAAACGAAGAGGCATTGATCATCCCTATTTCTAATTTTAAAGCTCTCGCGACTGCTGCTACCGAAATGCCCCAAGGTAGTGCGGTATTCGGTTCAACCTACACTTTGGATCTATACGGTAGAGAATTTAGAAGTATCGAGTGTGCTGCCAATGGCTGTTTGATCGTTGCAGGACCAAGTCCTGATGGAAAAGTATCCGATTACCGACTGTTTACCTGGACGGGATCTTCGTCTGATCCTGCCGAAATGAGAGCTGCAGATATCATGTCAGTAGTGACAGTCGGAGCTGTAGAAGGCCTTGTCGGTGTACCTAGCGTTCCTTTCATCGGCGCAGCAGGAAATGACGTAGAAGTACAACTCATAGTTGATACGGGTACTGTAGATTACTACTCCAGTGGGGAAGAAGCAAAGGACTTGGAACACGTAGAGTGGAAAAAATTCAGATCTGAATTTATCAACCTAGGAGCTGTAGCCTCGGCACCTGTTGCTCGTCCAAGAGATATTGTAGTGACAGAGATCATGGTCAATCCATCTCAGGTGGATGACAACAATGGCGAATGGATTGAATTGTATAATACTACTTCAGAACCTATTGATCTAGCAGGATGGTATATCTCTGACAATGGCACGGACAATCACCAAATCAACAATGGTGGATCTTTGATGATTGCTGCCAATGGCTACTTGGTGATTGGTGTGAATAGTGACGTCACTGTCAACGGGGGGGTAGCAGTAGATTATGTAGCTAATTTCACGTTGGACAACACTGCGGATGAGATCATCATCAAAGCTTCAGATCTAGCGTTGATCAATACTGTGGCCTATGACGAATCCAATTGGTCTATGGTAGCAGGAGCCTCTCTTGCTTTGCAAAATGCAGACCTCGACAACAGCGACCCTGTCAATTGGTGTCAGGCTTCTACTGTTTACGGCAGTGGAGATTTTGGTACGCCAGGTGCTACCAACGACTGTCCAGTGCCAGCTACTTTTGATCTACGAATCACAGAAATATGGTCTGGCAATGTCAACGGTGATGATCTGACAGGTGATTGGTTTGAAATCACCAACTTTGGAGACAGTGACTGGGTACAAGGAGTAGATCCTGAATTGTACTACGATGATGAATCTGCAGATCCTAGTGAAGCTGATTTGATAGAGGGTATAGCAAGCATACCAGCAGGTAAAAGTGTCATAGCAGTCAATGGCAGCTCAATAGCTGATGCCAACGAATTTCGGGCAGTTTGGAGCAGTGTCTATGATTTGGAAGGTGTTGAAATTGGATGGACAGATGGTGCTGGTTTAGGTGCTGGTGGTGATGCCGTTACTTTGTTTATCGGAACACCTAGTGTAGGAAGTATTATTGATGCCAAAACATATCCTGCAGCAACAGATGGCGCATCTTATGACCTGATTTTGGAAGCATTTAGTGTCGCAGGTCAAGGAATGGGGCAATTAGGAACCTCCATCGCTGTAGCTACTGCGACAAACAATGCTGCTGAAGCTGCTGTAGGATCACCTGGCAACAAGGGTGTAGTCAATGTGACAGGTTTTGATTTGCAGATCACGGAAATATTCTCAGGTCAAGAAGGAGAGAAATTAACTGCAGATTGGTTTGAAATCACCAACGTGGGAACTACAGATTGGATCAGTGGTGTAGATCCAAATCTATACTATGATGATGAGTCTGTGGACGCAGATGACGCTTCGTTGATCGAAGGTTTGACAAGCATTGCAGCAGGACAGCGTGCCATCGTGATCATTGATGAGGAAGCTGCAGCTATGGTTTTCAAATCAGTGTGGAGTCCAGTGATTGACTTGACTACTGTACAAGTAGGATGGACCGACGGAGCAGGATTAGGAGCAGGGGGGGATGTTGTCACATTGTGGGCAGGAGATCCATCTAGCACTACTCCAGTAGACCTAGCAGCCTATCCAGACACTGAGTTGTTTGATGGTAAGACTTTTGATGTCGAAAAGAATGCATTCAGTGAAGTGGATTATAGCAAAGGCGTGGTAAGGACGATGGCTATAAATGATCTTGATGTACCTAATATTGGCTCACCAGGAAACGGAGCAGTTGTACTACAAGATGCGCTCTTTGTGGAGTTGAAGATTACCGAGATTTTCTCAGGACAAGAGGGAGATGATTTGACAGCCGATTGGTTTGAAATCACCAATACGGGATCTGTGGATTGGAACAGTACAATTGATCCAGCGTTGTACTATGATGATGACTCTGAAGATAAAGACAAGGCTACTTTGATTCGTGGTATTGAATCCATCCCTGTGGGTAAGAGTGTAATCGTGATGATTGAGCAACAATCAGCCATCGCTGATTTTGAAACAGTGTGGAGTCCCATTTTGGATGTTTCTCAATTTGCGATCGGATGGACAGATGGCGCTGGTCTAGGTGCAGGTGGAGATGCTGTCACCCTCTGGGTAGGCGACCCATACCAGTACAAGTCCACCGATGTAGCGACATACCCTACTACCGAGTTGAATGATGGTCAATCCTACGATGTGGTATTGGACGCATTCAGTGCGGTAGGCAATGCCAGTGGTGCGGGTCAAACCATAGCAACCAATGCAGATTTTGGCATCCCAAATACCGCATCACCGGGCAACATCAACTTTACTCCTTACCTAGTCAATACAGTTTTGGATACGAATCTAGGTGAGGGCGTTGTCTCAGTAGATGTAGACCTAACGGGTGTATTTGCTGATGCAGATGGAGATGTATTGACTCTAGTAGCTACGAGCAGTGACGAATCTGTGGTAACCGTGTCTTTGGAGGGGTCTATCTTGACCATATCTGGACATAGTGAGGGAGCAGTGACAATCACATTAACGGCTACAGATAAGGGGTTATTGTCTGCTACTACTACATTTGGTGTGACAGTCGAGGAGACCACAGAGGAAGAACCTATCGTTGAGCCAATCGATCCGATTGCCTTGAGCAGTCTTGATTCACCTGACGTAGAGCTAGTCATGTATCCTAACCCTACGACGGGTCTACTCAACATCCATGCAGAAGGCGAGCAGCTCACCTATGCCAAGATCTATGACCTAGGTGGACAATTGGTACTGACCAAAAATCTCAACGGTTCGTCTACAGATAGCATAGACATCACTGGCTATACAGCAAACATGTACTTGGTGCATGTCTATACTCAAAATGGCTTCAAACTATTAAAGATCAATAAGAATTAAGCTTTATCAACTGATTGATAAGCTCATACAACAAAGCCTGATGCATTCACATCAGGCTTTGTTTTTTTTACGAACCCTGTACCGAAGTGAAAACTCACCTCAAACTTGCATTACTTCTTGATGATTTTCACCCGACTGCTATCCATTACATGGTTGTGCAGATCATACTGTTTTAGATTGACAAAGTACATCCCAGTTGCTAGGTTGGATATATCTAGTTCCCATATGTGTTGACCTGGTTCCAGGTATTTGTCCCATTGGAGTCCTGATTTCTGACCTGTAAAACCCAACACTTCTATCTGTATCCTTGTCCTACTAGATGCATTGATTTCCAGTTTCAGTTTGTCGTGAGTAGGATTTGGATACAGACTGATCGTATGGTTACCCATTCTCATTTGGGTATCCAATACCTCTGGTACCTCAGTGAAGTTAGCGGTGATTTTGGTGTCTTGATCGATCACCAAGGACTGTGGGTTGTCCGATCCGGAAATCCCTCCAGTCCAGTTGGTAAATGTCGCACCTTCACTTGGGATCGCCTTTACTGTGACCGTAGTACCTTCTGTGTACAATCCTGATGGAGGATCTAGTTGGATAGTTCCGCTACCGATGACTTCTATAGACAAGGCATAAAACCTCTGATCAGACAGGTAGGAGGGACCTGTATTGCCCGCTGTGGCATGGGGTCGTAGCACTCCATCTTGGCTATACTCACTGGCTCCCACATCTTTTTGAGTGATGGCCGATGGTCGTGGTTGCTTCATCATATCCAGCAAGAGTTCACTGTCTATATCCAAACCCTCAAAAGTAGGAATAGTAGGAAAACCTGCTTGACCAGCGTCTATTGCTGGACTGATAGTGCCTAATTGAAGAAAGTCAAATTCGTTTTCTTCCAACAATGGATTCATAGCTGAGAGACCCGTGACAGGATCGATCCCCAATGTACCATCCGAAATATTTCCGATCCAGGTTTCATTCCCTGTAGCCACTGCAAACAACTTATCAGTGGGTTGCGCAAAGAGGTTGTTGGCCAAGACCACGTTTTTGGGAGCATTGCTTCCTCCAGTATTGCCCAATTCTACTTGGGCGCTGTTGACGAAGGTGTTGAAGTATATATGGATATAATCCAGTGGATCAGAAGACTCATTTTGCAGCAGAATAGATCTGCGTGTGTTGCCTTCAAAGTAGTTGTTGTAGATGAAATGATTTTGCCCTTCGCGCACCCGAATACCTCCCATGTTGTGGAGAAAAAAATTGCCATACACCATCCCTTGGTTGCCATGCCTCAATACCAGTTCAGCTTTTGTATTGTTCTCGAAGGTGTTGTAACGAAACACATTCTGTGCTGCTTTATTGGAGATAATCTCACCATCCCCATCACAGGCGGTGAAATAACAGTACTCAACAACCGATCTGCTGATGAACTTGCTTTGGGTACTTACACCAATTCGGATCGGTTCGATCCCCATGTCACCACCCGAACCAGCAAAATTCTTAAAGGAACAAAATTGTATGGTGTGGTAGCCTGGTTGTGTAGCATCTACGAGGATGGACAGGATATTTTGATCATCCAGATTGAGTCGATTTTCAAAGTTGCAATGACTCACCGTGACACGTTGGGACAACTCATCTATGATCAGGTATTTATAACTCGTGTAGTCTTTGATATTGATCTCTGTGACCAGTACATCACTGCCATCGATGACGATCACATGTGCTGTCTTGATGTCTCCGGACAAGAACTGAATACCACTCAGCGTCACTCCATCTGCTGGAATCTCCACTCTCGAAGCACCCGTCATGCTCACCTCACCACTGACCTCTGCCGTCACGATGACCCCATCCTTGTCTATGTCCATGGACACGTGGCTGTAGATACCAGATTTCCAAACGATGGAATCACCTGCTACGGAGGCGTTGAGGGCTGCATCAAACTCCGCCTGAGACGTGACGAAGCGTTTGTTGGATTGTGCAAAAGTGGGCCATGCCGTCAGGATACTTACCAACATGATGGCCAGTGTGCGATTGAGTGTTTTCATAGTTCTTTCAAATACCGCTCTAAATTGGTTGACCAATTCCGTAAATGAAAGCGATTGATGAAATATTATCTGAGAAGAGTAACGAGTTTGCTTCGAGTAAACTCGTTAATAGCACATAAAATGGGAACGCAATACAGTTACTACCTAGCGGGCGGTGTTATTCATTTCTTCAAATATCCAAACCATTCTGTCCAAAAACCACATTTTAGCCAAGTAAACAGTTATTGCTCCGATAATGGTCCAATTAATTTCAAGCTTCCATAAGCCTACTATTAGTATGATTCCGCCGATGGTTTGTAGAATGGTTAAAATACGAACTACTGTGTTGTGGTGTTTTGGAACGGGATTCCGCTTGCGTTCAGACCAATATTTTTCACCCAATACCGACTTTGATCCCCAATTGTCAAAGCTTTTGGGCTTTTTAAACAATGTAGGATTAATAATTAGCCAAATAACAAGAAGCGATATCGGAATTAGAGAATACCAACCTATCCAAACCCTTGACCAAATCGCCAAAACCAAAAACGGCAAAGTGACAAACCTTGTCCATACAGACCATGGATTTGCATGTTTCAACCAACTATCACCTTTTAGGTTGAATACTTGTGCTATCTGTTTTTCAAAACTCATAGTACTCTGGTAGTCTATTTTTATCGTGTGCAACGACTCAATATGCTGCAGGTTGCTCGGTAGCTATTTGCTCTCTTACGAATATAGTCGAATCCCTGTAGTCATATCTATTGCTATATGCATTTCATATGTTCTTAATGTATTCCTCTGAAATCCGAATATTCATATGTTTTTCCAAATGGTTGGCGTGATTGCGAATATGTAGAAACATGCGTCACTACGTTCTTTGTTTTTACATGAGCGTAAAGACTGTCTCTTCAAATGTAGTAGGTCTACAGTTTTGCCAGACCAATCGAGTGTGATACACTGCTGAAGACGCCAATTTTAAAGGAAAAGATAGCAGTTCATACAACGGGTATTTCTTCAATCAATACCTTGTTACCTCTTTTGTCGAAATAGGTACAAGTCATATCATTCATACATATTGTCCATTTCTCAATACCAAATTTCGCACACATCTTAATGAAAGTAAGGAAGTCTGTTTTGCCTTGTTGATGAGCAATTAACTCGACTTTAAATTCTTCCATTTTTGAACTGTCCGCTATTACTAGTGACTCATATTTTGCAGGTACTTTTGCTGTGTAATCATTTGCTCCATGATAGTGAATTTGTCCATCGCTTACATAGGCTTCATAGTGTGTGATGCCTAATGCCTTAATTTCTGCGATGTAAGACGGGAAATCGGCACCCGATTTCACTTTGCTGTGCGCTTCTTTGATTTGTTCTATAGTAAACATTCTACTTGACTTTTAATTGCTAAACGATATGTTGAATTACAGCGCAAAGATTCTACGGTTAAAAATCTCGTGATTGTAAAAAATCGTTTTCCTAAATTATGTGTTTGAAATTTTCAGGCGTGTGGCCTGTGTACTGTTTGAATACTTTGATAAAATGAGCTTGATCGAAAAATTTACTCTCGTAGCAGATTTCGGTCAGCGTTTTAGTCTCGTTCAGGTTTTCAAGAACTGCGTTGAAGCGAACAATAGAAGCAAATTTTTTGGCTGTTGTCCCAGCCACCTTTCTGAACCTTTTTTCAAATAGACTTTGGCTAACGAATAGCCTTTCACTTAACTCTTTTATGCGAATAGTTCCCTTGCTTTGATGAATGAGTTTAATCGCTTCAATAATCAATTTATCTGTCTGAATGTCTTTGAGCTGAGTTACTAAAAACTGTTCAATAATTTTTATCCGATGTTGGTCTGTACTGGCTATTGCCAACCTTTCTTCCACCTCCACTATACTGTACTTGTCAAAAATATCGTCAAGTGAAAGGCTTAAATTGAAGAATTCGTTGGTAGGATGTGAAGTAAAATGAGCAAAACCAATTTCAGTAAAGAAGACTAGTATTGTACCGATGTCTGCTGAGTTTTTAAAGATTTTATAACTATCCGTAATACCTGTTATTCCTGCCGTTGACAGTTTGCATTCGCTGTGATTCATTATAGATAGAAGTTGCCCTTTGTATTGAAACCCCATGACAAGTCCCGATGTAGGGAATACTTTATACTCTCTTTCCAATTCATTCTCTGACACTACAAAATATTTGATGTAGGGTTTCAATCGATCCGTCGGAAAATATGTTTCAAACCTCATTATTTGGTCTATTGATACTTTGTTCAATAAAATTACCCTCAACAAATGATAATTATTGTGAAAACATCTACTATCTAATTATTAACTGTACCGTATTTCTATTCTTTGCTATCCGATGTCTTTTGTGGTGAGCCCTATTTTGTTTCTTTGAGGATTCGCCGTAAGTTTATCCTACAATCTATTACGATATAAATACACAATGAAAAGAACCATTCTAGTAGCAGCTATTTGCGCAATTTCTACTGCAGCATTTTCACAATCTAGCACCAGCATAGTTACCACCATCGATAGTCTGACTCAGGTATGGGACAAGGAGGCGGTGGTCATCGAGTCTTACGAAGGTATGAGAGACTATTGTACAAACCGTGTGCATAGACAAAATACAATCGACATGATTAAACTCATCCATCACTATGATTCGGCACTTTACAAGACTGTAAAGTCAAAGTACGATATCAATCAGGATGCAGAAGCCAAGGCGACTTTGGATGACATCAAAAAATTGGAAACAGAGTACACCACCAAAGAATTTCTCAGTTTTATACATGAAGAATGTGCGACCTTCAACATGATCGAGAAAAACTACGGGAAATCCAAGGGAAAAACCTATGAAAAGGAAGTCAAAAAGATGGAGAAGGAATTGGCACAATATGTAGATCAGATCACACTACAAATCGATATCATCGACGAACATATCCATCATCTGGAAGGCCTAGACTAAGGCAAGACTGAAATAGTCTCTACAGCATAGTCAAAGTCTCAACTAGGGATTATTTTAGATAAAAAGTCACTTTGCTATATCATACCAGTCCAACTAGCACCTATGAGCGAGATCTACATCAGCTACACCGCATCAGACAAAGCTAAGGCTAAGAAGCTAGCTCTTGCCCTTGGTCAGTTGGGTTGGTCCGTATGGTATGAGCGACGTATCAATTCTAAAACAGGAAACTTAGAGAGCAAAGACGAGGCAAGAAAATATGCCAAATCCGTCATAGTCATCTGGTCAGAACAATCCATTGATGACCTCAACATCCACAGAGAGCTTTTGGAAGCGCAGGAGGCTGGTACACTGATTCATGTTTCTTTTGATTCGGTTTCTATTCCAGAGGTATTTCCTGTCAAACAGATTTACCAACTTGGGGATTGGGACGATGACCATGACAAAGTTTTTCAGATTTTGCGTAGACAATTGGAGGACACGATTGGGCAACCCAAGTTGAAAGGTACTTGGAAGAAACCCCTGATGATACTTATGGCACTGTGTGCCTTTGCTTGCTTTGTATGGGTCATTATCTTTCTAAAGAACAAAAATGACGAACTGATGGCTGATACCTTGGCATGGAGAGCTGCCGAAAGAAAGCTTACACACGCCAGTATATTAGCCTATAGCCAAGACTTCCCAAAAGGGAAATACCAAGCATTGGCGCGTGATTACCTAGACAGTCTGGGGGACTTGCTGCTATGGGATACCGTCAGAGCAGAGGCTCAATTGGTGTCTTTTCAGCGTTATTTGCATCAATACCCTAAAGGTCAATATGCGTCACGTGTGCAGATCATTATCGACAGTTTGGCAGATGAGCAAGCATGGCTAAAAGCCAGTGCTGAGAATACACTGGTGAGTCTCAAAGTCTATGAAACTATCTATCCACAGGGGATTCATGTGCAAGAAGCCAAAATGCTGATCGCAGCAATCGAAAATCCAAAGTCGGTCAAAAGCCTTCATCGCAAACGACCTCATCTCGTGCGTGAATTTACCAGCCCCAAAGACATAGCGTGCATCGCTGTATCTAGAGATGGAACCAAAATCATGACCCGTGCATGGAACAACTCCGCATGGCTTTGGGATATCAATGGACAGGTGATACAGGAGTTTAAAGGTCACGACGATTGGATAGCTTCGGTAGCCATATCTCCCGATGCACGGTATTTTTTGACAGGATCTTGGGACAAGACAGCCAAACTTTGGGATCTCAATGGTAGACTCATTCGTGAGTTTATAGGGCACACTGCGCACATCAGTGTAGTGATTTTTTCACCAGATGGGAGTCATGTCTTGACAGGCTCATTAGATCATACAGCACGATTGTACAAAGTATCAGGGGAGTTTATACAAGAATTTAGAGGACATACCGATATGATTACCAGTTTGGCATTTTCTCCCAAAGGAGACAAAATCCTGACTGGATCAGCAGATCACAGTGCACGACTCTGGGATCTCACAGGGTATGAGAGGTTGGCTTTGGACGAGCACATCCATTGGGTCACTTCGGTCGCATTTTCTCCCAATGGCAGATTGGTAGCAACAGGCTCCAGAGACAATACAGTCAGAATCTGGCGCCTCAATGACCAAAAAAGCCGAAAACTCAAAGGCCATAGTGACGCGGTGAATGCCGTTTGTTTTTCTCCCGATGGGGCTTACATTTTGACAGGTTCGTCAGACCATACTGCCCGAATCTGGGCATTGGGAGGTGATGTCATCCATACAGTTCAAAGCAAGGCAGGCATAGTGAGTGCTGTATCATTTTTACCTCAGGGCAATGAGTTTTTGATTGCAGCGGGCAAGAGTGCAGGACACTGGCACATCAAATGATCAGTGAGGTCTTGGTTCTGGTATCTTGATTCTCAAAACCTATTGAAGTCTATTCACCAAAGAATCAATGGTTTTGGTATTGCTTTCGGATAGGATGTTTCTCTGTAGGGACTGTTTTTCCTTGACTGTAAGGTGCCAATTGAGTGATGGTCGCTTTGCCTTGGTAGAGTCTTGAGTCGATACACCTTTGGACGTATTGACTACCTTGTAATCTTCGTACATATCATACTCGATCACAAAGTTTTGAATGGGGTTGGGGTACCAGGACTTCATGTATTCCAACTTGTACTCATTGTTGACATCCTGAAAATTAGCCAGGTTGTTGTACACACTGCTGATGGGATTGGCGATTTTATCAAAAATGGATAGATAGGATTGGGGTTCAATCACTTGTACTCTTTTGGTGTCTCGGATAGAGATGATGACGATAGCCCCCGCATTTTTTGCAAACCATTCTTTGAAGGCAAAGACGAAGCGTGCCACATCTGTTAGACCAAAATTGTCAGTAACCCCTGCATCCATGATTTTGATTGGAGGCGCACTTGGGAGTGAAATATTGGGCGTGACATAGGGGAAAGAAGCATTCATTCGCAGTGCACTTGTGTATTTGAGATCTTTGGCTCCTTGGTCTTCAAACATCCGTTGAAAATCAATGGCATCTATGATTGTTTCGTTCACACCTACTAGGTTTTGATGGGAGGTATTCATAAATGAAGTATTGTGAGCAGAGACGTAGAGTTTTCGTCCATCATTCATGATAGATGGTCCGAACAGGATCATGGGGATTTGTGCTTTCGCTTCCAACAGACCATAATCAGAAAGCTTCTTGTCTAGGATGAAATCGGTGTTTTGATTGAGCTGCTGCTCAAAGGCAAAGCCTCGGTCTTTAGTGTACCATTTGCCTTCAAACTCAAATTCTGAATTGCGCAAGAAAAGATCATTGACCACTAGGTTGAAGATAATAGGGTTCAAGTTGTCACTGGCTATTTGATCAGCATACTTCTCATCATAGGGGTTTTCGATCTGTTGCGTGCTATACCGATAGGCCAATTCTCGAAAGAAGGACGCCCCGACCATGCCTCCAGATGCACCTGTGATCATCACTGTCTGATCCATCAGTTTGTGCCCCATCTTTTGATCGATTTGAGTCAATGCACTGTACGCCCAAAGCGCGGAACGTGATCCGCCACCACTCACACACACAAATACCGCAGTAGGTCTGTCACTTTCCTGCTTACTCTTCCACCGATCCAAAATCGCCAACATCTCTTGCTTGTCTCGCATGACAATGCTGTCACTAGTCATTTTTTTGAGTTGAGGAATGGAATATTCCGCTTTAGTCGTGTCATAATTCATCCCAAAAGCTTCATGATAGTCCAGTATCGTACCTGATGTAAAGAGGAAATTGATGAAGAGATAAATCACAAGGAAAGCTGCCACGAGCCATTCCTTGGCCCAATAGGATAGCGCCCCAATGGCCATCGTGACCATCGAAAATAGAAACATCAGACTGGCCGCAGCAGGCAACTGAAACACTTTGTAATCTATCCCTAGCCCCATCAAGAGAATGAATACGATCAGAATAACTACCAAAATGACCGAGTTGAGATGGTTTTGGTCAAATACCTTGGTGATCGCCTTTTTGTTAGGAAAATGGTAGAGCTCGTCGGTGTATTTGATTTGTAACCTAAGATCAAAAAAGGAAGTGACTTTTCTTTTCTTTTTCATAGACAAACGATCGATGATATTGAATCTACTCAGGGCAATAGACTTTAGCTTGTGATTGAGTTTTTTGGTGATGTATTCATAGATATCCTTGTTGGTAAATCTAAAATAGCCATAAAGTAAGGCGATGATCAGCGTGATACCAACTAGGAACCCACTCAGATAAGTCACGATATTTAGAAATGTATTTTGCTCATTGTGTGCTTGAAATACTGTGATACAGGTCAGGTAAGTCAGTAGTGTAAATAGGGGTATCACACTGTTGTTGACAGAGAAGTTACTAAATGGTTTTTTGAGGAGTCCTATAAAGCGATATTTGTTGGCGTGAAGAATGTATCCCGTGATATGAAAGGACACTACCAGTGTACCAAATGATATTCCACACATGAAAAAGCTCCAAAAACTGACTCGATGGAGGTATTCTGGATCCAAAAACAAATAGGGGATGCCGGTGACATTGCCAGAACTACTGGTGACAAAAGCTAGTATGATCACCCAACTCAACAATAGCAATTGATGAGATTTGAAATATTGTGCTAGTAGCTGGATGGGGAAGGAGAATATGAATTTTTCAAGTATGCCTCGTTTCCTGTTTTTCTTGCTCATCGGTAGTTGGAATCAAAAGATTGCTCTCAGATATAAAACTAATCAGCTCCAATCAATTATTTGGTGTACACCGAAAAATCTTGTCGTTCAGAGAGAATAAAAGTAGAATGGAAGAGAAACCAAACAAAAAGAAACTCAACCAATTAAGGCAAAAACAAAGCCCCAAGAAGGTCGCGTGAATGGGTAAGTGCGCGATTTTCCTTGATTCTAGGGCATAGATAACTATCAGATAGTTAGAATGCTATACGGAATATAGCTACCTTTGCAGCTCATTTAAATAATACGTATTGAACAATTTCCAGGAATTAGGGCTTGATGAGCATATCCTTCAGGCACTAAATGATTTAGGAATCAGTAAACCTACTGAAATTCAGCAAGAAGCCATCCCTTATTTACTTTCTTCAACCAATGATTTTATAGGGCTAGCTCAGACAGGTACAGGTAAAACTGCGGCCTTTGGACTGCCTCTACTACAGTTGATAGAGGAAGATAGCAACTATTGTCAAGCCATCGTCTTGTCCCCAACGAGAGAATTGGCACAGCAAATTTCCGAAGGACTCAAATCCTTCTCAAAGTACAGTAAAAAATTGAAAATTGAGTGTGTATATGGTGGCGCTCCCATCATGACCCAACTCAGAAATTTGAAATCAAAGCCTCAGGTCATTGTAGCTACACCAGGTAGATTGGTGGATTTGATCAAAAGAAAGGCAGTTGATGTAACCAAACTCAGATACCTAGTCCTAGATGAGGCAGATGAGATGCTCAATATGGGATTCAAAGAAGAATTGAATACCATTCTTTTGCAAACACCAGATGAAAAATCTACATGGTTGTTTTCGGCTACCATGCCCAAATTAATCAGAAAGATAGTCGCGGACTACATGCACAATCCGCATGAAATCTCCGTCAAAAGTGGTGTAGAAGTCAATAAGAATATTGCACACCAGTACATGATTGTGAAAGTCTCTGATAAATTGGAGGCAGTCAAAAGATTCATGGACATGGAAGGCGATCTCTATGGTGTGATGTTTTGCAGAACCAAAATCGATACACAAAACATCGCTGACGAATTGAGTAGAGCGGGATATGCAGCAGAAGCATTGCATGGTGATCTCAGCCAAAACCAAAGAGATTTGGTGATGAAAAAATTTAAAGATCATGCTATCAACCTATTGGTTGCGACAGATGTAGCGGCCAGAGGGATTGATGTCAATGACTTGACACACGTGATTCATCACAAACTACCTGACGAATTGGAATTCTATACACATAGAAGTGGTAGAACAGCCAGAGCAGGTAAAAAGGGGGTTTCTGTAGCATTGGTATCCAAAGCAGAACAACGTAGATTGGGTCAGATAGAAAACATATTGGGTATTGAATTTGAGAAGGTTTTAGTACCAAGCGGTGATGCCATTGTTTCCAAGCGCATTGACAGCTGGTCTGCTTCGATCATTGCACAAGAGATCAAAACCAATCTACCTGATGGATTCAGAGACAAAGTTCATGCAGATTTGGCTGAGTTGACCAAGGAAGAGTTGATAGACAAACTGATGACTATTGAGTTTAATAAACTGAACCTGACAGACACCCGTGACCTCAATTCATCTGCCCATAGCAAATCTGACAGATCGGATCGATCAGAAGGGCGTGGTACACGTGACCGTGACGGTGGAGGTAGATCAGAAGAGCGCAGAAGTACCAGAACTAGCAGTTCACATGTGAAATTCACGATCAACCTAGGCAAGATAGATTCAATATCCAAATCAGACATCCTGAGTATTATTTCAGAAGTGACTGGTGTGGCAGGTGCTGATATTGGCAGAATAGAGACACAGCAGAAAAAGACCATTCTTGAGATTAGCAAAGCCAATTCTTCTGACTTTACTGGCAAATTCACGGGGTTTGAATTTGACAACAGAGAGATTAAGGTCGCCGAAGGTGGAGAGTTTACCGAGCCCAAAGGAGGAGCAAGAGAAGGTCGAGATTCACGCGGTAGAGGAGGGAGACCTGACCGTAGGAAATCGTATGGTGCAAAAGGTGGAGGCAGTAGCAAGCCAAGACGAAGATAAATGGCTTTGGGGTAGCCTCTTATCTTATACCAAAATATAGGTATTTTAGCAGAAAGCACTAGAAATGGTGCTTTCTTTTTGTTTATTTCGATTCTTTCCTTCTATATTTAAAGTCCACCTGTATTATTCATTGCTAAAGTGCAGCGCACATATGTGATTGATAATGCAACCCAAAACACAGAAAAATCTAATATCTAAGCCACAAAAGTCTGTTTCAGAAATAGACTCTATGCTTGCTTATGCCCAGCAGGCTAGAGTTAGCAATGTAGAAAAAGCCATTCAGATTGCCTTGGAGGCTAAAAATCAAGCTGAGGCGTCATGTTATGCAGAAGGAGTAGCAAAAAGCTACTGCCAATTGGGACTTTATTATATGATCATTGGTCAGCACGAGCTTGCCGCCCAATATGCCGAAAATGCTCATAAATCCTTTGAGAATCAGCAAGATCAAGCAGGGTTGGCCGAAGCGTTGTATGTGCTGGGTAGTATCAATTACAAGTCTGCTAAGCACCATGTGGCTTTAGAGTATTTATTTTCTTGTCTTAGGATTCAGGAGCGGGTGATAGACAAACAGGGTCAGTCACGTACTTTGAAGGCTATCGGTTACATCTATGAAGCTTTTGATGAATATGATAAAGCTGAGGAGACCTATTTAAGATGCCGAGAATTGAGCCGAGAAGTAGGAGACAAAGATGGAGAATCTAATGCCTGTAACCCATTGTCAGGGATCTATCTTAAAAAGGGAGACTTGACCAAAGCCAATGAGCTCATTGATGCCAGTATTGTACTCAAGCAACAGACGGGAGACAAGCGAGGTTTGGCATATTCCTATTATGGTAAAGGGAAAATCTATTTGCATCAGGCAGATCTTGAAAATGCAGAATTATGTTTCGAGAAAAGCTTGAAGAAGCATTTATATGTAGGGGATAGGATGGGAGCCGCCATGTGTTATAAAAAGCTCGGTTCATTGTATTTTTCTTTGAACAAATATGATAAGAGTAAAGAATATTTTAATCAGGCATTGGCACATGGCAATGCTGTGGATAATTATGAAATCCGCTATACAGCCTATTACCATCTGTATCTAATGGCTAAAAATGAAAGGGACACTATAGAGGCACTGCGCTATCATGAATTGTATCACGAAAATAAACTGAATGTGATCAATACAGGAGCCAAAAGCCATATCAAGTCTTTGGAGTCGGAATGGAAAATGGAAAGCTTAGAGATAGAGGCACGAAATCAAAGTGAAAAGGCTAAGCTGACTGAGAACAAAAATGAAGAATTGAGCAGGTTTGTTTCTCGTGTATCACATGACTTGAAGGGTCCTTTGTCATCCATGATTGAGTTGCACAAGATAGTAGAGTCTGAGATCAAGGATGAATTGGCTCTCTATTATTTTGGAATGTATCACAAGGGTTTGAAAAGACTGAATGAGACTATTTTGGATTTATTGGAACTATCAGTTCTTAAATCCAAGGAGTTGGAATATTCATTGATAAATTTCGAAGGACTCATCAGCGAATGTTTAGATTCATTTCACTACTATCCCAACTTCAACGACATTGATTTTCAAATCTCCATAGACCTAGATATAGTAGTGAAGTCCGATAAGCGCCTTATAAACACCGTTGTACAGAATCTACTAGAGAACAGTATCAAATATTCAAAGACTCAGTCTTCGGATAGCTTTGTTAAAATATCAGTTAAAGTCATGGCTGAAGATTATTATGCGATCATAGTAGAGGACAACGGTATAGGTATTGATGAAGCATACCAAGACAAGATTTTTGACATGTTTTATCGTGCCAATGATGAAGTGCAGGGATCTGGGTTAGGCTTATATATTCTCAAAACGGCTATTGAGAAGCTGGATGGTGATGTGAATTTGTATAGCAGACCCAACGAGGGAACCAAAATGATTGTTATATTGCCTCTGTAAAGGTTTTTTAACACCAATCTTTATCTTAGGCTATGAATTATGGTCTAAGATAAAGATCGGTGTTTGATTCCCAAAAATCTTAATTCTATAAAATTTATCTCTTGGATTATTCAATTCAAACCTTTAGTTTGGACTAATAATTTCGGTTTGATAAAAGAACTAGACACAATCTACAATTTAGCAGTATTTGAACTAAAACAGAGGGCTCATTTATTCGAGAAATGTAAATGATGTAAAATGGTTAGTTCGACAATAGGATGGAGGTACTTGCTGGTATCTTTCATTATTATTTTATGGAGTAGTATGACGTCCTTGTGCCTAGACAAGGAGGTAGAGGATAGGTATGCACAATTGGCACTATTACCATCAGACTCAAACAAGGTATTAGCCATTCTCGATCTTCTTGAAAATCATCATAAACTAGACAATGATTTAGAATTGGCCAATCAAGCCTACTATATCTCACAGTCGATTGATTACAAAATAGGTTTAGCCAAAAGTAGCTATCGAATTGGCTTAATACTCTTCGATCTATTGGATTATCCAACCAGTGCCAAAAATTTCTTAATGGCTTTCAAATTGGCTAATGAAGTGTCAGACACAAAATTAATGACAGATGCGCTGTTGGCATACGCCAAGTCATTGGATGAGCAAGACCAAATTGATTCAGCATTTTGGTATTATGAGCGAGTATTGTCGCTCTCAGATTCTATTGACTACCAATATGCCCGGGCTGAGACCAATTACTATATCGCTGGTCTTGCCAATGCCATCGGACAGAATGAAAGGGCATTGACGCATCTGCTTGATGCGGAAAACTATTACAATACCATAGGTATAGACAGTGATTCGTGGCATATACAAAACTTACTAGCAATAATATATGAGGAATCTGCTCATCAGAGCAAGGCCTTTGAATACTATTATATAGCACTGGAAAAGGCTGAAATAAGTGAGGATGAAGAAGCCATGCTGATGGTATCGAACAATCTGGCGATTTTGTATGAGTTGATAGGAGACAATAAAAAAGCCAAAGAATTCTATTGGTCTGCTATTGAGCAAGCACACGTATTGGGGTATGAAGCCGAAGAAGCATATATGCTCAGCAATGTCTCAGGCATTCATTTGGCAGAGTCAGATACGGCATTGGCTCAATCTTGTTTGACAAAATCCATGTATATCAATAGACAATTGGGAGAGAAGTGTGATATGGCCTATCCCTATCAAGGAATGGGGGATTTGCATAGTTTGAAAATGAATACTGATTCTGCACTTTGGTATTACAATCAAGCCCTTAATCTATGTGAAGAATGTCAGAATTTGCCATTGCTATCAAGTGTGTACAGACACTTGGGTCAGCTCTATATAGGAGCCTCCATCTTTTCCAAAGGAGTAGAGTATCTGCGTAAAAGCTTAGCCATGGGTGTGAAAGTAAAATTGCTCGATGAACAAAAGGAAACCAATTTTGCGTTGTACAATGCATATAAGAAGATGGGGAATATGACCTTGGCATTGGTTGCCTATGAGGATTTTCAAAAAGCCAAAGATTTGTTACTGAGTCAGACAGAAGCTAATGAAATTATAAAGATCACCTCAGATTACGAATTTAAGAAGAAGATGCAAGACCTCGATTACAAGAAAAAGGCTGACTTCCTAAAGCTCCAGGCTATGGTTCACAAGCATTCAGAAGATAAGAAAGGCCTCTACGCATTTCTGGCGCTAATACTGGTATTAGTAGTGGCATTGTCTTGGTCTTATGTTTTAGTCCAGAGACAAAATAAGAAGTTGAAAGTAATCAATGAAGAAAAGAACACTTTGATGGGGATGGTTGCTCACGATCTGAGAAGTCCTTTGAATAATGTAAAAAGCATCATGTCCATGGTAAATTTGGATTATGCAGGAGCTGACGGGGAAGAAAATCGAGACCAGATGGACTATGCGCAGATGCTTGATGAAAGTGTGGACAACATGAGAGAGATGATAGATCGAGTGATGGATATCAGTGCCATCGAAGATATGAAAGTCAACCTGAATCTAAGCAAATGTGATCTCTCAAAGTTGGTGAGCAAAGTTGCTAGTAGCTATCAATACATCGCATCCAAAAAGGGCATTAAGATCATCAAAGATTTTGATGAAAATGGGTATTATGCTACAGTAGATGCCAAATATGCTCATCAAGTGTTTGACAACCTGATGTCAAATGCATTGAAATTTAGTGATTTTGGAAGCACAATTTATCTTCGATTGGCGTTGACGAAGACCCATGTCATCTCCTCATTTGCAGATGAAGGTCCTGGGATAAGCATCGAAGATCAACAGAAGCTGTTTACCCGCTATCAAAAGCTTAGCGCTCGCCCAACGGGTAACGAAGACTCTACAGGCTTAGGACTATCGATCGTAAAGAAATTTGTAGATTCGATGGGTGGGAAAGTACGTTGCGAGAGTGAACTCGGCAAGGGAAGTACTTTCATTGTTGAGTTTAAGAAGTCGTCATAATTGGATTTAGTTCTTTACGAATAACTTTCTGATTTTGCTATGGTCTTCAAAGGTTAATTCAATGATGTTGACACCTATTGGTTGGTCTTGGATAGAAATGGTCACTTGACTTTCTGAGTTTTTAATTGTTTGATTAGTTTGTGTACACCTTCCAGTCATGTTGTAAACGCGAAGGGTAGCGTCCATGGTCAAAAGAAGCTCACTTTGGATGGTCAAAGACTCAATGGCTGGGTTGGGAAATAGCACAACACTGATAGAATCTTCTTGTGCTGGAATCGATAAAACCTGACTATCTCCGAGGTACTCCGAAATAACCTGACTAGCCCTTGCCGCTTCTGCTTTCGTGACGTTTTGATCAGATTTGTACCTGATGATTCCTTCTTTGTCTATGATAATCAACCGATCATAAGTACTACTAAATAAGGATTCCAATGATCCTGCTTTGAGCCCCAGTGGATATGTGATATTTGTATCTGTTCTAAAACTTTCAACTGCACTACTGTTTCCGTCCCAAGTATCTCCACCGATTGCTACAAAATCAACATAGTTCTTATATACGCTATATATGTCAGTTTCTGTATTGGGACCGTTGGTTTTGCAATGAGGACAAGCATTACCGAATAGGAAGAGGGAAACCACTTTTCCTTTTTGATCAGAAAGCTTAAAAGAGCCCCCGCCAAGTAAATCTAGCGTAAAATCTGGTGCAGCATCACCGACTACTTGTGCCTGAATACCACTACAACTAATAATGAGTGCGAATAATATGGTGAGTTTTTTCATGAGTGTATAGGTTTAAAATCTAGTGTTGAGTCTGAGTTCGACACCTTCGAAATCAAGGACGTTGTAGCATACGCCTGAGTTACAAGCTGGGCCACCTCGCCGCTTGCCTGCAAAGAGTGTTATAATATTCTTTGAATTGGGTCTGTAACTCCCCACCACAGCGGGGTAATAGTTAAAAGTATCAGTGTCTTGGGCAAATTGGTTGGGATCTGCCGTCCATTCCATCACAAGGGAAACACTGTAGCTGGAAGGATTTGATAGTGTGTAGGCCGCATAGAGATTAGAGAATTTATCATCCAGTCGCTCAATGTACTGCCATTCAAACTCTAGCGTAGAAGTTAGTTTGCTATGTGATACATCGAGGTAGGTTCCAGCAGCGTAGCGATTGTCTTCATTGTTCAAAGGATCTATCGCATAATCAGCAAATATTTTAGCAGAGAGTGTTTCTAAAGGATTGAATTGATATTCAGCAAAATACTCTTGAAAAACTGGTTGATTGTCGTCGGTAATTTGATTGCTAGCTCTTGAGGTATTGAGTGTAACAATGCTACCATTCTCCATGGTATAATAGACCTCTACCTGATAGCCACTTTCATCTGTCAAGGACGGTATATGTGTGCTACGGTTGAGTAACCTATAAGAATGTTCTTTTACGAGTGTTGGAGGATCGTTGATTCCAGTACCAAGTGAGAAATTATGGTAGTCTTTGTATTCCAGACTTACTCCAAAATTGCCTAGATAAAAATTTACTCCTACATAACCACCATAGGCGGCCTCATCAGAGAAGTCTCCAATGGACACATCATCGTATAGTTTCTTGGCCATCTCCCCATAAATGGAAAAATTATCAAACAAAACGCCATCGTAGAAAACAGATAAATACCTGTCAGGATCAGCATCTATAGTGGACTGACTCTCAGAGTGATGACGCATATAGATGAGTCCAAGACTATGATGTCCTAATCTGTAACTACCTTGAATACCCTCAATCAGGTCAGGCCGGCGGTCAATATCTTTGGATAGTGTGGGAGGGAGTGTGACATCCAATACCTCTCCACGAATAAGTTTTACTTCACCATGGTTGTATTTCATTGTGACTGCTGCACCAAGCAAATCCCGGTAAAACCCATAGCGTACTCGGTATCCTCTTGTTTCCCAGATTGAGCCAGGGATTTCATAGGTACGCATCAACAAACCCCTGCCAAAAGATGCATAAATATTACCTAATTCTACATCTAAAAAATCTGATTTGTACTGAAATTTGAATTGACTTACTCTGGTATAATCTATGTCTTCACCAAAAGAAGGATAATATTGTTCGATTCTTGTATCCAGACCAAAGGACTTGAATCGATAGGATAAATCCAATTGATCGAAAAGTGAACTTTGATAGGCTGGTTTTTGATTAGGAATATTACCCAATTGGTATTCCATCAGGTTGGAACCTTGTATTTGTCCTTGTGCGTGTATCGCAAATGCACTTGTAAGTAAACAGACGCAGATTAGTAGAAATTTATTTCGCATCTGACAAGAATTGATCTATTTTTTCCTTGAATATTTTTTCATCTCCTGTAGTATAGCCTTCATGTGTGTATAGAACCTTACCTTCCTTGTCCAGAATAAATAAGGTAGGTAATACAGATACCAGCAGCTCTCCATACAATGCTTGATCCGAATCTAATAACACAGGATAGTCAATTCTTCTAGACATAGCAAATGGACGGACCTTTGAGGTATTTCTGGGACTGTCTACGTTGACTCCTACAAAAGCAACCGTCTCATTGTCATACGTATGTGAAAGTTCTACCAGTTTGGGGATGGATTTGACACAAGGCTTACACCAAGTTGCCCAAAAATCAACTATTGTCAATTGAGACCCTTTTAAATCACCAATGGTACGGTAGTATCCGTTGATTTCTTTGAGTTTTATCTGAAAGACAGCAGATTGAGCTTGAAGAGTATGCGTTTGCACAAGTCCCATTGTAATCAATAGGAAACAGATTAAGTAGGTTTGTTTCATCAGTTAGTGTTTTCGGTTAGGAGCCTCAACTAAAGAAAATAGACTCAATTCCTAAAGTCCAACACAACAACATTGAGAATAGTTCAAATAAGATTTAAATATCTATCAACTCTCAGATTTAAAATGTACCCTCTGACTTTAAAATGGAATAAAGAAAGGGTTAGAATCGAGTGATTCTAACCCTTTCTTTATTGTCCTAAAGTGGTCAACAGAGTTTCTATTTGCGTCGAATCCGTTCAAACCTCCAAGCATCATCATTAAAAAGAGGACTAGAATAAACCTTACAATTGACAGATAGGTATTTGTTATCTTGTGCCGATTGCATATAGTACCATTTGTAATTTCCTGATGGTGGCACATATCCAGAATAAACAAATTTCCATTTTTGTCCTGAATAGTAACTACTAGAGCTGTAGGGACTTGTAAGAAAAGCCACTTGACTTCCATCGGACGAATACAGAAATTTGTTATCTCCACCTGTCCGAGATGTAAGTGTAAAATAGTCTGTATCTATGGCTTTTGCGTTCCATTGCATTCCTGAATAATTACCGCGGGTATTGACAGCTGTAGGGAAATAATTATCACTACCACCACTGTCCAGCACTTTATCTCCATTGCTAAATGGCACGATATAATAGAGAAATGCAGGATCCATGACTATGGTCGTAAACTCTCCACTGTAGTCTTGTGCCATTGTACTCCCGTTGGTGGTTTGGATTGATGATTTGATAGTCAAGGTATAGGTAGTTTCAAACTCCACAAGAGGATTACTAGGAGTGAAGGTGACTATTTTGCCACTTGTACTGTATGATCCTGCAACTTTAGCCCCTCCTGTCGAAATGTATACGGTAGAATTGGATACAGATTTAGAATCAATATTATCAGAAAATGTAATGATGATATTCGCATCAACACTTATATGACTGCTTTCAGAGCCAGGAGTCCAGCTGTTGACACTAAGTGTGGTAGTAGATTCGGTAGTAAAGGACCAGCTATAGTTGGATAATTTATTACCTGACAAGTCTGCTATTCCATTAAGTGTGACATTGAACGTTTGGTTGCCTGCCAAGTTGGAGCTAGGATTAAATGTGACCGTTTTTCCATTAGTAGTATATTGACCAGAAACGGTATTTGAACCAGACTTAACTTGGAAGGTAGAACTGTTGACAGATGATGGAGCAATACTCTCTGAAAACTCCAAGACGATGTTGGATGAGACACTCACATTGCTTGCATTGAAGCCCGGACTTCTAGATATTACAGCCGGTGACTCTTTATCTATTGTTGTAAATTTCCAGCTTATATTTTGCTCCAGTGCTTTGCCTGATGTGCTTTTTATTCCCTTAGAAAGCGATATTTCGTACTCTCTACTTTCTTTGAGTGTAGTTTTAATCGTACCAACTTTACCCTTGATGGTGAATTCCCAGGCTGGTCTTATCGCTGAGTTTGATTCCTTGATAAAAAATGTGGCATCTGTCACTGTACTGATATCCAAATTTTCAGAGAATGTAATAACTATACTTTGATCGATTGGGACATTAGTTGCTCCGTTTTCAGGAACGAAACTTAGGGGAGAAAAGGCTCCTTCAAGTGTAGTGAATGACTCCTCTGATCCGTAGGCAGTTTCTGAGCTGTTGGTAGCAAATGCTCTGGCATAGTAGGTAGTGGTTGGTTCTAGATCAGATAATTCTACTTCGAAAGTACCAACGCCGCTCCCAGATGTTATTTTTGATCCAGATGAAATCGTCGGTTTTTTGCTGGTAGAATACACTATACCTCTTGTAGTGATAGGCGAGCCCCCATCTGAGGAGATCGTGCCTCCGATAATTGCTGATCTACTCATCACGTTCGAGACACTAGCGGTCGTGACTACTGGAGTAAATATATCATCTACCGCTTCTTGAATACATCCCAAGGTACATGTAGTGAGGATTAACCAGAAGAGAATTTGGATAGTTAGGTATTTCATTCTAAAGTGGGTCTTAATTAAGGTTAAGATTAGTTTTAGAACAATGTTATATAGGGATATTCAATCTTGCCGTACGGTTGGAGTGAACCTACGGATTTTGTATATGAACTGCAGATTTTTGTAGTGTTATATTTTATTGATTCGGTTGATCAGTTGAGTTTGAACCTCGCGAGAGATGGGTATTTCTTGTCCATTGACAACTATATAAGCTGAATTGATTGCGTCAATATGGGCCAGGTTGACCACATAGGATTTATGTACTCGCTCGAAATGTTCGACAGGTAGTTTTTCTTCCACGTCTTTGAGAGTTACTCTGAGCGTATAGACACGATCTTTGGTTTGAACCAGAGAATAATTAGAGTCCGCTTGTATGTAATATATTTCTTTTAGAGGTATTTTCTTGAACAGGTTCTTGTCCTTGATAAATATGCTGTCTTTGATAATCCCCTCTTCTGACGAATGAGTATTTTTTATTTCTTGCAGTCGATTTTGATGTATTGTCACTGCCATTTGAACAGAAACTTTGACATCATCTTCTTCAAATGGTTTGAGTAAATAGCCACAAGGTTGTGTCTGCATGGCCTCTTCTAATGTGCTCGGATCACTATGAGATGTGATAAATAGAAATGGAATTTCGTAGTGATCATTGAGGTATTTTGCAACCCAGATGCCATCTTGTTCTCCTTTGATATATATATCCAGTAGAATCAGGTCAGGCGTTTCCTGTTTCAGTATCTCCAAAGCCTTTTGAGCGGTGCGTGCTATACCTATAACTTGATGACCTTGGGATTTGAGGATGTCTTGTAGATCTCTTGCTATAATCAATTCATCTTCAACAATCAACACTCTCAACTCACTCATGCTTGTACTATTTTGGGATCAAAGATAATTCTAAAATGTGTGCCATGATCATGCCTGATATCAAGCTCCCCATCCATCTGCTCTACAAGGGTATGAACCAAGCTGAGTCCCAGAGACTCGATCTGTTGTATATCAAATGAGGGCATCCCAATGCCATCATCTGCAATTACTAACTCCAATATCTTGTCGTTTATTCTATTGAGTTGAATCAAAACCTCACCTGATGATTTTCCTTTGAATGCATACTTGTAGGAGTTCATGACCAACTCTGTGATAATCAAACCGATAGGTATTGTAGATTCTAGATCTAGGCAAATTTGGTTCATTTCAATCCGATTATGAATATGATCGCCAGGCTCATAGGTTCTGAATAGATGATTACATAGTTGTATGGTGTATTCATCCATTTTTATTTCACTTAGGTTGTCACTGGTGTATAGTTTCTGATGGATCAGTGCCATGGACTTGATGCGACTCTGTCCACCTCGCATGGCATCTTTGGCTTCTTGATTTTGTGTGTTTCGAGATTGTATATTAAGTAAACTGGAGATCACTTGCAGGTTGTTTTTTACTCGATGGTGAATCTCTTTGAGTAATATTTCTTTTTCTTGAAGTGTTTGATTGAGTGCAAGTGTCCTTCGTTCTACCAGCATTTCGAGCTCTTTCGTGAGTTGATTTTGCAGTTCGTCATTTTCTCTCTTGACCGTATTGTATTTGTATCCTAGCGCAAAAGACATCAAGCAGACGTCAATAAATTTTCCGATAAAAGCAAAATTGGCAGTAAAGAAGTTGTTTTCTATGTATCCTTCAGATCTTAGACTGTAGATGATGATACCCATTAAATATATTGTCCAAGCAATCTGAAAGTACTTGGCTAGAGGTACCCTTTTGATCATGAGTACAGTGCTGATACAAAGAACTAGAACCGAGCCAAGGCTGGTAGTCAGTACGATGATGTCTTTGGCAAGGTATTTTAGTCCGATGCTTTCGCAAAACAATATCGTCAGTCCCAAACCAACTAGTGCATAGAGACCATATTTCATCCATTTACTTAGGTTTTGCCGACCCAAAAATTCCAAACAGAAATAGGCAGCGATGATGATATTGATTGCAATAGACACACTCACGATGTAATAAGACACCACTGTGCTCTGTGGTATGAATTGATACGCATATCCTTGAATGCCGATTTGAACAATCACTGTGATCAAAATACCCATGCTATAAACCAAATAGGTAAAATCCTTGACAGATGTCCAAAGAATAAAGTTGTACAACATCATCACGAATAGACCGCCAACTAGTAGAATCGCAAAAATGTCATTGAGTTGTCTACTAGCATAAAAGGAAGGGATAGATTGAATATTCATCGGTAACATCATTGCATAGGTACTTTTGGCTCTGATGTAGATCACTGAGTCTTTTATTTCGTCAGCGTCTATGAGTGCATAGGGTATAGTAAATGCATTAGGTTGTCCATGAGCATTTACTTCGAATCCAAAATGATGAGAAACCAGCTGCTGATCTGTGTTGAAATAATACACACTGAGCGAATCAAGTAGTGCCCTGTCAATTTCCACTACAAATTGTTTTGGGAATTGTATCAAGTCCAATTTGACCCAATAGCAGCTCCGTGTCACCCCAAATATGAGATCTGAATTTTGCCTAGGTATGAATGGTTGTGATTGTACGCTTGCGAGTGTTTCTTTTCCTAGTGAGTCCTCAAATATGGAAGTTTTGAATATCACAGACTCTTGCTGCTCTCTGCCAAGGAGAGCAAAACAAAACAAGTATAAGAGCATGAATATAGGAGCAAACCTAGTCATATACACAATGATAGGGAATAGAACCTAAACCTTACTTCTCACTTAGTACTAATTGCACAATCAGCTGTTAATCGTGATATGACAGACAATGGGCTAGGATTGATCTGATTTACGGTAGATAGCCTAATCCTACAGGCTTGTAGAGCATCCAACCCGTAAGACTGTATCTGTCATGCTTGGTTTCTAGTACCTCATGCTCCAATACATCACTTTTGAAAAGAACCATCCTGCCAAAAGTGGGCATGATCGTCACATCTTCCTTTTCAAGATATATTTTTAGCTCTCCACCATACTCTGGTTTCCATTCTTCATTGAGGTAGAGAATGATGGAAATCATCCGGTTGTTGCGTCCTTGGAATTGATCCAGATGTCTTTTGTAAAATGTACCAACGGGATAGTGAGCAAAGTGAAATTCGTAACCTGACAAACTGAGGTAACAATATCGGTTGAGATTTTGACGAATGTCTTCTGCAAGATCAAAAAAGGTTAAGATAGGAGCAGGCGCACCCTCTCTGTCCAGCCATAGGATCTTGTCTCCTCTGATGCTGGGATCGATGTGTTTTTGATTTAAAGTCCCAATAGCTGCCTTGCGCAGCTGCTCTTCTTCCCTCTGTTTGTCAAAACAATCCTTCAGATCATTTAAGACTGCATGAGGTAATATGTTGTCGATGACGACATAGTGATTGTCTGATATGGCATCAACCCAGTTGATCCAATTATCCTCGCTAAAAAATGAATTCAATGAACAAAATTTGGCGAATCTAGTCGAAAATATTCATTACTGACAAGAAGTAGTAGCGATAGAACAAACCATTGGACATGCATAATTAGCTATAGCAACTCCCCAAGAATTATTCTGGATAATAAATATAGAGTTTCGAACACTGCAAATAACTCATTTGAGCATCGTTGGAGAGTTGTACCTGTACATGTATGTCTAAGAAAAGACCTAAGTATCATTCCATAGAGTATTAAATCCGCCTAACTTCGCACTACTGTACTCACAACAATGTGTTGTCAAGTTTATAGATATATAAATACTCATAACTTACTATTTTATAAGGTGTTATGAGTAAAAAAGCAAAGCACAGAATCATGCAAGATTTACTAAAATTAGACATACATGCTATCTTCACTGAAGAACTGCCTGCAGATTCCAATCTGGTCAATTATCCTAGACAGGTTGAAGGGGTGTGTTATTCGTGGGTAGATCCCAAGACTCCTTCCCAGCCACAAATGTTGCATTTGTCACAGACCTTGGTGGATGAGTGGAAGGCAGGGATCAGCGATTCTGAGGAACTCCTGAAAGTGATGAGCGGCACCAAGAGATACCAAGGTTTTCAACCATATGCCATGTGCTACGGTGGACATCAGTTTGGTCATTGGGCTGGACAGTTGGGAGATGGTAGAGCGATCAATATTGCTGATGTATTGGTCCAGGGTCAGCCGATGCAGTTACAGTTGAAGGGAGCAGGACCCACACCATATTCTAGGACGGCAGATGGATTTGCAGTCTTACGCTCTTCGATCAGAGAGTATTTGTGTAGTGAAGCTATGCATCATCTAGGAGTGCCTACGACACGAGCATTGTCACTAGTCAAGACAGGAGATCTCGTGATGAGAGATATGCTCTACAATGGTAACCCAGCAGAAGAACAAGGGGCGATTGTTTGCCGTGTTGCACCTTCTTTTATTCGATTTGGGAATTTTCAAATCTTCGCAGCGAGAGGTGAAAAGGAAATACTCAAGCAATTAGTAGATCATACGATAGCACATCATTATGCTCATTTGGGATCACCCTCCAAAGAGACATATCTTGCTTTTTTTCAGGAAGTACTCGACAAAACCAAAAACATGATTGTCCATTGGCAAAGGGTAGGGTTCGTGCATGGTGTCATGAACACTGACAACCTTTCTATCTTAGGACTGACGATAGATTATGGACCCTATGGTTGGTTGGAGGATTACAACCCTGGATGGACACCCAATACCACAGATGCGCAGCACAGCAGGTATCGTTTTGGCAATCAGCCTAATATAGCTGTCTGGAATTTGGTACAGCTTGCCAATGCATTGTATCCACTCATCGAAGAGGTTGAACCCTTGCAAGCCATATTGGATGGATACAAGGATGCCTACATGCGTGACTATCACGCGATGATGACTGCCAAACTGGGCTTGTATCATGCAGATCAAGTAGAAGAGAACTTCATCAATCAATTGACGGAGCTGATGACTGATACGGAGTTGGATATGACGATTTTCTTTCGAGAGTTATCCACTCAGATTGATCTGGGTTTTGATGCATTTTGGAAGATCGTAGAGAAGACGAGTTATATGGATGGGGCAGCCATGAATCAAAACAAAGTGAAATGGCAAACTTGGTATTTGGACTATGTTGCTCGGATCACAAAGGAAGATTTTGATAGTATTGCCCGCCAACAGAAGATGCAGACAATCAACCCTAAGTATGTCTTGCGTAATTATATGGCGCAGTTGGCGATTGATGCTGCAAACAAGGGGGATTATACAGTGGTGGACGAATTGTATCAGTTGCTCCTCAAACCCTACGACGAGCAGCCATCATACGAAAAATGGTACGCCAAACGTCCTGAATGGGCACGTACGAAGGTGGGTTGCTCCATGTTGTCTTGTAGTTCATAGAAGATCAGTACCCCATAGATAGATGCCACAAAACAACCTCAATTTATTCCATGTCCCGTTGGAAGAGCTTTTTGATACAGTAAAGAGCAAATTCCCTCAATATGTATATGATTTCAAAAAGCATGTTGTGTTGTTGAACAATGATCTTCACGAGACAGAGGCTTTCATTCGTCTACCTTTGCATATGTCCCTAGAAGATGATTTGACTGTAAAGACTGCTGAGGCCAAGGTACTCTATGTGAGCATCGAATCAGGTCACGCTGCTATTTGTGTCATGGAGGGTACTCACAATGTCTATCATACAACATTCTCCGCCTACATGACTCGCAAAAAGCAAGGCTTTAGTCAGATCAAATACTTGAAGAAGAAAGGTAAGTCAAGAGCAGGTTCGCGGGTGAGACTGGCCTCTACGATGGAGTTTTTTGAAAACATCAATACAACCCTGACAGAGCTATTGGAGACATACCGAGTCGATAGGATTGGCATCAATTGCAACGCTACCCTTGTCCCTTTTCTTCATCAATCTAAGGTTGCTTGTCCCTTTGAGAAGAAGGATCAGCGACTCTATAAAATTCCACTGCACATCCCACAATCTAACTATACCCATCTCCATGCCACCATCAAAAAGCTGATGGCTCCTGTGCTGTTTTATGATGATGAGAATCAAACCAGAATTAAATTGGAAATGGGATTATAGATGCTAAGCTCTAGATCCAAGAATAGTCCATGATCGACAACCCATAGATCAAGTATCTACACTTTAGCCTCTTAACAAATACATGTTGCTACACATGAATACTTTGATCAGATATTCACTAGCTTTGCAAAAACTTCAAAACTATTACCATGAACATTAGAACAAATTTATCATTAGCCATCATTCTTGCATTGTTAGTAGCTGCATGTGGCGGAAAAAAGACAACAGAAGAAACAACTGAAACTGAAACTGAAACCGTAGCGACGGAGGCAACTTACAAAGTCGATACTGCCAGCTCTACAGTAGCTTGGTCGGGCGAAGTAGCAGGCGTGTATGGACACAATGGTGTCATCGAGATTACCGAAGGCATGATTAGTACCAAAGGAGATACCATCACAGGTGGTAAAGTAGTCATCGACATGACCACTATCCAACCGTTGGATTCTGCTTCATACTCAGAAGAGCATCCTGCATCTGATCTAGTAAATCACTTGTCTACAGGAGATTTCTTCCTAGTAGAAACTTATCCAACTTCATCTTTCGTTATCAAATCACAATTGGGTAGTGAATTGACTGGAGATTTGACTGTCAGAGGAATCACCAAAGAAGAGAAAGCTACCATTACTTCCCTCGTAGTGACTCCAGAAGGCTTGACCGCAACAGCTGATTTGGTATTCAACCGTCAGGACTATGAAGTGAGTTGGGTACACTACATGCAAGATATGATTCTATCTGATGACATCAAGATCAAATTGAATATCGTGGCTAAGCCATAATCAATAGAAAATATATAAGAAACTAAAAAGACCAGTCAGACGACTGGTCTTTTTAGTTTCTCTCATTACCTTGAATCAAAAAAATATACCAAAGTAATTTCATGGCAAAAAAGAAGCAAGACAGGGATTTTAAAAGTGTACTATTAGCAATAGCCATACGACTTGTAGCAATTGTACTAGTTATCATCGTACTATTCTTGGGGAGTGTATATGTAGGTATGTGGGGAGCATTGCCCAATCGCCAAACTTTGGAAAACATCTCCAACAGTCAATCGACCATTGTTTATGACAGTCAACATGAAATCATTGGCAAATTCTATCTTTTTGATCGTACCTCCGTGGACTTTGATGATTTGCCAGACCATCTTGTACAAGCACTGGTAGCCACGGAAGATGCCAGATTTTATGATCATGGCGGGGTAGATTACCGCAGCATGTTGCGTGTATTGATCAAAACCCTGATCATGGGCAATCGATCTGCTGGTGGAGGCAGCACGATCTCTCAACAATTGGCTAAGAATCTCTTCCCTAGAGAAAATCTAAGCAAGCTAGGACTAGCCATAGCCAAAATCAAAGAAGGAATAACAGCTACCCGACTCGAAAAAATCTACAGCAAAGAAGAGATTGTCACACTTTACCTCAACACGGTTTCATTCCCGGACAATGCTTTTGGAATCGAAACCGCATCTAGGAAATTTTACAACAAGAAAGTCAATGATTTGACTTTGGAAGAGTCTGCCTCACTCATCGGTTCGCTGAAAGCAACCTACACCTACAATCCACGCTTGCATCCAGAAGCATCTCTGAAGAGGAGAAATGTGGTCTTGTCTCAGATGGTGAAATATGATTACCTAGAGGAAAGCGAATACGATCAAATCAAAGAGCACATCACTGAACTCAACTACGACAAAGGACATACCTCAGAAGACACCGCGCCATACTTTTTGGAGCAAGTCCGGTTGCTTGCCAAGCAAATGCTTGCCTCAGCGAATAAGGAAGATGAGTCTCAGTACAACCTATACACAGATGGGTTAAAAATCTATACCACACTGGATTTGCGCATGCAGCGCAAAGCAGAAGCTGCACTCAAACAACACATGCCAAGTATCCAAAAAAGCTTTGAAAACAATTGGGGCAATCAAGCTCCTTGGCTCAAGGACAAAGCATTCATCCAAGCTTTGATCCTAGAAAGTAATGCCTATAAAGAACTGATCAATAATGGCATGAGCAAAGAGGAAGCCATCAACAAGCTGAACGAAAAACGAAGTATGTCTTGGTTTGACTGGAAAGATTCCGAAGACTTGGTGCAAGCCAGCACCAAAGACAGTCTTTTGCACTATGCCAAACTACTAAGTGCTGGATTTCTAGCCATGGATCCAAAAACCGGAGCGATCAAATCATGGATTGGAGGTATTGATCATGAACATTATAAATACGACCACATCAATCAAAGCAAGAGACAAGTAGGGTCTACCTTCAAACCCTTTGTCTATGCAGCTGCCTTGGAGCGCGGAGTGGCTCCCTGTGACCACATTTCAGGCAAAACGATTACTTACACCAATTTTGACAATTGGACGCCAAGCAATAGTACTACAGAGTATGATGACAAATACATATCCATGCAAGCAGCATTGACTCAATCTATCAATACGATAGCGGTAAAGTTGATGGAAAAAGCAGGGGTAGGCAATGTCATAGACCTAGCCAAAAATGCAGGGATCAAAAGCAGCCTTCCCAAAGTCCCGTCATTGGCACTGGGTACGGCAGAACTCAGCGTCATAGAGTTGGCACAAGCCTATAGTATCTTTCTAAACAATGGGTACAGTACCGAGCCTTACATGATTGAATCCATCGTAGATGCAGATGGAATGGTAGTTTATGAGCGAGAAACTCCCGAGCAACTGCTAAAAGTGATCAGTGAATACACCTATGAGGTAATGCAACAATTACTACAAGCGGTCACCCAAAGTGGAGGCACTGGCAGTCGCCTGAGATGGAAATACAACCTAACGCAAGACATCGCTGGCAAAACAGGTACCACGCAATCCAACAGAGATGGTTGGTTTGTCGGGATGTCTCCAGACCTATTGACAGTGAGTTGGGTAGGATGTGATGACTCCAGGTTGCATTTCAAGGATACTCAATACGGCCAAGGTGCCAATTCAGCTTTGCCTTTGTTTGGGTTGTTTTATCAAAAGATGGTAGCCGATTCAGATTTTAACAAGCTCACCAGAGCACAGTTTGATGAGCCAAGTGATGAAGTGCAAGAAGATTTGGACTGTGAAGGAATCAAAGAAGAAGGCTTTTTCAAAGGATTATTCAACCAAGAGGACAAACCCAAAGAAGAACTTTTTGACAAGAAAAACGAGGAAGAACTGGAAGGAGAAGATGAACAAGAAGAGGATAACACAGGCGTTTTCAAGAAGTTGAAAAAAATGTTCAAAAAGAATAACTAGTTCCAACATAGCTATTCTCATCGAGCATTGACTGCAAGATGTAAAAGGGGCATAATTACATTTTGCATGTAAAATCCACCTATAAGATAAACAGAATAGCCAGAACCATTATATTTAAACTATTGAATTACAGTATTTTAACATACAATATTTAATTTAATAATTTAAATATGCATACAGATTTTATGTTCATGATTTCGTTCAGCCTCTTTCAAAGGAGACAACCTACAAAACGGCATGAATGACAACCAGTCGTTGTGTTGCAGCTCAATTTACAAACACATAACTGTCTAATATTTAAGCATATAATACTGTTTAATTCAAAATAACTTACATTCATTTTGTTTGATACACAATTGACATCCTGCTATTGAACCCGCACGAGTGAATACACTAAACCTTATTATTCTACCGTTATTCAACATCCGTATTGATGCTACACAATTGTCACTACAATCTAACCGTGATTCAGCAACTCTCCAGACCGATACCCATTGCGCGAACCTATATAGAAGTCTAACAAAGAGGTTAAAAAATCTGGCTAGCGAAAATCCCAGGAACTAGAGTGACCATACCATTCCAGCATGGCTCGATAGATACCGATACTAGACAGGATTGGGATAGCCTCCAGTAGACACTTACCTATTCATCCAATTCCCAAGATTTTAGACATAAAACTCCTAGAAAATAAACACTAGGGGAGACAGGGAGAGGGGCTAATCACTTTATTTATAGACACTTACATTTTTGTTGATTTTAGTGCAGATTTCATTTTCAATCAAAAATAGGGTGTCAGAAGACAATCCATCCTATCTAAATTATTCCTTCTCAACCATTTTTTCTTTGTGCTGAACCTACCAAAAAAACTGTAGCCTAGCACAGAACTAACTGACACACATTGACACCATGCGTCCCAGATAAAATTTGCCTTAGAGACCGTTCTGAGAGGTATTTTAAACCAACTGCCTCACGAGGTACCAACAACATTTTTAAGAAAATCTAGATCAAAACCAGCACTAACTACATGTATTAACACCAATACATGTAGTTATTTTTAAAAATATTTTAAAAAACTTTATTAATTAGTACTTATATATAAAGTTTATGTTTTATGTTTGCCATGAGATTAAAACAAAGACATAAAAAATAAACACATACAGCTATGAAAAGAGTACAGCAATTGAACCAAATAGAAGACATGATGAGATTGATCGAAAGACTAAATGCTGAATCAAGCAAACTCATCCAGACAAGCATCCAGCTCGAAAATGAAGTGAGCACAAGGTTGACAAGAAAATAAATATCAGGTTACCGAATAAACAAGTGAGTGAAGGCTACCAGTGACGGTAGCCTTTTTTATGTTCTATCGGCAACAAACATGTTTGGATCAGATACAAGAACACGACGAACTAAATCCAATACATTAAAATTCCGTCCATCAATCTAGGTTTATCGTGAAAATTGAGAATACAGTTAATACTTTGAATAAAGCAGGAAATTCTCATCCTGAAGCTTCCATTTACCAAACATTTCAAATGTTCCATAATTACATTTTACTTTAATAAAGTATCATAACTTACTTATTTTAAAGTAGTTAATAAATTATATCAAACATAAGAATGGATACTTTGCTCTTAAGGTCATAGACAAAAACTATAATTGATCAAATGAATTAAAACCGTGCAAACGGGTAGGGGTTCTACATCATTTTATAAATTGCTCCTCGATCAAAAACCGTCAACGACCTTGTTGAACACTGAAATCATCCAAAAAATACGCTCATCCACAGGAGCGCAATCCGTGATCCGAAGTAGCCGAATACAATCTTTGTGGAGTGGCTATGGAGAGATCATCCGTTGTGAATTGGCAGGAGGGAAGCTCACCTCCGTGGTAGTCAAACATGTGCAGTTGCCAAACCAGCTCCAACACCCTCGGGGCTGGAATACAGATATCTCTCACCAACGAAAGTTGAAATCTTATGAAGTAGAGATGAATTGGTATGCAGGGTTGGCTCAGCACTGTGATACATCTTGCCGCATACCCACGGGCATATACAACTGGCAACAAGAGGGGGAGATGCTCATGATTTTGGAAGATCTCGATACAGCTGGTTTTCCTGTGCGCAAGTCTTCTGTTACGCTCGATGAGATCAAAAGCTGCCTGAGTTGGCTGGCACATTTTCATGCGAAATTCATGGATACTACAGCGAGCGAACTATGGTCGATCGGCACATATTGGCACCTAGATACCAGGCCAGATGAATGGTTGGCAATGCAAAACCAACATCTGAAAAATGCCGCAAAAACCATCGACACAAAACTCAAAAACGCAATATACCAGACGCTCGTGCATGGAGATGCCAAGCTCGCTAACTTCTGTTTTGCATCACAGCACACAGCAGTAGCGGCAGTGGATTTTCAATATGTCGGTCGGGGATGTGGAATGAAAGATGTCGCATACCTGCTAAGCAGTTGCTTGGATGAATCGGAGTGTGAAATATTAGAACATGAACTCTTGAACTATTATTTTTCAATACTTAGATCAGCTTTCGAACGGTACGAAATCACTCTAAATCCAGAAGGATTGATCCATGAATGGTCTGAACTATACAAGTATGCTTGGGCGGATTTTTATCGCTTTTTGGATGGATGGAGTCCAGGACACTACAAAATGCACCGCTACAGCCAGCGGATGGTAAACGAAGTGATGGCAGACATTCGACGTTAGATTTTAAACTTTAGATATTAGGTTTTAGACTTTAGATTTTGAATCCCGAACAATTAAATCATCTCACACAAATCGCAGCAAGGGCAGCACAAGAGGCAGCGGATTTTATACGCAGACACAGCGCCGAACAGATAGCTGTGACGCACAAAGCAGGCATGAACAGCCATGCAGCTGCGGTTGTCACGTGGGTAGATCTACAATGTCAAAACATCATTTTGCAACACCTGAATGAGAGTATGCAGAGATATGATCTGGGTTTGCTCACTGAGGAACTACCAGACGATGGTTCGCGGCTAAGCAAAGCATATTTCTGGTGCATAGATCCCTTGGATGGCACACTTGCTTTCACCCAGCAAAGACCGGGTTATGCTGTGAGTATTGCCTTGGTGAATCGCGACGGTGTAAGTATGATTGGTGTGATTCATGATCCAGTGACGGATAGACGAGTCATAGCAATCAGAGGGCAAGGTGTACAGAGCGATTTACTGACCACAGATGATGATACATCAGATTCTAATGTACTGTGGTGTATGCTGGATCGAGGCATGATGCAACATGCGGAAATGGATTCTATTTTACAAGGTCTAAAAATCTACCAAGACCAACACGCTCTACATGAAATCAGATTCATAGCTGGTGCTGGCGCTGCGCTGCAAGCTTGTCGTGTAGCGTCTCACAACTATGCTTTGTATTTCAAATTGCCCAAAGTACAAGCTGGTGGCGGCAGCATTTGGGACTATGCAGCTACTGCCTGTGTCTTTGGCGAACTCGGTTTACACCTGAGTGATACCGATGGTCAGGTATTGCACCTCAACAATCCAATCACCACATTCATGAACCAAAGCGGGGTAGTCTTTGCCACCGATATGCAATTGGCAGAAGCTGTCATCAACAGAAGCCAACAGTAGATAGTAGAATATGATAAGAGGACAGGATCATGATTTATTCTATTTAACATAATATTAATTATATAACAAACATAATAAAGAAGAAGGAGGTTGCTCCGAACAACCTCCTTTTTACTGCGGAATGATGGTCTTAGTTCAACTTCCCCAGCAGCTCTACGACTATTTCTTCTTTGCTGGTGAAGATGGTTTCTTTGAATTGTCCGCCTTCTACGATAGCGAATGATGGCAGATTAGATACACCTGCTTTGCCTCTGGCTTCTGGATTGTTTTCTGCATTGACGTTCAAAAACACCACGTCTGAGAAGCGCTCGTCATTGGCCAATCTCTTGAACTTAGGATTGAACAGCTTGCAGGCACCACACCAATCTGCATAGTACTTGATGATGGCTTTAGGATGAGCTGCCAATTGTGCATCCAATTCTTGATCTGTGATTTCTATTACTTCCATTTCTATTCTATTTAAAAAAACCTTGTTGATATTTTCATTAATTACATGGCAATTTTACGCCATAGTTCAAGCGAATGGTTTTGTTTTGTATAAAATTATTTGATTGACCAATTGTCAGTATTGATATGAATTTAAAAACTTTTGTAAAGGTGGGTAACGTGTCCAATCTCAGTGATGCTCGGTATTGTGCAGGATTTGGGGTGAATATGATTGGGTTCAACCTTGATAGCAACCAAGAAGATGCCATCGATACTACTACTGCTCATGAAATCATGGGTTGGGTAGCAGGTGTTGATTTTGTCATGGAGTATGGCAGCATGGCTTTGGATCAGATCGACGCAGTACATGATTCAGAAAATCCAGCCTACATTCAGGTAGATACAGTGGCAGTTGCCAACCAACTCACTGAGTTGTCCTACAAAGTGATATTCAGATTGACTGAAAGCCATATCGATCAGACCGGACTCTTGGATCAACTCTCCCCTCAAGTAAAATTCGTTTTGGTAGAGTCTGAGTCAGACTATGATCATATCAAGTCTCAAATCGGATCAATCAAAATCCTACGAGGCTATGATTTGACACCCGATAATATCGGGGAGATTGTAGATACTGCAGCATATTACGGGATTGGACTACTAGGCAGTCACGAAGAAAAACCAGGATTCAAAGATTATGATGAGCTGGCAGATATCTTGGAAGTGTTGGAGATAGATTGATGAATGATGAACGAGTTGATCAGCAGACTATCTGGCCCGGTTAGTAAACAAAAGTCCCTAGAAGTGGCTGCTTTTGTGATGACTGACCCTAGTCGTCTTGATACTTTGATCGATATCTTCTTGGGAGATGACCACCGCCTATGTCAAAATGCCGCCATGACGATCACCTGTCTTGTGGATCACTACCCTGGTTCTATTCACCCCTATATCACACGCTGCATCGACCAGTTGGACAAAAATCCGATCGATGCTGTCAAACGAAATGTACTCCGTATGCTGCAAGATCAAGAGACACCCGAAAGCCATCATGGTCAACTGGTACAACATTGTTTCGACTACCTCACCAATCGACAAACAGCTATTGCCATTCAAGTCTTTGCGATGTCCGTATTGGCCAATCTCTGTGATATCTATCCTGATCTGAAAAACGAATTGAGAATCATTGTTGAAGACATGATTCCAAATGGTAGTGGCGGGATTCAATCTCGTGGAAAGAAGATATTAAAGCGTTTAGCTCATGGCTAGATACCCAAATCCTTACCTCGCAGCTCTGAAAACGATTGATTATACACTGAGAGATAGCCAATGTACCCTTTCAAAGCAAGGACAAGCAGGTGTTTGATTTACTTACTCTCCAAGGACTTGAGAAATTCTACCACAGCAGTCCAATATCCTTCGTGATCATTATTTCTTACCCAGAGCGCGCTTGATCCATGATTACCAGAGGTTTCTTCTGGTAGATAGAATTGCTTGTTTGCCACTGAGATTACATCATAAATCTTCTCCCAATTTGGCTTTTCACTCTGAGCAGAAGTGATGAAAACAGGACACGCTATGTTGGCAGCACTTTGGGCAATCCAATCTTCAGGCTTGCCCTGTGATTTGAAAATACTCTCCTGGAGAAAAAGCCAATACGGCTTGTACTGCACTTGGGTAATCTCCCGCATATTTCAACACCAATGCTGCAGAATAGCTACTACCCCAGATGATCACTTTGTTGGTTGTTTGAGTTTGAGCATAAGTTGCGGCAGCTTCTATATCCTGATAGGCATCAGAATATTTGGTTTCACGCATCATGGCTCTGGCGTTTTGATTGGTTTCGTTGCGAATGCCATTGACCAAATTGCCTGATCGCAAATCTACGGCTAGACAATTGTAACCCAACCGATTGAGTGTAGGAGCAATTTCTAAGTACTCTCCTCTACTCCATCCTGCCTGATGAAAGAACACGATTATCGGAGCAGATTTGGGATGAGACAGATGCAAATCCGCTACTATTTCCACTCCGTCTGCTGCTTTGAATTTCACTGTTTCGGCAGCATAACTAACTAGACAAGAGAGAGATAATAGGATACTTAAAAATTGCTTCATGATATATGTTTATACAGCGACATTGTTTTCTCTCAACGCATCGTTCAGAGAAGTCTTCTTGTCGGTGCTTTCTTTTCTAGTACCAATGATGATTGCACAGGGAACGTTGTATTCACCTGCAGGGAATTTTTTAGCATAAGACCCTGGAATCACAACAGAGCGTGGAGGCACGACTCCTTTGTACTCAACAGGCTTGTCACCCGTCACGTCAATGATCTTAGAACTCATGGTCAATGTCACACCTGCACCTAGTACAGCCTCTCTACCTACCCTCACTCCTTCTACCACAATACATCTCGACCCAATGAAAGCATCATCCTCTATAATCACTGGAGAAGCCTGCACAGGCTCTAGTACTCCACCAATTCCTACTCCACCGCTCAAGTGCACGTTCTTACCGATCTGCGCACAGCTACCAACAGTCGCCCATGTATCAACCATCGTGCCTTCGTCTACATACGCACCTATATTGACATAAGAAGGCATCAAAATAGTGCCTGCAGAAATGTAAGCTCCATATCTAGCCACAGCGTGAGGCACTACCCTTACACCTAGTTTGTCATAGTCTTTTTTCAAAGCCATCTTGTCGTGAAACTCAAATGGGCCGACTTCTATTTTCTCCATTTTTCTCAATGGGAAATACATGATCACAGCTTTCTTCACCCAGTCATTTACCTTCCAACCATCAGCAGTTGGTTCAGCAGTTCTCAAGCGACCTTTGTCTAGTTCTTCGATTACATATTCGATCGCTTTGATGACCTCTGGTTGAGTCAATTTCGATCTGTCTTCCCAAGTTTCTTCGACTAATTTCTTGATGTCTTCCATCTTATTTGTAGTATTAAAATTTAAAAATGACTAAGTATCATTGGTGGGTAAAATCTCCGCAATATTACATACATTTGATTTCATGCCGAAGGAAAAAATTGCTTTCATTTCCCTACTCAAACCTGTAGACGACATTCGTTCTTATCGCAAGATGGCACGATCGCTTAGCTCAATGACTGGCTGTGAAATACACCTATTTGGCTATCCCAGCAAAAGCACACTCACAGATGAGTGCAATATCTTTTTTCATCCTCAAAGAACCTTTCGCCGACTTGGTTTGATACGCTTTTTTATCCCACTTATTATCCTGCGATCATTGATTAAACTAAAGCCTAAACTAATCATAGTTAACAGTCATGAATTACTGATAGTTACGATTATAAACCAAATTTTATTTGGCACGAGAATCGTGTACGATATTCAGGAAAACTACTACTACAATCTATGGTATCAGCAGGTTTACCCTCCTATACTCCGGCACCTCATGGCTATCATGATCAGGTGCAAGGAAAGACTGCTTGCTCCATTTTTTGATCACTTTTTCCTAGCTGAAAAGTGCTACCAAGAAGAATTGTCTTTTGTTCAATCTCGATCAATACTGATAGAAAACAAAGCACTGCCTTTGTCCAAAATCTACCCTCGCTCCGCAAACAAAACTAATACTACTACACTGCTATTCAGTGGCACGATTACTCAAAATACTGGTATAGACAAGGCACTAGAATTGACGAAAAGCTTGCAGACCATGGGTGACTTTGAATTACTTGTGACGGGGCATTGTCCAGTGCCAGCACTCTACAACAGGTTGAACAAGATGGAAGCACCTTGGCTGAGACTAAATATCTCACAGACTCCCCTTCCATATACAGTAATAGAACAAGCCATAGTCACGGCAGATATTGGTCTAATCTGCTATCAGCTCAACCCAAGCAACCAGCGGTGCATGCCCACCAAAGTCTATGAGTACGCTGCACAAGGTCTACCCATGCTCTATGAAAAAGACACACATTGGGAAACATTCATTGAAGAACATGCCAAGGGAGCCGTGATTGATTTCAAATCGAAAAATGAAGTAGCACTGAATGATGTATTGATACAAGTGCAGGAGTTTAAATCAAAAGAAAGAAAAACCTGTGATGCCGCGATGTGGATCCATGAAGAGCAAAGTTTTTTATCCCTTATGCAATCTCTGTTGTCTTAACATGGGGTCAATCCCCCATCCGGTAGAATTCTATTTCTTGACCATTTTCTCTCACTGCTATATGATTGACACCATATAAGATAATAGCGTAAGGTGGATCGATACTCTCAATAGATACTTTATCACCTGATTTCACTTCCAAGGTCAGACGCTCTCTCTGTCCACGATTGATAGACCACAAGTAGAAATGGTTGTTTACTTCATCAAAACCGATGAGACCTTTTCTGATATAGTTTTGCTCATTTGTATGCTCTACTTCAGAGTGGTTCCCTTCTATTTTGGTAAAACTCATTACAGTCTTATCATCTCCTTTGAACTGTCCATGCAAGGTAGATAGAATCGTCTTAGCATTTTGCTGTTCATCGTTCGTAGGTTTGATTTTGGATGAGAGCTCTATAGCCAGAGTCAATTTCGTCTTGATGGAATCAGCAGTCAACCTCAAACTGTCGTAGGCATGCGGAACAGGGATTTGCAGGAAAAATTCGTTGAAGGAAGCCACGCCATTTTTGGTACGCTTTATCTTCTTTTGGTTTCCTATCACATTGACTTGTACGACCTGACCAAACACAATTCTGCCTTGATCCTCATTGATGTCATGCACCTTGATGCTACTCGCATCCAAGTCTGACAGCAATACCTTGCGATCATAGTAGGTATTTCTAGTCAGGAAAGAAGGGCCATCCGACGAGGTATTCTTGATATTGACCAAACCCATCTCGGTATTATAGAAAAAACGATTGCTCCACCACTCCTGAGTCTGTGCGTTGTAATAGCTGATATTGATCTTCCTCTCCAACCATGAGATGGTTTCCGAAAGACTTTGTTGTTCATCTTGAGCTTGCAATTCGGCACTGGAAAAAAGAATCCCCCACGCGACTAGCAAAAAGAATAAGTACGGCTTCATTGATCAAACTTAATTCAGAATCATACAATTCAGGAGCTAAAGGGAATAAAATTGGAAGTGAACCTAGCGGATTTTTCCTATTGCCTAACAAATAATCTATCTTTGTGCCTTCAAAAAAACAGGCATATGATTTCAGCGAATAACGTCTCCTTGCAATATGGAAAGCGAATACTTTTTGACGAAGTAAATATCAAATTTACCGAAGGCAACTGCTATGGTGTCATCGGAGCAAATGGAGCCGGAAAATCTACTTTTCTTAAAATTCTATCAGGTGATATTCAGCCCAATACGGGCAACGTGACCATGGATTCAGGCAAGAGGATGGCTGTCTTGCGTCAAAATCACTTTGAATTTGATGAAGAGACCGTCATCAATACTGTCATGAGAGGACACACCGAGTTGTGGGCGATCATGCAAGAAAAAGACGCGCTCTATGCCAAAGCGGATTTTAGCGAAGCAGACGGAATCAGAACCTCAGAGTTAGAAGAGAAATTTGCTGAAATGGACGGTTGGAATGCCGAGCCAGATGCAGCGAGCCTATTGAGTGGTCTTGGTATCAAAGAGGACGAACACTACAATCTGCTAAAAGACCTAAATGGTAGCCAAAAAGTACGAGTGCTGTTGGCTCAAGCACTATTTGGCAATCCTGACCTATTGATTCTCGATGAGCCTACCAATGACCTAGATATACATACAGTTTCGTGGTTGGAAGATTTCTTACTTGATTTTAAGAATACAGTCATCGTAGTGTCTCACGATAGACACTTTTTGGATACTGTGTGTACCCACATTGCGGACATTGACTTTAGTGCCATCAAAATCTTCACAGGCAACTATTCATTCTGGTACCAATCTAGTCAGCTTGCTTTGAATCAGAGAAGTTCGTTGAACAAAAAGGCAGAAGAGAAAAAGAAAGAATTGCAGGACTTCATTGCAAGGTTTAGTGCCAATGCATCCAAATCCAAACAAGCCACATCCCGAAGAAAACTGCTTGACAAAATCAACATTGATGACATTCAACCCTCATCTAGGCGATATCCAGCAGTCATATTCAACCAAAGCAGAAAAGCGGGAGATCAAATTCTAGAGGTGAAATCACTCTCTAAAAAACTTGGAGACAAAGTATTATTCTCAGACCTAGATTTCTTTGTCAACAAAGGTGACAAAATTGCTTTCTTGGCGGACGACAGCATGTCGATTACCAACTTGTTTAAAGTACTGATGGAAGAATCCACTGCAGACGCTGGCACATTCAGTTTTGGTCAGACGATCACAGTCTCATACCTACCTAATGACAATGAGGAGTTTTTCAAATCAGATGAAAACCTAATCGACTGGTTGAGACAATACTCTGACGGAGAGAAGGACGAGGTATTCATCCGCGGATTCTTGGGCAAAATGCTCTTTTCTGGGGAAGAGACCTTTAAAAAATGCAGTGTTTTGTCTGGAGGGGAAAAAGTGAGATGCATGCTTTCCAAAATGATGTTGAAGGAGGGTAATGTCTTGATCTTGGATGAACCAACCAACCACCTAGACCTAGAATCGATTCAAGCCCTCAACAATGCGCTCAGAGATTTTCCAGGGACTGTGCTGTTCACCTCACATGACCATGAGTTTGTCCAAACGGTAGCCACGCGTATTATTGATCTGAAGGACGGCAAATCATATGCAGACAAACTCTGTACATTTGACGAATATATTCTCCTTACTAAAGAATCTTAAACAACTGTAATACAGTATGTTAAGCATCATTATTAAATTTACACGTTTAATAATGATGCTAATTTTCGTGTTTATCATTATTTTCACTCCACCGCATGATAACATCTGTATAAGTGAACCCGTAATAACGACACCCATACCAGTTATTTGAATGATGAAATATTATATTTTTTTTCTGTTATTGATTGGAAATCTGGCCTACGCGCAAGAAAGTAAAACAGACCAACGAATCAGCAAGAAGAAACTGATTGAGCAAGCAGATTACTACTTTTTTCAAGAAGATTTCAAAAAAGCATTGGAGCTGTACAATGTCATTTTGGATAATTACCCAAAAAATCACTACGTCCAATACCACAAATACGTGGCATATCAATTGACTGGCGGCAGGGACTCTACGCTAGATTCACTCAAAGAATATGAAGCCAACGAAGGTAGAACCGATAAGTTTTACAATTATTGGTTGGGGCGAATCTATCACAACAGATATGAGTTTGAAGAAGCTCAAAAGCACTTTCAGGCATTCTTAGATTTGGACATTTACAAAACCAATGAAATAGAAAAGGAGACTAAAGTCAGACTGGCAGAAGCACGCAAAGCACAGGAGTTCTATCTCAAATCCAGCGATTATGAAATAGTCAATATGGGAGAACCTATCAACTCCAAATACAACGACGTGTCCCCATCATTCTTTGCTGATCATGGTGAATTGGTATTCATGTCTTCTAGAGATCAGTTTGCATCAAACAGTGAAGAAGAAGGTGATAATTTCAACATCTACCACACCACCAAAGAGTCAAACAAATGGACGAAACCTACCAGCTTGTCTCACTTAGGTACATTCTCAGCCAACAATGCTAAAATCGAAGTGGTCAATAACCATGGCAGACTATTTATGTATCAGGAAGAAAAAAAAGGCCTCTACTTTAGTCATCCGGTCAATGACAAATGGGTCGCTCCTGTACAGTTTGATTCCCGCTTGGAAGAAAAGAAAATAGCATCTCATTTTTATATAGACGACTCTGAGACCATCATCTATTTTTCTGCGAAATCCGAAAAAGGAGATCTAGATTTGTACCAATCTATCTACAACCCCAAAAGCCAATCTTGGTCCTCTCCCATTTTGGTACCAGGCAAAGTCAATTCGACACGTAATGAGGATAGCCCGTTTTTATCTCATGATGGCAAAACACTCTATTTCAGTTCTGACAACTCAGAGTCTATTGGAGGATTTGATGTCTTCATGTCTGAATGGGACGAAAGCAACTATGGATGGAAGAAACCAGTGAATCTCGGATTCCCGATCAATACCATTGATAATGAAATCAATTTTCAATTCAATGAAGACAACATATCTGGGTTTTTCAGCTCTGATCGTCTACATGGCAAAGGAAAAATGGACATCTATTATTTCCATAAACAGGGTAAAGTTGTTATCAATGGTACAGTCTACAACAAAGCTACTGGCAAGCCTGTACCTAACGCTCGAATAGACCTGCGTCCTGTCAACTACGAGGATCAAAACTTCCGTACCACGACAGATAGCAACGGACGTTATGAAGAAGAGATTTTTGCAGAAGAAGAATTCAAGGTGCAGATTTATATCGGGAATCAGCTTGCATATACTGGCAAATTGCTCTCCGAACAGGCGGATCTTCACAAATCATTCGAACGAGATTTTCAAATAGACATCCCTGACAAAGTCGAGGAAACCAATTATGCAACTCTCTATGATAAAAACTCCGAATCAAAATACGAAGAAGTCAACATGCTCGGTAGCAAATTCAGAAAAGGAGAAAAAGCCATGCTGAAAAACATCTACTTTGATATTCATTCAGCTAACCTGACTTCAGAATCAGACGAGGTGCTATCTGCACTCTATGACATGCTCAAGAAAAGCCCCAATCTGAAAGTAGAAATCGGAGGACATACAGACAATACTGGGTCATTGGATGCCAATATGACGCTTTCTCTTGCCAGAGCCAATTCGGTGAAGAATTACCTGGTAAAAAAAGGCATACCAGCATCTCAATTGGTCACCAAAGGTTATGGCCCCTCACAACCCATTGCATCCAACGATGACGAGATCAATGGTCGGGAATTGAACAGAAGGATCGAAGTACGTGTACTTAATTGATATGTATTGAGATGAGCGGAGAATTATAAATATATTTGCACCAATTCAATTTTTGAACCCAAAAACATCAATTGACCTGCATTTGAAAAAAATCTCATCTCGTTACGCTCCTATTTTTCTTCGTCACCAATCTGGGTATTGCACACAATCGAGATACGGTGATCATGAAAAATGGTCATCAACTGACGGGGGAAATCAAGAGTATGGAGTATGGTGTCCTCAAAGTAAAAACTGACTACAGTGACAGTGACTTTGCTGTGAAGTGGGAAGAAGTAGTTGGACTGAAATCATCCACTACTTTCATCATCATGTTGACTACTAAATTTCGCCTTCGCGGTAGTTTAGGTATTGACCCATCTAATCCTAGCTACCTGATTATCTCTCCTACGGATGGATCTAAAATGTTTGCCAAGTCACAGAACATTGTTTACCTAAAGTCCTCAGAGGATAATTTTTGGGATCGATTTTCAGCTAATCTTGACGGTGGGTATACCATCACCAAAGCGAGTAATTCTAGACAATTATCTGTCAATGGTAGTGTCTCCTATGTAAACACTAAAATACAGACCGACATCTATTTTTCATTTTTGTATAACACGGTACGGGACACTGCGAATACCATTAGCACCTTGAGGAATAATTATGGATATAATTTCAAATATTTCCTCAACAAAAGCTGGTTTGTCATGGGTACTTCTGATTATTTACAAAGCGAAGAACAAAACCTTGCTTTACGTAATACTGTACAAGTGGGTATCGGAAAGCTCTTGCTCCGAAACCATCTTTTGTTTCTTAATAGTGCTGTCGGTGTAGCCTCAAACAGAGAAAAATTTATTTCAGATAGTAATGATGATGATCACACAATGGAGGCATTTGCAGATGTAGAATTAAATGGCTTTGGATTTAAAGATTTTACTATCACTTCCAAGTTACAAGCATTCCCTAGTCTCTCTAACAATAAAAGAATACGGTCGATATTCAGTTTTAGTATCAAGTATGATCTCCCGTTGGATTTTTATGTTGGATTCAATACCAACCTCAATTTTGATAATCAACCTGGAGAAAATGTATCTGAGTATGATTATGTCATTCAAACCACTATAGGGTGGAAATTATGATTGCATCCATATAAATAAGACATTTCACCTACAATAAACCACCTAACTTATAGTGATTTTACCTATATCTATAAGTAAACACATGATTTTCACTGTGTTTTAACAACTAATTCTTGCTTTTTTTAACGTGATTTAACATATTGATAACAATTAAGAGATATCAATCACTTAAAAAAACCTAGCAGCATGAAAGACTACTACACTATCAGATGTATTGCGTCCGCAATACTCGTATTCATGACATTTACTGTCTATGGTCAAAGCGAAAATTTTGACAAAGGGAAGGCAGCTTTTTTGGATGGAAAGCACAGAGAAGCCTTAACATTTTTGAATCAAGCTGTGCACAACGACAAGTTTTTAATGAAGGGAAAAGACATCCCAGTTGCCTATGCATACTTAGCAATCATTAGAAATGAGCATCTATCCAAAAAATTAGAATTAGGAAATGTTTCTATGATTCAGCAAAGTCCAGGGCTACTAAACTCTACCATTAGTGATGTAACTAATGCTCTAAAATACCAAGATAATAGTTCGAAATCTCTGGTAAACAAAGCCTATAACCAGATGATAGAAAATGCCATGCACATCGGCAAAATAGTGACTGACTCGTTGCTCTATTTGGATTTGGAGACACAGGTAGAAGAAGCAAAATCTTTGGCTTTGATATTGAATTATGAACTAAAGGACCTATCAGATATTGACAAAGATAATTGGGAACTACATGACATGATTGGCTTATCATACTATATACTAGATGAACCAGATTTGGCCATGCTAGAGTTCAAGCGTGGACGTGATATATACAATGACCAAGCTGAAACTAAAGTTTCAGACCTTCATTTGTACAACTGTGTATATAGCACCAAATACAACTATAAAGTATCAAAGAACTACCAGGAAGCGTACAATGCTTCTGTTGATGGGCATAAGATCATCATGGTATTGATGGATCAGGTGAATCCAGATAGCCTGAGTCACCTCAAAAACCTTGCAGCCATTGATGGGACATTCAGCAGTATCCAAAGTAGAGTAGAAAATATGAACATCATATCATCAAATAAAGAATAGTAGGTGTGAACATTGGGATTATCCAATTGATCTGAATGAGATAGAATCAACAAAATTTTAAATGGAAGGTCTGGGCTATTGCTCCGACCTTTTTATCTTTCTATGCACAGTGGCCTTGCAAAATGGGATCATGCCATCCTGATTACCAAAACCTATTTTGGACTAGAAAGTAAATTCTTGATTATCCATAAAAAGGAAGAGCCGACCTTTCAGGATTGAAGATTTTAGCTGATATTTAATTTTTAAATCCTTGACATCTCAACTTGAACAACCACAACCGCTCAATACTGTCTACAAAATCAAAATGGATCAGAGGTATTAGGGCGTTACCATTTTGGTTGACCTTGCTCGCTACCTTACTTCTGATTTTTGACTTTGGGTTTGATCAGTCACTACAGATTGAGGAGTATTTAGAAACCGTGTATGCCATTGCGTTGATTGCAGCGATCATATCGATGCTAAGTAGGTACTTGTATCCCAAATGGCGGCCTCCTGCCAAAGTATGGTTCATCGATCTGGTTCTGATGTTGTTTCTACTTGCCATAGTGGGAGATTTCTATATGGGAGTAGAAATTGGCATCCTGGATGTTTCCGAATGGTTTGTCATCACCATTTTGCTGGCGTTGACTAGAGAGTTTTCGGCATTGCGCATCAGTTTCAGGATGGAGTATTTCAATCCTGCCCAGCTTTTTATTCTGAGCTTTGTCATGATCGTTATCATAGGCACTGGTTTTTTGATGTTGCCCAAGGCAACCTATGATGGGATTTCTCTATTCGATGCGCTTTTTACCTCTACCAGTGCGGTATGTGTGACGGGCTTGATTGTGGTGGATACGGGGAGTTATTTTACTCCTTTTGGACAAACTATGATAATTGCTCTGATTCAAATGGGTGGTTTGGGGATTATGACATTTACGAGTTACTTCAGTTATTTCTTTACAGGTGGTTCTAGCTACGAGAATCAATTGTTACTTAGGGACATGACCAACTCCGAAAGGATAGCTGATGTGTTCAATACCCTGAAAAGGATCTTACTGGTGACCTTTGCCATTGAGTTGACTGGAGCGGTCTGTATCTATTTCAGCTTGGATCCCTCTACCTTGGTATCGGTATCCGATAAAATCTTCTTTTCGATCTTTCACTCCATATCTGCATTTTGCAACGCAGGGTTCTCTACACTCGCCAATAGCTTGTATGAAACAGAATATAGGTTCAACTACCCCTTACATATTTCTTTGGCCTTGCTATTTACTTTGGGAGGCATTGGATTCCCAATCATTTTCAATTTATCCCAATACCTGAAACACATCATCATCAACCGTATCTGGTTTTTCAACAGCAAGCGACGAATCATTTATATCCCTTGGGTGATCAATATCAATACTCGCATAGTTGTGATCACGAGTGCTATACTGATTACAGTAGGGACAGTCATGTTTTACTTCATTGAGTACAACAACACCCTTGCCGAGCACAATGCCTGGGGCAAAGTGGTGACTGCCTTCTTCCTAGCTACAACTCCCCGCACGGCAGGTTTCAATACGGTGGATATGTCAGCCCTGCAATTCTCCACGGTCATGTTTATCTTTCTACTCATGTGGATTGGCGCATCTCCTGGATCAACTGGTGGCGGTATCAAGACGAGTACGATTGCCATTGCCACCTTGAACTATTTCAGTTTAGCCAAAGGAAAAAACAGAGTGGAACTGTTCCGCAGAGAGGTAGCCGAAATCTCTATTCGACGTGCATTTGCATTGATTTCACTCTCTTTGGTAGTCATTGGGTTCGGTATTTTTTTAATCTCGGCCTTTGATCCAAATACAGATTTGCTATCCATCGCCTTCGAATGCTTCTCGGCATATAGTACAGTGGGCCTGAGTCTGGGAATCACAGCAAGTCTGTCCACGGCTAGCAAGTTTGTATTGATAGCCACCATGTTCGTGGGCAGAGTGAGTATGCTGACCTTGCTCATTGCGGTATTGAGGAAAGTAAAATATCAGAATTACAGCTATCCGACCGAAGAAATATTGATCAACTGATGGTTCAATACTGTGATCAAAGTAGAGACAATTAAAAAATGGAGATAAACTGACGAAAATGAAATATGTAATCATAGGCCTTGGCGTGTTTGGGTCTTCCCTAGCCCAAAAATTGACCCAATCTGGTAATGAGGTGATTGGTGTTGACAACAAGATGAACAAAGTAGATGCCATCAAAGAGAAGGTTACACATGCGATATGCTTGGATAGTACAGATCCAGTAGCTGTCACCAACCTGCCACTTAGAGACACTGATGTGGTCATCATATGTATTGGCGAAAACGAAGGTGCCAACATCATGGCAACGGCCCTCATGAAAAAACTGCAAGTCAAACGACTAATCAGTCGTGCAGTGTCTCCTCTCCATGAAACCATCCTAGAAGCCATGGGGGTAGACGAAATCGTCCATCCCGAAGAAGAAACTGCTGATCGCTGGGCCAACAGACTAGATATCTATGGTGTCGTCGATTCTTTTCAGCTCACACGAGAATACAACATCATAGAAGCAGCCGTGCCTGAAAAATATGTAGGAAAGAACCTGCTGGAACTAGATTTCCAGGAGAAGTTCAATGTCGTAGTGATGTCTACACTACGAATCGAAGAAGAAAAAAATCTGTTGGGAGTCAATAAAAAAGTAAAGAAAGTCCAAGGTGTGGCGTCTGCCAGTACCGTATTGAAGAAAGACGATATATTGGTCTTGTATGGCAACATCAATAACATCAAAAAACTATTGGCTGAAGGGTAATCTGAGTCCAATTTTTGAATTCTAGCAAAACATCACTCAAGTCTGTTTTCGTTATTGAAATCAGTGCGTTAAGCTTCACGTTTGATTAAATCGTTCAAAATAGAGACTGGAAAAATAAGAATCGTTTTGATTCCTAGTTATTTTTTGTAGATTAAGATACCAACCTCTAAAACCCATTTACATTCAATCAGAAAGAAGAAATGCAGTGGCTCAAAATGACCGATTACAAAATTCAATCTAAAGCAGTATTTCAATACGTTTTAGTCGGTCAACTGCTGATAGCCTTTTGTCTTCTTTTGGCTGACCTCTTTGTCGATCTCAAATCTGGATCGTTACAGGCTTACACCTTGTATTTTTTTGCATCCGCCATCGTTGTCCTCATCGGTTTCAACAATGCCAAATCCAATTGGAGTCGTGCATTTATTCCCATATTGGAGTTTGCCATGGGAGAGCATGTTTTTCTTTCCACTCCCCAATCGTTCCATGTGATACTTTTTTGGTTCTCATTGATTCCCGTTATTTCTTTGATCTTGCAAGGTCTCAGAGCTTCTCAGATCTGGTCAATTGTTATTTTTATAACCTTCATTTTCAACTCGATATATCTTCAATCTATGCGAGGGGATAGCTACGAAATGGTTATTTTCAGACTTCCAACTTTTATTGGAGGATCCATTTTTTTAGCTTCAGTATTGATTTCTATCTACCTATTGTACAATCTTTTGGGCAATGCCTATTACAGATCTATTGAGAAGAACAAAGAATTGATCAAGTTGAAAAACAGCCTAGAGGAGAAAAAAAACCTCATGCAAGACTACAATGCGGCCATGTTGGAATTGTCTAGAAACCCAGATGAATTCAAAAGTTTGACTTCTTTGTTTGAAAGTATTGCTAGTATCATATACGAACTTTTGCAAATCAATCGTGTGAGCATATGGTTATACACTCATCATGGGGATCAAATAGAGAGGAAAATTTTGCTTCAGGATGGAAAAGTAGAAATAGATGATGTCAATATCCAAAGAAAACATTTTCCTAAATACTTTGATGCGTTAGAAAAGAAACCATTTATCATGGCGACTTTGGCCGAAGAGCATACTGATACCCAGGAGTTTACAGAGTCCTATCTGAAGCCTAACCATATCATCTCTATGCTAGATTGCCCTATTGTGTTGGATCAAAAAGCCATCGGAGTGATCTGTTGTGAGCAAACCAATTATGCACGCGCTTGGGTAGCTGAAGACACCTTGATCACGCAATCGTTGGCGGATTTTATAGCCCTGCACTTCAAGAACGAGCGTATCAAGGACTTGATGACAAAACTCCAGAATCAAAACCAAGAACTGTCCTTGCAGAGCAACGAAATAGCCAGTATGAACAGGGAGTTGCACAGCTTGAACCAGAAATTGATCGAGTCCAACGGATCTCTGGAGTCAACTGTAAGAAAACGTACAGAAGAGTTGATTAAGCAAAACAATCAACTCAAAGAATACGCCTTTGTGAACTCACACATGCTCCGGGCTCCACTTTCTAGTATTTTGGGGATCTCTAGTTTGTTGCAAACCCGCACAGAACTGCAAGCCGATCAAGAGCTCATAGATGCGCTCTACAAATCCACAGATGATCTAGATCAAGTCGTCAGAAGTATCAGTACTACCTTGGAGGATGGAAGCAACTTGACGCGAAAAGACATCGACTTCATCATCAATCAGCGCTTCAAACAAACGGAAGCAAAACGCAATAAGTAATCTGAAAATGTGCTCTTGTAAAAATGCAGTTGGCAATTGCTCTTGCCAGACAGCGGTAGTACATCCTTGCATCTGAGCGTTTGCTCAGAGCATACTCATCATGCGCTTAGTGTTTGATCGGAAAGGAAACTGCAAAGATAGAACCTCCATTTTGAGCATCTTCGTACCACACTTTGCCTTGCATCAGTTCTACATAGCGTTTGACCAAAGAGAGTCCAATACCTGCAGAACTCTCCCCTGCTGTAGGTCGGGCACTGAGTTTGGAGAATTTCTTAAATAACCTGTCTTGCTCCTCTTCTTGTATTCCAGGCCCTTGATCTATTACTTGAATGAGGACTTGATCTTCTATATTGGACAGTACTACGATGACTTTGGTATTTTCATACGAAAACTTAATGGCATTGGAAAGTAGGTTCTCAAAAACCAAGGTTAAGTATATTTTATCAGCTTCAATTTCTCCATAAGACAGTTGGTTGTCGAGTAGAATGTCAATCGCTTTTTTTCGACCTGTCTCTCTCATCAATTGGATCAAATTACTCAACATAGACGCAACTTGAATCCGCTCATTGTTGACCATCAAATCACCTTGGCCTGAGGCATCCATTTCCAACACCTTCATGATTAAATTCTGAGCATTGACTGAAGATTGATGGATCAAATTGATAAAATTCTCATTTTGATCTGGCTCATATTTGCGTTGGATAAATTCCGCTAAACTCGTGATATTGGATAATGGATTTTTCAAATCATGGGCAAGGATTCGAATAATATATTCCTTTTCGTCTATCAACTTTTGTAGCTCTGTAGATTGAATGCCGATCGTTTCTTTTTGAGCTCTGAGTACTTCATTTTTATTCTCCAATATTTTGAGCGCTTCTGCTTGTATAGACTCAAATACAAAGGCAATAAATAAAACAATCAACAACAATCCTGGTAAGACAGAAATGTACCATTCTGTTCTCATAGCCACATTGTACTCGACAGGTAACTCTACGTGATTGTATGCCAAGTACCCAAACCAAAGCATGGCAAAAAAGGAAATAGCACCCCAAATCAATCCAGAGGTTCTGTTGACCACCAAGAGAGCCAATACAGGAATAGAAATAATCCAAGGATATAAGGCCGACCATACTCCACCTGAAAAATAGGCTAGTATAAGGATGGCAAAGGCTCCCACGAAAACAAAAATATTTCCAGAAATCGAAATTGGAAGTTTGGTTTTTGACAACAAGGGTAACAACAAAAAACTAGTCACATTGAACACCATCAAATAGACTCCTTTGTCATATTCAAAAAACATGCTCATCCAGACGTAAGAGGACGAAAACAAACTCGTCAACCAACAGGCACGAACAAAAAGTCGGGCATGTCTAAGATGATTACTATCACTAAAATGTACAGGATGGATGAAGAAATCTATTGCTGATGCGATCTTCATTTAGTATCAATTAATCTTTTCTCAACTCTAATATATCTATTATTATTCCCTAAGATAGGAATTCTATGTTAGTACTTGTGATTATTATAAAGATTCTCCTAGTCCAGCAGTTCTCAGTGTGCAATGGTAAAGGCAAGAATAGCACTGATCAAAATCCAAACACCTTCTGCCAATCCAAGCAAAACGGCCTTTGTGGGCTTATGATGCTCGGCATAATAGATTACCAGAGGTAGTGACAAGGATATCAAAGCTTCACAGATAATCACATAGACAGGTGCATTCAATATCATCGTCGTGTTGTCATGGTACCACCACCAGCCTGCGTCTTTGGCCAAGTGTTCGTACAATGGGATATACATCCCTCCAGCTATACCCAGAATAATCGACGCTTTCCAAAGATTAGTCTTCTGGGTCAACAACACGCCAATAAACCCCAACTGCAAGATCACGTTGGACCATGCAAAGGGCATGTAGGCAGGAGAGCTCCATATCATCCATTCTTTGCTTGGATACACCAGACTATCAATCCACTCTACCAAATAGTGATCGGTCACCAGTTCCATAACTCCTGCCACGGTCCCAAATATCACCAACTTGAGAATCAGTGGGTTCTTCTTGCTCAGGGCGTAGTACCAATAAAAGCCATAGAGTGAATAGGTGATGATACTAGCTGTAACAGGACCTGCTTCTATGATCGATGCTCCCAATGACCAAAGAATCAATACGGCGGATGATACCAAAATATACTTTGTGGTTTTGAAATCCAATCCCTCGACTACCTCAGTGTTTTTCATAGGTTTATTATTCAGTTTGGCGCTATGCGCTAAATATGATCAACAATCTTCTAGTTTCCAATCTTTCTTCAGCGATGGAGGAATGAAGAAGTGCACTTTCTTTCCTCCATTGTAAAAGCGAATGATGCCTTCCAGCATCAAACGATTGAAGGGAGGCGCTATCTTTTGAATCAAATCCCAATGGGCGATTTCGCTGATATGTCCCACCAAAAACTTCGCCATAGACAGCACGATCCTGTCTTTGGTGTCTGGTTGATCATCTACTCCTATGCATTTTGCCAAATTCACTCCAGAGGCTTCCGAAAAATCTTTCAAAAAATAGGACATCAGGTAAGCTGGCACTTCATCAAAAGTGTTGACGGGGATGATGTGGTTGATGAATCTGATGCATGAGCTAGTCAGTGCCTGTCCTGCCTCGGATTCTTGGGCCTGATGCTTCAATATTCGGGTAGCAAGATCAAAACCCTCTTCGTAGGAGTCTGGCAGCAATTTCGCATCTATACCCATCAGGTAGCCCACTACCTTCCAACAGTGCATGTAAGATTTAATTTCAGAATCACTCAGCTCTACCTTGAGGCGCTTCAGTCCAGTCAAGATCACAGGACCAAAAGACATCAACGTACCCGCTAGGTCTTCCTGATTGATTGGTTCTCCCAAAGTCTTTACATCCCAAACATGACCATGGCGCTCCTTCTTGAGGAAATATCTGATAGAAGCATGTATCAGTCGAACTTTTTGGATCGTCACGAGCCCTCTGCCGTCGGGCAACAATCCCCCAGGCGACAACACATTGGCTACCATCTGTGCCGTCTCCATCAGTCGACGTGCCAATGGATCTACGTCCTGATTGTGTGTCAGCAGTCTTCCCGTTTCAAATAGCACCTGGGCACCCTTCGCACAGGTATAGCACATCGGTAAGGAACTCACGTTGAGCAGCATGAATATCTCTGGCCCAAACTCACCAAATACCCTCTCTCCTTCTAGTATTTGATCCATATTCGCCCATTCGGGCAAATGATTGGTGCTGCGAAAATAATCGTTGAGCGTAAGCGCTAATGATGCATCCAGCCCAGAGAAAGTGTCTTGATCAAAGCTATCATTTTGAACCAAGACCATAAATATCTGGTTGATTTGCGACTCAAAGCCTGAGTCAATGATCTTGCGGACCGTGTCGTCGGCCAAAGGATCTGTCTGCAAACGAAACGCATCTAAGGTCTGCGCCGTGATGTAATCTTTGTCAAATGTCAAACTCATGTCATGTACTTGTTCCTATCAAATCGTGAATATAATCTTGATTTTGCTAAGCAAGCAAGCATATGACATATTGGTTGAGTAAATTCTATCCCATCATATTTAGCTTTCCCATGCTCGTTTGGCGCAACGCAATGAGAATGAAGTGTTTTCAACATGACTCACCATCCAGATGATTCTGAATCTTCCATACTGCATATATTTTGGTTGCCTAGCAAGCACAGATCCACCCTACTAAGTAGATGTTTCCACCATAAAATATCTCAAGGAAGAGGAGATTTCTCTGACATTAAAAGAAAATGGTAAAACCCGCTTTGGCAAAAAATGGGGTGCCAGGTGTAAAATGGATTTCTTCGACTGGTTGAGGCTCTGTCTCTAGACGTGATTCGGTGAGAAATTGGGCTTCCTTCCATTCTTGGTTGAGTAGGTTTTCCACAGTCATGCTGATCTGGTATCTAGGACGTGTATAATTGATCATAGCATCCATCACGAAATAACCCTCAGCTACTACACTGTTGTCTTCATTGGCTGCACGATCACCTAGGTAGCGGTATCTCACACTCCCTGTCCAGCCAGTCTTAGAATCAAAGCTCAACCCGCCTATACTGGTAAAAACAGGTGCTAGTGGGATGAATTGCGCCTCTTCTGGTTCATCGACTGATCGCGCTTTGGTATAGGTCATGTCTAGGTCTGCAAACAACCAAGAGGTGAGCTCTGCTCTGACTGAGAGGTCCAAGCCCTTTCGGTTGGTTTCCCCTCCTGCTTCGACAATTCCCTCATCTCCTACGTAGACAAACTCCTGATCCAAATCCAAATTCCATAGCGTCACATTCATCGCCAACCAAGGTGCAGGTTTGAAGAATACCCCTATATCTTGTCCATATGCCTTGGGCAATATTTCTTGGCCATTTTGCGCCACCACGACACGGGTATCATTGGAGTGGAAACCTGAACCTGCCTTCATGAAGAAACTCAAATTTCGACCTGCTTGATAGTTGAGTCTTGCTTTGGGACTCCATATTCCTTTGTCCTCAGATTGGTGAGTTTGATCCAGTCGATTGTTATAGTCAAAAAACAAATGATCATACCTGATTTCTGCATCCAAAACCAGTTGTGGCAAGAGCGTAAAGGACTCTCCTAAATATACACCTGCATTGCCTTGCTTGACATCTCCTCTTGCCATATCTGACAAGACTTCTTTACGGTCTTTGGTGTGAGACAGTCGGATATCATCGACCCAATCGTAGCGCATGGTTGCGCCCAATTTGGATTCCAGTTTGACACTACCTAGGTAATCATGCCGCTGGTATTCCCCCTTGTATCCCAATATATCTCTGGCTTCACTTTGAGTGATTTGATCGCCATTGATAGGATCATTGAGAAAAAAGGTGAAATTGGACACTAGATGAAACTGATAATGACTGTAATACAACTGATTGCTGAGTGTCGCAGTACCCAAGTCCTGCACCAATTGGAGATTGAGGTTGCTCCTAGAGGTTCTACCTCCCTCTGTGGGATCAATAGATCCAAAGCGAGAGATTTGACCACTTTCCACAGCTCGGACAGGAATCTGACCAGATGCTGACCATTGACTGTAAAAGGTAGAAACTGTCGCTGTAAATCGAGTCTTTTCATCGAATTCATTAGAGTATTTGGCCATCCCATTGTACCTACGAAATCCCTGCTTGCTCTCAAAATAACCATCAGAACCAAACAATTCGCCTGCGACGAACAATTGATCTCTGCGGTCAGTACGCGTGTTTCCTAGCAAATTGAACATACCTACTGTTCTAAATGTACCATACTGTCCCACTTCGAGTTTGATCAAATTCTTATCTGTGTGATCCTTGGTTTTGAACGAAACATAACCTGCCGTGGTAAAATCTCCATACTCCGCATCATGAGGACCTTTGTTGAAATCTACCCTTTCGATTGTCTCAGGGATCAAAAAATGCAAGTCAGAATAACCCTGTCCATGAGCATGAGATGGCATATTGACAGCCATGCCATCTACTGATATAGAAATATCCGTCCCGTGATCTATGTCAAAGCCTCTGAGGAATATTTGCTCTGCCTTGCCGCCACCTGCATGCTGTGCGATGAACAAACCTGGTATATAGCGCAGAATCTCTTGCGAGGAATTGATAGGTCTGACTGACAAATCATATTTTGAGAGACTATGAATAATCTCAGTATCATCAGGTGTAATGACCACATTGGATAAGCTGATACTGCCTTCCTTCATTTGAATCACCAAAGGCACTTGGATGTCTCTTACTGCTATTTGCTGGGCAGCATAGCCCACATAAGTAACATGCAGAAGTATTGTATCAGCACTCACTTTCATTGCAAACTTGCCAAAACTATCAGTAACCACTCCTAAACCAGATTGACTCTGAACTGTTGCACCTGGCAGTGCTCTGCCTTGTGCATCACGAACTATACCACTCAACAACCTATCCTGAGCATGCCCAGAAATGAAAAAAAGACAAAGGATAATAACTAAAAGGGTTGATTGTTTCATAGCTGGAGACATATTAAATACCAAATGACCGTTCGATGGCTTAGTTGCTGTGATTCTGAACTCAAAGAAAATAGAAATTATTGCCACCAATATACATGTATCCATAGACGGCTCTATTTTGATTCAATCGGAGAGTCCCTCTATCAAGATGATTTGAGATGAAATGCCAAAGATCTCAACATCAACCATCTCATTTGTACCGATGCTATTTTTAGATTTCCCTCTCCATTTATAAGAGAGAATATGAAACATTCATTAAATGCTAAGACTCATCAGATACAAACGCCTGAAGATCAGCAAGAATCTCTTCCACCTCCCTCTTTTTGAGTGTAAACAACTCGTCATGCTTCACATTGTTGGTATAGTGATTCCAATGCTTGGTGGCTTTTTTGATGACTCGTGCTGTGATGTCAAAATCCTTGTGATCCAACAAATCCTTGGCAATCATAGATACTTTGAATCCACCAAACAAGTAGTATTTAAACAACTCCACATAGTAGTCACTTACATCAAACCCTTCGAGCTCGGCAAGCAACTCTCCTTGTTGGCTGCTATTTTCTTTGTCCTGAATGGCATCCATCAGAGGAGCCAAACCTGCGGCATTGTTGGTCATATGTGCCATGGTTCTAGCTGCCAAATAACGAGACTCAGGATTGGGGTTTTTCAAGAGGACTATCATCGCTTGCAGAACTTCTTCTGAGCCTATTCTGGCCAGAGAGTCTGATACTTCATATGCTTTGTCGCTCAGTTCTCCTGAGATTTTCGCAACCATTGCGTGAATGTCCATACTTGTGCATTTATGTAGAGATCAAAATTAGTATAAATTGTCAGGGCAAGGCCTATCTCATAGTTGGTTTTTGAAAAGCATCTCTATCTTTGGCGTCCATGCCTCAAGAATATGCCATCATCGATATTGAAACCACAGGACGCAGTGGACTTGGGCAAAAAGTCACCGAAATCGCCATCATAGTCCACGATGGGCAACAAGTGATCGATCAATACCAGACATTGGTCAATCCCGAAACCTCCATCCCCTACTCGATTACACAGCTCACGGGCATCCATGATGAGATGGTAATGCACTCTCCGAAGTTCTATGAGATCGCTAGAAAAGTCTATGAAATGACCGAAGGGCGCATCTTCGTTGCTCACAATGTGGCTTTTGACTATGGTGTCTTACGTAGTGAATTTGCCAGTTTGGGAGGAGAATTTGAGCGTAAACAGCTTTGTACAGTCAAACTATCAAGAAAACTACTACCAGGACACGCTTCTTATAGTTTGGGCAAATTATGCAGCGATCTAGGTATCTCTATCCAAGGTCGCCACCGCGCCTTTGGTGATGCCGAAGCAACAGTTAAGCTACTTGACATCCTCTTCAAAAAGGCAGACGACATGGGTATCGAAGAATTTAGTCTGGAAGGTATTGCCAATCTACCCAAAATTCCTCCGATGCTGGATCGAGAGGTCTATCGCAGCTTGCCACAGGCAACTGGTGTCTATTACATCTACGATGCATCACAGACACTGGTGTACATAGGCAAAGCCAAAAACATCAGACAGCGTCTACTCTCTCACTTCAATGACAAGAGTCGAAAGGAAAGAAACCTCTTTGAAGCTACCGCGGATATACAGTATGTATTGACAGGTAGTGAATTGATCGCGTTGCTCTTGGAGTCAGACGAGATCAAAAAACACCAACCCAAATTCAACCATGCACTCAAGCAAACCAAAGCTACCCACGGCCTTTATGCTTATGAAAATCAACTGGGTATCCTGCAACTCAACATCGCCAAAATACAGGCTGGAAGCATGGCCTTGACCACCTTTGTAGGACTGGCCAGAGCCACCAAGTTCCTAGAGAGTGCCGTGGAGTCTTACATCCTCTGCCCCAAATACTGCGGTCTGGAGAAGACCCAAGGCAGTTGCTTTGCCTCTAAAATCAAAAAGTGCAAAGGCGTATGTGCAGACCGAGAATCCGTCGCAGACTACAATGCCCGTGTCGAAACACTGATCAATGACCTCATCCTCAGAAAAGAAGATTTTTTCATCGAAGAAGTCGGTCGTAACTCAGACGAAATCGCAATTATTCAGATCAAACAAGGTGAATACCAAGGCTACGGATACGTCCCTCTTGCGGATCAAAACATCAACTATAATGGGTACGACACCTACATCCAGCCCAAGTCCAACGACCCAGACACTACCCGAATCATATTGGGATATTTGAAAAAAAGGAGATCGGAAATTTCATCATAGGACGAATAAACATCTGATAATCAAACTATTTTGTAGCGGAAGTTAATTATCCACAACAAGTCTACAAGGTGTGTTTTGGATAGTTGTAGAGGTTACGCGTGCTATTGCGGGATGCATGACATTTACTGGTTTCCTGTCTCATTTGAGAGAGAATTTCAATGATTCCTACCAGCATCCGCATATCAAACTATCAAAAAAAAGAGGTTGTCTCAAAAGTATGAGACAACCTCTTTTCTATTCCATTGGGACGATTACTTTCTAGTGAGTCTTGTATTTACCTCATTTTCTAGTTGAATACTGGTCTGGATCAGTTTGCTAGATTCTGCATTTAGCTTTTCGATCAGTCTCATCATGTCTTCGATTTGATTCAATTGCTGTACTCTTTTCATGGCTGTTTGTGTTTATGCTTTTTTAAATCTCATGACAAACATAAAACAAAACTTTATATTTAAGTACTTATTAATAATGTTTTTGACAAGAAAGTTTATACATACACTTAATTCATTGGCTCTAAAACATATAGTTTTCTTGTCGAATTGAGATAAATTGACGGTCTTTGCGTTTGAATCAGGGTTTTCAGACAATTATGAGTGCTCCCAAACATATATTTACGGTCATCAAAGAAGGTGATATCAAAACTGCATCGACACTCAAGGGTGCTGCCGATTATGCAGGCGTATCTTATCAACACCTGCTACAAACCAAGGCAAAAGGACTGCAAGTGGGAGATTCTTTCGAAATCAAAGGCTGGACTTTTTACAAAACAGAATTGCTTCGTGCAGAAAGAAGAAAATTGTAACTTCCTTTTTATGAGATAGATAACCCCTCTCCTTTCCTCCCCTAGCGGGTGATCCCCCTACCCAAGACTCAATGTCTACCTACAATCTAGATTTTACTGTTTGTTTGCCAGTCATGAATAAGTATGATCATCTCATGCAATGGGTCTAGCTATTCTCCCAAAATGAGACTACTTTTCTAATATTAAGAATGGACATCCATTTGCAACTATTTTTTCACCCGTACGCACTTGTGGAACATAATTTGCTATGGAGGATCTAGTTAATTTTACAATAACAAAATCAAAAACAGATACACAACCCTTATCACAATTATCAAGCATGAAAAAATACACATTTAATATTTCACCACTGGCAGTCGTCATCATCTTATCGTTGGCAGTTGGATTCACATCTTGCAAAGGCAAAAAGAAGTTGACCAAAGGCAGTGACGCACCTGTAGTGGTCACGTCAAAACCAGAACCCATGGCTGATCCAGAGGAGCCAGAAGAAGTAGAACCTGTGGTAAAAAAATTGACTAAAGAACAAAAACTTTCAAATTACTTTGAAGCGATAGCAACAGCCCCTAGCACCACTTCGGCCAATGCAAGTATCCAAGAGGCTCTAGGCATGTTTAGCAATGGAGATGCTCCTGTACTAATCGTGATATACAGAGCAGGGAGTGCTCCAGACTATGACGAGCCTACCACCATCACCAATTACTTGCACTACCTCAAGGACACCAAAAATAACAAAGCACAGATCGAAGAGATCGTGTACGATACCAATGGCAACATCAAAGAATTGGTTCTCAAGAAATAATTATCCCCTATCAAAAGAAAATTAAGAATATGCAATTCATCAAATATACCCTGCTATCGATGACGCTATTGCTCTCGGTAAGCGCATTCGCTCAAAAAAGTGTAGACCCTCGCAGAAAGCAAGCGATTGATTCGCTCGCACTAGAGAAAGTCAAGGACCTCAGCAAGTACATCAGTATCATCGGCAGCAAAGAAACACAGTTCTCCGAAGCAAAACGTGTCATGGACAGAGCCGAAGAGCTTTTTGCTCCTGACAGTGAAATGGGTGTATCCTCGTTGAGCAACGAAGATATCTCCTACTACAAAGTACGGGCGTACTTTGAGCGTCTGATGGCTCTCAACTACGACAAAGTCAGTATCAAATGGTACGACATTCACTATGTGAGTGATTTGGAGATGCAGCCAGATGGTACCTATGTAGGGGTGATCACTATTTACCAAAGATTTGAGGGTACGTCAAAGGACGGCAAACTCAGCTACAAGGACACTACTAAAAAAGACATCACGATCTACGTCAAGAAGAAAGAAACGCAGATTGCGGGCAGAATCATCGAATTCTGGGATGTCATGTTGGGAGATATTCGCGTTAGTGAGACTTCTGCATGAGAATAGCATTCATCATCACCCTAGCAATTATATCTTTTCATACATCGGTGGGTCAAGGCAGACTCACCGATGACATGAAGGAGACAGAAGAGCAGCTCAGTGCCTCTACCAAGCAAATCAATCAGTTCTTTCGTCGATTCAATGGCGAAGAAGATGAAAAGGGCAACCGCTACTACCCATCTGACAAGAACTACCATGATCCGGCACTCCGCAAAAAGTACATGCCCGTGCTATTTGATACCCAAACGGGTCAAGTAGACGCAGCACTTGCCAAGAGTTTTATTTCCAAAATCACTAGCAAAACAGATCCTGTTTACCTTGACTTTCACAAGGACGATTGGCTAGCTGAGGTGAACACGGTATTCTTGTTTAAGGGCAGAGAAATACCAGGCACACTGTACATGCGTCTGCAACAACAAGGACAAGGGTACGAATGGGTCATCGAAGATGTGGCTTTTGAGCAATTTCAAAAGCTGTTTGACAAGGATACCTCCGATACCAAAAAATTTCTACATCCGATGAGTCATGAGTTGGATTTCATGACTTTGAGAAAAGGACTGGAAGGAAACAAGCATGCAGAGCAATTTACAGGTAGAAAATTTGAGCCCGACTATTTGACGATCTTCCTTTATGAATTCAATCAAGGAAACATGAAGTTCAAGACTGTAAAGGACGTTAACTTCCACTTTTTCTCGGTCAAAGGTTATTACTTTTCCATCTCCAATTTCAATAGATCTGGCTACAACTCTGGTTGGCTGATCTCTAGTTTGGTAGCTTTGTCTAGTGAAGACGAAAAACAACAAATGAAGAATTACATTTATGGCAAAAACTGATTGGTACAAATTCGCTTACACTCTTATGTTTCTCTTTGTACTCTCTCCCGCTCTAGCACAGCAACCTGCGGCAGACACCACTCGCTATCCTCAGGTCAGGAGTTTGGTGAGCTTTTACGAATATATGCTCAACACCATAGGTTCGTCCAAGAGTACTGCTCGTGACAAGGAGGTCATCATCACGGAGAGCTATAAGAAGGTATTTGTCAACCAATTGGTTCAGATCGAAGATGATTTGGTCTTGGATCGAAAAGTCATCACCAACAAGGATGTCGCTGCCTATTTGCGTGATGTAGATTTCTTCTTCAAGGACATCCAGTTCAAATTCCAAAATATAGTCATTGAGAAAGTCCCTAAGAGCGACGGGACTTCTTTCTATTTGGTGAGCTTCGAAAGCAAAGTCAACGGCACGACACTTGACAATCAGACGCATAGCAGTATCAAAAAACGTTTCATTGAAGTCAACCTAAATGTGGCGTCCAATGACATGAAGATTGCCAGTATATATAGTACCAAAATCAGTCGTGAGGAAGAATTAAAAAACTGGTGGGCAAGCCTCTCCTATGGATGGATCAATATATTCAAAAGTTATGTGCCTTTCGATGTAATCTCTGACCCAGTCCTATTTAAAATCTCTTCTCTGGACAGTTTGAGTTTGTCGGGGAATCAGTTCATTCTCGACATTGAACCTTTGTCTGCACTCAGAGACCTCAAAGTACTGGACATCAGTCAGTCAAAAATCACTGACCTAAGTCCGCTACGTTATGCGAGAAACCTACAAAAGTTGAAAGCTTCCAATACCCAGATCAAAGACATCAATACCCTAGAATATTTTGAGAAATTGACCTACCTGGACCTATCACATACAGAGGTCACAGACATCACGAGTATTGCCAAACTCAAACAACTGAAATACTTGGATTTGTCCAACACCCCTGTTATCAACTTTGCTCCACTGCAACAGTTGAGTACCTTGACCAACATCAACTTGTCCAATACAAAATTTGCCGATGCTACCCTCTTGTCCACTCACAAGACACTACAGGCCGTCAATCTATCCAGAACCTATGTTGATCAACTGTCTGCCTTTCGCGACCTTCAGCAGCTAAAATCCTTAGATGCCTCCGAAACCACAGTCAGCAACCTGAATGGATTGGAAAATCACCCCATGTTGGAAATCATCACCATCAATCAATCCAACATCTCTCAGCTCAATGCACTGGCCAACGTCCCGAACCTGAAAAAGGTCTATGCGGACAACTCTGGTATCACCGAAAAAGAAGCATCAGGATTGATGGCTAAGAAGCCTCACACCGTGGTGGTCACCAACAGTCAAGAAATGACTACTTGGTGGACGACATTGCCCGTAAAATGGAAAACCGCATTGAGCAAGGTGATTGGAAATGCAATCCCTAGCAAAGAGGAACTCACACAGTTGGTCAACATGGATTCACTGAATCTCGCAGGTCAGAGCCTCAATAACATAGAACCATTGGCAAAATTCAAACGCCTCCGTTACTTAGACATCAGCAAGAACCAATTCTCCAGTTTTGCATTCACCAAAGAAATGACAGATTTGGAGTATCTCAAGGCAAAAGATTTGCCGATGGAAAGCACCGCAGGATTAGAAAACAACCCTCAACTGAAGTGGCTCATTATGACGAGCAGCTCTTTGAACAACATTAGCAACCTCTCCTCTCTCAACAAGCTAGAACTACTCGATGTAGAGGACACTTATATACAGGAAGATCAAATCAAACAGTATCTCCTGATAAACCCTAAAACCGTGGTAGTGTATCAGTCGGAAACACTACAAAACTGGTGGAATGGCTTGACAGAAGATTGGAAAAAAGTACTAAAAGTAAACAAACAGGATAGTTATCACCTGCATGAGTTGATCGAAAGACAAGAGATCACTATTTCGAATCTATCCATTGCTTCATTGTCTCCACTTAATATTTTCATCAATCTGCAAAAAGTAACTTTGGATCGTGTCAGTATCAATAGCCTAGATGAATTGTATAGTCATCAAAGTATCAAGCATTTGACTTGCACCAATGGCCCTTTGCAAACACTGAAAGGCATCACTCAATTGAAGCAACTAGAAACGTTGGACATCTCTAATACTGCCATCGAAGATTTGAAGGAAATCGAAGGATTGAGCAGTCTGAAATCACTCAACTGCTCTGGCACTAGTATCAAGAGACTCAACGAAATATCGGCACTCCATAAACTAGAATCTCTCAACGTGAGCAATACTCGCATATGGAATCTAAAAGTGATTTATGAGATTCTGGGATTAAAAAGTCTGGTGTGCAACAATACCCGTGTGACACAAAACGGCATAGAAGACTTTAAAGCCAACTTCCCAAATTGTGAGGTGGTATATTATTAGTAAGTCGCTTATCGCTTTAGGAAAAGCCAATTACATGATCGCGTAAAGCGTTTTGCGATCAGCGAAAAAACTACCGAATCCTCACCCGTTTCAGTGTGCTTGTCGTGTGACTACCCATCACCGCGACCATCTCATTGAGTTGCTTCTGCGCACTTTCTACCGGGATGACATAGCCTTCTTCATTGAGGTATTGGATTCGATCAGCGGCTTCCCAACTCGATCTAAAATCCATAGAAAGCTCCACGTATTCCTTAACCGTGTAGACGTTGTAGCCACGGTTGCTAACTTTGGCCGACACATGATGTACGATGTTGCTCCCCGTTGTAGAATCTTGATCTTCCTCTCCATCCTCTTCTTCACTATCAAAGAATGCCCCAGTGCTTTCTTGTTTGGGCGAGACACGCAAGCCTATGGTACGTCTGAGGATATAAAACATCAGCAAGGCCACCAAAGTAGTAAAAACAAAGCAAGTCACAATACCGACACACTGAACCGCCAGTTGCTCCCAACGAGGCAATTCCAACAATTCCTGCTGACCAAACAAGGCCACACACAATGTCCCAAACACCCCTCCAAATCCATGAACAGCAATGGCACCCACTGGATCATCTAGTTTCCATTTTTCAGAGATGACAACAAACATGATGTTGTGAATAATACCAGCCAACACACCAATAATCAAACTAGATTGGGACGAAACGACATTGCAACAAGCCGTGATGGCTACCAAACCTGTAAGTGTCCCTCCCATGATCTTCTCCAGTACATTGCTCTTCTTCTGAAAAACAATGGCATGAAACATCGCAGATATGGCTGCCGCTGCTGCGGATAAGTTGGTATTCAAGATAATCTTAGGCACCTGCGTATTAAATGCCAACGTGCTGCCTCCATTGAAGCCCCACCAACCCAACCATAAAATCATCACCCCCAAAATGCTATAGCTATAATCCGAAGCTTTGATTCGCTGGATTTTACCGTTTTTGTCATAGCGACCCACACGTGGACCTACTACCCAAACACCAACCAAAGCAATCCAAGCACCTACTGAGTGTACCACTGTAGACCCTGCAAAATCCATAAATCCCAAGCTAGCCAACCAAGGCATATTGTCAGCATGCAAGAGATTGCCCCAAGCCCAGTGGCCAAAAAGTGGATAAATCACTGTGGCCGTGACCAATGAAGCAACGAAGTAAGGGATCAGAGCTGTACGTCCCGACATGGCTCCAGACACAATAGTCAACGCTGTACCTGCAAAGGCCAACTGAAAAAGAAAGAAAACAAAGGAATCATTGATTTCCAAGCCGTCACCCATCATCAACCCACTACCAACCCATCCGTTGGTTGAGCTACCAAACATGAACCCAAAACCTAAGATATAGAAAGCGACACTACCAGCTACCCAGTCCATGAGGTTCTTTGCCCCGATGCCTGCTCTGTGTTGCTTTTTGACTAGACCTGTTTCGAATACCTTGAAACCAGCCTGCATAAAAAACACCAAGGCTGCTGCTATCAATACCCAAAGGTCATTTCTACTCAATATATCTTCTCCCATTTGCCCCTCTGCCATCACGAAACATGGAAGCGAAATTGCCACCATAGTGGCAATCAATTTCTTTCTCATAAACACTGGTTCATTTAGCTGCGTGGCGGTGAAATTAGTAAATATTTTCTCTCAGTAATCATTTCCATTTGAAATATGTAAGCAAGTATAAATTTTATCCACAAACATGGAATATACATTATTTAGAACTGATTAATGTAGTTTGTACACATGTTAATCGTCAGCTATTTCATTATAATCAGTCTTTAGACCACAATACATAGGATAGTAGAAAAACGAATGAAATGATTTTCGTAACTTTTATATCGCAAACCAAATTACATCCCATGAAAACGATCACGTCATCCCTCCTTCTCTCCATTGTTCTGATTTGTATCGGTTGTCAGGTATCACCCAAACAAGAAAGTGAACAACTCGGAGTTTTAAACCATTCTTTTGTCATTGATCAAGCAGCACAGCCAGCCTTTGAGAAGGGTCTGCTCCTCTTACATAGTTTCGAGTATGATGATGCCAAAGAAGCCTTCCAAGAAGCCTCAACACAAGACAGTACCGAGTTGATGGCCTATTGGGGAGAGGCCATGTCACATTACAAGGCATTGTGGCGATTGCAAGACATTGATTCAGGTAGAGCAGTGATGCAAAAGGCTGGCTCGAATACAGAGCACCGGTTGGAGATGGCCGACACAGAATTGGAGAAGGATTTTTGGATGGGAGTAGAAATCCTCTATGGGGATGGCGAACTCTATACTCGAAACAAAGACTATGCGAAACACATGGCACAACTCTATGAAAAGTACCCTGGTAATCAGGAAGTCGCAGCCTTTTATGCGTTGGGGTTGATGTGGACGGTAGAAGAAGGTCGTGACCCAGAGGTCTTTGATTTGTCTGCGGAGATTGCCAAGGGTATTTTGGACGAAAACCCACAACATCCTGGAGCACTGCACTATTTGATTCATGCCAACGATGACCCTGCCTATGCCTATCGATCCATCACTGCAGCCAACGAATACGGTCAATTGGCCCCAGACGCGACCCATGCCTTGCACATGCCCTCGCACATCTATTTGGCACTGGGGATGTGGAATGAAGAAGTAGCATCCAATGAAGCCTCCTATGCAGCCAGTGTAAAACGGATGGAGCGTAAAGGCTTGGATGACAAGGCCAGAGGCTACCATTCATATGCATGGCTGCACTATGGTTATCTCCAGCAAGGGCGGTTTGAGGATGCTCGACAATTGCTCGCAGACATGCAAACCTATACCCAAAATGCTGATACAAGAGCCGCGAAAAGCTACCTGATTATCATGCAAAATGCCCAAAGAGTAGAATCTGGACAGTGGCCAGACAGCTTAGAACCCATGTACATAGATGCCGACGACTTGTCCATATACAGTCAAGTTGCACAGCATTTTAATCAAGCACTCATGGCTTTTGATCACAAGGATACTGTCCATATTCAATCCATAATAGACACCGTAGAAACCAAAATAGCAGCAGCTCAACTGATTGCAGTAGACGAAGGCATCTCTGTATGTGGAGCAGGCCCCACACGCTACAAACCTAGTCATGCACACATCGTGCGGGCTCAAGTCATGACTCAGGAGATAAAAGCTATGATTCATGTTTTGAAACAACAAGATGATTTGGCTGAACTATACTTGAGATCAGCAACTCAAACAGAAGATGAATCAGAATATTCATATGGCCCACCAGATATCTCCTATCCTTCATACGAGTTGTACGGGGAGTGGCTTTTGAGCCAAAACAGAGCAAAAGAGGCGCTCGTTCAATTCGACCGCTCCCTTGCCATCGCACCCAACAGAACCCGTGCCCTAAAAGGTAAAATACACGCGCTGAAACAATTGGATCAATTAGATGAAGTAAAAAAGATAGAAGCCATACTCAGTGATTTCTATCAAAATACACAAGCATCCTAAGTTTATGAAAATTGAGCTTCAGCAAGATTCTTCTACACCCAGTCCTACACAGGTCTTTCTTCTCTCCCATCGGCATGACGGGCAAATCGACCACTAGCTCTGTCATGCACCTGCTCTGATTTGGGCCATGGCCAACCACCAAACTGCGTACGCCCATAGTCCCGCATAGTTTCTTGGATTTCAGCTGCGCTGTTCATCACAAATGGCCCATGTTGCACGACGGGTTCTTTGATGGGCTTGCCTTGTAACAGCAGCAAATGGGTCTCTGAATTCCCTGCCTGCAGTGTCAACGCTTCGTCACTTTTCACTTCTATAGAATGATAGGGGGCAATTTCTCTCCCTTCCAAGGTCAATCCAGTCCCTTGATAAAAATACAAGGTCCTATGTGTATCGATGCTTTGAGTCGCAGGCAGTGTGAGTTGTGCACCAGCATCTAGTTGGATGGTCCAAATGCCTACCTCATGATCCATCTCTGCTGCCCAAGATTCAGGTGCTGGATCTAGGGCCTTTTGTCCATTGTAATTGCCAGCAATGATTTTGATTTCACTATGTCTCCCCACGTCATCCGTGTGCTTAATCACGGGTATTTTTTCATGCCAAAACATGGAAAAATAGGGCTGTACCATTTTACTCTTGGACGGCAGGTTCAACCAAATCTGAAACAGTTCCAAGGTGTTTCCCTTGTCACGGTTGAGTAGTGGAAACATCTCCGAATGCTGTACACCTTTGCCAGCGGTCATCCATTGCACATCACCAAAACCAAATCTACCTGCTGCTCCCATAGAATCAGCATGATCTATTATACCTTCTTTGGTGACGGTGACTGTTTCAAATCCACGATGAGGATGCGAGGGAAAACCAGGAACTTTCATCCCATGATACATCCTAAAACCATCTTTGACCGTAAAGTCCGAACCCATATTACGGCCAGCCAGATTTACAGCTGGTCCCATTTCTTCGTTTCCCTGCGGATATTCATCTCTATGATGAACACAAAACAAAAACGGATCAGCAGTTTTCCATGGAAAACCAAGTGGCTGTATATTCCTTATTTTATCTGACATGACTAAAGTGTTTTATTTGTTACAACACATATACTGAATTCACTCAATTAGGTTTGGTTCGTTGGGATATTTCTATAAACAAACTTCAAAACGGCTACCTCCAGCTACCCATGTCATAATTGGTCTAATATTTGATCTTTCGGCCATGGTTTCATTTGGGATTTAAAACAATTAGAACCAAATTAAGCCTAAATATCCATTGTGATTTGATAAACATAGTCTAAGCGCAGCACCAACATGAATCTTCACATTCTCAAAAAAACAGTCATCTTTTCGTTCATCATGGGATTTGCCGTCATAGCCAACTCAGCTGATTATACTGATGGAGATTTCAAAAAAATGAAAGCTCAAAGCCTGAAGTATAAGTTTAAATTAGGTTGGTTTACTTTAGGTGGTGGAATGTTGCATTTTGAGGAAAACAACCTCATCGTCAAAAACGAGCCTTACCATGTAGTCAAAGCCCACGCATATACCGACGGCATGGCTGCATTTTTCACAGACATGGATGATCACTACAAGTCTGTCATCAACAATCGCACGCTCAAGCCTTATTTGTCTGAAAAACATGTCACCATCAAAAATGGGTTTTGGGATCAATGGAATAGTTTTGATTACAACAAAAAGGAAATCACCGTCAAAGCCAAAAGAACCAAAAACGGTGAAAAATCAGATCGTGCTTGGACTGTAAAAATGACCGACGACAGCTATGACATAGTCAGTAGTTTCGTCTACTTCATGGATGTCAATTGGTCACAAAAGCACAAAGGAGATACGGTCATGATCATGACTCACTATGATAAAAAAGTATATCCTGTAGGAGTGATATATCTGGGCAAGGAAACCATCAAATACAACGATCGAAAGGTAAATACCTACCACACGCAAATCTATCTCCCCGCTGACAAGGAATATACCGTAGGCAGACCTGTTTATGCCTGGTTGTCTACTGATGGCAGGAACATTCCCCTCGTGATCCAATCCAAATTGGCCTTTGGCAATGCTACGTGTGAATTGATTGAGCTTGATGGCAAGGAGCCTGCTTTTTGATTCCACAATCGTCCAGAAGCCATAGACTGACTACCCTTTCTTACAATTTGATCTCTTGACTACTCTTGGAGGCAATGTTGAGAACTACACCCAACTGAAACCTATTTTTAGACTCTATGGTGCTGCGAGTGTCCGTATTGTAATCTTGCGCTGTGACTAAGGCATAATTGGCCATAAACATCACTTGCTTATAAAAGGCTTGAACCCCCACATTTGTCAACAAAGCGTTTCCTCCCGTATTCACCTGCAAAAAACCGTCATCAGTGTGCATCTCTGATGCCTCGTAGGTCAGTCCTACATAGGGCAACAGGCTAAACGAAGGCTGAATCATGGCATAGTACAGCTTCAACGAGGACGTAAATTGATTACCAAAGCGGTAATGCAGGTCATTTTCAGTATTTATCTTGTAGGAACTCTCTAGGTTCAAACCTACACTTTTGTACTTGAGTGTGTAGATCACGGCCAATAAGTAATCCAAACTCCCCGATCCCAACTGAAAGTTCCTGTTGATTATTTCGTCATTTTCCTCTGCATCGTATTCTCCCAACGGGAATTTCAACCCCGCACCAACCAGCAAAGAGTGATTCCAATCTCTGAAATTCTCAGAGGTAGTATTGATGACATTATAGTACCCAATCAATATGGGGTCACCGATGCCTTTCACAGTGGTCTTTTGGCTGTTGCCATCCATCACGTTGTAACTGTACGGCAATACGGCTGAAATTTGCCATTTCTTGCTTATCACATAGCGTCCCATCAGCTCCATGGTGCGGTAGATATCATCTGAATATTCGTCTGGGAGTGTTTCGTTATCGATGTGTGCATAAAACTGTGCCTGACTGTAGCGAACCCCAATGAAATGAGTAGGGTTTTGGGACAATATCCCAAACGAATACCCTCCCAATTGGCACCCACATATGTCACAAGCCCAAGCATTGATACATGATAAAACTGCAATTGTGGTAATGATTAGATATTTCATGGAGCAAAAAATAAAGGATTGGATACAAACTCCTCGTCTGTCAATGTTTGTAAAAAGGCTATGATATCTGTCTGCTCGTCTTTGGTCAGATGAATACCCAAAACGCCCCCTGACTGTAGCAATGGATCCAGCGTAGCAGACGGTTGCACACCGCTATTATAGTGCTCCAGTATCGCTTCCAATGTCTCGAACCGACCATCGTGCATATAGGGAGCTGTCAGCGCAATGTTGCGCAGACTGGGCACTTTGAATTTAGCCAAGTCCTCGTCCTGTTGGGTAATCAGGTATCGTCCAACATCTGTGACTTCAGCGTCTAGCCCGTTGTTGCGAAAACTGCGGTCTGTGAATAGGTTGCCTTCATGACAAGTCGCACAATGATTCTCGAACAGTTCCAAACCTCGCAACTCAGTAGAACCCAAAGCACCTCCGTGTAGTAAATACTGGTCGTAGGGAGAATTGGCCGATACCATCATGACCATAAACTGAGAGAGTGCATGCAACATACGCGCACTGTTGATCTCTGTCCCTTCGCCAAAAGCAAGGGCAAACTTCTGCTGATACAGGGCACTGGCCTGCATTTTTTCAATGACCACAGCTATGTCTTGATCCATCTCGACAGGATTGGCAATTGGGTTGAGTGGGACGAAATCAACATGCGTCACTCCCCCATCCCAAAAGAACTCATTGACAAAGGCCAAATTGAAAATGGGTGGTGCATTGCGCGTCCCTATCTGCGCGTCGATCCCGATGCTGAGTCTATGCTGAGGGTCTGCAAATGCCACGCGCTGGTCATGGCAAGAAGCACAGGATACGGTACTGTCTCTTGACAAAAGAGGATCATTGAAGATGAATTTACCCAATTCAAATCCTTCCTGTGTGACAGGGTTGTTGTCGAATGTATAGGTTGCATCAGGGAAATGTGGCGGTTGCTCAAAACCAAAAGGTTTATCTTCCGCTTCACCTCCATCGCAAGACATCATCACAGCCAACAGACCCAAACTTGTGATCCAAATCCTCATCACAAGGGGTTGTTGTGTACGTGATCGAAACGAAACATCTCTGGGATGTTGTCCGCATAGTCTGCTCCAGTCGCTGCATCATGGATGCTGTTGCGCTTCGAAAAATCAAACGGCAAGCCTCCATCCATGAACTTTGCTATGTCAATGACTAGGTGAATCTCTGGTTTGTAATCTGGCGTGATGAGTATCTCATCCATCGCGATCGTCACCTCCCTCACGTTGTTGGGAGACTTCCACCCACCGATGTGGTAGCCAAATCCATGCGGGTTGGTCTCTTCTATCGTATCACCAAAAGCCTCTCCTGCGGATGAAGAGGATTGTCCTTCGATTTTCATCCCGATGTAGCCTGAGCTCCATGCCCAAAACATCCCATCCAGGATGATACTGGCTCCTTGATCCACCCCTTCTTCTTCTATCCCTATCTTGAATGAGATCTGATCATACACACCTGGCGTGATCTGATCTACAATCAAGGTCTGGCTGTTCAGATTAGATTCATCAATCAAGTAGTACCCCTTGACCTCATCTCCTGCGATGGATAGTGGGACAGCGTAGTATGACCCCTCGGGTCCTTCCAAGACGATCTCACTGACGATGTATTTGATCAAAGTCAAATTGTAAGCCTGACCGAGCGCATTGGTGTAAGGATAATCCTCATTGCCCGGATTGGCCAATAGCCCTGCTTGTATGTCTCCCACCACATTGTCAAACTTGATTTCAATTGTCCCTGTAGTGACACCATTGTCCTCTTCAGCACATTGGCTGAAGAGGATGATAGTGGATAACAAAAGCGTATAAACTGCTTTTTTCATTCCTTTGTGATTAATGTGCGTGTGTTGCTTCCGCGTCGTTCTCGACAGTAGTCACGGCAAAAGCACTCATCAAGTTGTTTCCGATCGGTTGGCTGGCAGATGGCGCATGAGCACTAGACAAGGTAGTGAAGTCAATATCTGTCTCTCCTGTCAGGGCTTTCAACACATCAGATGTGATCGTCACCATAGAAGTAGACGCACTGCTGATCATCACATGTGTCCCCAAATCCAAAGTGATCGTCTTGATGTTGCTGAAGTCTTCACCTTCTCCTCCGAGGTGGTATGCAAGAGCAGCTGCTTCACTTAGCCTACCGTGATGCTCACTCACTGCACCTTGTGCAGCGACTCCTTCGAGTTTGTAGCCTATGTAGCCAGAGTTCCAGCTCCATACATATCCATTGGCCTCACTCAATACACCACCTTGAGCACCCTCAGAGAGGTAATCCATGCTCACTCCAAGGGTAAAAGTCACTGATGTATAATGTCCCATTGGTACATCTTTGAGCATAATTGTGTTGCCAGAGATGCCATCGGCTGTCTCTTCTACCAGATAGAACCCCAACGGCTCTTCCGCACCGTAGACCACCTCGTCTACATAATCTTCCGTTCCTTCCATGCCAGTCAGTTTAATCTCACTGATGTAGTAGCCCAAATGATTGATATTAAACGTCTGATCCAAAGCATTGGTCAAATTGTAGTGGGTAGAACCTTCTGCCTCCAATACCAAATCAGCCTCTCCTGCTACATTGTCAAACATCAAAGTAACTGTACCTGGCATATCTATTTCACTGCCATTGTCATCTTTGTCACAAGCTGCTAACAAAGTGATTGCTGCTATGGCAATCCATAATCTATTAAATTTCATTCTTTGTATTGATTAAAATCTTCTAATTGAATAAATGAGCCAAACGACTCGGGTGGGAAGAGGAAACCAGACTCTAGAGACAAGAGCCAAGATGTTAGATTCAAGAAATAAGAATCAAGATGTTAGATTCTAAGTCCGTGGTCTGTGTCTCACAGACCATACAATGTAACTAAAGAATCAAACTAAAACCGTCAGCTGTGATAACCAATCTAACAATCCTTCCCACAAAAATAAGTAATCCATTCAACCCCGTGGCGGGACAAAGACTTGATACAAAAAATTGGCTAAAACGAAAGTATCTTGTAACATCAGATACTTTGGATTCAAGATACTGATAATATTGCTCCATGTGATGGAGCTAATTCCCTGAGAGAAAAAGATCGGACCAGACTTGATGTTGACAGTTTCATTTTCTTGCTCCTGCTGCTGTTGCGCTGCCTTTAGCTTTTGAGCCAAGTAGCATTTACCATCACAGGTGGACATGGGTTTGTCTCTGTTGATACAAAGTACCTCGGCGATATAGTCCCGACGCATCCCAAAATCCATATAAATCAGCGGTACAGCCAGCGTGCTCGCCAAGGTATTCAAGGCAAGCAGATATATGAATATGTTTTTGGCTATTCGCATTTAGTCTGCAAAGTTGTACAAGCTTGCCCTTCTTGACAATGTTTTTGGTCTTAATAATTTCACACAGCATCTTATTTAGTCCAACTTTGATCGTTTGACTACCCCATATGACCTATCCACTATTTTAGATACTTGCCACTAGATTTTGGACTAAAAGAGACCAAACTCTGGCCTATAACCTAAATAGCATTCTTGGTTGAGATTTATCAAAGGCTATCCTAGATTCATAAGAGATGAGATATTACAAGCATGCTTGTAATATCTCCATACTTCACAAAGCAGCCATACCTACTACCAACCCCATCCCAAAGGTGACCACCGCCACCACTATCTTGTCAGCAGTGGACTGCCACCAGATCCGACGGATTTGCTGTCTGAGATGCTTGACTGTCAGTTCCATTTCTGCCAATTGCCAACTCAGCTCATCGTTGCTGGCCTGCAGCTGTGCATTGGCGTCTTTGAGGACGGCTATGCTGCGATCCAGTTCGGCGATGATCTCATCTATGTTGAGTGCTATGGCATGCTGATCTCGCAGCATCTTTTCCGATAGCTGTGCCGTCAGTCGTTCTATCTCACGCACCTTGTCGAGGACTTCCTGATGCACTTGCCACAGTTGCAGATTCGCCTCATGAGCCACTTGGAGCTCTTGCAACTTCTCATTGAGCCTCTCTGCCCGTACTATACTGATCACATAGGCACTGTCCGCCAAGATATGGATCGTCTGACCCTGGTAGACCTTGATCCGCTGATCTACTTGCTCAAAATCAAGCACCTGCCAGGCACGCAACTGTAGCGTGCTGAGAATCAATATCAATACATAGAGCGCTTTCATGGCTGAAACAGGATTTCGTCATGAGGCATGACAGACAATGGTTTGAACTGTATCGTATCCATGGGTGACAGGATCTCCTGCAGACCTTCACGAATCTGTCTGACATCTGCCTGCTGAGCAGTGGAGATACCATCCACCTGCGCTCTCAACTGACTGACATGCAGCCGAGATAGTATGAGCTGCTGATATATACCCGCATAGTCCTGATGGAGGCGCTGGTAAGCCTCCGAGATGGATTGTAAACTGTCTATCTGGGCAGACAACTTTTGGGTAAAATGCTGTCCTTTCTGAACGGCTCTTTGGGTGAGAAAGGATTGGTAAATAATCAGTCCCGCCAGCGCAACCAGTGGGAATGAAGGTATATGTATTGTTTTCATGATTTCTTCTATTTAATGAGTGAAAGGTTTTATTAAATCACCATGGACTGAAAGTACCATAGGCATTGGAGTAAGAATGAAATTCTCTGCCTCCCTGTGTCAAGAACTTAGATCGCTAAACATTAGATTTTAGACAAAAAAGCATCAAGTTTGTCTTTTGTCTAGATACTAACATCTCAGGTCTAATATCTGACTTAAAATAAAAAGAGGCCCTCAATAAGAAGAAATCAACTACCATGTTATGGTATATAAGATCTTCCTTTGACGGCCTCCTGCTTGAGTATGCGATACAACTGTTTATACAGTGGGTTCGTCATGGTGTTTTTCGAACTTTACGTGTGACAATCTATCGTTTAGCTCCATACTGGGACGAAAATTGACCCGTAGCTTTCTGATCGTATTTCGATCCACCTCTTCGGGTGCATTCTCTCCAGAGCTGGTCAACTCAGGTGAAAAACTACCCAAATCGCCCAATCGAACGATGCGTCCCTGTTCCATATACGCATGCATGCGTAGCAAAAAGGACTCTAACACGGCGAATACATCTATAGTAGTCAAAGTGCTCATATCCGAAATCTCTGTAGCGATTTTGCGGATATCCACAGGGCGCTCACGGACGATACTAGCGTAATACTTGATTTGGCCTCCCCCAACCACTCCCGGTTGGGTCTTTGGCACGGATTTATACATGACTGACATGATCTTAAAATTTAAAAAGTGAAAAAAATTAAACTTTGCTTCGCGTGCCGTGGCGTTGCTAGGACATACCGATCCTGTGAGACCTTAGCTGAGCCGACATCAGTTGTCTGGGACTTTGCTAAGTGTGACTTGCATACTACTTGCTACAAAGGGGTTGCTTTGCTAGGTCGTGACTGTGAGCAGTGGGACATGGCTAGGCTTGGGCTTGCGAAAGCGGTGTTTGTCTATACTGGTAGTGAAGACAGTGATCATCTGACGAAACTGGGGTAGAAACAAACGGGGTATCGAGTGGCCTTTTCGATGTGTCTGAAGACAATTTGCTAAGAACAAATTCCATTCCGAAAATGTCGTGAACATTGCCAAAATATGTTAAAACTTCAGGCACTTTCAAACCCGCCGTGCCGTGCCAAAAAACCCGCGCGGGTTCACGATCAAACCCGCGCGGGTTTTAGGCCAAACCCCCGCGGGTTTTGCTGCAAAGCCGCGGGGGTTTTGCTCACTAGCTAACCAGCAGTTTCAAAGTGCCAAACAGACACCAAATCCTACAGTCAAATGTCAATTTGAGGCATCAATGTACTACGACCCGCTTGCGCACCCTTATATGCTTCACCACAAACCAGCGTAAGAAAAATGAACTTTGTATTCCATTTTCTGAACTTAAAGTATTAGTTTAATACCCCGATCCACTCAGCACGGATCACAGCATATCTATTTCGAGAAAAATCAATGGTTATTCCACCAAAGGAGGAATGGTGGGCAGGAAATAAAAAAAGCGATCCACCATGTTGCAGGCGACCGCTTTAAATGTTTTCACAACGGAATAATCCTTATTGTGATTGATTAACAAATTGGTAAGACGAATATAAAGAAAACTATCTGACAATGAAAAGAATACTAGGATTAGATATTGGCGTTTCTTCCGTGGGACTGGCTATTATTAATAAAAATGACACAAAAACTAGCATTGAGCATCTCTCTGTAAGAATAGTACCTGAGGATCCTGATTTTCACGGAAAATTCTATTCTGGCAATACAGCTAGTAAAAATTTAGCTAGAACAGAAAAAAGAGGAGTCAGGAGAAATAACCAGAGATTCAAACAACGAAGGGACAAGCTTTATCGCATTCTCAAAGAACATGACATGTTCCCATCCAAAGAACTCTTTCTCCTAAATTCTAGAGAACTATACAGTCTTCGAGCGAAAGCAGTCACAGAACAAATCTCAATAGAGGAGTTAGGGCGTGTATTAATTCACCTCAATCAAAGGAGAGGATTCCTAAGCAATAGAAAATCCCTCAGTGACGAGGAAAACTCCACAGAATATAAAGAAAGAATTGCGGAACTGGAAAAAAGACGTGGAGAGTCTACAATTGGTCAAAGTCTCTATCAAGAACTTATTGCCAAACAACACCCTCACGAAGTACTACTTAGAGAGAGAACCTATTTGCGGTCGTCCTACACAGAAGAATTTGATCGAATCTGGACTATGCAGAAACAGTATTATTCCCAATTGACGGGAGGAGTGAATGAAACAACTAATAAAAATACCCTTTACGATCTAATCAGGAACAGGATTTTATTCTATCAACGCCCATTAAAGAGTCAAAAAGGATTGATTTCCAATTGTTCCTTTGAAAAAGGACACAAAGCCATCGCTAAATCATCACCCTACTTCGAACTTTACAGAATCTGGCAAAGAATCAATGATCTGTCATGGAAGGACACGGAGGGAATCACTCATTTCCCCAGCTTAGAACAGAAAAATATTCTTTTCAAAGCTCTATGGGAAGGCGCAGACCTTAATGCAAAATACAAGTTGACAGCAAGTAAGATAAAAGTACTATTGGGTTTTTCTAGTCGTGAGAGAATTTACTTGAATTTTACTGAATTAGACGGTAACAGGACATACAGTGCACTAAAAAAAGCACTAGAACTAGGTCAAGTAGCAAATCCAGAGCAATACCTGCATTTCAACTACAAGACCAATGATGAAAAAGGCGGTCTGTTTGAATTGTGGCACCTCACCTACTCACTACCAGATACTACTCAAGTTGCTCAATCTTTAGCCAAAAGGTTTCGATTTACCGAGAGTCAATCAGAAATCATTGCCAAAAGCGTTGGATACTCGTCTGAGTATGGCAAACTATCCACCAGAGCCATTCGCAAGTTGCTCCCACATCTAGAGTCAGGACTAGGCTATAGTATAGCCTGCGACAAAGTAGGTTATGACCACAGTGGGTACAAAACCAAAATTGAAATTCAAGAAAAGCTGAAACCCATCAAGCAGAATAGTCTGCGCAACCCAGTAGTAGAGCAGATACTCAATCAAGTAGTCAACATGGTCAATCAAGCAATTGACACCTATGGCACATTTGACGAAGTACGTATTGAATTGGCACGAGAACTTAGAAACTCAGCAGCCACTAGAAAGAATATATCTAAATCAAATGCCTCCAATAAACGAAGGAATGATTGGATTAGAAATGAGCTCAAAATAAACTATGGGTTTAGACTGGTCAACGGAAGAGACGTGAAACGATATAGACTTTGGGAGGAAACAGACAAAGTCTGTCTATACTGTAACAAAACAATAACTGGTACTGATTTACTCCACAGAAATGCAGATATCGAACATATATTACCAAAATCAAGGAGTTTCAATAACGCCATGAGTAATTATATCCTTGCTCATCAAAAATGCAACAATGACAAAGGCCAAAGAACTGCCTTTGACTTTATGAGCAATAAAGATGGTGATGCCTTGGATCAATACATTTCCAATGTTAATACTCTTTACAAAGACGGGGCTGGATCTATATCAAGACAAAAATTCAACAACCTCATGACTCAAGGAGCAGATATTCCTTCTGATTTTGTGGAACGAATGATGAAAGACTCGCAATACATTACCAAAGAAGCCGTCAAACTCTTAAAAAGTGTCTGCTCGGACACCTATACCACAACAGGGCAAGTCACTGATCTCCTTCGCGACGAATGGGAATTGAAACATCTACTGCAAGACTTAAGCTTTGACAAATACAAGGCCATTGGTCAAATAGAAGTGAAAGAATACAAAGACAGCTCTGGAAGTATCAAAACCTACGAAACTATAAAAGACTGGAGCAAACGAGACGACCACCGTCATCATGCCGTAGATGCTCTCATTTGCGCACTCACAGATCAAAAGATCATATTTAAGCTTAACAACTTGAACAAGATTTATCAATACAAGAAAGATACATTGAGCAAAGAAGAGCTTCAAGACCTACAAGAAACCTTCGAAAACGGGTTAAATCTTAAAGAATTCATTGACCATGAAGGTCATGTATTTGACTGCCCTATACCCAAAATTAGAAAAGAAGCAAAAAGCCACCTAGAAAGCATTTTCATCTCTATTAAGAAGGACAATGGAAAAGTATTGACCAAAACCATTAACCGTCCTAAAAATGGGCAATCTCAAACTACGTGGGTACCACGAGCAAGACTCCACGAGGAAACTGTCATGGGGCGTATCAAAAGAATAGCCAAAAAGAAAGCGAAACTAAATAGCAAATTCAAACAAGTAGATAACATTGTCAACCCTGAATTAAGAGATATAGTTAAAGACCATTTAGAAAATCATGGAAACAATCCATCAATAGCATTTACAACTAAGACTCTGAGTAAGTCACCAATTAACTATCAGAATAAAGTTGTAACAGAAGTATTGGTCTATGAAGAAGTGAATTCAAAAAGAGTCCCTCTATCTGAAAATATAAGCAAGGCTCAAGTTGAAAAGATAGTTGACAACAAAATCAAACAATTAGTTAATGAAAGAATCAATAAGTACGGTGGCAAAATAAAAGAAGCTTTCAAAAGCATCAACGAAAACCCTCTTTGGTTAAACGAAGATCAAGGCTTACAAGTCAAATCTATCACTGTGTATGACGACTCTCAGACCATACCTACTAGTCAAAAAAGAGATCTGCAAGGAAACAGTATTATTAGTATGGGACATATTATCCCGACTGGATATGTCAAAAAAGGCGGAAATCATCACGCGCTGATATACAAAGATGAAAATGGGAAATACAAGGATAAAGTCATCAGCTTTTGGGACGCCGTAGGAATTGGGCTCGCCAATATCAATGCCACAGACATGCCCTATCCTATAATAGATAAAAGCAATGATCCAGATTTGGGAGATTTTCATTTTTCAATGCAAATCAATGACCTGTTTGTTTTTGATTTGATTCATTCAGAAAATCCAGAAAACGAGAATGAGATAGATTTCTTTGATCCATTAAACAGAAGCACGATAAGCTCTAAGCTGTTTAGGCTTCAAAAGATGACTAAAAAAGCATCAGGAGCATTTGAAGTAACCTACAGGCATCATTTAGAAGCTTCTCTTAATCGAAGTACTATGGATTTAAAGGGTTTAACTTGGGATGAACATGGGTCAAATACCCATCTAGCTCGGTTAACCAAAATTAGAACCAACCACCTCGGCCAAATCATCAAAGTCGGAGAATAACCACATAATCCAAGCCCTGACAGGTTTTAGAAACCTGTCAGGGCTAAAACTCAAGTAAGCTAAGAAACATGAAACGCTCCACCTTCATCAAAAACCTGATCGGCCTCTATGGCCTCCCTGCCCTACCCTCCCAGATGGTACGGCAATACCAAAAGATCTACCTATTGCAGTGTTTTGTGAGAGGCTTTCAATTTTATGAGGGACCTAAAATCATCCAACAAATCAACCAGAGCGGACTGCTCCAGCTCGTACGAGAACCCACCAACCAACACGACAATTGCGCCATTGCCCTGCACTTTAACCAACGTAAGATTGGCTATGTCCCCCGAGAGAGCAACGAGGTATTGGCCAAACTGATGGATGCCAACCTGCTGTCACTACAAGCAGAAATCACCCATGTAGAACCCAAAGCATCGACTTGGGAAAACGTACATGTCGCCATCTATGCACTCAAGGAATTGTCCACTCAGGAGTCCTTTGAGCAATATGCCACCCTCAGCATGCTCGAAACACCCGAATACTACACCCTGAGACACAGAGACGATGGCTACATCCGAGTCCATTGGGAGGAAGATAAATACAGCATGGAAGCAGCACAGGATTACTACCAAATCCTTGTTGACCACAGCGAGGATGATAGCGTCTATGACCTCATCCATGGTTCATTTCCTCACCCAGATGATTTTGACCAAGCCTTCCAAGAGTCCAGAATATTGATCAAAAAGAATCTAGAAGTCATGGATGAAAAGATCGAGCGATTCGCTGCAAGACTGGATGACAGTTGGATACAGATTGACACAATATTAGGTGAAAACAGCTACCTAGTCGCCAATGTGGATCATCTCGCCAAATCTCCTGGTAGGATCAAACAATTCATGGAAGTAGTTGACAAGCATGGAGAGAAGTTTTACGAAGTGATTTTCAAAGAATGAAATAGCCATCCATCATGCAAGCTGAGACCTACTACCATATCTACAACCACGCCAACGAAAGCGAAAACCTTTTCAAGTCCACTGAGAACTATCGCTTCTTCCTCCAGCAATGGGCAAAATACATCGAACCAGTAGCAGAGACTTATGCCTATTGTTTGATGCCCAATCATTTTCATGCTTTGATTCGGGTTTATTCAGATTTAGAAATTGCTAATAACTTATCGTTGACAAACAAAGACCTGACAGGTTTTAAAAACCTGTCAGGTCTAATTTCGAAGCAGTTCAGTAACCTATTCAATTCTTACACCAAAGCAGTAAACAAACAGCTTGATCGCCAAGGCTCGTTATTCAACAGACCATTCAAATCAAAAGAAATCACCAACAACGACTACCTGACCAAGGTCATCCACTACCTGTCCGTCCGGAAGGCGGGCATCCACCACAACCCTATTCATCATCGTTTTTGCAAGCAGTACGACGACTGGCCTCACTCCTCCTATCAAGCCATGATTAGCGATGCACCGACGAAACTGCAACGAAAGGAGGTTATCGAATGGTTTGGGAGCACAGCAGCTTTCAAATCTTTTCATCAAGAAAACATCATCTATCCCGACCAGATCAAACTAGAATAGTCAACGAAAACCCCCAACTCTCCAAGGGTTTAGAACCCTTGGAGAGTTGCTAGATAAAACAATAACCAAGACCCTAAGACCATGATCAAACGAACCCTATACTTTGGCAATCCCGCCTATCTCAGCACCAAAGACCAGCAGCTGGTCATCCGATTCCCTGAGGAAGACAAACCAGACATGAAAATCCCCATAGAGGATGTAGGCGTAGCGATACTGGATCACTATGGCATCACCATCTCTCAAGGGCTGATGCACAGGCTGATGGAAAACAACGTAGCACTGATCAGCTGTGATGATCGACACATGCCTACGGGTCTCCATCTCAATCTGTCAGGTCACACCCTACAGCAAGAGCGCTTCGAAGCTCAAACCAGAGCCAGCGAACCCATCAAAAAGCGTCTCTGGCAGCAGGTCATCTCCGCTAAGATCAAAAATCAAGCTGCCCTACTGGAGGCGATCTGCTATGACCATGACAACATGATCCGCTGGTCAAAACAGGTAAAATCTGGTGACCCTGACAATCTGGAGGCACGGGCGGCGGCTTATTATTGGAAGAACCTCTTCTCAGCACATACGGAGGACTTCAAAAGAGGACGGTTCGAGGACGAACCCAACAACATGCTCAACTATGGCTATGCTATCCTGCGTGCCATCACGGCGCGCTCACTTGTAGGATCGGGTCTGTTGCCGACCTTTGGCATCCATCACCACAACCGCTACAATGCCTACTGCCTGGCAGATGACATCATGGAGCCCTACCGACCCTTTGTGGACGAACTGGTACTGTCCATCATGGACATGGAGGACATAGATATCTACGAACTATCACCCGAACTCAAAAAGCACCTGCTCCAGCTCCCTACCGTGGATGTGATGATGGGCAAAGAAAGACGACCGCTCATGATCGCTGTGCAATACACCACGGCAAGTCTGGCGGACTGCCTGCTGGGCAATCGCGACAAACTGAAACTCCCAGAGAGATGCAAACCCATCGACTAAACCAATACCGAATCATGTGGGTACTCGTATTTTTTGATTTGCCAACAGATACCAAGCGAGATCGCAAGAATGCCGCGGCATTCAGGCAAAAATTGCTCAAGGATGGATTCAGCATGTTTCAGTTTTCGATCTACCTGAGGCACTGCCCCAGTCGGGAAAATGCCGACGTACACATCAAACGGGTGAAGCTCAACCTACCCCCAGACGGACACGTCGCAGTGATGGTGATTACGGACAAACAATTTGGGATGATGGAGCTATACTATGGCAAAAAATCGAAGGAACTGCCCCAAGTATCTCAACAATTGTCCATGTTTTGAGAAGTGAAACAGGTCGTAAAACACAACAGCACAGATAGTTATACCTACCTGTGCTGTTAAAAATACCAATTCGTTAGCCAATCACAACCTGTGTCTGTACAATCCGTTTTGCATTTTAGCTGTTAAAAATACCAATTCGTTAGCCAATCACAACTTGGTGCTAATACTTGAAATTTTATACCTTGCTGTTAAAAATACCAATTCGTTAGCCAATCACAACTCGGATACACTACACCAGCCATTCACACACGCTGTTAAAAATACCAATTCGTTAGCCAATCACAACTGCGTGTCCACATAGGTGTTGAAATATGGGGCTGTTAAAAATACCAATTCGTTAGCCAATCACAACATGGGTATCACGACACATTTTATTTCAATTGCTGTTAAAAATACCAATTCGTTAGCCAATCACAACTAAACGGCACATCTTGATTTGATACAATTGGCTGTTAAAAATACCAATTCGTTAGCCAATCACAACTCATAGCCAGTGCGTTCTCATGCGTGATATGCTGTTAAAAATACCAATTCGTTAGCCAATCACAACTTCTTCGATGCAGTCACAGGCCGCATCAAGGCTGTTAAAAATACCAATTCGTTAGCCAATCACAACTCGTGTCCAGTATCCCTGCGCATAGTCTGAGCTGTTAAAAATACCAATTCGTTAGCCAATCACAACTGTGTTTATTTTTTGGTTTAATCCATCTTTGCTGTTAAAAATACCAATTCGTTAGCCAATCACAACTGGTTCCGTTGACAAATACGTCTGGGAAGAGCTGTTAAAAATACCAATTCGTTAGCCAATCACAACTGAAAAAACGTTAAGCGGTGTTAAGTCTCCGCTGTTAAAAATACCAATTCGTTAGCCAATCACAACATGCTCTCTCTCTTTCTTCTGTGACCGATTGCTGTTAAAAATACCAATTCGTTAGCCAATCACAACTTGAATTTATGAGTAACCGCCATCTTATGGCTGTTAAAAATACCAATTCGTTAGCCAATCACAACTCAGCAGTCAAATTGGTGAATGCGTTTTCGCTGTTAAAAATACCAATTCGTTAGCCAATCACAACTGATGTACTTGGTGATCCCGTCACTCTGGTGCTGTTAAAAATACCAATTCGTTAGCCAATCACAACGTCTGTACACTTCCCACTGATCCATCTTTGGCTGTTAAAAATACCAATTCGTTAGCCAATCACAACTGCATTAGAGCAGTTAAAGAAAATCTCAAAGCTGTTAAAAATACCAATTCGTTAGCCAATCACAACTACTAAAAGCGAGATAGACCAAGACCAGTTGCTGTTAAAAATACCAATTCGTTAGCCAATCACAACTGGTAAAGTTGAAAACATCTGAACTATCAGGCTGTTAAAAATACCAATTCGTTAGCCAATCACAACTATATTACATCGACTACAAACCATTTAATGGCTGTTAAAAATACCAATTCGTTAGCCAATCACAACTCAGTTGACCTCATGACTTTGTTGTCTGTGGCTGTTAAAAATACCAATTCGTTAGCCAATCACAACCTCTCTGCTTTCAGTTCATTTAGATTTTTCGCTGTTAAAAATACCAATTCGTTAGCCAATCACAACTAGCGAGCATGGCGGTTTCTTTGTTTACTGCTGTTAAAAATACCAATTCGTTAGCCAATCACAAATACGCTCAGCCCAAAGCTGACCCAACATACACAATCACATGGTCTGACTCAAATACAATTGTCATGGATACTGAGAAGAAGTCATTTATTGTGGATGCATCAGGACAAGATCCCCATAATCTTGTTATATTTAGAATAAACACCACAACTATGAACTATCAAATCAAGGCTTCTTCTATTGCAGATCAAGATGCACAGATTTATATCAAAGAATCAAATATAGATTTTGGTACCACGTCAAAAACTGCTGAAACACTGCCAAACCCTGCGGAGCTATTCTTGGGTTCATTTTCCGCTTGTATGCTCAAAAATGTAGAGCGATTTTCATCCATGATGAATTTCACCTATACAAAGGCTACACTAGATGTCAGTGCTACGCGCCTCGAAAATCCCCCAAGAATGGATTACATCCTGTACCATTTGACTATCTACAGCTCCGACACAAAGTTGAATACAGATTTACTCAAGAAGAACATAGAAAAATTTGGCACAATCTACAATACCGTAAAATCGTCATGTACCATTTCTGGAACCATAGAGACTGTAAACTAAAACCTAGGAGTGTTAATTTTTCTCTTCAGGTCATATCCCTATTTGGTATAGGAAAACCAAAAAGTAGTGACGAGGTGCAGTTTGCAAGCTTCACCTTATTATTATCTAGAAGCACAAGTCAGCATTTTGCAAATTCGGTATTGACCAAAGACAGTATCGAAAGGTATGGACGGTAGAAATGATACAAAAGTGTAGTGAATGCTACACCTAGCGGTGGCAGTTGAGGCCAGCTATGTACAACAGTTGGTTCTAGTCCCCTATGAATCCCTCGTTCTAACTAAAAAATGGGTGGTAAACCATTATGTATCCATAGCTCCTAGACCATCGACAATGGGCTTAAAAAAACACGCTCAATAATGCAATCGACACTGCAATATCTCTATCTGATCTTTATTGATGCGGTAGACCAGGCGGTGTTCCATGTTGATACGGCGACACCAGATCTGATTCAATTCATAGCTCAACGGCTGGGGGTAGCCCAACCCTTGGTAGGGAGTTTCAAGAATAGACAAGCACAGCTTGTCTATGAGTTGCTTCATTTCCTTGTCGGACTTCTGCCAGTGGATGTAGTCCAGCCAAGCATGAGAAGAAAATTTAATGAGCTTTGTCATGGCTTTTGTATTGATTTCTCAAAACCTCCCCCATCTCGTAGTTCACTCAAAGATTCAAATATTCTTTGTGCGTTTCGTGGGTTTTTCAATAAGTAGAAGGTTTCATGAATACTGTCAAAGTCTGCCTTTGATAAAACCACTACATCCTGTCCATGGGCGCGAGTCACCAAGAGAGGAATCCTGTCATTCATGACCCGATCCATGAATGATTTCAAATTTTGTCTGAAGTTGGTATAGGTAGTATGATCCATATCATGCGAATTTTAGCGAATATACACAAGTACAAAATAATGTACCATTATTTCCAACAATCTAATTATCAACCCTTACCAAGTCCAAGTAGGGAGAATACCTTCCTCCTGGGCTATATCATTGGTGGATTAGTATAGATTATGGTTTCAACTCCCTATTGCAAATCTCAATCAAGCGATCTTTTTTCAGTGGTTTCACCAAATAGTCTTTGATTAGATCTATATCTTCTGCTTTGTTGATATCACGGTAGTCAATAGATGATGACAGAATATATATAGGTATAGCAGCTAAATTCAGATTTTTATAGTTTTCAATAAAATCCCAAGCATCCATGATAGGCATGTTGATATCAAGAAAGATCAAATCAGGCAAATTATTTCCTGTCGCTAGCTTTTCGATGGCCTCTTCTCCATGTAGAAATAGTTCAACCTCAACACCGTCATCGAAATTGGAGAGCATTTTCTTCATGATTCTCTGCAAGATAGGATCATCATCAATCACAAATATTCTTCTCTTCATCTAACTGGTCTTGTAATTCATATTTTCGAAAATCCAAGATACTACATGTGCTATAAATTGGGGTAATACTTTGATGTATTTTCTATGAAATTAGTTAGTTGAGCGGTTAATCAAGATATTTGCCACATCAATAGTCAAACAAGGATGGATTTAAAAAAAGGAATACAAGCTCTCAATACAGTCATACATGAATGTATCAGAGAGAAAAAAGAAGCAGTTGTAGCAGTAGTAGATCAAAATGGAGATTTGGTTTCCTTTGCCAGAACTGACCATGCACCACTTTCGTCCATTCCAGTAGCCATCAACAAAGCCTATACAGCAGCACGCATGCGCCAAGACACAGAAAGTTTTGGCAGGAATATGCATGACCAAGATCTCGAAAACCTCTCCTATTACTCAGACTCCAAATTGACTCCATGGGCCGGTGGCATTCCCATCTTTGATCTCGATGGCCAACTCCTCGGCGCAATTGGTGTCAGTGGTATGTCACATACAGCTGATGCCGCACTAGCACTCAAGGCTGTCGAGGCTATCAAACCCGTCCCTCCTAAGACGGAAGACAAATTCAAGCTTTATTCATAACAATATCTTTCTTAACTAGCAACATCCCACATGGAAATAGGCGATTACAACCCACTCAGAATCAATAGATTTACCGACAATGGTGCATACCTGATCGATGAAGCAGCCGAAGAAGTACTGCTCCCCAACAAGTATGTCGCCAAAGACTTTGCCATTGGGGATGTGGTGGACGTATTCGTCTACACCGACTCGATGGATCGCAATGTTGCCACTACCCTCAAGCCACTAGTCAAACGTGGCGAATTTGCCTGTTTGGAAGTCAAAGATGTCAGTGCTCATGGTGCTTTCATGGACTGGGGATTGGAAAAAGACTTGTTCGTACCATTTAGTGAACAAGAAATCAAGATGAAAAAGGGTCAGTGGGCATTGGTATATGCCTATTTGGACTCCATAACCAAGCGAGTAGCGGCTAGTGCACGTATCCATCTATTCATCAACCGTGACCTCAGTATGCTCGAAGAAGGTCAAGAGGTGGATCTCATCATCGGCGAAACAACCATCAATGGCATCCGTGCGATCATCGACCAAAAGCACTTGGGCTTGATATATGAAAATGAGGTATTCGAAGAATTACTCAAAGGAAGTCACAAGAAGGGCTTCATCAAGACCATAAGACCCGATGGCAAGATTGATCTTTCTCTCAGAAAACCTGGACTTGAAGCATTGGAAGAAGGCGCAGAAAAAATCATGCAGACCCTACGCGCTCAAGGCGGAAAATTGCCATTGCATGACAAAAGCAGCCCTGAAGATATCCAAGCCGTATTGCAAATGAGTAAAAAGAATTTTAAGCGCTCCGTCGGAATTCTATACAAGCAAAAATTGATCGAACTAAAAGGTGAAGAGATAATTCTCATCGATAATTCAAGTAGCTAAACACTTCGTATTTAATTTAGAATTGTTTTAAATAAAACTTGGAATGTACATTCTAGTTTTTACTTTTGCTTAGAACAATTCTAAATAGAAATACTTGTGTTGCATACTCAATCCGTGATCATTGCTGATACCAACTTCCTAAGCATGCAAGGGTTACAGAAAATTGTGGCTTCAGATCCTAATTTACAACTCATTCAATCCCATGATGAGATCAACTCATCCCTGCTCAACAACATCCACCAAGCAGATATCTGGATCATCAATGTGAGTCGAAACACGGAATCGCTGGTGACACTTGCCATCAAAGCGGCTGCTCATTCCAGAGTTTTGGCCATCGCTAGCACACAAGAAGAAAAGCATGTCAAAAGGCTATGGTCACGTGGTATTCAAAGTATCGTGACTGATCACTGTAGTGAAGAAGAAATATCACAGGCACTCAATCAACTCTCCCTCCAAAAAAAATTCTATTGCAACACAATCCTTGATCTAGTCAGCCAACCCAACGAACCAAAGCCATTTTATGACCTATCCAAAAGAGAAATGGATGTACTGAGTTTGATTACCAAAGGAAAGACTTCTAGAGAAATATCTGAAATTCTCTTTTTGAGTCCTCACACAGTCAACTCTCACAGAAAAAATATTCTAAAAAAATTGGATCTAAAATCTCCAGCTGAGTTGATTGTGTTCGCTATTGACAAAGGATTGATGGATTGACCTGAATAGATTAGGTAAGTTGCCCTCTCGTTTGAGTAGTTTTATAGTTATATTCATTAATATAACAAGATGAAAAACCTACCTATTGTCTCATTCGCCCTATTCCTGCTATTGAGTCATTCTATATGTGCTCAGGATCAAAACCAGCCATCTATACAAGAGCTTCAATCTCAAATCGAAATACTAAGAACAACAGAATTGATTCAATCCATGTCTCAACGGTCTGAGATTATGCCTTCATATCACCATGATTTGAAAGCATTGATTGCCAGACAGGCATACAATTTTTGGATTCAAAACAAAGGTGAAAAATACGTCTCCCACAAGAATGTTTACGCGGCACTCTATTATGCAAACAAATACCTAGAATATGATTCTCTAAACTTCGAGTCGTACAACCAAGTGATGGCACACAATGAAGCTGTCGTTTCACTTAAATTCGGTAAGGACCCCAAGGTGTTTTATTCTGCTGGCTCTGATGGGAAAGTGTTGAAATGGAATCTCGATGACATCAAAGGAATCCCCACCCTGCTCTATCAAGGCGATCATTTGATCCGATCCATTGATGTGAGTTTCGATGATCAAATGATTATGATCACGACCAAAAACCAAGGACTTATCTTTGTTTCTACCTCTGAGAGAATCAACATGGGTGAAATCACTCCCGTCATTTCCAGAGACAACGAAGAGGTGCAAAGTGCGGTATTCTTCCCCAACGAATACAAATATTTAGCAGTCAACAAACAAGGAGAAATCCGAATCAAGGCATTCAACACAGACTCTGTATACAGAAGGAAAAACAAACAGCAAGTCAACACTGTACTGGTGCAAGAGGACAACCAAAACATCTATCTAGGAGGTAAAAGCGGAAAATTGGAGATTATTACAGACAAGCTTGACTCAGCCTATTTGATTCCAGAGCTATTTGCAATCAATGCGCTTGCGATCAGTTCAGACAAAAAGCTTTTGGCTGTTGGGAGAGAAAAGGGTGATGCAATTATCATAGACCTGACCACTCATCAAATTGTCCGAACCATCTCTGGTCATCAGTCTGCCGTGACCGATGTAGATTTCAATCAAAATGATCAATTACTATTAACTGCTAGTAGAGATGGCACGACACGTATATGGGACATCAACAATTCTCGTATCATGCCCTTGATACTAGACGATCATGAGGACTGGGTATTCACCGCCAAGTTCACCCCCACAGGTGACAAAGTCGTCACTGGCAGCAAAGACAAAAACATTCGAGTCTGGACCATCGATTACCAACAACTAGCAGACAGAATATGTCGCTTGGTAGATCGCAATTTGACTTTGGAAGAATGGAATGAATACATAGGGGACTCTTTCCCTTACGAAGAGACATGTCCTGTGCAGGAATATTAAATAAGAATTTTTATCCTATCAAATTATCTGTACATTTGGAGCTGCTTTAGGGGTGCCGAACAGGCTGAGAAAATACCCTCAATACCTGATACTGGTAATACAGTCGAAGGGAAAAGTTGAACAGCTCATCGCTCTGCTCCTAAGCAACTAATATTCAATTCGACAAGAATGAAAATTAAATTAAATAACGAGGAGCAGCATCTTCAAGACAGTCATATCAATCTACTTGCTTTATTAAAGGAAAAAAACCTTTATATTGATAGAGGCATTGCTGTGGCTATCAACGACGAAATTCTTCCCAAATCAAACTGGGATGACTACCTCGTAAAAGAAAACGACAATATTCTGATAATCACTGCCACACAAGGTGGCTAAATCAAAACATTATGGCTAGAGTTGACCAAATACCAAGAGAAGAAAAGATCACCAGAGACCCTTTTCCTAACTCAAAAAAAATCTACGTACAAGGAAAGATTCATGACATCAAAGTAGCGATGCGCGAAATCTCGCTCAACGACACAGTGCTAAAATTCAACCCAACAGCACCCGTCGAAAAGAATCCTCCTGTGACTGTGTATGATACAAGTGGCCCATTTACCGATCCTAACATAGAGATTGATGTCAGAAAGGGACTGCCCAAACTAAGAGAACAATGGATTCTTAACAGAGGTGATGTAGAGGTACTTGATAGTATTTCTTCTAGCTATGGCTTAGAAAGATTGCACAACAACGAACTCGATCACTTGAGGTTTGAGTACTTGGAAAACCCAAAAAAGGCAAAACCTGGGCACAACGTGAGTCAGCTGCACTACGCCAAAAAAGGAATCATCACACCAGAGATGGAATACATTGCCATCCGTGAAAACCAGAGAATCGAAGAATGGAATCACCTCAACGTACAGCACGAAGGCAACAGCTTTGGAGCTAATACACCCAAAGGTAAAATCACGCCTGAGTTCGTCAGAGATGAAATCGCCGCAGGTAGAGCCATCATCCCAAACAACATCAATCACCCAGAATCAGAACCGATGATCATTGGCAGGAACTTCCTCGTGAAGATCAACGCCAACATTGGTAACTCTGCCGTCACGTCCTCTATTGAAGAAGAAGTGGAAAAAGCAGTTTGGGCATGTCACTGGGGAGCGGATACCATCATGGATTTGTCAACAGGCAAAAACATCCATGAGACCAGAGAGTGGATCCTAAGAAACTCTCCTGTGCCGATCGGAACTGTACCAATCTATCAAGCCCTAGAAAAAGTCAACGGTAAAGCTGAGGACTTGACATGGGAAATATTCCGTGATACGCTGATTGAGCAAGCAGAACAAGGTGTGGATTACTTCACAATCCATGCTGGCGTTCTACTAAGATACGTACCGATGACTGCCAAACGTGTGACGGGTATCGTTTCACGTGGGGGCTCTATCATGGCCAAATGGTGTTTGGCACACCACAAAGAAAACTTCCTGTACACACACTTTGAGGACATTTGCGAAATCATGAAAGCTTATGACGTAGCATTCTCTCTCGGGGATGGGTTGAGACCAGGTTCTTTGGCAGACGCCAATGATGAGGCACAATTTGGAGAGCTAGAAACACTAGGTGAATTGACCAAAATAGCTTGGAAGCACGATATCCAAGTCATGATCGAAGGACCAGGTCACGTGCCAATGCACATGATCAAAGAAAACATGGAGAAGCAATTGGAAGCATGTGATGAAGCTCCATTCTATACATTGGGGCCATTGACGACTGACATTGCTCCGGGCTATGATCATATCACCTCTGGAATCGGTGCTGCAATGATTGGTTGGTACGGATGTGCGATGCTTTGCTACGTGACACCAAAAGAACATTTGGGTCTCCCCAACAAAAAAGACGTAAAGGACGGAGTAATCACCTATAAGATTGCAGCTCATGCCGCAGACTTGGCCAAAGGACATCCAGGCGCACAATATAGAGACAATGCTTTGTCAAAGGCTCGGTTTGAGTTCAGATGGGAAGATCAATTCAACCTTTCTTTGGATCCAGATACAGCACGTGAGTTCCATGACGAGACTTTGCCAGCAGAAGGCGCAAAGGTTGCCCATTTCTGTTCGATGTGCGGACCTAACTTCTGCTCGATGAAAATCACGCAAGAAGTCAGAGAATTTGCCGCAGAAAATGAATTGACAGAAGAAGCTGCACTCAACAAAGGCATGGAAGAAAAAGCCAAAGAGTTTGCAGAAAAAGGAAAAGAAATCTACCTAGAACAATAGATTGAAACTAGTGATCATCACACCAGAGACGCTGGTGGACAAGGAACTATCTACATGCAACGAATTGTTACAACTTGACATTCGTTTGCATGTCAGAAAACCCTCTTGGTCATTTGATCAAACCAAGGAATATTTGACACAGCTTGATTCACAATGTTACTCCAAAATCAGCCTTCATCAACACCACGAGTTGGTCAATGAAATGGATTTGGGGGGCATACATTGGAAATCAAACCAACAGGTAATAAGTTCTGGTCAGATGATCAACTCCAAGTCCTTTCACTCGTTCAAAGAGATTCGGGATGAAAGTCATACCTTGGCGTACGGCTTTCTGAGTCCGATCTATGATAGCATCTCTAAAGATAACTATCAGTCACAGTTTGACTTGAACGAACTGAAAGAAGAATTCGAAAAAGGCACCCCCTTCCCTATTTATGCGTTGGGTGGAGTTACTCTCGATGATTTGGCAACACTGAGAGCAATAGGATTCAAAGGAGCGGTTCTTTTGGGTAGCTTCTGGATAGATGGTGAATATGAAAGACACTTAAACTTACTTAAACACATAACTCATGGCAATTGTTAAAGACAATCTAGTATTAAGTATTGCAGGTTTTGATCCTTGCGGTGGTGCTGGCATCCTCGCAGATATACAGACGATGCATCAACTGAAAGTACAAGGTATGGCAGTGGTCACTGCCCTCACCTATCAAAATGAAGATGACCTCTGGGGAATCGAATGGAAAGGTTTTGAACCTATCAAGTCTCAAATTGATGCACTGTTGGCCGACTACAACTTTGATGTCGTCAAAATCGGAATCATCAATGGTTTAGATCTATTAGACAAACTCTTGCAATATCTGGAGAAAAGAATCCCAAAAGCCAAGATTGTATGGGATCCAGTATTGAAATCCTCTTCTGGATTTGATTTTGTCAAAAAAGTAGAATCTGATGAGTTTCAAAATATTCTAAAGAGAGTTCATTTGATCACACCTAATAGATGGGAATTTGAAAAAATATCTGCTGCGCTTGGTTCTGAATCATGGCCTACCAATGTCTTGAAAAAAGGTGGTCATAGCGATACAGATGACACCTCCGATGTATTGATTATGAAAGACGGCAAGCAAATCAAAATAGAAGGACATAGAATAGAAGGCAAGGACAAGCATGGCACTGGCTGTGTCTTATCCTCAGCAGTAGCTGCGGGACTCAACAAAGGTCAATCACTAGAAGAAGCCTGCAAAGCAGCAAAAACATACACTGAAAAATATTTACAGTCTGGCACCAAGAAGCTAGGCCGACACTTTGAAATCGACGCATGATCAGTAGGTTGCATTATATATCCCAAGAAACAGACGGCAAAAGCCATGTACAAAACATAGAAGAAGCATGCAAAGCAGGTGTGGATTGGGTTCAATTAAGAATTAAGAACAAAACAGACGATGAAATCTTGGAAATTGCCACACTTGCAAAAGAAGTGTGCAAGAAATACAAAGCCAAGCTAATCATCAATGACCATGTCCATATTGCCAAAAAGGTAAAAGCCAATGGTGTACATTTAGGTCTGACAGACATGCATCCCAAAGAGGCAAGAGAAATATTGGGTGATCGTCCTATCATTGGCGCTACAGCCAATACATGGGAAGATGTCGAGAGATTGGCCATGGAGCAAATCGATTATATAGGGCTAGGCCCATTCAGAGAAACAGACACCAAAAGCAATTTGAGTCCTGTTTTGGGATTGAAAGGCATCTCTGCCATACTCAATCAGATGATCATTCATGACATATTCATGCCGATCATCGCCATAGGAGGCATTCAGACCGAAGATGTTTTTGACCTACAATTGTCAGGATGTCACGGAGTAGCCATCGCTTCATTGATCAACTATGCAGACAATAAAAAAGAAACAGTCAACGATATAAAATACTGTCTACCAGATGCAGAGTTTTAAAATAGCAGATAGGGAATTCAAGTCAAGGTTATTTACGGGAACTGGCAAATTCAAGAACAGCCAGTTAATGAAAGAAGCGTTGGAAGCCTCCGAATCAGAATTGGTTACGGTAGCCTTAAAACGTGTGGATGCAGGAGATGCCAATGATCAAATACTGAAACACTTGAATCATCAGCGAATCCATTTGCTACCCAACACTTCTGGCGTACGTACCGCCAAAGAAGCAGTATTTGCTGCTCAATTGGCAAGAGAGGCATTAGAAACCAATTGGATCAAATTGGAAATCCACCCAGACCCAAAGTACCTGATGCCTGACCCAATTGAGACACTCAAGGCGACTGAGGAGCTCGCCAAGTTGGGTTTCATCGTATTGCCTTACATCCATGCTGACCCAGTATTGTGCAAGCGACTCGAAGATGCGGGTACTTCTGCCGTCATGCCATTGGGCTCTCCTATTGGTAGCAACAAAGGATTGAAAACCATTGATTTCCTTGAAATCATCATTGATCAGGCCAATGTCCCGGTGATCGTAGATGCAGGTATTGGAGCTCCTTCGGATGCTGCCAAAGCCATGGAAATTGGAGCAGATGCATGTCTTGTCAATACTGCTATCGCAGTCTCTGACAATCCAGTCCAAATGGCGATTGCATTCAAAATGGCGATCGAGGCAGGTCGTATGGCTTATGAAGCCAAGTTGGCTTCTCCTGTCAATCATGCTTTAGCCAGTAGCCCTTTAACTGCCTTTCTGGATGAGCTTTAAACGAATATTTGACACATATACTTGGGATGAAGTCAAAGCATCCATCTATGGCAAAACGTCAGCAGATGTAGAACGTGCGTTGCAAAAAACCGAAAGAAACATCGAGGATTTCAAAGCGCTGATTTCACCAGCTGCCGCACCCTATTTAGAGCAGATGGCAAGAATGAGTCATGAGTTGACCTTGCAGCGTTTTGGCAATACCATGCAGCTCTATGCTCCGCTCTACCTATCCAACGAGTGTCAAAATATCTGTACCTACTGCGGCTTCAGCCTAGACAACAAAATCCGCAGAAAAACCCTCAATGAAGTAGAAATCAATAAAGAAGTCCAAGCTTTAAAGGAACTCGGTTTTCAGCATGTACTTTTGGTGACAGGTGAAGCCAATCAGACGGTCGGTGTGGATTACATAGAAAAAGCCTTGAAGCAGATTCGACCTCATTTTGCCAATCTCAGCATGGAGGTTCAGCCTTTGGATCAGGAAGACTATGAACGCCTGATCCCTCAAGGATTGCACTCTGTCCTGGTCTATCAGGAAACATACCATAAAGAAGATTATAAAAAGCATCACCCCAAGGGGAAAAAATCCAATTTCGATTACCGTCTAGAAACCCCAGACAGACTGGGAAGGGCTGGAATTCACAAAATGGGTTTGGGTGCGCTCATCGGTCTAGAAGATTGGCGCGTAGATAGTTTTTTCGTTGCATTGCATCTGGACTATCTGGAGAGAATGTACTGGAAAACCAAATACAGCATTTCCTTCCCAAGATTGAGACCTTTTTCTGGGGGATTAGAACCCAAGGTAGAAATGGTGGATAGAGAATTGGTTCAACTCATCTGTGCGTATCGAATCTTCAACCAAGAAATTGAACTTTCACTATCCACCCGAGAAACCAATACCTTTAGGAATCATGCCATCAAACTCGGCATCACGACGATGAGCGCGGGATCTAAAACCAATCCTGGAGGATATGCCGTAGAGCCGCAGTCCTTGGAGCAATTCGAAATCTCAGATGATAGAAGCCCACAGACAATCCAAAACATGCTCATCCAAAATGGATATGAACCTGTATGGAAAGATTGGGATTTGGCTTTGGAGACAGCTCATTCAATGCTTTGATTCACCAAAACGGATCGGGAAGATCTTCTTAAATAGATGGAGCAAAATAACGATAGCAAACGTCCTAAAGTCTCCATCATACTTCCCTACTTCAATGCAGAATCGACAATTGTATCTGCTGTCAAGAGTATCCTACATCAGGATTATGACAACCTAGAACTATTATTGATCAACAACAATTCGACCGATAGCAGTCTGGCTCTCTGTGAAAATCTATCGCTAGATGATACTCGTATCAGGTTGTTGTCCGAATCTCAACAAGGTGTAGTTTTTGCGGCTAATCTTGGACTCAAACATGCTACAGGAGCGTACATAGCCAGAATGGACGCTGATGACCTGTCACATCCCCAGAGGATTTCCAAACAACTCTACCACCTACAGTCCAACCCGCATATTGACATCTCAGCTTGTTGTGTAGACTACAAAAATAAATCAAAACTAATTGATACGGGCTTTGAACATTTTGTAAACTGGAGCAATTCGGTCACTGCGACAAACGAGATTAAACTCAATCGCTTTGTGGAATTTCCGGTTGTCAATCCCACACTATTCTTCACCAAAGACATTGCAAACAAAGTAGGAAATTACAGAGAAGGTGATTTTCCAGAGGATTACGAATGGTTTCTTAGAGCACTTGAATTGGGTTGCCGAATAGAAAAATTAAAAGATAGACTACTGACATGGTATGATTCCCCTCAAAGACTTACAAGATCAGATGACAGGTACAGAACAGAAGCCTTTTTTACTCTTAAATCCATCTATTTAGCACAAGCCATTCAGCAAAAAACACATGAAGTATGGATTTGGGGCGCGGGTAAATTGGCCTTGACTAGGAGCAAGTTCCTAGAAAAGCATGGCATTGTCATCAGAGGCTACATTGACATCAAGAAAAACAAACAAATCCCAGGATATGAATGTGTTCATTTTCATGAAATCGATCTCTCTAAACAACCATTCATTGTTAGCTACATTACCAACAGAGGCCGAAGAGATGAAGTACGTGGCTACCTAAATGAAAAAGGATACAAGGAAGGAACCAACTATCTTATTGCAGGTTAATCCTCAACAAAGTGATGCCTCTGAAAAATATTGGTAGGTGTAATTTTCACCGTAAAGTCCCCCCTCTTGTTGCTACAAGCAACCTCCAGATCATTGAATCCGAACACATAAATATTAAACTCCACATTGAGCTCTATGTCATGGGTAAATGCCTTCTTCAACAGGCCCCAATGATTTCGAATTTGTCTTTTTTCTTCTTCATCCAAGTTAGATACATGCTCTGTCACACTATTGGTAGTGATATAAGACTCCTTGAGATCAACCTTCACTTTTCCAATTTCCGCGCGGGTTTGCTTCATAGCTTGGGAGTACAAGTGATTGGCTAGTAATTCGTGATTTTTGAGTGAAAGAAGGGATGATTTGATAGAATCATTGGTATAATCGACATAAGGAAACTCTCTTTCCAGCCATGCGTCCGAGACTTCTATGACCGAGAATAGCAGTGTATCATAAATAGCCAAACTGTAAATACTAATAGGCACCAGGATCATGGTAAAAGTCTGATGCTCAGTAATATGCCTTACAGATACGTCCACATCTTCACCGATCCTCACATCTCCCCTTTTGATCTTACCGACATTGTTGAGATGACGCTCTTCTTCGCTTACAAACTGATCCAAGAAAGGCTTAGACACAGCCAACTTATGGATCATGTTTTCTATCTCTCCAATGTGGTTTTCCATGATATATTGTTGCATGGTTTCACCAACCTCGACTTCTCTTTCGGTCAAATTTTGTCCGAAACAATCACTACTGGTTGAAAAACAATACAAACACATACATAGAAAAAATATAGCCGATTGACTAGTCATTTTTCTCAATTAAATGCAATGGGTTTATATCAAATATTAACTCACAATGGAGTCAAAGCTTAGCTGTATTGATCTTCTTACAGATGAATACCTAGCATACATTTTGACTTGTCCCCTGTCAGTTGATTGGCAATATCTTGAGCCTGTTCTACCATAGACTTGCCACGCATACCTCTCATATACTGTAAAAAAGATACCCCTTCTGTTGCTGAATTGCTAGAAGGAATAATCTGATTGACCATATTCTTAGAAATAAAATATGCTTCAGTGATCTGCGATGCAGATACAACTTTCAAATCAGGCATATTGTTATCCTTCAAATGAAAAGATTGCGAATCACCATTGAGCATTTTCAGTTTATCATTCTCATCAAAATAATAGATGTTTTGGTTGGCACCACTAAATGTCATCACCCTGCTAGACTGATCTAAAACTGCAATAGATATGTCCAGAGATTCTACCAAATCATTAGCATCTGCAAACTTGCTTCTAATCTTTGCAAACAACTGCGTCAGGATCAAAGAAGTATCTGTACCTACTCCTTTGTAGATAATCTCAGAAAGAGACAAACTAATATAAGACTTGAGAGCCAGAGAGGCTGCTTTGTTGCTTTCAGTATTGAAAAAAGCAACCACCACCTTTTCGTCTTTTTCACCAAACCAATAAGAATATTTATTATTCATATTGTTGTCATACAAGATAAAACTCTCTGCAATTAGGTCTTGTAAATCTGACTGTCGTGGCAAAATTGAATCATTCATCTTAATGACCGATTCGTTCACATGATTGGCAGGACGATCTCCTTCCTTTTCCTTCTTTTCTAACGCCTTGTCAAACTCAACCTTGAGTTGGTCTCGATCCCATGGCTTGACCAAGTATTTATCCAAACCAAACTCGTTGACAGCACGAATGATTGCGCCAATATCACTAAATCCAGTCATAATCATCCGGATGATATTGGGGTGTTTTGGTACTATCTTGGCTAGCAAATCTACACCAGACATACGTGGCATCTGTTGGTCTGTGATGATCAAATCAATCTTTTCTTCATTCAATAGCTCCAAAGCATCATAGCCATTCACTGCCGTGAACACATTGTAATCACGTTTAAACGCATGTTGAAAAATCCGTAGGTTCACTGGTTCATCATCCACATATAGTACACTATATTTTTTGACGGTTTCCTTCTTCTCTGGACGTTGTAATACTAATTCCATAATCGTATCCTCTCTAACCTAACTCAGTTGGTTCTCTAAAACTTTTTCGTCTAACTCTAACTTTTTGGGCAGTCTAATGATGAATGTGGTACCCACACCCAATTCACTTTCTACTTCTATCGTACCATTGTGTTTTTCAATGATACCATGAGAGATAGACAATCCCAAGCCTGTTCCTTTACCAATATCTTTGGTAGTAAAGAACGGATCAAATATTTTATCCTTAACATGATCTGGCATGCCACTGCCAGTATCCTGAATTCTTATTTCTATAAAGTCTTCGTCTAGATTTTTGGTAGTAATGGTGATGGTGCCATCATCTTCCATAGCATCTAGTGCATTGTTCACCAAATTTACAAACACTTGATTCAATTGACCTGGAAAACATTGGATCTGAGGGATGGTCTCATCCATGTTCTTCACAATTTCAGCCTTGTTTTTGTACTTGTTTTTCAGGATCAATAATGCTGAATCAAAACTCTCGTTGATATCTGCATCTTTGACTTCTGCTTCGTCATGTCGTGAGAACGTCCTCAAGCCGTTCACAATCTCTGTAATCCGTGAAATACCATAATTCACATCGGCAAGTAATTCCTCACTGCTACTTTGCAGGTCATTCAAATTGTCTTCATCCTCAGCCAATATGGATCTATATTTTCTAATCTGCTCTATATCGTCTAGTGACAGTACTTTTTGATAGTTTTCGATATACCCCTTCAATTCCTCAAAATTCCTCAACAAGGACTGAGCACCACTAGATACGAAATTAATTGGATTATTAATTTCATGAGCTATGCCAGCAGTCAATAGGCCAAGTGAAGACATCTTTTCTGCTTGAACCAAATGAACTTGAGTGTTTTTGATTTCCTTGTTAGCCTTTTCTAGCTCTTCTCGTGTGGACTGTTCCTTCTTCAATAGAACTTTCAAATTGACATGTGCCTTTTTCAATTTATTGTTCATAGCGAGCATGGCTTCCGAACTCTTTTTGAGTTGAATATTTCTATTCAAAATCGTCTTTTGTTGCTCTGCTAGGTTCTGATTCTGCTCTTGAATGGTCTTACCAGTATTGTAAGTTCTATAGAAAGCAATTGCCAAAATCGTCAAAATGGTGATTGCCGCTGTGATGATAATGTATTGTAAAATTTTAGCTTGCTTGGCTTGCTTCGCTTCAAATTCCTTTTGCTGCTGGAGAATTTGACTCTCCTTCTGCAAAATATCTAGCTCCTTTTGACGCTCTGCTTCAGACAATCGGGTCATTTCTGCCTCAAGTTGGAGTCGATCAAGTTGTTCTTGATTGAGTTTGGCTCTGGCAGCTTGTTCTACAATTACGACTTCCTGCTTTGCCTTTTGTGCTTCCAACTCAATCTGCTGCATAGTTACTTCTTGCAACTTGCTTTTTTGTTCCAACAATTCCAGTTCCTTTATTTTTTGCTCTGATTTCAATCTTTCTCGTTCCTTAGCCAATTTTTGGTTTTCCGAACTTGAAATTTGAGCTCTTGCTTCTTGTTCAAAACTCTCAGCTAGGTTTTCACGAGATGCCGATACTTTGGATCTCATTGTATCATTATTTCCGACTTGAAGTTTGACTGCTTCATACATTTTCAGATACTCTTCATACTGCGTAGTACTACCCTTCCTTTTATACATATCTGCATAGAATTTATAGGTGTCGAGTAGAATCTCTTTAGAATTTTTACTAACAGCTATTTCCTCCGCCTTTTCCAATGCATTCAATGATGTTTTAAAATCAGCCTTTTGGTTGGCCACCTCTGCCTTTCTATTGTATAGTTCTGCCACATCGGACATTTTGCGCAGTTTCTCATTCTTTGCAATGGCATCATCAAAAGTAGACATAGACTTTTGATATTCGTTGTTCATGGCTAGGGCTACCGCTTGATTCTCTTTGTAGTTGACTGCATTTGGATTCTTGAGCACAGCGATGTTTGCATATTTCAATGCATTTTTATCATCCTCTGCCAAAATATACTGACCTGCCAGCAAATCTGCAGCTTCCGCTATACGGTCATTATTGCCCCTATCTTTGATCCTTTCATAATACAGGACACCATATTTGATGGCTTCTTCTGTATTTCCGAGAATCATGTATTGAGTAAACAATTGCTCTTGGGCCTTTCCTACATAGGAATACAACTTATCTACTACTGCAATTTTGAGCAATCTCTCATAAGTATCTACTGCCTTTTCTGTTTGATTGGAAGTGACATAATTGATTCCTAAAGACTCAATTGCACTAGCTTTTCCCTGTTTGAACCCCGTTTTGTCATATATAACTGATACTTGATAGTAATAATCACTTGCTTTGTTGTAGGCGCCCATTCGGGTATAAGTATCGGCCAAGTAATAGTAGCCTTGTGCAAGTTGTGATTGTTCTCCAGTCCTTTTGGCTGACAGGACTATCCCCAAAAAATAGTTGATTGATCGTTTGTAATCCTTCTTGGACAAGTAGATATCCCCCAGAATGCTTCTAAATTCGAAGATCAAATTTTCATCACCCAAGTATTCTGCTTGATCTAGACCTAGCAGTCCATATCCCAAAGCACCTTCTAGGTTTCCTCTCTTCTTGTTGTACTGCGTTTTTTCTAGCAAAGCCTGAGCCTCGCCCTCTGAAATCTCCTGTGAGAATACAGGGGAAATAGAAGACAATAGAGTTGTCAATAAAAATATTGATAGAACCTTTCTCATAACTTTTATACCGGCATTTGTTCAAATGAACCGATCTGCGAAAATACGAACATTGAGCAATTTCAATTTATTAATTTTCTAATAATTTCAGAATTCATAAGTCTGTTACAATATGCTTATAATAACAAGCTTTACAAAGATTTTCTTGACAAAACTGCTTCATTTTTCGACTAATTAATGGATTTCTTCTACGTATAGGATAGCACAATCAACATCCCTTCAAATTGTATTGTATTAATAAATATTACTATTTCAATACTTTCTATAATGTAATGCCTCAGGCATACTTCGAATGAAGACGCCTTATTTAAGAATAACTAGCCATTCTCATCGTCACTAAGTGAAACAAACTCCTCGATCAAAAACCTATATTACCTTGATACTAATTGAATTTAGACATGAAATGACATTAAAATTCTTATTCAAAAACAAAATAATTGCATCTTTCCAATATATTCTTTGATTATTCAAATTGTCTGATTAACTTTATATTATTATATTAAATCTAAGCAAAATGATACGATCTCTCTTTTTCAAAGACAATGACAAAGAATCAACACTGAAGCTTAAATTCAGCAAGGAAGATAACGCTTGGTTGGTACTCAAAGGTCACAGCATCATGTTCATAGGAGCGGAAGCACAATGCAAAATGTATATAAGCAACTTTAGCTAAAAAAAAGGGAATCTTGTGATTCCCCTTCTTGATAGTATTTGTAGGCTGATATCAACCTGTATTTCTCATTGCGCTTGCTATTGCATTGATTGTTAACATCAATTCGATCTGTGTATCTGCACTTTTCGCATCTCCTTCCTCTTTTTGTTTCCTCCAGAGTTTCAATAACTGAATCTGCTTCTCATGCAAATGTTTCATCAAAGGTGCTCTTAGATGATTAGAGTAATGATGGTTTTTTCTCCTCACTTCTATTCCTTCTCCCAACAAATCAAACAAGACATCTCTGGTTAATTTGAATTCATTCAAGAACATTCCCAAGAACTTATCTCTCAAGCTGACATCCTCTACTAACTCAGCATAGGACTTCATGATACCTTCATCTGTTGCAGCCAATGAAGTATCTACATTGGTCAATACGTATCTGATAAAGGTGTCACTAATGATGGCCTTTTTGAATTCGTTGTACTTTTCTGGAGACTTTTTCTTCAGGTTGGTAAAGGCTGTGCCTACACCATACCAGCTGGTCATGTGGTAACGAGACTGACTCCAGGAAAACACCCATGGAATCGCTCTCAAATCCTCTAAAGTATTGGCTCCTGTACGCTTGGCAGGTCTAGAACCTATTTTACTCGTTTCGATGGCATCAATAGGTGTTGCTTGTCTAAAATACTTGACAAACCCTTCTTCGTGTGTCAGTTTTTCGTAATGTTCTTTACTCTCTGCCGCCAACACATCCAAGATCTCAGCTTGTGGGTGATACACCCTTTCTGTCTGCTCGTCATGAAGACTCTTGGAAAGTGAATTGGCAACTAGCAATTCCAAATTGTACTCTGCATTAACTTTGTTTTCGTATTTCTGCGCAATGGTTTCTCCTTGCTCTGTCAGACGAATGTTGTGCTTGATAGACTGGTATGGCAATGCTTTGATAAAATAATGGGTAGGTCCAGACCCTCTACTGATTGATCCCCCTTTACCATGAAAGAACACCAAATCCACCTCATGCTTTTCGGCCAGTTCAGCCAATAAGTACTGTGAGCGGTAGAGATTCCACTGACTGGCAATGATCCCTCCGTCCTTGTTACTATCACTGTACCCCACCATGATCTGCTGACTCAGTCTTGCTAGACCTTTCTTCTCTTTCAGGTACCTTAGGCTCCTTTGAGTGAATTCATGGGCCAAGAAACCTTCCATAATAGATACCCCATGCTGCAAGTCTTCTATGGTCTCCAACAGCGGCACTACAGGTACTCGACAGACCAAACCCTCTTCAGTATTTCTAACCAAACCAGCCTCTCTTGCCAGTAAGTAAACTGACAGCAAATCCGAAACAGACCTAGTCATACTGACGATGAATGACCCTATTCCATCTGTCCCGTATTTATTTACGTGTGCTTCTACCACTCTGTAGCATGAGATTACAGCAGATGCATTGGGTCCCAAAACTGCATTTTGATGCGTAAAGGGACGGCTAGATTTCAACTCCTGTGTCAGGAACGCCACCCTTTTTTCTTCACTCCATTCGGAGAAATTATGATCTTCTACCTGCGCCGCTTCCAAAAGCTGCTCTATGGCCTTGTCATGAAACGCACTGTTTTGTCTCACATCCAACTTGGCCAAGTGGAAACCGAAAGTCTCCAAACTCCTGATAGACAGGTTGACATCATCATACGCGATTGATTGTGCGCCAAAACTGATTAGCTCTTTCTTCAACAGGTTGAGGTCATCTAGCATATCCTGAGCCAGTACATACCTACCTGCTTCTTCTGTCAGTTCGGTTGCATGTCCCCTTTCGAGAATGATCGGCATTTTAGCTATGATCAAATTGGCAAATTGTCTGAAGCACTCTTCTTTGTTTCTATTAAATGAATCCAAACCAAGATCTCCCAAATCGCTGATCATCTCGTTTACACGCTCTTGAAATTCTTGGCTACACTCATCTACAGAATGTGTAAAACTCAAGTGTTTGACCAAAGTGGTCAAATTTCGGTTCATCACTACAAAAGCGTTCAATCGAAGAGCTTGCAAGGTTTCTTCTGTCACTTGCTCGGTAACCAAAGGATGGCCATCTCTGTCTCCTCCTACCCAATTACCAAAACTGATCTTAGGAAAAGCATGGTTCTCCAACAGTGACTTCTTGTCCAGTCCACAGGAAGACCATGCCTGTATGAGCCTTCTGTCCAATACTGGAATCACTTTTGGAAATACGTTGACCAAATAATGGAGAATATTTCTAAGTTCAGAATGTACGTCTGGTTTCTCTAGGTAAATCTCCCCCGTCTTCCAGATCCGATACAATGCCAACTTGATATTGTGTCTGATATTGAGCAATTCATTGTCAGAGAACATTTTGTTTTCTCTGTTGACCAATAGCAAATAAAGATCTCTATGATGTTCTAGAACCGTCGCTCGTTTTGCTTCGGTAGGGTGAGCAGTCAAGACGGGTTCTACCACCGTATCTGGCAGTTTTCTCAATATGTCTTGCTCGGTTATTTTATTGGTGAGTAGATTGTTGATATTGCTAGCAAACAAACCATTGACTGCATGGTAGTCCAATTCGTTTTCTACTCTTCGTCGGTTTTGGACAGCACCATTGACTTCTACCATATTGACGAGTTGAAAGACCAACGAGTAAAGCTGAATATGTTTTGAAGACATTTCTTCTCCAGATTTGAATGGAAAGTCATTCAAAAATGGAATATCCTTGGCTATCTCAGCCTCTCCATTCTGCTCAAGTATGTCCTTGAGACATTCCAGTAAAAACTCAAAATCATAATAGGGCTTACCTAGTTTTTCCTTTACTTCTGATAGAATTCTGTTCATTTGGCTACTTATTAGAAAATTTGTATCAAAACAACCCAAACGTTGTTAATATCTAACGCAATTTAGGGATTTATTAAGAGCATACATACCAATATACACATATATTGAATGCTTAGTAAACAGTTGGACTATTTAAATGTTAGTTTGTCTATTTCTGAGTTTTTTCATCGTCAGTTTCGATAAGTAGTATTTTTTGGTTAAGATTGGCTTTGCTTACAGAACTAAGAACAGAGATCAATTAATAATAAATGGAAAAGTACAAATGTGTGGCAATCGATGATGACTTGGTATATTTAGAGATATTCAAGAAACTAGCCGAGCGTGTTGACGTAATTGATTTGGTGGGTACATTTAGTAGTGCTATTGATGGTGCTGTGGGCGTATCTAAACTCAAGCCAGATATCCTATTTCTAGACATTGAAATGCCTTATCTAGATGGATATGAGACGATTTCAACACTAGAGAGCAAACCAAAAATCATCATTGTTTCTTCTCACTTGGAGTATGAAACAGACGAGTTGAAAATTGATGTTAAAAAATACATCAGAAAGCCACTAGAAGGCCCTGAGCAATTGGCTCAGATTGTCAAAGAGGTAATGGCATCCGAGTAACTAACACACGCAACCCAACCACCAAAAAAATATTCTAGGCTACCAAATTGGTAGCCTTTTTTGTGGCCTAGAATGTATAGGCCAATCCATTTTTGATTCCATACACTGTCTTATTGATGTCAATGATTGGCTTGTCTTCGTAATGTATGCTGCCTTCGACTACAAAGGAAAAGTGACTTGTAATGTTGAAATTGAGTTGCAGCTCTCCACTGATTCGGTGTCTGAATGCATCGATATCCCAATCATATCCTACTTGGTAAAACGTAATAAAACTCAAATTGGCAGCATCACTCAATTCCAAATTGCTCTTGAGATATGAGGAAGACTTCCAAAAACTCACACTCACTATCTGACTGATCTCATCAAATGTCTCCCATTTTTCATGCTCGTAAAAGGCCCCCGTACCAAAATCCATTTCAAACTCTGGCGTCTTATAGATTCTATATTTAATCCCCCCTCCTACAATACCTCTAAAATCCAAACGTCGACTTGCGTCAAAAGAAGCCTGTGTGTACACCTCATAAGACAGCCTATTTTTTCTCATCAGGTTGGTTCGGTAGTGGATAAAACCTGTACTGATGACGGGATCACCTGTCGCTTCATAATAATTCAACTCCCCTGCTAAATAATAGGCATGCAAATCCGAAACATACACAATATCCACAGCTGACTCGATGGTCAACAGTTTGGCCGATTCTTCGGGTGTTGGACTCCTGTTGTCAGTTTCAAAGAAAAACTCTATTCCCCCAAAAGTATAACGTGACGAATCTGTCGTCACATCCAATTTATTGACATTGAGGATTTGGGCTTGGGTAGATATAGATATGAGTAAAAAAACAGCTAACACTGCAAAAAAAATGCATTTCATAGTAGATCCAAATTGGCTTAGACAGGTAAATTATTGAACTTGCCAGCAAGTTCAAAGCATCAGAGGTCAAGATACAGTTTGAATAATTACCTTACTCCCCAAATAAATTGGATCAAGAATTAGAAATCATATACCAAGACGACCATTATGTGGCGATCAACAAACCCCATGGACTGTTGGTGCACCGTTCGAAAATAGCCTGCAACACCGATCGCTATGCGCTGCAAGAACTCAGAAACCAACTTGACAGGCATGTCTACCCTGCTCATAGATTGGACAGGAAAACCAGTGGTGTGCTAGTTTTCGCACTCAGTGAAGAGGCGCTTCAACTGATCAGAAAGGAATTTGAAAGCCAGACCATTGACAAAGTGTATTGGGCCATCGTGAGAGGGTATACAGAAGAAGAAGGCATCATAGACTATGCCCTCACCAATGACAAAGGCAAGGTGCAAGAAGCCGTAACCCGCTACAAAACACTAGAAAAAACGGAGGTCAATGTACCACATCTGGGTCACAGTACCTCTAGGTACGCTCTGGTAGAAGTATATCCCGAGACTGGGAGAATGCATCAAATCAGAAAACACTTTGCCCATATCTTTCATCCGATCATTGGAGACAGACCGCATGGCTGCAACAAACAAAACAAGCTATTTTTGGAAAAATGGCAGATGGGTACGATGCTACTGCACGCCAAGGAATTCAAATTTCGGCATCCATACACGCAGGTGGAGACAATTTTCAAGGCAGGGCCACAGCCTGAATTTATCCGAATGATCCATGCTCTGGGATTTAAATCCTTAGTCCTTCCCTCCCAATAGACCCGCGACATATCCTGTACTCCAGGCAGCCTGAAAGTTGAACCCTCCCGTTACACCATCTATGTCCAGCACCTCTCCGGCAAAATACAGCCCTTTGATCTGGCGGCTTTCCATCGTGTTGAAATCCACCTCGGCGGTATCTACACCCCCGCAGGTCACAAACTCTTCTTTGAAAGTCGTCTTGCCTTCCACCTTGTAGACATCATTGCACAGGACATTGATCAGGCGGTTTCTGTCCTTTTTGGCCACCTCCATCCATCGTTTGCTCTCGTCCACCTCTACCCTGTCCAGCAAATAGCTCCAGAGTCGCTTGGGTAGATCAAATGGATTGATATTGCTCACGAGCTTCTTGTCCAACTCCGCTGAGACTGACTCCAATCGCTCTCGTACCTGCGCCTCATTGTCCAGCTGCGTCCAGTTGATCTGGATGCTAAACTGGTAGTTCAAGTCGTGCAATATGCGTGCACCCCAGGCAGACAATCGCAGGGCAGCTGGCCCACTCAGCCCCCAGTGCGTCACCAACAGCGGACCTTTCTCTGCCAATTTGGTTCCTTGAATCTTCACCGTAGCTGCCGTCATTGCCACACCGGACAGTAGCGTCAATTTCTTCTCCGAGGGGATATTGAAAGTAAACAAAGACGGTACAGGAGGAATGATCGCATGTCCCAATTGTCTCAACCAGTCATAGGACTCAGGCTTGTTGTTGCCTCCTGCCGCAATGATCAGATAATCATAGACCCTGTTGCCTGCTTTGGAAAACAACTCAAAGCCACGGTGAGTTGGCGTGATGGACGATACCCTGTAGTTCTGGACGACCTCTACGCCCAGTTTTCTAGCCTCATCTCGCAGACAATCGATGATCGTTTGTGAATCATTGGTCACGGGAAACATCCTGCCGTCTGCTTCGGTCTTGAGCTCAACCCCTCGCTGGGCAAACCAGTCGATGGTTTTCAGCCGATCAAAATGCCCGAAGGTTTTCTTCAGTACCTTGGATCCTCTGGGGTAAAATCTTAGAAAATCAGCATTGGACTCACAGCCATTGGTCACGTTGCAGCGCCCGCCGCCTGACACCTTTACTTTGGACAGGGTCTTGCCAGATGCCTCCAAAATATCGACCTGCGCCTGTGTATGCGCTACCTTGCACGACAGTGCTGCAAAGAACCCCGCTGCTCCACCTCCTATTACTGCTACCTTCATCCCTCAAATAAACTTCAAATATTCGTATGCTGTAGGGTAGATTGGTTAAAATTCGTCCTGATTCTACCGAAATCTACCTCTATTCAAGCGTCAATTTGATTGCTTTACCAGTCCTATCTGCAAGTCCTCTTTGTCCTTGATGCTCAAAAGCCTAAAAACAGCCTGTACTGCTCTATTTTGGAGATTGCTACGTACTGCTCTGGCCTAGGAAATAGGTGATTCAAAACCCGTACAGGTTCAGTTGTGTTGCGATGATGCCAGAAAGTCCACCCCCCGCCAGCGGGGGAAATCGTTTGATTTGATTAAGTTTTGTTCTTTGGGATTGAGTCTATGTTCCTTTTCATTCGGGTATAGCAGGAAAGCCAAGACTACACTGACTACTTCTTTGTCTCCCGCTGGCGGGGGTTAGGGGGTGGAACTAATGCATGCTTATCTATCCACTCAGCTATGCTTTCTTAAATTTGCCCATTTGATTGTACTACCAGTCCGATCTGCTAGTCCTCTTTGTACTTGATGCTCAAAAGCCTAAAAACAGCCTGTACTGCTCTATTTGGAGATTGCTACGTACTACTCTGGCCTAGGAAATAGGTGATTCAAAACCCGGACGGATTCAGTTGTGTTGCGGTGATGCCAGAAAGTCCACCCCCTGCCCCCGCCAGCGGGGGAGATTGTTTGAATTGCTTGATTTTTGTTCTTTGGGGTTGAGTCAATGTTCCTTTTCATTCTGACAAAGCAGGAAAGCTGAGGCTACACTGGCTATTTCTTTGTCCCCCGCTGGCGGGGGTTAGGGGGTGGAACTACTGCATGCTTATCTATCCACTCAGCTATGCTTTCTCTAACGTGTTCTATGTTTTGTAGCACCTCTTCGTCGGCATACCTCAAAACAGTAAAGCCTTGGGATTCTAGTTCCTGTGTTCTCTTTTGATCTTTGATATAAACTCCCTCATAGGAATGTGTGATTCCATCAATTTCTATGATAAGGTTTAATTCCTTGCACATGAAATCCGCAATGTAATTAAGAACTGGTCTCTGTCTTCTAAATTGATAACCCGCCATCATCCTTGCTTTGAGTACATATTTCCAAATACAGGCTTCTGCCTTGGTCATATCTGATCTTAGTGCTTTAGCAAAAGGCTGAAGCCGCTTGTTGTAATGGCTATTGTTTTGGGTCATTGGGTTCGGATTTAGGTATTGCAAGAATACTAAAAAGTCCACCCCCCGCCCCCGCCAGCGGGGGAAATCGTTTGATTTGATTAAGTTTTGTTCTTTGGGATTGAGTCTATGTTCCTTTTCATTCGGGTATTGCAGGAAAGCTGAGGCTACACTGGCTACTTCTTTGTCACCCGCTGGCGGGGGTTAGGGGGTGGAACTAATGCATGCTTATCTATCCACTCAGCTATGCTTTCTTGAATTTGCCCATTTGATTGCACTACCAGTCCGATCTGCTCGTCCTCTTTGTACTTGGTCCTCAAAAGCCTAAAAATAGCCTATACTGCTCCATTTCGATGATTTGCACGCACTGCTATGGACAAGAAAATGGGCGACCAAAAACCCGCGCGGGTTTGACCATAAACCTGCGCGGGTTTGGCCGTAAACCCGCGCGGGTTTGCACACGAACCCGCGCGGGTTCTGAATGGAGACAAAGGGCAGTGCAAAAAAGGGAGATTTTGCAGGGCAATCGCATGTAATAGACCTTGAACTTTTCCAAAGTGAAGCAATTCAATACAAAAATTTTTCATATTTCTTGCACGTCAGGAAAGCCGCCGCACGCTGTCCTGACATTCCTGAGTCCAAGAGAGCCGGTTGAGCATATGAAACGAAAATAACACCTGCCCACCACCCAAATCCTCTCCCTAGATTTGGGTATATTTCTATGATCATCACATCACTCGACGACTCCCATGAGTATCCAACAAATCTCGCTAACCATCCACTATGACTCGTTTTCCTATCACTAAATCTCGCTGGCCATCCACTATCACTCGTTTTCCTATCACTAAGTCTCGCTGACCTGTGACGAAGATTCGCTGACTATCCACTAAGTCTCGCTAGCCGTTCACGAAGACTCGCTGATCATTCACTATCACTCGTTTTCTTATCACTAGGTCTCGCTGACTATCCACGATGTCTCGCTAGATGCTCACGAAGACTCGCCTATCATCCACTAGGTATTGCGGATCATAGACGCAGACTCGCGACCTCTCACTGAAGACAATTGACTGTCAGGTTATTGCCTTAAAAAAATTAAATGCAGCATATGGTTTTTATCTTTCAATCCATTAAGTATGTGATTAATTGAGTCAGGTGCACAGATATAGGTCCTAATCGAGCCGATTATCTGTGCATTTTTTTGTCAGGATACTAACGGGATGATTGTGAATTGATCATAATCATCGTGCTCAATAGGTTGATAGGAGGTCTGGGAGTATTCCCAGGCTTTTTTTTGTGGTGGGTGGAATCGGTTACTGCCGAGGTAACAGTTAGTCAGGGGAAACAGCTCCCCCACCACCCAAATCATTTACCAAGATTTGGGTATACTGCTATAATTAGTGCAACAAAGCATCCATCTTTTGGTGAGATATGGGGTTGAGGTGTTAATTTTGGTAGGAGGCATGAGTGAAGAAAGCCACCTTATCGACAAATTAAAAAACTTAGATTTACTCATGCCATAAGGCAAGTATGCGGAACTTTTGTCCGCATACACAATTGTTATGGGCTATTGCCGCAACTTGCCAATGAACCAAATTAAACTTATCTTCATTTTACTCCTTTTTTGCGGCTGTTCTCAACAAACCGACGAACTAACATTCCAAGGAAATTCTAATGTAATTGGCCAATGGTATACAAACGACAAGAACTGGCCTCACTGGCTTATGTTTGATTCACTGAACAACTTCTATCGCTGGAGTTTCAACGAACAAATACCTTCACAACCAACTGCGAAATTTGTTGCAACCGATTCAACGATCAAATTCATTTATCCTCCTGACAGTGTCGAACAGGAACTTATTTTGCAGATTGAATCCAATGAATTGACGATCCTGCCTCCCGATGACCGAATCATGTCAACTTATGTCTATCAACGAGACAGTTTTTCCAACCCGAGATTTGCTGAAATTTACATTTTCCGATTAACTGATACAGAAGCTGATTCCCTCCGAGGCGACATTCCGAACTATCACACTGCTGAGGATTCGATTTTTGAAGACGCTTTTTATCTACTTGAACACTCTTGGATCAACTATCAACTCGTGGACTCAACTTTTGTAACTCTAAAGGACGGCTCAATTTACAACAAATTCGATTTAGGTGGATACGGAGTGATTTACTTCACGAACGACAGCACCTACATTAGAATGGGATTCCCTGAACGTCAAAAATTCCAAGCAGAAATCGATTCATTTTTTCATTTTGTGAACAGAATCCACAGTCTGAACAATTAAAACAGCCCATAACATTGTGTATGAAGTCATGGCGAGTTGGTGGTAGAGTCGAGGATCGGTGGGTATCTGATAGTCCGCCAATCCTGCGGATCGGCTCGCTTGGGAGAATTAAATTAGCGGCCAATCCGCAGGATTGGCTTGAAGAAAACCGCTATCTTTAGTGCTTTTAAACCGCCACGACTCATACATGGGCGTTAGGAGCAATGAATATTTAATGAGCTACAAATACCAAGAATCTAATTACGCAAAGCAATTTGGAATATTCACTCCATACAGTGTGAATATGTACTCAGAATGTAACTCCGATAGTCCTGCAAATTTCCTTAAAAGAAATGCAATACTTTTTGAAAATCTAGTAATTGTCCCTCAAGGCATAGGCCCTTTAGATGGTTCAGAACTATTCACTAATGAGTCTTACTTGAATGCGTATTCTAAAGAAGATATTAAATTCAAAAGTGAACTGTCTGAAATTTTATTAACGATAGAAGATTTTGTCGAAGGTGAAGAACAGCTAAGGGAATATTATGCCCCATCTAACCCAGAAACATCAATGTGGATGGGTGAAAATTCTGATAAGTACATTGAATTCGTAAAGAAATATGTTCAAAAAAAGAATGGATTTGATTCACCTGAAATTCAATCAAGAGAACACATGAAAGATTTGAAATACTATATCGGTACAATTTCGTCCGATTTTCAAATTTTAACTGAGTCGATTAATAAATTTGATAATTTTTCTGCACTTCTTTCTGAAATACATGAAGATGCCTACAGGTTCACATACAATCAGTACGAAGCAAAAATTCAAACTAATCAGGTGATTTCATCTATTCAAAGCTTAAATCATTTTGATTTCGGAACTCTTAGTTGGGATGAAATAATTACTCTACGAAAATCTGAATTTTTGAAAGATTTTAGAAGCAAAGTGTTTGAATGGACTCAGGAGTTCTACCAATCCCAAAACACAGATGAGTTTCAAGTGAAAATTGATAAATATATTGATGATGCCAAATTCGACTTTATAGAAAAAAGAAAACCAAATATGGTAAAGTCAATTTTGACAGGGATAGCTGGGAATTTCCCACTACCAATACCTGTTAACCCAGTTGGACTAATATCTTCTATTAACCAGATTAAAGAAGATAAAAAAGCTGCTAAAGACTTTGGATGGTTGTTTTTCATCCAAAAGGCAAGAAAAAAAGCTCCTAACATTCTGTGATCAAATCATGGCGGTTCAGCTGTAAATGAAAGTTCTCTGCTTTCTGGAAGCCCCGCCATATCTCAGATTAGCTCTATGAAATCAAAAAGGGATAGCGCAAATCAGAGATTTGGCTATCTTGTATCCGAAACTTAAACTAAATCACACGCCACGATTGATACAGTGGCGTTGTGGTCAATTGGCTAGTCAACTGTGACGACCAATTCGAAAACAATTCGGTCTACAAAAAGTAAAAAAAGGAGTTAAGTTTCGTGAAAAAGTGACAATTCATGAATATCAAATCGTATGAAAAAGAAATCGAAACAAGTGATAATTAGTGACGAATCCCGAATGACCATAGGGACGTATAAGTCGTTTTGAAGGAGACAACCAAAAACAATGAAATCTAAATATTTTTTTCTTTGTACAATCCTTACAGGAGTTCTGCTCATTTCTGGATGTAATTATGATAAGGCCGACGAAATACTAGACCCACCCAATTCAATAATATACAAATTGGATGGACGAACAGTAAAATACGGGGATCCTTTTCCTATTGCAATTGACTTGTCAGAGGATGGACAGGTGGATTTTACAATATTTGTAGAATTGACCGCAAATAGCCAGGGTGATCGCCTATACGTAGGCATGAACCCCATTGGAGCAAATTTGATCAAATCAGGGCCACCCATCGATGAAAATTTTTTGAGTATGGGTTTATTAGTTGCTGAAATTCAAGGCGCAACAATAGATTTGAATGTGGGTCAAAATAAACAATGGACACCTGATTTCGGCGCTTTAGTCATACGAAACACCTCTTCTAATGGCCAAGTATCTTATGAAGGAAACTGGGCTGATTCCGAGCAGATTGTTGGAATACAGAATAAAATAAATCAAAAAATTTATTTTGGTTGGCTTAGAATCAAGTTTGATAAGACAACAGAAATTGTAACCTTAATTGATTATGCTTATGACTCGGTTGAAAACCAGCATATTCTAGGTGGTGCTAAGTCCAACTAAATTATAATCTAATTAACGCTCCATAAAAACGTGTCCGTTTAATTTCGGGGCAAGGTGTGCAAATTACGTTTTGTCTCTTAATTTAGTCTGATGTAGGCGGACAGTTATGGAGCAATGTGTAGGACTTAGCATTCAATTATGGGGCGTAGCGCAAATGGTTTGACACAGTGGATAATGAAGACTGGAAAAACACTCCAAGAATTTTAAACTGGTGAAATAATTAACTGGTCACAGTCAAGTAGACGGCTGTGAGCTATAAGCCCACGGTGCGCCTCTCACACCACCCGATCCTTCCTTTGTCAGATTAGTCCAAGCGGTTTCTTATGGGCGCTTCACTAGATCATTTCTATCGGATAGAACCTAGCCCACAGAGCGTTTGTTGCGAAATACGAAGGCATGCGCCAGTCCCACTCCCGCCCCAAAGGCATGTGACTCCCAAGAGGTCTGAGGATCGTCGGGCATCAAACCATAGACTAATCCTCCATAAAATATCACTACTATAATGGAGATCAGCAGAGACTTGCGGTCCTTGCGAAACAAGCCAAACAGCATCAGAAAAAAGGCCAAACCGTAGATCATACCACTCGCACCGATGTGGTAAAACTCCCGCCCAAAAATCCATACCAGCAGCCCCGTGATCCAATACGAATTGACAAAAACGGTCACGGCAACCTTGCTGTAAAAATGAAACAGTACCGCTCCAAGCAAAATCAGTGGTAGCGTATTGGATAGGATGTGATTGAGATTGCCATGAACCAGTGGGGACAATGGGATACCAATCAGTCCGTGAAGTGTACGGGGATAAATGCCCAAGAAACCTAAATCATGCCCAGAATAGAACTGATAACTAAAGCTGAGCCACATCAAAAAGGCCATCCTGAAGGGAATCACCGAACTGCTTCTGTACTTTGCGATCATAGATATGTAAACAACATGATTTTGAGATCATTGTTTGTTTCTCATGTTGCAGTGGCAACTTATCACTTCAAGGGTATATAAGCAAGAAAGGGAGTAGAAAGTGAAAAGTTCATAAAGTAGAAAGTGAAAGTTCGTGAAGGTATATAAACCAGCTACCGTACAAACTTTACACTTTCAACTTTACACTTTCAACTTTACACTTTCAACTCAATTAATATTCAGTACAAAAGTCAAGGCGATGTCTGTATCACCGTCAGTGGCTTCTGATGTAGATGATTTGATGTCTGGTAGATGCTGTAGTTTGAGGCTGAAGCTACCCGCACTGAGAGCATTGGCAGCAGTGGTCCAAGCAGTGGATAGACCGACTGGATTGCCATTGGCATCCTCATCATTGTAGTTTAGCGGATCTGCCGCATTGTCTATGTTGCCATCTCCAGTAGGGTTGGCAAAGGCACCGTCGGTGAAACTAAAGAAAAACTGATGCTCATCGCTCTCCTCTTCTACCTCCTCGGTGATATCCTCACCTGGTGAATTGAGGTTGTTTTCGATTTGCAAGGTCAGTGTATAGCTTTTATTCAGACCCAAATTGATTTCATCCAAAATGGTCAACTCCTGTAATCCTGCACCATCTGGATCTTCTGCCCGAGCTGTCACGACATCTGATGGGTCATCATCGTTGGTAAAAACCAGTGTGACATCAGTAATAACTTCTTCTTCATTCTCTACCTCAGGTGTATCGTCATCACTACACCCTGTAAAAATCAAGCCTCCTAACATCACGGCATAAATACTGTACTTTTTCAAATGATTTACTTTTCTCATTTTAATATGGATTTAAAAAATATAATTGATTGTGAATAAAAAGTTCGTTCCCATATCATCTGCGAAATAGCGCATCTGATTGAGGTAGTCTCTGTAGCGGGCATTGAATACGTTTCGGATTTCGACTTGGCCGCTGAAGTGTCCTATGCTGTACTTCCATGCTAGATCCAGTAGAAAGTAACCCTGCGGTGCATCCTTGAAGTCAAAGATTTCGGAATCAGGATTGATCACAACTGACCCATCGATTAGGTACTCTGGAGGCACCGTGCGAGGTGCCTGATACTGCTCAAAGGTGTAGCTGGGTTTCAGCGTGACGACAGATTGATCAAACTTCCATAGCTTACCTGTCGTGTAGCTCAACTTGTAGTGTGCAGTCACTGGCGGCTGGTCAATGAGTGACTCATCCTTTCGTACATTTCTAGACCATAGATAGCTCAACCCCAATGTGCCATTGATGTGTTGGCTCCACTGTCTCTGCCAGGTAAAGTCTGCGCCAAGAAACAAAGCATCTGCCTGATCAAAAATGAAAGCGGGCATAGGTCCACGTACCGTCCCGATCACAGCTACAGGACGATTGTAGATGTAGTTCTCGATGTAGTTGGCATATGCAGTGAGGGTATAACTGTCCTTGTCTTTGTCGGTCTGCCATTCATTGATCCACTTGTACCCTTTTTCGGGAGCTATATCGCTGTCTTTCATGGTGATCACTTCGTCCGTTCTCAACTCACCATTTTCGTCGGTGTAGTAGCGGAGCAAACCATAGTTGGTTTTGAATCCATGTTGCCCAAAACTGTATAGTTCTGCCATGTTGGGCGTACGCCAAGCGGTGCCTATGTTGGATCTAAACGTACTGTTGCCAGATACTTCCCTAATCAATCCCAAAGAGGTAGTCAGATTGGTGAAGCTGAAGTCGTCGGCAAAGAGGTCTTGGTTGGTTTCTCGTCCTCGTACATTGTCATACTCATGATCTAGGCGTACACCGAGTTCGAACGTACTCTTTCGTATCAGCAGACTCTCCACCATAAATCCACTGAATCGCATCGTGTTGTAGTTGGGAATGTAGGCCGTGGTACCAGTGCCAGGATTGTTGTCATTGTTTTGCTGAAAAAACTGAACCCCAATCAATCCATCCAGTCTCCTCCACTCAGGGTGCTTCCACTCCAATTGTACATCATCCGTGACCAGCTCCAAATCTATGATGGGTTTGTCTGCATTGCGTCTCACATCATACTCTTGTCGCTTGTTCAATTGTCGACCTGCTCGGAGGGTGAGTTTTGCATCATCTGCATACCACCAGTTGATTTCTGCCTTGCCCAAGTGGTGTTGTGTCAACTGGTTGGGTTCGCTGATGTCATAGGAAAAAGGTTGGATAAAAAGAGGCTCGTCCGAATTGATGGCCTGCACAAATGAATCGCCACTTTCTGCGACCGATGACCGCAACAAGGCCAAATCCTGATCCACAAAACTGTAGTAGAGCTTGAAATCCCAATTGCTCAGGTGATAGCGAATACCCGCATGGAGTGCCTTCTCTTCTTTGCCAGAGTTGGTCAGAGAATAATCAGGCGCATGCCTGTCACCTATTTTGGTGTAGTTTGACCCGACGTGGTAGCTCCATTTCTGGTAGCCCTGACCGACATTTGCGTTCGCAAAATAGCCTCGTCCATTGGTCTGATAACCTGTACCGACTGTCCCATTCATAGCCTCGTTTAGGTACAAGGGGTCGGCTTCAATAATAATCGCTCCTCCCAGGGCTTCAGGACCAAACCTTACGCCTGCAGCTCCTTTGACAACTGTTATGCTGTTTGCACTGCTGATGTCTATTTCGGGTGCGTGATCATTGCCCCAATTTTGAAACCCGTGCTTCAATCCATTGTTGAGGATCAAAATACGATTGCCATACAACCCATGGATTACAGGTAACTGCACATTGCTCCCAGCCGATGAGAAGGTCACCCCTTCCAATTCAGACAAAGCACCTGCCAGCGATTGTGATGGATCCGACGAAAGGTCTTGTTTGCTGATCGTCTGTTGGGCAGAAGAGCGTGTCCCTTCTTCTTTGTTTTTTTCCACACTGATGGTTACTGTTTCCAGTGTCTTCACATCCGCTTGCATGTAGATATGAGGTATTTGTCCATGCTGGTGGTGATCTTCGTAGGTAGTTTCAGTGTAACCAAAACATGAGACCAAGATGGTATTTGACTCGCTGCACAAGCCTTTGAGCACAAACGCTCCGGACAGATCGGTCACAACAGCCTTGTCTGTGTCTTTGGCTCGCACCAAAACATGGGGTATCGGTTGCTTGGTATCTGCATCCAAAATCTGTCCCACCAATTCATATTGACAGGGGTTTTGACAAGCCCAGACATGGTAGCTACCTGATAGTATAAGCAGGATCAGAATGACATTCATCCCAATGATTGATCGTACACTCATTCCGTCCTAAGAATTACAAGATTGGCAAAGTCCATTGAGAATCATATTGGCTTCCTTGATGAGAAAACCAGGAATCTGCACCTTAGGCACATGATAGGATGATAAACAGTCGACATGACCACAAGCGTCACATTTGAAGTGCAAATGATCATGACGATGCTCCTCCGAATCACAATGATGATCACAGACACCATATCTCGCCATCCCAGAGTCATCAGGAATCTTATGCAACAAACCACTCTCAATGAAAGAATTGAGTGTTCTGTACAAAGTGACTCTGTCATATGCTGTCAACTCATGCTCAAGAAACCTAGATGTCAAAGCATGTTCGGAAGCCTGAAACAAGGACAACACATCCAAACGACAGTCAGTGACCCGCAGTTGATGCTTCTTGAGGAGTTGTTTAAGATCTGAATATTTCAACATGGTTGCAAACATACACTATAATGCAACATTGTTGCAATAAATAAAAAGAATATTTGCACCATCAAAAATCCGCATTAGACCCTACTAAATCCCAAACAAAAAGGCCATTTCAGATGCTGAAACGGCCTTTTTATTAACTTTCCTCTATGTGATTAATCAGGTCTTCTTCTGAACTTTGTTTACCAAAGCTCTCAAAACCTACCAGTTTTAAATCTATACCTCTATTCTTCGCGCTGATTTTAAAATCCTCTATCAACTCCAACACATCCCAATGAATGTCTTGGGTACGCGTGGCATCTATTATTACCACTGTGTCATTGGGAATCAAACCAAAAGTCTTCAAAATACTTGCCTTGTTAAGAAAACTGACATTGTCAGAGAGCTCAATTCTAATGGGTTCGCCCTCTTTGACATCAGCAAGATTGAAATGATAAGGTGTCTTGAAATTATTCCATAGTATAAAAATGAAGGCCACGGCCAATCCCATCCCAATACCCATCAAAAGATCCGTAAACACCAGTCCTAGGATCGTCACGATGTAAGAATAAAACTGGGCATTGCCTGTCTTGTACATATCGATAAACATGGAGGGCTTCACCAGTTTATATCCTACCATGATCAATACAGCCGCCAAACTAGCCAATGGTATCAAATTCAGCACTTGAGGGATGGCAATGACACAGATGAGCATGAGTACTCCATGAAAGAACGCGGATGCTTTGGTCTTAGCACCAGACTGTACGTTGGCGGAGCTACGTACGATTACCTGAGTGACTGGCAAGCCTCCGATCAGTCCCGACACGGAATTACCGATTCCCTGTGCTATCAATTCGCGGTTGGTGGGAGTGACACGACGCTGCGGATCAATCTTGTCAGCTGCTTCTACGCTCAACAGCGTCTCCAAACTAGCTACGATTGCAATAGTAAGAGCAACTATGTACACCTGTTTGTCGCCAATCATTGACCAATTGGGCGTAGAGAATAATCCAAAAAACTCTCCAATAGAATTGGACACGGGAATGTTCACCACATGATGACCATGCAAGGAAAAATAGTCCATATGCTCAAACAGTAAATTCAAACCAATACCAGATGCTACGACGATCAAAGGCCCATTGACAAACTTGGTGAAGGTCATTTTTTTCATAAATGGTTGATCCCAAAGGATCAAAACCATAATCCCCAACATCCCTATGACCACTGCACCCGGGGTAAAATTATCTAAGGTATAGAGCAACTCAGAAAAGGTATTGTGACCATCTGCTTGGAAAAACTCCAAATCTCCTTCTGGATCGGCATCATAACCGAACGCATGGGGTATTTGCTTCAATATAATGATCAAACCGATCCCTGAAAGCATACCCTTGATCACCGAGGAGGGCAAATAATAACCCAAAACACCTGCTTTGGCTATACCCAATCCAATTTGAAATACACCTGCAATGACTACCGCCAAAAGGAAGTTTTCAAAACTCCCCAATTTGGTAATGGAGCTCAGGACTATCACCGCCAAACCAGCTGCAGGTCCACTGACCCCCAACTGTGACCCACTGATCAGAGCGACAACCATCCCTCCTACGATTCCTGCTATAATACCTGAAAACAAGGGTGCTCCAGAAGCCAAAGCAATACCTAAACAAAGTGGAACGGCTACTAAAAACACAACTATACTTGCAGGCAGATCGCTGCCCAGATTGGACAGGAATCCCTGCTTACTTGATTTATTCATTTCTTTTGATAGGGTTTTGAACTACAGCGTAGTTCATGAAAATAAACAAAATAGGGCACGGGAAACACCCGTGGTAACGCTCAAAGAAAAAATTGATCTGGAGGAGGTGTAAGGATAGGAAAGTAAGAATCAGAAAGAAACATCAAATACTGACTATGTGATTTCTCTATTGATATTTCGGCACGACCGAAATCCAAATAATAACCCAAGGAGCATTGAACCTGAAGAACCTCCTTCTGCTCGCTCTTTTCCTCGCTTTCCTTTTCGTCCACATCATTGTTTTCGATGGGATTGTTGCGACCATAAGAAAAAACAGTAGGTACGACCACATTCAACATGAAAAGACAACAAAATGCTACCAGCATAATTTGAACTTTATTCATGGCGCATTGGACGAGCATTTGTGCTATTAAGGTTAAGTGACTGATTGAATAGAATCATGAAATTTACTCCATATTAATGAGTCAAAGTAAAACTATATCTATTAATCCCAACCGCTAGAACTTTGGAACGGGTAAATCAGGTAAGTGTACGGTGAAAATAGAGCCATGTTCGGGCTCTGAATCAAGTTTCAATTGACCATAGAGTTTGGTAACTATCTCATCTACCATATAAAGTCCCAGTCCTGAGCCTTCGGTTTTAGTAGTTGCGCGATAAAACATCTTGTAAATATCTCTTTGATACTTTTTATCTATACCTGGCCCATTGTCAGCTATTCTGATAGATACACCCCTTTCTGTTTTGAACATGGTTATTTGTACAAATGGATCTTCGACATCCGTAGGCGCATGATGCTTAAAGGCATTGGTGATCAAATTGCTCAAGACGATTTTCAATCTACCCATATCAGTATTGAGGGCAAGATCCTCTGGCACATCTATCTCACAACGAATCAGGGCAAAATTATCTGTATAACTGATTCCTTCTATGATCTCCCCTATCAATGGATGCAACTTGACTGTTTGAGATTGAATCCCCAACCTCGCATTTCGAGAATAATCAATGATATCCTTGATAAAACTATCCAGACGCATCACGCTCTTCTCTATATGTGTGAGATAAAAACTAACATCCGTATCTGTATCACTGCGTGCAATCTGTACCAACCCCAATATCGAAGACAAGGGAGATCTCATCTCATGCGATGCACTGTACACAAACCTATCTAACTCTGCATTGACCTTCCTCAACTCTATGTTTTGCTTATGGATAAAATTCATTCTCCACTTGTAGATCCCTAAAAAAAGTGTCACTGCTGCAAGCACCAACAACAGGTAAAACCATAATGTCTCATAAAACTCCGGCAGCACCTTGAACGAAACCTCATCACCTTCTTCATTCCATAAATAACCATCCGTACTACCCATCACCCTAAACACAAAGTTGCCAGGGGGCAGGTTGGTGTATTCGATTTCTCCAGCGTGCGATGGTTCACTCCAATCTTTGTCAAAACCTTCTAATTTATACCTCTGAAGATTTCTCTCTGGAGACAAATAACTCAAAGTACTAAATTGAAATGCCACACGATTCACACCAGATTCGATTTCTATCCGTTCATCACTGGATAGATCTAAACTGACTTGATCTGCAAATACATGCCGAATCTTTACCCTTGGCATTTTCATGTCAGTGGACAACTTACTGGGGTCAATGCGACATACTCCTCCCAAAGTTGGAATCAAAAGCACACCATTCTTTAGTTTGATAGCTCGGGTAGCACCCGTACATTCTTCATCGTTCATCCCAAAATTTTCATCAAAAACGACATAACTCAAATAGGCTACTTTTGAATTCAGATAGTCCTCTAGATTGCTCTTCTTGATTTTCAACACCCCCTTGTTGGACGTGACCCAAATGCTATTCAAGTCATCTTGTAGAATATCAAAATAGGTCCTACTCCTTTCGTCCTTCTGTAGTTTGATTTGGCTGAGTTGCTGACCGTCAAAGTACACCAACCCTACCGTAGAAGCAATCAACGCCGTGCCGTCTTCACGCAACTCTACATTGAAGAACAACACGCCAGAATCATCTGCCTTGAGGTGATATGTGTGCGAAACGCCCAAAGTATCTATAATGGTAAGTCCGCCGCTATGCGTACCCACATAGATTTCTCCGTGTTTACTCTCGGTCACGGATAGCACAAAGTTGGATTCCAAACCCTCATTGTTGGCGTAGTGCTTCACTATCTCTCCGTCCTTGAATTTCACCAAACCTCCTGAGCGACTTCCAAACCAGAAAAATCCTTTGCTGTCTTTGAATACCGTTCTGAAATTATTGGCAGGCATACCAGTTTCGATGGAGTAGCGCATTTCTATTCCATCTTTAATCTGAACAATCCCTCCATAGGTCGCCAACCAAATGGATCCATCCCTATCATGATAGATATCTCGTATCCCATTGTCAAATAGATTAGAGGAAACAGGGATGGTTGTACAATTCGACTCTTCACAAACGTCAATTTGACTTTGATCGGTTCCTATATATATTTTCCCATTCCATGATTCATGCACCGTGTATATCCTGTCACTGCTAATGCTCGGGCGTATGATATTGGTGGCAAGGCTCTCTTTGAATCGAATCAACCCAGAGCGATTGGATGATGCCCAAATATTGTTTTCATAATCCGCAATCAAAGAAGAAATACGTACCAAATCAATGCCCTTCTTGCTATTGATTCGCTGTATAGACCCTAAATCTTCATTGTACCTAAAAATTCCCATCTCAGAACCAACCCAAACTGAGTTGCTTTCATCCACAAAAAGACAATTGACATAAATACCAGACAGCTCGTCGATACTTTTCAAACCTTCTTTGGGAGTGTATTTATACAGACCTGCATTTGAACCTATCAAGACATTGCCTTTCTGGTCTCCAGTCAATGCGTTGACCGTGTTGCTTTTGAGGCCATTGGCTATCGTAAAATGTAGCGTGTCAGTTGCTGTGATTCCATAGACTCCTTTGCCCTCTGTGCTGATCCATATTGTCCCATCTTTTGATTCAAAAATGGTTTTGACTGTTACATTTGACAACTGCTCTGGCAATACAGGTATGGACTTTCCTTCTCTGATTCTAAACAGGCCAAAATTGTCTGTACCAGCGTATATATCTTGATTGGAGGCTATCATGAGATCTCTCACTGATTTAGCTACATTTTCTCCTTCGGTCACTAGACGACTCCATTTACCATTTTGATAGGCTATGATCCCGCTCCCTTGTGAACCTAAAAGCATCCTACCATCTGGATGCTCAATCACACAATGAAAGCCATCTGTATCAATCACACTCACGCGATTTTTATCATAGACCTCAAACCGCTCCCCATCATAAATCATCACGCCGTTGAATGAGGTAATCCATAGCAATCCTTGTGAATCTTGATATACTGATGTGATATTGTTGGAGGTCAAACCATCACTAGCCAACCATTGATTGATACTCAAATCATCCAGCGACATATTCGCTTTGTACTCATTGACTTGGCCATATACCATATGGGCAAACAACATGACTCCCAAAAGAACCCATCTCTTGATCAAAGTAACTTGTCGAAATAAATGCGCTAAGATCATATTTGGCTTTGATTCAAAAAATCAAAAGATATTTAAACAGAAGTGCTGGGAGTAACTAAATGTATGAAGATATTGCTAGAAAACGTGCATCAACTCATAAAATCACGCTTCTTGAACATCAATAATCATCATGATGACGAAAGACAAACTTACTATAATCTACTCTAATGGTGTGTGGAATCAAAACAAAAAGAGCCATTGCTATGACAGCAATGGCTCTTTTTGTTTCGCTCTGATTTAACCTTAGAACTCTACGATGACGAATTCAGTCCGTCTGTTAATCGTCCTTCCTTCATCTGTACTGTTATCTGCCAACGGAACGGATTCTCCATATCCTTTGGCTTGCAACCTGGTATCTTCTACGCCAGCCAAGACCATGTACTGCACTACCGCATCAGCCCTAGCCTGAGACAACTTCAAATTGAGTTCATCTGACCCTACATCATCTGTATGGCCACCCACCTCAATCACCATCGTTTTGTTGTCTTTGAGCAGTTGTACCGCTTTGTTTAGTTCCACATATGAGATCGGTTTCAATTCAGCACGGCCCGACTCGAAAAAGATGTTATTCAATACCACCTTGGTTCCTTTTTCGATCGGTTCAAGAAGGATATCCTTTTTAATTTCAGCATAGCTAGCATCTTTGGGCAAATCAAAACTCTGTGAGTAGAAGAAATAACCATCTTTGGTAGCAGACACACTGTAGCTTCTGCCAGCTGGCAATACGATCAGGTACTCTCCTGTTTCATCATTACTTTTGTTCAAAGCAATGAGTTCTCCTGTGACCAAATCTTCGATCAATACAACCGCTCCTATAGGTGCCGATGTGTTGGCATTGGATACGATCCCTTGTACTACCACAGATGGTTTTGGTTTGAGATGATCAGGCAGCTCCATCTCGAACAAGTCGTAATTGTTTTGATCCAACCTCGACGAAGCAAAATACCCCATACCAGAAGCCGAGATACTAAAGTTGGTATCATCACCAGATGAATTGATAGGTGCACCGACGTTGATCGGTACAGACCATTTGCCATTGTCAAAGAGGCAATAAAAAATATCTGATTCTCCATAACCAGGATGTCCTTCGGACGCATAGTAGAGTGATTTCCCATCCGAAGCGATGTAGGGGCTCTTGTCACTCAAGGGCGTGTTGACTGTACTACCTAGGTTGGTAGGAATCCCCCAAACACCGTATTGGTTGATTGCAGTCTCATACAAATCTGATTCTCCGTAACCTCCCTCACGCGTGGAAGAAAAAATAATTCTTGTTCCGTCGTTGTTGATCGTAGGTTGAGAATCCCAAGCACCACTATTGACCACATTGCCCATGTTTTCTGGCTCTGTCCAAGTACCATTTCTCAAATAGGAAATATAAAGATCACATCCTCCTATACTTTCCTCTGTACCACATCGCACATACACCATGGTCTGTCCATCTCCAGTGAATGATGAACCAAAATCATCTGCCATTGAATTGATGGGCGATGGCATCAATACTGGAGCCTGCCAAGCATTGTTCTCAAAACTAGAATAGTAAACATCCTCACCAAAATTGTTGGATCTTGTGCTGTCTTTCTGGTTGTCAAAACCACCCTGTCTCACACTGGTAAAATACAATCTTGTCCCTGTAGGGTTGACCTGAGGGGTATAATCATGCGCAGAACTGTTGACATTGTTGAGTGGAGTGGGTTGCCCATTGCTGCTTTTAGAAGCACGAATCTTTGGACTCATTTTAGCATAATTAATTCTATTCATAGCCAAGTGGAGCGTCATCATGTCCTTTGGCTCTTTGGGCGAGTATTCATAGAACTTCTCATAATATTTCTGTGCATTGTACAGATCATCTATTTGCATGTAAGCGTTGCCTATGTAGCTATATACCCAAGCATTGTAGTCAGGATTGATAGACTCTAGTTTTTGGAGACAATAGATAGCCTTTTCTGGATTATGATCATTGACAAATGACATTCCTGCATAATACCATGAGTTTTCGTGACGAGACTGGTACTTTAGCGCTTCTTGAAAGTACTCTACCGCTTCTTTATAATCTCCTTTTTTATAGGCGGTTACACCATTTTTATAGGCTGTTTTAAATACCAAATCTAGATTGGTGGATTGCCCTACCACACGTTGTACGATTAAAAATGACAGTACAATAAGGCAATAACTGATCGTTTGTTTCATAACTCTTATATTATTCCGTTCTAAAGTTATAATAATTGTTGGAAAAATGAATTTTTAAGTACTTAAACAGTAAATACTAGAGTTTGATCGAGGATATATCTGTATTCATCGAAGCACGATACCCCCTCTCACTTTTGGCATCATGATTGTATCTCATGACTTAGAACATTGCAGATGAAAAGCTCAAAACCATGAACAGATTAGTAAACTCTCGCCTATCCAACATTTTGAAACTACAAGCAAATAATGCCTATTCATTAATCAAAAAAATAAACATTCAAAATACTACCCTCCCTGAAAAACAAATAGAATTTAATGTCTCACATTTTTTGAGACGACCCATTGCCAATATGTACAGCATTGTCTTTGAAATAGGTTTGGAGATGAACAACAAAGCCAACCTACAACGTGACCTGAATTTCTTAAAATCTTTGAACAAAGAACTCAGTAAAGCCATTTCCAAACTGGAGACAATTATCAAAGAAGATGGCAACAATGAATTAAATAATAAGGAAGAATCTCTCAATGGCGTATCTTTCCATCTCTTGGCCTAACATGTTGATCTTTCCGTTTAGCCATGATTACTGAATCTTTTGATCCAGCATCTCCACTAAATAAAGACTTTGGGTCCGGACTTTAACAAATCTTGAAATTCGGACGGCCCATCGACAAACTCATCTTTGAACCGATCCAATTCATCCTTGGTTTCTGCAGAGATCAAGTCTACTACTTCGTCCAGCACTGGTCCTGATATCATGTAAGGAAACTCCGAAAATACCAATTGATCTCCAGCGCAAAAAGCATAAATCTGGCATTCGGTCAATTCCGACACATCTCTCCCGCTAATCATGCACTTTTCTATCCATTTGATAGGATCGAAATCTCCCATACTTGCCAATTCTTGTCGGTAGCCCACATGATCTGTATGTGTACTGAAATAGTGCATCAAGTTAGCCAGAGACTCTTTGGACAGCATAGATTTCATACCCTCGGCACAGCGCATACACACCGCATATTCAAACAAAGTAGAATAAGCATCATAACTCCCATAAGGTTTGAGTGCTTTTTCTATCAAGTAGGGCTTTTCCTCAATCAACAGATCGCACTCACACTGGATGCATCTCTGAAATGGAGTCCCCAGGTAATCCGAAAAGAATATTTTAGGAATGTCTGTTGTGATTGGGTTCATAAGATCACCTCCTCTGGTCTTCTTACATCTACACTCACCTTCATCGTTTGTTTACCGACGCTGTACACGATACCTTTGAGAGGTGTCACATCCGCAAAATCGCGACCCACTGCCACTCTGATATGTTTGTCGTCCACCAATAGATTATTGGTCGCATCAAACTCCACCCAATCCAACCCAGGAATATACAAAGCGATCCAAGCATGGGAAGCATCTGCACCTACAAGTTTAGGTTTGCCAGGGGGAGGTAAGGTCTCAATATAGCCACTCACATAGCGAGCTGCCAAGCCAATGGATCTCAGACAGGCCAAGGAAAAGTGCGCAAAATCCTGACACACACCCTTTTTCGTCTCAAAAACAGTAGACATAGGTGTACTGATGTCCGTAAATCCAGGTGTAAAGGTAAAGTCCGTAAAAATCCGAGTGTTCAACTCAATCATGGCTTCCATAATAGGTCGCCCTGGTGTGAACGACTGAAGCGCATATTCTTTGATCCCATCTACAAAATCAACGTGCTTGGATTCTAAATAGAATTGACGAATGTCATTCATAGCATCCGTACTATGCAACCACGCATGTACTTCTTCCCATGGCTGTGTCATCTTTGGATTCACGGTCACCCATGCCGGCGAACTTAGCTCTACTTTGCTTTTTGCCGTTACTGTCAATTTGCTGTGGGACTTTTCAATCGAAAAGTACAGGTATTTGTTTTCGAAAAAATCTATTCGATCTATTGAATAACTAGGCTCTGGTGATATCGAATACTCAAAGCTCTCTACCTTTTGAAAAGGCCAGTCCTTTGGGATTTGTATCATGATGTTGTGACACAGAGATGCCGCAGATTGGTAGATGTAGTTCGTCGTATGTATGACTTGGTATTTCATATCTCAGGTAAAATAGAAGATTGAATCATGCTGTATCTGCTGCCTGTATGGCTGAAATAATCTTCGGAAACAAATACAGAAATCTCATTCAGCAAGGCAATCAATTCCTTCAAAAATTCTTTCAAATTCTGATGTGACTTGCGACTACCGGTGGTCACTGTACATAGCGAATCAATGTCACACAATTTGATCATAGTCACTGCTTCCAGTAGCTTTTTGCGTGCAGGGCTGAGTTGCCTACCCTCTACCAAGGCAGGCAAGCTACTGAGATGCTTGTCTATTTTTAGGATTTGATAGATCAAAGACCTTGGATTTTCTTCATTGACTATCAACAGATTGAGCACTCCGTGTAGTTCCAAATTGGACCTGTATTTGTATCGATAGGTCACCAAGCTCTCGTTGCACCGCAAGGTATCTTCCATCAGCGCCTTGTCCACTTCGTCGTTGAAGCTATTGGTCAGCATCGACATCAATACTGTACAGGTGTTGGTAGAAGACTCTATGAAACGCCCCACATTCAACAAATGCCAAGTAGCCTCTCTGGTCATGTTGTCGATATTCAGACCATAAAATGCCATCATTTTGATGACCATGTTATCCAAACCATGGTACACCTCGGTCAGTGTAGCATCTTGCTGTCTCATCCGAGTGAGTTCTGCAGAAATACTGTCCAAAATCCTCCAAGTATCCAAACTCAACCTGTCTCGCACAGCATAGCCATTGGTCAGGAAAGATTGGATCGCCTGCGCCAAGCTACCTACCTTATTTACATCCAACGCCAATGCCAACAACTCCTGGTCAGCATTCGCTAAAACTTCTTTTTTAGTAAACCCTGGTAAAGTCCCTGTGAGTCTAGTTAAGCTTTTGAGCAAAGTAGTCAGTACAATGTCTTCACTGGTACGGATATCCTCATCTGACTCATTGTAAGTCTGCAGAGCCATTCGCATCAGTCTCACAGTAAATGCAGACCGCTCCATGTATCTACCCAACCAAAACAAATGTTCTCCCGTCCTACTGGGTAGCACGGTGACTTCCATTGATTGATGTCTGGTTTTTGCTTTGGGCACTGTAGTCTGTGCATCAGCAGCTTTGCCTAATACCCAAGTATCCTTACTGATCCCTCCTGTCTGGTTAGAAACCATAAAAACACCCTTTTCGGGTGAACTGCGAGACAGTCCGCCAGGCATCACAGCATATCGATTGTTTTCAGAATCTGCCACGATGTAGCTTCTAAATACCGCATTGCGAGCTTCTAGATTTTTATTGATCCATGAGGGTGTAGTAGAAAAATCTACCATTTCCTGTCCTACATAGAGGTAGGGACTCTTGTTGATTTTGGCAATCAATTTTGTCTTTTCTTCTGCATTAAGATTGCCACCATAGACAGATTTGTTCCCTCCGTCACGGTAAATCATACGAATGATCAAAGAGTCAAAATGCTCCAAAACGTAGGTTTTGGCAGGTTCTTGTCCACACCACCATGTAGCGACCGAATTCAGGATCAGTTCTTCTCCCAAAATATGCCTACATAGTTTGGGTAAAAAGGCCATCAAACCTGGATTTTCTAAAATGCGACATCCGAGAGGATTGATCACCAGCACCTTTTGCTGCCGAACAGCCTCCATCAATCCTACCACACCTAAATGTGAGTCACTACGAAACTCCAAGGGATCACAAAACACATCGTCGACACGTCTGATAATGACATCAACTTTCTCCAAGCCTTTGATGGTCTTGAGCCATACATAGCCATCGCTGACAGTCAAGTCCTCTCCTATCGCCAAAGTAAATCCCATCAAAGATGAGAGATAAGCATGTTCGAAATAGGTTTCGTTGGTAGGTCCTGGTGATAAATAAACAATTCTGGGGTTGTCATTGTTTTTAGATGACAAATGTACCAGCGTATTTTTCAAGGTTTGGTAATAAGAAGATATCTTTCTTACCTGATTTTCCCGAAGTTGATCTGGAAAAACACGAGTCATGGCAGCCCTATTTTCGAAGGTGTATCCTGCACCAGATGGTGCATCTGTACGATCATGCAGCACCCACATTTGACCGTCTGGCCCTCGTGCCAGATCAGCAGAATACTGTATCAATTGCTGCTCAGCGTCAAACTGAATCTTGTCCGCATGACGCAGAAACCCTTTGTGATTGTAGATCAATTCGAAGGGTAAGTGGCCATCTTTGATCAATGACCTGCTACCATATATGTCTTTGAGGATGTAATTGAGCAATGTAGACCTTTGAATCAAACCCTTTTCTATGACTGCCCAATCTTCACTGTTGAACACCATGGGGACAGGGTCCAAATTCCACGGGCGGTTCATCCCATCAGGGTCGCCGTAGACATTGTAGGTTACACCATTTTCACGGAGTTGCCTGCTGACATCTTCATGAAACTGCTCCATCCGCTGTGCTCCCATCCGCTCATAAAAATGAGCCAATTTGCGCCATTGCGGGGTTACCTGTCCCTCAGAGTTGGCCAACTCATCGAGGAACCGTGTGTTGCTGAACATCCTGTCTACCAGGTAAGATTCAATCATGGATTATCGTTGTAGTTTATGGGTACGAATATAAAACTATTGTCGAGTTTTATATCTCCTCAAATCCATGGTGTGTGGAAAATCAGGATTATATATTTCACCCTTCGCCTCATAATTAGTCATGATGTTGACTTTGGTCACAAAACGTCCCGCAGATTGAGCTGGTACAACTGTAGGCTCTACCAGATTGATCGAATGCCCAAAATCAAAGAATCTTGAAATCCTTCTGGACTCTGCTTCAAAGCTATTCACGGGGAAGGTATCATAGCTTCTTCCACCTGGATGCGAGACATGGTATTTGCATGCTGCCACAGACTTTTTGGTCCAGGTATCATAGAGATCAATCACCAAAGGTGTATCTACTCCTAAGGTAGGATGCAAAGCTGATGGTGGCTGCCATGCTCGGTACCGAATACCAGTGACATACTCACCTTGCACGCCTGTACTCTTGAGGGGGATTCTAAAACCATTGCAAAGCAAATGATACCGAGTGTCTGTCAAACCACTGATCTTGACTTGCAGCCTCTCCAAAGAAGAATCAACAAATCTAGCTGTACCAGAGTTGGATATTTCCTCTCCCAAAACATGCCACGGTTCGATGGCCATCTTGAGCTCTATATGAATATCATCGACCTGTAGTTCGCCCAAAAACGGAAATCTAAAGGCAAAAAATGGCTCAAACCATGCCATATCAAAAGCATAGCCTGCATTGTGCAAATCATTGACCACCTCGGACATATCCTTGTAAGAATAATGTGGCAACAGAAACTTGTCATGCAATGAAGTACCCCATCTCACCAGTTTGTGATCATAGGGAGTCTTCCAAAACCAAGCAAGTAATGTCCTAATCAAGAGCATCTGCACCATACTCATACGATAGTGCGGCGGCATGTCAAAACCTCTAAATTCTAAAATCCCTAATCTACCTGTACTAGAGTCAGGTGAGTACAGTTTGTCGATACAAAACTCAGCCCTGTGGGTATTGCCCGTGATGTCTACCAACAAGTTTCGGAAAATCCTGTCCACCAACCAGTAAGGAACTTCATCTTCCTTCATGTCTGGAATCTGCTGAAATGCCAACTCCAATTCGTACAAAATCTCGTCACGCCCTTCGTCCACTCGAGGTGCCTGACTCGTCGGCCCTATAAATTGCGAAGAAAAGAGATAAGACAATGAAGGATGATGCTGCCAATAAGTAATAAAACTCTTGAGCACATCTGGTCGGCGCAAAATTGGACTATCTGATGGTGTGACACCTCCTAAAGTCACGTGATTGCCACCCCCCGTACCTGTATGACGCCCGTCAAGGTTAAATTTTTCGGTAGTCAATCGAGACTCCTTGGCTTTGGCATAGAGAATCTCATAGTTGCTCAACAATTCTTTCCAGCTCTTGGATGGATGAATATTCACCTCTATCACTCCAGGATCAGGTGTGATCATGAATTTCTGAACGCGGTTGTCCGATGGTGGGTCATAGCCTTCGATCAACACGGGGATTTGCAGCGACTCTGCTACACGCTCTACAGCTCCCACCAGATCCAGGTAATGCTCCAATTGTCTGAGTGGAGGAAAGAACACGAAAAGTTTGCCTTGGCGTGTCTCTACAATCAAACTTGTCTTGAAGATCTCCGTGGAGTTGTTGAAGGACTTGGATTGATCTATGACCGAGTGAGCCTCATGGATCTGTGGCAGTGCGTCCTTTTCTGCAAACAAGTCGGTCTCTGGATCAAATTTTTCCTTTTTTGGATCTAAATATTGAATAGAATCCAAAGGTAGTCTCAATCCTGCAGGAGAATTGCCCGGTACTAGAAACAAATTGTTTCGTCTGAACGACCATTGGCAGCTTTGCCAATTGGATCGATCATGATCCCATGCAATAGGGATAGAATAACCAACGGGTTGATCCAATCCATCATTGAGCAACTCAGCCAATTTCTGTCGCTCCAGAAGAAGATTTCAAATCCTTCTTCAAAGGATCTACGTTGACGGGCACTTTGCTTTCTTCCCAAATGAAGTAAAAAGGGTCTTCATATGCTGGTGTGACATTTTGCGGATCCAAATTCAATTCTTTGGTCAATCCCTGAATAAATTTATTGGCATCTTGATGGTTGAATCCATAGTCCTTGGAAATATCTGCCATCAACTGATCGTTTCGCCAGATTTCGTGCCCATCGTGCCGCCAATAGCAGGCCAATTTCCATCGAGGCAATGGCTCACCAGGGTACCACTTGCCCTGACCATATTGTATCAATGCGCCTTTTCCAAATTCCCCTTTTAGCTTGTGAAAGAGCACGTTGGACAGTTTTCTTTTGTGTTCGCCATCAGCTGTAGAATTCCACTCAGCGGCATCTGTGTTGTCAATTGCCACGAAAGTTGGCTCTCCTCCCATTGTCAAGCGTACGTCATTGGCTTCAAACTCAGCATCCACCTGATCGCCTACTGCTACAATCTGCGCCCATTGCTCATCTGAATAGGGTTTGGTTACTCTTGGCTGCTCTTCGATTCGTTTGACAGTGTTTTCGAAATAAAACTCTGTCTTGGTAGACTCTGCTGTACCGGAGATCGGCGCGGCACTTTGAGGGTCGGGTGTGCATGCCAAAGGAATGTGACCTTCGCCAGCGAAAAGCCCAGAAGTAGAATCTAATCCAATCCAACCAGCTCCTGGCACGTACACCTCGGTCCAAGCATGCAAATCTGTAAAATCTTGCTCTGTTCCAGAGGGACCGTCCAATGACTTTTCATCAGCTTTCAGCTGTACCAAATAGCCAGAAGCAAATCGTGCCGCCAACCCTAGATGACGCATCACCATGACCAGCAACCAAGCAAAATCACGACAAGAACCAGACTTTAACTCAAGTGTCTGTTGACAAGACTGCACGCCAGGTTCCATTCGGATGTTGTAGCTCAATTCTTGATAGATGAGCTGATTGATCGCTACGAGCATATCTACAGTGATCATATCTTTGGTCACCAAGCCTTTGGCCTTGTTTACCAAAGCCATCAGGAGATCATCCTGCTCGGTAACTTCCAAATAGGGAGTCAACTGTTTAGCTAGGTTTTCTTCATACTTGAACGGAAAAGTCTGTGCGTATTCCTCCATGAAGAAATCAAAGGGATTGATCACCACCATGTCTGCAATGACCTCTACATCAACCTCAAAATGATCGATTTTGTCAGGAAAAACAATTCTAGCCAAGTAATTCCCAAAGGGATCTTGCTGCCAATTGATAAAATGGTTGTCAGGTTTAATATTGAGAGAGTAGCCTTTGATGAAGGTCCTTGAATGTGGAGCAGGCCTGAGTCTTATGACCTGCGCACTCAATTCTATATGACGATCGTATGTGTACTTAGTATAATGTCTAATGGCAACTTTGATGGACATAAAAGATTTTGTTTAATTCAAGACTACTCAACTTGACCAAAAATAGACTTAAACACAAGATTACATTCACATAAAATCATACAATTTTGAAAGAAATCACCAGACCTGCCAATTCACAGATTCAGAGCATAAAAAGCACATATTCATTACTTGTAGACTCCACTGCTATTTCAAAATAGCCCTCCAAATTTTACCCATCAATTTAGTACCACTAAGACACTAGCCAAACAAGTTTGGAATCGTGATACACATGTACACGTGACATGTTCTGTAGCATGGCACTTTGAATGTATCACTTATAACCCACGTGAGGTAATAGAACTTCTTTAGATTCTATCCTATCTTCGCACAAATTTCTAACATATGATCTCACTTATCTCCCCTGCCAAAACCTTAGATTTTGAAGAAAATGTATCCTTAGAAACTACTTTTCCACGATTTCCAAAAGAGACAAAAGAGTTGATAGCTGTCTTGAAACAAAAATCAAGTACCGACCTACAGGAGTTGATGAGTATCAGTGAAAACATCGCAGATCTCAACGTCAAGCGATACAAAACGTTCAATTCCTCCCATAATAGCAAAAATTCAAAAGCCTCTGTATATGCATTCAAAGGAGATGTTTACTTGGGATTGGAAGCCAATACTTTGGATACACAAGGTATAGACTTTGCGCAGAAGCATCTGCGTATCCTCTCAGGATTGTATGGACTATTGAGGCCCTTGGATCTTATCCAGCCCTATCGCTTGGAGATGGGTACGCGTTTGGCATTTGACGACTACAACACCCTGTACAGCTATTGGGGTGACAAGATCGTGAAATTACTCCATAGCGACCTCAAGAAACAAGGAGATAACATCATCGTCAACCTTGCTTCCAACGAATACTTCAAATCCGTGGACCGAAAAAGTCTAAAAGCACAAGTCATAGACACGGAATTTAAAAACATGAAGGATGGCAGTTACAAATTGATTTCCTTTTTTGCCAAACGAGCCAGAGGATTGATGGCACGCTACATTATCGAGCATCAGATCAATGACATAGAAAGCTTGAAGGCCTTTGACTATGATGGCTACTTCTATGATCCTAAGGATTCAACAGCCAGTAAATTGGCCTTCAAAAGAGGATAATGGCTTGAGATTTCAAGTGAAAAAAGTAAACCTGAGTTATCTATCACTTTCGTTGTATTAAGTAGCACCATGTGTACAAGTCGGATGGTAAAAAATATACACTTATTTGAGAAAAAACTGTGTATTGACTCATTTTTTACTTGTCTGTGGCAAAAAAGGATTAATAAAGTACCCAATATACTTCCCTTAGTAAGATTCCATTTGGTCTAGGAATAATCTAAATTATTCTTACTAATTTTATCACTTTACGAAATACTATCTAACCGATAAGAATGGCGATCCTAAATCAAGAGAGATCTGAACTTGTCAATGAAATCAGCAAACTCAAAAGTGAACTGAAAGAACTGCACAACAAGTATGATCTACTCCTCGAATCGTCAGCCAGCTATTTTTTTATATTCGAAGGGGCAGAAATCATTGAGTTTAGTCCTAAGGCGGAAGACAAATTTGTTTTCGCCAGCGACTTTGTAGACAAGACTATAGAAGAAGTACTCCCTATCTACCAAATGGATGGGGAACAAAGCAAGAAAAATTGGGCATATCAGGTGAAGAAAGCAAGCTTTGATCAAAGCGAGCCTTTTGAGTTTGAATTTGTCGATAAAAGTGGAAAGTCTTTTTCTACAATATGCACCTTGAGTAAAGTAAAAGATGAGCGCTACCTTGCTCATTTGGATCTGATCGAAGGCACACAAAGCAAAACAAGTACAGCCAATTCTATCGCTGACAATGCGCCCGTTTTTATTCGTATCACAGATGAAAGCAACAAGATCACCTACTTCAACAAAGGCTGGCATGATCTACTAGGCTCCTCTGACGAAAACAAATACGAGACTTGGAAAGAACTGATTCATCCAGAAGACAGGCTCCAATACCTGAGCGCCTTGGATTTTGCGATAGGGAAACACAAAAAATACGAATACTCCTTTAGAATTAAAGACACAGAAGGCCACTACAGGTGGTTACTAGATACTGGCGTACCTCGCTATTCCAAGAACAACAAATTCCTGGGATACATCTGTGCGGCCGTAGATACCACTGAGCGCAAAAGTCTGGAATTAGAAACGACCCGTGAGGAAGCAATCGCCTCAGCTGAGTCCAAAATGCAGGAATCCTTAGACACCTCAGAGGTAGTCGCCCTGACCACTGATACTGAGGGAACTATTCGGTTTTGCAATCGCAAACTCTTGGACTTTTTAAAAACAGATTTGGAATCATTGGTAGGCAGAAACTTGTTTGAGGTATTTGTCCCAGACAGTACTTCAAACATCAATCAAAAAAAGTATGCCAATCTTTCACATGAAGGCAAATATTCAGATCAGTTACAGGGGAAGCTTTTCAGCTCCATTGATGAGGAGATCCATGTAAGATTCAATGTCATTTTCCTCAAGGACGCACTCAACGAAGTATCAGGGATCAGTCTAATCGGTGAGAATATCACAGAACGCCAAAAAGTCAAGAAGGAATTAGAACGCACCAATGACCAGTTAACCGAATTGTTTGACAACTCTTATGACTTGATTCAGATATTTGATCAGGATGGTACTTTCCAATTTGTCAACAAAGCATGGATCGAAAAGCTAGGGTATAATCATCTCGTGTACCAGCTCAAATTTAAGGACATAGTCAGTGTCGATGAATGGTCCAAAACAGTAGAAAACCTTGACAAAATCATCAAAGGTGAAAGCATAGACCGGTTCGAATGTGTTTTTCTTTCTGATCAAGGAAAGAAAATCTTCGTATCGGGTCGGGTCAATTGTTCATTTGACATGAATGGCAGGGCACAATTCAGAGGCATTTTCTATGATATTACTGAAAGAATCAGAACGGAAAAAGCGCAATCACTCTACTCCAAAATCGCCAGCTACAACATAGAGGGAATGCAGCTCAACGAGCTCTATCAGAACCTATTCCACGAGTTGGAAAACATACTAGTGATTCACAACATTTCTATTTTGATAGAGACCGAAGAAAAGAAATCCATCCCCTATTTCAGAACCATACTGACAGATGAGAAGGAAATCCTTACAGAACAACAGGTCAATGAAGTGTTGGGAGAATATGTGATGGGTAGCACCCAAGCCAAAATGCTCTACGAAGAGGACATACAAGCCAAGATTGCAAGCTTGAAACTGGATCAATCTGCCAAGTTACCCAAGGTTTGGCTAGGCGTACCCATCACCATTGGCAACAAAAACATTGGTCTACTGACCATCCATTCTTATGAGGATAGGTCTGATTACAGTTACAAAGACCTTGAACTGCTCTTTTTCGTTTCCAGTCAGATTTCTTTGGCAATCGAACGAAAAAACAACGAAGAAAAGATCACAGATCAAGATGCGAGGTTAAGAGCAATTTTTCAAAGTTCCAGTCATCAAATCTGGTCTGTGGATCAGGCGTTTAAACTCACCTCGTTCAATGATGAATTTGCGCATTGCCTCGAAGAGAATTTTAGAACAACCATCTCCACTGGTACTGAGATACACATAGATGGTCGTCAAAACTGGGATCAATATTATAAAGAGGCGTTCAAAGGAGAACCTGTCAATTTTCAGAGCAAGGAGACCAAAACAGACCTTACTACTACATGGACTGAGGTGTTCATCAACCCGATCATCAAAGCAGATGGACAGATCGAAGAAGTATCGGTAATTGCACACGACATTACCGAAAAAAAGAACTCAGAGATAGCCTTGGCAGAGAGCGAATTCAAGTTTAGGGAGATCTTCGAATCCATACAGGATATCTACATCCGCTGGGATCTGACAGGACGAATCGAGATGATTAGTCCATCCGTGAGTACCATTGGCATGGAGGTCAACGAAGTGCTCGGTAAAAACATCATGAGTATTTTTGTGTCAGATTACACACCAGAATTCATACTAGAAGAATTACTCAAAAAGAAAGCTCTACAAAATCTTGAGGCACGACTCAAACGACCCAAGGGAGACAACATAGATTTCATCTGCAACATCCGAATGATCTACCGTGACAACAAAATCATAGGGGTGGAAGGTGTAGCAAGAGATATATCAGAACTCAAACGTACCAATATCGAATTGCGTCAAGCCAAAGATTTTGCAGAAAACTCATTGGCCATCAAAGAGCGTTTTCTTGCCAACATGAGCCATGAGATTAGGACTCCAATGAATGGAATCATCGGCATGATTGACCTCATGGGAAGTACCAATCTAGATGAAGAGCAATATGAATACATCAAAACCATCAAAAAGTCCTCAGAGACTTTGATGGTGATTTTGAATGACATCTTGGACTTGTCCAAAATCGAAGCGGGTAAAATGGAGTTGAGAGAAAAGCCTGTTCGATTGGTATCAACTTTCGAAAAACTCTATGATTTATTTTCTCAGCAGGCGCAGCTGAACAATTCTTGTATCTACTACCACATCGCCGAAAACACACCAGAATCGGTAATGGTTGATGAAACAAGACTCTTTCAAATCCTTTCTAACTTGACGAGCAATGCCATCAAGTTCTCCAATGACAAAGGCACCATCAACATCAGCCTGATACTACAAAGCACCTCTGATAACAAACACCAATTCAAAGTACAAGTCAAAGATGAAGGAATTGGAATCAAAAAATCAGAAATTGAAAAGCTATTCGTCAACTTCAATCAACTAGACAATACCAGCACCAAATCTTATGGAGGTACTGGACTTGGACTGGCCATTTCCAAGGAATTGGTCAAATCCATGGGCGGAAAAATTGGCGTAGCATCTACTCCTGGACTGGGCAGTACTTTTTGGTTTACTTTCGAAGCAGGTGTGATAGAAAATCCCAAAGCAGAAACCATCGAACCAGAAGAACGAATCAGAGTACCTAAGGAGTTTGCTCTCAAAACACCGACAATCTTGGTTGTGGATGACAACAAAGTCAACAGAACGGTCGCAAGCCAAATACTACTCAAGGCAGGTTGTCAGGTAGATACTGCTGACAGTGGACAGGCAGCCATAGACCTAGCCATGGTGAAAGAGTACGACTTGATCTTCATGGATATCCAGATGCCTGAGATGGATGGTATCCAAACGACTCAAAAGCTAAAATTCCTCGGAATCGCCAATCTCCCTCCCATAGTAGCCATGACAGCCTATTCAATGGAAGACGATGAGAAAAAGTTCCTTGCCGCAGGACTCGATGATTATGTAGCCAAACCAATTAAAGCGCAGGTCGTGATCAAAAAGGTCATGGATCATGTTAATTTTGAACCTAAAGAAATTAAGCAGGTTCTAAGCGAAGACAAATTGGGATTAATTATTAACCAGAATACACTCAACCAGCTATCAAAATACGGAGGAAAGGAATTGTTGAATTCCGTCTTGTCAGATTTTGAGAACGAAGCCCGTGAACAAATCGGACGCTGCTTCAAGCTGTATGATCAAGGAGAGATCGAAGAAATCCGAAAAGAGCTGCATACCTTGAAAGGCAGTTCGGGCACATTGGGAATAGAAATATTGGAAAGCAAAGTGATCAGCTTAGAAAAACAACTCAAAGAACAGGACACAACAGATTTGAAAATAAAATTGGAAGGGATATTAGAATCCTACATGGAATTCCAAGAAAACTACAAAAACATTCTAAAAAACTAATAGATTGTCACTAAATTGGATTTTTGTTTTGCCACCTTTATTTCACAAGCATTGGATTCATCAAAAGGAATTTTTATATGGTTAAACTCAGCTTAAAATGAAAAAAATAATAATTGCAGAGGACAGCTCAGTTATCCAAAATCTAACCAAAAAAATACTTCAAATTCAAAATTTCAGTATCACTGCGGTCAAAAATGGCAAAGAAGTATTAGAAAAATTGAATAGCGAAGATTATGACCTGATACTCATGGACATCAATATGCCACAGATGGATGGCATGGAGTGTGCCAAGCATATCAGAGGATTGAGTGATCCGATCAAATCTCAAATCCCAATATTGGCCATTACCGGCAATGCTAAGAACTACTCTATCAGTGATTTCAAAGAAGTAGGTATCAACGAATACATTCCTAAACCCCTCAATTTCGACTTGTTGGTCGACAAGGTCAAGATGTACACAGAAGATCATGATTAAGTACACCAATCATTTTTTGAATAAACTTGAAGATCTATTTTCAGAATCAGATTATGTATTGCGCTACGAAAAGGGCAATTTTCAATCAGGGTACTGCATTTTGAATGAAACAAAAGTCATCATAGTCAACAAATTTTACTCACTAGATGGTAAAATCAACTGTCTGATGGATATACTCAAGGAGGTCAAATTGTCTCAAGACAAAATGAGTCCTAAAAACCTAACTTTCTTACAAGAACTCTTTTCACAAAAAGAACTCGAACTTTGAAAATAACATTTCTAGGTACTGGCACTTCGCAAGGGATACCTGTGATAGCATGTGAATGTGCAGTATGCAGCAGTGTAGACTTCAAAAATCAGCGTCTCAGATCCTCTATTCTGATCGAAAAGGACAATACTACCCTTGTGGTAGATACTGGCCCAGATTTCAGGCAACAAATGCTACTAAATAGAGTCAAGCAACTGGACGCTGTATTGTTCACTCATGAGCACAAAGATCATGTAGCAGGACTAGACGATATCCGTAGCTTCAATTTCAAACAAAAAATGGATATGCCTATCTATGCACGTCCTAGTGTGATCGATAGACTCAAAGAAGAGTTCTCCTATGTGTTTGCTGATACCAAATACCCGGGAGTACCTACGGTGGAGGTTCACCCTATCCAAAACCAACCTTTCACGATCAACGGAGTGGATATTGAACCTGTAGAAGTGATGCACTTTCAACTCCCCGTCTATGGATTTAAAATTGGTTCCTTCGCATACATCACAGATGCAAAGACGATTGCCGATGAAGAAAAAGAAAAGCTAAAGGGTCTCGATGTACTGGTCCTCAATGCGCTACAAATCAAAGAGCACATCTCACATTTCACCTTGAGCGAGGCTTTGGCATTGGTCAACGAACTAAAACCTAAGAAGGCATTTTTCACACACATTAGCCATTATTTAGGCTTGCATCAGGAAGTACAGAAGACCCTCCCTCCTCATGTATCACTGGCATTTGATGGTCAGAGTTTCTACTGCTGATGCAATTCAACTACTACTTTTTGCGCTTGTTGGCTGATGACCTATCCACCCACCTCATCGGCAAGAAACTGATCAGTTGTTTCAGTCAAAATCGCAACGAACTGATTCTACGCTTTGAAGATGCAGATGCACATTTTCATATCAAAGCCAATCTCGAAGGTGAGATGTCCCTACTCTCCTTTCCAGAAAATTTCGCCAGAGCCAAACGCAATTCGGTAGATCTGTTCCAAAAGGCCTATGACAAAGAAGTAAGCAGCATCAAAGTATTCAACAACGAAAGATGCCTATCCATATACCTTGGCACATTTACCTTGCTATTCAAGTTGCATGGTAGACGCAGCAATGTCATCCTCTATCAGATGGGGGACTACCACTCTATGTTCAGAAATGACATGCCCAAAGATCAAGAAATTCTCTTGACGGCTTTGGATAGAAACATCGACCAAAGTGAAGCAGCTTGGGTCAAAGAGGATTTTAATTTGAAGCAGCTGTTTCCAACTTTTGACAAGACCATTTATCAATATTTGGAAGAAAAAGGTTACTCCATGGCTTCCGTGGATCAAAAAAAATCCTTGTTGCAAGATTGTCTATCCATACTGACTTCTCATCAGATATACCTGTATCTGGGCGACTATGTCCCCAAACTAAGTCTGGTGCCAATTGCCTTGGATACAGAGCCAAAGGTGTTTTCAGACAGTGTAGAAGCTTGCAATGCCTTTGCCAAAGCATTCTTTGTAGAGTATCACTTCAAAAAGGAAAAATCAACCGCACTGAGACAACTGGAAAAGGAGATTTCCAAAACTGAAGCCTACATCGCCAATACTATGGAGCGCATCCAAGCACTGGAGCAATCTCGTGGCTATGACGAGATAGCCAATATTTTGATGGCCAATCTCCATGTAGCCATTAGACCAGAGCAAAATGAGATTACCTTATTTGACTTTTACAACAATCAAGACATCAAGATCAAAATAAAGGCGCATCAAAGTTTGCAACTCAGTGCAGAAACCTACTACCGAAAATCAAAAAATCAAGGGATTGAGATCAGTACAGCCCAGAAAAACCTAGAGAGAAAGGAGGCACAGCTTCTCAATCTTCTCCAACAGCAAGAATCCATCGTATCTACACAGTCTCTACATGAACTCCGGGATCATATCAAAGTAGAATCTACCCAATCAATGCCAGACAAGGTATTGCCATTCATTCAGGTCAACATAGATGGATATGAAGTGCTGGTAGGGAAGAATGCCAAAAACAATGACCTTCTGACACAAAAATATGCCAAGAAAAATGACCTTTGGCTACATGCCAAAGATGTGGCAGGCTCTCACGTAGTGATACGTACTGTCAACAATGCCCAAGTACCCAAACATGTCATTGAGCAAAGTGCAGAGATCGCGGCATGGTACTCCAAGCGCAAAAATGACACCCTCTGCCCTGTCATATATACACACAAAAAATATGTTCGTAAACCTAAGGGTAGTTTACCCGGTCAGGTAATGGTAGACAGAGAGGAAGTCATCCTTGTAGCTCCTAAACGACTGTATGCCGAATAGACACTGAGACTTATACCTTATCAGCCACTACCCTGTAACCTGGATCTTCTAGAATATTCACATCAATGACTTCTTCAGCATTCTTTAGGAGTTTTTGACAATCTGGACTGAGATGTTTCAAATGAACGGTTTTACCCACCTTCAAATACCGCTCAGTAAGCTTATTGAGCGCTTCGATCGCAGACATATCTACCACACGGCTTTCTGCAAAGTCTATCACCACTTCTTTTGGATCATTGAGCACATCAAATTTCTCATTGAACACAGTCACAGACCCAAAAAACAAGGGACCAAAAATCTCGTAATGCTTCACCCCTTGCTCATCCACAAACTTTCTCGCACGGATACGTTTGGCATTGTCCCAGGCGAAAACCAAAGCAGCGATAATCACCCCTACCAATACCGCCAAAGCCAAATTGTGTAAGAATATCGTCACGAGTGTCACCAATACCATCACGAAAATATCAGACTTAGGAAATTTATTGATTGTCTTCAGGCTGGCCCATTCGAAAGTCCCAATCGACACCATGATCATCAGTCCTGTCAAAGCTGCCATTGGCAATTTTTCGATCAAGCTAGAACCAAACATGATGAATACCAGCAGCATAACAGCCGCCACAATTCCAGACAGTCTAGCACGTGCACCCGCAGATACATTGATCAAACTCTGACCAATCATCGCACATCCACCCATTCCAGAAAATACACCCGATAAAATGTTGGCAGTCCCCTGAGCAACTGCTTCCTTGTTTCCTCTACCACGAGTTTCGGTGATTTCATCTATGATATTGAGCGTCAACAAGCTCTCAATCAAACCTACGCCTGCTACAATGGCCGCATATGGAAAAATTATCGTCATAGTCTCCCAAGTAAACGGGATCATCGGGATATGAAAAGGAGGAAAACCACCTTTGATAGAGGCAATATCTCCTACTGTTTTGGTATCGATCCCGAAAAAAGTCACCAAACCAAATATCACCAAGATAGCAGTCAGCGAAGCAGGAACAACTTTGGTCAACTTAGGAAGTCCCCAAATAATCAACATGGTCAACACCACCAAACCAAGTAAGATGTATAAGGGTGTACCAGTGAGCCAGTTGCCAGACATGTCTTTGAACTGATCCAACTGTGACATAAAAATGATGATTGCTAGACCATTGACAAATCCAAAAATAACTGGGTGTGGCACCAACCTCATCAATTTACCCAGACGAAATACCCCAGCTAAAATTTGGATCACACCAGCCAACACTACTGCAGCAAAGACATACTCCACGCCATGTGACTTGGCCAAAGTAACTATTACAACTGCCACAGCACCTGTAGCACCCGAAATCATACCTGGTCGTCCACCAAATATTGAAGTAACCAACCCCATCATAAAGGCAGCATACAACCCTGTCAAAGGTGACAAGCCTGCGATCAATGCAAATGCTACTGCCTCTGGCACCAGCGCCAATGCTACGGTCAAACCAGAGAGAATTTCAGACTTGTAATTTACCTTCTGTTTGAAGTCAAAAAGATTCAAATAATTTTTCATCTACCAACAATGAATTATAGGACATGAAAGCCCAATGAACTAATATTTTAAATGATTATAAAGCAACCAATAGATAGCTTGAGTGCCAAAGCAGTGCAGACACTCACGGTGGCGTAACCAACGGGTGATTTGGATCAGGTATGTATGAAGCACTTTTCATTTTGAATGGGCAAAAGTAATCCTATTGTTGGAATAAGGAAATGAATAAGCAAAAAGGGCACTGAAATACAGTGCCCTTTTTGCTTATTCACCTTTGATGATGCTGATCTTGGATATAGCTATTTCACGCTTGATTTTCCCTTCGTTGTACTCGCTGAGGACAGATTGCTTGATGGTAGCCTTTACGCTTTTCGGCATTTTGCAATCATTGCATTGGGTCAAAGCAACCTGAAATACGAGACTTTCATTTTCTTCTAAACTTCTAAGTGTTTTTCCATAGTCTACCATATTTTCTTTGAGTTGCTGCTCAAATGCTGGGTACATTGCCTCTACTGTTTCATTTCTTTCCTTCTCTGTCAATCCCGTTTTTCCCTGTGAGACGATTTTATAATTATCCTTTCCTACTTGATAGGATGAGTACACTTTCATCTTGTAAATTGCCCCATAGTTATCCAGTTTTTCATACACGATGGGGGATGAAGTATAGTATGTGGTCGCCAAGTCTGATTTGTACAAGCGTTGAAAAATACTTGCCAAAAGTTCCAAATCAGCAATCTTCTTTTGGATCAATGGTGTTTTGGTGTACACTATTTTCTCTATGAGCTTTTCAGGACTCAGCTTACCCATATTTTTCGCTTCGATATCCTTGTAGCTCACAAAGGCACTGATTTTCGCGTCAGGCTCTCCTTCTTCTCCTCTAATTTTAGAAGTCAACATGATTTTCTCATCTGGTTTGAGTTGAGAGATCAAACCCGCATAGTCTGTAAAATAGACTTCACAAATCCTCGAAAACAAGTCTTCAAAATCAGCTTCAGTCGCTGTGTTTTTACTATCTCCTGATGATTTGATCACAATCACTCTTGGTTCTTCTGGGGCTTCTTCTATCACCTCTATTTCTTCGATTTGAACATGCTCTTCACTCTGCCTGTATTCCCTCTGGTGCGCCTCCTGCTCACTTCTGACATCCCGTTCGATTCTCCTTCTTTCTTGATCAGCCATTCTTCGTGCTTGCTCACTCTCTCTAGCCATTGCCTCTGCCTCTCTAGCCATGTGATCTGCCTGGGCTGTGATTCTCTCTACGTCCATTTGAATCCTCTCCATATCTATCTCCCAATTGGCATCATTGAACTCCCAATGGAAATCAAAATCAGATTTGAATCCCTGAGGAGAAAAATAACCCAGACGCTCCAGGTTGATCATCACGCCAAAATCAGGCATGTAGGTCGCTCCCACTTTGACCGAGTAAAACTCTCCTTCGTCTGCTTCTGACTTGACGAGTGATGCAATCACATCTTCTGAAATCTTAATGTCTCGATCCATTTTCTTGGAATCAAGTTCTTGTGCAATCAACTGATTGACCGTCAGCATGAGCACCGTGATTATTATTCCTTTCATTTTATTTGCTTTGAGTTTTGACAATATCATATAGGTTGGCTAGGAGGTTTTCTTGTTCAAGCTGTCTTACGCTGTAGTTGTCTTGCATCATACCTAGATTGGACTGAATCATCTCCATGTCATAGTTTCGTTGGTTTTGATAAAACTCATTGAAATCAGCCAATACCGTATTCATGTACTCCTTTTGCGTCTTGTTGGATACTACAAAGAAGTTTTCAATCATCTTCTTATTACCCTCGTTGAGTTGAGCCACATAGAGTTTGAGTACCTCGTCGGTTTTGATCTTGTGATTCAACAACCCTTGCTTCAACGCATTCTGGTTCTTTTTATGATTCTCATTGAGTTTCTCATCCATACTACTCGCCAATAGACCAAGCTCCGTCTGAGTACTTATCTTCTGTTGTGTTACTGCTTCATCTATCATTTGCTGCACCTGCTGAGCAGAGATTGCGGGCGCTGAATCAATGGACTGACCAAAACCTATATATAACTGACCTTGATTCTGAACCACTTTGAATTCCATCCAATATGCAGTGGTCAGCAATATCAATATTGAAGCGGCAACAGATAGACTCCATTTGAAGGAAGAATGGTTGAGCCATCCGCGCTGCAAATCCATTGCCTTATCAGCTAGCGCAAATGATGGAATCACAACGTCCTGTGCTTCTACGCTACCCAAAACACCCTGCACAGCAGACAATTCTTCGACTTTTGCCCTGAGTTGGGCATCCTCACCGAGAAGTTTTTCAAACTCCAACAGCTCATCTGCAGACATCTCGCCATAGAGATAGTCCATCATCTTCACTTCATCTATTTTATTTCCCATAGTCGTAGGATTCTTTGAATGCACGATTTTTAACTAATATCTTTTTCAGGTTACTCAAGCCATAGTACAAGCGCGACTTGACAGTATTTTCGGAGATATTGAGCACTTCTGCTATCTCTCTGAACTTCAATCCTTCATATTCCTTCATCAAGATCACCTCCTTTTGTTCCTCTCCCAACTGGTTGAGTGATGCGATTACGATCGATGATAATTCACTGCGGTCATAGACCTGCGCAAATGTCTCTCCTCCATCGACTTCCACGTGTTTGGAATCGTCACCATCAGACACAAACATCTTGGCGACACGGGTCATTCTTCTGCTTTCCTCCCTACAGACATTCAGAGCAATGATGTAAAGCCATGATTTGAACTTCCCAATATCCTCTAGTTTGAGTAAGTGATCATAAACTTTGATGAAAGTCCGTTGTGCTGCTTCGCTGGCTTGGTCATGGTCGTGACAGTATTTGTAACAGAAGTTATAAATCTTCTTGTACCATAGCCCGACCACTTCATTGAATGATTTTTTGTCACCCAGCTTGGCACGCTCGATAAGTTTCTCCGTATGATCCAAAGCGATATTAGGCAAGCTCATTGGTCTCGATTAGTTCCGTCCTGTTTTGATCCATATATCCCTAGGATGAATACTGGATTCAAAAAGTTTTACAACAGAAGAAATTTATGTAAGATTCGTGAGACTCTGGCTAGATGGAGTTGTAGAAGGCTACTATTCTAATCAAATCTCGCACTTCATTGGGGTCAAGGCGGTTCTTTTTGATGTATTCCTTGATCTGATCTGGACGTTGATCTAGGATGGTAAACAATTCACCTTTTTTACCCGAGTACATGACTATTTCTCCCGACTTGAATGCAAAATAGTAAGTCAGAGAAACACGTTCCCTTGAGACAGTCGACACACCATAATATGACTGACTATAGGGGTCTGTTTCCACAACGATCTTTTCTCTACACAGCAGTGTCGTCGGTCCTTCGTACAGGACTTCAAACAAAATAGGTGCTCTGAAGTCGTAGCTGACGTTGTATGGGATGGAGTAGAACTTGCGGTAGTTCTTCAATACACTATCAAAAAATTCCACATACATTACTTTCTTGCTGTTGTAAGCTTGTATTTTTTGATTCTCATTGAGGATTTGAATGGTATTGACTTCCATATCGTATTTCAGATCTCCATGGACGGTATCACCATCCATGGTCACCAACCATCCCTTGTGCCACACCCGAGAAGAAAACTCCTGACTGTAACCAGTCCATGACACAAAAAATAACGATATGAAAGTCAAGTATTTAATCATTTTTTCAAAATGCTGTGACCCATTTTGTCACGTTTGGTCTCCAAGTATTTTTGATTGTGCTTATTGGGGATTACTTCCATCGCGATATTCTCTACAATCTCAAGACCATAGCCCATCAAACCTACTCTTTTTGTTGGATTATTAGTAATCAAACGGATTTTAGTCACTCCTAGGTTGTTGAGAATTTGCGCACCTACACCGTAATCTCTATGATCACCTTGGAATCCTAGTTTTTCATTGGCCTCTACTGTATCCAAGCCTTCTTCTTGAAGCTTGTATGCCATCAACTTGTTGGTGAGCCCGATACCTCTTCCTTCCTGATTCATGTATAGCACGACACCTTTGCCTTCTTCCTCAACCATCTTCATTGACTTGTGTAATTGATCTCCACAATCACATCTACACGAGCCAAAAATATCTCCAGTCACACAAGATGAGTGTACCCTGACCATTACAGGTTCATCTTTCTCCCACTCACCTTTGACCAAAGCCAAATGTGTTTCTCCTGTGCTCAATTGCTTGTAGGAAGTCAATTTGAAATCCCCCCATTCAGTAGGCATGTTGACGGTAATTTCCTTTTGAATCAAAGATTCCTTCTCCATTCGGTAAGCAATCAAATCTTTGATCGAAATCAATTTGAGTTTGAATTTGTCTGCAACCACTCTCAAATCTGGGAGTCTTGCCATACTGCCATCTTCATTCATGATCTCCACCAAGACACCTGCAGGCTCCATCCCTGCGAGTCGTGCCAAATCTATGGCTGCCTCTGTATGTCCTGCTCTGCGCAGTACGCCACCTTTTTTTGCTCGCAAAGGAAAAATATGACCTGGTTTGCCGAGTTCGTCAGGCTTGATTGTAGGATCAACCAAGGCTTTGATGGTTTTGGCTCTGTCGCTGGCCGAAATCCCCGTGGTGCAACCATGACCAATCAAGTCAATAGAAACTGTAAAGGGTGTTTCATAAGCTGCCGTATTTCTACCTACCATCAACTCCAAACCCAACTCGTCACAACGGCTTTCGACCAATGGTGCACAAATCAATCCTCTACCATGAGTAGCCATGAAATTGATAATCTCAGGTGTCACACTCTCAGCTGCACACACAAAATCGCCTTCATTTTCTCTGTCTTCGTCATCTACTACGATGATCACTTCACCTCTTTTGATAGCCTCTATTCCTTCTGATACTAAATCTAACATGTCTACTTTACGGTAACGTTTCCTAATTCTTTAGCGATGGCCATTTCCATCTTTTTCAAGTCACTTATTACGGACAAATATCCGTCAATTTCTTTTTCATCTACTGCCAACTTCATTTTATCCATGTTGTCAGCAATCATTTTTCTTATAATTCTAAACTTAAGTCTGAGAATGCTCCCAAATGCAGATTTTTTGAGCGTATCTCTCTCATGCGCTACCGAAATCTGAAACTTGTCGGACCAATTGGGACTCAATTCGTGTCGCTCGGTAGATAGGTCGACCGCTACAGTGCGCACCTCTTCATCCGAATGACTCAACAAATCTCTCAAACTCGTCACTTTACCCTCTAACAAATTTTCTTTGAAAATGTTCAAAAGTCGGTCATATATCGGGGTGGTAAATTCAATATCTTCGGACTCGGTCAATATGTATTGCGCCAAATTGATTTCCTGACCCTCCAACCCTACGATCAATTCTTGTCCGTAGTTGATCAACATGCGGATATTTTCTCGTTCTTGATTTTGCAGTACTGTTTGAGGCAGAACTTGTTCTTCCAAATCCTGAGGATCGGCAAATAAATCCGCAGGTGGCTCCATTGGCATAGGAGCCTGATATTTGGCTTTGCTTTCGTTGAGCAATAGTTTGTTCAGTTCGGTCAGCAGCGTAGATTCTTCTATCCCCAACTGGGAGCTAGATTGCTGCAAATAAACTGTGCGCTTGATCGGATCAGGAATCAACGAGATGCTGTGGACTACCTCTCTGATCGATTCTGCTCTTTTGATAGGATCAACTGTACCTGAGATATACAAATCCGTCTTGAAAGAAATAAAATCAAGACTATTCTTATTCAAATATGCCTTGAAAGCCTCTCCCCCAATCTGCCGAGAATAACTGTCTGGATCTTCGCCATCAGGGAAACGAACCGCCTTGACATTGAGACCACCAGTCAGCATCATATCTATTCCTCTCATGGACGCCTTGATACCTGCCTTGTCACCATCAAATAGCACCGTGACATTGTCGGTATATCGCTTGATCAATTTGATTTGATCCTCGGTCAATGAAGTCCCCGAAGACGCCACTACGTTTTTGATCCCAGCTTGGTAGAGCGAGATCACATCTGTGTAGCCCTCTACCAGGTAGCAATTCGCTAGGTTTCTAATTTCATTCTTTGCCTGAAAAATTCCATAAAGGATTTTACTCTTGGTATATAAGTCTGTCTCAGGACTGTTGATATATTTAGGCCCCTTCTCTTGACTCTTGAGTGTACGAGCACCAAACGCAATGACTTTGCCTGAGATATTGTGGATTGGAAAAGTAACTCTACCCCTAAAACGGTCATAAGATTTGTCCTCCTTGACGATTTTCAATCCTGCCTTTTCGAGATACGCCTCATTGTATCCTTTTTTATTAGAGGCATCTATTAATCCCTGCCACTGATCTAGGGCATAACCCAGATCAAAAGTCCGCATCGTCTCTTCGCTAAAGCCTCTTTCTTTGAAATAAGTCAGTCCAATATTTTTGCCTTCATCACTGTTCCACAGATTGTCTACGAAATGATCCTTGGCAAAATTGAGTGCGATAAACAAACTCTCTCGTTCGTTTTGGGCATGATTGTACTCTTCACTCCTTTCGTCCTCTTCTACGGTAATGCCGTATTTCTGAGCCAGGTATTTGAGTGCCTCCATGTAGCTAAGGCCATCTATCTCCATCAAAAACGTGATTGGATCTCCACCTTTGCCTGTGCTAAAGCATTTGAAAATATTCTTGGAAGGTGAGACGACGAAAGATGGTGTCTTTTCGTCTGTGAATGGACTCAATGCCTTGTAACTAGAACCCGCTTTTTTGAGTTGAACGAAATCACTAATCACTTCATAGATGTCCATACGGTTTTTGATTTCCTCTATGGTATGATTACTGATCACTTATTTCTCTTAATTAGTTTTTGGGTCTTTGGGATTACAAATCTAGCACGAAATTAACTCATTATATGATACAAAAAGCCGATATCACTTAACTTGCGGACAAATTCAACACAAAGCGACATTACTGCATTGAAAGTAACAAACAAAGAAGTACTCCAGGCACTCAGTACCGTGCAAGACCCCGATCTCAAACAGGATTTGGTCACCCTCAAAATGATCAAAAATCTGGTTGTCACTGACGAGAAAATCAGTTTCACCGTAGAGTTGACCACCCCAGCCTGTCCACTCAAGGAAAAGATCAAAAAGGACTGCATGGAAGCAGTAGAAAAAGTAGCCAATGGATTGAAAATCGAATTGGATATGAGTGCACAAGTTACTTCGACAAGAGGCCAATCATTCACTTTGCCCAAAGTCAAAAACATCATTGCCGTCTCCTCTGGCAAAGGCGGTGTAGGCAAATCTACTGTTACAGCCAATCTAGCTGTTGCGCTGGCCAAAAGTGGTGCAGAGGTGGGTATCATCGACGCAGACATCTTTGGCCCATCTATCCCTACCATGTTCAACTGCGAACATGAACAACCAGACATGGTCATGGAAGATGGCAAAAATCTGATCATCCCTATCATGCAATATGGTGTCAAACTGGTATCAATTGGGTTTTTGACGCCAAAGGACAACGCCATCGTATGGAGAGGTCCTATGGCCAGTTCTGCATTGAAGCAATTCATCAGTGACGTCAAATGGGGCGAACTAGATTACTTGTTGATCGACTTGCCTCCTGGGACCAGTGACATTCACCTGACGCTCGTACAATCTGTACCTGTGACAGGTGCAATCATCGTAACTTCACCGCAAAAAGTAGCGATTGCTGATGCCCGAAAAGGTTTGGCCATGTTCAAACTACCCCAAATCAACGTACCTATTCTTGGTGTAATCGAAAACATGGCCTATTTCACACCCGCAGAACTCCCAGATAGCAAATACTATATTTTCGGACAGGACGGAGGAAGAAAACTGGCAGAGAAAGAAGAAGTACCATTTTTGGGAGAAATTCCAATTGTACAATCTATCCGAGAGAGTGGCGACAGTGGATATCCTGCAGTCATGAAAGAAGGAATCACAGAAGATGCCTTTACTGAACTGGCTCAATCTGTCGCAAGACAGGTAGCCATCAGAAATGCAAATGGAGAGAAAACAAAGGTTGTGCAGATGAGTTGATAATAGTGAGTGGTTAGAAAAAGTCTCAACACGCAATACTTAGTACTAGATACTACTTTTAGACTTTCTACGCATGAATTAAATATTTCAGGTTAAATTTGATTACTCAAAACCAATATATGGATAGCAACAAAAAAACAGAGCTTTTAGTCAGAATCAATGAATCCATTGGCAATATCAGACCATATCTGGAAGCGGATGGTGGAGATGTGCGTGTGTTGGACATAGACGATGATTATGTCGTGCATGTAGAACTATTAGGAGCATGTGAATCATGTCCTATGTCACACATGACTATGAAAGCAGGCATAGAAGAGGCGATCAAAAGAGTAGCACCAGAGGTGACTGCTATCAGAGCCAAAAACACACAGCCAGCAGGATAGTTCTCGATTTTCACATGAAATTCTTTCAGAATCGTTGAAACTTTGATTAGTTTCAACGCTTTCATATCCTGTGTACAAACTACTCCTATATCCCCTACTTACCCTCATTGGTTTTACTGCCGTGTCTCAAGACAGGTGCGGTACTGTTCCATTCAACGAAGCGAAACAAACTTTCCCTCAAGAATCCAAAGAAGCATTTGAGAATTGGATGCACAAACGCATACAGTACAAAAAGAACTTTAGAATCAATAGTACCCAAAGTGACCTAGTCTATACGATCCCAGTTGTCGTACATGTAGTGCATCAGGGAGAAAGTATCGGTACTGCGAGCAACATCCCTGACGAGCAAATCATCTCTCAAATCCAAACCATGAACGAGGATTTTAGAAGAACCAATGAGGACGCGAATGATACGCCGTTAGATTTTTTGCCCTTTGCCGCAGATACTCGAATTGAATTCAAACTAGCCGTGAGGGATCCAGAAGGCCTCCCTACCAATGGCATCAACCGCGTGCGTGGCAGTAGAGACGACTACAGCATCAATCAGCTAGATGATCTCGCGCATGAGAGCTACTGGGATGCCAACCAATATTTCAACATATGGGTTTCAGATTTGAGCAATGATTACATTGGTTATGCACAATTTCCACTATCCAACCTCGTGGGATTGAATATAGAACAATCCAATGACGCTCTGACAGACGGTGTATTCATTGATTACCAATATTTTGGAACGGGCTACAACACAGATGATTTTTCCAGAGGCAGGACCGTCACACATGAAGTAGGTCACTGGCTAGGCTTGAGACACATATGGGGTGATGCTTCTAATTGTAGCGCAGATGATTACTGCGATGACACGCCTCTACAGCAGAGCAGCACGAATCCCAATATGGACTGTAGCGAAGCATCAATATCCTTTTCCTGCACGACCACAGACATGACCCAAAACTACATGGACTACACAGCTGACAAATGCATGAATCTGTTCACCTTAGATCAAAAAGAAAGGATGAGGACAGTGATTGAAAACAGTCCTAGAAGAACCGTCCTACTGACAAGTCCTGCACTGCAAGAGGTCGTGCAAGTAGCCAATGACCTAGGAATCTATCAAATCATAGAACCCAGCTCTGGCAATTGTGACAAAAACATCACGCCTACACTACAAGTCAAAAACTATGGAACCAATGCAATCACCTCTTTCGATGTACAGCTCAAAGTCGATGGTGTCATCATTCAGACCTTATCTAGCAGTCAAAACTTAAATCTGCTAGAAACTGCGGAAATTGAATTTGATCCTTATGCGGTAAACAACACTTCCAGTTTGTTTGAATTTCTGGTGACCACAGTCAATGGAGGTAGCGATGGCAACAGTGGCAACAACAGTCGTACAGTAGAGGGTTACTTTCCCGATTGGACTACTATCCCATTGGATCAAGATTTCACCAACAGCAGCATGACAGGAAGCAGTGACTGGCACATCATAGGTAATTGGTCTTATGGGGTTGCTGCTGACGAAAGTGCCAGCAACGAAGCAGCCATTTTGTCCTACGCTGGGAGTAGCTCGGATCAGCTTGGTACACTGGATTACCTCATCAGTCCCGCAATCAGTTTGATAGGCATTGCCACTGCAGACCTGAACTTTGATTATGCCTTTGCTGCCGTACCAGGCAACTACACTGATGGGTTAGCAGTGATTGTATCAACCGACTGTGGCAACACCTTCCCTGTAGAAAACACGCTATTCTCTCAATTGGCCCCCTACCTTGGGACTACTTCTCAGAGCAGTAGTCCCTTTTCCCCAAGTGGTTTAGGTGACTGGAAAAATGTAGAACTCAACCTCAGTTCATATACAAACCTCGATGAAATTGTATTGGCTTTTGTAGGGCAGAATGGAAATGGCAACAACATCTATTTGGACAATATTCACATCACAACAACCAGTGTCACCAATCATGATGCATTGATCAAATCCGTGAATAACATTCCTGTTGTCAGTTGCCTGAGTGATTTTCAGGCCAATATTGAAGTCCGAAACAATGGTTTCTCAAATCTTACCTCCTTTAAAGTAACGGGGAAAGTGGGCAAAATCACGCAATCCAAAGAGGTAGATCAAGTCAATCTTAGTCCTGGACAAAACACTACGGTAACCCTCCTGTTTGAGGATATAGAAGCAGGTGAATGGTCTGCCGATTTCAACGTATCCTCACCTAATGGGCAAAATGATGAACTGCCTACCAATGATAACTTCAGTCAATATTTTATTGTCAATGCGAGTGTAGAAGAATTACCTATCAAGATCGATTTTTTGACCAAACCGCCCTATGAGTTATGGAAAAAATACAGCTCATCCAATCTCCAATATTGGGAACTCTACGTCAACCCATCTGACGACCGGGATCGATCCATGCACTACAATGCATTTGACAACATCAATCTTGGTCTAGTCAATCAGTTTGTCAGCCCAGTACTTGACCTCAGCGAATTAGATGAAGCCGCTATGCGTTTTGACTACTCCTATGCCTACAGTACGGGACGCAATGATCGACTGCAAGTACTCCTATCCACAGATTGTGGCCAGTCCTTTGATGAAGTGCTATTTGATAAAAACGGGGCTGGGTTGGCCGTCACGGAAACAAGTTCAGAGTGGTTTCCAGAAAGTGAAGAAGATTGGATCACAGAGACTTTAGACCTGAGTGCTTATACCGGCATGAGTGACATTAGATTGTCCTTTTCATTTACCAATCAGCATGGCAACAATTTATTCCTAGACAACATCGAGTTCTTTGATGTGGCAGCACCTGACAATATTGATTTGGATGGCAAAATCAGAATTTACCCTAACCCAGCGAGTGATCAATTCAACGTCAAAATCAATTTCTACGAGAAACAAAATGCAATCATAAGACTCATCAACATGAATGGAGAAGTCCTCATGGAGCAAAAAATAGACAACGTGCTCAATCAAGTCTATCTCATTGACAACCTATCTCTCCGATCTGGCATCTACATCTTACAAGTGATTGGTGATCATGATCGGGCATCTAGCAGGGTGATGATCAATCGCTAACTCAAATAGACGTCCTCAATCCAGCAATTTTCTGATGTCTATCGATGGCAAGATCTATCAGTTTGGAAATCAAATTGGTATAGGTAACTCCACTGGCTTCCCAGAGTTTGGGGTACATGCTGATCTTGGTAAATCCAGGAATGGTATTGATTTCGTTGACCAGAATGCGGTTGTCTCGGGTGAGAAACACATCCACTCTGGAGAAGCCTTCACACTCCAACACTTGGAAAGTCTCTATGGCTATCTTTTGTATTCTGGCGATTTGTTTGTCGTCTATCTTGGCTGGTATGTCAATCTGATAACCTTTGTCATCCAAGTATTTGGCCTCATAAGAATAAAAATTATGAGAGAAAGAAATTTCACCAGGAACAGAGGCTTCTGGAAATTCATTACCCAAGATCGCGCACTCGATCTCACGACCGTCAATGAACTGCTCAATCACAATCTTTCTATCATATGCAAAGGCTTCATCCAAAGCTTTGTTGTACTCTGCTTCGGTCTCGGCACGACTGACTCCTACCGACGACCCCATATTGGCTGGCTTCACGAAAACAGGCAAACCCAATTCAGACTGAATATATTTGAAGGTAGGTCTTTTCTCATGTGCTCTCAATGCAATGTACTTCCCAATCGGTAAGTCCGCATCTCTCAAGATTCGCTTCATCACGTCCTTGTCCATACCTACAGCAGAGCCTAGTACATCACAGCCTACAAAGGGAACATCTGCTAGCTTGAGCAACCCCTGTGTCGCACCATCTTCACCCAAAGGCCCGTGCAAAATAGGAAATATCGCATCCACTTTTTCTGCCAACTCCCCTGAAGCTACATAGTGAAATTGGCCTGTACTATGTGGCACCAAGGCCACCTCTTGGCAGTCCGAATTGAGACTGAGATTCTCCCCTTCTCCTTGAATCAATTTGGCTTCAGAACTGTACAACCAACGTCCGTCTTTGGTAATCCCAATCAACACGGGTACAAACCTCGTGAGATCAAGAGCATCGATCACATTTCTTGCAGAGCGAAGCGAAATCTCATGTTCAGCTGATTTCCCTCCAAATAGGATTCCTACGTTGATTTTTTCATTAGCCATATAAGAGCAAAACTATAAATAAGTTTGATTTGAAATAATGGCTTCACGTTTATTTCAAAAATATTTCCCTTCGAAAGGAATAAGGTATTAATTTGCCCTTTGACAAATCATCCTTTCCATGGAGCAAAACGAAGAAAAGAAAAAGACAAGCAAAACAAAATTTTTGAAGCACCTGGGCTTTGCCACGGCTACAATGATCTTTTTAATTTATGCTGTATTCAAGTTTTATTTCCCTCTCATCACCAATCATGGTGAAAGCATGACCGTTCCTAATCTGGAAGGCATCTCACTGGCTGATTTGGACGAGTATTTGGAAGAGAGAGATTTGCGCTATGAAATTGAGGAAGATTCTGGCTATTCAGCACAATACCCTCCGTTGACCGTATTGAAACAATTCCCCATGGCCAACTCGAAGGTAAAACAAGGACGAAAAATCTACATCACGCTCAATGCCGTGAAACCACCTGTTGTCAAAATCCCTTCGTTGAAGGGGCGTTCCCTCAAAAACGCTCAATTGGAATTGAGGAGTTTAGGATTGGAGTTGGGTGAAATCAGGTACCAGCCAGATTTTGCACTGAACACCATCTTGGCACAATACCATGAGGGCAAAGCCATCCAAGCAGGTCAGGAGATCGCCAAAGGGTCTATCATAGACTTTGAAGTAGGCGATGGTCTGGGTAATCAGAATTTTCAGATGCTCAACCTCAAAAACCTGAGCCTAGATGAAGCAATCTTCGTGTTGCGTGGATTTGGTCTCAATGTAGGTGATGTCTATTACGAGAAAAGTGGACATATCTCTACTCAATATACCAATGATCAAGGGGAAACAGCTTACAAAAAAGAAACAGTAAATCCTGGAAAAGTTTTCAAACAAAACCCCGCTTCAGATATGACTGCCAGAATCGGTCAAAGCATTGATCTATGGGTAGTAGAGATTGACTCTGCAGCCTTGGGAAACACGCCGAGTCTAGAACTAGCTGAATAAACACAAATAGCATGCAAAAAAAGGCACTTTTCCTTTGGGTCATCCTACTGAGCTGTAGCTTGGTGGATGTATTGCATGCGCAGCTGTTGGTCAGTCCTATCGGACATCGCACAGCAATTGAAAGCACAAAAAATGCCCGAATTTTGGCTACTGGAGATACACTAGAACTACCGTTTTGGGATGATTTTTCATGGTCACTCTTACATGCTGACAGTTCTTTGTGGAATATTGAGAATAGTCAAAATGTATTCATCAACCTGACCATGGCGATCAAACCACCCAGCATAGGTGTAGCAACCTTTGATGGTACCAATGCACTGGGATTGCCTTACTCTGATGAAACTACAGCCTTGGACAATGACATCCTTGAGTCCAAACCAATCAATTTGGCCAATTTAGAAGCTGCTGACAATGTGTACTTGAGCTTCTATTGGCAAAGAGAAGGCTATGCAGAAAAGCCCGAACCAGATGACTCTTTGTTTGTCTCCTTTCTAAATGCAGACGAAAAATGGATTGTGATGTATGACGGTGACTTGATAGGACTTGACAGCAGTAATTATCAATGGTATAAAAAAAGTATTCACATCAAAGACCCACAGTTTTTGCATGGGGGTTTTAAATTCAAAATCACTGGTCACGGCAACCCTACCGGTCCTTTTGATGTATGGCATGTGGATTATGTAATATTGGACAAAAACAGGACTATTGCCAACGAATCTATCAAGGATTTTACCATCTCGACACAACCTACCTCGCTGTTCAAAAGCTATAGCAATATCCCCTTTGATCAATTCTTCACATACCCTGACACCATTTTTGCGTCTCCTTCATTCACACTGACGTCCCTATCAACTGATGCCAACAATCCTGATTTTAATTTTATTGTCAGAGATTTCCTCAATGGAAACACTCTATCTGACGAACCTCAGAACACTTCGCAACTACCGCTACAAGGAGTGGATTATCAGCAGGATTACGAAGTATCGCCTTTGACCATGGCTCATTTTACTCCTTTCCAAAATCTAGATTCTCTATTTCTGGAATCAGAAATCACATTCATAAGCAACGATGAGCCTTACTACAGAGTCAACGACACGGTGCGATTCTATACTGAAATACACGAAACACTCTCTTATGATGATGGGACTGCGGAATTTGCTGCGGGAGTGAACCTAACCACGGGTGAAATAGCTGTGCAATACAGTCTTCCTAGTCCAGATACGCTCACACATGTGGACATATTCTTTCCAATCATCTATCCTCTACCAGATGTGGCAACCATCAATTTATTAATCTACAAAGACCTATCCGAAGAGGCTGTTGCAACCCTTCGCAAACAAGAATACAGTGTCAGTTATGCGGATTCACTCAACAAGTTCTCTCGCTATGAGTTGACTACTCCGGTCGTTTTGCCAGCGGGTGAGTTTTATATCTCGATGAAGCAATACACCAATAGCTATGTCCCCATCGGATTGGATAAAAACACCAACAATGCCAGCAAATTCTACTACAAGACAGGAGGAGATTGGATTCAAAACAGTGACCTCAATGTCCCTGGCTCCATCATGATGAGAGCTATTTTTGCTGACAATGATCATGTCGTGATGGTAACCGAAGAAGAGTCTGAACAAGCCACATTCACACTCTACCCCAATCCCGCCAATCAACAGCTGAACATTGCAGGAGAAGTCGATCAGGTACTGATCATCGACTTGGCAGGAAAAACACACATCATCAGCGATAAAAACAAAATCCCAACCGGTCAATTGCCGAATGGGATTTATGTAGTCAAAATTACCAGCAGAGACCAAGTCTCCACGCACAAATTAGTAATTCGTCACTAAGACAATCTGTTTCTAAAATCTTCGTAACCAAATTCTTTTACTATCTTGAATGTCCCCCCTGGCGTCAAGATGCCTATACTCGGATGAGGGACTCCGTTGAAGGTAGAGGTCTTGACCATCGTATAATGGATCATATCCAAAAAGGTGATGCTATCCCCTATTTTCAGTTCCTGATCAAAACCATACTCCTCTAGGAAATCTCCCGCCAAACAGCTGACACCACCCAAACGATAGAGAAACTTCTTGCCCTCAACTTCTCTGCTACCTTCGATCAAATTGGGTCTGTACGGCATTTCCAGACAATCAGGCATGTGACAAGTGAATGATGCATCAATGATGGCCGTGTTGACTCCATTGCGACTCACTACGTCCAGCACTGTGGTCTTCAAGAATCCCGTCTCCCATGCAAAGGCACTTCCGGGTTCCAGGATGATTTTCAAATCATGCTTGGTCTTGAAATCACGTAAAATCTGCACCAAGTGATCTGTGTCATAACCCTTTCTGGTCATCAAATGTCCTCCACCGAGGTTGAGCCATTGGGCTTTGGGTAGCAGATGTCCAAACTTCTCTTCAACTGCCTTCAATACTTTTTCCAGTGCATAAGAAGTACTCTCGCAAAGCACATGCACATGTAACCCTTCTACTCCCTCAGGAAGTCCCCCAGAAAGTTCGTCCTTGGTGATCCCTAAGCGGGAATGTGGGGATGCAGGGTTGTACAACGCTGTCTCTACGTCTGACTCTTCAGGATTGATCCGCAAACCCACCGACACTTTCTGCTCAGCACATTTATGCTTGAATCGCTCAAACTGCTGCAGAGAATTGAATGTCAAATGACTCGATCCCTCGCATATTTGATCAAAATCCTGATCCGCATAGGCTACGCAATAAGTATGCGACGCAGTCTTCATGTGCTCGTTGCACAACAACATCTCGTTGAGAGAACTGGCAGTAGCACCACTGATATACTCACGCACGATAGGAAAAGCGCTCCACATAGAGAATCCCTTAAAAGCCAAAATAATATCTATCTCGGCTCTTTGACTTACATCTTGGATCAGTGCTAGATTCCTTCTTAATTTTTCTTCTTCCAAGACAAAGCAAGGAGATGGAATAGTATTTAAACTCATGTTTCTTTATTAGATTTTAGAAACTAGACCCTAGATATGAGACTAAAATTCGTCCAATATCTAGGGTCTAGTAATCTAGTGTCTAGTGTCCAGATTAAAGTTCCAAATCACCATCATGCACCTCAACCCAAGGCAAACCTTGCGTCATCAATTGTTCCATAAATGGGTCTGGATTCATTTCCTCGACATTGAACACACCTGCTCCTGACCATTTTTTGGTCAGCAACATCATCGCACCTATCATCGCAGGTACACCGGTGGTATAAGACACACCTTGTGCTCTGGTCTCATCAAAGGCTGCTTGATGGCTACAGTTGTTGTACACATAATAGGTCTTGTCTTGACCGTCCTTTTTACCCTTGATACGGCAACCAATGGATGTCTCACCTACATAGTTGTCACCCAAACTACCTGGATCAGGTAATACTGCCTTCAAGAATTGCAATGGAACAATCTCTTTACCCTCATAGTTGATTGGTTCGATGCTCGCCATACCGATGTTTTGGATCACTCTGAGGTGTGTCAGGTACTCATCCCCAAATGTCATCCAGAATCTGGCTCTTTTGAGGGATGGAAAATTCTTAACGAGTGACTCTAGTTCTTCATGATAGATCACATAGCTGGCCTTTTTACCTATACTTGGATAAGTCAGGTCCTTTCGGATCTCGTGTGGCTCGGTCTCTACCCACTGTCCATTTTCCCAGTAGCGTCCTTTTTGGGTCACCTCTCTGATGTTGATCTCTGGGTTGAAATTGGTAGCAAATGCTTTGCCATGGTCTCCGCCATTGCAATCGACGATATCTAGGTATTCGATGGTATCAAAGTGGTGCTTGGCTGCATAGGCCGTGTAGATACTGGTCACACCTGGATCAAAACCACAACCTAATATGGCTGTAAGACCTGCTTGCTTGAATCTATCTTGGTAAGCCCACTGCCAACTGTATTCAAACTTGGCTTCATCCTGTGGCTCGTAATTAGCAGTATCTAGGTAGTGCACACCCGTTTCTAGACATGCATCCATGATTGTCAGGTCTTGATAAGGTAGAGCTACATTGATCACCAACTCTGGCTGAACTTCCTTGATCAATTTAACCAATTCGGGCACGTGATCAGCATCTACTTGTGCAGTACTGATGGTGACGCCTAATCTTGTTTTGATGTCCTCAGCGATCAAATCACATTTGGACTTGGTTCTACTGGCGAGACAAATCTGTGTAAAAACATTGTTGTTTTGTGCGCATTTGTAGGCGACAACTCTCCCCACGCCACCTGCACCGATGATTAAGACTTTAGACATTTTTGTTTAATGTTATTTTGACAAAAATAAGAAAACCGTGTCTTTCAAGATACACAGACTTCCTTTTTAAATTGAAGCGGAAATTTAGCTATTGATTCTTGAATTTGTTTTGATTAACTTAAGAGTGTTTTCCAAAAACTTAAATTTAACCTATCATGAACAAACTGATTTTCTTCGCATCCTGCCTGTTCTACTTGGTGATTACTGCTTGTTCCAGCCAAAAGGATTTCGTCATAGAGTCTGACTACAGCTACAATGGTCAATTCAAAAAATACAAGACCTTTGACTTTATTGTCATGAGTGAGCACGACAGTCTCATTCACAAGGAATTAATAGAAAGTACCATTGCTTCGAGAATGCACGCACAGGGCTACCGCTATAAAATGGAAAAACCAGACCTACTCATCACCTACAAAATCTTCCAAGAAAACTTTGCAATGAAAGGCTATACCCAGCCTAGTTTTGAAAAATGGGTAGGCGAAGATTGGAGCGAAAGGTTGATGGTAGATGACAAATTTGTCAGAAGCTCTAGCAACAACATGTCAGCAGAGTATAACGATCAGAAGTACTATATGTACGACGGCACCATGCTCATTTCCTTTTTTGATAGACGCAAGAGACAAACCGTTTGGCAAGGATATGCATCTGGCGTCTTTAGCCAAGGTGATGCTACCTCTGAGCGAAGTGTCAAACTCGCTACAGCCAAAATATTCAGAGAATTCAAGATTGTGGCCAATGGCTACATCATCAAAAAGGACGTGTAAACAAAAAATACCCCTGCATAGCAGCTAATAGAAACTTTGTACGCAATACGAGAGACAACTAGGCACCTAATATCTGTGCACTATGATCCTTCGTCTTCACCTTGCCAATGATTTCTTCTATTATGCCTTTTTCATTGATCACAAAGGTAGTCCTGAGTGTCCCCATATAGGTACGGCCGTACATTTGCTTCTCACCCCAAGTTCCGAACATCTCATGAATAGCCTTGTCCGTATCTGCAATCAGATCAAAAGGCAGATTCTGCTTTTCGATGAATTTGATGTGAGATTTTTCGGTATCAGTACTCACCCCTAAGACCTCATAGCCCTTAGCCAGCAAGTCCTGGTAGTTATCTCTTAAATTACAGGACTGGGTAGTACATCCTGGTGTATTGTCCTTCGGATAAAAATACAATACCAATTTCTTACCTGCATAATCAGACAATTTCACGTTTTCACCATTTTGGTTTTTTCCTTCGAATGCTGGAGCAGCATCCCCTACTTGTAGTTCTATCATTTAGTATCCTCTTGAAATAATAATAGCCAAGCCCTCCGTGTTGAGCAGCTTGATCTTGTTCGATTGTATCTCTATCAACTTCTCGTTTTTGAAATCTGACAAGGTACGTATCACAGATTCTGGAGAAGTCCCGACAATATTAGACAAATCCTCCCTAGAGAGGGAGAAAGAATCCTTTTCATCTCCAAAATTCTTCTTCACCGACAAAAGTGCCTCCGCCACACGTTGCCTGACCGAATTGTAAGCAAGATGTAACATCTTCTCTTCGATTTCCTTGATGTTTTTGGATAAGATCTTGATAAAACTGCTCGCTACTGATCTGTCCTTGTATATCAACTGCAAAAAATCATCCTTAGGTATAAAATAGGCCTCAACATCCTCTATTGCCATGGCTCCTTCACTATGATCCGACTGGGTAATCAAATCATTGAATCCCAGAAACTCTTCCTTGCCAAACAATCCGGTAATCAACTCTTTGCTATCTGTATTGGTTTTGTAAGTCTTGACTTTTCCAGACTTGATATAGACCAAGTGATTAGGAAAATCCCCCTGATGATAGAGGTTCATTTTCTTTTTGTATGTTCTAAGTTTTTTTTCTTTGGACAAATCCTTTAGGCTTTGAATCTGCTTGGCATCATTAAAAAAATTATCCAGTCCTGACACGCTGGTCTCATAGTCTTTTTGTATATGTCGTGTACGGTGGAGCCTGGCCTCCACTGCATCGAGCAACTCTACATCATCGTATGGTTTGGTCAGGTAGTCGTCTGCACCTAGATTCATTCCCTTTCTCATATCAGATTTTTCTGCCTTGGCGGTCAAAAATATGAAAGGTATATGTGAGGTTACTGGATTTTTCATAACGATGTGAAGCACTCCATAGCCATCTAGTCCAGGCATCATGATGTCACATATAATCAGATCTGGAATCTCTTGTCTGAGCATTTCGATCCCTTCTTTGCCATTGGAGGCAGTCAAGACTCCATAGCCTGCCAGTTCTAATATCTCGGCGGTGTTTTCTCTAACACTGTCATTGTCTTCGATCAGTAGTATTTGTTGCATAGGTTAATTATTAAATTTGACAGTAAAAGTGGATCCTTTCCCTTCTACACTTTCAAAGCTGATTTTGCCATCAAGTAACTCTAAGTACTTTTGAACAATGTTTAGACCCAAACCAGTCCCTTGGATATGGTGAGAGTTGTGCGCTCGGAAAAACTTACCAAACAGATATTTCTGATCATTTTCAGGAATTCCCATGCCCTGATCTTTGATCTGAAACACCAATCCATAGTCATCTGATTGCACCAACAAATGGATTTCAGAGCCTTGATCAGAATATTTGATTGCATTGGAGAGCAAATTGGTGAGTACCTGTCTCAATATCTGTGGATCAGTAACTAAGTAACAGCTATCCGATGGGATGGTAAACAAAATATGCTGATCTTCCTTGGTAATCGTACTCAATTCCGAAACCAGTTCGGTAACCAAAGCGCCTATTTCTACACGAACCTTCTCAACATGCATCTTGCCTGCATCAATTTTTTCTAGAGACAAAAACTCGTTGAGAATACTGGTCAGTTCAGAGACGTTGGCCTTGATTCGGTTGATGTGTTTGTCTCTATTCTCTTGAGTCTCGGAGGTAGTGTATCTTGCGATCAAGGCAGCAGATGACAAAATCGTACTCAGAGGAGTTCTAAACTCATGAGAAGCCATAGACACGAATCGACTTTTCATTTCATTGAGTTCTCTTTCCTTGGACAGTGCCTTGTTGGCCTCATTTTCAGCCTTGATTCTTTCTATAATCTCTTCTTCCAAATGGATATTGCTCTGCTTGAGATCATTGACCACTTCTTCGAGTTCTCGGGTTCGCTCCTCTACGCGCTTTTCCAACTCAGCAGCATACTCAATTAATTGCTCTTCACTGCGTTTCAGTGCGATTTCGGCTTTCTTGCGAACAGAAATATCTATCACATGGACTATAATGGCTTCTTCGCCACCAATAAGCGCAGGATTCAAACTAATTTCCACTGGAAACAAAGAACCATCTTTGCGCACTGCCTCCAAATCTCTCCCCACTCCCATTTGTTTGGAGATCGGGTGTTGCATGTATTGGGAGCGAGTATGTTGATGGTGAGTCCGCTTGGCAGAGGGAACAAAGTCCTCCACTGACATTCCAACGAACTCTTCCATCGAATAACCAAACAATTTTACACACTGAGGGTTGACCAAAATCACCTTCCCATGTTTGAACACGAGAATCCCCTCGATAATCGAATTGAATATTTCCTTATACGCTTCTGTATTGTTCAATGCTTAGTTTTTTGATCGAAACAAAACTAATGAAAGCCTTCAAGGTGAAAACTGATTTTAATCATAATTTCCAATGACCTGTCTCTTAAAGCCCTTCTGTTACTATTGCTAAGTTTGGGGCTACTTAAACCTTCAATCAATGCAAGCAGGTAGTTTCAATATTTTAATTCTCACAGATTTTTCGATCGTCTCCAAGGCGGCAGTTAGATGGGGCTATGAGTGGTCTCGCCATCCTTCATCCAAAGTAACATTACTCCATGCCTACAGATTGATCACACAAAACAACCTCGGTGGAGACACAGCCATTGAGATCAAAGAACAGATCATTCAGGAAAACCAGACCAAATATCAAATGCTTCAAAATGAGTTCAACTTAGACTCTGTATCCTCTTGGGATTTTAGACTAGAACTAGGTTTCATTCATCATGTAGCAGCTCAAGTTTCAAAGGAATGTCATGCCAACTTGGTCATCATGGGTTGTGACATGATGAAACAGTCTGTCCTCTCCAATGACTTATTCAACATTATTCAGTCCTTGCCCATACCTATTCTATTGGTGAGTTCTGAACAAACTGATCCAGTCAAAACTCATACTACAGATCTAATCATCCCTTGTCAAAAAGATAAATTCACAAAAAACCCAGACTTATACATACGACGATTAAGTCATGCCGACGAAAAAGCATTGCTTCTATATCATCACGATACAGACCCCAAACAATTACTAGATTCGTTGCATGCGCTATCCTCCAAAGTCGCTAATTTTAATTAATCGTATAGATTGACTCATGGAGATATTGGAAGAGGTAAAATGTTTTCACTGTGGAGAAGATTGTGAAGAATCTCATCATCAGGTTGATGAGAAGGCATTTTGCTGTTTAGGTTGCAAGACGGTGTACCAATTGTTGGAAGAAAATGACCTCTGTACTTATTATGATCTGGGAAAAACACCTGGCAATCAGCTGAAAGATTTCTTCGTAAACAAGTACAATTTTCTAGAGAATGCAGAGATAGCTGATCAACTCCTTGATTTTGACTCCCCTGAATATCGGAAAATCACCTTTGATATTCCATCCATCCATTGTAGTTCGTGCATCTGGTTGCTAGAAAATCTCTCTCGATTTGACGAGGGCATCATTCACTCAAGGATCAACTTTGGTGCAAAAAGGCTAACGATAGACTTCCGACCCCAACAGACAAACGTCAAATCCCTCGTCGAACTGCTGTGTCAACTGGGCTATGAACCAGAAATCACACTAGACAGACAAAGCAACAAAGAAACACATGCTACCCATAAGAGTACTTTTATCAAACTAGGTGTTTCAGGGTTTGCCTATGGCAATATCATGCTCTTTTCCTTTCCGGAGTATTTTGGCATCAATATCGACTCAGAGTTCATCCCCTATTTTGGATACTTGAATCTTGCCCTCTCCCTTTTCGTCTTGATGTACTGTGCTCAGGAATTTTTCATCTCGGCCTACAAAGGACTCAGCAAGAAAATACTAAATATCGATCTTCCAATAGCTATGGGCATACTGGCATTGTTTGTCAGGAGTAGCTACGAGATCATCTCTCAAACTGGCGCAGGCTACTTTGACTCCATGGCTGCACTTGTCTTTTTGTTGTTAATTGGACGATGGTTCCAAGGACAAACTTACCGCAAACTCTCCTTTGATAGGAATTACAAATCCTATTTCCCTCTGGCTGTCTATAGGATCAAAAACCAGGAGAAAAAAAGTGTATTGGTCGAAACGCTCCAAGTGGGCGACCGAATAGAGATTCGCAACCATGAGATCGTACCTTGTGACTCGATTCTCATCGATCCAATAACCCAAATCGACTACAGTTTTGTCACGGGTGAGTCTCAGTCTGTACAGGTCACCGAAGGTGAAAAAATCTACGCTGGCGGCAGAATCAATGGTACCGCAGTCCGCATGGACATACTCCAAGTCGTATCTCACAGCTACCTGACTCAACTCTGGAACAATGACGTGTTTTCCAAAGAAAGTCATCTCGAAGAACACCTCATCATCAATCAAGTCAGCCGGTATTTCACCCCAATCATTTTGGCAATTGCGGTGACAGCTGCGATCGTCTGGGCTTTCATAGATGGCTCTGGCGTCTTGAATGTATTTTCTTCAGTACTCATCATTGCATGCCCATGCGCATTGGCTCTGACAGCTCCTTTCACATTGGGCTCTGTCCTCAACCTGCTTGCAAAGCATCAATTTTATCTCAAAAACACCGAAGTAATCGAACGAATGTGGAAGACAACCCATATTGTCTTTGACAAAACGGGTACCATTACCAACAGCGAAAACGCTACGGTTGCCTTTCTTGGAGATGAATTGACGCAAGAAGAAAAATGCCTAGTGGCTGCATTGGTTGTTCACTCCACACATCCGCTCAGCCAGGCCATCTATACATTATTGGAGAGTCAAGCCTCAGTTCAAAAACTAGAGATAATGGACTTTGAAGAAACCAAAGGCAAAGGCCTATCTGGGAAAATTAATGGTAAATATATCACCATAGGCTCAGCTCTGTCCATAGGATTACCACAGCAAAGTTCCCAACTAGAAACTCGGGTTTATCTCAAAATAGACCATCAAATCAAAGGCTATTTTGGCATTCAAAACAGCTACAGAAAAGGTCTGAAGCAGATGTTGGATACGTTACAATCTCACTTTGATTTTACTATCCTATCGGGAGACAATCCAGCAGAAGCACAAAATTTAGAAGTCTTATTTCCTCCCCATACCAACCTTTATTTTGATCAGTCCCCTGTTGACAAATTGAACAAAATCAATAGGATTGAAGAAAATCAAAACTGCATCATGGTAGGTGATGGACTCAATGATGCTGGCGCACTCAAAGCTAGTACGGTGGGTATTTCTATCTCTGACAGTCTTTCTTCCTTCACCCCAGCTAGCGATGCGATTCTTCAAGGCAAGCGATTGGTACAACTAGCTGATTTCATGCTGTTGATCCGGCAAGCTAAGGTTGTCATTGTCATTGGTTTTGTGATTTCATTTGCTTACAATATCATTGGGCTCAGTTTTGCTGTTGCAGGCATGGTAACTCCTATATTTGCTGCCTTACTCATGCCTATTAGTAGTATTTCGGTGGTAGGATTTACCACTTTGAGTATCAAATGGCTTGGCCGACGCATCTTATGACCATCATCATCGCACTTATATTGATCAGTTTGCTAGTGGCATTGATCTTCTTGTGGCTCTTCGTATGGTCTGTCAGATCGGGTCAATATGACGACACTGATTCACCAGCCGTCAGAATACTAATGGACGACATCAAAAGACCAAAGAAAAAAGACTGATCTATATCATGTACACTCATGAATATCACCACTTAAAAGTAAGCAAGAAGCTTATTGATTTGTGGCATGAATACGCATCCTAGTACGCCAGATCATCTCATCAGAAAATACAACATTGCAGGACCTAGGTACACCAGCTATCCAGCAGTACCCTCTTGGAAAGAAGATTCTTTGGACGAATCCAAATGGAAGGAAAAAGTCAAATCAACATTTGATGCTACCAATACAGTCAATGGAATCAGTTTGTATATACACCTACCCTTTTGTGAGAGCTTGTGTACCTACTGTGGTTGCAACACCCGTATCACCATCAATCACAGCGTAGAATTGCCCTACATCCAATCATTGCTCAAAGAGTGGCAACTGTACTTGGAAGTATTTCAAGAAATTCCACATATCTCAGAAATCCATTTAGGTGGCGGGACTCCTACCTTTTTCAGTCCCGAAAATCTACAGCTGCTAATCGAAGGGATCAAAAAATCAGCATGGGTAAAAGCAGAGGCAAGCCTAAGTTTCGAAGCACACCCCAACAATACCACCGAGCATCATTTGCGTGTCCTCTATGATCTTGGCTTTCGTCGTATGAGTTTAGGAATCCAAGATTTTGACTTAGCAGTACAAAAAATAGTGCATCGCATTCAAACTTATGAAACCGTTCATCATGTGGTGAGCAAAGCCCGTGAGATTGGCTACACTTCTATCAATTTTGATTTGATCTATGGGCTGCCCCTGCAAAGTGTCCGAACCATTCGAGACACGTTCCAGAAAGTAGCGAAACTGAGACCAGACCGCATCGCCTATTACAGCTATGCACACGTGCCTTGGGTCAAACCAGGTCAAAGGAGCTTCACCGAGAGCGATCTCCCTCAAGAAGCTGAAAAGAGAGCACTCTACGAACTAGGCAAGTCAATGTTAGCAGATCTGGACTACCACGAGATTGGCATGGATCATTTTGCACTCAAAACAGATGAACTATATGTAGCTGCCAACAACCATAGATTGCATCGCAATTTTATGGGATACACCACACTCAAAAGTGATTTGGTCATCGGTCTAGGTGCATCCTCAATAGGCGACACGGGTGCAGCCTATGGTCAAAATGTCAAGAAAGTAGAAACCTACAAAGACCTCGTGACACAAGGCAAGTTACCAGTATATCGAGGACATTTTCTCTCAAAGGACGAACAAGTCATCAGAAAGCATATCTCTAATCTCATGTGTCAATTTGAAACAACCGTAGATCAAAAAGAAGATCAAATGCTATTAGACTTTGTGATAGATAAGTTGAGCGAACTGTGCAAAGATGATCTAGTCACAGTCGATAAAAATCAAGTAAAAGTCATGCCGGTGGGTAGAGCATTTGTGCGCAATATCTGTATGGCATTTGATAAACCCTATTGGTCTACCACAGTCAATACACGATCATTTAGCAAAACCATATAAACATGATGCAAATCATTTGATAACATGACACACTTGGTAGTAATAGATACCCAATCGGCCGAATTTTAAACGTGATCAAACATACACTCAAAAACATCTCAAACAAATGAAAAAGCTACTCATTCCATTCGACTTCAGTGATTACGCAACTGCTGCGCTAAATTTTGCCACCAGTATCATTGATAAAACTCAAGGTGAAATCATCTTACTCCATGTCATAGAGCACCCTCTCAGTTCATACAACATCTCAGGCGAAGCTGGACTCGACGACCAAATAGATAGGTCATTAACTTTAGAGTTGATCAAAAAAACCAAATTAAAACTTCGTAATCTGGTAGAACAACCCAACTATCAAGGCAAAAACTTACATTTCAACATCATGATGGGCAATGTCTATGATGGCATATCTGCACAAATCGAAGAATTCGAGCCAGACATGATCATCATGGGAACCAAGGGAGCAACTGGTTTAAAGGAAATATTGGTTGGCTCTAATGCGGAAAAAATAGTACGAACAGCCAATTGCCCTGTGATAACCATTCACAAAGACGGGACTCCTGCTGATATCAAGAATATCGTATTCCCGACTGATTTGGACTCTAATGCAGACCGAATTTTGAAAAAATTCCTTGAGTACACATCACTATTCCCTGCAACCATCCATCTGGTTTTCGTTGAAACACCACATAATGTTTCAGAAACAGATTTTATCAAAAATTCATTGAAAAAACTGGCTGACAACAACCAATTGATTGACTACAAAATTCATGTCACAAAGGGATTCCAGCCAGAAGAAGCCATACTGAACTATGCCCAAAATATCAAAGCTGATATGATAGCCCTCAGTACGCATGGCCGCAGAGGACTGCTGCATTTGCTAGCTGGCAGCATCGCCGAAAACCTAGTTAACCACAGCATGATACCAGTATGGACCATGACCCAAAGAAAAAACCACACACACTAAACACTACGCCAATGAAAACGCATAAAATATTAGTTCCCATGGATTTCTCTAAATGTGCCATCAATGCGCTACGGATAGCTAAGACCATTGCAAAAAGGAACCATTTTACCATAGAAATGGTCACTGCGATACACTTGTCTCATATACACCACGAAACCGCAGGAATGGATGCTATCATGCAATCATTGCTGGTAGAAAAATATCAGCAAATCGATCGCAGCTACAAAGAACTCTATGAAAAAGAATCTCTCAACGAGGTGAATTTTGAAATCAAAAAATTCGTATCCTCTGTACAAGATGCTATTTTCAGTAGTATTGAAGCAGGAGATGTCCAGCTAGTCATCACGGGTACCAAAGCCCATCACGACCTATTAGAAAAACTACTGGGTAGCAAGAGTGCAGATATGATTTCATTTTCAACAGTGCCAGTACTGGTCATCCCAGAAAACGTCACAGACTTTAATATTCAAAAAATTGGGTTGGCTATTGATTTTGATGACATGATTGATTTGAACAAACTCAGCATGGTTCATTGGTTTGCCTCTCAATACAAAGCCTTGGTGGAGATCTTTTACATCTCAGAAAACAGTGAGGAAAAATTCCTCTTTGATGATCAAAAAGTCAACCTTGCAGCATATTTCAAAAATGTCAAACATAGTTTTATCAACATATCAAAAAAATTGGATAGTTCAGGGGTGGAAATCACGGAGGCCGTAAAAAACCTAGGAATAGACTTACTATTCATGCACCCAAAAAACCATAAACTACTGGAGAGTTTTTTCAAACCAAGTATCACCAAAAGTGTGCTCTCCAAACTAGAAATACCTATGCTATCAGTGCATGAATAAACATTCCATTGTTATCTCTAGCAAAGCTACCACAGTCTTGGGACAACATTGCTAATCATCTAGCAAGTCCACCGCGACACTGAGGCAGGCATGCTAATAACCAAGCAATGCTCGCTGCAAGCTGAGAGGAGCTTGCTAATGACTGAGCAAATGCACTAGACATCACAGCAAGCTTGCTCAGCGAGGTGAAAATTAAAATCGATGAAGTCACGCTTTCATTTCCTATCAAAAAACCTCTAAATTATATATCATTAAGACATGACAAATATCATCTTCATCCAAAATATGGATCATATAAACCAAGACCTATACAACCTAATTTAGCAACCGATCAATAAACTCTATTCTATCACATGGAACTTGAAAAATTTAGTTACGACAATAAAATCGTAAAGTATTTCACTATTGCAGCTATTTGCTTTGGTGTCATCGCAATGCTCGCAGGACTCACTGCCGCCATTCAATTGTTTTATCCTGCATTCAATTTTGACCTGCAATACACGACCTTCGGACGAGTGAGGCCCTTGCATACCAATGCAGTCATTTTTGGATTCATAGGCAACTCCATGTTCGCTGGGATTTATTACTCCTTGCAGCGATTGCTCAAGGCAAGGATGTTTAACGATACTCTTTCTTGGATCAATTTCTGGGGATGGCAAGCAATTTTGCTTTCTGCTGCTGTAACCCTACTTCTAGGTTTCACCAGCAGCAAGGAATATGCTGAATTAGAATGGCCGATTGACATTGCGATTGCTTTGATATGGGTGGTGTTTGGCATCAACATGATCGGCACAATCATCAAACGCCGCGAGCGACACATGTATGTCGCGATTTGGTTCTATATCGCGACATTTGTGACAGTAGCCGTATTGCATATTGTCAATTCATTTGCCATTCCAGTAAGTTTCTTCAAGAGTTATTCATGGTATGCGGGTGTACAAGATGCACTTGTACAGTGGTGGTATGGACACAATGCCGTGGCATTCTTCCTGACCACTCCTTTTTTGGGATTGATGTATTACTACCTTCCTAAAGCCGCTAAAAGACCCGTATATTCCTACAAACTATCCATTATCCACTTTTGGTCTCTGATCTTCATTTATATCTGGGCAGGACCTCACCATTTACTGTACACTTCACTGCCAGACTGGGCCCAATCACTGGGTGTGGCATTTTCGATCATGCTGATCGCACCATCTTGGGGCGGTATGCTCAATGGTCTACTGACCTTGAGAGGAGCCTGGGACAGAGTGCGTGAAGACCCTATTTTGAAATTCATGGTTGTCGCGATTACATGCTATGGTATGGCGACTTTCGAAGGGCCTATGTTGTCACTCAAATCAGTCAATGCCGTCGGACACTTTACTGATTGGATCGTAGCACACGTGCATGTCGGCGCTTTGGGATGGAATGGTTTCTTGATCTTTGGTATGTTTTACTGGTTAGTTCCTAGGTTGTGGGCTACCAAACTACATTCAATCAAACTTGCCAATCTGCATTTCTGGTTAGGGACTTTGGGGATTATTTTCTATGCCTTGCCGATGTACGTAGCTGGTGTAGTTCAAAGTTTGATGTGGCAACAGTTTGATGCAGATGGTTTCTTAGTGTACAAAAACTTCTTAGAAACTGTCATCCAAATCGTGCCTTTGTATGCTTTGAGAGCTATTGGTGGTACTTTGTATCTATCAGGTGTATTTGTCATGATTTTCAACTTGATCAAGACAGCTAACTCTGGCATATTCGTTCCAGAAGAAGCTGCAGAAGCTCCTGCTCTCGAAAAGAAAATCATCACTGGAGGTCACTGGCACTCTGTATGGGAGAGAAAACCCGTTTTCTTTACAGTATTGACTTTGGTTGCGATTCTGATCGGTGGTATCATCGAGATGGTTCCTACTTTCTTGATCAAGTCAAACATTCCGACCATTTCGTCCGTCAAGCCATATACTCCGCTAGAGCTACAAGGCAGAGACATCTACATCCGAGAAGGCTGCAACAACTGCCACTCGCAGATGGTACGACCCTTGAGATTCGATACCGAGCGTTATGGAGAATATTCCAAAGCAGGTGAGTTCGTATATGACCATCCATTCCTATGGGGATCCAAGCGCACAGGCCCTGATCTGGCAAGAGAAGGGGTCGGGAAACTTAAAAAATCTGATACCTGGCACTACAATCACTTGTTGGCTCCAGATGCAGTCTCTGCTGGATCTATCATGCCTGCCTATCCATGGCTATTTGAACAAGCCATAGATACAGAAAGCACAGCTGCTAAAATCTCTGCACTCCGAACCGTAGGTGTACCCTACCCTGAGGACTATGAAAATACAGCCAACGAGGATTTGGCTCTGCAAGCCAAAACAATCGCTGCTAGTCTCAAAGCTGATGGCATAGATGCTACGGGCGAAGAAGAAATCATTGCATTGATTGCTTATTTGCAACGACTAGGGACTGATATCACTGTGAAACCATAAAGGAAAAGCCATGTTTAAATATTATTTCGAACAAATACATAATGTGGAAATTTGGCCAATAATTTCCCTTGCTATCTTTTTCACTTTCTTCATTGGACTCTTGTGGTGGGTATTCAGAATGGATCGCTCCTATGTAGACAAGATGAGCAACTTACCTATTGACGAACTTTGAAATCAACAGAGATGAAAATATTCAATTATACCTATATCAAACTATTACTATCGACGATTCTGTTGACCCTAGCTTCCACAAGCGTACAGGCACAAGACAACTCCATGGGATTGAGTAACAATGACATCACACTGATTTTCATGTGTGTCATTGCCTTCATTGTCTTGCTGGTCTTATTGATTGCAGTCGCCTTGCTCAAACTGATCCAGACACTGCTCAATTCCGAAATGGAAGCCAAAGGAATTGTCGTAGAGCATGTCAGCTGGTGGTCAAAACTCAATGAAAGTTTGACTGGTGCTGTACCGCTGGAGGAAGAAGAAACCATCGAGCTCGATCATGACTATGACGGGATCAAGGAACTGGACAATCACCTACCCCCTTGGTGGAAATGGCTGTTCTATCTGACAATCGTGTTTGCAGTGGCTTATTTGTTCAATTACCATGTATTGAAACTAAGCCCTCTTCAACATGAAGAGTACGAGAATACAATTGTTCAGGCAGAAAAAGAAAAGGCCAACCAACCAACAACAGAAGAGGCAATTGACGAGTCCAATATTGTATTTTCCAATGATGCTACCTTGCTGGCCAATGGAAAAACCATCTATGAGCGCAACTGTGTAGCTTGTCACAAAGTAGCTGGTGAAGGCGGAATAGGTCCCAACCTGACAGACGACTACTGGCTACATGGAGGAAGCGTACAAGACACCTACCACACGATCGCTAATGGTGTCGTAGAGAAAGGTATGATTGCATGGAAGGAAGTGTTGAGTCCAGCCAATATCAATGCGGTCAACTCCTACATTTATACGCTGAGAGGTACTAACCCTGACAATCCAAAAGCCCCACAAGGCGAGTTGTATCAGGAAGAAGCGCCTGCGATCATCGTATCGGATAGCACAACTGTAGACGCTGACAGCACGGCTGTAGCAGAATAAGAAATGGACAACCACTACCAATACGAAGAAGAGTACCGTGACACCATTGCCACGGTAGACGAATCGGGTAAAAGACTTTGGGTTTATCCCAAAAAGCCAAAAGGCAAATACCACAACAAGAGAATCATCGTCACGGTGATTCTCTTGTCACTGTTGTTTAGCGGCCCCTTTCTCAAAATAGGTGGACAACCCCTCCTATTACTCAATATCTTCGAGCGAAAGTTTATCATATTTGGACAAGCATTTTGGCCTCAGGATTTCTTTCTCTTAGCCGTATTGCTCGTCACCTTCTTTGTGTTCGTCATCCTGTTCACCGTTGCTTTTGGACGGGTGTGGTGTGGATGGGCTTGTCCACAGACGCTGTTCTTGGAGATGGTATTCCGCAAGATCGAGTATTGGATCGAGGGAGATGCCAACCAGCAGCGCAAACTCAACGCTGCACCATGGCATGCCAAAAAAATCCTCAAAAAAGGAAGCAAACAGTTCATCTTCCTTTTGATTTCAAGCTTGATTGCCCACACAGTCATGGCCTATCTGATAGGAATTGATCAAGTGGTAGTCATTGTCTCTCAATCACCAGCAGCCAACCTTTCAGGTTTCTTGGGGCTCTTGGCTTTCACGGGGATCTTCTACTGGGTATTTGCTTTCTTCCGTGAACAAGCCTGTGTAGCAGTCTGTCCCTATGGTAGACTACAAAGTGTATTGCTCGTCAAAGAATCCATCGTGGTGATGTACGATTGGGTGCGTGGCGAACCTAGAACCAAAATCAAAAAACAAACAAAAACCAACAACCATACAGGAGATTGTATCGATTGCAAACTCTGTGTACATGTCTGTCCCACAGGCATAGACATTCGCAATGGCACGCAGCTAGAATGTGTCAACTGCACTGCATGTATGGATGCCTGCGATGAGGTCATGCTCAAGGTCGACAGACCCGAAGGCCTCATCCGCTACAGCTCTCACACCGCCATCGAAACTGGAAAATCTAAGCTCTTCTCTGCGCGTGTGGCGGGATACTCAATCATATTGGTAGCCTTGGTAGGCTTCTTGTCTTTCATGCTCATTTCACGCTCAGAGATAGACATCAATGCGCTCAAAGTACCAGGTACCTTATATGAAAAATCAGAAGACGGAATCGTAAGCAACCTCTACAACATACAACTGATCAATAAGAGTTTTGAGACCAAAGAACTTACACTCAAAGTAATCAATTTTGAACAGGCGGAGATTTCACAAGTGGGAACTGCGAATAAGATTCACCTGGCGCCCAACGAAAAATTCTCAGGTACTTTCTTCATCAAAATACCAAAAGAGGACTTGCTGAGTACTAAGTCAAAAATTGATTTGGGAGTCTATGAGAATGAAGTACTGGTTTCTGACTTCAAAGTAAGCTTTCTAGGACCCATTGTATTAAAGAAATAAGACTATGAACTGGGGACATAAAATCACCATTACCTTCATCCTCTTTGCTGCACTGATCATCACCATGGTGGTCATCAGTTTTCAGCAGGAAGTACACCTGGTTGCACCAGATTATTACGAAGAGGAATTGGCCTACCAGGACCAGATTGACAAGATGCAGAACTACCATGACTTGGTACAAAAGCCCTCCCTATCCCTAGTAAATCAAGAGATAGTACTGATCTTCCCTCCTGACATGGTGGTCAGTCAAGGACAAGTGCATTTCTACAGACCGTCTCATTCAGGATTGGACAAATCCGTGGAGATTCATCTGGATAGCAACAACCAACAGCGATTTGCACAATCAGACTTCCACAAAGGCCTATGGAAGGCTAAACTAAGTTGGAAAGGTGGGGAAAAGGAATTCTTCGTAGAGAATAGCATCGTGCTCTGATGTATTGGAGCGCCATCATATTGGGCTTCTTGGGCAGTATGCACTGCGTGGTGATGTGTGGACCAATCGCACTGACGCTACAGGGACAACCGAATCTTCAGAGATTTTTGTTCACTCGGGTTGCATACAATTTGGGAAGAATCACTACTTATGCAGGCTTGGGAGTGCTGCTGGGATTGGCAGGCAAAGGAATCCAGTTGGCAGACTTTCAGCAGGTCCTGTCCATAGTATTGGGCCTATCGATGATTCTACTGGCCATTGCGCTCTACCAACGCCACCAAATCAATCTAGGCAGCCAATACCTCAGGGCAATCAACAGCGTCTTCAAACGCTCCTTTGGTCGCTTTTTGCAGAGCAAAAACCCCATGAGTACCTACCTGGTCGGGTTGATCAATGGTTTCTTACCTTGTGGATTGGTCTATGCTGCCTTGGCTGGTGCTTTAGCCACGGCAGACATCAGTACTGGTGCATGGTATATGACCGTCTTTGGCTTGGGTACTTTCCCTGCCATGCTGGTCGTCTCTCTCGGTGGCAAACTACTTGGTATCAAAATCAACAGCCAGATGCACAAAATTTCTTCTTTGTTCGTCCTTGCTTTAGGTCTGATCCTGATCGTCCGTGGACTCCACTTGGATATCCCCTATCTCAGCCCTGTGATTGGCTTCCTATACCCATTGGATGCGGGCATGACGATTTGCCAGTAGATCGACAGAGTACCATTGATGCAAACACCGCGCTTGACTGTGTATGATCTTTGAAGCATTCACCTCTCCTTGGGATGATCACGAGACAAACTAAACTCCTAGGATCATAGTGCTCCACTTTGGAAAATCCAAATACCAAAACAACAAGTACAATACAATGATTAAATATTAATATATAAAGATTAGCACCAATACCCATAGTTTTTGAGTCAAAAAAATTTCAACTTTTACATGCATATGATACAAAAAATTACACATTACAAGTATTTTAGCATAGTTTTTACTTTAACCGTACAATTTATGAAAAATGTAATTTTATTAATGTTCAGCCTAACGCTGCTTACTTTTGTCTGGTCATGTACCGAAGAAGGCTTTGATGATGCACTCATCAACTCTAGCTTGGACTCTCTCACACAAAGACTAGATTCTCTTGAAAATGCAAACCAGGGTATTTTGGATTCCCTAAACAATGTCAACACTGCCCTACTAGATTCTTTGGCTGGAGTGGCACACAGTGTGGACTCTTTGGGAGGTGTCTCTCAGTATTTGCTGGATTCTATCAAAGCACTAGACGGATATGCAGGACCTATATTTATGACTGTCACTGGAACCTACGATGATGGAGATACTTCTTTTGATTACACAAAAAGCAAAGCATTTTCAATCATCCCTTATACTCTACAGAGCTCTATGTCTGTATACAGATATGAATATCAAGAAGACGAACAATCGCCAGTAGAAGTGTACTACGAAGTAAGGGTATTTCTAGTATCTGGAGGTATGTATGGTGATTATGCTGGAGTTAGTATAGATGTACAAGAAGATGGTACAGTTACTTATATCGAAGTAGAAAGTGAATCAGCTTTCAGCTCTTCTGAATTAGGTCGTTCATATTATTTAGATTTCTATGGTGAATCCTACCTCGATGAGGAAACCAATGAGCTAGAGGGCGAGGTTACGATCAATAGCTTTAGTTTTGACATGGAAACGCTGGAGCTTAGCTTTGATTTAGAATACAACAAAAGTGTAGAACAGGAAGTAGAACAAGAAATCCCTGCAAGAGTTCAAGTTGCATTGTATGATTATTCTCCAGACAATGCACGCTTCACATTCAGCGATCAGCTGGTTTGGGGAGGTGGTGAATATTAATTAATCACACATTGTAGATATTAAAAAAAGGTTCCTCATCTGGAACCTTTTTTGTTAGTTCATGCTGAGGAAACACCCTTGGATGCTCCAGTTACAGTGTGTCAGCAGTATGGGAATCACTATGCTCACCAATGGGTAACACAAATGAAATCCATAGCATTTCAATCACAAGACAATTGGAATCAAGCCAATCACTGTCCTTTGTCGTACATCTGCCTTCTTCTTTCTTCATATCTGCCTACATTCTTCTGCAAGTCTGCTGGGGCTTGACTTCAAACCCGCGCGGGATTAAGGAAAAATATACCTATCTTTTTCATAAAACATACGGGGCTTTTAACAAAAAGATACATATCTTTTTTAATGAACTGGCGCGGGTTTTAGATAGAAATACAGGTGAAACCAATCTACATCTGCACAACTTGCTCATCAATACAAAGCAGCATGCAACAGACTAAGCGGCATGGCTGAGAGGAGACCAGCAATCAGATAAAATACCTGCTCTCAAGAGATGGAACTCAAGCTAGATGGCCTAGATACAAAAACATCATGGATCTGGCAATCCATGATGTGATGAGCATAATCCTGAAAACGAGAGATTGAGACGATTAGCCTACAATCACCTGCTCCAATTGGATCTCGTATTCTGTGAACGCCACCTTGCTTCGATCAAACAACAAGCCCTTTAGTTTGATTTCACCACTTTTGATACGGTCGACCAACATCGGGTCTTCAAATAATACCTCCGCTTGACGTTGACCATTGAGCTGAGCGAGCTTTTCTGATTTCTCTCTGACACTCAACCCTTCCAACTGTGTGGCATGGCTTTGTAGCAAAGTTGCTAAAACCTTCCCCGCATTTTCATCCGTCCTATCAATAGAACCCGTGGCACATGCATTGGCGATGAATGAACATGCTGTATCATTGACCACATAGATGTTTTCTATTTCATTGTCAGACATCAACCAAGCGACGGCTTCCAATTGATCACGCTCAAAAACGCCCCCCATTGCTGTCAAAAAAAAGTTATCAGACGCAGTGTACGTCTCCACTATCCTTCTTTCCAAAAAACAAGTTGGACAAACCAAAAAAAGATTATTCTTACTCATATTTATACACTCTAATTACTCAAAACCTGTAAGCCCATCCATTGAATAGCATCACACGAAACCATCTCACTCTCCATACAATTCTCGGAGATCAAGCCTTGTCATAGACTTCAAAAATCGAGACAAAGTATGATCCTCACTACAGCAAAAGTAATTTCATTGAGCCTTGCCTGTTTTGACCTATCCACGCAAAAAATTTGATTTTAATCAAAGAATGGTATCCTCTACTATTTCTAAAAGAATGTACATTTGGAGCATAACTATGATTAGAAAATTCACTTTCAACAATCAATACATATTCAATGAACTCCCACAAAGCGACAAGGAGTTATTTGAAAAGGTGATGCACAACCAAAAGTACCACAAGAGCCAAGCTGTATTCACCCAAGAATCTATTCCTTCAAGGATGTTTTTTGTCAAGGAGGGCAAGGTCAAGAAGTTCAAAGTGGATGCCGAAGGTCGCGAGCAAATCATCTACATCTACAATGCAGGAGAGTTTTTTGGTTATTCGGCCCTATTGAGTGATGAGACCTATTCTACGTCCACCACTGCCATCGAAGACTCTACGATTTCTTTTATCTACAAAGAGGACTTCTTTCGTATTCTAGACAATTCTACCTCGTTTTCACGTTTGCTGTTGAAGAGTCTCAGTCATGAGTTTAGAGTCACGACCAACCTGATGGCAGTGCTGTCTCAGCGAACCGTACGAGAGCGGGTCGCCCTCTGCTTGTTGATTCTACACAACAAGTACAAAGTAAGTGAGGGGAAAGAAATATCAATATCAAGACTGGATTTGGCAAATATGGTCGGGACTGTGATAGAAACACTCGCGAGGATCCTTCATGACCTCCGAAATGAAAACCTCATCGCTCTTGAAGGCAAGAAGATCAAAATAACCAACACTGAAGGTCTGGAAGCTATCAGCAACTATTATTGACGCCAGCTGATCACCTTGGCATCATTCTGTACCAAGGTGTCGTGCGCATACCTGATGATCAACTCACTGGAGATGGAAATGGGTTCTTGATCGTTCTCTTCAAAATGCAAACAAGGCGGCAATTTCCTTCCTATCCACAGATTCACTTCCAATCCGTTCAAAATCATTAGTAGACTGATTGTAGCGATAAGCTTTGATGAGTTCTTCTTTATGCGTTGCAATGTATTCCACTCCCGCTATTATCTTTTGCAACTCTTCATCTGTCATGGTAGGATGCAATGATACCCGTACAAAACCGGGTTTGTGGGTGAGATTCTTCTGATCTATCTCTCTAGTCAAGGTATCTGATGCCGCCTCGTCTATACCAAACAAATAATGCACATAGGTACTCGCACAAGCCCATCCCCCACGTACCTGTATGGCAAAATAATCATTGAGAAGGCGGACAACGGCATTGTAGTGGATGCCAGTGATATTGAAAGAAACTACACCTATCCTCTTTGATTCCAAATCGCCTAATATCTGTACGCCGTCTATGGCTGTCAAGCCTTGGATCGCAGCTTGGAGCAATTGCCTCTCTCGTGCTTCGATATGGGCGACTCCCATCTTTTCTTTGAGCTGGATAGACATGGCAGCACGGATCGTTTGTAAGAAAGACGGAGTCCCGCCATCTTCCTTGGTTTCTTTGTGTGCTGTGATGCCATAGCCACCCCAAGGCTTGGTCCATGTGACATTGCCACCGCCTGGGATGCTAGATATGCCATCATACAAGGCTTCGTCAAACAGCAATACGCCAGCTGATCCAGGCCCTCCCAAAAACTTGTGCGGAGAAAAGTAGATGGCGTCCAATCTTTCATCCTCTATACTAGGGTGCATATTGATATCAGTATAAGGTGCCGTAGCTGCATAATCCACAAAACATTTCCCTCCATAGTGATGTACCAAAGATGCCAACTGATGCACAGGTAGCAATATCCCTGTCACGTTGGATCCAGAGGTAAAGGCAGCTATAATCTGACGATCATGGTACTGTTGCAAGTACTCTCTCCAAATAGACAAATCCACAGTTAAATTTTTGTTTGGTGGCACTACTACCACTTCACAACCCGAGGCAACCCATCCCACCTGATGCGAATGATGCTCCATATGCGATGTAAGTATCACGGGCTTCTCTGACAGTTGATCCAGTTTCAAAATTTGCAAAAATCTACGCAAAGCCCCAGTCATGCCACTACCTGTCATGACCAGCATATCCGTATCAGAGGCATTGACGTGTTGTTTAATGATGCTGCGGGCTTCATCATAAGCTGCGGTCATGTAGCTTCCAGTTCTATTCGAGTAGGAGTGCGTATTGGCCAACCAAGGACCGACTTGGTTGAGCATTCGCTCCTCGATCGGGCCATACAATCTACCTCCAGCTACCCAATCAGCATAGATCATCGACTGACTCCCAAGGACTGTATCGAAGCATTGATCCCAGCCAACGATACATTTCCTAATTTCATCGAAATTCATTTGTTTTAATGTTGTTTGAGGACAAATTTGGAAAAGCTAAGAAGAAGTACAACTATCAAGAATACTTTTTCTTTGTTTCCTCCCACCTGTAGAAGTTAATCCCGTAATTGGAAATGAATTTTTTTATTCATGCCTACTTAGGTAGTTTTACAGGTTTATGAAGTCTCCCTATTGGAGAGATTAATTATAAGATGAGGACATTGTATAAAACACTATTACTTGCTTGCTACATATGGGTCATTGCACCTACATCCTACGCTGAGTCAGGTTCGGCTATGGGCAGCATCGACAGTCTCAAAACTGCCATGCAAGGCGCCAAAGACAAGGAGCTGGTAGACCTATACAACGACATCAGTTGGAAATACCGCAACATCAGAATTGACTCCTCGCTGATTTATGGACAGAGAGCCTACAACCTTGCCGTCAAACTCAATTATCCACTAGGCATCAGTACCAGTTTGAATTTCATCGGGATCGCCAAAAGAAATCACAGCAATTTCCTCGGTGCCTTGGAAAACTTTTTTGAGGCACTCAAACATGCCGAGCAAAGTCGCAACCTCATACAGATTAGTTACTCCCTGATCAACATTGGCAATATCTATGTTTTTCAGACCAACTATGATGGTGCCATCCAATATTTTGAAAAGGCACTGATCAACGCCGAGAAACTGGAAGACATAGATTTGATGGCCTACTGCCATGTCAATCTAGGTAGATCCTATACTGGATTGGAACAATACGAAAAAGCCGAAGAAAATCTACTAGAGGCCATCAAACTGCGTAAGGAACAAAACAATCAAGAGGGAACTGTCATCACCCGAGTGGATCTGGCCAACTTGTATATCCTCAGCGACCGACTGGACGAGGCTCAAACTATCCTCCTGTCCAACCTACCTGAAGTCAACGCCCTGGGACACAAAACTACCCTAGCCTACAGCTACTTGAATCTGTCCAAAATACGCCTCAAGCAAAATCAACTCAATGACGCTGAAAGGTACGCAAAAATTACGCTCCAAATATGTATAGACAATGATATCAAAAAAGTAGAAAGTGATGTCCTGCAGTTGCTGTCATCCATCTATGAAGCGGGGAGCAACAACAAAAAAGCGTTACTCTATCACCAAATGTATGTAGATAAGAAGGATTCTATCTTCAGCGAAGAAAACACCAGAAAGATCGAATCACTACACGCCAGCTACGAGGCAGAAAAGAAGGAAGCAGAAACCCGCTACCTCAAACAGCAATCTGAACTGAACCAAATGGTAATCAGCAGGCAAAAAATCATTATTTGGTTGGCCATTATTTCATCTGTGCTGTTCTTGGCTTTTGCCATCATCACGTTCAAGGCCTCTCGTGACCGCCGAAAGATGACCCTGCAGATAGAAAAGCAGAAAGAAGAAGCATACAAACACAACAACAGCCTGATCGACCTAAACCACGAAAAGAACAACCTGATCCGTATATTGTCTCACGATCTGCGTGCACCGATCAACAACATCAAAGGCCTCACACAGATACACCAGTCCAGCCTGATAGACAAAATGAGTGAATCCGATAATCAGATGTTGGAACACATCATTGGTGAGTCAGACAGACTTTTGGAGATGATTACTAAAATTTTGAACGTAGAGGCATTAGAAGAAGAATCCAAAAACTACATCTCTGACCGCATCAACGTGAACTATGTCTTGCAGCAGGTTTTGAACAATTACCTATCTGCGGCCAAAAGCAAAAACATCAAGATTACTTCCAAACTGGGCACTAAACCTAGTTTCATCATGGGAGATCAAATACACTTCTACCAAGTGGTAGAAAACCTGATCTCCAATGCCATCAAATTTTCGGAGCGAAATACTGAAATCACAGTAGAGGTATCTATTCCAAACGAAAATGGCAGAGTCAGAATTTCTTTCATTGATCAGGGCCCAGGCTTGACTGATGATGACAAAAAGAAAATCTTCAATAAATTTCAAACCCTCAGCGCCAAACCTACAGGCAACGAGCAGTCTACTGGTCTAGGATTGTCTATAGTCAAGCAATACGTGGAACAAATGGAGGGAAAGATTAGCGTGGAGAGCGAAGTAGGAAAAGGCTCCAACTTCAGCATCGAGTTCTTCCAGGCCAAAGAAGTTTAAGGTTTCACCAACACGACTTCATAGCCATTGCAAGGATTGAATAGCCTGAATATCACTAAACCATCTTGAATCGGCCAATTGGCTATATAAATCTCTCCTTGAGAAAATATCTCATCAGTTACATCTCGCAGGTTCTGCTCATCAATGGCCTCTACCTCTGCTGCATTGGTATAATGAAAAGTATCATTGAGTGTGATTTTGATGAAATTGCCCTCTACTACTGTGGCGTCAAATCCTCTTAAATGCGTTTGACCTACGTTGTTTTCATCTATGAAGCTGATCCCGACAGAATAGGCTATCTCCACCGAATCACGACCATAGTTGAATATGAAGCCAGTCGCATCAGGATATGTCTGCCCGATAATCCTGTCATCTGCGGTCAAAGACTGACCAGTACTGTCTCCCACAAAGAAAACATTGACCGAATAAGGAATATCAGCCTCCGTAGTGAAATTCAATCCCCCAGCATCAAACAAAGAATGTTTCAACTCAGCAGCTCCTACCCCCGCAACACTGGCTGTATAGCTCGGCGCATTTTGTGCTTCACTAGAGCAATACACTGTCCCATCTTCTGTATAACTATCCAGGGCAATCTCCGAAATACTATATGACTTTCCTCCCAAATTGAAAACAATAGGGTTTGCTAACACCATTTTCCCATCCAAGAAGGAATAGGGAATCTCTTGATCAATATCTACCCAACTGGCAGCAGTGATCATCTTGCTATCTTGTCCTGGTGCAGCCCCATCCACACGGATGATTCTCTTAGTCAGATCTATCGTCCAAAACACAGACACATCGTCGGTAGACAGGTACAGTTGCTGAATCACCTGGTCGCCAAAAGGCTGATTATATAAGTCAAAGGAATCAAAATTTCCCGCTTCCTCTCTAGAAAATGCTTGATCTGCATTGGCTGCTGCAGGTACCAGTGTGGCAATGGTTATTTCTGTCAAGCCATCAGATTTGCTATACAATCTGATGTTGCCATCCTGCTCGTCAAGGTAGAAAAACTCAAATTCTGCCCCGAAGGTAGATTGATCCTGTTCAAAGAGATAATGGAATACCGCATAAGTCTCAAAAGTCAACTGAACAGCCAACTGCACATCGACACGGTATGGGATTGTCTGATCAAATAACCTACCTTCCATATCCGCTACGTCGGATTGTATGCGCACTTCATCCTCATCAAAATCCAACAAAATGTAGTAAACACCCGATCCTGGCACAGGTTGGTAATTGAGCACCCAACCGTGCTCAGCTGCCATCAACTTGTCCTGTAGGTCGTCTATGGCGGCTTGTCGTCTTTCGTCCGCACTGTCCAAGCCTTTGTCATCCTCAGAGCCACAGCTCCAAAGCAAAATCAAGATCGATAGGTAGAGTAGTTTTCTCATCTTTTACAATTTAGATTGTAATTCTGCTCTCAAATCATCCAAATCCACACCTGTCACTTTCAGATAGTGCTCTTTGATAGAAGTCAATTTCTCAAATATTTTCTCTTTGCCTGCATTGTCATTTTCACAATCGGCAGTGACACAATCTGCGTCTAGGTTGATATAATGCTCGAAAAACGACGCATCAAATACATAGAATGCTATCGTCTCTGCAAAGTCTTCATTAACCGAACTGGTGGCATAGGGAGATACAAAACCACGCTGCAAGGCTTCCTCTTCTGTGAGATTGTACCATGATCCCGCACTAGAGTAGCCTGCTGGAGAAATATTCTCAAAGCCAGACGGGAGGGAAAATTCTTGGTGCACAATATGGGCGAATTCATGGTAGGTCACTTGCAATTGCAATTGCAACCAATCTGGATCATCCAAATCAAAACCATTGACATTGGTATAGGTGATCCGCGCTCCAGCATCTGCTGTACCCAGCGTCACAGTACCGTCTCCATTGTAGATCAACCCTCCCAAGAAAATCAACTCTGCAGGGACGTAGCGTCTAAAAAAGGCTTCCCCATTTTCTACCGCTAAATAGACATCTATCCAATACTCCTGTACAAAATCCAACATAGGCTTGACCACATCCAAGATCGGTGGTGCGACACGTTGACCAGGGTCTACATAGTTGTCCACGTACTTGTACCGCACGGCTATGTTATACGCTTGTGTGAAGTTCTCGTCGATATAAACATCCAAAGCAGAGGTTGGTTCGTCTCCCTCCTTCACAGGTTCATTGAGCTTTTCGTCATGCAAACATGCAGTCAGCAGCAGCAGACAAACGAAGAATTTGCCTCTTTTCAGAAATGGTATATTTAGCCTACTTCTCATCATCTAGGATTGTCTTCTAGTCCTCCAATATCTTGTGCAGATTGTGGGATTTGCAATACTTTTCTAAGGTCGTTGGGTTGCAGCACTATACTCCCTGCATCGCCAAACCCATGCTGCACAGACATACCATATCTCTTGATGTCAAACCACCTCTGACCCTGTGCCAAAAACTCCTTTCTTTTTTCTAAAAGCATGTAATTGAGCACAATGTCTGCATCACTAAAGCTTGGCTCGTCATCCGCGCCATAGAAACTACGCAACATGGACAAACTCAATGTCAAATCTGCTACTCCTGTATAGCGACGATCTGTCAACACCTGCAAATCTGCCAGACATGCATCCAATTTACCTCCATACAAATTGGCTTCAATCCTATTGAACAAGACCTCTTCCCCTCTAAACATAATACCAATATGATAGGGAGTCCCTGTGTTGGAATTTAAACTACTCCTCTCAAACAAACTCTCATACCTGAGTGGAAACAAAGCATTTTGCCCCTTGACAAGTGCCGGGTTTTCTCGTTCATCTGTCGCTCCAAATGGATTGCTACTAAACAAGTCTCCATAAAAATTCTCTTCCACTCCGAAAGCATAATCCGTGCGCTGCATCAACGATACCTTTCTCATCAACAGTAAATTGGCTGTTTCCTCTGGTGAGGAATACAATTGAGGATAACCAGTAATGGACGATTTGGCAGCATTGTACTCATCAGAGGTAAAGTCTCGGACAAAGGCCGCAGGATTGCTTCCCAACAATTCATTGCTGTATTGAAGACACCGTACCATGTCTCCTTTGTAGAGATAAAACCGACTGGCAAATGCCAAAGCAGCGTTTCTGTTGAAATGATATTTCCCAGAGTTATTGAAAAAAGACTCATCTAAACCGTCCAATCCATCCAACAGATCATCCTCGATGAGGCTGTACACTCTGGAAACTGACACGCGCTCATACTCAGCCAAAAAGGTTGTCTCTGGCGCTCTGACATACGGAATCCCATCATCTGAAGAGGCCGTATTGATGTTGTAATGCTCAGCAAATAGGTTTACGATCATAAAGTGACCATAGGCACGGGTCAACAAAGCCTCTGCCTCTATGGCTTTCTTTTGTGCTATGTCTTCGTCGGACTCCACAGGCAACTCATCCAAGACGGCCAATACTTCATTGGCGTGGGCGATGGCATTGTAGGTCTCGTACCAAAAGAAATCTGGTGTATCCTGCTCATCTGGTCCAGCGGTCACGTCCTCCCACCGATACATCTGATCGTGAGCAGGACGAATATTTGTACCAAAAGTGTAGACAAAATCGTCGGTCATCCAATCTGTAAATGCTGGACTGGCAATGGAATAAGCATTGGTCACCAATTGAGCTGTTTTGTCTAGGTCATCCAGTTCAACTCTATTGTCTGGATTTTCATCCAAAAAATCATTGCAGCCTGCTAAACTGGACAACAGCACCAAAGCCAAAAGATATGTTTTGTTCATCCTCATCATAGCCCTATGTTCAATGAAAATGTAAGCATCTTAGGCTGTGGTAATGCCACGCCCCCACTACTAAAAAACTCTGGATCCTGCCCATTCAATTTCTTGTCCGAATACAACAACGCCAAATTCTGACCATCTACACTCACGCTGGCATTTCTCATTTTGACCTTTTCCAACCATCTCGGAGGAATCTGATAGGCCAATCTGACGCTCTTCAAGCGTATGTAGTCACCATTGGCTACTCTGACATTGCTCTGGTTGTACAGCGTGTAAGCTTGCACATCTGCACCACTCTGCGTCAAACCATAAGTGAGGATAACAGGCACATCTGTTTGCTCCTCATCTCCTGGTGTCACCCAACGATCTTTGAGTTCTTCTGGTAGTGAAGTGAAATCATTGTAACTGGATCTAAAACTGTCATTGAGACGGATTTTGTAATCGTATTTGAATGTCATCAACACACTCAAAGACAAACCTTTGTAGGTAAATGTATTAGAGAATCCTCCTCCACCTCTGGGTTCGCTTGGTCCTTCATACTTAAGAATCGAAGCTAACCCCTCTCGCTCTTGCAAATCTATTTCGGTTACAATCTGGTCGTTTTCACCGTAGTAAGTTGGTATCCCATTGACGGTGAGTCCTGCGAATCGCGCTGAAAACAAACCTCTCCTTGGACCTCCCAAAACTGCCGCCCCATTTTGATCCAAAGCATCAGCCAAACGTGGCCCATAATCCAAATTGGTAATCTGGTCACGGGTATAGCCTATGTTAAAATTGGTACGCCAGGAGAAAGCATTGCTTTGTATATTGATCGTATTGAGGGTGAATTCAAATCCATGAGACTCCATATCTGCAAAATTGCCATACTTGAGGGACTGTCCTCCGATACCACTGGTCAATACCTGACCGATCAAGTCGAAAGACTGTCTGTAATAATAATCTGTAGAAGTGGTCACTCGACTATTCCAAAGTCCCAAATCCATCCCTACATTGAATTCATTCAATTTTTCCCAAGTCAGGTCTTCATTGGTCAAATCCTCGATGTACAAGTAGGGTTCTACATCAGTAGGACGAATCGTGACTTCTGGCTGTAGGTTCAAAATCGCACTGGCATTGGGTGGAAGGTTTCCTGATAGACCGTAAGTAGCTCTAAGCTTCAACTCAGAAATCCAATCAAAACCTGACATGAAACGTTCCTGATCTATGTTCCAAGCACCACTTACATTCCAGGTTGGTAGGTACCTTGCAGACTGGCTCTTGCCCAACTGGTTGGAGCCATCATATCTGACTGTAAAATTGGCAATGTACTTTCCTTTGAAGGCATAGCCGCCATTCAGAAACACCCCAACAAACCTATCGTGCTGTTCATCAAAGGTGTTGATATCAATATTTTGGAGATTAAAGAACTCAACGATGTTAGGATCTGTCACGACAACACTGCCACTCTCATAAATCACCCCCATCGCAGTAGATTGACGCTCGCTCCTATCAGAATACCTGATTTCCTCTCCAGCCAATACATTGACCGAGTGATTGGGGCCAAAATCCTTGGACCAGTTGATACTCATCCTGTTGAAGAATGACAGCAAATCTGATTGATCTAGATAGTTGAACCCGCCTTGTGGCAAAACGACCACAGGATTTAATCCAGGATTGTCTGGATCACGGTACAAAAGATTGTTTGAGTCTTGGAAAAACTGTGTATCATCAGCCCGATAAGCTTCCGCTTGGTTGGATCGCTCATGTACGGTATGATCTCGTCTGGTACTTGCATAGCGCATTTGAAATACTCCATTCACAGTCAGGTTCTTCGTGGGTTTTGCCTCAAAATTTGCCTGAGTCGACACATCCAATACATTGATGTCTATGAAATTGTATTTCAACTCTTCGAGGATATTGAAGGGCGCATAGTTTCGTCTAAAATACTCCAAATCGCCATTTTCATCATAGGGTCTCATAGACCTGCTGGTATTGAGCGCGAAGCTCAATGGATTGATGTCAAAGTCCCTGCTATAGGTACCAGAAATGGGATCAAACTCACGGTTGCTCGTGCCAGGTGCCAACTGATCCCGATAACTCCCTGTCAATTTCAATCCAAAATTGAACTTGTCGGAGACGCGGTAGCTGTTGCGCGCTGTTGCGGTCAGACGCTTGACATTGTCGGCGATGGTCTGTCCTTCGTCATTGAGGTAACTGATTGAGTAATAGTTGGACGACTTGTCTGTACCAGTCGTAAAGCTCAGCGAATGCTGCTGCTGCAACCCAAAATCATTGAACAATACATCAAACCAATCCGTGTTGGCATTTTCGTATTGATTCAAAAACTCTTCATTGAGTCCTCCACCGGCTCCCCAAGGAATTTGCTTTTGGTTGATCAGTACGTACATTTTGCCCATGGCGCCATAGTTCTGGGCTCTGGCTGCTGTGGTAATATCGATGAGCCCCTTGTTCTGCATTTCTCTATACACTGACATTTCTTCTGCAGAATTCATCAGACTGAATTGACTATAAGTGGGTCTAATCTTGACGGAGTAGTTGCCTGTATAGTTCACTTGCAATGCGCCTGACTTCCCTTTCTTGGTCGTGATTACAATCACACCATTGGCAGCCCTGGCACCATAGATAGCTGTGGCAGAGGCGTCCTTCAATACCTGATAAGATTCTATGTCACTGGGGTTGATGTTGGCGATCGACGAACTGATCAGGGTGTTGGCATTGCCGGAGATGAAATCGTCCGTATTGACATTGGAGAGGTCTTCTAGAATCACCCCATCCACCACGTAGAGGGGCTGGTTGTTGCCATTGATAGACGAGTTGCCTCGGATTCTAATTTTTGGTGAGGTACCAAAGGTACCTGAGATGTTGTCCACAGTCACACCAGCTACTCGTCCCTCCAGCATCCGACTGGCATCTGCGACGCCTTCTAGCTTGATATCATCCATTTGCAGGCGCTGCGCTGCTCCTGTAAACAGTTTCCTGTCCACCACCTGAAATCCATTGACGACTACTTCATCCAGTACCTCGTCATCCTCTAGCATTTTGAGCGTGATTGGTTGGCTGTTTTGTGCTGTAAAGGTCTGCTCCTGCATACCCAGCATGCGTGCCACGATGATGTCTCCTTGCTTGGCTTGGAACTTGAACCGTCCCTCCATATCCGAGACCGCTCCGATGGATGAGTTTTTGACTTGGATAGAGACACCCAAGAGAGGTTCACCCTTGGCATCCAACACCTGACCACTCACAGTCACCGGACTTTGGGCAAACGAAATCATGCTGCTTAATAGGAGCAGCATGATGATTGAAATTCTTGTTTTAGTAAAATTTGGCTTCAAGTGAATTAATTATTCCTTGTCGAAATTCATTGTTATTTTAAGAGTAATTGCTTGAGAATATTTTGCTGAAATACTATCATATGAAGCTTGTGAAGTAATCGTATCCAAGGTAGCGTCTGGAAGAGCATTAAAAGAAGCTGAAGTTGAAATCTTAAGATCTCTTTCTGTGACTGCTTCAACCAAATCAAAATCTGTATCTAATCCAATGTCTGAATCAGGGTCTAAGGTCAAGAATTCATCATCCAGTTCATAAGTACCTTCGTCTTCAACTCCACTACCATTAGAAAAAGTTAATCCTTTCAATTCTCTTTCAAAGGTTAAGTCTTCATAAAATCTAATGGAGTATTCAGTTTCACCATAGAGTGTTTGAAATGTTCCTTCCTGAAAACTATAGCCCGCAGGTGCATCACTATATATTGCATCATCTAATATCCAAGTACCTATGATTGGATCTGGTTTTTTCTCATCCTCACTACACGCAAACAACACGGCTATCAAGCCTAAGAGTAAAATTTTGTTCATTACATTTTTCATAACTAATTGGAAATAAGTTCTACAAATGACTGCTAACTAAACTTGGCGAATATTGATTGCGTCGGCCAATCCCTTTCTTGAGTTTATCAAGCAGTAAAATATAATCTAAAAGCAGTTAATCAAATATTTTTTTAATTTTTCAATTGAAAAACATTCGGTAACCATGCTTTTGAATCCACAAGACAAATCTTCCTTTCATGCTATGGTTGACTCTACATTAAGGTATATCATTCAAGAAATAGGAGGAATTGACCTGAGAGCTCCCCTATGTACTTCAGCGTCATATTATTAGAATAGTACAATTACAACTGGATCGATCGCTAGGTATTTATGAGGATAAAAGGCACAGAATTTAGGTCAAAAAGTAGATGACACAAAGTATATCAAATGATCAGCAAAAGAAACACCTGTGTTTGATCGCTCAAACACAGGTGATTGGCCGCTCAAACACAGGTGATTCATCGTCCAAACACAGGTGTTGCCAAAAGGTAGAAAAAACCCATCATACGACTCATAAGCAGGGTTTATTTCCCTGATCATCGATCCAGCACTCCCAGTATGCATCCTTACGATCTTGAAGACTATCAACGCTCAAACCGCACATACAACAACTTGAATTAGTACAAATTAGGTCACAGACAAATACCTGGGTTCTCATCTCAGATCAACCTGTACCACCCATACTGAAAACCGCCCCTATTCATCTACTTTAAAGCCAAGAACCAGATGCCAAAAACAGCTCCGAGAAAAGTCCTGTCTGATTTTCAAATAGCTCAGCATTTTTCAACACCCTAAGTAAGAAGCTTGGTATAAGTTTTCTCCCTCTCCCTCTCAAGAAAAACAAGAGTACCTTGCCTGAATTCGTTTTTTGACCTACTTTCGCTTTTATTTAGAATAAATTAAAATAACACCTAAGTATGAATCTCATAAAATCAACAAAGTTTTTTACCCTTATTATCCTCGCCTTCGCCGTAGCATCATGCGATAGTGACAATGATAATGGTGGGTCGGCACTCGATGATGCCAAGGCTGGAGCCATCGCTCAATATGCCACCATCGTACATGCCAATTACTCTGACGCCCATACTGATGCAGTAGCTTTACAAACTGCGATAGATGCTTTGGTAGCCTCTCCATCAGAGACTACCCTAGAAGCCGCTAAAGATGCTTGGCTGTCATCAAGAGAAACTTATGGACAAACAGAAGCCTTTAGGTTTTATGGCGGACCGATCGATGACGAAGATGGTCCAGAAGGACAGTTGAACGCTTGGCCTTTGGATGAGTCATACATTGACTATGTAATCGTAGGAGATGAGCCTGTCGATGGTACTAACATCATCAATAGCCCAAATGACTTCCCAGAAATTACGGCAGAAATATTAGCTGGTCTAAATGAGCAAGGAAGTGAAACCAACATCAGCACAGGATACCACGCAATTGAATTTTTGCTGTGGGGTCAAGATCTTAGTGAGGGTGCTGGTGGAGGTGAAAGACCCTATACCGACTATGTAACAGATGGATCAGGCACTAATGCCAACCAAGAAAGGAGAGCTAATTACCTAGTAGAGGTAACTAAACTTTTGGTGAACGACCTATCTTCATTGGTGAGCGCTTGGGAAGAAGGCGCCAGCTATAGAGTAAGCTTTGAGTCATCGGTTGACGAGTCCATTGAAAATATTGTTAGTGCACTAGGCAAACTGAGCAAAGGTGAGCTAGCTGGCGAAAGAATGTTCGTAGCATATGACTTACAGAGCAAAGAAGACGAGCACTCGTGCTTTAGTGACAATACGCACAGAGACATTGTGACCAATGCACTGGGGATTCAAAATGTATTCCTTGGCTCGTATGGCAACCTGACTGGCCCTTCCATATACGATGTAATTGCTATGGAAGATGAAGAACTAGCCAACGAACTAAAAGTACAGATCGCATCTAGCGTGGAATTGTGCGAAGCGATACAAGATCCATTTGATCAGGAATTTTTGAATGAAGCAGGTAGAACTAGAATCTTCGCCGCTATCACTAGCCTGAGAGCGCAGGGTGATCAATTGGCAGAAGCTGCTTCAGCACTTGGTTTTGAATTTGACCCAACAGATATCTAATAGATATCCAATAACGAATTAATTATGAGAAAGTACATGTCAAGAGGCATGTACTTTCTTGCGTTTTATATATGACTAGATTTATACTACTTGGTGGTTTATTGGGGATACTTTTCGCTTCGTGCGGACCAGAGGCAGAAGTACCCTATCAAGCATTTTTGGAAGAGGGAGAAGAGTTTGGTGGAGGAGCTACCACGATATTAGACGAATCTGTCAATGCCTTTGGGCAGGCTGCACCTAACCTGACTGGAGACAAGGATTTGCTGTTTGTCACAGGTAATGCATTCTTCAAAAGAAATTGGGTAACCGCTCCAGCATCCACAGAAGATCTGGATGGGTTAGGCCCCTATTTTAATGCCCGCTCTTGCTCTGCCTGCCACGCTCTAGACGGTCGCGCTGCTCCTCCTCTGACACCAGACGAAGAGCCTTTAGGACTATTGTTTAGACTGAGCAAACCTTCTGGGGGCGAGGACTTCCCAGATGATAATTATGGATATCAAATCCAGCCTCACGGAATCCTAGCTGTAGAAGGAGAAGGATTTGTATCTGTCTCATACCGAGAGCAACCAGGCATCTATCCTGACGGCACCACCTACTCGCTAAGAAATCCGATCTATGACTTCTCCAAACTGAACTATGGTTCGTTAGAACCTGAGACGCAAGTTTCACCACGGATAGGACCACAAATGATAGGCCTTGGCTTGCTAGAAGCGATTGCAGAAGAAACCCTTTTGGGTTTTGCTGATCCAGAAGATGCAAATGGTGACGGAATCTCAGGAAGAGCCAATTATGTCATGAATGTAGAGACTGGCATGATGCAGATTGGTCGCTTTGGATGGAAGGCCAACCAACCAACCGTGAGACAACAGGTAGCGGGCGCGTTCAATGGTGATATCGGAATCACATCCTCCCTTTTCCCCGATCAACCCTGTGCCCCCAACCAAGACTGCTCTGAGATTGCCCATGGCGGAGATCCAGAACTTACAGAAGATATATTGGACCGTGTATCACTCTACAGTGAAGTGTTGGCTGTGCCAAGACGAAGAGACTGGGAAGAGCCTGAAGTACTCAAAGGCAAAGGGCTGTTCGAATCAGTGGGTTGTGTCAGTTGCCATATCCCCAAAATAGTCACGGGGAACTATGATGTCCACCCCGAATTTTCTAACGAAACCATCCGTCCTTATACTGATTTGCTCTTGCATGATATGGGAAGCGGACTAGCCGATAACCGACCTGATGGTTTGGCAGATGGTCAGGAATGGAAGACCCCACCACTGTGGGGACTAGGGTTGATTCATGTGGTCAGTGGGCACACCTATTTGCTGCACGATGGCCGAGCCAGAAATATAGAAGAAGCCATCCTTTGGCATGGAGGAGAGGCGAAGACCAGCCAGCAAAACTTTAAAGATTTGGACAAGTCAGGTAGAAGCGCATTAATAAAATTTATAGAATCATTATGAGAAGTTTAAGTGTCATAGCCAGCGTTGTAACGCTCTTTGTTTTACTAGGGTGTAGTGCAGAAAAAGATGGTGTAGAGGATAATTTTGACAGAGGCCTGATCCTAAACAACCTCGCCGATAATATCATTTTGCCTGCCTGGAATGATTTTGCTTCCAGTACATCGGATTGTCAAGCCAAGTTTGCAACATTCCAAAGCGATCTGGACAATCAAAGTCTGGCTGAGTTGAGAACAGCCTGGTTAACCGCTCGATTAAGCTGGAAGAATTGTGAACCATTTAAATTTGGTCCATTAGAATCATCAGGAGCAGAAAACTCGGTGGACCTGTGGCCTATCAACGTAGATGGGATTGAAACCACCAGCGCGGACGCTAGTTCGACCAATGTTAATATCATACCCAGTGATAGAAAGGGTTTTGCTGCCATCGAATACCTATTGTTTGATCTGTCGGATGAAGAAACCTTGTTGGCATTTCAAGACACCAACCGTTTGACTTTTCTCGGTTTACTCATTGATAATTTGAATGCCATTGCTGTGCAAATGAAGAATACATGGTCAGATTCTTATGCTGCTGCGTTCAAAGCTGACTTAGGCAATGGAGCAGGTGCTAGTACCACGTTACTGGCCAATGAACTCATCTATCATGTAGAAGTAATTAAAAATTACCGCCTTGCCACCCCCTTAGGGATTCGTTCTGGCTCTGAAACTCCATTGCCTGAGACACTGGAGTCTTACTATGCCCATGAATCTAAAGCGCTGATCGCACAAAGTCTGGTGATCACCAAGCGAGTTTTTACAGGAGGAGATGGCAGTGGTTTTGATGACTATCTGAATGAACTGAAAATAGAAGACAGCGATGGCCAAGCCTTATCAGCTGTGATTGTTAACCTGATAGACAAATGTCAGGCTGACCTGACTGCCATATCTGGCACTATGCAAGAGGCGATAACTTCAGACAAAGCTGCAGTAGAACTACTCTACAATGATTTACAAGAACTGACCTTACTCATCAAAACAGACATGATGTCTCAGCTCGGATTGCTCGTGGTTTTTAGTGATAACGACGGTGACTGATCTAAAATCCATATGGCAGTATCAAGAGCGCGAGGTATCTAATGCACCTCTGGTGCTATTCAGGATGACTTTTGGCATATTGATGACTACCAGTGTCATACGATTCATGATCAATGGCTGGGTAGAAGAATTCTACCTGACTCCACCATTTCATTTCTCCTACTATGGATTTGAGTGGATACAGGTTTTGCCTAAATATGGCATGCACGTGCTGTTTGCCCTGATGCTAATTTCTGCGGTAGGCATAGCTTTGGGGCTTCTTTATCGAATATCTACCACAGTATTTTTTCTGAGCTTCACCTATGTGGAGTTGATTGATCAGACCTACTATCTCAATCATTACTATTTCGTGAGCTTGATAGCTTTTCTATTGATCTGGCTTCCTGCTGGAGAGAGGTTTTCAGTGGATGCTTGGTGGGGAGGCACCATTCAGAAGACTTGTCGCTTTTATGAGATCGCCATATTGAGATTTCAAGTAGCTGTACTCTATTGCTTTGCAGGGATAGCCAAACTCAATCCAGACTGGTTGCTCAAGGCACTTCCATTGAAAATCTGGTTGCCTGCCAATAGTCACTTACCAATCATTGGGGCTTTACTGACCAAAAGCTGGGTTGCTTATTTCTTCTCTTGGTTTGGTGCATTGTATGATTTGACGATCCCCTTTTTTCTATCTATGCGATATACACGATGGGTGGCATATTGCTCTGTCATCGTCTTTCATACATTGACAGCCCTTCTTTTCCCTATTGGGATGTTTCCCTACGTGATGATATTGAGTGCGCTGATATTCTTTCCCTCTTCCCAACAGGAGAAATGGCTGAGTAGTATCGAAAGGAAACTATCTAACGAGCTGCCTCTCAACAGTATTTCCACATTTTCGAAGGCTAAGGTTCTATTATTTATTTGTTTTGCGCTGGTTCAGCTGGCCATGCCTTGGCGCTACCTGGCCTATCCAGGGTCTGTATTCTGGCATGAGCAAGGCTATCGCTTTTCTTGGAGAGTCATGCTCATGGAAAAGATGGGGCAGGCTACTTTTTATATCTCCGAAGGAAATCGAAAAATGATAGTTGATAATTCATTACATCTTACCCCGCAGCAGGAGAAAATAATGGCCACCCAACCTGACATGATTTTGCAATATGCACATCACTTGAAAAATGTCTATAAACAGAAGGGAATGAACGATCCAAAGGTAACTGTAGATGCCTATGTGACCCTCAATGGTAGAAGAAGTAGAAGGTTTATAGAAGAACAAAAAGATTTGAGCCAGTTGAAAGAGGGCTGGAAACATAAAGATTGGGTGCTAAGTTATGAGTAGAGGAATATTCATCATAGGATTGTTACTGTGGGCAAGCATCAGTTTTGCTCAAGAGGTTTCAGGAAAAATCACGGACATTGACGGAGCACCGTTAGAAGGGTTTGTACTCATAGAAGGCACCTCATATAAAGCTCCTTCTGGTCGGGACGGAAAGTACTCTCTCACTGGGTTTAATGCGGGGACCTACAAGCTGGTGGCCTTTGTATCTGGGTATCAGATCACCTTTATCGAGCTGACTTTTCAGTCAGATCAAAAGCTGACCTATGATTTTGTATTAGAAGACCTTAATACCCAACTAGAGGAAGTAACCATAGATGAAGCTCATTCGGGAGATACAGACATGGGGTGGCTCCAGTCTGTTTCGGGGAGTGCCATCTATGAATCCAAAAAAACTGAATTAATCGAAATAGATAAACTCATTGGCAACAAAGCAGCCAACGTAGGCCGTCAGGTATATTCACGTGTACCTGGACTGAATATCTGGGAAAATGATGGTGCAGGGATTAACCTAGGCATTGGTGGACGAGGATTGAACCCTAATAGAACGTCCAACTTCAACGTCCGCCAGAATGGATACGACATTTCAGCGGATGCATTAGGCTATCCTGAGAGTTACTATACTCCTCCGATTCAAGCCTTACAGCGCATCGAATTGGTACGAGGAGCAGCTGGTTTACAGTACGGAACCCAATTTGGCGGCATGCTCAACTTCCAGTTCAAAGAAGGTCCAAAGGATAAAAAGATAGGTGTGAGCTCTACACAAAGCCTAGGTTCTTTCGGACTTTTCAATTCTTTTAACAGCGTGGGAGGCACGGTTGGCAAGGTGAACTATTACGGGTTTTACCAGTACAAGACCAGTGAAGGTTGGCGACCCAATTCGGACCAGAGTCAGCACAATCTCTTCGGGTCGGTTACTTATAATATTTCCCCTTTGTTAAATGTGAAAATTGAGCACACTCACATGTCCTATTTGGCACATCAGCCAGGTGGAATGACCGATGATGAGTTTAACAGTGACCCTTCCATATCCAAGCGGGAGAGAAATTGGTTTCAGGTGGGCTGGGACTTGTCTGCCATGGAGTGGAATTACCGGGTAAACAACAGTATTAAATTTAACAACAGAACCTTCCTTCTTAGCGCCAATAGATATGCAGTGGGCAATCTAGAAAACATCAATGAAGACGATGATCCCAGCAGTGAGAGAAACCTGCTCAAGGATGAATATTTCAATTGGGGCAATGAATTGAGGGCTATCATTCACTACCCACTGCTCGGCAAGAAATCAGTCATGATCATAGGGAACAGACTTTATTTTGGTAAGACTGATCGCAGACAAGGAGAAGGTAGCACATCATCGGGAGCAGATTTCGATTTTATCGAGCAGCAAAACAACTACTCAGAGTATCTGTTTCCAAGCACCAATGTATCGGTCTTTGTGGAGAATGTCTTTAACCTAACAGACAAGTGGAGTGTAACGCCAGGAGCGAGATTTGAATACATCAAAACGCAAGCGGATGGATTCTACTATTACCCTGTGACCGATTTTGCTGGGAATATATTGCGCGTAGATCGCGAGGATGAATCTAGAGATAAGTCCCGACACTTCATGATTTTCGGATTGGGCACGAGCTACAAGGCTAGTGATATACTGGAGATTTATGCCAACATTTCTCAAAACTACAAAGCCATTAATTTTAACGATATCCGCGTAATCAATCCTTCACTGACCGTAGATGAAAACATTAGCGATGAGTTTGGCTACAACGCAGACATAGGTATCAGAGGAGGGAATAAAGCAATCAAGTATGACATATCTGTTTTCTATTTGAGATACAATGACCGCATAGGTCCCATGTTATCAAATAGAACCGGCGCTAGATTTAGAACCAATGTAGGTGATGCCAACATATATGGGTTTGAATCCTACATAGAAGGAGACCTATTGAAATGGCACAAACCAGGCAGTGAGCAGCAGTCTTTGACTGCTTTTGTTAATTTGGCATTGATCAAGTCCGAATACGTCCGAAGTGAGCGCAGTGGAATCGTAGGCAATGAGGTAGAGTTGGTACCGCTCACCAATCTCAAAACAGGACTTACATACAGATACAAGTCCTTAGGCATATCCTATCTCTATACATACCTTTCAGAGCAGTATTCTGATGCATCCAATGCGGTCGAAACCATTACCGCTGTGGAAGGATTGATACCCGCTTATCATGTAATGGATTTGTCCTTAGATTATACTTATCGCTTCATGAGACTTGAAACGGGCATCAATAATTTGACGGATGAGTCCTATTTCACTCGCAGAGCAGCAGGATATCCAGGGCCAGGCATCATTCCAGCCAACCCTCGAAATTTCTATGTAAGCATTGGTTTTAATTTTTGACAAAACCAACTCCTAGAGACTTCTGGATATTTTCGTAGGTACATTAATCCCAATCACCAAAAACACTTTCGATAAATACTCAGCTTAAAACTCGATCTGAATCTTGGCACGGACAGCCCAGCCTTGAGGTACATCCTTTCTGTCCAAATAGGTCAACCGTTTAACCATATCTACCCGTAGTACTTTAAAAATATTGGAAATACCAATGCTCGCCTCCATGTATGGATCACGTGTCAAGGCATAAGTAGCCTGCTCTCCATTGGCATATCTTGGGTAGGGAGGCAAGTCACTGTTGAGATCAGGATTGTTGGCATCACTGATAGAGCCAAACAGCATCTTGTAGGTCACAATCGACCTCAGTTTCAACTTTTTGACAAGAGGAATCTTGTTCATAATATAGCCATTGAAATAGTGAGACAGCTGTAGGTCTACCTGTCTGTCACTGACAAACTCCAGATAGTTCATCATGTTGAATGCATGGGAATAATAGGAATAGGTCTGATTACCTCTTGGGAGTGTCAACAGAGGGTATGGTACCCTTCCCCACAATTGAGTATAGGCTACATCGACATCCGTGAAACCAAAGGGGGAAACATAGAATCGCTTGGACACACTGAGCTGTACTCTGTCATAGGCATAGTCAGAATCAAACAATCCATCGAATCCATGCCAATATTTGAGTTGAACAATGGGGAACTTGGTTGGGATAGTAGATGTACCAGTTCTACCTTGATAGATTTTTTCATTGGGAGCATACCTGAGACCTGCTGTTACTTCGGTCACTTCGATCTTCTCCTCATACTCCATGAAGCTAGGGTATGATATTCCTCTATCATACCAAATTGGAATGAATATCTGCTGATCTTGATACTTAGTACTTGGGTAAGCATCTCCAGGAGCAAAACTCAATACTCCGCCTGGTCGCAAATCTTGAATGCTAGCTCCTACGTTGTAAGAAAAACCGTACTTGATTCGCTGACCATAGTCAAAACCATAACTCGTCGTATATATCCGCTTGTCATTGACCCCACGCCTAAATGAAGAAAAAATACTCGATTCGGCAGCTGCTTGGAGACCTTCACCAGGATTCATCAGGTCGTTGAAATAAAAAGCTGTAATATGATCCAATCTATTCTCTGTGAAATAATGGGACACCCTGCCTGAGTATTTCCATTTCTCATCCCCTAAACCATAGGCCGCATAAGCTTCCAACTGCCATGCACGGCTAAATTTTTCAGTAGTCAGGACTCCTAAACGAAACCGCGACCCCTCTACTTGGTTGTTGGAATAAATATTACTCACAGGTCCAATGGATATTTTGTTGAAATCCACATACCCTATGGACGCCAAGGTCAACAAGTCCATGTAACGTTTGAATGCAGGCATCTCCACGACTTCTTCATTCATTTGGTAGACGCCCTGCTCCGATTTGGACAGCTCCATGTGTCGAGCCTGCTCCCAAAATTCATCAGGTTGCTTGTCTATTTTGTTTACTTGTTTGATGTATTCATTGCCTGCATAAACCGTATCTGATCGCTTTTGATCATAGACTACATCTTTGTAGGACACAGTCCTCCTACCAAAAATCCCCATCTTGTTGGCTTCTGTTATGTTGAAATCCATGCTGATTTCATCTGTCTTCAATTGATAGGTATTGTATGAGTTTTTGACAAATTCTTGTACTATAAATAAGTCTTCTACATAATTCAAATTGGTCTTTTCGGAGATCCGCATATCTACTTTTTTAACTGCATAAGCCGAGTCAGTGGTGATATACATACTCCCAATAAAAGCCAAATCATTCTGATTTCGGGGTTGAAAGGACAACTTGAACAACTTTTCTCCTTCCACCATCAAAGTATCGGCGATGTAATACTTATAAGTCAAGGGTGCCAAAATAGATATCGGACTCACAAAATACTGAGACAGGACATTCATGTTGTTTTCATAAATATCCACATCCTGATACAGTTTATCTACTATATAAGAAATCCCTTGATTGTCAAAATAGTCTTCAAAACCAGTCATTTTAGTCCCCAGTCTGTACTCTACCTCTCGTTCTGGATTCTTGCGATAATACACCTGCGAACTGGTCTCCCTCAAGAAAATAGGCAAGTAGGTTTTGCCGTTGATATCCGAGGTATCCATGTAGTCAAACACCATTTGAAAATCCTTCATGATGCGCTTTTGTTTGAACTTCTCTGTTATGTTGTTGAAGTCAAATTCTACCTTCTCATACTTATTGTACTCATAGTAGTCCAGTGCGGTCATTTTATTGCTTTCCTTGTGCTCTATGACCCTGTTGATGATATGTACGGCAGGATTGTCTTTGTTGCGGTACTTTAGTTTTTTGCTACTGATGGTGACGTCTTCCAGCTGAAGGCTGGTTTCTTCTAGCGCAAAATTGATGGTTTGAGAAGTGCCGATCACCACAGGTTTGATCAAAGCCTCGTATCCGATGTAAGATGCTTTGAGGGCATTTGTCGCTTGATCCGTCTCCAAATAATATTTGCCCTCGCTATCCGAAGTAGTGCCATTGGTCGTGCCATCAAAGGAAATATTAACAAAAGGCAGTGACTCCCCTGTGGTCTTGTCTGTAACTACTCCTCTGATCCTGGTGGACTGCTGAGCAAACACTGAGAGAGGTAGCAATACTCCCAAAAAAATAGTGAATATAAAGGCTAGTTTCAAGTTATCTATTTAATACAAGGTGTTATAAATCTCACGATGTGACCAAGCCTCTTCGTAAAACAAACTCCTGTAATGATTCAACAAAGCTATACTACGAATAGTATAGCAACAAAGACATATCTGATAAGAAATTGTTTTCCAATCCATATATTATTCCATCTGTGTACTAAACGCACAAAATCCTCTTCCCTATCACAGACTTTCTCATTCTCAGCCCTAAGACACACAAAAGTAGATTTTAGCCTAAATGCGATTGAAAAAAAATAAAAATTTGTAATAGGAAGTAATATTTTGAGACATACATATCATCGTACGCTCTTCAATAATTTTGGCATTGATTCTAAATTCCATTTATTTCGTCCCTGAAACCCGACACCTTGACTACCTTACCACATCAAAATATGATTGACCTCAGGGATGAGAAAAGTTTTGAAGTCCTCTTCAAGACCTATTATCAGCCTTTGATCAGCTTTGCATACCAGTATGTAAAGGATCACGATATGGCGGAGGAAGTCACCCAAGAGGTATTCACTACGCTGTGGCAAAAGGCAGGTAGTATAGAGATTCGATCATCCATCAAATCCTACCTCTACGGTGCTGTGCGTAACGCAAGCTTGAACCATCTCAAACATTTGAAAGTCGTCTCAGCACACCAGGCCTATAGCCAATACAACCAAGAAGTAGGTAGGGGTGATTTTCTAGAACTAGATGAACTCCAACAAAAAATCAATGAGTCGCTAGAGAAACTGCCACCCAAGTGTCGTGAAATTTTTGAATTGAGTCGATTCGAAGAGATGAAATACAAGGATATTGCCACTGAACTTGACATATCCATCAAAACAGTCGAGACACAAATGAGCAGGGCGCTCAAAGTGATGCGAGATACGCTTGGCCAATACTTGCCCGCGTACATTTTATGGATTTTATTGTATAATTAGAATAATTTATCAGGGTAAAAATGAAGTTGTTTGTCAAATCACTAGATGAGTAAAGAGAAGGGACATATCGTGGACGAGGAAATGCTGTACCGCTACTTCACTGGACAACTAGATGTCACAGAAAAGCAAGCTATTGACCTATGGGTAGAAAAATCTACTGAAAACCGAAAGGCATTTGACGAAGCGCATATTTTCTACCTCGATGTACATGCCCTGTCATCTATCGATCACAGCAGACAAGCCCAAAATATAGATGATACTTGGGAGGCATTTAAAGTCAGAAATCACATCGTAGACCCTCAACCAACCAAACACCTCACACTATCAGTCAACTTCCTAAAATATGCCGCTGGACTATTGATCTTGTTGGTCGCGGGTTGGTACTCTTACCAGTATTCTAATCAACCTGACGAAATCATCCTCTCAGCGCAAGGATTCAATCGAGATATAGAATTGGCAGATGGTACAGATATCATATTAAAAAAAGAATCAACAATCAGCTATCCAGAGCAATTTGACCCGTCCGAACGAAGAGTAAAACTAGAAGGAGAAGCATTTTTCCAAGTAGCATCTAACCCAGCGCAACCCTTCGTCGTAGAGCTCGACAAGGCTGTGATACAAGTCATAGGAACCGCTTTTGATGTCAAGACAGAAGAAAACAAAATCAACGTACATGTAGAAGAAGGAATCGTTCGTTTCACTTCGTCTCAAGATCAAGCCACACTGACCCAAGGAGAAAGCGCAGCGCTAGATTTAGGCACTAACCGAATTACCAAGTACACAACCACAACGGACAATTATAGTTTTTGGAGAACCAAAAAACTGACTTTCAGAAATTCTAAAATGGCTGATGTGGTGATGACATTAGAAGAAGCCTTTGACACTGAGGTCGTACTGGACAACCCATCACTGGGTGACTGCAATATCACCGTGACCTTCGAAAACGAGGAGATTGAGCACATCTTGCAGGTCATCGCTACCACACTAGAAATGACCGTCCATGCTACCAATCAAACCTACACACTCTCAGGCGATGGCTGCAACTAATAGAATAGGTTGGCTGTGCTGTTTGCTACTATCTATGACGCTATCTATCGTCAATGGACAACAAGCACCCGACCTGCGTGTGACGATCAGATTCGAGCAGACGCTCTTGATCGATGCTTTGCATCAGCTCAACGAACTTTCCGACATCAAGCTTTCCTTTAATCCAAGTAACATTCCTTCTGACAAAATCATTAACCGATCATACACACAAGTCAACATTGACAGTATTTTGAAGGAAATCCTTGGAGATTCATTTGAACTCAAATACATCGGCGAGTACATCATCATACAGAAAAAGCAAAGCCAAAAATCAGAAAAACAAAATTACCAATTCAAAGGGGATGTCAAGGATGCCACGACAGGACAAACCCTGACCAACGTCACCATCTATGAGGTCAACACCCTGAACTCCACCTTGTCTGATGAAAAGGGTGAATTTGAACTGGATTTCTCTGCCAAAAAAGGAATCACGGCACTTGCTATCAGTAGAAAGGACTACCAAGACACTGTCATCATGGTGAGCGACCTACACACCCTGGAAAGTGCCATCGTCCTATCTCCCGCTCCCATTCCTGCGAGTCCAAATGAAAAAACTGAACTGGGAAAGAAACTAGAGAATTATAAACTGGTTCGTCTCTTTACAAGTAAGGAAAATAGAAAAAACACCGAAAACGTCAAGCAATTGGAGGAGCGCTATTTCCAATTTTCGCTTCTCCCTTCAATAGGAACTAACATGTCAATGGGAGGACAGGTGACACACAAACTATCTTTCAACCTACTGGCAGGGTATTCTTATGGTCTCAATGAGGGATTTGAATTGGGAGGATTGTACAATATCAACAGAAAAAATGTATCAGGCTGTCAGATCGCTGGATTTGGCAATACTGTCGGCGGCACCACCCATGGTATTCAGATTGGTGGTTTCCTCAACACCAGCAAAGAAAAAGTAACAGGCGTGCAGATTGCAGGCTTCACCAACTTCGTCACTGCAGACATTGAAGGCTTGCAAATAGCGGGCTTCACCAGCATCGCCAAAGGGCTAGACGGGACACAAATATCGGGATTTACCAACATCGCCAAAGGCCCAACCGATGGATTTCAATTGTCGGGTTTTACCAATATCACTAAAGATGCCAAGGGAGGGCAAATCTCTGGGTTCTCCAACATCACACATGGAGACATGGATGGCATCCAAATATCAGGTGCACACAATTACAGCCAAAACCTCGATGGCATGCAACTCACGAGCCTACTCAATACGGCACATGAAGTCAAAGGATTTCAAATGAGCGCATTGGTCAATACCAGCAAAATTCTACATGGCACCCAACTAGGTTTTATCAACTACGCAGACTCCATCGGAGATACAGGATTGCAAATAGGACTGATCAACTTGGGACGAAAAAACAGTCTTTTCGAATGGAGTGTAGAGCATGCTGACGTGATTCCAATCAGAATCACCTTCCGATCTGGTAGCAACAAACTCTACACAGCGCTCTCAGCTGGTATGCAGCTGGAGGACGAAAAACTGTGGACCTATGGCGTAGGATTAGGTTCCAAGATATTTCTTAAGAGCAAATTCTATTTCAATCCAGAAATCCACGCGCACAGACTCATGCAGCAAGAAAACAACGATTTTGAAACCGTCAACCAGCTCAACAAAATCCACCTCAACTTCGGCTATCAGTTCTTCAAGCATCTTTCTCTCTCTGGAGGCCCAGCAATCAATATTTACATCTCTGATTACATCAATCCTGAATCTGGCCTAATCGGCAATGACATTGCCAACAAACCATTTTATGACGAGGTACAAGAAGAAAACATCCGCATTCAAATATGGCTAGGGTATGCAGTGGCATTGAGATTTTGATTGTATTGAGTAGTGAGTAGTGAGAAAATAAGTACAAAGTATAGGGTACTAAGTACATTTCTCCCCCTCTAGAGGGGGTTAGGGGGAGGATTCTCGATTACAACTCAACCATTTCATATTCCACAAACCCCAACTAGCCAACAAACCAAACCAACCAGAAAACCCGCTAAAGCAGCCAACTAGTTAACTACCCGAAAAAAAATAAAATTCTTATCAGGGTAAAAACAAGTTCAGCTTTCTCAGATTCAAACAAGAATAAATTATTTGAATCATGAGAAAAATAGTCATCATTCTCGGCATTGTCACTGGCATCTTCATACATCGTTCTGCTATGGCTCAAGACAGCCAATACAGATGGGGGCAAATATCCTTTGTGCCAGGTTTTGGTACCAGCTTGGGTGCCAATGACAGCATCACCAATTACTATTCCTTCAATATCTTAGGAGGCAACCAATATGCGCTTCAGGGTTTTGAATTGGGTGGTCTGTTCAATTTTAATCAACACAAGGTAACAGGTGTGCAAGTTGCTGGCCTGATCAATAAAACAGGTACGGAGACGATTGGGCTGCAAGTAGCTGGATTGACCAACATCAATGAAGGCCAAGTCTCAGGGGCTCAAATCGCAGGTCTGCTCAACAAGTCTGGAGCAGAAACTACAGGCATGCAGGCTGCAGGGCTGTCCAACCTCAGCGCAGGCTCCATCCAAGGCATGCAAGTAGCTGGCCTGAGCAACTGGGTCAATGGAGAGGTCACAGGTGTACAAGCCAGTGGGCTGATCAACAAAAGTTCAGAAAGGGTGTTGGGGGCACAAGTGGCAGGGCTATTAAATCTAGCACCTGCAATCCAAGGCATCCAAATCAGTGGATTGTCCAACAAAACTGATTCCGTCAAAGGTGTCCAGTTGGCAAGTTTGCAAAATCAGGCGAGTCTCTTCCAAGGTGCCCAAATCTCTGGATTGATCAATACGAGTGGTTCTACAAAAGGTGCTCAGCTCTCTGGATTAGTTAACAAGACAGGCCGCCTCAATGGCTTTCAGCTAGGCATCATCAACATCGCAGATTCTGTGGAAGCAGGCGCACAACTGGGTATCATCAATATCGTCAAGAAAAAAGGTATGTTCGAATTTGGAGTGGCATACGGTGATGTAATCCCATGGAATCTCAGTCTGAGAACAGGTACAAATCAGCTTTATTCCATCCTTTCTGTAGGTTCTCAATTCGATGATTCTCAAGGAGATGAATTATGGTCATATGGATTCGGTTTGGGATCGAAATGGTACCTCAAAGACAAAGTTTTCACCAGTCTGGAAATTGTCTCACATGAATTGCGCAAACACCAAGACGACCCAGAAACACTCAACTTACTGAACAGCGTCCAATTCAATTTTGGCTACCAGTTCTTCAAGCACTTATCTGTCACTGCAGGCCCTGTACTCAACATCTATGTAGCACAAATGGATAACAGCAACCTAGACAAACCAAACTTTGACATTGCCAATAAGCCCTTTTACGAGCATCAGGAAGGCAACTACAAGGTTCAGATGTGGGCAGGTTACGCTCTCTCCATCCGATTTTAAAATATTCAATCAAAAACTATTCATCATAAGTATTAATTCAAAAGCAAAACAAAATGTCACCTAAGCAAATTATCATATCCCTTACCCTCATCCTTTTGATGTCGAGGGGGAGTGCATTCGCACAAAACATGACTCAAAACATCCGAGGCATCATCACTGATCAAGATTCCAAATCACCCGTGATAGGCGCCAATGTCATCGTGATTGGTTCCGACCCTATCAAAGGTGCCGTCACCGATGTAGACGGTAGTTTCAAAATCACCAATGCAGAAGTGGGAAGGTTGTCTCTCAAGATCAGCATCATTGGTTATGAGGACAAAACCCTTCCCAACCTACTTTTGAGCTCTGCCAAAGAATTGATCCTTGACATTACTATGGAAGAATCTTTTGAAAAATTGGATGAAGTAGTGGTCACAGCCCAAAAAGACAAATCCGAAGTACTCAATGAAATGTCTCTCGTCAGTGCGAGGTCTTTTTCGGTAGACGAAACCAAGCGTTTTGCAGGTTCATTTGCTGACCCAGCAAGGATGGTATCGGCCTTTGCTGGTGTGACCAACTCTCCTGATGGTAACAATGACATCATCGTACGTGGCAACTCTCCAAAAGGCATCCTGTGGAGACTGGAAGGAATAGAAATCCCTAACCCCAACCATTTCTCCAACGACGGAGCGACTGGAGGACCTATCAATGCCCTCAGCAGCAACATGCTGAGCAACTCAGACTTCATGAGTGGTGCCTTTGCACCAGAATACGGCAATGCGCTCTCTGGCGTATTTGATATGAGACTCAGACGTGGCAACAACGAAGAGCGAGAATATACCCTAGGACTCAGTACACTCGGAATAGATTTTGCTCTGGAGGGTCCATTCAAAACTGACTATGACGGTTCATATCTGCTCAACTATCGCTACTCTTCACTAGATCTGATCGACAAGACAGGCATAGTAGATTTCGGTGGTGTACCCAAGTACCAAGACCTTTCATTCAACATCCAACTACCCGTCAACAACAAGCATTCCTTTTCACTTTTTGGACTGGGAGGCATCAGTTCCATCGCCGTAGAAGACATATGGGAGGATGATGATGAAATATTGGGCAAAGGGGAGTTTAACAACAAGATGGGAACAATCGGTCTGACTTACAACTACCTCATCAACAGTCGCTCTTATCTGAAGTCCTACATCGCGCTCTCAGGTACGACATTGTATTCTACCTACAACAAGGCAGAAGATAATGATTCGGGCAACTTTTACAATGCGTACAATGAGGATTTTACCAAGACTTACATCCGTACATCAATGACCTATGGCTACAAGATCAATACGAGACAAAAAGTAGAAATTGGTGTCATCAACAACCAGATTGGGTACAATATGGTGCAAAATGCCTGGAACGTAGAAAAGGATCAAATCCAAAATGTATTGGAGGACGATGGACACACCTACCGGACGCAAGGTTTCGTGACTTGGAAATACCGCGCCACCGAAGACCTGACCATGACCAGTGGTCTGCATATTCAATATTTTGGACTCAACAAAACCTACAACATCGAACCCAGACTAGCCGCCAAATGGGAATTTGCCCCACGCAGATCCTTCAATATCGGTGCTGGCCTCCATAGCAAAATGGAATCTGCATCCGTCTATCTATGGAAAATCTACGCAGATGACGGAAGCTACTCTCAGCCCAACCTAAATCTAGAAATGTCCAAAGCAGCTCACTTCGTCGTGGGCTATGATCAGGCCATTGGTAGCTACACCCACGTCAAAGCAGAACTGTACTATCAGCACCTCTACGACGTGCCAGTAGAAAACGACCCAAACAGCACCTTCTCGATGATCAATGTCACTGACGCCTACAGCAGAGAGGCATTGGTCAATAAAGGAACAGGTAGAAACTATGGCATAGAACTGACACTAGAGCAGTACCTGCACCAAGGGTTCTATTACCTAGGCTCTGCATCCATTTTCAACTCACTCTACACACCGATGGATGACGTAGAGCGCAAAACTACCTATGCCAGCGACTACATTTTCAATCTCTTGATGGGGAAAGAATTTAAAGTTGGAAATGAAGGAAAAGAAAGAATTCTATTTGTGAATGGAAAAGTTTCTCTCCTTGGAGGAAAGCGCTACACTGCCATCGATCTGCCTGCCTCTATCGCTGCTGGCGAAGAAGTACGAGAAGACGACAAACCATTTGGAAGTCGATCAGATGATTTGTTCATTGCCAATATCGCCATCGGTACCAGACGCAACAAGAACAATACAACTAGAGAATTGAAATTTGACGTGCAAAATGTGACCAACAACATGGCAGTAGTCGACGAATACTATGTAGATGGCAAACAAGACATCTACAAAGCCACACAGCTGCCAATGTTCCCAACAATCTCCTATTCTATTAGTTTCTAGACATTGGACTTCTAGATTTCAGTAGCACATCCATGAGCAGAGTGACATTGGCATCCATACCAAATAGTAGAAAGAAGTAAGTGACTTTTCGTTCTTATTCCGTCCAAAAGGAAAAAAATATCGAATATGAAAATCATCATACCCTTTCTTGCAGTGTGCATTGCACTCGCAGGATGTAACAAAGAAAATACAACTGAAATAAAAGAGAATGAAGTACTACAGGCTAGAATAGACTCTATGCAAACAATCTTGGAAGTGACACAGTACAGAGTGAGTTTGTTGGATCAAATTGGGAAATACCTAGATTCGATAGATTACAACAGAAACTGGGTCAAACTCAACCTAGAAGCTGGTATCACCAACGAGGACTATGTAGAGCGTATGAAGAACCTTAGTCAATATGTACAAAAAGCTGAGTGGACCATAGGTGAACTGGAAAAAACCAGAAGTGCCTACGCTTCGCAAGTCAAAAGATTGAAAAAGGAAATCTCTGAAAAGGATTTGGAAGTAAAATCTCTGCAACAAACCATTGCCCAATACCAAGGAGAAAACACAGATTTGAAAGTTCAGTTGACAGCCAAAGAGATGGATTTGTTGGACTCACAAATGGAGCTCAACCTAGCCAATCACAGCATAGAAGAAGCTAGTACTGAAATCACTGAGCTTCTATCTACTGTTCGTCTGACCGAAGCGGAATCTTTCTATGCCAAAGGTGAGGGAATGGAGGAAGTTGCTAAACACATCCAGCTCGCTCCTAAACGCAAAAACGAATCCTTGGAACAGGCACTCAGCATGTACATCAATGCTGAAAAACTTGGTCATCCAAAGGCAGGAGCAAAAATTAAAGCCCTGAAAGAGAAACTAAAAATTAGCTAGGTTAACAACCAAAATGAAAAGTCCAATAATTATATTGGACTTTTCATAACCTTGCTCCTTTTAAAATTATGCGCTTTTACTTTGAGCATTGATATTGGATACTACTTCAAATAATTCCAAAGCGATTTTATTTAGTTTATTACTCATTTCAGAAATATCTTCAAAGCCATTTTGCAATACCACTGTTGACGTTGTCAATTCTTCAGCACCAGCTGCTGTCTGTTCAGATACCACTACGATATGCTCAATGGAAGATACCGTCTCATCAATTGAATCATTTTGATAACGAGCCGATAATTCTATTTCCTCCGATTTCTTAAATGTATCTGATATACTCATATTGATATTTTCGAAAGCATTCTTAGCATCTTTAGCTGCATTTGTTCCAGAACCAACATTTTCCTTCATGTCTTCTACAGATTTTATGACTTCAGAAATATCTTGCGAGACATTACCGATTACATTTTTAATTCTATTGGCATTTGTTTTTGATTCTTCAGCCAAAATCCGGATTTGCTCCGCAACCACAGCAAACCCATTCCCTGACTCTCCAGCTTTTGCTGCTTCTATGGCAGCATTGAGTGCCAATAAATTAGTTTGTGCTGCAATACCTGATATCACGGTAACTATTCTAGTTATTTCTTCAGATAAATTGGCTAATGAATTAATAGAAGTCTGAACCAAATCTGTGCTTTCACTTATTTGGTCTACACTCTTAACTACTGAACTAACCGTAGTATCTCCAAGGTGAGCATTATAAGTGCCCTGCTCAGCCACCTGCTTAATTGAAATTGCTTTAACATTAACTTCTCTAGCTGAATCCTTTACATTTTTCAACAAACGAGATACTTCATCTATCTGTCTAGATTGATCCTGTGCTCCTATTGAAATCTGACCAATGGCTGATGAAGCTTCATTCAAACTAGATTTCATAACCTCCACTCTCTCCTGCATATTGGTAGAATCTTTAGTCAAGTCTATACTAAGTTGATGAATTTTATTACTTAGCAGTGACGTCAATTTATCCTTACTTACCACCGCATCAGTGATATTCGAAGCGATTTTGAATACTTTTGTTACTTGCATATTGTTATCTAAGACAGGAGTATAACTCGCATATAACCATACAGGATTGCCACTTTTATCCAAACGTTTGAACTCCCCAGTTTTGACTTTTCCGCACGCTAAGTCACTCCAAAACTCTTTGTATTGTTTAGATTCTGTCAACACTGATTCACAAAACATCTTATGGTGTCTCCCTATTATTTCAGTATCTGAATCATAGCCAAAGGTCTTTATGAAATTGGCATTAGCGCTTAATACAACTCCCGTCACATTAAATTCGACCATCGACCAGCCTGTATCTACAGCCGATTTAAGCCAATTCCCTTGCTGTCTAGCAATTACCATTTCGGTTATATTGGAAGCAATTTTTACAACCTTGTACACATCTCCATTCTCATCGAACAACGGGGTATATGAAGCATTCAACCAAATTATTTTCTTGTTTTTTGATACACGTTCAAACTCATTTGAATTGGTTTTGCCAGACGAAAGGTCAGTCCAAAATTGAGCATACTCTTCAGATTTTACATATGTATCATCACAAAACATTCTATGATGGCGCCCACTAATCTCTTCCAATTTGTAGTCAAAAAGTTTTAAAAAAATTTCATTCGCATCTAAAATATAGCCTCTAGGATCAAATTCTATGCTAGCCCAAGCCGTATCTATGGACTTCTTCCAAAAACTAATGCCTTGTATTTTCTTTTGGGTTGATGAAAAATAATTCATTTAGTGATTAAGTTTAATTTCTCGATTAAACTCAAAGTAACTGCAACATACAGATTTAATTCATACACTTGTCATTAAAAAATCTTCAACAATTCTATTTTTCAGCTACTTACACAAACAATAACAATGAAATAATTTCATACATCCAATTCTTCAACTCGCATAGAAAATTTTAAAAGTCACCGATTCTCACTTTAGTAGCTTCCAAAGCTGGTCTATCATTGCATCGTAATCAAATTCTAAACACGAAAAAATTACGAACATGAAAACGACACTAAAAACAATCGCCTTATCCCTATTAGTTGCAATCTCTACTTCTGCTTTCGCTGGTGAAAAAGCTGAAAAAGTAGTTAGCCCAGAACTCAATGTTCAGATCAAAGCAACGGCTGATTCTAAAGTAGTTGTAATGTTTAACAAGCTAGAAGGTGAACTAGTCAAAGTAAAAATCTATGACGCTTATGGCGCATTGATCTACTCAGACAAAGATGTAGCTAGCTCAAAATATGCCAAAGCATTTGATTTGTCAGCTTACCCAGCTGGAAAATATGCCTACTCTGTATCCAATGATGTGTACAGTGTATCTAAAGTAGTAGAATTGAAATAACTTCTTCTTAGCAAAAAAATTAAAAAGCCTGACGAATTCGTCAGGCTTTTTTTGTCCTTAAAATTTGGAAGCACTCACAAAAACCTTGTCCCAAAGATTGCCATCCTTAAAATATGCTTGGGAATTGTTGGACGAATGAACAATCCTTTCTCCCTCTCTTATATAGCCTGACAATTTGATTTCTTGTCCATTGGCATGAGAAAACACAACACTTACTACAAGACTGAAAGCTGCTATTTCTTGATCATAAAATTGGCTACTACTTAGATAGGAAAGTGAACTGAGGTACTTGGCTACCGAGGTAGAATCTGCTTTTTCCCCTTGGATATCCCACATCTCTGCTCCTTTGGACAATACAAATGAACTATCTCCTGGATAGGAGAAAGTTATTTTTTCTAATGAGTCCTTGTGGATCCGAGCCACAGTCTTGTCTCTGTAGGCATTAGGATCAGTGGGAACAGAGAAAGCCATAAAATTCTTGACATTATAAACTTCTGATTCATCTGCCAACCTCACAAACGAACTATACGACTGCTGACTCTCCATAGAAAATCGACCAAGAATAATGTCCAAAGTCAATTCATTACCTTGATAAATTTTGACTTCTGTACCAGCTGTATCTACCTGATACTCCTTCCATTGTTCTTTCTTTTTACTAGCCAATCTGGATGGCTTGATACTAGAGAGTGTATTGAGTATATTGCTGACAGACGATGCACTAGCTACAACATCTTTACCATTGGGGAGGGTTAACTCCCATTCTTCTCCTTTCTTTGCAAGACTCACATTGTTCTTGGGGCTTGCTATTTCTATCTTGGAGACCAAAGGAATATCCAGATTCACCAATTCAGAACGAATCGATTCGCTTCTATTTTTTCTTACAGAAAAATCGAGTGCAAAATAGATCCCCACCAAAACCAACAATAATATAATTAGTTTGATATTTCCAATTTTTTTCATCCTCTATCATTTATAATTTCCTTGCATCCATCTTTGTTTTTTGCTCGCATAGCGCTGCTTTCTAATCAGAGCATATACCAATACCAAAAGTATAGGTACCAATACATTGATGTATTTGATGATTTCTCTCTCTCCATCTTCCAATTGGTCAATGGGTCGTGAAGTGACCCCTTTTGTTCTCAGATCAATCAATCCTGTGTCATCCGATAACCAATCAATGGCATTAGAAGCAAAATTGATATTGTCAGGACTGATCTGCTGAGGTGGGTTGCCGTTGACAATAAACTGCCCATTAGACACTACCACCAGCTTTGCCCTCTGATTGCCCACCAATGGACCATCTAGTGCCAACGCCAAAGTTTGCGACCCGTGGTTGAAATCGGCCTCTGTCCAACGTTTGTCAATACTCACCCCAGCAGGAGTGGTAGCCAAACCAGATCGTTCAGAAGTCATAAGCAGTGGTGAATATTGAGTAACTGAATCTCTCCCGATGTAGCTCAAAGCACTCACGAAAGGCAACATGATTCCTTCAAGCCCTTTAGTAATCGCATGATCTGGAAACTCACTCAACATTGGAAAATATGGAAACTTGATTTGGGATCGAAAGTTGAACATACCATTCTGCTGCTGAACTGTCACAGAACCAGAATTAGCATCTACCACAAACTGATCGCCCATTTGTACATCTTTGTTTCGCAACCACTCTTGCAAACCGATACTTGTTCCCTTGCTCAGATAACCACTCTGCAAATCTCCATTCATATTGCTATAGGCCACAAATACATTACCACCTTGCGCCATATAGGCATCGATCCTAGCAAATTCCTCTGCTGAAATGGTATCCTTTGGATGGATGATCGCCAAGGTTTTGATATAACCAGGAACCTCTGATTTTTGTTTGAGATCCAAAGGTTCCAAATCATAGAGAACGGATAACTGTCCTGATAACTGTACCAACCCTTGTAATGAGGGTTCTCCATGGCCTTGTAGGATCGCAACTTTTGGTTTGTCTACTACAGAAAGTTTCTTGATTGATGTAGTCAAATCGTATTCCATATTGACGCCAGGTTGTACGACAGCAATCACCTCACGCCTGTCTCCCATCATCAGTACTGCCCCCATGTATGCCTTCAGCTGTTGAACCTGATCTTTTTCTGTCACGTTGATGACCAGAGGTTGTATTCCATACTGCTGGGCTTCTCCTTCAATTTCTTCATCATCATTGGGACTGACAAACTCGTACACCACATTGCCACCAGATCGGTTTTCATATTCTAATAAAAGGTCTTCAAAATCTTGTCTATTGTTCAGTAATTGCGCTGGTAGATCTTCTGAAAAATATGCCTTGACCGTAACCACATCATCCAAATCATGGAGAATATCTTTGGTAGCACGACTCAAAGTATAGCGTTGGTCTTCGGTAAAGTCTAACCTAAAATACAATTTGGATGAAATCATGTTTACCACAAAAAGAATCAGGGCAAGCACAACCAATCGTAGAATTACATTACTCTTTTTTTGCATGTCTTATGTTCTTTTCAATAAAAATTAGGATTGCCAATTGCGTCTTGACAGCATGGCTTGTGACACGGTCAGACCAGCCAATACGACAGAAGCAAAATAGATCAAATCTCGAGAATCAATCACTCCTCTAGAAAGAGAGTCAAAATGAGTTCGCATACTCAAATAATTGAAAACAGCCCCTGAAAGCCCTCTAAAATTGAAGCCCATAACATCAAATAGCAATTGAAAGAAAATACCAATCAGTAGAGCAAAAAGAAAAGCAACTATCTGATTGTTGGTTATTGAACTAGCAAAAATGCCAATGCTGATATAACCCGCAGACAAAAATAACAGCCCCAAATAGCCCCCGACAATTGCTCCATGATCCACTGTCCCCAATTGACTCACTGTCATATAATATGGCAAAGTAGCCACCAAAGCTATCGCTACCAAAAGCCAACATGCCAAAAATTTCCCTGTGACGATTTGCCAATCAGTTACTGCCTTGGTACTTAGCAATTCTATCGTTCCTGATTTGGTCTCCTCTGCTAGCATCTTCATTGTCAATGCTGGAATAAAGAAAAACAAAGTCCAAAATCCAATCTGAAAAAAAACTTGCAAACTGGCCTGTCCTATTACAAAAACATTGTTACCAAACAGCCATGTAAAAAATCCACTTAACCCCAGAAAGATCACGATCAATACATAAGCGATCAGTGAATCAAAGAAAGCAGAAAGTTCCCTTCTGGTTATGATCCAAATTTTGTTCATGAATCTAATATTTTTTAGTTCGTTAAATCTCTAAATACATCTTCAAGACGAGTCTCGATTCCAGTCATCTCCAAGAGATACCAATTTTTAGCTACACACATGTCAAAAATGACCTTCCTAGATTCCTTGTCTGGTTTACTCTGCACTTGCAAAAATCCTTGCTTATGATCGAGTACGGAGACCTTCTCTACAGAAGCCAAATCTCTGAGTGCACTTTCTACCTCTTGCTTTGGTCCTTCGATACATACTGTCAATATCTCTTGGCCTTGAGCTTGCTGTCGAAGATTTTCTGAAGAACCATCTGCAACAATGTTTCCTCGGTTGATGATAAGAATCCGGTCACAGGTAGCTTCCACTTCAGATAGAATATGTGAACTCAGAATCACTGTCTTCTCTTTTCCTAACTTCTTTATCAGTTTCCTGATTTCTATGATTTGATTAGGATCCAGACCAGTAGTCGGCTCATCCAAAATCAGTACTTCAGGGTCATGAATCATCGCTTGGGCTATTCCAACCCTTTGACGGTAACCTTTAGATAGTTCACTAATTTTTTTGTGCTTTTCGACACTTAAACCACACATTTCAATCATCTCAGCGATGCGAGACGGGATCAACGTTTTTTCAACTCCCTGAATCTCAGCAGCAAACTTGAGATACTCAACGATCGGCATATCGGTATACAAAGGATTGTTTTCAGGAAGGTATCCGATCTTCTTTTTCACCTCTTCGGGTTGATCTAGTACAGAAATTCCATCCAAAAGAATGTTACCTGCACTGGGTGACATGTAGCATGTAATCATTTTCATGGTGGTACTTTTTCCTGCACCATTGGGCCCAAGAAACCCAACCACTTCTCCCGTTTTGATTTCAAACGAGATATTGTTTACTGCCTTTTGTACACCGTATTGTTTTGTTAGATTTTCTACTACGATGGACATATCATTCGTTCATATTAATGGTTCTATATAGCGTTTCAAATCAACTATGAGCACAATAATAAAACAGTGCTGTTTTTTTTTCAAGCATAGCTAAACACCTTCTTGTTAAAAATTGTTAACTCTAAAATCAGCCTCAAAACACCAAAAATTGAGTAAAAACATGATTTAGTCAGGATAATGAATTGATTTGGCAGGATATGAAAATGGCATATTTACATTTTTGCTCAGGTAATAAGTCGAAATCCCTAAGTCAACCAGTAAGAAACTGATCTAACTAATAAAGGCAGCCAAATGGCTGCCTTTATTATTTTCAAATACAACTCATCTCTTCTTTCGGATCATTGCATTTTTGACTAACATTGATTCCAGAAACACTCCCAAAAGTTGAGAAAGTATGAAAAATATATCAGTGATCGGTGCAGGAACTATGGGCAACGGCATAGCTCATGTTTTTGCACAAAATGGATTCAAAGTAACATTAATCGATGTCTCAACCTCAGCACTTCAAAACGGCATTGAGACTATAGAAAGGAATCTCGACCGACAAGTCTCCAAAGAAAAAATCACAGAAACAATCAAATCTAATACCCTCGCCAATATCCAAACTGCGACACTTATCTCCGAAGGCATCAAACGGGCTGACTTAGTCGTAGAAGCTGCCACTGAAACCGAACAGATCAAAATGGAGATTTTCGAGCAAATGGATAAACATGCGCCTAACACTGCCATATTAGCAACAAACACTTCTTCTATCTCCATTACTAAAATTGCAGCCGGTACCAACAGAGCAGACAAAGTCATAGGCATGCATTTCATGAATCCTGTACCCATCATGCAGTTGGTAGAGGTAATCAGAGGCTATGCGACAAGTGATGAAACCACAACAACCATCATGTCTCTGTCTAAAGAATTGGGCAAGTCGCCCGTAGAAGTCAATGACTATCCAGGCTTTGTGGCGAACAGGATTTTGATGCCGATGATCAATGAAGCCATCATCACTCTGCATGAAGGTGTCGCAGGTATAGAAGAAATAGACACAGTCATGAAACTAGGCATGGCTCACCCGATGGGTCCTCTACAATTGGCAGATTTCATTGGTTTGGACGTATGTCTCTCTATCATGAATGTCTTGTACAAAGGCTTTGGCAATTCAAAGTATGCAGCTTGCCCTCTGCTAGTCAACATGGTGACGGCAGGTGCATTGGGAGTCAAATCAGGTGAAGGTTTCTACCAATATAAAAAAGGCACCAAAGAATTGATCGTTTCATCAAGATTCAAAAAGTAAAATGGCTCAAGCGAGAAAAAAGAGTACAGCAAAACCCAAAAAGAGCAACAACAGCAGCAAAGGCGGTGGCAATCAGCCTCTGGTCATACTCATTATATTGGTTGTGATTGGATTGGCTATTTTCGGGCTACAGTATGCCTCCGAACACATGAATACAGAGCCCATTACCCTCTCGTGGGGTAGTGACGAAAAACAACAAACAGAATCCAGCAGCCCAAAAAGTGTAAACAAAGAAATAAAGAAAACTGTAGCTACCCAGTCTAAGACAGCTACTGAAACAAAAAAAAACACGCCCCCTCCTATCGATGAAGCATTCGATGAGGAAGAAATGGTAGAAACAGTAAAGCCCAACGAAGACCTCCCTACCTATACGAGTACGGATAGTTACTATTTTTCCAAAAGCTTTGATTTTGCATGGCCTAAATACACACAAAATGATCAAATCATTGAGCATGAATTTTACACCTTGAAATACAATGAAAAAACCGAACAGGCAGATTGGGTCGCTTATAAATTGACTGCCACCAACCTAAAAAATGCCAAATTCAAGCGCAAGGATGACTTCAGGCCTGATCCAGCGGTACAAACCAAATCAGCACACCCAGATGACTACAAAGGCAGTGGATATGACCGAGGACATCTGGCGCCAGCAGCGGATTTCACCTGGGATGAGAGTGGCCTCAGCGAAACCTTCTACATGAGCAACATGAGCCCACAAGCTCCAGGATTCAACCGTGGCATTTGGAGGAGTTTGGAGGAAAAAGTAAGAGATTGGGCGATAGCTAACAAAGAAGTCTTTGTCGTCACAGGCCCTATTTATGAGGGAAAAACAAGCAACATTGGCAAAAACCACGTAGCTATACCTAGTGGATACTACAAGGTAATTATAGAATTGCAAGGTTCAGATGTCAAGGCCATTGCATTTTCACTGCCCAACGAGTCTGTATCAGGCCAGTTGTATGAATTCGCTATGACTGTAGATGACCTAGAAAAGGCAACTGGCATGGACTTTTTCCCATCCATACCAGACGATTTAGAAAACAAGGTTGAAAGCTATTACGATTACTCCGCTTGGTAAATTGAATGAAAACCGATCATATTTACCCTAGTACACAAATGTAAAACGGTTTCAGCCCATGGTTTCCTTGTTGTATCTGTTTCGATACGCTAAGGGAGACATACCTGTTATCTTCCTGAATACTTCTCGAAATGCTTTAGCATCTGAATAGCCTACTTCATACATCACTTCATTGACGGTCTTTCGATTAGTTTCAAAAGCTCTTTTTGCAGCTTCTATTTTCACTCTTTGCAAATATTCAATAGGGGTATTGCCAGTCGCTTTGATAAATCTTCTATCGAAAGTTCGTCTACCAACCGAAAACATAGAAGACAACTGTTCAATGGATATTTTTTTCTTCAAATTACTTTCAATGTATGTTTGTGCCTGTTGAACCATATCATCACCATGCAATTTTTGTCCTGTGAAAATGGTAAATGGAGATTGACTTTGCCTATCTATTTCAATCTGAAATACCTTGGAACAATATATGGCAGTGGGTCTGTCATAGTATTTCTCCACTAGGTAAATTATCAAGTTCAAAAAGGAGTATGCGCCACCATTGGTATAAATTCCATTTTCATCCGTGATCAATTTATCGGTTTGCAAATTCACTTTCGGAAACATCCGTCTGAAATCATCCACCACCGCCCAATTTGTCGAACAACATTTACCCTCTAGTAGACCCGATGCTGCCAGCAAGAAGACCCCTGTACATATACTGGCAACTTCTGCACCTTCTTCATACTGTTTAGCAATCCAGTCAATTAGCGGTTGATTTGCCTTCATAGACTTTTGATAATTATGATTCAATGAAGGGATAATAATAAGGTTGGTTTTAGCAATGTCCGATATTGAAGTGTGTGGTTTTGCAACAAACAACCCCTCATGAAACTCCACTTCGGTTGAAACACCTGCCAATTCTATCGTAAACAACCTTTCTCTACCACACTCCTCCCAATAGCGATTGGCTCTGGTAAATATTTTATAAGCACCTACGATGCTGCTCAAATTATTCTCTCCTTCAGGAACCAGTATGGTAAGATGTCGCATGAAATTTTGGCCAAAGATAAAAATATGATTTGTCTAAATCAACCCGTGACATAGTCCATTTCGCACAATCATTAATTTGCATTGACACCATAGATTTGTATCTCAAATGTAAAGATCAAACCCTGTGAAAGGAATAAAAAATAATCTCCTCGCCCTACTTGCAATCATAGGGTTCATGTTTAAAAGCACATATTCTACCCCATCTGAAATCACAACAAAAAATAAAACAATGAAAAATGAAAATTACACTACCACACTGCTAGTAAATCAATCACCCAAGGAGGTATTCAACGCCATCACCAATGTACGAGGCTGGTGGTCTGAGCAAATAGAAGGGAATACCGCTCACCTCAATGATGAGTTTAGGTATCATTACAAAGACATCCATTCATGCCACATAAAGCTCATAGAAGTTGTGGAAGATGAAAAAATTATATGGCAAGTAGTAGATAACTACTTCAACTTTACCAAGGATAAAAGTGAATGGAAAGGAACAAAAATCAGTTTTGAAATCATTAAAAAAGATAACAAAACAGCGCTAATCTTTACCCACATTGGATTAATTCCTTCTTACGAATGTTATGACATTTGTACTGACTCATGGGGCAACTATATCACTGGCAGTCTCCGTAGTCTGATCGAAACAGGCAAAGGACAACCCAACCCGTATATCCCTGCCATCAAAAATGCAGTACGTTTAAAAGAGGAAAACAAAGAGTAATTTGGGTCTTTCACATGTATGACATACCCCAACCAGTCTTTTGCAAAAGACTGGTTTTCAGCTTTAAAACAACCATTTGCCATTTCTCACTTTGTCTCACTATGAGCTGAGAAATGGCAAATGGTTGGTATTCCTTAGATTAAATTTTGATCTTCTCAATATGGCACTGACGATATACATCACAACCATACACAGGGTAGTAGGAGAAATTAAAAGTTGCTACCCACTTAATTACAATATTTTGTGATAGCAGCATCTGCCTCAGGGATATTCAATCGTTTGGCTTGGTTAAAGTCCTGACAGGCAGCTTTAGGTTTTTTCTCTTGTAGGCGGATGGCGCCTCTATACAAATAGGCCTCCCCATATTCTTTGTTGAGATTGATCGCATTGTTATAAGCTCCCGTAGCTTTAGGAAAATCTCCCATATGATGACTCGCTCTCCCTACCCAAAAATAGCCTTCTGCCAAATCATCTTTTACCTTGATTGCAGACTCTGCATAAAAGAGCGACTGCTCATAATTCTCAGCTCGGTAATAATGCTTGGATAAACTCAACATCGCAGATGTACTCTTTTGATCCAATTCCAATACCTCCTGAAAATCAGCCAATGCTTTATCATACTCCTTCAGTTCCTCATATGATCTCCCTCTATTGTACAACGACTTGACGTGTGTAGGATGAAGCTCCAAATATTCATTGTAAGCCTTGACTGCCTCAGTATATTTTTGTTTGGCATATAGGCTATCTCCCTTGTTGGCATCTTCTGCCTCACAAGCAATCAATAAAGTAAAAATCAGTATGAATAGGGTATTTCTCATGTTTTTAATCATTTGAGGGGCAAAAGTATAAGCTTTTGTCATAGAAAACCACTCTGTCACCAATTGAGTTTAGTCTGAATAATGTCCCATAGGCAACCCTTACCTACAATATAAGTGCTAGGCGTGACACGAAAAACATTGATTATCAGTCATTTAAAAATTGATTTCGCGGTAACAAATCGAATCAAAATATAGAAGTCAATAGACGACCACATTGGATCATGAGATGCTATCTCCTATTTTTTACACATTTTCAGATTTGCCATGCCAAACCTGTCGTCAATTATTCTTCTCAGCTATGGCACGTATAGTCACTACTTGGGTAGGGTTTTCCGGATCATTGGTATATATATATACCGTCTTATTTTGTGTCCCCCTTCGGTTGGTGGTGTCCAGACTTAACTTCAGATTTACTGACTTTCCTGGCTTGATATCATAGTCATCCAGTTGGGTCGTCAAACATGCACAATTGGATTCTATTTTCCTGATGTTCAACGTTGACTTCCCATGATTGTATAATACATAGTCTGCAGATACGACCTTGCCCATATCCACCCGTCCGACATTTTGCAACTTATCCCCAATCATCAATACTGGTGCCTTGGCTCTATCTGCATCTGTCATGGGGGCAAAATACTCTCTGATGGTGGCTCTCACATTCAAGGATTTTTGAGCATCCTCTTTTTCATCCGTATAAAATGAAATTCCATGGTTTTGCATTCCCAAATGATCTTTGAAACTTGGATCATACACCAGTGTTACGATGCTCTTTTCCTTGGGCGCCAAGACTTTGGACTCGAATGTCAAACTAATAAATTTCGGACCATCGTATTGATCCAATATTCTTAAAGTGTCCTCTCCAGCATTGTATATATCTAGTGCAGTTGTGATCGTTTTTTCATCAGTAATCCTTCCCAAATTCACATTTTGACTTTTAACCCTCAGATCACCCATTTTATAAACCAATTCTTCTTCGATGGTCTTTACTTTTGGTACAACTGTTCCTTTGATGTAGGCATAGGCTACTTGAGGAGAGCCATTGGTTGTGATTCGCAAGGATTTGTTAAAAGTACCAGGCCTGTTCATCGGGTTGTATTGCGCTCTCACGTATCCCTTCTCTCCAGGCAAAACGGGCTGTTTCGTCCAGTCAGGGGTTGTGCAACCACACGATGCCTTGACAGTAGAAACCAACAGCGGTGCGTCTCCTACATTGGTAAACTGAAATTCATACAGCACAGCACCGTCTTCCTCTTGAATACTTCCAAAATCATGTGTTTCCTTTTCCAATTCAATTTTGGCTTGCCCATACATTTGACCATAAAACACCCAGGTAAAAAGAAATGTGGAAAGGATAATCTTGTTCATAAAGCTGATTTTTGATTGAAAGTCAAAAATAGGAATAAAATTCTTTCCAATCTGAGAAGTATTTCTTTGCATGAGTTTTTTTGATAGGCATTATTACATTTATTTTACCATCCATTACATCCGCAAAAACATCAAAAAATGACCTTTCAACAGGTCGTCAAAATTAATGGCAAGAGTATTAACAGGAATTCAAAGCTCAGGAAGACCACATTTGGGCAATATATTGGGCGCCATACTACCAGCGATCCAATTAACAGAAAAAGAAAATCAGGAGTCACTCCTTTTCATCGCTGATCTTCATTCGATGACAACTATCAAGGACGCAGCTGTACGAAAAGAAAATACGCGAGCCGTAGCTGCTGCGTGGTTGGCTTTTGGTCTGGACACCAGCAAATCCATCTTCTATCGTCAATCCAAAATCCCTGAAGTTTGTGAGCTAACATGGTATTTGAGTTGTTTGACTCCTTTCCCTATGTTGGCCAATGCACACTCTTTCAAAGATAAATCAGACAAACTCGCAGATGTCAATGCTGGCCTATTCACCTACCCTATACTGATGGCCGCTGACATCTTGATCTATGATGCCGAGATCGTGCCAGTGGGCAAAGATCAAAAACAGCATTTGGAAATGGCTCGTGACATTGCCAGTTCCTTCAATCACCAATACGGTGAAAATTTCATCCTCCCGGAATCTAGGATTGATGAAAACCTGATGACCATCCCTGGTACAGATGGACAAAAGATGAGTAAGTCCTATGGCAACACCATTGACATTTTCCTTCCAGAGAAGCAACTCAAGAAGAACGTGATGTCCATCGTGACCGATAGTCTCCCGCTTGAAGCCCCCAAAAATCCTGACACTTGCAATGTGTTCAATATCTACCAAATCATAGCATCAGAAGCCCAAATCCTAGAGATGAGAGACAAATACCTCGCTGGCAACTTCGGTTATGGGCACGCCAAAACAGAATTACTCAATTTGATATTGACCAAATATCAAAAAGAAAGAGAACTATTCCAGTATTACATGGAAAACGAGGCAGAGCTTGAGCAAAAACTACAAGAAGGAGAAGACAAGGCTAGAGCCATAGCAAACAAAGTACTAAAAAGAACCAAAGACATCATCGGATTTTGATAACTACTAACATGGAAGCATACATACAAGAATCAATCGACAAGTGGCTCAATAGCAACATTGACGCTGCTGACAAGCAATCTATCAAGGACATGATTGCAACTGGCAATGAAACTGAATTGATCGATTCATTCTACAAAGAGCTTGAATTCGGTACAGGCGGTTTGCGCGGCATCATGGGATTGGGTAGCAATCGTATGAACAAATACACTATCGGTGTAGCCACACAAGGACTGGCCAATTACCTCAAAAAAGAATTCAAAGGTGAAGAAATCTCTGTTGCCATCGCCTATGATAGTAGAAACAACAGTGCTTTCTTTGCTCAAACCACAGCCGCAGTATTCTCCGCCAACGACATCAAAGTCTACCTATTCGAAAGCCTCAGACCTACTCCTGAACTTTCATTTGCGATCAGAGAGCTAGGCTGCAAAAGTGGCGTAGTACTGACTGCCTCACACAACCCCAAAGAATACAATGGATACAAAGCCTATTGGGATGATGGTGCACAGATGATTGCCCCACACGATACCAATGTCATTGATGAGGTAAGAAATGTAGGAAGTTTTGACCATGTAAAGTTTGACGAAAAACCTGAATTGATTGTCAAAATAGGCCAAGACATAGACGAAAAGTATTTGGCTACTTTGGAGGCATTGAGCCTATCTCCAGACGCGATCAAAAATCAATCTGATCTTGCCATTGTTTTCTCTCCGATACATGGTACAGGGATCACTTTGGTTCCGACGATTTTAGAACGACTCGGATTCAAAAATGTAAATGTAGTTGCAGAACAAGCACAGCCAGATGGCAACTTCCCTACGGTAGTCTATCCTAATCCAGAGGAACAAGAAGCCATGAGCATTGCACTCAAAAGAGCAGAAGAGTTAGATGCTGATTTGGTCATGGCAACAGACCCTGATGCAGACAGAGTGGGGATTGCCGTCAAGAACAAAGAAGGAAAATTTGAATTGCTAAATGGTAATCAAACTGGTTCTTTGTTGATCTACTACCTCTGCATCAAGTGGAAAGAAAACAACAAATTGAATGGCAAGCAATTCATTGTCAAAACCATCGTGACCACTGAATTGATTAAAGACATCGCTACTCATTTTGACATTGAAAGCTATGATACCTTGACTGGATTCAAATTCATCGCTGGATTGATCAAGGAATTTGAAGGAAAGAAAGAGTTCATCGGAGGTGGTGAAGAGAGTTACGGTTATTTGATCGGCGACAAAGTGCGAGACAAGGATGCCATCGCCTCCTGTGCGATGATTGCAGAGATGGCTGCCTGGGCCAAGGACAATGGCAAAAGTGTCATGGATCTACTAGAAGACATCTATGCCCAGTTTGGTATGTATTGGGAATCATTGTCTTCCTTGACCAAGAAAGGAAAATCAGGTGCAGAAGAAATCCAACAGATGATGAGTGATGCCAGAACCAACACACCTACACAGCTGGGAGGCTCACCAGTCACTACCCTGCTTGATTACCAACTGGGAGAGGCTACTGATCTCAAGACAGGTACCAAGACTAAGATCGACTTTCCTCAATCCAATGTCTTGCAGTTCCTGACAGAAGATGGCAGCAAAGTGTCCCTGAGACCCTCAGGGACAGAACCAAAAATCAAGTTCTATTTCAGCGTAAAATCCAAAGGTGGTATCACAACTGGTATAGATGCTCAAAAACAAGAGTTGACGAAAAAAATAGACTCTATCAAGAAAGAACTTGGCCTATAAGGCCAAGTTCTTTCCCTACACAAACGCAACCAAACAAAAACCTGCCAAAAAACAGCTTACTCACAAAATAGAACTCGCCTAATATATTTTAGGACTATAATAACAATAAGAGAAATACCTATTTTAGCTACCCAAAAATGACCCAATAATTCATGAAATAGTCTTAAAGTATTATGAGATATATTTATATTTCAATTCTAATACTTGAACCATCCAATCATTAAATAACGCTATATGGTCATTCCATTGTTACTTATTACTGTCGGCTTTGTTTTGTTGATCAAAGGTGCTGACTACTTAGTAAATGGAGCTTCCTCCCTCGCCAAGAGATACAATGTTTCTGATATCGCCATAGGACTAACAGTCGTAGCGATGGGCACCTCTGCTCCTGAATTGGTAGTCAATCTGATATCTGGCTCTGGCGGTCACAACGACGTAGTTTTTGGCAACATCATTGGTTCTAATATCTTCAACACTTATTTAATCCTAGGCATCTCTAGTGTCATCTATCCACTTACCGTTCAAAAAAATGCACTTTGGAAAGAAGTCCCCTATTCTTTGGTAGCAACAGTTGTGTTATTCATACTCGTCAATGACCAATTGATTTTTGGAGCAGAACAAAATGAAGCCAGTGTATTAGACGGTATTATTCTTCTCATCATGTTCCTTGGCTTTCTGTATTATGTATTTCAAAACATGAAGCGAACTGGAGATACAGGAGGAGACATGGACGAAATCGAAATGCACAGTACGCTCAAGACCACCTTGATGATCATTTTTGGCTTGGCTGGGCTGACTTTTGGTGGACAAATGATCGTTGACAATTCGATCATCATTGCACATCATTTTGGGTGGAGTGAAAAATTGATTGGTTTGACCATTTTGGCGGCAGGTACCTCTTTGCCTGAATTAGCCACCACCGCAGTAGCAGCATTTCACAAAAAATCAGATTTGGCAGTTGGAAACATCGTAGGCTCCAATATCTTCAATATCCTATTGGTACTAGGGGCTACAGCTGTATTTCATGCACCATTAAGTTTTGATATTGACCTCAACATTGATTTGTACATCGTCATGATTGGATCATTTATGCTCTTCCTTTTCATGTTTACACTTCAAAAATATAAGCTTGACCGTGCCGAAGGTCTATTGTACCTAATAGGATTTGGCTGCTACATTACATTTCTGTACTTCAACAGAATGTAAATTCTTGATTCTCCTTAACAGTGCTTAACATCTTTTAACTCCCCGTTAACAGCTGCGTATGGGTGTGCCGCATAATTTACAGAAAATAAATTATCACGAGCAACCATATTCACATTGCACGCATTACTCAATCAAGAACATAACATTAAACATTCATATCAATTGGATGAAGGGGAACTAATTAAGGGATGTAAAGCTTTCGACGCTGCGGCTCAAAAAATATTATATGAGAAGTATGCTAGCAAGTTTTACGGTATCTGCTTTCGATATCTTTCAGACGAAGCGGAAGCGGAGGATGCCGTCACGGAAGGATTTCTAAAAATCTTCTCAAAGATCAACACATTTGAATACAGAGGAAAAGGAAGTTTGGAAGGATGGATGAAAAGAATAGTAGTCAATGAATCTCTGATGCTGCTGAGAAAAAGAAAGCACCACTTGGTTGAAATCAACCAAAGTGATGAGAAAATGAAATACGCAGATAGCATAGACAGCAATTTGATAGAAACAGACATTCTTGAACAGATCAAAAAACTTCCGAAAGGTTATAGGACAGTATTCAACATGTATGCCATAGAAGGCTACAGTCATAAAGAGATTGGAGAAAAACTCGGAATCAGCGAAAACACTTCCAAATCTCAACTCAGTAAAGCAAGGGCTTCATTGATCAAATCACTTGTCCACATTGGAGCCATTTAATAAGTATCAATCATGAACGATCAACACCAAAGCACGAAAAATATCAATCTAATTGATCGCGTTTGTCAAAATGCAAGCAAAACTGCTGACCACTTGTTTCTTAGTACTTCGAAAAAGGCCAGCATTTGGGAGAATCTTTCTAAAAAGCTCTCAGAAGTAGACAAACGAATTTTGACTTGGTTCTTTGCCATGGCAACTTCTATCTCCCTACTCATTGCAGGTAGTCTTGACCTTTTGCATTTCGACAAAATATCAAAACCCGCAATTGAAAAACAAATGGGCTCTGCCCCACTCAATCGTATCAAGACAGAAATAGCACTTACTTCTAAAGAATCGTCAATCTGTCGTATGAATTCAAAAGGTATAGCAGAAACACTGAGACCTTTGACAGTCGCTTCAATACCCACTATTGTGTATGATCACAAAGAAACCATACCAGCAGTTGCAGCAAAAGAAGCGGAAAAAAAAACCTCTTTTCCTATTGTAGAAAAATTCAAACCTAACTTTTTTGGATCACTCGCCATCAGCAACATAGGTGCATCACCAGAAATCGGAATCAGTGCTCCCATACTAAAAATTGAATCAACCACGCATGTCCAACAGTTGAGTTTGGGAGTCTCTGGTCAGATGACTTTCTATCAAGAGCACTCTCCAGAGTCTAAAGTTGTCAACCAAGCTATTCCCTCATACTACGTCAATCTAGAATATGACATCAAAGGAAAAAATAGCAAGTCATCAGGTTGGGGAGCCAGAGTCGGCTACCGAATCAACTCTGGAGACAGTAGCTTGTTTGACAAACAAACCATCAAGGCAAGCGTTCACAAGAACATCAACAACCATATTAAGGTCGGACCAGAAATCATCTTTACCAATAACTTCAAGAAAGTGTACCCAGGTATTGCTTTGGTGGTGAGTTAAGCAAACTGAAACTTGAGATACTTGATATCTTCCCCTTTGTCATAGAAGAGTTGCTCATACTTGGTCTTCACTCCAAAATGCTCATTCATAAACTCAGATTCGTACAAGTTATGGGTATGAGATAAGTTTTTGACTTTGACCTGACCAGTTTGTATCAACTCCAACGTGTAATCAAACAATGACGTACTATCTGTCTTGAACTTCAACCAACCATCCTCAGCCAACAAGCTTCGGTACATCTCCATAAATCTGGGGGAAGTCAATCGTCTTTTTTCATCCTTGTCTTTGGGTCTTGGGTCAGGGAAAGTCACCCAAAGCTCTGAGATTTCGTTCTCGGCAAAATGCGTATCAATCTGTTCGATTTGTGTACGCAAAAAAGCAACATTCTCCATCTGGTTTTTGACAGCATAGCTACTTCCTACCCAGATTCTGGCACCTTTCACATCCACTCCTACAAAATTCTTTTCAGGAAAATTCACGCCCAATCCAGTCGTGTATTCGCCTCTGCCACAGCCCAACTCCACCACCAATTCGTGATCATTCTTGAAATGCTCTGACCTCCATTTTCCTGCCAATTGGCCATAACACTCCTTGCCCGCCTCGACCACATTGTATCTTACTGCATTGTCAGCAAACCTCTCTAATTTCTTTCTTCCCACTATAAATCTTTTATTTCAGCTACTACGAATGTACTCCCTCCTACAAAGATCAAATCCTCCACGCTGGCATTCTTCAGCGCAGCTTCATATGCCTGATCTACTGATTCGTACGAATGATAAGTCAGATCATATTGCTTAGCATACTTCTGCAAATCATCAACAGACAAAGCCCTAGGGATTTTCGCTGCACAAAAATAGTACTGAGCATCCTTCAATAGCAAATCAAATATCTTTTCGATGGATTTGTCAGCAGCCATTCCCCATACGACATGAAGTTTTGTTCCTTCTTTCTTCGTATGGCTCAATCGAAGCATCAACTCCTCCAAGGCTTCTTGATTGTGTCCGATATCAGCTATCACTGTGGGGTTCTCCCTGACGAGTTGCCAGCGACCTTTCAGTCCTGTATTAGAGACTACCTTGTTTACTCCGTTGATTACATTTTCTTTTGAGATGTGAAAACCACTGGAACGCAATTGCTCTATGCCTTTGATGATAACAGGTACGTTTTTCAGCAATGAATTTCCTCCCAACTCCGAATCAAAAGAATACTGATCCCCAGTTGCTGTTTCTATCAAAGAAAGTGACCTGTTCTCTGATTGGGAGAGTACAAATCCTTCATGAGCATCTACGAGAGTAGCATGCTTGATCATGGCTTGATCTTTCATGACTTGGTGTGCCTCATTTGTTAAGCTACCTAATACTATGGGAGTATTGGACTTGATGATCCCAGATTTTTCTTTGGCAATATTGACGATGCCTTGTCCCAATATATCCTCATGATCTAGTCCTACAGAAGTAATCACTGACAATACTGGTGAGATTACATTGGTAGAATCCAGCCTCCCCCCTAAACCTGCTTCGATCACTGCTACGTCTACATTTTGCTTGGCAAAATATTCGAATGCCATGATGACAGTCATCTCAAAGAAAGAAGGCTGCACTTCCAGCATCAGTGATTTACAATTCTCAACAAAATCAACCACAAAATCTTTGTCAATTTCTTCTCCATTGATCCGAATCCTCTCTCGAAAGCTCTTCAAATGTGGGGAAGTATATAGGCCAACTTTGTAGCCCGCCTCCTGCAATACTGAGGCAAACATATGCGCTGTAGACCCCTTGCCGTTGGTACCTGCTATGTGAATCGATTTGAAGCCATGATGCGGGTTGGAACGAGCCTCAGCCAAAACGAGCGTATTGGTCAAATCCTTTTTGAGAGCAGCTTTTCCTATCCTTTGAAAAATCGGCAACTGCTCATAGAGGAAGTCCAAAGACTCCTGATAATTCATAATTTTAGTTGGATTTGATAACAAATGTAATTTTACCCGTGGATGTAGAAGCAGTGTTGCGGTTATCTGAAGTTCTACTGAATGTCAATTCTGTAATCGATTTTTTATACACGTTTGCTACCGCTGGTGATACAGTTTTTTGCAGCTCCTTTACATTTATAATCTCGCCATCACCATCAACAGTAATTTCAAAAATGATATAACCCTCTTCTGTAGACTGATCATTAGGATTGGGCTTAGAATCCCACATCCAACCACTCAAATCTAGACTAGCACCTTTGTTGCCGCTACCTCCTCCTGGTTCTGATTTTTTGTAAATCGCTCTGTCATCCACCTTAGGTTGACTATTGGTGGTAGTAGCCTTGGCTTCTTCCTTCTTTTCTACTGCCTCTTTTTCTTTGACTTCAGTCTTTTTCTCTTCTTTGACAGGTTCTTTCTTGACAACCTTCTCCTCTACTTTTTTTACTACATCAGGGCTATTGATATCCTCAGTCTTCGCGACTTCATCTACCACTTTGTCAGTAGAAGTAGCTTCTGTTTCTTGTGCTTTTTCTTGAGAAGCAGTCTCTGCCTTTTCTGTCACCTCCTCTGCTTCTTCTGTTTCCTTTACTTCTTCGACTTTGGCTATTTCATCTGCCTTGACAGGCTGGTCAGATTCAGAATCACTGATTACTTCATTGCCCAAGTTGAATTCTATGCCGTACTCTGGTATCGGTGGATCTGGCTCAGTCCATGCCATCATGAAAAAGAACAACATGATGAGCACAGCATGTACCCCTACACTGATGTAAGCACTCGTTATCTTATTTTTTTTCTCGTTCAGATCCATTTTTAGTCTGGCTTGGTAGCCAAGGATATCTTCGCTTCTAATTTGGTCGCAATACTTGCCACATTGACTAGGTGCTCTACAGGAACAGACTTGTCACAATGAAGGACTACGACCCCTTCTTTCTCATTCAGCTCAGCTTTCAAAGCCTGCTCTAACCCATCAAGGCTCACTTTCCTTTCGTTGACAAAATATTGTAAATCAGGCGTAATAGTCACACTCACCTTTTGCATCACAATATTTGAACTCTTGCTGGTAGGCAAGTTGACTGGAAGTCCAGACGGAGTGATAAATGATGAAGTCAACATGAAAAATATCAACAACAAAAAGATCACATCTGTCATGGATGACATAGCAAATGATGCGTCTACCTTATGTTTGCTTTTAATGTCCATGTATCCGTATTATTTCTTCTGTGGTTCTTGGAGGAGGTCAATAAAGTTGATAGAAGTGTATTCCATCTTATGAATCAACTTGCCCACTTTGGTAATCAAATAATTGTAAGCGATATAACTAATGATCCCTACAAACAAACCCGCTGCAGTAGTAATCATGGCTTCATATATACCACTAGACAACAGCTTTGGACTGACAGCTCCTTCCTCCTGTGCTATTGACATAAATGCCTGAATCATACCCGTAACTGTACCTAAAAAACCAATCATGGGTGCTGCACCAGAAATAGTCGCTAGCAGGGTGAGATTCTTCTCCAATTTGTAGACCTCAATTTTACCTACGTTTTCTATTGATGCCTCGATGCTTTTCAAAGGATTCCCAATTCGAGACAAGCCCTTTTCCAGCATTTTGGCGATCGGTGTAGAATCTCTGGCGCAAACACTTTGGGCTTCTGCTACTTTACCAGCAACTACCATATGCTTTACTTCGTCCATCAAACTATCTGGAGTCTGACTCGCTGCCTTGATAGTCAACAGTCTTTCAACCAAAATGTAAGTACCTAAAAGGGATAACAACAAGATGGGCAACATCATATAACCGCCCTTGAACAATAAATCCAGAACCGATACTTCTGCTATAGGTTCTACCAATGTTTCATCTACAGGTAACTCCTGCAATACAGAAATCAAAATCATACTCAGTATTTTCATATCATTAGTTTAAACAAAAAAAAGGCCAGAAATGACCTTTTTAAATTTATATTTTTATCTAACTAAAATTAGTATTTCAATGCCCAAACTTGCGAACCAAATTCGTCTTTAAAGCTATTCAATTGACTAGCAGCATCTCCATAGGATGGAAAGTCAGCCACCGATACTCTGTATCTCTTTGAGTCGCCAAAAGGTTGAATGATTTTTACTCCTTTGCCATCTGCACTCAATTTATTTGCATAATCCATAGCCAAATCTTCATCAATAAAGCTACCTATAATCACATAGGACTGACCTGTCTTAGAGCTTACTTTCTCAATCTGACCTGCAGGGGCAGAGCTAGCTGCTGCCAATTTTGGTTTTGGTTTATCAGTCGTAGATTCGAGCGTTTCTTCTGCATTTTCAGCTACGACTGGAGTTTCTTCAGTCACTACAGGCTCGGCAACTTCTTTCTTCAATACAGGCGGTTGTTTCTCAGTCTTTGCCACTGTGCTCTTTTCAGCATCTTGTCCTCCAGACAACCACAGCATTCCCGCAGCAATAACAGCTATAACTACCACACCGATCACGATGATTTTGGTGAAACCTCCAGAAGACTCATTATAAGTATATGCCTTGTAATTATCAGGCAATTTTTTATCATCGGAAGGGGAAAAATCATCGTCATCATCATTGGACGATCCATATGATACGCTATCAGCATCAAACAAAGAGTCAATATCAGAATCACTTGATTCTATGTCGGCAGAGAACAATGAATCTCCAGAATCCAATTCGTCATCGTCATCATCAGCAATCCCCAATGCAGCCAAATCATCTGGACTATCAATACTAGCCAATAAATCATCACTTGACATGACTGGTTCATCAAAATCATCACTTGCACCAGCAGTGTCTTCTACATCATCACTCTCGAAAATAGAACCACCCGTATCTGAGTCTCCTAACAGATCGTCATAATTCATGCTACTTCCAAAATCTGTACTCAATGAATCTTCTTCCTCATCATCACCTAAACGATCAGATATGAGCTGAGCACTATCTAGAACATCTTCAACTTCTTCGATACCTTCATCCAATACAGAATCTAAATCAACTCCTTCGTCCATGTCACTATGAAAACTCCCTGATACATCAATATCATCAAGTACACTCATGTCTATGTCATCAGACCCAGAAAATGGCACCTTAGTATTTGATTTTTCAGGAGATGAAATCTCTTCGTCAGACTCCTCATCATCAAAGGACATATCCAACTCTTGTAATTCATCAAATTCTAAATCAGGCAACCCGAAATCATCATCGGAAAGATCTTTTGACGATTTTTTTTCTTCCTCTGATCCTTGGTTAAGCTTGTCTTGAGCCATAGTCAATCTTATTGTTGATATTATAAAATACTGTATTATTAATTCTCGTCAGTAAATGTAGAGAATTAATTTGACTTTACAACTTAATCGTAAGCTTTGTAAAATACAATAATATTACCAGTAATATTGCACTATTGAATTGGGTAAAATATTTTATCTAACCTAATATCAATAGCTTTTTCAATCAATTAAACCCATAAAACCACATGTATTCTACTAAACAGTATATTGTTTTCTTCATATTTTGTGCCCTACTTTTTAGTTGCAGAGGCAAGCAACATTTGGAGCAAACTACAATAGATTCAGCACTTTGGGCGGAAGATATCAAAACTTGTGGAGATTACAGAAACACAGTCGTTGAGCAGATTGCTGAAGTAAATAAAACTTTATCAGGACTTAGAGAGAGTGAAGTAATGGATATCCTTGGGAAACCATATCAAATCCTGCTCCACAATAGAAATGAAAAATTTTTTGAATACAAACTAAGATGTGATAGCTTGTATGAAGATCAAAATCTACGAATTCGTTTCAATGCATTGGGGTATGCCAATGAATCACTGGTCGTGAAAAAAGAGAATTAATTCTATCTCAAAGTGAATGAAGCCGCGTGCTTTTTCTCAGTCTGATTGTCATCGGTCACTTTCTTGATCACTAGAAGACACACCAATACCAACATCATCATCACGAACTTTCTATTCTTCATCTTTGATAGGTTTGTTTGTGCAAAGTTGATTGATTGAGATTTAAAAAACATGAGCATAAATCTCATTTTGAATTTTAAGAATTTTACCTATCTACTGCTGGATTCCTGAAACAACTTGAGCCTCAGAAGCTCCAAAATATCCAAACACTTGGATTTCAGGAGAACTCAGACTACTAATATTTCCTTCTAGTATACTTGGTTTTGCGTTTGGTGTCAGCGTACTATTATCTGTTTGACCCTTGAGTTGTACATAATAGTTATATGCCTGCTCTGACAAGGAATATTGAACCACACTGACGGAGTCTCCCTTCTTAAACAGCACATTGTTGGCATCTACTCGGAACCTATTGCCATCCAAAAACAAATCATCAAAGAGAACCAACTCTGAGGGTGTATTCCTCAAGACACCGTTGACATACACTTTCCATCTGAAATAATTCCTAACATTAGGTTGATCTTGGATCATCGCAGACACATAGTAATTTGCTTGATTCTCCTGTACCTCAAAACGACTAGGGTCCACAACGAAACTGACAAATGAGGAATCAATTTTTGGTAGGGGCATAAGATACTCTGTCGTAGATACTAAAGTATCTTCCTCAACGATCACATACAAGAGGTAACTCTCTCCTACTTCACCTATGAATCCATCATCTTCAGGAAAGTATATACCCGAATTCTTCTCTTCCACAAAACGATATCTAGCTCCAGATCCTGAGTAAACATATACCTGCGCATCATTAACCAGGGGGTAAGCTTCCCTGTCATTAAACCCATTACTTTTCGTCAAACTAATTTGGTATTGCTCATCCTGATTGGTCAACCATCCAAAAACCACAAAATCGGATTGACCAGAACCTAACTCCAGCGAAACAGGTTCAATGCATCCTGCAAGAGACCATAACACTCCGACAACAATCAACCTTATGTATTGGGTAAACTTCATGATCAAAACCTAAAATTGTATGTGATTGAAGGAACAGGGAAAGCCAAAACAGACAATTTCTGAGTAGAAGATTGATTAGGATTGTCTTCATCTGCTGTAAAAAAGTAGGCTTGTGTATTTTTCCTACCATAGAGGTTATATACAGAAAACACCAAGTCCGATTCATACTTTCTCTTTTCTCCTGATTTCTTGTACGGACTGATTTGATAGGTAGCTGCCAGATCTAAGCGGTGATAATTACTCAATCTGTCATGGTTTCGATCTGGGTAATTAGGCACCAATATCCCGTCTATCTCATATTTAGAGTCTGGAAACGAATACGGCCGTCCTGTGTAGTACACAAAGTTGGAAGAAATTGACCAACGCTTGTTCATCTCAAAAACAACTGTCAGTGCAAAATCATGTGTCCGATCATAATCAGAAGGATAATAGTTTCCTTCATTGATTTCCAACTCTTCAAACTTGTTTTCAAACTTCCTCTCAACTTTGGACAAGGTATATCCAGCCCAACCCGTCCATCTACCAAAAGTCTTCTTTACAAAAAACTCCACCCCATAGGCTCTTTCTGAACCATAGATCAACTCTGTTTCTACTGTTTGATTGAAAACCAAGTTCGCTCCATTCTTGTACTCAACCACATCTTCAGAATTCCTATAATACAACTCAACAGAGGCATTCATATCAATCAAAGGAAAGTACCGATATATACCAGTAGTGTACTGCTGCATAAAAGTGGGCAGAATGTTGTATCCACTCATTACCCAAGCATCTGACGAAGAAGGAGACGTAGTATTGGACAACAAGTGCATGTATTGAATAGAACTGGTGTAACTCAACTTGGTAGATGAGTTCTCTCCCAATTGAAACTTCAAAGTACCTCTAGGTAATAGCCTCCAGTAGCTTTTCACATTCTCTTTCGTATTGGCTCGCAGTGTATCGACTATTGTTGCATGGCTCTTTGGTTGATTTTCCTGATATACATAGACATCGGAAGCTCCCTGGTTACGAAAATTGGTCAATCGGAAACCTAAAGAAGAAGTCAATCTACTCCCAATCCGGTTTTCAGAAGAAACATAAATGGCTGACTCCAACCCTCTCTCATCTGGAAGTGAAACATCATCACCAGAGGTATCCAAACTACCTGAGACCAATTCACCAGGCAACAAATCATGCCATATCGCACTCACTCCCCAGTCTAGTATATTTCTAGGGTTAAGATAGCTAGTCACATCCATTTTCAAAGCATAATCATTGATCGTGGCTCGTCCTTCATAATCTCTAAATTCCTGAGTTTCGATGACACTGTAGCGATAGCCACTGTGATAAAAGGTTGTATTAAAAAAATGCTTGTTCTTCCATATATGATTCCATCTCAACGATGAAATTGAATTGCCCCACTTCTGCAAAGCATCGGTACCATACTTGGTCGCATCTGCTCCCCAATAGCCAGACAAATAGACTTTGTTGTTTGAATTGATGTTGTACTTAAATTTTCCGTTCACATCTTGAAAATTAGCTCTGATGTCATTGAACAATGGGTCACTAAGATTCCTCAATATCAAGTCCCAAAAAGTACTCCGTGCTGAAAACAAATAAGTAAGTTTTTGATCCAAGGCTGGACCTTCTACCATCAATCTGCTAGTAATCAATCCCAAACCTCCAGAAACGTGAAAATCATTCTCATTCCCTTCTTTTTGACGTACGTGCATGACCGAAGAGTTTCTTCCTCCATATTTGGCTGGGAAATCCCCTTTCAAAATCTCCACATCACTGACAGCATCTGGATTAAAAACTGAAATCAATCCAAAAAAATGATTGGAACTGTATAGCACTGCCTCGTCCAACATGACCAAATTTTGATCCGAGCTACCTCCTCTCACATTCACTCCTGACACGCCTTCACCTATATTGGTAATACCTGGCAACAGCAATGATCCTTGAAAAACATCTACCTCTCCCAAATAGGGTATTCGCTCAGCCATCTCCATATCTATCCGATTGGTGCTTGACAAAATGCTATGAGCCTTGATATCCATCGGATTTCTTTCATCGATTTGCAAACTTTCCATTTCTATGGATTGAGGTTTGAGTTCTATGTCATTGTTGACATTCTTGAACATGTCGATACTGAAATACTTCGTTTCATAACCTATGTACCGCACTTCTACCTCATATTTACCTCTAGGCAAGGTCAATGAATAATATCCGTAGGCGTTGGAGGATACTCCCGAGGCTATTTCTTTGATATATACCGATGCCCCGATCAGTATCTCACCAGATTCGATGTCTTTGATGACCCCATCGATCGTGTATTTGTATTCGCTCTTAGGTCGTTCATAATACTTTAAAACAATCTGATCATTGACAACTTCATAATTCAAATTTTCATTCTCACAGATCTTGGTTAAGATGAATTTCAACCTAGTGATTTTGGAGTCAAATACGATTGACTTGTCCAGCGGGACAATGTTGTCGTGATAGGAAATCGATATGTTATGTGCAGGGAGTACCCTTTCCAACAATGTCCTCACTTGATACTTTTTTTTGGACAGTACAATTTCTTGATTGAGGACATCAATTTGGGCACAAATCTCACTGGGAAGAGAGAGTAATAAAATAAATAGGGTTAGAAGGTATGTTTTTCTCAATCCTGTCGCTACAAATTCGATTTGAGATCAAATTTATACAAGGATTGAGTATCAATTCAACAAAGAGTAATGAATGTATCGATATTGACGAAATATAGTGATAAACTGCTACTTAGCAGCTTGGTCCAGAAAGAATCAATAAATTTCCCTCTTGAGACGATTCTATGTTGGCTATTAGTTTTAGAATTGACAATACTTCTTCTATGGTTTTCCCTTGAAATTTGGAAGTGATCAAGCAGGCTCCAATATTGCCTTCCAACCTAATTTTGACATTGTAGTGCTTTTCTAAAACTGCAGCAACCTGTGCCAAAGGAGCACTTTGAAAGTTTAGCTCTCCTAATCTCCATGCTAAGGTACTATTATCAAGTCCTTGAAAGACTTCCATTTTAGATTCAGTATATACGGCTCTTTCATCCATAGACAAGACCACTTTCTTGTTCGTCTCCTTGGATTTAAAAGATACCTGACCTGACACAACATTAATATGATTGTATGTTCTTTTGGCTATCAAATCAAATGAGGTCCCCAATACTTCCGTAACTGTAGACAATCCAATAATTTTAAAACTGTGTGCTTCATCTCTTGCCACATTGAAAAACGCTTGCCCATACAAGTAAACTTTCCTAGACCCCTCTCCAAACTCTTCAGGGTATTTAAAGGAAGACTTTTCATTGACAATTACTTCTGTACCATCTGGCAACACTACCTGAATCACTTCCCCTTCTCCAGTTTTGAGTGCTATCAAATTGGGTTGTAGAAAATACGAAACCGAAAAGAAAGCAAGACCCACTGCCATTACCACCGCAGCGGCAATCTTGTACACTGTTGGGGAAAACAAGAAAAATTGTTTCGCTTTGGGGACTAACTTGCTTTGTACCAAACACCAAGCCTTGTCGACATCAGGATGGAACGAATCACAATCCACCACTGATAGATCATAGAGTTTGCTGTATTTATCAAGCATGGCTTGATTAGCTTCAGACGAATTTGCCCAATCCAACACTTCTGCCTTCTCCTCCTGGGATAACTCTCCGCTCAGATATTGCTGTATTTTCAGCTCGATATTTTGCATACTTTCCATCATTCACTTGTAGGTCAATCAGTTTTGCATCATCCCCCAATCTTACCCGATAATTTTCACAAAAAATTTAAGACTATCATAACGAATACTTTGTCCCAAATAGGATGAAGCTGTACCCTCAATTTTTTCAAAGCCAATCCCACTTGATTTTCCACTGTTTTAACTGACAAGTCCAATTCTTCTGCTATCTCTTTGTAACTCATGCCAGCGTTGCGGCTCAGATTAAAGATCAGCTGGCATTTGGGAGGCAATGAGTCGATAGCATTTTGCACATAAACTTGCAATTCCTCAAACTCTAACTCTTCTTCTCTGTTTTCAGACAAAGAACCGCTCAGATCAACCATTCCGTCCACATCTACCTTCCTTTGCTCTTTGGGAATCTGAAGCTTGATATAATTAAAGGAGCGGTTTCGAACAGCCGTAAATAGGTAGGCCTTGACTGAAGTATTGATCTTCAGTGAATAGCGACGATCCCAGATATTGATAAAGACCTCTTGTACCAATTCTTCTGCCACATGTTCATCTCTGACATATTTGAGACAGTATCTAGAAAGATCCTTGTAATACAACCTGAATATCTGCTCAAAGGCGCCTTGATCATCACTCGCTATTCGCCCTAATATGTCTTCTTCTGATATTTGCACTTGTGTACTATCGTATAATCTTGCTAAATGTTACTTATCGCCTTGAAATCGTCAATCGAATTTCAACGCAGTGACTGGGTTGACTTTGGTAATCACCATCAGCGGGATACGCAAGGCCAACAAAACAATCACAAAAGTCAAGGCATTCAAATAAATCAGTGCCTCAAAATTCCATTGGATAGGGACAAAGCTCATGTAATAATTGACCGGATCCAACGGAATCAAATGAAAGCGATCTTGGACAAAAGCAAACAAAAGTGCTGCACCATTGCCAAACAACAAACCCTGCAAAACCAAACGCATTCCATTGTATAAGAATACCCTTTTGATCTGTTGACGTGTCGCTCCTATCGCCTGGAATACACCTATCATATAGGTTCGCTCCATAATGAGAATCAGTAAGATAGACACCATGTTGAAACACGCCACGACGAGTATCAAAATGAGAAAAACAGATACATTTTGACTAAGCAAATCCAACCAATCAAATATCTGCATGTACTTTTCTTTTACCTTGTCTACATATAAGTATGAATCTAGATCAGCATACATGGTCTCCTCTGCTTGATCCATATCATACCCATCCTTGACAAATATCTCCACACCTCCGACTTGGGTATCATCCCAATTGTTCAACCTTCTGATCAAATCAATATCAGCCAGCACCATGGATTTGTCTATTTCTTCCAACCCCGTCTCATACAAACCTACGATTTCCAACCTTCTAAATTTAGGAGGATTTTGGACGAAATAAACCGTCACCTTGTCTCCTACGTGCAGCCTGAGTTTGTTAGCGATGCGTCTACTCAGTACTACTTCTTTGGAATATGCAGAATCGGTAAAAGCTATAAATCTGCCTTCTACCATATTCTCTTTGAATCTCAATGTATCAAAGTCATGACTCACTCCCTTGAGTCCCACTCCTTCTACTTCCTCTTGGGTCTTGAGCATCCCTGCTTTGTAGGCAAAGGACTGGGTGTGATCCACAAATTCGTAGTGATGCAGCCCCTCTATAAAATCCGTGTCTACTCTGATAAAATTATCATCAAATGAAGAACCCAAAGTATATTTGGTGATTTCAAGATGACCTTTGAAATTGTATATTTTATCTCTGACCGTCTTTTGAAAACCTCCAAGTATAAAATAAGCCAAAATCATAGCAGAAAGACTCAAAGTGATGCTAACTACTGCTAATTTTGAAATAATACTGGTAAACGATGAATTGACATCCTTAGATAATCTTCCAGATATGAAATAGGGAAAGTTCAATGTGATAGAATCTTGCTACTTTGATGTTGGGACGTAAATTAAGCCAATTTTGTATGAACGCACATGACAATATGAAGAAATACTATTTGATGATTGGGCTCTTTCTGCTGTGCTTTCCTCTCAACTCATGCAGCGCTCAGCAAAAATCGACTGACAAAATAGTGTTGGGTGCTGAGCAAATTGACAAGTACCTGCCCCTATTGCAGAACAAGAAGGTTGGATTGCTCGTCAATCATACCTCCTATGTCAACCAGACTCACCTTGTGGATACTCTCCTATCATTAGGCATTCGGGTAGAAAAGATATTTGCTCCAGAGCATGGGTTCAGAGGCAACCAAGGCAATGGCGAGCTGGTCAAAGATGACCGAGATGAAAAAACAGGTTTGCGTGTGATTTCTCTCTATGGCAAAAACAAAAAAGCGAGTCCTGAACAGCTCGCTGGACTCGACGCTGTAATCTATGACATACAGGATGTGGGTGCTCGGTTCTACACCTACATCAGTAGCATGCACTATATGATGGAAGCCTGCGCTGAGAATGATGTGCAATTCATCATCTTGGACAGACCCAACCCCAACGGGCACTATGTGGATGGTCCAGTGCTTCAACCAGGATTTGAATCCTTCGTGGGCATGCATCCGATTCCTATAGTATATGGGATGACAGCTGGAGAACTTGCCCAAATGATCCTTGGGGAACAATGGCTGAGTACGAAAAAAACGCTCAATATCGAGATTATCCCTCTCCAAAACTGGACGCATGACCTAGGATACAGCCTACCGATTGCTCCCTCTCCTAATCTACCCAATGACCAGGCAATCAACCTCTACCCTAGTCTTTGTCTTTTTGAAGGTACCAAAATCAGTCTCGGCAGAGGAACTCCTGACCCCTTTCAGGTATATGGATATCCTGGAGACAGCAGTTTGGGGACTTTTAGTTTCCAACCAGTCAGCATGCCGGGCTATTCTTTGCATCCTCCCCACGAAAATTCAATATGCTACGGCACAGACTTACGATCTGCCCCAAGATTAACAAGCATCAACCTGAGCTACCTTATTGACATGTATCAAAAAACCCCAGAAGGCTTTTTTAATTCATTTTTTAGCAAACTTGCTGGTAATAATCAACTAGAAGAACAGATCAAAGCTGGTCAAACGGAGTCTGAAATCAAGCAAAGTTGGGCAAAAGAATTAGATGACTTTAAGACGAAAAGGCTCAATTACCTGTTGTATCCTTGATGTTCATGACCACCGGTAGTCCCGATTCTTTCCAGTTGGAGATGCCTCCATCCAGATCATAAACAGAGGTAAAGCCATTTTCTCTCATGATTTGGGCTGTACGACCACTTCTGCCACCAGCAGCACAATACACAAAATAGGTCTTCGACCTATCCAATTCAAGCAACTCATCATTGAATTCGGGATTGTGAAAATCAAGTTGAGTTGCCCCTTCGATCATTCCTTCGCTGATTTCTTCGCTGGTCCGAAGATCCAAGAGTACTGCTTCTGATTGAGTTTTGTATTTTTCCTGAAATTCTTTGGCTGAGATGGTTTCTACTTTGTGTCCAGCACAGGACAGCATAAATAGAAGTGCTATAAAAATAGTATAGATGGTTTTCATTGTTAGTTGGTTATTTCAATTCTTCAAAAGTAACTAAAAATTTAGCATCTCAAAATTATGATTTGCCTCAATTCACATTGACACTGAGTAGAATACATAAAATTCAAAATATAATGCCCTATATCCGAGGATAGTAAGTGAACAAGCTACACTACTGACGGTGCTATGCTAGACGACTGCTGTAGAGATGAAAGTGATCATCAAATATGGGAATACTGTCAAATAGAAACGTTTTTCATCACCTACCATCATGTGATTCTTCCCTATTGTTGAGCCTCGAAAATGACCCCAGACACCTAGATACGCTGTTGAATTAATCGAAACCAGTTTCATTGCCTACCCACTGTCCAAAAAAAGAGACCGTCACGGAAAAACAACCCATTACCATTCTACAAAACGGTATCGTTGTTTCCCCATGAGGCCTCTCGCGCTGGTCATAGGCTGCAAACACTTATTCAATCGGATCATCTTGCTGTTTTACAAACTTTATAGTTGACAATCTCTCGTTTAGCTCCATGCTTGGTCGAAAATTGACCTTGAGCCTTTTGATCGTTCTTTTGTCTACATCCTCTAGTAGATCCTCTGCATAGCTAGCAATAGCGGGTGAAAAACTACCCACATCTCCAAGCTTCACAATGCGGCCTTCTTCGAGATAGGTGTGCAAACGATCCAAGAATGACTCTAGCACCCCAAATATATCGGTGGTATGCAAACTTGTCATTTTGGAGATTTCCGTAGCGATCTTTCGGATGCTCACGGGGCGCTCACGAACGATGCTCGCGTAATACTTGATTTGACCTCCGCCAACCACTCCCGGTTGTGCTTTAGGTACAGCTTTATACATGATAGACATGATTTTAAAATTTAAAATGTGAAAAATGAGTTCAACTTTGCTTCGCAGGCAAGACGTACCACGGACACTCCTACTCTGCGTAGGGTCAACCTTGCAAAAACTGACAAAGCCTGTCGGAGTTTTGCGAAGTAATAACTGATACTTGCATCAAATGGGTGCTTTGCTAGGTCGTAACTATGCGTAGTGAGACTGTGCGGTGCGTGTGCTTGCGAAAGCGGGGTGCTTGTCCACACTTGAGATGAAAACAGCAGAACTGTTAACCAAATTGAGTGAAGACAAACGGGGTTATCGAGTGGCCTTTTCGATGTGTCTGAAGACATTTTGTGGAGAACAATTTCCGTTCCAAAAACGCACTAAAAAATGCCAAAATATGTTAAAAATCAAGTGCTTAGTAAAATTTCCACTTCAAGACTTTAACTAACTGTAATTCAATTAGTTAAGTAAGTAGGTTAGTCATCAAAAAGGGCCTAGTTACATACCCCTCAAAGTCTGCGCAGACTTAGCCTCAAATCCGTGCAGACTTTGCTTCAAATCTGCGCAGACTTTCTCTCAAATCCGCGCAGATTTTGTCCCAAACCCGTGCAGACTTTTTCTCAATCCGCGCAGACTTTCTCACAAACCTAGGCAGGTTTTCTCCCAAACCTAGGCAGACTTTCGCACAAACCACAGCAGACTTTCACACAAACCACACTATGTTTTGGAGTAAACCTGCGCGGGTTTTTGGAAGAGGGTAATTTGGGGTTCATACTCAACTAGCCAGTACTATGTCAGTGAGTCTTTAATACCTGTTTTATCTTTAGAATACAGACTTCTAGTTTGTCCGAATCTCATATCTTCGGCAACCCCAACTCCTTCAAAAATGCATTGTGCTCGTCTCTTGCTTTGTTGATTTTCTTTTCTATGTCTATCAATTTATCATTGACCTCTTTTAAGTCAATTTGTATTTCGTCTTCTGATGTACTCACATACCTTGAGATATTCAGGTTGTAGCCATTGGATTCGATTTCTTCCATGGACACTCGACGAGAATAGCGTTCTGCCTCCCTTCTGTATTTGTAGGTTTCTACAATGCTTTGAATGTCATTCGGTTCATCATCTTCTCCTTCACGCAAGCGATTCAAACGTCCATCCTTTTCAAAATGCTCACTGGCATTGATGAACAATACATCATCTTGCTTTTTACATTTCTTCAGTACGAGAATACAAACCGGAATGCCTGTGGAGTAAAACAAATTAGCAGGCAAACCAATGACGGTATCAATGTTTTTGTCTTTCAGAAGTTTGGTGCGGATGCGCTCCTCTGCTCCTCCACGGAATAAAACTCCGTGTGGCAAAATGATGGCCATTGTGCCTGCTTGACTTAGGAAATGAAAACCGTGTAACAAGAAAGAAAAATCGGCCGCTGACTTGGGTGCTAAACCATAGCTTTTGAATCGGAAATCTTCCGCCATGGTATCGTTGGGTTCCCATCGCAAACTAAAAGGTGGATTGGCTACAATGGCATCAAATTCTGTTTTCTTGGAGGGATTCATTTCGTTTAGAATACCCCATTGGTTTTTTAAAGTGTCGCCGTGATAGATTTCAAACTCTGTGTCTTTCATGCCATGCAAGAGCATGTTCATTCGAGCCAGGTTGTAGGTAGTTATATTATTTTCCTGTCCATAAATTTTGCCTACAGTACCGTCATTGTCTTTGATCCGCTTTCTGACATTCAGTAGCAACGAACCCGAACCACAGGCAAAATCCAATATTTTGTCGAATTTCTTTTTAGGCCCAGTAGGGTTGGCTGGGTCTTGACTGTCTAAGGTCACAATCTCTGAAAGGATCGTTGAGATTTGTTGAGGCGTATAAAACTCCCCTGCCTTTTTGCCCGAACCCGCTGCAAACTGACCGATTAAATACTCATACGCATCGCCCAGGGTGTCGGTATCGGCAGAGAAATCAGCAATGCCTTCTGCGATTTTCTGGATGATGGTACAGAGCTTTTTGTTTCTGTCCTGAGGTGTTCTTCCGAGTTTTTCAGAGTTCAGGTTGATCTCTGAGAACAGGCCCTGAAAGCTGCTTTCAAAAGATTCGTTTTCGATATGTCGAAAGCCCTCTCCGAGCGTTTCTAACAGTTCTGCGTTATGAGTACGTGCTAATTCTGTGATGTTACTCCATAGATATGTAGGTTTGATCACATAATGCACTTTCCTGCGCATTTGCTTTTCAAATTCAGGAACATCTCCCTCATTGGTTTCATACCATTTCTCAAGTGGTGGTGGCACAAACCCGTCCGTTCTTTTCTCCTCTGGAGTATTTTCGGGATAGTCTTTCCCAAGCTCCTTTTTGGCGGACTCTTCGTAATTGTGCGATAGGTAGCGTAAAAATAAAAATGAAAGCATGTAATCACGGAAATCATCCGCATTCATGGCACCTCTTAGATCATTTGCAATTCGCCAAAGTGTATCGCCTAGTTTTTTGTGTTGTTCTTTTTGTGCCATTTATTTCCCTTTGAGTTTCTTGATTTCTTTATCAAAATCAGAGATGATTTTTTGAGACTTATTGAATTGCTCATATTCCTTTCCTGCTTTTTCAACAGCCTGTTGATGGGACATAGATCCTTTTCCTTCCAAAACCTTGAATTCATTGAAATTCAAAAATTTATCTACGCTGTTTGCCAAACCAGTCATCGTAAACGTGTTTTCTCGTTCTATCAAATTCTCGATATAGTCGAAATAGCCCGAAACCGTTCTTTCCAGTTGTTTTATTTCTTTTTCTTGCAAATAGTTTTTGGCTATGGAGGCATCAGATTTTAGGATTCGGCCAACTGGAGCATTTTTCCATGTGGTGAGGCCCATATTTTGCTTCGTAGCGTCAGCATTTTTGCAAACAATTTCTGCTGCGGTCTGCCCTGTGATGGCAAAATGAAATTTGTTTTGCACCATGGCATAAAAACCGTGGGTGATCTCAGATTGTGGGTCGTAATCGATGCTGCATTCTGCAAAAATGTCCGTAATCTGCTGGTAAATCCTGCGCTCACTAGCACGAATGGAACGAACACGCTCTAATAACTCTTTAAAATAATCTTTGCCAAAAACAGTTTCTCCTTGTTTCAGGCGTTCATCATCCATGACGAATCCCTTGATGATATACTCTTTTAATTTTTGAGTAGCCCAAATCCTGAATTGGGTGCCTCTCTGCGACTTCACACGGTAGCCTACCGAAATGATTACATCCAGGTTGTAGCACTTGACGGGACGATCAGAACCACTAATGTGCAAAATTTGCACATTGCTTTTTTCTTCGAGCTCACCCTCACTGAACACATTGCCGATGTGCTTGGTAATGACACTGCGCTCTCGCTCAAACAAAGTACTCATTTGCTCCTGGGTAAGCCAAATGGTTTCATTTTCCAAAAGCACGCTCAACCGCACTTCTCCTTTGGGGGTAGTGTAGAGTATAAAATGGCTACTTGGTACTAAATCACTCATTTTTTACTTGTTAAGCTTAGGAAACAATCCCTGCATCAATCCCTTTTTATGCAATTGCAATTGCGCTATTTTCTCCGCTTGGGCAGTGATAAGTTCATCTACTGCTGAAAGACAGGAAGCTATCTTTTGCTGTTCCGCAGGGTTGTCAGGTAATAATAGATCTGTTTCTAGTATTATTTTATTAGAACTATGACGAACTGTAGTACCCGAAGCGGTGCTTTTTACTCTCCTGTGAAAGTGATTAGTTAGGAAAAATTGTAACAGAAATCTCTTATTAAGATTTGACTTAATTCCTACCTTTACTATCCGCTGGTTTAGTAATACCTCTCCATCTTCTTGTTTCAAAAGAATAGGTTTACCAAGAAGCTCACATGATGGAGTTAAGTCCGTTAATAATAGTAGAAGATCATCGGCCACACATAAGTATTTGGAATCAAACTCTTCAGTTGTGTATTTCGTATTTCTTTCATCAAAGCTTGCTTTCCCTTCCTTTGTAAAGTTTTTTGGAGTTACTAGTTTTCTTCCTTTCTCTGAAAAAAATTCACTTTTAAATGCATACCCTGAGACCACTTCAATGTGTTGATCAAGTCTTGTCTCCACCCAATCCCCATCCTTCTCAAACTCAGGAAAACGATAGTTGGGAATATTGTCTGAATTATGATTTTTAGGATTTGTAGATTTTAAGATTGTATGATCCTCATTTTCATAAATCCTTTCATCCTTTAATCTTGCAAATCCTAATTCAGACATTTGCGGGAATAGGTTTTGCAGTAGTCCTTTTTTGTGGTCTTTGAGGGCGTCCAGCTTATCGTTGTGGGCAGCTAGCAGCTCATCTAAAGAAGAAAGACAGGAGGCGATTTTTTGTTGTTCTTGGGGTTTGGGAATATTTATCAATAATGTCTTTAGCTGATTCGGGTATAGATGGACAACTGCAATCCCCTGAGCCATTGTTGCAATATCTTTTTTCTTAGCATTACTTAAATAGTAGGCAAGAAAAACCCCATTTATCTTTGTTCTGATGATATTCAAATCACCACCGAGCGCAATTCCTGCTTCCAGAACACAAGAAGCAGTTGCAATATCAATTTGAGTTTCACCAGATGCAGGAATAATCACATCGTTACCTTCACTTAAAACTAAATCTTTGGCGTCTAAATTGGTATATGACTTAATATCTCTTATTGTTTCATTATAATGGGTATAAAGTTCACCATATCTAATACAAGGCAATTTTCCATTTACAACGATATCGGCTTTTGATACGCCCTTACCCTTTGTGAATGTTGCAACTTCCTCCAAAGTATTCTCCCCCCACTCCCCATCCTTCACAAACTCAGGAAACCGCAACGCTGGTATTAATTTTTTCTCCTTACTCATTGGTCTGAATTAGGATTTTTAGGATGGGATGATTTTAGGATTTCTTTCTTGTAAGCTTCGTTTTCCTGGTGATTTACATTATAAACTCGCTTGAACTCCAGGCTTTTTGCTCCAAAATTTATTAGGAGTCCGATGGGCAGGTTGTAGGCATGACAGTAATTCATGGCTTGTGCTAAGTGCACCTCCTCCAATTTTATCAATGCTTTTAACTCCACCATGATGTTGTCTTCCACGAAAAAATCGACTCTACGCGTACCAATCTCAATGCCTTCGTAGAAAATGGTCATTTGCATTTCCCGCTGATAACCCAAACCCTGATTCTCCATTTCAATAGCCAAAGCACGCTGATAAATGACCTCCTGAAACCCATTACCCAATGTGCTATGCACCTTCATTGCACAGCCTATTATCTTATGCGTTAATTCTTCGTGTTTCAAAATCCTTCCTTTATAACCTTATTATCCTTTAATCATATCAATCCTAATTCAGACAATTATTCATAAGCGACCAATCCGCTAATCTCTCTATCGCCTGCCAATTTCTTGAGTTGAGGTACTAAGTCGTTCATCAAGGCGGTTTCAGCTTTGCTGCGCTGTTTCCAGCCGAGTTCCAAAGGCTCCATCAGGTCAGTGAGTTTTTCCCCGTCAAAAATCATTCGGCTCATAATCTGTTCTACAAATGCTTTTAGGTCTGCTGTTTTCAAACCATTTGCATTGGCAATGGCAGCCAGTTCTTTGTCGTATTTCTCTACTTTAAAGGTTTCGACCATGTTGTAAACATCTTCAACGCTATACCCTCTAGACCTGTCTAGCTGTTTTATAAAATCGGTTAAGTCTTCCTCTTCGTCCATCAGGTTAGCATTGGATTTCAACAAACTGATGAGTTGTGAATCAGTCATTTTCTGCTTAGAGGGCTTTTGCTGAGTGCTATCGGCAATCAAGCGTATGATGTAATCGTAATCAATCACCGCGGAGGCGAAGAGGACAAACTCAAAATCTAATTGTTGAATGTCTTCGGGTGCATCTTCCCCTTCTTTCTCTTGCCTTTTTTTGAATGCTTTTGCTGTTTCTAAATAGGAACTTTTGAATTCTTGATAGTTGTTTTTTGGCAGAATGCCTTCAATGGTTTCTTGCTGTTCTTTATCCAAATCGGTGTATTGGTCGAGTTGGGTCTTTAGGCGTTGCACTTCCTTAAAGTTTTTTACGAATGCAATCTTAGCAGCATCTCCACGCAGGTTGTACACTTCCTGTGGTTCGTTTACCAAGTTGTGTTCTTTCATAAAATCGCCCAAGGCTTCCACTGCCTTTTGGTATTGGTCAATCACCACTGGAGCAGGATCCACCATCCAAATTTCTTTGGCTTTACTTCCTTCTTCACCAGAGAAGAGGGTTATCGCCTGATTTACTGCTTCTTGTTGCGAACGGAAATCGAGTACATTCCCATAAGGCTTGGTGTCGTTCAACACCCGATTGGTTCGTGAAAACGCTTGAATCAGTCCGTGGTATTTCAGGTTCTTGTCCACATACAGTGTATTCAGGTATTTAGAATCAAACCCTGTGAGCAGCATGTCCACCACTATGGTCAGATCAATCTTGTTTTTGTGCGGATAATCTTTGTTGCTATATTTTTGGTCTTTGATTCGTCTTTGTATGTCCTGATAGTAGATATCAAAATTGTTGATGTCGTGATTGGTGCCAAACTGTTGGTTATAATCGGCTATGATTTCTATCAGGGCTTGTTTCTTCTCTTCAGGGTTATGCTTGTTGTCTTCCTTCTCCTGTGCTAAGTCTTCCTGAAGTTGCTTAATGTCTGCCGCATTCTTTTGGCTTTGTTGGTCGCCTTCTTGGGCAATCAACTGAGCTGGAGGAGAAAATACACAGGCAATATTGAGCGGAACAAAATCAGGGTCTTCTGCTAGTTTTTGTATTTGAACCGACTTTAATATGCGGTAATATTCAATGGCATTATTGATAGAGGCAGTTGCCAGCACCGCATTGAATTTGCGTTGATTGGTGGCTGCATTATGTTTGTCGATAATCGCTTCTGCCACGGCTTGTTGGGCAATCCCCGCCTGTCGGACGGGCAGGGTTTCTCCCGGCTTTGCAGTGACAGTGCCTTCTCCCTTAAAGTAGTCGATATGAAATTTCAGTACGTTTTGATCATCTATGGCATGCGTAATGGTATAAGCGTGCAACTGCTTTTCAAAAATGGCGTCTGTGGTTTTTAATGTTTCTTCTTCACCTGTTATTTGTCTATAAGTGGCATTTTGCTCAAAAATGGGCGTCCCGGTAAATCCAAACAATTGTGCATTGGGGAAGAACTCTTTAATCGCTTTATGATTTTCTCCAAACTGCGAACGGTGACATTCGTCAAAAATGAAAACGATACGTTTGTCGCTCAATGGTTCCAAACGTTCTTTGTAGTTTTTCTTGTTGGTGCTATCTAATGCAATGCCTAATTTTTGAATGGTGGTTACGATCACCTTGTCTGCATAGTCGGTAGATAGTAGTCGCCTGACCAAAGTTTCGGTGTTCGTGTTTTCTTCTACACTGCCTTCCTGAAATTTATTGAACTCCTCACGGGTTTGACGATCAAGGTCTTTTCGATCCACTACAAACAAACACTTTTCAATGTCTGCATTGTCTTTTAGAAGCGTAGAGGCTTTAAATGAAGTCAGTGTTTTACCACTACCTGTGGTGTGCCAGATATAACCATTTCCACGGTTATCCTTAATACAATCAACAATCGCCTTTACTGCATATACTTGGTAAGGTCGCATTACGAGCAATTTCTGTTCGCTTTCTACTAATACCATGTACTTGCTAATCATTTCGCCAAGTGTGCACTTAGACAAGAATTTCTCGGCAAATAAATCCAGTCGATTAATCTTTTTGTTATTTACATCTGCCAATTCATACACAGGCAAGAATTGTTCGTCTGCATTAAATTGAAAGTGTTGATTCTTATTGTTGGAGAAGTAAATGGTTCTTGACCCATTACTTACAATGAACAACTGCATGTAACACATCAACGTATTGGTATAGCCATTGCCAGGATCATTTTTGTAATCCACAATTTGTTGCATGGCCTTGCGGTGAGTAACATCTAGCTTCTTCAATTCAATTTGGACAACAGGCAAGCCATTAATCAGCAAAATGATGTCGTATCGTTGATGGCTGTTTTCTGTATTGATGCGTAATTGACTAATTACTTCAAACTCATTTTTACACCAATCTTTGATGTTGACCAAAGTGTAATGCAAAGGCGTTCCATCTTCTCTTTGAAAATATTGTCTTTCTCTAAGTTTTTTTGAAGCAGCAAAAACATCAGGTTCTATGATTTCTTCTCGTAAGCGCAAAAACTCACTTTCCGATAAGCGCACACGGTTCAATGCTTCAAATTTCGTTTTGAAATTTTGTTCAAGCGCCTTCCTGTCCATAATATCAGAACGGTAGGTGTATTTGAGCTCTTTAAGTTGCTCAATCAGATTTTCTTCTATTTGATATTCTTTAGTCATTTACTTTTGGTTAGACACCAACAAATCCTTTACATATACATCTAGAATCTTTGCTACCTTATAGAAATCCTCCAAACTCGGTTGACTTCTATTTTGAACATGCGAATTGGTCATATTGTAGCTTTTACCCAGCTTTTCGGCTAGCCCAGTTTGTATGATTCCTTTTTCTTCTAGTACTGCTTTGATCCGGTTCATCACTACTGATTTTGACAAAAGTGAAAGTTAATGAGATTGATAATTATATCTTGTCGTTTGAGATGCTTATTTGGAGGAGCTGTACATCTTCCTTAGGATTTACCCCCTCACTGGTCGTACGTCCACTAAGACCAGATCAGTTGCCAGCGACAAACTGACGATAAATGATTCTCCTCTGGATAAGGTAGACAGGGGTTGGACAACAGGTTAGTATAATGGGCTACAAGGGTGACTTGAGTCGGGATATTTTTAATACTTTAGCACATTATAAAACTAAACGTAATTACATGAACAAACCATACCCTCTTTTGCTACTGATACTACTACTGGTATCTGGTTGCTATCCTGACGAAATCAACAGCACCGAAGAGCTAGATTTAGTAATGACTTCATATGATGAGACCACAATCGAGGCTCACAACTTCAAGACCTATGCCATGCCTGATTCTGTCTTGCACAACGACAGCAACAATGATTCAGAACATAAGTTTGATGCTGCCATACTGAACAGAATCATCAAAAACATGACTTCCTATGGGTACACTAGAATTAACCCTCATACGACAAGACCAGACGTAGTTATTTTGCCCGAAGTGATTACTACCGAAAATTATCAAGCGGGTGGTTGTTGGGACTGTTGGTTTTGGTATGATCCATGGTATCCTGGATGGGGATGGGGCTATTATCCTCCTAGTTATGTTTACTCCTATTCTACCGGTACTATCTTGATAGCCATGGTCAACCAAAATGATGTCGACGATCAAAATGAGGACTCAAAAGCTGTATGGATTGGTGCGGTCAACGGTCTGTTGAGGAATAGTCTATCACAAAGCAGAGTAGAAGAGTTGATAGACCAAGCATTTTTACAATCACCCTATTTACAAACCAACTAATCATTAAGACATGAAAAAATTAATTCTCTTAGCGCTCTTTGTTTCATGCTTTGAGTTGGCATGGTCTCAAGAATCCATGTTCAACATCAACTGGCAAATCGCCACTCCAGTTGGAGAGTTCAAAGATTTTATTGAAGAAACCAGTGCACAAGGCTTAAATATTGGTGGTAGAAAATTCTTCTCTGATTTTTTATCTGTAGGGGGATATACTGGATGGCAAGTATATTATCAAAAACAACGTGGATTACAACACATTGAAGATGGACTAGATGCCTATGGTACACAAATAAGATACATCAATATCTATCCTATCATGGCCAATGCACATCTCTATGCGGGTCAAGATGGTGACATCCGTCCATATTTAGGACTCAACACCGGTGTATCCTTTGTCAATCAAAAAGTACAAATCGGTCTTTGGGATGTATCCAAAACTACTACGCATTTCACCCTTGCACCAGAGGTAGGAGTATTCATCCCTATTGGACTCTATGGTGGGGGATTGAATTTCAGTGGGAGATATGATCAGGCTTTCCAATCGTCCAACGACTTCCATATACAGGGATTGATATTCAATATTGGCTTTGCCATGACCTACTAAGTGGCTTCAATAAATCATTAAATAATCTTAATCTATTCGGGACTAATGCCGTATAGATTAAGGTTATTTTATTTAACTCCTATCATGCCAAAGCAAAAAGCCTCATTGGGTCACGTTTTTAAGACCATCATTCTCCCTAGAAAAAAACTAATCATCCTTGGACTTGTCCTCATCATCATCAGTCGTTTAGCCAGTCTTGTGCTGCCCAAAGCCTCTCAGTACCTGATGGATGACGTCATCAAAAACAATGATTTCGAATTGCTCAAAACCCTTATCTTGGTTGTACTGGGAGCCATCATCATCCAAGCTGTCACGAGTTTTGCCCTCACTCGGCTGCTCAGTGTAGAAGCACAACACCTCATCGCACAGCTCCGCGTCAAGGTCCAGAAGAAAATCATTCAGCTGCCCATCAACTTCTTCGACAACAACAAAAGTGGCGCACTGGTCTCTAGGATCATGAGCGATGTAGAGGGTGTACGAAACCTAGTCGGTACTGGCTTGGTGCAACTATTTGGAGGGGTATTGACAGCCATCATTTCACTGGTACTGCTCATCAATATCAGTCCGATGATGACGCTCTACGTGTTGGTACCTGTAGCGATATTTGGAGTGGTGTCGATGAAAGCATTTGCCTACATCCGACCGATCTTCCGCAAGCGTGGCGAGATCAATGCAGAAGTAACAGGTCGCTTGACCGAAACGCTCAATGGCATCCGCGTGATCAAAGGCTTCAACGCTGAAGAACAAGAAATCAAGACTTTCGAAACAGGTGCCCTCAAGCTCTACGACAATGTCAAGAAAAGCTTGACCTCTACCGCCTTGGTGACCAGTTCGGCCACTCTCCTATTAGGGATTGCCTCTACGGGCATCATGGGGATTGGTGGTTATATGATCATGGAAAATGACTTGACTCTGGGAGAATTCCTAGCGTTCACACTGTACTTGGGCTTCATGATCGCGCCTATCGTGCAGATGAGCAACATCGGTAGCCAAATGACTGAAGCCTTTGCAGGTCTGGATCGTACAGAAGAAATCATGGGCATGGATACCGAAGATGACATCAAAGACAGAACCATCGAGCTTGACGACATTGAAGGCAACATTCAGTTTGACAAAGTGTCATTCGCCTACGAGGAAGGTAAAAATGTCATCAAAGAAGTTTCATTTGAAGCAGCCAAAGGCAGTGTAACCGCACTAGTGGGTACGTCAGGGTCTGGCAAATCTACGATTGCTGGCTTGGTCGCTTCTTTCATTTCACCCGTTTCGGGCAGTGTGCTGGTGGATGGAAAAGACCTCTCCAACATCACGCTCAACAGCTATAGAAAAAACCTCGGTGTAGTGCTACAAGATGACTTTTTGTTTGAGGGCACGATTCGTGAAAACATCTTGTTCCCAAGACCAGATTCCTCAGAGGAAGAGTTACTACAAGCCGTCAAATCTGCCCATGTCAATGAATTCACAGACAGATTTGAAGATGGCTTGGATACTCTCATTGGAGAAAGGGGCGTCAAACTATCAGGAGGACAAAGACAAAGAATAGCTATCGCCAGAGCCATTTTGGCCAATCCGAGAATCTTGATCCTAGATGAGGCCACTTCCAACCTAGATACGGAAAGTGAATCCTACATCCAAGAAAGTTTGAAATCACTCATGGCCGGTCGAACGACCTTTGTCATCGCCCATAGATTGAGTACAATCAAACAGGCAGATCAAATCTTGGTCATCGAAGGTGGAGAAATAGCGGAATCAGGCACACACGATCAGTTGATTGCCAAAGAAGGCAGGTACTTTGAACTCTACACCTATCAGGCTAGAATTTAATTCCCTTGGTATTCTTTCAGGTTCTTTTCGGACCTGAAAAGAATATCCGAAGACTGTAAAAGTTTGTTTCTCAAATGAGAGGACAATTGATTCTCTGACAAATACGCTCTGACTATATCAGCTGCTTGTGTAGAATTGTAACCCGCCAAAGTTTGGTTCATCCACCCTTTGCTAAAGAAGATATCTCCCGTCTGCTGTAGCTCTGCCAACATCTCCAATGAAGGCTTGAGATAGGCAATAGAGGCTTCTTGTCTATACGGATGATGGAGATACGCCAATGCACTCAACACCCATGGTTCATGTAGTCTATTGGCAGGATATTTCAAACTTTCGAAGAACTGATCTCTGATTACTTGGTCGTGAGACAAGGCAGGCTGGATAAATTTCATCCTGTCGATTCTATCACTATTTTCCATTTTCTCTATTTGCCAATCCACATAGACTTCATCCTCTGAACTACCCTTCATAGCTATGTTCATCGCGATACTCTCACGCTGTCTTTTAGATACTGTGATGCCTGTTGGCAGTAATTCATCTTCCCAGTACTTTTTGAGATTGTCTATGGCCTTGGTACTCAAAGCCACGTCCATATAGGCATTGAACAAAGTGGTTTTTAACTGTCCGCTCTCTGTCGATTCTATTTTTGTCAACAAGAGGTTTTCGATATTCTCCGCATTTTCGATTCTCATCTCATGCGTAAAGAACTGAAAATAAACTTGCTGAATGGTAGACAGCAGGTAGGTTATGATCACCTCATTTTGTTCCTCTCGGAGATAATTTTGCAAAAACTGAAAATACAGCTGCGGATGAAAACCCTCTTGCAACAGATACTCATGCAAGTTGATATATGCTGATCCCCTCACGAGTTCATTCTTGTAGCGAGAGATGTCCACACGAGCTTGCTTGAATAGAAACTCGTTCTTGACATATTGTAAACCATGGAAAAATACGCCATAGCCTTTTCCTTCACTATTCATCAAGATGAACTTCGGATCTTCCGTTCCTCGTACCTTGGGCAAGATATAGTGATGCTGATCTAGCATCAGGCTGTGACTCATCACGCCCAAATCATCGCTAAATATGATATCCGAATACTGCGGCCAGATTCTCCCTTTTCCTTTGGGATCGTGCTGTATGATGTCATATTCACTGAGCGCGTCCGTTTCTGTAAACTTCAACTCAAAAAAGGGCATGCCTTCTTGATAGACCCATGATTGGTTGAATACTGACAAATCTTTGCCAGATACACGTGCGATGATTGTAATCAAATCCTCCCAATCAGCACTCTTGTATTCATAGCTATCGAGATAGTCCTTGAGAGATGATTGGAGGACTTTATCACCCACGAGCATCTCCAACTGCCTCATCATGATGGGGGCCTTGTGGTAGATGATGCTTCCGTACATATTGGCGGCATCATCTAGGTTGTCAAGCGGTTGGCGTATCGGTGTTGCGCCACTAGAGCGATCTACTTCGTAGGCACTTGGGTAATGATCATAGAGAAAAACCAAGTCGTGATTGATGTCTGGAAACATCTCTGCCACAATCTTGTCTGCGAGGTAGTTGGCAAACACTTCTTTCATCCACACATCGTCAAACCACTTCATTGTGACACAGTTGCCAAACCACATATGGACAGTCTCGTGCGCAATCAATCCTGCCCGTCTGAGTTTGTCATCCTGCGTAGCGGATTCCTCCAGCATCAGCAGAGAAGCCCTGTAGTCAATCGCTCCAGGGTGCTCCATCCCACCAAACTGGAAACTGGGCAATATTGCGATTCCAAACTTCTGAAAGGGATAAGCGATCCCTGTGTAATTCTCCATCCATTCTACGGACTGCTTGTGCAGTTGAGTGATTTCATAGAGATTCTGACGCAAACGATCGTCCGGCTCCTCACGATGCAATATCTCCAAGTCAAAGCCTTTGGTAGACCGCTGCTCATAATCAAAATCGCCCGCTACGAAAGAGAAGAGATAGGTACTGATATCAAATGTCTGGTCAAACTGAATTATTTTCTTGTCGCCCTCCACCGACTCAGAAACGACCGCAGTATTAGAAATTGCCTTCCAATCACTAGGCATATTTAACCGCAAGCGAAAACGTGCCTTCAAATCTGGTTGGTCAAAACAAGGAAATGCCGTAGAGGCATGGTTGGGAACAAACAAGGTATAGAGATAATCCTGATTGCGATTGAACGCTTCATCTCCTGAGACAAAATCAATTTCCAATTCATTGTATCCCTTTTTGATGTAGCTAGCTGGTAAAATCAAATGACCCTTTTCCTGAATAGGCACGAGTTCATCTCCATTGGCAATCAGTCTCTGAATCGATGGGGATTCAAAATCCAACACAACATCACTATCGGATTGATTTGTTTTAAAGGCAAGTTTCAATTTACCTGTGATCGAGTCCGTGCTGATTTTGGGAATGTCAAATGAAAGATCATAACTGATCGACTGCAGCTGCTGTGAACGACCATCTGCCAATATTTTGGAGACGCCCTCTTCCACTTGTACACTGACTCGGTCTCCACATGATAGTAGACACACTGAAAAAATCACATAACAAAAAAATCTGATTACCATAATGAACTCCATAGTTGACCACTAAACTAAACAGCTCGCAGCAAAGTCCTATTTGGACTTCTTAAATTCTTTTATACTTTCATTCAGGAGATTTTCTTTGCAAGGATTGTAACAGTCAGAAGTTATTTCATAATAAGGCACCAATTTACTGCTGAGTACCTTCATATTGACAAAAGACACTTTTGCCGCCAACTCATCGGTTATCTCGCCAGAAATAACCACCGGTTCGGCATTGCCTAGCTCGGCATAAAACTCAAACTTGCCTGTGTTGACTGAAGTCACCAGTTGATCAGACTCATCAAAGAAATCTATCTCTATGTTGATAACAGCACCCAATTCCTCCCCTATGATGGCCAAATCGCCCGTCACCAAATAGTTACCTGTATTCTTAAATGCAAACTCTACATGATTCATTGTCCACTGCGGAGTAGAGTCAAAAGGATGCTCAACACTGTTTCTGAGTGCTGAGTAGATACAATTGGGAGGTGTACAAATAGATGCCAAATTGATCCCGTTGTCCTTGTACTGTGCGTAACAGGTAATGCCAGCGAACAGAAATGTCGCTAGACAGAGTATTTTTACTTTCATCTCTCATGCTGCTTTGATAAGATTCACTAAAAATAGTGAAAATAATGCTAGCAACAACAAGAAGACATCAACTACTCCAGTCCAGAAAACAGAACCCCTGCTATTAATATCCTACTTCAATTTCTTAAACTCCTTGATACTTACATTGAGCTCATGACTTTTGCATGGCCCATAACAATCCGAATCAAGTTCATAATAAGGAACAACCTCGCTGGACACAAGAAAGAAATCTAAAAAATCAATCTGCTGTGAAATATGCTCATCCAAGCTGCCGCTGATCACCATAGGTTCTGCGCGATGAGGTTCGGAAAAAAACTCAAACACACCAGATTGCTCCTTATATATCAGCTGATCATTCTTATCAAAAAACTGAATTTCAAAATTCAATCTAGCCCCTCTATCCTTTTCGGACATAGCCAAATCACCCGTCAGGATATAGCCGCCTGTTTTTTTGACTGCCACCTCGACATTAGACATTTCCCAATCTGCCTTGCCTTCTGCGGGGTGGATCATCGCATTTTGGAATTTGAAGTACAAACAACTCTCCGAATCGCAATAATCTTTAAGGTTGTAACCATTGTTTTGACGAGATGTCTGACAAAATGCAGTACTAAAAATGCCTAATACGGCAATAGTCATGATAATTCTTCTCATAGCTCTCTTATTTTGGATCAATGAAGAAAACTAAGAAAATTACCTGAGAAGAAAAACCTGCTTTTTATCAGTCAAAAACAGGTTTTTACTTAAAACCTGAAAGTGACACCTGCTTTGATCTGTAATCCGCGCTGTGGATAGTAGAGATACCTAGAATAGGCTTTTCCGATGGTATTGTCTGATGATATGAATGCGCCCAACCTCTCTTTGATCTGGTAGTGCACACTCAAATCCAGTCTCGAAATTGCACTCAAATCCACATCACTATCATTGATCGCATCATACGCCGTGATCCCAGCGAGCAAGCTGTACTGCCATTGGAAAGTCAATTTGTCCACGAACAAATGCTCTCCTCTTACTGACAAGTCAGTAGCTGGCAGGTGATAAGCTTGGCTGATATCTCCTCCTGAATAATTGTAGTAGGTAAATCCTAATTCAACCTGATGCTTTTTATTGATTTCATACTCGGTCGTCAACCCAACTGTAAATAGGTTGGTCACGTCTTTGTCATACGTCAAGTCGATCAAACTCTGGTCTATCGCTGAGTTGACATACATTGGCAAATTTCTAATCCCTTGATAACCCACCTGCACAGACGAGTACCAATTCTCTGTGATATCTCCTCTTACTCCAGCAGTTATATCCACTGTTTTCTCAGTATTAGCCACTGTATTGTCTGGGTTCAAGTAAGGTACTTTGTCAGAAAAATCATACAAAGTATTGAAATCATAACCAGCATCCAACTTAGCAAACACCTCATATTCATCCGTCAGGTCATAAGTAGTGGCTAAATAAGGAAACACTTTAAATTGTTTCAAATTGGCAACCTTGTCACTCTGCATGTTGACAGAAAGTCCCGCATCAATTTTGAATCCACTGTATTCAAAGCTATAGTAGGGTTTGGCTCTGAGATGACTCCTCGCACTGGGAGTTGCTTGGTTATAATTCGACAAGTTGAACTGAGCCTCTAAGAAAATCTTGTTGGAATTGCTGATCAATCCATCCACATCCAATGTATTTTCTGCATTGTCATAATTGTCAAAAAAGCCTCTATACCCTGCATTTAAATTGTAATTCCAAACATCAGTCAAGTTATTGTCTTCCATCTCCACTTTAGCACTGACGAATTTGTTGCTCTTTCTGATGTCTTCTCTGTTGACCACAGTGCCGTCGGTATATCCATACAAATAGTTTTCATCGGATTTGTAAGACACCACGCCAGTTGTTTTGACTCTCTGCCATACTTTGGTTCCATACACACTGATTTCATTGAGAGCCGAGGCACTGTTATCTCCATCCACCTCTCCTGTCTTGAATGACAAATGCTTGTAATTCAATCCCACAGACTGATTAGGATCACCTGGACTCACCAATGACAAATCAATCAAAGGTGACCAATAATTACCCAAACCAGCCTTTAAGTATTGGTGATATTCAGACTCTTTTTTGGCAACAGTCGTAATAGTAGAGGCAATCACCTCTGGTTCATCAGCCAAATCGTATTCAAACACCTCAAACTCACCTGGATCGACCGTTTGATACTGCTGTGGCTTAGGTTGCCATTTGATAAACTCATAGAGTTTCACTTCTTTGTTCAATTCGATCTGTCTATCCTTTTCAATGACAATTTCGGCATCTTGGATATCTCCACTTTGCTGTCTTTGAGCCATTCCTTGATGGGCAATAAAAACAAGCACAGCTCCTAGTATTATTCTCCTATTAGATTTCATGTGCTTTTCAATTATTTTCATTGTTAACCTCATTGATCTTTTTCAATTTTTCCTGTGCTCTCGCCTTGATCTCTGTCTGTGTTGAATTGTCCAGCAAAGAGTTCAAAGTTGCCTTGGCTTGGAAGACTTCATCTGTCTCCAAATAGATATCAGACATCAGTAAATATGCCTCTCCTCGCCAATATTCATAATTTTTAAAATTGTTGGTGAGGACAAAGAGACTCTCCAATGCTGTGTCGTACTTCTTCTGTGCGTAATAAATCTTGCTGATGTAGAGATAAGCCTCTGCCCCTCTTTCATCTGGAGAATTGCTCACCAATGGCAGCAAATACACCAATGCATCTTCATATTTTGATTGTAGATATTTGGCCTTGCCAATGGTCAAATTGGCTTGTGACTCTACCAAAACTCCAGCGTTGGCGTTTCTCAACAAAGAAGTGCCATAGTACACCGCCGAATCATATTTTTTCATCGCAAAGAAGTTTTCCATCAAACCAGTCTCCACAAAAATCATGTTACGAGCAGTCCCTGACACCACTCTCAGCTTGTGGTAATAGTTGTTTGACTTTGGATATTCCTTCTTTTTCGCCTCCAAGGTCGCAATCCTATACAAAACTTTGTCATACTTGGAAAAATCCTTGTTTCCCTCTATTTGATAGAAATAATCAAGTGATTTTTGATCCTGATCCAATCTAAAATAAGAGTCCGCTATGAAATATTTGGCGCTCACCGCCAAAGGACTTTTCGGATAACTCTTCACAAACTCCAGAAATCCTGAGATCGCCAAAGTGTACTTCTGACTATAATACTGTGCCTGAGCTGTCTCAAATTCGATGTTTTCCAATGCCTGACTTTGAGGGTTGGCTGCTTTGTACATCGCCAAATATTGATCAAACTCACCAAAAGAACCTTGATTGCTCTTTTGTTGCAGACCTAGCAGAGCACTATTAGCCACTTCATGTCTTGGAAAGCGTTCCAATATTTCTTTGTAGTTTCTGATGGATGATGCGGTTTCTCCTTTGTTGTCAAAAGCAACCGCCTGATCTAGCAGTGCAAATGGCACAAATGAACTACTAGGGTAGTTGATGATGAATTTTCTATAAGCATCTATGGCCTTATTCCCATCACCTTTTTCAAATTCAATTTTCGCTATTTGATATTGCGCCTGATCGATTTTGGGTGATTTAGGAATCTCTTTGATCAACTTGTTGAAGTAATTTTTGGCCTCTTGATTCTTATCCAAATATCTGTTGAGCAAACCAATCTGAAAATACAGGTCATCCAGTTTCTTATTGCCCGCTGTAATCGCCTTTTGGTAGAAATTAATCCCCTGATTGTAATTTTTGAGTGCAAAGTAGCAATCTCCCAATCTAAGGTAGGTGTCCGACAAGTAGTTCTTGTTGATGTCTGGAGTGTACCTAGATTCAAAATCCACAAAAGCATCTTTGGCTTCTTGGTATTGACCTAGATTGAAATGCGCGTAAGCTTTGCTATATAGAGATTTGGGGTACAATTGTGTCCCGTCCTTGACCACACTACGGTAGTAAAATAATGACTCATCCTCTCTTCCTAACAAAGACAAACTCTCTCCCGTCCAGTAATAAGCGTTTTGGGTGATTTCGTGATCCATGTCATGAATGAGTGACTTTTGAAATACCTCGACAGCCAATCCAAACTTCTTGTCATTGAACAATGACATTCCCTTCATAAACGAAACCCTTTGGTAGGTAGTCTTCATTTGAGGAGTCAATACTTTTCGGCTTTCGATGTAGTTCATCGCCAAGTCATAGTTGTCCGTCAGGGCATATGCCATGCCTAGCATATCACCTGCCTGTTCCTTGTACTTGCTGTTGGGATAGTCTTTGAGATAGCCAGTCAGGACATTTACAGCACGGTCATAGTTTGGAATCTCCATGAGAGTTTTTGACAACTGAAACGTCGCGTCTTCTTTGAGGCGCGTATCGTACTTGGTTGTATTTTCGAATGATGTGACCGAGAACTGATAATTCTGATCTTTGTGATACAAAACGCCCAGATAGTACGAAGCATAGGCACCTACTGTATCATCTGCCACTGCAGACCTTTTTAATTGATCCTCTGCAGTATCCTTGTTGCCCAACTTGTAGTTTGAATATCCTGATTTGAAGTAATTCTTCTCATTTCTCGCACGACTGTACTTGTCAAATAGCTTGGCATAATCATCTGCTGCCTTTCGGTACTCGCCGAGTGCATAGTGCGCATCAGCATAGTAGTTCAAGATGTTCTGACTTGTCACACTTTTGTCTTGAGAGTCCACTAGTGTGATTAGCTGTTTGTACTTTTTGTCTGAATACAAAGCGCTGACGTATAGTTCGAAGGACGGGATTCCAAATTGTTTGGACTCAAAACCCGTTTGGAGGTATTTGAATGATTCTTTGACTTTGCCCTGGTGGTATAGAATATATCCTTGAAAATACGCTCCATCCTTTTCATACTCTGTATAACTACCTTCCAGTTTGGCAAATGACTTCAATGCTTCTTCCTTTTTGCCCAAATTGAATAAAGCATATCCCTTCTTGAAGAACATTTCTGTAGAATACTCTTCATTGCTCTTGTCGTAATTTTTGATTGCCTCGGCATATTCTCCCCGATCAAAATAGTAGTTACCTAGGTCAAAAAACGCACCTTTTGCATGTGGGTTGTAAGGGTATTTTTGAACGAACTGTTGGATCAAGTATTCTCCATCATCCTGACCTGCACGTACGGCACACGAAGCAATGAAATAAGCCACTTCTTCTTCGTATTGTTTGGCGGTGATCTTGCTAAATTCCAGCCTTGCAGCTACATAAGCATTCTTTTGGTAGAGCAATTTGGCATGTCTGAATCGAGCATCTTGATCCAAATCTTGTCCCTGAACCGAAAGATTCGCCAAGAGCACAAGCACTAAAATCAAGAAAAGACTTTGTAGGGGTGACGTCAGGTGTATTTTGTTCATCAAGCGTAAATGGATAGTTATTCAATAATCTATGATACCTCTAATTTAATGCTAATTATTAGCCTCTCAATGTAGAAGCGTAAAAACCAATTCTTTCATGATTTCTCCCTCAGATTGTGAAGGGTAATCTATGCCTTTGGATTTCATGTCAGCAATCTTAATGTATCGGATATTGTCTATCACTTTGGATAGTGGGTAATTCTTAGCAGCCATCATATATTCTTTCACGAAAAATGGATGAACTCCCAATAAAGATGCCAAATGTTTGTCAGATTTATTCTGAGAGTGATGAATCAACAATAATTTATTGAAAAATGAAAAAACATTGGCAATAATAGGAATCAACGGATTGGACTTGGGATCAGACTTGAAATAGTTAATGATTTCATTGGCTTTCATGACATTTCTATATGACAGAGCTTTCTGGAGTTCAAACACATTGTATTCCTTGCTGATACCGATGTTTTTGTAAACATGATCTGAGGTGATCAGTGCCTCATTCGGTATATTGATCAACATTTTGTCTATCTCATTGGATATCCTGGTGAGGTTATTTCCGATGTTTTCAGTGATCAGAAACAATGCCTTTTGATCTATTTTTTTGCCCTTGTCTTTGACATATCCCTCTATCCAAGTGGGTAGCTGATTGTCATACATTTTTGCCGAATCCAAAACCACCGCATGCTTAACAAAAGCTTTGGAGAGCTTTTTTCTCTTATCGAGAGACTTGTACTTGTATGCCAGTACCAGTATTGTGGATGGCTGTGGGTTTTCTAGGTAGTTGACAAAGTACTTCTCTCCTACTTCCTTGTCCAATCCAGCCAACTCTTGTGCTTCCTTGATAATCACGACTTTTCGGTCGGACATCATTGGATAGCCCTTGGCGTGATTGATGATCGTCGGGATATCAGCATCCTTGCCATACATCACAATCTGGTTGAATCCCTTCATGCTCTCGTCCATCGCATTTGTCTCTATGTAAGAAACAACTTTGTCAATGAAATAAGATTCTTCTCCCTGCAAAAAGTATACTGGGGCATATTGTCCCTTAGTCAGATCATTGAGTATTTCTTGATATTGCGCCACGCAGATAGTGTTGATTTTACAGACTACAAATAAATGTATTTTGCAGTACTATAAGTAGTAAATCTCCATCAGTTTTAGCGATAGAATTAGACACGAGTATTGAGGTGTTAGTATTGAGTACCTGAACCTAATCGATCTATGACTAGAATCACACCTAGAGACTAGAAAGGGATCAGATCAGTGTGTGCGAATGGCATCATTGACGATGCGGATGATAGACTTGTTGTATTCGTCCAGCAAATCATCACAACCCATGATGAAATATCTCTTTTTATAAACAAAAGGGTTGATGTAGGCCAAATACACATCGCCATCCTCCTCCCAAACCATGATCTTCAAAGGAATATCTAGGGCAATCGTTGGCTCACAGGATATGATCTTGTTTAAGTTACGCAAAGTGAAATCTACAACATAAACCTTGCCTTTGAACTCTCCTTGATCAATAGAGTCTGTCTCATAAAAATGAGTATTCAAATATTTATGACCATTGTTATCAATCCCAATGTACACATTAGAGAGGGTCTCATCTACCGAATGAGGGCTTACATAGATTGTAGGATCTTGAGACCATGCAGAAAAACTGCAGCTCAGAAGAAGGGTTAAAATGGTGACACCTACTCTTAGGCTGTTCCTCACCTGGGTCAAAGCAAACAAAAGGTATTTCAATTTCGGTTAAGTATCTCTTCCAGTGAAGTGTAATAAATCTCAAAACTATTCAAATTATTATGTCCTGCTTTATCAATGACAATTAATTTTTTACAATTCAAAGCAATTTTTTCAAACAATCTTTTGGCAGAACTCAAAGGAATCACTCGATCCGAAGTGCCATGCAATACAAAAACAGGGCATTTTACCCATCCTATTTTGTCAATAGATTTAAATTGGTACTTCACCAAATATTGGTAGAGGGACACAAAACCAAGAAAGGGAACTGCATCGGATAATTGAGCAAAAGGAGTCTCCAATATCAATTGATCAGGCGTATGTTTGGCAGCCAAATCTACAGCCATAGCGGCACCAATCGATCTACCATAGTACACTATTTTTTGGTAGTCATAGTGGTCGTCAACATAGGTTCTGACAGCTACCGAATCATCATACAACGCGTTTTCTGATCTATCTCCTGTGCTTTGCCCATAGCCTCGGTAATCAAATACCAACACATCATAGTGATAGCGACATAGATCAGCTGCTATACCTCCCCATCGGTTCAAGTCTCCTGTGTTGCCATGAAAATAAAGAATCAGCCCTTGTGGTGAATCATGAGGGCACTTGATCAGCACCGCATGAAGATTGCCTAGGACAACTGGGATGCTCAGTTCATGAAATGGTAGCGAAAGTTGGGGTGATTCAAATCCCTTCCTACCACTAGGTCTAAAGATCAAATCATCCTGAAAAACATAAAGAAAAAAATTGAGTACTATCCAAATCACAAAAAATCCAAACAGTACCCAAATCATATGTTTTTGTTATTTTCTATCCTGTTTGACCAGCTCAGCCAATAGCTTCAATCCTTCTTTGAGGTATGGATCATCAGAGAGTTTTTTCTGCTGTGATTCTTCGGTAGTTACTTCTTGACCTACTTTTCCAGCAGATTCAGAAATGTTCTTTCTTCCGTCCAAGCGCTTCTCATCTTCATCGGATTCAGCCTTTCGCTTTTCATAGTTGAGAGACAGTGAGTTCTCGTCCTGCTGAGACTTCAACAAGTCTACATCCTCCACCAAATACTGCAAATCCCTGTCTGTCTTAAGATCGTTGAGATAAATCATTTCCAAGTTTTTAATCAACTGAGGGGAAATATCGTTGGTCGGTCTGTAGTAGGACGAAGTGATTCGATCCCAAGGCAAAGCATTGGGTCTAGAACTCTCACCAAACTCCGAGGCCTCAAAACCTGATGGGAAACTAATGTCTGGTGTCACACCTATGTTTTGCGTACTACTCCCACTCACTCTATAGAACTTAGCCAAAGTCAATTTCAATTGTCCCATTTGATCTTCGTCATTGGGAAACATGCGGTTCAAATCAATCAAATTCTGAACAGTCCCTTTGCCAAAAGAGCCTTCTCCCACGATGATTCCACGTTTGTAATCCTGTATCGCTCCACTAAAAATCTCTGACGCTGAGGCAGAGAATCTATTGATCATCACTGCCAGCGGACCGGTATATTGTATCTGACGATCTTCGTCACGTTTGATCTCTATGCTACCATCAGAGTTTCTGACCTGGACAACTGGTCCTTCATCAATAAATAAGCCTGTCATATCTATGGCTTCTTTGAGCGACCCTCCACCGTTGTATCTAAGGTCTATCAAGATGCCATCCACATTATTGGCTTGGAGATCTTTGATGATGTTGTTGACGTCACGTGTAGTACTCTTATAATCTTTGACTCCTTCACGCGCCTCTTCAAAATTGATATAAAAACTAGGTAGAGTAATGACGCCAAGTTTATAAGTTTCTTTCCCATTGTATATCGGAATAATCTCAGACTTAGCAGACTCCTCTTCTAAACTGATTTTGTCCCTAACCAATCGGATCTCTTTGGGCAAGGCACCCGTTCCTTCATCGAATTTCAACACTTGCAATCTCACCACCGTACCTTTCTTGCCACGAATCAAATGTACAACATCTTGTAGTCTCCATCCTATGACATCTACGAAAGCTTCCGTGTCACCTTGTGCCACTCCTATGATCTTATCATCCTTGTGCAGCAACTTACTCTTGTATGCTGGACCGCCAGCTACGACCTCATTGACCACTGTATAATCCATGCTCTGTGTCAACCGCGCACCGATCCCCTCTAATGACAAACTCATCGAGATATTAAAATTTTCGGAAGAAATTGGAGAAAAATAATTGGTATGTGGATCATACGAGCTGGTGTAGGCATTCATGTAGAATTGAAACACATCATCAGAATTGTACTGATTGATGCCCTTTCTGTATCGCAAATATCTTTTGGTAAGGGAATCTTTGATCTCATCATCTGTTTTACCCGCCAGCTTGAGGCTCAATGCTTGGCTCTTGATGATTTTTCTCCAACGATCGTTGATTTCATCATTGGTACTTGCCCATTTCACTTCCTTTTCATCGAGATTCAATTCCTCATCTATTGTATAATCAAAGCCCTCATCCAAAATATCAGACACATAATCGATACGGGTATTGGCGCGTTCTCTGAAGATTCTAAAAATCTGAAAAGCTACATCCACATTGCCTCTTTTGATGTGATCATCCAGCTCGAACTCATACTTACCAAAGTAGTCTAAGTCGGCTTGCAAAAAATAAGATTTGTTGAAATCAAGTGACTCCAAATAGTTGTGAAAAATGACCGATGAAAGTGAGTCATTGAGTTCCTGTTTGCGGTAGTGGTTTTTGTTGAGCAGATTGTTGATCAAATAGGTCTCCTTCCAATGCTTGGCTGCAGGCTCTAAGGTAATGACTGAATCACCCGCAGTAAATGCCTGTGACGCAAAGACTTGAAATACCAATAAACACAATACCAAATTTCTTCTATTAATCCTCAATTTCATTCTATGTAATTTTACCATTGCTATTCAGTAAATATGAATTATTAGAACGTAAAAAACTCTTAATTAGGTTTAAATTGTGTCATTTTCTTACTGAAACCACTTCTTACGCCCAGCAATCATGAACAATAGACAGCTGTTTTCTAACCACTTAGGTCAAACTTCGCAATTTCCTCTAGCCATAGAAATCGAGAAGGCAGAAGGCATGTATATGTACGAAAAGAATGGAAAATCCTACTTGGATTTGATCTCTGGTATAGGTGTCAGTTGTCTGGGACATCGTCATCCGGACGTCATCCAAGCCATCAAAGACCAAACGGACAAGTACCTACATTTGATGGTCTATGGCGAATTTGTCGAAGCACCCCAAGTACAGCTTGCCAAAGCACTGAGCGACACACTACCAGACCATCTGGACAATGTATTCTTGGTAAACTCTGGAAGTGAAGCTACTGAGGGAGCACTGAAACTTGCAAAACGACATACAGGCAGAAGTAAAATTGTATCCTATGTGGACGCCTATCATGGTTCTACATCTGGAGCATTGTCTGTCTGTGGCAATGAAAACCTCAAAAATCCATTCAGACCCCTAGCTCCCAACACCTTTCAGATCAGGTTTGGAGAGAAAGAAGACCTCAACTTCATTGACACACAAACGGCAGCAGTGATCATAGAGCCTATTCAAGGAGAAGCGGGTGTGAGAATGACAGATACTCTCTATTTTGAAGCTTTGAGGTCTCGCTGTGATGAAGTGGGATGCTTGCTGATATTTGATGAAGTACAGTGCGGAATGGGCCGCAGTGGCAAATTCTGGGCATTCGAGCATTATGATATAGCACCAGACATCCTACTCTGCGCCAAAGGCATGGGGGGTGGCATGCCCATTGGAGCTTTCATTTCTTCCAAAGAAATCATGCATTGTTTGACACACAATCCCATCTTAGGTCACATCACAACTTTCGGAGGACATCCCGTGAGTGCAGCTGCGTCTTTGGCAACTGTCTCTCATCTGCTGCGCACCAACCTCATCGATCAAGCATCATCCAAGGGGGAGCTTTTCAAATCTTTGCTCGTCCACGATAAAATCAAGGAGGTGAGAGGTGTAGGGCTAATGCTAGCCGTAGAATTTGAGTCCTTTGACTTCCTCAAGGAACTGATTGATAGGTTGCTGGAAATGGGCTACTTGACAGACTGGTTTCTATTCTGCGACAACTCCATGCGAATAGCACCTCCTCTGATCATCGAAGAAGATGAAATAAAAATGGCTTGCAGTGCTATCCTACAAGCCATTCATGATGTCTCATAACAGGCAATCCAGACTGAGATGCAAGTTTGCTTTGCCTCTCTCCATCCTAGACTCCCGATAGATTTACAGCATCGCTCTCAATGTCAGATCAATGCTCTGTCCATCAATGACCAGTTGCAAAGTCTCTCCTGTTTGTCTCAGGGTTTTTCTCAACTCAGCCAATCCAATTGTAGTGGCCTTTTCACCATTGACAGACACTAGTTCTGATCCTACTTTGACCCCTAACTCAGATGCCGGGCTGTTGTCAAATACCTTATGAACCAAAACTTTTGTTTTGTCCTCACTCAACTGCAACTCTAAACCAGAGCTATTGATTCGAAAATTATCTTCATAGCTCTTGTTCTTTTCCCAATACATTTTTTTGCTATGGTAATCGTAGACGATATTGAACCTACGTAGGATACCACTGCCGATGATTCCTGCCACCTTCTTGTGGTTTTGAATCCCACTTGTAGCATGACTCAAGCCTACTGGCATATCACTAAAACTGAAATCAGCAAAGGAAAAACTCTTTACCAATCCACGGTGATGCTCATACTCCTTTTGTCCCAATCCAGCTACTAGATAGATATAACTATCCCCTACTTTAGAAGCCAATTTGTTGGCTTCTACAAATGGTGTATTAAAATCCACTGTAGCCTTGGCTCCTGTATCAATAAAAAACTCCCCTTTTACCGTCTCTCCGTTTTGCAAAACAATTGATGCCGGAATGTGAGGAATGTAAGAAGTCAGGTTGATATCAAATGATTTGCCTAAGCCTTGGTAAGTATATCCGGATGCATTGTACAGTTTGATTTGCATCTGATCATAATCCATGGACACAACGTAGTTTTTCAAAATATCATACCCTATAATCCCATCTATGTCCTTGCCGATGCTGATCTCAAGATGCAGCAAAGAGGTCTCATACACTTGGATGTTGTGAATAGGTGCCCCTCCTACTGTCAGTTCATTGTGTTTGACAAGTTTGCCACTGATTGTACCTTCAGCACTCATAGTCGTTGCATCAGAGCCAGACTCCATTCCTAGTTCTTTAGCCTTTTCGATGTTCAAGACTGTCAGACCGTCTCCTGTATCGAATATAAAATCTAATTCTTCTGAACCATTGATTTTGACTTTGATGAAACTATGGTCACCATATTGTTCGAATGGAATGGTTGCAACTGGCGTCTGCCCCAACGCTGCTCCAGCGTACAACAACGCGGCAATTACAAATCCTAGTTTTGTTTTCATGTGTTAGTTCGTTTTTCGATGGGTTGAAATTAGCTTCAAATCGTTAGATTTCAAAGTCAGAGCATACAATTAGAGCATCTGACATAGCCTAATACGCTTAGTATCTTCGTTCAAAAACAGTCTCGTTTCCTGCAGAATCTTTGACACGGAGTACAAACTGGCCTGCAATTACTGATTTCTCATCTGACCAGATAAGTTTTCGTTTATAATCATAATTCATCAACAACCAACGGCCGTTGAGCTCGGCGCGAATCTCCCCTATGCCTGACATATCATCATCTATTTTGAATTGTACGCGCTGAGGTACTGTCTTTAGTTCCAAGATTCTTGGAGGCACATTGTCAGTGGCGATGGTATAGCGTACCAAATCTCGGGTCTTGAAATTGATACTGTGGTGATCCCACTCTCCTCCTACATAACTCAAATCACCACGAGAATTGACGCTATATACGCTGGCTCTTTCGGGATCATAGCTAAAGTCTGGATAAAGTGTCACGTCGATGTACTTTCTCAGAGGTACTTCGGCAGTATTGAGATCAAAGACTTCTAATACGCCACTTTCACCCAATGTGTATTTGTAACGCAAATAGGTCGTATCGAATAATGATTCTCTTGGAAACAAAATTTCAATGTTCTCTCCCGAATATTTGAATGTGCGCCCGCTAGGAATCATAGTTGCATAATCAAACCGTTTGGTATCATCACATACCTGAACCGAATCTGGTAGCCCCTTTCTGAGATCCCATAGATAATAACCGTTATTGAGGACGTCATAAGCCATCTGGGTGGTTCCTCCTCCATATTTCAAAAACAACTGAGCTTCACAATAACTGTGTCCTGTCAAATCAGCTTTTACTTCCAACAGATTATCATACAAATCAGACTCAGGCTTCTTCTTGCTCTGAGCCATCTGGTACTTCCTGATATCTCCATTGGTGTCATTGACTACAAAGCGATATTGGCTGATATTGCCATAACTATCCTCTAGTCGGATGTCCAGTTGATGCTTTTGCAAATCCATGATTCTAAACATCCCCTTCATGTTATTGGTACGGTATATATCCAAGTCATTCCCTTCATCTACGTACAACTTGTTGAATCTTCTGCTGCCTTGCACCGATGCTTTGTAGTTGGTATGTACCAAAATATTGCGCTGCTGGTAGAATTCCATAGAAGAAATGTCTTGCTGAAAAACCACATCTCCATCCAAACTCAGTGTCTGTCGAGGAATACCGTTGTGATTGTGCGCTCCATTAAACATGTCATAGGCATAGATCTCCACACCAATCTTACCATAGAGTGAGACAGGGGCATCCAAGACAGGATTACCACTTTTATCTATGATCACATTGAATTCGAATCTGCCAAACATCCCATTGATTCTTGCCTTGGCATCCATGGTCACGAAGGCAACTTTCGAGATCGTGGGAGGGATTTTGTCTTTGATTTCGTCAAAACCGAAGGCCAAGGGATCTAAAATTTTATGCAACTTGTCTCTAATTTCAAAATGCAAATGTGGCCCAGAAGAAGAACCTGTATTGCCTGATTTTGCGATTTCATCTCCTTGTTTGAAACGAAATTGATCCGATTTGGGAAATAAATTTACCTCAAAGCTCTCTTGCTCATATTGCTGCTCTCTGACATAGGCCGCTATCTCTGGGCTAAAGTACTCCAAATGAGCATAGACAGTGACTGAATTGTTGTGAGGATGAACCAGGTAGATGGCATTGCCATAGCCTGTCGTAGATACACTGACGCGTTGTACATACCCATCTGCTGCTGCGTAGATAGGCAAGCCTGTTGTGCCACTAGTTTTGATGTCGATACCTGCATGAAAGTGGGTAGATCGCAACTCTCCCATAGTACCTGCCAAATAATTCACTTGATTCGGTCTGACTGGAAACAGGAAGTCTCCCCGCTTAGGACCTTGTGCCTGCGACCAAAAAGAAAAACCAATAAAAAGGAAAACAAGGAAATTATTTAATCTCAAAATCCATCACTTTTTCGTCCTCAAGAAATGCTTCTAGGCGATTGCCAATGTGTACTGGCCCAACGCCTTTGGGTGTCCCTGTAAAAATCAAATCCCCTTTCTTCAAAGTGAAAAATTTGGATACATAACTCACTATAAAATCAATATCAAACATCATCAAACGGGTATTCCCATTTTGTACTTCCTTGCCATCTATGTTGAGACTAAAATTGAGATTGCTCAGATCATAGCCCTCCGTAGAGCGAAACTCAGAAATCGGAGCAGATCCATTGAACCCCTTGGCGATATCCCATGGCAATCCTTTGTTCTTCAGTTTGGTTTGTAAATCACGTGCTGTAAAATCGATCCCTATCCCGAATTGGTCATAATATTTGTGTGCAAACTTGGGTTCAATGTTTTTACCTACTCTAGAGATGCGAATTACCACTTCTACTTCGTGGTGAATATCCTTGGTAAAATCAGGATAATAAAATGCATCATTGTTGCGCAAAAGTGCGGTATCAGGTTTAGAAAAAACAACAGGCTCATCTGGCTTTTCATTGTCCAGTTCCTTGATATGTTCTACATAATTCCTCCCTATTGCCAGTATTTTCATCTTCTTGTCACAGTTTATTATACTACGGATGCTAAGATCAATGAACTCAGGTAGAATGTAAAAGTATTTGGAGAGAATTATTGATGGAAATTTGTCCAGAAACAATCTTGCACACAAATAAGTCAATTGTATCTTCGCTCATATCAAGACACAGCCATAATTTTACCCTTTCATTCACTCAAAAAAGCAAAAATGCCTAGAAAACTAGCTATCGCCGATATACATGGATGTACACAGAGTTTCAAGCATCTGGTAGAAGATGTAGTGGCACTCCAAAGTGATGACACCTTGTATCTACTGGGTGACTATGTAGACAGAGGGTTGGATTCAAAAGGAACTATCGACTACATAGAAGAGTTGCGACGAAACTACACAATCAAAGCTTTGATGGGTAATCATGACCTGATGATGAAAAATGCCCTTGAGGGTGGGCCAAAATACGACCATTGGTTCAAGGCTGGTGGCGAAGAGACCTTGCATAGTTTTGGCACTACCGATATCAAAAAAATCCCAGACTGTTACTTTGATTTCATCGATACCTTGGATCTTTTTTATGAAACAGAAAACGCTTTTTTGGTTCATGCTGGCTTCAACTTTGACGTACCATTTAGAGACGATACAGAAGCGATGCTATGGACTAGAAATGAGCGAGTTGACCTACAACAGACCCATGGCAAAAAGGTAATTCACGGACATACACCCAAAGCTGTCATGCAGATCATCGATGATATTCGGTTGGGCGCAGACAACATCTGCATTGATGCGGGCTGTGTGTTTGATAGCAAGGACGGTGTACCAATGGGACATTTAACCTGTCTTGATTTAGACACCATGGTGTTGCAGTTTGTAGGACGTATAGAAGACTAATCAGGTTTAGTAGTACCTAATCTGCTTATTTTTTACCTCCTCTTTGACTTCTTGCAGACGTTGATCAAAATCAATCGGATGATCGACATAGTCATTGAAAGAAACCGTAGAGAGAAACTCCATCAGCTTGGCAGGATGCTCCGTGGATTTCCCTTGGTTATCCACAAAACGAAGTTTGCTCCAGAGGATATTTTTGAGCTGCGTCTCGTCATCATTGATCATAAAATACTCTACCAATACGGAGTGGCTATCGTACCAAATGATACGAGACAACAATTTGACCCACTCTCCCATGCCAGCAGGTCTCAAGTAAGATATTTGGTGATTGTACACGACCCATACCGCATCAAAAGCGCGATAAATCTCCGAATTTTGCAGACCATATAGTTTGGGCACCTGGTCTTCTCTGCCGTTGAAGTAGTAATCAAAATACTTGGCGTTGTTTAAATGACGAAGTGGATCACAGTCCTGAAAACGGATCACAGACCTTGTTTTGGTCGTCTTTTCGTACTTTTTGTTGGGGTCGAATTCAAACATGCTATAAGTACCTCTCTTTTAAAATCATTAAATGATGTGCCAAATGCCCAGCGACAATGTAGACGATGGCACGTGCTGATGTATCTGATCCATTGGCAGAACCTACCCTCGCTAAACTAGCAGCATTGAGATTCTGAATCATGCTCATGTTGGCATTTCTGACCTGAATAAACTCGGTGATCAAATCCTGAATCGTATTGGCCGTATCATCAGCATACACCACATAATCATCCTCACTAAACCCTGGCAATTGCGTCTTGTCTCCTCTGGCAATGGCCATGGCACGGTAGCCAAATACCCTCTCTGCATCTATAAGATGTCTGAGCATTTGTTTCATCGTCCATTTACCTTCTTCGTACGCATACTCGATCTTATCCTGAGACAAACCCTCATAGAACCTCACTACTTCATCTCTCTGCGTTTTGAGATATTGCATGATGTCCCCTTCTTGGATTACCTCATCCACATAGCCTTGATAAAAGGCATTGTATTCAGCTGCATTGGGTTTTGCTATGTTCATATGTTATTGTTTGTACCAACTTGAGTATTTCAAATAATTGCCTGCTATTCTTTGAATCTCGGCAGTTCCTTTTTCTCCGATGTCTTTGACCTTCTTAGCTGGGTTGCCTACATAGACCGATCCTGGCTCGATGATGGTGTTTTCCAATACCACCGCTCCAGCACCAATGATAGACCCTGCCCCTACCACGACATGATCCATCACGATGGCACCCATTCCGATCAGCACATTGTCCTCTAGCGTACAACCATGGACAATAGCATTGTGACCAATCGAGACATGATTGCCTATCACAGTAGGGGCTTTTAGGTAAGTACAGTGAATCATGGCATTGTCCTGTATGTTGGAGTTATTGCCAATCGTGATGGAGTTTACATCTCCTCTCAATACGGCGTTGTACCATATACTACAATTGTCTCCCATGGTGACGTCACCGATGATGACAGCAGTCTCTGCAAACCAACAATTGTCGCCATACTGTGGCGTCTTTCCTAAAAGCTCTCTGATCAAAGTCATAAATTGTGTTTAGAACAAATCTATTGTTTTGACTTTTCCCATGCAAGGTGTGCGGCCTTACTTCCTTCAATTCCTTCCTTCAACAATTGATCAGCTACTGGCTTGTCATAAATTCGCTTGATCGGCAATTGTCCAGCCCAAATATCCAAATCATAGTCTTCTTGGTCATCTACTGGGTCGCCGGTTCTGATTTTGGCGGATGCTGACTCGATATCTATCTCCAGCACCGAGGTAATATCAAGCTCTTTCTGATTGGGCTGTCTCACTTCATTCCATCTCCCTTCTAGAAAATTCTCAGTAATGAGTCTCAATGCTTCGTTTTTGTCCTCATCACTGACTACTTCGTGTGCAGTACCATAGATGATGGCGGATCTATAATTGACTGAGTGATGAAAAGCAGATCGCGCCAGCACCAAACCATCCAAATGCGTGACACAAAAACAAATCGGCGTTCCTTTCTTGGTTTCTTGTATGGTGCGGCTCTTGACCGAACCATGGATGTACAACTTATCCCCTTGGCGGGCATAGGCAGTTGGGATCATAAATGGTGCGTCATTCATCACAAAACTGATATGACACAAAAAACCAGCATCTAGGATCTCATAGATGGCCTTCTTGTCATAAGTTCCTCTTTTGGCTCCTCTGACTATTTTATTTCTTGATTCTTTGGCAAACTCTGACATAGTACTTTTGTTTATGTTTTCACAAATCTAAAATCAAAGTGGCTTATCATTGTACTCCAGTTTGCAACAAACAGATGGTCCAGATATGCTACCTTGGAAATCCATAATCACAATCAATCCGAACTCTAAAAGAGCCATCTACCTACAACTGGCAGATGCCTTCGTGCTCGAAATTATGAATGGCAGAATTGCTACTGGTTCCAAATTGCCTAGCAGTCGACTTCTTGCAGAAACCTTGACGCTCAATCGAAAAACCATTCTTTTAGCTTATGATGAACTGATGGCGCAGGGCTGGACAGAAGTTCATCCTTCGAGAGGCACATTCGTCAAAAAAGACCTTCCTGTCACCCAGCCCAAAGGTCTGAATCGGAAAACTGCCGTATCAAAACCTAACAAGTCTACTATCACCGCCAACAAAACCTACCAAATCACTGAAGGCACGCCAGATTACCGCATAGCACCTATAGAGTTGCTTTACAAAACTGCCAAATCACTCACTAAGGGAATATTAGCTAAGTCTGTATTGACGGGCAATCATTTCGAAGGAGAAATCAATCTACGCAACTCGCTGTGCAAATATCTCCACGAAACGCGTGCTCTTAATCCAAGTATCGATGAGATCATGATCACCAGAGGTAGTCAGATGTCTATTTTTCTAGCACTATCTTCGATTCTACATTCGGGAGATCAAGTCATCGTAGGCAAGCTCAACTACGGATCTGCCAACCGAACAATCCAGCACTTGGGTGGCAAGTTGGTTGAAGTAGATCTTACGCCCGAGGGTTTGGACATTGAACAAATAGAACAGGCAGTCCAACTACATAAAATCAAAGCTATCTACATCAGTCCGCACCATCACTACCCTACGACAGTCACCATGCCTATCGAGCATCGATTGAGGTTGCTGGAGTTGTCTATACAGCATGATTTCTACATTTTGGAGGATGATTATGACTTTGACTACCACTACAATGGCTCTCCCATCTTACCCATTGCCAGTATAGACCAAGGTCAGCGGGTCATTTATATTGGGTCGTTTAGCAAGATTTTTGCTCCCTCCATACGAATGGGCTACATGTATGCCGACCCAAACATCATAGATCAATGTCGCGACATCAGAAAACTCATAGACAGACGAGGTGATCCAGTGCTCGAAAAAGCGCTTTCAATCCTGATCGAGGAAAAAGAAATCCATCGATCCATCAAAAAAGCCGTGAACATCTACCGACACAGACGCGACCTCTTTTGCCACCTGCTCAAACAAAAGCTAGGGGATGAGATTCAATTTAACATCCCTGATGGAGGCATGGCAATTTGGGCTACCTTCAAAAACATACAGATCAATGATCTGATCAAAGAATGTAAGAAAGTCAACCTACATCTGGATATTGATACCTATCATGAAACAAACAAGTGCAGACTGGGATTCGCGTCCATGAACAACCAAGAAATTGCGCAAAACCTCAATCTATTTTGTTATGCTATTGTGCAGCTTCTAAAGAAAAATTAATGATTTTGGAAGTCCCAAAACAGCAGAATTATTATATTGACTTTTGATACATTGAACCCTGGGCTTCATCGCCTAAATCCATACCAACTCATCAATGATAGTAGAGCAAATCAAGTGGTCTGAACAAGATCACTGGCAGTATGTAGCAGATAAAAACCTTGGAGAACGTGCCAATCTCGTTTTCGCCTTTGGTCCAATCGACTTGATTAGACATGCAGAAAGATATGCTGAACTCAAGACACGTTACCCACATGCTGACATTATCACTTGCTCTACCAATGGTGAGATACTCAACCATACCATTTCGGACAACTACATTATTGTTTCTGCTATTTTGTTTGAAAAGACAGTCGTACAAGCGCTACAGGTAGACATCCAAGATGTAAAGGACAGTTTTGATGCAGGCACACACCTCTCAGCTGATTTGGACAAAGATTTAATTTCCAACCTAATCATCATCGGAGATTATCAAAAAATCAATGGATCCGATCTACTCACTGGGATACACATCAATCTATCAGAACATGTACCCATCACGGGAGGCATGACAGGTACACGCAACTCTTCCGTCCAATCACTGATAGGACTCAACGGTCCTCCCAAAGAAGGCAGAGTCATAGGGATAGGATTCAGTGGAGAAGACCTGCAAGTCGTGCATAGCTTGGATAGTGCTTGGTCTTCTTTTGGTGCAGAAAAAACCATCACCAAAGCCACAGACAACCGTGTCTATGAAATAGACCATAAAAGTGCCAGTCATTTTTATACCCAATACCTCAATGGCCTAGTTGATGATGTAGTCCAAGACAGCATCTTTTATCCATTAGGAATCAAAAAGAAGGGTGGATCCAAACGAATCGTCCGTGGTGTAATAGCCTTCCACGAAGATGAATCGATCAGCTATGCTGGTAACTTCAATGAAGGCGACAGCATCCGCATGATGAAGACCAACATATCATCACTGATTCGATCTTCAGAAACAGCAGCTGAATTGGTTTTGAACAAGTTGAATTATGAAAACCCTGACTTTGTACTGATATTTAATTGTGTAGGTAGACGAAATGTTTTGAAAGATTGGACTCTCGATGAAGTAGAATGTGTAAATTCGAAATTTGGGAGTAAAACTCCCATGATAGGATTCTATTCGCACGGAGAAATATCACCATGCACACCCCAAACAAAAAGTGAGTTACACAATCAAAGTGTAGTTATTACAGCATTTAGAGAAGCCTAATGGATTCCGTAAAACATAACGACCTACTACAGAAGCAAATCAAAAAATACACCAAGGGGTATCCCATACCTACTGAATTGATGCCTCTGCTAGACAACATCAGCGAAACCTACGACAACTTTGAGCGAGACCAAGAACTCATCGAGCGCGTCATGAATGTGAGCTCGGAAGAGTTGCTGGATGCCAACCAAGAACTAAAAAAAATCAATGAAGAAATGGATCGTTTCGTATACAGCACCTCTCACGATCTGCGGGCTCCCCTCCTCTCTATTTTGGGATTGCTCAACATCATTGAAAAAGAAAACAAACAGTATGATATACAAGGCTATCTCAAACTACTCAGAGATAGTACGGTCAATCTAGACAAGTTCATCAGTGATATCATCGACTATTCTAGAAACTCTAGATTGGATGTAGAAAAGAAAGAAGTAGATATCGCTGAGATCATCAATGAGTCGTTTAAGCACCTCAATTATCTACCAGGCTGCTCAACCTTGCTCAAATTGGTCAACATAGATGCCAAGGAAAAGTTCTACTGCGACCAGCGTAGACTCACCATCATTTTCAACAACCTCATCTCCAACGCCATCAAATACCAAAACACCAACATCTCAGATAGTTTTGTCAACATAGAGGCCGTCATTGATGAAAAGCAAATGAAAGTTGAAATAGAAGACAATGGAATAGGAATCGAACAAACCTACCTGCAAAAAATATTCGACATGTTTTACAGAGCAAGTCCAGACTCCAAAGGCTCGGGTTTGGGATTGTACATTGTCAAGGAAGCCATCCAGAAGCTGGAAGGTCAAATCTCCGTAGACTCCACTTTTGGCATGGGAACCAAGTTTACCATCATCATTCCTAACTTGGAGAGACACTGATTATGCACGACACTAAGTGTCAACTGCTTACACCAACCACTACGCATTTTACCTATTTATTAGGATTATAACATTTCGGTATGGTTTTGTCTATGTCAGTGGAAATAAAACATCCCGAAAATGGACACGATAGAAATAGTAGCCATTGGTTGGTCAGTAATTGCTTTGATTCTTTTTGGCATCCAGGCCAATCAAATACATATTGACAACAAAGAAGATCACTGGCATATAAAGCAAGAAAAAAAGCACTAGGAGACCTAGTGCCAATTTTCGCTTTTCAAATTCTTTACCGCCCGCATGACGTCCTTTTGACTGATCTGACCGATCAGCCTGCCATGATCATCTTGCACAGGGAATCTCCGAATCTTCATCTCCAAAAACATCTTGGCCGCTTCAAGTATATTGGTATCGGGATGAATCCTGATCACATTGCTAGCCATGTGATCCTTGACCTTACCTCCCAAAATCGGCAGATTGTGGTATTTGCCTTTGACGACTTCTTTGAGGCAATCGCCCTCTGAGATCACACCGACCAGTTCGCCCATGTGATTGACCACTGGTGCTCCCGATATGCGATGAGTTAACAATTGATCTACTACCTCCATGATAGATTGCTCGGGATCGAAGGTTATCAGTCTGGTGGACATATAGTCCTTGACCGAAATAGCTTGGGTTTCGATGACAACAGGTTTTACCTCTTGTACACCTCGATAGTTCTTAACCATAACTTTGGATTTTAGGTGGATAGATAAGATAATAAATCGAATCCTAAAATCCTAGAATCACAACATATAAGTCATTGAAATAAAGACAAATAACAATTAACCTTGTCAATAAATAACATTCTCTACCCCACCAACTTCTTCAAAGCCTCTTCTGCCTTCTCAAATCCAAAGCCAGCCAACACGGCTTTTAGTTTCGCTTCTACTTGATCATTAGCTGGATTACCTATGCTGCCAAGATGGGTGTGATTCACTTCCTTGGAGAGCTTGTCTGAGCCTTCTTGGATCGCCTTGCCGACTTGGATGTAAGCATCTCTGAATGGCACGCCTTGCAGCACCAATCTGTTCACCTCTTCTACACTAAACAAATCCTTGTACTTCTCATCCTGAACGATCCCGTCTTTCACCTTGATGTTCTTCATCGCAAAGATCGCTATCTCTAGGGTTGACTTCAGTTCGTAAAATGCAGGTAGAAAAGTCTCCTTGATCGTCTGCATGTCTCTATGGTAACCAGACGGCAAATTGGTCGTGATCAGACTGATCTCAGTGCTCAGTGCCTGCAGCTTGTTCATCTTGGCACGGATTAGCTCAAACACGTCTGGATTTTTCTTGTGCGGCATGATGCTCGATCCTGTGGTCATCTCGGCTGGCAACTCTAGAAAACCGAAGTTCTGAGAATTGTACAGGCATATATCCATGCTCATACGAGAAAGCGTCGATGCGATGCTGTTCATGGCGAAAGCGACGGTCTTCTCGACCTTGCCTCTGCTCATCTGTGCATAGACGACATTGTAGCTCAGGTCATCAAAGCCCAACAGGTCAGTTGTCATTTGTCTATCCAAAGGAAAGGACGAACCATAGCCTGCACCAGAACCTAAGGGGTTCTGATTCGTCACTTTGTACGCTGCTTGCAACAGGTGCAAATCATCTGTCAAACTTTCCGCATAGGCACCAAACCACAAGCCAAAAGAAGATGGCATGGCTACTTGCAAATGTGTATAACCAGGGATCAAAATATCTTTGTGTTGCTTGCTCAGGTTGTTGAGGGTTTCGAATAGCTCTGTGACCAGCTCGGCAATCGTTTTGATTTCGTGTCGGATGAATAGACGCAGATCAACCAAAACTTGGTCATTGCGAGAGCGTCCGCTATGGATTTTCTTGCCAGTATCTCCCAGTTTGCGGGTCAGCATCAATTCCACTTGTGAGTGTACATCTTCGATCCCTTCTTCGATGACAAAATCACCTGCTGCGATCACTTTTAGTATCTCCTTGAGTTCAACTTGTACCTCTGCCAATTCAGGTGTGGTGAGCAATCCAATGCTTTCGAGCATGATGGTGTGCGCCATCGATCCATAGACATCAAAGGATGCTAAGAGCAAGTCCAGTTCCCTGTCTCGTCCGACGGTGTAGTTTTCTATGTCCTTAGATACTTCTGTATTGCCTTTGTCCCAAAGTTTCATGTTGTATTGCTTTATTATTGACCTACGTCCTGTTATCAAATATTGAAATACTTTCATCGAAAGTATTTCTTTGTTATTTCTCCTACGTCGAAATGACAGCTTTATGCTTAAATATCATCCTCTCAACTAATTACAGAGACTTTCCAAAGCACTTTTATTAGTCTAAACTCTTCAAACTATATCACCAACCCATCCAACAACTGGATATACAATTGGATTCCCTTTTCGATCTCATCCACATAGATATACTCATCAGCAGTATGAGAACGCGCCGAATCTCCTGGCCCTATCTTGATCGATTTGAAAGGCATCAAAGCCTGATCTGACAAAGTAGGCGAACCATATTTTTTCATCCCCAAGCTTTCTCCTCTCAGCACGATAGGATGCTCGGGAGAAATACCCGAAGAATTCAAACGCAAGGATCTTGGATTGAATATGACATCAATTTCCCGCTCTAAAATTTCGACTACTTCTTGATTGGTGTAAGCATCTGTGGTACGTACATCCAAGACAAACCTGCAGGAGTCAGGTACTACGTTGTGCTGGGTGCCTGCTTCTATCAGAGTGACTGTTTTCTTGATTGGTCCTAGGTAAGCTGACTCCTTCTCGAACTGGTAGTTTTTCAATTTCTCAATTTCCGTCAATGCTTTGTAGATCGCATTGACTCCTTCTTCTCTGGCAGCATGACCACTCACGCCTTTGGCTTCACAGTCAATCACGATCAGCCCCTTTTCAGCAATCGCCATATCCATCAGGGTCGGTTCGCCCACGATCGCCAAATCGATCTTTCCCAGTTCGGAGATGATCGAAGCGATTCCATTGATCCCTGATATTTCTTCTTCGGCAGTGACTGCCAAAATCAAATTATATGGTAGATCACTCAGTTCATGAAAATGCAGGAAAGTCATGATCAAGGAGACCAAAGGTCCGCCTGCATCATTACTACCCAAACCGTGCAATCTACCCTCAATGATTTGTGCCTTGAACGGATCCAAAGTATAAGACTTGGCAGGCTTGACCGTGTCTATGTGGGAGTTCAAAAGTATGGTGGGTTTGTGCTTGGAAAACGTCTTTGATTTTGCCCAAAGATTGTTTCTTTTTTGATGCACCGCTACACCCTTATTTTCTAGAAACTTTCGAACTAGTTTAGCCACATTTTCTTCTTCTCGACTCAGAGATTCTGTCTCAATCATCGCCGATAAAAGCGCTACCGCTTCACGGGTATTGTTATGATATGACGAATCTATTTCAAGCATAATTTGGTTCCTGGATAGTCGCTTGATTGTATCTTGTCGAGTGCTTCAAAGTGGCAGATTTTCACAGTATCCACACCAGCACTGATCGCATCAAATGCATTGTCCAATTTCGGGATCATGCCGTCAACAATTACTCCCTCTGCCTTATACTTGGCATAGCTCTCTGGAGTAATCTCAGGGATGACAACCTTGTTTTCAAAATCACTCAATACACCTGGCTGTTCGAAACAATACACCAAGTCCACCTGATAGTGATCCGCCACCCCTCGTGCTAGTTCAGAAGCAATGGTATCTGCGTTGGTATTCAATAGCTGCCCTTGGTTGTCGTGTGTCAAAGCACATACGACTGGCACGACCTCAAGATCGAATAATGACTTTAAAAAGGAAGTATTAACTTTCTCAACATCACCAACATATCCATAATCTATTGTAGTAACACTTCGCTTTTTGGACTGAATAAGATTTGCATCTGCGCCAGACAAACCAAGTGACTGAATCCCAAGAGATTGTAGCTTTGCAACTATCTTTTTATTTAAGCCACTAAATACCATAGAGACAATCTCAATGGTATCTGCATCAGTGATCCTTCTACCCTCTACCATCACAGGAGGTATGCCCATTTTGTTTTGTACGACAGAGGCGATGTTACCACCTCCATGTACCAATACTTTGTTACCTTTCAGTGCCGCAAATTTCTTCAAAAAGATCTCCAGTTCAGCCTCTTCATTGATGACTTTCCCTCCTATTTTGACGACTGTCAAAGACTCCATTTTCTATTTGATTATTTGATATTCAACAATTGCTTGAGCACCATTTGTGCCGAGGTGATGCGATGACCTGCTTGGGTAATCACGATCGAATCTGGTCCGTCCAAGACTGCATCCATAGCAATCACGTTTCTTCGGATTGGAAGACAATGCATGAACTTTGCCTGATTGGTCAGTGCCATTTTTTCGGGTGTAATAGTCCAGCTTTCGTCTTTGGAAACAACCTGACCATAGACCTCATCATTGAAGGCAGACCAGTTTTTGGCATAGATAAAATCAGCGCCAGAAAAAGCCTTGTTTTGATCATATTCTACCCTTGCATTTCCGACGATTGCTGGGTCTAATTCATAGCCTTTTGGATGCGTCAAAACCAGCTCATAATCCATTCGATTGCTCCAATGCAGAAACGAGTTAGCTACCGCCTGTGGCAATGCCTTAGGGTGTGGTGCCCACGACAAAACCACCTTAGGCTTGGCTACTTTTTTGAACTGCTCTATGGTAATCATGTCGGCAAATGACTGCAAAGGATGTGAAGTCGCAGACTCCATATTGATCACAGGGACAGAGCAATACTTCACAAACTGACTCAAAATTTTCTCTTGATAATCATCCTGCTTGTGTGTCAAAGTAGCAAAAGCTCTGACTGCAATCGCATCAAAATAACTACTCATAACTCCAGCCGCTTCGATGATATGCTCACTGGTATTGCCATTCATCACCACTCCATCTCCAAACTCCAGTTGCCATCCCTCTGAGTTCAAGTTGAACACAAAGGATTCAATCCCTAGGTTGTATGCAGCCTTCTGCATACTCAACCTCGTCCTAAGACTAGGATTGAAAAACAAGAGACAAATAGACTTTCCACTTCTCGCGAAGGGTCCATCTTTTTCAATTTTTTCTTTTAGCTCGATAGCTTCTTTGATCCACCCTGCGGGATCTTCGACATCTTTGATGGAGCAAAAGTTGGTCATAGCAAATCTGTTAATGCGTTAATGAAAATATCAGCTTCAGTTTTAGTGATGGTCATGGGCGGCAACAATCTCAGTACCTTAGGGTTTGTAGCTGCACCTGTAAATATCTTATATTTTTTCAACAACTCCCCACGCAACTCTTTAACTGAATCTTCAAACTCCAATCCTAGCAACAAACCTTTGCCTCTTATTTCTTTGATACTTTTGATATCTTTCAGCTGTGAGATGATGTAATCACCGATCTGTTGAGAGTTATTCATCAGATTTTCAGCCTTCATCACGTCTAATACTGCCAAACCCGCAGCACAAGCCAAGTGATTGCCTCCAAAGGTAGTACCCAACTGTCCAAAACTCGCTTCGAAATCAGGTGAGATAATGACACCTCCTATCGGAAACCCATTGCCCATACCTTTGGCAATCGTGATCAAATCAGGCTTAACATCAGCATACTGATGTGCAAAAAACTTACCTGTACGGCCATAACCAGACTGCACTTCGTCCAAGATAAATATCGTTCCGGTCTCTTTACAAGCCTTCTGTAGGCCTTCAAGAAAGGCTGCTCCTGGATCATTGATTCCTCCTACACCTTGTATCCCTTCTATGATCACACAAGCCACCTCTTTGGTTGCTAGAGCTGCTTTGACTCCTTCCAAGTCTCCCAATTCAAACAACTGAATATTGTCTGTCGCATTGACAGCTGCTTGGATTTTAGGATTATCAGTGGCTGCTACTGCTAGAGATGTTCTCCCGTGAAATCCGTTTTTGAAAGCCACTATTTTGTTTCTTCCATTTTGGAAGGAGGCTAATTTCAGTGCATTCTCATTGGCTTCCGCTCCTGAATTACACAAAAACAAATCATAATCTTCATACCCACTCAATACACCCAGTTTTTCAGCTAGTTCTTCTTGTTGAGGGATCTGAACTGAGTTGGAATAAAAACCGATTTTGTTGACTTGCTCAGTGATAGAGGTTACATAAGTTGGATGAGAGTGTCCAATCGAAATGACAGCATGCCCTCCATAAAAGTCGAGGTATCTCTCACCAGCCGTGTCATAGACATAATTGCCCTCGCCCTTCTCAATTGTAATATCAAATAAAGGATAAACCTTGTAATTCTTCATTTTTACTTTTCAATCATTATTTGAGATATTTTTTCATAGGATTTCATCAATCCTTTGATGAGTGCAGAACTCATCCCTTCGTGCTCCATTTCGTTCAATCCAGAGATGGTACAGCCCATCGGGGTAGTCACCCTGTCTATTTCTTCCTCTGGGTGATTGCCTGACTCTAGTAAGAGTGTCGCTGCACCCAGACAGGCCTGAGTCGCCATTTCTTTGGCATCAGGCGCATCGAAACCAAGCTGAATTGCACCTTGTGTGGTCGCCCTGATGAGTCTCATCCAAAAGGCAATCCCACTAGCACAGACGACAGTTGCTGCTTGCATTTTGTTTTCATCGATCACCATGGTTTCACCCATCGCATTGAATATCTCTTCTGCCAATCCAATCTTCGCTTTGCCATTGGCGTTGGTAGAGAGGCAAGTCATGGATTCACGGACTGATATGGCTGTATTGGGCATACTTCTAATGATCGCCACCTTTTTACCTATCACATCTGCGATATCTTGAATCTTGCGTCCAGTAATGGTTGAGATCAACAAATGTCTCTTTTCATCCAGCTCATCCTTGATTTCATTCAAAATTGTATTGATCTGGCTCGGCTGTACACATAGAATGATGATATCCGAAGCACGCACAGCGTCTATGTTAGATGGTGTCACCAATACATGTGGGTGTTTCTTCCATCCATCCAAATTGGATACGTTTCGCTTGGTAAGTACCAATTGTTCTACATCAAAATTGGTTTGATCTACCAGTCCTTTGGCTATCGAAAGCCCTAAGTTTCCTACTCCGATTAGTGCTATTTTCATGAGTTAAATGATTTAGATGATGGGTATGTTATGTAATAATGAGTTAGAACCCTAAACTTTTTAATTGCAATCCTACTTTTTGATCCAAGCCAAACATCAAGTTCATATTCTGAACCGCTTGACCTGACGCTCCTTTGATCAAATTGTCTATGCATGATGTCACCAACACAGTATCGCCATGCTTCTCAACATGAATCAAACATTTATTGGTATTGACCACTTGTTTCATATCAGGTGCATAATCCAAGACATGCACATATTTAGCATCCTTATAAAACTCCTTATAGGCTGCCACCACTTCCTTCTCGTCAACTGTACAATGTGTGTACACACTCGCGAAAATGCCTTTGGTAAAGTTACCTCTCACAGGGATGAATTTCACATCTCCTGCATACCCATCCTGCAATTGCTGAATAGACTGATTGATCTCTCCCAAATGCTGATGAGAAAATGCCTTGTAGATCGAAATATTGTTGTTTCTCCAACTGAAATGGCTCGTTGCACTTGGATTTTGTCCAGCACCAGTAGACCCTGTGATGGCATTGACATGCACATCCTCTGTCAACCAACCCTTTGCAGCCAAGGGCAATATTGCCAATTGGATTGCTGTCGCAAAACATCCTGGATTCGCGATTTTATTAGCCGTTTTAATGGCCTCCAGATTCAACTCGGGTAAGCCATACACAAAACCATCAGCATGATCCTTTAGACGGTAGTCATTGCTCAAATCTATAATTTTGACATGAGATGGAATATCATTGGACTCAACGAACGACCTAGAATGACCATGCCCAGAACAGATAAAAATGACATCCACGTCAAACTGCAACTGGTCTGTAAAATCACCTTCTATATCGCCTACCAAGTCTTTGTGAACAGAATGAATCGGGTTACCTGCATTGCTAGTGCTATGTACAAAAGCAATATCAGTTTCAGGATGACCTACCAAAATCCTCAACAACTCTCCTGCTGTGTAACCAGCTCCACCTATTATTCCTACTTTAATCATTATTTATCGAACTATAGATTTTTGTTTGATTGGCCAATATTTTAGTGAATCCTTTCACGTCTTCTCCAGACCAACCATTGTTCATTTCTCCATACTGACCAAAATCAGAAGCCATTAGATCCTTATCTGACTGCACCCCAATCACTTCAAATCTATATGGAGCCAATTTGATTTTGACCGTTCCAGTCACGTTTCTTTGCGTGTTTTCTAGAAAAACCTCAATATCTCTCATCACTGGATCCAAGAACTGTCCTTCATGCAACAGCATTCCATACCAATTGCCCAACTGCTCCTTCCAGTGCTGCTGCCATTTGGTCAAATTGTGTTTTTCGAGCAAGTGATGTGCTTTGATGATCACCACTGGTGCAGCAGCTTCAAAACCTACACGTCCCTTGATACCAATGATCGTATCTCCTACATGTACATCTCGACCTATACCATACTGAGATGCCACAGCGTTGAGTGACTCGATCACTTGTACAGCTCCCATTTTCTTTCCGTTGAAAGCTGTCAACTGCCCCTTTTCGAAAGTCAATTCTACTTCTTCGCTTCCTTCTTTTTGTACTTGGCTAGGATATGCCTCCTCTGGCAAAGTGAGATGTGAAGTCAGGGTCTCAGCCCCCCCTACAGAGGTACCCCACAGGCCTCTGTTCACAGAATATTTGGCCTTTTCCCATGACAGATTGACTCCCTTTCCTTTGAGGTATTCTATTTCCGCTTGACGCGAAAGCTTGTTGTCTCGGATCGGCGTGATGATTTCCACATCTGGGCAAATGATCTGAAAGATCAAATCAAATCTCACCTGGTCATTGCCAGCACCTGTACTACCATGAGCGATGTAGTCAGCATTGATTGACTTGGCATATTTGGCAATCGCCAAAGCCTGAAAGGCTCTCTCTGCACTCACAGAAAGAGGATAAGTATTGTTTTTCAGGACATTTCCATAGATAAGGTATCTCAAACACTCATCGTAAAAATCCTGCGTCTTTTCCAAATTGACATGATCTACTACACCATAAGATCTGGCCTTCTTTTCTGTCTCTACCAACTGATCTGGAGTAAATCCCCCTGTGTTGACCAAGGCAGTATAAACATCCAAATTTCGTTCTTCTTGCAAATAAAAGGCACAATAGGTGGTATCCAATCCGCCACTAAAAGCCAATACTACTTTCTTCTTGCTCATTATTTCTTCTTCTTTTTTAAATTGGTCAAACGCTGAAAACGCTTGGCGATGATTCCCTTTTCTTTGATTACAAATTTATTGGATGCTTCGTGAAGGAGCATACCTGTACAAAGACAATTCTTACGAGAATTTCTTTCTAAAATATCGTAATTGGGACAGCTTCTACAGCCATTCCAAAACTCTTCGTCAGTGGTCAGTTCAGAAAACGTCACTGGACGATAGCCCAACTCGTAATTGATCTTAAGTACTGCCAAACTCGTCGTAATGCCAAATATTTTGCTATCTGGATATTTCTCTTTCGAGAGTTTCAATACCTTCAATTTGATTTTTTTAGCCAAACCAAGGTTGCGATAGTCCGGATGAACTACCAGCCCAGAGTTGGCGAGATACTCCTTATTTTGCCAAGTTTCGATGTAGACAAAACCGGCCAAGTCTCCCTTGTCAGTCAAGGCGATTACCGCTTGACCATTGTTGATCTTCTTTTCTATATAGAGAGGATCTCTTTTGGCAATACCGGTACCTCTAGCCTTCGCTGCGGACTCGATTAACTCACATATAGCTAGAGCATACTTTGCGTGCTCAGGCTTTGCATACTGCACATCAACGTTCATTCTTTATGAACTTAAGTAAAAAAATAATTCTAAGATTTTTATATATACGATATGCGACTACCACGTAGGTAATCAGTATTTAGCAGACCCCAAGGGGTCTCCTGTTCCTCCTTGAAATAGGAGTAACTATGGTGAAATCGATATGTGAAGCGAATGCTTTCATTTGATGGCTCAAAGAAAATAGATTCTCAGGAAAATGCAGACTAATACAGTTAATTTTTTAATCAAATATTAAATATTTAGATACAAGCTAAAAAACAGACTGCAATACTATCAATTTCATAATTACGATTCTTCTACTCTACTCAAAGTACGCAAATCACATTTAAAGGCGTGATAAACACAACATATCTCATTCCTGTGACAATTGTTTCATGAACCAAACCTTCTCTTGTGCTATATCCAAATCTCCTGACAACTCCTCCAGTTTTTTCATGGCAGATTGCAAAAAAAGTTGGTATTCAGTGGAGCTAGGATTAAATGGTCTATGCTGCATGGCCATCAATACATTTTGCCATTTTTGGATCAGATTCTGGGTTTCTGCATTGAAGGCAACCTGCCGAAAACAGTTCCAAATGTAATCTTCTGCCTGTTTGTTGGGGTGTATCAAATCCTCTTTATAAAACCGATAGTCACGCAAATCATCCATCATGATTTCATATGACGGAAAATAATAAATCGACGAATCTTTAATCAAAGTAGCACAAAACACCCTGAGCAATGATTTGCTTAGTTGATCTTCTTCCATCCCATCCTTGATATGACGTACTGGACTTACTGTCAAGACAATTTTCAAGGTTGGATTGATCACTCTCAATGATTGAAGCAAAGAATCAAATGCAGCTTTCATTTCGGGCAGTCCCAACAGACGCTTGTCAAAGTTGGCTTGTGAAACTTTGTGGCAATTGGCTACTACCTGTCCTGTGGATTTAAGTTCATAAACATGTGCACTCCCAAAAGTCAGCACCAACCAGTCAGCTTCTTTGAGTCTAGTTTGAACCTGCTCATTTCGGTTTTGAATCATAGTTTGCAACGTATCTCTACTCTCCGCTCTAAGATCAAAATGATAATCAAAGTGACAGGTCATCCCATCACGTACAACATAGCCATCAGGATGTACCATTGAGTCCTTTAGTGCATGAAAAATAGACAGTGGATTGAAAATCACACCATAGGGATTGACCAAGACATCAAATTTATTGACAGTCAATCTTTCTCCCATTTCTTGGGCAAAGCAAGAACCAAGGGTCAATATTTTCTGACCATGCTTTATCTGAGAAGGAAAGGTTTTGAGTCTTATGTCTGTTTTATATGCTTGCATAACGTGATCAAATATAGACACAAAAAAACCTCTGATCGTGGATCAGAGGTTTCGTTATCTTGAGTATTGAGAGTGATTATTCAGCTACTACACTTACAGTAACTTCATGCTTCACTTCTTTGTGCAAATCTAGTACTAGTTTGTACTCGCCTACATTCTTAATAGAAGTATCGAATCCAATTTTCTTACGATCTACCGCGAAACCTTTCACAGCTAAAGCATCCGATACTTGAAGTGCAGTGATGGCACCAAATATTTTACCACTTTCGCCAGCTTTGGTTTTGATTTCTATGATAGTATCACCAATTGCTTTCGCCAAATCTTCAGCATCTTGCTTCACTTTTTCTGCTTTGTGAGCAGCCTGACGAACGTTTTCAGTGATCATCTTCTTATTTGAAGGGCTACCGATGATAGCAAATCCTTGAGGGATTAGGTAGTTTCTACCATATCCAGGCTTTACTGCTACTATATCGTTTTTATAACCAAGGCCCTTGATATCTTCTTTCAATATTACTTCCATGTCCTTGTATTATTTTAATGAATCAGTAACGTATGGCAACAACGCAATGTGTCTTGCTCTTTTAACCGCTTGAGAAACTTTACCTTGGAATTTTTGACTCGTACCAGTCAATCTTCTTGGCAAAATTTTTCCTTGCTCGTTGACGAACTTCAAAAGGAAGTTAGCGTCTTTGTAATCGATATACTTGATACCGTTTTTCTTGAATCTGCAGTACTTTTTCTTCCTGTCAGTTCTGTTCATTGGTTCGTTAACTAATGTCATGATGCAGCTTCCTCCTTCTTTTTGTTAAATGCTCCGCCTTTTCTCTTCTCGTTGTATGCTACAGCGTGTTTGTCCAAAGCAGTAGTTAAAAATCTCATGATTTTCTCATCTCGTCTGTACTCGATCTCCAAAGCATCTACGATAGTAGGCTCACCTTGGAATTCGAATAATTGATAAAATCCTGTTGATTTGTGCTGAATCGGATAAGCTAACTTTTTCAAGCCCCAGTTCTCTTCGTTGACGATTTTCGCGCCATTGTCCACAAGAACCTTTTTAAACTTTCCGACAGCATCCTTCATCTGATCATCAGACAAAACGGGAGTTAAAATGAATACCGTCTCGTAATTCTTCATTATAAAAAATTTAGTTCTAAAAATTGAGGAGCAAAATTAGATAATTCATACTTTAATTCCAAACCAGAATCAAGCTTACATTTTGAGAAAGGAGGAATTGCTGTAAATTATAGATCAATCACGTATCATAGAACCCAAAATGATCTCATAATACATAGAAGTATTGTCCTCACTATGAACGAGGACAATACTTCTATAAAAAAAGGCTGGTACAAATCAATGCACCAGCCTTGTCAAGATTCTCTGTCAAACAATCTTCTATTCGCAATCCGTATCGATCAGATCAGTATTCCAGCAGTGATACTCAGTATCTTCAAAGTGTGCCTCACTCATCACTCTACCGTAAGCTTGAGTTTGGTTCCACATGACCACTACTTCATTGTCCAGGCTAGCATCATAGATAGTCACAATTCGATCCAGCTCTGCGCTTTCATCAGATTCATACTTGATTGAACTACCCATATTGTCTCCTTCCTTCTCTACAGTAAAAGTGGCTGTAGCCATATCAGAATCATCTTCTGCAGTCCATTCACTAGTCAACCAAACGGTTGGCTCTTCGGGACTCTCATACAACGACCAACTTCCTGACTCACCTCCTACTTTTGATTCGCCAGTGAACCATACGAAACCGTCAATCTCACCACTTTGTGAAATATAACCTTTCCAGTCCACATCATCTCCCTCTACACTAGCCGTCAATTTCACACTATACGATCCTTTGGTAGGAATGTCAAAATTTTTCTCCCAAATCCAAAGATCAGTTTCTTCATTGTAATATCCTTTGGTCCCGACTGTCACTTGGTAGGCTGTCACTGGCACCACCAAATGTTTGTATAGGATCCCAGTATAAATACCAACGTTCAATGCTGCATAACCCCAATTGCCGATCAACGCGGTTCGCTCTCCTGCTGCAGAGTCGTCGTTAAAAGAACTGAGATCGGGTGCCATCGTGGATGAAGGCGGTACCGTTGGCTCAGTATTCTCACCATTATTCGTTGAATCATCTTCGGTGCATGCACTAAACATGACCAATGGAATAAACAGTATTGCTATTAGCTTTTTCATAATACTTGGTTTTGATTTAACAATCTTATTCATGCCAAGGCTTTTTACAATGACAATGCCAAAAATCAGCACATGCTCAACCAGTTTCTCACGCAATTCCACAGCATTAGAAAAAAACACATAAATATGACTGATAATGAAATCATTAACATAAGCTACACAGATTAGTCACTCCTTTCCCAGCATACCCATACCAAACATCCGTAAAGAAATATTTCTTTAGCGATTAGAAAAGTAAACCGAAGTGTAGAATTTGATTCTCATATTGAGAAAAATCATCTCAGACAGACATCAGTCAACTTCATCTTATATGTCCCACTTCTCATTGAGCAAGGTAATGGCATGATAACCTGTGAGATCAAACTGACAAGGTACTACTGATACATAATTGTCCGATATGGCCCATTCGTCATTATCTTCTCCTTTGTCGTGATTAACAAAATTACCAACCATCCAGTAGTAATTTCTGCCATGTGGGTCAATTCTCTTGTCAAACTCCTCCTCCCAGCGTGCGTTTGCCTGGCGACAAATCTTGATGCCTTTGATGGCTTCATTTTGCTTGGTTGGGATATTCACATTGAGCGCAATACCCTTTGGGAGGCCGTGGCTCAATACATTGTTGGTGATCTCTAGCACGAATCTATCCACGTGTGAAAAATCTGCATCGGCGCTAAAATCACAAAGTGAAAAACCAATGGCTGGCCCTCCTTCGATCGCACCCTCGATGGCAGCCGACATAGTACCTGAGTACAGCACACTGATACTGGTGTTAGACCCATGATTGATTCCACTTACCACCAAATCCACTTGTCTGTCCTTGAGCACTTCCCTTTTGGCCAATTTGATACAATCTGCTGGTGTCCCAGAGCATTCATAGGCCAAGATGTCCTTTCCAAACAAATCAGACTTCACCAATCGCAATGTATCTCCGACAGTAATCGCATGCCCCATGCCTGACTGAGGCTTGTCTGGTGCGACTACCACGACCTCACCTAAGGTAGCCATCAACTCTACCAATTTTCGAATTCCTGTAGAAGTGATACCATCATCGTTGGAAATTAAGATCAAAGGCTTGGACATATCTCGTGTTTTATTTGCGAGGATAAAACTAAGGTAAGCATCGGATTTTAACACTCATTTACCAAAAGAAAAAGGCCATGATAACAAAGCCTTTTTCTTTTGGTAAAATAGCATAACGAAATCATACCTTCAGAATCGTACGATATGTCCTAGACATTAAACATCTAGTATAAAAAGGGCACAAAAAAACCTGAGCATCCATACAGATGCTCAGGTTTGGCTCGATTAGGAGTATTACATATTATTGATTTCTTTCATCAAGAATTCTTTGGACTTACCTGTCTTTTCTTGGATTCTTCCTAACAGTTCGTCTTCCTGTCCTTCGATATAAGTCAGATCATTCTCAGTGAGTTCTCCGTATTTTTGTTTGATCTTTCCTTTAATCTGATTCCAGTTTCCTTTGATTTGTAGCTCGTTCATGACATTTGTGTTTTGGTGAATATTTATTTTAATCTATCAAAATCAATGTGTAATGATTGATAGTTGATAGATACCTTGAAATATCCATGCCAAGACATCTAATACAGCCCTAAGAGCCCAAATCAAGCTTTGCAGTGGTCATGGCACACAATCCTATGAGTAACAAGTTCTACACAGTGAGGAAAAACCTGAACACTGTGGATCAAACCACAAGAAGATCAATGCATTAAATCTGCCTTAAGCATCAAGAATATTGGTTAATTAATTTCGTGGTTGGCTAAAAAAAACAGATCAAAACTCAGCAGGCACCTCAAAACTCATCCGTTGCTGCAAAACGGGATGTATAAACTCCACAGCCTCTGCATGCAAATACAGCCTATCTGATTTCTTACCATAGAGTTCATCCCCGACTATAGGATGATTCAATCCATCAGCATGTGCAGCATGCATCCGGAGTTGATGGGTACGTCCAGTAATAGGATAGAAATGAATCCGCGTTTGGTTATTCTCACGTGAAATCACCTTCCATTTAGTCAAAGCAGGTTTGCCATATTCATAGCACACCAGCTGTCTAGGGCGATCATCCAAATCTACCCTGAGTGGCAAATCAATTGTTCCTTCATCTCCAGTCACCAACCCCTTGAGCAATGCCACATATCTTTTCTTAATCCCATTGGTCAAGAATTGATCTTGTAGTGCCTTGTGTGTATCCTTCGTTTTGGCGATCAGCATCAATCCAGATGTCGCTCTATCCAGACGGTGCACCATCACTGGCCCTGTAGCATGTGGATATCGATTCATCATCCGAGCATACACCGAATCAGCCGTGGACCTACCTGGCACAGAAAGAAAATCAGCTGGCTTGTTGATGACGAGCATCTCCTCATCTTCATAAATGGTCTCGATGGTCTTTTCGGTCGTAGAAACAGATAGAATAGGGCTTTCGTCCATCTCCATCCCTGCCAGCATGTGTGACAATATAGGTTCACACTTCCCTTTGCAACAGGGATAAAAATAACCGTGCTTTCTGATCTCCGAATTGGGAGACTGTCCCCACCAGAACTCCGCCAAAGCCAATGGTTTCATGCCGTGCTTGAATGCATATTGCAGCATCTTAGGAGCAGCACATTCGCCTGCCCCCGAAGGAGGCACTTTGAGCGTGGTGTTTTCAAAAATCGAATGGAGGCTTTTGGATTTTCCCTCTCGATTCAAAAACTGGTATTGATCAAATATCTTTTGCTGCAGCGCACCAGATTTGCTACGGCGCTTTTCTTTGAGCTGCTTGATTTGGGATTCAAACACTTCTAGTTCCTCCTGTCGAGCAGACAACCTGAGTTTCCAATTTCGATTCAGGTCTTTGAGTTCAAAATGACCTTGGACACTTTCTCTTCCTAATTGCCCTAGCAGGGCTTCAAAATCAGCAGGAGACAGCTCTTGTTCACCTTGCTGTCTGCGCATCTTGCGATGAGCCTTGGCTTCCCTGACTTTTTCTCGCAGTGATTCTATCTCTTGAACTGCCAGTTTATTTTCATCCTCCCATCGTTTCCTGCATGCGAGATAGGTTTCGGATTTTTGGATGGTATCAATTTGCTGATTAATGGCCATGATGACTTTTTCCTCCTTGCGGAAAAAACTCTCTTCGAGCAGAATATCAACCACTGGTGGCACAAACTTAGCATGATGATTACTCCCAGCCAACTTCCCAGAAAAGGCAGACAAATACCCTATCTCACCTCTTTGGTTTTGCACCAAGAGCACGCCAAACATCTTCCCAATATTGATGCCCTCGACATGACCTTCTATACCGAACTCATGCGTCCACTCAGTTTGGGTTTGTAGATGTTGCTGCAGTTCCTTTACCGCCAACAAGCACAAAGGATGAGGCTCGTAGTAAAATGGGTAGGTGAAGCGAGCAGGCAATGAATAAGAATCGATTGACTCCTGAAAGTAGGTAAAACATTTTTCTTCCATCATATCCAGTCACTTATCCAACTATTGTCATATCTATGCAAAGCTAACATGCTTTCGGATGTTAGCCTCCATGTATGGTTGTCGTTTTTAGTTCAAGCCCTCGACTGCTTGATCAATGATAGCCAGCTCTTCCTGACTCAAATGAAAAGACATTGCTCGTGCATTTTGTACCGCTTGTTGGGCATTTCGCGCACCTGCTAGGGCAATGGTAATTCCTGGTCGCTCTACTGTCCATCTCAGTACTAGCTGTGACAAAGCGACTCCTTTGGATGCAGCTATTGGTTTGATTTGATCCAACATTTTGTTGGTTTTGATAATAAAGTCCTCTTGAAAATGGGGATGTCCTGCACGGTGATCTCCTTCCTCAAACTTGTATCCAGGTTTGATTTTTCCCGTCAATAGTCCTCTTTCCATAGGACTATATGCCAAGATTGATTTGTGATGCATTATACAATGAGGCACTGTTTCATTCTCAATTTCTCTGTTGACCATACTGAAGGGAACTTGATTAGAAACTAGCTTGACTGCCCTTTCTGCCTCCTGCATTTGTGCTACAGTATAATTACAAACGCCTGCATGGCGTACCTTGCCTTCTTTGATCAATTGTGCCACTGCTTCGAAGGACTCCTCGATCGGGATAGTCTTGTCTGACCAGTGAATCTGATAAAGATCGATGTAATCAGTACCCAACCTCTTCAAACTGTTTTCACACTCCTGAATGATACTATCCTTGCTCGCATAGCGGTAGATATCTATATCCTTGCCTTGGTTATCCTGACTATTGAAGTAAAATTCACCCTGTGCCAGATCCCATCTCAACCCAAATTTGGTCAAAATCTGCACTTTGTCTCTTGGCAAATCCTTGATTGCTTCTCCTACAATCTCTTCACTCGTACCCTGACCATAGATGGGCGCTGTATCTATCGACGTGACCCCCTGATCATACGATGCCCTGATCGCTTCCACTGCCTCAGAGCGCTCAGTTTTGCCCCACATCCATCCTCCAGCTGCCCATGCACCAAAAGTAATAGCTGATACGACTAAGTCGGATTCTCCTAATTTTCTATATTCCATGTTTGATCTTTGTGTTTAGTATCGAAAAGTCCAATATCCGAAGTTATACAATCGATTGGTTTTCAGAAAATCCATACGTCCATTTCCAAAATGGGTTGGTCAAAAGGGATTCGAATCACTTCGAATGCGTAGACATTCAAGATGCCCTAAAATGGAATATTGAATTATCTTGCTTCACTAAATAATCATTGCAAGATTTTCTGATCTGAACGCATTACTCAAAAAGTAGCCCCACCACTGTAGATACGCCTATCAGGAATAAGGCTATCTACAAGTAAACCCATATCCTCCCTTAGATAAAAAGAGAGAAATCACATTTAGCGATCAGAATAAAGCGACATAACAGGGCTTTTGATGTTGCGAGATACTTCGATCCGTGTAAGTATAGAGTGTATCAATCGGTCGTATAACTCATCTCCCATGATCAAATCCTCGCAACCCACATCGATGTTAGGATTGTCGTTGACTTCTATGACGTAGACCTTGCCGTTGACCATTTTGAGATCCACACCGTACAAACCATCCCCCATAAGCGAAGCAGCCTTCAAGGCGGTCTTGATCACCTTTGGAGGCACATCTTTGAGCTCCAAAATCTCCGCATTGCCACCTGTATCGTTTTTATTGACTTCCCAGTTATACACCTGCCAGTGATCTTTGCTCATGTAATATTTGCATGCAAATAAGGGTGACTGATCCAATACGCCAATACGCCAATCATAATCCGAGTATAAAAATTCCTGCGCTACTACGAGATCAGAATTTTTGAACAACAACGCCATTTGGCTGATCAACTCTTCCTTGTTATTGGCTTTGGAAACACCCAAAGAAAAAGCACTATCTGGCTGCTTGAGTACTACTGGAAAATTCATTCCATTGGCATGCTCAGGTTTAAACACACCCTTGACCAAAATCTGTGTCGCTGGTGTCAATACATTGTGCTGCTTCAATTTTTCGTTTTGAAAAATCTTGTTGGAACAACGCAAAATCGACCATGGATCATCGATCACAACCAAACCCTCCGCATAGGCTAGTCTGGACATGAGATAAGTATGATCTTTGGCATTGGTTGTCTCACGAATGAACAAGGCATCAAACTCCGAAATACGATCTATGTCCTCCTTGGTTATAAACTCCACACAAAAGCCATATTTCTCGGCAGATTTCTTAAACGCTCTCAGCGCTTGAGGACCTGATGGCGGAGTGGCCTCCGTAGGGTTGACCAAAATCGCCAAGTCGTACTTGTACTGCTTGGACTTGGTTTTATGGAAGCGCTTGCGCGAAAAGTAATCCTTAGAAAATCGATACAACAACTGAAGTTCTTCCTCAGTCAAACTACTCACCCGCATAGGTGATACTTTTTGTATCAACCATTTATCTGCTTTGGTGAATTTGATCCTAATGATGGGTGATTCAAAAACTTGAAACAGCTGATGTGCCAGTTTCTTGAATCCAGTCTTGTTGGTCTGACCATAGTACACCAACAGATTATATTCTGTCTCTTTGTGTTTAGAAAGCGTTTCTTGGATCACTTCGCCCAATTCGTATGTCACTGATCGGGTGATCTGTGTACTGTTGAAATCTCGAATGGTGGATACACTAGGCATCACTCGATGATCTCTCGCTGAGGCCAATAATGATACGTAGTAGCCTATGCTTTGATAACTATAAGAGTTGCAAAGATTATAAATCCTCGCATTCTTGATATTGTGAAATTCCTGATTGGAAATGTAATTTTTAGCAGATACGATCTTGATTGAATCTATGTCAAACTTGAAATCTGAAGGCTTGTCAACCACGACGATGTTTTCTGTCTCTGTCTTGGTTTTGGCTCCTGGTATTTCAAAAACCATGCGAACGGCACTTTCTCCTTCGCAGTAGTAATTGTCTAGATTTTCGGTGATCACAAAACCTGCGTTTTGATACCACTTGATCAATTTTTCGTTGGTCACACTCGCTTCAAGTGACACTTTGTAATTGCCGTAGGTCAATGCCAAGTTGCAAGCATGTGTCAACAAACTTGTCCCTATGCCCTGACCTTGGTGCGTCTCTTTTACTCCAATAGAAAAAATTCTCAAAGTACGCTTGTGCAAATGCAAAATCAATACTCCAGCTGTCTCTTTGTTTTCATCTTCATACACCCAAACCTCTTGATTGGCACTGGATAGACTCAATCTGAGGGTTCTGAGATTGCTTCGCTGAAATACTGGAAACGAAGATTCCTCAATGGACTGAATCAATGCAAGATCCTTTTCTGTGGCTTTACGAATATGTAACACGAGTGATTTTAATAATGAAAATAATGGAGCAAATGTAATCTAGTTTCCAATCCATGAACCGCACAAAAGGCATTTATTTTAGTTCGTTTTCACGGCAAAAACCCATTTGTCTTTTGTGCACAAAAAAGCGGATGACCTGCTTCACAACACATCATCCGCTTATGTTTTTTACATGCGAGGGATCAAACGCCCTTTTGATACAAACCATCCAAGAGCAACTGTGCTCCTGCAGGATTGGTAGCCAAAGGAATGTTGTGTACATCACACAATCTCATCAGCATCTGGATGTCTGGCTCATGGGCGTGCTTGCCCAGTGGGTCACGAAAGAAAAGCACAACATCCAACTTCTTCTCTGCGACCAAAGTTGCAATCTGTGCATCACCTCCTACTGGTCCTGATAGATATTTAGTCACGACCAATCCACCTCTTTCGGCATGACTACCTGTAGTCCCTGTAGCACAAATCTCCGCTCCTTCTAGCTTCTCTTTGTTCTCCAATAGAAAACCAACCATTTCAGCTTTCTTTCCATCATGTGCTATTACTGCTATCTTCATATTACAATTTCATTTTGAAAATTTCCCTTGAACATCAACTCATGATGAGGTTCAAGGGACAATTAATAGATATTCTTACTTATCTCCAAGCTTTCCACTGATTGATCAACCCGTTGGTAGAGGCATCATGTGACGCGACTTTCTCATCGCCTTTGAGCTCTGGCAAAATTTGACCCGCCAATTGCTTGCCTAACTCCACGCCCCACTGATCAAAACTGAATACGTTCCAAATCACTCCTTGGACGAATATCTTGTGTTCGTACATGGCGATCAAAGCACCCAAGTTGAATGGTGTGATTTTCTTAATCAAAATAGAGTTGGTCGGCTGATTGCCTTCAAATACCTTGAATGGCAACAATGCTTCAATTTCCTCTTCTTCTTTGCCCTCTTTGAGCAATTCGTTGATGACTTGGTCTTCGATTTTTCCTTTCATCAAAGCCTCCGTCTGTGCAAAAAAGTTAGCCAACAACTTAGGATGATGATCTCCCATTGGGTTTTGGCTTTGAGCTGCTGCAATGAAGTCCGATGCGATCAACTTGGTACCTTGGTGTATCAATTGGTAAAATGCGTGCTGACCATTGGTACCGGGCTCTCCCCAGATCACTGGGCCTGTTTGGATTGCGATTGGCTCTCCATTTCTATCTACAAACTTACCGTTGCTTTCCATGTCTCCTTGCTGCAAGTAACTTGCAAAACGGTGCATATACTGATCGTATGGTAGAATCGCATGTGATTCCGCACCAAAGAAATTGTTGTACCAAATCCCCAACAAAGCCATGATCACAGGCAAATTCTTATCAAATGGAGTTTCCCTGAAATGAAGATCCATTGCTTCTGCACCATTTAGAAGTTCTTTGAAGTTTTTGAATCCAACTGTCAAAGCAATAGACGCCCCGATCGATGACCATAGAGAGTATCTACCTCCTACCCAATCCCAAAACTCAAACATGTTTTTGGAATCAATACCAAACGCTTCTACAGATGCTTTGTTAGTAGACAATGCGATAAAATGCTTCGCAATTTCCGCTTCATTTTTAGCATGTCCCAAGAACCAATCCTTGGCAGACTGCGCATTGGTCATCGTTTCTTGTGTCGTAAATGTCTTAGAAGCCACGATAAAGATAGTTTCTTCTGGATTTACTTGCTTGAGTACTTGATGCAGGTGAGATCCATCCACATTGGATACGAAATAGGCTTTGATACCTTCTACGCTGTATGGTTTCAATGCCTCTGTCACCATATATGGGCCCAAATCAGAACCACCAATCCCAATGTTGACGATGGTGTTTAATTTCTTCCCAGAATAACCTTTGAGCTCCCCAGCATGAAATTTATTAGCGAAAGATTCTACTTTCTTCAACTCAGTTTGGATCAGAGGTCTGATGTCTTGACCATCCACTTTCAACGGCTCAGTACTGTTGCTTCTCAAAGCGGTGTGCAATACTGCTCTGTCTTCTGTTTCGTTGATTTTTTCTCCTGTAAACATCGCCTCGATTGCGTCTTTCAGTTCGCATTCTTTGGCCAGCTTCATCAGCAGCGACATGGATTCATCGTTGATGATATTTTTTGAGTAATCCACCAGAAACTCCTTCCATTGGATCGAAAACTTTGAGAAGCGCTCTGGGTCATTTTTGAACATATCGATGATCGGTTCACCAGATATTTTTTCATAGTGCTCTTCTAGTTCAGACCATGAATCGGTTAGCGCAGGATTTACTTTTGGAAACATATTCGTATTCAAGTTTATTTATTAATCAATCTTAGTTGACGAGAGCAATGATCTCGCTCAATGAATGTACTACAGCATCTGCTAATTGTAAATCCTGATTGCCCGAATGGGGATTTTGATACCCGACAGATGACATACCTGCAGCACGAGCTGCGAGAATACCATTTCTCGAATCTTCAATCACCAAACAGTCCGTTGGGTTTACACCAAGTTTTTTGGCTGCTAGCAAAAAAATATCAGGATTGGGTTTTGCCTGTTTGACCTCATCGCTACTTACATGCCCTTCAAAATAGTGAGAGAGGGCAAATTTATCTAAAACTAAATGAATATTGTAAGCAGTAGCTGAAGAAGCTACGATCATTTTTTTGTTAAGGGATTGAAAATAGTCCAGTAGAGGTATAAGCCCCGAGATTGGCTGCATCTCACTATGTTTGATCAACTCAAGGTATTGATTATCGGATTGTGCAGTGAGGGCTGATACAGGTTCGGCAAGATCGAATGTCGTAATAAAATCTGCCCACATCTCAGAAGTCTTCCTACCTACATACTGATTTTGTAATTCAACGCTTACTACATGCCCACGATCCTTCAACATGGCGGCAATGACAGTACGACATATAGGCTCACTGTCAATGATAACACCATCCATATCAAAAAGTATTGCCTCAAATGGCTCAGAAAGCTTTCGCTTCATCAATTAAATACCTTCAATCCAATTTTCAAATCCAATGAAACTGGCAAGGGATACTTGTCAATGTCTTTGACGAAGCCTTCGTTCGTCACTACTTCACCTATTAGATTATCAAATTCAGGACTCACTTCTTTGTAAACCCGTCTAAAATTGACCCCCACTTCTAAGAATAATTTCTCTTGAGCAAAAGTCACTCTGTAACCTATCATGAGATAATAAGTATTGACAATGGATTGATAATCTTGCTTTACATTTCTATAATATTTTTGACTTTGATTCATTTTTACCACATAACTCGTAGTATATCTTGAGTTAAGGTAGGAATAACCCAAACCAAAAAACGGTTGATGGCGACCTGGAACAACATAGTATTTAAATTCTCCAAATAGTGAATATCCTTGGTGCTGCTCTATTCCCTTCTCAGCATTATCCATTCCTAAAATATCAAAGAACATCCCAATATGTGGTGCAAAGGTGTTTTGATTGTCGCGCATATATCTTGTCCACACTTCAGATTGCAATACAGGACCACCCCCTATTTCTACTCCTAATTGCTCATTAAACACGACATTGCCAGACATCATGAATGTATTATAGTTGCCAAAAAGAGAGAACAGGTTCACTGCCATCCCTACAGAGACACCATGGATTGGATCTGACGCAGTTAGTATAGTATTGGCCTGCTCTGGGTTCGAGGCTTCTTGTTTTACAGAGGTTTCCTGCATAGGAGCTTCCTTTATTGGGACTTCCTTAGTGGGTTGATTCTCTTGTGCGGCAACCATGCGTACCATCATTGAAAAAAACAATACTGCAAGAGTGGGTTTGATGTAGTAATTCATTAGTAGTTGATTTGGCTTAACACTGAGAAACTAGCATCTGCATTTACCGCGATTTGAGTGATGCCTGACTCAGTTCTGATGATTATATTTTGGCCATCTCTGATAAAATCTAAAGCTTTGATATCGCTATAAGCGCCTACTTCGATAGCGTTGCTCACATCTGAAATATCGAAGACTTTCATTCCATTGCTTCCTTGAGCAAGGAACAAATAGTCATCGAATAGCACTAAACCATAAGGTGATGCCACTTCATAAGACTTAACCAACACTGGGTTATCTAGATTTGACATGTCCACTACATCCAATACATTGGTCCCTCCGCCACAACCAGCATTGCTGCGCAAGGTTGTATAAGCATACTGACCATCAGAGACCACAGGATCACACCCTGTAAAATGATTGTAAGAAGATAGGTAGCTTGGTAGATTAGGATCGCTGATATCATAAAACAACACACCAGTGGTGGTACCCAAATACAAAACATCTCCCAGACGAAAAATAGTTTCCACTTCACGGTTGATATCTACTTGAGCCTTCACTTGCATATTTTCGAAATCAGTAATATCAAACACTGATAATGAGTTCTCTTCAATCACATACAGGTGTGTCTGGTCGATGTAAAACTTGGCTATCGATCCACTCGTGGACACATCTTGGTCATCAAACTCAAAGCCAATGTCGCCATCCTCACAAGAAACCATCACTACAGATAGCATTGACAATACGATATATTTTAGTAGGTTCTTCATATCAAAAATAGCATTGAGGATTGTTCAAAATAACCTTCTTCCAACCGACAACTGCGCCTTTTTCATCTTCAACACAGTCGAAATAGTAGCCTGACTTAGGAGGTACAATAGTCAAATCAAACTCTCTGTTTCGTCTCTTCCCATATTGAAACACATTTTCCAATCGTCTCACATCTATACTACCATCCTGCTCGATAGACATGGCTAAAAGATGTGGACCTGAATCGGCATAAATTACGTTGCCCTTGGCTGCAATATTTTCATTCGAGGGAATGCTGAAAAAACCTATCTTCACTGGGCTGGCAGGGTTGGTATTGTTGAGTACATGAAACCCACCAGCCAACTCTGAGATGAATAGAAAATTCTGATACTTGATTACATTTCGAGGTGCCACATAATCTATGGGATCAGTTAAATCAATTTCTAACTGCTCTACATCATAAATGGGCTGATATCCCTCTATTTGCTCTACATCAAAAGTTGGGGGATCAAATTCTTCTGCACAAGCTATAAAAAACAGGCTAAGCAGACTACAGTAAAAAACTTGACCCCTAATTCTAGTAAAACTTTGTTTCATAATTTATAAGGTTGATTATATAAAGTTAGCTATTCTAAGTCCTTAATTACTCACTACTTCTAGTGATTCTTCATCCTTTTCATGTACCAGTTTACACCAAAGGCAGCCAACCAAATTACCAAAGCCAAGCCAGTGTACTCCAACTGCTGAGTTGTCGAGCGTAAGCCCACATAAAACGCCCATATCGCCCCTGAAAACAAAACCCAATACAGCACCATCAACACTGTTTTCTTATTCATCCTTACTTCTCTTTTAATATTTTCAAATAGTCTTGAATATCGTCGTTAGATACCAATACTGCCAAATTGTATTGTTTCAACTTCCATCCTTCCTCTGTCAGTACCAACACACCAGAGCCACGACAAGACCCCATCCATGTAGACAATACTTCTTCAAACCAAGCCGTCTTCTTGTCTTCAGTAAGAAAAATCTTGCGTCTCTCTACAGTAAAATCCCAAGTCTTTTTCTGATCAAAATAGGGTTTACAAAAACCATAAAACTCATCCTTTGTCCAAACCTCAAATTGATCTGTTCCCAAATAATACCCATCGTCTGCCATGAATTCAAAATAGGCCTCTAGATCAGCATGGGCTGCCGCCAAATGCCACTTATTGAGTAACTGCCCGATTTCCTTCTCTTGGCCATAAGAACGTATCGTCAAGATGAACAACAGTGATACTAAAAACATCCTTTTCATACAACTGCTTTTACTTTTAAGTAATTACCCTCCTCTCCTATCACCACTATTTTGGCGTCCTTGTCAATGTATTCTCCACGACTAGATGCGTCTTGCAAGGTATCATCGATCATGACCTTTCCACTGGGTCTCAAAATCGTATAAGCCACCCCTTCCTTCCCAATCAATGATTCCTTCTTAAAATTAGCCGAATACCCTTGCTTAGAATCCAAAACAGTTTGCAACGCGATCCGCTTAAACGCACGCGATTCTGTAAATTTTGCTCCTCCAACAAACATCAGTACCACTGCACCTAGTACAGCCACAAAAGTCGTCAATGATGCTGTAGCAATCTCTCCATCTGGTACAAATGAAAAGTCAAAGAAATCGTTGTTGATCATCATCAGTACCAAAGAACCAGCCGACAAGATAATTCCAGAGACTCCTGCTACACCAAATCCTGGAATCACAAAAATCTCTAACCCAATCAGTATTACCCCCACAAAAAAGATCAAGATCTCCCAGTACTCCGCCAGACCATTCATGTAGTAGGGTACAAAATAAAGGATCAGGGCCAGCAGAGCTGCCAGCAAAGGAAACCCAACTCCAGGAGTTTGCAGTTCAAAATAGATCCCTCCCAATATCACCAAAATGAGGATTCCACTCACAAAAGGATTGATGAAGATCGCTATAATCTTGTCAGCAGTACTCAATTCAAACTCATGCACTTCATAATCACTCACACCTGATCTTTTCATGATCTCATCGATGTTTTTGACTTGTGCTTCACAGAACCCATATTTGATCGCTTCGGTCGTAGAGAAAGTAATCACCTTACCATTGGTAGAGATGCTATCTACCTCGATGGTTTGATCCACCATCGCTTCTGCGATCAATGGATTTCGACCTGTTGCCTCGGCGGTTGAGCGCATAATGGAGCGCATATAAGATTGGTACTTATCTGGAGCTGCACTACCATCTTGGGTCACTACAGTTGCCGCCCCAATAGACGCACCTGCAGCCATATAGATGCTATCACAAGCGATCGAGATCAAAGCTCCAGCAGATGCTGCATCCTTGTTGATATACACGTAGATCGGTTTTTCGAATTCCAAAACTCGGGTACGTATGTCATCGGCATCCGTCAATGCCCCTCCATATGTATCCATTTCGATGACTACATAGTCAGCATTGAGCTCGTTCGCTTTGTCCAGCGCCAGTTCTGTATAGCGATTGGTTCGTGGGTCGATTTCAGATTGTAGTTTGATCAAAAAAACCAAAGTACTGTCCGATTGCCCGTAACTTTGTAAAGCAGAAAAGAGTAAGCATCCCCATAGGATAAAGTAGATAGGCCGAAGTTTCATTTCAAGTAATTTTTGATTTTGAATCTGTGTTTTGGCAATAATATTCATTTATCCCCTAATTTGTGACTTTAATTTAATTCGGAGAATATTTTGTCCTCAGCTACGAACCTCACACCCCTCGAACTAGAACTTCCTGGCCCTATTCTCTACCTCCAACCTGATGCGGAGGGTCGACAATTGCTGATTGAGTTTTTACACCATGATTTGCCTGCTTTTTACCTCATAGATCTTGATCAAAAAGAAATCACTAACGAGCTCACGGTCACAACTGAATACAAAAACATTGTACTCAAAGATTTTGGGGAGGATTATGTATTGACGCAGCGTTTCTCTGACCAAAACAACCCCAACTCGGTAGAGATATTTTGTTTTAGATGGGGTGCAGCAGAACCATATATAACACTGACCCATTCACAAATATTGGATCACGGAGACCACTGGATCAAAGTTCCTCATTCGATGTTTGTAGGTAAGACCGTGACGATTGATTTGAATACTGGTGCCAGTACAGAAAATGAATATGAGCCAATCCCACCATCCTCAGATGTACGCTACCCAATTGCCTATTCCAATGAGACACCGTACTTTTCATGGTTTGAGAAGCTACTCAAACGGCTGGGTCATACGCCTGTCAAGTCTTGTGAATACCTGAAACAAGGCAATACGATACTGATATCATACTATGTGATTGAAAATCAAAAGGTATCCAATCATTTGGTGATTTTGGATTCAAAAGGCGAGGTATTGGACAGGTATTTGCTAGCCGAAGGACTGAAAGGAATTGGCAAATACACCTTTTTCATTTGCCACAATCATTTGATTTTTATTACAGGAAAACAAACACTGAATGTCATTGAATTATAAAACACTTCTCTTTACGATACTTTTCATTTCTATGGTCTTACTAGGTTATAGCAGTTCGCTAGATAGTTTGAGGATGGAAAAAATCAAAGGAAAAAAATTCATCATTCACAGAGTAGAGCCCAAAGAAACCCTCTACTCAATCTCCAAACGATATGACGTAGAAATATCCGAAATAGAAAAGTACAATCCATCCATCATCACTGGTCTCAAGATGTACGATGAATTAACCATCCCCTATACCAAGAAGAAAAAAGATAGCACGGACACAGACTTGTCTGAAAGCAAGACTTCAGCGCCTCAACCCTCAAATCAGTCAAGTACTCATATTGTCAAGACAGGTGAAACACTCTTCGCTATTTCTAGAAACTACCAAATCCCGATTGATTCAATTATTCGATACAACCATCTCACCTCCAACAACATTGGCATTGGTGATACCTTATTGCTGAAACCCGAAAAATCAATCAAACCCGTTCCAAAAACAGCAGAAGTCAATACACTTCCTCTCAATACGGCGACTTACCACATCGTACAACCACAAGAGACCATGTTTGGTATTTCCAAGCAATATGGAGTCACACTAGATGAATTAACGACATGGAACCAGCTTCAATCTTACAATCTCAGTATTGGGCAAAAACTCATCGTGGCAAGTGGTGTACCACGGGAAGAAAAAGCTGAAACCAAGGACCCTCTCCTTATTCCCAAGAAAAAGAAATTTGCGCTTGACACGATCTATGTCAAGACGGACAATTCAGATATCAAAACCAAATCTAGTGTCAACGAGGCTGGGAAAACAGAGATCAAACAAGAGGGATTCGTGATGGAGATAGAAGACACAGATCATACCTCCAAATACCTCGCCTTACACAAACAAGCTGCTGTAGGCACCTTGATCCTCGTACAAAATCAAATGAATGGCAAAAAAGTATATGTACGTGTAGTGGGGGCATTGCCAGAAACAGGGTTGAATAAAAATGTGATGATGCGCATCTCTCATGCTGCCTTTGTTGGTTTGGGAGGAATAGATTCCAAGATCCCTGTGCTCACGCAATACACCAAAGAATGATCACCGATAGACTCAAAGATTTCTTAGATCAGAAAGTAGAGCTATACAATCAGCCTAATTTCATTCCAGAAGACCCCATCTGTATTCCTCATGCTTTTAGAAAAAAACAGGACATTGAGATTGCTGGTCTTTTTGCGGCCACTTTGGCTTGGGGACTGAGGAAAACGATCATCAACAAGTGCAAAGAACTGTTAGCCACCATGGACAATGCTCCTCATGATTTTGTGCTAAACCATACCGACTCAGATCTCAAAGCACTTACTGCATTCAAGCACCGCACGTTCAATGCCACCGACACCCTCTATTTCATTGCCTATCTCAAACACCACTACACCCAACATGATTCATTGGAAGAGGCGTTCATTTCTTCTTTGCCCAATGATACATACACCAATCTCAAACACTACCATGATCGATTTTTCAGCTTAGAATATGCACCAGACCGAACAAAGAAGCATGTTTCAACACCTGCACGCAAATCTGCATGCAAAAGACTCAACATGTATTTGCGATGGATGGTGAGGCAAGACGATCAGGGTGTAGATTTCGGCATTTGGAAGAACCTATCTCCTGCGAGTCTGATCTGTCCACTGGATGTACATGTACAGCGAACCGCGATCAAACTAAATCTGCTACAACGCGAACAAAGTGATTGGCAAACTGCCTCTGAATTGACCCAGCAACTACGACAATTAGACCCATATGACCCAGTCAAATATGACTTTGCCCTATTTGGTTTAGGTGTGATCGAGAAGTTTTAGAAAAGCTGCTTGACACACTCCGTGTGAAGAAAAGTACAAAAATGGATTTGTAACCGATCAATCAATCCAATCATACTTTCCAGCTGGCTGGATCATCTTTCCATGCAGACAGAGATGACAACACCTCCTTCTCTATATACTTCTCATGGATAGCAATATCCAATAGCACATCATAACCTGACAAAGTAAAATAATCTACCTCAGCAGCTTCGAAATTTTTGTCAGCATCTGGAAAGCCATAAGAAAAGATCGCCGCAAGTCCCAACACCTTCATGTCTACCTCTCTGAGTGCCTCTATGGCTCTGATAGAGCTCCCTCCCGTTGAGATCAAATCTTCGATTACCACGACATTCTTTCCAGGTTGAATTTGGCCTTCTATTCTATTGGTCATACCATGAGATTTGGCCTTGTCTCTCACATAGATAAATGGCAAATTCATCGCTTCGGCAATAATAGCTCCTTGCGGAATACCCGCAGTAGCCACTCCTGCAATCACCTCGGCATCAGGGTATCTCAATTTGATATCTTGTACAAAGGCATTCTTAATCATGGTCCTCAAATCTGGATAAGACAAGGTGAGTCTGTTGTCGCAATAAATAGGCGAATTCCATCCAGAGCTCCATTTGAATGGCTCGTTTGGGCTCAGTTTGATGGCCTTGATTCTCAAAAGTTCCGATGCGATGCGCGATCGGAGTGCGATGTTGGATCCTTGGTTACTCATGCTGCGAAAATAGCAATATTTTAAACCATTCTGTTACATATATACTTGAGACTTTTCTATTATTGCGCAATGAGCTTATTCAAACATGAAGATCTATATTAACGACATTCCAGTAAGGATACGAGATAGCAGACGCAAAGACGAGAAGGAATACGATCTTCGTTTGGACGACACAGACATTCTGATTCCATTGGCAAAACTCAAAGGTCACGTTTTGATAGAAAACAAGACCTTCATGGCCATCGATAAGTTGCTCAAAATCATGACGAACAAGAAACACCACAAAATTAAAAGTGTGGAAATCGTAGTGAAAAGCAAGCTCAAAGCAAAAGAATACCTCATCTCACATTTTAACCTGATCGAAGCTGCTGGCGGGCTGGTCGAAAAGGAAGATAAAGTAATGATGATTCTTCGTCATGATCTTTGGGATATCCCCAAAGGAAAAATGGAGAAAAAAGAAAAACCAAAAGACTGTGCTGTCAGAGAGGTGGAAGAAGAGACAGGTGCCAAAGTACAAATCATCAGCAAAATTGGTTCGACGTGGCACACCTACCTCATGAACCATAAATACGTCATCAAAAAGACTCACTGGTACCGAATGACCTGCAAAGACGACAGCAATATCAAACCTCAAAAATCTGAAAATATTGATGAAGTAGTTTGGATGGGCACATCAGAAGTAGACATCGCCATGTATCACTCCTACAAGACCATCAAAGAAGTCATCAAAAAACACCGTGAAATGATAATAGGAGAAGAAGTGAAAAATCAGATCGCGTAAGGCACGAAAGCACTGATATCACCGTCATATTTGTGCACTTCTCTAATGATGGTAGAACTGATGTGAGCAAACTCTGGAGATGTAATCAGAAAAACAGTTTCTAATTCCGTATTCAGATATCTATTGACCTGAGAGATACTATTTTCATATTCAAAATCAGTTGTATTCCTCAATCCTCTCAAAAGATAATTAGCAGACACCTTTTTTGCCAAGACAGCAGTTAGTTCATTGTACGTGATGACACTTATCTTGTCGTTGTCTGCAAATATTCCTTCGATCTTTTCAATCATATATTCAATATCGAAATACCGCTTTTTCTGGGAGTTGTGCCCAATCGCAATGATGATTTCATCAAACATCCCATCAGCCCTCAAAACAATATCAAGATGTCCTTTGGTGAAAGGGTCAAAAGAACCTGGAAATAGCGCTATTTTTTTAGCAGACATAATCTATGCTTTAATCGCAAAGATGCATGCTGAACAAATCGATAAGATGATGATCAGGAATCTCATCAAACATGTAATTGAATTTCAAGAAAGAAGGTTTGTTGCCCAAAGTAATGTTGCGAATATATTTGCGCAACAATTGCAGCGCCTCACCTTTCTCAGACAAACTACCCCAAAACACTACTGGTTGAGTACGTTGATCTAATCCAAACTCCTTGAACACCAACATTACATACTTCAACATCTCTTGACTTGATTTAATAGAGAATTGATTGTAATAATGTAATTGATTGTTGTGAGAGACAAACACATGGAGCACATTTCGATCCAAGATGCAAAACACTCCCTTGCCCTCACCCTGTACCTTTTGACGCAAAACTGCTTCTATCAAAGCACTACCTTGATGCATGATGATGATATCCTTAGAAGGATACAAAGACTTCACCCAATTGATCAATCGCTTGTCTGCTGCAAAAGCATTGACGACATTGGATGACTTGTGCTGGTAGTAATATTCACCTTCTACATTAGGATTGACCACACAGTTGAGTTTCAAATATTCACTGATAGAGTCTGGAATAAAATGAGAAGAGGGTACCAACGAAAACTTATGGCTTTTCAATGAAAGCTTGACTGAATCCCAAAAACCAGCTGTCAGCAAATGATGATTCTCAAAAAGAGCATTCAGAGCCTGCAAACGAGAGTTCACAGTTTTGATTTCTAGCAACAAGAAATCCTCCACCAAGAGACAAGAATCATCCCTGGTGTCGGTTACGCATATTTGAATATCGCGCAGACCGATTTGCAATAAAAGACAATAGTCGTGTAGTCTATCTACATCAAACCTACTGTCTTTTATCCTTGATACTAATTTGTATGAGGTGGATTTTGTTGTCTCCAAAGTTGCTTACTCCCAGTTTCCTGCGGTTGTTACGTTAGTTCTAGAACCAAATCTAAGTGGCTTCTTAGTACGTGATTCGTTTTTCTCGTTACGCATAGGATTGACAGGGTCAGTATCCCATACTTCAACCACGTCAATTTTCACACCACTTTTATCAATTTCATCAGCCCACATGCCAAACTCAGCATTTTTGGTAGAACCAGGGACTTTTGAAAGATCTTCAGTTTTAAAATTAGGATATCTTTTAGGTGAAAAAATAGAATCTTTAACCAAAATAGTACCTAATGTATCAATTTCGATATATACACTGTCAGCACCATAATCCATGGTCATGATATGTTCTATCTTATCGACAAGATAAAATTGACCTGAATCAACAAAGGCTTTCAATTTACCCCAATCACTGGTGTATTTACCATTTACAGATTGGTAGGCGATTTGAGCCTCTCTAATCATTGACAATTTATCGATCACTCTTTTTTCCATCGTTTCGATTCTATTGGCGTCATTTATAGACTTATAAATCCTACTTCCTAAGAAATACGCAAGTCCTAAGGACACAAAAAGAAATACAATAGCGATGATTCTAGTTTTATCCATCCGAAATTCAATTTTTTGCAAGTATAAATATTTTTAGAGTAAATGTGCTTTTAAACAATTGCTATTTTAGACAATATTTCCAACATTAAAAAATCCCCGACAACAGAATAATTCATCCAAATCACGAAGGTTCTGAAACACAGCATGAAAGCGGTTTTGAGGTATTTTATTTATTTGGTCAAAAGACCAAAACTGCCATTCTTGCAAGATTTGATCATGTTCGAGTTCTGGATCCAACCCTAGTTTCAAATCTCCTTTGATTGTCTTAATTTCGAAAAATAGCTCAATTGCGTGGTAGTCCAAAGACCTGAATTCACTCAAGAAAAGAAAGTCTCCAACAGTAATTTCTACATTCAATTCCTCTTTAAATTCTTGCCGAAGAGTTTCCTCTATTCCTACCCCGAAATCTACTCCTCCACCTGGTGGCAACCATAATTCATCGTGTGTATTGAGTCCCCGATGATTGATCAAAAGAATCTGATTGTCTCGACGAAAAAGCCCCATGACACGTACCCTCACTTTATTCCCAAAAATACTTTTGATTTCTCCCTCACGCATAGCACTCGATTCTTATTATTGTGTTTCCAAAAATAAACATATCAAATTGCCGCTACCTTCAGAAATTTTAAAAAATAAGTTTGAACATGAACCTACGGTCAGTCAATTGGCTATGTTCGCACAATTTGATCAGTTCATTGCCTCCAAAGAAGCCAAACCAACTTTTGTGCTTCAAGGGTATGCAGGCACAGGCAAGACCACTATCGTTGGTGCTTTGGTCAAGATCCTTCCATTATTCAATTACAAATTTGTCTTGCTAGCTCCCACAGGTCGAGCAGCCAAAGTCATCAGCCAATACTCCAAGCGCAATGCCTTTACCATTCACAAACGAATTTATAAAACAAAGAGTGATGCAGATGATGCTGGCCCTGTTTTTAGTAAAATCAGCAATTACCAAGACAATACCATTTTTATTGTAGATGAAGCCTCCATGATCAGCTCGGAGGCAGAGTACAAGAGCAATAGCTTGCTCAACGACCTAATAGATTATGTCTTTGAAAAAGAAAACAACAAACTCATATTAATTGGAGATACTGCACAGTTACCTCCAATCAATCAATCTACAAGCCTGGCCTTGGATCAAAGCTACCTAAGAGATGTGTACAAACTAACGGTATTTGGCAGCACCTTGACCGAGATCACTCGTCAAGCAGCTGACAGTGGTATATTGGTCAATGCGACTCTACTGAGAGATGTGCTCAACCAAAAAGATCCTGTGATTAAATTTAAAACCAAGACTCACCAGGATATCTATCGCATGACTTCCGAAAAACTAGAGGACGGCCTACGCTATGCTCATGACAAGTATGGGATTGAAAATACGCTGGTTATCTGTCGATCCAATAAAAATGCAGTCATGTACAATCATTACATCCGTACCAACCTCTTGTACAAAGAGGAAGAGCTAGAAGCGGGAGACTTGTTGATGATCGCTCGCAATAACTACAACTTTGCTACCGAAGAAGTTCCATCAGGTTTCTTAGCAAACGGGGATTTTATGGAAGTATTGAAGATCAAGAAAGATGAAGAACTCCATGGATTACGATTTGCGGATATTGAAATCCGATTGGTTGATTATCCTGACGTCAATTCTTTTGAGGTTAAAATTATATTGGATGGTCTGCATAGCTATAGTCCAGCTATGACAAAAGAGCAGAATCAAGAACTCTACAAGAGCGTATTACTTGATTACGCTGACTTACCAAAAAAACAGCAAAAAGAAGCCGTCAAAGCAGACAAATACCTGAATGCGCTACAAGTCAAGTATGCCTATGCTCTCACCTGTCATAAATCTCAAGGTGGACAATGGGATGCCGTTTTTGCAGATCAGGGGTATTTAGGTGAAGATTATGATGATAATGATTTCATCAGATGGGCATATACTGCCATGACCAGAGCAAAAAACGAATTATTTCTAGTTAATTTTGACAGCAAATTCTTTTAAACTTACGTTTAGGTTACATTAAACTATATATGATCACTATGAAAAAGACACTTCTAATCCTCTCAATACTACTTAGCAGTATTGGAGTATTTGCACAAGAAGGTGCGGAAATCATCCCCTCAGGCCCACATATCAAATTTGCTACCTCTTCTTATGACTTTGGTGACATCACACAAGGTGACAAGGTTAACTATACTTTTGAATTTGTCAATGATGGAAACGCACCAGTAATTATCTCCAATGTACAAACCACATGTGGTTGCACTGCCTCTAGCTGGCCAAGAGAACCCATTGCACCAGGAGCATCTAGCAAGATTGAGGTTACTTTCAACAGTACTGGCAAAATTGGCCACCAAAACAAAGTAATTACCATCACAAGCAATGCTACCAACAATCCTGAAAGGGTAAAAATCGTCACGAATATACTTCCAAAAACAGAAGGAGATTCGTAAGATTAAGAGTGAGAAAATCACAAAAAAGGCTGTCTCAAAAGCATGAGACAGCCTTTTTTATATCATAATTTTAATCGATCAACCTAAGCACTTGCTCTCAAGGTAAATCTCCTTTGCAAAAACTAATATGATACATAAAAACCAAGCAAGAGAGTCAAGGTTTATACATTAGGTAATAAACTCAAGCCATTGAAGATTTCGTTTTATGATCAATTAAATCGTTCACACTACTGCTGTTTCCAGCAATTCTAAAGTCTGCCTGTCTGTATCCATTCTTGCTCTAATTCCAATGGGAAGTGTACTGTTGTCATCTATGTGTCCGATTGGCAGGCCATACATCACTGGAATCGCCAATCGTCCCAAACGATCTTTGAGCACCTTTGTGAGGGTTACATAATTATCATCATCTACTCCACCAGATTTAGCTGTGCAGCTATCAAATATCCCCAGTACAACTCCAGCACAATTATCCAATTTACCAGAGTTCAACAACTGAGTCAACATCCGATCTACACGATAGAGCGATTCTCCTACCTCCTCTATGAAAACAATTTTACCTACAAAATCAACATCATATGGAGTACCCAATAATGAACACATGATACTTAAATTACCTCCAATTAATTGTCCTTCACTCACTCCCTTCACTAAACTCATGTATTGATAGGACTCTGCGGATTTCGTTTGCCATGCTACTGGCCTAGCTATCTTGGCGAGCTTGGTTGACATGAGCACGTCCTGCACCCCAAAAGTGGTATGCGGTGTGAATTCAGAAGAAGCCACAGGCCCATGATAGCATACCAATCCCGTTTGCTGAAAAATAGCGTAATGCAGTGCCGTGATATCACTAAACCCCAATAGTATCTTGGGGTTGTTTCGAATCAATTCATAATCAAGCAGCTGCAACAGTCTACCCGTACCATAGCCTCCACGTGCACAAATGATTGCGTTAATTTCAGGATTGGCAAACATGGCATGCAAATCATCCACACGCTGTTGATCGGTACCAGCCACAAACCCTGTCCGTATGTTGAAATTCTTAGACTTGACTACCTTAAACCCCAGACTCTCCATGTTACGAACTGCTCTCAGTTCAGCATCTCCTATCAAGGCACTACCTGGTGTAATCAAACCGATAGTATCGCCTTTTTTCAATCCCATAGGTTTGATCACCGTTGCCTTTTTCCCTTCACTCTTGGCTTCAGTAGTGCAATAGGTCAACATACTTGCGCCAGTCAACAATGCCGTATTCCCTATAAATTTTCTTCGATTCATATTCCCGTCCTTTATATCAGGGCTAAAACTATTAAATAATAGGCACAAAAAAACCCTGACTACACCAGTCAGGGTTCTTACTTCTTTATTGAGTAGTGATTACTTCAAGGTATCCACTACTGCTTTGAAAGCAGCTGGGTGATTCATTGCTAAATCCGCCAATACTTTTCTATTCAATTCGATTTGAGCAGCAGAAATTTTGCCCATAAACTGAGAGTAAGACATGCCGTGCTCTCTGGCTCCTGCGTTGATTCTTTGAATCCACAGTTTTCTAAACTCTCTTTTCTTAACCTTTCTGTCTCTGTAAGAATAGCCTAAGCCCTTCTCAACGGCATTCTTTGCTACCGTCCATACATTTTTTCTTCTTCCGAAATAACCCTTGGCTAATTTCAGAACCTTTTTTCTTCTAGCTCTACTAGCTACAGTGTTTACTGATCTTGGCATAATTTTTAACTTTTTTGATTATTGGCGTTCACTTGTGATGAATCTTAATACCAACCCTCTGGTGAAAATTTGAACCTAATCTCGCCCTAGGCGTGATTAAATGTTGAGCATCTCTTTAACGTTAGGAAGATCTGTCTTGTGGACCAAGCCCATTTTAGTCAGATTTCTCTTCTGTTTCGTTTCCTTTTTGGTCAAGATGTGGCTTTTGAAAGCATGCTTTCTTTTGATCTTACCACTTCCAGTCAATTTGAAACGTTTCTTCGCTCCTGATTTAGTTTTAACTTTTGGCATTTTATTTACTTAACTATTTATTTCTTCTTTACCGGCTTTGGGGACAACAAGAGGAACATTCTTTTTCCCTCTAGTTTTGGCAATTGTTCCACCTTAGCATATTCCTCCAGAGCTTGAGCAAATTTCAACAATAAAATCTCCCCTCTCTCTTTAAAAACGATTGTTCTTCCTACAAAATGAACATAAGCCTTTACTTTAGCTCCTTCTTCAAGAAACTTCTCTGCATGCTTTAGTTTGAAATGAAAATCATGATCGTCAGTATTAGGACCAAATCGAATTTCCTTCAACACTGTTTTATGTGCCTTGGATTTGATTTCCTTTTGCTTCTTCTTCTGCTCGTATTTGAACTTTGAGTAATCAATGATCTTACAAACAGGCGGAACAGCTTTAGGAGAAATCTCAACAAGATCAAGACCTTGCTCTCTCGCTAGATTCAATGCAGCACTCAACGAATACACGTCGACTTCTACATTCTCACCCACAACTCTCACTTCGCGAGCAGTTATCTTATCATTTACTTTGTAAGGTTCCTCAACTCTGCCTCTCGGACCCCTTCTCTGAAATTTTTGTTTAGCGATTTTGTGTAAAATTTATGTTTCAAGAATTTTCGAAGTGCAAATATCGGCTTTTCTTATATAAAAGCAATTTTTACCTTAAGTAATAAACCGATATTGCCTTATTTATTCCTCGAAATTAGAACTAATTCCTAGGTATAAAAAATACTCAGAGAAATATAAGTATAACTCACTCATCATTCAGTACTTAAGATCGCTGATATATCACCCCTGATTTTCCGATTTAAGATTGAATAAATTTGTTTGGCTTTAATGCTTTTAATTCATTTCTTTGCACAGATTTTTAAACCAAACAATAATAATAATGTCTGATATAGCACAAAAAGTAAAATCAATTATTATCGACAAATTAGGAGTAGAGGAGTCTGAAGTAAACGCAGAAGCAAGCTTCACAAACGATCTTGGTGCTGATTCACTTGATACAGTAGAGTTGATCATGGAATTCGAAAAAGAATTCAACATCTCTATTCCAGACGATCAGGCTGAAAACATCGGAACTGTTGGACAAGCTATCTCTTACTTGGAAGCGAACGCAAAATAATTTTAAATCATACCTAAATCAGGGAACTTACAAAGATGCAATTAAAGCGAGTTGTAGTTACCGGCCTTGGGGCTCTTACACCAATAGGTAACAATCCTAAAGAATATTGGGAAGGATTATCTACTGGTGTAAGTGGCGCTGCGCCTATCACCCGTTTCGACGCGGAAAAATTCAAAACCAGATTTGCTTGTGAAGTCAAAGGCTTTGATCCATTCGATCACTTTGACAAAAAAGATGCACGCAAAATGGATCCATTCACACAGTTTGCTCATATAGTAGCAGACCAAGCGGTATTGGATTCAGGATTGAATCTGGAAAAAATTGATCTTGACAGAGCTGGTGTGATATGGGGAGCTGGTATTGGTGGTCTCAAAACTTTCCAAGACGAAGTGATGAATTTCGCTGCTGGAGATGGCACACCTAAATACAACCCATTTTTCATCCCTAAGATGATTGCAGACATTGCCCCTGGTATGATCTCAATCAAATACGGTTTTCGTGGACCGAACTTCACGACTGTGAGTGCTTGTGCCTCTGGCACCAATGCACTGCTAGATTCCTTTAATTATATCAGGCTGGGTATGGCAGATATATTTATCAGTGGAGGATCAGAAGCAGCAGTAACAGAATCTGGCGTGGGTGGTTTCAATGCCATGAAAGCCCTCTCAGAAAGAAATGACTCCCCAGAAACAGCATCGAGACCTTTTGACAAAGACAGAGATGGGTTTGTATTAGGTGAAGGAGCCGCTTGTCTGATTCTAGAAGAATTGGAACATGCCAAAGCGAGAGGCGCAAAAATTTATGCAGAACTAATAGGTGGAGGGATGTCTGCGGACGCTTACCACATGACTGCACCACACCCAGAAGGAATCGGAGCAACCAACGTGATGAAAAACGCACTTAGGGATGCAAACATCTCTCCTAGTGAGGTTGACTATATCAACGTACATGGTACTTCCACTCCACTCGGTGACTTGAGTGAGTCTTCGGCGATCAAAAAGGTCTTTGGAGATCACGCATACAATTTGAATATCTCATCGACTAAGTCTATGACTGGTCACTTGTTGGGAGCAGCTGGTGCGATTGAAGCGGCAGCCTGCATATTGGCCATCCAAAATCAGGTGGCTCCTCCGACAATTAACCACTTCACGGATGACGAGCAATTTGACAACAAGCTCAACTTTACATTCAACAAAGCTCAAAAAAGAAACATTAATGTTGCATTAAGCAATACATTTGGATTTGGTGGTCACAATACTTCCATCATATTCCGTAAATTTGAGTCATAATTTGGATCTAAAGTTTAACGAGTCTGTTTCTATTCAAAAAATCTAAGGACAATACATATTCGAGCTTTCTAAGACGAATCATTGGAGGAAAACCTTCCAATATAGATCTCTATTATCTGGCAATGAGACATACCTCTGCAGCCAAGGAGAAACGAGAAGGTTTTGTCGAATCTAATGAGAGGTTAGAATATCTTGGTGATGCGGTATTGGGGCTCATTGTGGCAGAATACCTATTCAACAAATACCCTTTCAAGGACGAAGGATTCTTGACCGAGGTAAGATCACGTATAGTCAACCGTGAAAACCTTAATCAGTTGGCTAAGAAGATAGGTCTGGAAGAAATCATCCAGTACAATGGTCATCTCAAAGGAAACAAACAATCTTTTAAATCTATCTATGGAGATGCACTAGAAGCACTCGTAGGAGCAGTATATCTAGACAAAGGTCATCAGTTTACCAAGAGTTTCATTCTCAAAAAACTGATCATCCCCCATGTAGATATTGACATGATTATCTCAACGGATACCAATTTTAAAAGTAGGGTGATTGAGTGGTCACAAAAGGAAAACAAGCCTCTGACCTTTGAGGTGGTAGAATTGGATGGTCAAAAGCACTTCAAAAAATTTGAAGCCAAGATATTTGTCGGCAAAAAGGAAATTAGTGTGGGACATGGACTCAGCAAGAAAAAAGCCGAACAAGATGCTGCTGAAAAAACTTGTCAAAAGCTGAATATATAGCAAAACCTGGTCGCTTATGAATCAAGTGAGAATTGGAGGGGCTTGTCTCAACCAAACGCCCATTGATTGGGAAAACAACATTCGTAACATCAAACAAGCGATTGACGCTGCCAAAAGGAACCAAGTCAAAATCCTATGTCTTCCAGAGCTTTGCATCACTGCATATGGATGTCAAGATCTCTTCCTAAGCAATTGGGTACCTGAAGAGGCGATAAACCAACTCCTTTCACTCCAAGATTACTGTCAAGATATCACAGTTGCAGTAGGGCTACCTATCCAGCATCAACACAATACGTACAACTGCACTTGTATCATTTCCAATCAGGAAATCAAAGGCTTCTATGCCAAACAATCACTAGCCAACGATGGAATTCATTATGAAAAACGCTGGTTTAGTTCATGGCCAAGGAATACCGTAGACAACATCACGATACAGGACAAAAACTATCCAATCGGTGACCTCACTTTTGATATAGAAGGCCTTTTGGTCGGAATAGAAATCTGCGAAGATGCGTGGAGAACTGACAGACCTGCTTGTCGCTTGTACGAAAAGGGCGTTGATCTCATTCTCAACCCCAGCGCTAGTCACTTCTCATTTGAGAAAAAACAATTGCGCGATGAACTGGTACTAACAAGCAGTCAAAATTTTCACTGTCACTACTTGTATGTCAATCAACTAGGGAATGAATCTGGCAGGGTAATTTATGATGGAGATGTATTACTGGCGCATGAAGGGAGATTTCTTATCAAGAACAGGAGATTGACTTTCAAGCCCTTTGAACTTCATTTTTATGACATTCACTCAAGACAAGAAGCTAAGATCATCGACGATTTTCGTACGAGTCAAGAAGAGTTTGCACAGGCAGGTGCTTTGGCATTGTTTGACTACATGCGTAAGACCTATATCAATGGCTATGTACTGTCTTTGAGCGGTGGTGCCGACTCCTCTTCTATTGCTGTATTGGTGGCTCACATGGTCAGGATAGGAATCAAGGAGCTGGGGATAGATGCGCTTGCAAAAGCCATTCACCTCGATTCTTCTCTTCTTCTCAATTCGGACGAAGATCAAGCTGCCAAACAAATCACGCAACAGATTCTTTTCACAGCTTATCAAGGAACCAAAAATTCATCCACCCAGACACTAGAGTCCGCTCAAAACCTAGCTGAATCTCTTGGTGCACAATTTCGCGCATGGACCATTGACGAAAGTGTCCTCAACGCCCATCGCATCGCCGAAGAAGCCATCGGTCGCAAACTGTCATGGGAAACAGATGACATTGCGCTACAAAACATCCAAGCGAGAACGCGCTCTCCACTGATATGGATGATCGCCAACCTACAAAACAAAATACTATTGACTACCTCCAACCGCAGCGAAGGTGATGTGGGTTACACAACCATGGATGGAGATACCAGCGGTAGTCTCGCGCCAATTGCAGGTGTAGACAAACCATTTGTACTCCAATGGTTAAAGTATGCCGAGAAGGAATTGGGATACACAGGTTTGAAATATGTGAACCAACTCACCCCTACCGCCGAACTACGACCCCAAGAATATACACAGACGGACGAGGATGATCTCATGCCCTACACACTGATGGTAGCCATCGAAAGACTTGCGATTGCACAAAGACAAAATCCTGTACAGGTATTCCTAATCCTGAACAAAACCTCATCTATTCCTCAAGAAACCCTCAAGTCTTACATTATCAAATTTTACAGACTATGGTCAATCAATCAATGGAAAAGAGAAAGACTGGCTCCTTCTTTTCATTTGGATGATTTCAATGTTGACCCCAAGACTTGGTGTAGATTTCCAATCATTACAAGTGGATTCAAAAAGGAAATAGAAGACCTCCGAAATCTCTAGTACTTGCGATCAAATATCTCCCCCAAAACGAAGGCCTTTTTTGCACCGTCTTCTTCTGCCAGCATATCCAACAAATCTTCTCTGAATTCATCGTCTTCTTGTTGAATTGCAAATTTCTCAGATCTAGCAAAAACTATCGGTTTGTCACGATCGGTTCTCTCTTCAAAGGTCTTAGGTTTAGCAAAATGCTTTTGAGGTTGAGCCACCGCTCTATCCTGAAACGTCCTCGGTTTTGATACAGGCTTGACGACTTCTGACAATACAGTTTGCTCTTTGACATGACGTTCTGCCTCTACTACGGCTTGACGTGCCTCAACTTGGCGTTCAATCACGTTGCGTTCCTGGGCAGACCTTTCCTTGACAGGCACATAACTTTCTCCCGTAATTTGTTTGAACAAGTCTTCGAAAGAAGGCTGATCTTTGGGACGTGAAGAAGGCGTTGGTTGTTGGGTATCTTCTGTAGATTCCTGTGCTACATCTTCTGGTTTCTTTTTCTTCAAAAATCGAGAAAGAAGGTAAATAGCACCCAATACAATGTAGTATAAAATATTAGAATCATCCATGAACCAAATCTAAGGAATTAATTTAAATTTGTCGATTCTGAATTTTTAAAAACCGCATGCAATTAACCAAATTAGAGATCAAGGGGTTCAAAAGTTTTGGTGACAGAGTAGTTATCAATTTTGACGAAGGAATCACTGGAATCGTAGGACCAAATGGTTGCGGAAAATCCAATGTGGTAGATTCTATACGCTGGGTTTTGGGAGAGCAGAAAGTCAAGTCTCTCCGATCTGAAAAGATGGAGAACATCATTTTCAACGGCACCAAAAACCGAAAGGCTACCCAGATGGCTGAGGTCTCTCTTTCGTTCAAAAACACCAAAAATCTACTCCCTACAGAATACTCTAATGTCACCATCACCAGACGATACTACCGATCAGGTGAAAGTGAATACCAACTCAATGGGGTCACTTGCCGACTCAAGGACATCACAAGCCTATTCCTTGATACAGGCATCGCATCCAACAGCTATGCGATCATTGAGCTAGGTATGGTAGACAATATCCTCAATGACAAGGACAACTCACGCAGAGGGCTGTTTGAAGAAGCAGCTGGGATTTCCAAATTCAAGATTCGCAAAAAAGAAACCATGCGAAAACTGAGTGACACAGATGCAGATTTGGAACGTGTAGAAGACTTGCTGTTCGAAATTGAAAAAAACCTCAAATCGCTAGAAAAACAGGCAAAACAAGCTGAAAAATATTATGAGATCAAAGAAGACTACAAGGTCTTCAGTGTCGAGCTGGCCAAAAAAACAGTCCATCACCAAAAAAACCGTTTGAGCGAGCTCAACAAATCAATTCAAACATGCAATGACCTAAAAATCAGTCTCAACAAGCAACTCTCTGAAAAAGACGCCTTGCTCGAAAAAGCAAAAGCAGAACTGATCGTCAAAGAAAAATTACTCGTTACACGCCAAAAAACACTTAACGAACACGTACAAAAAATCAGATCGTACGAGAGTGAGAAAAAAATCAAAAACGAGAGGTTGAGATTCCTCAATGACAAAAGTGACAACCTCAAGGAACTCATTGAGCAAGACCGAAAAAGCAGTGAAAGGTCAGCATTCAGTATAGCCAGTCTCGAAAACGAAAGATCTACTTCGGAAAAGCTTCTTAACGAAATCACCTACAAACTCAATACACTGCAAAGTGAATACGAGAAGGAAAAAGAAACCAATGCTGAACTAAAAAAACAAGGTGAAATTCTCAATGAAAATTTCATCCAAAAAAAGGAAGAAGTCTACCAACTAAGCAAATCGCTGGAGATCAAAAACATCCAGCTCAGTACACTCAAACAAGAACTGGAGAAAGCTACCAATGACAGCAGCTCTAGGACTGAAAATCTCCGAGGGTTCGAGCATCGAATCAAGGAAGTAGAAAGTCAGAAAAAAATCAAACAAGAGGAGTACGAGTACCTCAAGTCAAAAGATGAGGAACTCAAAAACAGAATCAAACATTCGGAAAAAACCGTAGAAGTAATCCGCGAAGAACTCCAGCAAGTCAACCGCAAGCTAGACGCCTCGCAAAACGAATACAGTCTGACCAAATCTTTGGTAGACAACCTTGAGGGTTTTCCAGAAGCCATCAAGTTCCTCAAAAAGGAAAAAGGATGGAGCAAAAATGCGCCCCTCCTCTCTGATGTATTGACTTGTCCAGAAGAGTACAGAGTCACGGTCGAAAACTACCTCGAACCGTACATGAACTACTACATTGTGGAGACAGAAGCAGAAGCCTTCAAAGCAGTCAACATCCTCAGTGATGCAGCCAAAGGCAAGGCGCATTTCTTCATTCTGGATCGATTCGAAAACTTCCATCCCAGCCAGTCCGAACTACTAGAAAATGCCATTCCAGCCACTGAAGTGGTTGAGTATGATCAAAAATACAAAAAGCTCATAGGCCATATTTTGGACAATGTCTATATCACGACCAATGAGAGTGGAAAGGTAGAGAGTAAAAACGCTGTCCTCATCACCAAAAGTGGAAAGATCATCAACCGCAACTACAGCATCTCTGGAGGTTCTATTGGATTGTTTGAAGGCAAGAAAATAGGACGAGCAAAAAACCTCGAAAAATTATCCCTTACAATCAAAAACCTCACGAGTAAACTTGACGAGGTAAAACAAAACCTAGAGGAAAAAACAGGAGACTTAGAAAGATTCAAAGCGAGCAGTTATAGTGAAGAACTCGAACTGGTACAGTATGACTTGAACAAAGTCAACGAGGAGTACATTTCACTCACTACCAAACAAGAGCAATACTCCACTCTCCTATCTGAGAATGAGCTCAAAAGTGAAGACATCCTTGACAAAATCTCTGCTTTACAAGACGAAATTGCAGAACTGGAACCCAAACAAATCTCCGAGCAGAAAATTTTGAACGAGCTGGAGTCAAAAAACTACAATTTCAAAGAAGAGATTGCGTCTTTCAATGACTTACTCAACGAAAAATCTTCCGCGTTTAATCAAGAAAACATAGTCTTTCATCAGCAACAAAATAAGGTATCAAGTATCACGCAAGAGATTGCACACAAAACTTCGACCCTGGAATCATCTAAGGAGAGAATCGCCAAAAACCAAAGCGACCTCAAGATGACCGATGAAGAGATCAGACAACTGATAGAAAAAACCGACTCCAATGACGATCAATTGATCGAAATGTATGAGGAAAAGGAAAGTATAGAACTGGGTGTCACAGAAGCTGAAAAACAATACTATGCAGAGCGTGAGCAAATAGAAACCGTCGAAAAAGGAACCCGCGAAGTGCAACGTGAACGAGAAAACAATGACGAACGAATCATGATGATTCAAAATTCGCTCAACGAGACGCGCCTAGAACTGAGTGGAATCAAAGAAAGACTCTCTGTAGAGTTTAAAGTAGATATAGACCAATTGCTCATCGACAGTGAAGAAGAAAATGAAAATCTCAAAAAGGTAGAAGGCCTAGATGAAACTGAACTAAGAGACAGGGTAGATAAGCTCAAAAATCGATTGGAAACCATGGGTCCAATCAATCCAATGGCGATGGAAGCGTATGAAGAGATCAAGCAAAGACATGATTTCATCACCGCACAAAAGGATGATTTGACCAAAGCCAAAGAATCTCTGATGTCCACCATAGATGAAATCAATGATGTAGCCAAGGTGACCTTCTTAGAGGCTTTTGAGAGCATCAAAACCAATTTTATCAGGGTATTTAGATCGCTCTTTACAGATGAAGATCAGTGCGACCTCTTCCTGTCTGATCCTGACAATCCCTTGGACTCTTCTATCGAGATAGTTGCAAAACCAAAAGGCAAGAGACCACTATCCATCAACCAACTCTCTGGAGGAGAGAAAACGTTGACAGCCACTTCGCTCCTGTTTGCAATCTACTTGATCAAACCAGCACCGTTCTGTATATTCGATGAGGTCGATGCACCACTCGATGATGCCAACATCGACAAGTTCAACAACATCATCCGAGATTTCTCAGGTGAGTCGCAGTTCATCATCGTCACACACAACAAACGCACCATGTCTACTACAGACATCATCTATGGTGTCACTATGGTAGAACAAGGTGTATCCAGAGTCGTCCCTGTGGATTTGAAAGAACTGGCTTAGACTCACATAATCTGACAAGAATTTCATTAATCGATCAAAAAACAGCATTGATCGAATTCCTTATCATTTTTTCTCAGCAGGTGAAATAAGAATAATTTATTTTTCAATAAAGCTATCTAATTTTGCCTATCCCCTCTGTAGAATATCACTATTCAATCCCTTATTTATTACTCAATTTTTAAACCGGATTTCATCGAAATCATAAACTTTAATACTATACTGGAATGAAAAAATTTGCATTAAATCTTCTATTTATAATTCCCTTAACAATACTGACGAGCTGTTGGGATGAAGATAAAGTGGGTTCAGAATCAAATTGCAGCAATCTTAATGATGAGGTTACAATAGGAGATAATTCAACAAGCTACATTTTATATGTATATGCCGGAGGAGCAGTATATGATAACTATTCTTATTATGGTGATTCCTATTATGCGGCAAAGTCAACTTTTGATCGTGATGTGCTAGTTACTGCAACCTATTCATTTGAGGAACTAATTGCTAATGAAGAAGGTAACTATGAGCCTACGGAAAAAAAGACGGATAGAGTCGAATTCGAAATCAAAAAAGGTGATCATGGCACTCAATCTAAAATTCTTTTTCAAGCAACTCAAGATGGAGATGTAATAAAAGACTTGGTTAAATCATTTGCAATTGAAAGTGTTGTTTTGACCTATTCCTCCTGTGCAGATGCTACTCAAGAAATAAAAGGAGAAGATGTTAAGAAAGGGATATCCGAAGAGGAAGAAGAAGGGTTAAAGACAGTAGCCGTCAATATCGGTACGGAAATAACAGAGCAGACTGCTACTTCCTTTACCGTGGTAGGAAACTCTGCTCTGGGAGGTGATCCTGAAGCTACTGAATATGGAGTGGCCTATATCAAGAAAGGCTCTGCAGACAGAGTTCATATTGCATCTGACGATGATGCTGATAATTTTGACGTGACAATTACAGACTTAACTACCAATTCGACTTACTATGTCTTCGCCTATGCCATACAAGATGGTGAATATGTTTATAGTACTCCTAGAGAAGTGACACTGGTTTCAAACCTGGTAACAGACATCACTCTCACAGGCACAGAAACGGTAGAAGTAGGTAGTACTACACAGCTATCAGCTACAGTACTGCCAGCAGATGCGACTGACATGACAGTAACCTGGACTGCTGAAAACGACAATGCTACCGTAACAACCGACGGTCTCATAACAGGTGTATCAGCAGGAACCTGCAAGATCACGGCTACTGCCAATGACGGATCAGGCATCATAGGTGAGCTCATAGTAACAGTCACTGAACCTGTCCCAACGGTGACTTTCAATAGTGCCGAGTACGAAATCAGTGGAGCTAGTTCTATGTCTTATGATTTTGAAGGAATCAGCTATCTTATTATTTCCTTACATAGACACAATGGTGATGTACAGGATTTTAACATCAATATTGAACTATTATCTACAGAAGAAATTATCTCTGGAACCTATGCATTCAATGGTGAAACGCTTTCATTTAATAATGAAACAACTGAAGTAGCAACGTGTAACGGACAGCATCGTTACTATGCAACAGGCGGCAGTATAGAGTTGAGCATTGAGAATGGAGATTATACGGTCACTTTTAATATAACCACCGAAGGAGGAGCTCTAATTGGTAGTTACACGACACTAGCTGCAGATCATTCAGAATTGTAATGTATGAATTCACCTCAGTGTGAAATTAATCGACAGCACTTTTTGCATTATTAGATACGCGGCGCTAGTATCTATCTATCAGTTGTCAGATTAAGAAGTACATAACACAAAATAGCATCAGGAGCATCCTGATGCTATTTTTGTAGGCTAAGAGAGAGCAAAATAAAAGGAGCAGAAAACCCTTCAAGGGCTATTTAAAATCGAACTCAGTTTATTCAATGTGTAAAATATTTTTGCATGTTTGAATCACATTGACCCTCTCTACTGATAACAAAACACTGTGAGAAATATCTAATCACTTGTATCGCTATCTATTTTCATTCTAATAGCTATTGTGCTCTGCTCGATGCAAGCTAGCTATAAAAAGCAAAAGGCTGTCTCATACTTTTGAGACAGCCTCTTGCTTTTTATATAACCTGATCAAATCAGAATTTAATCCAACCCAATCATAATAAATGGTCCCCAGAAAATAGGGTCTTTGTATTCATCTCTGATTTCTTGCTTCGCTTCTATGAAGGCTGATCTCTTGTCTCCAGTAGTCAACCATTTGGAGTAGAATTTAACCATTAGCTTCTGAGTTGCCTCATCAGACACTTTGAACAGTGACATGATGATTGTCCTCGCTCCAGCCACTAGAAAGGCTCTCTGTAGACCATAGACACCTTCACCTGCCTCTATTTCCCCTAGCCCTGTCTCACAGGCAGAAAGAACCACTAAATCCGTTTTATCCAAATTTAGGTTCATTGCCTCATAGGCAGTAAGAATACCATCCTCGATGTTAAAATTAGACTTGGTTTCATTCAAGATATCTCCTGCTCCAGCCATTAACAAACCTGTTTTCAACAGAGGGTTTTGTGCAGCAGCATTTTCATTCAATGCGATGTCTTCGTCAGTCAAGTTAGCATCTGGCTGGAAGAAACCATGGGTAGCAATATGGAATATCTTAGGATTATTCATGTCCTTGACGGCCTGTTCAGTGGCCTTTTCTTGCTTGAATTCCTCAGTCACCCATCCATCTCGTCTGAGCATACCCTTGAGGCCATCTACCTCTTCTGCGGTACCATATAGCCTACCTATTACATCAGGGTTACCTCCACGCATTGCAGCTCGTCCTGTCCACTCTCCTGGAGAGGTAGCCACGTAGTATTTAGGGTCTCCAAACATTGACGCTGTATTGGCTTGTTGCGTAATCCTTGTTGTGACTTTATCAAAGAACAAATCCTTGGTGTTACTGATCAAAATAATGTTTGATTTATCCAACACATAACTATCATCTTCTAGTTTGATCGCTTCCAGATTGATCTGATTATACACACCATCCGCCGACAAGTATATCTTACCTGGATTACCTACCACATCTTGAATTGGTTTCCAGAAATTTTCATAAGACTTAGGATCATCCACTCTGTATCGAATACTATTTCTATAGTATTTCAAATATTTGGTTTCCAAGTCCTTACCATTTTTGAGGAGAATCAAACCTGGAGCACTTCTCTTTCCTTCATTCTTGATATACAACACAGCGTACATGATAGAATCATCAGAAAAAGTATGGTCAAATACTCTAAATCTGATCATTTCCAATGCCACCTCATTGGGTTTCAATGAGTTCTTTACATCCAGCCAGGTGACTGTTCTTTTCTCAAATCCACTACTAAAGTCCTCCGACTTCTCACTTAACCTCTTCTCCAAATCTTCTACTTGACCCAAAAGCGATGGGCCATCTATCCCTGCCTGCATCAATTGATCCGAGCTCATGGACAATACTTTGGTCAACAAGTCCTTTTTGGCTTCCCAATCTTGATAAATCGCCTTCAGCTCCTCGTCTCCAGAAGAAAGAATTCTTTGACGAATTTTGATTGATGAACTCAACAACAAGGCCTTAGTCAATAGCGCATTGTTGTAAAGATTACCTATCATTTCATCATTCTTTCTGTTGTAGTTGATCACGAGTGTATTGTAAAATTCATAATCTGACTTGATCGTATTCCAGAATTTTGCCTTTTCACGTTCACTCAAAGCAGGAAAGTACTCTTGGATAAATAGCGAATAATTGCTCAATACATCTTCCAATGCTACTTGAGACCTCTTGATATCTCCATTCATGAAATAGGTCTTGCTCAGTTTTGATTGAACCTTGACATACTCAGGGTGGCTGGTACTGAAGAATTTAGAATACATTTTCTTGGCTTCTTCATAGTAACTATCCGCTTTGCTATATTCCTTTTTGTTGTAGAAGATATCTCCTTTGAGTACGCTGATACTAGCAGCGTTCACATTATTTCTTACACCGATTTTCTTGCTCCATATAGCACCTGCTTCATCAAGGAAACTGATGGCAGAATTGTATCTACCATCTGCGATGTACAGAATTGCTAGGTTTTTTAGAATGGTAGCATAGGTAGGGTTTGATGCACCCAATTTTTTTCCTATTATCTTTTCTGCTCTCAAAAACAAGTCCTCTACTTCTGCCAGCGGTTCATTGTTGTAAAACTTGACCAATGCCAGTTCAGAAACGGCACGAGCCACATCTATATGGTCTCTACCGAATTGTGTTTCTCTGATATCTACGACCTTTTCTAAGATATCAATGGCCGTTTCATAGTCACCGACCAATGTATTTACTTTGGCCAAAGCCATCATGCTATTCGTGACCTTAGAAGACTCCTTACCAAAAATACCTGTTGTGATGTCATTGGCTCGTTGGGCAAATTGCTCTGCTTGTGTATAATCACCCAAGGTCATTTTAATTCTTGACTTTAAAACCAATGGATCATCCAAATGACGAGAGTTGGTTCCAAATCTTCTTTCTTTTCTTTTCAGATCCTCATCAATCAACTTCTCTGCTTCTTTGTACCTACCGATATCCAAAAACACTTCTGCCAGTTCATCTGCAATTTCAATCCCTGAAGTTTCAACAGTACGTACTCCTTGACTTTGCAATTTTTCGGATCTATTGATGTTTTCTTCTGCCTGATCATACTCCCCTTTGATGGCCAACAGTGTAGCCTGTGTAATCAATGATTGTGCATAATATGCTGGAGCAAAATCCGTATCTGAATTCTTCAAAATGGCAATCGCAATCTCTATATTCTTCTCTGCTTCTGCATATTTTCCTATTTTGTACTGTAGGTTAGCTATTTTGTCCAATTCCAAAGCATAAGCTGGATCTTGGTTATCATATTTTCTCCTTGATGCCTCCAAGGCAATATCTAATATCTCAGACGCCTTATCGTACTGATCATTTTCTTCATAAAAGATCGCTTGGTGATCCAAAATATCCACATAATCCAAATGCCCTTCGGTTATTTCTTTCTTGACGATCTGATCCCAGCTAGTAGAATAGATGTCTAATGCCTCGGCAAACTTTTCTGTATAGTCCACATAGTAATTGGCCATGTGTACCATGGTAAGATTGTATTGAGGAGATTCCTTACCATACAGCACTTCTTTGATCTGAGCGATATTTTTCAGATACATGTAAGAATTGTCATTTCTGCCATTGATCAATGCAATTTTGTTGGCAAACTCTAGCATTTCAATCCTCTTGGGGTGGTATTTAGGGATCAATGACTCACTATTAAGTATAGTAGCTACATCATTCTCTAGTCCTACATCTTTCCCTCCCATCAACACATCATAATTCAATGTTTTGAGCATCAAACTATTCATGCTGTTTTTGCCATATTCCGCTTTTATCGTTTTTCTAAACAACTCTTCTTGTGTTTTTAACTTGCCAGAATTACCATTCTTAATATAGCTCTTGATCAACCTCTCTTGAATCATTATTGTCACATAATGTGAAGGAGCATATTTTCTAATGGTATGTGTATATGCCTTTTCATATAAGTCTACAACAGAACCAATTTCAAGCCCATTTTCTTCTAATAAGTATGTATTCCAGTATTGATTCTCTGAATAAAGGATGTCAGCCTTCCCCAAATTTTTGTTGATCCAAGTGTCTGCATAAACAAAAGAGGAATCTGCACTGAGGTAGTTACCCATTTGTCTGTAAGCATTCCCTTTAAAGATCATCATACGCGCCAACTCCCTCTTTCTTTCACGAACGGCACTTCTTCTACCTTCTTCATTTAGGGCTCGCTGGAGATAGAATGGCATTTTCTCATTGATCAATTTGATAGCCTCTGTATAGAAGCCCCTACCTACCAATATTTGTGCTTCTAATACATCCATACTGGCTGCCAAATCCTCATCCATACCAGCTCCTCTGAGAATAGGCTTTGCCAAGTCCAAATATTTTTTAGCTGTGACATAGTTACCATACTGTATCATCACTTCGGTAGCTTCTTTGAGTAACAAAGCGTGCACTTCACTCTCTTCGCCGTTGATCGTAGCACTCAACTCCAACCCCTTGGTAACGGATGCATCGATATTTCCCAACATCCCAAGTGCCACGTCATACTTTGCTTCTTTGATGTATGCAATCGGCAGGAAGTCATTGGTTGCTCCCAATTTTTTGGTGGACTGCTTTTTTATCTTTTCTATTTCAGCACGTGCGCTATTGTACTGCCCTAGTTCATAAGCCTCATCTGCTTTCTCTAGTTTTTTATCGTATTTCGTCTGTGCGCTGACCGAAAAAGCTGAAAGCACGATCATGAGGAAAAGGTAGGTTTTTACAATTCTCATACTATGTTATGTTTGTACAAAATGGGTTCAATTCTATAAATATCAAAAATATCTACTTGGTATCAAATAGTCAACGTGTAAGTTCTGCAATGATTGTATATCATACTGGATCTACATCAAAATAAACTCTGAGCGAGGCATATTCTTTTTTCTTCCTCAAATCAAGATTCAAACGGTATGTCAGCTCTTTCACCTTGCTGATGCTCACCCCCTTCTTTTCTATTTTCAGGAAAATTTCTTCAATATACAAATTTCTAATCCGACCAATCACTGGTTTTTGAGGTCCCAAAACACGGCGCTTCCCTAGTTCACCTACCAGTAAGGCACTATAATCCACAGCAGCATTTTGCAACACTTGTGGCTCTTTGTGCTTGAGGATGATTTTGATCATGCGATAAAAAGGAGGATAATTAAAATTACCTCTCTCTAATATCTCCTGCTGATAAAACCCTTTGTAATCCCCTCTCAAGATAAGTTGCAACAAACCTCCCTCGGGTTCTCCTGTTTGTATCACTACTTGGCCTTGGTCATTTTTTCTACCTGCTCTCCCACTGACTTGAGTGATCAACTGAAATGCCCGCTCATGAGAGCGAAAATCTGGAAAATGGACGATTCTGTCATAATCAAACACCCCTACCAACGAAACCTTATCAAAATCCAGCCCCTTGCTCAACATCTGGGTTCCAACCAAAATATCAGTTTCTCCATTTTGGAATCTGTCAATGATGTTTTGATAACCGTATTTACTCCTTGTTGTATCTTGATCCATGCGCTGAACATGCGCCTCTGGAAATAATATTTTCAAGTCTTCTTCTATTTTCTCCGTTCCAACGCCAACGGTACGAATGGCTGTAGATCCGCATGCTTCACACACCGCTGGAACAGACTCTTTGTACCCACAATAATGGCATATCAGGTGATTGGAGTGCATGTGAAAAGTTAAACTCACGTCACAACTCTGGCATCTTGGCACATGATTGCAATCATGACATATCAAGTAGGGAGAGTATCCTCTCCGGTTTTGAAACAAGATCACCTGTTCTTTCTTCTCTAGGGCTGAACCTATCGCTTCAAGTAGCTCTGGAGTGAAATCTCCATGCATCCGTTTAGCCTTTCTCGCATTGAGAATATTAGCCAATGTGAACTTGGGCAGGCTACCAGACCCGAATCGCTCATGCAGCTCGACCAAATGATACTTGCCCTCTAGGGCATTTTGATAGCTATCCAGAGAAGGTGTGGCCGTACCCATCAACACATTGGCTTGATGGATCTGGGATAGCCAAATGGCAGAATCTCTGGCATGGTACCTCGGTGCTGGCTCATACTGCTTGAACGAAGACTCATGTTCTTCATCAATGATGATCAGAGACAAATCATTGAATGGCAAAAACAAGGAAGACCGCACTCCCGCCACCAAATTGACTTTGCCTTCGCTCACCTGATTCCATATTTCTACACGTTCATTGTCAGAGTATTTGGAATGATAAACACCCAAACTACTCCCAAATACCTTGTGCAACCGAGCTACTATTTGAGTAGTCAAAGCAATCTCAGGCAGCAAGTAAAGTACCTGCCCTCCACTCTCTAATGCCTGTTTGATCAACTCTATATAAATTTCGGTCTTTCCGCTACCTGTAATACCGTGCAGCAATACAGGTTTATTGGCCTGAAACCCTTCTATTACCTCCATCAAAGCGGCCTGTTGCGAATCAGATAAATCTCCTTGATGAACTGATGCGGTTGTTGTCGCTTCTATTCGAGATACGATGATTTCCTTCTCGTAGAAAATCCCGTTCTTGAGCAGGGTCTTCAATCCAGAAGCAGAAACACCAGCCTCTGTGACAACCGATTTATCCACTTTGACCGCTCTAGTAGTACCCTCATCCATCCTGATCAAACTGAGGTATTTGAGCAATACTTCCAGTTGTTTTGGACGCTTTTCCAATTCTTCAAACAATTGCTCCATTTGAACTGGATCCACTAGGTATTTTTCATCGAGCCACAGCACCTTTTTGGTCTTGGGCTTGTATTTATCCTTGACCTGTTCATAAAGTAGGATTGCTCCTTTTTGTATGAGGGATTTCAAGACAGGATGAATCATTTTGATTCCTAGCACCTCGGATATATCCTGATAGGATAGGCGATCGTTGCTTTTCAATGCCTCCAAGATTTTTTCTTCCTTATCGGAATAATCTACTTGCTCCTCACGATCAGGATTCAACTGTATGAAGGATTCACTATTCAATTTGAGCCCACTAGGCAGTCCTGCATTGAGCACTTCTCCAATTGTGCACATGTAGTACTCTGCCATCCAAGTAAACAACTTGAGTTGAAAAGAGTTGACAGATGGATGAACATCCAAGCAATCCATGATCAATTTGGCCTCATAGACTTTGGGAGCAGTAGTGTGCAGGGCAGTAACTATCCCTGTGTAAATCTTTTGTTTACCAAACTGAACAATCACCCGACAGCCTACTTGAATGACTCCCTTGAGATCCAGAGGGACACGATATGTATAACTCCCAGGAAGGGGAATAGGCAAAATAACATCAGCAAAGTAAGTGACGAGTTCTTCGAAATCGCCCTCTACATCGCTATTTAGCTCCAGTTGACTCAATGAAATTAACTGTGGATTTCCTGTAAAGCTTCGTAGTTGGCAGCTATGATTTTTTCCATCTCTGCTTCTCCGATTGCTGTGGATAAAAACAAGGTCTCATACTGTGAAGGAGCCAAATACACTCCCCTATTCAGCATCGCATTGAAGTATTTGCCAAACATCGTCAAATCACTGGTTTTGGCAGTCTCAAAATCTACCACGGGCGTCTCTGTGAAAAACAATGAGAACATCGAGCCTACCGCATTGATTTGATAGTTCAAACCAAGCCTTTTCATATTGGTTCTGATCCCACCAGTGATGATCTGTTGGACAGATTCCAACTGGACATAGAGACCTCTGTTGTCATGTAAGTAGCCCAACATGGCTAATCCAGCCGCCATAGCTACCGGATTGCCAGACAAAGTACCTGCTTGATAGACTGGTCCCTTAGGTGAGACCATATCCATGATATCAGCTCTTCCTCCATAAGCTCCGACTGGCATCCCCCCTCCGATGATCTTGCCTAGAGTAGTCATGTCAGCTTTCACGCCGTACAATTCTTGCGCTCCGCCTGACGCCAATCTAAAACCTGTCATGACCTCATCAAATATCAAAACAATACCGTGATCATCACAAATCTGCCTCAATCCCTGAAGGTAGCCGTCTATAGGTGGTACACAACCCATATTGCCTACTACTGGTTCTAAAATAATCGCTGCAACTTGGTCTTTATTCTCATGGACTACTTCCTGTAATTTTTCGAGATTGTTGTATGGCACAGTCAGGGTATCCCGAGCAGTGCCTTTGGTCACACCTGGACTATCTGGCTCACCCATGGTTGCTGCACCACTGCCTGCCGCAATCAAAAATGAATCACCATGTCCATGGTAGCATCCTTCGAATTTGATAATTTTATCACGGCCTGTATAGCCTCTCGCAACCCTGATTGCAGACATCGTAGCTTCTGTTCCAGAATTGACCATTCTTACTTTGTCCATCGAAGGTACCATAGAGCAGATTAGTTCTGCCATCGTCACCTCAGCAGCAGTAGGCGTACCAAAGGATAAAGACCGCTTGACAGCATCTGTTACTGCATCAGCAATCAAAGGGTTGCCATGACCTAAAATCATCGGCCCCCAGCTATTGATCAAGTCGATATAACTGTTACCATCAATGTCTGTCATATAAGCACCCTGAGCAGATTCCATAAAAACAGGTTCTCCACCAACGGCTCTAAATGCCCGCACAGGGGAATTGACACCACCTGGAATACTCAACTGTGCTTGTTCAAATATCTTTTTACTCTTCCCCTTTTCCATCTTTCCTGCTGTTGACTACTTTTAACCGTGAATCTTCAAATCGTGTGATTGGTACATATTGATTGGAATTGCCCCCATCAAAGGACACACCTTCAAATATTTCACCAACCATAAATTTTTTACTATTATCTGCGGACTGGAAATAATGACCGTTTTTAATCATCATCTTTCCAATTGTCATCGTCATATCATATCCTATCATGGCATTTTGGCTAGGTATATCATTGTACTTATTGATGTACTTTTTTCTGAATGACTGGTAAGAACCCTTTGTATTATCCACGTACCATGGGTCCACAAAATAAACCCCTAGCCTCTCCATCTCCTCGAAAGTAAGTGTTTCTGTATTTTGCCACTCGGCACGACCAATTATCTGTGTACTATCCGCTCTAATCTCCACTGCTGAAATGTAATTGGAAGCAAACAAAGTTTTGGATGACGCTACATAGATATGACCGATACTATCTGGTGCGATAGCGAATCTCTCCTCATAATATACAATTACATCTTTCTCTTTGATCGATTTCTTTTCTTTGATAATTCTTGATGGATTATTAGCTCTGATTGTGTCTGCCCTTTCCTTTGAATAACGCACTTCATATTTTTTAGTCAGCAAATCATAAGAGGCTATAACGGTAGTATCTCTCACTTTCTCTAAATACAAAACCTTGAACCCATTCTCCATGATCTTTTGTGCATAGGTATAAGCACTTATTGAATCCTTTTTGTTGTCTTCATAAAATACCATTGCATTTTTGTTGTTGACTTTCTCACTTGCCAACACAGCTGCAGCCAATGCTTGGGACTCTACACTAGGCCCATACAAAAAGGAATAGGGGTTGTTTCCTATGACCTCTGTACTATTGGATATTGGGTTGATCATATTGATTTTGTTGTTGTAGCTAAAATCTGACACCAACTGACTTGGGATCGGAAACAAGGGGCCAACCAAAAGATCCATGCTTTTCATCTCTGGCATGGCTAGCAAAGCTGCTGTCACTGTAGAATCACGTCGGGTATCATAGGCAAACAGCTGTATTTTTGTTCCTTTTTGATTCAGCATCTCTGCTGCTTCTTCCATCCCGTGATAGATATCCATGATGAATTTGTTTCTGACGGTACGGCGTGGATCATTCAATCCATCAAACATAAAAGGCAATAAAACTGCAATTTTATAAGTCTTCTTCATTTTGCTCTCGCCTAAAGTATGTAATCCCAACTCAGCAGCATCTAGTTCGAACTTGTCAACCACATTATCAAGCAATTCTGTATTTCTGGATGAGAGTGGCAATGCTGCTATGCGGCTAGCCAATGCCTCTGCCACGATTTCGTCATTGGGGAACTGATAAAATAGCTTTTCTAAAGTCTCAACGTCCTCTACTTCTGCCAACTTGATCCGCATCAAATCCATACTCACATCAACACCTGATTTCTTGGCATACAATACTCCATTGGCATAATCCTTTTCTTGAAAATACAACTCGGACAACCAATAGTTAACTTCAGAAATATTTTTCCATCCCTTGTTTTTGATGGTCATCTGTAGCCACATGGATTTTGCTGCTTTGAGATCACCCGCTTTATAAGCAGATAGACCATAATAAAACGAAGCGTACTCCTTGAATGGATTGGATGAACTACTAGCTGACAATTGTCTAAAATACTCCATAGCAAAGGTGTATTCACCCTCTTGGAAGTACTCCTTAGCTTTGAGATAAGTAGTTTGTTCGTCTTGCGCTAATACTACGCGTGTTGAGAATAGAAGAGGTATAAAAAAAATAAAGCCAAACTTTATAAGTCGCATCAAGCCGGAGGGTTATTTGTATGAAATAAAACGGCTTAAAACTATAAAATTTGGCTTTGGCAATCTATCAATTGTGGTAAATTATTTTACCACATCGACTTTCATTGTATTTGTTTTGGACTGCCAATGCAATGGCATAGAAGCTGTCGTGATATAAGTATCACCTGTTTTCAAATGTCCTTTTTCTTTCAAAATATTGACTAAGTCATCAAATGTCACATCAATCGGGTGTTGAGAGTCATAATAAAACCCTTTGATACCCCAAACTAAGTTGAGTGTTCTCAACATTTGCTTGTCATCAGTGAAAATATAGATATCAGCTTCTGGTCTGTTTTTCGCCAAACTCAACCCTGTATATCCTGATTTGGTCATGCCGATGATTGCTTTAGCTCCAACCGCCTTGCTCAATCTACAAGCCGAACTCACCAAAAGACTATTTGCTCCTAAATCCTTTCTTCCTGAATCTTCCCAGTACTTATTGAATACAAAATCAGATGATTTTTCGATAGCTGCAATACACTTAGCCATACTTTGAACAGATTCTACCGGAAACTTACCTGATGCAGACTCTGCTGACAACATCACAGTATCTGCTCCGTCATAGATAGAATTTGCCACGTCATTGGCTTCTGCTCTTGTAGGACGAGGATTATCAGTCATACTTTCCAGCATCTGAGTAGCCACGATTACAGGTTTCCCTAGATTGTTGCATTTTCTGACAATGCTTTTTTGGATTGGAGGCACATCTTCCATTTGGACTTCTACTCCTAGATCTCCACGCGCTACCATGATGGCATCTGTTGCTTCGATGATCGCATCGATATCTGCTACTGCCTCTGGTTTCTCTATCTTTGCGATGATCTTAGTAGTTTTACCTCTCTTGGTGATGATCTCTCTGAGTTCTTCGATATCCTTGGCATTTCTCACGAAAGACAAGGCTACCCACTCCACATCATGATCCAATCCAAACTCTAGATCTTCTCTGTCTTTCTCTGTAAGAGAGGGAGAAGAAATAGCTGTATCTGGCAAGTTGATTCCTTTTCGAGATTTCAACATACCCCCGTGGATTACTTCAGTGACTACTTCCTTGCCATCAGTAGACAAAACTCGGATTTGTAGATTTCCATCATCAATCAAGATGTAATCACCTTTGACCACATCGGTTGCTAGCGGCTTGTAAGTCGTACTTACTCTCTCGCTAGTACCCAAGATATCTTCGGTAATAATGGTTAATTTTTGACCCGGTACTATCTCAGCACCTCCATTCTCCATTTCACCAATTCTAATTTTAGGACCCTGCAAATCTTGCAACTTGCATACATTCGTCCCCAACTCTTCATTGACTTCATTAATCGTGTTGATTCTTTCAAGGTGATCTTGGTGAGTACCATGAGAGAAGTTCAACCTAAAAACGTCCGCTCCAGCATGAATTAGCTTTTTGATCGTTTCCTTGTCTTGGCTCGCCGGCCCTAAAGTAGCGATGATTTTTGCCCTTTTTGATTGCATCAATTCCTGTTTAGTTAAAATAAAAAACTCTCCTTTTCTTTAATCTTGTTCACGTCCAATTTCACTAAGGAATCAATCTTGTCGGTATTCCTCAGTTGATTAAATATCACATCCAAGTCTGAAATCTCCTCCAGTTCTTCTATTTTCAATAAATAATCAAAGCTTCCTAGTGACGGAACAAGTAGTTTTTGGGTCGCCATTGGTCCAGTAATCAGTGTATTGGATAGCAATGAGAATTTCAACAATTCATTTTCGTAGGTATAATTCGACACGCGCATCACGCCACTACTTTTCATCTCTATCTCTAAATCCACTTCTTTTCTTAGCACAATGCCCAAAGCTTGATTGATAGCCCAGGAGACTGTGTATTCTTTGGATTTTGAAATTATGCCAATCAGATGGAAGTCAAAACTATAATTTGTATGTAGTTTAAGCCTTTTCACCGTAGACATAATTGAAATTCAAAAGTGATAACAATTTCAACAATATCAAACTTTCGTTGAACATATTAATATCAATCTCACGTTTTGTTGAAATCAACCACAATCCTCCTCGTGTAGCGACAAATATAGATCATCCATAACGGAATCCTAAAGACATCCGATATTCTAACTACTTAGGCAGGCTCAGCTATTTTGATAAACTGCAGTCCCAAAAGTGAGATCAAACAGTAGGAAGCAAAGTAAAAGAATCCCTGATGCAAGACTGCCTCTACTGAGCTATTGGACTGTGCTGATAGAAAGGCCATAAAAACAGCCACAGCAAACACATCAGCCATCGACCACTTCCCTATCGAGTGGACAAACTTGTACAGCTTGTATTTCAGTTTAAAATCTTTGATCAGCAATACCGACAATACAATCACCCCCTTGGTAGCTGGTACCACCACACTGAATAAAAAAATCAAAGACGCTACAAATTTATTGTTCGTCTTATACAAAGTCTCTACAGTCTGAAGTATGCTTTGAGTCTGTTCGTAAAAGGTAGTTTTCCCCAGAATTGGCAAATCTGCAGAAACTGTAATTTGCAAAATTGGAAAAGTAAGACCTGGGTAGAGTATCGCCAACGAAATGATCGTCAAGACTAGTGCTACAATGTTTCGTTTGAGCATTTGTTGTGGTGTCAATTTATTTTATACACACAATAATACTAATTATAAGAATAATCCTAGCGTGATCGTGCAGGAATCAATTAACGGCTGATTTAATTCAACAATTAGGTAATTATTGGTTAATATTAAACTATCAACTAGCTGATATACGACCTAAAACAAAAAGCAAATTCGAATGGAGAAATATGATGTCTGTGTTATAGGCGGGGGACCCGCTGGATACGCAGCGGCGATGAGAGCTGTTGATTTCAAAAAGCGAGTATTATTAGTAGAAAAGCATAAGATTGGAGGAGTAGGACTTCACAATGGAGCCTTGTCGAGCAAAACCTGGTGGGAACTATCTAGGGAAGCACTTGCACTCCGTTCCCATTGCAAAACAACCAGTCTACCAATCCCTAGCTACAATTTCCAAACCTTAAAAGCCGAAGTGGACAAAGCCATCGATGGCCGACGTGAATTACTAGAGCACCATATGCACAACATCAATGTCAATAGCAGCGATGAGTATTTTCATTTCAAACGTGGACTAGCCAAAGTAGTGGGACCAAACATTGTCTCTATTCAGCAAAACGATGGCGAAGACCTAGAAATAAAAGCTGACAACATCATCTTGGCCACTGGCAGTAGACCTAGGAAACTTGACAACATCCCAATCGATGAAGAAATCATCCTGACCAGTGACGGGATCGAAAACCTCAAGGAATTTCCAAAAAGCATGGTAATCGTGGGTGCTGGCGTGATCGGGTGTGAGTACGCGACGATCTTCTCCAACTTTGGACAGACCAAAGTGTACATGATAGACAAAGGCAATAGAATCCTACCCTTTGAAGACGAAGATGTCGTAAGTATCATCGAAAGAAATCTGGAAAGCAAAGACGTGACCATACACCGAAACTCTCAGTTGATTGACATGAAGATTGAAAATGGCATGGTCGTCTATACGCTAGAGTACAACAACGGGTCCAAAGAAATTTTTCATGTCGAAAAAGCTTTGGTTTCAGTGGGTCGATTGCCCAATTATGAAAACCTGATTTCTGGATCGATCCATATTGACAAAGACAACAGAGGCATCATAGATGAACTCACCCAGACATCAATCCCCAACATATATGCCGTAGGCGATATCACTGCTGATATCGCTTTGGTCAATGTAGGAGAACTAGAAGGTAGATATGCTGTGGAAAAAATATTTGGACACCCTAAACGTCCCTTAAACTACGAAAACATCTCTACAATAATGTTTTTGGCTCCAGAGGTAGCAGGCGTGGGTATCAACGAGGTAAAAGCCAAAGAACTGGGCATCCCCTACAAAATGGTCTGCTTGGACTATAGCTGTATCTCACGAGCAATTGCCATGCGCAACACCAATGGTTTCATCAAGATCATCGTATCCAAAGATGAAGAAATGCGCATATTAGGCATGCGCGTAATCGGCGAACATGCATCCAGTGCCATCGAGGCTGTTGCTTTGCTCATCTCTATGGGCAAAGGAATCGAAGAACTGGCAGAACTAATCCACCCTCACCCGTCCATTATAGAAGGTATCCAAGAGTGTGTACGCATGCTTCTCAATAAATCCATGCTAAAACCTGGTGTACTCAGACACGCCATGCGATGCACGAGTTGTGAAAACGGCGAAGTAAGAGATGTAGAGTTCGTATAAGAGGTCGAATAGATCAAAGAACCAATGTGATGACCATACCATGACTATCAAACAAAAAGACCTGAATTAATTCAGGTCTTTTTGTTATCAATGCTTTCATTTTTTTATCTAAAATCTGTTGATCTTAATTTGAAAAGTGAAATATGAGTATTCACTGTTTACCTTGTCAAACTTATAATTCAATTTTTCTCCTGTTTTTCGAGCCAATTGAATCAGTCCTAGGCCAGCCGTTCCTTTGTCAGAGAATTGTCCATTGCTGAGCGTTTCCTTATACAGGGCTCTCAAACCATCCTTGTCAGTGGTATTGACCTCATCAATTTTGGCTTTCAGATCATAGGTGTTTTTGGTAGGAATAAAATTGCCAGTCAAGATATTGTAGTACTTTTCTTTGGCTAGCACGGTGATCAATCCAGATTTTGCATCATAATCTGATACGCCATCGAACTGTCCTTTGATTTCGTCCATGTGATGATACAGGTTGTGTACCACTTCCACTGCAGCGCTGTAAAACAGTTTCTGCACTTTTTTATCAGTTTCTACCTGCGCTACTTTGCGGTCAAGAGTCTCTATCACTGATGTCACCAAGTCAAACGTAATCGCGCCTTTGTACATCAACAGAATATTCTCATTGTATATCCTGTTGTATAAATCAAAACTACTGACACTATTGACCTCTTCACTGGACTTAGTCCCTTTTTTTGCCTGATCGATCATTTCTGTTTTTTTCCGTTGTTCCTCTTTCCATTCGTCAAACGCCCCAAGCATGCTTTGTGATATATCATTCATATCGAACGGGAGAAAAATCCACTATCCTTTAAAAGTACAAAAATATAAGATAATATCTAAATTATTAAAAAGATTAAGAAATCGACCATATGATGTCAAAATCTGTTTCATATATTTTCTGAACTAATATTATTCGCAATATACCTCAGTATTTTTACTTAATTTCTATCTTTAAGCCGTGATAAAAAGTACTATTATAGTTTGGGGTTGTATTGTACTGATATTGTGTTCTTTTTCATCAGTAGCGACTGACTTGTCTTGGGCACAATTGCAAAAGAATAAACGTGGAGAAATCACAATCTACTACCGTCATTCTGACCCTTTTTTAATCATCACCGAGCAGGGTACCCTCGAAGGTCTCGAGTACGAAATGCTCATGGGTTTCAAATATTATCTCCTCAATCAATATGGATATGATCTGACCCTGACTTGGGAATTGAAAAGAAGTTTTGGAGACATCTACTCTCAAATCAAAGACCACTCTAAAGTAGGTGATATAGGACTTGATATCATATCCAAAGTACCAGAGAGAGAAAAAGAAGTCAAATTTTCAGCCCCCTATTTCCCAGACATTCAGGTACTCATCACCAACAGAAGTGCACCAACCATAGAGTCCATCAAGGATTTTGCAGAGATGTTTGAGGACTATACTGCGGTATCTGTCGAGGGTACTACCTATGACATCTACCTCCGAGAACTAATGAAAAGTCAACAAATGGAGTTTGAGCTACAGCACATCCGCTCTAGCAATGACATCATTAGATACATAGAATCCAACGAAATGACGTTTGGTTATGTGGACTTGCCCAACTACATCTTGGCACTCAACAAAAACAAGAAGATCAAAAGACAGAACCTGCTCTCCAAAAAAGGCTTTGGCTACTGCATGATTTTCAGTTTGGATAGTGATTGGAATATTCCCCTCAACGAATTCCTCGCAAGCAAGGAATTTGAGCTATTGAGAACCAAATCCGTTCAAAAGTATCTCGGATATGATGTCAATCAACTGATATCACACATCGCTGAAGGCGAAAATGAAGAAATAGTTTTGCTCCAAAGGGAAAAGAGCTACATGAACGAAGAGCTTCATTCCAAGGAAAAACAAGCGCAAGAACAAAGCTATATCCAAAACATCTTGCTGATATCGATCATCTTGGCATTGACCATCACCTATTTTCTCTTCAATAGCAACAGAGTCAAGTCCAAGGCAAACGAAATCCTAACCAAACACAGGCAGATGATAGAGCAGCAAAATGCACTGCTATCTAGAAGAAACGAAGACTTGGTCAGTAGAGACGAAGAAAAGAATAACTTCATCCACATCCTCTCCCATGACCTAAGAGCTCCGATCAACAACATCACTGCTTTGGCCAACATATTGAATATGAATCCAGAGGATCTCAACGAAGAGCAAAGTAGAATGATCAACCATATAGCCAACGAGTCCATGAGGCTCAATAAGATGGTAACCAAGATCCTGGACATTGAAAAGATCGAATCCAAAACCTCTGAGCAATTCGTAAGAATTAACTTGACAAAAGTCGTACAACATGTCGTAGAAACAAATATTACGCATGCCAGTGCTAAAAAAATTGAAATCATCACCAACCTACTACCCGATGTGGAGGTACTGGGAGATGAGCAGTACCTATTCCATGTGATAGAAAATCTAGTATCCAACGGAATCAAGTTCTCTCCACATGAAAAGAAGGTTTTTATCGACCTCACGGCTCAAAACCATCTGGCTCTCGTCAAAATCAAAGATGAAGGCCCTGGGATGACCGCTGCTGATCAAAAGAACATGTTTAAGAAATTCCAAGTATTGAGTGCCAAAGCTACTGCTGGTGAGCGATCCACAGGTCTTGGCTTATCGATTGTCAACAAATACATTGGGCTGCTAGGTGGAGAACTAGAATGTGATTCAGAACCAGGTGTAGGTACTACCTTTACCGTCAAGCTCAGTTTGGCCTGATATAATATGGTATAGAAAGAACGTATCCTCTCCATACCATCAAAACCCATTTACTTGATAAGAATTAGACTTGCTCTTGACCCCAAAGTCAAGTAACCACCTGTCAATACCGCGTCACCATTTTCATAACCGATTTTGTAACCTTCTGCTGATACATTGACAATGATCTCTTTCGCTGACAAGTTGTGGTAAATCATAGCATGGCTATCACCATACGATCTACTGTATGCGAGCAGCGCTGGCTCTTCTGACGAAATCTTAGCGATCGTTCCTTGAGAAAAAAGACTAGTCTTTTTCAATGCGATCAATTCCTTGTAAGTATTGTATATAGATTGACCATCAGCCATCTGTTGTTTGGCTGGCACTACTGTGCTATCGGTGCTGTACTTTGACTTCATCCATTCCGTTCTCTGGGCGTCTTTGCTACTTATATCCCAAAGCATCGGTTCGCGAATGTTTTCATCTGGTTTCATCCCTAGCATGCCTAGCTCCTCTCCATAGTATATATATGGTGTACCTGGCAGTGTAAACAAAATAGCAGCAGACAATTTTATCTTATCACTTTTCCCTCCCAAAACAGAAGCCACTCTGTTTTGGTCATGATTGCTCAAAAAACTAGCCTCAATGAAGTCAGGATTGTATGACTTGAACCATGGCAAGGACTCGTTGATCACGTCAGCGATATGTACATCTGCATTCATCTCGTACCCGTGTCCTGCTATCTTCGCTGCTTTTTGTTCGCCAGCATTGATAGACTCTAGGATACTAAAAGCTCTGTCAAAATTGAAAAGAGACGTAAAACCAGCTGCGTATGGAGATGCATTTTTGGCATCAGACCAAACTTCCCCCATGAGATATACATCAGGATTGACCTTTTGCATCTCTGATTTGAATTCCTTCCAAAAAGCATGGCTATCCACCGCACGGTCATCTGGATAGATGTGCTTGGCCGCATCCAATCGGAAGCCATCTACCCCAATATGAGACAACCAAAACTTACCTGCATCATAAAACTCCTTGCGAACTGCGGGATTGTCGTAATTGAAATCAGGCATTCCTCCGTAGAAAAAACCATAGTAATGCTCCGAAACTGTATCCTCTTCCGTCACTGGGTGCCACTGTCGGATGTTGTCCGAGTCGAATGAAGTCTCCTTCTTGGCAATCTCCTGAGCGATGGAGTCTTTGTCAGCCCACACATAATAATCTCTGTATTTGGCATCCTTACCTGTCTTTGCATCCACAAACCATGGATGCTCCGACGAACTGTGGTTGATCACAAAGTCCATCACCACTCGGATCTCTCTGGCGTGAGCCTCATGAATGAAAGTTTTGAAATCCTCCATCGTGCCATAATCTGAATGAATGCCCACATAGTCGGTCACGTCATACTTGTGGTAGCTCGGTGATGGAGACATAGGCATAAGCCAAATCGCTGTGATCCCTAAGTCTACCAAATAATCCAACTTGGCTGTCATACCAGGGATATCTCCTACTCCATCGCCATTAGAATCGGCAAAGGACTGCACAAATATTTCGTAAAAGACGGCATTGTTGTAGCTCACTGCTTTGGGGGGTTAAATCCTCTTTGATATTTTCTCAATGTGCCAGTTTCATAAACCTTATAGGTTTATTTAATTAGCCTCCGATCACAAACTCATAGCAATTGAAATCCATCACAACCACTCTCTCCCTGTCATGGTGAGGCACTCGAACCATCAGACAGGCTGTGCTGATGTTGCAGTACTGCTTGTCGCCCTTCGATAAACTCAGGATGACAAGGAGGGTTTTCAGGTTCTAGTCGTATGTCATGTAGACGAAGCTCCCACCTTCTGGTCTTAACCTCCGCCACGACCTAAAATATTCAAGGGGCCTGCTGTCGGTAGGTAGATCCGCCCGTCGTTGGTGTTTTGAAGAATGTATTTATCCTATAGTGATGGGTAGAAAGAACCTCATACGAGATCAGCTATTTGCAATTGATCTGACTTTCCTTCCGCAGACAGGCTCTATCATCACGAAGGTGTCCATTTATTTCTAATAGGTTTTAAACAATATGGAATTCTAGCTTATAATGTATAGTTGTATGTGGAAAACTCAATCAAAAAAATACGAATTTTATTAGTATTTTTGAAGTCAAAGTGAATCATACTGGATGTACAACTAAAATTATTATCAATTATGATTTAATAAAAATGGTTAAAATTAAATTTAAAGGTTCAGTAACCTTCACAGATGGTGATGGAGATGATTCCGATCCGGAGGAAGTGCCGGGAAAAATAAACCCCTTCCTGAAATGGAAAGGGTTTGTAAAATTCTTTTGCAGATTTGTATTGGTGTACCTACTGCAATTGATTTGTTTTAATGGTGATCTAGAGCTTGATCCTAACGAAGTACTTGCAATACTTGAGCTACTCATAACTGCTACTAGATAAGTTATTCCAACAAATGCTGAACAACTGTTCAGTATTTGTTGGTTTTACAAAGTAAACAATTCTTATACTAATAGTATTATCATTTATACTAAATATTTAGTTCCTGCCTCCACTCTAACATCTTTAGGGCTTTAAAAGTATTATTAAGTATACTTTTAAAACTATTTCTCTCAAGTCCCTAAAATATACTTAGACTTATTTTGTGGGTCAGGGGTTCTTTGCACTGGTTATGTAAGCTTCCCCAAAAACAGGACAGTTTAAAAATGAATAGATTTAAACTGTAGAAATGAAGAAGAGTACATTTAGTCCCCAGCAAATCGTTAAGATTCTCAAGGAATTTGAACAAGGTAAATCGGCACAAGAGGTATGCCGCCATCATGGTATAAGCCAAGGCACGCTATATAATTGGCGCAAGAAGTATGGCGGCATGGAAGCCTCAGACCTGAAGCGTTTGAAGGCTCTGGAGGAGGAGAATGCCAAACTAAAGCGTATGTATGCTGAGCTGGCATTGGATCACCAGATGGCCAAAGAGATCATAGAAAAAAAGCTCTAAAGCCCTGTGATAAGCGTAGGATTAGTAAAGAGCTGCCTAAATACGGTATCAACAGGGCGTGCCGTGTAATGGATGTGTCTAGGTCGGTGATGTATTATAAACCCCAAAAGGATGACACCCCGATTGAAGTGGCTTTGAATGATAAGGCTGCACAATTTCCCAGAGAAGGTTTTTGGAAGGCTTATGGCCGCCTTAGACTAGAGGGCAAGCATTGGAATCATAAAAGGGTATATAGGGTTTACAAAGCTCTGGGGCTATCCTTAAGGGTCAAGAAGAAGAAACGTCTCCCCGCTAGGTCCAAGCAGCATCTTGAGGCTCCGAATCACCTTAATCATACATGGTCAATAGACTTTATGCAGGATAGATTGGTAAATGGTCGAAAAATCAGAAGTTTCAACGTAATGGATGATGCAAACAGAGAGGCATTGCATATAGAAGTAGATTTTTCACTAAAAAGCAGTCGAGTGATCTGGGTACTGAACCACCTGATCAATAGGAGAGGAAAACCAAAGCGCATCAGGATGGATAATGGGCCAGAATTCATAGCCTTAATGACCCAAACATGGAGTTATGCGCAAGAAATTGAGTTTTGTTACATCCAACCAGGCAAGCCCACGCAGAATGCTTACATCGAAAGGTTCAATGGCTCTCTGCGCCGGGGCGTGTTTGATGCGTTTGTATTTGAGCACATCGACCAGGCCAGAGAAGAAGTAGATAAGTGGATGGAAGATTACAATAACCATCGCCCGCATGATAGCCTTGGTAGGATTACTCCAAAAATGTTCGGAGAAAACCTTCAGAGAGTCCAAGAGGGTACCCTCTTGGACTCTCTGAAGGTTGAAGTATTAGACAATAATTATAAATTACAGCTGTCCTAAAAATGGGAAGCTTACAGTTAGACTCACTTTCCTCCTCCTGTCTTAGCGAACATTAAGACCAGTGGGGGCATTAATTTTTTCCATACTTACGAAATGATTGGATAAACTGATAATATCCATATCCAATAAAAAGTCTGCTTATAAAAAGAATTAAGTAACCCTCAGGTTCATTCGGCTCTCCAAATGGCATGTAGTCCCAGTAAGTCAAGTTAAGCAGCTGAAGAAAGTATTTCATGGTATATCCAACATCCTCCCAAGATTGAGCAAATACAATGGAGTCGCGAATTGTCAAAAGGAAAATGCAATAAGCAATAACCGTTACTCCTAAAGTAAACCCAAGTGCTCTAGACCAACTTTGACCATGCTTATTGGAAATACCATTCATAAGCAAGAGTATTTTCTCCCCCAATCGACCCGTATCTACCTTTATTTCTTCAGAATAAACTTTCATTTCCAATCGATGAAATAATTGCGCATTTATATTATTTCCTTGCTTTCTAAACTCATGCTTTATTAATCTGAAGGTTTCTCTAACCCTTTTCAAAGCACTAACATTGCTTTGAGACCCTGAAACTGTTAATAGATCATTTTGATAGAGATTGCTCTCTTGTAATTTATTTAACTGCGTCTTATCGAAATTAACGCCCCAAAATTGAATTGTACACCAAAAGTTTGAGCGAGAAATATCTAAGCCGTTGTGAAAAATTGCATTTTCAAAGCTTATATAACTATTGGGTACAACTTTGTTGTGTAAAAATTGAATTGATTTGTGAAATGTAGTATTTGAAAATATTGTTGTCCCTTCAAAATCTGTAAGGTGAAATTGTTGGTCTTCAATAAATTCAGCAAAATAGAAATCTACTAGTTTCTTAAAACTAGTATTAGTAAAGTCTGTTTTGCCATAAAATTTGGAGTTATGAAATCGCACATTGTTCTTAAAAATGGCTTTGCTGAAGTTAACTCCTTGTCTAAATTCACAATTAATTAAATACATTTCATACTCATGGTTTGAATTATTTATCGAAACCTGTTTCTCGAAAATACAATAAGAAAGGTCTAGTCCAGAGTTATTACTTTTCGATAAGTCCAAAGCACTCTTTACAAAAATTTTCTTTTTTCCATCAAAACAATAATTAAGATCTCTTATCGTGTTTGCGATTTTTACTGAATTTTCTTCTGAGATTTCAAATTCTAAATCTTTAGAATTAATCAGCTTTACACGATTGCTAAATCCTTTTTTTTCAAAGAGATCTTCTACTTCCTCACTTTTCATTTCGCATATATAATTGATAATAAAAGATTATGGCAAACTCTCTCCATTCTAACAGTTTATGAACAGATATACTCATTCAAAAACAAAGTTCACCAAAACCCTGTCTCATGTCGATTCCCCCAAGAATAAATCATTCTCCACGATTAAATACCAACATCCCATCCCAAAAGTCATTCTCCTAGTGAAAAATACCCAGATATAGGGAGGAGATTGCGAGGCAGATACCTCAAACCTATAAGGTTTTAAAAACCTTATAGGTTTGTCAGTAGAAGCAATCACCCCTTACTGCCTCACTCTGTTGCCTTTTGGTTGTGATCAGTATAGGTTAGTACCTAGTTAACTTTACTTTGCCGTCTTTGTGACTTGACTATGCCCTCTCGATAAGCAACCTTCATTTTCATTGTACTTATCCTTAAGTAAAAAGATATAAGTCTTTTTTCAATAAGACATATATCTTTTTGGTCAAACATGCGGTAAGTAGAGGCTATTGTACCTCAAACCAATACAAGATCCTGCTTTATCATTTAGCAAGTCTATCGTATCGAAACAGCAACATTAAGGCTAGCATGCCCATTTACTTAGTCAAGGACTAATCAAACCCACTACAGTAGCGAGATTACTTGGCGTAATCTCGCTACTTCTCAGTTTGTTCCCCTTTCAGTTCCAGCAGGTAGGGCTCATAGAAACTGTCATATCCAAAGGAGCCAACGACCACATCGTGCGCATCTATATATCCAACCAATTCTGCACAGAAACTCGAACCATCAGACAGGCTGTGCTGATACCTAGGCATTCCTTGTCGCCCTGCGATCAACTATAAAACTGCATAACCCAACAATCACCCTCCTTGCCTACAAAAGGTAATACAGGGATACCGTCACAGCCATTCTTTCTCTTACGCTTCACATTTCTGTACTTTTATTCCATTCTTTTGAGTATTTAAAGTAAGCATGATTATTTTCACGTCAATTGAAACTCTGACCGCTATGCTCATCTATCTCGTTACCTATATTTTGTTGCTTGTTGGACTGTCTGTGTACCTCTCCAAGACATCTTCGCCAGAGGACTTCCTCATCGGTGGCCGCAACAGAAGCGGTTGGACCATCCTCTTCTCCAAATTTGCTGGGGCGATTGGGGTCAGTACATTGATTAGCTACACAGGCTATGCTTATCAGTTTGGACTGGGGATGTTTGGGATGCTGATCGGTGCAGTGGTAGGCTACATGCTCTTTGCACTCTGGGCAGCTCCAAGGATCAAACGTCTGTCCCTGCAGGGACAGTTCTACACCCAGGGAGATTTGCCAAGATACGTCACTGGCAGCCAAAGAGCCTCTCACCTCACGAATGGCATCACCATCGTGATTCAGTTCTTTTGGATTGTACTGTCATTAGCTGGTGGTGCCAAAATCATCTCCTATTTTGGCCTGTTTTCCTATGAGATTGCCTTACTGATCACCACTTCGGTCGTGATGATTTATGTCCTGTTTTCAGGATTCAAAGCAGTAGTGATCACAGATGTGGTGCAAGCCATCATCATTCTATTTTTCCTCAGTATGCTAGTCTATGCTATGCTGGATATCCAAGAATTAGACTCACTGGTCAGTACGAGCACAGATAATAAAGTCACCCTAGGGAGCATCGTAGGTTTGGTACTGTATGGTGGACTGTCTGTCTTTGGACTGGCAGATCGCTACCAGCTCTGTTATGCAGCCAAGGATGAAAAGTCACTCAAGCGCGGCATGGGTTTGGCGATTGTACCTGTACTACTCATTGCCTTTTTGCTGTTGCTGCTGGGGCTACATGTTTATACACTAGACACGACACTCGATCCTGACATGGTTTTCGTCTATGCGACCCAAAACATCATGGATGTTTCTTGGTTGCCACTGTTGCTGGTGCTGTTCTTTGCTGGACTGATGAGTACAGCCGACAGCTCGATTTTTGCAGTAGCCTCTCACCTCATACGGCAGACTTCTCCTGAGCAAAAAGTAAAACATGTACGCTATGCGACCATTCTCACGGTTGTCTTGGCATTTTTAGTTGCGCTATTTTGGCGAAGCATCGTAGACATCACCATTGTCGGTGCGGCGTTGCGTATGACCATAGCTGTTGCCATGATCTATGCAATCCTAGGATATAAAAACAGCGGAAGATTCATGGGCAGTGCAGTAGGTGGAGTACTAGGTTTGCTCATCGGACTACTTGCCTTTGGCGCACAACCTACGCTGGCGATCTTGGTCTTGATAGGCTCACTGATGGGGCTATTGTACAGGTCAAAATAAACTCCAATGACTCTGAACCTGTAATCTATTGAAGTCTACCCGTGTAGCAACCTATTCACATCGATCAATCCATGATTTGTATCACTGGATCCAAATCTACAGACAACATGATGCCAAGCAATCCTCTAAGTTGTCTAGATTGCAGTATCATTTTGGCTGAGGTGATTTGCTCAAATGTGATGACATGAAAGAAACGACAGTACTAGACATCTAGCTGCCACATGGTACTTGATGGACCAAAACAAGTAATCAATCATAAAAACGTCTCTATGACCCTCGAAGAACAGATCAAAGGATCTGAAACTCACATTTTCAAAGCTGTATTTCCTAATACTACCAACCATTACGATACCCTCTTTGGTGGTACCGCCATGAAGCTCATGGACGAAGTAGCCTTCATCACGGCAACACGTTTCTCCCGGCAAAGAATGGTAACCGTCAGCAGTGACCGCATTGACTTTACTCATCCTATCCAAGTAGGCACACTGATGGAACTAGTTGGTAATGTCTCTCACATAGGCAATACCAGTATGAAAGTCCGTGTAGATATATTTGTAGAGCAGATGTACAGCAACGAAAGAGAAAAAGCCATCACTGGTGAGTTCACCTTTGTCGCAATCGATGAGAACAAAAAACCAGTAAGTATCTTAAAGCATCAATAAAGATGCTGATGTCCGGAGGTAAAGTTGGTATCGGAGAAACCAAAAGAGTCACTGTACTAGACAAGAAACTTGAAAAAACAGCAATTCAATAAGAATGAATAGATACTAGATCTTAGTTCTCAATTCGTGAATCTAACATCTAGTACCTAACATCTAATTACTTATTATGCACATGCACGTCCATTTGTGGGAATGGAATATTGAGCCCCTCGATGGCAAAAGTCTTGTACACGTTTTCGTTCATCCCAAAATGCACATCCCAATAGTCCACAGATTCCACCCACACACGAAGCAACATATTGACCGAGCTGTCTCCCAAGGAGTCAACCATCACCTGTGGTGCTAACCCTTCTTCTTGCAAGATTTTACCCTCAGAATTAGCCAATTTGAGCAAAACCTCTCTTGCCTTGTCTACACTATCACCATATCCGATCCCAAAGGTGAAGTCAATTCTTCTACGAGGCTCTGTGGAGAAGTTGGTCATCGACCCTGTAGCCAAACCACCATTTGGAATGATGATGGTCTTGTTGTCTGGCGTCTTCAATATGGTATTGAAGATTTGAATGGCAGACACGGTACCCATATAGCCCTGTGCATCCAAAAAGTCGCCCACCTTGTAAGGTTTGAACAGCAAGATCATCACACCTCCTGCAAAGTTTTGCAAAGTACCAGACAGCGCCAATCCAATTGCCACACCCGCTGCACCAAGTAGCGCTACAAAAGATGTCATTTCTATTCCTATCATTCCGAGTACACTGATGATCAGCATCGCCTTAAGTACGATAGAAATTAGGCTCATTACAAATGTCTTCAGCGAGGGATCAAAGGATCTCTTGTTCATGATGGACGACAATCCAGACATGAGCAACTTGATGACCCAAGAGCCAATCAGTAGTACCAAGAGAGCACCTAGGAGTTTAGGGCCATAGTCTATCCCTTTGGCGTACAATTGCGAAATAATTTCTTCGATGTTCATTGTTAGATTAGTTTAATAGTTCAAAAAAAGGAGCTCTATAGAGCTCCTGTAATTTTATAAATTTGACCCGCTATGCAAAATCAATCGGCCATTATGTTGTCAATTCTTTGCTTCATCGTTTCATAATCAGCAAAACCCATTGTGACAGCTATGTACTCTTCTCCTTTATGAATCACCACAGAAGGAAAGCCTCTTACGCCCATTTGTTGTGACTTGACAAAATCCTGATAGGTCAGCTTCTTGTACCCTTCTGAAAGAAAGAGTGGCTCAAAAGACTGGTAATCAATATTCAACTCGATACAGACGCTTTCCAAAACATTCAAATCCTGAATATCCTTGTTCTCTGCATAAAACAGTCTTTGCAGGGTCTTGTAAAAAGCCCATTCTTTGTCGGGAGCCACATCTCTGATGACTCTCACCGCTCGCGCAGAAGGTTCGGTATCATAGTTAAATTCCTTGCGGTCAAAAAACGAATAATCAAAAGGCTGTCCAGACGCATCATGCACATGTCCCCAATGAGACTTGAGCATCTCCCTAAACTCCTCTGTCCATGCATCTCCACCACCTGGACGCAAACCACCCAACACCAACTCAAAATCGAAAGTCTCTTTGTACTCTGTCTTGATACGATCCAGGTAATTGGTGATCCCCCAGCACCAAGAGCACATGGGATCACCAAAATACATCAATGTAGCTTTCTCAGTTGGAGCTGTTGTTAAATTAAGATTTTCCTCTTGGGACAAGTTCGGTACCTCACAGACCCCATCTTCACAATTCATTTCCTTTTTCATTTCTATACATTTTTACTTAAAACAATTCAAAGCGAGAATTGTTCCTTTAGCTTGTAATATCTTAGCTTTCATAACGACTAAACACAAAAATATCATTGATGTCTATTTTACAGGTAAAAAAACTCACCAAACATTTTGGATCTCGGACGGCAGTCAATGCCATCGATCTACAAATAGAAGCGGGTCAGGTATTCGGGCTGCTCGGCCCCAATGGCAGTGGCAAAACCACCACACTCGCTATGTTGCTCGGTGTGCTGCGACCCAGCGCTGGGGACTTCACTTGGTTTGATCAACCCGCCTCCGCAGAAAGCAGAAAACGCATAGGTGCAATCCTAGAGACGCCTTGCTTCTACCCTTACTTGACCGCCACGGACAACCTCAAAGCTGTCGCCGAAATCAAAGGATGCAGCTACAACCGAATCGACATAACATTAAAGGAAGTAGGTCTACTGGATCGAAAGTATGACAAATTCCAGACCTATTCTCTAGGAATGAAACAAAGACTTGCCATCGCCTCTGCCCTATTGGCTGATCCCCAAGTGTTGATCCTCGACGAACCTACCAATGGACTGGATCCAGCGGGTATCGTGGAGATTCGTGAGATCATACAAAAGATTGCCCAGACAGGCAAAACCATCATTCTCGCAAGCCATTTGCTCTCCGAAGTACAAAAAGTCTGCTCGCACTTTGCAGTACTCAAAGCTGGCAGGTTACTCCATCAAGGCAGCATCCATGATATCGAACAAGAGAAAACCACCATCGAAGTGGGCGCGAGCAACATGATTTTGCTCAGAGAAACCCTCGATCAGCTCAAAGGCATACGCAATATCCTCCAAGACGGCGACTTTTATCGACTAGAGGTAGAGCATGAAGTCACCACGGAGTACATCATGCAACACCTGCACGCCAAAGGCATCACGCCGAGCCATCTGCTCAAAAAACAAGGAAACCTCGAACAACAATTTTTAAAAATACTAGCTGACAATGAATAGTCTTATCAAACTCGAATGGATAAAAAACAAAGCCAATCCCACATTTTGGATACTGATGGCGGTGTACATCGCAGCTACCTACGTCATCCTATCTACAGGCACTATTTTGATGAATGCCACTTACGAATTTACCTCCAATCAGGAAACGCAAGATTTCCCGCAGATCACCATCTACGACTTCCCAGGTATCTGGCACAACATGAGCTACATTGGATCCTTCGTCAGGATACTACTAGCCATCATCGTCATTGTCAACATCAGCAATGAGATCTCTTACCGCACACTGCGTCAAAATATCATAGACGGCCTAAGTGTTGAATCTTTTTTAAAATCAAAATTGATCTTCATCGTCCTACTAGCTACAGTAGCGACAATCACACTTTTTGTAATCAGTATGTACTTCGGACTCACCTATTCTATCACACAAGAAGTTGACACCATGTTTTCTAATCTAGATTTTATAGGAGCTTATTTTATAGAGATTTTTGGATACTTATGCTTTGCATTGTTCATCACGCTTTGGATCAAAAAATCTGGAATGAGTATCATGTTTGTTCTCGCATACAGCATTCTTTTTGAGCCTTTCTTTGGCTGGGTCATATTGGGCAGTGATGGATGGCTCATCAACCTGCTTCCTATCAACGCTTTGGATAATTTAATCCAATCTCCCATCAATTTGATGGATCCAGATGCAGTACAAGAGACTGTCGAGATGGGCGAACTGGGCATTGCCTTGGCATGGATTATTGGTTTCATTGGGTTGGCCTATTTTATGTTGACCAAAAGAGATTTGTAAAACAGGAACAGTTATTGTATCCAGCGGATCGAATCATTCGTAATGAAAAACATGAAAACATACACATTAGCACTAGCACTACTCATGATTGGTTTTGTCTCACTGGGACAAGAACAATCCATGATCCATGTTTCAGGTCAAGCTGAACTATCTGTCAATCCAGAGATCGTAGTATTCAACTACAGCGTCCATTCAAATCACAAAAACTATGAAACAGCTGTCAACCAGCTCAACACCCGCGTCAACAGCCTGTTGAGTGATTTGAAAAAAGCTGGATTTGCTTCGGAAGAGATCAAGACCTCTCACTTCAATATACGAAAAAGCAAAATCTACAACAAAGGTCAGGAAGCTGGTGATGAGTACATTGCTACGCAATCACTGGTCGTAAAATTCACTTTTGACAAGAAGAAAATGCTTTCTTCTCTCAACCAAACCACGGAAGAAGCGTCTGCACCCAACTTGTCTATTTCGTTTGAACTCTCAGATGCACAAAAGAAAAAAACACAGGAAAGTCTGATGATTGCCGCCATGAAGGATGCCAAATCCAAAGCACAAATTTTGGCAAATCAAGAAGGCTATAAAGTAGCTGGTGTCAAAGAAATCAGACATGGTGTAAATACCTCACTACCCCCAATGGGTAGAAATGTAGAGTTTGCCATGATGAAAACCATGGCGGATAGTGGCAATGTATCGCAATACGAACCCACAGAAATCACGATGTCTGATGAAGTCAACGTATCCTACCTTTTGACCAAGTAAACAAACCTAGACCGATAAAGGTCAAAACAGAAACTAGATTGCGAGAGTCAAGAATCAAGATTTGTCTTGGTTCTTGACTCTCTTTTTTTGTCCACATATTGCAGAAAAGTACAAATCAACAAGTAAAATTAGCCAACCAGAAAACTAGCCAAACCAGTCAAACCAGTCAAACCATCCTTACTTCCCAACCAAGACGAATGGTGCCCAATAGTAAGGCATGGAGTACTTCTCAGAGTTGAGCATTTCCAGTTTGGCCTTTTGCAAATCTCTGGTAAATCCTGACGAAGTACTGTGAATCAAGTGATTCTTGTAAAACGAGATCATCAAATCAGAGGTCGATTGATCGTTGACAGTCCAAAGTGACACCATCAGGTTTTGTGCTCCTGCATATTTCAAGGCACGACTCAAACCAATGACCCCTTCTCCTTTTGATATTTTACCCAAGCCTGTTTCGCATGCAGAGAGCGATACCAAATCAGCATTGATCTTCAAGTTGTATATCTCACCACAATACAAACTACCATCTTCATCTCCTCTAGGAGCGAGAAAAATCCGAGACAAAGAGGGGTTAGATTCATCTACTACGCCGTGTGTGGCCAGATGCAAATATTTATACCCAGACTCCAGCTTCTTCTTGAAATTCATTTCGTTGGCATTGTCATCGACGATCGTTTCCACCCCCATTTGATTCCCATCAAACAAATATTTGATCTCCCGTACTTCCTCTTTGGTGGCAGGCAAATCCGACATTCCAAAGCTCGTAGAAAACGCTACAGGTGCGATGAGCAAAGCTTTGCCATTGTTGATAAAACTACCTCTCTTCTGCAAATACAACGTAGCTGAATAGTCATAATTGATCGCCACATCCTGTATCAAGTATCTGGTCGTAGGGCTCGTCTCACTCACCAAGCTTTCAAACGGTACGGTGGACAAAATACCGTCAGGAAAAATAGTTATCTCTTTGACCTGACTAGAAAACTTAGGAATCAACAACCCATACAATTCTGAAGAAATGGGCTCAAAAGAATCTTGCATCCTGTATTTGATGGCATTTCTCATCCCCAATACTTTGTTTTCGAATTTTTCACCTTTCGCCACTTCCAGCAATTCATATTTGTTTTGGGAGATAGAAAACACATACAACTTGTCTGCACCCACAAAATAAGATAGCACCAATTGATCTGCTTGCAATTCGGCTTGCAACTCTGAGACAGACGCCAATTCCGTGTTGTACTTGAGCGAATAATATTGCGGATAATTGATTTCCAATTCCTTGACAAACTCTCTGAGAGACAACTGATAGTCAAACAACTTCTCTTTAAAAGCAAGTCTGTCTTCATCCGAAATCTCTTGCAAAAGCATCTGCTCCAAATAATCAATTTCTGTTTTCAAACTATCCTCTATGGCCAGTTCTGAATCAGGAATACCTGCAAAGTGCTTGGCTTTGGTATCGTTGATAGCACTCAACAATACGGCTGCCTTGCTCCGTTCCGCAAACTCAAATGCCAATTCCAAGTAATGCTTCTTCCTGAATGTATTTTCACTGAGGTATTTAGAAATACTGATGCCATTTTCGTTGACATCTGCCGCTATTACTGACAGACGCAACTTATCTGCCTCATTGATACGAGTTTGACGAATCTCATTGATCAGTTGATCACAAAGAATATAAGCACTCAAGGCTCCATTGATGTCTCTCAATTTCAATGTTTTCTCAAAATGATAGGCTTCCAATGCCTTGGCTTTGGCTTGTAAGGATGACAACAAGATGTCTGCATTGTAATAATTCTCAATAACAGGCAACGAGTACAAATCGACTTCTTCTTGATCAAACAGGTTGGCATAGATAGATTGTTGATAGCTCTCAGCTGCCATCTTGTAGTCGCTCTTCTCTTGATACACTTGTCCTATCAAAAAATAAGTATTCGCCACATCTGGGTGCTTCTCACCATGTAGATTCAAATACATTTTCAAAGCCTGCTGCTGATACACCAGTGCTTGATCAAACTCGCCTTTCATCTCATAAATCCTCCCACGGCTACTGATCACAAAAGCCTTGTTGGCGTGATCACCTTGGTGAATGGTCGCCCAAATCGCTTCCATTTTATCCAAATACTGTAGTGCATCTTGATAGTTGGACAACTCAGCAGAGGCAAAAGCTATATTGGCATAACACAGCGCAATTTTACGGCGATTGGCCTCCAAATCAGATTCGTAAAAAGTCAGAGCTCTGTTAAAATAAATGATACTTTGTAGGGGTTGGTCTTTGAGTCGAACCAATCCTATATTGTTGTTCGAATCTCCCAACAACACATCAGCTGCCTTTTGTTTGTTGCGGATAGAAAGTGCCTTTTCGTGGTACTGCAGCGCCAAGTATTGATTCCCATTGTTCCAATATGCAATCCCTATATTTTCGAAGCATTCCGCCAATTCGAGTGTACCGTCCACCAAACTGGGCTCGGCGAGCAACAGCTGCTCTATAGCAAGGTCATTTCGTCCAATGTGCAGGTAGCCATTGCCTACGACCATACGAGCATGGGCAGTCCAAGTGACAGTATCACTTACATTCTTATGGATAAACTGAATGGTACTTTCTGCGCTTTGAATCCCCGCATCAACCTTGCCTCGACTGATGAGACATTCAGCCATTTTGAGATGACAGCCTACATATTCATCCAGTTGGTTGTTAGAAAAATATGTCTCGGCCACCGCATGATACGCTTGGTATGCTTCATCGTATTTTGATTGTACAAACAAGGCATCAGCACTACTAATACTTTGGGACTGGGAAGGATATACCCACAAAAAGGAAATGCTCAATACTATGAGCCAAGTTCTAAAATCTATAAACATAGCTCAAACTAGTTACTACATGTCTGGTGAGACCATCTGGATTCACTTCTCTATCCATTATTTTTTGTCCATAAATGAATTTAATGCTGTTCTTCACATCAAAACTGTACCCTACTCCTGCCAATGCTGACAATGCCAAACCCGTCGTACCTTCCACTTTGATTCGTTCGTTTGTATTGAAATCTAGTCGCTCATCGTGAGTGATTCGATAGATTGGTAGCAGACCAATGTTAAAATTAAAATTGGTAAACCTAAAATTGCGTTCAACCCTAAACATCACATCAATGCCACGTTTGAGATTATTGGCCAAGGCATATTTTTCGATATAAGGGTCTATCTCACCATCCGCCTGCCCATCTGGATATCCAGGCCATTGTCCCCATCTAAAGTCATTTTGATTTTCAGTCAAGGCGATTTGTACACCTGTCGCCAGCATCCATTTTTCATTGATCCACGATCCTCCAAAAATCAAATCATATGATCCCAAACTTACCTGATAGTACATAGGAAAATCGCTACCCTTTGAGAGAAACTCATTATCCTGCTTTTCTAGGTCAGAATTGTTGGAAGGCAACTTAGTACCCAGAGTAGCACTGAGCATTCCTCCCTTCAAGGTTGTGAGATTTTGTGTCAAACTCAATGAAATATCCCCAAGCCCACTGGTTTTCCCCAAATTCCCTTCCACCGCTTGATAGGGTATTTTGCCTTGGATGAACAGTCTGTCGGTAATCGCAAAAGTCATGTCTGCGGTCAATACATATATGATGGGACTCAATGTGGTAGAACCTCGATAGGCATTGATTTCGACAGAACGAAGCTTCACATTGACTTTTTTGCTGTAGTATTGATCAGGTTTCATGGCACCCATGGTGCAGAATCCTGCATCACTGCAACCTTGCGCGTTGGATTCGTGGCTTGCTAACAACCCTGCAAGACACAGGATGATCACAAATAATTGTTTTCTCAAGATGGTTAAATTGGTTTAATGGTTCACTGAGTCAAATGGCAATTTAGCAGTAAACGTCCAAGGATTAAAATATTGTTTGGTAAATCCGTTTTGGATATAAAAAAAGCAAGAAGTTAGGTCTTCTTGCTTTCATCATTTAGGACTACTTCTTTTTCAAATCGGCAACCTCTTGCTCTGACATAGGTCTCATGTACTTCGCCTTTACCTTGCCTTGCTTGCCTCCGTGGTATTCTCTCACCCAATATTTATTTTTGGAAATGTGACCATGTACCACAGCTTCTACCTGCCTGCCATCTGACATAGTGACCATCACATGCTGATGAATATGAAAAGCCTGCTCTTTCTTTGCATCATCCTTGGTTGTACCCTTTCCTTGGGCACTGTCCTGACACATCGCTGCAAAACAGAACAACATCATGAGAATGGTTAGAATTAAATATTTTTTTGACATAACTGTTGAATTTGATTACTATAGCTTGTTTTGATTCGCTAAATTAATACATAAACCCAGTCTTGCAATGTTAATTATTCACAATTTATCATTCGAATAATGATACTTCTGCACAGGTCATTCCATTAGCCTTTCCTCCAAAAAAGTAGAGATAAAATGATCAGAATATTACAAGACAAACTGCCATTATTTGGTTTGGATGATTAAATTGCAGCCATGGAGAATTTCGTGGTATCGGCGAGAAAATACAGACCTTTAGGCTTTGATGAAGTGGTGGGACAAGGCCACATCACGACCACACTTAAAAATGCCATAGACAACAATCACTTGGCTCAGGCCTTGTTATTTTGTGGTCCTCGTGGAGTAGGAAAAACAACCTGCGCAAGGATTTTGGCACGAATGGTCAACAAATTTGATGATCCAGACAACATCTCGGCAGTCAATGCGCTGAACATCTATGAACTAGATGCCGCCTCCAACAACTCCGTGGAAGACATTAGAAACCTGATTGATCAGGTACGATACCCTCCTCAACAGGGTACTTTCAAAGTATATATCATAGATGAGGTTCACATGCTGTCCAACCAAGCCTTCAATGCTTTTTTGAAGACCTTGGAGGAGCCGCCATCTTATGCGATTTTCATCCTAGCAACTACTGAAAAACACAAAGTTATCCCTACGATCCTATCAAGATGCCAAATTTTTGACTTCAACAGGATAGAAATCGATGACATCACCTACCAGCTGAAAAAAATCGCAAGCAGCGAAGGAATTGAAGCTGAGGAAGAAGCATTGCACCTGATTGCTCAAAAGGCAGACGGTGCGCTGAGGGATGCCTTGTCCATATTTGACTTGATCGTCACCTTCTCATCAGGCAACAAAGTCACCTATCAAGACACGATCAAGAATCTCCATGTACTAGACTATGATTACTTCTTCAAATTGACAGACAGTCTGTACAACGAGGAAGTATCGTCTGCACTATTGATCTATGACGAGATATTGAGGAATGGATTTGATGGGCACAATTTTGTAGTGGGGCTCACCGAGCATTTTAGAAACTTGATGGTCTGCAAAGACCCAGAAACTGTCAAATTGCTCAACGTATCTAAAAGCATCGAGCAGAAATACATCGAACAAGCCAAAGCAACCAGTTTGTCTTTCTTGATGTCTGGACTCAATATCCTCAATCAGGCAGACCTGCAATACAAATCTAGCAAGAATCAGAGATTGCATGTAGAATTGGCATTGATGAAATTGGGCTACCTCAAACAAGCATTCCAATTGGCCAACGGACAGGAGTCGCCACTAAAAAAAAAAGTGATGACGGCAAATTAGTCGAAAAAACTCCTGCACCAGTTCAGGAACAAGTTGCCAAACCTACTCCAGTAGCGGGCAGTAAGCCTGTGGCAGCAGTTCCTTCTACTGCTCCTATTGCACGAACTGCCCCAGCATCCTCTACCACTCCAGTGGCAAAGGAAACGCCTAACCTGAAAAACATCTTCCAATCCAAAAAGGAAGAAGTCAAAACAGAAACAACTCAAATAGAAGAACCTATAGTCGAGCTCAGTGAACCTGTCACCAAAGAGGCCATTGGGATCACGATTCGCAACTACATCGACAAATTCAACCCCTCAGTCTCGGTCAAAAACATCCTAAACAAACCCTTTGTACTCAACGACCTGACGATTGAATTCCCTATCTCCAACAAAGTGGAGACTTCTATGATACAGAAGAATGAAGTAGAAATGCTGGAGTTTTTCAGAAAAGAATTGCGTAACTCAATGATACAAGTCGGATACAAATACTCTGACAATCCAGAAGAAAGAAGACCCTATACCAGCACAGAGATCTTTGCGGCCATGGCCAAGAAGAACCCCAATGTATTCAAACTAAGGGATCAATTGGGATTGGATACGGAGTTTTAATAGACAGTCAACGGTCGACTGTTGAGAATTACCTAAACCAACTCCCCTAGTCGCTCGCAGCTTTCAAGTGTCAGTGGTTTGATTTCTATTTTAGAAATTTCATTGTTGATGAGCAATCTCTCCAAGTAGGCCGCTTTGTCTTTGTAAGTCAATATCACAATCTTGACATCATCCTTGTCAAAATGTGTCAGTCCAGCATACTCATGTAGGAACACCTGCCCTTCGAGGACTGGAATGTGTACATCAAACAAAATAAGTTGCGGCAGCTTGTCCTTCGCCTTTTTTAAAAAAGCAATAGCTTCCTTTCCACTAGTCACCACTTTGACTTGCTGAGCCAAATGTGACTCTACGATCGCTACTCTGTGAGCAAAATTGTCGGTTGCGTTGTTGTCGATTAGCAACGCAAGCTCACATCTATAATCCCCCATCTATTCCTTTACTCTTATTCTCTCGCCTATCGAAAGTGCAAAATTATCTTTTTGATTAATAGTAAGCAACTTATCTATCGAAATACCATATTTCTTTGAGATACTATACATAGTATCACCTGGTCCTACGACATGAAAATCCACCTGAGCAGGCGCCAATTCGAACGGTCGTCCCTCTCCATGTATCACCAGTGATTGGCCTATGCTTAGTCCTCCACTCTGCATGTCATTCCATTCTTTGATATCCTCGACAGATACACCATATTTTTTAGAAATCGAATAGAGCGTTTCTCCCTTATTGACCGTATGCGTGAAATAGGAAGCCTTCTCCTCTTTTACAACCCTGGGTTTTTCATCTATCAACTCTGGACTATCCTCCATTTCCATGAATACTGGTAGCTCCTCCTTTTCTGTTTGCGCTGGCTTTTGTATCACTACCTCATCCACAGCGCTTTCAGAAACTTCTTGCAGCTGCACAGGTGATTGAGCGGGTTTAGGCTCCTCAACTTGTTTCAATTCTTTCACTGGAATCGTTTCATCTACGGGTGCAGCAGGCAATTCTCTGATTTCTACGGGTACGTCAGACGGCCTTCGTTGTCTGAGCCACATCACACGGCCTGGTTGCAATCGATCAGTCACCGACATGCGGTTCAGTTTGGCGAGTTGCTTGAGCTTGATCCCAAATTTTTGTGACACCTCCCAGAGTGTCTCTCCGCGCTGCGCAGTGTAGTAATAAGTCAGGCCTCTATTTCTTTTTGATCTGAGGTAATAAATCTCTCCCTCAGTCAACCTGTCTGTGACCTTGAGATCATTGTATTTGGCAAAACGAGCTGGATCCAGATTGACTTTGCTAGCCACCGAGGTGACATTGTCTCCCGACTTAGCCAATATTGTAGGCAAGCCATTGATTTTCACAAAGATGCTCTTATCTGTATTGAGTGTCTTGCTGAGGGATGGGAAGACCTTTTCAAATGAAGTTTGTTCACGTCCTGAGTCCTTGTCAGACCCAGATTTGACAATCATACTATCATCTACGCCACCGCCGATCTTTTCTATGGGCTTCATTTTGCCTCTGATAGGAACAATCACGATGTAGGTCTTTTCTCCTGGTACCTTCCCAGATTTGAGCCACTTGTTGTACTGACGCAATTCCGTCTCATCCACATTGAGTTCATTCGCTATTTTAGACAAACTCATACCTGCACCTCGATCGTACTGCATCAACCGCATGCCTTCACTGTGCTTCTTTTCCATCACACTACCAAAAGCGATCTTGTGCGCCAGACAACGCTTGACATACCAATGGGTATCGCGGTCTATGGTCATCTTATTCGCTCCGAATTGTGACTGATCTACATATTTGGCCGCTCCTCCTCGCCCGGTCATGTGTGCCAACAAGGTGTATATCCAATTGTTGAAATAAAAATTGTGTCTTTTGAAATACTTGGCTGCTCCTATGGTCGAAGCGACAATATTGAGTCGCTCGTCCACATCTCTATCAATACGCAAACCCACTTCGCGCCCTGTAAAGTCCTTGAACTGCCAAAAACCAACTGCATTGGATGAAGAAACTGCATCTGAGATCAACGCACTCTCTTGGATAGAAAGGTATTTAAAATCTTCTGGTACATTTTCTTTGCGAAGGGTTTCTTCTATGATGGGAAAGTACAACCTGGCTCGGTCCGCTTTGATTTCAAAATATTTTTCACTCTGCGTGAGCATGTCTACATCCTTCTGAATATCCCTCCTGGCACTTTCGGTGATCTTCAATTTCATTCCCGCAAACTCCATGGAAGAAGGCACATTGGGACTAATTAAATCCTCCGCACTTGCATTCAATCCCCACAACAATGCCCAACAGGCAATCAAATATCTCATAATACTCTCAATATCATTAGGCCATCTCTCACTGGCATCAATACATTTTCTACTCTGGGGTCGTCGTGCACAGATTTGTTGAAATCAATCAAAGCTAAAGTGTCTTTGTCATTGGGTTTGACTTGCTCGACTACCTTGCCACTCCATAGCACATTGTCTGCCAATATAAATCCTCCCTTACGCATTTTGGGCAGAACCAAATCAAAGTAAGTTTGATAATTGGACTTGTCCGCATCGATAAACACCAAATCAAAAGTCTCATCCAAGGTAGGGATCAATTCTGCACCTTTGCCAATGTAATAATCAATCTGATGTGCATAATCAGAAGCTGCTATGTATCCCCTCACACGGTCTTCCAACTCTTCGTTGACATCTACAGTTATCAATCGACCATCCACAGTCATCCCTTCTGCCAGACACAGTGCCGAATACCCTGTGTAGGTACCGATTTCGAGGATTCTACGTGGACGAATCATGTAGGAAAACATAGACAAAATCCTGCCCTGTACATGCCCTGAGATCATCCTCGGCATCATGACCTCTAGGTGGGTCTCTCGATCTATTCGCTCCAACAGTGGAGTGGCTGCAGAACTATGTCCCTCAGTGTAGCGTTGTATTTCTCTATCTAAAAAATCCAAAATAGTATGGGTATCAGGAGTTGAAGGTTTAAAGTTATAATGTGAATAGTTAGAAAGCTAAAATTGATTCAAGCCTCGATTGCAAATAGTCTACAGCGCAAAGTCACTAGCAGGAATCATTCTCATTATGTCAGCCAATCCATTCGCTTTTACACGATTCTATTGACCTCAAAGGCTAACCCGTTTCCGAGCCAAAGCGAGGCAATTCTAGTCCAAATCGTGACAATTAGCAACTAACAAAAGGTGATTGAATACATCTCGATTGACAAATGATAAATGGTGGATAGAAATCAGCCAAATTGTCAAAGAAACTCGTTCAATACAAACTACTATCTCATTAACTTTCGGCTTTCAAACTTTCAACTTCTCCACTCACAAGCAGCAAAACAAAATGATCAAACACATCGCCATAGCCGGAAACATCGGAGCAGGCAAGACAACGCTTACCAAAATGCTTGCCAAACACTATGGTTGGGAAGTAGAACTCGAAGAAGTAGACAACAACCCCTACCTGGAGGATTTTTACAAAGACATGGCGCGCTGGTCCTTTCATTTACAAATCTACTTCCTCAACAGTAGGTTTGGTCAGGTTCACCAAATTGCCAAAAAAGACAGGCCTGTAATCCAAGACCGTACGATCTACGAAGACGCCTATATTTTCGCCAAGAGCCTCTATGATCAAGGCTATTTTAGTCCCAGAGATTACGAAAACTATTTGGCACTTTTCAAGTCTATGATCAAATATGTCAAGCCGCCAGACCTGCTTATCTACCTGCGCTGTGACATTGATCATTTGGTTCGCAACATTGAAAAAAGAGGGCGAGAATACGAAAAAACAATTCGAATCGACTACCTCAGAGAGCTCAAAGAGCACTATGAAACATGGATCCAAAACTACGATGAAGGCAAGTTGCTAATCATAGATGTCAACAAACTCAACTTCGTAGACAAACAGGAAGATTTTGCACAGATAGTATCCAATCTTGACAGAGAACTCTTCGGTTTATTTAGCTAGTCCTACCACCCGTGTAGTTGTGCTGCGTGTTAGCCCATGGCACAACTACACCGTTCGGTTGAGAAATGCTATTGTCACAGCAGAGATCGAAACAACTATCCCCTGGCTTGACCTCCCAAACATCACTCTAATTGCCAGCGTGAAATTTGCACTAATCCAAGACAGCAAACACATATACCCCAAGACTGTAGTCTTCAATACCACGGTGAGGCTTACAACCAACACGGAATCGATGAGCATGAACAAAAACCCCGTTTACATGCAGCAATGAGGCTTTTTCTCCACCTTTTCAAACACCTGTGTTTGACCGATGAATCACCTGTGTTTGATCGGTCAATCACCTGTGTTCGGACGGTCAAACACAGGTGTTCGTTTCACCGAACACTTGACATGCTTTGTTTCATCTACTTTTCAACCTCCATTTTGAGCCTTTTCCCCTCAAAAACACCTACTGACTTTCTCTTCATATTTGTACTATTCAAAGAATCTGATTCTCACTCCTCTGGAGAGGTAGTCCAAAAGACAACTGGAGCAATTCGTACACAACAGGTATTAATAGACAAGGGTGAGTCAGATCAACCATGATTGGCTCTCCTACGCAAGACACGAGCCACCCTGATGATTAACCATTCATCAAATCTCTATTAACTCCTGAATTACATAATTCAGGGTTAAATTACATCAGACTAAACACAATGAATGATAACAACATGAAACATTACATCTACATTCCCATGATATGCCTGCTCATCTATGGATGTCAGCCAAAAGAAAGTTCCAAAGTACAAGAAACACCAGAGACTGAAGAATTCAAGTATTGGACGGAGCAGTTTGCCGACCTGAAAATCTACCGCTATCAGCTTCCTAATTTTGATCAACTGAGCCTCGACCAAAAGAAACTTGTTTATTATTTGGCACAGGCGGGACTCTGTGGCAGAGACATCATTTATGATCAAAACTACCGACACAACCTGACCATCCGCAAAACACTGGAAAACATCATCAATCAGTACGAGGGAGACACCACCAACCAAAACTGGAAATCCCTCATGGAATATACCAAGCGAATATGGTTTGCCAATGGCATCCATCACCACTATTCGATGAGTAAAATCATGCCTGAGTTCTCGTCCGAGTATTTTGACAGCTTGTTGCTCGCTACGAATCAAGAACTCAATGAGGAAGTTCTTTCTGCCATCTTTGATCCTGCGGTAGATAATAAAAAGGTAAACTTGGATGAAAGCAAAGGTTTGCTACTTGGTTCAGCGACGAATTTTTATGCCCCAGACATCACTGCCGATGAAGTAGACCAGTTTTACACGGACATAATCGACAAGAACACAGACGAACCCATCTCCTATGGTTTGAATTCCAAGTTGATCAGAAACCAAGAAGGACAGCTGGAAGAAATCGTTTGGAAATCGGGGGGATTGTATGGATCCGCCATCGACCAAATCATCTATTGGTTGGAAAAAGCCAGTACAGTCGCCGAAAATGAAGCACAAAAGAAGGCGCTGGACTTGTTGATTGCCTATTACCAAACTGGGGATTTGAAAACATGGGATGAGTACAATGTCGTGTGGGCAGGTGCTACCGAAGGTGACATTGACTACATCAACAGTTTCATCGAAGTGTACAATGACCCCAAAGGTTACAGAGGTTCGTTTGAATCCATCGTTCAGATCAAGGATTTTGATGCATCAGAACGCATGCAGGTTCTCTCTCACAATGCGCAGTGGTTTGAAGACAACTCTCCCATCATGGAAGAACACAAAAAGAGCAATGTGGTAGGTGTGAGCTACAAAGTAGTGAATGTCGCCAGTGAGTCTGGAGATGCCAGCCCATCCACTCCTATCGGTGTAAATCTACCCAACGCCAACTGGATCAGAAGCAAACACGGCTCAAAATCAGTAAGCCTAGGCAACATCATAGATGCCTATACACAAGGCAGTGGCTCTGGGTTGGTAGAAGAGTTTGCCTTCACAGAAGAAGAGGTCGCCAGAACCAAAAAATATGGTGTACTGGGAGACAAAATGCACACCGCACTGCATGAAGTCATCGGTCATGCATCAGGACAGTTGAATCCTGGTGTAGGTACACCCGCAGAAACTTTAAAAAATTACGCCTCTACCCTAGAAGAAGGTCGTGCAGATCTAGTGGGTCTGTATTACCTACTCGACCCAAAACTGGTTGAGTTGGGATTAATCCCTAGTTTAGAAGTAGGTAAAGAAGAATATGACAGCTACATCCGAAACGGCCTGCTCATACAGCTGCGCAGATTGAAACCCGGTGAAGACATCGAAGAAGCCCACATGCGCAACAGAGCCTGGGTATCCAATTGGGCATTCGAACAAGGTCTCCCAGGACGAGTGATAGAAAAAGTATTGAAAGAGGGCAAAACCTATTATAAAATCAACGACTATCAGGAGCTACGTATGATCTTTGGCAGATTGCTCAGAGAAACCCAGCGTATCAAGTCTGAAGGAGATTATGAAGCGGCAAAGGCTTTGGTAGAAAACTATGGCGTAAAAGTAGACCCTGTGATTCATGCTGAAGTCCTGTCCCGAGCCGAAAAACTGAATATCGCACCTTATGGCGGATTCATCAACCCTGAGTTGATCCCAGTCACTGATACCGCTGGCAATATCACAGATGTTACGGTAGCATATCCAGAAGACTTTACAGAGCAAATGCTCTACTATGCGAAACATTATTCGTTCTTGTAGCACATGAAAAAGGCCGTTAGAAAACAATTCCTAACGGCCTTTTTTATTTCACAACCCTGAATTATTTCAAATTAGGTTGTGGGGTCATTCTCAAATATGGTTTGATCTCCGTATATCCTTTTGGGAACAAAGACGGAATGTCTTCATTCTTCACAGCAGGCACGATCACACAATCGTCACCCGCTTTCCAATTGGCTGGAGTAGCTACCTTGTGATAGGCCGTCAATTGCAACGAATCAATCACACGAAGCAACTCATCGAAGTTTCTACCAGTAGAAGCCGGGTAGGTAATCATCAGCTTGACTTTCTTATCAGGACCAATCAAAAAGATAGATCTCACAGTCATCTTATCATCGGCATTGGGATGAATCATATCATACAAAGTCGCAACTTTCCGATCCTCATCAGCGATGATTGGAAAGTTGACAGTAGTCTTTTGCGTCTCATTGATGTCTTTGATCCATCCTTTGTGAGAGGTGATACCATCTACACTTAGTGCAATCACCTTGACATTCCTCTTGTCAAACTCTGCTTTGTAATTGGCCACTGCACCTAGCTCAGTTGTACAAACAGGTGTATAATCAGCAGGGTGGGAAAACAAAACGCCCCAGCTATCTCCTAGCCAGTTGTGAAAATCAATTTTTCCTTCTGTCGTTTCTGCGGTAAAGTTTGGAGCTATGTCTCCAAGTCTAATAGTACTCATTACGTGAATAATTTAAAGGGTTTCAATAGATATCATATACTCACAGGACTTGATCATCTCTGTGGATAGTCTTAATTTAAGTATAAATATTCTGCAAGCCCCTTGTTCGAGATTGAAACAAGGACGATTTGAACAGTCACAACCCATGATACGAATAAGAACCCTGTTTGATTCACGATCGTCTCATTTATCCCACACAATGACTATGAAATATATTTGACGATCATTGTAGCATATTTCAATAACCTTTTGCCTGCAATACAGTTTGAAAGCAATAAGTAAATGTTACCCCCAAGAGCTGAGCCCCTGCAGCTAGTAATTTGATACAATGAAAAAAGAGTTGAAGAATATTCCTCTGTCAGTTTTGGATTTGGCAGTGATTCTCGAAGGATTTGGTCCTAGCGAAGCATTTAAAAATAGCCTAAGTCTGGCTCAAAAAGCAGAACAGCTCGGTTACAATCGATTTTGGTTGGCGGAGCATCACAACATGGATAGCATCGCCAGTTCTGCTACAGCAGTCCTGATCGGACATGTCGCTGGTGGTACCTCTACCATCAGAGTAGGCTCGGGCGGCATCATGCTTCCCAATCATGCGCCTCTGATGGTAGCAGAGCAGTTCGGCACCTTGGAATCTCTCTATCCTGGCCGAATTGACTTAGGGTTGGGCAGAGCTCCTGGCACAGATCAGCAAACAGCCAGAGCACTCCAAAGGGACGATGAAGCGGCTTATAAATTCCCTCAGACAGTCAGAGAATTACAAAATTATCTATCCGATGACAACCGACACTCAGCGGTCAGAGCCATACCAGGCGAAGGGTTAGATATTCCTATTTGGATCTTGGGCTCTAGCACAGACAGCGCACACTTAGCGGCTTCATTTGGCCTCCCCTATGCCTTTGCAAGTCACTTTGCACCACAGCAACTGCACCAGGCATTGAAGATCTACCGAGACAGCTTCAAACCTTCGAAGTATTTGCAAGAACCCTTTGTCATCGCCTGTGTCAATGTAATTGCCGCAGATACGACTGAGGAAGCCGAGCTAATCTCTACGTCCATGAAGAAGATATTTATGGGCATACTGACACGTCAGCGTCATCCGCTACAGGCTCCAGACCCTAAGTTTGTGTTGCCTCGTGAGTTCGAAGAAGCACTAAAACCCTTCCTCGCCTATTCTTTCATAGGAGATGCGGACGAAGTAGGAAGTCGCCTCGACCAGTTTGTAGAAGACACACAGATTGACGAACTGATGGTGGTATCACACATCTATGATCACCAGGCTAGGCTAAAATCCTACGAGCTTTTGAAAGGTCTGCAATAGTTATTCGCAGCGTGCTGTAAGCTAAATGCGAGGATTCAAAATTTTCGTAAAGAGATGAATCTCAAGAGCACAGCAAGCTACTGGATCAAGGCAACTGACTCCCTACTTCCTGCTTGTTGTACTTGTTTCGATACTCAATAGGTGTGAGACCTGTTATTTTTTTGAATACCGTCCTAAATGCCTTTGTATCTGTATAACCTACAGAAAACATCACTTCACTGATGTTTCTTTGACTGCTCTCAAAGTTGCGTTTGGCTGCCTCTATTTTCACTCTTTGGATGTATTCGATCACGGTATTGTTGGTAGCTGACTTGAACCTACGCTCAAAACTGCGCCGACCCACTGCTACGCTGTCTGCCAGATCAGCAATCGTGATTTTGTCCTGATAGTGTTGTTCTATGAACAACTGGGCTTTTAATACCTCCGCATCATCGTGATTTTTTTGTCCTTCAAACATCATAAAGGCAGCCTGGCTATCTCGATCTATATCCACAGCAAAATACTTGGAAGCCAAAATCGCTGTGTCTCGGTCTGTGTATTTCTCAACCAAATAGAGCAAGAGACTCCAGTAGGAATTGGCTCCTCCACTGGAATAGATGCCATTTTCTTCTGTAATGATACTGCCATCCACAAGATCCACCTCAGGAAAACGATTTCTAAAATCATTGGCAGAGTTCCAATGGGTAGAGCATCGCTTGCCGTCCAACAGACCCGTAGAGGCCAACAAGAAAGCCCCAATGCAAAGGGAGGCTACTTCGGCTCCACGCTGATGCTGACTCACAATCCATGGGATGTAAGCTTGATTGAGATGCAGTGCCATATCCATGTCCCCGCTCAACGCCGGGATGAAAATCAAATCCGTTTTATCAACCTCATGCAGCAATTTTTCGGTGTGCACGGTGTACAAACTTCCTTCGAGTTTCACCTCTTTGGTCAAACCGACCAGTTGCACATTAAATAGCGGTTCTTTGCCAGAAAATTGTAAAAACTGATTGACCGCCTTGAATATGTAATGTGGATCGGCGATTGCTTCGATCACGGCAGTTTCTAGAATGAGAATCGATACATTTTTCATGGTATAGGAGTTGATTGATACTGTAAAAGTAGAAAAACATCTTGTCATTATCTGCCCTTCAAAGTGTCGCATTTGCACTTCAACGATTAAGAAAAGAATCCTCAATTTTGTATCATCACAAAAACAAAAAATATCATGAAAACAAAAATCACAGTAGAAACAAACATTACTGCTCCTATAACCAAAGTATGGGAAGTTTGGACAAAACCAGAACATATCACACAATGGAACAATGCTTCTCCAGATTGGCACACCCCTAGGGCAGAAAATGATTTGAGAAAAGGTGGACGATTCACTTCAAGAATGGAAGCCAAAGACGGTAGTTTTGGGTTCGACTTTGCTGGCGTGTACGACGAGGTAAAACTCCATGAGTTGATTGCCTATACGATGGAGGATGGCCGAACGGTCATGGTACAATTCACCAGCTCAGGGAATCACACCAAGCTAACGGAGACTTTCGATCCTGAACATGAAAACCCAGTAGAAATGCAAAAAGACGGTTGGCAAGCAATATTGGACAACTTTAAGAAATACACCGAATCCCTTGCATGATGAATGTAGATTACTAGACACTAGATTTTAGACAAAAAATCATAGTGTCTATAATCCTTATCTACTTTTAGAAACGACTTACATGATGCAGACTAACGCTTTTCTTAAAAACTAAACACCCATGAAAAATCCAATATATCCATGTCTTTGGTTCGATGGCAATGCCAAAGAGGCAGCAGATTTATACTGTAGTATATTCCCCCATGCAAGAGTTACGGCAGACACTCCTATGGTGGTTAATTTTGAAATGTCCGGCCAAAAGTTCATGGGACTCAACGGCGGCTCCATGTTCAAAATCAATCCCTCCATCTCCTTCTTCGTCGTTTGTGAAAGCATAGATGAGATCGATCTGGCATGGCAGCAACTCTCCAAGGGTGGCAATGTACTCATGCCTTTGGACAAATATGATTGGAGTGAAAAATATGGATGGATTCAAGACAAATTCGGAGTTAACTGGCAGCTGTCCTATGGCAAGCTGTCCGAAGTGGGTCAAAAGTTTACCCCAACTTTGATGTTTGTAGGTGAGCAGCACGGCAAAACGATAGATGCAATAGATTTCTACACCGCTATTTTTGAACCGTCCAGTATCAGAGGTGTGTTGCGCTACAGTGAGGCGGATCAAGAGCCTACAGGGACGGTCAAACACGCACAGTTTACGCTTGACAAAACAGTGCTTATGGCAATGGATAGTTCGTACGAACATGATTTTCAGTTTAGCGAAGGGCTTTCATTTGTGATAGATTGTGAGACTCAGGAAGAAATCGATTACTACTGGCAAAGGTTGACAGAAGGTGGTCAAGAGAGCCAGTGTGGCTGGCTCAAGGATCCGTTTGGCGTATCATGGCAGGTAGTACCTACCGTATTGGAGAGTCTGATGAGCGATCCTGTCAAAGCGCCTAAAGTCACAGCTGCCTTTTTGAAGATGAGTAAGTTTGATATTGAGACCTTAATCAAAGCCTCAGAGTCATGAAGATACATTCCTATTTGACATTTTCTGGCAATTGCAGAGAAGCGATGACCTTCTACCAATCTTGTCTAGGAGGAACCCTGAGATTCCAGACCATAGGAGACTCTCCACTCTCAGAGAAAATGCCACAACGAATGAAAGATTGTATCCTTCACGCTGCGTTGACCAAAAACGACCTGACCTTGTTGGCCTCAGATATGGTAGGACAATCTGGTTTGAACCACGGTAATGCGGTCTCTTTGTCTCTAAGCTGCGGTAGTGAGGAAGAAATCAGGTCTTGCTTTGAAAAACTGTCCGCAGGAGGAATAGCAGAACACCCTCTGGAAGACTCCTTTTGGGGAGCACTATTTGGAAACCTGACGGACAAATACGGCAACCACTGGCTGCTGAACTATGAACGGAAAGGTATTGAGTATTGAGTATTGAGTATTTTAAATCAAAAACAATGAAAAAGACAAAAATAACCTTTTGGATTACCACAGTAATCATTTTCCTATTTGAAGGTGTAATGCCAGCCTTGACTGGTCATACCGAAATGGCCAAAGAAGGCATCAGACATTTGGGTTATCCTGAGTATTTTGGCACAGCCTTGATCCTATTCAAGGTAGCAGGCACCTTGGCGCTCATCATTCCCATAGTACCCAAGAGAATCAAAGAATGGGCTTATGCTGGATTTACATTTGATTTTCTTTTTGCCATGATCAGTCATTGGGTAATAGACGGTTTTGGATTTCAGGCTGTATTTCCTTTGATCGTTTTAGGTATTTTGATGCTCTCGTATTTTAGCTACCACCAACTGCAATCCAAGCCTCAAAACTAAGTGACATGTCATTTCAAGCGTACATCGACAACATCAAAGCCAAGACTGGAAAATCACCAGATGACTTTAAAACATTGGCGGAGCAAAAAGGCTTCATCCAAAATGGTAAACTAGTCATTGGTCTCAAAGCTGGACAAGTACTGGACTGGTTGAAAAAGGATTTTGAACTGGGCCATGGACATGCCATGGCCATCTATGCCACTTTCAAAGGAAAAACCGAATAGTATGAAAAACTCTGAAATAGACCAATACATCCTCAGATTTCCTGAAGCAGTTCAACGGCAGCTTCAGGAGATCAGAGCGACCATCAAAGCAGCTGCACCAGAGGCAGAAGAAAAAATGAGCTATGCCATGCCTACATTTTTTCAATACGGCAATTTGGTTCATTTTGCAGGGTACAAGCATCACATTGGATTTTATCCTGCTCCGTCGGGCATCAGCCATTTCCTCCGAGAGTTGTCTCCCTACAAAAAAGCCAAAGGCTCTGTTCAATTCCCTTTGGATCAACCCTTGCCACACAGTCTGATTGCGAGCATCGTAAAATTCAGGCTAGAGGAAAACTACCAACAAGCACTCGTCAAAAAGAAAATTAAGACCTGTGCCCAAGGTCATCAATTCTACAAAAGCACAGACTGTCCTACTTGTCCCATTTGTGAAAAACACAATCGACCTAGTCAGGGATTTCTATCAACGGTCAGCGCCCCAGCTCGGCGCGCCTTGGAGAGGCAAAACATCAGCAGTCTAGAGCAACTGGCCACCTACAGTGAAAAAGAAATTTTAGAATTGCATGGCATTGGCAAAACAACCATGCCAAAACTGCGTAAAGCACTGGCAGACTCAAAACTCAACTTTTCTAAACCATGAATCATCAAGATACAATCATGATGAACCCAACCTATATCGAAGTATTCAAAACAAATGTTGACTGCCAGCACAAAGCCGCAGACATACTCAAAGAATTGCTCAATCTATTTTCCTATTCGGAGGCCAATTTCGATTTGGATGATTGTGACAGAGTACTAAGAATCGTAGGTGAAAACATCGAAATCAAAGAAGTGATCAAACTAATTAACCAAACAGGATATCACTGTGAAGTGATGTCCTGATCACAAGCAACTATTCGCTCTTTCATTTCATTACTAGAACTGTTGAATATCTCAAATAGTTTCTGGAAATTACCTATATGAATGAAAGCAGTTTGTTAAAGGGAATTGCCTCTGGCAATCAAACTGCCTTTAGACAATTGTATCAATTGTATTCGGACAAGGTTTACAACACAGTGCTCAGCTACACTCAAAATGTGGAAGACGCAGAAGAAATCTTACAAGATGTGTTTATTAGCATTTTTGATACAGCTGCCAAATTCCAATACAATTCTACCATCAATACTTGGATTTATAGAATTGCGGTCAATAAATCATTGGATTTTCTAAGAAAGAAGAATAGTGCAAAACGCAAAGGCATCTTTCTTTCTCTCTACAAAAAAGACTCTCAAGAGATCAAGTATGATAGTACAGACTTTATACATCCTGGGGTAAGGTTAGAAAACCAAGAAAATGCTGCTACGCTGTTCAAAGTAATCAAGAAGTTGCCCGATAATCAAAAAACTGCTTTTATACTTACACATATAGAAGATCTATCACAACAAGAAACAGCAGATGTAATGAAGATCACAAGAAAAGCAGTGGAATCACTGATACAACGTGCCAAGGCTAATCTCAAGAAAGACCTAGAAAAATATTTCCCAGAACGAGGTACACAACAATTAAACACGTCTAAAGAAACATGGACAACTGGAAAGAGGACATAATGAATAGCTTGAAAGGGACAGAAAGAGCACAAGCAGCTCCTAATGTCTTCGAAAAGATTCAAAGAAAAATAGACCAAAGAAGCAACAGGACTTCCTCAAAAGGATGGATGAGTGTAGCAGCTGTGCTAGTACTATTGATATCTAGTAATATCATATTGATCAAAAATTATTACAGTCAGCCCACCTCCACTCAGACCGATCAGACCTATGACAATCTTGTTTCAGACTATAACATATATGAGTTATGAATAGTAATACAATATTCAAAGTTGGGCTTGGTTGCATGATGATACTCAATGGTATTCTTATATACCTACTTATCCAAAATCATCCTCCGCACAAACCTAGGCCTAATGGTCAAGTATTAATCCAAATCAGCGAACAACTACAACTATCACCACAACAAAAGGAAGCATACGAACGATCGGCACAGTCACACGACCAGTCGATGAGGCAGATCAACAACAAACAGAAGGAAATACTTAAACTATATTTTTCCACACTCAAAACAAACAACCATACCAAGGACAATCATGAAGATTTGATCCTCCAAATTCAATCCCTAGAATCAGAAAAAACAATCGCGACCTACCAGCACTTTGAAGAACTAAAAAATATTTGCAATGAATCACAACTATCCAGTTTTGATCAAGTTGTAGATCAATTGATATCTCTTCTTTTGCATAAAGAAAAAAATAATCACCCTCCTCCGAGGGGACACTAAATAAAGTTCGTCTAAATAACTATTAATAAGCCAATACAAATGAAAAACAAACAGATAGTTATCAAGACAATTCCTCTGCTCATATTGTTGTTCCTCTCCTACTCGTTCATTGCATGTCAAAATGATGATATACATGCAAATGATGATAGCGATGAAAACACAGTCACAGAACTGCATGCTGCTTTTGCTGAATTTGACACTAACGAGACTGACATCTACATAGATGGGACTCAAATAGTCATCGAGACGACAGGTCGTCCTAACCATAGCTCTGTATATTGGGGAAAAACCAATGCGCTCTACAAAGAAGAACCTACGGTAAGTTTGACTCCTTCATTGATTCCCAACTATAATGCCGACGCAACCTTGAGAGTATCTGCTAATCCTCAATTGGCCAGTCAATCAACGTCAACTTCACTAGGAGCCATCGGCATTGCCGTTAGTGGAGCTGCCATTTTCAATGATCAAGAAGGAAATGGTGCTTTGAATGAAGCTGCATCAAGTCTCGATTATTCAGGCGGGCATATTGGTCCAGCCGAGTATCATTATCACCTTGAGCCTGCAGCTTGGTCATATGATGATGATGTCCTCATTGGAATCATAGCGGATGGATTTTTCATCTATGGTAGAAAATGCCATGCAACTGAAACATATCCAACTGACCTAGACGAATCGGGAGGACATACCAGTGTCACACAACATACTGATGTAGCAGAATATCACTATCACATAAAAAATGAGCTATACCTCAATCAATATTACATCCTCTTCCCTGGTGAATATATGGGGACACCTAATGCAATTAATTAATTATGCAGGATTATTATGGCCCTGTCTTCTGATGATATCTTGTCACTCATCAGAAATGACAGAGATACCAGTTGCAATTGATGATATACAAATAACAAAGGATAAATTGATACTAATAGCTAATAAGGGACAATGGCACTACCAAAATGAACCCTTTACAGGCTATGCGATCGCGTTGTACCCTGATGGTAGCATGATGGAGAGAACAGGATACTACCATGGAAAAAAGGAAGGTATCGCCAAAAAATGGTATCCTGATAATTCTATACAAAAACTATCCTACTACCATCAAAACCGACTAAATGGAACTGCCAAATCATGGTGGAAAAATGGACAGATGAGCTCAGAGTCCCAGTATGTGAATGGTGTCAAACATGGTATACAGAAAAAATGGTTCGATAATGGTCAATTGGCACGGGAAAATCACATCATCGAGGGAAAAGAAGAGGGTATGCAAAAAGCGTGGTTAAAAAACGGAAAGCAATATGTCAACTGTGAAATAAAGAATGGACGCATCTATGGCCTTAAACGTGCCAATCTGTGCTATGAATTGTTTGAAGAAAATCTAGAAATCAATGATTAATCGTATGCTGGCATTATGCGTAGTAATGATCAGTGCTTGTACTCAATCCAAAAATAATACGAGCACCACTGATACTTTACCCTACTATAGTGAGGCAAGCTTCACACCACAATGGTTCAGTACTGACTATGAGCTACCTACTGATTTTCATCAGATTCCTCCTTTTAGACTCATCAATCAAACTGGTCAAACTATTACTGAGCAGAGTGTAGAAGGTAAAATTCTAATTGTTGATTTTTTCTTTGCTTCATGCCCAGGTATTTGTCCCAAGATGACCACCAATATGTCTCTATTACAACAGGAGTACTTACCCGACACCATGATTGTGCTACTGTCCCATTCAGTCACACCCGATCGGGATAGTGTATCTGTACTGAGACAGTATGCTGACAACTACAAAGTCATAGATGGAAAGTGGCACCTGCTGACTGGTGACCGCACCCAAATTTATGAGCTTGGTCGGAATCATTATTTTGTTGAAGAGAATTTAGGTAGAAGCAAATCACCCGATGATTTCCTACATACAGAAAATTTCATTCTCGTGGACCAAAACCGTCACATACGTGGCATATACAATGGACTCAACAAGTCCTCATTAAATCAATTAATAGCTGATATAAAAATTCTTAAACAATAATTGTAAAATTTAGAAATATAAAAGATGAAACAAATAGTAATGATCACAGCCCTATTGTGTCTTGGTACTGGACTGATGGCTCAAGGACAAAAAGGTAGTAAACAAGGCCCTCCACCTGAAATGAGCATAGAGGAAATCACAAAAGAATTGAGTTTGACAGACGACCAAGTGACACAATGGGAAGAGATTCATAAAAAGTATCCCAAACCATCATCTGGACAAAGACCATCAAAGGAAACTATGGAGGCAATGACTCAAGAAATTGAAGCGATATTAACCGATGAACAAATAGAAAAATTCACTGCTATGAGAGAAAAATCCAAGAAGCAGGGTCCTCCAAGAAACTAAAACAAATACCTCCAACTGGCAACATTGCTTATCAGTTGGAGGTATAATCAAAATGTATCCAACTACGCCTCACCCTAAGTCGCCTTTCACAGACCTCTCACTCACTGACAAACTAGTATTCTCTCCTCTTGGACTGAAGTTGCAATATTTTGCTCTCGAATCCGAAAGCCAAGAATATAATGCTTGTCGCTTTGAGTTGAATGACAAAAAAGTCGTCTACCGATCTGCCAAAATCACCCCTACCAAAACGGGGCAATTCGTGACGCTCTGGAAGAGAGACCCAAAGGGGTCAATTCAACCTTTAGATGGTTCAGACACACTTGATTTGATCATTATCCTAACCAAAAAAGATAAAAATCTAGGTCTATTCATTTTCTCAAAATCTATCTTGATAGAAAAAGGAATACTCAACACTCCCAACAAAGGAGGCAAAAGAGGATTTAGGGTTTACCCCTCTTGGGATAAAACGACCAACCGACAAGCTCAAAGATCACAAGACTGGCAAAGTGATTACTTTATTCAATTCGATATACTCAATGCATCCATCCCTAAACTCCTAAGACTATTTGATTTGCATAGTGAGTCTTCAGATTTCAATTGATTTTCCAATACTATTAAGTCTAGATTGGCTTCTGTCCATCGCTCCATCAGCGAGTCAGGTACAGGGACGAAGGAGTAAGTAAATGAACTCAAGACAATGTCTTCATCTCTTGCTGATTCTAGCTTCACAGAGTCAATGTTTGAGTTTGGTTTTTCATCATTTAATTCCACCATTTCATCCATCCAAATCCGTACTTCATCCTTTTCCTGTCAAGTGCATGGTATTAAGTGGTAGTATTGATACTGAGAAAGAGATTATCATTCTTTCAAAAACAAGCAATATGAATAGACTATTACACACTGCGATCATCATCGCTATCCTGCTGACTTCCTGTACCTCAGACCAAAAAGAAGAAGCTTACGTCCCCATGGGACAAGATAATATTGCCTACAAGTGGGGAAAAATCGCTTTGGAAGCTACTGCCAATGACACAGATATGTTCAAACCAAGGCCCACTATCACCAGCCGCTTTTTAGGTTTGATTTTCACCTCCATCTTCGACGCATGGACACGCTACGACGAAAAAGCTACGCCAGTGTATTTGACAGGAGTAGAAAGAAGGCCTCTGGAAGAATTAACCACTAAAAACAAAGAAATAGCCATCAGCTATGCAGCCTATAGAGCCTTGTCAGAATATTACTACTCAGACTCTACCATGTATCGTGAGTTTATGATCTCTATGGGACTTGACCCATACAATGTCTCAATGGATCCTACTACTCCCGAAGGCATAGGCAATCTAGCAGCCAAAGCGGTCATCGATGCAAGAAGAAATGATGGATCGAATCAATACGGCGAACTGTCAGCAGATGGCAAACCGTACTGGGACTATACACAGTACAGCCCAGTCAACAGCGTAGACGAAAATGTAGATTTGATCAGATGGCAGCCAAAATATTTCAAAGACAGCGAAGGCAAGCAATTTGCCCCGAGCTGTCTGACTCCTTACTGGCAATTGGTCAAGCCATTGATGTTGGATTCATCTAGTCAATACCGTCCAGGTCCTCCTCCAGCGATAGGTTCAGAGCAACTTGCCGCGGAAGTCAAAGAAGTCATTGATCTACAAGCGAACCTAACCGACGAGCATAGAGCGTTGGTAGAGTTCATGAGAGACGGACCTAAATCTGTACAACAAGCAGGTCACTGGCTTCTCTTTGCTCAACAAGTATCGGTCCGTGACCACCATACACTGGACGATGATGTCAAAATGTACTTCTATGTAGAATCTGTTGCCATGGATGGTTTCATTGCCTGCTGGGATGCAAAAATGCACTACGATTTTGCTAGACCCTTTGCTCTTGTGCATGACTACTACCAAGATCAAGTCATCAAAGCATGGGGAGGTCCTGGAATAGGGATGACAGAGATGAAAGGTCAAGATTGGAGACCTTACTCTCCCGATTCATTTCTTTGCCCTCCCTTTCCGAGCTATGTCTCAGGACACAGTACGATCAGCGGCGGATGCGCCGAGGCTTTGCGCCTATTCACTGGCAAGGATGAATTTGGATCATCAGTCAAGCTAGTCCCTGGTATCATGACCGAGCCAGAAAATTTGGGAGATACGGTGACGCTACACTTTCCCACTTTCACCAAAGCAGGTGAAATGGCTGGTATTTCAAGAGTAATGGGAGGCTACCATATCCAAGCAGACAATATAGAAGGATTGAACCTAGGACGAAACATCGCACAAGACATCTGGAAAAAGTATCAAAAACTTATCGGTGAGTATGCCAATATAGATGAATCACAAGCAGGAATTTGAAAACCTATGTTTGGATTATTAGATTCAAGAACGGAAAAATGAGTGTCAAAGAAATATCAGACCGAATAGACTTCCGCTTTCATCAATTAGTGGATCGCTACAGCCTTGTACTGCTAGAATTATCCATTGGATTGACTTATCTCTGGTTTGGGATCTTAAAATTCTTTCCTAGCAGCAGTCCTGCAGAAGTGCTAGCAGCTGATACCATGGAGATTATGACTTTTCATCTAGTCAACACAGGCTGGCTCATCAAAGGATTAGCTACTTGGGAAGTACTGATCGGACTATCTCTGATTCTAAGGTTTAGATCTAAGTATGTCTTATATCTATTGCTTGTACACATGGGAGGGACACTTTCTCCCATGATCATTTTTCCAGAACAAATTTTTGTATATCCTCCATTCGGATTCACTCTGGTAGGGCAGTACATCATGAAGAATTTTATCATCATCAGTGCAGCACTTGTCATTTATTCAAAAAGTAATAATCGTTAAAGCTCCTATATTTACGTTGGTAAGATAAAAGGAATCCTCTAAGGGGTTCCTTTTATGTTTTCATCCTAGACTCTCCAGACCAATTAAAAACAACCTGATGATACCATAGCTATCTGCCAAAAAACAGCCTCAAGAAGTGAATATTCATGATTTATTAACATTCAAGTGTTAATAAATCATTTAGATTTGCCCATTCCCTTCTGTATTGTAGTAGCTCCATCTATCATTCATTGCATTTAGTGAATTATGCTCAGAAAAATACTTGCCACATTTTTAATACTATTTGTTTTTGCTTCTATCGGCTTCTTGTTTTGGCAACAAGAGTTGCAATACATCTTGCCTACTCCCATTCCTGCCGACTACAAAATTGTGCCCGTCAATGAAGTATTATCCATCAATGACAGCAGTCTGACTCCTCAGCACAAACCAAGATTCTATCATTTTTTCAAACCAACCTGTCCGTGTTCCCGCTTTAACGTCAAGTATTTCAATATACTCCGTCGCAATTACGAATCCCAAGTAGACTTTATAGTTGTCCTACCAGAGGGGAGTGATTATCAAGAAGCTCTAGACTACTTTGACAAAGATCAGGTGCTCACCATAGACCAAGACATGAGGCTGGCACATGAGTTTGGCGTGTATTCTACCCCTCAGGCGGTGATTGTGACAGCAGACCAAAAACTTTATTATCGTGGCAACTACAACAAAGCCAGATACTGCACAGATCCAGGTAGCAATTTTGCGCAAATGGCCATGGATTCACTCATTCAGCATCGTCAGGCGCCAGATTTTGGACTTTTGTCTACTGTATCTTATGGCTGTGGCTTGCCCAACGAAGATTTTAACATTTGGACACTAAACCTTTAACTTGATATCATGAGTAATTCTCACTTATTAAACAAAAAACAAATTGCAAAGGTATTGGCTCCCTACCGTAAAAAGGCGGATCAATACATGACTCGTGTACTCTTGGTACATGCAGGTATTGCACTATTCCTAGCATTCTTTTACAATACATGGTTTTTGGGTATTGCTGTCAGCGTACTCGCGACGGCTGCTTGGTTTGGGACCAAAGCATTGCTTCCTGAGAGCAGTACGCATCGCTATCTTGCCAGTTCTCTGTTAGGGATATATGTTGCCCTGTTTATTTACCAGATGCATGGTATGTTCGAAATGCACTTCTTTGCATTCATCAGTGCAGCTATTTTGATTATTTATCAAGATTGGAAGGTACAGATTCCATTGATCGTGTTTATTGTCGTACATCATGCTTCATTTGCTTACGCACAATTTGCAGGAGTTCCAGATGTTTACTTCACCCAGCTACAATACATGGATTTGCAGACATTTGTATTCCATGCCGTCTTGGCTGTAGCTGTTGTAGCGATTTGTGGCAAATGGGGACATTCCTTTAGAGAGAATACGATCAATGACGCGATCACCAAACTTCAACTCCGTGCATCGAACAAAAAAATGGCTGATATCAACAAGGCGCTCCATAGTGTGAAACAGCAACTCGTCAAGAAAAACGAAGAATTAAACATCAACAATGAAGAACTCAATCAACGCAACGACGAGCTGATCAAAACCACACAAAAACAAATCGAAATCAACGCCAAACTAACGGACATAGATTGGAAACTTTTTTGATCTAGGACTTTAGACCAATTAGCATCAATAGCACAATACTATCAACATGGGCTATTGATGCCTACTACGATTCTAGTTCCTTTTTCAAATCCAATCTTCGAAGTGCAGGCACTAATATACCTGTACCCACTACGGTGATCAAGGTCAGTGTCCCTCCTAGCACCACAGCCCTGGCCGTACCAAAGAGACGCGCCGTGACACCACTTTCAAACGCCCCCAGTTCGTTGGACGAACCGACGAACATAGAGTTGACCGAGGAGACCCTGCCTCGCATGTGATCTGGAGTTTTCAACTGTAGGATGGTTTGGCGGATAACCATACTGATACCATCTGTCACTCCACTGAAGAAAAGAGCCAACAAGGACACCCAAAAAATCGTGGATAAACCAAATGCTATGATGCATAGACCAAAACCAAAAATTGACGCCAATAGCTTCCACCCAGCAGAGCGATTGAGTGGGAAGTAAGCAATGGTCATCATGGTGATGAACGAACCCACAGCAGGAGCTGCTCTGAGCATGCCATAACCTGTGGAACCCACATGCAATATATCTTGAGCAAATACAGGCAACAATGCTACTGCCCCTCCAAACAAAACAGCAAACATATCCAAAGTAATGGCTCCTAAGATCACTTTGGTATTGAATACAAAATTGAGTCCTTCTTTGAGGCTCTGCATGATAGGCTCTCCTTTTTTGGTATTAAGGATCGGTTTGGGCGGGATACGAAACAAAAAGACCAGTGCTACAAATGCAACCACCACTATAAGCAACAGCGACCAATGCACACCCAACCACCCAATGGCAAACCCTCCTACTGCTGGCCCTACTACGGCTCCCATTTGCCATGCTCCGCTGCTCCAAGTCGCAGCATTTGCGTAAAGTGACTTGGGTACTACCAAGGAAAAGAGAGAGAAGATCGTGGGACCCAAAAATGCCCTGATGACACCTCCAAAAAAAACCAATCCATAGATACTCCACACAATGGTTTTGTGACTTAGTGTTTCATTAGCTGTCGGCCAAGTCAGCAGAAAAAGTCCCGTACTGATCACCAGAAAACTGAGTATACACATCACCAGCAGGTTGCGCTTTTCCATCTGATCCACAAAATGCCCAGCAAACAGCGCCAATGAAACCGCCGGAATCACCTCCATCAGTCCAATCAAACCTAGGGACAAAGGATCTTTGGTCAGCGCATAGATTTCCCACTCAATCACCACAAACTGCATCGCCCATGCAAATGTCATAGCGAAACGCAAAAGCATAAAAATACGGAACTCAGAAAGGCGGAGTGCAGCGTAAGGATCGTTTGAATTCATGTATCTATGAAGAAAAGCCAAAAGTAGCTTTCTAGCTTCATTCGCAAAGTATTTATTATTGATTTGTCTTAAAAAAATCTGGGTTTGTAAAGCCTATCATGAAATATACTGTCGTCTCCTCCATATTGTCAGTTCGGATCAACAACTTTGCCACACAATCAGGCATCATTATTGATTTTACTGACTAAAACTATCTTAACATTTATGCAATTCATCCCTCGTATTTTTACCATCCTTGCTTTTCTACTTGTCTCTATCAGCTCATTGGCTCAGATCAACCAAACCGATGTAGATGATTTCGTCCGAATCTATGCCTCTCAAAATCACTTAGCCCTTGAAGACATCGAAGCAATTGTAAGCAAGGCAACTTTCCAACCTTCCATCATCGACAAGATGACCAAACCTGCAGAGCAAACCATGACATGGACGCGCTACAGGGGACTGTTCTTGACTGATGCCCGTATCGACGAAGGCATCAAATTTTGGGCTGCCAACGAAACAACACTCAGACAAGTGAGTAAACAGACAGGTGTATCTGAAGAGGTCATTCTGGGAATCATCGGTGTGGAGACTTTCTTCGGCACCAGAGCAGGGAGCTATTCGGTACTAGATGCATTATATACTTTGGCCTTTGGCTATCCCAAGCGCTCAGCATTTTTCAAAGCGGAGTTAGGCAAATTCCTTGAATTGTGTACAAGAGAAAATCTCGACCCACTGAGTATCAAGGGATCCTATGCTGGAGCAATGGGTTACTGCCAGTTCATGCCTAGTAGCTATTTGGCATACGCCAAAAACTTTGATCAACAAGGCAGCACAGATCTCATGAACAATGTGGATGACGCCATAGCAAGTGTCGCCAATTATATCCAGGTGCACAGATGGCAACCTGGCAAACCTGTAGTAACCAAGGCAATCGTCACCGATAGTGCCAAACTGCCATTGGCGAAGCAATCCGTCAAACCCAGTGAATCAATCAAAACGTATCAAAACATGGGGTTTCAGACTGCAGATGGTAGCAGCACCAACGAACAAGTAACACTACAGGAGTTTGTGCTAGACGAAGGCAGCGAATATTGGTTTGGATTCAACAACTTCTATGTGATCACCCGATACAACCATAGCCCACTCTATGCACTTGCAGTCTATCAATTGGGCGAAGCGATCAAAACCAAGAAAGCAAATTGAACAATTTAGTTTCTGCAAGTTTTTTCATAGCAATTTAGAAGCTCCCATTCGAGTCAGTATATTTGAATCATACAAATAGAATCGAATCATGAAAAACACTAGTCTTGAAGAATTTTATGATCATCTCAATGTCCATATACCTTTAGGAATCAGTAAAGAGATTGGACATTTCAACATATTCGATACGGGAGAAATCTACCAAAAGGTTAAAGAGAAGGGAGAGATGCCTTATAACAAAAGAGCCTACTACAAAATCAGTCTCATCCATGGAAAAAACCGCGCAGAATATGCCGACAAGGTAATTCAGATCGAGCAAAACGCACTGCTTTTCGCAACCCCAAAAATCCCATATAACTATATCCCTGAAAACGGTCGGCAAGCAGGTCAGTTTTGCATATTTACTGAGGAGTTCTTTACCCAATCCATTAGTGGAATCGTCCTCGATGAATTTCCTATTTTTATGTCAGGAGGCTATCCTGTGTTTGAGTTGAAAGACGAAGAAATCAAAGATATATCGCATACATTTAGTAAGATGAGTAACGAAATCAGCTCTGATTATGCCTTCAAGTATGATCTGCTAAGAACCTATGTCTTAGAGTTGATTCATTATGGGCAGAAGCTCCAGCCTGCTGCTACTCTACACCCTACTCACAATGCAGCTGTACGGGTCACTTCATTATTCATAGAGTTGCTAGAGAGACAGTTTCCAATCGAATCTCCTCAGCAGAAACTCAAGCTGCGTAGTGCGAGAGATTTCGCGGATCATCTAGCCATTCATGTCAATCACCTCAACAAAGTACTGAAAGAAAACACTGGTATAACCACTACCCATTTCATCACAAAAAGAATATTGCAAGAGGCAAAAATATTACTCAAACAGACCAACTGGTCTGTCTCTGAAATTGCCTATTGTTTGGGATTTGAAGAGGTAGCTCATTTCTCCAATTTCTTTAAAAAACAAACTGATCTTGCTCCATTCAATTACCGGAATTGCCCCCAATAATTTGATATTTGCAAATAATGGATTGATAAATACAAACAGACACCCTGATCTTGAGTAGATCTTTGCCCAATAATATTCTATAAAACAAAATCACTCATGACAACAAGCAAAATAGCACTAATCACTGGCGGTAGCAGAGGGTTAGGCAAAAATATGGCACTTCGTTTGGCCGACAAAGGAATCGACGTAATCCTAACGTATCAAAACAATGCAAATGATGCTGCTAAAGTAATCGCCGACATCAAAAAGAAAGGACAGAAAGTATTAGCCTTACAACTCGACGTTGCACAAAACAAGAACTTTGACAGCTTTTACAATACAGTAAAGACCGAATTGAAAAACACCTTTGGTACAGAAAAATTTGACTTCTTAATCAACAATGCTGGTTCAGCGTTATATGCGTCTTTTGCCGAAACTACTGAAGTTCAATTTGATGAAGTTATAAACATTCACTATAAAGGAGTTTTTTTCTTAACTCAAAAGGCATTACCAATACTTAGTGATGGCGGACGAATTATTAATATTTCGTCTGGTCTTGCACGCTTCTCTCTCCCAGGATCCTCTGCGTATGGTTCTATGAAAGGAGCAGTAGAAGTCCTTACAAAGTACCTTGCGAAAGAATTAGGTTCTCGTAAAATTACTGCCAATGTAGTTGCACCAGGTGCTATAGAAACAGATTTCGGTAATGGACAAATCAGAGACAACAAAGAGGCAAATAGCATGATAGCAAATCTTACGGCTTTGGGTCGGGCAGGATTACCTGATGACATAGGTGGAGTGGTAGCATTCCTCTGTACAGAAGATGCCAAATGGATCAATGGCCAGCGCTTAGAAGTATCTGGTGGAATGATGCTGTAACTCTCTCTACGGCATGCGCCAGGCGGTTGTATTTGATACCTTTTTAACAGCGTGTTTTTCATTTTAGAATAAAAAAACTCACCAAGGTATAAATACGTTTCCTATAAAGATTGTATGACACAAGTAGTATTAACCATTTGGTTCGAAATAGAACCAATGTACACTTAAAACAACCTAGATATGGACACGCATAATTTTGATACACTCGCAGAAGCATCCAATGCCCTGACCAAAGATGGCTTTACAGACAACTTTAAGACAAAGGACAACTCAATCGTCGCACTTTATGCCAAAAGAACTTATCAACCAGAGGATCTAAAAATTGTACACTCCTTTCGGTTTGAAGGGATGACAAACCCCTCAGATCAGACCGATTTGTTTGGGATCATTGCCCATGACGGGATCAAAGGAACACTAAGCATGAGCTATGGAGCCAACAGCGATGAGAATCCCGAAATGATCAAGCAAATCCCAATGGATGTCAAGCAAGAACGTTTTCAATAAAGCTCCGTCTTATTCGAACGGTTTGAGTGGTTCCCGACATTTAATCACTAGTATTACATCGGGATCAAGATGATTTCATACAGAATTCTAAAGAGCAGACCATGGGTAAGGCACAAGACGCCAAGAAGAGCGTAAAAAAAGAGGCTACTAAATCACCAAAAGAGAAAAAGGAAGAGAAGAGATTGAAAAAAGCCAAAAAGAGCTAACGCTCTGAGAAACAAAATAGCCCGATTCAGTCGGGCTATTTTGTTTCCTCTTAATATTTTGCCATTTCAGGATCGATATGCTCTGCCCATGATAGAACTCCTCCTTTGAGGTTGTAGAGATTATCAAAGCCCTTAGTCTTGAGAGAGCGAAGTACATCTGCACTCCTATTGCCACTTCTACAATACAATACCACAGGTTTGTCTTGTCTGATTTGATCGAGCTGTGCTTCGATCTGACCTTGAGGAATCAATTCTCCACCGATGTTGGCGATTTCGTACTCATAGGGTTCACGGACATCGATCAACTGAAACTGTCTTTCGTTATCCATCCATTCTTTGAGTTCCTGAGCGGTGATTTCTGCTACAGCCTCTGGTTGGTCTTCATGTCCAGAGCCACAGAAAAATTCATAGTCGATGAGTGCTGTCACTGGAGCCGTATTTGGATTCTTACGGATTTTCATCGTGCGAGTCTCAAATGCCAAGGTGTCGAACAAAAACAAACGACCACTGAGCGGTTTTCCGATCCCTGTGATGACTTTGATTACTTCGTTGGCCTGCATCGTCCCGATCATACCTGGTAAGACGCCCATCACGCCGCCTTCCGAACAACTGGGTACCATCCCTGGGGGTGGTGGAGAAGGAAATAAATCTCGGTAATGTGGTCCGCGCACACCGTCTTGGTCTGGATAATTGAACACAGATACTTGTCCTTCGAATCGAAAAATAGAAGCATAAACATTCACTTTGTCCAAAATCACACAGGCATCATTGACCAAATAACGTGTCGCAAAATTGTCCGTCCCATCTGCGATCACATCATAATCCTTGATGATATCAAGTGCATTTTCAGAAGTCAGGGCTGTATCATGGACTGTAAATTCGATATAAGGGTTGAGCTTCTGCAAACGTTCTTTCGCTACTTCTGCTTTGGGCCTCCCGACATCCTCTACCGTGAATAAAACCTGACGTTGCAAATTCGAATCATCTACCACATCAAAATCTACAATTCCCAGATGTCCCACACCTGCAGCAGCCAAATACAGCAGTACAGGACTACCCAGTCCTCCACTACCTATCACCAATACTTTGGCTTCTTTCAGCTTGCGCTGTCCCTCGATGTTGAACTCTGGTATGATTAGGTGACGGCTGTAGCGTTCTAACTCCGCTTTGGAAAATGTAATTGACATATTTACTTTGTTCCTCCTGCTATGGCTGGTATGATACTGATGACCGTATCAGATTCTATACTTGTCTTTTCATTTTCTAGGGACTCAATATCATCTTCACCTTTATAGATTCGAATAAAACGCTTGATATTTCCCTCTGCATCGAAAATTTGCTTTTTCAAATCTGGAAATTGAGTCACTAAATTTTCGATGGCAGACAATACATTGTCTCCGACTACATCAATTGTCGATTGATTGTCTGCAAATTTTCTAAGTGGGGTGGGTATGATGATTTCTGCCATGTTGTTATTCGTTTGTAATGATTTCCTCCTCAAACTCATTTTGGTCATTGAGCTGCCAAGACCGCGTATTTTGTACACTGGTACCTGACACTGAGGCGATAATGTATGAGAAAAATGGTACCGCCTGCGCCAAATCATGCACAGATGGTTCTGCGGGATGCTCTGGGTGTGAATGATACACACCTAGCAACTCCTGCTTGCTCTCTATGGCATACCGCTCGGCAGCCATATAATCCTTTGGATGCACCTCAAAGCGCCTCCTCTGGTCCCCTTCTTTGGAATTTTCCAAAGGAGTATATTCCTTCACCTTTTTAGCATCTTCTATGGTCTCGCCAAAGAAAAACCCCACGCATTCGTTGGGAAAATCAGCCAAGGCATGCCTGTGCATAGAAGCCAGCGTTTCGGGATCAACTATGACTTTCTTTCTCATCAGAACAAAGACTTGATGATTTCGCTATACTTCTCCGCATTGTCAGGAAATAGCGTCACGATGACTCCTTCCTTGATTTCATTGGCCAAATCAATGGCACCTTTGAGATTGGCCGCAGATGATGGGCTCAACAGTATCCCCTCTTTCTTCGCAGTTTCCTTAAGCAGATCATAGGCATCATAGGTATCAATGTGTCTGATTTCATCCACCAGAGATTTGTCGTAGATTCCAGGAATTTTAGCTGTTTCCATGTCTTTCCATCCTTCCAAACCGTGCAATGCACCATCAGGTTGCAAACCAATAGTTTTGATCTCTGGGCTTCTTTCTTTGAGGTATTTGGTAATCCCCGTAAACGAACCCGTCGTGCCCAAACCTGTCATAAAATGCGTGATACCATCCCCCAACTCTTCATAGATCTCTGGTCCAGTTCCATAATAGTGAGCCTTCCAGTTGTTCTCATTGTTGTACTGATTAGCAAGGAAATACTTACCAGGATTGGCATTATACATTTCCAAAGCCTTGGCTTCTGACTCATCCGATGAACCAAATTTGGAAGTATAAACGATGTTTACACCCAGACCTTTGAGCAATTTCTTTCGTTCCCAGGAGGCATTCTCTGGTAAACAAATCGTCACCGGTATCCCTAACCGAGCACATATTGTTGCGTATGCCAAGCCTGTATTGCCGCTTGAGGCGTCCAGCAATGTTTTACCTTCACCCAATTCACCACTTTCTAGCGCACTTTTGATGATATTGTATGCAGGTCTGGTCTTGACACTACCACCAAACTGCATCCATTCCATCTTGGCGTAGATCTTGACAGATGGTTTAGGAGACAAATGCTGAATCTGATACAAAGGCGTATTCCCGATGTACTTGCCCAGTTCTATGATGCTTTTATATACTTCTGATTCCTGACTGATCACCATGTTATTAGTTTATTAACAAAAAAGCCTTTCCTCGGAGGGGAAAGGCTTTAAATATTTTGATCTCTCTGACGAGCGTTTTATTTAAATTGATATTTCCCCACAAACTCCATTACAAAGCACAACAACAGCAGTATGCCATCATCATCTCCTTCTTCAATGTGTCTATGGTAGAGATTTTATTCACTTTCTTTTGAAATAAAAAAGGTTCAACGCAATGTTCCGCTATTCGTTCAAAAATTGCTAGTTTTTTCGTCAGAATTTTTGATCACGTTGATTGACAACTATTCTCCATGGTTTGTAGAGCCTCTCCATAGTTTTTGACCCACAAACCATTTACCGTGTTGCTTAGGTCTGTATGCCACAGATCTGGGGAAATGGTGCAAACATTGAGACCCAATCCTTACATCCTCGCCAATACCCTCTTAGATATTTCATCACCAATCGCCAAAGATGACGTAGCTGCTGGAGAAGGTGCATTACAAACATTGACAAAATGCTCATCCTCTAGGATATGAAAATCGTCCAACAAACCGCCATTTCGGTCGCAAGCTTGAGCGCGTACACCTGCTCCTCCTACTTCCAAATCTGATTCTTTGATCTCAGGAATTAGCTTTTGAAGTGCCTTGGTAAAGGCGGCCTTGGAAAACGAACGATACATCTCCCCAAAACCAGTACGCCAATATTTGGCAGCTACCTTTTGAAAACCTGGCCAAGCCAAGGTCTCCGCCAATTCAGCGAGATTGATATCTGACTTTTTGTAGCCCTCTCGTTGGAATGCCAGCACGGCATTGGGCCCTGCTTCCACACCGCCATTGATCATGCGGGTAAAATGTACCCCCAAGAAAGGGAAATTTGGGTCGGGCACAGGATAGATCAAGTTTTTTACTAAATGTTCACTTTCCTTTTTGAGTTGGTAATATTCCCCTCTAAATGGCACGATCTTCAAATCAGGCTTCAATGGTGTCATCTTAGCCACTTTATCAGAATACAAGCCTGCACAGTTGACGATCAACTTCCCTTCGAACTCACCCTGATTGGTGATTACCGTTTGGACATCAGTACCATTATTTATTTTCACCACTTTGTGGTTGTAGTGGATCACAGCACCTGCGGATAGGAGTTTTTGTTCCAGCTTTTTACATACTGCCTTGTAGTCAATGATTCCAGTCTGTGGGACGTAAATACCTTTTACACCATTGACATGCGGCTCATACTCCTTGAGTCCCACTTGGTCCAACCAAATCATATCTGTCAGACCATTTTGCACACCTCTTTCATGCAGTGTCGTGAGGTAAGGAAGCTCGGATTCATCTGTTGCTACGACAATTTTCCCACATAGATCGTATTTGATTTCTTCCTTTTGACAGAAATCCAAGAGCAAATGATACCCTTTGATACAGTTGGTAGCCTTTAGACTACCAGGTTTGTAATACAGGCCCGAATGGATCACACCACTGTTGTTGCCTGTTTGATGTTGGGCTGGTCCCGACTCCTTTTCTAGAATGGTGATAGAAGTGTTTGGCGCTTTTTCGAGAATCTTCCATGCACTGGCCAATCCTACGATACCTCCGCCAATGACGATTACATCCTTCATTTGCTTTTGAAATATTTAATATAATAATAGAAGCTCGAAATTGAACAAAGTAAAAGCGAAAAGCAAACTCCCAAGTCTCATTGAGACAAAATCATCTCCCTTCAATTTTCAACAAGTATTACCACTTATAAAATATTTTTAAAAATATTGTTATTTACTATTTGTATTATTAAATCAATTGACTAAGCTTTGTACTCGATGAGTAATGCATCAATGAAATATTTCCTATCACTCCTAGTCTTCTTAATCGGTGGATATGGTTCATTGTGTGCCCATTTGTGTGATGGTAATTTTTACTCCCCTTCTAAAAACCTCATCAGTTTAACAGATACCAATTATGGTATTGCAAAAGACAATCATCTACCGCATGACAAATCTTGTTTATCCGCTACCGAAAAAGAAGCAGAGAGAAGAGATGAAGCATTCGAAGATGAAGTAGAAGAAGAGAAAACTGACTCTTCTAAAAAGCAATTGGACAGAGCATATTACTTCTCTCCTACGCTTTATTACTTAACACGTGGATATTCTTTCCACTATGTTAAAAACACAATTCCCTTATATATCAAGTTTCTGGTCATCAGAATATGATACAAATCTATTGAGCAGTCTGAAGTAACCTATATTCAGCCTACTTGTTTATTTTAGTTCATAACTAACTTAAACACAATATATTACCTAAAGTCAATCCGTATTTTATTGGGCTAAAGATTAAAATTCATTCTTTTGATTTCGGATTTTACTATTGATTATTTTCAATGGTATCCATTCTAAAATTGAGAATGACCAATCATCCCTTTGATTCAGATTGACCCGCTATTCACCTACTTAACAATATCTATCAAAAAATTAAAATCATGATGAAGCAAATTCTCATTTTCATGAGTCTGTGTGTCGTACTGTTCTACACCAGCTGTGAATCGCACAAAGAAGAACACCATAAGGAAACAAAATTTCAAGTAACCAGTCCAGTCAAATTGGACACTTCCATTGTTAAAGATTATGTATGTCAAGTCAAGGCAATTAGACATATTGAACTAAGGGCCTTAGAAAAGGGATACCTACAAGATCTATATGTGGACGAAGGTCAGTTTGTCAAAAGAGGTAAACTGATGTTTCAAATCATGCCTAAGCTGTATAAAGCAGAAAAGAAGAAAGCAGAAGCAGAGGCCAATTATGCTGAGATAGAATACCTCAACACCAAAAATTTGTTTGAAAGCAATGTAGTTGGACAAAACGAATTGGCACTGGCCAAAGCCAAATATGACAGAGCGCTGGCAGAATTATCCTTGGCTCAAGTTCACGTTGGATTTACAGAAATCAGAGCGCCTTTTGATGGCATCATGGACCGTCTTCAGGTAAGACTGGGTAGTCTAGTCAACGAGGGAGACCTGCTCACGACCCTATCGGACAATAGCAAGATGTGGGTCTATTTCAACGTCCCTGAAGCGGAATACCTTGATTATCAAAGCACAAGAGATACTGACAGCTTATTGGTTGTCAATCTATTGATGGCCAACAACAAGATGTTTGAGCATGCAGGAATCGTAGAGACCATAGAGGCTGATTTCAACAATGAAACAGGCAACATTGCCTTTAGAGCCACATTCCCCAATCCAAAGGGATTATTGAGACATGGCGAAACAGGCAACATACAGATTGTAAAATCGATGAAAAATGCGCTTCTAATCCCTCAAAAAGCAACTTTTGAAGTTTTGGACAAGAAGTTTGTCTATGTAGTAGATAAAAACAATATCATCAAGCCAAGACAAATCACTGTACTCTCTGAGATGGAAGATTTGTTTGAAATAGGTGCAGGATTGGAAGAAAATGAAAAAATTCTCTTGGAAGGTTTAAGGATCGTGAAAGCCGATGACAAGATCGACTATGAATATCTCGATCCTAAAGTAGTATTCTCACACCTCAGAATACACGCCGAATAAATCTATTTTCAAGAATTAAAAGATTAAGAAAATGTTTCAAACATTCATACGCAGGCCAGCCCTTGCCATAGTGATTTCGCTCGTCATTATGTTTATGGGATTCCTTGCCATTAAGACGTTACCAAAATCACAGTTCCCAGATATTGCACCACCTATGGTTGTGGTTTATTTATCCTATCCAGGAGCTAGTTCGACCGTATTGACCAACTCAGTTCTTATTCCTTTGGAGCAAGCCATCAATGGTGTCCCTGGAATGAAGTACATGTTTTCTACAGCTGCCAGCTCAGGAGAAGCCAACATACAGATTGTATTCCACAAAGGGAGCGATCCGGATCAGGCCGTAGTTAACATCAACAACAGGGTACAGCAAATGAAAAACCGTCTTCCTGAAATTGTACAATTGGAAGGTCTGAGAGTACAGCGCTTGATGCCAAACATGCTAATGTATGTCAACCTATACGGCACAGACACGACGAGCATCAACATGAAGTACATCTTCAACTACGCATACATCAATATGCTCCCAGAGTTGCAAAGGATCAACGGAGTGGGTCTTGCCCAAATCATCGGTAGTAGACAATATGCCATGCGCGTATGGCTCAATCCTGACCGAATGCGTGCATACAACATTTCATCTGAAGAAATAATGAAGGCACTGGATGAACAAAGTATAATTGGATCCCCAGGTAGATTGGGACGGGCTGACAGTAAACGTTCGGAAGCAATCGAATATGTTTTGACGTACAAGGGACGGTTCAATGAAGCTAAAGAGTATGAAAATGTCATCGTCAGAGCCAATCCTGAAGGGGAAGTCTTATACCTCAAGGATGTAGCAGAGGTGGAGTTGGGTAGTGAGTATTATGACATATATTCCAACAAAGACGAATACCCTTCCGCTGCGATTACCCTCAACCAAGCCTATGGCAGTAATGCCACAGAGGTAATTGAGGAAGTAAAAGCAACACTAGAGGAAATGAAGAAAAGCTTCCCTCCTGGAATAGAATATGAAATCAGTTATGATGTTTCCAATTTCTTGGATGCCTCAATTGATGAAGTAATCCATACCCTGAGAGATGCATTCATCTTGGTATCTCTTGTTGTATTCTTATTCTTAGGGGACTGGCGATCTACCTTGATTCCGACACTAGCAGTACCTGTATCATTGATCGGTGCATTTTTTGCCATGCAATTTTTCGGTCTAAACGTCAATATGATCACCTTGTTTGCCTTGGTACTTGCTATTGGTATTGTGGTCGATGATGCAATTGTGGTAGTAGAAGCCGTACACGCCAAGATGGAAGAAAAACATCTTTCTCCATTCAAGGCTGTCAAGGAGGTCTTAGGAGAAATCAGTGGAGCCATTATAGCGATTACGCTCTTGATGACAGCAGTATTTATTCCTGTCTCCTTTATGTCTGGACCAGTAGGGATATTCTACAGACAGTTTGCGATCACAATGGCTTCTTCTATTGTGATATCTGGTATTGTAGCGCTTACCCTTACGCCAGTACTCTGTGCGATAATCTTGAAAAACAACCACGGTCAACCAAGAAAGAGAACGCTGATGAACCGATTCATGGATGGTTTCAACAGAGGGTTTGAAAAGATGACAGGCAAATACACAGGTCTACTGAAAGTCATTGCCAATCGACGATCCGTTACTTTTGGACTGTTGATAGCATTCAGTTTAGGCACGTTCGGTGTAGCCAAGCTCCTTCCTTCTGGTTTTATCCCATCCGAAGATCAAGGAATGATCTATGCCGTATTGCAGACTCCTCCAGGATCCACTCTGGAGAGAACCTATGCGATCAGTAGACAACTTCAGAAGTATGCCATGGATATTGATGCTATCGAGTCCGTTTCTTCCCTCGCAGGGTATGAGATTTTGACGCAAGGTAGAGGATCAAACTCCGGTACACTTCTTATCAATTTGAAACCTTGGCATGACAGACATCATACCGTCAAGGAAGTCATTGAAGAGCTGGAAGAAAAAGCTAAGGATATCCCTGGTGCACAGATTGAGTTCTTTGATCCACCAGCGGTACCTGGATATGGTGCAGCAGGGGGACTTGCACTTCAATTGCTAGACAAAAACTCAGAAATTGATTATCAGCGACTGGGAGAAGTCAATGAAAAATTCATGGAAGATCTTGAAAAACGGCCTGAGTTAACTTCCTTGTTTACCTTCTACCGAACTGATTATCCTCAGTACGAACTAGAAATAGACAACGAACTGGCCATGCAGAAAGGAGTCTCCATAGGCAAGGCCATGGACAATCTCTCTATCATGATTGGTAGTACTTATGACTTAGGTTTTATCAAGTTTGGTCGATTCTTTAAAGTCTTCGTACAAGCTGATCCTGCCTACAGGAAACTACCTACGGACGTCATGAAACTCTATGTCAAAAATGACATGGGTGAAGAAGTGCCCTACTCCTCTTTCATGAAAATGAAAAAAACGCAAGGCATCTATGAGATCAACAGGTACAACATGTACACGACTGCATCCATTAGATGCTCTCCTGCCAAAGGATACAGCAGTGGTGAGGCGATTGAGGCGATACAAGAAGTAGCAGCTCAAACGCTACCAAAAGGCTATGACATAGATTGGTCAGGTTTGCAAAAAGATGAAGTGGGACGGGGAAATGAATCCATCTACATCTTCCTTATTGTTTTGATCTTTGTATATCTGGTACTCACAGCACAGTACGAGAGCTTTATACTCCCTTTGGCGGTTATTCTCTCGTTGCCTGCTGGTATTTTTGGATCATTCCTAGTTGTCAAAGGCATGGGATTGGCCAATGATATCTATGCACAGGTAGCACTAGTGATGCTCGTCGGTCTGCTCGGTAAAAATGCCGTACTGATCGTGGAGTTTGCCGTACAGAAACATCAAGAAGGCATGACTGTACTCGAAGCTGCCATCGAAGGAGCCAGGGTACGTTTCCGTCCTATTTTGATGACTTCATTCGCATTTATCGCTGGGTTGATTCCGCTGATCATCGCGACTGGACCTGGTGCCATAGGCAACCGTACCATTGGTGCTTCTGCACTGGGCGGAATGCTTTTCGGAACCATTTTCGGGGTAATCATCGTCCCTGGTTTGTACTACATATTTGGCACATGGGCTGATGGTCGCAAATTGATTAAAGATGAAGATTTTGAGCCTTTAACTGAACCTCATCATGAAAAATAGAAAAATATATCAATGGGCAGGAGTTGCTTGCATGGCTTTGGCCTTTGCAGCATGTACACCCAAGCTCGTTACGAAAACAGAAAATACAGATATAATCCCTGAGAGTTTTAATGACTCTCAGGACTCTACCAACACGGCAAAGATCGGCTGGAAAGAGTTTTTTACTGACCCATATCTGACTGCATTGATTGACACGGCACTATCCAACAATCAGGAGTTGAACATCATCATGCAGGAGATACAAATCGCCAGAAATGAGGTACGCGCTAGAAAAGGTGAGTACTTACCTACAGTAGGTATAGGTGCCGCAGCTGATGTTGAAAAAGTGGGTAGATACACGAGCAAAGGTTCGAGTGAAGCCACTACAGACATCAAGCCAGGTAGAAGCACCCCAGATCCATTGCCCAACTATGGTTTTGGAGCTTATGCCACTTGGGAGGTAGATATTTGGCGCAAGCTACGCAATGCCAAAAAATCGGCCTACACTAGGTATCTATCATCTGTTGATGGGAGAAACTTCATGGTGACCAACCTGATTGCTGAGATCGCCAATTCCTACTATGAATTGCTTGCGCTTGACAATCAGCTGGCTATCTTGCAGCAGAACATCGAGATTCAAAACAATGCCTATGAAATGGTCAAGCTGCAAAAGCAAGCCAGTAGAGTGACGGAGTTGGCTGTTCGTAGATTTGAAGCGCATGTCTTGTACACCAAAAGTCTGCAATACGGCATTCGCCAAAAAATTGTTGAAACAGAAAATCGAATCAACTTTCTGGTCGGACGCTACCCTCAGCCTATTGAGCGAAATCATGAGACATTTGGAGATTTGATTCCTGCGACTATTGCAGCGGGTATTCCTTCACAACTGTTGGAAAATCGCCCAGACATTAGACAAGCAGAAATGCAACTGACAGCTAGCAAGTTGGATGTCAAAGTGGCAAAAGCACAGTTCTACCCCAATTTGAGTATTACAGCTGGTATTGGATTTGAGGCGTTTAATCCTACATACTTGATCAAATCACCAGAGTCATTGTTGTATTCATTGGCTGGAGACTTGACAGCACCCTTGATCAATAGGAATGCAATCAAAGCTGCATACTATAGCGCCAATTCTAAGCAGATTCAAGCAGTGTACAACTACGAACGTACCATTCTGAATGCCTACATAGAAGTAGCCAATCAGATGTCTAGTGTCAGCAACCTGCAAAGTGCTTATTCCCTGAAGGAGCAGCAAGTGAATGCACTCAATGAGTCTATCAACATCTCCAACTTCCTATTCAAATCAGCTAGGGCTGACTACATGGAAGTACTCTTGACCCAGCGAGATGCTTTGGAATCAAGATTCGAATTGATCGAGACCAAAAAAGAGCAAATGAATACCATGGTCAACATCTACCGTGCCCTAGGTGGTGGATGGAAAGAATAAAAAATAACATTGTTATGAATCCTAAAGCCTTTCTGGAAATCCAGAAAGGCTTTTTTATGTCTCATTTGTCAATACCTAAAATACCACGGACTCATTCTACCAAAAACTGACCGTAGCTTTGGGCTACGGTACCAGACTGCAGAGCAGGCAGCTCCCAAATTGCTCGACATCCCCCAAAATCTATCGCAATGCAAGAAAACCCCTAGCCGTATACCCAACACATGATTCCTACTATCCCTGTAGAGTACCAACTAGGGTTAGTTACATTGCAAACTCATATCAATATTTATCTATAACCTGTCAACTTTTCCTAGGACGATTCTCGATATCGTAAAATCGATTCTAAAAATTGTAAAAAGGCAATAATATATCGCAAAACCGAATCAAAGAATAACAAAAAATCAGAAGTCGATTGATAAATCGAATAAGAAAACAGTAAAAACGTATTTTAAAATCGCAAAATCGAAAAATATAATGATATAACCGCAACAAAAAATCGCAAAACCGCAGCAGTTAATTACAAAACCGCTAAAGAAAGTCATAAAACTGGACTAAAAAACTGTTGCGCCGCTGAAAAGTATGACATTGCCGCATCCGTCACAAGCATAGTTTCAGAACCAAGACGTTCTTTCTTATCCCTTAAGTTTGATTCATGAATCTAAATCAATATCCATCGTAGAAGCGAGTCAACTGACTACTGAGCTGACTGTAGATTGGCCTGGTAAACTCTACGAAGAGTTCTTGTGGAGGTGGTGGCATGATCATCTTGCCATTGCAGATCGCCAGTTGCTCCTTGCTCAGTGCGCGCTCGTCACCATTAAAGCTCCCCCACTGGTTGTACCAAACAAACTCCCCTCGCAAGTCTTCTTTGCGCAGTGAGACGGAGGAATATTCGTCCTGAATATGGTAGCGCAGGATACCGCCAGATACGACCTCCATCCTACGGATCGTGAGTTTGGCAGAGACGGTGTTGTAGACTTTCTTGATACTGCCATCGTCCATTTTAACCTGTCCCACTACGACGCTGTCTCGCTCGACTTTTTCGATTCGCTCTTGGGTATGGGTCTCTCCTACCACAAAATCCAAGAAGTTCATGGTCAGCACATGATGTGGTCGCTGGAGATTCACTCTTTGGGCCTCCTCGGGAGTATAAAAACGAATGAATTCATTGCCTTCAATTTGTCTAAAGACCTTTTTGACCTGATCGTAAAAGAAGTCTCCACTCAACTGGTAGGCCTGAGATTGTACAGGTTGGAGCTGTGCCAGCACCGTGAGAATAGCACTGCTGTAGGCTTCCTCGATTTTGTCCTGCACATCTTTATAGTTAGGCTCAAACTTGTTCGCCATCTGAAAATATGCATAGGCGATTTTTGCATTGGCGCGTCTGCCTACATTGAGTTCCTTGATACCCTCTGCATACTGCTCTTCGGCAGCTGCCAGTTTGGATTGGGCCAATTGCTGGTAATAACTTGTCGGATTAGGAATGACCTTGAGTGCGCCGGGTGATCGCTTGATCTCGTCATACATTCGGTTGAGCTTTTCGAAAATATAAACAGACTCGGTATTGGCAAACATCGGGTTGGAGACCTCCGCCCTACGCACTTGATCGAGCAAATCATTGACCGCCATCGGATAGGCTTCTCTGAGTGCTGCTTTGGTCTTGGAGTGATCTGGATTCTTGCGGAGCTTGTCCGCAGACTTGAGTACCGCTTGGTAATAATCACCTTGCTCGTACAGTTTTTTGGCCGATCCACAAGCAAACCCCAACATCGAGATGATAAGGAAATAAAGTACTGTATACTGTCTCGTTTTCATAATCCAAATTATTAATGATACAACCCTCCTACAAAGGAGTGAAATATACATTGATTTATACAATCAACAAAGCTGTGTTTTTCAACTCCTGCCAAGCTTGACCATGGATCAAGCGCTCAATGGGCTGCCCGAAATCCTGCTCATAAGCTTGTTTAAGGACAGAAAACGTAACTTTCTCTTGGGATCTCAAAGACATACGCTGTAGAAAGTCATGCAGCCACTTCCCTTCTTTTTCCTCAGCAGTCACATCGATACTGTGCGACTTGAGCTCTAGTGAGAGGCGCGCTCTGAGATTCACTTTGCCCTTTTTTCTCTTCTCATAAAAGCTCAATGCAGGTACGGCAGCCAACCATACAGCTCTGGAAGAATCACTGATATAGGTTCCAGGATTAGTAGTCAAAGCACTCTCAATGTAGTGGGGAGCAACACTAGTCACTGGTACATGAAAATCAAACCACTCTTGCAGGGGATAATCAAAACACAGACCGTGCATGTAGTTGAATAGGGACTTTTTCAATCCCTCGCTGTATTGCACATGATCTGCGCCCAGTGTATCGACATGTTGGAGGTCATTGTTGGCAAATCCCTGATGCACTGGCCCGACACGCTCCACCCCAAAGAACGCTGGTTCTAATCCAGCAGGTGCATGAGCCGTCATGGCAAACTGATGCCAAAAACCAGACTGAATCACCCCGTGCATGAACAACTGGCGCACCATCTCCAGCGAGTCTATCGTCTCCTGATCCGTCTGCGTCGGGAATCCATACATCAGATAGGCATGCACCATGATGCCCGATTCGGTAAAATTCTGAGACACTTGTGCGACCTGCTCTACAGTCACCCCTTTTTTCATCTTCTCTAGCAAGCGATCAGAGGCTACCTCCAGTCCACCCGAAACTGCAATACATCCAGAAGCTCTCAAGAGGCGACAGAGGTCTGGGGTAAAGCGACTCTCAAAACGGATATTCGTCCACCAAGTCACCACCAGTTTACGTCGCAAAATCTCCAGCGCCAACTCCTTCATCAAGGCTGGTGGAGCAGCTTCGTCTACGAAATGGAAACCACTCTCGCCCGTTTGTGCCATTTGCTCCTGCATCCTGTCACAGAGAATGGACGCACTGACTGGCTCATAATTTTTGATATAATCGAGGGAAATATCACAGAAACTGCACTTCTTCCAATAGCAACCATGTGCCATGGTGAGTTTGTTCCAGCGACCATCACTCCACAGCCTGTGCATCGGATTGGCTACCTCCAGCACAGACAGGTATTTATCTATCGGCAGATTGGCATAGTCAGGCGTGCCCGTCTGAGTGAAAGGGATGTCTCCTTCTTTGGATCCATTGATATAAACCACCTTGTTCTCCTCTAGGCAAAAAGTCCGTTTCAGCAGTGCTTTTTCTCTTTTCCCCTCTAGAAACTCAATGAGATTCTTGACAGGTCGCTCACCATCATCTAGGGTGATGAAGTCTATGTATTTGAAAACTCTCGGGTCCGAAAGGGAGCGTAATTCTGTATTGGGATATCCCCCACCCATCAAGACCTTGATCTCAGGATACTGCGTCTTGAGATACTGACCGCAACGAAAGGCACCATAGAGATTGCCTGGAAATGGAACCGACAAACAAACCATCGTAGGTTGCTGTACCTTGATCACCTCCTCCAACACCTGAATCAATATATGATCAGTAAAGGTCATGGGGCCATCCAATGCCTCCTGCATCGAGTCAAAAGAAGATGCCGACATCCCCAATCGCTCGGCATAGCGACTAAACCCAAAGAATGGGTCAGCCACTTCCTTGATATAATCCGCCAAATCCTCCAGATACAAAGTCGCCAAATGTCTGGCTTTGTCCTGCACACCGAGATTCCCAAACGCCCACTCCAAGTCGTCCAACTGCTCGAACCGGCTCGCCTCTGGCAAAAGATCACGCTCCACAATCGAATAGGCCAAAGTCGGGTTCTTGTGCTGTAAAAAACGGATCACCGTATCCACTGTAGCAATGTAGTCCTCCCGTAACTGGTAGATCCGCTGTGAGTTGTCCGACACAGACTCTGTGGGCTCCACATCAAACAGTTCTATTAGTTTCTTTTGGGAGAAAAGACGGAGGATGACCTCTATCCCCAAGTCCATTTGATAAGATTCAACACCCAAGGTATTGAGATAGCCCTTGATGTAGCAGGTGCCCGGGTAGGGAGTATTCAGCTGAGTAAAGGGAGGAGTGACTAGAAGTACCTTGGTATTGGACATCTGCAAATCTCTACTTGTTTGAGGATTAAATCAAAAAATGAATCGCTAATGTTCCGCTGATAGACTATTGTGCTTATTTTCGCTCATCTAGTATTGTCAAACCATATCATGAACACACAAAAAGCAAAGCCAGTCAACTTTTCCAAAACCACCATCACTGAATTGATGATTCCTTCTTATGCCAATTTTGGAGGAAAAATCCACGGGGGGATTTTGCTGTCGTTGATTGACAAGGTAGCGTATGCCTGTGCCAGCAAACATGCAGGCAACTATTGTGTGACGGTATCAGTGGACAATGTCGACTTCCTTGAGCCTGTAGAGGTAGGTGATCTCGTACATCTCAGAGCTGCTGTCGTACATGTAGGCAACTCATCGCTGGTAGTAGGGATCAACGTCATTGCGGAAAATGTAAAAGAAAATACGGTCAAAAAAACCAACAACTCCTATGTCACCATGGTCGCCAAAGGTGATGACGACAAGCCGACTCAGGTGCCAGCATTGATACTAGAATCGCAAGAAGAAGTCAGACTTTTTCTAGAAGCTATTAAGAGAAAAGAACTGAAGAAAGACTTCCGTAGCAAAATCAAAGAAGTATCTGCTGTCATCATGGACGAGGCTCATGAAGAACTCCTACAACACGAAAGATGCGTGTTGGATTTGAAGAAGTTTACGTTGTAGTACGCTTACCTAAAGAAATTAATAGTCTAGAATCTAAAGTCTAGCTACTAACATCTACAAAAATCAGCCTTCCGTCTCTGGAAATACAATCGTACGGTTGTCTGTCACGATGATGCGGTGATCTAGGTGGAATTTCACAGCCTTGGAAAGCACTTTACGCTCGATTTCTGAGCCAATCTGCGTCAAACCCGCTGGCGAACTTGCATGTGACACACGCTCCACGTCTTGCTCAATGATCGGCCCCTCGTCTAGGTCATCTGTCGCATAGTGTGCCGTCGCTCCTATCATCTTCACACCACGCTCATAGGCACGCTTGTATGGATTGGCTCCTTGAAATGCCGGCAAAAAGGCATGATGAATGTTGATGATTTTCTCTTTGAATGAGTTGATGAACTCGGAGGAAAGGATGCGCATGAATCGCGCCATCACCACCAAATCCACCTGATGATCTTGTAGCAACCTTTTGATTTCTCGCTGCTGTGCTTCCCAGTTTTCGCTGGTAACGGGCAAGTGATAAAATGGAATCTTGAACTGATCCGCGACATACTTGACTGTATCATGGTTGCTGATGATGAGCGGTATGTTGCAGTTGAGCTTACCTTCGCTATGTTTTTCTAGGAGATCGAACAGACAATGACTGGTCTTAGAGGCCAAGATGGCTACATTGGTTTTATCTACCGAGTAGTACACTTTCCAGTCCAACTTCAAGGGAGCTGCTATCACAGCAAATCTCTCTTCCAACTCAGTTCTAGACATGACCAAATCCTTGGCATCCAAACTGACTCTCATGAAATAAGCATCCTCGATGTTGTCCGTAAACTGCTGACAGGTGAGGATATTGAATCCCTCATCGTAAAAAAAAGTGGTAACCTTGGCGATGATGCCTTTGCTATCCTCGCACTGTATCAGAAAAGTAATCCTATTGTCAGACATTGAGTGTAATTAATGTCGGGTTTGTTGTCGGCTCGAAAATAAACGAAAAACGATGATTCTATAGAATTAATGATTTGAAATTTAATATTTGAAATTCAAGTCCATGGACTATTGACAATAGACCATGGACTTTTGATCAAGCATACTCTGCGCGGTGCGGTCTCAGGTTGTCCCTTACAGTGATCATGTCGCTTTCGTCTATGATCATGTAAGCCACCACATAGACATCATTGACTACTTCTGTACCTGCTTCGTGGAGTGTCATTTTCCACTTGGCTGCATATTCTTTGAGATGGATGGCGTGGTGCTCTGCCATCCCTTTGGCATCCCCACCACGCATATCCCATATCATCTTTACTTTCTTCACCTAGTCCTTGAGTTTGTCTTTGAATATTTTTCTGAATTTCTCCACTTTGGGCTGGATCACAAAATTGCAATAAGGTTCTGAACCATGCTGGTTATAATAATTTTGATGGTAATCCTCCGCTACGTAAAACTTGGAAAAGGCAGTGATTTCAGTCACAACAGGATCTGGATAGACCTTCCCATCGTTGAGCTCCTTCTTGTATTTCTCTGCCAATGTCTTTTGCTCGGCATTGTGATAATAAATCACTGAGCGATATTGCGTACCCACATCATTGCCTTGGCGGTTGAGTGTCGTCGGATCATGGGTCTTCCAAAACACCTCCAACAGCTCAGAATATGTGATCACAGCTGGATCAAAAGTAATTTGCAACACCTCAGCATGCCCTGTGGTACCTGTACATACTTCCTTGTAGGTGGGATTGACTGTCTTGCCCCCGGAGTATCCTGACTCTACCTTGCTTACTCCCTTTAAATCCTGAAAAATGGCTTCTGTACACCAGAAACATCCATTTCCAAACGTTGCTATATCCATTCCTTTGGCTTCTAATTGTTTATTCGGCAAAATTGCACTGATAATTATTGATATAAAAACTAATAGCTTCATGTGGCTTCTATTTTATGATTAAACCTTCTTTTTTTCATAATAGTCAAACTACTTACGAAACCAATTCATAAATAGATTAAGTAGTCATAAAATAATGCTAACGATCCAACCAAGATTTAAATTCCCCTACCTGATCAGAAGAGACTTAAAAGTTTGATAAATCAAAGATACCAAAACCCTAGCAACAGCATATCCTCCCAGCCTATACCTACAATTCTCAATAAGTAGCCTCTCTTGTATCTGTCAGTGTACGCATAAATGCCACGATTGCATCAATCTCTGACTGATCCAAACTCAAGGAATCAAAAGGAAGTGTCTGATTAGGCAGGTCAAATCCCATCCCTGCGCCTCCACCTTGGTTGTAGAAATCCATGACCTCTTCCAACGTTTCATACACACCATTGTGCATGTATGGAGCGGTTAACGCAATATTGCGTATCGTTGGTGTTTTAAAGAAGTGCTTTCTCTCCTCCGTTCTGAATACATCATATCTTCCTAAATCACTATCGATCTCTCGGTTGTTGGCATGACTCGGAACTCCTAGAGATTCCATCTCACTCTCTGCATAGCGTGGTGGTACCGTACCATTAAAGAACGGAGGGAAATGGCAAGTTGCACATGCTGCCTTTCCCATAAAGAGATTGAACCCTTTGATCTCCAAATCATCCAGTATTACTTCTGATTTTTTCATACTTTGATCAAACTTAGAATTGAAGGGAGCTAAACTTCTAATATAATTAGCAAGGGCATTTCTGATATTGGCCTCTGTGACTCCTGTTTTGTAAATCGCATTGAATCGTGGCTCATAGACACTGTCTGATTGAACCATCTGTGTCATGGTCTCCAGATCAGAATGAAACTCATCATTGGCTTGGATCACACCCACGATCTGACCTTCTAAATTACCCGCTCTAAGATCATAAAAGAAAGCATGTTGAAACCCCGCATACATCAATGTCGGAGAGTTGCGCAACACGGGTTTTCCTAGATTACCCAGAGATTTCGGCAAGCCATCAGTAAATGCACGATCGGCCTGATGGCAACTCGAACAACTCATTTTACCATCCTTGGATAACCGAGTGTCTACAAAGAGCTGCTTGCCTAGCAAAACGGTCTGAGAATCCATAGGTGCAGAAAACCTACTCGAAAAATAGTCGACATTAAACGATTGTTGCGAAAACAAATTCTTTGCATCATTCTTAACTGCCAATTCAAATGGAAAACTCACCCCCCAATCTGTTACTGTCTGATTCCATAGATCAATTTGATGCTGAGTATGATTGCGTATGAAATCATACCGATCAAAAGTTTCGAATTCACCTTCTCTCAATAATTTCTGTGATTGTTTAATTTCTTCACGCCATTGATCGAGTAGGTTTGCGTCCCTAAACTCAGATTCGAATATCTCCATATATGACATCAAGCTTCCATATGTAATTACTGCATCATTGAGTGAACTAGCCAAAACTGGTGAATCAAACCCAGTGATTCCAGTGAAAGCTGTCCGTATGATCCCATGACGCAGCAGCCATAAGAAATGGTAAGTCTGATATTTGTCAAAGAATAAATTCTTGCGAATGAGGCTCAAACGATTTTTGATCCATAGTGCCCTTTGTATAACTTCAGCATGACTAAACTCATCCTCTCCAAAAATCATTTCTTCCAAAACTTGATAGCCTTGTGGCTCTTTGATTCTTATATTGGTTTGATCTTCTTCTTCTACCTTAAGTAAATTGGGCTGGATTAAGGTGCTGTAGTTATCCACTTCCGCAAAAGAAAGGATCGGCTCCATTTGTTTAAAGTAATTTCTGGATCGAACAAAATATTCTTGTACATGTTCTGCAGAAGTACTATCGGCAACCAGGTCTATGTAATAGAGACAACTATCCATATCTACTAAAAACATGGCCTTAACCTCATCGAAAGGATTGTCTCCTTTTTCATGAGTTGTCTGATTAGATTGACAACTCCATGACATGAATGCAAAAAAGAGACTTACCAGCCAGTAAGTCTCTTTCCGCATACATTTTAACAATGTATGATTCATCAATATTATCTTTCCAATCCTCTAATAGCGAACAACACACTGCCTTCTTTAGCAGAACCATTGAAATCATCTGGTCTAGCCGTAGGATCCGTAAATGGCAAACCATTGCTTCTCTCCCATCCGTGATTTTGTGTCATCACAAGGAAGGTAGACTCTGTACTGCCTACAATATCTGTCACATCAATCATCCCTGTGATTTCCCAAGTATTAGCAGTAGTACCATAACCAAACGCCTCTGCCGTGACCTGATCACACTCAAGCACTACTTTGAGTTCTTTGGTATTCAAGTTGTATTGATATATTCTCGCAAAGTGATCCGCTGCTGCTTTATTTGGATAGCTACTTACAACACCATTTGGATCCTCTTGGATATAAGCATAATTCTCAGTCACCACAATATTATCTGGGCTATGAAACTCTTCGGCTACACCACCTACTACATCCCCATCCAGTACACATGTAATCGTACCTGCCGCTGTAGGATCAGTATCATTCAATACCACTTTGTAAACTCTACCTGTAAGTGACCCTTTATCCAATAGACCTACTTTATTTCGGCCAGTTACTGCAAAATATATCTCTCTATTATTAGCTGCTGATCCTCTTCTCCAGTCGATATCTTCTAGTCTAGAAAAGCCCATTACACCTTTAGTTTTAGCCTCTGCATCTAGCAAATCGATATTGGTCTCTGTCAACTCTACAAATTCCATGCTGTATGATGTTCCCTCTACCATGTCCATCTCATATGACACCCCATCAGCTGTCACTTTGAGACCATACAATTTTCCTCCTTCGAGATCACCTGAGTTACCTACATACATTCCTAGCTGACCTGATGGCTCACTATCATTGCTCTCGTCATCACCGATAAAAACTACCGTTTTGCCAGGATAAGCATCCTTTCCAATTGCAACAGCATTTTCTGTAGACCATTGCCCCATGACAGGCAACATAGTTGCTACAGAAGCCTCAGCCACATCTTTGTATGGGTCAGTTACAAACACCCCTTTGGATGCTCCTCCCCACTCTCCACCAGAGAGGTATAATGGCCCGAACCCATGCTCCTCAGGAGTAATCATTGATCCTGAGCACTGAGCTGTCAATGCAGTAGCAACTCCATCAAGAATATACTCTCCCTTTAAAGGTCTTAGGTTTTTATCAAGAATAATTCTCGCTATTGCGTAATCATTCTCAATATTGTTGATCAATGTGAAAGTACCATTGTCTTCAGCCAAGAGCCCTGCTCCATCGGCCATAGAACCATAGACAAAATTAGGAGCTGATGGGAGTTTGTCTTCAGAAGACAAAAGAACTTCAATGTCTAAACTCTCAAATCCAGCCGCTAGCTTCAAAATAGAGGCTGGCGTGTTAGAATAAGCCAACGGAATCATATCTCCAATCAAGTCTTCACCATCTTCTCCATCCTTACCATCTAATCCATCTGTACCATCTACACCATTTTCACCTGCAGGCCCAACATCTCCCATTTCACCTTCACAGTTCAAGAACAATGCACCGCAAATTATTGCTGCACACAAGGACAAAATCAAATTGTTAAAAAGTTTCATTTTTTAATTTTTTAGGTTTCTAATGACACAAATTAACAACCGTACTATTGTTTAAAAATGACGGTAAATAGATGAAACTATTAACAAAATCACTAGTTCTAGTGACCCTACTAATAGTGTGTTAATACTATGTGCTTTAGCATCCGCTACTGTACAACTAACTGAATTCACAGGAATACAAAATCTCAAAAAATAACACTAAAATATCCTAATAAACAGCTTTATTTCCTCTATGACATATTCTAGCCTTCCCTACTATCGAGCATGAATACAATTAGAAACATCTGATATGAATTAATAAAATAACAATACGAACAATCATCCCTCTAAAAACTACAAGAACTTTGAGTTAGCTATCCAACCAAGATTTAAATTCCCCCACTCTTTCACGAGACACTATTAATTCATTGTGATCCAAACTAGGGAGTACAATTTTTAATCGACTATTTGAGTAGGTGACAATATCTTGAATAGCCGAGATCTTGACAATGTATTTGCGGTTGATCCGAAAAAAAACACTCGGATCGAGCAGATCGGCCAATTGATCCAGTGTAAAATCAATGATGAATTTCTTTCCTTCCTCGGTTTGCAAATACGTACTCCCTTCCACGCTATACAGACAAGCGATCGCTTCGGTCTGAATGGCCTTGATGTGCTCTCCGACCTTAACGACAAAACGCTCCTTATAACTCTTGAGAGGTTGGCCTAGCATCTGCTGCAATTGTGAAAGGTCAATTTGCGGAGAAGCATTTTGCAATGCATCATATTTCAGCAAAGCCCTTTCAAGTTTCTCTACTTCAATGGGCTTGAGCAAATAATCAATGCTATTGACCTCAAATGCCTTGATTGCATACTGATCATAAGCCGTGGTAAATATCACTGGGCAACTCACACTGATCTGTTCGAAGATCTCAAAGCTAGACCCATCGGCAAGATGAATATCAAAGAACAGTAGATCAGGGCTCTGGTTGGATCGCAACCAAGCCACAGCAGACTTGACGGTATCCAGCACTTCCAGTACCCGGAGGTCTGGCTGGAGCTCTCCGAGCAGTCTCGCCAAACGATCCGCAGCGATCCCCTCGTCTTCTACAATGAGTACATTCATGAGGTCTCTAGTTTGATGATAGGTATCTCGACTGTGAACTTACTTTGATCAGTGGTGACTTTGACTGCACGATCGCTAAGGTAGCTATAGCGCGAAGTGATGTTTTTCAACCCGAGTCCCGTCGAATCGGGCTTTTCTTGCTGTATCGGATTCAGGTTATTGGACACGAGGACAGAGTCTGAGCGATAGTCTATCTGTATCGACAAGGGCCTTTCTTTGGAAATCTCGTTGTGCTTGATACAGTTCTCGACAAGCATCTGTAATGCCAGCGGAGGCACATGATCTTCGCCAGCCATTTGATCCATACTGGTAATAGTCACGGCAAAATTCTTCCCAAAGCGAATCTCATTGAGATAGACAAAGGCCTTGACAAACTGCAACTCCTCCCTCAAAGAGACCAGTTCATTGCTCTGATTTTGGAGTACGTAGCGATAGACTTCTGATAGCTTTTGAATAAAATCTACTGCCTTTTTTTGGTCGTCGTACACCAGAGAACTCAACGCATTGAGGCTGTTGAACAGAAAATGTGGATTGACTTGGCTCTTCAGCGTTTCTAGTTTGGATGTGGCATTTTCGGTGTTGAGTCTCTCATTTTGCACAGCGGCATCTTTCCAAGAAACAAAGAAACCTCTGGCATGAAAAAACATGGATATAAACAAGGCAATGATCACAGTGCTGGTAATACTTCCATTGAGATGCCCTCCTTTGAAAGTCTCCCAAAAATCCTTTCCAATCAGGTACTCTACAATGAAGTAATTCATCACAAATGCCACCAAAACGGTATAAAAAATCATTACTAACAAAGAAGAAATCGTACGCTCGACGGGCTTGTGCAACCAACTGAAATAACGATCCAAACTATCCACCAAAAAACTATTACCCAATGACATGCCTATCCAGTAGCAATAAGAAATGATTACAGAAGTAGCGAATCGAGAATAATATCCCTCACTCAAACAATCGGGACAGAAAAAGTAAGAGATGATCAAACTGCCAATAACAGGAATCACCACAAGCATTCGTACCTGTCTCTTCCATTTGTCTCTACGGGAGACACATCCGCCATTTTCATTCGTCATATCAAACAAATCTAATCATCAATCTCTTTAGATAACAAAATCAAGAGCCAAGAGTTAAAAATCAAGGCTTGAGACCACTAGACGCTAGACCTTAGACCGAACAGGCTTCCCGTTTTTGTCTAAAATCTAAGGTCTAAATACCAATCGCTAACAAAGGTTATTCTGCTCCGTTGCACTTACTGGTCCACTCTTCGAGCCCATAGCTGCCCCAGGTCGGCGCGAGTGGATTGCTTGACGCTTGCGTATCAAACATCTCCAGTGACTTCATGATCAACTGACAGGATTGATCCAGCGGCTGTCCAAAAAACTCCGCTGTACCCATTTGCATCTGCCCCATAAACAGTACCGCCCTTGGGTTGTTAGGATCCAATTGCATGGCTTTGGTAAACAAGCCATAAATTTTCGGAGACAGCGTCTGCCCTCTCGTACCAGGGTCCACGCCTATTTTGATCATGTAGATGAATCCCTCCATGGTCTTGATCTCCGAATTGTTCTCACTGAGACCATCGGCCTTGGACAAACTCACCAATGCCTCGTCCAATACCTTGTCCTGCACCTGTGCATCCTTGATGCGAAATGCCTTGAACACCTGCGACAAAGACGCATAGTAGTAGGGCTCCCATTTGTCCTTTTCGGCATCCCCTATCCGGGAAAAAGTATTCGTGAGTCGGTCTAGGTCTGCTGTAGACGCAGCGGTATAGATGGACTGGATATTGTCCAGCATGGCTTTTTCGTACTTTCCATTGTCAGCTGATACTGTGAGGGAACAAATTGCGAGTAATAGTGTGAATATCGTTTTCATGATTTCGAATGTTTTAGTTTTTAATGAAGTGTGATGGTAATATTTTGATCAGTCGCTACCTCGAATTGCGCATCTGCGAAACTTGGAGGGCCATAAGAGCCCTTGGCGTCATTGGAGAAACCATAGGGTTCGGCAGGAATCCCAAACACCCAAGTGTCCAGTTCACCGTTGGCGTTTTCGTCATGGTAGATGCTGACCGCATAGACGCCAGCTTCTACATGGTCAAAGACCAGTGTCAGTTCATCGTTTCCCGTTACCTTTTGAGAGACGTAGACTCCTTCTTTGAGGAAACTCGATTCGCTGACATACAGGCCTGCTCTGATCTCACCCGTACTGGCTTTGATATTTTTGACCACTACGGTCACTTGGTGTTTGTTGCCTCCTGCCTGAGCAGTCCAGGTCAACAAACAAATGGCGATAAGGAATAGTTTTTTCATGATTTGTAAGATTTAAGTTGATTTATAAATATTCTAGTTGGTTGGTTTTCTTGTCTTTGGTCAGGGAGATAAACACGCCCACGAAGAAGAAGCGCTTAGCCTGCTGGCCTATCGCTTGCGAATCGTACACTCCGCTAGCATCTGGCGTGTCGGCATAGTCATAACCGAAGACATTGTCTCTGCCGAGCAGATTGGTCGCAGATGCATAGAGAATGACATGGGGTCGGTACAAAAAGGCAAAGTTGAAACTCAAATTGGCATAGTACTTCGTTTTCTGATTGTTGAATTCATCCTCGTTGGGGTCGTTGTACGGGCGACCACTGTTGAAGTCCCACGTCGCACCAATCTGCGTACGGATCACAGGAATGAAATGCTTGTACACCACTGACACATTGTGCATCGCCGCAAACTCCGGTCGCACTTGCTGAGGATAGTTGCGGTAGTCCCGCTTGCTGTCTATGAAGGAGTACGATACCCAGTAGTCTGCATTCTTGATCGTTTTGGCATCCCTAAAAAATAAGTCGATCCCGCGCGCATAGCCCTCCCCCGAATTGGTGTAGGTCGTCGGGTTGTAAATACCATCCGCATCGTACTTCACCAAATCCTCATAGGTCTTGTAGTACAGCTCCCCGCGGAAGGTGAAACCTTCTTTGATGCGCTGGTAGCTGAGGATGTAGTGATCCGCCTGCTCTGGCAGGATGTAATCCTGCGCGGCGAGCATCAGGTCACGCTGCGGCAACTGATGAAACTGCCCAAAAGCTGCGGAGACCTGCGAGTATTCACCTGTCTTGTAAGCCATCGAGACACGCGGTGACCACTGTCCCTCCTCAAACACCGAGTAGTGCGCATAGCGAAGACCTGCACGCAGCGTCAGTGCCTGTGTCAGGAAATAGTCCCCTTCTACAAACCCCGCCAGTTGAGTATTGTCATAGGCACGATCAAACGCTGAGTTGTCCGCCAATCGGGTATCCTCCTTTTCGTCCGCGCGGATCATCTCCCCTCCTGCTTTGAGGGACAAACTCCCGATATCCGTGGTATAGTAGCTCTTGGCATGCACTGCCTCATTTTGTCCTTCTACCCGGATGGCATTGTAGTCGGTATCTTGGTGGTATAGACCATAGGATACCCCAAAGTAAGCCATGCCTGCATCCCCAAGGCCTTTCTTGTAGGTCGCATTGAGATAAGTGTTGTCGTTTTGGACTTTGGTATCGTCTCCCGCGGGGTTGTTGATACTGGGGATGATGGCATGAAATCCACTGCGGTCATAGGTGGCATAGACCTTCAGCATGTCTTGTTTGTTGATCTTCTGTCGAAGCATAAACGTGCCATTGGCTGACGTGAAACCATCCTTCCAATCGTACGTCTGCTTGACGAGGTTCATGTAGGGATCCAGATTCATGTATTCTATCTTGGCATACACCGATCCCTGATCCCAACGCTGCGTATGGGCTACAGCCCCTCCTACCGACATCAGACTGATATCGGTGATCGTCTCATCGGCCAGATCCAGCGAATTGAGTGAAAGCACAGAAGACAGCGCCTGTCCATACTCCGCAGAGTAGCCCCCAGTACTAAAGAATGTCCCTTTGAATAAAAACGGATCGAATCGCCCCCGGCTAGGGACGTTGCTCGGTGTGGTGGTGTAGAAGTTGCTCACCCAGATCCCATCGACAAAGGCCTGAGTCTCGTTGGCTGTACCTCCTCGGACAAAGAGACGTCCCGTCTCCCCATTGGTAGTCGTCCCGGGCAGCATATTGAGTGCACCTGAAACATCCGCCCCTGCACCAGCAGTCATCGCAATATCCAGCGGTTTGAGTACGGTGGCCTTTTGCTCATCACTCGCCTCAAAACTCCCTGCCGTGATGGTGACACCTGACAGGCGGTTGACTTCCTCTTTGAGACGAATGTCTAAGCGATGTGACTCGCCCATCGTCAGTATCTCCTCGTGGGTCTTGTACCCGATGAAACTAGCGACCAAAGTCTGCTCGCCTACCTCATATGTGCGAAACGAGAACCGGCCCTCTATATCCGTGGTAGTGCCATCATAGCTCCCCATGATGTAGACACTCACGCCCGGCAATGGCTCGCCATCCGTGTCATGTACCTGTCCCGTGATCTGTCCCAAAAGGATGGGAATACAGAGTAGATTAAATAGTGCGGTTAGAATTGAATTTTTCATTCGGTTTGTTTGATTTTGATAGCTCAAACATCGAATGACAGGCAATGATTACATAATGGAAATGGGTGAGTTGTAGAATTTTGAGAATGAACTGTGAAAGAAACTGAATGAACCGGAATCGTGTTTCATGCATTTTACCTCCTGAGCACAGGACCAAACACAGAGACTGGCCTCTGCCACTTATCTAGTAGACCGCTGATCGATATCGCCCAGCATCAGCTGACTGCCCTGTACCCTTTGTAGCGTATCCCGATGTTGTACGTCACATTCCCCGCAGGGGTACAGAGAAACATCACCGAAGAAAACACAACTACTTTTGAGGAACGCAAGGATTTTGAAAATAAGATGTGATATAACTAGGTGTAGTTATCAACTACACCTAGAGATAGTTTTAATACTGTACAGGAACAGCAACGACTGTTTTATCCCATGCCAAGTTCATTTCTGCTGAATTGTCTCCTAATTCTTTGAACTGAATAGAAAACGCTTCTACTTCCTGAGACAATTTACTTGATGGCACCTTTACGCGTAAAATCTCATACTTCTCTTGATAGCCTGCCGTACCCCAATAATCTAAATCTGTACTCACTATGATTGTCCATTCTTTTTCTCCAGGGATGCTAAATAGCGAATAAGTACCTGCAGCTAGGGTCTTTCCTCCCATCTTTATCTCTTGATAAACCTTCAGTTCAGGTGCTTCATTGGCTCCTGTTCTCCATAGTTTATCATACGCGACTACATTACCGAAAATCTCTCTCCCTTTCTTTTGAGGTCTACTGTAGTAAATTTTGGCAATCGCTTTGTCACTTCCCGAACGGTCATGGGCAAAATTATCAGGCAAATAAGCCACATCCATTGGGCTCTTATCAATTGATCTGAAAGTTTGAGCAAAAGTCACTGTCACCATACCTGATAGAAGTATCAGTGTAAATAATACGTTTTTCATTTTTTTGATTGTTATATGTGAAAACTATTCATCTACTGCGAATATAGCCTCAATTATGACAGCACCTATGTCCTAGTATTTCCAAAAATGTCTGAATTATACATCTCATAACAAAATAAAACATTCTATGTAGTCTTTTCGTGTACAGCACCATGCAACAACAGCTAAAGTCAGAAGTCACCAGACAAATCATTTTGGACAGTGCATTCACTCTTTTTTATGAAAGTGGTTTTAAAACCACCAGCATAGAAAAAATCATGGCGAATGCAAAGCTTTCAAAGGGAGCATTCTATCATCACTACAAAAACAAAAAAGAACTAGGGGTAGAAGTGATTGGAATAAAACTTCAAAAACGCGTGTACGAAGGAATGATCCGCCCTTTGTACGAAACAGGAAACGCAATAGAGATACTAGAATCAACCTTTTTGCAACGTATCAAATCCTTTGCCCCCTATGAAAAACAGCACGGATGCCCTATCAACAATCTCATCAATGAAATTGGCGACTATGAAACAGCCTATCAAATTGCTTTAAAGAACATAATAGAACAATGGAAATCTGCATTGACCTCATTGATAGAAAGAGGGAAAACAGAAAACACCATCAAGCAAAATATCCATAGTCAAGCAGTAGCCACGTATTTGATCAGTGCATTCGAAGGGGTTCGAGGCATTAGAAAACTATACAATGATGACGTCATACTTGAAGAATACATGTCAGGATTAAGCATGTATATAAGACAATTAAATAAATAATTTTTTACCAAAACATTCTATGTAGAATGTTTTAAAACTACGCTTATATGAAGAGTAACAGAAGAGATTTCGCTAAAAAAACAGTGCTATTTGGACTAGCAGGTTCAGTGATGCCTACCTTAGGTTTTGCAACATCCAACGAAACCAAGAGCAGCGCCGTGCAGAACTCGGATACTAGACCAAAGGTTCTATTTTTTGATGTAAACGAAACTCTATTAGACCTCACAGCAATGAGAGAGAGTGTAGGGAAAGCACTTGGAGGTAGACGTGATCTATTGCCACTATGGTTTACAACAATGCTACAATATTCGCTGGTCACCACAGTAGGGAGACAGTACAATGACTTTGGCGTCATTGGTGCGGCTGCTTTACAAATGGTCGCCGCTAATCACGACATCAAAATCTCAGAAGACCAAGCCAAAAAAGCCATTCTCGGTCCCATTCGATCACTACCAGCACACCCAGAAGTAAAAGCAGCACTGCAGCAACTAAAAGACACAGGCTATAAGCTGGTTTCCTTCACCAACTCTTCCAACAAAGGCGTAGCGACACAATTTGAAAATGCAGGATTGACGGAATTCTTCGAAGAGAGATTAAGCGTAGAGGATATTGGGAAATTCAAACCACACACAGATGCCTATGACTGGGCCGCTAGAAAAATGGGCGTACAACCTCACGAATGTCTCTTGGTAGCTGCTCACGGCTGGGATATAGCAGGCGCACTATGGGCCAACTGGAGAGGGGCATTCATCAGTAGACCAGGTGCACAACTGTACCCTCTCGCTCCCAACCCAGAAATTTCTGAACAAAACTTAAAATTAGTAGCAGAAAAACTAATCACATTGAAATAACCAATACGTTCTAAATAAAATAAAAATGATGAAAACAAAATACCTCCTTCTCAGTGCAGTCATCCTAATAGTTGCGGGCTGTGGAGACTCAAAGCAAAACAAAACGTCCATGGATTCTGAAAACAAAACACTTGTGGATACTGAAAAAGAGATTACACAGAGGCCCTTGGAAACTGTTTTGAATGAACGCAAGATGAATTTCCTAGAAAATGCATCAGAAGAAAAAAAACAACAGAGTGCTGCAGGAATAGAGTCTATAAGACAAAATAAAATCCAAGAGAATGCACTTCAAGTAGGTGATACAGCGATAAACTTTTCTCTTCCAAACGCAACGGATAAAACCATCACGCTTTATGATGAACTAGAAAATGGCCCAGTTATTTTGATGTGGTACCGCGGGGGGTGGTGTCCATACTGCAATTTGACACTCCGACACATGCAAGAGTCACTCCCTGATTTCAAAAAGTATGGTGCAAATCTACTGGCTGTATCACCTCAACTCCCTGACAGCTCTATTTCCACCAAGGAAAAAAACGAATTGGAATTTGAGGTACTAAGTGATTTGGACAACAGGGTTGCACACCAGTACAAAGTAGCATACAAACTCACCGACGACTTGATCAAAAAATATCAAAATGGATTTGGACTGAGCAATTACAATGGGAATGACAAGGGAGAATTGCCCATAGCTGCTACTTATATAATAGGACAAGACAGGGTCATTAAATATGCTTTTCTAGACCCTGATTATAGAAACAGAGCAGAACCAGTCGATCTCATCGAAGTGCTAAAAACATTGAAATGAAAAAGATCTTAGATCAAATATTGAACGCCATGGCAATCTTTGCCATGGCGTTTTTTGCCATACAAGGAAATAAGACTGTTGGTAAGCTAGCCTTCTCTTTTTTACTGATCACGATGATCACAGCACTAGGCTTGGAATTCTTTGCCAGGCCAGAACCCAAAATGATACTTGTGATCATCGCAACCCTGTTGACTGCAATCTCTATTTACAAGTTGAACGCTAAGACCCAATAAAAAATCACCATGAAACTAAAAGACAAAGTAATAATCGTAACAGGTGCCTCCAGAGGAATAGGCAAAGAAACGGCACTCCTTCTGGCAAACGAAGGTGCCAAAGTGATCATAAATCATTCGAACAGTGCTGCTGACGCACAAAAAACAGTAGATGAAATCACAAAAAAAGGAGGCAAAGCACTGGCAATCAAAGCAGATGTGAGTCAGAGAAAAGAGACGACCCGCCTGTTTGATGAAGCGATAGCTGCCTATGGCAAAGTAGATGTATTGGTAAACAACGCTGGCGTCATGGTTTCCAAGCTACTGAAAGACAATTCGCAAGAAGACTTCACAAGACAGTTTGACGTCAATGTACGAGGCATCTTCAATATGCTGCAAGAGGCTAACAGTAAACTTGCAGACAATGGAAACATTATCAACATATCATCGAGCACGGTCAAACTGATGTTCCCCACCTATGCCTTGTATTCCGCATCCAAAGCAGCAGTGGAACAAATGACTCGTGTTTTTTCAAAAGAAATAGGAAGAGGAATATCGGTAAATGCCCTAGCACCAGGTGCAACAGAGACAGATCTATTTCTGGAAGGTAAATCACAAGAAACGATAGACAAACTCAGCGCAATGAATGCCTTCAATCGACTGGCTAAACCCATAGATATAGCCAAAGTCATTCTCTTTTTAGCCAGTGATGATTCCAAATGGATTTCTGGACAAGTCGTGGGTGCAAATGGCGCTTTGATTTAGTTCTTATATCGGTAATTTCCATTCCCTTTTTTAAACGATAGAGATTCGATGGGTCCCCATATCGAATCTCTATCGTTGCACTCATTGCTTCCTTCGATTCTCTAATTGACCGTCGTTCAATAACCACTTACCTCCACATGTGCTTTCTGCCTCATACCGATGTTGTACATCACATTCCCCGCAAGGGTACAGAGAAACATCGCCGTACCTATTGGCACCAAATCATCCGCATGGAAAAGTGCAATAATACTTCCCATCAAAAAGCCCAGTACAAACCTGGTGATCCCAATGGCTGCATTAGCAGATGAACTTACCTTGGGATTATGATTGAGAATGACAGCCGTACCGTTACCAAACACGAGTCCTAGACTACCTATAAATAACACCACTCCCAAAAACACCCCCCAAAATGAGGGCTCATTCATGCGGACAGTCACCAACAGAATCACTCCAGCGACAAGCTGCAGCAACATCCCTGCCCTCAATATGTATCTGGGTCTAAAATACTTTAGTAAATAAGTATTCAGAAACGAAAGTAGAATATTGAGAATGATATTGGCTGCAAACAAATAAGGAAAGTACTTCGCGTTAATTCCAAAAAACTCCATATACATAAATGATGCACTGGTGATAAAAATATACATCCCTGACATGGACAAACTGATTGAAAACAGAAAAATAATTGATTGACGATCTTGAAAAAAAGCTCGGTACTTATCCACCAACTGTCTTCCTGTTAACTTTCGGGTGATCAACGCAGCATCTCTCGATTCGGACACAAAAAGAGAAAACACCAAAAACAATACACAAGAAAAACCAAACAGAAAATAGAAAACCGACTGCCAGCCAAAATGAAGAATCAAAAATGATCCGATCACAGGAGCCATCAATGGTGCAAGCATCATCATCATACTAGTGATTGTAACCAACCGAGCGACCTGTTTACCTTCAAACCAATCGCTAATGAATACGTTGGATGTAACTGTAGCAAAGCCCCCACCAAAAGCCTGCAACACTCTCAAAACCAATATTACCTCAATGTTCGTGCTTATAGAAATCATGAGCGATGAAAACCCATACAACCCTATGCCACACAATGCAATAGTTTTGCGACCAAATGAATCAGACAAGGGACCTCCAAAAAAATTCCCCAAAGCAAACCCCAAAAAGTACAATGTAATAGTCAACTCAATGACACTCAGGTGCACACCAAAAAAATCTGCCATCACAGGCATGGCTGCCAAATAGGTATCAATGGCAAAAGGGGACAATGTCACCAAACTTGCCAACAGCACAGTGGTCAAGTATGATTCTTTAGGGATATTCCAACTTCTCATTCTTATTCAATTTTTTACTCCCTGTACAAATAGACGCAGAGTCTCGTCCTCTAAGTACCTCCCTAATCATACTAACTGCAATAGTAGCTGCTCTATCCTTCGAATAAAAAAATATAACAGTACAATGCAATTCTTTCTTATACTAAAAACCCCCAGAGAAGGTTCAAGTAAAACAGATACAAAAATCTAATCGCAATATTTAATAGTTCGGAAAGATTAATGAGAAGCTGGTTCGCTCATTTGGAATGCTTGTGACCTCCAAGTAACCGCCATGCAAATCCATGATCTGACGAGATAGACTCAGACCTATTCCTGATCCATCGATCTTTGTAGTATAAAATGGTACAAAAATTTTATCCATTCGGTCTACCGAAATCCCCATACCATTGTCAGAAATACTAATGTGAAAACAATCACCCTGTTGCCTTGTCGAGATTTCTATTGTGGGCTTTTCTGTGTCGCCCAATGATTCTATTGCATTTTTCATCAAGTTGATCAACACCTGACTAATCAACGAATGATCAATGCTCAGTATCACATCTGCATGAACAACCGTCATTTTTATACCACATTCTTTCAACTGAGTCTCCATCAATTTAAGAATCCCTTGAATCAACTGTTGAGTAGATACAGGAGACAAAACTGGTTTAGGACTTTTAGCAAGCTTACGATAACTGTTGACAAACTTGAGTATCCCCTTGCTCCGTTCTTTAATGGTAAGCAATGCTTCATTGACATCCTGAATATTTTCCTGACTCAAGGATTCCAATGGCTTATCTTCCTTATTATCATCCTGCAAAATCATCTGAACCGTTTCTGTCAAAGAAACCATGGGCGTGACAGAGTTCATGATCTCATGCGTCAAAATCCTAATAATTTTATGCCAAGCTGCAATCTCCTTGCCTTGTATCTCAGATTTAATATCCTGAAAAGAAGCAATCGTGTATTTGTTTTCCTGTATGAAGACAGTAGTTACACTTACCGAAAAATAGCGCTGTTGCTCTCCTATTTTTGTTTCTATCAATTGATTTTTCCCTATAGATAACGTAAAGAGAACCTTTAAAAACTGCGTATTAGGATTGTGCAGATTTTGCCAATTGGAAACTGCAGGAATCTCTAAAAGACTTTGCGCCTGTCGATTCATCAAAGTGATCTGCTGTTGTTCATCAAAAGTAATGATCCCAAATTCGATTTGATCAACTAGCTGCGTCAAGAAATGGAATTGACCCGCTTTGGCAGTTTGAATACCTCTATACCTACCCACAAATTGATTCAAGGAAGCATATAGCTGATCAAAAGACTTAACTTTTTCTGATTGATTAAAACTGATTGTAAAATCCTCGTTCAAGATAGAACTCACAAAACGAGCCAAATCATAATTGGTCTTGTTGATAAAAAAAACCAACTCCATGATCTGAAAAACCAACACTATAACCAAGACCAACTGCGAATACAGTAAATCCTCTCTTAAGAAAATCGCTGAGAATACTACCATCACCGCTAGCATCATGAGCACTCTTAGCACAACCTTCAGGAAAAACCTATTATAGACCATACTTTTCCAATCTACGGTACAATGCCTGCCTATCGATACCCAGATCACGAGAGGCATGAGTCATATTACCATTGTTCTTTTCCAATGCTTTGAGGATCAAAGTCTTTTCCATATCTTCTATATTCAGATCTAACTCCCTGTTTTCCTTATGACTAGGCATGAGTGCGAGATCTGCTGGCCTGATCACTAGATGATCAGCTAGGATAACGGTACGTTCTATGACATGACTCAGCTCTCTAATATTGCCTGGCCAAGGATATTGTTGCAAAACCTTGATCGCTTCTGCAGTGACTTTCAAACTCTTCTTACCATACTTATTTTTGAACAAATTGAGATAATACTGAGCTAAGAGAGGTACATCCTCTACTCTTTGCCGAAGAGAAGGCACTTGTATCTCAATGGTATTAATCCGATACAAAAAATCTTGTCTAAAATCTCCCTGATTGATCATCTCCTGCAAATCTGCATGGGTTGCCGAAATGATACGAATATCGAGTGGTACTGATATATTGTCTCCTACCTTTGTAACCGCTCTGTCCTGTAATACTGATAATAATTTAGCCTGCTGAGAGAGTGATATATTCCCAATTTCATCCAAAAACAACGTGCCGCCATTAGCCATTTGCAGCTTACCTTCTTTCTCATTTTGGGCGTCTGTAAATGCCCCCTTGGCATGCCCAAACAACTCTGATTCAAACAAACTGTCCACCAATGACCCCAGGTCAATTTTGATAAAAGGTTTGTCACATCGATCCGATTGTTGATGAAGCACTCTGGCGACCAATTCCTTTCCTGAACCATTTTCTCCCAATATCAATACATTGGCATCCGTGGGAGCTACCTTTTCTATCATTTGCAGCATTTGATTAAAACTGCGACAAGCTCCAATCATGTGAGTTTCCAATGAACCTCCAATCAGAGGCTGATTGACGTTTCTCAAAACGCTAACACCATTTTGTTTCTTCTTTAGATTCAATAGATTGGCAATCGTAGCATACAGCTTTTCATTTTGCCAAGGCTTGGTGATAAAATCCCTTGCTCCGCGCTTGAGCGCTTCTACTGCTAGGTCTATCTCTCCGTAGGCTGTAATCGGTATTACCTCCGTCTGAGGATGATCTCTTATGATCTGCTCTATCAGCTTCAATCCTTCTACACCATCGTTTTCTCCTCTAGAATAATTCATATCCAGCAAAACCACATCAAAAGAAGACTCTGTCATCACCTTGGTCAAGGTATTTAAATCCGATAGTGTATGCACATAGGAAAATCTCTGTTTTAAAAACAGCCTAGCCGTCGTAAGAACTGCGGGATCATCATCTACTATAAGTATTCTTGATTGTTCTTTTTCCATTTGAGACTAATGAAGATTTAAATCTAATTGGATTCTTGTATTTTGTCTTCCTTTCTAGATTCCTATAACTTAAAATAAACATGATAAAGTCGCTTTAAACATAAATTCAATAAATTTCAAAAGCATATTTCAATCTACGGTCAGGATCAAAAAACTGTATCAAAAACAAACAGTAAAGTGTACGATTGCATACAGAAAGTAAACTAAAACAAGTTCAATTAATTGAAAAACAAGTGGTTAGCAATATGGCATTAGAATAGCTATCCCTCGATAAACAATCAAAGACTCACATGCTAAGAAACTATCTCATCACAGCCATTCGAAACCTAACTAAGAACCGCACTTATGCTTTGATCAATATCATTGGCCTAGCACTGGGGATAGGATGTTCATTGGTTATTTTCAAAGTGATTCAATTTGAAAACAGCTATGACAAACACCAAGAGAGATATGAAAACATCTATCGCATCTCCAATGAGTCCATCTACCCAGATAGAGTCGACAAAGGAATGGGCACCCCTCACCCTGTAGGTCCAGCTCTCATCGAAGATTATCCAGACATCGAGCAAGTAACTCGAACCTACTATCAGGAAGAAGCACAGATCAACATCAAAAAACCAAATGGAGACATTCAAAAATTTCTGCTCGATGAAGGAATCGTGTTTACAGAAAATAGTTTCTTTAAAATATTTACTACAGAATGGCTTGCTGGCAACAAGGAAACAGCACTCTCCGAACCTAATACTGTCGTATTGTCACTTTCTGCTGCTAAGAAATTATTTGGATTAGAAAATGGACATGAAGTAGAAGCCATGGGCAAAATCGTGGACTTAAGAGGAGATTTTCAAAGTCATAGGAATCATAGCTGATCCACCTGAAACAACCAACTTCCCATTTACCATGCTATTCGAATATCATGGGCAAGCTCCCTCCAATCCATATTTCAAAGAGGGAAAAGAGTGGAATTCGACCAGTTCTAATACTAACACCTACATATTGACCTCTAAAGAATTTGATCCAAAACAGTTTGACGAGAAATTAGTTGAATTTGTAGAGAAGCATTATTCCAAAGAGGAAACCGAAACAGAAAGATTTGTCACTCAACCCCTGTCCAGCATTCACTTCGACGAAGAGTATGGTGCCTATTCTAGGACTATACCCAAAGAATTCCTTTATGCTCTAGCAGCCATTGCCCTCTTTTTGGTGTTGACAGCTTGTATCAACTTCATCAACCTTGCTACTGCTCAGGCAGCTAACAGAGCCAAAGAAATTGGTGTGAGAAAGGCGATAGGTGCACAATCCAGTCAGCTGATAGTACAATTCATGTTAGAAATTGCCTTGATCACCTTCGTATCTATTATCGCATCATTAGCAATCGCCGAAATCATGTTCATTCTCTTGGAGGATATTTTGGGATATAGATTGATTCTTGATTTGTTGAATGACCTTCCCTCCATTGGATTTCTTACCGTATTGTTTCTAGTAGTCAGCTTTACTTCAGGCTTTTACCCTTCCATACTTTTGTCGAAAATGAATGCCATTTTAGCTCTAAAAAGTAAGATCACTACTAAAACCAATTCTGGTGGACTCTCTCTCAGAAAAGGACTAATTGTATTTCAGTTTGCTTTGTCTCAATTCTTGATTATTGGTACACTCATAGTCGACGCACAGATGGAATTCTTTAGTAAAAAAAAACTAGGATTTGAAACTCAAGCAGTCATCAATTCAGGATTGCCAGATCAGGATGATACAAAGCGTGAAAGATTTAGAGAAATCATGCTACAGTCTCCTCACATTTCAGGTATCACCTTTGCTATTAGCCAACCCACTGGTAATAGCAACTCCTTTTCCAACATTAATTATGCCCCACTTGATTCGAAGAATAGTTATCACGCTAATTTCAAGTTCTGTGACGAGTACTACATGGATTTCTTTGACTTAGAACTAATTGCAGGTCAGAAAATCCATAAGATTGATTCCTTTCCGACTGAAATCCTTATCAATAGAAAACTAGCTGACTTGATGGGTTTTAAAGATAATTATCAAGCAGTAATTGGAGAAAAATTAGTAACTGGTGTAGGCGGTGATAAAAAAGTAATCGGAGTAGTCGAGAACTTTCATACCCAGTCTCTAGAAGATGACATAGATTATACGGTTCTAATTTATCTTCCTAGTGTATTCTATAGCTTCTCCATCAAAATTTCATCGCTCGATCAAATCAAAAGCGGTATTTCACATTTTGAAGAATCATGGGAAAAAGTATATCCTGAGCATGTATTGGATTATGAATTCTATGACCAAGAATTAAAAGAGCGTTACGAAACTGAACAAAGTATCACCTCACTCATGAGAATCTTTTCACTGATATCCATCCTCATCGGTTGTCTAGGTTTGTATGGGCTCATCTCATTCATTGCCATCAATAGAACTAAAGAGATCGGGGTGAGAAAAGTATTGGGCGCTTCTGTATTGAGCATTTTAGGAATTTTCTCAAAAGAAATCCTGACTCTAACAGTTATTGCCTTTGTAATCGCTTCCCCATTGGCTTTCTATGTTATGAATGAATGGCTAAGCGGATACACCTACCACATCGATATTGGGTATGAATTTTTCGCACTTTCTTTCATCATGACACTCGTGATAGCCTTAGTGACCATTAGCCATAGATCTATCACCACAGCCATGTTGAATCCTGCGAAAACACTAAAAGATGAATAATTCTATTCAAACCACAGTATAAAAAAATAGGCCTCAGTTGAAAAACAACTGAGGCCTATTTTTTTACTTCAGATTACACATGACTCACTAAAATATTTTCTTTTCTTTATTATGCACGCATACTATTATTTTATATATTTGATATGTTATGCACGCATAATAACCTCATAAAGAACCAAACACATTTAAGTGATAGAATATGGAAGCCCAAGCAACTAAGAGATCAATCAAAGGAGGAGAATTTTTAATCAGAGAGACCTCAGCAGAAGAAATCTTCATCCCAGCCGAATTTACTGAAGAGCAAAAAATGATGGCACAAGCCACCAAAGACTTCATTGACAAAGAGATTCAACCCGTCAGAGACAAAATCGAAAAACAAGAAGGTACAATCGTTCCTGATCTGATGACCAAAGCAGGTGAGCTAGGATTGCTCGGGGTATCCATCCCAGAAGAATACGGTGGATTGGGAATGAACTTCAATACCTCTATGCTCATCGCAGATGTCATTGGTGAGACGGGTTCGTTCTCTACTACCTATGGCGCACATACGGGTATCGGCACCCTACCTATACTCTACTATGGTACTGAGGAACAAAAGAAAAAATACCTCCCTCTCATCTCATCAGGCGAATGGAAATCATGCTACTGTCTCACTGAGCCAGACGCTGGATCGGATGCCAACTCTGGCAAAACCAAGGCAACGCTCTCCTCGGATGGCAAACACTATTTGATCAATGGTCAGAAAATGTGGATATCCAATGCTGGATTTGCGGATCTATTCATCGTATTTGCGAAGATCGATGATGACAAAAAACTAACTGCTTTCATAGTAGAAAAAACATTTGGTGGGATCACGATGAACGACGAAGAAGTGAAGTTGGGTATCAAGGGGTCATCGACCCGCCAAGTTTTCTTCAACGACTGCAAAGTACCAGTTGAGAATATGCTCTCCGATAGAGAAAATGGTTTCAAAATCGCCGTAAACATCCTCAACATCGGACGTATCAAACTGGGTGCTGGCGTATTGGGTGGATGCAAGGAAGTCGTCAACTATGCCGTCACCTATGCCAACGAAAGAAAGCAGTTCAACACTGCCATCGCCAATTTTGGAGCGATCAAGCACAAACTGGCTGAGATGGCGATCCAAACATGGATCACCGAATCAGCATCCTACCGTGCTGGTCAAAACATCGATGATTGTATCGCAGATCTCATCGCTGACGGCATGGAAGATGGTCAAGCCAAGTTGAAAAGCTTTGAGCAGTTCTCTATCGAGTGCGCCATCATCAAGATCATTGGTTCTGAGGCATTGGATTATGTAGTCGATCAAGGAGTCCAAATCTATGGAGGCATGGGATTCTCCGAAGATGCACCCATGGCGAGAGCCTACCGTGATGCCCGAATCACCAGAATCTACGAAGGCACCAACGAAATCAACCGCATGCTGATGGTAGGTATGATTCTCAAACGCGCCATGAAAGGTGAACTCAACATCATGGAACCAGCGATGGCAGTAGCCAAAGAATTGACTTCTGTGCCTTCATTTGACATGCCAGACTTGTCCAAGCCTTTCGCAGAAGAGAAAGAAGTACTGAAGAGACTCAAAAAAGCAGTCTTGATGGTAGCTGGCAAAGCAGCACAGACTTTTGGACCAGCATTCGAGACTGAGCAAGAGATCATGATGAACATCGCCGACATGATGATTCAAATCTATGCTGCAGAGTCCGCAGTATTGAGGGCAGAAAAACTAGTAAGTATCGGTGGTGCCGATGCACACAAACTGCCTACCAATGTAGCCAAAGTGTACTTGTATGAAGCTGCAGAAAAAATAAACAAAGCCGGAAAGGATGCCATCGCTTCGTTTACCAAAGGTGACGAACAAAAAGTCATGATGATGGGACTGAAAAGATTTACCAAATCCAATCCAGTCAATGTAAAAGAACTCCGTCGTGAGATTGCGGATCACTTGATTAGCAAAAACAAATACGCTCTTTGATTAACCAACTGTTGTAACCCAAAATTGATTGTTTGGTTTGATTATTAGCCCTGAGTTTTAAAGATCTCAGGGCTTTTTTATGTCTTCAGTACCAACAACCCGCCATGGTCAGTGGGCTGTTGGAACGCACAAACCTCTCATCTCGCGCATCGTCACGTTTTGATCTCAACCTGGTGGTGGGCTGTCCAATCCAGCCGAAAATATCCTGCTTAACAAAACGCCATCCTTTAACGAGGCACAATGTGGTGGCAAGTTTTATTTTTTTAAATCGTCTGAAAAATGCCCTTTATGCTTTCCTCTTGAAAATTTCTCTTCATTAAATACGGTTGATTTTCCTTTTGGAATACTCAAACTTTTCCATTCATCTCCCTTAATCATTTTGCCTATATAAACAATTTGTCCAATATGATAAGAATAATGGGCTAACTGTCTATTTATCGCATCCAAAACAGAATGCTCCTGGTTTCGGATATACACTTTTGTTTCAAAGTTGTCTTGATTTATAGTATCTAATGCATCGAACAAACATTTCCACCCCTCATTCCATTTTTCAATCAATTCTTCTTTGGTTTTTATCACCGATTCAAATTCTGAATCCCTGTTTCTCCATTCCTTTTCTCCGTCAGACACCAAAAAATCTGTCCAACGAGATTTCATATTTCCCCAAAGATGGTTTACGGTTATGGCGATAGAATTCGACCCTTCGTCATATTGCCACAGAAGGTTTTGTTGATCAAGTTGGTCAAAGGTTTTTTCTCCGACAGATTTATAATATTCAAACTGCCTTTTGACGCTATTTAGATATTGGTTTTTCATTCAGCGTGTTTTTTTTCAGCGTGACAGCTATCAATCAACTATCGGTTGTAAGCCCACAGCTTGTAAAAAAACACAATCTAGCGAAATCCGCTGAAGCTCACAACGGTTTCAAACGGCCCTGCATTCAGAAGGCGAAAATCTCCTCTGAGCTGCGCCCAAGACTCTGATTCCTTGTCATACTGAGCCCCGTCGAAGTATAGACAAGCAGTGTAGAAGATTCATAGTAAGTTGTTCATGAGAGTTTGCTGAATCTCATCTTGTTACCTAGAATTATCAAGAGTGAGGTTGAAATTGTAGCAACCCCGATAAAAGTTGGAATATGTATTGGGCCAATCATAAAATCGTATGATGTTGGCCAGATTGCCCAAATTAGAAATGAGGCTATCAGACCCAAAAAAATGGTTAAAGATGAGATTAATATGAGCTTCAACCATGTGAATTGATTTGCCCTTAAAACAAGAGCTATAAATACGATTCCTAGTAGGTATGTAATAGAGCCAAGGTAAAGGTTCAATAATATTAATTCGGATAAAGGTGTAGGTAATTGTTCTTCCATTTTTTACGCTCATGCGCCATAACCAAGATATGGTGCGTGTGCGTGTCGTTTGATAATACAGCCAAAGTAGTGAAAATCTGCCGAACCTACTAGCAAATCGGTGAGAGCTACGTTCTCCCGATCTTCCAGTGCGGCGAACTGATCTCCCTATAAGCAGAGAAGTAATTGCCGCGGCAGATGCACGGGTTCGTTCCATCGACGCTGGCTAAATGCTCAGTTCGCACATGCGTCCATACACAATGTTGTAGCACGTTTATCTCCGTTCCAACAGCCTTTTTGCAGCTTCAACCGCTTCGGGAACTAGCGAGTTCTGTTCAACGATGTTACGAAGTTCGTCCGTAGACTTCTTATTGAATCTTGTTTCAAAACCGTTCACAGCTGACTCAAATTTTGACTCCTTGGATTCCTCCGATTCTGGTTTGGGTTTTATGAATCCTTTGAAGGACTGAAACACTTCAGGGTTCAGGGCTAGGTGAAAAATAAGGAGGCTCAATGCCGTTAGTTCGAAAGAGATGATACCAATGCCAAAAGAGAAAGTGTTAGGATAAAAGTTGATGTATTCAGAAAACGCTAAAATGGTTAGAATGGCAAAGGCATATTTCCAAACTGGTTTCTTAACTAGTATCAGTGTTAAAACGATTGCTAATCCAAAGCCCGCGTATTTTACTGAATCCACCATTGAATAAGTGACTTCATTTCCTTCTTCGTTGATATGACTTGGCATTAATAGTACCTGAATCGCATAGGTTAAAAAAAGTATGCAAGCGATTCCGAAGGGGATAAGTTTAACTAGTTCTTTTTTCGTCATGAAAGTAATGTGCTACACCATTTGAGCAAGCGGAACTTTTGTCCGCATACTTGCCCTATGGCATGAGTAAATCTAATAGTTTTATTTGTTTCATTCACATCTAGTACAGCGACGAGAGTAAATGTGTTTTTAGTTTATGAATTGTAACCAAGAATAAACTATTCTTCCCAATTAAATACCAATCTCTTACCCCAAAAGCCCCTGTACGATTGAAAAATACCCCGATACAGGGAGATGATTGCGAGGCATTCACCTCAAACCTATCAGGTTTTGAAAACCTGATAGGTTTCGTCAATAGACACAATCTTCCCTTCTCTCTCTCACTTTTGCCTTTTGGTTTCGGTCAGTATAGGTTACCCCAGCACCAGGTTAACTTTACTTTTGCCCTCTTTTTGACTTCACACTACCCTCTTGATAAGTACCCTTTACCTTCATGGTGCTTATGTCCAGATAAAAAGATATAAGTCATTTTTCAATAAGATATATATCTTTTTTTATAACCCTATATATCATTTTCAGAAAAGATATATATCTTTTTGGCTCAACATGCGGTCAATGGAAGCGATTGAACAGCAAGCGTATAGTTACTTATGCAGTTGCTTTTCACCCTTGTGACTAAGAAGAGGGACTTGATAAGCTTACCAACGCCAAAGACTACTATCCCCTCCTACAAATCTCTATGTAAGGGCAATACTGGCACTTCCTTAGGTCTTCGGTTTGGGTAAAGTCGATGGAGGTATTGAAGATCTCGGTCAGTAGGTATGTCAGAGTCTCCTTGAACTCATCCTCTACCATGCTATAGTCTGTCAGTACACCAGCCGTGCGCCCTGCCTCTTTGTTGCCTTTTTGTTTGAGTTGCCCGTCAAAGTCTGGCTGATGCAGGTCCTTGCTGTTGTACATCAATGGCTGAATCGGCAATGTCAAACCTGGGTGATTATCCTTGTACAGCATGGAATAGTACAGGAGCTGAAAGACACCCTTGTTGCGGTTGTCACCTGCGTCGACATCTATGAGTTGTGCGATGTCTGAGAACTCGCGGTTGTCACGACCCGATTTGTAATCCACAATTCGGATGTGTTCATTCTTGCGATCTACCCTATCGATCACGCCCTTCAATCCTACTTTCTCGGTACCTTCCAGTGTCTCGATCTCAAAATCTACTGTGTAGTCCTTGGACTCCAAGGCAATCACCTCAAACGGCGTGTACCTCGTATCTGCTTTGAGGATGTAGGATACAAACTGCTTGATCACCTCATAGACAATCAACTGACGCCCTCTGGCCTTTTTGACCTGATCAATCTCCAATTTGTTCTCCACGAAGGAGCGATTCACTGCTGATTCTATTTGCCCGACCAGCTCCTTCATGACCTCCTCTGTCAGCTCCTTTTTGCCCTCGTAGAGGAACTCCATCGAGGTATGCAGGAGATTGCCCAAGAGTGATGGGTCGATATCCTCTTTGATTTCGTCGGGTTCATAGATCTCTTCGATGTAATTGAAATAGAATTTCAACTTGCAATCAATGTAGGTATTGAGAGCAGAGGGAGACAATCGACGGGGGTTTTCGCTCCCAACCAAATAGCGCCGCAACTGCGTCAGAGTCTCACCATTTTTCTGTTTGGTGATATGAAAGACAGGCTCTGCCAACACCTTGGTCTCTACCGATGACTCGACGAATTGGATCTCTGACTCATACTGGAGCTGCTGGACATAGCGACTCAGTTCGCCGTTCTTGTTAAACTCCGTGATGTTGTTGTAGGTGATCCACATACTCTCTGTATTGTGTAGCAACCTGTAGAACAAATAGGCTTGCATGGCGTCCTGATGCTCGGTAGTGGGCAGGTCAAATGCCTTGCGAATGTTGTAGGGAATGAAAGATGACGTGCTCGAATCCTTGGGCCATGATCCCTCATTCATCCCGACGATGAGTACATTTTTGAAGCTCAAGTTTCTGGTCTCCAAGATCCCCATCACCTGCAGGTTGCTATTGGGCTCTCCTGTAAAAGGCAGTTTGATGGTGTTGCCGAGCTTCTTGTACAATCGCAGCAGAGAAGCCATCGACAACTCGATCTGCTGATCAGCCGAGGCGCTAGCCAATCTTTTGAATGTGGAATGAAGGGTAATTGCCACCGATTTATCCAGTGCTCCCAACATTTCCAAATCCATCGCTTGGATAAAATCGACCAAAGCATCCAAATAGTCTCCAGACACCTCTTTGGGTTGAATCAATTCTACCAAATGGGGAAACTCTTCCTCGAAATCTTCCAATTGGAAAAGATATCTATTCTCTGCCAGACAATGCTTGATAAATGTCTCCACATCATCGTCCGAAATAGCGAGGAGATCATTGAACGACAGGATGGATTGCAATTCTTTGAATTTGAGCTGTCGTCCTTTGTTTTTGCTTAGGCTGTATTGTAGCTCGATGAGTTTTTGTAGCAGGATGTAAAATCTGGCATGACCTATACCCCAGCCCATAGTCACATTGACAGCTCCTACCGACGGAGGCAATTTATCGAGCAGATTGGGCAGATAAGACTCATCCGCCAAGATGACCAAGGTATCCTTGATCCCTCCAGCGCTGAGCGACAACTGCTCCAGTTGCTGGCATGTCGCCATGATCTGTCCCATTCTCAGTGGAGCGGAGACCAGTTCGATCTGCTTGTTCTTGTGATTGATCTGACTTTGGATGTCCCGCTCGATACTGGCTTTGAAAGCAGGGTCTTTGGCGTATTCACGAAAAAAAAGACCAGACTCCTGGTACTCTCCTTCGAAATAGTAACTATCTATCTCCCAGAAGATATCGGACTGCCCACCATCGAGACAGCGTTTGATGATTTTCTCCTCTGCTCTGGTGAGGGCATTGAAGCCCGCAAACCAGACCTGCTTGCCTACGAGAGAATCACAATTGTCGGAAAATTCTCGAAAAAGACGGCCTTTATAAACTAGATTCTGCTCTTGGAGCAGGGTGTTGAACCGCTCATAGAGCTGATCCAGGATGGACCAAGTCTTGATAAACTCGGTTTGCTTCTTGTCAGGCTCAGGCAAGAACCCTTGCCAAAAGCCCTGTATGATTTTCTTGTCATCCTCCGAGAGGAAATCGAAGGAATCGTCTAGCTCCTTTTGTGACTTGATCACTCGGAAAATGTGATTGGTCTCGACGAGATAGTTATCTATGTCGTTGAAATCCTTGAGGATCATTTCGCCCCAAGGCAAAAAGGCGTCAAATGCCTCAGCATGTGGCAATAGGCTTTTATAGGCTTTGTAAAGCACAAAGCTGAGCTGTAGTTCGTCTGCCAATTTTCTATCCTGTTGCTCCTCGACAAAAGACTCAAAAGAGGTGATGATGGGTGACCAAACGGGCTTCTCGTACAACTCCGCGAGATAGGTAGCAAAGTACAGTCCGGCTCGCTTGTTTGGAAATATGATATGTAACTGACCACAGTTCTCTTCAAATTGTTCCTTGCATCTGGCTGCAAGTGACTCCAAGAAATTAGAGTGGTTCATGGTGTGAGGTTGCTTATGATTCGAGCTTGTTCATCTTCTTATAGATCTCGATACAGATCCAAGCGTCAGTGGCAGCATAGTCTATCTGCGCATCTGTCAATTCTTCGTTTTCCCAATTGGACACTTGTTGACTTTTGGAGATTCTGCCTTTGAGGAACATGCCTGCAAAATTCCTCGCACCGATGCTCTCAAACCCTAAGGTCTTGGCTAGTTCATTCAAATCTACAAAAGCAGCTGGATTGAAGTTTTTAATCTTTTTCAAGTCTTTGATATCATCTCTGATCCCGATTCCAGCGATGGTGATCTTAGGATTTTCAAACAAATCAATTATCTCCTGAGGCAGCCCTGTCTGCAACAAACGGATCAAATATACACGGTCTGGGGCTGCCAATTGCAACAATGCTACAGGGTACACCTGTCCCTTCTTAAATGCTGGTTTGGTTTCGGTATCAAATCCCAACAAGGAAAATTGACTCAAGTAATTAGCAGCTTCCTGGACAGCAGAGATGTCCTCTACGACTATGGATTTACCTTCATATTTGATGAGTGGAAGTTCATTTACCTCCTCTTTGCTAATTTTTCTTACGCGCATTAATCTTCCTTTTGGCCCAATTTTCTAATCTTGATGTTAAGATATCCAAATAATACCGTCATCAAAGGGCTAATAATATTAAAAAAACAATAGGGAGCAAAAGTCAAAGTGCCCACTCCCAATACTGAGGAGTGATACGCACCACAGGTATTCCATGGAATCAATACGGAAGTCACTGTTCCCGAGTCTTCTAAGGTACGACTGAGGTTCTCTGGAGCCAGCCCCTTCTCTCTGTATATGTCTGCATACATTCTACCTGGCACGACAATGGCCAAATATTGATCCGAAGCAGTGATGTTGAAAAATATACACGAACCAGCAGTAGAAGCAATCAACGAACCCGTGCTATTCACTACTTTGATAATCGCAGCAGCTATTTTCTTCAAGAATCCGCCACCTTCCATAATACCACCAAACACCATGGCACTCAAGATGAGCCACACCGTATTGAGCATCCCATACATGCCTCCAGAACTTAGCAACTCGTTGACCATGGCATTGCTCGTCTCTACACCTACCGAGCCATAGAGTGCCTTCATGCAGCCTACATAGATCACTTCCCAGCCTAAAGCATCACCCATACCAGCTACCTCCAAGATGATGTTTTGCTGACAGATCAAAGCCTGTATGATGCCCAAAAGTGTCCCCACCAATAGTGCAGGCAAGGCAGGCACTTTCTTGACAATCATGATGATGACAATTGCAGGAACTATAAAGAGGGACAAGGAAATGTAAAATTTGTCATCAATGGCTTGTAGCACAGCAGCTGTTCCGATCTCATCTGATGCAGGCTCATGAACAAACCCTGCAATCAAAAAAATCAACAGTGTGATGGTGATAGAAGGAATCGTCGTATAGGCCATGTATTTGATATGAGTAAACAAATCCGAGCCAGCCATCGCTGGTGCGAGGTTGGTGGTATCTGACAAGGGAGACATTTTATCCCCAAAATAGGCACCAGACAAAATCGCTCCTGCGACCCAGCCTTCGTGAATACCCATTGTCTGCCCTATTCCAATCAACGCGATACCAACAGTGGCAGAAGTAGTCCAAGAACTACCAGTTGCCATGGATACAATCGCACACACGATACATGCCGCAAACAAAAAGATGGAGGGATTGAGAATCTGTAAACCATAGTAAATCATCGCTGGTACGATCCCACTGATCAACCAACTCCCTGCTAGGGATCCTATCAACAACAAGATCAACATGGATGGCATGGCTGAATTGATACTCTTGGTAACCCCGTTTAAAATATCATCCCAAGAATAGCCTAAACCAAATGCAATCACTGCGGCCACCGCACCCGATAGAATCAGAACAATCTGATTGGATCCATCTAGGGCAGAATCTCCAAATATGAAGACATTGATACTTAGGAATAGAATTAGAAATATTATTGGAATAAATGCTTGCAGCAGGCTAGCTTCTCTTTTCTCCTTGACCATTTACAGTTGCTAAAACTTAAAAATCGGAAGATAGGTATTTTTCGCCTTGCACTCAAAAAAAACCTACTTATCTCTACGAATTGTTTCTTTTTCTTCTCTTCATCTCATGCTTGACCAGCAAAAATTCACGACTGCTTTGTCCAGCAATCGAAGTATTCTCTTGGGCTCTTCGCATCAGGTAGGGTAGCACTTTTTTGACTGGGCCATAGGGTACATATTTGGCTACATTGTATCTCAAGTCAGCCAAGGTATAGGAGATATTGTCACTCATACCATACAACTGCGCAAAAAACACCCTTGGATCATCCTTGCGGATTTGTCGTTCTTCCATCAATTGTGTCAAATATTGAGAACTCTTCTCATTGTGTGTGCCTGCACAAACGGAGATGGTTTTGATGTGGCTGACACAATACGCCAATGCCTCATCATAGGCTTGATCTGTTGCAGCTTTGTCTACCTGGATCGGGTCAGGGTAGTCTTTCTCTCTGGCTCGTTCCCTCTCCTTTTCCATGTAGGCACCTCGTACCAGTTTCGCTCCTACTTTGAACCCTTCATCCTTTGCCTTTTGGTGAATCGCCTTTAAACTGTCCAAAGAAGATTTCTTATACAACTGATAAGTATTAAAGATGTACACCGTCCGCTTGTTGTGCTTTTTCATCAGGTCGTTGACGATCTCGTCAATTGGCTCTTGAATCCAAGATTCCTCCGCATCAATGAATAGGTATTTTTCACTATCCACTGCATACTGACAGATCTCCTCTACTCGTTGGATGAATGCATCCCACCTGACTTGTTCTTCTTTGGTAAATTCTTTTCTTGCCTGCTTTTTTACCAACAAATCAAAGGCTACAAAGCCTGTAAGTTTCATCACTCCCGTAGGAATATTGCTAGTCGTCTGTGCCAGTTTGAGAGACTGAATGATCTCCACTTTGTTTTGATCAAAGACCTTTTCTTTGCTCTCACCCTCGACAGAATAATCCAGTATGGTGTGGATGTAAGAGTCTCCGAGTTTTTCTACTGTTTTGATTGAATCCTTGAGGGACTCGCCACCACAGAACTGCGCGAAAATAGTTTTCTTGACTAAAAACTTGATGGGGAGATGTATTTTCAAGGCAAGCTCTGTCAACCAAATCCCCAACTTGGCAATCAGTGGGTTATTCATGGTAAAGAACAGAAAATACATTCTTTTTAGATCAAAGTCGCTTTTGTCATTGAATGCCACCTCTGTGTCATCAAAATGCACTTTTGAAATTTTATTCATACAATCATTTTTGGGTGACCAAAGATAGTATGAGATACCAATATTCATACACAGCAGACTTTGTAAAAGTTGGAAGATCACATCAGCGGCAGGATGAAACCAAGAATGGTCAGCAAAAAAACCAATCTGAATATTTTTATCAATTCTGAATACTTATCGACTTATTTTCGTTCATCCAAGGAATGAACAATCAACACATGCGATCAAACAACTTTTTCTTACTAGTATCACTCATTGGACTGGCCATGGTGGCATGCAGTCCCAAAGAGCCAATCACTACAGCGGTATTTTCACTAGAAGTATCAGGACTGCAAAACAAATCTCTGCTCTATCAGGTCACCGACCCAGCTCAGAACCAACGGGTAGTTGTTGACACACTAGTCTCTACAAATGGAGAACCCATTGTCAAAAACTATGACCTGCTTCCGCACTACTACATTTTAGAGTCTGGCAATCTCCAAATTCCCATATTGGCCGACTCAAGCCAGCAAATCAAAATCAAAGTATCTGGCAGTGATTATACAATTTTGGGATCAGAAGACACAGAAAAATTCGAAGCATACGAAGCATTCAGGCAATCCATCTTGGAAAAAACTGTTTATCCAGTCCGTAAGACACTTTACGCGCTTCGAGATCAAAATAATCCCAAAGACGCTGAAGAAATCGAAATACTAGGTCGTCAGCAACTCCAAGCCGAACAGGCGTATCGTGACACACTGGTGTATGCCGTAAAAAAAATGGGAATATCTATTGCCATCTATCCTACTACCCTGAGATGGACCAATGATGCTGACATTCCCTTCTATGATAGCTTGGTCACAGCATTTGCTGCAAAATATCCCAAACTACCTATCACAAGCTATCTCAACGAAAAGGTCCAAAAAATGAAGCAGGTTGCAGTAGGCAGCTCTGCAAAAGACATCATTGCCTCAGATACAACAGGGACAGATATATCACTGTATTCTTCGATGAAAGAATATACACTCATAGATTTTTGGGGTAGTTGGTGCTCTCCCTGCCGTACCGAAAACCCAGTCTTGCAGAAATTGTATCAGCAGTACAAAGACCAAGGTTTTGAAATCTATGGTGTAGCCCTGGAGCACAACAAAAAGGCATGGATCAAAGCACTAGACAGTGACAAGCGCAATTGGGTCAATGTATCCAACATACAAGGCTATGAGACGCAAAGCAGCCAGGACTATTCTGTAACAGCTCTGCCCAAAAACTTCCTCATCGACAAAGACGGCATCATCATCGCCAAAGACATCCACGGCGAAGAATTGGTTGAGAAAATCAATTCACTATTTACTGAATAAAGATTTATGCAACGTGGTGTATGCTCTTCACTATGCGCTAAGATGAAGTTTATCGATTGCTTTAGACACTAAATTCTGGCTGCCATGTACCCATAACGGTATTGCGACTAATCAGAAACAAGAACATAGAAACCATAAAAAAGCGACGAGCATTACACTCGTCGCTTTGCATTATATCAATTTTACTCTTTTAGCTTACTCCTAGTTTCCTGTTGATTCTGGCGAAGAACAGGTACATAACAGGCACGATGACCAGTGTCAAGAAGGTTGCGAATGTCAATCCAAAAATAATCGTCCAAGACATAGGTCCCCAAAAGGCAACATTGTCCCCTCCTAGGTAAAAATCTGCGTTGTTTTCACTAAACAACTTGATGAAGTCGATATTGAGCCCTACCGCCAAGGGAATCAATCCCAATACAGTAGTAATGGCAGTTAACAATACGGGACGCAATCTCGTAGACCCAGCCACAACGATGGCGTTGATAATCTCGTTCATTGGTAATTTATCCACTCCCAACTCCAATCGCTTTCTGTCTCTACTCAACTCAATAAAGTCGATCAAAACAATGGCATTGTTTACCACGATACCCGCAAGCGAGATGATTCCAATCATGGTCATAATCACCACAAAGTTCATCTGAAATATCACCAAGCCTAAGAACACACCTATGGTGCTCAACACCACAGATGTCATGATGATAAATGGAGTTGTAACCTTGTTGAACTGGGATACAATGATCAAGAAAATTAAGAATACCGCCACCAACAGTGCGCCACTCAAGAATTCCATTTCTTCAGCTTGCTTCTCTTGCTCACCTCCAAATTTGAACTCATAACCTACGGGCATTTCATAATCCGACAACAACTCTTTGATTTCTTCATTGATGACTGTTGCGTTGTATCCCGAAACTACGTTGGAGGTCATAGTCACTACACGTTTCAGATCCTTCCTTCTGATAGAGCCGTAGGTAGAGCTCAATTCGGCAGTAGCTACAGACGAAATCGGTACACTCACTATCTTGCCATTTGACTGATTTCTATACACTACACTTTTGTTCATGAGTGCATCCATATCATATCGGTAGTTCTCCTTTAGTCTCAGCTGAATCTCATAGTCGTCTTCTCCTTCTTTGTATTTTGAGATTTCCTTGCCAAACAGAGCCGTTCTGACCTCCATGGCGATAGATTGAGTAGACAAACCAAATCTTCTGGCCTTGTCTCTGTCAATATCCACGATCAACTCTGGTTTGCCTGTTTCCAAGTTAGATTTCAACTTTTCGATTCCCTCTATACCAGACTTGTTGATATAGTTTTTCATCTGCTCCGACACTTCTATGAGCTTAGCGAAATCTTCACCTGCAATCTCTATGCTAATGGGTTTACCAACAGGAGGTCCATTGCTATCTTGATCCACGGTAATGGCAACTCCAGGAAAACCAACCATCGCTGCTCTCAATGTATCCAATATTTCATTGGTAGAGATTCCTTGTCGGTCTTTGTAATCCTCAAAGTTGACTGTAATTCTTCCTTTGTTTGGCGTCTCATTTTGTCCAAAAGAAGAAAGATCCATTGGATCAGAAGCACCAGCACCTACATTGGCAACCACAGATTCTACGATTGCACTATATGGTTCGATGACCTTCATCACCTTCTTTTCAATTTCCTGGGTAAACTCATTGGTCTTTTCTACATCGGTACCTACAGGATACTCCACGAATATATTCACATACTTTGGTGAGGTCTTAGGAAAGAACTCCACATCTGGTGGAAAAACCATCATCAATAAGATCGAAAAGAAAAGCAAACCTACTGTACCCCAAAAGAACAAATAAGGTCTAGCACCAGCCAAAGCATAGGTCAGCAGTTTGCCATACAGTCCTTCTAACCAAGGTAAAAATGCACTTTGGAATCGTCTAGACACGGGAATCAAGACAAAAACATTGAGTAGTATCACAAATCCTAAAGTGATGGACAATTTACCCATTACAGTCCAATTGATCAGAATCATCAAAATCCCTAAGATCAAAGCCACCGCAAAATAGATGAATATTTTCTTCTTATTGACTTCCTCCCCTTGATCCAATTTCATGAATACGGCAATCAAAACAGGGTTGATAACCAAGGCAACAAACAACGACGAACCCAAGGTCACAATCAGTGTGATCGGAAGGAATTTCATAAACTCCCCCATAATCCCAGGCCAAAATGCCAAAGGTAAAAATGCGGCCAAAGTAGTCGCTGTTGATGCAATAATCGGCCATGCCACCTCTCCCACACCTATTTTGGTGGCTTCATACATATTGTATCCTTCCTCTCTGAGACGGTAGACATTTTCTACTACCACGATCCCGTTATCCACAAGCATACCTAGTGCCATGATGAGGGAGAACAACACCATCGTATTGATCGTGACTCCAAACATCCCCAAAATCATAAAGGCCATAAACATGGAGAGTGGTATGGCGACCCCAACAAAAAGTGCGTTTCTAGTGCCTAAGAAGAAAAGTAATACAAGTACAACCAGAAGTACTCCTGAAATAATGTTGTTTTCCAAACTGCTGACCATGTCTCGGGTCTCTTGAGATTGGTCATTGGTGATGGTCGTTTCTAGATTTTCTGGAAACACATTTTCTTTGGCTTTTTCGATGATCGCGTTGATCTTGTCAGTGGCGATCAATAAGTTTTCACCACTACGCTTTACCACATCGATCATCACCACAGGCTTGCCATTGAGGCGAGCATAACTTTGCTTCTCTTTGTAGCCAAACTCTACTTCAGCGATATCTGCCAAATAGACGATATTACCCTTCTCCTGTTTGATTACTACATCTAGCAATTGCTCAGGATCGGTAAATTCTCCGACTACACGGATAGATCTACGAATATCTCCTTCCTTCAAGTTACCGCCAGATAGCGTGATATTTTCCGCTCTGATGGCATTTTCAATATCCCCAAAGTTCACCAATCGTGCTTCCATTTGATAGGGATCCACATTGATTCTTACCTCTTTCTCATCCACCCCCCGGATTTCCACTTTAGAGATTTCGGATAGTTTTTCTATTTCATCTTCCAGATATTCTGCATAGTCGTTGAGCTCTTCGATGCTAAAATCTCCAGACAAGTTGATATTCAATACTGGAAACTCTGAGAAATTCATCTCAAAAACATTGGGATCAGACTCTAGGTCAGTGGGTAGTTCGGTTTTGGCACGATCTACCGCATCCTTTACCTTGGTCAAAGCATCCTCTATGTCAGTTTTGGATGTAAACTCTACGATGATCGTAGAATAATCCTGAACAGACGTAGATTTGATCTCCTCCACCTCTGCGATGGTATTGATCTCCTTTTCCAAAGGTCTTGTGATCAGGTTCTCCATGTCCACAGGTGAGTTGCCTGGGTGGGGAGTACCTATATATACGATGGGTTGTCTGACCTCTGGAAAGCTTTCTTTAGGCAATCCAATATAGGTCGAAATCCCCATAATGACAATAAGGGCTGTCAAGACAAAAACGGTCGTACGATTGTTGATCGAAAGAGTCGTCAGTCCAAACTGCTTTTCTATTTTTTTATCATTTTCACTGCTTTCAGCCATGATGAGATACTAGTTTGAGTTTGAAAAGATTATTTAGATGCCACTGTGTTGACATCTGAGCTGGGGGTTTCTGCTTGCACTTCTACCACTACTCCTTGTGCCAAATCTCTGTAACCTTCGTAAGCGATGATTTGTCCCTTTTTCAAGCCTGACAAAATTTCCGTTTCGTTGTTATAGGTAATTCCTACTTCTACATGGAGCTTTTCAGCAATCATGTTTCCATCCTTTTCCAATATTTGATAGATGAAAGTTCCTTTGTTATCCTTTTGGATCAGTTCAGTAGGCACCTTCAACGATGATTCATTTTGGTAGTCCCTGATAGACAAAACCACCACTTGATTAGGCTTCACAGGAAAATCCAGTTTTGGCAAACTTACTTCCAGCCCAAAAGTTCTGTTTTCGTTGTTTATTACCTGTCCTACCGATGTAATCACCGATGAGACTTTTTGATCCTGAGAGGGGAAATAAACATCTACCTGATCTCCTTTCTTGAACTTACCGATAAAGCGTTCTGACACTTCTGAGTTGATGTGTACATCATTAGGATTCACGATTCTCAACAATGGAGACCCAGGTTGCGCCATTTCACCTGTTTTCGCATCAACCGCATCGATACTGCCAGAGAATGGTGCAAAAATCTTAGACTGATTCAATTGCGAACGAGTAGTTGCGAGCTTGCGCTCCAACGATTCCTTGTTGTTCTTTGCCTCCAAATACTGCATCTCAGTTCCAATATTTTTCTCCCAAAGATTGGCTTGCTTGTCAGCAACAATCGTCGCTAGTTCCAAATTGGTTTTCAACTCAGCGATATTGTTGCGCAATATCTCATTGTCAAGCTCGACCAACAATTGTCCCTTTTTGACTACTTGTCCTTCTACTACCGCTACTTTGATAATTTTACCAGGTATCTCCGAGCTCACCACTACATTGGTTCTAGACTCTACTCCACCTCTTACCTCGATTTTGTGTTCGAAGTGTTGTGGTTCCATTTTGATGGTAGTCACCAATACTGCATTGATTTCTTTCTTACCATATTCTGGATCTTGTGTCTTGATCTCGCTTTCTAGCTCCGCCACTTGCTGTTTCATCTTCAGCATTTCGTCTCTCAGCTTGACCACTTCTTCCTTTTTTTGATCGAGTTCATTACCTCCTCCGCATGCTACCAGCAAGCTAGAAAGAACTGCTATTGATATATATCTTTTCATCCTGATCGGTGTTTTTGTGTTTGATTTAGAGTAAGACTCCATATGCTTTTTGTAATTCAACTTTAGATATCAATGCGTCATAGACAGCATTGTAATAATTGGTTTGTGCTTGTTTGTATTCGCGGTCTGCATCGATTACTTCTATGTTTGACCCTACACCTTCTTCATATTTGGTCTTGGCCACATCATATACCTCACGTGCCAGCTCCATATTTTCCTTCTGTGCTTTGATATTATCTATTTCCTTGTTGTAGCTAGCCATCGCCTGCTCGATCTCCAGATCAATGCTGTACTCCAATTGCTCAAATTGATTTTTGATCTGCTCTCCTTTCAGTTTGCGCTGCTGTACCTGTCTGCTTTTTCTGAGACCATCGAAAATTGGCATACTTAATTTGAGTCCAACCACGCCTACCCCCTGCCAATAGTTGCCCGTAAAGTTGACCAAATCACCCAACTCCTGTGTACCAGAGTTGCGACCATACGAACCATAGGCATTCAATGTGGGCGCGTAACCAGAATTGACATTTCTGATATCCAATTCATTCAATTGTTTGTTGATATTCAATTGTGCGTATTCAATTCGATTTTCATATTGAAAATCTTGCACCTGATCAAATTGGAAATAATCAACGTCCTGAATTTTTTCAGTCAACTCAATAGTACTCTTGGGATCTAGACCCATTTGAAATTTTAAAATTGACTTACTGTAGTCAAGGATGGCTTGATAGTTATCCATTTCCACCTTCAAGTTGTTGTACTGTACCTTGACACGGCTCACGTCTATCTTTTCGGACATCCCGTTTTTGTACAACAGATCTGTATCTCTCAACAATGAGTCTACCCTGCTATAGTTGCTTTTGATCAATTCGTATCTCTCCACATTGACCAATACACCAAAGTAAGCTTTGGAAACTGCCTCTGCCACATCGATGTTGCTTCTTACCAAATCCTTTTTTGATAGCTCCGTAAAGGTTTTGGCGGCCTTCAACCCGACAAAAAACGATCCGTCAAATATCATTTGAGTAGCAGAAATTCCCATCGTACCTGAATACAAAGTACCAAACTCTTGGGCTATAACCGCGTTGGGGTCTCCGTTGGGATCAAATGCATCACCTGGCAAAAAGACTCGCTGGATTTTGTAGTTATACCCCAAATCCATATTCGCATTGACTTGTGGTAAACCATCTGCGATCAGCTCATCCACCTGTCTCTCCGCGATTTCCATTTCGAGCTTCGCGTTTTTCACCGTTTGGTTATTGAGCAAAGCAAAATTCACTGCTTCTTCCAAAGAGAAGCTCGTTTTATCCTGTCCACGGCTCGTCATCACGATTAGCAGCAGAACCATTGTTAGTACTGTACTTCCTATTCTATCTGTTCTCATCAGTTGTTGAGTTATTCAATTCATCATAATATAAAAGTCCCTTCATTGTGAGCATCCCTCGTAGAAAATGATCCATGAGAGTTATCTGTAGTTCTACAAAATCAAACTTTTCGCTCGGAAAAACATGCTGATTAAATGCCATTTCTATTGCTTCTATCCTGTAACAGGCAAGTATTTCCTCATTGATTTCTGGGCGAAACAACCCTTCTTCTTTACCTCTCTTGATGACATTCAACACCGTTTTTTTGATAAATCCATTTTTAAAATCAACCCACAATTCCCAAGCTGAAAAATGAAATTTTTGTAAATCGAAAAGCAAAGCAGGATTGATTTCTCCCAAATTTCTTTTGAGACAAGTAGAAAATTTGAGCATCTCATCAATGGCATTTTCAGAAGAATTTAATAAACATTGAAATTCGTCTCTCTCTTTCTCGATGTGCTCCACCACACCCAATGTGACAATTTGATCCTTATCCTTGTAGAACTGATAAATCGTCTTTTTAGAGATAGACAATTCTCTTGCTATATCATCCATAGAGACACTCCGTATCCCATATCTCTGAAACAAGTGAATGGCTGTTTCCTTTATTTTATCTTTTACCTCTAGCATAATTTCCACAAAGAAACTATGGAAACTTTAATTTCCCTAATAGTTTCCTCGGTTTATTACGCAACAACTTCCAATAGGTTGGATTTATAAAAACTATTTTCTTTAAACTTGAAAAATGGCTACCAGTATCTATCATCATAGCTCCAAATCTCAACTAGAGTACTCGGTCTTTGGACGAGGCAAGAAGACCTTGGTATGTTATCATGGTTTTGGTCAAAAACCAGATGACTTCCAGTTTCTAGAGGATCATTTGATAGATTACCGCATCATCGTCATTCGTCTATTTTATCACGGACGTAGCAAAAGACGCAACAACGAAATCTCCCATATCAGGATACCTGAGTGGAAGATTATTTTTACTGACTTCCTACATTCCTTACAAATTGAACGCTTCTCACTGTTGGCATATTCGATGGGAGGCCGCTTTGCCTTGGCATCCTTTTTAGGCAGTGAAAACAAGATAGATCAAGTGATCTTGGTAGCACCTGATGGAATTATCAGGAGGTTTTGGTATCAATTGGCAACTTTTCCTGTTGTGCTCAGACAAGTTTTCTATCTGCTGATGATTGAGCCAAAACCTTTTTTTTGGCTACTCGATCGATTAGAAAAGAAAGGATGGATGAACCAAACCATGATCAAATTTGCACGCAAGGAGCTCCAAAGCGAAGACAAAAGACTCTTGGTTTACCGTACGTGGGTCAGTTTCAAACATTTGCGTATTCCCCAAAAGCAACTCATCCAGCATGTCAACCAAAGTGCCTCTCATTTCACATTCATATTTGGAGAGAAAGACAAAATGATCGACCCTGTACCTCATCAACACTTTTTATCCCAATTAAAGAAAAGTGATATCCACATCACAACATACGGTCACAACAAACTGGTAGAGAACACGATCAACATCATTGCAGCGACCCTGAATAAGTAATTGAAATATTCAATTCACTCAGTCTGCATATTCCAGCAATTCATTCTATTTTTGCGGCTTATTAAAGTCCTTCCATAGATGATTTCAATATTCAAGAAAAACAGCACCACTTATTACCTAGTAGCATCTTCTTCCAAACTCCCTGCAACTGACATTGAAAAGCTAAATTGGCTGTTTGGTGACTCAGAATACCTCGAATCAGAATCTATCAAGGGTTCATTCATAGGTCCGAGAAAAGAAATGCTCACACCATGGAGTACCAATGCTGTTGAAATCACACAAAACATGGGAATTGTTGGATTGACTCGAATCGAAGAGTTCTTCACTGAAGGCCATTTTGATCCGATGCTGAACATGAAGTACGAAATCTTGGATCAGCACACCTTCACCATAGACAAACAACCAGAAGAGATACTTGAAATAGAAGACATCGCTGCTTACAATCAAGCCGAAGGCTTGGCTTTGAGCGCAGAAGAGGTTGAATACTTGAATGGTGTTGCCAAAGACTTGGGAAGGAAATTGACAGACAGTGAGGTTTTTGGCTTCTCGCAAGTAAACTCAGAGCACTGCCGTCACAAAATATTCAATGGCACCTTCATCATAGATGGTGAAGAAAAAGAAGAGTCTCTATTCAAACTCATCAAAAAGACATCGGCTGCCACTCCTGGCAAAATCGTCTCTGCCTACAAGGACAACGTAGCGTTCGTTGCAGGACCGAGGGTAAAACAATTCGCTCCCAAGACCCAAAACAAGCCTGACTACTTCGAAACCAAGGATTTTGACTCTGTCATTTCGCTCAAAGCAGAAACCCACAACTTTCCTACGACTGTAGAACCGTTCAACGGAGCTGCGACAGGTACTGGAGGAGAAATCCGAGATAGGATGGCTGGAGGACAAGGCAGTATTCCGTTGGCTGGCACTGCAGTGTACATGACTTCTTACCCTCGGTTGGATGGAAAAAAACCATGGGAAAACAACATCAAAGAAAGAAATTGGCTCTACCAAACACCACTAGAAATTCTCATCAAAGCATCCAACGGAGCGAGTGATTTCGGAAACAAATTTGGGCAACCTGTGATCTGCGGGAGTGTACTGACCTTCGAACACGAAGAAAACGAACAAGCACTAGGCTTTGACAAAGTCATCATGATGGCGGGAGGAGTTGGCTATGGCAAACTAGAGCAAGCACAGAAAAAAGAAGTAGTAAAAGGTGACAAAATCGTCATCATGGGCGGTGACAACTACCGAATCGGCATGGGTGGTAGCGCAGTATCCTCTGTTACCACAGGTGAATTTGCCAACTCAATCGAACTCAACGCCATCCAGCGATCCAATCCAGAAATGCAAAAAAGAGTCGCCAACGCCATCAGAGCCATGGTCGAGGGAGACAACAATCCCATACACTCGGTGCATGATCATGGAGCAGGTGGACACCTCAACTGTCTATCTGAGTTGGTGGAGAATTCGGGAGGAAAAATTGACATCAATCAACTCCCAGTAGGAGACCCTACCTTGTCCGACAAAGAAATCATCGGCAATGAGTCTCAAGAAAGAATGGGACTGGCGCTTCCAGCTACTGCCATCCAAGAATTGAAAGAAATCTCAGAAAGAGAAAGAGCACCATTCTTTGAAGTAGGTGAAGCAACTGGTGACATGCAATTCACCGTCTCTCGCAACGAAAACGGAAAAAATGCCGTCAATTGGGGATTATCTAAGATGTTTGGCTCTTCACCAAAAACTATCCTCGAAGACAAAACCATAGTCAGAGATTATAAATCTGTAAAATCCACCGATGCTGACTTTGTACAAGATCTCAAAAATGTACTCCAACTTGAAGCTGTTGCCTGCAAGGATTGGCTCACCAACAAAGTAGACCGCTCTGTCACTGGCAGGGTTGCCAAGCAACAAACCTGTGGAGAAATTCAACTTCCACTCAACAATGTGGCCGTCATGGCGCTAGATTTTGAGAGTAACAAAGGAATTGCTACCTCCATTGGCCATGCACCAGTTGCTGCGATTTGCAATCCGGAAATGGGATCACAATTGGCCATCGCCAAAGCATTGACCAATTTAGTGTTCGCACCTCTCTCCCACGGTTTTGAAGGCGTGTCTCTGAGTGCCAACTGGATGTGGCCCACCAAGACGAGTGGAGAAAAAGCAAGACTCTACAAAGCTGTCAAGGCAGTCAGTGAATATGCCATTGCCCTCGGAATCAACATTCCAACAGGCAAAGATTCCTTGTCCATGACACAAAAATACAGTGATGGAAAAACCGTAGACTCTCCTGGTACCGTGATCATATCGAGTGTCTCTGAGGTCAACAACATCAAACAAACCGTCTCTCCTGATATCAAATCAGACCCGAACAGTTCGTTGGTCTACATTTCGCTATCAGATGAGCAATTCTCATTGGACGGCTCTAGTTATGGACAGACCAAAAACAAAGTAGGAAACCTACCTGCTGGTAGCCCAGACCCTGAGCAATTCAAAAGAAACTTTGCAGCAGTGCAAAATTTGATCAAAGCAGACAAAGTACTAGCAGGGCACGATGTATCAGCTGGTGGTTTGATCACTACCTTGCTTGAGATGCACTTTCCTACGACCAAATCTGGCGCTACTATCAATCTAAAATCATTTAGCGAACCTGCGTCTCAAGTATTATTTAGTGAAAGTCCAGCTTGGGTGCTTCAGCTCAGCAATGAGACTATTTCTACCTTGGATCAAACGGGCCTAAACTACCGAATACTTGGAGCAGTAAACCTAGACCGCACCTTCATTATAGAAGGGAACAGTTTCAATCAAAAAATAGATATCAATGAATTACGAGATGTATGGATGACTACTTCTCACCTATTGGATTTGCACCAAACCAAAGAAGCACAAGCAAAATCTAGATTTGAAAACTACAAAACACAACCATTGAAGTATGTATTCCCAAGCAAATTCTCTGGAAGCATCAAAGGTTTAGGTTTAGATCAAAAGAGAAAAACAAAATCAGGCGTGCAAGCCGCCATCATTCGTGAAAAAGGAGTCAATGGCGATAGAGAAATGGCATATGCTCTACATCTGGCAGGCTTTGATGTAAAAGACGTACATATGACAGACTTGATGTCTGGTAGAGAAAATCTACAAGATATCAGCATAATTGTCTTTGTGGGAGGCTTCTCTAATTCTGACGTACTCGGATCAGCCAAAGGCTGGGCAGGCGCCTTCAGATACAATGAAAATGCAAAAAAAGCACTGACCGACTTCTACCAAAGAAAAGACACCATGAGTCTTGGTGTCTGCAATGGTTGTCAAGTCATGATGGAGCTAGGATTGATATTCCCAGAGATGGAAAATCACCCAAAAATGCTACACAATGAATCTGGCAAGTTTGAATCCACCTTCTTGTCAGTCACAGTTCCTCAAAACGACTCTATCATGTTAAGTAGTCTCTCAGGCACTAGTCTAGGCATAGCAGTAGCGCATGGCGAAGGAAGGTTTGACCTCCCACTTGCAGAGGATCAATACAACGTCTGTATGAAGTTCAACTACAGCACTTATCCTGGCAATCCAAATGGATCAGATTATAACGTAGCGGGGGTATATTCCAAAGACGGAAGACACTTGGCGATGATGCCTCACTTAGAAAGATCCCTATTCTCATGGAACTGGGCGCACTATCCTGAGGATAGACAAGATGAAATCACTCCTTGGATCACAGCTTTTATCAATGCAAAGAATTGGATATCAGCACAGAAGTAAAAAAAGTGAAAATTTTAGATCAAAATACTTGTCTAAAGTTTGATTTACTGAAACAAAATTCTAATTTTGTACTCCCAAATTAATGGGGCAATTGATTGGTCTATGGTGTAACTGGCAACACGTCTGGTTTTGGTCCAGAAGAGTCTAGGTTCGAGCCCTAGTAGACCAACATAAAAATCCCGGCTAAAGGTCGGGATTTTTTAATACTAAACACCAAAAAATGTCGTCTAAAGTAAAACTTTTTGCAGGCAACGGATCAATAGCTTTGGCTGAAAAGATTGCCAAGCACTACGGCCAGCCTCTAGGAATGTCATCTTCTAAAAGATTTAGCGACGGTGAACTTTCTTACAGTTTTGACGAATCTATCAGAGGGTGTGATGTATTCCTGATTCAGTCAACACATGGCCCCTCAGACAATATCATCGAACTACTGTTGATGATTGATGCTGCCAAAAGGGCGAGTGCCAACACCATCAACCTCGTTGTTCCATATTTCGGATACGCCAGACAAGACAGAAAAGACAAGCCAAGAGTTTCTATTGCTGCCAAATTGATGGCCAACTTGGTACAAGCTGCGGGTGCTACTCGATTGATGACATGTGACCTACACGCAGATCAAATTCAGGGATTTTTTGACATCCCAGTGGATCACTTGATTTCAGGATTGATATTCGTACCCTACATCAACAACCTAGGCCTTGATGACATTATTTTTGCTGCCCCTGATGTAGGAAGCACCAAAAGAGTCAGAGAATTTGCCAAGTTCTTCAAAGCAGACATGGTCGTCTGCGACAAACATAGAAAACGAGCCAACGAAATCGCTTCGATGCAGGTCATCGGAGACGTCACTGGCAAAAACGTCATCTTGGTAGATGACATTATCGATACAGCAGGGACTTTAACAAAAGCCGCCAATCTACTGATGGAAAAAGGAGCGAAAAGTGTGAGAGCATTTTGCACCCACCCCATCTTATCTGGCAGTGCCTACGACAATGTAGATGCCTCTGCTCTGGTCGAACTAGTAGTCACAGACAGCATTCCTTTGCAAAGCAGTTCAGACAAAATACATGTAGCGAGTATGGCACCTCTGTTTGCTGATGCAATCAAGAGAATCCACGGACATGAATCTATAAGCACATTATTTGTACAATAAACATATATAATTATGAAAACGATTGAGATTATAGGGTATAAAAGAGCAAATCTCGGCAAAGCAGAGTCCAAGAAATTGCGTAATGAAGGAATGGTTCCTTGCGTGATTTATGGTGGCGGTCAGCAAGTGCATTTTTACTCTCCAGCAATTCTTTTTAGAGAATTGGTTTACACATCAGAAGCACACTTCGTAAAAGTGAACGTAGAAGGAACTGAGTATGATGCGATCATGCAAGACCTTCAGTTTCACCCAGTAAGTGAGGCACTTTTGCACGTTGACTTCCTACAGTGGACAGCAGGAACTCCTATCAAAATGGACATCCCAGTTCACGTGACAGGTTTGTCTCCAGCAGTACAAGCAGGTGGAACTTTGATCATCAAAAGAAGAACTTTGAATATCAAATCATTGCCAAAAAATATGCCTGAGCATATTGATGTAAACATCTCAAAACTTGAATTTGGCAAGGCTGTGAAAGTGGGTGATTTGAAGCCAGAAAACTACGAGATTCTAGATGCACCACAGGCATCAATCGCAGTAGCAGAGATACCAAGAGCATTGAGAGGTAAATCAGCCAGCGAATTGAACGCAGAAGGAGAAAAAGCATAAGATTCTCTTTATGAAATACAAAATCCTGCCCTGTTCCATGGCAGGATTTTTTTTTGAGTAAATACTACCTACAAGTATGACAACTAGCTATCCCGGTTTACCATAAGCCAATACAGGTTAAATTTGGTTCTCTGTCTTAACTTGCAGGAATTGACCTCATAACAACATGAAATACTTAATCATCGGACTGGGCAATATCGGACCTGAGTACGAGCTCACTAGACACAATATTGGTTTTTTGATTCTTGACAAATTGGCACATGAAAAAGGTGTGGAATTTGACCATCTCAAATTGGCCAATAAAACAGAATTCAAACACAAAGGGCGCACCATACACCTCATCAAACCCACCACATACATGAATCTCAGTGGCAAATCTGTCAACTATTGGATGCAAGAACTCAAAGTAGACAAAGCCAACATACTGGTTGTCATGGATGACATAGCACTCCCCTACGGCAACCTAAGAATGAGACCCAAGGGAAGTCATGCTGGACACAATGGACTCAGAAACATCGATGAAATGATTGGTGGTAATGACTACACTCGATTAAAATTTGGTGTGGGGAATGACTTTCGTCCTGGACAACAAGCAGACTATGTTCTAAGCAATTTCTCCAAAGATGAGATGATTGATTTACCCCTAAAAATGGATAAAGCATGTGAGATGATTTTGTCATTTTGCACCCTCGGTACGCCAAAAACCATGAGCCAATACAACGATTGACAGACAATGTTATGATTTTAACATTAAATATTAATATTTTATAAAAAAGTATTGCTACTCTCTTGACAAATCGAAAATTACGTCATACTTTCATGTCCTTAAATCAAAACTTATTACCAATGAAAATTTTGAAGAACGTTAATTTATTAGTTATTGCATTTATTTTTACATTGGCAGCAGCATCTTGTTCATCACAAGGTAGTGCAGGTCAAACAGAGGTTGCTGAAGATACTGTAGAAGTTGCAGTACCAGAAGAAATCGTAGTAGACAGCGCAGCTATGGAAGTAGAAATGGATACTACATCTATGGAAGCTGATTCTGTTTCAGCTGAGTAATCACAAAATATTCCACGCATCATTTATGATGTAATTTCAAAAAGGGCACTCAATGAGTGCCCTTTTTTCATACTAATTCATTATATAATCGAATATTAACTAAAATGTGATTTCATTTTAGTAATTTTGCCCTCTTATTTTGAGTATGAGCGTACATATCGTTTATAAAAATCAACAGAATTTGAATGTTTCCATATATCTCACAGAGAATATTCAATGCGGGTTCCAATCCAAATAAACAATTAGCGAATGAAATTATCTGAATTTAAGTTTGACCTGCCTCCAGGACTACTAGCACTATACCCTACCGAAAATCGTGACGAATCCAGATTAATGGTCGTTCACAAAGATTCTGGTAAAATCGAGCATAAAATCTTCAAAGAATTTATTGAATATTTTAATGACGGTGACAGTGTAATAGTCAACGACACAAAGGTGTTTCCTGCCAGACTATATGGCAACAAGGAAAAAACTGGCGCTAAAATCGAGGTATTCTTACTTAGAGAACTAAATAAGGAACTCCACCTTTGGGATGTACTGGTAGATCCTGCTAGAAAAATCCGAGTAGGCAACAAATTATACTTTGGAGAAGGAGATTTAGTTGCGGAGGTAATCGACAACACGACCTCAAGAGGTAGAACTATCCGATTCTTGTTTGATGGTACAGACGAGGAATTTTACAAAACCATCGATGAGTTAGGTGAGACCCCCTTACCAAAGGAAATCGCTAGAAAAACAGAAGAAGAAGACAGAGAAAGGTTTCAAACTATCTATGCGGACAAGGTCGGTGCTGTTGCAGCTCCTACTGCAGGCATTCACTTCACAAGAAGCGTCTTGAAAAGGCTCGAATTGCAAGGTGTAAATGTGGATCCAATCACCCTTCATTTGGGACTGGGGACATTCAGACCTGTGGATGTAGAGGATTTAACCAAGCACAAGATGGACTCAGAAAACTTCTTTGTATCAGAAAAAACATCTGAATCCGTCAACTCTGCATTGGACAACAAACGCAATGTTTGTGCAGTAGGCACTACTGTACTAAGAGCTTTGGAGTCTTCTGTATCTGCCAATGACAGATTGAAACCCAACGAAGGATGGACAGACAAATTCATCTTCCCTCCTTATGAACCAAAAATCGTCAAGTCTCTATTGACTAACTTCCACCTGCCAGAATCAACTCTGTTGATGAATGCTGCTGCTTTTGGAGGATACGATTTGATCATGAATGCTTATCAAGTAGCAATCAAAGAAAAATACAGATTCTTTAGCTATGGTGATGCCATGTTAATTATCTAAAAACATAAAATGCGAGCTCCGATTAAGAAAAATCGGAGCTTTTTTGTGCCCAATGAAAAAGTACGCCATCATAGTAGCCGGTGGAATTGGCAGCAGAATGAATGCTGAGATCCCCAAACAATTTCTTCCTCTCCAAGGTAGACCCCTACTCATGCACACCCTAGAGGCATTTCACAACTATGATTCTCATGTAGACATCCTTCTTATCCTTCCCAAAGATCATTTCTCAGATTGGCAGCAACTCATCCATACTCACGATTTTCAGATCAACCATCAGATCCTATCTGGTGGAGATACCCGTTTTGATTCAGTCAAAAATGGATTGAGAGCAATAGACCAAGAAGGCTTGGTTGCCATTCACGATGGTGCACGTCCATTGATCAGTGCGGAAGTGATCCATACATGCTATGAGACAGCAGCGCTGCGACACAATGCCATTGCAGCTGTCAAGACAAAGGATTCATTGAGAAGAGTGCTGAATAACGAAAATCATGCGGTAGATCGGTCTGAATATTACATCATACAGACTCCGCAGACCTTTGATGTGCAATTGATCAAACAGGCCTTTGCAACAGCAGAAGGGACACACTTCACCGATGACGCCAGCGTGCTAGAAAACTATGGAGCAAAAATTTACCTGGTTGAGGGTGACTATGCCAATCTCAAAATCACCACCCCTGAAGACATGATCATCGCAGAGGCAATACTGGCTTGTAGAAAAAAATAATGCCCGACAATTACGTCAGGCATGATATCTTGTGATACGGATTGAAGTCAATCAATACTCGTCTTCGTTGAAAAAGAAATCCTCCTTAGTAGGATAATCTGGCCATATCTCTTCGATATTTTCAAACGGCTGACCGTCATCCTCTAGTTCTTGCAAATTCTCTACAACTTCCAAAGGAGCTCCTGATCTGATAGAATAATCAATCAATTCATCTTTTGAAGCTGGCCAAGGTGCATCTTCTAAATAAGACGCCAATTCTAATGTCCAATACATATTAAAATCCTTGTTTTAGTGGTTTTTAAAATAGTCGTGCAAAAATAAATTTTTAAACGACATTTCAAACATTAATGGAAATTATATACCCAATAAATAAAAAAATAAACAAAACACAGACAGATAGCATAAAAATTTCCGTCAAAACAACAACCCCAAGCACCGAGCCCTTTATTGAACTGGTATTTCCTCTTTGATCTTCTTCTGTATATCGTCCAACAACGCTCTTTTCACAACCACCTTATCCTGCTGGGTTTTCAATTTGGCTTCCAGCATATCCACAAATGTCCCTTTGTTGATATGCATCTTGTCGAGATTCTCTTGAAAAGTAGACAGCTCTGTTTCATCTCTTCTGAGTAGGTCGCGAGCTACCTTTTGCAGAGACTGCAATTGTTCCTTGTTTGATTTAGTATCAAATCCCTTCGTCTTTCTTTTGGTAAGTTTCAACAAAAACTGACGTTCTTGGACACTTCGAGAGAGTGCTAAGTACTGATCATGTACTTCGGCGTTTTCATTGCGCGACAAGGGACCACAGTTTTTCCAATCCGTTGCTATTTTCTTCATCTGGGGAGCTACCTCGGCGACCAACCCTTCGTCCACCAACTTTTGCATGGCTTCTAGCACCTTTGTACGCTGCTGGAGGCTTTCCTTTTTGGTCTTTGCTCTATTTTTATGAGATTCCTTTTGCTCAATCTTCTTTTTATCAAAGAAGGTTTGGCACAAAGACCAATATTTCTCATTTCTATCCTTGAAAGCAGCCTCTGGAATTCTACCTACCTCTTTCCACTCTGCTTGCAGTGCGACCACTTGGTTGTGCGCTTCTACCAGACCTTTTCCTTTTAGGATGTTTTCCAGCTTTGCGATAATGCCGTCATATTCTGCGACTCGCGAGTCGACCAATTCCCTTTTATCTTCATGAAAGGCATTTCTTTTTTCAAAGAATGAGTCTACTCCTTCTTTGAACTGCTGCTCCAGTTGCTCCTTGAGCTCTTCACTCGGGCTACCCGTCTTAATCCATTTGGCTTTCAAGTCCTTGATTTGCTCAAAGGCCTCTTCCAAATCATTGTTGGACAAGATGGCTTCCAGCTCCAAAAGCAAAGCATTTTTAATGTCTGTATTTTTTTGACGGTTCTTGGCGACATAGTCTGTCAGCAAATTCACATTCCCGTCTATCTTTTGTGCCAGTTGAGTATAATCCCCCAAGCCTTGATGGGTACTCAACTGCTCTTTGAGATTGAGCAAACTAGAAAGAAAAGAACCCTTGTTGTTAGAAGAGCTAATTTTGGCTTCCACCTCTGAAAACTTTTGAGACAGCTTGTCAAAGCTCTGCTCATAGAACGAAACAACTTGCTCCAACTCCTCCTCAGCAACTTCTTTTAGTTTCAACTCGCTGTAATCACCAGATGCGTCTCTGTACAAAACGCCATCCTCAATATGTCCAAAAGGTACTTTCACTGAAATAGATCGTATGATAAATAGGCTGCAAATTTAGGTATTCGAGCCAAAGACAGAATTATTTTGGTGATATTTGTCCAAAAAAACTGACGCAATGAGCGACGAAAAAATAATATTTTCAATGGCAGGGGTAAGCAAAACTTACCCTCCACAAAAACAAGTACTCAAGAATATCTATCTATCCTTCTTCTATGGAGCCAAAATCGGTGTTTTGGGTCTCAATGGATCGGGAAAATCCTCTCTACTGAGAATCATCGCTGGTGTAGAAAAAGAATACCAAGGTGAAGTGGTATTCTCTGATGGCTATACCATCGGAATGCTGGAGCAGGAACCCAAACTCGATCCTAAAAAGACGGTATTGCAGTGTGTACAGGAGGGAGTCCAAGAAACCATGGATCTTTTGGCACAATTCGAAGAGATCAACATGAAGTTTGCTGATCCAGACATTTTGGACAACCCAGATGCGATGGACAAGCTGATGGCTGATCAGGCCAAGGTGCAAGATAAGCTCGATGCACTCAATGCATGGGAACTAGACAGCCGACTAGATCGTGCCATGGATGCACTCCGTACACCTCCTGCTGACAACCTCATAGAGAACCTGTCAGGTGGAGAAAAACGCCGAGTAGCACTCTGTCGCCTGCTACTGCAAGAGCCAGACGTATTGCTACTCGATGAGCCTACCAACCACCTCGATGCAGAGTCTGTGCATTGGTTAGAGCAACACCTGACTCAGTACAAAGGAACCGTAATCGCCGTGACTCACGACAGGTACTTCCTCGACAATGTAGCAGGATGGATCCTAGAGCTGGACAGAGGGGAAGGCATTCCTTGGAAGGGTAATTATTCCTCTTGGTTGGATCAAAAACAGAAACGTTTAGAAAAAGAAGAGAAGACGGAATCCAAACGCCAGAAAACACTACAAAGAGAGTTGGAATGGGTCAGAATGGCACCCAAAGGCAGACAAGCAAAGGCAAAAGCAAGACTTGCAGCTTACGACAAATTGGCGGGACAAGATGCTGCCGAAAAAGAAGCCAAACTAGAATTATTCATCCCGGCAGGTGAGCGATTGGGATCGAAAGTAATTGACGTTGCAGGTGTGTCAAAATCCTTCGGAGACAAACTACTCTACGAAAACTTGAGTTTCTCGTTACCACAGGGAGGTATCGTTGGCATCATCGGGCCAAATGGTGCAGGAAAAACAACGCTGTTCAACATGATTACGGGCAGTGAAAAACCAGACACCGGCACCTTTGACATTGGCTCTACGGTAAAGATCGCCTACGTGGATCAAGAGCATGACAATCTAGATCCAAAGAAAACAGTGTGGGAAACCATCTCCGATGGCAATGAATTGATCGACCTAGGCGGTAGACAAATCAATTCTCGGGCATATGTTAGCAAATTCAACTTTGGCGGTGGTGAACAAGGCAAGAAAGTAGGCGAGTTATCTGGAGGTGAACGCAACAGGGTTCACTTGGCCATGACATTGAAGCAAGGGGCCAATTTGCTCCTACTCGATGAGCCTACCAACGACCTGGATGTCAACACTCTTCGGGCTTTGGAAGAAGGGTTGGAAAACTTTGCTGGCTGTGCTGTCATCATTTCTCACGATAGATGGTTCCTAGATAGAGTTTGTACACATACTTTGGCGTTTGAAGGTGATAGTCAGGTAACTTTCTTTGAGGGCAGTTTCTCAGACTACGAAGAAGCCAAAATCAAAAGAATGGGCAATGCCGAGCCCAAACGAATCAAATATAAAAAACTACAGTAAAATAGACTTTAAATAGTTAGATACTCAGCTTTAGACAAAGGTTTTACATGAAAGCCTTTGTCTAAAGCTGAGTATCTAATTATGCTCCTTCTCGTGATAGCCAGATCATATACATAGTACGATCCATCATCTATGTATGCTAATCAACTTCTGATGACACCCGTTGCTACCTCACCTAAAATTCATGGCTATTATGTCGTAACATTCTGACACAACAATGGTTTTACACTTATTTGTCACTATTTATTTGGTATTTTTTCTTTGAACAAATGTTTGAGAACCTGAATAATACACACTCGTGTAACTATCTGCAACAAATGTAACTCCTTGTATTTCAACAACTATAAGTCTTTACTTTGCGTGTTAACCCATAAAAACAAACCATAAAAAGGTAATATTCCATACTGCTACAACACTGATATTGGTATGCTTTGGTTATGTATAAAAAACGAAAAACATGAAGAATTTAGATGAATCAATACAACCCTACCCCAAAACCTTTTCTCACATTGGAATTACTGTTCCTGACATAAATAAAGCAGTCAAATTCTATACTGAGGTTTTAGGGTTTTATGTGATTATGGAACCCACTGAGGTAAAAGAAGAAAATGAAACGGCCATTGGACAAATGTGTATTGATGTTTTCGGAAGAGGCTGGAAAACATTTAAAATAGCACATCTATCTACTGGTGACAAGATAGGTTTTGAATTGTTCGAATTCAAAGAAAGTAAAGAGTTAGAACCGTCTTTTGAACCCTTCCGTACTGGATTATTTCACTTTTCAATTCAAGATCCAGATGTTGAAGGGCTTGTTCAAAAGATCGTAGATGCAGGAGGAAAACAAAGAATGCCCATCAGAGCCTATTACCCTAACGAAAAACCTTATCGTATGTGTTATGTTGAGGACCCTTTTGGTACTGTATTCGAAATTTATTCTCACTCCTATGAACTGCACTACTCACAAGGTGCATACAAGTGATGATAATTTGCAAAATCTCGTCCCCATTTGTCCAGTTGGAGAATAATGGGGATGAGTGACTCCCCCTGTTCAGTTAATTCATATTCGACTTTGGGAGGAGCTACAGGATACACTTTACGCTTTACCAATTTATCCTTTTCAAGTGCGCGGATAGAGTACGTAAACATCCTATTGGATATATCAGTAATGCTTTTTTGTAATTCGCCTGACCGTAGAGCCCCATCCTTGAGATGAAACAAAATGAGGCTTTTATACTTATCTCCAATCAACAGCAGCGTAAAAGCCAAAGAGCAGCTTAGTTCCTTGCCATTGTATTTGATAACTTCCTTATTGTTGTCATTATTCATCATAGCTTTTTTATAAACTCTCTACCTACAGTACAAATAGTGTGTCTTAGTGAAGATAATATTTCAAATACAAAGTTGGGGAAACCTTTCGTTTTTCTTATTATCTCTACATACCGTAGGCAATTCTAATATGGATTCACATCAAAATGTAAGTTGACAAAATGTACTCGCTGAAATTATAGACAAGCGACAATTACCCGACCACCCGCTTTTCCAAAGTTGTTGCTTCCAACTATTTCGAGTCAGTCAGACTTCTCTGGTGGTAGTTGACAGAACTCTGGAAAAGTTGTCCTAAGAAAGGCAAGCAACAACAATTAATTCATATATTGAGTCATGTGTGCAACTCTTAGTCTCTACCTCATGTCTACCTTGTACCTCGCAGCAGGTATCAACCATTTTGTGCAACCTAAATTTTACCTCAGGATCATCCCTCCTATTTTCAAAAACAAAGAGCGCATCAATCAACTGAGTGGAGCGGCAGAAATCATTCTTGCCATCGGATTGATCACGCCATTGCAATCTTACGCCGCTTGGGGAATCATTCTATTGCTCATCACTGTTTTCCCAGCCAACATCTACCACTTGCAGCAGAAAGGAGCAGGAATGAAGGTTCCTATCTGGGTGCTATGGCTCAGACTACCCTTACAGTTGGTGCTGATTTGGTGGGCCTACCTTTATACCTGAGCACATGACTAATTCATCCAGACACCAATTTCTCATCCATAAGCCTCAAAAAAACGAAGTGTAAAACGCAAGTATTTAGATACTCAGCTCATTATTAGACGATTCTTTGTGCATTTTCCAAATCAACCCTAAAAAATAGGCATCAAATTGACTATCTTTACCGCGCAATTGCACCCACTGAGTAGCTCCACTGCGCAATCCTTGATAAATTTTAACTAAAAACACGAATGGCGAAACCGCAAGAAACTTATAACAAGAAAGAAAAAGAGAAAAAACGTATCAAGAAGCGCGAAGAGAAGCAGCAGAAAAGAGAAGAACGCAAGAACAACTCACAAGGTGGTGATCTAGAAAGCATGATTACTTACATCGATGAAGATGGCAACTTCACCGACACTCCTCCAGACCCAACCAAGAAAAAGAAAATCAACGCCAAGAACATCGAGATCGGTGTACCAAAAAGAGAAGAAGAAGTAGTAGAAGCGGTCAAAAAAGGAACTGTCGAGTTCTTCAACGATTCTAAAGGCTTTGGTTTCATCAAAGAACAATTGACTCAGGAGAAATACTTCGTACACGTCAATGGCTTGATCGACGACATACAAGAAGGCAACAAAGTAAGTTTCGAATTAGAACGTGGTATGAAAGGCATGAATGCCGTTCGAGTTAAGAAAATATAAGTCTAAGGAATTAAATAATCCTAAGTTAAAAGAAGAGGTTGCCGCTGGCAACCTCTTCTTTTTTTGTCCCTATCCTAATACATGTAACAAGTAAACTCAAAGGCTCGGAAAGCACTGCAATTAACCAAATTCATCCCAATACTCTTTACCTTTGACGTATGTTGAGCCACTACCCAAAGATTCCCATTGATCCGCTTGCCTTTTCAGGAATGACCTTTCGTGTGCGGTACCCCAAGATTCTCGATGAGGTAATCAACAGCAACTTGTACAACCAAGAGATTAGGGCTCGACTCCACAATTTAAAGTCTCAGCTTGACACTTTGGTTGTCAAGCGGATTCATGAGAATGACCCTCTTTGGGAAGTGTTTTATGCGGATTATGAAGAGAAAAACTTGAATGACTTGCCATTCTTCGATGCGGAAGTTTATCTATTTGCCTACATCCTTCATTTGACTGATTATGACAGAGTAGGGACAGACCCATTTTCAACAATCAAGTCCCAAGACTTAGAAAAGAACCAAGCCACCTTTGATACCATCCTACTGGAATCAAAGGATTGGGACACACCTGATTTTGTACTCGGTAGTCTGCATGGCAACAAATCAGATCTGAGTCAATTGAAGAGTGCCGAGGAGTTGAGTATCCAACTACTGCTCGATGATCGTCCACAGCTCCTTCATGATTTTGAGTGCGCTACACATGTCGATATGATCTTAGACAATGCAGGAATGGAACTGTTCAGCGACTTGATGCTAGTTAATCATTTGGTGGATCGCTATGGACATCAAATCAAACTGCATATTAAGTCAGCACCTATTTTTGTCTCTGATGTGATACAATCAGACATAGATAACCTACTCTCCCTCCTAGCAGCACATGGAGCAAAAGACTTTGCTGATGCTATAACTAACAAGATAGAGCAAGAGCAAATCATTGTACAGGCAAATCCATTTTGGACCAGTCCTCAGCATTTCAGTCAGCTCCCTGTAGACCTAATCACCCCACACTCACTGCTGCTATCCAAAGGAGACGCCAATTACCGTAGGTTCTTTGAAGACCGGATCATCCCTTCTACACAGCCATCTGCTTCCTTGATCAAATACCTGAAGCACCCAACCTACTGCATCCGTACCCTCAAATCAGACATACAAACTGGATTGACAGAGGTACAATGCATCACGCTAGACAGTCAAGAAATCGACTGGAAAGTCAACGGAACTCGGGCTGTGATACAGATGTTGCATTGATCGCGTGTAAGTTTATTGTCTGCACAAAATAAAAAGAGTATTTGATTGCATTTTTATTCCCATCCGAAACACTAGTTTTACGATTCCGTTGCAAGGTTTGACACCTATTTGAATATGAAAAAATCGTTTTTTGATAAAATTCACAAAGCACACAATGTACCCAAGGCACTTCCTGGCGAAAAGGAAATTGACCAGTTCATTGTCAGGCTGCTTCAGTTCCTCTTTCCTGAACTCAACAACATTAGGTTCAAGACAGAGTCAGAAATCCAAGAAGAGTTTGCAGCCATTCAACAATTGTTTGAAGATTTGTTACTGAAAACAGAGGCTTGTGAAAAGAGCTTTGCCCTTAGTTCGTGTCAGTTGTTTTTTTCAGAACTCGAAAACATCTACGACCTCTGCATAGAGGACGCAGATGCGATCCTGAGTGGTGATCCAGCAGCCATCGATCGCAAGGAGGTGATCCGCACCTACCCTGGATTTTTTGCTATTGCCATCTATCGGATTGCACATGTCATGTTGGGATTGGACATTCCCTACCTCCCCAGGATCTTTACGGAGTATGCTCATGTACGCACATCTATTGATATCCATCCAAAAGCTAAGATTGGACGAAAATTTTGTATCGATCATGGTACAGGTGTAGTGGTAGGCGAGACTTGTATCATCGGTAGCAATGTCAAGGTATATCAAGGTGTCACGCTGGGTGCGATGAGTGTACGCAAAGAAATGGCACTCACCAAAAGACACCCAACGATCGGTGACAATGTGGTCATCTATGCAGGAGCAACCATCCTCGGTGGGCGTACCGTCATTGGTGCCAACAGCATCATAGGCGGCAATGTCTGGTTGACCGAAAGTGTAGCACCCAACAGCCGCGTGTACTATGCACATGACTCACAATTGATCAAAGCCTCAGTTTAATTCAGGAATCAACCTTCCTATTCTAAAAGATTAAAAATATGTCAGCTCAAAATATCAGTGAATTAATTGGCAACACACCACTCGTCAGAGTCTTTTTACCGGAGATTCCAGATCATGTAGAGATCTACGGCAAACTAGAGGGCAACAACCCTGGCGGCAGTGTCAAAGACAGACCTGCCTACTTCATGATCAATGAAGCCCTCAAAAGAGGAGAGATTAAAAAGGATACAAAATTGGTCGAAGCGACCAGTGGCAATACAGGTATAGCACTAGCCATGGTAGCTGCATCATTTGACATGGACATCACCCTCGTCATGCCTGAGAACTCGACACAAGAACGCATAGACACCATGACCGCCTTTGGAGCCAAGGTAGTCCTGACGCCCGAGGCTGGAACCATAGAACTGTCCAGAACCATCGCGGACGAAATGGTCGAAAAAGAAGGGTATGTCATGCTCAATCAATTTGCCAACAACGACAACTACCGTGCGCACTACAACACGACTGGTCCTGAGATATGGAATGATACCAAAGGAAAAATCACCCACTTCGTCTCTAGCATGGGCACCACGGGTACGATCATGGGCAACTCCATGTATCTCAAAGAGAAGAATGCCCAAATCCAAATTATCGGTGTGCAACCTCAAGAAGGTGACAACATCCCAGGAATCAGAAAGTGGTCACCAGAATTCTTACCTGAGATCTACGATGATGCCCGGGTTGACAGCATCCTCTATGTGAGCAGAGATCAAGCGGTAGCCATGACCAAACGTCTGGCTAAAGAAACAGGAATACTCGCAGGTATGAGTAGCGGTGGTGCCATGCACGCAGCAGTAGAACTAGCCAAAACCTTGACAGAGCCAGCTACCATAGTATCGATCATTTGTGACAGAGGGGACAGATATTTGAGTTCGGGATTGTTTTCAGATTGATCAAATCATGAAACTCGGTGCATTTGATTACTTATTTAAAAGTTAACCTCTTCATTTCAAATAATCCTCAGCATCAAAACTGATGCTCTCTTCATGTATCTGATCATTGGGGTCTACACCAGGAGGGTTGAATAAACCCCAGCGATCTGTTATGTAATTGCTCTTGTCAAAACCTCTGACCCATTCGATGAACAACAGCCTATACTCCTCTACGCCATCGCGAATTAGGTCAAAGTATTGTGCATCTTTGAATCCATGGTAAGTCAAAGCATGATTTTGTACAAGCAAATCCTTTGCTGATTTGCGAATCATCGTAGCTGCTTCCATTTTTAAGTCATAGAGTTCAGCACCTTGAGCGGCCTCCACCTTTGACGAGAGCTGCAATGCATCCGAAAGCATCATGGTACGCACTTCTTGAAGGGTTACATTGTCTGTGGGCAGCATCGCACATACACGACTCACCAAATCATAAATCTCTATCCCCTTTTGATATATGGCATGATTTTCCGGTGCAATTTCATATTCACTTTTGGTCATCTCTTATTGGTTATGAATGTTGTTTGGGACTGTAAAATAACAACAAAGGCTTAATGGTCAAAAATAGTTGGTAACTACCTGTTTGCTTCCAAGTGAAAACTCATTATCAGCAAACCCAATCAAGCTTTTGAAAGCCGACATAAACATAAACAAGGTGGGTTTTGCCTAATAATTAGACTAAAAAACTTTTGTATGAGGGATGATGTACTCCATAAAATATGGCAAACCTACTAATAAAGTGCAGACGATTGACTAGCGTGATTTTTTACAATACAAGCATTACAAATAGCCTCCTACTAAAAAGCATTCAATTAACCAGGTACCCGTCAAAAGAGTTTGTGTCCTATTCTAATTACTGTTCTACACTCTTACCCCCTCATAACCAAGTAGGTTAGGTAACCAAAGTACACAACCAAGAAAACGACTCCTTCCCACCTATCTACTCTTGTCTTTTTCCCTACTATGACAGCTAGGATCAGCATGGTACTTGCCAGAATCACCATCATAATATCACTGTTGTTGGCCACATCGAATGGCAAGGGTCTGAGCATAGCACTGACTCCCAATATCCAAAGTAAATTGAAGATGTTTGAACCTATTACATTACCAACAGCCATGTCTGCTTGACCCTTTTTGGCTGCAACTGCTGAGGTAACCAACTCAGGAAGTGAAGTACCGATGGCCACTACTGTGAGTCCAATAAATGTTTCGCTCAAGCCAAAATGAAGTGCTATTTCAATAGCACCATCCACTACCCATTTGCCTCCTAAAAACAATGCAAAAGACCCTAAAATCACGTAAAGAATGGATTTTCGTTTGGGCAGTACGACGATGTCTGGCTCCTGAACCACCAACCCCTCTGGATTGTCCTTTGATCTAGAAATGACGAAAATATAGGCCATAAACATACCAAAAAAGAACAGTAAAATTGCGCCATCAATTCTGCTCAATGACAGGCCTTTCACATCTACAAATAAATCAGCATTGGCCAAGAATCCTACCATAAAGGTAGCCACCAACGAAATCGGGATTTCGGTAAAATAAATGCTCTTTTGGATCGGAAGGGGTCTGATAATCGCGGACACCCCCAAAATCAACAGGACATTGGCAATGTTGCTACCAAAGACATTGCCGATAGCCAGCTCCGAACTACCATCAAAACTTGCCAGCAAATTGACGATCAACTCAGGCATACTCGTCCCAAATGAAACAATCGTCAATCCAATGACCAACTCAGGGATATTGTATCTCTTGGCAACAGAGGAGGCTCCTTCTACTAAAACATCTGCACCTTTAATGAGTAACACAAACCCAAGCAAAAACAATACATATATCATTACTACAATATTACGGTTAGATTAGTTGATTACATTACAACGGCTAAATCTACTAGGAATAAATCAAAAAAACACATTCAAAAAGCACCTATTACCATATGTTGTTTTTAGCTAGGGCAATTATTTGTGCCGTTTCCCATTATCTCTTTCAAATTCAAAAAGGGTTCACTATATTTGAAAATCCCACCTACTCAGCTATCCAATTTATACAGTCATACAAGCTTTATTGAGCAAATCTTTGATTGCTTATTGGACAGTTGGAAAAGCCTGTTACCCATATCATCAGCTATCATTTCGCTTGGGCAAGCGAAGCATTATTAACCATAGACTAATAGTTACTACTGATGAAAAAAATTGCTCTGCTTTTTGCAGCCTGCTGCTTGGGGTCGCTTGTATCTTATAGCCAAGTGCCAGAAAGTTGGAATCAAATCAACTACGAAGACCTTACGCCAGACATCATGCAATCGCTCAATCATGAGATTGAAAAAATGAACTTGGAATTTATCCTCTTCAATTTCTATCAACACAGTGATGAAAACATATATCCTGTCGAGTTCCTTCGCAAGGGAGTAGATATCAAAGCTCTCGGTGGACTAGAGTTTTTGATGTTTGAAGCTGATGGTACGATCAAAGAGAGGCGATACAAGTTTTACTCTGACGAATTGCTCATTTCCACGCCATTGGAACTCATCATGACCATGCAGGAGAAAACTAAAAACCAAGAACTCAACTATCTGACCAAAGTGGAATTAAAATCTGGGCAAACAAGCTACCAAGCCATCACGGCAGATTCTACTTTTGTATTCAACGACAGGATGGAATTCATCAACGCTACCGCTACCACAACTCCTCAGAGCCATATTATAGATTAAAGGTTCGTGATTCAATGTTCAAGACTCAGGATTCTTAGTTATCTTGTTTTGATTAATTCTAAATCTAGGGTCTAAGTCCCACAACCTATTCCCTAGACACTAAAACACTAGTTATGCGTTGCTTGATTGTAGATGATGACCCTCTGATATGTGATATGCTGGAGCATTTTTGTTCCAAGGTTGACTTCATCTCGCATGTCACGCTATCCAACAGTGGTTTCGAAGCAATTAACCTCATCAACCAGCGTACATTTGATTTGATTCTATTGGACTATGACCTGCCAGACATTACTGGCAAAGACATCCTACAAGTCGTTGACAACCATACCCCTGTAATCATGATTACAGCCAACAAAGACTTTGGACATGAGTCATACAACTATGACCAAATTGTGGATTTCCTAGTCAAACCCATCGAATTTACACGTTTTTTCAAAGGTGTACTCAAGGTCAAAAAAGAAATACCAAATATCCTCAAAACTGAAAACCATCTATTCATCAAAGATGGAAATAGTCTGGTAAAAGTAAACTTGAATGAGGTACTCTACATCAAATCAGCAGGCAACTATGCAGAGCTGATCTTTGAAAAAAAGAAAGTTATGACCCTGATGACCTTGAAAGAGATGGAGACAAAATTGCCCTCACACTTTCAACGTGTACATAGATCATGTATCGTCAATGTGGACAAGGTCGAGAGCATCGCCAACGGAGATGTCCGCATCCAAGACCATGAAATCTCCATCAGCAGCAGCTACGAGCATGATTTGATGAAAAAAATCAATCTATTGAATTGATTCGCAATTCGTTGCGAAAAAAGCACAAATAAAAACGCAATTGGTTGATAATGGTCGTCAACTGTGACTCGTCCAAATCATGGACTCCATTTGGCAATGACTCGGCCAACTTTTCTAGCTTCATAGCATTGATATGAGTAATCAATTTGTGCAGAATGGCCTTCCACTCCTTTTCTTCTTGACTGATTTTTACTTCTTCGATTCGCTGAATGTAAGTATTAAACTCAGAAATCATGATTTTGAGATAGTTGGCAATCTTGTCGGGACGATGGTCATATTGCGCGTAGATTCCATTCATGTATGGCAAATCAAACTCTTGGCTTCCCAATTTTACCATCACCAAGTCCAACAATTGATTGAGGTCAAATGGCTTTTGCAAGTAATTGGCCGATTCAGCATGAGAGACATCTGCATCAAAAGCTGATAGTACAATCACTGGTGCATCTGCCTCATCAATCCACTCAGTTCGTTGTGATGCTGACATGGGTTCGCTGCCCAACATCAAGTCAGTCAATATCAGATGAGGCTTCAACTCTTGATTTATATTGACAGCCGCCTCTATGCTGCTGACTTGGATCAATGACACAAATGGCAACTGCAAAGTGCTCTTTACTAGCAAAAGTGCTGAAGGGTCATCCTCTACATGCAAAACCCTATACTGCCCCAACAGTTTTGGGTAGTGCGTTTGCTCCACTCCTCTGGATTTCAAACTATCATGTGAGACTTCGGTCACTGGCAATATTACACTAAACTTAGACCCTTGTTTGAGTTCGGAGGTTACTGTCAGCTTCCCTCCAAACAGCTCTATCAATTGCTTCACAATTGACAATCCCAGTCCAAAACCATCAATCTTTACTCCACGCTCATCCACCGCTCTGTAAAACCGCTCTTTGATGTATTGCAGGTTTTCCTCCTCGATACCTTCCCCTGTGTCATGGACATCCACTATGAGATGATCTTCGCGCAGCTCGGCAGACAATGTCACAGTCCCTATTTTCGTGTATTTGATGGCATTTACCACCAAGTTGATCACAATTTGATTGAATCTCAATGGATCCATCAAGAGGGTTTTATGTTTCAATTCCTGAGCTACTCCAAAGTCAAAAGTCAATCCCTTGTTGACCGCCTCATATTGATAACTGGCATAGATATCATAGAGCAGATCATAGAGATTGGACGGTATTAGCTTTAGCTTCACACGACCCTCCATCAATTTTTGTTGATCCAATATGTCATGCATCAAACCAGTCAGATTGATCGTGCTGCGATACAAGGAATCAATGATAGGCTGTTGTTCTGCGGTTCTTTTGTTCTTGTTGAGCAATTGGGTCAAGCCAAGGATGGCATTGAGCGGTGTTCTCAGCTCATGACTCATGTTTTGCAAGAATTCATCTCTTTCCTTGATCGCTCTTTGTTCGCTAAACAATGCAGTTTTCAACTCAGTCACTTGGTGGTCAATGCGCTGTCTCATGTTGGAAAACGACCTTGCCAACAGACCGACTTCATCCTTCCTTCCAATGGGCAAATCAACTTTGGATTCGGTGTGATGATCCAGATCACTCACTGCTCGGGTGATTTGATTGATACCCCGAGACAAAATCCAGATAAAGAAAAATACCAAAAACAATGCTATGACTCCAACTACAAAAACTGTTTTTAAGGAGCTATTCCTGACTGACTCAGCATCCGCCATAAGACTATCTAGCTCCATCATCGTAAATAGATACAACTGATGCTGACTTTCAGAATAAATCAATTCATCCATCTGTACGACGTAATCCTTCCCATCCGTGCCTTTGATACTACCCACAGCATGTTGTTGGGCAACAAACGCATGCCAATCAATCTGATAATCATTTGGAAATGAAGCCTCATGTCCCAATTGAGAAGCAAAACATTTGTTCTTCTGTTCTCCAAAAAAATACTCCCCTTTGCTGTCCGTGATAATCAATCGAGAATCAGAACGGATCATTTGCTCCAATCCATGATAAAAAGAGGTCAAATCCACATTGATTACCAACAGTGCCCGTACCATGTTTTGTCCGTCGTATATCTTTCCGACAGCCCGAAGGGTGGGTGTCAGTGGCATACTTATTTTACCATATTCTTCGTTGAGATTGATCTCTGAGAAGTAGTACTCCTCAGGACTAGAAACTGCATTGAGATAATATTCTGTATTTCCTTTGTTTTGCAATGCATCAGTTGGCGTCTTGATGATCATGCCATACTTCTTGTCGAATCGAATGATCTCCTCACCTGTACCTGCTTCCAAAATCCTTAGCTGAAAGTAGGCAGGTTTATTTTTCAGAATCACACTGGCGAGCTTCTCGGTTTGCTCGGCATGGTAGAGGGACGGATCATTGATGTAATTCTCTACCGTAGGATTATTGGTCCAGACAGCTATGTCATAACTCACCTCATCGAGCAACCTGTAGAATGACCGCTGTACCAGCTGAGCATCGTTTTGAATCCGCTCTTTGCTGTGATTCAAGATCATCGCAGCGGCTTGATCAAATACCAAATACCCAGAGATCAACACACATGAGATCACTAAAAAAGTAAAAAGTAAGCCAAACCTGACGACCAGCGAATTCCAAAACCTAACCATTTTTAAAGATACTAGATTTTAGATTCCAGACTAAAGTGAGACCAGAATTATGATATGGCACAGAGCCATTTCGTTCTAACAACAAAGAGGACGTCTTAAAGGTCACCTTTATCTGTACTGTCACATTGAGGAACTCGAAATGTGTGTCTGCGATTAGCAGCAAGGCTTAGAGAACCTCAGCCTGACAGCTTTACTGGTATTAGACGTCCTCTTGGTCTTCAATTTTTGAAACTACACTCTATTTGATCAAATCATTCAGTTGTTCTAGTTCTTTGGTGATTGCACCACGCTTGATCAAAGTGTATTTTTCTACACCAATCTTATCAAACCACTCTTTCCAGATGTCCATCACACGATCCCACTCCATGTCCTTGTCCCTTGGTGCGGCTTCCATCAATACGACTTGCAATCCTGGATATTTTGAGGTGATCTCATTGAGTTTATTCTGATTTTTCCCTACGATAGGATACCCATCTGTCAAAATAAAGAGATAGTTCTCGGACAAGGAATCCTTGACATAGTCGACTTTCAAGTCCTCATAGAAATACTTCCATATATCAGCACCATGATAATCTTCACGATTCTTACTGAAGACTGCTTGTTTGTACAGTTCGTCTACATTGGCATAAAAACTGTCTCGTCTTTCCTCTTCTTTCGCCTTGCGATGGATGTTGCTGATGCTCTCCATGTTCACATACAACTCATCTTCGAAGGTATCCACATCCAAATTGGATCCTCTCTGCGGGGCAATCACCACTTTGATCTCATCTCGTGATTTTACATACAATTCCTTCTTGACTTTTGCCTCAAACATCGTGTAGATCTGCTTGACTATTTGCTTATCTCGCTCAGGCTGATCCTCTCTGGTAATCAAGCGATCTGACAAGTCCAGCAACACGATATAGTTATGCTTTGCTCTCAAAACCTTTTCCTTCTTTTCCTTGACAGGCATGCTACAAGCCCCCATCAACAGGATCATTAGTAAGGCTGTGAGACTGTTGAGATTCTTCATTTTGATCATCCTATTCATTTTTGATTTCATCATGTTCTTACTGGTTGTCTACCTTTTTTTACTGACTACTTTGACTGTTCCGCTTTTGATTCCATGTTTGTCTTCAAACTCCTTTTTGAGATGTAGACAGGTCTGCTTGGTATCTTTCAAATTGGCTGGAGACAGATAAGATACCCATCCTGCAGAAAACTGATCAATGTACTTTTTAAGGCTACCGTACATGATGGTACTGATGTCTTCTCTATAATCTTCGATCTTCTTCTTGATCTCATCCAGATTAATCAAGTCCTTTTCTAAGTTTTGGATATCCTTTTCATGGTGCTTGATGATTCTCTTGAGATTAGTGGTCACTTGTTTTTTGTCCCACTCTCTCAGCATAGAATCAAACAGAATACTCCAAATAATGTAGACTAGAAATCCTAAGAACAAAATGATGTAAAAGGTAGAACTGGCACTCCAGTGTGTAGAACCAAGTCCCATCAATTCTTTGGCACTTTCAGTATTGTTGTGAATGATCAATGCCAACAGGAAGTCGACGGTAAATGTCACAATGATCAACGCGGACAAAAACACATACCTCAGTTTGCTCTTCATCTCCAACAGAATGTGAAATGCCCAACCGAAAGAATAAAATACAAATGGCACCAAGAACAACAAGTAATTGTACTGTATGGCCTCAGCCAACTCGTAGGCTCCTGGCATGATGCTACCTACTCCTGCACCCTCAGAGATACTCTCCGCTATCCCTTCAAAATCTACATAAAGTGCCTTAAATGCTGCGGAAATGTAAAAAAAGAACAAATACACCGACAACATGATCAACAAGAACACATTGACTATGAACTTGAATGGACTGAAGCTTTCTTCCTTGAGTTTTTCGTGATTCTTGGCTTTAATCTCACGGATCTTCAATACCTCACCTCGGTGCTTTTCTATTTCAGCTTCTTTTTCCTTGATTTCGGTTTCGATTTTGGCATTCGTAGCTTGACTGGCCTTTAGTTCCTTTTCCAGTTCTTTGATTTGTTTTACGCGCTCGACTTTTTCCTCATCCGAGAATCCTTTGTAATCAGGCTCTACCAGATCTCCGTTGTAAATGAGCTGAAGGTTGGACACAAAAATATCAGGGTCTCCCATGACTTTTCCTGATTGTTCGTATGCAAAATCGTAGAGTTTGACGCGCTCTTGTTTGGAGGTCACACGTATTTCCTTTGCGGGTGATGTTGATTTGGCCATTATTTCGGGTTTGATTTATATTAATTCTATTCTCAAATAAATTTTAAACATGCCCATGTAGAGCATTTTAATCTATCAAATCGAAATATATGAAAATCCCTAGATAGATTAATATTATTTTTATATTAATCTATCTAGGGATTTATGGATTCATACCAAATGAGGGGCTTTATCCTTTGACTAGGAGCTAGAACCTACATCGCTGGCAGGTTTAAAGATCTTTGCATCTGCGATAAAAGTACCAAATGGAAGCAAGGAGGCTATCAGTGCCAATGCAGCTATTTTGAAGTTCCACTTGTAGATCACAGCATTTTGTAAACAAATCCCGATATACAATATGAACAACCAACCATGAGCCATACCTACCACATAATTGGGCTGTGGGATATCCAGCATATACTTCATCGGCATAGTAATCCCAAACAACAAGTAGCTGATACCTTCTAATATGGCTAAAATCCTAAGCCTACCTATGGACGTCTTGATATTCATACTTTTAGCTTTTAGTACCTGCTTCAACAACAGCCATGTCTTCCCCGTAAGCAACTGTTTCACCCGCACGCACCTTCTTTCTTCGGCGTGTCTCTACCTCTCCATTGACACTGACTTCACCTTCATCGATACGGATTTTGGCCTCACCGCCTGTGATCACCCAGCCTAGGGCTTTGATCAGATTGTTGAGTTCGATATACTCCTCTCCTTCTTTCAGTTTGAATATTTCCATGTTGCTCTTTTGGCAAAGATACATGACTGAGCATATTTTGAGGTCATCAATCCTGTATGACGAAGTAAATTTGAAACAAGAAAAATGGGGTTTTGGATGATTCTTTTTCCTGTGATCAGTGGATTAAAGTTCTTTTGATGATAACTTCGGATTTTTATTTTTTAAACTGGTTTCAAAGGGTTATTCGACCAAAATATCATTCTTACCCATATGAATACAAACATGAAAATGAGGGTTTATCATCGCTATTTGGGGTTCTTCCTAGCGGGAATCATGGCAGTATATGCACTCAGTGGAATCGTACTGATTTTTAGAGACACAGATGCCTTCAACAAAGTGACAGAAGTCAAAAAAGTATTGCCAGAAGGTACGGATGTAAAAGATCTAGGCAAAGCACTAGAAATGAAAAGATTCAATGTAGACAAAATTGAAGACGAGATTGTCTATTTCAAAGGAGGAACCTACGACCAAACAACTAGGACCGCCGTCTATACCAAGAAGGAACTCCCCTACTTGTTAGACAAAATGACCCACATGCACAAAGCGACGAGTAGCAAGCCTTTGGCGTTTCTCAATATCTTTTTTGGCGTCTCGCTATTCTTTTTCGTATTGTCTTCTTTCTGGATGTTTATCCCTGGGACAAGTGTATTCAAAAAAGGACTCTACTTTGCCCTCGCTGGACTTGCTCTTACATTATTGATGCTCTTCATATAAGAAAGAGCCGTTTTGGTTATTGCAGTATGGTTTGCTGAGACGCCAGATTTTTCTTCCGTTTTCTCATCAAAATGATCCCAAATGCGATCAATACGCCGGCAGTTGCCATGGCTGCTCCTACCACATCTGCTGACGTAAATCCATAACCCATAGCGATAGGCAAACCTGCAAAGTATGCACCAGAGGCATTGCCCATATTGAAGGCACTTTGGTTGAGAGAGGAGCCTAGGATTTCGGAACCTTTGGCCGTATTGATCATCACCATCTGAATCGGCGTACCCACCGTAAAAGCCACTACTCCTATCACAAAGGTCATCACCAAAATCAACACTGGATCGTGTGCCACATACACGTTCACAATCAGCAACACTGCCATCGTGGCAAAGCTGATAATCACTGAATGAATAGGTGTAAAATAATCAACCAATTTAGCTCCAACTATATTCCCTATCACCATGCCTATGCCTGCGAGGGTCATAGCATAGCTCACCACATAATCAGGGTGACCTGCTACCTCCGTAATCAACGGAGCAATATAACTGTACCAGCAAAACAGCCCACCTGTACCTATGGTAGTCAGCAAAATTACCGCCCAAAGTTCTGGGTTCTTGAATAACTTGGCATCCTCGGCAAAACCAGCTGTAGAAGCTTTTGGCATCTGTGGCATCCATAGTTTGACACTCGCGAGAGCAACCAACCCCACCACTCCTGTGATCATAAAAGCAATACTCCAATGAAAATGATGCCCTAAATAAGTACCAATCGGCACACCAATCACATTGGCAACTGTCAATCCCCCAAACATGATTGCGATGGCTTGGGCTGATTTGCCAGGTCGACAGATCTGACCTGCGACCACAGCCCCAATCCCAAAGAAAGCACCATGAGGCATGCCTGATAAGAAACGAGCAACCAACAAAGTTTCGTAGCTATTCGCAAAAGAGGAAAGGGTATTGAATACTGCAAACCAACCCATGAGCAACATCAGTACGACATTGGATGGCCAGCGACCTCCTATTGCTGAAAACAATGGTGCACCTATCACCACACCCAATGCATAGGCAGAGATAAAATGTCCCGCCTCAGGAATCGTGACATCCAGCGCCAAAGCCACATCGGGCAAGATACCCATCATCACAAATTCCGTCATCCCAATACCAAAACCACCAATGGCCAACGTCAACAATCCCTTATTCATACATCCGAAAGATTAGTAGCGCAAGATTAGACCATTGTCGTCAAAAGTATAACAGATACTTCTAGTAGGTTTTAGTTGGATCTACCTAAAGGGTACTTGGCGACATGTTTCAAAAGACTATTGTTTCAATGTCCTCCTATGCTCTATCATCACTGCGGTATGGGGCATATTGCCCAAGTGTAGTAGTGAATAAGAACTTGTGGATGAGGATCTAGCTGTAGTACCATCCCCTGTGATGATCGCAATAGCTGTTGCCAAACAGGATTCTTCTGTATCTCCAAAATCTCTGGTCACATCATCGTTAATTTCGAAATCGGGAACCATGCCATCAAAATAATCTCCCTCCTCATCTGAATTTACCGTTTGGAAATTGGGAATGTACATGGTGTAATCATCAATTTCGATCCCGAAAAACCCAACTGGTTTCCCATACGAAGTAGTACCTATCAGTATAACATTGAGGTAAGGCTTGAGGGTATTAATGACCAGCTCACTGGCTGATGCCGTGGCATCAGAGATAATGACATAGACATTTTCTATTGTTTCCAAATCACCTTCTTTGCTGAAAGTAAAAGTATTACCGTCTTCAGAATAGTCCAGATCGTTGTAATTCGCATACCTACCACGATAATCTATGTTGTCACCATTGGCATCTTTGAGCAATTGATTCTCCAAGATGGTCGCGTCACCGCCTTGCATGAGTTCATTGTAGCGCTCGACGTACATATCTCGATTGTTGAGAGAGGATGGGATGATTTGATTGATCAAGTAGTCGGCTGTGGCGATATACCCTCCACCATTGTAGCGAAGATCGATGACTACATCCTTGATATTGGCAGCCGCAAATTCAGCAAATACCTCATCCAACACATCCTGACTATTGCTCAGAGAGCTAAATGTACTGTAGGCCAAATAACCCACTTTTCCAGCGCTGGTTTCTAGCACACTGTCTTTGAATACAGGATTGATGGTGTAGGTAGATCGAACCAAAGTGGTATTCAACACAACACTATCCTGATCCATGACCGTCAACTCAAAGGTATCTCCATCAAAGGCACTGTTGATCCGGGTGATATCTGCGTTTGAATCTGCTCGCACCTCTTCTCCACCTACTGCGATCAATATATCTCCGCGCCGAATCCCGGCCTTGTATGCCGTAGAACCTGTCACCACATAGCGCACACGGATTTCATTGGCCGCTATGGCAGTCAAAGCAAATCCATAGTCATCATCCGTCCCATCCAGATAGGACGACTGTAGTACCGCAAAAGCAGAGGTATTAGATTCATTTTCTTCAATAAAAGAGTACTTGGGGGTGCCGGCATATCCCTGTCTGTACTCATACGGCCTCCCAGTTTCACTATTGATGGCAAACTGGGTAATATCATATAGTTCCTCTTCGAAAATACTCAGATCGTCGGTACTAGCAGCATAGGCGCGTGGAGCAAAATCCTCATACGTAGGCAATTGATCATTCCAAAAGTATATCTCCTTGGCATAGAGAAAAATAGAGTCCAAGGTAAGCTCAGTCCTACTGGGTTCGTAGGTATCCACTTCTACCCCTTCGCTGTAGTCTTTGCAAGCTGTCAATGCTGTTGTAAACAAGTAACACAGCGCAAAGCCCCATTTCAACTGTTTCATCATTTCAATAAATGGTCAAATTTGATATTACAATGCTCAAAACCCATCGTTCGTTGCTTGATCGATGGCATGTTTTGGTCGCTTCGTTTGGATTCAATTAAATCTAAAAACCAGCGTTCGATTCTTAAAGAGGGCTGATCCACAATAAGGCAAAATAAAGTAACTCTGATAAAAAATATAGAAAAAAGACTAATAGGCATATTCATCAAGCTCCGATTAATCGCAAAATTATCAAGTCTATGGATTAGTAGGTTAAAACCAGTCGTATGCAACCAAAACACAAAGCACCTACAAATTACTGAAGGCTGTCCCTTAGACAAAGGTAATTCTGGACTCAGAGTAGAGATCATAGGCCGCCACGAGAGATTCTCTGCCTGTAGAATTGCCATACTGCTCGTAATCCGATATACGGTCACGATGTTCCACCAATAACGGCAAATAATTCCCCTCCAATTCGTCCCAGATGATCAACAAGTAGGCATAGGAGATTTTGCTTAGGCGACCATTTTCCAACCAAGAATTAAAAAGAGATTCGTCAAGTGGCTTGGGGTAATCCGAACTGTCAAACATAAGAATAAAAGTATGGCGCGAAAGTGAACGCTCTCCAATGAAAAATATCTACAATCCTACAAAACTAAGGACTGATAATCAAGGCAAGACCTGAGGCAATTGCTCTATGGCAGTCAATTCCTCCTGGTTTTCCTTCCTGCCAATCAACGCAAACAGCAATACGCTGACCAATGAAAGCAGGGTCATGATGACAAACAAAGTTTCAAAACCCAGCTGATCAGACACTTGCATCCCAAAGTTGTGCCCCACGATGTGAGCCAGAGAAAAAGTCATCGCATAATAGGCCATGTAGCGCCCTTCATTGCCCGCTCCTCCTCGCTGCATCGCGTAATTGTTGCTATAGGGAAAACAAAAAATCTCAGCAAAAGTGGCCAACACCATACCTACCACCAGCACACCTGTCCAGCCTGGGATGAAAAGAAAAACAAAACTCAACATCAAACAAACTGAGCCAATCACCATCACAAGAAAAGGTCTGGTAGATCGCTTGTCTAGTGCATAAATAATCGGCATCTCTACCAAAAAGATCAACAGTCCATTGAGCGATAGTAGCCACCCTACCTCATCTTCGGACAGACCTCTCAGTCCCTTGTAATACACCGGTATCACTGAAAAGTATTGCACAAACAACAGGCAAAACAAAAAAACCGCTCCGAGAAACAACATAAACCGCGCATCGGACAAGATCCTGCGATGAGAATGTCTGGTATCTATTGCCTTCTCCTTGCGCTGGGTTCTCTTCTCCACCAGACCAATCAAAATAATGATTCCTGCGAGGAAACAAGTCACCCCATCTATCCAAAACAAAGATTGATAACTGATGAACACAATGATGAGACCTCCTACGGCAGGTCCCAATGAAAAGCCCAAGTTGATAGCCAAACGAATCAAGGTAATGGCTCGGACGCGATTTTCTGGTCGCGCATAGGCCGCCAACGACACAAACACCGCTGGTCTAAAGATATCACTTGCCATAGCTACAGTGAAGATGCCCAAACTGATCCCCCAGAAGCTCGTCAACTGTCCGAGGATGACAAAGAACACAGCACTAGAGATCAAACTAAAAATCATGCTGCGGTAGGCACCAAACTTGTGCGCCAGTTCACCGCCCAACCAAGCCCCTGCAAAAGACCCTAACCCAAAAGCAGACATAATCCAACCCACATCTTGTAGCGAAAAATTGAGCGCGCTCGTCAGGTAGAGAGAAAGAAAAGGCAACACCATCGCACCCGCACGATTGACCAAGGTAGCCAGTGCCAGCCACCACACCTCTCTGCTAAATCCCCGAAAAGAATTGAGATAATAAGCCAGACTGCTACGTAGTATGTTCATAGCACAAACAAAAGAATAAAGTCATTAGAAACACTACACATAATCCTTCTCCTTCTATGTCAAAACATGACTCAATACAACTCAATGAGATAAGTAAATTATTTCTCTTCAGTCAGTAGTTGATAGACCCCTATGTTGAAAATTTGGAAAGTCATTGACAATAATAGTCCAATTGGTTTCATCAAAAATAACATCATGGAGGTGGATGACTTTATTTCTAAAACTTATGATAATCCTAAAGAACACTATCTTTATGCCCACTCTCCGCTTATCTTTTTTACTTTGCTTCAAGATAGAAAGCTATTCTATAATTTCCAACAATGGATCTGGGTGACTCGATAGACCATCTAGATCTCTGGGCATGGGTTCATAACTCCCCTCTATTGCTCCCTCGTATTCAATACCTGTGATTTTGTCAATCACATAGCGACCAAAAGATTGCTCATTGTCTAGATAGATACGATACACACTTGTATCCTCTTCTATGCACGCGATAAAACCCGGATGAGGTAAACCAAAGACGTTGGTAACGAAATCTATATTGGCCTGCTCCTCACTAGTGGGAATATAGAACCGGTTCATTCCCCATATATCAAATGGTGAGATATGCTGACTGGTCAAATCTACTTCGATATCATAGTGTAAGTTGTCCAATTTCCTATCCAAAGGGATGAATTGGATCATTCGCCTGTATTTCACTACCACCGTATGACTGTTCCTCCACGCTGTGACAACATAGTCACTCAGATCAAAATCAAAGTCGGGGTATCTTAATTCGATTGCTTCATTGGCCAATTGAATCAAAGCATCTTTTTTCAGCTTCATGTGGTCTAATGAGTGGTTATTTATATTTTGTGCCCATACAATGGACTGTACCATCATAAGCAAAAGTGGCAGTAGCATTGTTTTCATAAGTTAGGTGTAAAAATAGATACATTGTCCTCTAATCTACTACGTGTCCTTTTATGATCAAGTTGACAATCAGGAGAAGCACCAGCTCTGCGGCTGTAAAGGAGATGGTGGTTGGATTTAGCTCTATCTCTCGCGACTCTGGTTTTATGGATTAGGAAAAATCCTCGTCCCAAACAAGTAGTGCTCGTTCCAGTAATAGGGATCGTCGATAGGGATCATTTGTACACCTCTGGATGTAGAGGAATGAACCATGTGATCATCCTCCACAACAAATGCAGCATGGGTGACGAGTTTGTTCGTAGGATAAGTTTGCGTAAAAAAGATCACGTCACCGGGCTTTAATTCCTTTTTGTCTAGGATAATCTGACCAAAGCGCGCCAAGTCCTGAGCGCCATGAGGTGCAGTCAGACCCAGGTCTTTCATGGTTCTATATATCAAGCCCGAGCAATCCATCCCCTGATCAGTCGTGCCCCCAAAACGGTAGGGAGTCCCTAGGTAGGTTTTGGCTGTAGAGATGAATTCATCTCTGGTCTGAGACCCACAGTCAAATTTCTTCTCATAGCCCCCTAGCTTGAATTGCTCGATGCGGCGAAGCATGGTCGTATCCGTCAGGTTTTGCGCTATGAGTACGGATAGAGCATCCTGTGCCATGCCGATTTGAAAACAACCCAATAAAAATACAAGGATCAGTATATTTCTCATGTGAGTCATCAATGTACAAAAAAAAGACCATGAACCTACACTTTCAAAGTGTCATTCATGGTCTCTTGTCATTGGTGTATTGCGGGTGCTTATGCAGCGGGTTCCTCATGTTTTCCATTAGACGATTTTTCAAATTTCACATGGTCCAGCCCCTGTTGTAGCAGTGCGCTTGGACGATAGACGATCTTGAATCTACGAATGTTGTTTCTCGTAACTTCATCCGCACTATCGGCAGGCGAGCTGCTGATGGAAGGGTAGAGCGTACCCAACTGACCCAAATCTACTGCACGACCATTGATCAGATGATGGTTTGCTTTACGAAGAAACGCTTCCAATACGGCGATAAAAACACCGGGATGTACAACATTCAACTCTTCGATCTCTGTCAAGAGATCACGAAAATCTACTTTGTCACCTCTATCGATGGCAGCATAATACTTGACGACTCCCCCGCCAACTACTCCTGGATGGCCTTTGGGGACTATTTTGAACTTTACAGTCATAACTTTACTATTTAGATGTTAAAAAAAAATTGAGAATCGCTTAACTAACCCTAGCGCAGTTTGGACAGAGTCCTTCCCTGAGGGAGACCTAGGCAAAAGCCGACAATGCTTGTCTGGAGCTTTGCTAAGTGGGTACTTGCAAAAGGGGTGTTGCTTGGCTGGGTCGCGACAGTGTGGTGCTCGACTTGGCTGGGCATGGGCTGTGAAAAGCGCGGGTATCGAATGGCCTTTTCGATGTATCTATTAGACAATATTTCTATAACAATTTCCGATCCAAAAGCACCACACGAGACGTTAATAAAAGTTAAAAACAAACACCTGTGTTTGACGCTCCAATCACGTGTGTTTGACCGTCCGAACACACGTGATTGATCGACCGAACACGTGTCTTTGAAGCCGCAAACACACGTGATCAAAAAACCCCGCTCAAATGGCCCTAAACGCACTTTTTTGAGAGTGTTTTTTTAATAAAAAAGGTGGACACTAGGGAGAGGCTTGTCCTCCTTGTCGGCATGCCTCTATTGATCCAACCTGCATAATGTAACAGGGTTCGAAAGCGTAGCGCCGCTACGGTGACAAGCACAACAAAGCGACTGGATTGAAACGAGCTAAAACCGGAATAGATTTTCTATTGCATACTACAGACTCAAAACTCATCCCTCAAAAACCTCCCGCAAACAGCTCTGCATGAGCTGCTCCACTTGGGTCGTGCTCTGCTCGATTTCTTGCTCTAACGCATCACACAACCCCATCATGGCATTCACCTTCTCTACAATGGCTTTTTGTTCTTCTTTTGGTGGTAATGCAATTGGAGTACTTCTCATTTGTGTCTTATTAATAGAAGCTAAATTGGTGGTTCGCTTTGCGCAGTCTTCATAGTATCTGCGTGTATTAGGTGAATTGATAAACTCCATTAAGAACCTGTTGAATAAAACGCCTTTAAGATACCCTCTTACTCTAAAAACATGGTTTTGATGTATACAACCTTGTATTTCATCGTTCCAAATTGCACATCTTCCAACTTTGTCGGGATCTCCACCCTCAATCATTAGTAAGTCACCAATCTCTATTTGATATTTCTTATAGTCTATTGATGAGACAGCTATCTCCTTAACAAGGTCTAAATTCAAGAAGCCTCTTTGCACATTGGCGACTCTTAAATATGGGCTTACAATTATTTCTCCCTTAACATTTTTTCCTTTCGCAACTCCCCCTGTAATACTCATCAAATCCCCCAACCTACACCAAACCCACCCTTTAGGCAATGGATAAGGAATCTCCTCATCGGTGATTGGAGGCAAGGGCTTCTCCTTCTTGATCTTCTTATCCCTGATGAGTTGCTCTTTCTCAGTTTTGATCCTTTCGAGTAGAACAGACGCCGGCTCCCAATTCCCCTCCTCCGGAGGGGTGCCCGCAGGGCGGGGTGGTTCTGCAGCACGGACCGACTCACCAGCGCGGGGTGGTTCTGCAGCACGGACCGTCTCTGCAGCATGTGGCGATACCACTGCATCAGCCTCACCCACCACCAAGGCAGGATGCTCCATCAACGCATTCATGGTATAGGCCAGTTTCTTCTTGATGTCTATATCAGGGATGTGAATCACCGTCAGCCCCAACCCCTCCAAATAAGCGTCACGCTTAGCATCGTAGGCTTGCTTGTGATCATGACTGCTACCATCTATCTCTATGACCACTTGGCAGTTGGGACAGTAGAAATCCACGATATAGTTGCCGATGATCTTTTGTCTATCAAAGTCCAGTCCTTTGAACTGCTTGCGTTTGACTTCATTCCAAAACAGCACTTCAGATAAGTTTCCTGCTTTTCTGAGTGCTTTGGCTCTTTCCTTTAGTGCGGGGTTGTATGGAAGGCTAAAGTAGTTTTTGGCGTTTCGTTTGACCACCTTGTCCTGCGAGGACTTATCTGGTGCTGTATGGACCACCCCGCCCTGCGGGCACCCCTCCAAAGGAGGGGAATTGAACACCTCCCCCTCTGGGTACTCCTCCAAGGGAGGGGAATTTTGAAGGCGCCAGTGGTGGGTGAGTTTGCCTTGGACGGCTAGTTGGAGGATGGTTTCTCTTAGTTTTTTGACGGCTGTCTTTTCGGTGAAGAAGGTCTTGAAATGCGCCTGCAAAAACGACCACTCCTTGACCGTATCTCCTGTAGCCAATTGTTGCAAAGCTGAGGTCACAAAGTCTTCTTTGAGCTGTACCCTTGCTTGGGTTTGCTTTTCCAGTGCCTCTACTTCCTCAAACAACTGATTGACTGTCGCAACTATGGCTTTTTGTTCTTCGAATGGTGGTAGCCCTATCAGATAATGAGAGAAATAATCCTTCGGAACTCTTTTTTGACCAGCTGAACCAGTCATTTTATCCTCTCCATTTTTCAAAAACAAAGGGGACTTTACAATGCAATAAACAAACTCCGAATGTACTTCCTCAGTTACTTTTCTAAAAACATGTAATTCCGTGGTTCCTGCACCAAACCCATTTGGTAAGCCTTTAAATACACAAGCCTTACTGTTTTCGAAACAAGGGGTAATCTTTGCAAAAGCAACATCGTTTTCTCTAAAATGTGTAAATGCTTTTTTAACACTTAACCACTCCTTAATCTCAAATTTTGGAACTGAGCTAAATGTTTGACTAATATCTCTCATCGGAACAAAACCGATTTCTAAATTATCAGCTATTGTATTTCTTGGATTAATTAAACCCATACTTCCTAAGCGACTAAAACACCATTTTTGAGGTAAATCAAACGGGATTTCATCTTCTTCAATTTCAGGAAGTGGTTTCTCTTTCTTTATCTTCTTCTCCTTGACTAATTGCGCTTTCTCTTTTTGTATTCTCTCTAGTAAGACAGATGCAGGTTCTACGTTAGGATTCTGCTCACGCCACTGTTTGGTGAGCTTACCTTGTATGGCCAGTTGTAGAATCAAGCCTTTGAGCTCTTGGGCATTTTTGGGATGAACTGTGAGTTCTTTGAAGTGTTTGAGTAGTTGCATTTATTTCAAAGCCTCGGTTAGTACTCGGATGATCTCCTCTTGTATGCTGTTTACCTTCTCAGTAGTCGCGCTGTATTTTTCCAAGATCACTTCAGGTTTGTCCAGGTCATCACTCGCTTGGTGTGGGTTCTTGATGTCTAGGTTGTAGCCTCGGTCTTTGATCTCTTGTGCGGAGACCTTCCATGCATATTGGCTGTACTTTTCGTTTTCACGATCTGTCCACCATGCTTTTTCCAGATCAAACTCTTTGATATGAATCGGTTTTCCTTTGTTGTAGCTCTTGACACCTGTTGGGTATGGGTGCTCGAAGTACCACACGTCTTTGGTGGGTGTTCCCTTCTCGAAGAACAGCACGTTGGTTTTGATACTGGTATAAGGATTGAACACGCCATTGGGCAAGCGCACGATGGTATGGAGATTGCATCGCTCCATCAGCTCTTCCTTGATCCGTGTCTTGACCCCCTCACCAAACAAAGTACCGTCTGGCAAGACCACTGCACAGCGTCCCCCGTCTTTGAGCAAGCGAATGATCAAGGCCAGGAAAAGATCGGCGGTCTCTTTGGTTCTGAACTTCTGTGGAAAGTTGGTCTCTGTACCATCTTCTTCCACGCCACCAAATGGAGGGTTCGTCAAGATGATATCTACCTTGTCTTTGCTGCCCCAATCCGCATAGGGTTTGCTGAGCAAATTGTCCCTACGTACCGCAGGTACATCAAAGCCATGCAGCATCAAATTGGTCGTGCAAAGCAAGTGAGGCAAGGGCTTCTTTTCTATCCCTCGGATGGTTGCTTGTAGGGCTGCTTCATCCTTTTGGTTCTTTACCAGAGACTTCTTGTGATCGATGGCACAAGTCAAAAAGCCTCCAGTACCACAAGCGGGATCAAGTACAGTTTCTTTCAATTGTGGGTCAATGGTATCCACCATAAACTGCGTGACAGCCCTAGGTGTGTAGTATTCGCCCGACGAGCCCGCACTTTGCAGTTCTTTCAGAATGGTCTCGTACAGATCATTGAACAAATGCCGCTCATTGGTACTGTTGAAATCAATCTTGTTGATCTCATTGATTACCTGACGAAACAGTGTTCCGTTCTTCATGTAGTTGTAGGTATCCTCAAATACAGATCGGATGATTTTGGCTTGCGGATTGGAAACAATATCCAATTCCTTCAGCGTTGGGAACAGTTCATTGTTGATGAAGGTCATGAGTTCTTCGCCTGTGAGTCCCTCTTCATCCGCTGCCCAGCTAGACCACTTGAGCGATTCGGGCAAGGGGCTTTCATAGTTGTCAATCGTGATCTCCCACTCCTCCTCCTTGTCAGCAAATATCTTCATGAATAGCATCCAGACCATTTGAGAGATGCGCTGTGCATCTCCATCCACCCCTGTATCCTTCCGCATGATGTCACGGATGCCTTTTATGTTTGTTGTGATTGTGCTCATTTATTCTTCTTCAGCTCCTTTTCCAATTCCTCAATATCCGATAAGTCTGCAATTTTAGCTTCTTCTGTCTTTCTTTTCTTGTCAAACTCGGCATAAAGTTGTTTGACTTTCTCTTCCCGTATGCTTTTGATGTGCTGACCTATGTTTTGTTTAGAGGTGTCAAAAAGTTCCGCCAGTTGATTTTGGTTCATCTAGACTATGCCACCCTTCGTTATCAACGAAACGGCAGTCTTGCCATCAGGCGTGTTAAAAGTAATGATATCGCTCATTCTTATGCACCTGTATTATAAATCTCGCGTTCCAATTCTACCACTGCATCCACAAAATCCTTTTTCTTTCCAAAGGCCCTGACCAATTCTACCGGAGAGCCCAATTTGTTTAAGGGTTTGACTTTCAGGATTGTTCCTTGTTCGATGGACGTGATGCCCTCATCTTCATATTTGGCTAAGAGACTTTCTAAGACCTTTTGGGCCACCGCTCCATACTTGGTGAAGTAATTCCTTTTCCTGACCGCACTGGCTCTTTCCTTACGTGTGAGTGCTGGTTGATCAAAGGCCACATGACAGATGAGATCAAACGCATCCATGTCTTGCCCCACCTCTTCTCTCAATGCCTCTATCAAAACGCCTTGTTCGGCTAGTTCTTTGATCAATTCTTCCTTTTTCTCAGAACTATTCCACCGCTGTATAAAATCATCCAACGAAGCAAATTCATTGTTTACGTTCTTCTTGGTGTAGTCCTTGAGCGATTCAGTGATTAATTTCCCATCCGAACCATAGTACTGAACCCTTTCGTGTGCAATCGAAACAGGAATTTGATTGACGTAATACTTCTTCGGTTCAGATTCATCCCCACCCACTATATCAATACCTACACCACCAGGAGGTGGGTGTGCAGTCGTGTCACCTACTTCATTTTCTATATCTGTCTCTTCCTCTGGAGGCACCACAGGTTCTGTTGGTGACGGTTCATAGATTTGAACAGGATCACCGTCAAAATCTGGATCAGCAAACAGATTGGTTGCTTTCCTAAAATCCATAATGGTAAAGTACACTTTGCCATCTGCTTCTCTGATTCTTGTTCCCCTACCGATGATTTGCTTGAACTCGGTCATAGAGCCAATATTGGCTTCCAGTACGACCAGTTTGACCATTTTGGTATCAATACCCGTAGTAAGCATCTTGGAGGTGGTGGCAATCACTGGAAACCGCTCTTCCACATCTGTAAAATTGTCCAGCTCCCGTTTGCCTACTTCATCGTCACCCGTGATCTTCACTACGAAGTTGGGATGTTTGGCTACCATGTCGGCATTCTCATTGATGAGAGCTTGCCTCATGCGGTTGGCGTGATCTATGTCTATGCAGAAAACAATGGTTTTGGCAAATCGATCTGTAGCTTTTAGATACGCCGTGATTTTCTGAGCGACCAATTGGGTGCGCTCATCGACTGCCAGTTTCCTATCATAGTCTTTGAGGTTGTAAATTCTGTCCTGTATCTCATTGCCATATTTATCCCTCAATCCAGCCGTTGGCCTCCAACCTTCATCGATTGTTGTTGTGATTCTTACCACTTTGTATGGTGCTAGAAAACCATCCTCGATACCTTGCTTGAGTGAATAAGTATAGACAGGTTCACCAAAGTACTCCATGTTAGATACATCCTTGGTTTCCTTGGGAGTAGCAGTCAATCCTATCTGAGTAGCAGACTCAAAATGATCTAAGATTTCACGCCATGCAGAGGCTTCAGAAGCACTGCCTCTGTGACACTCATCTATGACGATCAGATCAAAAAAGTCTTTGCTAAATTCTTTGTATGCATTCTTAGTTTCTTCATTTCCTGTCAACCCCTGATACAAGGCAAAATAGATCTGATAGGACTTATCGATTTTGCGATTCTTAATGATATGCATGATATCGTTCCCAAAGGGTGAAAAGTCCCCGTTCTTGGTTTGCGTCAACAATGCATTTCTATCCGCCAGAAATAGAATTCTTTTCTTGACACCCGCTTTCCAAAGTCTCCAGATGATATTGAATGCCGTATAGGTCTTGCCTGTCCCAGTAGCCATCACCAGGATAACCCTGTCTTGGCCTTTGGCTACAGCCTCCACTGTTCTATTGATGGCGTTTTGCTGATAATAGCGTGGTTTCATGCCACTGTCATCAGGATAGTATTCTTGTTCAACTATCTTTCTTGCCTCAGGTGTCACTATACCCTTATAGGCCAAATACTTTTCCCAAAGTACTGAAGGGGATGGAAACTCCTCCAATGCTATTTCAGATTCCAACTGACCTTCTGATAGCGTCTTGTCATGAAACACAAATGAATCTCCATTGGAAGTAAACACAAAGGGAATTTGTAGTATCTCGGCATATTCCAATGCCTGTTGCATTCCAGAACCTATTGGTTTGTTGTTATCCTTTGCCTCTATGACCGCTATGGGTTCAGCATCTTTGGCATAGAGAATATAATCGGCTCTCTTCTGCTTGCCTCGCGTATGGATTTTACCTTGGACAATGATTCGCCCATCGGTAAAGGACACCTCTTCACGCACTTGACGTTTCATATCCCATCCAGCCTTTTGGATGGCAGGATTAATATACTTGGTGCAAATGTCTCTTTCAGACAGCTTCTTCTTGTCTAACATGGCCTCATTCAGGTTGGTGCTTGAGACTCATCAAAAGACTGCAAGCTTGGACAACAATACAATGTCTGTAAATTGTACAAAAAGGGGCAATAGTTCAAGTGAGTATCTACTTCCCAATACAGAACTTAGAAAATATATTATAAGGAATGGCAATACACTCATAATAAAGACGCTCAATCATCTCCTTATCTGTTTTCAATAGTTGAAGTATGAGCTTATCCTTTTGTTTTGCTGTTAAACTTTCTAAATATGGAGAGATTTGTTCAATAGAGATATCCATGATCATACCCTCAAGTTAGTTTTAAAAACCCGTGGCGCATTAATAAAGGAGGGTAAAAGTTGTGCAAACTACTATAAGACAGTATCACATTGTAGTCATCATGAAACAATGAGCATGCGTAACTCTCTAACAAATTACGACAAACACCTAAACTATCTAATATAGAGCTTGTTGCTATTGAATTGACTTCTCAGCACATGGAGTATGGATAGTGAACATCAACTATTTAAATTGCAATCCATTGGTTTTGACAATCTCATCGATCGCAGTGTTTACAACCCAAGAAAGCGAGGATTAGCACCATTTTCCACACCAACTCTCATAGATGGGCTTATGTCCAACGATTGATTGAGAATTACATTGGCGAGCATTGTGTAAAAAGTTTTATGCGCTAGATGTTGTATTGGGAGTATAAAAAAAGACCCTGAATATACAGTTTCAAAGTGTCATTCATGGCCTCTCATCAATGGTGTACTGCGGATGCTCCCGGCATGTCGACATCCATTGTTGCATTTCCTAGAACGGTATTTACGAGCAAGCATCATTATGCTGTATTTGTCAAAGGTCAGACACCATTGACCGAAAGGCTCGTCAAACCCGCTCTCATCGAGCAAAACTGGCGAGTTGGCCGAATACTTTGGACCGTTTTTGACCTCATCACCATCGTGGTATTGATTAGTGGATTGTATCTGTGGGTGGCCGTAGAAAAGCACAATCAACTCAAATCAAGAGACTTGAGGAGCTAGAAGAAGAAAAATCATTGGAACCTGCAAGTTAAAATTTATGAATTCTGTATTTGTACGTTTTTGGAAGTACCCTATCATTCTTGCCATATTAACAGTTTTCGGGCTGCTAGCAGCCCTCATGGGGACGGGTATTTGGCATGTTTTATCTTGGTTGGCTCTGACGATCCCTACCGTAGTATGTTTAAGGTACGCACTATTCCCTACCAATCGGTAACTAGCTGTTTATTGATTTATTTTAACACATCCGTTATAGTCATGTTCGGTTTTGAATTTTCCCACTAATTGACTCTTCATGCCTACACTGCCTGAATTGATCAATTCAGGTTTTACTCAATTAGTGCAGACATTTGGTCTACATACCAACCATACAAAGAACTAAGATCAATATATGCTTCATTCGACTACTGTTTTTATCTGCTGGGAGGAGTAAAAGCAAACCTCCATGTTCCGCTCCTGATGTTACGGTATCAATCTAGCTGTTTTGTACCACACATTCAAGGAGACTGAGTGTTGTCAGTAGTAATCAACCTTTAACAATAAAAACAAAACCCTGAAATTTAATCTCAGGGTTTGTTCAAAAACATTATCTACTTTTTCAAACAATTATTGATGATCGACTCCCAGTTCTGAATGAGTTGCATCTCACCGTTCATCTGAAGACGCTCGTCTGAATTGTAAAATTCGAACCGACGTTGGCCCAGCTTTTTGTCTTTAAACTCCAGAATCAAGTCCAACTTGTCGATGATTACCTCAGTAGAACCCTTGGCTGGATGTGGGCGCCTGACTGATTGCACATAGCACTTGCCTACTGCACTCAAAGGGACATATTGTTCGTTGGTATAGTCCTGTCTCTTTTTATAAAAAAATACATAATCTTTGACATCTGACATCCCAATGGCAAACTCCAAACCACACTCAACCTCCTGAATGTCACTGTTGCATGACAAGGCGATCGCTTTTAATCCATTGACGAGTTCCCTTTCCTTGTTTACTCTACTTTTATGAATAATGACAAAAATCATTACGCACAGGGCTATGACCACTAACCCAGTGATAGTTGTTAATTCCATAATATAATTTATTTAATGACGATGCGATCGGTTGCTATTAGCAATCGATACTGAAAAACAAAAAGTGAAAACATTGCAAAAACGCAATGCTATATAGAGGGATTACCAAAAGAAATGAAAAGGATAAAGCAGAACCGCTTTGTTATGCTCCACACATATATAAAGCATATCGACCATGAGTCTAGAAAACAGACTTTTGAATCGAAAAGCATGTGCCACGAGAATACCCCAGAGATGAGTTTCGTTACCATCTGTCAAACGATATGAAGGAGCGGTTTGTGCAGAAGTAATATACTCTACAGGAACAGTATGAGTGAAATGAATCTCTCCATAAGACACATACCTGTGTTGCCCGTATTCATTGGGAACCAAAAAATCTTGGTACTGATGAGAATACATCGATACCATTGCTATAGCATACATCGCCAGCAGTACAGCAATAGTTGGTATATTCTTAATATTCTTCAATTCCGAAATGATGTAATTAAAACGTAGATTAATTAAGATGGGGTTGCTGATTTTCTAGAAAAAACATTGGCATGGACAACAAAGCTTACTATGACCAATAGCAACCCAATCAGGTTGGTAATAGTGATGAAATAACCCACAAACAACACCAACATACCAGTCAATAACTTTCGCTCTGTATAATTGACCAGTTCCATAGCAGAGAGACTATTGATGTTTCTTGAATATTTGTAAAGTTCTTTGTCAATATCCAGTTGTGCGATCACTATCCAAACTATTGAAATCTTTAAAATCAATAGTCCCATGGTGTTGATGACTGGATGATGAAACATATCCAATGGCATAAACAAGAAATAAAAGTCTGGTGCTACAGCGTAAATTACTGTCATGACACCAAATACAGAGAAGATTAGCCAATACCAGCCACTAATTCGCTTAAGTCTGTTATACCGTGCTATTTCTTCTATGTTTTTGGCTTCTACTTTTATAGAAATCAACTTCCTGAACTGAGCCCAAAAGACCATCATCCAAGTCGTGACCACCATAAAGGCGAGTAAAAACATTTGTAATGAGGGGTCTGTCATAGATTATTTAATTTAAGTGAAACATATAATTACTTTCCGATACAAAACTTGCTAAATATATTATCTAGCAAATCATCAGTCGATATCTCTCCTGTGATCTCACCTAGGTAGTAGAGCGAGTGTCGGATGTCCTGAGCAAGAAAATCATTGGTGATCTGGTTGTCGATCCCGCGCACTACATCGTGCAGTGCGTTTTGGGTATTGATGAGCGACTGGTGGTGGCGAGCGTTTGTCACGACGACATTGCCCGTCTTGAAGTTTGACATTTGGCTCTTGGCAAATATCATATTTTTGAGTTCTATGACTCCTACCTCCTGCTTAGCAGCTATAGATATGTAATGTTCGTTTTCTAATAGCTCTGTAGGTTCTGACTCCACTTTGTCCCGCTTGTTACCGACAAGGATGTAAGGCTTACCCTTCTCGATGAGCTTTTGTTCTTGATCCAAGATGATATCCAGTCCTTCGGTCGAAAGATCAAAAAGATACATGATCAAAGATGCCTCTGTCATTTTTTGTTCTGCACGGGCCACGCCTATAGCTTCGATTTGATCGGTGGTCTCTCTGAGTCCCGCCGTATCGATGAAGCGGAACTTCACTCCTCCAATGTTGATCTCGTCCTCGATGGTATCTCGTGTCGTACCGGCGATATCCGATACGATGGCTTTTTCCTCTTCGAGTAGCGCATTGAGCAAGGTAGATTTGCCTGCATTGGGCTTCCCTACGATCACCACAGGCACCCCATTTTTGATCACATTGCCAAGTTGGAAACTATCGATCAGCTTGACCAATACTTGATCAATCCCTTTGATCAGTTCTTTGAGCTCCTCTCTGCTGGCAAACTCCACATCCTCTTCAGAGAAATCCAGTTCGAGCTCGATCATGGAGGCGAAATGCACCAGTTTTTCACGCAGGGCTTTGATTTCTTTGGAGATGCCACCACGCATCTGGTTGAGAGCTGCCGCGTGAGAAGATTCATTTTCGGAGGCGATCAAATCAGCTACTGCTTCGGCTTGTGCTAGGTCAAAGCGACCGTTGAGGTATGCTCGCTGTGTAAACTCACCTGGCATGGCCAGCCTTGCTCCTTGTTTGATCATCAGTTGCAGGATGCGGTTGATGATATACTGTGAGCCATGACATGAAATTTCGACACTGTCTTCCTTGGTGAAGGAGTTTGGGTTTTTGAACAAGGAAATCAACACTTCATCGACGATTTCATCACCATCCTTGATGTTCCCAAAATGGATTGTATGCGTTTTTTGAGTCAACAAATCTTTGCCATCAAAACAGGTCGCAGCTATCCTGATGCTCTCGGTTCCAGAAAGTCTAATTACTGCTATCGCTCCAACTCCCGGCGCTGTAGCCAGCGCCACTATCGTATCATTCATGTGCATGGTCGCAAAGATATAGTGCAGACCTGAAACCAAAGAGGCATGTTGTGCAGAACTACTTATCATACATCAGGAATATATTTATGACTAACTACTCCACTATCCATGAGCAACAGATTTGTCAAAATACAGACAATTCCTTACCAACCATTTACCATTCTGTCGTGTCTTTAGGAGCAGAAAACACACAATATAAAATGACAATTACTATGCAAAAAAGAAAAATGATAGCAGGGATTATGGTAGTACTTGCTATGGTAACATTTGGATGTATCGAAGAATCCGACTTTGAAAAACAACAGAAACAAAGTGACAAAGAAATCAGTAACTATCTCAAAGAAAACAACATCAACGCAGAAAAATCAGCCTACGGGTTGTACTACGAGGTATTGACAACCAATACCAGTGGCGCAACACCCAAATCAGGTGATGTAATGTTGGTGAGGTACCACATCAAAACGTTGGATGGTGACAGTCTGGAAAGTATATTAGATGATACAGTTAGTTTTAAATTCAACTGGAACTCCATCATCCCAGAGGGTATCAACTACGGTATCAGTGTCATGAAAGTAGGCGAAAAGATAAGGTTTTATCTACCATCCTATACTGCCTACAACGGCTTCTCGCCAGAGGATAGGGCGTTTGCACCATACAGCAACTTCATTGTAGAGATGGAGCTCGTTGATGCGCAATCAGAGAGCGATGTGTTCGAAAATGAAATTGAGCAGATTCAGGCATACATCTCAGATCAAAATCTCGACGATGTGATTCCCTCCTCTTCGGGTCTCTATTTCAAAACCTTAGAAGCAGGAGATGGAGATACTCCCGATACCTACAGTCAGGTAACGCTCAATTTCAAGCGCAGATACCTAGATGGGACATTGATCCAGGAGACCACAGCGGGCAAACCTCTGGTTGTAAACATGGGAAGTGATCAGTTGGTAGAAGGTTTTCACCAGGGAGTAATGAAAATGAAAAAAGGTGAAAAGGCATTGCTTATTATGCCTTCGGATATCGCATTTGGCAGCAGTGTTCAAGTCATACCAAGCAACTTGCGTGAGGAACTTTTCGATTTGGGGTATATCACTACCAATGTACGACCCTACTCACCAGTACTCTATGAGGTAGAGTTGTTGGATATCAAGTAGCTTCGGACGCTACTACAAACTTGATTGATATAAGATGTAAAGCATCTCCAACTGTAGAGAACTAATTCAGATTTAATCCCACCTAGCTGCGGGATTAAATCTGAATTAGTTCTCTGTTCGTAACAAAAATTGTAGGTTATTTACTCTTGAGCCATTCTATGGCACTCGGCAAGGATTGAAAATAAGTCACATTTGAGATTTTTCTTCCTTTGAGACTCTTGTGTATATCGTCCACGGAGAATTTGGCAAACACATCATCAGGAAACACAGTGGCTGAATACATAATCCCCGACTGAATCATCTCTCTGGTAAATGCTCCAGATATATATTCCTGCGACTCATCGTCCAACACTTCAATTTCACGCGCATCATACAACACCTTCTTGGCTCCTTCCAAAACCACCGCATCCAATATACGCACACTGACTGCCTTGATCTCATCAAATGTACAAAAGCCTGACCAACGGCTCATAAGAATGCCATCTTCAGTATCCCATAAAACCTTTACATAAGGTTTATCCAAATAGACTTTAATCTTGTTAGAAGAAATGGAAGCTGCGCTCATAAAAGTTAATAATTCTCGACTCAAAATTAATTCTTAATCCAGAAATAAAACACAGTATATACACATAAAAGAATACGAGCTTTTCCTAAAAATGCTTCCACCCTTGTGCAGTGAGAGGCACAGTCTTTCCAGTTTTGGTGATCAGCTTATGCCCACTTTCCTTTTTGTCAACAAAACCAATTGTGGTGACATCAGGCAGATTCTTAATTTTGTCAAAATCCGATTGACTGATTGTAAACAAAAGCTCGTAATCTTCCCCTCCATTGAGCGCACAGGTCACTGGATCCAGATTAAACTCTACCGCAGTCCTGTATGTCAATTCATCAAATGGCAACTTGTCTTCATAGATGGTGATACCTACGTCAGATTGCTTGGCGATATGAAATAGTTCAGATGCCAGACCATCCGACACATCTATCATCGAGGTTGGTATCACTCCCGCATCAGCCAACTCGTATATCACATCCATTCTAGCAGCAGGTTTCAATTGTCGTTTCACCAGGTATTCATACTCCGATATATCAGGTTGCATATCAGGATTGACTTTAAACACTTCCTTTTCTCTCTCCAACACCTGTAGACCCATGAGTGCACCGCCAAAATCACCCGTCACACAGATAATATCATTGACTTCCGCATTCTTGCGATAGGTCACTTTCTCTTTTGCAGCCTCTCCAATGACCGTCACAGAGACAATCAATCCTCTTGGCGAAGAAGTCGTATCTCCTCCGATCAAATCTACAGCATAATCTTCACAGGCAAATTTGACTCCTCTATAAAAGGACTCCACAGCCTCCACTGAAAACCGGTTACTCAATCCCAACCCTATGGTGATTTGCTTAGGGATACCATTCATCGCTGCGATATCCGATACATTGACTGCCACAGCTTTGTAGCCCAAATGCTCCAATGGCATATATGAAAGGTCAAAATGAACCCCTTCGACCAACATGTCAGTTGACACCAGTTTGACATGCTCACCTGCATCTATGACCGCAGCGTCATCGCCAATCCCAATGAGTGTACTAGTATTGACTGTTTTGAATGATTCAGCGATACGATCGATCAATCCAAACTCTCCTATTTCTCCTATTTCGGTTCTTTTCTCTTCTTGTGACATTACTCTTTGATTTCTTGACATAATTCTACCAAAACTCCGTTGGTAGTCTTGGGGTGCAGAAAACACACGATTTTATGGTCAGCACCTAGTTTAGGCTGCTCTTGTACAAATTCAAAACCTTCGGATTTAAGCCGAGCGATCTCCTGTTCGATATCCTCCACCTCAAAGGCCAAATGGTGAATTCCCTCTCCTCGCTTTTCTATGAATTTGGAGACTGCACTCTTTGGATCACTAGCTTGTAGTAGCTCTATCTTTGACGCTCCTAGCTGAAAAAAAGATGTTTCGACACCTTCTGACTCTACACATTCAAATTTATACGCAGCTTGCCCAAACAACTTTTCAAACAACTCATTGGAGGAAGAAAGATTTTTGACTGCAATACCGATGTGCTCTAATTTCATACGAATGGAGGAATTATTATTTATAATAATTCTATTTAAATCCTTACTTTTGCAAAGAGAGTGAAACTTTTTATCAAGCTAAAGAGTTCCATCCAATAATATTGAATAGAAAAGTACTATGTTGAAAGTATCAGAAAAAGCACTTGCCAGAATCGTGCAGTTGAAACAAAGCGAAGGTCATCCCGAATCACACAACTTGAGAGTTGCTGTCAAAGGAGGAGGATGCTCTGGACTGATGTACGACCTCTCATTCGATGACAAAATCACCGAAAAGGACGATGTATTTGAAGACAATGGCGTAAAAGTCATCGTAGACAAAAAGAGCCTCTTCTATCTACTCGATACCACGCTAGACTTCTCAGACGGCCTAAACGGCAAAGGATTTCAGTTCATCAATCCTAATGCCACCCGTACTTGCGGATGTGGAGAAAGCTTCGCTGTTTAAGTAGGTCTTTAACGACACTTGATATGAAACACTCTTTTTTGCTATTTCTTCTATTGACACTTTCGCTAGGGTCATTCAATACTTTTGGTCAAGAGATTCCGATAGAAGAATTGCTTACACAGAGGTCGACAACCAATCCATATAGTTCGTCATCTATACTGCAAGGTGAAATAAACGGTATCAACATCGAGCATATTACCATCAATGGAAAACAAGTCATCAAAGAGCAAACCCAAGTAGGACACAAGACTATTTACTTATTTTTCAAAGGCAATGGAACAGTAGTGGCTGCCAAAGAAAATTATGAAATTGTTCCAGAGACAATTTTACTACCAAATAGTCTACCAGTCATTACAGTAAAAACAAACAAGAAAGATACGCTTCACTATTTAAAAATATCAAGTAAACTGACCGAGCAAGATCTTTTAGACCTCAAAGAGTTTCCTACAGAAAACACCCAAAATGTCTACTATGCCAAGTTCACAGATTGTGAACCCTATACCGAAGCAATCAAAAGTCCCAATACCGTCAGCAGAACCATCCTACCTAATAAATATATTCCACGTATAGCCATGGGTACGGTACAAACCAAAGGGCCTGACAAAGTGGATCCACATGAACACCCCATGCTTGAGCAGCTTTTCCTAGGACTCACAGACAATGATGTAATTGTCTATGCAGATGATGCCCAAGTAGATTTCCCACAGTATTCGCTCCTGCACATTCCTCTTGGTTCTAGCCACTCTGTCACTGTAGATGAAAACAAAATCATGTACTATGTCTGGATGGATTTCTTCATGGATAAAAAAGGAGAAGAGTGGCTCAACACTCATAAGGCAATCAAGGAAGAGTAAACCAATGATGAACACATCATTGGACTAACACTTGGGACTAGCATAATAGTCTATCAAATCCTAATTTCTACCCGTCTTAGCACAGTGGTAAACTACTTAACAGTCACAAGTAGCTACTGATTCCAAGAAAAATGATCAACAAAAAATGCCAAGATATATTCAATACAGATGTGTTGTAGCAAGCAGCAATATGATCGATATATATAATGTTATATTTATTCTAAATTAGAAACAATTACTTACATCGGGGGTTCTCCTAATCACTAAGAGAATCACTTATTTTTGACTTTTTTAACATTTATTAATGAATAAATGTTTGTGGACTTATCTCCATGACCTACTTTTGTAAGAGTTGATTGAAACAACAAAGAAATTTAACTTTTACCTTCAATCTTTTTGGCACAGTTTTAGCTAATAGTCAAGAGATAAATTAACGGTAAAAGTTTTAAAGGTAAGTTTAGGTTAGGTTGGTTTAGGGGTTGCACCGCAAGGGCAGCCCCTTCTTTTTTACCTCCTTATTTATATCATGGAAGTGATATGTACAATCTCTCCCTTGTACTTGTGACACTTCACTCCAAAGGTCTCCAAGAACTCGACTCCTTCATCCATCTCCAGTCCCTTATACTCTGCATAAGATTTCAAATAGACCACTTCTTTGATCCCCATCGAGTAGATAATTCTGGCGCAAGACAAGCACGGCGAAAGTGTCACATAGAGCGTCGATCCATCTACCGATGCATTATTCTTGACTGCATACAATATGGCATTTTGCTCGGCATGTATTGCCAAAGAGCAGCTCCCCTTGGAGTCTTGCGCACAACCCGTCTCAGGAAATTCCTCATCACAGTTGTGAGTGCCAGATGGAGGGCCATTGTAGCCAATAGATATAATGCGTGTATCCTTCACGAGTACTGCTCCTACATGGCGTTTGATGCAGTGCGATCGCTTAGCTAGGTTTACAGCTAGTTCCATAAATATATCTTCAAAAGCAGGCTTTTCCATCACGGTATATTCTTGTTAAGATTCAAAATTAATCACTCTCTCCTGTTTTCAATCAACGAGGATCAAAAGTATGTGCTCTGTTCCCCCAACCTACACCTAGCTCACAACAATTCTACCCAAGGAGCAAACTAGTAAGTTCACTTAATCAATTAATTAAATCAAAATGAATCAAATATCTGATTTTTAAATAATTAAACGTTAGTCATAAATTTTATCTATGATCATAAACCTCATGTTTTGACAGATAAATCCATTTTTAATTCAAAGGATTTAGTCTTAATTTGCCCCAAACAATATCACTGACAACAAAACTTCTATGAACAAAGCTGATTTACCCTTGCCGCTAGACTACTCCTACTTGTATGAAATCAGTGACGATGACAGGGATTTTATCAAAGACATGTTGGCAACAGTGGTCAAAAATACTCCAGGCAATATAGAGGAAATTATAGCTGCTCAGACAAAAAAAAGCTGGACTGAAGTGGCGCGATTGGTACACAAACTGAAGCCCTCGTTGCTCTTGTTAAACATCGAAATGGTCTCTACTCACATCAGGAATTTGGAGTCCAATGCTAAGAAACAAACTGATTTGGATTTGCTCAAAACGCAAATCGCAGAACTCAAAGAATTCTGCGACCTGATAGTTTCTGAAATAAAAAAAGACATCGAGGCTGATGCCTATTGATCGGTGGTTTACTCCCACTCAATCGTAGCAGGTGGTTTTGAACTGATATCATAAACCACTCTGTTAACACCTTTTACTCTGTTGATGATATCGTTGGAAACTTTGGCCAAAAACTCGTAAGGCAAGTGACACCAATCGGCTGTCATACCATCTACGCTGCTCACAGCTCTCAACGCCACGACTCGCTCATAAGTCCTCTCATCACCCATGACTCCTACCGATTGTACTGGCAATAGCATCGCCCCTGCTTGCCACACATCGTCATAGAGACCGGCGTCTTTCAAACCTTTGATAAAGTAATGATCTACCTCCTGAAGTATCTGCACTTTCTCTGCTGTGATGTCTCCTAATATTCTGATCCCTAAACCTGGACCTGGGAAAGGATGTCTACCCAATATCGCCTCGTCGATTTCCAAAGAACGCCCCACTCTTCTCACTTCATCCTTGAACAAAGTATTGAGAGGTTCGACGACTTTCATTTTCATTTTTTCTGGTAGCCCTCCAACATTGTGGTGAGACTTGATAGTCACAGATGGACCGTTGACAGATACCGATTCGATTACATCTGGATAGATGGTACCTTGCCCCAACCACTTCACATTTTGGATGGCGTGAGCTTCTTTGTCAAACACCTCGATGAATACCCTACCAATGGCTTTTCTTTTGTCCTCAGGATCAGTCAACCCTGCCAATGCAGCATAAAATTCCTGAGATGCATTGACTCCTTTGACATTCAATCCCATGCCTTTGTACGACTCTAGCACTTGCTCAAACTCATTCTTTCTCAGCAATCCATTGTCAACAAAGATGCAGTGCAGGTTCTTGCCTATTGCCTTGTGGATCAACATGGCTGCCACAGAAGAATCCACTCCCCCAGACAATCCCAAGACCACCTGATCATCTCCCAACTGTGCCTTCAACCCTTCTACGGTAGATTCCACGAAAACATCTGGCGTCCAGTCTTGGCTGCATTGACAGATATGGACTACAAAATTTCTCAATAGCTTTTTACCATCCTCTGAGTGGGTTACTTCTGGATGAAATTGAATAGCCCATACTGGGTGCTGTGTGCTTTGGAAAGCTGCCACATTCACTGAGTCCGTACTGGCAATGATTTCATAGCCTGCAGGTACTTTGAGGATTGTATCACCGTGAGACATCCATACTTGCGAGCCAATGTTCACTTCCTTGAGCAACTCACTATGGGTATCTACCTTGGATAGGTTGGCACGTCCGTACTCTCTTATTTCTGATGGCAATATCTCACCGCCAGATTTATGAGCAATTAGCTGTGCGCCATAGCAAACTCCCAGTATTGGTAGCTTGCCTATCAATGAATCCAAATCGATATCAGGATTGCCTTCTTGTCTCACAGAGCAAGGGCTACCAGACAATATCAAGCCTTTGACATCTTCGTCAAATTCAGGAATTTTACTAAAAGGGTGTATTTCACAATATACATTTAGCTCTCTGACGCGTCTTGCGATCAACTGGGTGTATTGAGAACCAAAATCGAGAATGATGATCTTTTCTGCCATCCGCAAAATTAACACCCCATGCCATACGAGCAACAGATTTGCGAAATAGATTTTGCAAAAAACGAGGTTTTTACTACTGGCTAATACTGCTGGCTTAGAGCCAATGGCAAGAAACTAGCTGGGGATCACCCTAAGATTAGAATCTCTCTAGAGAATACTTGATGTACAGGTTGAAGGCAGGTACCGTTTTGTCAAATGTACGCCCATATCCAGGGATGGAAAAGACATCCAGAGGCAATTGATCATCATAGTCCCCCATCACCCTCAAACGCAAATGAAACCCAGCATACAACCCCTTCCAAACACGCTTTTCAGAACTCATCACTGCCTCGTACCAATAGGCTGTAATATCGTCCCTATCAAAAGACTGAACCAAAGGATCATAGATTCCAGAAGCACTATGAATTTGAATCTCCCCTTGATCAGAATAGGTAGAACTGCCATATCTCAAACTGAAGATGAAATTATTCTTTTCATTCATGTCAATCTTATAGCCCAGGCCTACCCTGTAGTAACTGCCTTCAGAAACATACGCAGCATTGACATAGGATCCTCTGGGGTTGAGCGTGGCTATACCATACTCTCCAATCACGACCAGTTTATTCAAAAACTCTACCTGGCCTCCGATCTCATATTTGGACTCAGTATCTAGTACCAGCCCGACCAATTTGCCATAGTCGAACAACACAGACACGCTAGACAGCACAGGCATCTTCTTGATGATGAGACTATCCTGCTGACTGATCAGGATCTGCTCTTCTTGCATTTCTTCCTCTTCTTCTTGTGCAATAGCCGTCTGAACCATCAGCATCAAGACCAGCAATCCACTAAAAATATATATACAAGGTCGATTCAAAATCTATACAATCTAAAGTTTTGCATCTCAATTTGATACTATCAATACCAGATGAGTATTCTATTTGATCTTCGGTGAAACCATAGGTCTTGACCAGTACCTCACCATATTCATTGGTGATGATCGATCTGTTGTAATTCAATTTAATATCATATGTTTTGCCTCCAATCTCTAAAATCAAATCAGAGACATCATTGTTCATATCCAAGGGCAAAGGCCAAACTGTCGCGCTGTCTTCATAGTACACCACCTGCCCATTGACTTTGTTGGTGATAGAACTGATCTTTAAACTCCCTTTGTTGATAGTAGATTTAGTTGCTGTCTTTTCTTTATATGAAGCATCCAGAATTGAGTCCTCATAATAGAATTCATTATAAATCAGATTGATACTAATCAATTGATTACTAAGATCCGTTCTAATCTGCACATAAGAATCATCCCCATTTTCAATCAACACCGTCAATACCAATATACTATCCGTCAAGTCACTCGCCAAATCCGAATAATACTTGAGTGTGTCATCCATGATCTTGAGCGTATCACCTAGGGAGTCTAAAATGTATTGCACCTGCACCAGGCTATCTACATTGTACAAAACCATATCCAGACTAGGATCGTCTTGCACATAATCCTCCTCCTCTTTGCAGGCCCATACAGACAGCAAAACAGTCAACAGCAACAGAGCTGGAAAAATATTTTTTGCGTTAAAACACTTCATACAATCAGCGGCAAACTTAAATCATTAGCCATACTTATTCATCTCACTGACCGACTTCTTTTGTCGCACGGAATCAATATTCTTTTAATCATAAATTATGCAATTGCGTCACTGTGATTCACTATCACACATTTTCTATTAACTCCTAATTGGCAGACCTATAATTCGGGTATATATTGCAGCAATGCAAAAAATGTATTTCGTCTTGCTGGCAAGCTACCTTCTCTCCGCCCGAGGATACGCTCAAAACATGGTCATCAACCCTAGTTTCGAGGAAATTTGGGATTGTCCCTTTTCTATGAACCAACTGGAGTATGTCAAATCATGGTTTCCCTTCGGAACGGCAGACCCTTCTCCCGACTTCTTTCATGGCTGTGCCAAGGACGGATTTATGGGGATACCCGAAAATATGTTTGGCCAACAAGAAGCTCACAGTGGTGAATCCTACATTGGCTTGATCTGCTACTTGACCTCCAAGAGTGGAAAGGGCTGGCGTGTACCTGCCAACCACCGCGAATTCGTCATGGTACAGCTCACCAAGCCTCTGGTAGCAGGACATCAGTACTATGGCGAGTTTTGGATCAATCTTGCCGATGCCTGTGAGTTCTCGATCAACAGCATCGGGATGTATTTTACACGAGACTTGCCTCATTTTGACTGGCAAGCCATGGATCTCGGCTACTACAAACCACAAATCAACAGTGACCCATCTGTCTCTCTACATGACAACAAGGGATGGACCAAAGTATCAGGAACCTTCACTGCCAAAGGAGACGAACTGGCTTTGACCATAGGCACCTTTCGACCAGATTCTGAATTAGATCCAAAGAAAACCAAAAGAGAATTCATCTCAGGCAGAGATAAGAATCTCCCCAAACATCTGCAACCGATGATTTCTTACTATTTCATCGATGATGTCAAAGTGATCCCTCTCGACCCCAACGAATCTATATTCCCTGACCCTATTGCACTAGCCCCTATCGAAGAGGAGTACTTTGGCCCTGCCGAAGTAGGCAATACCTTTACGTTGCAAAATATCTATTTCGAATTTGAAAAAGCCACTTTGCTGAGGAGTTCACTATTGGAACTCAAGAGACTGAACACCTACTTAGAAAAATATCCGAGGGTCAAGATTCAAGTCGAAGGCCACACCGACAATGTCGGTTCACAAGGATTCAATGACCAGTTGTCAACAGACCGAGCCAAGGCAGTGGTTGACTACCTAGTCGCCAATGGCATCAGCAAGTTTCGTCTAGAATACAAAGGCTATGGCAGCCACCGTCCCATCGTCCCCAACGACACCCCACAAAACCGCGCACTAAACAGGAGAGTAGAATTCTTGATATTGGAGAATTGATTCGAGGAATCTGACTTTCAACCGCCAAATTTAAAATGGTGCAGGATCATTACCAGAGGCAGGCTCATCGTTGGCTTTGGACTGGAAGGTCATCGTGCTCGGTGCTGAATCAAAACTGGATGCACCACTGGCATCTGGGAATCCGCTATAGTCTCCTCTTGGGTATGAGCTATCCAAATTGGCAAATTTGGTAAAGCGACCGATAAATTTGAGTTTTACATTTTCTAGCGAGCCATTTCTATGCTTGGCAATGATGACTTCACCCGTACCTGCAGTTGGCATACCATCCTCATCCTCGGTGATATTGTAATACTCCGGTCGGTAGAGGAACATCACCATATCTGCATCCTGCTCGATAGATCCCGATTCCCTCAAATCTGAGAGCTGTGGGCGCTTGTCTCCACCTCTGGTCTCCACTGCTCTACTCAACTGCGACAGAGCTATCACTGGTACATTCAGCTCTTTGGCGATCCCTTTGAGGGCTCGCGAAATAGATGCAATCTCCTGCTCCCTGTTGCCTGATCCGCCACCACCTTTGGAGCTGTCTCCAGACATGAGTTGTAGATAATCGATAACAATCAATTTGATATCATGCTGTGCTTTGAGTCGTCGGCATTTGGCTCTCAACTCCAAAATGCTTAGACCTGGTGTATCATCTATAAATATAGGTGCCTCGGTCAGTTTTGCTGTCTTGTGAACCAATTGTTCCCATTCGTGATCGGCGAGGTTGCCCTTCTTGATCTTGTCACTTTCTAGTTCTGCCTCTGCAGAGATTAATCTATTGACCAGCTGGATGGAAGACATCTCTAGAGAGAAAATCGCCACTGCTTCTCCAAAATCTACTGCTGCGTTGCGCATCGCGGAGACGACAAAGGCAGTCTTACCCATACCTGGTCTCGCCGCAATGATGACCAAATCCGAGGGTTGCCATCCTGCAGTCACACGATCTAGATCGGTCATACCCGTAGGTACGCCAGTCAAACCATCCTGATGATCTTTTCGTGATTCAATCTGCAGAATTGCCTCATGCATCAACTGCTGCATTCCCGAATAGTTCTTCTTGATATGGGATTCGGAAATCTCAAACAAAGCCTGCTCTGTCCGATCCAAGAGCTCAAATACGTCCTGAGTATCCTCAAAGGCATCTGACTGGATTTCAGAAGAGATTCTGATCAATTCTCTCTTGATAGACTGCTCGGTGATGATACGGGCATGGTACTCAATATTGGCAGCAGAGTTGACTTTATTGGTGAGTTCTGCCACCTGATAGGCACCCCCTGCCATCTCCAGCGTACCATTCTTTCTCAACTGCATGGTGACAGTCATCAAATCTACGGGCTCAGACTTGTTAAACAACTGAACAATGGCCTCATAGATTTTGGCATGAGCGTCTTTGTAAAAACTCTCTGGCTTCAAAATATCAATCACTGCTGTGACAGCATCCTTTTCGAGCATCAATGCCCCCAAAACAGTCTCTTCTAGATCAGTCGCTTGCGGTGGGATTTTACCCATCTGAACGGAAAGTTCACTGAGTCCTGCCTTTTTTCGAGTCATGCCACGGTCTCTTTTGTTCCCTCTGTCTGTGGTCGCTTCTGATCCTTTTATATCCATTTACAAAGTATTTATCAATTTTGAATTTCAACAAGCAAACCTAAACAAACAGCTTATCTATGTCCGACTCTTGTCACGAAGACTAACTAACAACTTGTCAACAGTAACTACTATATACAATTGTCAACTACAGATGTAAACCAATACCTAAATTTAACTTTGATCTAACATAAGAAAGACATATCAAGTCAATCGCAAATATTAATTTGCGCACCTAAGTATTTGTCTTAATTTTGGATACTTAGAAGAGAAAGCATGAACAATAACTTCCAAAACGTACACCTCATTGCTATTGGTGGAGCTGTCATGAGCAGCTTGGCTATTGCACTCAAAAATAAAGGTCTGAATATCACTGGCTCGGATGACAAAATCTACGATCCTGCGTTATCCAACTTGAAGGTGAACAACCTATTACCCGCATCTGAAGGATGGGATGAAAACAACATACACAGTGGATTGGATGCGATCATTGTCGGCATGCATGCCAAATTTGACAACCCTGAACTAAAAAAAGCCCAAGAATTAGGACTCAAAATATTATCCTATCCAGAGTTTATTCGCTCACAAAGCGAAAACAAACAAAGAATAGTGATCGCAGGCAGTCATGGCAAAACAACCATTACTGGCATGATCATTCATGTTCTCAAATATTTTCACAAACCTGTAGACTATCTGATAGGTGCCAAAATCAAAGGATTGGACAATCCCATTCACTTGTCTGATGCACCCGTCATCATCATTGAGGGAGACGAATACTTTAGTTCACCGCTTGATCAATCACCCAAGTTCCTCAAATACGAGCACCATATCGCACTCATTAGCGGTACAGAATGGGACCATATCAATGTTTACCCTACTATCAATAGCTACATCGAGCAATTCGAACTCTTGGCTGATAGTTCGCCAAAGGCAGGGTCTATCGTGTACTGTGAAGATGACCGCATGGCCGTATTGATAGGTAGCAAGGAGCGTGACGATGTAAAATGCATCCCTTATAAGACGCCAAAGTACACCGTAAAGAATGGTCAGTTCTTTCTCAAAGATGAGTATCCACTACAGGTATTTGGCAAGCACAATATGCAAAACATAGATGGCGCGAGAAAAGTCCTAGACCTACTAGGGATCACCAAAGAACAATTTTTTGAGGCGATACAGTCGTATGAAGGCGCAGACAAAAGAAACAACCTCATCAAATCAAATGCACAGACGGCGGTTTATTCTGACTTTGCACATGCACCGTCCAAACTAAAGGCTACCGTACAGGGCTTAAAGGAACTTTATCCTGACCGCAGATTGACTGCATGCTTTGAATTGCATACTTTCAGCAGTCTCAACAAGGAATTTCTACCTAACTATGCTGGCAAAATGGATGAAGCAGATGAAGCAATCATCTATTTCGACAAGAAAAATCTAGCGGCTAAAAATTACCCCACAGATCTCTCAGAGGAAGATTTGAAAGGTTTTTTTAAGAACAAAAAACTGAAAGTATTTTCAGAGTCCTCTGAATTAAAATCTTATTTAGAATCACAAAATTGGTCTAATCACAACTTGTTGATGATGAGTTCTGGCAATTTTGGAGCGATGGATTTGAAGCAATTGGCTGACAAAATCATAGCGTAATCAATACATCACTACATGGAACTCAAATTAAAAAATGCACTAGCGATATTTGATCTCGAAACTACAGGCACAAGTATCTCACTGGATCGAATCGTAGAAATATCAATCGTCAAAATACTCCCCAACAATGAAGAGATCATCAAAACACTCCGGATCAATCCTGAGATTCCGATCCCTCTGGAATCGAGCATGATCCATGGCATCTACGACAAAGACGTCCAAGATGCACCTACCTTTAAATCTGTAGCTAAGGAGTTGTCTGTTTTTTTAAGTGGGGCAGATCTTGGAGGATTCAATTGTCTCAAATTTGATATCCCGTTGCTGGTGGAAGAATTTTCAAGAGCTGGGGTGGATTTTGATACCTCCAACAGGAAATTCGTCGATGCACAAAAGATCTTCCACATGATGGAAAAACGTACCTTGACTGCTGCGTACAAATTCTACTGCAACAAGGTGCTAGAAGGTGCTCATGGCGCAGAAGCAGACACACTTGCCACCACCGCCGTAATCAAAGCGCAGGTAGAAAGATACCAAGGCCAAGAAGTAATCGATCCTATGGGAAACAAAATCGGTGTGCTTGAAAACAGCATTGATAGCCTCCACCAGCTATCAGCTTCCAACATGGTTGATCTAGCAGGTAGATTTGTATTCAACCAAGATGGTGTAGAGGTGTTCAACTTTGGCAAGCACAAAAACAAACCTGTAGAAGAAATCCTCAAAGTAGAGTCAGGATACTACGACTGGATGATGAAGGGGGACTTCCCTATGGACACCAAACGAAAACTGACCCAAATCAAACTGAGAGGGTTTAATTCTCGATGATTATAAGCTAGATTTTGGAATCATCAAGAACCATGATTCAAAACTAGCAAAACAAGTAAACCAGGTAAACTACAACACATTCACTTCAGGCAGTATTTCGATTCCGAATTGGGATTGGACGGAAGCTTGTATATCCATGGCCAGTTGATAGATTGCACTCCCCTCTCCACCTCCATGGTTGACAAGCACCAAGGCTTGTTTGTCATGCACACCAATGTTACCCAGACGCTTACCTTTCCAACCAGCCTGTTCGATCAACCAACCCGCTGGGACTTTGACCTGACCGTCTTCTTGTGGATAACCAGGGATTTGATATTGTTTTTTCAATTCAGAAAATTGAGTAACAGTGATCACTGGGTTTTTAAAAAAGCTTCCAGAATTGCCGATCTGTTTGGGGTCTGGCAGTTTTGACCTCCTAATGTCTATCACAGCTTCGCTTACATCTTTGATCGAAGGTTCGGCTATGCCTTTGCTATCTAGCACTTCAGTAATCGCACCATACGTGGTATTGACCACTGGTTTTTTAGAGAGACGTAGCGTGACCGAGGTAATGATGTATTGTCCTTTCAAATCCCGCTTAAACACACTTTCCCTGTATCCAAACTGACATTCGTCTTTGCTAAAAACTTTGGTCTCCAAAGTCTCACGGTGCAAGGCAGTCAAGGAGACAAAGACGTCCTTGATTTCTACGCCATACGCTCCAATATTCTGCATCGGTGCTGCCCCTACGGTACCAGGGATCAAAGACATATTTTCAATCCCCCCCCATTCTTCATGAATACAATGCACGACCAAATCATGCCAAATCTCACCTGCCGCCGCACGGACTAGCACCTGGTTTTCATCTTGCGACAAGACTGTTATGCCTTTGATGGCATTGATCACGACCAAACAATCCAAATCCTGTGTCAACAACACATTGGATCCTCCGCCTAGCAGAAACAGGTCAACCTCCCTTTCTTTCGCCCAAAGAATTGCTTCCTGGAGCTCCTGTTCAGTATGTACTTCCGCAAACCATTTGGCGCTTACATCCAAGCCAAATGTATTATGGTTTTTAAGAGAAAAACCCTCAGTGATGATTGGCATGATTTCTAGAAAATTGTGTGATTATAGACTCTGAGACGCAATTTATCAAAGTGCCGTTGATATCCTTGATTTCCATTCAAAAAACTATAAAATTTACCGTCCAGACGCCCGTAATTTTAGTAACTTTGGAGGATTTTAAAAAGTGGAAATGAGCGAAGAAAATAAAAAACCAAACGGAGAATACTCAGCTAGTAATATCACAGTTCTAGAAGGACTTGAGGCAGTACGCAAAAGACCTGCCATGTACATCGGAGACGTTGGAATCAAAGGTCTTCACCACATGATTTGGGAAGTAGTCGATAACTCAATCGACGAGGCACTTGCCGGACATTGCGACACGATCCATGTCACCATCAAACCAGACAACTCGATTTTCGTCACTGACAATGGTCGAGGTATCCCAACCGACTACCACGAAAAAGAAAAAAAATCAGCACTAGAAGTCGTCATGACTGTCTTGCACGCTGGAGGTAAATTTGATAAGGACACTTATAAAGTATCAGGTGGATTGCACGGTGTGGGTGTATCTTGTGTAAATGCACTCTCTACGATGCTGGAGGTAACCGTACACCGTCAGGGCAAAATTTTCCAACAAGAATACTCATGCGGTATTCCCAAATATCCTGTCAAGGAGATCGGTACCACTGACATCACGGGTACACATGTACACTTCATGCCCGACAACAGCATTTTCACTGTCAGCGAATACAAGTACGAAACCGTAGCTACCCGACTCAGAGAACTTTCATTCCTCAACTCAGGCATCACCATTCACCTCACAGATGAGAGGGAAACCGAAGATGATGGAAACTTCAAAAGTGACACCTTCCACTCTGAAGGAGGACTGGTAGAGTTCGTAGAATACCTCGATAGCTCAAGAGAAAAATTGATCCCTACTCCCATCTATATGGAAGGAGAAAAAGGCGGGATTCCAGTTCAAGTGGCCTTGACATACAACACTTCCTATTCTGAAAATGTGGTTTCTTATGTCAACAACATCAATACGATCGAAGGTGGTACGCACGTAGCGGGTTTCAGACGAGCCCTCACCCGTACACTCAAGACCTATGCAGACAAGTCTGGCATGCTGGACAAGATCAAAATTGACATCACTGGAGACGACTTTAGAGAAGGTTTGACCGCCATTATATCCATCAAAGTCGCTGAACCCCAATTCGAAGGACAAACCAAAACCAAACTAGGCAACAACGACGCAATGGGTGCTGTCGATACGAGTGTGAGTGACATTTTGAATACTTTCTTGGAGGAAAACCCAAAAGAAGCCAGAATGATTGTTCAGAAAGTCATCTTGGCTGCCCAGGCAAGAAACGCAGCTCGAAAGGCCCGTGAAATGGTACAGAGAAAGAATGTACTATCAGGTACTGGACTACCAGGCAAATTGGCCGATTGTTCAGAAAGAGACCCTGCACAATGTGAATTGTATTTGGTTGAGGGAGATTCGGCGGGTGGATCTGCCAAGCAAGGTAGAGACAGAAAATTCCAAGCCATCCTGCCACTGAGAGGTAAAATCCTCAATGTAGAAAAAGCGCAAGAACACAGAATCTACGACAATGAAGAAATCAAGAACATGATCACTGCACTCGGGGTGAAATTCGGCACGGACGATGACCCAAAGGCATTGAACATGGAGAAACTGAGGTACCACAAAATCATCATCATGACGGATGCGGATATTGACGGTAGCCACATCCGAACCCTAATTCTGACATTCTTCTTTAGATACATGAAATCATTGATTGACAATGGTTATCTATATATTGCGCTCCCTCCTCTTTACTTGTTGAAGAAAGGAAAGCAAGAAAGGTATGCTTGGTCTGAAGATGACAGAGCCAGAGTAGCCAAAGAGCTAGCCGGAGATGGCAAAGAAGACAGCGTTGGGTTACAGCGCTACAAAGGTCTTGGAGAAATGAACCCCGAGCAGCTATGGACTACTACGATGAATCCTGAGTTCAGAAGTTTGAAGCAAGTAACCATCGAGTCAGCCGCAGAAGCGGATCATTTATTCTCCGTGTTGATGGGTGATGAGGTAGCTCCTCGACGAGACTTCATAGAGAAAAATGCTAAATACGCGAAGGTAGACGTATAATTGGCAAAACAGAATAACAAAAAAGGAGCTTTGCAGCTCCTTTTTTGTTTGATTACAAATCAATACTAGAAAAAGAAGATCTGAACCAAAACGACATCCCATTTGACAAAGCGCATGGCCGAGGCGACATCTTCAAGTACCACACCTATTACAACCAAAGGACGCTTTCTTATATTGACAATCATTTTGGTGAAGGCTTTGCTGAGCAGCTCCAAAAACAAGCATTATCCAACAAACACTGGATTGGTCCATTTCAGCCCAACAAGGGCTATCATATTGTCATGCTCGTAGATCGAGGTAGTGGACGACAACCTTCGTTTGATGAGGTCAAAGACAGTGCAAAAGTAGATATGCAAGGCATCCATATGGAGCGACTCAAAACTGAGGCAATCCAAGACATCAGAGATTCTTATGAAGTAATCATCGATCCAGAGATTCGGTAAATACTAGTTTCCCAAAAATGAACTCTTTTTGGGAAACTATAACCGCATTTATTTGCTCTTGAGTGAGGCAATCATCATGCTCCAGCCAGCGATGAAACAAAGTCCCCCAATTGGAGTAATCACTCCCAGTATTTTGATTCCCGATACGCTCAACACATAAAGCGATCCGCTGAAAAACACTATTCCTACCACAAACAACCACTTGGCCCAATTCAACCACTTCGATTCATTATTCAATCCCAATACCCCAACAAAAATTAAAGCCAACGCATGCATTCCATGGTATTGAACAGCAGTATCAAAAGTCTCTTGCGTTCCATACTCAACCAAGGTGTCTTTTAGCCCATGCGCACCAAAGGCACCTATAATGACGGTCAACATCGCCAGAATTATCCCAATTTTCAGAGTATTATTATCCATTGATAGTAGCTTTGAAATTTTAATTCCAATACTACATGCTATTGCATCTATATCCAAAGGCTTGTTTGATCATTGTGCTTTTTATCTATTCATTTACCTTGCAGGCGCAGGTAATCAGAGTAGCTGCCGCATCGAGCATGGTAGATTTGCTACATGAAATAAAAGTAGAGTTTGAAAAGACCCACCATCAGACCATAGAAATCATCTCAGGCAGTTCTGGTACACTCACCAATCAAATCCTCCAAGGAGCACCTTTTGACTTATTCTTTTCTGCCAACATTAAATATACAGACATATTAAAATCCAAAGGAATGGGCATTTACCCTCCTGAAATATTCACGTACAGTCCTATTGTGATTTGGACAAAAGAAGCTATCGGCTCACCAGCGACCTATATGCTCAGTGAATCGTGTCAAAGCATAGGCATAGCACAACCTGGTTTGGCTCCTTTCGGTGACATGGCTCTTCGCTATTTACAGACTATCACCCACGAGTCTGTTTCGCACAAACTGGTCTATGGCAGCAACATTGCTATCACGAATCAATACATTTACGCTGGATCCGTTGATCTCGCGATCACATCCAAATCCTCGCAAGTAAAATTGAGCAGAGCAATACCTTGCTGCTGGACGGAGGTTTCAAACTCAATCGTCCCTAAACTTCCTCATGCTTTTTTAGTCTTGCAGCCCAATGCGCTTCCATTGTATGAATATCTACAAGAGGAGAAAAACACAAGCCGATCATTTGAAAACCATGGCTACTCCTCGTCTCCTTAAAATGCTCGTTATATCGAAGCATAGGTACAGACCTTAGGTTGAGGTCTGTACCTCACTACTATTCGTACAACCGCTCATTTTTCACTTTAGGGGTTTACCTTATAGCAATAGACTTGAATAAAATATAATTTTATCTTGAGAATAGGTGAATCGTATAGTTTCTTACTTAGTAAACACCAATAACTTACGCTGATCTTATTTCAAAAAATGTATAGAAAGTAAATAAGTTTAATAGTACAATAAAAATGACTTTCTTTGCGCTTTATTATTAATAATCAACCTGCTATTAGAATCAAATTTTATTAAAAGCAATTAATATATCAAACGCGTTATGGTTGATTATTCCTCCTGGTATTTAGGCACTCCCAAAAAATCATTTTTTTACATGGTTCATATGGGAATTGATTCAACAACCACATTGCCAAAAGAACATTGAAGAATACAAAACGAAACAACCTTAATATTTCAAACTTAGTCACGCACCTATCATGAGAAAATTTTTACTTGGAATCCTTTTATTGATCCCAATCGCAATGTTTGCCCAAACTGGTCCTGCAGGTATAGGAACAACAGACGGGTCTTCTACATTGGAATTATGGTTAAGAGCCGATCAGGGTATTTCTACTATTGACAACAAAGTACAAACATGGCAAGATCTCAGTGGAAATTCTCGCCACATGACCCAACCAACCATTGGTAACAGACCTTCGTTCATATCTGCTTCAAGTGAGCTCAACGAGCAAGCTGTGGTAGACTTTGTTTCGTCATCCAACTCCTATCTGCGAGGCTCGAATACAGCTGATTTTTTTGGACTCAACACAGATGCACCTGATCAAATAGGTGATGTTTTTATTGTATTCAAACAACCATCAACCAACTCAGGTTATATTGCACAATTCCCAAGAACAACTGGTAATACCTCATTCCTAACCCTCCTATCAAACGGAGGAAATGGCACTCCGGCCGACAATAATCAGTTAAATGATCTGCAGGTTTTTGTATCTACCAATCCTGGTAGTTTTTCCGTTGTATCATCTGAAGGCCCGTACACCGATAATTTCACCATTGACAATTTCCACCTTGCGAGATATGGTTTTGATCCTTCTACCAAAGAGGTATGGTTATATGACAATAGTAAGCTCATCCAACAAATCACTTCTACCAATAGCATCTCATACAATAGTAATACTGGAAACAATTCCTTCAAGCTTGGTAGCAGCGGTTCTGGTCAATATTATGATGGTGAGATTGCTGAAGTTTTCGTTTTTACTGAAAAAATCAATGATGCCAAGTATATTATCATTCAAAATTACCTTAATGCAAGGTATAATCTTCCTACGGTCAATGACTATTACCATGGAGATGAAGTAGCCAATCAAAATCATGACTTTGGAGTATTTGGTATTGGCAGAGCCAACGCAACTGCTATTGTCAACACTGCCAACAAGGAAGGTTTGACACTTGCCAGCAACACAGGACTAGAAGATGGGGATTATCTTTTCGCTGGCCACAGAATCAAGACCAATGCCATACTTGATAATGATATCAACGGTATAACTGGCTCTATGCCAGCTAGAATGAGACGCACTTGGTATTTAGACAAAAATGACGCAAACAATTCTCTAACAGTCAATATTACATTTGATTTAGATGATGCAGGTTTGCAAGATGTCTCCTTGGCAACCGCTTCTAACTATAGACTGATTACACGTGCTACAACAGGTAGTGGTGCTTGGACAGAAATTGTTAACACACCAGTAATTGATGATGTAGCCAATACAATTACTTTCTCCAACGTAACGATAACTGATGGTAACTACTACACTGTAGCCACTAATGATAACAGCGTCAGTCCCTTAGGTGACATACAGCAAACTTGGTACAGTTTTCAAACTGGAGCATGGGGTAACCCAAGCTCTTGGACACTTGATGGAGCAACCACGCCTATTTACAGCAATCCAAGTGGTGAAATACCAGGATCAGGTGACAATGTAATCATTACTGCTGGCCGTACAATTAGCATGTATCAGCTAGATGGCTCTACTATTTTAAATGGTGTAAAAACACAATCGCTGAGCATCAAAGGATCAGGTAGGTTAAATATTCTAACCTCCACTGGGCACAACATGGGGATTATCTCGGGTGCAGGGACTCTGGCTATCCAAGGTGTACCCAATACAGGTGCGACTGCCTATGTAGAAAATCTACCTGCGGGTAATTACAGTGCTTTTGCTGATCAATTGTTAGGAGGAACTATTACACTAAATACAGCAAGCAGTGGGACTCCACTAGTTCTAAATCAAACATTGAGTGGGACAATCACTGCAGGACCAAACGGAGCTGTTTCTAGAAGTATGACCGTCAATATGACAAATGTAACAGATGTGGTTATACTACAACGTGCACTTTACTTGACTAACAATCTCAATATCACAAGAGGTCGTTTACAAATTCATAGAAATGCAGCTCAAACATTTGCTGACATTACCTTCACCGATACTGCGTTAAGCATCGACGTAATCAACGATGTATCCATTTCAGCCACTGGATCGATTGTTACTGGTACAGCTAATCAAAGACACCAATTCAACAGTTATGGTAATTTCACCAATGCGGGTTCCTTGGCATTTACTCAAAGAGTGACACCAACCTATACATCAGACGCTACTGATGGTATAGTAGACCTGAATTTTCTCAATTCTGTCAAAGATCAAACGTTGAACTGTAATGGTTTATCACACTTCTACAGAATAGAAGTTGACAAATCGTCTCCTACATTTGTACTAACGATCTCAGCCAGCGCAGACGGGTACTTTAATCTCAATGGTAGAGCCAACTACCATATTGATTCCGATTTAGGTATAGGTGGAGCAAACAACAATGCGCTTGGACTAGTCACCGGTACAGTTAAACTCGGTACCAATGTTAAAATCCCTGTATTGAATACAGCTAATAACTACTCTGTCTCATCTTTGTCAGCTCTATGGGTAGACGGTGGAGAGGTAAAAAAGGTAAATGGTACAGCTGTCGTTGCTTATGGAACAGTAAAAATATCATCTGGATCAGCAGAATTTCTTGTTAACTCTGGGATTACTATGCGAGATGCTGGAGCAATAGAAATATCTGGAGGAACACTCTATGCCAATCAAATTAGAACTTCAGTAAACGGAGCTAATCATGTGGGTAGTTATTTACAAACTGGTGGTACTGTCATTCTCAATGGTGGATCGGGGGTAGGTTCGGTGAGCACTGGATCAACAGGTACTCAATCCAACTATTATGTATTCAACCTAACACACCCTACAAATGTATTCAGGATGTCAGGGGGTACTTTGAATATCCGCCGATCCAACTTCAACAGTACAGGAGCTGATATTAATATTCAAACAGATGACCTTGGTGGTGGTATTTACATAGCATCATCCGCTCAAAACTATGAGGTAACAGGAGGAACGGTAATTATGAACATGGACAATACCGTTCCATTCAAAGTCACATCTACAGCTCCATTCTACAATGTCATTATGACCAATTCTGCAGGTGGAGCAATCAACGATGTAGATGGTAACACGACTGTCAATATTCAGCCAACAGATGACAATATTGTATTTCTATCAGGTGGTCAGTCCAATAATCCTGCATTCTCATCGCTAGAGGCACAGCCTTTAGTTGTATTGAATGACCTTACCATTGGAGACGGTACAAACCCTATACGTTTTGACCACTTAGGACAAAATGTAACTATTGGTAGAAATTTTACCATTTCAGCGAATGCCCAGTATTATTTTGGAGATGCCGCATTATTACCAATTAGCTTACCCAATGGAAATGCAACTGTTCCGAGTACACATCAAAATACAACTACATTTAATTCCGGATTAAGTGGCACGCTCAATTTGTCTAACTTGATTAATGATGGAGAAGCCAACAACGAACAACTCTTTCACAATGTAATTGTAAATAAGGGAGCAAATGCAAGTGTTACCATCACTGCACCCAACAAAATATCAGGTAATAACAATGCCTTTCGTATTGCAGAATTAGGTTCTATCCGAATAGAATCGGGAACTCTTGATCAAGGCGTAAATAGCTTAAGATTCTACGGAGATGTTTACAATGCAGGTTCTATGGGTGTTTTTGAATCTGGAGTAACAGAAAATGGTGCCCTATTGAAATTCAGAGCTAATGATTTTACTATAGAAACAGAACCAGGGGCAATCTTCGGAAACTTCAGACTGAATTCTGCAAACGGTACAATTTCATTAGATAACAGTGTAACAATCAAACGTTTACAATTCCAGAATGGCCGACTCTACATTGGTAAGCACAATCTAAAAATTGAGGAATTAGACATTGCATTGAGTGGCACAGCAGATTATGAGAGTTGTCAGGGATGTTTTTCTGTAGAGGATATGATCATTACAGACGGTAAAGTTTCTGATGGAGGGTTGAGTTTGCGTATTACTTCTGCTGTCAATCCTGCTGGTGTAGTATCAAACAACATAAATGGAAATGCGACGCTAGATGCCATTAATGATGACTACTTTTTATTCCCACTTGGAATCGGTACCACTGGATTGGCTGCCACTTCAAAATATACTCCTGCTCTATTGAGCATGTCCAATGTAGGTGATCTAGGAGAAGATGGTGAAGCATATATTACGATCAATCCAGTACAAGGAGAGCTACAGACCACCAATCTATCTGGAGGTGAAATATTGTCTTACTATTGGAAAGTGAAAACCGAAGGTTTCGATGTAGATCCTACGCTTAATTTCATTCAGTTCTTTGGCAATGACATGGATGATCCTTCTGCTGGTGCCAATCTCACTTCCTATGTTTCAGGAAAAGTATTAGATGGAGGTTCCTATACACGTAGTTCTGAAGCTAACACAGTAACAGATCCAGCTAATCCTGGCTTTCAGAACACGGATTTTTCGATCTTGTTTGATGGAGATGGCGCAGGGTTTACTTTGAATAATAGCAATTTTACAGCTGGCGTAGCTACGAGATTTGTAGGATCACCAGACATCTATTACACAAAATTAAACTCACGCAGAAACTGGAATGATCAAACTAAATGGACTCACAATGCTGATGGAACCGCTGGTGGTAACGATGGTTACCCACAAGTAGGAGATATTGCTGTCATACAGAGCTATGGTAATTTAAATCAGAACCACTGGGTTAATGCAAATGTAGACATAGAAATTGCAGAATTAAGATTTGATGCTTCAGATGGTGGTTATCCTCCAAGACTCTGGGTTACGAAAACTAACGCAAATCTAAACTTAGGAGTCGTATCAGGAGAAGGCGAAATTTATTTAGAAGTGACATCAACCAACTCTCCTCAGTTTATTGGAGAGACGGACTTAGTAGCATGGTCTGACGAACCAAACAGTACTTTTATCTACCAAGTCACGAGCAACAACAACACTGTAAACATGATGAGTAATGTTGAAGTGTATCCAAGATTAAGAATGGAGGCAGAAGGAGGAACCAATCGTGTCCTTCAAACTTCCATTCCTATTACTATCAATCAGGACGTAAGAATGGATCGTGGTGCCAACTGGAGACTAAATCATGATACCCATATCAAAGGAGATTTAAGAATCACTTGGCAAGATAATAGTGGTTGTTGGGTGGAAATTGGTGATGATAGAGAAGTTACTATTACCATGGATAGCGACTTGAAACTTGAAAATGGAAATGGCGCAGGTACAGCTAATTTCATTGTTGAAAACAATAACCTAAATGGATTTCAACACAAGATACTATTGGCAGGCAATATTGAAATCGAAACGGGACTTTCTGGAACCTCTTCCTTAAATCTTTATAACGGAACTGGTACAAACAATAACGCTATTCTTGAGCTTACAGGCTCTGATTCCAAAACTTTTATCAACTATTCATCAGCATCTGTAACTCCTAATTTGTACCGCATTGTAATGAACAAAGGCACAGATAAAACTGGAAGCTTCGCAATAAACAATGCAATAGACATCCCTCTTCCATCTGAAATCGGAGAACAACCGATTGAAATAGTAAATGGAACACTGATTTTAGACAATTCAGGTATCGATATCACTTTGACTGACGCTTCAACTGGTGATTTCTATTTACCAAATACCAATAACGCAAATTCTTCGTCAGGATCTGGAGCTCTAGAAATCAAACAAGGTATTGCACGTATAGAAGGAGATAATACAGGTCTGATTTTAGATGGTAGTCTTATCCTCAGTGGAGGAAACTTAGATATGTCAACTGGAATAGGAAATGGTAACAACTTTATAGAATATTCTGCTAATGGCAATGCGCAAATCATGGTTACAGATGCTGCTTCTACTCTGTCTGTAGGTTCACAAATCAGACGTGGTTTCTTCTCCGATGCAGGTTCACTTGACTTGACCATCACTGATGGAACAGTTGAAATCGGTGCTGCTACTGATGGAGACAAAAGACGAGGCATGCTTGAAATCATAAACAGTGGTAGTAATTTTGTTCATACAGGTGGCTCGTTGATCTTCAAGAATCAAAATGGAGTAACTGCCACAGATGGTATCAAAGCCTCTCTGCTACTACAACCAGACACCTATGACTTGACTGGTTCTACCATCTACATTGATCTCAATGAGACCAATGATGACAATTTTAGTATCAATAGCTCGATTCCATTGAACAACCTGAATATATTAAGTACATCAGGAGTAGAAAGCGAAGTAGTCCAACTCAAAACTAGATCACTGATAATTAATGGAGACTTGACATTGTCAAATGACATAGAGTTCAGATCCAACAACTTGGATCTGACATTGAAAGGGGATTTAATTATCAATAACACGGCCAAATACACGCCAGGTTTGAACAAAACTACTTTCAACATTGCAGATGCAACTAGCCAGCAAGTGTCTAGTACCAGTGCAGTCAAGTTCTATAATTTCGAAAAAACTGGTACGGGTACCTTGAACTTGATGAGTGATATAGAAGTGTCAGGTGCAACTATGCTCCTCTCTGCTGGTATTTTGGCAGACAACGGAAATATGATTAACTTCTCTGGCCAAACTTTGGTCAACAATGCTACTCATACTTCCAATGGTACTGTAGTCAATGGTGGGGTTATATTTAACAGAACTATTGGATCACAAGTCTTATCCACCTCTAATGTTGGCGTATTTGGAAACTTAACCATCGACAACAGTGATGGTGTGGCTTTGCCAGATGCTAACCAAGAGTTTAATATCAACAACAACCTCACGCTAAGTGAAGGTGTATTGGATATTGGTCCAGCATTGTTATTACTTACTAGCTCTGCAACCATCACCAACGGCAATGGCGAAGGTTCTGCTTTGTCTCATTTTGGAGAGGAAAATCAAATTCAGACCAACAGTTCTATTATTGACTTTGGATTGGAAAAAGAATTTGCTGCCAATTCTACCGCAGACATCGTATTCCCAGTTGGAGAAGGCAACAGATATACGCCTGTTTTGGTTGATTTTACAAGTAGAGGAGGTAATTCTGGTTCTACTGCAGGTAGATTACGAATCAGACCTAGAAATGCTGTCGCACCAATTATGCTCAGCGAAGATCAAGCAATACAGGATGCCATATTGCAATACCACTGGTTGATCAATGGCACAGGTCTGACCAACTTTGATGCAGATGTGGTGGCTAGTTACGATGATGATGTAATTGGTACAGATGCTGAAGACACTTATAGAGCTGCAAGGGCAATCTTCTCTGATCCCAATTTAGCAGTACAAAACCCATTCCCAGACACAGATGGCGATGGCATGATCGAATCAGACCCTGATCCCGACAATACCATGGACATTGTAATCAATACAATCACCTTCCCTATTGTTTCAGAAAGTGATTTCTCTGGGGAGTATTTTGCAGGTAATCCTGATATTATACCAGATGCATTTGAAACATTGATATTTGATGCTAATTCAAACAATAATTACAATACTGCTGACAACTACTTCTATGACAACAATGACGATGGTGTATTCAATGGTGCAGATGGAGATGTGAGACAAACTGATCTCACTGCAGTGACTGGTGGAGCTATTGAAATAGCGGCTGGCAAAACCATGTCATTGAATACCAACTACATTAGTTTCAGTAGATTGATCATCCCTTCTGATGGAGTATTAGAAATAGACGGTACTAACGGTCATATCTTGGGTCAAGTGAGCGGAACAGGTACTATTCGTATCAACAGTGATGGCACTACAGCGGCATTGCCTGCGGGTGATTATCTCAATTTCTTTGATTGCACTGGTGGTGCACTTGAGTATGGAGGATCAGGCGATTATACGATCATGGTAGAGGCTAATGAGGTAAGACAACTCACTTTGAACGGTAGTGGCACCAAAACTTTCGTTACAAATAGTAATATCTCCATTTGTGAAGACTTAATCGTAAACGATGGTATTTTGAACCTTGCAGCTGAACGAACATTTACAGTTGGAGGAGATTTCATCCAAAACAATGGTACAGTCAATATGGCTGAAGATGGTATATTCAGAGTAGAAGGAAACGTAAGTTTGATAGATGGTGTCCTGACTACTGCCAACAACAGCCAGTTTGAGCTCTTTGGAGATTTGAGCAGAACAAATACTACTATTAGTTCTTCTGGGGGAAATGCTGGACAGGTAAGCTTTTTGGGTAATACTTCTCAAAATATTAGTGGTGGATTCAATATGGCTAATGTTGTGATCAACAACAGTGCTCCTGGTATCGCTATCAATATATCTTCCACCCTACAGATTAATAATAGTCTTTCGCTGATAGATGGTATTATCGGAACAGACAATACAGTTTTCAAATCAACATCATTTACAATCAACAGTGTATTAATTTTCGGTCCATCAGCTACCTATATAGGTGGTAGCAGCGCGAGTTTTGTAGACGGTGTGGTAAGAAAAAACTCAATCCCATCAGGAGGAAACTTCATCTTCCCAACAGGAGATGGCTCTACTTTTGCACCCGTTACTGTACAGGCTGTATCTCCAGGAGCTGCTGATTGGACAGCCAGATACGTAATGATTAATCCATCTGCCAATTTGAGTAATAACTACTCAAATCTTGGAACTACAACTGTTTCTTATGCTGAATATTGGGTAATACACCCCTCAACAGCTCAAGCTGCAACAGTCGGCCTAACTTATGGTACACAATCACAAGTATTAATACCTAATCAGACTACAGTCGTTTCAATATTTGACAATGATGGACAGGCTGATGGTGTAGACAATGATGATACTTGGGCAGACCGAGGTAGAACTGGTTTATCTTCTGGCGCATCTACCAGCGGAGGTACCATTACTTCTGGAGCCCTCTCTTCTTTCAATTTGTTATTCCTAACAATAGGAGGTCAAAATGAAGATGCACTCCCAGTTGATCTACTTTCATTCGATGGATACATGGTATCTACAGGTGTCGAACTCAAATGGGTGACCGCATCAGAACAGAACAACGATCACTTCGAAATTGAAAGATCTAAAGATGGTGAAAACTATGAGTACCTAGGTCAAGTAGAAGGAAATGGTACCACCAGTAACAAAACCACCTATGGATTCATAGATACTACCCCATACTACGGTGTTTCCTACTATAGATTGATCCAAGTAGATTATGATGGCAAAGAAACGATTTTTGGTCCTGTCACTATCAACAACGATCAATACAAGCAAGGAATCGAAGTTGTGCTATATCCGAACCCTACTCAGTCTGACAATGTCAACATCAACTTGAGCTCAGGGGATGAAAACAGCCCCATAGGAATTGTCATCTTTGACATTACGGGGCATATGGTCTATAGCCAAATGGTAGAAGCACAATTGGGTACACAGAGTATCCCAGTTAGATTCAATAGCCGACTACAGAGTGGTATCTACCATGTCAAGGTACAACAAGGCAATCAACAGCAAATACAGAAACTGGTGATCAGATAACATTCAAAAGCGACCCACACAAGGGTCGCTTTTTTTATCAAATTTCGATTCTTGATTTTCAATTCTTAATTCTTGAATCTCCTATCTTAGCAGCCACAATGGAAGAGTTTTGGAATCCTTTATGGCTCAGTGCTAGACTTGCAGGATACACCACTGGTATTCTACTGCTCATAAGTACTCCTATCATTTATTGCCTGTGTATGTATCACTTTGCTGGCAAAAAAGTCATCAAAGCGATGGTCGCTTTGCCCTTGATACTACCTCCATCAGTACTAGGTTTTTATTTCTTACTGGCATTTTCTCCTGCGGGTAAGTTTGGAGTGTTTTGGCAGCAGATTTTTGATAGTCGTCTGGCGTTTAGTTTTCATGGGATTTTGATTGCATCAGTGGTGTTTAGCTTCCCGTTTATGATCAATCCTATCCTATCTGCGTTGGAGAATTTACCCATTTCTTTGACCCAAGCTTCCTACTCACTTGGCGTCACCAAATGGTCAACCTTTACCAGAGTATTGATCCCCAATGTAAAGCCCTCCATCCTATCTGCGATCATTCTTACTTTTGCCCATACGATAGGGGAATTCGGGGTGATTTTAATGATAGGCGGCAACATCCCCAAAGAAACGAGGGTAGCCTCCATTGCGATATTTCATGAATTGGAAATGATGAATTACCAAACGGCCAATCAATATGCTTTGATACTCCTTGGGTTTTCCTTCCTTGTGCTGCTAGGATTGCAACTGACTCAAAAGAATCCTACTCGACCCATTCTATGCTAAAAGTAGATATCCATCTGAAATTTTCGGCCTTTAGCACCGATGCCCAATTCAACATTGAAGAAGGAAATGTACTCGGACTATTTGGGAAATCTGGCGTAGGAAAAAGTTCTCTGCTGCAAGCCATAGCGGGTCTAAACCATAGATTTGATGGACAAATTACACTAAGAGATCAAATATGGGATCAACCCAAAAAACATCTCACTCCACAATCCAGATCCGTAGGTTTGGTCTTTCAAAATTATGCTCTCTTCCCACACATGACCGCTGCGCAAAACATCCAGTTTGCGCAACAAATAAACGCAGAAAAACTAGAAGAGATTTTTGATCAACTCGAACTCCGTCCATTCTTGACTACCAATGTCAAGCAACTATCGGGAGGACAGCAACAGCGTGTAGCCATTGCCCGTGCCTTGGCCTATGATCCTAGTGTCATTCTCTTGGATGAGCCCTTTTCTGCCTTGGATCAGAAACTAAAAAAAAGCGTTTGTGATTTCCTGAAGGAATATTTTAAAAAAAATCAAAAAATTGTAGTGATCTCAAGTCATGATAGGGAGGACTTGAAATTCTTTACCTCCCACATCCTAGAAATTAGTGCTTTGCAATAAATACTTGCCCTCGAAAATAAACTACGGCTTAAGCTTCATTCAATATTAAGAAGCATCACTATTTCAACCTTTCTCGATAGGCTTATGAGCGCTTTTTCACTCCGAATCGATACTGAATACCAGTCATCAAAAATCGCTGTGAGTCAGATACACCATATTCTCCACGCAACATCCAATGCTTATTGATCTGGAGATTGAAGCCAAACTGAAATGTTATAGTCTGAATCAATTCCTTGCGAATGAAATAATCAATCTCCGTAGAGAACACGCCACTCTCATCTACTTTGCTTTTGATTTGATTCAAAGCCAAATTCTCAGCCTTTAGCTTTGCGATTTCATCTGCGTTGGCTATCGGATTACTACTCAACATGTCAATCTCCTCTTGATTCATAGTGACTTTATCTTCAACTCTGGTATCAAAACTCTCTTGCAAACCAGGGAATACCTCGTCAAGATTAATAGAACCGTTGTTGCCTTTCGCACCAATAAAATTGCGGTACATGATGCCACAGTACGGAGCAACAAATAAGTCACGGTTGTTTTTGTTGAGAAAAAATCTATGACCTACACGAGCAGAGAGTGTCAAATACCCTACCTGGTCCTTTAACAGTTCGGTATCTGTACGAGAGATATTGACATCTGTACTCAAGAAATAGCCTTCCCATCCAAATATAAAGGTGGTTCCCACCCCATATGCCAATGCGTCAAATTCTACACTAGAAGAAAACTCAGGCAACTGCAAAATGGTTTCTCCAACTGAGTTTTTCCAAGTAGGCTGTAAGCTCACATCAGTTCCTCCTGTCACAGTAGACAACAATGCATACACATTCATAAATGGTAATACCCAAGCATCTGCTCTATAGTTCAGTCCATTTGTAGTGGCATTTACACTGGTAAAATTGAGTGTTTCCGTATTGATAATACTACTCAAATCCTGACCTCCTAGTGTCAACCCAAATTCTGTAATCTCCAGATCCATGAATGCGTTGACATAATTGACATTGAATCCAAAAGGCAACTGCAACTGGTCTGCAAAACCTCGATCTTGCGCCTTTTGTCCCCAGATTGGAAGTACATAGGGGTATCTGCTGCTGTCACTTTCGATACCTTGACTCATAGCCAGTTCAGACGACAAAATGGCAAATGCCAAAAATAAGATAACTGTTAGATTGGTTTTCATTCAAGATGGTTTATAGATAATGAACAAATATAGCAAAGCAGGCAACTTATTTAGTAAAAGAAATAAGTTTATCTATAGCCACAGACATGACAAAATCATCCATAACAAAACCTCCTCCGATATCCATCACGACTTCACTGATTTTCTCAAAGCCCATTTTTTCATAAGCTTGGATTGACCCTAAATTGTCACGGTTCACAGTCAATCTAACAGTTAATTTTCCTTCTTTCTTTGCGATTGCCCCCATGAATTTCATTGTTTCCCGAGCAATCCCCTTTCCTCTATGATCAGCATGTACATACAGTTTGCTCAAAATCAACATCTTTTTTTCTAGCTTATAGGAAAAATAACCCAAGTGATGAGACTCAGATTTCATGATATAAAACATGTACCCTTCCTTTTGGAAATTTTGCATAGCTGCCAAGCTTGAAAATTTCTCCAACATATAGTCCACTTGTGCTTGACCAATAATGGAAGGAAAATGTTCGTTCCATATTTCATATGCCAAGCGCTCAACTGCCTCCAATGTCTCCTCCGTATCTGCAATGACAAAACTCAAACCATCCATAACTTACCATTTCTAAGTCCAAAATATCACCTAAACTATTGAGAAGCGATGAAATGAAAAATATTTTTATTCGTTGCAACAAATATATGATAATACATGTATATACATTCATATTACAGAAATAAGTTAGCACGCTAGAAATCAGACGCCATGAACAGAAAGAAATTCATCAAGCAAGGAATATTTGGAGCTATGGGAATCACATCCGGCTTTGGTTTCAAGCAAATGACTAACCACAAATCAGAAGAACCTATGCTACATCAGGTAACTCAACAGGTAGGTTTCAATCATCTACCTGATCACAAATCAAAAAACACAAATAATATGAAGACCATATATCACCCTGCCAATAGCCGTGGACATGCAAATCACGGCTGGCTCAACTCACATCACTCATTTAGTTTCGCTAGCTACTATAATCCGGATCGTATGAACTTTGGTGCATTGAGAGTACTCAATGACGACAAAGTAGCCGCTGGCAGAGGTTTTGGTAGTCATCCACATGACAACATGGAGATCATCTCAATACCACTCAGTGGAGAGCTGGAGCATCAAGACAACATTGGAAATAAAGCCGTAATCAAAGCTGGAGATGTACAAGTCATGAGTGCAGGAACTGGTGTAGTACATAGCGAATACAACAGAATGCAAGATAAAGAAGTGAAATTCCTTCAAATTTGGGTCATCCCCAACAAAAGAAATGTCACTCCTCGATATGATCAAATCACCTTGGATAAGGAAGTAAAGCCCAACAGCATGCAACAGATTCTATCTCCTAATCCTGATGATAAGGGTGTTTGGATTCATCAAGACGCTTGGTTTCACCTTGCCCAAATAGAAACAGGCAAACGTGTCAATTATACTTTGAAGAAAAAAGACAGCAATGGAGTCTATGTATTGGTACTAGATGGATCGGTTCACATCAATGGACAAGAACTGAACACTAGGGATGCGCTTGGCATATGGGAAGCAGAGAGCTTTGAAATCACAGCAAGTAACGATGCCCGCATCCTGCTGATGGAGGTTCCTATGCAATTCTAATAGACCCCTAGTCCATTGTCAGTCATCAGCAATGGACTAGGGGCTAATTCTTATAAGATGATGCCGAAGCTCAATCCGTTGAGTTCTGGACCTTTGTCCTCGGCAAATACATGATTCAAATCGTAGTTGACAAACAAATCAGTTCCTCGGAATCCCATCTGCGCTCTTACCCCATATCTGAAATTGTTGAGGTAATAATTTCCTTTGGTTTTATCCTTTTGCTTGTCACCATTGTCTTTGTAGACAAACTTGGTCCAACTATCAATCCTGTAGCCAATGTATCCACCAGCCCCTACTCTGAATCCCTTTTGGCTATATTTCTTGAATGAGCCAAACTTGTTTTTATTGTCAGTGTAACCAAAATCCAACATCGGCACCAAGGTCGCATTGATGAAAGTAGCGGATAGTTTGCTCTTGAGTCCGCTGACAGTATTGTCTTCTACAAAAACGGTTTCTGTATCATTTTTGATGATTCTGACACTCGTATTGTCCAACTTCCAGGTATACCATGACACACCCATTCCCCAGTTGAGCATCAAAGGGCCTGTGATATGTGTCCGGTTGGTATGTCCCAATCCAAAATACCATGACCCCCATGGTTTGATAGTGTATAATTCACCCGTAGCGTCAGGAAATTTCCCCTTCTGTAGCCAATTGTTCATCCCAAACTCTATCTCAAATGCCCCTCTAGTTCTCTTTTCTTCATCATCAGAAGAAGGCCAAAAATCAAAATCACCATTATCAGAGTCATCCCAATCTGATTCTTTCCATTCAGAATCAGACGAAGTTTCATCACCATAATAAACCAAACCTCCATCTTCAGAATCCACAGAGTCCTTCAAGAACTTGGTCCCTGTTTCGTCTTCAATAATGATCTGAGTATGAAAATTGCTCGTGCTATCCAAGTTGACATTGAGATCCATGATCATCTGATTGATATCAAATTGTTCCAACTTTTTCAGGTCTTCTGGAGAGTCAGTGATGATCACCATTTTGCTTCGCTTCCCAAACTCGATGACCACTGTATCTTCTATGATTCTAGTCGAATCATTTGTGGCATGTACGCTTTGGTATAGACATACTAATCCCATCAACAGGATAATTGTAGTTTTCTTCATGATTAGTTTATTTAAGTTTTTGACGTTGTTCTTTGTGTAATCCAAAGGGGTCCTCCATGACTCTCTCTTTGGCATCTCGTATATCGGCCCATACATTGCCTGGATCAAACTCTTTGGCTTGGCTCAGTAGTTCTTTCACCCTGTGTTTGCTGGTACTGTCAATAGGACTCACTGCTAGTGTGACGTCTTTATTCTGTAATCTCCCCTTTTTGTAGGTAATCTTGATCGGCATACTCGTTTCGCCTTTCTGCTCTTCTATTACTTGCACTTGTGCAATTTCGTCTATCTGCGGTTCATCCTCAATAGTTTCTACTATATCATCATGGGCTTGTGTAGCGGCAGGGAATGACTTCCTATTGGTTTTGACTGAAACACCAGTCAAAACCATTGGTACAACGGATTGTTCTTCACTGAGATCAGGAACTGGTTTTGCCTCCAGAGTCATGTCAGGAGTGGTGTAATTATGTGATACCAATTGGGTGTGTTCTTCCTCTGTCATACCATTCCAATGCAGCCATCCTACGATCAACAGGACAGAAACGACAGCAGCCGTGCTCCATGTCACCCACAAACCTCCTTTCTTGATAGGGCGATTGTCCAGCATCATTTCCAACTTGGACCAACTGTCATTACCTACCTCTGATTCCTTGTCTGACAAAGCAGACTTGAATATCTCGTCTATTTTTTCAGCTCCCATTGTCTCTGCGTACTAGTTTCAAATAATTTTCTTGTCTTTCGATCTTCTCTTGCAAGAGTTTTCTGGCTCTGCTCAATTGAGATTTCGACGTATTGATTGAGATACCAAGTTCATTAGCTATCTCCTGATGTGAAAATCCTTCGATGGCGTACATGTTGAAGATCATTCTGTATCCCTGTGGTAATTCCAAAACCATATGCATCAAATCATCAATCTCCAAACTGGTCGTAGCGGCTTCATAATCAATCTGATGATCGACATCTTGCAAATCCACTTCTTTATAGAGCGCTTTGTTTTTTCTAATCCATTCTAGACAGGTTGTCACCATGATTCGACGAATCCACCCTTGCAAACTGCCCTCCGATTTGAACTGATCCATTTTATCAAAGACTTTCATAAAAGCGATCAACATCAATTCTTCTGCCGTACTCTCATCACCAATATAACGCTTGCATACCGTCAACATCACACGAGCCTCCCGTTCAAAAAGTAATCTCTGACCCTTCTTGTCACCTTTTTTGCACAAAGCAACAAGCTCTCTATCAGTTAGTATGTGATGTTTGTTGGTAGTCATGTTATCCTCAATCAACAGCAAGATGGATGTTTTACACAAAGGGTTGCATGGGTGTCTGAAAATACTAAAATAAAAAAACCCGAACCACTTCTTGGTTCGGGTCTCACTTTACTTGAATTCTAATCTTTATTCGAAGGTGGATTTGATTTTACTTATCCCACTTTCATTAATTTTTTTAGAGTCAGGATCTCCTTTGTATCTCACACTGCTGATCCCTGATGCGTTGGCTATTAACTTGTCTTTGGCATAGACCTTGGCTGACGCGGCACCACTGGCATTGATCTCTAATACATTTGTTTCCAAACCAAAAGCTTTGAGGTTGGCAGCACCTGACACTTTGGTCAACATATAGTCCGCCTGTCCTGACAGCTCTAAAACCGCCGCTCCAGATAGGTCTACTTCTAGCTCCTTGACCTCTAGACTTAGTTTACAATTGCTTGCACCATTCATACTGATTTGAAAATCATCTGACTCAAAGCGATCTATGTGCAAAGTGCAAAGCCCCGCACTTTTGACGCTTTTCAGTCGTGGCATGGTGATATACACTTCAAGTTTTTCTTCGTCACTCAGTTCTTTAAGCAAATTCCACTCCTTGTTGATAAAATCCAGTTCGAGGATTCGATCATATTGTTTGACCACAACTTCCTTTCGCAAGTCTTCTCCTCCTTTGATCACTACACTGTACTTATCTCCTCTTTCGACGTATATGGTATAAATCCCCTGAGCATCGATCTGATCAAAGTCTTTCATTTCAAAGACCATAGATTTTTCCTTTCCCACACTTTTTTCTCCGTAGTAGGTGATCTTCTCTGCCTCACTTGTAGAATCTACCTCGGCTGGGATGGTATCCTCATTAGATTCTGGAGACTCACAGGTGATACACTTCAGCCCACTGTCTGAAAACATCCAACGATTCTCTCCATCCACATCCATGATCCCATAAGTGGAGCTATTGAAGCTTGATGAAAGCACATCTTGCATCTCTTCCTCCATCACAAACACCTGTCCAAGCGGAACATACAATGTGAATTTCAACTGCTGTGCTCTAAATTTGGCTCCTTCGATGAACGTGTAATTGGGGTCAAACATGAACTCATTCCCTTCCTGTGTCACACGGTAGTTTATCATTTTCGCATTTTCGATAGCTTCTGATCGGGTCTTACCTCTGGATTCTTTGATCATGACCAAATTGACAACAGAGTCATCGCTCGCTCTCAATCTCATGGATGGAGTATTAATTCCTCTAAAATCATCTGGATTTAGTCTAAACACCAATTCTTGATCCGTTTGGACGGGAAAAACCAAGCTTTGCTTGTACTCTCCCTCATTCCTGAAACTCGCTACCGCTCCAGGAATCGTCACCAACGCCATGACCAAACCGATTAACCAGACTCCCAACAAAGACCAACCAATGGCTGCACTGATCACCCATCTTTTGGCCAACAACGAGACTCCCATCAAAGTCAAAAACAGCATCGGCATCACGGCCAAAATAATCGCAGAGAGATAAGCAAAAACAGAAAAACTCTGAGACAAAACTTCAAATGGAATCGGCACCACAGTACCATAATCCATCCCGATTGTTGATACGCCAAACAACACGGCCAAAGCAGCTAAAAAAGCAATAATGCCAGAAAAACCAGCCACTACGATCACTATCCCAAAGGCAATTCTCAGAATATCAAATACCAATTTGGAAATCGGGCCGATTAATTTGCCCAACACTTTGAACAGCTCGGACAGCACCCTAAACGGGAAAAGCAAAATTTTGACAAAGGCACTTTCTTCACCTTCGGTCGTTTTGATTGTTTTACTCAGGGTCTGTTGGATATTGGAGAGGGTGACGGGTTCTCCCTGCATCTGCATTTTCTCCGTAAGACTTTTGGCTACCGGTGTTATCATCCATAAAATGATGTAAAGGATAATCCCTGAGCCCCCTAAAAAGATAGATAGTACGAACAACAATCGAATAACCGTAATATCCACACCAAAATAGGCAGCAATCCCGGATGCCACTCCTCCAAGGACTTGGTTTTCTGGATCTCTAAACATCTTTTTGACACTCTCCTCATCTCCAAGATCTGTAGATACTGGGATCACAATCCAAAGGACAATGTATGCCAAAAAAACACCTCCACTAAACCCAAAATTGAATACGTTGAGAAACAAAGCCACCATCAATAACCTTATCCATAAGGGGTCGATGGAGAAAAAATAAGCTATCCCAGAAGCCACTCCACCTAGAACCTTTCGTCTGTCATCTCTATAGAGTTTCTTTTTGGCAGGATCAGTATCTACATGAGTCTGAGATTTTTGCTCATTTTTAGGCTCTGGCTCAGACTCCTCTTGGGTGTTTTTTTCATCATCAGACTCGATGGCATCAAAGTCAGCAATGGTACCCATCGTCTTGATCAAAGCATTGACATCATCTATCGTAATGATCTGTTTGCCATCACTAAGCTTGCTCAAAAATATCTCTGCAATACGGCTTTCGATATCCGAAATGATCTCAACACTATCTTCATAAGTCGAAAAGTACCGATTGATCGTTTCTAAATAGGATTTCAAACTGGTGTAACCATCCTCTTCGATATGAAAGATGATACCGCTGATATTGATACTAATATTCTTTTTCATTGCCCTTCTATTTTACCTGAGTGACATGCGATTATGTCTGGGTTGTTACTAAAATTCAAGAAATTCATTGTTTCGATATTTTTTGAGTAGATGTCACAAGCTGACTCCACGTTTCATCCAAATGCAGCAAAAAGTCTTTGCCTTCTTCAGTAATCGTATAGTACTTTCTCGGAGGTCCAGAACTAGACTCTATCCATTTGTAATCTACAAGCCCTGCCTTTCTCAGTCTGGTCAACAAGGGATACAAAGTACCTTCTACCACCATAATTCTCGCTGAAGTCAACTCCTCAATCATATCAGAAGCATAGACCTCTCCTCTTGAGATGATCTTCAACACGCAGAATTCGAGTATACCCTTTCTCATTTGGACCTGTGTATTCTCTATTTTCATAGCCTTACTTTTTTATTTCTAGTTCATCACCTCTATCATCATATGAAATAGGATGACGAACAGAACGATTAATAATGAAATCATAGCATTAGAATTCAAGTTTGAGAATGATTTAAATCTTGTACGGAAAAGTACCTTGTATAGCCTAGTACTGGGTTAAATATTTCTAATTTTTATCAAATTTCTTTGTATATAACTATTAAAAATAAAAATAAGTCAATTTGAATCATTGAATTGTCTCTGCACTTCTATTTACCCTTTAATTTAATATTGACCGATGCAGCAATGTTTCTACCTTTGTAGAGTTTGTATTCTTAAAGGTAAAGTTTGAAAAAATATCTCATCGCCTTCTTCTGCTACCTGTCCTATGCTAGCTCGTTTGCCCAAACAAACACGCCTAAATACAGCAATGAATTTTTGGCTATTGGGGTAGATGCCAGAGCCATGGCTATGAGTGGGGCCTACACTGCTGTGGCAGATGACATATCATCAGGCTATTGGAATCCAGCGGGGCTCAATCTCCAAAAAGACAAGTACAGCGGTGCGTTGATGCACTCACAATATTTCGCAGGTATCGCCAACTATGATTACGCTGCCTTCTCTACCCGTATTGATAGTTTGAGTACTTTGGCAATATCTGCCATCCGACTAGGGATCGATGACATCCCTGACACGCGCTATCTCTATGATGCCAATGGTGCCCTCAACTATGACAACATCAAATTCTTCTCCTCTGCAGATTATGGCTTTTTATTCTCGTACGCAAGAAAACTCCATGCACTCGGAGGTATTCGTGCAGGTATCAGTGCCAAAATCATCTACCGAAGTGCGGGCAGCTTCGCTACTGCATGGGGCTATGGTTTAGACATAGGCTTTCAAAAATCAATCAAGAATATCAACATCGGATTGATGCTCAAAGATATCACAGGTACTTACAATACTTGGAATCATAACACCTCGATGATCGCCGACATTTACGCCCAGACTGGAAACGAAATCCCAGAAAACTCAATAGAAGTCACACTTCCTAGATTCATTTTGGGAGCTAGTTATAGGCTAAACTTTATACAAAAATTGAGCATGCTCATCTCTGTTGACCTAGAAAGCACCCTCGATGGCAAAAGAAACACGCTGATCAAATCAGAGCAATTGTCTATAGACCCAAAAGCAGGAATAGAATTGGGCTATGTCGACAAATTTTTTGTCAGATTTGGGGTAGGACAGTTTCAAGAAATCCAAAATTTTGACCGATCCTATACTACAGTCTTCCAACCTAATTTTGGAGTAGGCGTCCAACTGAAACAGTTCAGTATCGATTACGCAATGACTGATATCGGAGATCAAGCCGAATCTCCCTACTCCCATGTACTATCTTTGAAAGCCCGTTTCAATGACAAAAAGTAAACACATCATCTTGCCTCTATGTCTTTTGGTCATGTCACTCAACATGCTCATGGCTCAGCCATACGGCAATGAGTGGATCAATTACAATCAACAGTATTACAAGATTCAGATTGCTGAAAATGGCATTTATCAATTGACACGAACCCAGCTAGCCACAGCTGGAGTCCCAGTAGGCAGTGTAGATCCAAGAAAATTTCAACTGTTCTACAAAGGACAAGAAGTAGCCATCTCCGTAGTGGGTGAAAGTGACGGTGTATTCAATGTGAGTGATTACATCGAGTTTTACGGGCAGAAACATGATGGCACTTCAGACACTCCGCTTTACCTAGCCACCGATGCACAACCGCACACTTACTACAACCTATTTTCTGACAGCAGTGCTTATTTCCTCACCTACAGACTAGATTTAGGTTTTGGATTGAGAATGTCCAAGTACTCAGAAAATAACGTAGGAGGACTGGCTGCCGAAAACTATTTCATCCAAGAAAGCCGTGCAGTCTATGCCAATTATTACTTCTCAGGACAAAGTCACGGATTCTCCAATGATGTATTGCTCGGGAGCTATGATTATGCAGAAGGGTGGACAGGATCCATGGTCACCAAAGGCCAATCTGTCACGCAAACACTAACTGGTCTCCACAGTCAAGTACAACTTGGCTACACACCTACTATAGAGATTCTGCTCACAGGAGGCAATAACAATGCCCACGACATTTCCGTTTTTGTTGGGGCAAATACATCCAGTCTGCGCCAACTCACCACGGCCAATTTTAATGGTATAGCCAACCATAAAATCAATCAAAATCTACAAGCATCAGACATATCCTCTGGCGGAGAAATGGTCGTCAGAATTACGGTCAATGGCGTCAATGGCAATGCTGACAGAGCAGGCATCGCCTATGTCAAAGTAAACTACAGCAGATCATTTGACCTAGGAGGTACCTCCGATCATGTACTTCAACTCAAGAGCAATGCGGGAGGAAAATCATATATCAATGTACAAAACACCTTGACCAACATTCATTTATATGATATCACAACCATCTCCTCTCCCATTTCAATCGGGATCAATTCGTTTGCAAACTCATTCAATGCAATCGTAAACAACACCAACACTATACGAACTCTATTCGCCCAATCAGGCTACAAAACTGTCCCCGTCATTACCAAGACCACATTCAACAACTTTGATCCTGCCTCTTTTGACTACCTCATCATCACACACCAAAGCCTTCGTGCCAGCACAAGCAACAATCAAGGAGACCAGATTTTGGCCTATGCCAACTACAGAAAAAGTACTGCAGGTGGTGGTCATACCGTACTTGATCTCAATGTCGATCAAGTTTTTGATCAATTCAATTATGGTCACCCTTCTCCCATGGCCATCAAACGAATAAGTGAATACATGTATGATAACGGTGGACTTGAGTATCTATTCCTAATCGGAAAGAGCTCCAATGTAGGCTCCAACTACTACAGACTCGATCCAGCTACTACCACCATCAAGCATCTGGTACCAACATTTGGTTATCCAGGTGGTGATGTAGAGTATTCAGCTGGTTTTGACGGAGGCACAGCTTATGAAACCATCGCAACTGGGCGAATCAATGCCACACAACCCGATCATGTTCAGGCCTACTTGAATAAAGTGATAGAAATGGAGGCCAAACCCTATGACAATCTTAGGCGGAAAAACCTGGTACAGTTGAGTGGAGGCAATTCTGAGCAAGAACTCAATTCCTTCAAGGGCTATGTACAAGGATTTGCTACCATTGCAGCGGACAAAATACTAGGTGGAGAGTCAGTTTTGATATCAAAAAACAACAACAGTGCAGTGGAACTCATCAATATATCTGAGGAAATCAATGATGGAGTGATGATGGTTACTTTTTTTGGGCACTCAAGTGGTAGTATATCGGATATCGAAATTGGATTAGTCTCAGACCCATCATTTGGTTATTCCAACAAGGGAAAATACCCCACTTTCATGGTCAATGGTTGCAAGTCTGGGGATTTTTTTAGCGAAAACGATGAGTCATTTGGCGTGGACTGGATATTGACACCAGATCTAGGCGCAATCTCCTTTATGGCGCATAGCGATCTAGGTTTCCCGAATAATCTCAAAAGGTACAGTGACCTTTTTTACAAACTGGCCTTTAATGAAGAGGCATTTACCAGTTTGGGCGTAGGTAAAATCAAAGCTGAAACAGCCAAGAGATACATACAAAACTATGGCACAGGGGATGCCAATATTGCTCAGGTCCAATTACTCAACTTGCAAGGAGATCCTGCTACCAGAGTCTTTGGCGCAGACAAAGCTGACTATGGCGTAGATGAAAATTTGATAGATATCAAAACCTTCAACAATCAACAACTCTTGACCTCCATTGATTCTTTTCAACTGGATTTCAATATCAAAAACTTCGGGATCTATGATGACACCCCACTTTCAATACAGGTAGTCAGGACACTACCTGATGGCACCAATATTACCTATGGCCCTTTGGTATTTGATCCAGTACTCAGAGAAGATACGATTAGTTTCATTCTCAATAATCAAATCACTAATGCTGCGGGACAAAACACATTGCGAATTGACATTGACCCATTTGGTGAAATCGACGAGCTCAGTAAAACCAACAACAGTGCTAGCATTGATCTGTTTCTATCCAATGGCAGTACATTGAACCTGCTACCTACCATGTATAGCATTGAGACTACGTCGAATGTTAATTTTTTCTTTCAATCCACCAATATCTTGACCAACACACGTGGTTATGATTTTCAGATTGATACGGTAGACACATTCAACAGCCCCTACTTGAGCACACAATCTATCCAGTCCAAAGTTGTCGGACAGATTCCATTTGATCTATTATCCAAAGGAAACATCACAAGTGGAAAAGTGTTCTATTGGCGAACGAGATACAGCGATCCCTTGCCCAGTGAAAACGAGGATTGGGTAACCTCATCATTTACCTACGTACCTGCTGGGATGGAAGGTTGGACACAACAATCTACTAGTCAGTTGAAAGAATCGAATCGAATAGGACTGACTTTAGATAACAACGGCATTTGGGATTTCATCACATCTAGTTTGGATCTTTCGGTACAAACCTATGGTTCGAATCATCCTACACAAACCTTCTCTGATACCAAAGTCCTCTTGGACAATCAAAACTACTTTATATCCAGTTCGCCACAAGCCAACGCTCATTGTAGAAACAATACGGTTAATTTTTTGGCCTTTCAACGCCAATCTTCCGCTCCCTTTAGCCCGATCACATTCAATACCAGCGCCTCACTAAATCCCTTGATATGTGGTCTTTTGCCTCAGTATATTTTCAACTTCATCGCGTCAGATTTTAGTGGAACTGTCACACCCATAGACTATATAGATGCCGTTGGGGATGGTGACAAGGTATTGGTATATTCTTTAGGGACTCTAGATTACAGTACCTGGACTGATGAATTCAAGACCAAACTAGAGTCACTAGGTATCAAAAGAACAACATTGGACAATCTGGTCACAGATGAGCCATTCATCTTTCTTGGGTCTAAAAACACTGGAATAGAAGCCATAGAGATACTCCCAGTGACCACACCAGCCAATCAATCTACCCTCTTCCTCAATGAAGATGTAGTGGGCAGCTTTGATACGGGCGAAATCTCAACTAACAAGATTGGCCCTGCCAAATCATGGAGTAGCGTGAATTTAGAGATCGATATGTCCAACAATCCTGCGGATGATGAATATGTGGTTAAAATATACGGCATAGACAAAGTGGGAAATGAAGCCATCCTGATGGGCAACAACACAGACCTGAGCTATGATGTCAGCACCATAGATGCCGATCAATATCCCTACCTCAGATTAAATCTTGGGCTGGCGGATGTAGTAGCCTTTTCTCCTCCACAACTTAAGAGTTGGCAAGCAGAATACGAAAGCGTAGCAGAAGGTGTACTCCTCTCTCACAACACCGCTAACCAAACGATAGACCTACAAGAAGGACAAGATTACAGTGCGCCTTATACTTTTTGGAATATCTCCAAAAAGGATTACCAAGACTCTATTCTCGTCAAATACAACCTCCTCAACACTACTGCCAACAGCATTGTCAAAGACAGTCTCAAGATTGCAAAATTGGAAGCTGGAGATTCTTCTAATTTTGACATCAAACTCAAGACCAAGAATAATGTTGGCACCAGTGACCTAGTCTTGGATGTCAACAAATCAAGCCAAAAAGAAATCTATACCAGCAACAATTCTCTAAGGCTATCAAAATACACAGCAGTCAGTGCAGATGAATACAACCCTCTCCTCAATGTCCTATTTGACGGAATCAAAATCATGGATGGAGACATTGTATCTCCCAGTCCAAAAGTACACATCACCATGTCAGATGAGAATGAATTTCTATTCAAAGAAGACACCTTGGGTATGAATTTTTATATGCGCTTGCCATGTGAGACCTGTGATTATGTACGTATTCCATTTAGCAGCCCTGAGGTAACCTGGACTGCAGCAAGCCAGCAGGAAAGTTTCTCCATCCAATATACACCTGCAAAATTGGCCGATGGTATCTACGGTCTACGTGTACAAGTATCCGATGCGTCAGGCAATGACTCAGGTGTACAGCCGTATGAGATCAATTTTGAGGTAATCAATGAGTCTACGATCACCAACTTTTACCCCTATCCAAACCCATTCTCTACCCAAACAAGATTTGTATTTACCTTGACGGGGGAATTGTTTCCTGAAGACATCAAAATCCAAATCATGACTATCAGTGGCAGAGTGGTTAGAGAGATTTTTATGGACGAACTAGGACCTATCAACATTGGGAATAATCTTACCGATTATGCTTGGGACGGTCGCGACAACTATGGTGATCAACTTGCAAATGGTGTCTACCTCTACCGTGTTTTGATCAAAAATCCTGGCGAAGAATTCAAACATCGCAAGACCAGTGCAGACAAGGGGTTCAAAAATGGCTTTGGGAAAATCTACATCCTAAGATAGCTTCAATTTTGCTATGCCCCACGCACCAAATGGTAAGCACCATTCAGGGATATAGATGATTTTTGGCTTCTTGGTTCTTTCTAATCATCTAGCAACTGATTGACCTTGTGCAAGGCCTTGTCTAGTTTGATGGATTCAGCAGCTAGTGATTCTAGTTGTTTTATCTCGTGATCACTAGCCTTTGCATCTGCTTTCATCATTTCGATGATTGCCATGATATTGGTCAAAGGAGCTCTTAGATAATGTGCATTGCTAAATGCCATATTAGATAAACTTTGGTTTTTGGCTTCCAACTGAACTGTATGAGAAGCTACTAGTTTTTGCAGATTGGCCTTCATGTCTTGGATTTGTTTGCGCTGATTCAGCAAAGTCACCTTCTTCTTGAACACTGCTCGATTTACTTCATCCAATTTTTCATTGTGAGCATAAAAAGACTCTCGATTCTTATCATAGAACCATTTCAGATACAACACTGTGCCTCCTGTGATGGTGGTATTGACTATAAAACTAATCACCACAGAGGCATCAACTTGATCAGCTGTGGGGTAGGAATAGGATGTCAGTACCACGCATAGAGTACAGAGCACAACAGAGTAGACAATCTTGAAAACTCCTGGCAAAATCACTGCATAGATCGCTAGCAAAGTCAAATACGCATAAGAAAACGAGCCATTGACACCACCATATTGATCCCACAAAAAACCAAATCCAAAGAGTGTACCTATAGCATAAAGATGCTGAGTCAGGACTCTCAATCCCTGAACATAACTCATCATCAAACAGACCAGTGACAAACCAAACAATAACTCATACATCAACAGTATCTGCTCAGACTCGCATACATAGACAGACCAAACTGACCTAAACAGAAAGGAAATAGTACTGAGCCATAGCAGGTAGACATAATAGGTCTGATCAAAGGGAATTCGATATTTGGATTTATAAAACGACTCCATCACCAATTGTTTGAGTCGATTTTATCCTTGATGTCAACAAATGCAGTCGACAAATTATTACTTGATGCCTTAAGTAAAGTAGCCAACTCACTTTTTGAATCCAAGGAATCTATTTTAACAGCCAGATGGTTGATGGAGGGGGCGATTTCCTGTACACTAAAATCCATGAACGAATTGATGGAATGATTGCTAATCGTCAGTTCTTTGGATCGCTGATCAATCTTCAAATTCAATAGGTCATTGAGCTCCTTCAGTTCTATTTCCTGCTTTTCAAGTTTCAAATTTTCTATTTCCAGTTCCTCTATACGGTTGGATAACTCTCGTTCTCTTATGATCTGTCTTTCACTTTCCTTTCCATATCTATATGACAGATATATAAAGCTAATTGCCACTATCACCACGGTAGTCTGGTAATAGGTCAAATTGTAAAAATAAGGAAGTACCATGTCAGAAATCCACTCATAATGAGAATACCAAACCCATATTAAAGTCATCTGAACGGCATAGAGAAATAGACCAAATACCACTGACCACATGCCACGATGAACCATAATCAAAATAACCATGAGTGCCATCAGGTTAATTTCGGACAGGCCAACTAGCCCTCCATTGTATATCCACAGTACAGATACTAAAGAGGTCAAAACCAGACCAAAAATTGAACTGGTTAGAAAAATAGATTTTGAATAAAAGGCTGATACAAGAGATGCAATAGTAATCAGCAACAATCCAGAATATAAAATCGCCGTTTCTTGACCCAAATCATACTGATAAAGTAGATACAGGCCATGCACCACTTTGATTAGGCACAAGCCACAAACTACGATGAGTATGCTTCTTTCAAGAGAGATTTCCTTGAGTCGGATCATGAATGTTTTGATAGCTGATTACGAGATTGCCGTAAGCAATCTGAATGCAAATTAACAAATCTGACCATTCTTTATAAAGGCTCTCCTATATTACAAAGGTATATATCTATAAAATACGCTTTTTTACTTACCTCTCTTGACATATCTATCTCAGGATTTGATTGACCTCTTTTACCAATTGATCAAGGTGATCTGCTCGTTCCTTAAGTCCCTTTAGCTCTTGAAGGTGGTCTGGTTTGGTCAAGTTTTCCTTTTCAAGAATCTGAATCAGTCCTAAGATATTGGAAAGAGGAGCCCTGAGAATATGTGCATTATTGTATGCATAATCGGACAATTGCTTGTTCTTCTTTTGCAACTCGACTGTTTTACGAAGGATGATATCTTCTAGATTATTTTTGGTTGACTGGATTTCATGGCGCTGCTCAAGCAGTTTCTTTCTTTTTTGAAACAATTCTTCATTCAATTGATCAATCTGATCATTGTAGCTTAGGTATGACTGACGTTCACTCTCCAAGTCTCTTTTGACATACACTACGCATATTGCTATGATCACGGAGTTGATCAAGTAATCGATCTCAATCCATCTCCAGGCTGCGGAGTTTGCATCTATCGGCGTATTTGAATACAGACTTAGTGTCAAACAAATCGTACAAATCACTAGTGCCGAGGGAATCTTGTAGTTACGAGGTAGGACAGCAACGAATCCAACCAACAAGGTATAGTATGTTGTCGACAAGGATCCATATATACCACCAGTATGAATCCACATCAGCACAAACGAAATAATCAACCCACCAGAAAACACAAAAACCGAATACCCCAAAAATCGAAATGATCGAAGTAGCCCCATACAAACTCCAGTAAGTATCAACAAGGCTAAATAAACCCATTGCGCATAGGGATCTACTTCAAAATACACGAAGCGCACCACCATCAACAGGAAGTAAAACAATGCAGCGATTAACAGCTTCTTGTAAAAAGCAAATGCACTCGGGGTCTGATAATTGTCATGAATATTCATTCCCCTACTATTGAAATGGCATAACTTTGGACTGAATGGTTTCAAAAGAATTGGTCAACTTATCTCCAGTTTGTTTCAACAAATCTGAATACTGACCATCTAGAGCAGTATTTTCTATCATTTTTGTAACCTCATGCATAGAAGGCTCTATTTGAGTAAGGCTCAAGTTCAAGTAATTCTCAATCATTCGATTGTTGATCAGCAACTCTTCCTTCCTGATAAGAATTTTGTTCTCCAAGACCTTATTCAATGCAACCATTTCCTTTTCTTGCTCAAATAGGTTCTGATTTTCTTCACGCATCTCATTCATTCTCTCAGACAGCTCCTTTCTTCTTTTTAGCTGCCTACTTTTTTCCTTATTGTATTGAAATGCCAAAAACACCATCCCAATTGTGATGAGCAAGGCCATGATTCTATAATTGAATAAATTGGTTGTCGGTTCAGAGACCCATGGTTCCAACCATTCGAATGAAAAATTCCAAGTTGCAATCAATGCAAATTGAACAAACAGAACCGCAGAAACCATCCACACCAATATCTTCCCCTTGTTGATCATGGCAACAATGATCAAGATGGCAACAAGATTTGCATCAGAAACGCCTAACAAACCACCAGAAATGACCCAATTGTATGTAGAAAGAAGTATCAATAAAACACTCACAGGGATGCTGATGTAGTTGGTTTCCTTGACAAGAAACACGGCCGTAATACCAGACAAAAAAACTAACAACAGAAGACTATCTAGAATTACAAACTCAATTGTGAGATACTCGAACAGAAACAAATAGATTGGATGAATGAGTCTTATCAAACCGAGTATACACACGGCTAGTAATATTTTCTTTTCAAACACAAATTTTGTCAGTTCCTTGGGCATGAACGCAGGGTTAGGTGCTTCTATCAATAATCTACCAAAATTAATGGATAAGAGTGCTATATGATTTACTCATTTTTTAATTACGGCAATAACTAATCTTTCTGAAGACGTTCTATTTCTATAAATGATTTAATCAAATTACGTCCTGATTTTTTAAGTAATTGCCCATACTCCCCATAAAATTGACTCCCACTTATTTTCTTCGATATCTCTTCTAAGGATGGGGAAATTTGAGAACGACTAAGTACTATATACTTTTCAATTGAATTATTGTTCTGACACAATTCAAATTTTCTTCTATTAATTCTCTCTTCCAACACAGCATTTATCTCGTTCAACTCCTTTTGTTGTTCAAACAAATTATCATTTTCCTTGCGTATTTCAGCCATTTTTTGCTGTAGCTCGTACTTTCTACCTCTTAAAATTTGATGATCCTGCTGATATTGAAATGCTACATAAATCATTCCAATTGTCACTAAAACCATCATGATTTGAAATTTAACTATAGACCTTCCTTGTTCTCCTACTATACTTTCTATCCAATCATATTTATAATCCCATATTAGTAAAGTCAATACTTCGATGACCAAAGCAAATCCTATCAGCACCAATTGTAATCTACCTCGTGTAATAATCGCTCCAACAATGATTGAAACAATAATACTTTGCTCTACAAAACCAGTAAGACCTCCGTTTGCAAACCACAAAAAAGTATTAAGTAGCGTAAAAATAATTGCAAAGAAAAAACCAAAAATAAAACTAAACTCAAACCAGATAAGGTAAATCAATGAGCCGAAATACAAAAAGAATAAAAGAGATTGTGCGATAAGATTTTCTTGATCTATTTCTTGAATCAATAATTGATAGATACTAAATGAAGATCGCATTAATGCCAGCACACTTATGCCTATAAGAATTTTTCTCTCAAATTGATAACGATGATCGAAGGACGTTCTCATAGTGGTTTAATAGTTTTTTTAGATACTACCCTAAATAATGACCTATATTAAGTTAAGTATCCATCACAACTATTCCAACATAAGACACTGAAAAACAAGAATATAAATAACAACACTCTAAATTTCAGTAAGAAAAGCCATCGTATCTACCCCATCCGCATAATCCTTCACCGTAGGTCTTTGAGCCTGACCAAATGGAATGTAATCAGTACCTACCACGCACTGAATCTTAGAGTCATGATCTGCCAGATAGTTTGTCAAATCCTCCTTCTCTTGATAATATTGATAATATAGAACCGAAATCGGCGACACCAATTCATCACTCTCACGCAACAACAAAAAACCTGTATCTAGGTGAGGCTCACGATTCACGAGATAAATAGATTTATTATAATCATAGTTGTTTCTGTACTTATGATGATTACCCACTTGCTCGTACCCTTGCAAAGCATCCAACAATCTCGTAAGATCAAATCCATTTGGGATCAAAATCTTGGAGACATTTCTACAGCCCAACCCAAAGTACTGAAAAATATCCTGACCGAATACCTCCAATTCCTGTATACTCTCTTTGCCTGTCAAAACAGCCACTGAGGATCTATTAGATCGAATGATGCTTGGTTTTTCTTTGAAGTAGTATTTGAAATAACGCGCAGTATTGTCACTACCTGTAGCGATGTAAGCATCAGCCGCATTGAGTCTTTCTACAATGGTAAATTGTTCTTTGATTGCATGATCTATCTCGGCCAGTTGATGCAGCATATAACGAACGAGATAACTATCCTCAGTACTCGGTTTGATCATCAGATGATGGCCTGAGATGAGCACCGCAAGAATGTCATGAAAACCAACCAAGGGTATATTCCCTGCAGCTACCACTCCGACTTTCTTAGGCTGAATAGCATGAAAATCATAAACAGACAACCATTCTCTGAGCTCCGTTTCATTCAAGAAAGAACAAATTCCAGCAATAGCATCAACTACACTTTCTTTGGTAAACCAACTATTTTGATTGCCTGCTGCACGAGCCAGCTCATCTAGTGATTCCTCAGAGAGACGACTCAAATGCTCACCTAACGTTACAAATAATTTTATTCTCTCTTCGATAAACATAAAACTAGATAATGAGTATAATTAAACTAATGCCAGAAAATCTTTGGCAGGCAAAATTAATCTTTATTTTTGCAGACTTAATTTTTAGGGTAATTAAAGTAAATTATAATGGCAATTATTATTACCGATGAATGCATCAACTGCGGAGCTTGCGAACCAGAATGCCCGAATACAGCTATCTACGAAGGTGGAGTGGAATGGGATTGGGCTGGCGGAACAAGCCTTACGGAGGTTGAGCTAGAAGACGGAACGCAGGTAGATGCCAACGAAGCACAAGAACCTGTGTCAGAAGATTTGTACTACATCGTCCCTGGGAAGTGCACCGAGTGTAACGGATTTCACGAGGAACCCCAGTGTGCGGCTGTCTGTCCGGTAGATTGCTGTGTGGATGATCCAGACTACGAAGAAACTGAAGAAGAGCTGCTAGCCAAAAAGGCTTGGCTGCACAATGAATAGAATCATTACTAAAAGCTATGCTACTCGCATAGCTTTTTTTGTTTAACCCCACTCCACCACTCAAAAGTATCTCTCAAGGCAAATCTCGTCAATACCATTTCGACGCATAAGTGGTAGACTAGCTCTCAAACGTCGCATATACCCAACAACAAAGGTTAACAGTCTCGTTGACCTATCTACAAAACGAAAAACCTTACCAGTAAATGGCAAGGTTTAAATATATCCACTCAGCCAACGGCACAACACCGCACGCTTAGTTATCCAAATTATTTAGGAAGCTCCTATCGGCAATATCAACCGATATGCTTTCTCACTACGTCGACCAAATCATCCGCCGTAAATGGCTTCACGATGTAGTCTGATGCGCCCAGTTCTATCCCTTCGTTGATCACGGACTGCTGACCTACAGCACTCACCATGATCACTTTAGACGGCAATCCCTCATCCATCAACACTCTCAAAATATCAGTTCCTATCATATCAGGAAGTATATTGTCCAAGGTGATCAAATCAGGTTTCAATTCCATTGCCAAATCGATTGCAGTTTCTCCGTTAGGAGCCTCGCCTACTATTTCGTATCCTTCGTTAGAAAGTGCATCTTTGATCAGCGTGCGCATGTACATAGAGTCGTCTACAACTAATATTCTCTTGCTCATAAGCTCAGTATTTATTTATTTTCTTTTTGTAAATTCTTGTTCTTACATCATAAGTATCAAATATTGCCTTTCCTGCGTCCGGCATGATATCATAATACCCTATTATCAAAAAACCTCCCTCGTTCAAACAATCATTGAACAAGTTTAGCACATTTATTTTCAAAGTCTCGTCAAAATATATCATTACATTTCGACAAAAAATTATATCAAATTTCTCATGCACAGCATCCTGAACCAAATTATGTTTCTTGAATGTAATGTGCCTTTTGTATTCATCTTTTATGACGGCATCCTTTTCCTGAAACGTGAAATAGTCATCCATTTTCCTGTTTGGGTAAAACTCCAAAAATGGTTTAAGATACTGTTTCATAATCATCAAAGAATAGATGCCATTTTTGGCTTTATTCAATGCAGCGTCACTCAAGTCAGTTGCCAATGATTTGGTCTTGTATAGCATCCCTTTGTCTTCAAGAACCATACTCATCGTATAAACTTCCTCACCTGTAGAGCATCCAGCATGCCATACTTTGAATTGAGACTTATTTTTAAACTTGTCCAAAATGTTGTCTCGAATCATAATCCATGCATCTGGATTTCTAAAAAGTTCGGTTAGATTGACCAACAAATCATCTATCCCATCCAAAAAGAACTGTTTATCCTTCAGTATTTTAGACCATAACTCCAGCATAGACCCTATCTTATGCTTCATCATCAATCTGACTATACTTCGTTTGAAGGATTTTTTCTCATAATTGGTAAAGTCTAACCCATACCTATTCTTCATCGCCTGCATCAAAGCATTCAGCTCTTCATCGGATATACTTTCTACCACACGCTTACTATTAGGTTAGTGTTTGAACTAATTGACAACTTAAACCGCAACAAATTCCTTTGACTTTTCGCTCTTGGCAAAATCAGAGATCAACTCCAAAAATCTATCCTGAAACAACCAGACAAATTCTGCAAATATGTTTAGTTCTGGTAAATGATAGACTGTTTTCAACATGTTGGTAGAGTTATGATCTACTGACTCAGCATCAATATGACTGTTGGCCTCAGCAGCCTGTATAGTAGTCAGTATCGGTACATTGCCATACACCTCTAGGTTAAGATAATTGGCCAACTGGGTCACTACAGATCCTGCTACCATGTTGTCAATCTCAGTCATGAATTCCAACTTCATCAATCTACTCTGAGAATTGTTGGCCTCCATGATGTCTGCTGGCAAACACTTGGTCTGCACCTTGAGTACATCATCCTCTGTGAAGATAAGGTGGCAAAATCCCTTTAGATCACCTACAAGCTCTGTTTTTAACAGATAAAGCTTGTGGTCTTCTTTGTTGGTAAACTGATGTACACCTTTGACACTAGACATGCCTAGGTCTACACTCTTCATCACCACCGGACTGCCAACCATCATTTCTAAGGATAACGCTCCTTTGGCTAGCCCGAACTTCATCAGCCTTTCTGCTATGCCTTTTTCATTTTCAGTCAAATCGCTAAACATCCTGTTTATGGTTTTTGTAAAACATTATTTCATTGTTGCACTTTGAGCCATTGTTTTGAACAATATCTCTGTAATGGCCGCCACATCTACTATCAAACATACCTTACCATTACCTAAAATGGTAGATCCGCTCAATAGCTTAACATTGTCGAGTGGTCTTGCCAATGATTTTTCTAATATCTCTTTTTGCTGCAACAGTTTGTCAACCACGAGTCCTACTAATTTACCCATATATGACACAACTATTACATCCAATACCTCATTATCTTCTATTTCGTCAAAGCTTTGGTGCAAAGCACCCGATTTTGTCAAATCTGAGAGTGTCTCTACATTCAAAAAGTCCTTTAAAAACACGATGGAAATCGTATCGCTTAGGTAATTGGCCATGAGGCCATCACCGATCTTATGGATTTCTGTTTTTGGCATAGATACCACAGCATCCGTATAAGTCAGAGGGACGGCATATTCATGCTCATTGACCTCAAACAACAGTGCCCCTTTCAATGCCATGGAAGAAGGCAAGATCAAATTGATTGTTGATCCTTGTCCCACTACTGTGTTGACCGATATCTGACCTCCTATGGACTCGGTCGCTCTTTTGACCACATCCATACCTACTCCTCTACCAGATATCTCTGTGATCTTTTCCGCATTGGAGAAGCCTGGTTCGAAGATGAACATAATCACTTCATTCTCAGACAGCTTTTCAGCCACTTCCTTCTTGACTAGTCCTTTTTCTATCGCTTTTTTTCTGATGACATTGGCATCTATACCATTGCCATCATCACTCACTTCGATGACTACACTATCACGCTCATATCGTGCATTGAGGGTAATCTTCCCTGATTTCTTTTTGCCTTTGGCCTTTCTATTCTCTGCGGACTCAATACCGTGACTGACAGCATTTCTCACCAAGTGGATCATGGAATCACTCATAATTTTGAGGATATTCCTATCTATTTCGACGTCCGTTCCTTTGATGACCAAGTCTACATTTTTGTTCTCAATATGCGCTACATCTCTTACGATCCTGTGAAACTTATTGAAAAGAAAACCAACCTGTACCATCCGAGCGTTCATGACGCTGTACTGCAGATCTGAAGAAATCCGTTGCAGTCCTTCGAACTCAGTGGCACGGCTTCCATTTTGGCTGTTGATACTGATCAATCGATCTCGCTCAATGATCAACTGTCCTACGAGATTCATCAGCTCATCTACTTTCTTGACAGGAATCTGAATAACATCTGTGAAAGTGATGGTAGGTTGATCATCAACTTCGTCTATACTTTCATCATTTTCGTTATCTTTATCGCCATCATAAGAAGGAGAAGACTCCACGGACTCTAATTCTATAGCAGTAGAATGTTCCGATGAGTCTGGAGTCTTCTTTTCTTCCTGTGTTTCTTTGATTTGAGGTGCTTGAGTCGCATTCTTAAAAAACACGCCCAATTTAGTTTTGATCCCCAAATAACTCACTTTAGCACCTGATTTGAGTGCTTCGATCAATGCTCCTAATTTGTCATTGGCTGTAAATAGCGCATCGAATATCTCCTTGTTCAAGCTCATGTCACCACTCTTGACAGCTCCCATGACGTCTTCCATGACGTGAGATAATTTGGCAATATCATCAAAGCCCATGCCCATGGCGTTTCCTTTGATGGTGTGGGTGATTCTGAAAATAGAATCAATCGCACTCTGGTTGCCATGATCCTTTTCTAAATCGGTAAATAAGCGATTGAGCTCCTCGAAGCTTTCGATGGCTTCTTGGTGGAATAAATCTCGATATTGTTGTTCTTTAGAATCCAAGTCTTTGTTGTTATAAGCTGTTTACTAAAAATCCTCCTATTTCATTGATGTCTATAGAGCGATCAACCGCTTGATACTCTACAGCTGCCTTGGGCATACCATAGATGACACAAGACTTTTCACTTTGTGCAATGGTATAACCACCTTGCTCTTTTATCTGTTTCATCCCGAGCATCCCATCCTTGCCCATGCCAGTGAGGACGACTCCTATGCTGCGGTCTTTGTACACCTCAGCTACTGACAGCATCAATGCATTGATAGAGGGACAGTTATATTCGGGAAATACTTGATCTGTAAACCCAATATACACCCCTCCGCTCCTCTTTTTAGTCACTACCATGTTGGACTCTCCTGGCGCCACGATGATATGACCAGCCTTAGGTCTCATATTTTCTCTTCCTACCTCAATCTGCAGCGGTGACATGGCATTGAGCCGTTTGACAAAAGACCCTATAAAGTTAGGTGGCATGTGCTGGCAAATCAGTACAGGTACATTCAGGTTTCCAGGCAGGGAATTGATCACTTTTTCAATTGCACTTGGCCCACCTGTCGAAGCTCCTATGACAATGACGTCATATTTGCTCTTTTCATTAAAAGTATGCTCATAGGTATTGGCGTTGATTTTAGGATCTGGAATCGCCTTGGTGTTGGCACGCTTAGCATTCTTGATCTTTTGGATCAACTCCACCTCAATATTTCGGAGCTTAGAATTACCCTTTTCAGGTTTATTCAAATAATCCACAGCACCCAAATCTAGCGCATCAAATATCGGCTGTAGATTGGTATTGCCAATTGAACTTAAAATAAGAATCGGCAATGGATTTTCACTCATGATTCGCTTGACAGCATACAAGCCATCGTACTCCCCCATATTCATGTCTAGCAACAGCACGTCAGGTCTGAGTTCAGCAACTTTAATAGCGGCGTCCTTGCCATCTACCGCAGTGCCAATCACTTCTACGCTTCCGTTTTCGGTCAATATGTCTGAGATCAATAACCTCATAAAACCTGAATCATCTGCTACTACTACTCTAACTTTATCCAATTTCCTTCCCTTTAAGCTTACCCAAGTATTGATTGGGAAATGATACTTACTTCGTCTTCTTGGATGAGCTCTGCTATATCAATAAATATGATCATATCCTCATCTGTCTTTATTATTCCTTTGATATAAGTCTCATCTAGGGAAGTATTTCTTAATATACCAGCAGAACTCACAATGTTATCTCCTGCTACTTTGACGGTCAAAGGAACCTCATTGACTAGAATTCCTGCTTTGAATTCATCATGGTGAATCACCAAGATGAATTCTTTGGATTCTTCTTGATTATCTATTCCAAACTTTAACCCTAAGTCTAACACAACCATCACAGACCCTCTCACATTGCTGACACCCTTGATAAAATTAGGTGCATGAGGGATTTTAGAAATTCTAGGTGTGTGTACCACTTCTCTGACACGGTCAATTTCAATAGCATAGCGTTCTTGACCCATTTTGAATACAATTAATTGGACATCCTTGCCTGCATATGCTTTGATTTCTTGGTCAAATTTCTCTTTGAGTCGCTTCTTTTCCTGATATTCTTCTTCTGTTAGGTATTTTACTGTCCCTATTTTCTTTCTAAGCAATTCTTGTGCTTGTGCCTTTGGTGCGGTGACATGCTGTCTCTCAGTAGGTAAAATCACTGCTGGCACCTCATCGGTATCAATCGACTCGGCATCTTCGACTTGATCTATCTCGTTTATAGCAGTTGCTGATAGCTGTTTCTCTTCCAATTCATTTGGTGTTGGAAGAGAAACAGATTTCAATTCCTGCTTTTTTTCTATGGCTACTACCTTTTTGGGCTCAGTTTTGGGTTGCGATTTTTTTTGCGCGACCTTTTTCGGAGGACTTGCCTTCGTGATTTTTTCGGCCTTAGGTTTCTCTACCTTCTTCGCTGGTTTTTTCTTCGCTTGGCTAACGATGGTTTTCTTAGCCACAGGTTCTTTCTCCTTCTTTTCAGTAGGTATCAAAGTATCCTTTTTCAAATTCTTTCCTAGTGGCATGTTCTTATTTCTTATTCTTGGTTAACTTCAATATCTCTTTGGCAAAGGCTCTGTAGTCAGTAGCTCCTGTAGAATTCGGAGAGTAGCTCATCACACTCACACCAAACGATGGAGCTTCACTCACGCGAACGTTGCTTCTAATGCTACTTTCAAATAGCTTTAAGTCATAGTTCTCTTCTATGTATTCGTAGATTTCTCTACTCAAATTCCTTCTTCGATCTACCATCACAGGCAGCAAACCCAGAATCTCCAAATTGCTATTCAACACACTTTTGATTCGTGCTATACTGCCTACGATCTGATCCAAACCTTGCAAACTCAACACCTCCATCTGTAGGGGGACAATGACCCTATCTGTAGCTGTCAAGGCATTGACTGTGAGCAATGACAATGAAGGAGGACAGTCAATGATTACATAATCATAATCTGACTCTACCTCACTCAGGGCATTTTTTAAAATAGACTCACGCTGATTCATGCTGGCGATGTTGATCTCCACATCTGACAGACTCACATCTGACGGAGCAATTGAGACCCCTTCCTTTTTCACAATCACATCCGTGATCTTATTATCCAGCATCATCACATCCGCCATGGTTTTGTCCACTTCGCCAATACCCAGCCAGTAGCTAAGGTTGCCCTGCGGATCCAGGTCTATCATCAACACTTTCTTTTTAGCTTCTGCCAAGGCACAACCCAAATTGACTGATGTTGTGGTCTTTCCTGTCCCACCTTTTTGGTTTATAACTGTGATGATCATGGTCTAATTATTACTTCTTCTTTCGCTTTTCATCTTATCGGTAATATCTCTTGATATTCCCATAGTGCCAATGACATTGCCTTCACTGTCGGTAAGTTGTACTTTTGTATTTGAAAAATATACTACCTCCCCATTAGATAATCTATTTTCGCTCACATCATTTAATATACCATTACCTGTTTTTACTATTTCCTGCTCGCTCTGAAACAACTTTTCAGCCACTTCTTTATCATAGAAGTCAAAATCGGATTTTCCAATCATTTCAGACCTATCGGCTATTCCAAACAACTTTGCTACGGACTTACTAGCCTTGATAAATTTGCTATCCAAATCCTTGAAATAAATTGCATCAGGCATAAAATCCAAAAGCGAGTCTAGCAAAGACTTTTCTTTTTCATAGGCCTCTTTCATATTGAAGATAGCAGTATTTTGATTAGCAGCACCTGTCAACTTGACCATACTCACTCCTTCTTTCAATTTCTCTGCTATCTCTGCCAGTTTTTGAGATTTGTCATTGTAGGTCTCCATACCGGACGAAAGCTCAGTAGCCGAACTAGCCACCTCTTCTGTCCCTGCTGCTGTTTGCTCTGCGATCACTACTACTCCTTCGATGATCGTCACCACATTGTTGATGCCATCGGTCTGTCCTTTGGCAGAATTCAGAATCTCTTCTGAATAACTCAAAGTAGCATTGGATGCTTCCAAAATATCCTTAAAGACATGGGTTGCCTCTTTGGAAGTCTCTTCTCCACTTTTTACGCTTGTCATCATTATCTCGATGACCTTAGTTGCGTCCAGAGTATCCGCCTGTACATCAGTTACCAGCTTTTCAATCTCTTGTGCTGATTTTCTAGAGCCCTCTGCTAGTTTCCTAATTTCCTCGGCAACTACCGCAAATCCACGTCCAGCATCACCTGCTTGGGCTGCTTCTATCGCAGCATTCAATGCCAAAAGGTTGGTTTGAGAAGCAATATCAGTAATCACTCCCAGTACCCTAGCTATCTCTTTTGATCGCTGCGCCAATATCTTGATGGAGTCATTGGTCTGACTTGAAAATGCCGATATATCTCCCATATTGAACATAACCTTATTGACCATTTCCATACCCTTCTGACTACTGGCCAATCCAGATTTCGCTGCTTCATTGATTGTCTCAGCTTTCTGTCCCATCTCATTGGATGAGGCCAATATTGCTTCGATGAGATTTGATGATTCGTCTACTTTGGATACTTGTGTCTGAGCACCATGACTCATTTGAGAAATAGCAGATGCGATTTCTCGTGTATTGGTACTCATCTCCTCGCTAGACACTTTCATCTCTACCGATGACTCATCTACAATCGCAGCACTCAAAGCAATCTGCTGAATCAATCCATCTAGGTTGTCCAAAGCAAGATTGAGATTATTGGCCATTATTTGGATATCCCCCTTGGCATCCTCCGAATACCTCATCGTGAGATCTCCTGTCGACATAGCACTCAGAATCCTATTGAATCTCATCAGAGGCATATAGAAGGACTCTATCAAGCTATTAATTGAATCCCCAAGATCAGACCATGCTCCGTCTTTTCCTTCCACATTGATTCTTGAAGACAGCTTACCCTCATCTCCAGCTTGGACTATCACCTCCCTTGTATCGTCAAGTACCGAACTGAGATTGTCTCTCATTCTGACCAATGCCAATCCAAGCTCATCATCCTCGCTAGAGGGAGTAAAATTTGAATTGAGTTTACCTTCACCGATTTCTTGAGCAAACTTAGTTTTGTCTCTTAGATCAAAAATCAACTTGTTCATCAATGACTGCATCTGACTAAGTTCGTTGTTTTTCTCATCCAACTCTAACTCGCTTGTATCTAAATTGCCAACTGACAAACTCTGCAATACTCGGTGAGTTCTCTCAATAGCAACCGTGATCTGATTGGAATAATTGTAAACAATGTAGCTCAAGATGATCAATCCAATAATCCCAACTATGATCGTATTGGTCAATGTCTGTCTAAAAGATTGTGTAATTGCTGAATAGGGTACCACGGTACCTACCAGCCAAGGATTCACTGACCTCCCTACCTGAATCGGAGAAAGTGCTACGTAAACTTTGTCTCCCAGTACTTTATCATACACCGTGAAATTGGCAAACTCAGCAGCTTGAACTTTGTCTATGAGGTTAAAATCTAATGACTGATTAATCTCCAGCGCACTAATATTGGTATTGATTAAGGTTTCGTCTGGATGCGAAACAATCGTGCCGTCATAGGCAGCCAAAAACGTATACCCTTGATCAAAACTATCAAATTGCGTAAGTTTCTTGAAACCATCCAACGAAAGATCTGAACCAATCTGACCTAGATATTCTCCATCCTTTGATAGAATAGGTACGATAGGAGATGTTCCCAATATTACTTTGGTGGAGTTCACATCATAATCATCATAAGTATAAGGTGGCGAAATGGTTTCCTTCTGTTTGATTTTGGTATCCAGGTACAATCCTCCTATCACATCACCATCGAGATTCAATTGTGTGATAGTCGTCTTTCTTTCGCCGTTCTCTAAATAACAAGTGGTACGCTCTCGTCCATAGGTTTTCTCCCAAGACGAATCAATCGCACTCAATTCCCAACTCATCCAGGTGGATTCATATATATCATACTCTTCGAGTACATTGAACAATAAATCTTCTTGCAAACGAACACGCTCTTCGGTGGGGTAATTGACATAATCACGAACAATCACAGCCATAGCCCGAATAGACGACATGTAATCATCCAAAGTAGCCTTAATTTCATTAGATTTTTGAATAGCCACTGAATTGACTAACTGCTCGGCATCATGAATGGATTTTTCTCGCATGCTGTATCCAGCATACCCCAATGCTACCGCATAAATTAATATCGCGACACCCAATACGAGAAAGATCATCTTCCTCCTTATGTTCATATCTCTTAACATAGACTCTTTTTAAATCTCTCCAAAAACCTCGTTTTCCATCAAACTTAATATATCAACCCAAACGACGATGTTATCATCTCGGCGTATGATGCCTTTCACATAATTAAGCCCTAGTGTCGATTGGTTAATTATGTTAGTTGCTTGTGTCACTTGACTTCTTTTGATCATCATGGTATTAGGCACTGCATTTACACTGATGGCAAACTTGAGTTCCTCACTCTTCATTACCAATACAAACCTGCCTTGCTCTCCTTCGTGAGCCAACCCAAACCGTATGGCCAGATCTATGATTGCCAACACATTGCCTCTCACATTGGCTACACCCTTTACAAAAGGAGGTACCTGTGGAATCGGAGCAATATCTGGACAGGAAACAACCTCCTTGATCTGGTCGATAGAGACAGCATAAACCTCTTTTCCCACACTAAAAGCAACCAGCATGATCGTTTCTTCATGGGCTTCTTTGGTGCTACTTTCACCTGCCATTTGATTGACCTCTTTGACTGCATTGGCAGTGTCATTGATCAATTTCATTCTTTCTGATTCAGAAAGTTTTGTTTTGTTGGCTTTATCTTGTACTGCGATTTCTTGCATTTATATTCCGTTTGGGTGTTGTCGTATTTATCAGAGTTTAAGAGCAATCACACTCCTATACCCATATTCTTCAAACATTTTTGCCTGCATTCCAAAAGGAACCTTTCTCATCTCTTCCAACAATAGTCTCAAAGCCTCAGAATCTCCACGGTTGTCATTGGTTTCCTCTAGAATATTGAAAGGTACTATGTATAGAGCTTTGATGTTCTCTACATTGACGGCATTGATATCAAACTGCATGTCCTTGCCTGGTACAATTACTTCTTGATTGCCTACCAAGGTTTTAAAATCATTTCTCTCATTGAGAAAAAAGGCATTGTGATAAGCGCCCGAATGTGATACTTTGTCTGTAGCACGGTCATATACCAACACGGCAATTTCCAGTGGACATGAGCTCTCATTGCTCTTGTCCAAAAATCTCACGTGAATTTTGGTGGAAAGCCTGTTGAGAATTTCATGGGTTTTCGTACGTTTTTCTTTGTAAACTATCTCTGTCAACATAGCGCTGACAAAAGAGTTGAGTGCCAAAGATTCTCTAGTATGGGTATTGGAATGAAACGAAGCGATTACCAGACAATCATTGGTCTCTCCAAACCAATAACCATTTTGATTGACTCGGTTTTTGTCATACACGATGAATGCATCCTCCGTGTACAGTTTCAACTCCTGCTGAATAGGCAACATGGCGTCTTTCAAATTTTGAAGAAAATTGATTCCTCCATCCATGAATTCAGCCTTTTTAGTCTTTGATTCTTTGACCAGGTTGTTAATGTCCTTTTTGAGCTGTTTGGTCTCACTCGTTTCGACCAGTGACATGGTAGATTCCAGCAAATCCAAATTCTCTTCTTTGCGTGGAATTACTCTTTTAGGTGCTTTGGCCAAACGTCTCTCGATAATCAGGTCTTCACGTTGCACAAAAGCATGGTCAAATTCCTTCTGCAACTGTGCAGGATCCCATGGCTTTTTCAAAAATTTATGAAGCCCCACTTTTTGCTTCACTTCACTGATATCATTTTCATCACTAAAACCAGTCATGATCATACGAATAATATCAGGGTAGAGTGGCACTATTTTGAGCAACAATTCCGAGCCATTCATCCGAGGCATACATTGATCGGTGATGATCAAGTCTACTTCATTTTGAGACAAAATCGTCTGTGCCTCAAAAGCATCTATAGCTGTCAATACATGATAAAACTTGCTAAAATTCCTATTAAAGACGCGAAGATTCACTTCTTCATCATCCACATACAATACAGTGTACTTTTTTTCAACTTCGGTTTTATATGATCGGTTTAGCAAGTCTTCCACAGTCTATATGAATTTATTCTCGTTTCTGGTTTTTTTCAATTTAATCACTTTGGGAATGGTCACAGTAAAAATAGTCCCCTTGCCTAAGGTACTATCTACAGTAATAGTCCCTCCATGTTTGTCAATGATACTGTATGTAATGGACAAGCCCAAACCAGTCCCCTTGCCTACTGGTTTTGTAGTAAAGAATGGATCAAATATTTTCTTGCGTACATCTTCTGGAATACCCTTGCCATCATCCTGCACTTGAATCTGCACAGTATCCGCATCTACATCGATGGTTCTGATTGTAATTGTTCCTTTGAAATCTATAGCATCCGCTGCATTTCCAATCAAATTAACCAGAGCTTGGTTCAGTTGACCAGGTAGGCATTTGATCGCTTTGAGTCCATGATCATAATCTTTGAGAATCTTTGCCTTCTTTTTGTACTTAGGCTTCAAAATAAGCAATGCATTGTCAATAATAGTCTCTATTTCGGCTTCTTTGACTTCATGCTCGTCCTGACGAGAGAAAATCCTCAATCCATTGACAATCTCGGTGATCCGGTTGGTACCATAGCTCACATCGTCGATTGATTCTTCTGTAAGGGTTCTTAATTCTTCGTATTCTTTGTCATCTTCACGGATCGATTTGTAGAGTTTCTTGACCTCCTCTATCGTCTGTTGCTCACATATCGTGCGATAGTTTTGGATGAACAATTGGTATTTTTCAAAGTTCTCTTTGATGGAGTTGACTCCATTGGATACAAAATTGACTGGATTGTTAATCTCATGTGCAATGCCGGCAGTCAACTGACCCAAAGAGGCCATTTTCTCAGAATGCAACACCATGGCTTGCGCATCTTCCAACTTGTCGTAGATCTTTTCCAGTTCGGATTGGTTGCCACTTTTTTGGCTATCACCCAGTCTCCCTTTCAACTCCGCATTCTGTGCCAACACCTTGTCATAGGCTTCTTTGAACACCTTTTTAATCTCTTTGTTCTTATTATTTAGGACTTGAAGCTTTTGATAGAGACCTTGGCCCTGAACTCTGGCATCTTTTAAATCCTCATTCAGCTCATCGATTTGATTTTGGTACATCCCCTTGAGCTTGTCAAGTTCCTCTTGTGCCTTTTGGGTATTCTTCAATTTGCTGAAAGCAATCAAAGCTCCGACTATGAGTGCAAGCAATAAAACTATACTAGTGACTAAATACACCGTAGAAGATGCAGCTTGATCTCGTAATTGATTCAGCTCATCACTGGTGATTTTTTGGGCAATCCCTTCTGTACAAAGCAGAAGAGATATAATAAAAATTGACAGGTACTTCTTTCTATTCACAATACTTTTCTTTTCTTAAATATAGCAGCAGAAAGAAAAATATTCACACTTACAGGCAATTGTTTTAGCTCGCTTGCCTCAAAGACTGTTTTATTTTAAAAACACCTATGTAATTGAAAGGATGCTGATAATGCTGACTGATCTCTTTGCCTACTTCAAGAATTTTTTCATTGTTCTTTTCATAGTACCAATTGAAAACGACTTTTCTAGTATCATTTTGTAGTGAGATCAATTTTTTGACCAAAATATAAATATAAGTGGTAGAACCAGTCATATTCTTTAATCCAAAATTCACTACGATTTCCTTCTTGTTTGCACTTTCAAATTCATGCAAAAGACTAAATATATGCCCATAAAAACTCAATGGGTCATCTGGTGTTGACACCCCTGTAATCTCCAGAAGTCCTTTTGCAGGATTAAATTCTATTGAAGGGGTAGAACCTGTAGCTCTAATGAAATATCCATCCATAGCGGCTCGATTGTGTAGGACATGCCTACTGTGAAACATTCTATTCTACTGCTGTTACAAATGTAGAGAACTATCGCACCGCAAACAACCAGCTTTTTTACCTATTTTTCCTATTAAGAAATTCTCGTAAGGTGTCTAAAATATAGCTTGAATAGGATTTAAAAATCCTTTACGTCTTCTTTGAGGATTCTGATGGTGAGAATAAAGTAGCAGTGATCTGCGCTCACGGGATCAAAATAGTACTCATACTCCGTCCCTGTTTTTTTCTTGATGTCGATAAAACCTAGTCCCGCGCCTCCTACATTAGAGATATCACCTTGCGCCATGGCTTGTTTGTGCATCTCTCGCAAACCCTCTTTATCCAGTGCGTTGATCTTATCCAGTGTATCTCTGAGGCGAATCGTGTTTTCAGTAGTGATTTGGTTACCCGTAGTGACGTAATATTCTTCTTCATTGTGACCAATAAGGAAAATACCGTCCTTGGCTAAGCCCTGTTCCAAACTGTTGGACGCGTATTCAGCCGTGCTATCGGCATGCTTGCATATATTTTGTAGTGCTTCGATCATCACGTGATAGACACGCTTGGTCGTCTGCTTACTTTCCTGACGATCGATCATGCTCTCTTCCATCATATCGGTGATCCCATCTATGGTTGACTGAGTCACTTTACCCAAATACACTATATTGGCATCAGATTCCTTCATCAAGTTGCTAAACGTGATGATGTTTTTCAGGTGATTAAGCTGATTGGCTTGCTTGCTTCTACTTTTTGATTTTCTGATCATAACCTTGACGGATTGCCCTATTTAAACTCAATATTAAAATAAATCTATTTCAGTTTAAAATAATACTATTAACATTAATTTCTACTTCCCCCAAATCAAGCATGGCATTGATGAGAGAGACCTTTTCATATCGTGAAATATCTTGAAGTGAAATAGCTCTTACTTTTAGGAGTCCCTGCATGATCAAGGATTTTCTTTTCACTCCCTCTAGCAAACAGGTCTCTGGCGTAAACCACTCATTGCCATCATAAAAAGCAACATTGGCGAAATAACTATCCGTCACCATCCCATTTTTCACAATCAACACATCATCTGCAGCACCTCTCCTTTCAAATAACTCTACCAGTTTACTCCTATCTTCAGACTTGTAGGCATATGCTGCATCATCACATATTACTACACGAAGCGATTTGATTTTTGGTATGAGGTAGGGGGTATATTCTACCGAAATACTATCTCCATCATAAACTACTCGACACTTGAACCTGCTATCATCTGGAATCTCTGGTAACAACTGATGCAACTGATGTGGTTTTGCCTCTGGGAAATAGGATTGAAACGTACGATCCAACCGCTGCTGATGCAGTGCCAACATTGTAGGTTGTCCATCCAAATAGCAGACAGTTTCAATAAATAGGTACATATACTTTATCTATCATTTCTTGATACTCAGATGCAGCATTGCTAAGGGAGTGAATTCCTCCGCCGCTCTTGTAAATCCACTGCTCGCCTTGTTGCTCGATGAAGCGAATCATCACGCCACTGTCAAAGTTGTTGCCATCAAAATATCCCACCACTCCTGTATAGAACCCACGCTCATAACCCTCTACCTCTGAGATGATCTCAAGTGTCCTAGGTTTAGGAGCCCCAGTGATCGACCCAGCTGGCAATAGCGAGAAAATCACTTCACCGAGCTGATATCCTTCTTTCAATTGCCCCGTGATTTTAGAACTCACCTGCAACAAGTGCTTGTGATTGGTACGGATTTCATCCACATACCTAAACTGCTCCACCATTACATGATCAGCATGGATACTCATATCATTTCGGATCAAATCAACAATGGTCGCATGCTCCGCCATCTCTTTGTCACTGGACAACAGTATATTCTCTGCATTAGGAATTGATGCGTCTATGGTGCCCTTCATCGGATGAGAAGTGATTTGTCCATCCTTGATCTGAACGAATATTTCTGGTGAAAAAACTACAAATTGACCTTTGTACCACAGCTTGTATTTGGCTGTGCTTTGATGGAAAATATCTTTCAAACTACATGACCCTACCACGGGAGTAGGGCAAGTCAGATTGAGAAGGTATGCATTGCCCTTTTCTAAATGACCCATGACTGCATCAAACTTGTGTTGATAGGCGTCAAAAGACATCGGAGATTTGATCAATTGGGTAGATACCTCTCCATCCTCTACTTTGGACACATTACCATATCCATTGATTTGATAAAGAATTTGTTTTGGATCTATTTCTTCCATGATCAGCACCTCATTATTCTCACTTTTAAAATCGGAGATAAATAAGAATGGAATATGATTGGAAGAGAGATCGTTGATACGATCAATGGCTTCCACTTTACTTAGCATCAATTTTTGATTTTTGAGCCGTCATACGGTACCAGGTTCTTTTGACGAATGTCCAGAAAAAATTGAATTGACCAAATAAAAAACCATAGAACAACAAAATAACGAAGTAAATAGGTAGAATAAGAATATAATACAGAACTGTAAAGACTACCTGATACTCATCAGAAGTCAGAATGAAACCCATGATGGGCTTCTTTAAAAACATCACTGAAAAACCTGTACAAGCAAAAACAATCAAAACAACTATGACTTGCCTGATACTTTTCAGTTTCCACCTATCCTGCAACCTATTCAGAAAACTCATTTACTGCAGTTTGTCCATGTATTTATCCTTACTTTTAATCTTAGCTGACTTTTTGTCCAAGACCAAATACTGCTCCCAAAATTCATTGCTTGGTACACCTGCCACAACCTTGACAGGCTCCGCACTGACTGGGTGAATAAAATCAAGCGATCGAGCATGGAGATTGATATTGCCATCTGGGTTGGGCTTGGCAAAACCATACTTGATGTCTCCTCTGATCGGACATCCCATGCTTGCCAACTGCACACGGATCTGATGAGGTCTGCCAGTCAGGGGCTGTACTTCCAATAGGTAATGGTCATTGAGATGTCCCAAAATCTTGTATTTCAATTCTGCTCGCTGCGATCCCTCTACTTCTTTGTCATGAGCCGTGGTCTTGTTGATGGATTCATCCTTTTTCAACCAATGTACCAGTTTGTCTTCACTCTTAGGTGGCTTTTTTTTGACAATGGCCCAATAGACCTTTTTGATCTTACGCTCCTTGAATAACTTATTCATTCGCTCTAAACTCTTAGAAGTTCGGGCAAACACCACCAAACCACTGACAGGTCTATCCAACCGATGAACTGTACCTAAAAATACCGCCCCAGGTTTGTCATACTTTTTCTTGATGTAGTCCTTGCAGTGATCCAAGAGAGGTTTATCCCCCGTTTTATCTCCCTGAACCAAGATGCCAGGAGACTTGTCCACTATGAGCAGATGATTATCCTCGTATATCGAAAAAAATGGTTTTGACATGGCTGCAAAGAAAACTAAAATAGCTGAGAGCTCATCAGCGGTAGGTTGTTTATTTAATTCTCTGAAATACGGAATGCCCCATCCCATGCAGCACACCTGCGATGAGAACGAAAACAAAAAAGCTCCTATACTTGTCATATAGGAGCTTTTTGTGGGCCCACCTGGGCTCGAACCAGGGACCACCTGATTATGAGTCAGGTGCTCTAACCAACTGAGCTATAGGCCCTTCAAAATTGTCTTGAAGACCACCTTGAATTTGGGAGTGCAATGTTACATATTTGCCTAATATTACACAAACATTTCTTTTGAATATCAATACAATAATTTTCGATCTCGGCGGGGTAATCATCAATCTAGATGAATTAGCCACTGTCAGTGCTTTTGCGGCACTATCTGGTCACCCCTACCAAGAGGTAATCCAGCTCTACCAACAATCTGAGGTTTTCAAACAATATGAGATGGGCAATATCTCTAGTACTGTCTTTCGCGAAGAGGTCAGAAAAATGATTGATACACAGTCTGACGATGCAACCATTGATAGAGCTTGGAACGCCATGCTGGGTGAAATCCCTATTCAAAGACTTGAATTGCTATTAGATTTACAAAAAAACTACCGTGTGATGATTCTGAGCAATACCAATGAGATACATGAAACTGCTTTTAATCAGATATTGCAGCAAGTGAGTGGTAAAAACTCGCTGCATGATTTTGCACATGACGTGTTTTTTTCTCATCGCATACATCTCCGAAAGCCCAATGCAGACATCTATCTCAACCTATTAGCTACGAGTGGTATTCAAGCAGAAAATGCTATCTTCCTTGATGACAAACTAGAAAATCTAGAGGGAGCAAAATCAGTAGGTATCAACACCCTCCACATCACCACGCCTGATGATGTATTCAAAATCAAATCACATGTCTGATCACAAAAGCAACAAACAGCTCTACATACAAATTTCCCTTTTCATCTTGACAATCATTACTACGACGATTTCAGGTGCAGAATGGATCAGCGGCAAGTCCTTGCTATTTGGAGAAGAAACAGTCGGTTGGACTGAATTCATGACTGGATTTACCTTTTCTATCCCTTTCTTACTCATACTTACTGTTCATGAGTTTGGGCATTACTTCACTGCCCAATACCACAAAGTCAAAGTCACCCTCCCCTACTACATCCCGCTCTGGCTGGGATTCATAGGTAGTCCATCCATTGGTACCATGGGAGCCTTCATCAAAATCAAGGAAAGAGTAGATAGCCGTAAAAAATACTTTGATATTGGAATTGCAGGTCCTTTAGCTGGATTCGTAGTAGCATTCTTTGTCATTTGGTATGGTTTTGCTACGCTTCCTTCTTTGGATTACATCTATCAGATCCACCCTGAGTACGAGCAGTGGGGAGAAAACTATGCTGAGCACGCGTACGATGAAGGTTCTTTGGTATTTGTCTTAGGTCCAAACCTGCTATTTTCCTTTTTTGAAAACTATGTGGTCTCAGACCCAAAACTGATTCCTCACGCCTACGAAATGATCCATTACCCTTATTTATTCGCAGGGTATTTGGCACTATTTTTTACTGCACTCAATCTGCTACCTATAGGCCAACTCGATGGTGGACATATACTATATGGTCTGATTGGACCGACAAAGCATCGTCTGTTTTCAAAAGTGTTTTTCCTGATTTTCGTCTATTATGCTGGATTGGGAATTGCTTCTCCCTATCAACTGTCCAATTGGATGATGGATGAGGCATTGTATGTGGGATTCCTTTACCTCAGTCTACATCACTTTTCATCAGAAAAAAGAGAACGGCTCATGTATGCTTTGGGGATATTTGCAGCACAACTCGTGACGGTTTATTTCTTTCCACTGGCAGAGGGTTACACGGGATGGCTGCTATTTTCATTCATTCTTGGCAGAGTGATGGGCATTTATCACCCACCAGTCCTTATTGACACCCCACTAAATCTCAAGCGAAAAGTACTGGGATGGATGGCTTTGGTCGTCTTTGTCTTGTGCTTTAGTCCTAAACCCTTTGATATTGTTGAAACTCAAAGCAAGGAGGACAAATCTGCCACACCTACCATCCGATCTGAGACGAACCCTTCTCCATATTGAGAACGAATCGCCATACCAAACTCTCTCCCTCTGGCTTCCAACAGCTCCATAAAATCTGGTGAAGAAATTAAGGTGTTTGATGCAGCACCCTTGGGATCAAAAAATTGAGACTGAAAGGCTTTAACAGCTTTCATTCTCTGCTCCCAAAAATCAGATACATCCACCACAAAATCTGGTTGATGCCAATCGGTTTGAATGTAGTGATACAAGTTTTTGGCATGCCAATACTCTTGTGCTTTTCCCTCCCATTGGGTTTCAATTTTCCTCAATCCAGCTAAAAACAAGGCTCTTTTAACCAGAGCAGCGGCTTTTCCATGATCTGGATGCCTATCAGAGAGGGCATTCGCCAAAATCGTAGTGGGTTGAAATCTCCTGATTTGTTCTACCACTTTGAGTACGTGTTCATCATCATTTTGAAAAAACACATCTCTAAATCTCAAGTTGTATCGAATACTCAACCCTAAAATCTCTGCTGCTTTGGCAGCCTCAGCATCACGGATTTCCGGCGTACCACGTGTACCCATCTCTCCTCTGGTAAAATCTACAATTCCTACTTTCTTTCCAGATGCCACCAATGACAGTATGGTTCCTCCACAAGTTAATTCTGCATCATCAGGGTGAGCGGCAAATACCAAAACATCTAATTTCATACTTATTTGACTTTAGAATTCCTTAAGTAATCCTCAACCTCTGTCCTATTCTGAGGATGGATTTCCTACTTATTCCATTCAAACTACATATTTTATTGATAGAAACACCATAGCGCTGACTGATTCCACTCAAGGTATCACCACTTCTGACCTTGTGAAACCTGATCATCCGGGCTTCCTTCAAGTAATCAAATGTAGAAGCATTGATCTCTAGTTCCTCAGTATTGAGGCTCATTGTTTCAAAATTAAACACTTCTGTAGGTCTGATTGCATTGCCCTGATAGCGCACTTCAAAATGCAAATGAGGCCCAGAGCTACGTCCCGTGCTCCCTCCTAGCCCCAATACATCTCCTGCCTTGAGCACATCTCCTGCCACTACCAAACGCTTGCTAAGATGCCCATACAGGGTTTCAAGGCCATTGTAATGCCTCACTAAGACATAATTGCCATAGCCATAGCGATCATACATAGCCAATCTGACGATACCGTCAAAAGCTACCTTCACTGAGTCCCCAGTATTGAGGCGAAGGTCGTCCCCATAGTGCCACTTCCAGTGTCGCAACCCAAATGGTGAGGTGATGGTCATTTGCTCCAATGGCATGGCCCAATCCAACTGTGGGTTCTGAAAAGTCAAAGGCAACCGAACCGTATCTTGAAATTGCTCTCCGTCCAACTCATAGGGATTGACTTTGGTAGAGCTCCAAATGCTATAATACTCCCTGATCGTAACCCAAACTGAATCGATGAGCAACTGCTCCGATACCTCCACGGGTGTATTATAGAACAGTACCATTTGACTCATCTCTGCTGAGTCCATCTGCTCTTCTCTCATCTCTGATTCTAGAAACTGCTGCTCCTCCCAAGCTAGACTATCGAGATAGGTATCATCCAGTGAAAACCAATTTTCTTCTACTACATTGATCGTGTCAAGATCAAACTTGCTTTCTATTTTCTTATCCCTGAAACGTAAAAAATCCTTTCGTCTCTTTTCCTGACAAAAGGATTCTGAAGATATCAATAAGAATAGAAAGAAGCCTACAACCATGCTTCTTCTCATTCTGTTAAATCGTCAATTAATTATTCTGCTAATTCAAACTCCTTTGCAGCCAAAAACCGCTCTGCATCCAAAGCACCCATACAGCCTGTACCTGCTGCAGTCACTGCTTGTCTGTACACTCGATCCGCTGCATCCCCAGTGACAAATACCCCTTCGATTTTTGTTTTACTGGTTCCTGGCTGTACTAGCAAATATCCTGCCTCATCTGTATCAAGATACTTTTTAAATATTTCTGTGTTAGGTTTATGGCCTATGGCTACAAAAAATCCACTGAGAGGAATCTCTTTTTTCTCTCCTGTTACATTATTGACCACTCTCATACCTTCTACTTCACTCTCTCCCAAGATCTCTTCTGCTGAGGTATTCCATAGAATCTCTATGTTTGGTGTCTTTTTTACTCGTTCTTGCATGATCTTAGAGGCACGCATTTCGTCTCTTCTGACCAACAAGTAAACTTTTGGGCAAATGTTAGCCAAATAAGTAGCCTCCTCTGCAGCAGTATCTCCTCCACCTACGACAGCTACTACTTTTCCTTTGTAGAAAAAGCCGTCACATACCGCACAAGCCGACACACCAAAATTCAACAGTCTTTTTTCAGACTCAAGACCCAAATACTGTGCGCTAGCACCTGTAGAAATTATCACCGCCCCAGCAGTGATTTCATGCTTTTCGTCGATTATTACTTTATGTGGGTAGGATGAAAAATCAACAGATGTAGCCAAGCCATATCTGATATCTGTCCCGAAGCGCTCTGCTTGCTTTTGCAAATCCATCATCATCGCTGGGCCATTGATTCCTTCAGGATAGCCTGGGAAGTTTTCTACGTCGTTGGTAGTGGTCAATTGTCCCCCTGGCTCACCTCCTGTGTACAAAACTGGATTTAAACCAGCTCTAGAAGCATAAATAGCTGCAGTATAACCTGCAGGACCCGAACCTATGATTAGTACTTTTACTTTTTCCTCTGTCATTTTAATAATCTTGAATTGTCACTCTTGATGAACGCAAATATAGATTTTCCGTTCCCCAATAGCAGAACATTTTCGATCAAAAAAAGTTTAGATGAAATTGAATTTATTGATAAGATATTATCCTAAAAAGACTCTTAGGTTTTGAGCTTTTGTCGTATGTCTCAATCGTCTGATTGCCTTTTCTTTGATTTGTCTGACTCTTTCCCTTGTCAATTCGATTCTATGCCCTATTTCGTCCAGTGTCAATGGATGCCCATCTTCCAAACCAAAATAGTAATTGAGCACCAGTGATTCACGATGCGTCAAGGTCGATAGCACCCTTTTCACTTCGCTTTTCATGGAATCATATTCTAGTCCATCGTCAGGATCCTTTTCAGAATCATCAATGAGTACATCCAGCAAACTGCTTTCTTCTCCATTGGAAAATGGTGCATCTACAGATACGTGTCTACCCGAATTCCTCACTGCCAGAATCACATCGTCGATTGGCAGCTCTAGCAAATTGGCAATCTCCTCATTGGTAGGTTCTCGCTCATATTTTTGCTCCAAGGTTGCAAACGCTTTGGTGATTTTGGAAATAGACCCCACTCTGTTGAGAGGCAACCGAACAATGCGAGCTTGCTCTGCCAATGCCTGCAAAATAGATTGTCTAATCCACCAAACAGCATAAGATATAAACTTGAAACCTCTGGTCTCATCAAATCTCTGAGCAGCCTTGATCAACCCCAAATTCCCCTCATTGATCAAATCACCAAGGGTCAATCCTTGGTTTTGGTATTGCTTGGCTACAGAAATTACAAATCGTAAATTTGCCTTGATCAACCGCTCCAAAGCCACCGTATCACCTTCTCTGATCTTTTTGGCGAGGATTACTTCTTGATCAGCCGTAATTAACTCAACACGACTAATTTCAGAAAGGTACTTTTCAAGACTAGGACTCTCACGGTTGGTTATTTGTTTGGTGATTTTAAGTTGACGCATCTACGCTGGTTTTGATGTTAAAAACTTAGGTATCAAGGATTTTGCAGTAATCTAATAAATTTCCTGAATTCAAAGAGATCGAAAATAAATAAAACAATCAAAGATTAGACTACCGTCAACTTAATACCTGTGAATACGCAGGAAACAAAAAAGGTCATTCATCTTTCGATGAATGACCTTTTTATTGTTATATCAAATTGCTCTTAAGCTTGTTTTTCAGGCTTAGGAATAATTGCTTTTCTAGACAATCTGTATTTACCAGTTTTCTTGTCTATTTCTATCAATTTAACCTTCACCTCTTCACCTACTTCAAGTACTCCGTCCATTTTCTCAACTCTTTCCCACTTGATTTCAGAGATGTGAAGCAATCCATCTTTGCCCGGCATGAACTCTACGAATGCCCCAAATGGCTGGATAGATTTCACTTTACCCACATATACTTCACCTTCCTCAGGCATAGCAGTGATGTTGTTGACTCTTCTGAGTGCTTCTGCCATCGCACCACCATCTGTCGCGAAAATCGTCACGATACCGTTGCGATCGTCTTCTTCTATAGATATCGTAGCTCCTGATTCCTTTTGAATCTCTTGGATGATCTTACCACCTGGTCCGATTACCGCTCCAATCAACTCCTTAGGTATTCTGAGGGTAGTAGATCTCGGTGCATGAGATTTCAAGTCCGCTCTTGTCTCAGACAGAGTTTCTTTGATCTTGTTCAAAATATGCTCGCGACCTGCTTTTGCTTGCATCAATGCTTCCGTCAATACTTCGTATGACAAACCATCAACTTTGATATCCATCTGACAAGCAGTAATACCTTGGTCAGTACCCGTCACTTTAAAGTCCATATCACCTAGGTGATCTTCATCTCCCAGAATATCAGAAAGAACTGCATACTTGCCAGTCACTGGGTCAGAAATCATACCCATTGCGATACCTGACACAGGTCTCTTCAACGACACACCTGCATCCATCAATGCCAGCGAGCCAGCACAAACAGTCGCCATAGATGATGATCCGTTTGACTCCAAGATGTCAGAAACCACTCTGATTGTATAGGGGTTATCCTCATCAGGAGGAAGCATCGGTTTCAACGCTCTCCATGCCAAGTTGCCATGTCCTACTTCTCTACGTCCTGGGCCTCTGTTTGGTCTTACTTCACCAGTCGAAAAACCTGGAAAGTTGTAGTGCAAGATAAACTTGCTATATCCTGAGTGTACAGCACCATCGATCATTTGCTGATCCATCTTGGTACCCAAAGTCACAGATGTCAATGACTGAGTTTCTCCTCTTGTAAAGATTGCAGAACCGTGAGCTGATGGCAAGTAATCTACTTCACTCCATATAGGTCTGATTTCGTCCAATTGACGTCCATCCAATCTTACTCTTGTATCCAAGACACAGTTTCTGATGGCTTCCTTCTCCACATCGTGGTAATATTTTTTCAACAAGAATTTGCTGTAAACTTCACCTTCTGGCAATTCAGGAAGTGTCTCTACATAAGCATCGTAGATCGCTCCAAATTTTTGTTTTCTTAGGTTCTTGTCAGCAAGACCTTCTTTGGCAACCGCATAAACTTGATCATAAGTTTTTGCTTTGATATCAGCAGCCAATGCCTCGTCATGATCTTCATGAGAGTATTCTCTTTTTACAGTTGACCCTACAGCAGCAGCCAACTCTACTTGTAGCGCACATTGCTCAATGATAGCAGTGTGTGCCGCTTTGATCGCTCCGATCATTACTTCTTCGGACACTTCTTGAAGCTCACCCTCTACCATCATGATGTCAGTAGATGTACCAGCAATAATCATATCCAAATCTGCACCTACCAATTGTGTCTTGGTAGGATTGATCAAATATTGACCTTCCTTATAGATAACTCTTACCTCTGAGATAGGTCCATTGAATGGAATATCAGACACTGCCAATGCAGCAGAAGCAGCAAATGCTGCCAATGCATCTGGCAAATCATCGTCACCCAAAGAAATCAACTGAATGAATACCTGTGTGTCTGCGTGATAATCCTCTGGAAACAAAGGTCTCAAAGCTCTATCTACTAATCTAGAAATCAGTACTTCCTGATCCGAAAGTCTGCCTTCTCTTTTCAAAAAGCCACCAGGAATCTTACCTGCTGAAGCGAATTTCTCTTGGTAGTCTACAGAAAGAGGCAAGAAATCTACATCTTCCTTTGCATCTGTTGCAGATACAATCGTTGCTAGCAACATGGTGTTGCCCATTTTCAATACTACTGATCCGTCTGCCTGCTTGGCCAATTTACCGGTTTCAATAGTAATCTCTCTTCCATCACTTAGTTTGACGGATTTACTTACTACGTTTAGTGACATAAATAAAGTTTTAAATTTTGACTAAATGATTGAGTGTGAGTGAATGTCAAAATTTGTAATAAAAGGAGTGAGAAAGTAACAAGAAAGGGAACCCATCTTTTATGAATTCCCTTTTTGCGCATATTTTATTTTCTTAAACCAAGATCAGCAATTACTGCTCTATAGCGTTCGATATCGTTTTTGTATAGGTAATCCAACAATTTTCTTCTCTTACCTACCAACTTCAAAAGACCCAATCTTGTAGAGTGATCTTGTTTGTGTTGCTTCAAATGCTCTGTCAAATGGCTGATACGGAAAGAAAAAAGTGCGATTTGAGACTCTGGTGATCCCGTATCTGCTTTAGACTTTAACCGACCATGATTTTCGAACAAAGACTGTTTTTTTTCTGTTTCTAAATACATGACTAGTAAATAATTTATTAAATGAGCTGCAAAGCTATACAAATATTGAACAACTACCTACTTAGAGAATGGTAATTTCACGAGCAAATCCTTTCTGTTCTCCCACATCTTTTTGGCTCTCTCCAGTATTACATTGTAAAAATCAGTATCAAAAAGCTTGGCATCCTTCCAGGCTTGGATCATGAAAAACACACCAAAGGGCAATAAAACCATATTGGCTATCCATGCTGCCAACATACCATCGACCAATCCTCCCTTCGCCCATTTATCACTCGCACTGGTGAATACATAGAAAATAATAAAGAATATCACCCCTACTATCACTGGCATGCCCAATCCTCCTCTTTTGATGATGGCGCCTAATGGCGCTCCGATCAAAAACATAATGATACAGGCAAAGGCCTGCGCATATTTTTTATACTTCTCTACCACATGAGAATCAATCGATCGATCAAAATAGGTCTGACGATTGATCGCGCTATTCAACGTCGATTTGATTCCGCGAGCATTGCCCAGTGCTTTGGTAAACACTTGCTTGCTTTTTTTCAAATCCACAAAAAAACTATCTACTTCGGTCTTCAGTGAATCCAACATCAGTGAGGACACGAACAAAGTATCATTCTCAATTTTTTCTTTTTTCTTAGATTCTAAGAGATTCAGCGTGCTTTTGAAAGATTGGCTATTTGCACTGCCAAACAAATTTGGTTTTTGAAGCATCGAAGGAGTTGAATCCGATCTTACCCTGCCCTGACCCAACTCTCTATTGCTCCTAGCTCTGTCCTCTGCATTATCCGCGACCAAAGTATCTTCCACTACCCTACGCCTATTGTTCATCACTGCACTATCCCTTTGTGCCTTGGCTTCACGAATGGAATCAATTCTATATTGGGCTTGCAGCAAATCATCCGTAGGGGGCACGAAACCTCCCAAAATCATACGATAACTAGATGCAACTGAATTGTACAATTTGAAATGCACCTCCGACCTCTCCATCCGCATAGAATCTACACTCTCAGTCAACTCATGGACACTTTTCATGTAGCGATTCCCAGAAAACAAATCCATGTCAGTTCTGTCCAAATCAAATGAAGACAAACTAAAAACCAAGTCCATCCTACTGAAATTGGTCCGTACAAACTGAGGGATATCCTGCTTACCAGTAGAGGGGTTTTCCTCTTCTACATAATAATTGCCACGGTACAACTCCATCATCAGGTAGCGATCATTGATAAAAGTGTACATCCGACAAGAATCTGCTAAAATCACCTTTTTGTTTCCATTCGAGTTGGTATGATCATAAATCACAATATCAGACATGGCAATGCCGTCCTTGTGCTTTTTCCTGATTTTGATACTAAAGTTGGGAATCCCAGCATAAAACTGACCCTCTTTCAAGTCAAGCGCTGGTTTCTGCTGCTTGATATCATACAGTAGGCTATAAGCCCTAAGATTGGCGTATGGCACCAAATAATTGTTAAAGAAGAATGCTCCTATGGCAAGGAAGAACACAAAGACAAAAGTAGGAAGCAGAACCCTAGGCAATGAAATCCCCGCGCTTTTGATTGCTGTCAACTCAAAATGCTCCCCTAGCTTGCCATAAGTCATCAAGGAAGAAATCAGAATAGCCAGTGGCAATGCCATAGGCACCATGTTGAGACTAAAGTACATCATCAACTCTCCAAAAACCCCCAAACCAAGATCCTTTCCGATAAAATCATCGAAATACTTGAGCATGTACTGGATCAAAAGTATAAATACTGCGACCAGAAATGTAAGAATGAAAGGTCCAATAAAGGATTGGAGTATGAGCTTATCCAGCTTTTTCATCGATAATCAGTCTTATTGTACCACAGATATCATACCTGTGTGCTTTCTAAAAGTTGTCCTTTTGGCAAAATCCATGACAAAAAAGAGAAGGACAATCAAAAACAGAATAGCGATAATTAAAAATATTTTTTTTGAGCGATTCATTCCAACTTCTATGAATTTGCAGGCAAATCTCTCATTTATTAATCGAAAAATGAAACATCAATTGATCTAATGCTCAAACCAAAATTATACCCTGACAAATCAGGGGATTTAACAAAAATAACAGATAAGTAAACCATAATTGATCTTACGAAAGGAACTTAAATAGAAGCCATTTATACCTAATTCATCCACACAACCACAATTCCGCAAGTTATAAACAATTGATTTTCAATTCATTTAACCACCCACCACAGTCTCCCACCTCTCTGATTCTGACGACTTAATAAGAACCACGAACCTTATTTTGTTTAATCATTTTAATAAAACTTTGAAAATATCAGTCGACTTTAGAGAAAATAGTGCATAATTCAAATAGCTGATTATATTTGGGATTGCAAGCAGCACTAATTTGAGAAAAATTAATTACATCTACCTGAATGACTTCCATATCATCCAATAGGAAACTAGGCACTCTGCTCAAAAAATCTTTTGCAAAGCGGGTGAGTGATCTTCCTGATGCTATCAATATTGCGAGAAAAGTCATCAATCGATGTGCTCTCAACTACGATGATTACCATCAAGCCTATGCCAACTGCTACCTAGGCTACTACTACATGATATTGAGCGATACTGCTCAAAGTGAGTTATACACCAACAAAGCCATTCATTATTTTGAGCATCACAGAATAGACTCTGGACTTGGGATGTGTTATTATACCTTGGGTAGTATTCTTTACAAAACAGACAATTACCACAAGGCGCTAAAATACCTACTCGAAAGTCTTGAACTGTTCAAAAACAGCGAAGACTTGTTTGGACAGGCCAGGTCACTCAAATCCATTGCTTCTATCTACGAGGTATTCAATGACTACTCCAAAGCAGAGGAAACTTACCTCAAGTGTATCGAAATCGCAGAGAGCAATGAAGACATCAACGGCATATCCAATGCCTACAACCCTCTGTCTGGCATCTATCTCAAAAGAGGAGAGATAGAACTGGCTGAAGCAACCATACTCAAGAGTATTGAGCTCAAAAAGCAAACCAAAGACAAGCGAGGGTTAGCATACGCCTATTATGGAGAGGCAAAAGTTGCCTTGGCTAGAGAAGAATATGATCGTGCCGAGCAGCTATTCAATCTCAGCAAAAACATACACACGGAAAAAGGTGACCAAATAGGCCAAATGATGGCTCTCAATAAATTGGGTGTACTCTATTTCCGCAACAACGAAATCAGGAAAGCAAAAATCTCACTACACGAGAGTCTCATCATCGGCGAATTATCCAAGCACTACCTGATCATGTACAAGGCCTACAACGTCCTGTACCAAATAGCCAAATCCGAAGGCAGAGCTGAAGAGGCACTACAATACTTAGAATCTTACACTCATTACAAAACAATCGTTGACAACAAAGAAACCCAAAATGTAATCAGCAGTATCAAGTCTTTGTCCGAAATGGAACTTCTCGAAAAAGAAGCAATTTGGCAAAAAGCAATCAATGAAAGTGTAGAAAGAAAAAACAAAGAATTAGACACTTTTGTGTACAAAGTGGCGCATGACCTGAGAGGTCCTATTTCCTCTCTGATGGGATTGTACTCCATTGTAGAGCATGAAATATCCGAAGAAAAATCGCTAGGGTATTTTGACATCTACAACAAAGAAATCAATAGACTCAATAACATTGTTCTCGATTTTATCAGCCTCACCCAAATCAAAGAAAAGAAACTAGAAAAGACCCAAATCTCCTTTGAGCCTCTGGTGGACGAAATCATCAACTCGTACCGGTACATGGACAAATTTGAGCACTTGGAATTCAGAATCAAAATAGACAAAACACTAGATTTCTACACAGACGAAAGCACAATTACTACCATTATCCAAAACCTCATTGAAAATGCTATCAAGTATTCAAAACCAGATGAGAAAGGAGTAATCAATATCAAGATATATGGTAGAAAACGTGACATCATCGTCTTGGTACATGACACGGGTATTGGTATCGAAGAACGCAACCAAAACAAAATTTTCGACATGTTCTTTAGGGCACACAATGACACCAAAGGAACAGGGCTGGGACTGTACCTATTGAAGTCCGCCGTAGAAAAGCTAGAGGGTCAAATTGCTTTTGAGAGTGAGATTGGTGTTGGCACTACCTTCAAAATTATTTTACCTTACTGATAATTCTTGTACACTTTCTTTTTCCCCTTTTTGGTGTACTCATACCAAACCCCAATTTCTTTTCCCCGCTCATACTGCCCTTCATAATTCAACTTCCCCTCATCATTGTAGAATTGCCAAAAACCATCTTCTACTCCTTGGTAATATTCCCCTTTTTGAGACACAATTCCATTGTCATGATACACTACCCACTTCCCATGAGGCAAACCATCATGGTATGTTCCTTCGCTCTTCAAAGCGCCACTTTCATAGTATGACAACCAAATCCCTGCATACAATCCATTTTCATACAGCCCCTTCCTTTTCAAATTTCCATTTGAGAAATAATAGAAACCACTGTCTGATGGGATATCAGCATGATAAGACTCTCTACTCTGCAATTTCCCATTCGGATAGTAAGTAAGAGATTCACCTTCCAATTGGTCGTTTTGGTATATTTCGGATGCATTCAATTGTCCATGAGGATAAAAAAATTCCCACCTACCCTGTTTACCCTCTTCATCCATCACTCCCGTGATTTTTAGTCCACCGTCAGCATAAAGTTGCTCCACCCGCTGCGACTGAACCTCACTACAAAACAACATTAACCCCATCAGTCCTGTCCATTTGATGGTGGTCGCCAAACATGCAGTCTCAGCTCCAAAGCAATCTCGTTTGTGAATCATATCAGGTTTCTATTTTGAATTCGATCAAAAGCAAAAAAGGCCAATTTAAAGCCCAAATAAAACAGTGAGAGTTTTATTACTTTATAAAAATACGTTAAAATTGATGTTAGGAAAATTCATAACTAAACAATGATCAACGTAAGACATACATTGAACCTTTTCGCTGTAGTTGCCATCGCTTTTTTGGCATTTGCATGTGGAGATGACAAAAAGAAATCGAAAGGTGAGCTAGCCGCAGAAGCAGAAGTTTACCAAGAAGCAGAAAACAAGGTAATAGCTGAGATAGACAAAGTCGTACATGACATGCCTCCTCCGTCAGAAATCCCTTATTTACTGATGGCAACTGGAGCTGACTTCAACGGCAGCATCATCAATCCAATAGACAATGCGTCAAAATACTACAACTCTGCAGACAAAGCTGCAATGAACTTGGGAGCGTATGCCTCTGACATTGCATACTTGTCATCCTATGACAAAGTGCAGGATGCATTGAAATACATGGAAACTAGTCAAAAACTAGCTGATCAAATAGGTATCTCTTCTGCATTCGAGTTGGAGTTGATGGAAAGATTCGAAAGCAACCTTGGCAACAAGGATTCTCTAGCCAATTTGATCAACTACGCCATGAAAGTGGCCGAGAAGAAACTAGAAGAAACTGACAGATTGCAAATGGTGGCTTTGGTTCTCTCTGGCAGCTATATCGAAGGTCTGTATCTTTCAGTAATGGTGTTGGATACTTATCCTGAGGATTTGCTACCAGCAGCTAGCAGAGACTTGATCCTTGAGCCTATCGTCAGATTGATCATTGATCAAAGCAAATCTTTGGAAGATGTAATCATAATGCTAAAAGATCTCGACAGTGATCCAATCATTGCAGAAGTTATCTCTGAATTTGACATTCTGAATGTATTGTACAAACAAGACTTGGCCAATGTACATCAAAGAATCGCTGATCAAGACCCTACTTTGAAGCTCAACAAAGCATTGTTGGTTGATATCATCAAAGAAGTAAAAAGAATCAGAAGTGAAATGGTAGAATAGTCCTCCACCTCTCACCTCACAAAAGCATTGGGTATTCTTACTCAATGCTTTTTTTATATGCAGCCCAATGTCCTATATTTATTCAAAAATCTAATTGACCTAAACCCATGAGTGAACAACTACTAAGAGCCATCATTCATCTATTAGCTATCGTAGCAAAAGAAGATGACGTGACCGAAGATGAAAGAAGAGCCATCCATGAATTCCTATTGGAAAACCTCAACAAAGACGACTCTGCCAGGTACTTGAAGTTGTTTGATGAAATGACGACCAACATGGCCAATGGTCGCAATGTCACTTTCAGTGAAGAAAAAGAAATCAGCATACTGGCTCAGCAAGTCAACCAAGAATTGACACAACAACAAAAAATTGTGGTGATTCTCAAGGTCATCGAACTGATAGTGGCAGATGGGGAAGTATCAGATAGAGAAACCATCATACTCAACCAAATAGGCGAAGCGTTTCACTTTACAGCAGATTTGATTGCCGACATCAAAGCCTTTGTCATGAGTCGTGACAGACGTGCATTGGACTATGATCACATCCTCATCATAGATGAGGGAACCAAAGAGGGGCTCACTCATGCCAAGCATTTGCAAAGAGAGAGTTTGCCTGATTTGATTGCATTCTACAGAGTCACCAATCTAGATATTTATTTTGCCAAATACATAGGACAAGACCACTTGACCTACAATGGTGCCCCTTTCAGAGAAAATAAAATCATCGTCTTCTCTGCTGGCAGCTCTATCAGAGGTCCTAAAATCAAACCGGTTTTCTACAGTGACATCATTTCTCATTATAGAAAAGAAACCAATGAAACCAAAATATCCTTCGTCGCAGAGAAAGTAGAATTCGCATTCCCCAATGGCCATCTAGGACTCAGGGGAATAGACATTGCCGAAAGCTCTGGCAAGCTCATCGGATTGATGGGAGGCAGTGGCGCAGGCAAATCTACACTACTCAATGTACTCAATGGAAACGATACACCTTCATCTGGGTCAGTTCGTATCAATGGAATTGATATTCATAAGGATAAAGACAAAATCGAAGGTATCATCGGCTATGTACCACAAGATGACCTATTGATCGAGGAACTCACGGTCTACGAAAATCTCTATTTTGCGGCGCAATTGTGCTTCAAAGACCAAAATGCGCAACAGCTCAACGAACTGGTAGAAGGCACGCTCTCATCATTGGGATTGATGGCTACCAAAAACCTAAAGGTCGGCTCTGTGATGGAAAAAACCATCAGCGGTGGTCAAAGAAAACGCTTAAATATTGGTTTGGAATTGCTAAGAGAACCATCGGTAATGTTCGTAGATGAACCTACTTCTGGGCTTTCGTCACGAGATTCCGAAAACATCATGGATCTACTCAAAGAATTGTCTCTGAGGGGAAAAATGATCTTTGTGGTCATTCACCAACCCTCTTCTGAGATTTTCAAGATGTTTGACAAACTGGTCATCTTGGATGTGGGAGGTTATCAAATTTATTATGGCAATCCAGTTGAGGGTGTGATCTATTTCAAAAATATCGTCAAGTTGATTGACAAAGATGGAGGATCCTGTATCGAATGTGGCAATGTGAATTCCGAACAAATTTTCAACATCATCGAAACCAAAATAGTAGATGAATATGGACAACTGACTGACACTCGAAAATTGAGCCCCAAGGATTGGAACATGCTCTTCAATGTCAAAATAAAAATCCCCCCCGTAGAAGAAGCTACTGACAAACCTGAAAAAACACTCAAAATACCCAACAAGATCAAGCAACTATTGATCTTTTCTAAACGAGATTTATCTGCAAAACTAAGCAACAAGCAATACTTATTTATCAATCTACTCGAAGCTCCCGTATTGGCGGGATTGTTGGCTTTTATCATTCGTTACTCTACCGCTGATCAGGATTATTCCTTCAGTCAGAATCCTAACATCCCTGCTTTCTTTTTTATGTCCATTATTGTGGCGCTATTCATGGGACTGACAGTCAGTGCCGAGGAGATATTCAAGGATAGAAAAATCCTCAAGCGAGAATCCTTTCTCAACCTGAGTCGATACAGCTATTTGATTTCCAAAATGCTGATCCTCTTTACACTTTCTGCTGTTCAGACTTTGATGTTCGTATTGATAGGTGATTTGATTTTAGAGATCAAAGGAATGACTTTCTCTTTTTGGTTAGTCCTATTTTCTATCTCATGCTTTGCCAACATCCTAGGACTCAACATCTCTTCTGCCTTCAATTCCGCAGTGACTATTTATATTCTGATTCCTCTGCTAATCATCCCTCAGTTGATACTCAGCGGTGTGGTGGTGGATTTTGATAAACTAAATCCTGTGCTGAGTAATTCGAGCAAAGTACCTGTCATCGGTGAAATGATGGCTTCCAAATGGGGATATGAGGCTCTGGTAGTGGATCAGTTTAAGAACAACGCATATGAAAGAAACTTTTTTGAGTACGACCAAGTCTTAGCCAATTCAGAATTTAAAACCATCTATTTATACCCCAACGTACAAAACTCCATTGATTTTGCAATCAAACATTATCAATCCACCAATCCAGAAATCCAAAAAGACGCTGCTACAGCACTTCGATTGGTTCAAAACACCTTGGCTCAAGAGATAAAATCTAATCACGTGCCAGATGGAAAATACACGGTACTCTCTGAATTGACCCTAGACAAATTCAATCAAAATGTATATGATGAAACAGTTAAATTCATCAAGATCATGAAGCATGTGCAGAACGGCAAGATGAAAGCTGCGTCAAATGAAAGAGATCAGCTCGCACAGTCCATGTCTGACACACCAGAAAAATCAAAAGAATTGCTCAAACTGCGTGATGAGCATGAAAATGAGGCCATTTCATTTTTCTTAAAAAACACAACCACCAAAAATCGACTGTTGATAACAGAAGATGAAATGATTCAAAAAATCTACCCCATCTACAACAATCCTGTACCTAGTAGCGCATGGGATATACGGTCACATTTCTATGCTCCTCAAAAGCACTTTTTAGGAGAATATTATGAGACTTTAGGGTTCAACGTGATTATCATTTGGATCATGTCACTATTTCTCTTCATAGCATTGTATTTTGATTGGATGAAAAAACTGGTCAGGAGTTTCTGAGGATAGCTACTATGTTTTTTATCGCATCCAAAATCCTCTACTGGCTGATCATGCCTATCAATATGATCGTGCTACTTCTGCTTGCTTCTCTCGTGGTGAAGCAATCAAAAGCCAAAAAATTGCTGCGCTACGCAGGTATTGGGTTACTCCTATTCTTTTCCAATCCCCTCATTGCGAGATGGACGATGAATCTCTGGGAACCAGATGCCGTACCATACAACGCTTTGTCATCGGATTACGATTGGGGGATTGTACTTGCTGGCATCACAGAACCCAACCGTCCACCTTTTGACCGGGTACATTTCAACAAAGGTGCAGACCGCATCATCCATGCCATAGAAATGTACAAACTGGGGAAAGTTAAAAAAATATTGGTCTCAGGAGGATCTGGCATTCTGACTTTCGAAGGAAAAAAAGAAAGTCACGCCCTGAGAGATTTTGCATTGCTCTGCGGCGTAAAACCAGAGGATGTTCAGATCGAAGATCAATCTCGAAACACCCATGAAAATGCCCTTTTCTCCCAAAAAGCACTGGGTAATCAAACCCATTGTATCCTATTCACCTCTGCCTTTCACACAAAGCGAGCTGCTTCATGCTTTGAAAAAACAGGGATGCCAGTAGATATTTTCCCAACTGACTACTATGGGGGACCTTTGCAAGCAACCCCAGACGATCTACTTATTCCGAAACTATACAGTTTGCAACTCTGGTCGATTCTGATCAAGGAATGGGTGGGATTGGTGACATACAAGATAGTTGGGTACATCTAGCTATATGTCACACACAATATGCTAATTTTCTTTGCTTAATTTAATCCAACAAAACCGTTCGTCTAGGTCATTCATCTCTCAGTTTGACTGGCCTTGATATGTACGCTATGCGACATTGGTAGCATCCAAAAGGACTAAGTAATCCAAACATTTGATATTGGTACAACTTTTGTCAAATCCCAATCATTGCAACTCAAAAGACCATCATTCAACTCATCTATACTATGTGGCGGTAAGTCAAAAGTATCATCGAAGCTATTTCATATACTCTAGACTCATACTCATCTAAAAACCCCATAAAGTACTGTATAGCATATTAACTAAAACAAGAAGGAAATGATCTATTTGTGGCACAATAGCGAGAAGAAGGAGATAAAAATGGGACATAGAGATATGTTGAAAGAGGAATACAAAACACATGACCAGCAGGATATTTCTGTACTCCATATTCTAGATTACTCAGAAGTCAATTTGGCTAAGAAAATCATTTCACAATTCCAAAACACCATGAACTTCTAAATCATGTACGCTCAAAGTTGACCAGATGACAGCATCATATTGGCTTTGAGCAGTCCCGCCATACTCAAGCTATCTGTTATTTCCCCTGACATCACCATCTCGACGGCAGTTGTCAAGGGAATTTTTTTGATAGCCAGGTCTTCCGTTTCGTCAAATTCTGTAGAACCGAAAGTCAAGTCTCTGGCCACAAAGATGAATCCCTCTTCATCCGTTACGGAATTAGAAGTATGAATTCTAGCAATTCTGATCCATTCCTTAGCAGTCAGCCCTGTTTCCTCTTTGAGCTCTCGTTTGGCAGCATCCAAGACATCTTCATGCAAAGGTCCTCCCCCCATAGGAATCTCCCACGAGTATTCATCCAACGTGTAGCGATACTGTCCTACCAACCAAGTATTTCCTTCTTCATCGATGGGGATAATGGCAATAGCTTTGTTCTTAAAATGAACCTTTCCATAAATCCCCTTTCCTCCTCGGGGATTAATCACCTCATGCTCCTCTACATGAATCCATGGATTTGAATATATTTCTCTGCTATTGAGTTTAGTCCAAGGGTTTCTCATATTCAGTCAAAAAAAAAGGCACCTAAAGGCGCCTTGAATGTATATATTTTCAAAGTCTTAATGTTCTTCTATTATTTCCAATGGCTTTGGTCCATGATGACCATACGAGTGGATTGTTTTTTCTGTCACAGCCAATAGCAAAGCAGAGAAAATGAACACCATGTGAATCACAATCTCTATGATAATCCCCTCAGCTCCTGCTTTGTCTGCTGCCTCTCGATAATCGACAAAGGTTTTCAACAATTGAACCCCAGAGATAGAAGCCAAAGAAGTCGCCAATTTGATCTTCAACATACCAGCATCCAGACCTTCTAACCATAGAGGCTTGTCATCGTGCATATCTACGTCTATTCTACTGGTAAAAATCGAATAACCTCCAATCGCAACCATGACGACAAGGTTCATCACCATTGTAATATCTACTAAACTCAATAAACCCAACATCACAGCTGTCTCTGGCTTGTCAAAAAGATCATGATACATGTGAGCCAATTCTTGGAAGAATTTACCCAAATAAAGGAAGGCTCCTACGATCAAACCTCCGTACATAGGTGCTTGTACCCATCTACTCCAAAATATGATCCCCTCAAACGTATTTTCGAACCAACCAAACGCTTTAACCTTTCGTGCCATAATTTCTTAATTGCAGATTATCTGTTTTCAATATAAGGCTAAAATTAAGACTAATTTTCATTTTTCAACACATGTAGCCTTCAATTTTATATTTTGATTCTGTTAACTCAATTTTGAAACAAGATTTTGAGAATCATGAAACAAACTGGGGAGAAAATAAAAACCTTAGAATTGACACAACTATTTGGTTTATGAACTCAATTTCTAATTAGCACCTTGGTCTTTGCGATCATATCATGCAAGCCCTTTCGGTCTTTGCGAAAGTAAATCATAAAAAAACCAATGAACAACACTGCCAAGGACAGAAATTTGGCAACTATTCGCAGCAGTGCCTGTCCAAAGCCGATGGGAGCTCCATGTTCGTCTGTCACTACCAATTGGGCGTAGCGCTTGCCCAATGTCCCCTGCCATGAAGAACTCTCCATCAAAGCATGATACAAAGATACCAAGGCTACCGCCAATGGATAAAAAAATTCATTCTGAGGAATAAATAGTGAAACTGGCCAAATCACGAGCAACATCACTGTGATGTCTAGATTGTAGGCAAACAGTCTTTTGGAAAAACCAGCACGCTGATGATCTGATAAAAGCATAAATGTATGGTTGACTCGGGATCCGCTGATTGGATAAGATTTCAAATTTATTGATTGAAAAGATCATATTCTCTATCTTCATCCAAACAAAATCTACACCTGATGAAAATACTGAAGATTATTATTCAAACAATCGTGATCTTGACACTGTTGATAGCTATCGTAGGTTGGTTTCTACCCCGTGAGGTAGAAGTCTACCGAGAAACCACCATCCATGCTCCCATGGAACAAGTCTATGCTGTAGTCAATGATATGACTCAAATGAACAGTTGGTCTCCTTGGCACAAAATAGATCCCGATGGCACCACCTACACCTTCGAAGGACCAGCAGCTGGTATAGGATCAAAAATGAATTGGGCGAGCGAACACAAAGAGGTGGGCACGGGCAGTCAAGAGATCATAGAAACCAGATTTCCTTCTTATGTCAAAACCAAAATGATGTTTGGAGGCTTTGACGCACCTAGTTACGCTACCTTCATTCTCAATGAATTTGAAGGAAATACTGAAGTAAAATGGGTGTTTGAAACAGACTACGGATCCAATCCGTTTTTTCACTACTTTTCTTTATTTATGGATAGCATGTTGGGATCTACATTTGAAGAAGGCCTAGCCAATCTCAAACAAACCGTAGAATCCATGCCCATAGAAGCCGAAGAGCTAGACATGTCGATAGACAAGGATTCGATAGCTGTAGACAGTACTCAGACTATGTAGACACGATAATAGGAGAAATACCCTTCTCCTAGTTCTCTTTCCTCCTTTATAACAAGATTACTAGGAATCTTAGCTTCATAGGAGTGTCGAAATCATCTGGCACGATTACTTCATTTCTTATCCCCGTCCACGCTAAAAAGTTTACATTTTTATAAAATATGAATAACTGGATAGCATAACTTGCGGTCGATCAGAAAAAAGGTTGCTTTCTAAAAATGAAACGGCCAAGCGGAAATCAGAGTCAATGAAAAATCCTTTTGTGCAAAAAATAAAAGAATCCTTCCAGTTGCTATCCAACATGGATGGATGGAAAATCATCAAACTAAAACTCACCTATCTCAGAATAGGCGCTCTCAACAATCTCAGAGATGCCGTAATCCAGCTAGACAAAAAAAACATCCCCGGTCTATTCATCGAAACAGGTTGTGCGTTGGGTGGTAGCACCATTCAGATTGGCTTGGTCAAACAAAAAGAACGCAAATTCAAAGCCTACGATGTGTTTGGCATGATCCCTCCTCCGTCTGAGCGGGATGATCAAGACATCATCGAACGATTCGATACGATCAAAGAAGGGAAATCCAAAGGCATCAGAGGCGATGAGTATTATGGCTACAAAAAGGACTTGAAGCAGGTCGTGGTAAACAATCTCGCTACCTTCGGGCTATCACCTGATCAGGACAATATCGAACTGGTCGAAGGATTGTATGAAAACACCCTCCGTATCAATGAACCTGTTGCATTCGCGCATATAGACTGTGATTGGTATGATTCTGTCATGACCTGCCTCAATCAAATAGTACCACACCTGGTTCCGCAGGGCATATTGGTCATTGACGATTATTATGATTGGTCAGGATGTCGAAAAGCCATTGATGACTATTTCAGAGACAAAAAAAGCGATTTCACCTTCGCAGAAAAAAACAGCAAACTCATCATCACCAAAAACAGCTAAACCAAGTATTATCCCGATTTATGAAAAAGGCAGTCCTTCTATACAAGAAAAGCAAAAATATTGGTGATGACATTCAAGGTTTGGCTGCTTTGACCCTGCTCAACGACCCTGAAACAGTCATTCTCGACCGAGAAAACCTCTCTCAACCCGAAGAAACAGAAGACTTAAAATTGCTATGCAATGGATGGTTCATGGATTATGCTGAAAATTGGCCTCCAGCCAAAAATGTGCATCCTTATTTCATCTCCTTTCATGTGGCCAAATACCCCAAAATCAGAAAACTGATGCTGGATCCCAAGCTGGTGCCCTACTACCAACAATTCGAACCAATCGGCTGTAGGGATCACGAGACGGTCACTTTGTTCAACAACATTGGGATAAACACCTACTTTTCAGGCTGTCTCACACTCACCTTGCCCAAGAGCGAAAAAAAACGATCCAACGACATCATCATCACCGATCTGTTCATCAACGACATACTCACTGGCGACTATGCAAAAAAAGTCTCCTACAAATTGATCCCTGAAAAATACCACAAATATGTCAAACTGAGAACCCATGTGAGACCGCATGGAAATGTCTCTGTAGCGGATAGATTAAAAGATTCTCAAGCATTGCTGGATGAATATGCGCAGGCCAAATTGGTGGTCACTTCTAGAATCCACTGTGCTTTGCCTTGTTTGGCATTGGGTACGCCAGTTTACTTTTTAGACTTTGGCTATGTAAGAAAATCCAACAGAGACAGGTTTGATGGTATTTTGGATTTAATGCATGTGGTGAGACCTACGATCCCCTTTCACGAAAACACCAGACTAGAAAAAATAGTTAAGTTTTTCGGACTGCACCGACTGTTTTTTCCTTTCATCAAAAAACTAAAGATTGATTGGGAGAACCCGCTGCAAAACCCAACGGAGTATCAACAAATAGCCGATAAAATAAAGAAGAGAGTTTCAGATGAATTTGGACTTAACTGATCATAGCTGGTCTGAAATCATGGATTGCAGTACGCTAACAAAGTGCTCATAATTGTAGTCAGATCTAAAAGCTGATTCCCAATACGCTCTTGCGCTAGCTTTTAACCCAAGATCGGGTGTACTATCAGGAGCAAACCTGAGCAATTGGGTTGCAACCTCTTGAGGCAGTACATTTTGATCCAAAAGAACACCCGTATGATTGTTGACTATTTCGTCTACCCCACCGACATCTGTGGCAACTATCGGGATACCACACCCCAACACCTCCATCATAGAAACAGGCAACCCCTCACTGCTACTGAGGTTCACAAAAACATCTACGTAGTTGCTTTGGTAATATGCGATGACCGATGAATTGTCTATACTACCCAAAAAGGTCCATTTGACATGGTCGGGCAATAGTCTTTCTCCTAGTTGCTGTACCTCCTGACGAAACTCCCCATCGCCAATATGCGTCCATTCGATGGGCTTGTCATACCTATCTGCCATTTGGGCTATACTGTTTAGAATCAGATCGACACGTTTCTGCTTCATGAAACTGGAGCAAGAAACCACCCTAAACACACCGTCTCTGGAGTTTAGTGTGGTAAATCTGCCATCCTTCACTCCGAGGCGTGACAAAGTCACCTTGTCTTCTCCCAAAGCATATTTAGAATGTAAATATTGCTCACCATGTTTGGAGATAGGAAAGACCTGATCAATGCTATCAAACATTGTTTTCCGAAAGGGAAAATAGGGTCTATTATAAGGCTCCTCATACAAATCATAGCGATGTGCTCTTGAAACCAATGTAAGCGGATGTTCTGTCTTGAGACTACCGAGTCCATAGGTAAACGACTCAAGCCAATAAGTGTAAAAAATGGTGTGAGAATCAAAATGCTTTGTTTCGTACCAAAGCTTGATTACATCACGAATGATGCGGTAATAAATCAACAGTTTGAGTGATTTGAAATGAAACCGTACCTGTTTATTGTGACGCAGCTCACGATGGATGACTTTATCCCAACTGAGTCGTTTGGACACAGAAAAAACCATCCCAAGGCCAGAGGGTATCCGCTCAGAAAAACTCGCATCGACCTCTACCTGATCTGGTATTGGTCTAAGCGTCCCAACCGCATCTCTAGGCACAATGACAACCCTTTGGAAACTTTGCAGCAAAACTGGCAGCTCCGATTCCAAAAAAGCTTCCCCTTTGCCGTATGGAAAACTCAAAGTAAATAAAACAACTGTATTCTGTCTACTCATACATGGAGCACGCTATCAAGCTGCCATTGTTAATCTTACATTTACTGTCTTCTGACACTCACCACCACATATGCCACACAGCTTAGTACCAAAATCACATTAAAAATCCAAGTAACAGTGTTGCCAGTGTAATATGATTGGGGTCTGAACTCGAAAACAATCTCGTGGCTACCCGAAGGAACTTTCAAAGCCCTCAGCACATAATTGGCGCGCAAGATTTCTGATGCTTGTCCGTCGATGGTCGCTGACCAGCCCTTCGGATAATAAATCTCTGAAAAGACCACCAATCCTGACTGATCCGAATTGGATTGATACGTCAATTTGTTAGGAGCATAAGAAGTGAGGTTCACCTGTGCTGTCGAGTCATAACCCAATTCTCCCAGCACGAACTCTTCGACATTGACGACAGCTTCCAACTTGCTATCAATGGACGCCATTGCCATCAATTCATCGTCTGTATTATTGACCTCCACAACATCCCTTACAAACCATGCATTGCCATTGGCAGCTGGATTAGGGATCACGGCATTGGCCGTTTCACCTGCTTTTAGGTATTTGGTATTGAGCATATTCAGCACCTCTGCATCTTTGAAGTCAAATTCACCTGCTTGCAAATTTTCAATGACTCCTGCGATCTCTGGTGAAATTGACGCTTCGATCAGGTCTTGATACCTTCTCATCTTGGCTCCATGGTAGCCACCGACAGATTTGTGAAAATATGAAGTTTCCGCATCATTGAATGGATTCATGAGATTGAGTACTCTGTAATTAGGATCTGTATCCTTCAGTATTCTTTTGTCTGCATCTGACGCAATAAAATCACTTCTTGTTGCTGCGACAAAATTATCACCATTGAGATAGCGCTTGTCCACTCCAAACATATCGATCAATACCAATGCAATAATCAGTGTGTAAGCCAGGGGCTTGGATAGTTTATTCTTGGCAAAGAACCATATCACTGCTGCAGCAGCCAACACAAAAAATAGCGACCTAAAAGCATCCACTCTCAACAATGAAGCCCTATCTGCTCTCAAAGCATCCAAGAACCAAGCGGGGTAAGAAGCCAACCGCTCATCAATCGCTCCTCGATACGAACCCATTCCTGCCAACACTGCAGCCAACAGTGCAAAACCTCCTACGATCCCTATGGCAATCATGAATTTCTTCTGCAAGGTCTTGTCCCAAGTGCTGGACAACACTTTTTCCAATCCGACAAACCCAGACAAGATCATTGAAAACACTGCGATGATAATCACAAAGGTCACGGATCTAAACTTGTTGTAACCTGGTAAATAATCGAAAACCAAGTAATTGAAGCTCTCGAAATTCTTGCCCCAACTCAAAACAATAGAGACCAAAACCAACACCCAAAGCCACATCGTGTATTTTCGATCCAAAACCAAAAGACTCAATACAAACAAAAATACCACGATCGCTCCTGCGTAATAAGGTGCTGTCAATGGCTGGTCTCCCCAATAGGCAGGGGCTGCTTGCACTTGTTGTTGGATTTGCTGGCGGTTAGCTCCTTGTTTTTTCAAGGCTTGTTCTAGGTTGGAATTCTTTCCCAAGTTCTGTTGCGAGGTACCACCAAAGAAATTGGGAATGAACATTACCAATGGCTCAAAAATACCATTGCTGTATTGAAAGGCATAATCCTTTTCCAACCCACTTTTTGCATCTACCCCATCTACAGTCAGCTCAGATTTGCCACGCATGGTATAAGTTCCGTATTCGATAGTAGTCCAGAGTTTGCCAAAGTTGGCGCCCACAGCAATGAGTACAGCTGCGACCAGTACACTCACAGTCTTGGCAAACTCAGGAAGTGTTTTAGCTTTGATACTTTGAATCAATTCAAACAAGCCATACACCAGCACCATCAACAGCAGGTAATATGTGATCTGCAAGTGATTGACTCTGAGCTGTAGTGCCAAACCCAAAGCGGTCAAGATAAACCCTAAAAATTTTCTATTCGTGAATGCAGCATGAACACCTGCCAATACCAATGGCATGTAGGCCACAGCAGATACTTTTGCATTGTGTCCCGCTCCGATCGAAATAATATTGAAAGAAGTCAAGCCAAAGGCCAAGGCTCCTGCTATAGCGATCCATGATCTGACACCAAAGGATAGCAACATGATGTAGCAGGATATAAATGCCACCAATATAATACCCGTAGGATGTGGCAAATAGAGCGAAAGCAAGCGCTGGATATTCTTGGTCAACTCGCCAGAAAACTCCACATTGACTAAATAACCTGGCATACCCCCAAACATGGAATTGGTCCAAAGCCCCTCCTCTCCTGTCTGTTCACGATGAGCAGCGAGTTCCTGTGCGCTACCTTTCCACTGTAGGATATCATGCTGCGGCAGCTCCTTGTTCTCAAAAAATACCGGTGAGTAAAATACAACTGTGACGATCAAAAAAACGAATACAGCGATCAGATGAGGGTATAAATCCTTTTTGGGTTCAAAATTCTTCATGGACTGAATAGGAATTGAAATTTTTCAGGTCGTAATATTATACAAATTGAGGCTGAATCATTTCTTTGTTTTCAATTATCTAACATGATTACAAGCCAAACCAAAAAACTAGCAACCCAGAGAACTATTTATGAAAAGAACCAAAGCTTGATAGCCATACCAGATACAGCGACGATTAGAAAATAGCGAATCCACTTGTCTCCCTTGGCGACACTCCACTGACTCGCGGACCATCCTCCCAAAGCTGACCCAGCCCCTAGCGTCAAACCAATGATCCAATCAATTTGTCCCTCCCAGATAAAAACAATCAGTGAAAAGAAAGTATAAACCAAGGCGACAAATACTTTGATACTATTGACTTTGACGAGGCTCATTTTGTTGACCATGCTGAGTACCGCCATGATCACAAAACCTATTCCTGCATGGATAAAACCTCCATATATGCCAATAAAGAAGAATAGAATGATGCTGGTGATTCGCTTCTTTTTGGACATATCCTCTTCTATTCCTTCTCTGGATTTGGCTGTCCCAAAAAAAGTCATCAGCAGTACGACCACCATCACAATAGCCAATATTCTATTGAATAATTCTGCACTGATATCTATGGCGACTTTGGCACCAATGATCGCACCGATCACCGAAGTGATCGACAGCCATATCGCAAAAGGGAAAGCAGAAACACCTTTGCTCTTGAATCCCTTCACCGCAAAGACATTTTGCATAAAAATACCTACACGATTGGTACCATTGGCGACTGACGGAGGCAACCCCATGAAGATCAAAACAGGCAGTGTCAGCAAAGAGCCCCCTCCTGCTACGACATTGATAAACCCACACAAAACACCAACCCCAAAAACCAATAAATAATGATAAACCTCCATTGACTAACAAACTTTAACTTCCAAACTGTCACCACACACATCGAGCAACTCTCTTTGAGATTTCCCTATTTCAGGATGCACCCAATCTGCGGCTATCTCCACCAAAGGAACCAAAGTAAACCTTCTATTTTGAATCTCAGGATGCGGGATTTTCAAATCTTCGTCATCAAGTATCAAATCATCATAATACAACACATCTATATCAATAAGACGCTGTCCCCATTTCTCGAAACGCACCCTGCCCAGATCCCTTTCTATGGACAGACAGCATTGCAGCAATTGAGCGGGGGTTTTGTCAGTATAGACCTTCAATACCTGATTGAGGAAATCATCTTGATCCTCCTTTCCCCAAGCAGATGTAGTATAAACCGATGAACTTGTAATAACAGGACCAATTTGGCTACTGATGTGATCAGATGCAAGGCGCAAATTGGTAACTTTATCACCCATATTGGTACCTAGCAGCAAGAAGCATACACTCATGAATATTATTTTGTATTTTTAATCGTGTGAAGCCGAAATGAATAGCTTTGCAATATCAGAAATTATTGAATCAAACATATGAATTTTTTTAAATCTGTACTCTCGACCATCGTCGGACTCTTCGTTTTTAGTCTGATTGCAGGACTGTTTTTCTTCTTCACCATTGTTGGAATCATAGCATTGAGTTCTGAACAAACACCTGAGGTAAAACCTAACTCTGTCCTCTCCATCAATCTAAATGGACAAATCTTTGAGCGCCTGGCAGAAGACCCCTTTGCAGAGCTATTTCCAGAAGCTGCCGACAACAAATTGGCGCTACTGTCAGCCATAGAAGCAATAGCTGCTGCCAAAGTAGATGACAACATCAAAGGTATTTATCTCAAGCATGGCAGTATATCAGGTGGGTATTCTTCGTTTCACGAACTCAGAACAGCCCTTGAGGATTTTAAAGAGAGCGGAAAATTTGTCTACAGCTATGCGGAATACATGACAGAGGCTAACTATTACATTGCGTCGGTTGCAGACGAGATCTTCCTCAATCCTGCTGGTGCGATGGAGTTAAATGGCTTGAGTGCCAATGTTTCTTTCTTCAAAGGTCTATTGGATAAACTAGAAATAGAAGCCCAAATTTTCCGTGTAGGAACCTACAAAAGTGCCATAGAGCCATTCATCAGAAAAGACCTCAGTGAGGCCAACAGAGAGCAAATGACCTCTTTCGTCAATGACATCTATGACAATTACCTAGTGAACGTCAGCCAGTCGAGAGGCATAGAACTGGAGGAACTCAGAACTATCTCAGACCAGATGGAAGCCAGAGAACCAGAGGACGCACTTGTCATGAAACTCGTCACCGCTGTAGGATACGAAAACAACATGCAAGACAGAATAAAGGAAGCTCTTGGACTGGGTGAAGACGACAAAATCAACAGTGTAAGCCTATCAGGCTATTCCAAATCTATCAGCTCGACCTATTCATCCAACAGAATAGCAGTCATCGTAGCAGAAGGCGAAATTGTCTCTGGCAATGGCGGCACGGACAATGTGGGTTCTGACAAATTCGTCAAAGCCATCCGTGATGCCCGCAAAAGTGACCGAGTCAAAGCCATCGTGATACGAATCAACTCTCCAGGAGGATCAGCATTGGCATCTGACGTGATGTGGAACGAAATCATGCTGACCAAAGCAGTAAAACCTGTGATTGCCAGTATGTCCACAGTCGCTGCCTCTGGGGGCTACTACATGGCGATGCCCTGCGACACCATCGTCGCACAGCCCATGACCATCACTGGCTCCATTGGTATCTTTGGTATGATCCCTAACATGGAAGGATTTCTAGAAAACAAACTCGGGATCACCAATGATGGTGTATCCACTGGTGAATTCTCTGATCTATACAGAGTATCCAGTCCACTCAACGAAAAAGAAAAGCACATCATCCAATCCATGGTAGAGCAAGGCTATGAAACCTTTACCTCCAAAGCTGCACAAGGTCGAAACATGAACATCGACGACCTCAAAGCAGTAGCTTCTGGTAGAGTTTGGACAGGTACGCAAGCCAAAGAAAAAGGCTTGGTAGATGTACTAGGTAGCTACAACGATGCAATAGAAATAGCTGCCACAGCCGCCCATCTAGATGGTGACTACATGGTGACCTACTACCCAGAGCTCAAAAACAAGTGGGAAGAATTGCTCGGATCAATGGCCAATGAAGCAGAAAGTAGAATCCTACACAATAAGTACGGCATCATGGCCGACTACATTGACAAGATAAAAGAACTGGAATCTTACAAAGGTATTCAGGCGAGAATGCCATTTGATTTAGAAATTAAATAGTTTTACAACCAGAAAGCGTTTTACCCTTTTGGGGTCCAAGCATAAAATTTCAATACTAATGATCGCAAGAAACAACTGGACGAGAGAAGAAATCACTGAAATATACAATACACCTGTCATGGATCTCATATACCGTGCTGCCACCGTACACAGAGCCTACCATGATCCCAATGAAGTGCAAGTGTGTACTTTGCTGTCTGTCAAGACAGGTGGCTGTCCTGAAGATTGTGCCTACTGCCCACAAGCTGCCAGGTACCACACGGATGTAAAAGTTGAGAAACTGATGGAAGTAGATACGGTACTCAAAGCAGCTTTGGATGCCAAAGAAGCGGGTAGCACAAGGTTTTGTATGGGTGCGGCTTGGAGAGAAGTGCGTGACAACAGAGATTTTGACAAAGTGCTCGACATGGTCAAAGGAGTCAATAGCATGGGTATGGAAGTCTGCTGTACACTAGGGATGCTGACCGAAGATCAAGCAGAAAAACTCAAAGACGCAGGTCTATATGCCTACAACCACAACCTGGACACCTCAGAGGAACACTACGAAGAGATCATCTCTACACGTACCTACGACGACAGATTGGATACGATCAAAAACGTAAGAAAAGCCAAAATATCGGTTTGCTCAGGTGGAATCATCGGATTGGGAGAAAATCACGACGACAGAGTCGGTATGCTACATACCCTTGCGACTATGGAGGAGCATCCTGAATCTGTCCCTGTCAATGCGCTGGTACCAGTAGAAGGCACACCACTAGAAGATCAGCCTAGGGTATCTATCTGGGAAATGCTCCGAATGATCGCTACAGCTAGGATCATCATGCCCAATGCCATGGTGAGATTGTCTGCTGGTCGTGTCAAGATGACCATCGAAGAACAAGCACTGTGTTTTCTGGCAGGGGCAAACTCTATCTTCGCTGGAGACAAACTCCTGACTACCCCCAACCCAGAAGTAGACAGCGACAAACAAATGTTCCAGACTTTGAACTTGAAGCCGAGAGCGTCATTCAAAGACAAAGAAGCACCCGTAGAATTCAAGCAAATCCCTCAGCACGAGGAAGCTTAATCCATAGCATTTACAATATTGAAAGGGTCAGCACAAGCTGACCCTTTTTTTGTCTTGTAGATTGATCTGACTTTTGCCCATGTGTAAAACTAAGCTGGTGGTACATGCTATATGAATCATACTGCGTTGTGTCCAGCATGCTTTTATACTTTTTGACATTTGATCAGATACATTGGCTGATTTTCATCAATTTCTGTCATTTCGATAAGTCCATACTTTTCAAATTCTTCTTTTACCGATTCCTCGTCGTAATAGAATATTTGAACTCCTTTATGAAATTCATATCGATCTTTACTGATAAATTCGCCTTTTCTAAAATTCGGTGCTTTCTTAGTTATCGCCGTAAAAACCATACATCCATTTTCAGTGAGTTGGTTATAGCAGTTGAGGATGAGTTTTTTCCTTTCTTTATTGTCCAATAAATGTATAAGTGCATAACAATAAACCCCTTCATACTTTTCGCTATCAAAAGGCATATCAGTTACCGAACCGTGATAAATGGTCATTTCAGTTCCATAATGATTTTGCGCGAGCTCAATAGCTGTTTTGGAAATCTCAATCCCAGTTATTGTCATTCCAGTTTCTAAAAATGGCTGGGCATTTCGCCCATACCCAATCCCTGGAATGAGGACCTTCTTTATGGAGTTTTTAATAAAGAAATCTTTTGTCAACCAAGCCGACTTTGCAGGAGCCATGCCCCACATTTCCTTTTTATTGCTAAATGCTTCTTCCCAAAATTCTGCCATTCTACTTACATATTTTATCCTCTAGTATCTCACGTTTTTCCCTCTGCCAAGTAATAACTCGGTAACAGAGTCTGTCTTGCCAATCAAACTCCTAAAACAGACCTGCTATTGTCATGTCCATGTCTTTAACTTCCTTTCCCATTCTTATTGGATGTAATCCCTCATCTTCCTCAACTTGGTTTGTGTGCCACAAGCCAACTACTGCAATCAAGCTTTGCGTCCCTATTAACCCTTAGAATAATTAGGCTCTTACAACTTATTGGTACAAAATGTGATCACGGCAGACAAATTGCTTAACAAAATACAGAGGACGATGTAAGGAATGATTTGAAGGATGTAGATCCAAACATACTTTGACTATATCAAAAATATTCTTGTGTAAGTTCATTGTTAATCATTGCACCTGTTATAGTTCCTCCATACACCGCAGTAGCAACCGAACGCATCATTGAACTGTTGTCTCCACAGGAAAAAATTCCTTCTTCCGAGGTTTTTTGCATCAGATTCACTTCAATATGTCCATGCTCGGTGAGTTTACAACCCAGTTTTTTGGGCAAAGCCGAATTTTGTTCGAATGGAATTGAAGCGTACACACATTCATAATTTTCCACACTACCATCTTTAAAAACTACCCTTTCCACTTGACCATTACTGTGTTCAATCGCTACAATTTTCTTCTCAATGATGTGAATCTTGTGTCGTTGTAATTTTTCAAATTGGTTTTCTTCAAATTCCTTTATCCCTGAAGTCAATAAGGTAATGTCTTTGCTCAAGTTATTTACCAAAGACACAAGGTGATATGCTCTATCTCCATTCGCAATAATGGCTGTCTTTTTGTTTCGTATTTCATAACCGTGGCAATATGGACAATGCACTACCGAAATCCCCCAGCATTCAGAAAAGCCCTTTATATCTGGCATTATATCTTTAATTCCTGTGGCAAGAACCAACTTTTTGGTGGTAAACACATCTCCATTTGAGGTAGTGATTTCAAAACCCTCCGAAATCCTCATCCCATCTATAGCTAGCCCTTCATAAAATTTCACACTGTCATATTTGGCTACTTGGCTTTTGGCGACATGTGAAATTTGACTTGGCGTACTTCCATCTTGGGTAAGAAAATTATGAGAATGTGGAGTCTGACGGTTGCAAGGCTCACCTCCATCTATGACCAAAGTTTTTCGGAGTGAACGCCCTAAAGTTAAGGCAGCGGAAAGTCCTGCATAGCTTCCGCCTATGATGATTACTTCAAATTCATTCTTATCCATTTTCTCATTGTATTTAGCGAAGGGCGGCAAAGGTCTTACTAGTACCAGTCCTACCACTTCAAATAGTTTAATTATTTCTCTTCCCGTCATTGCTACTCATAAATGCGACATAATCGCATTTATGAGTAAATGTAAATGATTTTTTATATTATTGCGAAACAATCGCAATAAAGAATGCAAAGAAGAAATACACCTACCAAGGAAGCTGTCTTAAACCTACTTTTACATTCAAAGAAAGCTTTGAGTCAAGACGCTATCGAACGGCAGTTGGACATTGATATCAATAGAGCAACGATTTATAGAGTACTGAATAGGTTTTGTGAAGATGAGTTAGTTCATAAGATTATAGCTGAAGATGGTAAGCAATATTTTGCCCTCTGCAAAAAATGCGAGAAACCCAAAGCAATGCAGTATCACTTTCACTTTCGCTGCTTATCATGTGACACGATTGAATGTCTAGAAACCCCCGTTCATTATTCTGTCCCAAATGGATACGAAGTTCACAATGCAAATTGTCTTCTGACTGGAACATGTAATGAGTGTTTGTAATTTTACTATCCAGAGCTGTAAATTATCTGGATTATTTGCTATTCTTTCTAACTGAATTTGAGTCCTGCTAGGATACAGATTCCTCTGAAATTTTCATGATCATTTAGATTGGGAATATGGTTAGCATCATATACCTTTTACCAAATCTAGCAGTTCAATTCCTTTTTTGAAACTCTATTTGTGTAGCCATGCCCCGTAGGTGATTTCACATCCCTAGTCTCTTCTGAATCAAGCTATCAACTAGTTGACAGAAAATATCAGGTTTCATGGTGCGCCAGTTGATGATCTCTAGGTTACCGCCAGAGTTGACATAGGTATCGATGTTGTAGAGGTTCATCTCACTGAGTACAAAATCGCGGAATCCGATAGCAGTCACCCAACCGTCTTCTACATCCTCAAACCACTCTTCGTAGTAGCTATCATCAGATCCATGAAAGTTGAGCACATTCTCCCCGATCAATATGTATTTGGTAAATCCTGCTGCCAACAGTTCGTCGACAATGTTGCGCTTCAGATGCATCACGTCATTGTGCAAGGCATCATTCCACTCTCCGATGAACTCAATCACAGCATAGCCCTGTTCATAGTCGAGATAGAGGATTTTGATGTAGAGTGTCTCCGAGCCGATAAAATCCCACCCTGGGTCTATGTAGTAGCCATAGATAGTCTCTGAGTAGAGATCATAGTTGTATTCCTTGCCATGAAAGGGTGAGTATTCATCCTGAGACGAATCATAATACTTCAACCAACCATAGAAGGGCTCAATATTGTGCATGCATCAGTGTGCTTGAAAGTGGTCAATGGCTTGACGGACAGATCCATGCTCCTGAATCATACGCTCAGCTACTTTACGATCTATTTCCATCTCAGACATCAGCATATTGATGGCTCGCTCTACTAGCTTGGCATTGCTGAGTTTCATATCGATCATTTTATTGCCTTTGACATGTCCTAGTTTGATCATCACAGATGTGGAAATCATGTTCAAGACCAATTTGCTGGCGGTACCTGCTTTCATACGAGTACTTCCTGTGACAAACTCTGGTCCTACCACCACCTCTATTGGGTACTTGACCGAATGGGCGATTGGCGAAGCTTGGTTGCATACGATACAGCCAGTGGTCAGCCCCTTTGCCATGGCTGCCTGTACTCCTCCCAAGACATAAGGCGTCCTGCCAGAAGCTGCAATACCAATCAAGGCATCACCTTCGTTTGCACCAAAAGCTTCCATATCTTTCCAGGCTTGATTCTGATCATCTTCGGCATTTTCAACTGCCTTTCGGATGGCTCCATCTCCCCCTGCCATGATGCCGATCACCTGATCAAAAGCCACGCCATAGGTAGGAGGAATCTCTGACGCGTCTACCACACCGAGCCGTCCACTGGTACCTGCTCCTATATAGAACAATCGACCTCCTGCACTCATCTTAGCCACGATCTCTTCGACGAGCGGAATGATCGATGGGATGGCCTTAGCAACTGCCATAGGTACTGTTTGATCTTCTTTGTTGATGGAGGTCAATAGGGCTTCCACACTCATCTCCTGGAGATTGTCGTAATGGGAGGTAGCTTCGGTAGTAGTCATGATTCAAAGGTTATCTTATTCGCTGATTATAGAAAATAATCGTCCTATAAATATCATGCAAAATGACATTATTTAACCTTTCATTCATACGAGGTAGTCCATGATCCATAATCTGTCGACCATCGACGGTTTAATATCACTTGCTATGATACAACGCCAAACCAGCAATTGGGTCTTCACTGATGATTCCAACTGTGATTCCCAATTCAGCACCCACTTTGCGAAGAATATTAGAGAAATAAAAAGCTACCGAACCCGTAAAATGCACTGGTACTTCCTTGTATCCAGTGTATTTGCATACGTTCTCTTCGAAGAATTCTTGAAAACAATCGTAGACCATTTGATAGAAATAGGGATGTTGGATGTGCTGAAAGATGAATTTGGCAAAGCTCGCCAGAAAACGAATCGGCATTTCCCCCTGATAGATACGTTCTAGTATTTCACTCTTGGACAATTGAAATCGTTCATCAAACTTAGCTTTGAGTTCATCGGGCAATTGCTGTTTGAAGTAGCGCTTGATGAGCATCCTACCAAGCATGTTGCCACTCCCTTCATCTCCCAACAAGTAACCCATCGAAGTGACATTCTCCACTATCGACTCTCCATCATAGAGACAGGAGTTAGACCCAGTGCCTAGGATACATGCGATGCCTTTCTGATGGCCACAAAGCGCACGCGCAGCTGCCATTAGATCGTGATTGATGGTAATCGTAGCATCAGAATATAATCTGGAGATCGCATCGGAGATTGTTTCTTTGTTTTTGTCAGACGAACAACCTGCCCCGTAGAAGAATACTTCGGTGATCTTTGCATCCAAATACTCACTCAAACCCTCCTGAATAGAAGCTGCTATGTCGGCACTTTTCATATAATAGGGATTGATTCCCTTGGATACGGCCTGTGAGATTTTTCCTTTTGGATCTATTATTCTCCAAGCAGTTTTGGTTGATCCACTGTCAGCGATTAGCATCATGATTTTTTAGTTCTTGTTCTTGTCCAAATTTCGATACTGATAATTGCCCGATACTTTAATCAGTTTCTAAACGTCCAATGATGGTGAATTTATCAAAAACTTTGTCAGTATGTGGCGCATCTTTGAGTTCTGGCGTCAAATCTTGTCCCGCCCAATGTTCATAATGCTTGCCATCTCGCCAAAGCCTAGAACTGCCTACATCATAGATATCTCCCTTGAAAGCCACCCATATTTCATCTCTGTCCTGACCATTGCGCAAGGCCAATTGTTGGCGAGTATATATTTTCATTTCGTTATTCACTCAAATTTCGATTTAGCCATGAACTGTAGACCGTCGGCTATTAACAAATCAATCCTCCAGCGTCACGACGGTAATCCCCGCACCGCCTCTTTCGATATGCTCGTCTGCTGCTTTGATAATCTTTCGGTTTTGTCTGAGGACATTCCTGACCAAGTCGCGGAGCACCCCATGCCCCTTGCCGTGCAAGATTCTTACTTCATTGTATCCCAGTAGTATCGCCTCGTCAATATAGTCTTCCACTTTGCCGATTGCCTCTTCTGCTCTCACGCCTCTGATATCAAGAGTGATGTTGAAATTGGCCATCTTGGAATTGAGATCAATGCCTGTCATTTGTTTGACACGGTCATCTGTGGTTTGCTTAAACGATTTACTCGATATTTTTTCAATGTCTTTCAGCTTGACACGAGAGGTCAAGCCACCTAGAGTCAGTTCCACCTGGTTGCCTTTGATGGACACCACCTCTCCTGCTGCACCCGACGTGACAATCTTGACCTTGTCACCTACTCTCAATACTGGATCGATAGGCTCAGTGATTTTTACCACCTGCTTTTTTTCCTCCTTCTTGACCGCATCAGTAAGGTGGTCTTTGTGAGTTTTGAGCTGCTCCCGTGCCAACTGCACACGCTTTTTATCAGCTTTAGACTCTTGGATTTGCTTGATGGTAGATTCTACTTTTTTGTTGGAGGCCTCAATGACACGAGCCGCCTCCTTTTTAGCTTCATTGAGTACCTCGGTCTTCTTTTTCTCCAAGTGAGCTTTTAGTTCCTCATAGTCCTTGATGACATCATTGAGTCGCTTGTTCTTGGCCTCTATCTCCTTTTTCTCCTTGAGGATGGTGTTTTTCTCAGACTCTAGTTCACTCAGCAATCGATCAAACTGCACATGTGATACACCGGCCTTTTTCTTGGCTCTTTCGAGCATTTGCTTGTCCAAACCGATTTTTCCTGCTATCTCCAGCGCAAAGGAACTTCCTGGTTTGCCAATCTCCAGTTCGTAAAGTGGTTCAAGAATTTTCACATCATATTTCATCGCTGCGTTGACGATTCCATTGACATTGTCAGCCAACTTTTTCAAATTCCCATAGTGGGTGGTAATTGCACCAAAGGCCTTGGTTTTGGCCAATTCGATCAACACCACCTCGGCAATCGCTCCACCAAATTGCGGCTCGGTACCCGTACCAAATTCGTCTATCAAAAAGAGCGTTTTCCCATTCGTATTTTCGAGAAAAAACTTCATGTTCGTCAAATGCGAACTGTATGTACTCAGATCGTTCTCTATCGACTGTTCATCGCCGATATCTATCAAGATGGAATGAAAGACACCAAATTTGGACTCTTCATCCACCGCGACTGGCACACCACATTGGATCATGTATTGGATCAAGCCGATAGTTTTGAGACACACAGATTTCCCTCCTGCATTGGGACCCGACACCAACAGTATCCTGTCAGATGGGGACAGTACTATATCCAAAGGCTTGATCTTTCTTCCTTGCTCTTTGAGGGCTTGTTCGAGGATCGGATGTCGTGCTTGCTTCCATTCTATCTTCTGCGTCTTCTCCACCACAGGACATAAACAATCAAAATCCTGTGCAAACCTCGCCTTGGCTTGGATAAAATCCAATACGCCCAACATGCGCAAGCCGCGCTCGATATCCTCTCGGTTGAGACGCACCAGGTTGGTCAACTCCGTCAGAATCCTGATGATCTCACGGCGCTCTGCGTACTTCAACTCTCGCAGCTCATTGTTGATCTCCAATGCTTCGGCAGGTTCCAAATAGACTGTCTGTCCTGTAGCAGACTCGTCATGCACAAAACCTCTCACATGTCGCTTGTGCTCCGCCAAAACTGGGATCACTAGACGTCCATCTCTAATAGTCAAGGATGCGCCTTCAGGCGTATAGCCATGATCCCCTGCTTGCTTCAATATCTTGTTGACGGCAGTCCTCGCTCTGATCTGACTCTTGGAGATCGCAGAGCGGATGCGCATGAGCTCTGGACTGGCGTTGTCTCTCAACTCTCCCTTTTCATCGATTTTGGATTCCAAAGCTGCCAACAACTTGCCATCAACTTCGACTCCTCCAAAGCGCTGATACAATACAGGGAAATCTTCGGGATGACTGATGAAAAAGTTATGAATCTTGCCCAGAGTCTCAATGACTGCTTTGATCTCATACAGCTGGTCTATATCCAAGAAACTACCTGGCACCTCTGCCTGTTTGAGATCTGGACTGATGTCACTATATACCGCTGACGGGAAACCAGCTCCACTGGTCAGTATATAAATAAACTCCCTCGTCTGCCCCAGCCATTCGTTGATCTTGTCTACTTGCGTACTAAAACTCAGTTTGTACACAAAATCCTCCCCTAGAGGTCCGAGACAATAGGAAGAGATGATTTCTTTTACCTTGTCAAAACTCAGTTTGAGTTCGATTTCTTTCGGATATAAATTCAAAGGATATTAATTCTTGGGTTGTAATTTCTTGTCTAGCGCAGCTCTCTTCTTCAAGTCTCCAATCTTTGCACTATTTGTCTTCGCCTTGGTTTTGGCAGGCTGTTCACTGACGGTTTTTGTCGTATCCATATGGCTCGCTTTGAGCAAGGAGTCCCTACTCAGTAGCTGATACAATGAATCCCCATTCAACAACCCCAAAGAATCCGTCTGCAACAACAGGATCAATGAATCACGTGCTGCTGTAGTCAAAGTATCACTTAGCGCTTTGGCAATTGAATCTGCCTCGGCCTTTTTTCTTTCTTTCTCAGCTGCCAGTGCCTTTTCATACTCTTCCTCTGCCAAGGTCGCATTTTGATCGTACACATTGAGACTGTCTACCACTACTTCGTAGATTTTGTCCAGCAGCTCTGGTCTAGCCATGTAGTACCCAAAACTCTTCTCAAACATTTTTTTATTCACACCATGAGACTCCAGGAGTTCCTTTTCTAGCGAATTGTACACTTTGGTAGCCGAGTCGGACTTTAGTTTGAGCATGAGTACTTTGGCTTCCAAGACATGCTGGTCAATCAAGATTTCTGTCATCTTACTTTTTGAGATCAGGTTTTCACTATCAGAGCGCTTACAAGCGTTAAGAAATGTTAATGTTCCCACTGCTAGGAAAAAAATAATTTTGTGTCTCATATAAATTTTAAGATTCGCTTAATTTTAGGCTTCCAAAAGTACAATGAATGAAGGACATCCTCAAAAAGCTAAGGAAATACGAGATTAGAATTAGGAAGGCCTTAAACTCCCAAATGCAGGGAGATTTTCATTCGATCTTCAAGGGGTCGGGCCTAGAATACGATGACGTCAGGTCATATCAGTATGGGGATGACGTGCGTACCATCGACTGGAATGTGTCCGCCAAGGGTCACGGCACCTTTATCAAGACGTTTAAGGAAGAAAAAGAGCAAAGTATATTTTTGATCCTAGACGTCAGTGCTTCACAAAAAATAGGCAATGAGGGCCAACAAAAAATTGACATCAGTAAAGAAATTTGTGCCCTTTTGGCCATGTCAGCCATCAAAGAAAATAACCAAGTAGGTCTTATTTGTTTTTCAGATCAGAAAGAAAAATATGTAAAGCCAGGCAAAGGCATGAAACATTCCTTTCATTTGGTCACTGAGATTTTCAAATTGGTGCCTGTTTCGGTTAGAACCAACCTGAGCAAAGCCTTTAGATTCACTCTCGACCTCCTCAAAAGAAAGAGTGTGGTGATCCTCATTTCAGATTTCATTGATGAAAATTACCACCATGATCTCAAAGGTTTGGCTAGATTGCATGACTTGGTCGTGATACACATCACCGACATCAGAGAGACGACTTTTCCTAATCTTGGCATCATACCGCTCAAAGACCAAGAATCTGGCAAAACACTTTGGAGAAACACCTCTTCTGCCGAGTTTCGCAACATTCTCAACCAGACGTTTGGAGAAAAGCAGATCGAATTGGAACAATTTTGCAGAAAGAATCAAGCCAACTACCTCAAGATCAGAACAGATGAGGATTATGTCCCCCAATTGATCAAAATGTTTAAAGTCAGAAATAAAATGAGAAAGAGTGGGTAAGCGTATCATCTTATTGTGGACAGCAGTGATGCTAGGACAGGCTGTACATAGTCAAGACATCCAACCAAGAGGACAATTCCTGCAAGACAGTCTAAAAATTGGCGAAGAAATCCAATTCAGCCTGGCTGTGCAATACCCCAAAAACTGGCAGGTAATCTTCCCAGATTCTACTTTCGACTTCTCACCTTTTGAGTTCAGCAAGAAAAAATACAGCCCCACGCACGCAGACAGTACTTTGGCTTATGACAGTGTTATCTACACCATCAGTAGTTTTGAAATCGACCTGATTCAACGACTACAATTGCCCATGTACATCATCCAACAAAATGACAGCATCGAAATCCTGTCCAATTTTGATTCGGTGTACTTGCAAGAGATGGTTGCGGTACTGCCAGATAGCATCATACTCCGAAACAACCTTGATTTTCAAGCCCTGCATTATGACTGGAACTACTTGTATATAGGTATTGGTGCAGCCATTTTGTTGATTTTATTGGTAGGCAGTTATTTCCTATTCGGGAAAAACCTACGTGCAAAATACAGACTGTACTTGCTCAAAAAGGACTATGAGCGATTCGTGCTACAATTTGAAAATGCCGTCAATCAGGTCAAAGCCAATCATGACAACACACACACCATCGAAGCGGCAGTTCTCTTGTGGAAAAAATTTATGGAGAGATTAGAGGATCGTCCCTTCACCAAATATACTTCCAAAGAAATCCTATTGGCAGGATATGGCGATGGACTTAAAGATGTATTAAAGAAAATTGATCAGTCCATTTATGGTAAAGTAGCCATTGATGACATACACAGCAACCTAGAGGCATTGAACCACTACACGGCAGAAAGATACGAACTCAAAAGAGAGGAGGTAAAGCATGCTTAAACAAATGGCAGAAACGCAATGGTTGTCCCTAAAATGGTTTACATGGGAAACGCTGCAAAGCTTCCAATGGGAGTTTCCTATCGTTTTTTATGCCTTCTATGCTTTTCCTTTGATCCTCTTGGTATGGATACTCATCGATCGATTGAAAAGACAAAGTCTCGCCATAGCACTGACGGAGAAAGACATCAAATGGAGTCCAATTAGTATCCTGCGTCATGTGCCCAACATCATCTTGTTGTTAACATTTACATTGTTGCTCTTGGCACTAGCCAGACCACAAAAAACCAACGAAAAAGTGGAACAATGGACAGAAGGGATCGATATCATGATGCTGATCGACATCTCTGAGTCCATGCAAATCGAAGATTTCAGACCCAACAGATTGGAGGCTGCCAAAGACGTAGCACGCAACTTCGTCATGGGGCGATTCCAAGATAGAATCGGTTTGGTCGTATTTTCAGGTGAGGCCTACTCTCGCTCACCGCTCACCTCAGACTATGAGCTGCTCAATACTTACATTGACGACATCAACTTCGACTTGATCGAAAAGAGCGGTACTGCCATCGGCTCAGCCATTGCGGTAGGGACCAATCGCATGAGGGAATCAGAATCGAAGACCAAAGTCATGATCCTACTTAGTGATGGAGACAACACTGCAGGAAACATCGACCCAATCATTGCCGCAGAACTGGCTGATGCCTACGATATCAAAATCTACACAATCGCCATCGGCAAGGAAGGGAAAGTACCATTCGGACAGGATTTTTTCGGACGCACACGCTATGTAGAAAACACCCTCAACGAAACCACGCTTCGCAAAATCGCAGAAATAGGCCATGGACGATTCTTTAGAGTATCAGACAATCAAGCCTTGGAGCAAGTATTTGAGCTAATCGACAAATACGAAAAAGCCGAAATCAAAGAAAACAGATTCAAAGACACCACAGATTTTTACACCGTCTACCTCATCTGGGGAATGATACTGTTTCTGCTCTGGTTGCTATTGAAGTCGACCTTCATCAGCAATATCCTACAGGATTGATCTAGATTTTAGATTCTAGATTTTTAGAACCAAGATAAAATAGAATACTGGTCAACAAGAAACCAGCAAAACCAAAAAAATGCTAGACTTCCATATCCACCAACCTGACTCTTCCCTCTTGGAGGCCATCAAACACAAGATTGATTTCAAAACCAAACCTTTAGGTGCCCTAGGCAGACTGGAAGATCTCTCCAAAAAAATATGCCTCATTCAGCAGACCACCACTCCTGAGTTGACTCACCCTACAATCTTGGTTTTTGCAGGTGATCATGGATTGGCACGAGAAGGTGTCAGTGCTTTTCCTCAAGAAGTCACTCACCAAATGGTCATGAACTTCCTAGCAGGAGGTGCTGCTATTAGCGTTTTTTGCAAACTCCATCAGTTGAATTTGCAAATCATCGACGCAGGTGTCAATTATACTTTTGAGACTCTCCCTAACCTGATCAATAAAAAAGTGGGATATGGCACCAAAAATTCCTTGACCGAAGAAGCCATGACTCCCCAAGAACTGGAACAAGCAATCCAGGCTGGAACTCAACTAGTCCTGCAACAACGTGAATCAGGATGCAACATCATTGGCTTTGGCGAAATGGGTATCGGCAACACCTCGGCGGCCAGCCTACTTATGGCGGCACTCACTGGTATCAGTATCAACGACTGCATCGGTCGAGGAACAGGCGTAGACGAAAAGGGTCTCGCGCACAAAGTCAAAATACTCCAAGCCGTGTATGACCATCACCAAGACAAAACCTCAGACCCAATGGCATTTTTCAGAAGTGTGGCCGGATACGAGATGGCGATGATGCTCGGTGCAATGCTTCAGGCAGCCGAGAGCAAGATGATACTGCTGGTGGATGGTTTCATTGCCAGTTCGGTGTACCTGATGGCCCATCGACTGTATCCTGCCATAGAGGCTTACGCGATATTCTGCCACCAATCCAACGAACAAGGACATAGCAAAATGCTGGAATCTGTCTCTGCCAACTCTATTTTACATCTTGACCTGAGGTTGGGTGAAGGCACAGGCTGTGCCCTAGCCTATCCCCTGATCCAGTCTAGTGTGGCCTTCATCAACGACATGGCAAGCTTCGAAAGTGCTGCAGTATCTCAAAAATCATGATCAAAAAAGAACTTCAGATTTTCTTCACGGCACTCATGTTCTACACACGCATCCCGTGCCCATCTTGGATCGATCACGCAGCAGACAATCTCAACAAGGCCACACGCTACTTTCCATTTATTGGATGGATAGTAGGTGGAGTCAGTGCTGCCTTTTTGTATGGGTTCAGCATGATTTTACCCATCAGCATCTCAGTAGTCCTTTCCATGGTAGTGGGGATATTACTGACAGGAGCTTTTCATGAAGATGGATTTGCAGATGTATGTGATGGTTTTGGTGGGGGATGGACCAAAGAGAAAATCCTAACGATCATGAAAGATTCGGTATTAGGCGCATATGGTGTGATTGGCATCATGCTTCTGCTCCTACTCAAATACCTCAGTATTTCTCAACTCACACAGCAATTTGATCTATTGACGGTGTGTATGATGCTCGTGATCGCTCATGCAATGAGCAGAACCACTTCAGTCTGGATGATTTTCACCGATCAATATGTGAGAGAAAACGAGGACGCCAAAGCCAAACCCATTGCCAAAAAAATGACACTTGGTAGTTTCATCACAGCCAATATTTTTGGTTTTGTACCTCTGGTATTTCTATGGGATTTCAAAATTATGCTTATTGTACCTGTTTTGCTCTTAGTCAAAATCTATTTTTCTCGCTACTTCAAAAAATGGATCGGTGGCTATACGGGCGATTGTCTCGGCGCAGTACAACAAGTCGCCGAATTGAGCATTTACCTCAGCATATTCGTGATATGGAAATATATCTAGTCAGACATACTACTCCCTCGATCGGCAAGGGAATTTGCTATGGACAAAGCAATCTACCTCTGGCCAAAGGCTACCAAAAAGAAATGGCTGTCACCATGGATTTACTTCCCCAAAAACTGGACGCTGTATATACCAGCCCGCTCGTGAGGTGCCGTACCTTCGCTTTCGAATTGTCCGAAAACAACATCGTAGATCAGCGATTATTGGAGCTAAACTTTGGTGATTGGGAACTGATAGAGTGGAAAAACATCGCGCAAAATGACTTAGATCACTGGATGGAAAACTATGTGGATTCAGCTCCCCCCAAAGGAGAGTCCTACAAGGCACTCGCAGAGAGAGTCCTGAGTTTTTGGAATGAGACCATCCAAACGCAGCACGAGCAAATAGCCATCGTGTGCCATGCTGGTCCTATTCGTGCTCTATTAGCCCATGTGCTCAATTTGGACTTACAAGATAGTTTCAAACTCGTACTAGACTACGGTAGTGTCAGTCGAGTCGATATTAATCAAGGGCATTTCAGCATAAAATACATCAACAAGACATGACCAAAATCCCCATATCTGTGAGTTGGAGTGGAGGCAAAGACTCATCCCTCATGCTCTATCACTTGTTGCAAGACAATCGCTACGAAGTAGTAGAGCTGCACACGGGTATCTCAGAAGAGACAGGTCGCGTTTCACTCCATGGCATCTCTCGTGAACTCATTGCAGCACAGGCACAATCTATCGGTATTCCGCTGGTGTTTATTGAGATTCCAGCGGACAGTTCCAACCTGAGCTACGAGACAAAGCTAACAGCATACTTCTCTGACATACGAAGCAGAAATATCTACCATGTAGCCTATGGAGATATCTTCTTGGAGGATTTAAAAATCTATAGAGACAAATTGCTGACACAATCTGAAATCTCAGGTATCTATCCCCTATGGCAGAAAGATACGACTGAGTTGGTCAATCAATTTTTGGATTTGGGATTCCAAACGATGATCTGTGCCGCCAAGAAAGAATTGTATGAGTCATCGATATGTGGCAAAGTCATGAACAGAGACTTTGTATTAAATCTCCCTCCTACAGTCGATCCTTGTGGTGAAAATGGTGAGTTCCATACCTTTGCGTTCGATGGTCCGATATTCAAAAAGGCCATCGTATGCAATCAACTCCCCACAATCGAAAGGTCCTACCAATACCAAGTAGATAACCAAAATCTAGAAGTCGTATTTGAATTTGCTGATTTAGTGCTTGCACAAGTCAAATGAGGATAATTGATCGTTATCTCTACCTCAATACTTTGTATTATCTACTTCGTACTTTTCTCCAGACTACAAATAGCGGTTCTCAAACCAACGCATAAATTCATCCACAGCAGTAAATGTATCCAAAGTTCCCTCAGCCAACTTCTCTAAAAGTTCAGTTCGCTCAGCAGAGATTTCGGGATTATTGAGCAATCGTTTCAGCATGACTACTTCTATTGATTTAACAAAATAATTGCTGCGCTGACTGGTTCGATTTTGATCAAACAAACCTGAATACTTTTGCGCTGCACAAGCCTTTTCTATCATTTGGTACACATCATGGATTTTCTCTCCCGTCACTGCCGAGCAGCATAGTACAGGTGCTTGTTTCCCTTTGTCTTGAGAATAATGCAGCGCCTCTTTCAATTGTGATTGGGTGGTCATCGCCTTTTGCACCAGCTCCCCGTCACATTTATTGACTACTATACCATCCACCATTTCCATCACTCCCTTTTTGATTCCCTGCAACTCATCACCAGCTGCAGGTTGAGCCAGTAACAGAAAAAAATCTACCATTCCCCTGACCATGTATTCCGATTGTCCAACACCCACTGTTTCGATGATGACACGATCAAAACCCGCAGCCTCGCACAACAGGATTGTTTTGTAGGTACTTTGATTCACACCACCATAGTAATTGTAGGTGGCACTGGGTCTTATGTACACTTTAGGATTCCTACTCAATTCATTCATCCGGGTCTTGTCACCCAGAATACTCCCGCCAGTCTCAGGACTACTAGGATCTATCGCCAAGATGGCCAATTGATGCTCTTTCGTCATGATTTGACCGATCGACTCGATAAAAGTACTCTTCCCCACCCCTGGTGAACCTGTGATTCCAATCCTAAGGGATGTAGAATCCACGTGTCCGAGCTGAGTCAATATCCGCTGAGACAGTTCCATATCACTACTGCGAGTACTTTCTACAATAGAAATCGCCCTAGACAAGACTTTTCTATCACCACTTCTAATTGCATCCACATAATATGTAGCGTCTTTTCTATTCATTTTCAATCCTTGTTACTATAAATCTACCTGTCTTCCTAGGTAATAATTAGGTATCTTCTCTACAGAATGCTTATGTTTATACTTTGTATCGGGGCATTCATCGAGTAATAGACGGATGTTAGTTCAAGTAATTCTATTTCATCTAATTTTACAATCATAGGTTACAATTAAGCACTTAGCCTGATAAATAATCGAACTTGACCTTAAAGAAAATCTGAATGTTTAAAAAATTCTGGTTAGACACAATTTACGCATTAGTATTCATCCTACTCTTAGGATTTGTTGTAACCCAAGCCTTTGCCTTCAAGATATTTGATGTTTTTGACCCTATTGGTGACGCATTTGCTGATATGGAGAGTACAGACATTGTGTTCTCACAATTGAGAGAAGACCCCTTGGGTGAAGAAGAAATCGTCATTGTCAACGTCGGTAACCTCAACCGCCAAGGAATCGCTGACTTGGTCAACATTATATCTGCTTCAGAGCCCAGAGTAATCGGCATGGATATGTTTTTTCCTGACCTTAAACCAGATACTTTAGGAGATTTGGCACTCGCTTATGCTTTTTCACAAGTTGAGAACTTGGTATTGGTGAGCAAACTAGAACTACCTAATGAGAATGAATCCTTTGACTCTCTGGCAGTCTCCAACGAACTGTTCAATCAATATGCCGAAACTGCCTATGCCAATTTTATCACAGGTGCCGCCGATCAGGATGACATCAAAGTTTGTAGGACTTTCGCTCCCAAAGAATATGCAAAAGGTGAATTAGAATATTCATTATCGATCAAATTGGCCTACTACATGGACTCTGTAAAGACCCTCAACTTTCTAGATAGAAACAAAGATGTAGAGGTCATCAACTACCGGGGCAACATCTTCGATTATGGAGCCACGCAGGCTCCCATAACTTATTTTGCATTAGATTGGTACCAGGTATTTGATGGTCAATTTGACCCTGAATTGATCAAAGACAAATGTGTTCTTTTCTGTTTCCTAGGAAAAGAACTCGGTGATAGACAAGCACTTGAGGATAAATATTTCACTCCGCTCAACACACACTATGCTGGCAAAGGCCATGCGGACATGTTTGGGGGTGTGATACATGCCAACATCATCTCTATGATCTTAGCAGAAGACTACATTGATGAGATGAATGACAATATTGAAACCATCATTGCGATCGTGCTACTTTACTTGAATGTTGCTTTGTTTGCCTTCATTTATCATTCCTTACCAAAATGGTATGACGGTTTGACAAAACTTATACAATTAATAGAAGCTTTTTCGTTATTTAGCTTAGGACTCATCATATTCAATGTCTATAATTATAAAATCGATACGACATGGATGATTTTGGGGGTTCTGATAGCAGGAGATGCCTTAGAGGTGTATTTTGGAGTGGTTAAGAATCTTTTTACTAAAGAAGGAAGAAGAGAACTAACTGAATTAAATAAATTGTAATTTTGTAAATTCATTAATAATTATATCATGAGAACTAAACTAATATTTTCAACTCTTTTGATATTCTTTCTAGTCAATACCAGCTTTGGACAAGGATTTGTGTTTAGAGTATTGGCGAGTAAGGGTGCCAATCAAGTAAAAAAAGGTGCAAACGGGGAAACAGTTCCTCTAAAAACAGGGGCTACCCTAATGAGCGGAGATGAACTCATTGCCGCCAACGGAGCCTACATTGGATTAATGCACAAAACTGGGAGAACGATTGAAGTCAGAAACTCTGGCATCACCAAAATCACAGATTTGGAATCAAAATTAGCAAAAACGCAAAATGACGTGGCTAATAAGTATGCTCAGTTTGTGATGAACAAAATGAACGAAGGAGACGGTGACATCAACAGCAACTATCGCCAAAACATGAAGGCGACTGGAGCGGTAACAAGAGCAAGCAGCAGCAACGCTCTCAAAGTAATGCTCCCAAGCTCTGTGGATATTCTTAACCCAGATGCGATCATCAGATGGTCTGCAGCACCAGAGGTAGAAAACCCAAAATATGTGGTAAGCATCAAAAACATCTTCGACGAAGAAATTTTTAAAGGTGAAACAGATAAAACAAGCATGCCAATCAATTTTGATGATGAGAATCTATCTAATGAGAGATTGGTCATCTTGACAGTAACTGTCAAAGGGCAAAAAGACATTGTCTCTGGTGATTATGGTATCAAAAGAATCTCTGCAGATGATGCATCTGCAATCAACGAGAGTCTAGATGTCTTGAAAACCGAAGTTCCAAATAACTCTGCTTTGAACAAATTGATTTACGCTTCCTTCTATGAAGAAAACAATTTGATCCTAGATGCCATCACACAATACGAGCAAGCCATCCAGCTTTCTCCAGAAGTAGATGATTTCAAAATGTTGTACGACGACTTCTTAATGAAGAACGGTCTTCAATAAAAACTAGAGAAAAATTAATGAATTAGACCGCATCATATGATGCGGTTTTTTTTGCACTTTACAGATTGTAGGCTATTTTTAAACGCATTTACATCAAGTGCATCAACTTTATCGCTATGAAAAAATACCTTTTGACCCTCACTACTTGTCTGATTTCCTTGGCTACTCTTGCGCAAACTTTCGAGTTTAGAGTGTTGGCAAACAAAGGGGTAAACAAGCTTCAGAAGTCCGACAACTCAGCCCCCACCTTCTTGCGAACAGGTATCAAAATGAATGAAGGTGACGCATTGATTGTTGGTACCAATGCCTACATCGGATTGATGCACAAATCAGGGCAAACACTGGAGATCAAAAACATGGGTAATGTGACAGTAGCAGACCTACAAAGTAGATTGGCTAAATCTGACAACACTGCCTCTAATAGATACGCCAAAGCAGTACTCACCAAAAGCACAACTGGCAGTCAAGATGTCAACGGCAACTACAGAGAGGCGGTTCACCGCTCCAACAGCACTGCCATCACGCTTATGATTCCACAGACCGTACAGGTATTTAATCCAGATGTGGTTTTAAGATGGAACTCTGTCGGTGACCAAGCCTACTACATCATCTCGGTTAAGAACATATTTGATGAAGAGATATACAGCGCAGAAACTGAAAAGACTCATTTGAATATCAATCTAAATGATGAGAACTTGGCTAATGAAGAATTGATCACAGTCAAAGTAATCGTCAAAGACAACCCTGAACTCTTCTCTCCGAGCTACGGGATCGAAAGACTACCATCGGAAGAACAAGCAAGAATACAAAACGAATTGGATGCGGTCAAAGCTGAAATTCCATATGATTCTCCTTTGAGCAAACTTATACTTGCCTCTTTCTTTGAAGAAAACAACCTGATACTTGACGCCATCAAACAATACGAAGACATCATTGAGGGATCTCCTGAGATCGAAGACTTTCAAGTATTGTACGGTGAGTTCTTGATCAACAACGGGTTGAGCAAGTTATAATATTATCCAAAGATATCAAGGTTTTGTGCCTGCGAGCAGGTACAAAACTGCCATACGAGTCGCCACACCATTTTCTACCTGATCGAGAATAATCGAATGGTGAGAATCCGCCACATCACTGGTGATTTCTACACCTCTGTTGATAGGGCCTGGGTGCATGATTACAATCTCCTTGTTCAAACTATCCAACAAAGCTTTGTTTACACCAAAATACAAAGAATACTCTCTCAAGGAAGGAAAATATTTGATCTGTTGCCGCTCCAATTGGATGCGAAGGATGTTTGCCACATCACACCATTCCAAAGCTTGACGTACATCAGACACCACTTTTACCCCGAAAGAAGACATATACTTCGGCACCAAAGTCGCAGGGCCACAAATCATAATATTAGCCCCCAATTTTTGTAAAGCAAAAATATTGGACAATGCGACTCTTGAGTGAATAATATCTCCGATGATGGCAATATTCTTTCCTTCCAAATCTCCCACTCTTTCTCTCATCGAATATGCGTCTAAGAGCGCTTGTGTAGGATGCTCATGTGTACCATCTCCTGCATTTACTATGTTGGCCTTGATATGCTTGGACAAGAAATGAGGAGCTCCTGGCGAACTATGTCTCATCACAATCATGTCTACCTTCATCGCAAGGATGTTGTTGACAGTATCCAACAAAGTCTCCCCCTTTTTGACAGAACTTCCAGACGAAGAAAAATTGATTACATCAGCCGAAAGTCTCTTCTCTGCCAACTCAAATGAGAGTTTGGTACGCGTAGAGTTTTCAAAGAATACATTGGCAATCGTAATATCACGCAGAGAGGGTACTTTTTTGATCGGACGATTGATTACATCTTTAAAATTATCCGCAGTCTCGAATATCAATTGGATATCATCCTTTGTCAAATCCTTGATACCCAATAAATGTTTGCTACTTAACTGACTCATTATTTCGATTTATCAATCAACCAAATTTTATCCTCTTTCTTACCTTGCTCTGTCAATTCCACCAAAACTTTTTGTGAAAAGACCGTATTGACTTGCTTGCCTACATAATTGGCCTCTACAGGTAGGTGTCTCGTATGAATCCTATCTATAAGGGTCAAAAATTCTACCTTGGCAGGGCGTCCAAATGCACTCATGGCATCCATAGCAGATTTGACAGAACGACCCGTGTAGAGTACATCGTCAATCAATATTACGTTTTTGTCTTCTATGATGAACGGGACTTTTGTCTCGTTAGGAGTCAGTGGTTCGTCACGTCTGCGAAAATCATCTCTGTAGAACGTGATATCCAAATAACCCAATTGAATTGGTTTTTTGATGATCTCTTCTAGTTTGGATTTGATTCTTTCAGCCAGAAAAACACCTTTTGGTTGCAGACCAATAAGCACGGTATTTTCAAAAACGAGGTGATTTTCGATGAGCTGATGACAAAGGCGGGAAATGGTTATACTTAAATGTTTGCTATTAAGTAGGAGTCTTTTCTGCATGAGCTTGATATTAGGCAAATATAGAGAGACCTGCTACATTTTGAAAAGCATTTGGAGATAAGATTCCATCTATATTTTTAGAATTCAACTTTGTTGATATAAAACACCTTTCTATTCATCTTTACCCCCTCTTGGGTCATATTCTTGATTTTTTGCATCCCGTATGCATAAAAAGACTTGTCATACCACCACTTGATTCCCTCCATCCCAGGAATGCTTTCTTTCACTTGATCGCCCTCATAGCTGAGTTCGATGTTTTCTATGGTTTTGCCCTCCAGTACACTATCTCCTTGTATGATCTTCGTTTTGAGCATGTTGTCGTGCGCATACATCAGTATTATTTTATCATGATTGACACTGACCTGCACATTTTCGATCAATGGAAACACCAGCACATCATTGATCTCAAAACTGTTGTCCCATAGGATTTCTCCATCAGCACTGAACCCAACCACTACGGCATGTGTATAATTGTACCCTAGTAGTTTGGGCTGTGCATAGACTGCTTGTTGCTGATTCAGCTGATCATACGGATTGATCATGCTACCTTGCACACTGGTATTGCTGGAATATTTGGGATAGTATGCCTCCCCTATCAAAATATACTCTTCTCCACGCTTTACAATGTCATGCACCAAGAGACGATAGTTAAACTTCAGGTTCTTACCCGATTCACGTCTCTTGTTAATTTTACGTTTCATCTTGACCTCTCTATTGTCCCCCAAATAGGAAAAGAAATTATCCAAATCACCATAGCTGTGGTATTTGATAAACTCCTGCTCGCCATTGACCAGTTTGGCCAGATACAACCCTCTCGACACATCGGAGTTTCGGTTAGAATAAGCGCCAGCTACATACTGGATACCAAAATCAAAATCTGTAGGCACTCCATCAATCAAACTCTTTTCGTAGATCGTTTTCAGAGCACTCGTATGCAGTGTCTTTCCTTCACCTGAGAAGATTTTCAATGACACGATAAAATCTTTGCTATGAGAGCGTTCGTTTAGCACTACAGTAAAAACACCTCTTTCGTCATTGACGAGTATGTCGACAATCTCACTTTTATTGTTGTAAATGCCTGGAAGTACTTTGGCCTTTTTCTCCTCCAACTGATAAAACAGCACAACGGGTCGATTGTTGGAGCTTCCTCCAAATATCAATGAATGATTCAAAACCTCAAAATGACTCAAGGTCATCGGGAGTACTGTGTTGACATGATAATCCGAAAGTGCTCCATCTGCTTTGTCCACCTTGATCACATACAACTCCTCCAATTTGTATTCATCTTTGGCAAACAATAAAAAAAATGACTCCCCATTGAAATCATGTCCCATAAATGACATCCCAAAAAGCACATTGATGTCTACAGTCCAATTTTCATTGAGTGAAGTATCTAGGTAATTCAACGTCCATATAAAACCTGAGGATGTTCTGCGGCGTGTCTCTCTGATCATCAAGATACCTTCGTCATCCCCTTGTACCAGTTCAAAACGAATATCCTCGTTGCTCACTTCGTACTCTACTCGCTTGGTTTGCATCAATATAGATGAATCACTATCAGATATAGCTTGAGAAAACACCCATAAGGGGATTCCTATCATCAACCAAGTGAGCAGAAAAATTCTAAGCATATTATTGAGCGGACAATTCTAAAATTATCTTGAACTCTTGCTCGGTCACGGGCTGAACCGAAAGTCGAGAGTTATTGACGAGCACCATGTTGGTCAATCTAGAATCCGCTTTGACCACATCCAATGTAACTGGGTTTGTCAGTTTTCGCTCTGGAGCCAAATCCACCACTACCCAACGATCATCATCTGTGGTGGGATCAGGATAATGCTCCTTTACTATTTTTGCAATACCAACAATTGACTTTTCATTCACACTATGATAAAACAAAGCCAAATCATCGGCTTTCATTTCCATCATGTGTTTGCGTGCCGCATAATTTCTTACACCATCCCAATGATCCCTTCCTTTGTTGACCAAATCATCCCATGAAAAAGTGTTGGGTTCAGTCTTCATCAACCAGTAATTCATAGCAGGTAATATTTTGTAATTCGTCTATGTCTTAAGTTGCAAAAAAAACATGAGATAGAAAAATGAATCTCAGACAAGTAGGCTATTTGTTAGGAATGTAAGTGAGCAGGCACATATTATCCATATCCAACACCTCGATGGCCAATTGCTGCAACTGCTCAGCGGTGACCTCATCGATTCTTTCAAATACAGACTCCAAAGATTCAATTTTATCATAATTCAAGATGCTCTTTGCCATCATCAACATGTAATTCTGATTGTTCTCTTCTGAGATCGCCAATTGTCCTTTGATTTGATCCTTGGCAGTTTGCAGTTGTCTTATAGTCATTTGACCCGCCTTTAGTTTGTCAAATTCCTTGACCACTGCATCCAGTGATTTCTTGATTTTCTTTGGTTCTGTGGCGTAAAACAATGAGAACAAACCTGTATCCGAAAAAGCATGATAGTTACTTTCTACATGATAGACTAAACCCAGTTTTTCTCTGAGTGAAAGGTTCAATTTGGATGTCATACTGTTGCCTCCCAACACATTGTTGAGCACAAAGAATGGCACTCTCTGCTCAGAATGAATGTCAAATGCCCGTGTACCAATCCCCACATGAGCCTGCAAAATATCCTTTGACTCAGTCAATCGAGCTGGTGCATAGCCATTGACTGATGTACGTTTCCTTTCTTTCTCTATTTTGGGTACTTGTGACAAATAGCGGTTGACGGATTTCAACAGTTGATTCATTGAGTAATTCCCCATAGACGCCAAAACTACACGTGATGTATCCAGGTTTGCTCCCAGAAAAGAATGAAAGTCTTGAGTGGTGAATCCACTCACACTTTCATTGGTACCTAGAATATTCTCACCCAATGCGTGGCCCTTAAATACCTGGCTATCCAGCTGATCTTGAATAGCATCTTCTGGATCATCGAGGTACATTGACATCTCTTCCAATATCACCTGCCTTTCCTTGATGATTTGCTGCTCTGGAAACACCGAGTTGAAAGTAATATCAGTCAACAACTCAACAGACTTGTCTAAATGCTTGTCCAAAATGGTCGCATAAAAGCATATTTTCTCCTTAGTCGTATAAGCATTCAATTCTCCACCCAAAGATTCTAAACGATTGATGATATGATAGGCCTTTCGCTTTTTGGTACCTTTGAAAGCCATGTGCTCCCAAAAGTGTGCTATACCTTGCTGCCCTTCTTTTTCGTCACGGCTCCCTATATCGAGCATGATCGCACAGTGCGACACCTTAGTATGAGGCACCTGCTTGTGCACTACTCTTATTTTATTGGGCAATTCTACGAGTTCGTATTCCACGCTTGATCCATTATTTAAGTCGGCAAAATTAGCTAAAAATAGTCTCCCGTGACCGATTCGACAGAGACATCATTAAAATCATTTTAGCTATCAAATCATTCGATTTCAATTTACTTTTACCTTTGACAACAAACGACAATCAAAAGATGAAATACCACCCCATAAACAAGGAGCTGTTTTTGAAAAACAGGGCTAAGTTCGGCAAAAGACTAAAACCAAATTCGGTTGCTGTATTGAACTCCAGTGATATCATGCCCACTTCGGCAGATGGCACTTTGCCGTTCAAACAAGACGCTAATCTGATCTATTTATCTGGGATCGACCAAGAAGAATCTATTCTATTGATTGCTCCGGACTTCCCAAATGAATCCATGAGAGAAATTCTCTTTCTGAGAAGAACCAATGAAGAAATTGCAATTTGGGAAGGACACAAATACACCCAAGAAGAAGCACAAGAAGCTTCTGGTATAAAAAATATAATGTGGCTGGAATCATTCGAATCCGTCTTCAACACTATACTGGCAGAGACTGAATACATCTATCTGGACAGCAATGAACACATCAGAAATGCATCTGTGGTCGAGACAAGAACCGAGCGATTCAACAAGTGGTGTCAGACCGTTTACAAACTCCACAAATATGAACGCATTGCCCCTATTTTGACAGACCTCAGATGCATCAAAGAGCCAGAAGAAATCAAGCAACTGCAACACGCCTGTGATATCACAGAAAAAGGCTTTAGACGAATACTAGAGTTTACCAAACCAGGTGTCTGGGAATATGAACTGGAGGCAGAATTCATCTATGAATTTCTGCGCAACCGAGCCACAGGGTTTGGCTATCAGCCCATCATTGCTTCGGGCGCCAACTCTTGTGTATTGCACTACATAGAGAACAACAAACAATGCCAAGACGATGATTTGATCCTATTCGATGTAGGGGCTGAGTACGCCAATTACAATGCCGACATGACTAGAACCATTCCAGTCAATGGCAAATTTACCAAACGCCAAAAGGACGTGTACAATGCAGTACTAAGAGTGAAAAATGCCGCCACCGAAATGCTAACCCCTGGCAATGCCATCCCAGAATACCACAAAGAAGTTGGCAAAATCATGGAAGGTGAACTGCTTGCGTTAGGTTTGCTTAGAAAATCAGATATCGAAAAACAAGACCCAAATAATCCAGCATACAAGAGGTATTTCATGCACGGCACGTCGCATCATTTAGGAATCAATGTCCATGATGTAGCCAGCATCTACAAAAAATTTGAACCAGGCATGGTACTGACAGTAGAACCAGGCATATATATCAGAGAAGAAGGAATTGGTATCAGACTAGAAGACAACATTGTCATCACTGAAAAGGGGCACATCAATTTGATGAGAAACATTCCTATTCACGCCGATGAGATTGAAAGTCTGATGAATAAGTAGCACGCTAAACGCTGTACGCTTTGAAAATCATGGATTGCGCTAGTTCCGCTGCAACGCGTATAAAGTACAAAGACAAAAAAAGGTGACTCAACTGAATCACCTTTTTTTGTCTTAAATCTTGAGTCTAAAAGTCTTGAACCTCTAATCAAAGGCTGCTTACCTCAGCTTCTTTGTGTATTTTCTTAACTAACCCTTGCAATACTTTGCCTGGTCCACACTCTATAAAATCAAGAGCACCATCAGCGACCATTTGTTGTACTGACTGTGTCCATCGTACTGGAGCGGTCAATTGCAAAATTAAGTTCTTCTTGATTTCGGCCACATCACTGTGCGCTTGAGCGTCAAAATTTTGGTAGACTGGGCAGATCGGATTGCTAAAATTGGTTGCCTCGATAGCTGCTGCCAATTCTTCTCTGGCTGGCTCCATCAATGGGCTATGAAATGCACCTCCTACTGGCAATGGCAAAGCACGTTTTGCACCTGCTTCTTTCATTTTTTCACAAGCAATGGCAATTCCTTCGTTGGTTCCAGAAATCACCAGCTGACTAGGGCAATTGTAGTTGGCTGCCACTACTCCATTCACTGTAGCGCAAATTTCTTCCACTATATGATCATCTAATCCTAGTATGGCAGCCATGGTTGAGGGGTTCATTTCACACGCCCTTTGCATCGCAAGTGCACGTTGGGAAACCAACTTCAAAGCATCTTCAAATCCCAAAGTCTTGTTGGCCACCAAAGCAGAGAATTCACCCAATGAATGACCAGCAACCATATCAGGGTGAAAACTATCCTGCACCAATGCAGATACTACAGAATGAATAAATACTGCAGGTTGAGTTACTTTCGTTTCCTTTAGCTCTTCTGCAGAACCTTCAAACATAATTTTGGCAATGTCAAATCCAAGTATCTCATTCGCTTGATCAAAGTATGCTTTTGCTTGAGCAGAACTATCGTACAAGTCCTTGCCCATTCCTGTAAATTGAGCGCCTTGCCCAGGGAATACGTATGCTTTCATTTACCTTTTTTAAATTTCAAAGCGCAAACTTACAGCAATTCCTTCATTCTAAAAACCTCTCCTTGTGATTGCGTGGGGGGAGCATGCAGGCATCAGTCATCCCAAACCACTTGTAGCGATTGCGAGCGATGATGTTGTAAACAAAGTCTGAAATAAATAAAGGAACAATCCAAAAGACTTGCAACCATGACCAAGGCCTTTTCAGGAATTTCGAAATGTAGAGTGCGGCCCTGGATTTGGAGGCCAACTTCCCATTGGATAAGAATAGAATACCATCCGTATAATCCTTGGGATAACCAAAATGAGTCAATATCCTTACTCCTAAATCAGATTGAAGAGGCGTGAATTTCAGTTGATCATTTTTCTCATGCTCCAATACAAAACTCACTGAGCTGTTACAAAACTTACATACCCCATCATAGAGGAGCACATCATTCAGCTCTTCTACCTCAAGATATTCACCCATCCTTTGTATTTCTTCTTTTGATCTTTGGGATTTAGCAAATCATAGATGACTTCCAAACTATAGTAATACACTCCAGATTCGAGCTGTGTGCCGTTATCAGATTTGCCATCCCAATTGATCAAGATCGCATTGCCCTCTTCTCCTATGTTTTCTATTTGATCTGCAGAATTGTATGTAAACAAAGTGCCGCCTGTTCTATCAAACACGGTAAACGTAACCTCCAACACAAACCTTGGACAATCTGCATTGTTGAATCCAGGGATACCGGTACCGCCGCCTTCAGTGCCTCCTCCTATCTGATTGTAAAATGGTGTAAAAAAATCATTCTTACCATCCCCATTGGGTGTGAAAGCATTTGGCATCTTGATGAATGGACAATTGTCATGACATATTCTTTCAGATCGCTCGCTTTCATTTCCAGAACGATCTACGGAGGTGATTTGATAACACCCTTTGAACGAACTAAGTCCATCGTGTAAGAATTGAGTCCCTTGGACATTTTCTAACAATGGCAATTCACCATCTATATCTTCATCCGAAAAGTAGATATTATAGCTACTGATGTCATTGTCGCATTGTGAATCGCCGTTCTCTTCCCATTCTAACAAGTTGGAATAGTCATTGAAATCACAACCTCTCGTAGACAGGAATACACTGCAGTCAAAGGTATCATCAAACCTAAAATTAACCACACCACATGGTGGAATGGTATCATTGGGTTGAGCAGACAGTATTTGGGACTTATTCAACAAAGGATCGTAGGGTTTAAATACTGGATTGCCATAGCTACCCTTGGTTTCTACGTAATATCTGTAAATGATTTCGTCATTGAGTTCCACTCCATTGTGTGACCCATCATCTACATACCTAAATCCAGACTCTGTCACTTTTGCGGAATCAATTAAATACAAATCATCAGGAAAAAATTCGTCCACATTATCCCTGTACACGCGGTGATATGGTAACGAGTCCATGACATTGGACCAAGGAACCAAAGCCTCCCAGCTAAGTGTAATTGTCTTCACGTCTGATAAAGCATCCAACCAAACTGATGAGGCTGGAAAAGAAGAATCAATGTAACTACCGCTATTATCATAGACATATACCAAGTAATGGTAAGGCTTACTATCCGTATCCAATCCAGTATCGGTGATGTCCAAAGCAGTTTGTTTGAGTGAAATGGTATCTCCATTGATTTGACCAGAAAGCCCTTCAAATCGTACCACATCATAAGTATAAGGCCCAGGAAATAGAACTGGATCCAAATCAAACGGCTCTTCCCAACGCACATAAATTTGACCAGCGACCTTGTCAGTAGCCACTACATCTACATTAAGGACGACAGGAGCCACCACGTCTATTTGTGCGCATGCCTCATCCGACGCATAACTCTCCCCTCCAGCTGGATCTGGAAATTTCGCCACGATACGGTAGCAGTACAGTGCCCCAGGCGCCAAGCCCATACCTTCATTGTCATCGATATAATTGGTAATTTGCTCTCCCGCCAAAGTGCTATTGTTCACCAAATCAATCAACTCATAGCCTGCGTTGGCAGGCATGCCCACCACACAATCTTCTGCGGTAAAATCAAAACTATCCACCCTTCTCCAAATCTCAATTTTATCGGCATTGCCACAGGTGTATTTATCCCAATTGAGCTCTACCCTACGTCCTGACAGCTTGGTAGCTGTCAAACCCGTGGGTGCTGGTGCTACCACGCGTATCAACCAAGTTTTGAAATCCACCAATTTAGCACCAATTGGGGGCTGATCTTTGGCCTTGAGTTGAATTTCATAGGGGCGCTCTCTGACATGAGCACAGTCAGTCTGCCATGTAAATTGCAGATTGGCAGGAACTGGCTGGGACACTGGAGGGCTCGGTTCATAAGTCGCCGGATTGATAGTCATTTCGAAAGGACCTCCAAAGGCCTCAAATATCACTGGATCACCATCTGGATCAGTAGCTACCAATGTCTCTGTGATCAATGTACCTGCTTCGACACACAACTCCATCGGCTGTACAATCTCTGGCGGATTGTTTTCCGTCTCTTCTATGATGATCTGCATGTCTCTGGTAACATAGCCCAGGCTGTACGCTTTGCCTTCCAAAATCCTCCATTCTTTCACAATAAAAGCAATGTTGTACTCCCCCATCAAGCCAGGTGCATCCCATACCAAATCGCCATTGATAGAATCTATTTTAAAAATTGGAGGGCCATCTCCTTCTTGATTTCCTTCTAGGTAATTGGTATAAAAACCAGGGTCATTGGGATCTTTGTAATCATTGACATTTCTGTCTATGAACTGTTGAGGGATTGTCATGTGGTACGAAAGGCTATCGCCATCTGGATCATAGGCACCAGGATTGTGCAAGAATGTAGCCCCAACGGCTCCTTTATCCACAGGCGGTACAAGAAATACGGGAGTATTGTTGATGCCAAACAGTGGATCTATCAACATTTCAGTTTCAATGTAAAACGGCGTATCTACCGAATTGGACATATTCACCACACCGGCATTTCTATTTTGCTCGTCGTAGCGAATCACATACCTACCTGGTCCTTGGAAAGTATGGATGATCGTGAAAATATTGTAGGCAACCTCGTCTTCCAGCAAGATCGTCTGGTTGCTCTCTGCGTTTTCACCAAGATTGACCGATACACCATCGCCAAAATCAATATTTCCACTCCCGAATATCACAGTAGACCCTGTATCTGTATAGCCTATGACAGAAAAACGATAGGTCAACGTAGAGGTAGAGATTCGCTGAGCAATAATCTCTCCTGCCCGAATATGGGTAGCCCACGAAGCTTGACTCACCAACAAGAGCAACGCCAATACACTGAAGATTTTGATTCTAAGAAGATTGATCATTCCATACTGCTTTAAACAAAACATAACAAAATAGATCAAAATGACCTCTTTTGCCATATTTATACAAGTCAACACCAAATATAAACCGATTGCGTGAGTCGCATTTCAGATCGGACATTATTTTCAGTATTTGTCAAGAAGTTTAACTTTTACTAAATGTACCTTCTTGAAGTAGAATGTTTTATGACAAATCACACTATTTATACACAGTATAAATACTTGTTGTCATTGTCAGATTAGCCTTGCGAATATATCTTTACGAAAATTTATTCTACTTATTCAAAAACTAAATCATGAGTTGGTTTACACAATCGATTTCTAGCACGATAGGCAAAAAATTGCTCATGTCGCTGACTGGATTATTTCTAATTCTATTTCTGGTGATTCACTTGGCCGGAAATCTTCAGTTGCTCAAAGGTGACGAGGGTCAAGCATTCAATATGTATGCGTACAACATGGCTCATAACCCTTTGATCAAAGCAGTTTCTTATGGCAACTTCTTGTTTATCCTGATCCACATCATCGACGGGATCATCTTGACTAGACAAAACAGAGCCGCAAGAAAAGTCAGGTACGCGGTACCTACCAAGGATTCTAAAAGTAGCTGGGCTTCTAAAAACATGGCTCTACTAGGGATCATTATTCTTATCTTCATCATCGCACATTTGAAAGGATTCTGGTACCAATTCAAAAATGGCTCTCTCTCCGATGTAGTCTATGATGGCGTAAGCTATCCCAACGGATATGAGGTAGTCGCTTATGCTTTTTCTCAACCGCTGTATGTGGCGTTTTATGTGATCTGCATGATCTTCTTAGGATTCCACTTGTCACATGGTTTTTCTAGTGCTTTCCAGACTTTGGGTTTGAATCACAAGAAATACACTCCTTTCATCAAAAAACTAGGTCTACTCTACTCTATCTTGGTAGCTGCTGGGTTCGCAATCATTCCGATTGTCATGTTCCTGAGAGGATAATATAAAGAATTAGAAAATTTAGAAATTAAAGAAATGGCTTTAGATTCAAAAATACCTGAGGGACCGTTGGCACAAAAGTGGACTAACCACAAGTTCAAGAGCAAACTGGTCAACCCAGCGAATAAAAGAAAATACGACATCATCGTAGTGGGTACTGGACTAGCAGGCGCATCAGCTGCTGCATCGTTTGGTGAACTTGGCTACAATGTCAAATCGTTTTGTTTCCAAGACAGCCCGCGTAGAGCGCACAGTATCGCGGCACAAGGTGGAATCAACGCAGCAAAAAATTATCAGAACGATGGCGACTCAGTTTTCCGTCTCTTCTATGATACCATCAAAGGCGGTGACTACAGAGGTAGAGAAGCCAACATCCACAGACTCGCAGAAGTATCGGTCGACATCATCGACCAGTGTGTGGCACAAGGTGTACCTTTCGCCAGAGAATATGGAGGATTGCTAGACAACAGATCATTTGGTGGAGCACAAGTATCACGTACATTCTATGCCAGAGGCCAAACTGGACAGCAATTGCTTTTGGGAGCCTACTCTGCACTCAGCAGACAAGTAGCTACTGGTAAGGTGAAGCTGTACGCCAGAACTGAAATGCTAGACGTAGTGATCGTCAATGGTCAAGCAAGAGGTATCGTCACCAGAAATCTAATCACTGGCGAAATCGAATCACACTCAGCACACGCCGTAGTATTGGCAACAGGCGGATACGGTAACGTATTCTTCCTATCTACCAATGCGATGGGATCGAATGTAACTGCTGCATGGAGAGCACACAAAAAAGGTGCATTCTTCGGCAACCCATGTTACACACAGATTCACCCGACTTGTATCCCAGTATCAGGTGATCACCAGTCCAAATTGACATTGATGTCAGAGTCATTGAGAAATGATGGGCGAATCTGGGTGCCTAAAGTAGCTGTCAAAGGATTGAAAGCCGCTGATGCCGCCAAGATTGCTGAAGCAGACAGAGATTACTACTTGGAAAGAAAATACCCCGCATTTGGTAACCTCGTCCCTAGAGACGTGGCTTCTAGAAACGCCAAACAAATGTGTGATGCAGGTTTGGGTGTAGGCAATACTGGCCTGGCTGTATTCTTGGATTTTGCGGATGCGATCAAAAGAGACGGACTAGAAACTATTAAAGGAAAGTACGGCAACTTGTTTGACATGTATCAGCAGATCACAGGAGACAATCCATACGAGATGCCAATGATGATCTATCCAGCGGTGCACTATACCATGGGTGGACTGTGGGTGGATTACAACTTGATGACAACTGTGCCAGGATTGTATGCCGCAGGTGAAGCCAACTTCTCTGATCACGGTGCAAACAGACTGGGTGCTAGTGCCTTGATGCAAGGTTTGGCAGATGGATACTTCGTATTGCCATATACAATTGGTGATTATTTGGCGAATGTACCTTATGACAAAATCCCAACGGATCACGAAGAATTCCAGAAAGCTGAAAAAGCAGTCAAAGACAGGATTCAAAAACTACTCAGTATCAAGGGCAGCAAAACGGTAGATGACTTCCACAAGGAACTAGGACATATCATGTGGGAATACTGCGGTATGGCTAGAAACGAGGAAGGCCTCAAAACTGCCAAAGCTAAAATCAAAGCTCTGAAAGCTGAATTCTGGACTAATGTCAAGGTACTCGGTGAAAACGAAGAGATGAACATGTCTCTAGAAAAAGCCAACAGAGTAGCTGACTTCATCGAACTAGGTGAACTCATGGTCGACGATGCACAAAACAGGAAAGAATCTTGTGGGGGCCACTTCAGAGAAGAATCTCAAACGCCAGAAGGAGAAGCACTCAGAATGGATGACGAGTATGCATACGTTGCAGCTTGGGAATACCTAGGAGAGGATTTGGAAGAGAAACTTCACCAAGAAAAATTAGAATTCGAAAATGTTAAATTGACACAACGTAGTTATAAATAAGAATTGACATGAATATTACATTAAAAGTATGGAGACAAAAAAACCCTGCTGATAAGGGTGGGTTTGAAACTTACAAAGTTTCTGATGTATCGCCGGACATGTCATTCCTAGAAATGCTTGACGTGTTAAACGAGAACCTTTCGAGAGAAGACAAAGACCCTGTACACTTCGATCACGATTGTAGAGAAGGAATTTGTGGCATGTGTTCACTATACATCAATGGCAAACCTCACGGACCTAAGGATGCAGTGACGACTTGCCAGTTGCACATGAGATCATTCAAAGACGGAGAGATCATCGTCATCGAACCTTGGAGAGCCTCTGCTTTCCCTGTCCAAAAGGATTTGGTGGTAGACCGTAGCTCTTTTGACAGAATCATCCAGGCAGGTGGATACGTCAACGTCAACACAGGCGGTGTACCAGATGCTAACATCATCCCAATACCAAAAACCATAGCCGATCAAGCCATGGATGCTGCACAGTGTATAGGTTGTGGTGCGTGTGTCGCTGCTTGTAAGAATGCTTCTGCGATGCTATTTACTGCGGCGAAGGTTTCTCAGCTAGCACTGCTACCACAGGGACAAGTAGAGAAGCAAACACGTGTGGAAAGAATGGTTGCACAGATGGAAGAAGAAGGTTTTGGTCACTGTACCAACACTGGCGCTTGTTCTGCAGTATGTCCAAAAGAAATCGGACAAGAGCACATTGCTAGAATGAACCGTGAGTTCTTAGGTGCAAAAGTCTCGTCTAACAACGTATAAGAAATAATTAATCATAAAAGCGAGACTGGATTTGAGTATTCAGTCTCGCTTTTTTATTTCAATCCTTCTCGAGCTTGCAGCTCGTGTCCACGCTGTACAGGATCAGTCTTAGCAAATTGAGCTAGTGACAGAGATTACTTGCTTCCTACAGTTTTCTATCATCTTAGAACCTAGGATTGCTGTTTCCTACAGTTTTCTACCTTCCGGAATCGTAGGATAGCCATTTCCTACAGTTTTCTATCTTCCTAGAGCCTAGGATAGCCGTTTCCTACAGTTTTCGACCTTCCAGAATCGTAGGACAGCCGTTTCCTGCAGTTTTCTATCAATCTGGTAGGTAAACCAGCTTACTCATTAAGTGAAACACTTAAAAATTGTCTTTTTATTGACTATTTTAACATATTACTGAACTTTTCTAATAGTTTAGCGACTCAATAATTTTCAACCGCGCTAAGCGCTTAACATTTTAACTAACCATTTTATGAAAAGTTTTTCAAAAACAGCTTTAATGATTGCTCTTCTAGGATCAGCAGTATTTGTGTCTTCTTGTAGCAAAGACGATGACGGGGGATCAAGTTGGACAGATGCTGAAATTGCTGAAGCAAACGCTTCTTGTGTTGCTGATGGAGATGACGAAGCTACTTGTGATTGTTTTATATCAAAAGTAAGTGACGAATTCAGCTATAAAGAATACAAAGAATTCACTGAAGATGAAGATGGAGCTGATGATGATGATGCAGCTAAACTATTCACTTTCTATTTTGCTTGTGCTGGTGAATAAAACATTATTGTAATTCATAAGAAAGAGCAGCTATATAGCTGCTCTTTCTATTTATCCATACCCCTCCTATTATTTCCTCTCCTGTGGAAAACTTCCCTTCTACCCTCTCCTTTCCGATTTCATAAATCACTACTTTTAAGGCCTGTTTCGCGCTTCCCAATCGGGAATTTCGAATCTTGAATTTTGAATCTCTAATTCACGCCCATGTACCTGATATTTGATACCGAGACCACTGGTTTACCCAAGAATTACAATGCTCCTTTGGAGGATTTGGACAACTGGCCTAGACTGGTGCAACTCGCTTGGCAACTCCATGCCAGTGACGGTTCTCTCATCAGAGCGCAAAACTTCATCGTCAAACCAGATGGCTATACCATCCCTTTCAATGCGCAGAAAGTCCATGGTATCTCAACAGAGCGTGCAGAAGCAGAAGGTCACGATCTCAACGAAGTACTGGATATATTCTCAGCAGATCTGCTCAAAACCCAATCTGTCGTAGGTCACAACGTAGAGTTTGACCTCAACATCGTCGGGGCAGAGTACCTGAGAAAAGAAAGAAACAACGACCTCTCTACAATCAAAGCCATAGACACCAAGGATGAATCCACAGACTATGTGGCTATCCCAGGTCGTGGTGGCAAGTTCAAATGGCCGACACTGACAGAACTACACACCAAGCTATTCGGGACGGGCTTTGCAGATGCTCACGATGCAGCATACGATGTAGACGCTACTGCCAAATGTTTCTTTGGTTTGATCACAGAGGGGATCATCCCACCACTGGATGGTAGAGACAGAAAGGAAGTTATCTATGAAGCTCCCAAATTAGATGCTGCCAACTTTGCTGTGGCAGAAGAAGTGACAGTAGAGACTCCTCCCAAAGGCACAACAGCTGATATCAAAGCCATGGAAGATGTCAGCTTCTCCCATCTACATGTACACTCGCAGTTCTCAGTACTGCAGGCGGTATCAGAGGTGCAATCCATTGTGGACACTGCCAAGGCCATGGATATGCCCGCGATTGCGCTGACGGATCATGGCAACATGATGGCAGCCTTTCATTTCGTACGAGCCGCTCACAAAGCTGAGATCAAACCTATCCTAGGCTGTGAATTCAACATTACAGACGACCGAAAATCAAAAAGCAAGCAAAACAACGGCTACCAGCAAGTACTGATCGCCAAGAACAAAGCTGGCTATCACAACTTAGCAAAAATGGCTTCCATTGCCTTCATCGAAGGTTTTTACTATGTACCTAGGATTGACAAAGAAGTATTGGTTCAGTACAAGAGTGACATCATTGCTACCACGGGTGGACTTTGGGGAGAGATTCCTTTTACCATCCTCAACTATGGCGTAGAACAAGCCGAAGAGGTTTTCATCTGGTACAAAGAGCAATTCGGTGAGGATTTTTATGTCGAACTCACACGTCACGGTGTAGAAGAAGAAAACATTGTGAATCAGGTTTTGCTGGACTTTGCCAAGAAGCATGGAGTAAAATATTTTGCCTCCAACAACACCTACTACACAGAAAAGAAGCAAGCCAATGCTCACGACATTCTGCTCTGTGTAAAGGACGGAGAGCAACAGAGCAAGCCCAAAATGTACATAGGCAAGCGTGGCAGAGAATACCGCTATGGCTTCCCCAATGACGAGTTTTACATCAAGTCCCAAGACGAAATGAAAAAACTCTTTGCGGATCTGCCTGAGGCCATCAGTACCACAGCAGAGATCGTAGAAAAAATCGAAAGCTATGCACTCGAACGAGACATCCTCCTCCCTGCCTATAGCATCCCAGAGGAGTTTCGAGACGAAAGAGACAAAGACGACCCTAAACTCAAACTAGGAGAAAACAACCTGCTGCGCCACCTCACCTACGAAGGAGCCAAAAAACGATATCCAGAAATCACTCCTGAGATCGAAGAGCGATTGGATTTTGAGCTAGAAGTCATCCGAAACACTGGCTACCCAGGGTACTTCCTGATTGTACAGGATTTTTGTCAGGCAGCCAGAGACATGGGCGTCTCTGTAGGTCCAGGTCGTGGATCAGCTGCTGGATCAGCTGTTGCCTATTGTACGGGGATCACCAATGTAGACCCGATCAAGTATGACCTACTTTTTGAGCGTTTCTTGAATCCAGAAAGGGTGTCCATGCCCGATATTGATATTGACTTTGATGACGAGGGTCGTCAGCGGGTCATCGACTATGTAATCAACAAATACGGAGCGAATCAGGTAGCTCAAATCATCACCTACGGTACGATGGCTGCCAAGTCTGCCATCCGAGACACAGCTCGGGTACTAGAACTAAACCTCTCCGAAGCAGACAAACTCGCCAAACTCGTCCCTGATATCAAACTTAAAAAGCTCTTTGGTTTTAGTGACAAAGAACTGGCAGATGCACTCAAAAACAACGCAGAAGCCATCACCCAAGCCAACGAACTCAAGAGAATCTTAGGCATAGGTGACAGTAGCGACGAGTCCAAAGTTTTGAACCAAGCCAGAGTCTTGGAAGGCTCTGTCCGAAACACGGGCATTCACGCCTGTGGAGTCATCATCACGCCTGACGACATCACCAAGTTCGTCCCAGTGGCACTTGCCAAAGACTCTGACATGTACTGTACCCAGTTTGACAACTCGGTCGTAGAAGATGCTGGCTTGCTCAAAATGGATTTTTTGGGTCTAAAAACTCTGACACTGATCAAAGATGCTTGTCGTCTGGTCAAACAAAGACATGGTTTGGATCTCGATCCAGACAACTTCCCTATTGATGATCAAAAGACCTATGAACTCTTCCAGCGCGGTGAAACGGTAGGGATATTCCAATACGAATCTCCTGGTATGCAGAAATACATGCGGGAACTGAAACCCACCGTATTTGCTGATTTGATTGCCATGAATGCACTCTATCGTCCGGGACCTATCGAGTACATCCCTTCATTTATCAAGCGTAAGCATGGAGATGAGGAGATTCAGTACGATTTGGCAGACATGCAAGAGTACCTAGAGGAGACTTACGGTATCACGGTCTATCAGGAGCAGGTCATGCGTTTGTCTCAGAAGCTCGCGGACTTCACCAAAGGTGAGGCCGATGTACTTCGTAAGGCGATGGGTAAGAAGCAAATGGCGGTTTTGGACAAAATGAAGCCAAAGTTCATTGAGCAGGCCTCTGCCAAAGGACATGATGCCAAGATACTGGAGAAAGTATGGAAAGATTGGGAAGCCTTTGCATCCTATGCCTTCAACAAATCACACTCGACCTGTTACGCTTGGGTGGCATACCAAACTGCCTACCTCAAGGCCAACTATCCTGCCGAATACATGGCGGCCGTACTGAGCAACAACATGAACGACATCAAGCAGGTCAGTTTCTTCATGGAAGAGTGCCAGCGCATGGGACTCGACGTATTGGGTCCTGATGTGAACGAATCCATCATGAAATTCAATGTCAACGAACAAGGACAGGTACGATTTGGACTCGCAGCAATGAAGGGTGCAGGTGATGCTGCTGTCAAAGCGCTGATCGAAGAGCGTGAAGCCAATGGCCCCTACTCCGACATCTTCAATCTAGCGACCCGTGTCAACCTGAGACAAGTCAACAAAAAGACCTTCGAAGTGATGGCACAGGCAGGTGCTTTTGACTGCTTCAAAGACTACCACAGGAGACAATACCTCGCTACCGATGATGGAGAAGCCAACCTCATCGAAAAAGTCATCAAATACGCCAACCGTATGGAGGCACAGGCATCTAGTGCACAGGCCTCACTCTTCGGTGGTGATACTGGTGTATCTGAGCCGATCCCTACGGTGGGCAATGTCGAGCGATTTAGCGATCTAGAGCAACTCCGATTGGAAAAAGAGGTCGTGGGACTCTATATCTCAGGTCATCCTTTGGATCAGTTCAGGTTTGAAATCGACAACTTCTGTAACACTGGATTAGGCGAACTCAACAATCTCGCTGAACTGCAAAAAAAAGGTCCCAATATCCGTCTTGCAGGTATGGTGACCGCCATCGCTCACAGACAAACCAAGAACGGAAAGCCCTTTGGAACACTGGAGATTCAAGATTATTCGGATACCTACACTTTTTTCTTGTTCTCCGATGACTATATCAAATTCAAAGAATTTTTTGAAGTAGGTTGGTTCCTCTACATCCAGGGAGCTGTCAAAATGAAGTGGCAGGGGCCAGACATGGAGTTTAAAATCAACACGATATCTCTACTGACTGATATCAGGGAGGAAAAAACCAAAGGCATCACGCTCAATGTCAGACTACAGGATATCTCAGAGACTTTTATTCAGGACATCTATGCCCTCACCACTGCACACGGTGGGGAAGGAATCCTCAAAGTCAACATCATAGATCCTGAAGACAACCTCAAGGTCAACCTAATGTCTCGCACCATCAAAATCAGTACCGATGACGAACTCTTGAAAAAGCTAGAAAAATATGATGCCATCCACTATGATGTGATCGTGTGATTGAAGGGCAAAAGACAGTGATCATTTTGGATCGAGATATAGCAAGAGTCAAGTACACATTACCATTTCCTGTGTGAGCATATCTGTATTGAAGATGATAAAGTGACTATTCAAATATCCCTGTCATAGTGAGCTTTTCGATCCATCAGACAGGCTGTCATCCCTATTGACAACAGGTTTTGCTGCATTGGTGTTTTCAAAACGCTGTGATCAAATTATATAAATTCTACTGGAAAAACTAAGTCAATTCTACTGCAGGAATATTCAAAATTTCAAGTACAAAAACAGAAAAACCTTCGATTCATATCACTAACCATGTGAGGTAAATCGAAGATTTTCTGGTGCTAGTAGAAACCACCACACGCAACTCCAACCATTACTACCCTGAAGAGATAGCTAATGTCACCTCACATATTAATTTTTTCTACCTAAATATTCTTCCAACGCCTTTAAATACAAAGCATTAAAAGAGCTGCTCGAAAATGGATTCTGACTTGTCACCAAGTTCCTGTCTTTTAATGCAAAGTTTGCTTTTGGTAAACCACTTCTATATTTCAGTCCTAGTTTCTTTAATTTTTTAGCTATTTTTCTATCACTTGGTCTGCCTTTCATTATAAATTTTTCAATAACAAATTCTTCCAAAGGTGAAACAGAATTAACTTTATACCCAATGTAGGGGTTCTCTTCTTCTGGCATGGTTAGAAGAAGGCTTGGTGCATGACATATTAGTCCTGTTGGTTTGTCTTTTGCCGCAAAATATTTTAACAACACAGGGATGTTTTTGTCTTGCTTCAAATCTATCATTAAACCCTGTCCTCCTGGAATAATTAAACCAATATAATCATCTTGATTTTCAATCGCTTTTTCAAGTGTAATTGGATTTCTAAAAGAACTGTCTTTGTTTATAAACTCTACAGCTTCTTTCTTCACTTCAAAAAGGTCTTCCCAATAGTTGTCATTAATGCTTTCTTCATCAATTGTTGACACCATTCCGTTTGGCGTGGCAAAATCAACAATATATCCATTTTCAGTAAGTGCTTTAAAAGCCAGGTAAAACTCATTCAAAAAAACACCTGTTTGTCGTAACTTTTGCCCCTTATTTAGTTCTAAAGTATCTGCCGCACTCATTACAAACAGTATTTTTTTGTTTTGTGCGGAAAGAGAAATGCTAGCCATCATAGTTAATGCGATAATTAAAATTATGCTTTTCATTATTAGATTATTTAGTAGCAATAATTTCAATTTCTATTAAGCAGTTTGGAGCAGTTGCGAGTAGTGGTAGCGGAACAATAGTGCTGGCAGGGAAATTTTCCACTCTCCATTCTTTAGATGCAACATCAATAAGAATTTGCTTTTTTTCCATTGTGAAATCTACGATATAAACAGTTTGTTTCACTACATCATTAATTGATAACCCTGAAGCTGCTAAGGCCGCCTTAACGTTGGAAACAGTTTTACTTACTTGTTCTTTAAAATCTTCTGAAACTAATTTACCGCTAGTATCTGAAGCCCATTGGCCTGAAAAATAATAAAGTGCTTTTCCCTCTGGGACTTTTACAATGTGTGAAAATCCATTTTGTTTTGGATTAAATAAATCTTTAGGATTGAGAAAGCTGATTTTTTGTTGTGTCATCGTAGTATTTCTTGGAGAGTTTAAATTTTCTTTTTCTGTACATGCTAATAATAATGTTAGCATACCGAGTGCTATTATTCTTCCTGTCATATTTTAATGTTTAAATTATTTGACAAAAAAAGTGCACATTCGGATTGTGTACATTTACATATGTAAAGAAAACTAGCTCTTACTATTTTGTTTTCTAATTCTGCTGAGTTGTGTTGGAGTTATACCAAGGTAGGAGGCAATATGGTATTGTGGAATCAGTTGTTCTAATTGAGGGTATTCTTTCTGAAAAATTGCGTACCGTTTATTCGCTTCTAATAATACAATTTCTACTTCGCGTTGCTCCTTGTTAACGAAATACCCTTCGGCAATCTTTCTTAAAAGTCTTTCTAAATCTTGATGTTTATCTAATAAATCAGTTAGCTTTTTATAGTTCCCTATCAGCAATTCACAATCTGTCAAAGCTTGTTGATTTATAGTATTGGGCAATTGAGTTACCAAAGAGGAATAGCCGCCGACCATATTGTTTTTTGTAAAGAAATGTTTATTGTATTCTACGCCTTCATGATTGCGATAAAAGGCTCTAATTACACCTTGTCTAAGGAACCCGAATTTTTTAGCAATTTTACCTCCCTCAATAAAGTATTCACCTTTTTTCAATGAATGTTCACTAAAAATATTTTTTACTACTTTCCAAGTGTCCTCTTGAATAGGTGAAATAGCATTAAAAAAATTGTATAGGTCTTCCATTTTTTCTCATCTGTTTTTGAATTTGAACAATGCTTAAAGCCAATTCTAAATCATTTCTTATTATTTTGACTCAGAGTAGATTGATTGCCAAAAATTTAACATTCTATTCAGGTGATTATATTTCCCAAGAATACTCCTTTCCTCCCATCGATACAAACATCCCAATTCTGAATATTAGATTTCAAGCTAATAAACACCCACATATTAGGAGCTAATCAGCTAGCTCAGAACGGTAAAATACATGTAAGTGTACTATCCTACGCCTACTGTGAGTGCGTGAACTGCTGCCGTTCCGGCTGTATTCGGGTACTCAACAGTGTGTTTCTCTCGGACTTATTTAGCAACTGCAGCAAGACAACATACCTGTACTTTTCTGCTTCTTTGATAGACAAGTCTGTCACAAAATGTAAGTAGGAGTGTATGAGATTTGTCCTTGAGAGGAAGTATCCCTACCCAACCATTATTATTAATATGCAGCTCCTACTTACTCCATCAACTATTCAATCTGTTTATGCCTCCCAATGGAACTAAGCTCAACAGAGGAGTGTTGTAAACAGAATTAAATAAATAATCGTGACCAAAGAAGAAACAATCCAAGCAGCAGTAGCCACTGCCTATACTTTCGAGGAGTATATCACTCTCATCGAGCAGCTACACACCGAGGAGAAAGCAACCAGTTTTCCTGACAATAAATCCTACTACGACTATTCTGTTTTAGGCTTGTCTCGCATGAAGCGCGTGTACAAAAAAGTTGAACTCAATTCTGAGATCATTGATAGAATAAAAGCCATCTCGTCTCCACAGCACTGGGTTTTGATCAGCGAATCTTGGTGTGGAGATGCCTCGCAGACCGTCCCTGTGATTGCTAAGATAGCAGAGCAAAATCCCAACATTACACTGCATATCGTACTACGAGACTCCAACCCTGAGCTTATGGCTTACTACAAAACCAACGGTGCTACGTCTATCCCTATCCTAGTGATACTGAACGAAAATTGGTCAGAGATCACCGTATGGGGCCCAAGACCAGCAGTTGCCCAACAAAAAGTCATGGAGTACAAAGCCATGCCCGAAGCGGAACGACCTGCCTACGAAGTGTTGTCCACAGAAATACAGAAATGGTACAATGCTGATAAAGGGCTATCTACGCAAAATGAAATAGCTATGCGACTGATCTAGTAATCTTTTAACAAAGTTAGTACTCTAAAATAGATAACCATTGACTTAGAGTTACTTAGCTGCACTGGTTTCTATTTTCGTGACTCCAGAACCGAGACTACATATCTCTATCATTTCTGCTTCTTTAATATACAAGTCACCCACAAGATATGAACGCTAGAGGAGTAATAGACCAGCAAGGAGATTACTACGAAGGAATCTCCTTGCTGGTGGCGAGGACTAGTACCTCGTCATTTAAGATCATTGGACCAGTTCGAAATCACCAGGTTGCCATGTTTTGTCAAACCAAGGTTGAAGTGGCCCATAGAGTCTAAACAATACGAAGAACCCTTTTCCATCTACAGACTGAAGCCAATTGGCCTCTTTTCCCTCGGGAGCGTGGTTCTTGGATCCAAAATACAAGGTAACAGACCCATCTTCATTCTCTACCAATGGGGTTCTTTGACTACTCACACTGGGAAGTGCCTGACTTGTTTGGAGCATAGAGCGTGTTTGTGGATCATACATGACTATAGACCAAAAATTCTTTGCGGGAACATTGGCAGGGATATTTAAGGTGTACTTTTTACTACCGTCTAGATAATTCCCTTTGGAATCCAAGACCCCTAGCGCATACTGAGAACCTAAGCCCACCATTTTGAGCACCATAGCAGGTGTGTTTACAGTCGCGACATAGAAAAAGCGTGTACGTGCATCCAAATAGCGTCCTCCCTTCCCTTCATTTTTCAACCATTCATAACTTCCACCTAGAAATCCAGATTCCCAATGTCCATTTTTAAAAATTGAAGCTTCTTCTTCACGAGTTCTAAATGAAATAGCTCTTGCAGTTGCGTTTCCAACTTTTACTGCATCTTCTAAGATTTCTTTCATTCTTTCATCCGGGTCAAAAGTCTTTCCCTTTTCTATACCAATACTTGCAAACAAGCCCCGAAGTTCTGGATCCAAAAACGATACTGGTTCGCGCTGAATGACATCATTCAATTCGTGGTAAAAGTCATAATTGTTGGCATGAATAGTATTAAAATCTTTGGTCGAAACATTGATAAACTCCATGTTTGGAGGATTGTCTTTATCTTTTAGAGGATAAACTTTTAGCCCATCACGATACATTTTAGATGACGTATCAGGTTTCCCCTCGACCAAAAACCCTCTTAAAATCAGCCAGTTGACATAGCTCGTTGATTTTGCTACAAAGTAGCCATCAGGTGTCTCTCCATCATAGTCTGGAGGTAAAATCAGGTACTTACCTCCTTGCCCTCTATCAGGCCCAGGAGCCCCCATATCAACCACAAACCTGAAATATGCGTCATTAACTGTACCAGGACCACAGCCTGCGGGTACTTCTACCACTACGGGTCCACTCTCGTGCAGATTCATAAAGGTTGAGGCATATACTGTACTGGTGTTACCTGTTAAGAACAAAGGATTTGAGTCTAGTAAATCATCGAAAATAGCTATCTGATTGGAATTATTGGCACCTGCATCTTGAAAGCCAAGCCGAAGACCTTCTATTGATGTGGCAGGGATTCCATTCAAGAATGTTTCGACCCCTCTCATAAAATCAAGGTTGTCATAGACTTTTTCTACAGTCGATTCTGAGGGGAGTCCATCAAAGAAATTTAACGACCCTATTCTGGTCTCAATGACATCAGATGTCAATATTTTTGTCGGTATTTCTGTGTTGTATTTATCTTTTATATGATCAATCAAACTAGTTTCTACTAATTTCTCCTCTGTTTGATTTTCTTGAGTGGTACGTTGACAGCCTATAGTTAAGATTGAAATAATGCTAACAGCGATTGGTAATTTGTGTTTTGGAATCATGAAAATTGCGTTTAGGTGATTAAGTTGTGATTTATTTTTTTAGGACAGGCCAAAATCACATACTACCACCTAAGGTAATCTACTTTATGTTTTGCTGACACATAAACACGCACAATATCCTGCCACTAAGCATGTTTTTTATTATTGATTCCACAAGAAGTTTTTACCATTCATCTATACTAACAGTGATGAGGTTTAAAACCCAGTTTAGACAGATCAATTAATAAATAGGTTCGTTTGACTGTTCATCAAGAAACTACAGGTAGATTATTGTAGGCGTAAAACTCCTAGTTGTACTTCGCGAAACGACAGAATCATCATAGACAAAAACTAGATATGCCAAAAATTAGCGCTTCACATCAATCCTTACCCTCACCGACTTGCTGATCGGCGTGTGGCTTTTGTCTGCGTATTGATCGTGAGGGATCAGCACATTGGTTTCTGGAAAGTAAGCCGCCAGATTGCCCCTAGGGATGTTGTAGGGGATAATGAGGAAGTTTTCTGCCTTGCGCTCAATCCCACCGTATCTACTGACTAAGTCTACTTTGTCAAACTTTTCTAATCCCATCATTTCAGCATCCTTGGCGTTGATCAGTACCACTCGGCGCTCGTTGTAGATGCCGCGGTAGCGATCGTCCATGCCATAGATCGTGGTGTTGAACTGATCATGTGATCGGATCGTCATCAATAGAAACTCATCTGCGGCCAAGTCGTGCTGTGGCAGTCCACACACGGTGAACTGTGCCTTGCCTCCTGGCAATTTGGATTCGTCCCACACACGTGTGTGGTTGGGCAGATCAAAACCTGCTTGCTGAGATCGCTTAGTGTAGTTGTCAAAACCGTCGAATACCTCTGATATTTTTTGACGCACCAGGTCGTAATCGGTACCTAGCTGCTGCCATGGAATCTTGGCATTCTCTCCAAAATAGGCTTGCGCCATGCGCGCCACGATCTCGGGCTCACTCATGAGCTGATCCGAGGCAGGCGCCAATCTCCCATGTGATTGATGAACCCTTCCCATGCTATTTTCTACCGTTACGAATCGGTCTTTTCCTGCTTTGTGGTCTTTCTCGGTACGTCCCAAAGTCGGCAATATCAACGCCGTCTTGCCAGTGATCAAATGGGTACGGTTGAGCTTGGTACTGATGGATACCGTCAAGTCGCATCGCTGCAAGGCCTCACCTGTATAGGCAGTATCAGATGCCGCCGATAGGAAGTTGCCCCCCAAAGCAATGAAGACCTTGGCACGTCCCTCGTGCATGGCTTGGATGGCATGCACCGTATCCAACCCTTCTTGATCAGGCGGGGTAAAGCCAAATACTCGTTCCAAGGAGGCATTGAGTTTGGGTGATACATGGTGCATGATGCCCACGGTTCGGTCTCCCTGTACGTTGCTGTGTCCACGGACGGGACAGGTGCCGCCTCCTTTGATGCCGAGGCTGCCTTTGAGCAGGAGTAGGTTGACGCATTCTTTGATATTTTCTACGCCGTTTTTGTGTTGGGTGAGTCCCATCGCCCAGCAGATGATGATTCGTTTACGCTGAGCGAGCAGCTCCACGGTTTCGTTGATTTTCACTTCAGAGATGCCGCATTGCGCCAAAAGCCTTGCTTCGTCTTGTCGCTTCAAATCTGCCAATAGCGCTTCTACTCCGTTTGTTTTTTGGTTGATGAATTCCCAATCAAAAACACCACTTTCACGCTCTTCTCGCTCGGCGAGTCGCTTCATGATGAGCTTGAGCAATGCCACATCCTGGTTGATTTTGACTTGTAGGTGAATGTCGGTGAGCTCAGTACCGCCCATGATGCCTTTGATCTCCTGCGGATTTTTGAAACGGATCAATCCCGCTTCTTCGAGCGGATTGATCGCAATGACTTTGCCGCCATGGCTTTTGCATTTCTCCAGCGCAGAGAGCATGCGCGGGTGATTGGTACCCGGGTTTTGACCGATGACCATGACCGCTTCTGCATCCCCAAAATCCTCCAATGTGACGGACCCCTTGCCGATCCCCAGGGTTTCGCCTAGAGCGATTCCACTCGACTCATGGCACATGTTGGAGCAGTCAGGCATGTTGTTGGTGCCAAAGGCGCGGATGAAGAGTCCATAGAGAAAAGCCGCTTCGTTGCTCGACCGACCCGAGGTATAAAAGATCGCTTCGTTAGGATCATCCAACGCCTGTAATTGCTTTCCAATCATAGCAAATGCCTCTTCCCAAGAAGATCTTTTCATAATGTTCGCTGCCTTCTCGCAGCACCATTGGGTGCGTGAGTCGACCGCTTTTGCCAATCTTGTAGTCCGTCCAATGTGACATCTCGGCTACCGTATGCTGTGCAAAAAAGTCAGGCGTCACCCGATGGGTAGTAGCCTCTTCGGCAATGGCCTTGACGCCATTTTCACAATACTCCCCGAGCGAAGAGCGCTTCTTGGGATCAGGCCAGGCACAGCCCGGGCAGTCAATACCTTCCTCCTGATTGAGCTTGGATAGGGTGGCAAAGGAGCGAGTGAGTCCCACTTCCTTCATGGCGTGATCGAGGGCCACTTTCACGGCGGGGATGCCTGCGGCGTATTGCTGTGGAGCTGTCAGCCGGAGGTCGCTGAGATTTTTGGGGCCGATGATGGATATGGTTTGTTTTTTGGTCATGATATTCTGTTTCCGCTTGTCAAGTTCTTTTTGCCTCGCCGGCAGAGCCTTACTTTCTTCATTAAGGAAGAAAGTAAGCAAAGAAATCAAGGCTGTGAAGAAAATAACTAAAACTTACTCCCTTGTCGGGGAAATTATAAACTCGAAGCTCGTACTTCACTTCTCAAACAGTATAATTTTCTTTTTCTCCAAGGAATCCAGTTTCTTGACGCCTTTTCTTCAAGGCCAAACAATTTGTTAATCTTATCCTAAATCTGTCGATCAAAAAACAGCAATGTATCCACCAAATGCTCCTGCCAATATTCCCACTGGTGGCCACCTTCAAATTCTTCATAGGTATGGGCAATGCCTGCCTTGTCCAGGTCAGCATGCAACTGGCGATTGTAATCGATCAACAAGTCGCTGCTGCCACAGTCAAAGCGAAGCGGGGGCAGGTCGTTTCGATTTTCCACCATAGCAGTAAAGGCATCCTCATCGAGGCGCGCCGTCTGCTGGTAGTGATCCAGAGGCTCCACGACAAACAGTTTCATCTGTCGGATCTCTGTGATGGAGCTATGTGCCGAGATACCCGCGTATTGCTTCGCATACTTGGCACCTACTCGCAAAGCGCCAAATCCACCCATCGACAACCCCGAGATGAACAGCGGTGATTGGTCAGAAGTCTGGGGGATCAGTTCTCGCACGGCAGCTGTCACATCCTCGGCAATCCATTTTTCAAAATCATAGCCATCGTGCGCCATATAGGCCGAGCCGTCGCCCCACAATCCATCAGAAGGCATGGCCAGTACCATCGCTCGGATTTGGTTCTCGCGGATCAGTCGCTCGGCGGTCTGTGCTGCACCGCCCTTCATCGCCCAGATCCAAGCACTGCCGTACACACCGTGCATCAACGTGACAATGGGTAGGTCATGGAGGTCTTCACCCTCAGGGACAAAAACGCAGATATCGCCGCGCCCCTTTAGGTTCGGTGTCTTCACGGTAATGAAGCGTAGGCCTCCAATCTCAAACTGCGGATCGGATAGTTCGGTTGTTTTGAATTTACTCATCAGTCGAATACAATTACGCCTTTGGCATTGCGACCGCCCAGCATGTCGTCGAAGGCCTGCTGCAGGTCATCGAGCGGATAGGTGCGGGTGATCATCTGATCGAGCATCAAGTCGCCCTTGTCATACAGACTCACCAATTTAGGGAAATCTATCTGCGGACGGCATTTTCCGTAAAGAGGATTGATGTAAATCTTGTCCCATTCGAAGAGCCGCATATCGATAGTTATTTCTTCTTCGATCCCACTGACCTGCACGGCAGTACCGGCATTGCGGATCATCGCCAGCGGAGCTGCACCCAAAGCAGGGATGGCTGTACACTCAAAGGCATAGTCCGCCCCGCGTCCCTTGGTCATGGCTTTGACTTGTTCGGCGGCTTTCATCAGCCCTTTGTCTTCCTTATCAGCCAGTATCGTTTGGGTTGCCCCAAAGGCCTTGGCCATTTCCAGTCGCTCGGGATTGATGTCGATCGCGATGATCATGGCTGCACCCGAGATGCGAGCTCCTTGGATGACGTTGAGACCTACTCCACCAGTACCGAGTACCACAGCCGAACTGCCAGCAGAGAGTTTGGCGGAGTTGACGACCGAGCCGTAGCCCGTCATCACGCCGCAGCTGATGATACTCGCCGAGGGCATGGGCATGTCGCTGGACAGTTTCACACAGGCAGAGGCTTTGACCAACGTGTACTCTGAAAGCGTCCCGATATTGAAGGAGCGTTCGATGGCTTTGTCATTCCACTTCGTACCGTCGAGGTGCGCGTGACCAGGCGTATAGCCATTGCCTCCTGCTGTCACGGGTGAGTTGTTTTCGCAGATGTGCTGGTTGCCCTCCTCACACTGAAAGCATCGCATACAAGGTGTCGCCCAGTTGAGGATGACTTGGTCTCCGACTTGGAAGTCCGAGACTTCACTTCCCAATTTCTCGATGATTCCTGCACCTTCGTGCCCCATGACGATGGGCTTGCCCCAGTTGAGCGAATCATGATCGGTGTGGCAGAGTCCCGCTGCTTTCACTCTTATTAGTATTTCATCAGCTTGGGGATCAGCGACCGTTACCGTATCGATGACGAAACTCCCGTCTCCCTTGGCTATTGCCGCTTTGGATTGAATGGCCATATCTCTTACTTATTGACTTAAATAGTACAGAGTACAAATATGACGAGAATCAGCGCCGCCTTAGTTGCTTATTTTGATTGAAAAATATGCTATTTTGTAATCAATTTATTCAAATGAATTCAATGCATAAGAAAATAGAATACAAATGAAAGCCGTGCTAGAGCAAGTAGCCATTGCCGAACAGGACAGTATTCGTGCCTTTCGTTATTCCAAAAAGGTTTTTGATGCGCCTTGGCATTTTCATCCCGAGTATGAATTGACCCTCATCCTCCGAAGTGCTGGCATCCGCTACGTGGGCAACAATATTTCAGATTTCAACGAAGGTGATTTGGTGTTGCTGGGCAGTAACCTGCCGCATTGTTGGAAAAACATCGATGATAAAACCGGCCCTAGCGAATCGCTGGTGATTCAGTGGCGCCAGGAGATCATCAGCGATCTGCCGATTTTCGACCAAATCCATGAACTGATGCATCGTGCGCAGAGAGGCTTGTTCATTCACCCCAAAGATCGGCCTGAAATCGCAAGTCGTATGCATGCGTTGACCGACAGTACGGGGATTGAGCAATATCTTGGTTTTGTGGAGCTCCTGGACTACATCGCACGCCATGCGCACTACGACTATATCGCTGGCGCCTCCTATTCGTACGACGGTACCAGCGCCACTACGAACCGCCTCGAAGTGGTGCAATCTTACGTCAAAACACACTTCAAAGAGAAAATTAAGTTGGCTGATATTGCCGATAAGCTAAGCATGAGTGAGCAGTCCTTTTCGCGCTTTTTCAGCAAGACGATGAGCAAGCCCTTCTTCGTCTTCCTCAACGAATACCGGGTGAATATCTCCAGCCGACTCATCCTAGAGACCGACCTACAGATGGCCGAGATCGCCTACCAATGCGGCTATGAAAGCCTGCCTTTCTTCTACAAGCAATTCAAAAAATTCAAAGGCTACACGCCACTGGAGTTTAGGAAGATGTATCGGAGGATTTGAAATTGGAATGCATGATGTTATGTTCGTTATGCTTTTCTAGATCATGTAATTTTTGAGACAAAAGTTTTTTTGCTTCATAAATGCTGTCCTTTTTTAAGGGTATGCCTAGTATTATAACGGTGTTCTTTACATTGTTTATTCGATTTGAGTAATTAATTGTCTTTAATTCTAAATGGGAGGAAGGGTAGCATAGAAAACCAAATTTATCTTCAGAGTTGCTAAACGAAGAGTATGCCAAGATTTGATGTAAGTCATGCCTATGATCTTCTTTTAGCGAATCACTTCTGTCAAATTTGTTGTAAAGATTTGACTTGTACTTAGCATCAATAAAAACAAGAAACCCATCCTTATGATAAATGGCATCAGGTTCAATATGCTTCATTTCCCAAGCGTAGTGCCTTAAAGTCCTGGATTGAAATTTAAAATTGGGGAGCAACTTCCCACCTGTTTCTTTGGCCACCTCTGTGAAAATATATTGGATGAATTTTTCAAAAACTTCTGAAAAATCAACTCTCCACGCAGTACTATCTGTCAATTTGAAATTAAGGATTCTATTTGCTTGATTTTTACAAGATTTTACTGTCGGGCTGTCTGCAGCCCTGATTGCAATTTTACTCGTTGTTTTAGGTCGATGGAAATACAACTTTTCGTCAATAAAACCCAGTTGAGTTCGAATGCTGCTTTTAATTCTTTGTGGAGTTTTCGATGAAAGCAGTTCTGCCTTACAAATATCATAAACATACCGCACTTCTTCATACTCTGTATGAAACTCACTAAGAATGTTTTTTTTGATAGGAAATTTAAGCTGTTTTTCGACTTTGTAATGAGAGGATATGTACTTATTCCAGTTGATTTGTCCATTGGGTTGAGTTGATTCTTTTTCGATATTATCAAATTTCTTCCATGATTTTTTTAATAGTGACTCGACACTAGTGATGAACTTTAATGCCTCGAGATATAATGGAGGTCTGAAATTTTTCCCTGAAGCCAGCGGTAGACTATCTATCGTTTGCGGACTAATGTCGGGCCCCAGAATGTTTAGTATTTCAATGTAGTCCTCAAATCGGTCTTGACCAATGAACCTAGGCATTACAACAAAGTCACCAATTTGCTTCCCAGTATCCGGAGCTCTTAATGGAACGGTCCCGATAAACTCTGATGAACGAAAGGATAATGAAGTGCTTTGGTCAGTACCAATGATGTATGGTTCAATGCCTAAGAATCTAAATAGGCTGGAATTATAGTCAATGAACTTTTGCAAGTATTGACCTATTATTCTTTTGTCCGCAGCTTTAAACCATTTTTTTTGTAGTGTGATTCCGCTTAATTGCTTGGAGCGCTCGGTCAAACAGGGTATTTCGCAAAAAACATCAACGGGCTGTTTCATTCAAAAAGTGATTGACCTATTCGAGTTGAAAAGTAATTATTGAATTCTTCCTTTGAGTTTTTCATTAAGCCTTCTTGCAAATACTCCTGAATCAACGGGAAAACTTCATACCTAATGCGGTTTTTCATCTCATTTTCACTGTCGGCAATAAAATAACCTTGACCAGGTTGCAGTGAGAGCTCATTGCTCGACGCGTACCAATTAAAGATATCTTCAATGCGAGCAAAATCATCTTTGAAAAATTGTTTAATATTTATTGCTTTTGGTTTTAGCGAGTACCAGGCAAATCTTCTTCTCAATGCAAAATCAACAACGGCTAGGCTTCGGTCAGCTGTATTCATCGTTGCTATAACGTGAAAATTATCAGGAAGCACTTTAACCTTGAAACCGGGAGTTATTTCTATTTCTACATTCGACGAATCCATTTTGTGTTCAAATAAGTAAAATATCGGCCCAAGGACGTTAGAAAGATTAGCTCTGTTGATTTCGTCAATGACCAAGACTACTTTTTCCTTTCCGTGTTCAAGAGCATATTTAAGGGCTTGGGTAAAAATCCCTAAACTTTCAATGTAGCTAAGTTCATTATTGCCTAAATCAGGTCGAATACCATATATAAAATCGGAAAAGCTTGTTTCAGCATGGAATTGAGTAAAAAACACAATGGCTTTCATTTTTTCAGCTACCTCTTTCGCTGATCTTGTTTTCCCCGTGCCTGGAGGTCCTTGGAGTACTATATATTTTCTCTCCGTCAAAAGATTTATTATCTCTTCTGTTTCGTCAATAGCTTCTTTCATTTGGAGAAAAGGTGATAATGCAGCTGATAGGGATTTGCGATGGCTGCTGTTTGAAGGCCAATCTCTTAGTTTCGCGTACCCAGCAACGAAGGCTGCTATCGTTTGCTTACCTACTTCGCTTTCTGGATTATCAACAATTTGACACACAGGAAGTACTTTGGTATATGTCTTGACGGTGTTCTTAATATGCTGTAAATCCCGATGACCTGAGATTGTCTTAGGTAAACTTGTTTCTATATCTGAAAAATCCGATTTGCAAAACCCTTTGTGATCTACAAGTTGAGAAAAAAGTCGTCTCAACCCAGGGTAAGTAGCAAGCTCGTAATCATTCTTAAAACCACTTGAACCAATGCCTAAACAAACCAGCCAGGGTTTCCCTTGATCATTTGGGAATATGGTTAATGAAAAATCATGAAATGGTCCTGATACATCTTCATCAGGGTGAATAAACCCGAAGTAAGCCCCATTATCTTTAAGAGCCTCCTGCCCTGTGTTGTTTCTTTCGATGTACGGTTTATGGAATTCTGCTTCAGGTTTTGCGCCAAACGCTATCGCCTGATTTGTGATAAACTGTCGAATCTCTTCTATCATATTAGTTGTATTTGATTTATTGTGTTCCCAACTGAATCTTACATTTACTTGTCTTGCTCGTCATTATTGATATGTTAGTTCGACTTATTCAGTTCTTTCAGGTTGAAATTACTCAATATGGATAAATCAAATATACTTATTTATGCAAATAGGTCTGCTAATTATTCTTTGAAACCAAAAGTTTAAACACAGCGAGATTACTGATCTATTTGAGCACATATTTATTATAAATCTTTATTTATACAACACAATAGCATATGAATCCATCAAAATAAAGGAAGATTAATCAAGGGCCGCTCGCGTACTTTGCTAGTAAGATAGAAGGTGTATAGAAGGCACTGATCTACACAACTGAGTAAACAAGAGCTGACATGAAAAAAAGCGCACTGCCCGATCCATTCGCACAAGCCCGAGAAGCCAAAGGCTATGGCACAATAGAGGATCAAAACGATCCCGTCACCATGCTACTCCGTCTCAAAGACGTCCGCAAGACAGCCAAGGACACGAAGACATTTCAGTCTGGTGCTGCTCCGGGGCGTATCGTGGTGCCGTCGGAGGTGAGCATACGCGATACCCGACAGATTCCCTTTGAGGTAGATCCACCGATGCACGGTGAGTACCGGGCTTTGTTGGAAGACTGGTTCAAGCGACCAGAGCAGCCAGATTATCGCGAGAGTTTGGAAGAGATCATCACTGAATTGGTAGACGAAGCGCTGCAAACGGACAGCCTCGAAGTGATGGAGCAATTTGCCCTAAAGCTACAGTCACGTGCGCTCACACTGCTACTCAACATCCCCTACGAAGAATCTGATACCTGGATTGGTTGGGGGATGCACGTATTCAGAAGTGAAGAATCCGCGCTAGACGGAGACAAGGCGGCCATTCTCTACGACTACATCGATGCGCAAATCGACAAGGCCATCGAACACCCGGGAGATGACCTTTACTCAGTGCTGCTAGATTCCGAAATTGAAGGTCGAAAGCTGACCAAAGAAGAAGTCAAAGGCGTGATGATCCTGACCTTTGCGGGTGGCAGAGACACCGTCATCAATGCGGTGACCAACTCCATTGCCTACTTCGCAGAGCATCCTGAATCGCTCTGCCGACTGGACAATGAGCCTGAGATCACTGCTCACGCCGTGGAGGAACTCGTGCGCTATTTCTCGCCGCTCACCCACATGGGTCGAGTGGTGACCGAAGACACCCAGGTCTGCGAACATGCCGCCAAAGCAGATACCAGAGTATCGCTTTGCTGGGCTTCCGCCAATAGAGATGCCTCGACGTTTGAAAACCCTAACGAAATAGTCATCGATCGCAAAATGAATCCTCATGTGGGCTTTGGTTTTGGGATACACAAATGCCTAGGCGCTACCCACGCCCGTCAGGTATTGAGAGTTTTACTCGGTGTGCTTGCGCAAAAAGTGAAATCTATCGACATCCTAGAGCAAAAGGACAATATCGAGGACTGGGGCGAATTCCAACGAAAAGTGGGGTACGACAGTATTCAGGTAAAATTTCATGGAAAGGACTAACCTTCCTTAGCCAAAGGTATAATCCTATCCTCCTCAGGATGGGGGATAGGGGAAGGAAATTCAATCAACATTAAAAAATACAACAATGGCAAAAATTACATTTATCACCAGCGATAACGAAACGATCGTAGCAGAAGCAAGCAGCGGCTCTGTGATGGAGCTGGCCAAGGATAACAACGTCACCGGCATAGACGGGGACTGTGGGGGCGTTTGCTCCTGTGCGACCTGTCATGTGCATGTTGCGGCAGGGGATTTTGACAAAGTGGGAGCTCCCGGAGAGATCGAGGCAGACATGCTGGAGCTCGAAGACAACTACAACGAGCACAGTCGCCTCTGCTGTCAGATCGACATCAGCGATGCGATCGATGGGGTGACGCTCCATGTAGTGAATTAAAATTTATATTAACATAACAACCCTCCAAGGGTTTTAAACCCTAGAGGGATCGTCTCTCAAACTATGTCTACAAAAGATAAAACCTGTCTCGTGATCGGCGCGAGCCATGCGGGCGTCAACTTTGCCTTTGCGCTGCGCAAAGAAGGCTGGGAAGGCCGCATCGTGCTCTTCGACAAAGACCCAGTACTGCCCTATCACCGCCCACCGCTCTCCAAGGCCTACCTGACCAGCGACGATTTGATCGAAAAGCACTCACTCAAGTCAGCGGAAAGCTACGAAAAAGAGCATATCGAACTATGCCTGGGTGTAGGCATCAGCTCCATCAACCGTGACACCAAAACCATCACACTAGATACTGGTGAAACTCAGGTGTACGATCAGCTGGTTTTGGCGACAGGAGCACGACCACTCATCCCACCGATCCCAGGCATGGACACAGCACATCAGCTGTATCCGTTAAGAACCGCTCATGATGTGCAGCAAATCAAAGCTGCACTGGGCGACGGTAAGGGCAAACGTGCGGTGATCATCGGCGGTGGATACATCGGACTGGAAATTGCCGCATCGATGAAAAAAGTCGGCACTGATGTCACCGTACTCGAGCGCGAAGCGCGCGTACTGGCACGTGTGACGGCACCTGAGATGTCCGCATTCTTTCAGCAATTGCATGCGGAGCAGGATGTGAATGTACTGACGAATAAAAATGTGGTATCCATCGCAAAAGCTGACGAAAGCAACATCGTACATTGCTCAGATGGCAGTCAATACCCAGCAGACCTGATCGTGGTAGGGGTTGGCATTCGTGTCAATCTGGAGCTGGCCAAGGATGCGGGGTTGGAGATTGAAAACGGCATCAAAGTCAATGCGCAGACACAAACCAGTGATCCTGCCATTTACGCAATAGGCGATTGTAGCTTTCACCACAATCCGCTTTACGACCGTTGGGTGCGTCTGGAGTCGGTACAAAATGCTGTGGATCAGGCCAAAGTAGCCGCTGCAGTGATCGCTGGCAAGGACGCCAGCTACAACAGTCTCCCGTGGTTTTGGTCGGATCAGTTTGATGTCAAACTGCAAATGGTAGGATTGTCCGAAGGGTACGACGAGCTTTTGATCCGTGAGGAAGAAGGTGAACGCAAGTTCTCTGCCTGGTACTTTCGTGGTGATCAACTACTGGCTGTCGATGCAGTCAACAACGCCAAAGCGTATGTGATCGGCACGAAGTTTATCAAGGAAAGCGTAAAAGTCGACAAACAAAAACTCGTAGAGCTATCAACCGACTTGAAACCAGTCCATCTGCTCGCTCCATCGTAAACAGAAACACACTTTGTTTGTACAAAAAAACCAAGAGGCACCACACCTCTTGGCCTAAAGATACATGAGCAAATTCGTGTTATCTTCTCACATTGATTTTCATCGTCTGTATTTGTCCTTGAGCATACAGCCTTGTGACATAAATCCCTGCTTCTAGGTGTCTCACATCCATTACATAGTCCTCGGATGCATGAACCATACCCCTGACGACTTTTTTGCCACGCATATCATATACTGACACCTGGTAAGCCTCCTCTGTCAACCCCGCAAATCGTACTTGTGTACTCGCCGGCACAGGATAAGCCACGATAGACTCGGAGGACAACTTTTCATCCACCTCGGTTCGGGTGCGTGACGATTGGTTGCCAACACGTGTCAAGGTGATGTGATCCAAATTCCACTGCCAATCTGCCGCTCCTGCAGTCAATCGGATCGTATGATTTCCTACAGTGAAGTTGGCGGTCTGAGTGGCAGATTGGCTTTGATAAGTCCCCCATCCACCCGTACTGACAAAGTTGGTACTGAAATAGTAGGTCCCAGACACCGCAATATCTACCGATGTACCAGACAATGGAGTCGCATAGTTGTACACTACTTCGTAAGCCCCTGCTTCGGGGATCGATACCACATAGTCCATGTAGTCTCCTCCGTTGACGAAGTTAATGATCGTACCTGATGTATTGGCTCCTAAACCTGGACCTCCAGACAAAGCGTCGTTGTAGGTTCCTCCTGTCGTGGTGAAATTTTCGGCTTGCACGACAACAGACACATCGCTACCTGTGCCTCCTCCGCTCGAAATGACTTTGGTCAAGATCACCTTGTCTAGATTCCATTGCCATGCATTCGTTCCAGAAGCTTCGATACGTACGGTATGGCTACCCGCTGTAAGCGACACATTTTGTGATCCACTGAGTGTTGCAAAACCACCCCAAGACCCATTGTTGGGAACATTGTCGGTCGATACCGTTTGCCCGTCTACTTTGATGCGTACTTGTGCATTGTCCGAAGGCGTGGCGATGCTATATTTGATCTCAAACTCCCCTGCTTCCGTTGCATTGATGGCATATTCGGCCCAGTCACCCGTATTGACATAATTGACGATCGTACCCGCATTGTTGAATCCATAGGGAACCAAGCTGTCGTTGTATGTCCCGCCTGTGCTGCCAAAACTCTCCGCCTCGATGATGATCTCAGCCCCACCTGTAGACGTTCCGCCTCCAGTGCTACCTCCTCCTGTATCGCCTGTAGCTACTGGCTTGTACACACGAATCCAATCCACTTTCATCTGATTTTTAGTAGCATCGTTGAGTTCAGCATCTCCAGGTGTACGTCCAGCTGCCACATGCCAGTCCTGTGATTCGACATTGATGATGATGTCTAGTTCTTTGGTGAATCCCACTCCGCCCTGAAAATTGTACGGGTCGATCACGCTGACGCTCGATGTATTGCTGGCATTTTGCAAGGTCGCAAACGTGTAATTTGCGCTGGTCGCAAAGGCATTTTCGGTCTGATAGCCATCACTATCAAAATCCAACTGACCATTGGTCATGCTAGGATAGGTATAGTACCACGTGTTTCCATTCTTGGTGGCACATGCCTTGTCGTACAGTACCCGCACCAGTTCTCCGTCAACGTAGTATTCAAAATGCTTGGGACCGATCCAGTTCACACCAATTCTTACATACTTTCGGTTGTCGTTGTTCCAACAATAATCCCCCCAAGAAGTCGTGATGTCGCTGCGTGTCCACCAGCTGTTGTGTCCTCGTGGTTGGTAGTCCTGAAACGGATTTCTCACGAAAGAGTGATGACTCAAGTGGATGTCCTTGGCAAAAAAAGCATTGCCATTATCTGCCCCACCGTAGCACTCAATCATGTCGATTTCCTGCGTATCGTCTGGGCTCAACAACCACACGTCAGATGCCAAGGAAATATTGGCTACACTCACTGCTGCTTCGATGAACACGGGATATTTCACTTTGTTGTTGGAAGTGATACAGCCCGAATTGATGCCTGGCACCCCCATTTTGGAAGTGCTCGGATTTCTCGAAGCACGAATCACCAAGTTGTCACCGTCCACCGCGGTGTGATTGTACTGCCAGTAGGTTGATCCAGGGCCATTCCAAGAATTGTGGTAAAAATTGTACCACTTGTTGTTGCCAAAATTGGACAGTTGGTTGGTCGCATTGAAGGTATAATTGAAATCATCTGAAGGTGCCGTTTGTAGCTGCCATTCTTTTCCTGATCCTGCATTGGCAGGGATAGCCACTCCGCTCCATTCCTGGCATACGGCCACAAAACAGACCATGTTGGCCAATACGCTGTATAGTACTTTTTTCATCATGCTTGTAGTATTTTATAGAATAAAGGGGAAGCTGTTTGCAAAGACAGCCTCCCCCTTTGTTTATTGTATTTTCACTTTTACTTTTTCATCCACTCCTTCTCCCTTTACTCGCAAGAGGTAAAGACCAGACTGAAGTGAGGCTACATTGACCTGATGGTTGTAACCAAAATCTATTTGCTGATCCATCACCACTCCACCAGTCAAGTTGTACAACACGACTTGATAGTGCCCAGGCGTCAATCCCTTCAGGTTAAGTTGATCGGCCGCTGGATTTGGATAAACCTGTAGTGCCAAAGACTCTTGCTGTGAAGTCAGATTTGACGCAATAGTTCTAGCACTTGCTCCGCCTTTGGACAAGATGAAGCGGTCCATGTTCCATTCCCAGCCATGGATACCGGCTCCTTTGAGGCGAATCGTATGTGATCCTGCACTCAGATGAATCGTCCCCCCTGCTACGACAGAGGCAAATGCATCCCAATTGCCATTGCTAGGCACAGCATCGGTGCGCTGAGCTACCCCGTCCACTGACAGCTCTACCGCTGCGCCGTTGACAGTCGTACCCATGAAATACTCGACATTGTAATCTCCAGTCTCGGGGATATTGACATTGTAATCTGCCCAATCACCCGTCTGGTTGTAGTTGATAGCCATCACGCTCCCGACAGTATAGGTCAAGAAGCCAGAGTATGTCCCTCCTGTCGTTGCAAAATCCTCGGCTTGGATAGTCAAGGAAACAGGGTTTCCTCCTCCAGTACTTGGCAACTCTCCGACTTTCGTCAAAGTAATTTTATCCAGGTTCCACTGCCAAGCATTGGTTCCCGAAGCTGTAATTCGCACGGTATGTACACCTGCTGTCAGTGTAGCATTGTTGGACGCAGTGAGTCCCTGATAGCTATCCCACTGCCCATTGTTGGCGACATTGTCTGTCGAGACATTGTTGCCATCTATGGCTATCTGAATCTGCGCATTGGTCATAGGAGTAGAGATTTGGTACACGATACTATACACTCCGGCCTCCCCTACATTGATGCTATACTCTGCCCAATCGCCTGCATTCACATAGTTGATGCCCAGCCCTGGTGCTACATTCACACCATTGGGCACATGACCGTCGTTGTACGTGCCTCCAGTGCTGGCAAACGACTCTGCTTCGATCACGATCGTAGTACCCGATGGCGTACCCGCAGATACCGTCACTGCAGCAGTGGCTGTTTTGTTGCCATCCGCAGTAGTCACTGTAACGGTCGCATTCCCTGCTCCCACAGCTGACACCAACCCGTTGGCATTGACAGTAGCGACATTGGAATTGCTTGATGCCCAAGAAACAGTCTTGTTGCTCGCATTGGCAGGACTCACCGTCTCGGACAAGTCCGTACTCTGCCCAACATTGAGAGAAAGTGAGGTAGGCGAAACAGATACTCCCGTGACTGCAATCATCTGACTAGAAGTATTTACCGTCACTTGACTTGTTGCGATCTTGGCACCATCGACGGTAGTCGCCGTGATGGTGGCCGTCCCGTTGGCTACTGCAGTGACCACACCGTTGGCATTGACAGTAGCGACGTTGCTGTTGCTAGATGACCAATTTACCGATTTGTTGGTGGCGTTGGTCGGTGCGACCGTGGCAGTAAATGCCTGCGTAGCTCCCACACTCGTCAGGGTAGCCTGAGTCGGAGATACACTGACTCCCGTCACAGCGACAGACGGACCTGGGTCTGTACCGATCGTACGACCAGGGGCAGTTGTGAATTCCCACGTAGAGAGGTTCACGACGCACACTTCTCCCGAATGATGAAAATCCACATCGATTTGGTTGTTGGCTTGAAGCAAATTGACTGGAACGGGAATTTCCAAGGTTCCAAACCATCGGCTTCTGTTTTGGCTCCCTCCTCTCCAATCAAGTGGCGCTTCTACTGCCACCCCGTTGACTCTAAGTTCATCGATCGATAAGAAGCCCACTTGGTCATCCTCAGCGTCAAACAAATTGACCGTGATGCGTAGCATGGCTTCTGCCTTGCTGGCATCCTGAGGTACTGCTACATCGTTGACATAGAACGTATTCATACCCGACTGGATATCTACTCGCTCGTTGCTGCTGACTGCTTCTCCGTAGAACTTCTTCTCCACAGACTGTTGGTTGATTGTGACGTTGTTGGCATACGTGTATTTCAATATCATGGTACCATCAGCCGCCAATTGTACAGCAGAAGGAGCCGAACTGGCATTGGTATCATCCAGCTTCACCGTGCTAGTTCCTTGCAGATACAAGTGCTTGGTGTTGACATTTTGAAGAGTCGGTCTGTTGCCAAACATATTCAAGTTGATGCTCTTCGCTACACCTTCGAGGTTGTTGAGGATGAGGTACATGTCTCTGCCATCGATATAAGAATCCACCTGAATATCAGGATCACTTGACTTGGTGTCCACTCTTGTTCCTTTGACTTCTGCCCATAGCTCAAACCACTTGATGTAGTCACTCCACTCCCAGTTGCCGTCATGGTCATCATCTCGCATCATCTTGTACTGGTAGATATACTCTGGCGTACCGTCACCGTTTTGATCTACATCTCCCCATTGGGCTTTGATAGGAGTAAAAGGCATCGTCTTTTCGATGTAATCTGGTCGCTCCAGAAACTGCATCATCATGGCGTTGAAGGGCTTCAAGCTCTCCCAGTCATATCTCGCATCATGAGGGAGGTAAGTCCACGCACCCTGTACCGCTCCATATTCGGAGATGACCAAAGGCTTGCGGTTGTTCACTCCATTTTTTGTAACATCATACCACTCGATCATCTCCAGCATAGCTTCTACATGACCTCCAGAACGTGTCGCTCCACCGCTTGATCCATAGGTCGGCCAATCGTACATATGAACAGAGTAAAAATCCATGTTGTCTCCCGCATTGTCCATGAAGCCTTTCCAAAGGACATCCCATTGTGTCCAAGGACCCGTTTGATTGAGGTAAGCAGACTCTGTTTGCTCACGAGCATAGGCCTTGGCGATTTCATCACCAGGAGTATTGCCGTAGTAGGCATCCGAATACCCTACCGTACGTGACCGGTGTAGATCATCGGCAAAAAAGTCATGGAGTCCCCAAGTCATCCCGCCAATTTTAGGAGCCCGATTGCCGAGTCGGTTTCGTACTCCCTCTGCGACGAGATTGTGATACTCCCAGATATCCTCCCAGCTCGTCACCATGAAAGCACCAGTATTCATGAGCATATCAGGCTCATTGATCACTTCCCAATACTCTGGCATCAACTCACCCTCTGAGGCCAGATCATCTACAAAAAACTCATCCAAATACTGAGTCACCCAGTCGGCAGACGTCTCGATATCCTGAGGCAGCCAAGCGTATCCATTGGCTCTACCCCACTCAGATCCACACATGTGCCAGTACGACAAGGTCGGATAGGTCGGGTGCGGGTTGGTTCCACAAATCTTTCCTGTAGATCGGTTTTCGTACTGCTTGGTACCGTTGGTCTCTATGATGTTTTCGTACTCTTCTAACCACCAACCTGCAAAACTCGACAAACTATCCGGGTCATGATGACTCCTGTTGTCAGGGTCTTCGGCGGAATACTGAAACTTCCAAGTAGAGGAACCGTTGTCCCTACCGAGGTAGACATCCAAGTCATTGAGAAGGTATTCCATTTTTTCTTCTTCTCCAGCCCAGTCACTCTCTGACAATGCTGCGTGCAAGGTAATATGGCGGTCTCGCCCAAAATCAGAGACACCACCTACTTCATGTTTGATGTTGACGTTGACATCTACTTCAACGTTTTGAGCAGACAACTGCTCCAGTATAGGTATTGTAAGTAGAAGAAGCGCACACTTCTTCCAGTATGAATATTTCATGTTTAGTCATTTAGTTTTTATAATCATTTTTCATGCAACAGGCTACCCAAAAGGGCATACCAGTGATAGCTAGGAACAGGATGTTCCTATGTGTGCAAACCAACCCACATTTTATTTGGACTTGAGGGGACAGATGGTCTTTGACTACTTCAAGAGATTAAAGCAGAAAGTGTGCGTGAGTAATTATAGAATCATAGATATTCGCGGTTTAGAAGTTACAGTTAATTTCTAGACATAGGTCTACCAATGATTTTGATTTTCCGGTCATTACTTGGTGGGCCTTATGTTTTTTACAGATTAGTGAAAAGAGAGACGCATGATCCAAAGTCTCCTGATAGCCCGTGTCCAAAGGACACCATAGGGCATACGGTATGAGGGGTACAGTCATGTTAGTCTTTCTCAAAATAATCAAAGTCAAATTGATCTATCTCTGCCCCATTTCCTAACAAACACACTAGACAAAAACTGAATAGCTACAACTGGACAACAAGAATATGACACGACAGATTTGCTACTTGGACTTTTCCGAATCAGATCAAAATCATGGCTATATGCAAAAAAAAGCAACTTGCAGCAAGTACATTCATACCACACTGACAGACAGGCAACTAGACAACAAGAAACATTCTACTAAATATAAATATTCCGTCTATAGATTTAACAATTCATAGAATCAAGAAATCCAGTAGGTGATAAACAACAATATATAAAACTAAAACTGGGCTAGTTGTCTAATTGAGGTGAATTGCTTGCGTCTGTATTTATGATCCTGCCACCAATCTTGGTTTTTCATGTTCCGAATGCCACTCGTGAATTGCCTCTTCGTCTATACCCGTCTGCCATACGTACACGACCTGAAGTGCAGGTAGTCTGCGCAAGTGATCCATACTACTCACCGTGACTCCCGTACCATATAGATTGAGTTTCTCCAAAACAGGGAGCCCTGAGAGTTGTTTTATTCCTGCATCAGTGATTGCATTGTTACTCAATTTTAAACTTCGCAAATTCGGGTACCCCGCAAAGTGCACCAAATATTCATCGCTGAGTCCACTGTCGTCCATAGCTAGCCAAATGACATGCTCCCTGACCTTATCTAGCGCATCGAGATAGCGCATGATATCAGAAGGGTTGGCCGTACCAGCAGGCAAAGTCACATCTAGCGCATAACTACCAGCCGCCAGTTCGCGCACCTCAAACCCCATCAAGCGCAGTTGCTCCAAGTCCTTGGGCGCAATGGAATCCAAAGCCAACATTTGTTCCCCATCACCCGATAAGCCCAGGTAGTGACTGGCAGCCGTCATCACCTCCTCTGGTACTTCGACCTGTGAGATCAGGGTATCAAAACTCCCTCCTGCTCCATCGATCCAAAATTTGATCAATAGCTGTTGCTCCTCGGTCAAGGGCTCTTTGCCCTCTGGCGGCATGATGTCGTCATGACCCGCAGGCAGGCTGATCCGCCTGAACAGCTCGCTGGCTGAGGCATCTCCTGCTACTATCAAGTCACCGCTTTCTCCGCCTTTTAGGTATTCCTCTATGGAGGAAAAAGAAAGTTTGCCCTTCTGCTTTTCGCTGCTGTGGCAACTCATGCAACGATCCCGTATGATTGGATGCACTACATCACCAAAAATTTGTGCTTGTTGGATGTCGGTCACCTTCGGTCTGGCCAGTGGATCTACTGGCTTAGGGATGAAAGGCGCATATTTGGTCAGATAGTCCGAGCCGTGGGTCATGTTTCCGCCCAGATGCCCGGTGGCACTCATGGCGATCATCATCACCGCCAGCAGGCCGAGGTAGAGCTGAGTCTGCACTTTGGTAAAATCCACCCAACGCGTCTTGAGCAGCAGTGCCGCTGCAGCAACCACCGTAGTGATGATCCCCGCCCACATGTGCGCGTCGAGCATATCGGGCGCATAGTCACCGCTGGTGCCGAGCATGTAGCCCAGCACACTGGCCGCTACCGCACTGGCTACCCCGAGCAGCAGGGAGAATATGATGGCGGGGCGGACGTTGGACAGCCAGCCGAGTCGCTCAGCGACCTCCATCAGTGCTGCGATCATCAAAAAACCAATCGGCAGGTGTACGATCAGCGGGTGAAACCGCCCGAAAAAGAGTATTAAGTTTGATTCTTCCATTGTTCTTTATGCTTTGCTTACTTCATCCAACCAACCCTCCAAGGGTTTAGAACCCTTGGAGGGTTTTTCCCAACTACACCCGCTCTAGTTTTAGCGGTGCAGATTTATTCGCATTCCATTGGCAGATGTAGAGGTTTTTGTCCTCATCGAGGCACACGTCATGGCCATGCAATATTGGCTTTTCGGGCAACTGGTAACTAGGCTGTAGTTCTCCCCTTTTGTACTCCGGTGCGGTACCGCCGGGATTGGACACTACCTTGTCACCCTCCAGTACCGTCACAAATCCCGTGTGTAGGAGCCAATTGTAATAGCCATTGGCCTCTGGTGACGACCAGCAGACGCCAGCGTACAGGTTGTCGTCATCGATCACGGCTCGGCACATAAACATATTGTTGAGATAGACCTTCTTCACGAATTTTCCGTCAAGGCTGTACCACTTGTAGGTGCTTTCGTTGCGTGACGAGCACACCACCATGGGCTGCTTGGGGTCGCGTAGGTCGAGGGTCACCCCGTGGGCATTCTTGAGGTTGTAGTTGGAGTCTTCATTGTCATGCCCACCCCAGTGGCGGATGTACTCGCCACGGCTGTTGTACTGGATGATGTAGTCCATGCCATAGCCGTCGGCCACATAGATGTCGCCATTGGGAGCGACGGCCACCTCCGTGGGACGGAATGGATCTCCTTCCTTGTAAACCCCGATCGTCTGCGGATGCCCGATATCGAAGATGACTTTGCCATCGACAGTCGTCTTGGCTACCCGACCATTGTGAGGCGTCCACTGCCCCTCCTTGTTGAGAAACCAGCCTGAGTCCGTCAGGTAGAGAAAATCCTCCTCACCCTCCTGTGACAAAGTGAGTCCATGCCCTCCTGGATAGGCCGTGCCCCAGTAATCCAGCAGTTTGCCCGACTTGTCAAAGATCAGGATGTTGTTCTTAGGATGATCGCCCATCATGATCAATCGGCCCTTGCTGTCCATCACCATCTCGTGGCAGTTGAGCAGAGGATTGCGCACGGCACTGAGCTGCGCCCAATCGCGTACGAGTTTGTATTGGTAATCTCCGTGCCCCAAGATCAGCTCCGGTTCGGCGCGCTTGGTGATCACGTTGAAGCTCATCGACGGCAGAGCTGCTGCCAGTCCTGCCACCAGTGAAGTCTTCTTGATGAAGTTTCGTCTTGTTTTCATGTATATGTATCAGCATCCCTCCAAGGGTTCAAAACCCTTGGAGGATTAGTTATCTAACTCAAAATATCTTTGACCACATGGCCGTGCACATCCGTCAAGCGGAAGCGGCGACCCTGATGCTTGTAGGTCAATCGCTCGTGATCCACTCCCATCAGATGCATCATCGTCGCATGAAAATCGTGTACATGTACTGGGTCTTTCACTACGTTGTAGCTGAAGTCATCTGTCTCTCCATGCGTATATCCTGCTTTGACTCCTGCTCCAGCCATCCACATGGTAAAGCACTTTGGGTGGTGGTCACGTCCATAATTGTTGGGAGTCAGCTGTCCCTGAGAATAAACCGTACGACCAAACTCGCCTCCCCATACCACTAGCGTATCCTCTAACATTCCCCGTTGCTTGAGGTCTTTGATCAGGGCTGCTGTCGCTTGATCTGTGGTCTGACACTGATGTTTGATTCCACCGGGCAGATTGAGGTGCTGGTCCCACCCTCTGTGATAGAGTTGTACAAATTTGACGTCCTTCTCTAGCAAGCGACGCGCCATCAGACAATTGGCGGCATAGGTCCCAGGATCACGACTGTCTTTGCCATACATCTCAAAGATATGATCTGGTTCGTCCGACATGTCCGTCACTTCGGGCACAGAAGTCTGCATGCGGAAGGCCATCTCGTACTGTGCGATACGTGCGCTAATTTCTGGATCGGCATACGCCGAATGTTGCACTTCGTTGAGTTCTTTGAGGTACTTGAGCATCTCCCCGCGATCCTGTTGGTCATAGTTTTCAGGGTTGGTCAAGTAGAGCACAGGGTCTTTGCCTGAGCGAAATTGCACCCCTTGATGCTCTGTAGGGAGAAACCCATTGCCCCAAAGGCGAGAGTAGAGCGGCTGCCCTCCACTATTTTTGGACACCAACACGATGAACGAAGGCAGGTTCTTGTTGTCCGAACCCAATCCATAACTCATCCACGAACCAATCGATGGTCGCCCAGGCAATTGATGGCCCGTTTGAAAAAACGTAATCGCAGGGTCATGATTGATCTGCTCGGTGTACATCGATTTGATGAAACAAAGATCATCGACCACTTCTGCGGTATGTGGCATCAACTCACTGACCCAAGCACGAGACTCCCCATATTGATCAAACTTGTAGGCTGACGGAGCAATAGGCAAAGACGACTGTTGCGCACTCATGGCTGTCAATCGCTGACCCTGGCGTACGGATGCAGGGAGTTCTTTGCCAAACATATCGACCAATTTGGGCTTGTAATCGAAAGTCTCAAACTGCGAGGGACCTCCACTCTGAAAGAGGTAAACCACTCGCTTGGCTTTGGGAAAGAAATGTGGCAAATCGCCTAATCCCCCATCAAAAGTAGGGGATGTAGCATTGGCAAAAAGCCTTTCAGCTCCCAACAATGACCCGAGTGCCGCTGCTCCCAATCCCATGGAGGTCTTGGTCAGGAAATTGCGACGGTCCATTTTTCTTTCTACTTTCTGTAAATCCTTGTTATTGGATCGTATTGGTTTATGATCACACATGGTTTTATCTTTTTGTTATCGCTGCATCTGAATTAATAATCGCACTGGCTACCACCGCATTGGCAACCACTGTAGGCTGATCCAAATCGGTCTGCACGACATATTGCCCTGCTTCCAACCAACCTTTCATCTTGTCTGGGTTCTGAGAAAACTTCTCCAATTCGTGCTCCCGGAGACGGAGCAAAATGGCGAGTTCTTCTTCCTTGATTTCTCGTCCCGTCAACGAGACAAAAGCGGATCGTATTCCCTGCTCTGCACTGTCTGCTTGAGATATCTCTGCACCTATTTTTTTAGACATTTCTACATAAGCCGGATCGTTGAGCAGCACCAAAGCCTGCAGTGGCGTATTGGTTTTTTGTCGTCTCACCGTGCATTCGTTTCGATCGGGCTGATCAAACGTCCCCTGGGTCGGAAGCGGCACACTACGCTTCCAGAAGGTGTACAAACTTCGCCTGTACATGTCACTACCACTGTCAGGCACATAGGTATTGGCATTCATTTGCCAGAGTCCCTCTGGCTGATAGGGTTTGACACTCGGGCCACCTATCGTATCGTTGAGTAGAGCACTCGCCAGTAGGGCATTGTCCCGCATCATTTCGCTAGTCAGCCTCGCATTAGGCCCGCGAGCCAAGAGGACATTGGACGGGTCTCGCTCACGTAGCTGGGCATCACAGTAGGAACTCTGGCGGTAAGTGGACGACATCACGATTTTCTTTTGCAACGCCTTGACATCCCACCCACTGTGCATAAAATCCAAAGCCAACCAATCCAGCAGTTCCATGTGACTCGGCATCTCACCTTGATTGCCAAAATCCTCCGTCGTACGGACAATTCCTCGCCCAAAGTAGTTCTGCCAATAACGGTTGACAGCTACGCGTGCCGTCAGTGGATGCTCGGGCAAGAAAAGCCACTTGGCCAAGCCCAGACGGTTGCGCGGCAGACTATCTGGGAACGGCAAGATACTCTCGGGTGTATTGGGAAATACCTCCTCACCATACGCACTGTACTGTCCCCGCTCTAGGACATAGGCTTGACGAGGTGTTTCCATTTCCTTCATCACCATAACCTGCTTGACGGGTTCTACCTCCTCATTGAGTCTGCTACGCTGAGCCATCAATTCCGTCTGTTTGGCTCGATATGCCTTTGACTTTCTATAAAAGTAATATTCTTGTAGGATGGTCTTTTCCTCCGCCAACAGGTCTGCAGGAGCCTTGCTCAGTATTTGATCCAACTGATCGCTCTCCGCCAGTGCCGCTACTTCCAAAGCAGAAAGCGTACGGTCAAATACGGTCACTTCATCTGCACGACCCTTTCTCAACCCAATCCCCCGCCAACGTGCACCGATCATCAAGCCTGGCTCCATCGGCTCAGCATAGATTTGGTCTTCATAGTCATGAAACAGGATGTCCTTGTAGAGATTATCAATGTTCACCTGGGTGACCAACTCCCTCCCATTCATATAGAGACGCAATCCCTCCGCCTGACTCGATCCATCGTAAGTCATGGTCAATTGTACCCACTCCTCCTTGGGCAGCTCTACTTGACTTACTTCCTCGATGGCATTGTCTGGCCATGTATGTGCCATCACCATTTCAAGTTTGTTGTCTTTGAGATACAAATGATAGCCTTTCTTGCTGTGCAGCATCACGGCGATGTTTTTGTGAAAAATCACGCCCTCCTTCACAGAGTCTGGCACATATACCCACAACCCAATGCTAAAAGGTTCGCTGCGGTCATAGATGCCTGCGGGTTTCAGATCCAACCAAGTGTCTCCATCCAGATAGATGGCCTTGCCTCGCTTGCCCGCTGCGAATGTTGCTGGCCCTGCCTGCTGATACATCAATCCCATCTTGCCCGACTGTCCACTGATTTGATCCATCAGGTTTTGATCCAAATCAAACTTGGCCACTGCTCCTTTTAGCAACTCCTTCTTGCTCAGCTGAGTGTATTTCCCTTCCGCTATCCAAGCGTTGACCTCTCCAAGTTCCTTTTCTTTGGCCTCTGCCAAACCCTCTTCGGATTGGTCAATCAATGACTCTACGTAACTAATGATCTCTTCTTGTTCTTTGGTAGGTACAAGTATATTGGGTACAGGAATATCATCAGCGTCCCACGAGATTTGTCCCGTTTCATTGATATTGTTGAAGAAGGCAAACAATTCGTAATGGTTCTTTTGGGAAATCGGATCGTACTTGTGATCATGGCACCTGGCACAAGCCACGGTGAGTCCCATCACGCCAGTACTCAATACGGCAGTACGATCCGCCACATACTCCACTCGAAACTCCTCATCCACGATACCTCCTTCGGCATTTTGAGGATGCAGACGGTTGAAACCCGTCGCGATAATCTGTTCGCGCGATGCATCAGGGAGCAAGTCCCCAGCCAACTGCCAAGTCAAGAACTGATCGTAAGGCATGTTGGTATTGAATGACTCGATCACCCAATCACGCCACGGACTCATGTCACGGTATCGGTCGATCTGGTAGCCATGTGTATCTGCATAGCGAGCCAAATCAAGCCAGTCCACTGCCATCTTCTCACCATAGTGCGGAGAGGCCAACAACCTATCGACTTGTTTTTCATAAGCATCGGGTCGCTCATCGCTCAAAAATGCCTTTATCTCTTGTGGTGTAGGTGGTAAACCTGTCAAATCAAGCGATACTCTGCGCAAGAGCAACTCCTTGTCCGCTTGCGGAGAAGGGGTCAAGCCTTCCTGCTCCAATCTAGCACTGATGAAACGATCGATGGCATTGGTCGCCCACTGTTGTCCCGTGGCAGGTAACGCTACTTCCTTCGGTGCCTCAAATGCCCAATGTGGTTTGTACACTGCACCCTCTTCTATCCATTTGACCAAAATTGCCTTTTCATAAGCCGTCAGTTTTAGGTTAGATTCGGGGTTGGGCATGATCACTTCTGGATCTGAACTCAAAATACGATGAGCCACCTCACTCTTGGCCAAATTCCTTGGCACGATAGCATACTTGCCTGGTGACTCTGGGAGTTCCGCATAGGCTGTAGCTGCTTCATGCAATTGTAGCCCTGCTACTATCTTCCCCTTGTCTGGTCCGTGACAAGCAAAACACTTGTCCGACAAAATAGGCTTGACATGAACGTTAAAATCCAACTCTTGGGGCAGGCTTTGATAAGCTACGGCGACTTCTTCGGGCAAGTCTGGCTGACAAGCTGACAACCCGATGATCACCAAGATATACCCACACATCGTACGCCATAGGTTTTGTAATGTATTTGTCCTCTTCATGCTTTGAAAATTCACTTTTCACTTTTACAATTTGACTATCCCAAAGATGACATCATCAGCCTACCAAGCCTAATATTCGATATAGACTCCATATAGACAGAAGCAAATTTTAATCTATCTATATTGCTTCAAAAATGCATTTCATGCAGTTTTGAAAAGGTTTTCACTCGAAAAGACCAAATGATAAGACAAATAACACATAGACTCTGCTTGATTTTTTTGTTAGCAATAGGATGTAGGTCTGCACAGTCCAGCAGCAGTACAACTGCTTCGGATCTGCCCTTTCTGATCACGCCCAGATTCATTCAAAGTCAAATGGGAGACAGCACCACTACCCAACAAGAAAACCAGATACGTGAATGGCTAAAAAAAGGGGATACCCTGCAAGCCATACCTGCTCTCAATAAGCTCGCCATGCGCTATAGTAACCGTGTAGACTACAGTCAGGCCTATGACTGCTACTGGCAAGCGCTCCTGCTGGCAGAACAGGTCGGTGACAAACGTGCCCAAGCAGACTCCTACAACGGACTGGGAATCCTCTACAGTCTCTACGAACGAAGAGACGCCGCTCTGGACAGCTACCTCCAATCCCTCACCATCAACAAGCGATTACTCGCTGCGGGTGAAATTGACTCTCTCAAATTGCGAGACAACTATTTCGCTCTAGCGATCCATTTTAGATATCAAAACGAAGTGTCTCTTGCCAATGCCTACCTTGACAGTTGTGAAAGTATCCCTCTAAAAAGTCCTTATGCCAATACCCTAGTCAAAGCCGAACGGGCCTACCTCCTGATCCAATCGCACCACTATCCAGAAGCAGAAGCACTGTTGCTTCCTCTCCAAGCAGAGCTCACAGACTTCCTTCCTTCCTATCTGGTGATCTATCACTCACTACTTGGCGACTTGTACGTTGCGTGGGAGGCTTTCGCCAAAGCACAGACGCACTACCAGCTGGCACTCAACTCCGCCAAAACCCATTTGGCACACCTTAATTTTGTCCCCGACACCTATTTCAAATTGTCCAAGGTCATGACCGTCCTGCAAAAACCCACAGCAGCCAACACCTACATGCAGACAGCGTATGCACTCGACCAATGGCTCTACAGTGCCAAAAGTCCCAACAATCACTTCCTATTGGAAATCAAAGACAAATACCGCGAAGAGCAAGAGCGCCAAGCACAAATCATACAAGAACAACGCCTCCGACAATTGGAACAAGAAGAGTATATCTGGATATTGAAAACCGTCGTGCTCGTAGTGACCCTCGTGCTCGTGGGTTTTGCGGCGATCGTTTGGACCCGAAAAATCAGAAGAAAGCACAAACTGGAGCGCACCGCTCTGCACCTGCGACAACAGCAGGAACAAGAAAAGAACCAGGCCATTTTGGAAGTCAAAAACAAGGAACTCACCAATACTACCCTGCAAATCATCGCCAAAGACGAACTACTTTCGGAGGTCAAAACCCAACTCACCACTCTCCAAAAAGAAGGGCATTCGCCAGAAATACGTAAACTCATCCAAACCATCCAACTCAACAAAGACCAAAGTTGGCTTGCCTTCGAGAAGCAATTTGCAGCTGTCAATAACGACTTCTTTGACAAACTGCGAGCGCAGTTTCCTGAACTCAAACCCTACGACCATAAGATTTGTGCCTTGATCAAACTGGATTTTTCTGGCAAGGAAATGGCACAACTCCTCGGAATCTCAGCAGAAAGTGCCAACACCTCCCGCTATCGCCTGCGCAAGCGACTGGGACTAGAAAAGGGTGATAATCTGAAGGAGTTTATCGACAAAGTTTAGATTTTTCACCCAAGCATGCTTTGAGTTGACCCCTCAATTGACGCATAAAAATGACCCTTGTCGAGTATTTGTCTAGTGGTCAAAAAACAAGAGCAACACTAAACACCATACTTTTACTGTATCAAAACCTGACACCTAAATTTAAAAAAACGAAAGATCACAGTACTCGTAGAAAAATGAGAAAATATTTAATCGCGCTTACCTTAATTACACTATCCACTTCGCTACTATCCGCTCAAGACTGGGCAAGTATCCCTGTTCCTGCCGAAGCTGGTCTAGGCAACAAGTGGGTTTTACAGTCCGACGCTTCGGATGATTTCAATTACACCTTTGAAGAGGCAAACCAGCAAACGAATTTTGGAGATAACAAGTGGTACAACTTCTACCACAACCATTGGGATGGACCAGGCACTACCTACTGGCAATACAACCATGTCTCAGTCGACGGACATGATTTGGTCATTCGATCGTCTCGCAATCCCAGCACCTCCAAAATGGGTGTACCTGGTGTCAATGCAGGTTGCATCACATCCAATCACCGCGTCAAATACCCCGTCTTTGTCGAATCAAATATCAGTGTGGCCAACATCACGCTCGCTTCGGATGTTTGGCTATTGAGCCCAGATGACACGCAAGAGATCGATATCATCGAGTGTTATGGAGGTGCCCAGAGCAACAACGACTTCTTTGCGCAATACATTCACCTGAGTCACCATTCTTTCATACGCAACCCCTTTCAAGACTACCAACCCCGAGACCGCAACAGCTGGTGGGGAACCGATGGAGTCACCAGCTGGGGAGAATACTGCTGGAATGAAGGGAACCGTACCTATGTGCGCGTAGGAGTTAACTGGATAGGACCCAAACATTTCGAGTACTACATCGACGGAGTATTGGTCCGTGTGCTATATGACAAAGCCTTTGCTAGTAACATCAATGGTACTTGGCACTATACCTACCCTAGCATGACGGACGGTCAATTGGATTTTGAAAACGGCTATCAAAAAGTAACTGAATATGCCACGGGAAGCAGCTATTCTTTTGCTACACTGAGTGAAGCAAGTGCGCTCTCCAACACCAGCGTCATCGACCCCTACGACTATCAAAATGGACAGGGGTTCACCAAAGAACTGGACATCATCATCAATGTCGAATCTCAAGATTGGCACGTAGAAGCTGGACGAACACCGAATGATGATGACCTCAGTGATCCAGACAAAAACACGATGAAAGTAGATTGGATCAGAGTCTACAAACCCATAGAAGACCCTGATTTTGTATTGTCCAACAAGGACGAAGGACTGGGCTACCAAGTCTACCCAAACCCTGCCGACAGCAACCTCTACCTATCTGCTGATGGTCAAGTCATCCGTAAGGCGACAATCTATGACCTGAGTGGTAGAGTACAACTACAAATCACTCCAAACTCCCAAAAAACCGACATTCCCTTGTCCGGATTACAACAGGGAACCTACCTCTTGCGAATTTGGACTGCTGACGGTCAGAGCACCACGGAGACCTTTGTCAAAAGGTGACGTTTGGACCAAAGACCAACTGTCCATCTGCTACTGTCCGATCACTGTAAAGTACTCAGCACTTGGGGTCATCCAACTCAAAATCAGAGTATCGCTAGCACTGACTGGTTGATAGTTGAGTACCAAGGAATAACTTCCCTCTGACAATTCCTTGATGTACTCATGATCTGTGACATCTTCTCGAATGACGACTTGGTCGTTGATTTTGAGAGATCCAACACCTGTTTTGTGCAAGCGAAAGAGGTACTTGCCAGGCACCTTGACTTCTACCTGTCCACTGACCTGAACCATCTTCCCCTCCAAGGATGCAAAAGCCCTCGCACCCCAAAAGCAGACTTGATCGCCATGACCAGAGCGAAGCACCTCGGAGTTTCCATTCGTCGATACTTCCATTCGAAATCTCCCTCTCTCCATTAGATCCCAATCGGAGACTTGCTGAGGAGTACACTGCTGAAACCATATCTGTTCCATGCTGTGGATTGCCAAAACCCAATCCACCATGGCATCAATTTGCTCAAGTTTGAGCAGTGGGTGTGGTGACATGTATCCACCATACCACAATCCTCCTCCTCCCTCGGCGATCTTATTGGCGAGACGTTTTTTCAGCACTGCATCTGGACTGAGATAGCGACGCGACACATCCAAATAAGGAGGCCCAGCTACACGATCCACTACACTGTGACAGGCGAAACAGTCATTTCTAAGCATGACTTGCAGCGTTTTAGGCCGACTTTCAATTACTGATCGAGGCTTATTGCCACAATCACTCAAACAAATCAACAGGCACCCGTAAAGCAGATTTTTTGAAATCTTTAAAATACACTTATTCATTTCTTGTTTTCTGGAAACCCTACTGCTCTCGGTGTTTGCGTTTCACTCTCGTATTTCTTACCATTCTCACCGGTCATCTCATCGAAGTAGTAATAGTACGAGCCATATGATCCGTATTTATTTTCCAAAGCCAATCTTTCCTTCTTCCAAGCGTTGAATGTCGCAGTGGCCTGCACCTGGTCACCCATCAAAAAGAAGTAATCGTTAGCAGACACCACCGCTCCGGTCTTGTCCGTAAGCAATAGCTCCACAAAAAATTTCTCATCTACTTTAGCCAAAACATCAGCTGATATATCCACAAATTTCTTGGCACTATTGCCAGTCACCGTACCCAATTCAAATTGCTCTCGCTTTAATACTTTTCCAGCTTCATTTTTAATAACCAAGGTTGCGATGCAATCCTCGAATGACTCGTAAAAATCATTGATCACCCAAATACTTCCTGTAAAAGGTTCGTTTTTTGCCCAGCGGCGCTTTTTAAATTCAAAATTGACCAATAAGGGCTGGTAAGCCTTTTGAACAAAGTAGTAGGATCGTTTAGGTTGTTGATAATTATCAACGATCCCCCATTTCATATCAGGCCAATAGGTAATAAAGTGACACAAAGAAATACCGCTCAAACTCGGCTTGTCCCTTCTGAAATGTTCTATGCCATTCTGAAAAATAACACCCTGAGCATCCTGTGTAGCATTGACAAACTCTTCGAGTGAGCTCTTCATCTCACTGCCAAACACATCCCAATTTTGCATTCTCAATCTTGTCAAATCTCCCCAGTGATGGCCCCAACTCAAACCTGGAGGCCACATTTCGTCTTCAGGAATAAACTTCTTCAAGCTTTCTACTGAGGGTACCGAAGTGATCGCAAACTCAGGAACAATCGGATAACCGTCCGCCTTGGTCTGATACCAATCCTCATGCAACCACTCACCCATATCGTAAAAATAGCGCAGGGCATGCACCGCTTCCTTGGGTTTGAATCCTGCCTCCTGTGCCACATGATCTGTCATTGGAGAATCCGGAACGTAAGGTAGATTCACATAGGCCTGCAAGGAATCACCCAAACGCTCCAAAAATGCTCGACCCGCCTGAGGGTCACGTGTCCTAAACATCATTTCCTCACCTCCCTCCATCATGATTAACGATGGGTGATTTCTACGCTCCTTGACTACATTTACTCCTTCATTAAATATTTCCGCAAGGTTTTTTTCATCCATCGGTATATTGCCTGTACCCAATGGAATCATATCTTGCCAGATCGTCATACCCATCTCATCTGCGTATTGATAGAACTCTGGGATTTCTGGTGGGTGCCATCCAAAAATCCGAATATTGTTCATATTCATATCCTTAGCCAGGCGTATCAACTCGAAATATTCTTCTTTTGAGGTACGTCCCGTCAAAATATCTGGCGGCCCTCCCCAGCAAGCTGAACGAATAAAATGAAATTTGCCATTAATGTAAGTTGATCTAGGAAAGCTAACGTCTACATCTTTTACAAAACCTGGGTTCCATTGAGAGGTAACCTCTCGTATGCCAAACACAGTCTCGTTGAAATCATGATTGATATTCCCTTCTTTGAGTGAAATGCGAGCTACATAAAGATTAGGTTTTCCTAAATCCCAAGGCCACCAAAGTTGAGGATCTTTTAGATGGACAGTTTTTGTCACCTTTTGTGTCCCAGGCTTAATCGTGGTATCAAAGCGTGCCTCCAAGGGCTCCATCTGGAAGTTCTTACCTTCTAATGTCGCTACAAAACTCATTTCCCTAGGTTGATCTGAGGTGTTATAGATAGTTAGCTCAAGACTGACATTCGCAGAACCATCCTCATTCAATTTATTATTGGCATAAACATCCGTAAAACGTACTTTACCTGTTCGTACTATTTTGACAGGACGCCAAATCCCCATAGGAGCCAAATCACGCCAATAATCTCCAAACCAAGGGGTTTTCTTACCTGCAACTAGCGCATTCACCTGTGGTGCTGGGTCAATCTTAACCATGAGCATGTTTTGTCCTTTGAGGTAATCGTGCTTACTGATCCGCAAAAACTCATTGACATTGAATGAAAATTTGGAAAAGACCCCTTCATGTTTGCCCAAATAGTTTCCGTTCAACCAGACCTCACAGCTATAATCAACCCCCTCAAATAACAAATCGACCACCTGATCGGTAATATCTTCAGTCACCTGGAATTGTAAAGCATACCACCACTCATAACCCTGCACCCACTGTGCTCTGACACTATTTCTTCCAAAGTATGGGTCATCAATTACCCCTGCTTTCCACAGGTCAGTGTATACATCCCCAGGCACCTGAGCATTGTTCCATACCAGCGTTTCTATATCTTCTGAGGGCAACTTATGCAGCCCCCTTTTGACTCCTTCACCGGGCAACATCATCTTCATTCTCCACCGAAAACCAGACAAATCTCTGATCTGCTGACTACTCTCCTCATGAGTAATGGTGGTGTTAGGTTGAGCCCATACAGCCATGGGCACCAACAAGAACGTCAAATACATAATCACTTTCATATCAATTGTGTTTTAGGGAAAAACCAACTAGGAACTATTTTACAGCCCCTCAACATTATACTATGTTACAATAGTACTTATGCCTACCGTCTCAGGCTGATTTTCTCTATAGACTTGATATGTACAGTAGCCTAACTCTCTATAGACTGAGGCAATCGATATAGCCTTAATCCTTTGTTTTGGCCTGTCTATAAGCATCCATCCTTTCCATCGCATCCTTTTCATATTTGCGCTTCAGTTGCCATTTAGGTCTATCTAGCGTGCATTCCCAGTCGAACAATTGCTTGTACATGTCGCGTACTTTGTCAGGGTATTGATTGGCCAAATCGTACACTTCGCTTTCATCTTTAGAAAGATCATACAGTTCGGCGGGACGATCTGGATAGCGCAACAGCTTCCAGTCACCCATGCGAATGGCTCCTCTATTTTCCTTCTTCCAATACAGTACCTCGTGGGGGCGCTCTTGATTTTCTCCACTGACATAGGGCTTTAAATCTACCCCATCCAACTGCTTCAATTCATCCACATTGCCTCCTGCTAACTGCACAAACGTCGGCAACAAATCAAGGGTACTCACCGGAAAAGGATAAGTCGTATGGGCAGAAATCACACCCGGCCAGCGCATCAGCATCGGAACACGGATGCCTCCCTCCAAGTGGTTGGCTTTCGTACCACTCAACGGAGCATTATTGGAAGCGTTAGCGTCAGATGGGCCGCCATTGTCATTGGTAAAAACCACGAGGGTATTGTCTTCCAATCCGAGTTTTTTGAGCGCTTTGAGCACGCGACCACAAGCACGATCCATCGACAAAGTCATGGCTGCCAGTTGCTGTCGTTTGCCCGTAAGTTCTGGGAACTCCTTCAAATCCTTGGGGTCGGCTTCCATCGGTGTATGCACCGCATTGAATGACAACATGGCAAAGAATGGCTGATCCTGATTGCGTTTCATAAAAGCGATGGTTTCATCAGCCAGGGCGTCCGTCAAGTACTTTTCAGACTCTTCAAAATTGCCAAAACCACGCTCCAAATAATCCTCTTGGCGATGATTGGGATGCTCATCATCGTATTCGAAGTAGCTCCTCGCACCTCCTCGAAAACCATAAAACTCATCAAAACCACGCTTGGTGGGGTGAAACTGATCGTCATTGCCCAAATGCCATTTGCCAAACAGTCCAGTACGATACCCCTGTTCCTTCAGATAATTGGCAACAGTCACTTGGTCTAAGGGCAGCCCCATCATGTCATCAGGCAAACAAGACGTACTCATATACCCCGGCACGTTATTTTCCTCATAGCCAAATCGCTGCTGGTATCGCCCCGTCAGCAGCCCAGCCCTAGACGGCCCACAGACAGCAGCAGACACGTATGCCTGTTCAAAACGCATACCTTCGGTGGCCAATTGATCCAGATTTGGCGTCTTGATCTCTTCGCTACCCTGAAATCCAAAATCCGCATAGCCTGCATCGTCTGAAAATATCAGCAGCACATTGGGCTGTGCATGTACCGTCGGGTAAGTGAAACATAAAAACCCGAGCAGGCCATAGGCTACCATTATTCGCTTTAGCGATTTCATATATTGTCTTTCAATATCTCATTCAATTCATTTGTCAATTCGGCTACTACTTCAGGGTTTTGTGCCGCGACGTTTACCTGTTCGCTAGGGTCATTGGCTACATGGTAGAGTTGTGGGATGGTATCCATTCCCCCTTCCACGTCCTTATCCTTTAGCCATGCAGGATAGGCTTTGTCAGCAGGCACTGGCGCGATGTATTTCCAATCCTTGCTGCGAATTGCCATGGTGTACGCCTCTTCGAGCATGTACTTTCGCCCTTGCGCCGAGCGCCCAAGCATGGCCTCCAGTTGGTTTCGACTGTCGCTCAGTTCGCTGTCTGTAGCCTGTACACCAGCCAGCGCACTCAAAGAAGCCATGAGATCCACTTGCGTAAAAAGCGCCTCTGACACGGCAGGCTGCACCTGTCCAGGCCAGTAAACGATCGTCGGTACACGCGTGCCCGCTTCGAAAGCAGAATACTTGCCCCCTCTGTATATGCCGCCAGGCAGATGATCACCGAGCAATTCGACGGCCTGATCATCATAGCCATCATTGAGCACTGGGCCATTGTCGCTGGTAAAAATCACCAAGGTATTCTCAGCCAATCCCAAACGCTCGATTTCATTCAATATCTGACCTACTGTCCAGTCCATTTGCGCGATCGCGTCCCCTCTCACACCCATGGTAGAGGCACCTTGAAACTGTTCATTGGGTAAGCGGGGCACGTGGATGTCATGAAATGAATAGAACAAAAAGAAAGGATCATCCTTGCTCTCCTGGATGAAATTAATCGCCTTTTGATTGAGCACCTCTGGAAACTCTTCGTCTACCCAAAGTGCCTCTTCGCCACCGGCCATGTAGCCTATGCGGCTGATGCCGTTGACGATGGTTTCGCCATGCTGACGATCCGCGCCATAGCGCAGCAACTCCGGATGCTCGTATCCTAGCGGTCGGTCGCCGATTGGCGCTCCATAGGACACACTGATCGGATCATTTGGATCCAAATTCACCACTTCATGATTTTCGAGGTACACCGTGGGTACTCGATCACCCGTGGCAGGCAACAAATAGCTGTAATCAAAACCTATCTCCAACGGACCCGGCGATACCGACCCATTCCAGTCGATATTGCCATTGCCCAAGCCCAAGTGCCACTTGCCAACTACTGCACTGCGATAGCCTGCACGCCCAAGCAACTTAGGCAAGGTCATCTGAGCCGTATCGATCAACAATGGCGCATCACCGGGCAACACGGCAGCTTGATTGCGAAAGGCATATCGTCCCGTCAACAGCGAATAACGGGATGGAGTACAAGTAGACGCCCCACTATGAGCATCTGTCATGCGCAAGCCCTGTGCAGCCAGCCGATCCACTACGGGTGTTTGCACCCCCTTGGCTCCATAGCAGCCAACATCTCCATAGCCCAAGTCATCTACATAGAAGATGACGATGTTGGGTTTTTCCACTATCGTTCTTTTTTGTACTTGCTCTTGACAGGAAACCAAGCCCCCAACCACGGCGAGTAGAATAAATGTTTTGATGTATCTGTATTGCATCCTTCTCAATTTAATATCCAATCTTAATTTTCTGTGGTAGATGCTTTCCGATCACCAGAAAGCACAGCCTATCTCGTTGCGTAACAAATCGCTTGCAACTATTTTTCTTATTCAATTTCTCTCAATCGTCTCTGGTACATCTGATGATTGACCATCCGCACCGAATCCACCAACTCTTGGTAGGGCGTATTCGTGATGGTTACAAACCCTACATTGTAGTTTTCTCCGTCCTCACGTCCAGTCACCGCTTGATCCGTGTACTGAAACCAATGTGCCCCTACAATCTGTGGATTGGCTAGCGCACCACGGATGTACTCGGCATACTTGTGTCCTCTATCGGCTTGGTTTTTGGCCACCTTCACGCCAGGATGCGTATGTCCGCGATCAGTCGCTCCGAAGTGATACTCTCCGATCATGATGGGGCGATCTATCCCAGTCGGCAGGCTCAAATTGGCGATGCTGTACTCGTACTTGTTGAAACTCACTATGTCGCAGTACTCCGCAGCAGCAGCCACCGTTAGGTCATTGTTGGCCCAGGCAAAACGACAGCCTAGGTACATCTGATTGGGAGCGATACGATGAAGCTCTTCGCTCACTATTCGAAAATAGGTTTCAGCGATCTTCCCATAAAACGCATTCAAATCGGATTGTGCATTTTCCAATTCCTCATGCTCTTGGCGAATTAGCAAATCCTGCCATGAGGCATAATCCGTCTTCCATGCGCCATTCAATGCTTTGATGTCGATGTATTTTTCTTGAAGATCCTTGACAAATTCAATTTTGGAAGCTTGAGTAGCTGGGCTATGGAGCGCAGCGATAGCCAAAGAACCTTTCAATCCCCATGACATTTCATTGTCCACGAAAAAGCCCATACACCATGGATCACCTGCACCCTGTCGCTGTGAAGCCATGTTGTCACGCACTGCGAGCCTAAACGCAGGATCAAACACATCGTGAAACTTGCCCCAAAACCCCTCAGACCCTTCGATTTTGGGAGTATTGCGAATCCAGACAGTACCGACGTAGGGTGTTCGTTGTTGTGCTTTGAGTTGTGCATCGGACACATTGCCGAGCGTATTCATCCCCCAGTATCGCATACGTCTGTGTGTCAAATCAAGGAACTCTTCTTTCCATGTATCACCGAATGTTCGGTATAGGTTGGCCTCCAAAAAGCTGTAAGCTTGGAAAGGTATTTTGTCCTTGTAAAAACCATGGGAGGCCCAAGTACCGGCTCTGTAAAACTGCCCCAAAGGCTCAAGTTCGGTGGGTAATCCTTCAAAATAGTTCTCTCTCCCATCTATACCTGTCAATGTCATGTTGGCATTGACACAGTTGAGTCCATTGCTCCAAAACAAACGTCCCTCTGGGTCTACCATCCACCATTTCCCTTCATACTTTTCCACTCTAAAAAAGCCTGTAGCTTTGCGTAGTGGCCCTTGAGCATAGCCCCCGTATGGATCAAATATCCATCCTGATTTCGAGGCACTCATTGTCTCGATCTCTTGGGTGTAGTTGTCTTTCAACTCTTGTGTGCTGTGCGTTTTGCCTGGCCAATCTTGATGCTTGTATTGACCAAATGAATCAATGAAAGGTAAAAATGATTCGGAGGAATGCCACTGTAGTGACCCTACAGCCCACACATCGTGCAGCACAAATACGGTCTCACGAGTCGCATACCTAGGCCTGAACTGTATCGATTGAATTTTAGCCAAATCGGTTTTGGTCATGCCTGGAGCTCCACGCATCCCGACAAGAGGAACTGCGGGTTCGTTGATCCATGGCGTCCAAGCTAGATTGACCGTGATCATGTCCGTTTGGCCTGGCACCAAGTCGATATAGTCCGAACAGTACCAGCGTACAAGACCATCGGGATCATTGCCTACAAACATCTCTGCCTGCATGAGCTCACTGCCGATGTTGGAAACCACGGCCTGGACTTGCCATGTATCCCCCAACTCCCATGGTTGGTTTGCCGCACTGCGTAGTGTCAAAAATTGCCCTTTTACTTCTTCGTTGGTACGGATGCGCAAACCCACTCCACCGTCTGTATTGATCAACTGATAGTCTAGTCCCGACACTTGCAGACGTGAGGTATCTAGGCTGCCCTGTGCGTCAAACAACAAACTGGTACGGTCACTATTTGTCATACGTTGATCAGCGCACGATGACCACAGCATGGCTGCTACCAAAAATAGTTTGGGTATTGAAATGGTTTTATGAAAATACACTTGAGTGCTTTTATACGGATTGGAAAATGTTGCTACCTCGAGTGAGGCAGCAACAATTACTAAATCAAACTACTTATTTCTCGTCACTCCCTTTCGTAGAGCCAGCCTCTCCTTTGCCTACATGGGTCGTTTTTCTTTTGCCTCTGAACCCTTTGATGCACTGGTAGTCATAGGACACATACTCGTGTGTGAGACCAAAACCGAAAATTGCAAATGGCTCTTCGGTATCTTTGGTTCTATCCAGTCCTATTGCATGTGGTGGAGCAGGGATGGAAGCGATGATGTCAAAATTGATCCCATCAGGAGACCACTGTACGGTGTTCTTTTCTGGGCCGTCAGTGGTGATCAGCGAAGCAATCCCTCCCTTGTGCGGCCATACGCAGATTTCGTGTCCACTGTTGGAGATCGGATTGTACGGCGACTTGACATAGGGTCCTTTTGGGTTGTCCGCGATGGCGACACCATGTCTGATTTGGCGTCCGCCAAAAGTAATTTGTTCTCCCATTTGCTCTCCTTTGTAGTAGAGATAGAACTTGCCCTTGTATGGCAAGATGCATGGATCATGAACTTTGTGACTATCAAAATCCCCTTTTTTCTCCACTTTGAATCGGTTGTCTTCGGTACCTGCCCAGACGCCATTGTCAGCAGGGCTGAGGATTGGTTCTTTGCTTTTCGTCCAGGGACCATGAGGAGAATCAGACCATGCCAGACCGACTTGATTTTTTACCCGTACGTTGTAGGGGGATTTGACGGTCTGGTAGCTGAGGTAGTACATCCCCTCCCACTCCATGATCTCGACGGTGAATACTGAACGATCGTCATAGGCTCCTTTTTCGCCACGAGCGACGGCCATTCCTTCTTCTTTCCAGGTGATGCCGTCTTCGGACGTTGCATACCAGATATCACATCTATCCCATGGGAACACCTTTTCGGTTTCGATATCTCCGGCAAAACCGTCTGTCGGACCGACACTCTTGCTATACCATACGAAATATTTGCCATCGACCTTGATCAAGGCACTTGGGTCTCTACGAACCACTCCTTCTTCATAGGCTAAGTCTCCTTGGAGATAGAACTGCTCAAACTCACCAAACCACTCATTGGTCAACTCATCGGGCCACCTCAGTGCACGCTTGGATGCTGCACTCAGGTGTGTCGTGTCTGTGATCCCCAAGAAGTCTACCTTTTCTGGAGTGATGACAATCTTGTCACAATCTTTTTCGGCCACCGGTGGCTGACAGGCATTCAACCCTGCTGCTACCATCAGCGCTACTGCTATCTTTTGTAATCCCATTTTTTTGCTCATTTTGTTCTAATTTATCTTCCCTAATTACATCTCTTATGCCTACAGACCATTGCCAATCGCTACGATCACAATACCCAAGATCATGCAGGTCAATCCCAAATACAGGGCATTTTTTGATTTGGAAGAGGCATTGATCCACTCTTTGGTGATCAAGCCACTGACGATCGCCACGGCTACCGATACGGTATTAAATATAGCGTATCCTACTGTCCCCCCTGTACTACCGAGTTTGAAAGCTGCATACGCAAATCCGGCAGATGCCGCGAAGTTGAGTATCCCCATCACGGTCGCCAACCCTGCGTTTCTACCAAAACTCGGTGAGTTGAATTTTGACCACAGCTTCTTGGCAGTCAACTGCTGGATGAAATAAACTGCGATGGCTACTCCTCCAGCCATGTAGATCACATACATCACCGCTACAGCACTCATCCATTCGGGATTGCCCTGCGTGATGACCGCCTCATGAATGACAGCTCCTCCGACGGTATTGGCATAGCTGAATCCTGTAGCGAGCAATCCGCCCACCACAGCAATCAAAATACCTGTAGCCATCGAGCCCTTTTTCTCCTGGGTTCCTTGTTCATCGGCTTGGCGCATAATACCCGCTTTGCCATTGGCCACTACCCCTACGAGTACCACGAATATCCCTCCCATGATCGTCGCAAAGACTGGCCTCTCTGGCAGTCCATTGATCACGAATGGTATCAATGACCCCACCAATATGATCGTCCCTATGAAAAGAGAGAAACCGAGTGACAAACCGATATGGTTGATGGCCTTGCCCCACATCATCACACCAATACCCCATAGCAAACTCGCTACGACCATGCCGATCAGTATGCCCGAAGGGATGGCTGCCAGCACTTCACTGAACCCATCGATCAGTAGAAATGCCGCTACATTGGGTACCACGAAAGTGTTGATGGCAAAAAACAAACTCCAAGTGTTTTCAAATTCGAAATCCTTGGTAAATTTCTCTGGCAAGGCATACAGCCCTAGCATCAGTCCGGCCAATACGGCCCATAGTATTCCTTCTATCATGTTCTTTAGATTTTAGAGTCAAAAATCAAGAGTCAAGATTCTCTCTTGCTTCTATGGCTCATGGTTCTCATTTATTAAAAATCAAATCTGTACACCGTCTGGCTCTTGTATGGTGCTCCTGCTGTCGCAAATACTTCTGGAGCTCCTGCTATATTCGGGCCGTTGGGATAGCGGTGGGTCTCGCAGCAAAAGCCACGGTATCTACCGTACTGCTCTCCCGATTCACGATGCAGCGCATCGGAGGTGAAATAACCAGAATAAAATAACATGCCTGGCTCGGTCGTCAATATCTCCAACTTGCGGTCAGTGGCTGGTTCGTCAAAAATCGCCACCTTACGTAGCTCCGTATTTTCATCAAACACATAATAATGCTCGAATCCAGTCTCCATCTGAGCAAGTGCCTCGCTGAACCTTTTTCCTTCACGCAAATCCGACGGATCCCCTACCACAGACGCCAGTTCCCCGTTGGGTACATTGGTTGTGTCTGGTTTCAGGTAGCAATCTGCCAAAATGGTTGCTTGGGTATCTTCAATCGTTTTTTGAAATCCCGACAGGTTGAAATACGAATGATTGGTGAGTGAAAGTGGTGTCTTTTGGTCCGTCGCAGCATGGTAACTAATGGACAGCTCGTTGGCCTCATTGAGCACGAACTGCACGGTGACTTGCACATTGCCAGGAAATCCCTCTTCCATGTGAGGGCTAAAGAGGCTCATCGCTACACCTCCATCGATGACTTCCCCTTTCCATATTCGTTTGTTGAAAGCCTTGACACCTCCATGCAAATGATTGGAGCCATCATTGGTCGCGACGCTATACTCTATTCCATCCACAGAGAATCTACCATCCTTGATACGCGAAGCAAATCGACCCACCGTACACCCAAAATAAGGGGCATTCGCCAAATAGGCTTCAGACTGGTATCCTTCCATCGAATTGAATCCACACACCACATCGACATGACCATCCGCTGTAGGCAGCTCGATCGAACTGATCGTTGCACCGTAGGTAATGATCTTTACCTTCATCCCTTGGTCGTTGGACAAGACATATTGCTCGATGTCCTCACCTTCATATTTCCCAAATGCTCTTTTCTCTACTTTCATATCATGCTTTGTTTCAATGTCTACACATGCCCCGAATAAGCCACGGGCGCACTCTTCACTTCGTATGGTTCCAACTTGTTCCACTCAAAAGTGACTCCTATCCCTGGCTCATCTGGAGCTACAGCTCTGTGGTTTTCTACTACCAATGGACGAGTGGTGTACTCATCTATTGGGAAGCTGTGTACCTCCAGCCACCCACTGTTGGGCTGTGCAGACACCAAGCTCACGTGTAGTTCCTGCATCCCATGCGAACAAACAGGTGTGTTGTATTTTCTGGACAGTTCGGCCGCTTTGAGCCATCCTGTGATGCCTCCACAGTTGGATGCATCTGGCTGAATGAAACCTAGTTTGGCTTGCTCAAATGCATATTCGAACTCATGGATGGTATGTAGGTTTTCTCCCATCGCCAAAGGCACATTGGTTGCCTCTGCAATTTTGGCAAAGCCCAAATAGTCATCCGGAATCGTCGGTTCTTCGAACCACGTGATATCACACTCCTCCATCCTCTTGGAGCACTCGATGGCCTTGTCTACGCTCATCGAGTAGTTGGCATCCACCATGAAGGTCACGTCTGGACCGATGTATTCGCGTACTGCCTTGATGCGCGCGATATCTTCGTCGAGATTTTCTCTTCCTATCTTGATTTTGACGGCATTGAAACCTGCTGCGAGGTAGCCCTTCATGTTGTTCAATAGCTTTTCGAGGGGAAACATCAAGTCGATCCCGCCACAATATGCCTTGCACGTATGCCCCGCACCGCCAGCCATTTTCCAGAGGGGCTGGCCTGTCTTTTTGCCCTTGATATCCCATAGTGCTATGTCCACCGTAGAGATCGCAAACGAAGCAATCCCACCTCTGCCCACGTAGTGAATGTGCCACTCCATGAAATCATAAATCTCGTCGATGGCAGTACCATCCTTGCCTAGCAGAGCAGGTGCTATGTCATGCTCTAGCATCGCCTTGATGCTGTGCCCTCCTTTGCCACCTGTATAGGTATAGCCCGTACCTTCACTACCATCCTCTAGTGTGATCGTAGTAGTCACCAACTCGAAGTGTGTATGATCACCATGCTTGGCATCCGACAGCACCTCCGATAGTGGGACATTAAAAAGCCGTACTTTGATATTTTTTATTTTGCTCATTTTGAAAAATCTATAGGCAATAATCAGGAGCCCATATATCATGGACTCCCGACTATTTTAATATTTCACGTAAAACGTTTTCTTCTCCATGTACTGTTCGAAACCATATTTACCGTCTTCTCCTCCGCTACCGCTGAGTTTGTAGCCGTTGTGGAATCCTTGGTGCTGTTCGCCATGTCCTCTGTTGACATAGATCTCCCCGAACTCCAACTCGTCGTTGAGTCTGAGGATTTTCTTCATGTCAGTCGTGAACACCATAGCAGCCAATCCGTACGCACAGTCGTTGGCCCAAGCGATCACTTGATCAAAATCCTTGAACTTGATAACGGGCAAAATCGGTCCAAAAGCCTCCTCGTGTACGATCGTCATGTCTTGGGTCACATCCGTGATCACGGTCGGTTCGAACCAGTACCCTTTGTCAAATCCCTTGCCGGTAGGTTTCTTGCCTCCAAATGCGATCTTCGCGCCTTCTTCGATACTTTTCGCTACCAGATGCTCCATGTTTTTGAGCTCGTTGGCGTTGACTTTTGGCCCCATATCTATGCCCTCTTCCATCGGATTGCCCACTTTGATTGCGCGCGTCTTGGCGAGAAACTTCTCCATAAATACGTCGTAGATATCCTCGTGCACATACATGCGTTCATTGCAGGTGCATACCTGTCCGCAGTTGTCCCATCGTGAGTGAAAAGTCGCCTCTACCGCCTGATCTATGTCCGCATCCGCGAAAACTATTGATGGTGCTTTGCCTCCCAACTCCAACTGTACATGTGTCAAATTCTGCGCAGCAGTCTTGAAGATCGACTGACCTGCGGGCGTACTACCCGTCATGGTCACCATCTTGGTGATTGGATTGGCTACCAATGCTTCGCCCAATACACGACCTGAACCAGTGACGATATTCAATAGTCCCTTTGGCAAGCCAACTTTGTTGGCAATATCTCCTAGCTCCAGAGTCGCCAAAGGAGTCTCCTGCGTAGGCTTCACCACGATGGCATTGCCCGCCACCAATGCTGGTCCGATCTTGCGACCAGCCAGTGCCAGTGGGAAGTTCCATGCCGTGATCGCTACGACCACTCCTCTCGGGATTTTGTGAATCCAAATGTGCTCATCAGGGTTGTCCGACTGGACGATATCTCCTTCTATGGCTCTGGCACCATCACAGGCATACTCGATGAAACTGGCCGTCACATCTACTTCGAACTTGGCCAACGACAGCAATTTGCCTTGCTCTCTGGTGAGCAACTCACCGAGTCTATCTCGGTTGGCACGAATCTCAGCTGCAAACTTCCTCAATAAGTCTGCTCTCTTTTTGGCTGGCCATTTTTTCCATTCCTTCTGCGCTGCTTCTGCCGCTTGGAGGGCGAGAACAGCATCTGCTTCTACTCCCATCGCCGTAGTAGCTACACTGCTCTCGTCGATCGGGCTATATACGGTATCTCTGTCTCCAGTCGTGGATTCTACCCACTCTCCGTTGATAAACAATTTGTAATCCTTCATTTTTTCAAGTATTTAGTACTAAGTAGAGAGCACAAAGACTCTTAATATTTTATAGGTAAAAGAGATTCAGTACTTAGTCTATAGTACCAAGTACTGAGCACTCATTAACGTCCCATCCAGCCTCCGTCGACTAGCATGATGCTGCCGTGCATGTAGCTAGATGCCGCAGATGCGAGGAACACTGTAGGTCCTGCAAAATCCGTCGCTTCGCCCCACCGTCCTGCGGGAATTCTAGAGAGAATCGACGCAGATCTGTCCGCATCGTTTCTCAATGCCTCGGTATTGTCAGTGCTGATGTAGCCTGGTGCAACTGCATTGACATTGACCCCTTTGCCTGCCCATTCGTTGGCAAAAGCCATCGTCATCTGACCGATTGCTCCCTTGCTCGCAGCATAACCAGGTACGGTGATGCCGCCTTGGAAAGTCAATAGAGAAGCCGTAAAAATCACTTTGCCACTGCCTCTAGCAACCATTTCTTTCCCAATCTCTCGTGTCAAAATGAATTGCGCATTTTGATTCACTTCGATGACCTTGTCCCACATTTCATCTGGATGCTCAGCAGCTGGTGTCCTGAGGATGGTTCCCGCATTGTTGACCAAAATATCGATCACTGGAAAGTCTCCTTTCACTTCTTTGATGAACTCATACAAAGCGTTTCTATCCGAAAAATCACATGTGTAAGCCTTGAACTTTCTGCCCAAAGCAGTCACTGCCTTTTCGACTTCTGATCCAGATTTTTCCAAAGAAGCACTCACCCCGATGATGTCTGCCCCTGCCTCTGCCAAACCTACCGCCATGGCTTTGCCGATTCCTCTCTTGCACCCCGTCACTAGGGCTACTTTTCCTTCTAATTTGAATGTATCTAATATGCTCATTGTATCTTATGTTGTGTGAATTTCTATTGGTAGTTCTGTTTACTGTTGACAGTCAATCAAGTATTTCATACCTGCAGGATTGTTGTCGATCGTTTCGAAAATCGACTGGATATTGTCCAAAGTATCCACTTGTGTGATGAGTTTTTCGAAAGGCACTTGCCCTGAATCTGCGATACGGATGGCCTCCTCATAATCCTCCTCCTCGTACAATCTCGCGCCCAATAGCTCGATCTCTGACCAGAAGAATTTGAACAAATCGACGGGTTTCTTCTCTCCCCCGTGGATGGCCACCATCACGATGCGACCTCTCACATTGACTACCTGCGTCATCGCCTCTACTCCAGGTGCAGAACCCGACACTTCAAATGCACAGTCAATCATTTTTTCGTTGGTGAGCTCACTGATGCGCTCTGTCAGACTTTCTTTGGCAGGATTGATCGTTGTGAACCCTAGGTCATTGAGCATCTTCAGTCTGTTTTCGTTGACTTCAGAGATGATGACATGCGCTCCCTTTTCTTCCAATACATACGCGATCAAAGTCCCAATAGGACCACCTCCAATCACCAGCGTATGCTCACCAGCGACTACACGTCCGATTTTCACATCGTGACACGCCACTGCCAATGGTTCGATAAATGCACCATGCTTGAGCGACAAGCTCTCGGGCAACTTGTGCAAAGTATAGGCAGGCACCGTCCAGCTATTTTGAAAAGCTCCCTGGCTATCGATTCCGATAAACTTCAAGTTTTTGCCTACATGCGCAAAGCCTTTGTCAAAAGCATGCGGTGCACCAAAGTGCAACGGACGAACTGCTACTTTGTCTCCCACTTTGACGTTGGATACTCCTTCGCCCAATTCAGCTACCGTAGCAGATGCTTCGTGTCCTACGGTCATCGGCGGCTTCACTCTCGCATCCATCACCCCGTGATAGATGTGTACATCTGTCCCGCATACGCCGCAGTACGCCACATCTAATCTTACTTCGCCCGCTCCAGGTTTGATCTGCTGACCTTCACCAATTTCGAACTTCCCTTTTTCTTTATAAAATGCTGCCTTCATCGTTTTGTCTCTTATTATTCATTGTTTTAAAACCCACTTATTTGATTGTGACCTTCGCTACGCCAGCTTCCAATCCGTCTGCCGAGACGGTCACTTTGACTTCTCCTGTTTTCCCTTTGATGGATTGAAAAATCATCAAAGCCCTGCCCTGATCAGTGACCAGCGCATTGGTACTGTGCTGTTGCACATTGTACACCGACCCTGTGTCTACACCCAGCAGTCTCGCTTCTCCAGCGATATCGAATGTGATTTTTCTGTTTTGGTCTTTGACAGGGTGACCGCTTCTATCCACTAGCTGTGCTACGACATGTACCACATCGTACCCATCTGCATCGATCTGCTGCTGATCTACCTTGAGCTCTACTGCATATGGAGCCGTGGTACTGTAAAGCACCTCCTCTATCTGAGTACCATCCAGCGTACCGACCGCTTTGAGTTCTCCTTGAGCAAAAGGCACGGCCCACTTGTAGATATGATCTTCAAACTCCGACAAAATACGTTTGCCCAAGCTGCTGTCATTCAAAAACAACTCAATCTCATCACAGTTGGAGTACAGTTCGACACTGATCATTTCTCCCTCTTTGTACTCCCAGTAGTTGTTGACATCATGCCACTCCCAAAGTGCATGCTGCCAAGCCTCTGGATCCTTGGCCACCATGAGGCCAGTAGCTTCGTCTATCGCGTTGATGGATCGATCAAGTGTCTGCGTAGCGATGTAGATGCTTGGTTCCTCGTTCCAGAGGGACTTCATCATGTAGTAAGACGGCTTGGCGAACCCCGCAAAATCCACTATCCCACTTCCCGTGCCTTTTTTGGGCCATGGTCCCCTGATCTCTCCCAAGTAATCAATCCCTGTCCACAAATAGGTACCTGAAATAAACGGTCGCTCCATGATCGCCTTCCATTCATGGTATTGCGCCAGATTCTCTGTCCCCATGATGACTTTGTCAGGGTAGTTTTCATGTCCATAATCATAAAGAATACGACGGTAGCTGTACCCAACTATGTCCAAGGTCTGTCCATACCCAGTCAGATGGCTGGCCGAGGGCAGGATACAATTGGCCACTACAGGTCGAGACGTATCCATCTCTCTGGTCCATGCTGCGAGCTTTTGTGCCGTCTCTCCGATATCGTACTTGCCTCTAGGAAGAGTGTCCAATCTCTGAGCAATCTGCTCCGTATTGTAAGGTGGCTCTGACCAAAAATAGTTACCATTCCAATCCATGTTGTTGAAAAATCCTGTGGCCTCTGCAGTCCGTGGATAAGTCCATTCGATCTCGTTACCGATGCTCCATTGGATGATACTCGGATGGTTTCTATGTGCCAACATGACTGACTTCAGGTCACTCTCAGCCCACTCCTGAAAATACTGTGACGCCCCTTGAGTCTCGTAGTGAACTTCTTTCTCTTTGGTGTTCCAACGTTTGTCTTTGGGGTTGTCCCACTCGTCAAAAAACTCATCCTGTACCAAAAACCCCATCTCGTCGCACAATTGCAAAAACTCCTCAGAACCTGGATTGTGTGAAATGCGAATCGCGTTGCACCCCGCCTCTTTCAATACCTTAAACCTACGCGCCCACACGCCACGAGGTACTGCAGTACCCACAAGTCCACCATCATGATGCAAGCAGACCCCTTTGATTTTCATGTTTTCTCCATTGAGGAAAAAACCCTCGTTCGCATCGAAGCGGATCGTACGAATGCCAAAACGAGTTTTCTGCTGATCCACTGGGGTATCCTTGACATAAACGGTCGTGACTGCCTGGTAAAGCTTCGGATCATCTATTCCCCATAGTTGAGGGTGATCCACGGTCAGATTCACTTTAACCTTTTGCTGACTAGACTGTGCCAGCTTGATCTTTTCGGTTTGAGTCGCCACGACAATTCCCATAGGATCTACAATCTCCACGGTGTAGGATGCTTTGGTATTCTTGTCTAGTCCATTGTCCAAGGTAAACTCCATGCTGACGAGCGCTTGCTCGGTCGTCACTTCGGGTGTTTGGACGAAGGTGCCCCATATCGGTACACGCAGTTTGTGGCTGGACACCAACTTGACGTTGCGGTAGATTCCCGCCCCCGTGTACCATCTGCTATCCGCATAGCGCGTATGATCGATCTTGACGACCAATAGGTTGTCTTTTCCATCTGCATTGAGATAGGGAGTCAAGTCATAGTAGAAGGGCGAATAACCGTAGGGATGCTCTCCGAGAGAATGACCGTTGATCCATACTTCGGAGTGATTGTACACCCCGTCAAACAAAATATGGTGCAAGCTGTCCTCGCTGACATGGAGGTCAAAGGTTTTCTGGTACCAACCGTATCCACCTCCATAGATGTAGCCTGTCGCTGGCGCAAACTGTGCATTGGCCTGATCGTAAGTCCCACCGATGACCCAATCGTGCGGTAGTCTGACCTCTGTCCATCCATCATCCGTTTGGAGATTGTGCGTGTAATCCCCGCCCATGACAGAGTCTTGTGTCAGTCTAAACTGCCAATCAAAATTAAAATCAACGGCTTCAGTCGCTTTTGCTCCCCAAGATATAGCCAAACCAAGCGCCAATCCGAGTACCCTATTTATTGTCCTTTTCATCCTTATTTCAATACTAATTTCCTTGTTAAAACTTCCCCGTAGTTGCTCACCCGAATCAGGTACACACCGCTAGGGAGTACAGAAGCATCCACGAGCATCACCTCCTGATCAATCCTTGCTTCTTGTGCTACTTGTCCCGATAGTGTCATGATTTGCCACTGTCCACCGACAAAATCAGGGGCCACTTCGAGACGGACACTATCAAAACTTGGGTTGGGATATACTTTCATTTGTAGGCTGGTTGAGGCTATTTTGTCCTCAAGTCCCAGCACAGGATTCGAGCGATCGACCTCACGACTAAACCCATACACCTGCATGGCGACACTGCTCAGATGTCCACCTTCATCTGCGAAAGTCACTTTCACTTCGTTGCTACTTTGCAGCTGTTGGTAGGGCACAGGGATTTCTATCACTCCAAAAAAACTGTCTCTGTCCGCCTGATCATCTCCTCGAAAATCTACCGGCACATCTAGTGCGAACCCGTTGACTAGAACGGTCGGCACGAGAGACTTTCCATGTGCTCTGCCCATGCCTAGACGCAGCATGGCCTCACCATGATCCCCCAACTGCACTCCCGAAATCGTAAAAGTAAGTGGCTCATTGGCATGGATCTCTTGGAGGTAATCCGTCGCATAGTATTTCGTCTCCACTGAAGTTTGGTCAATACTCGGTGCCTCGCTCAGCGTCAGTTTGAGTATCATCGTGGCTTCACTCTCCAAGCTCACAGCCTCAGGTAGCCCCTGTTGATTGGATTGCTCAAGTACAGGCACCTGTCCCTCTAGGTAGAGGTGCTTGAGGTCTATCTCTTCCACTACAGCAGTCGACAGCCCTAGCGCGTTCAGCTCGATTTGGACTGCTTCGAACTTGAGGTTGTTGAGAATCACGTAAGCTGTCTTGCCATCAACATAGGCATCCACCAATAGGTCTAGTGAGGTGGCATAGCTGTCCACACGTGTCCCCTTGACTTCAGACCATAGCTGATAGGTCTTGACCATGTCCGAATAGACCCACTCTCCTGTATAGGCCTGTGGTTCGTCTGCCTTTCGCATCAACCGGTGGTTGTAAGTATCGTCCACCCCATTGGTACCCCATTCTGCCTTGACAGGCAAAAAATTGAGGGTCTTGTTGATGATGTTTGCACGCTCCATGAACTGCATCATCATGGAATTGACGGATTTGAGATGCAACCAATCTCTGTAGGGAGACCAAGCACCGAAATAATCGTGCATCTGAGCCCCATATTCGGAGATCATAAATGGCTTCACTTCTCCAAATTGCATATAACTGTATTGTTCCATCAAATCGAAGGTTGCCTCCATGTTGCTGCCCTTTCGGTAGCGTTGCTTACCATTGTTGATCGAGGGAAAATCATAGAGATGGATCGTCCAATAATCCATTTTATCGCCAGACATATCCATGAAAAGCTTCCACCTTTCATTCCATTGCGCGAACCCTCGATTTTCATGGTCAGGAAATGCAGTACAAAAACCACCGATCAAGACATCGTCATTGTATATTCGGATTTGGTCGGCGACTGCATTGTGAAACCTGAAGATCTTCTCTGGTTCATCTGTCCCAAAATCAACAAGATGCCAAAGTGGTTCGTTGATCACCTCTACATAAAGTGGCTTTTTGGCGCCTGTTGTACCTCCCGTACCATAGCTATCTCGTATATAGCGCCCCATGTACTCCCCAGTAGCTGTCCCAAAAGGCTCTGCCTCAGTATCTGCTTCTGAAAACGCCCATCCTCGGTTGGTCTCTTGACCATCAGGCCAAAAAGGGTGTAGCTGTGCCGCCAGGATTTGGTCATTTCTATCCTCATATGGATGCCAACTGGTCTGTGCAGCATAATTATTTTTGACTGTCGTACCGTAGCTCTCGATACCCGCAGGGTCTGCGAATCCAGGACGAGCAGGGTCTTCGTTGGTATTGCTATTGAGTGCCCAGGAGATGCCTCCTGTATCACGTCCTAGGTACACATCGTACCCGTTCAAAAAGTCGTTTCTTAGGTCTGTTGTAAAATTGTCTCCGTCCCATTCTCGCTCCGTTGTATTGGCGTGAATCGCAACGAATTTGTTTCGGTCAAACTGGTCAATTTGGCCGACTTGGTGTTTGAGGTCGAGGTTGATATCTACGCGTACCTGTGCCTTGGCACCTATCGCGAGGCATAGCATTCCACAGGCAATATGTAAATATTTCACTTTCATTATTTGTATTGAGTTAAATCACGGTTATAAACTATAACATAGCCCCAGTGCTTTGTACAGAGATAACTGAACAAATACTAGACATTATACTCTCACTTTTTAGGAGTGAATTACTTCCTAAATGAGATAAAAAACTGGGGTGGATCATCATATCCTCCCCAGTTTTACTTATGATCTGATTATGGTCTCAAGTTTAATTCGTAGATACCCAAATCATCTAGGTAGAAGTTCATTAGTACTGAACTACTCGCATTATATCCTCTCATCATGAAGAAGAAATCTCTAGAATTACTAGGAGTCCATCGGGTTGATTGATACACCCACTGACCCGTAGGGAAAGCCGCATCAAAAAAGAAAGCCAACTCAGCAGACCAATCATCTGGATAGAATCTTAGATCCGGTACCAAACCATCACCTGTTGTGTTATCTCCCAAATTCTCAATATAGATCCAGAATCCAAACTCATATGCCTTATTAGCTTCTAGTGCGAAGGTATATTGAGTACCGAGGTTGTCCTTGTGATCTACGATACATCCTCCTCCAGCAGTCCAGCTCATGAGCATACTTTTAGACCCCGAATGAGGTTGAACAGTCGGGAAGCTAGTCGTGAATCCATCGTATGGAGGACCCCAAAACAAGTATGGCCAATTGGCAGAAGTTGATTTTTCCATACCTACATCATATCCATTGACTGCCATGGCATTGGTGCCCTTCTTGTGTTCCATGACCATCTCAGAGATTGCATCCGCCTTGACCAAATCAGTGGTCTGCATAGCACCTGGAGTGTAGCTCACATACACCGTATCATCATCATAGAGACTCTCGTTTGATAATTTCACAATTACAAGATTACCTGACTTTGTATCTACAGACACAGAGCTAATTGATGGATTGATGACAGTACCGTTTTCGATTCTGACCGCAAAATCATTTGAGTTGACAGAATTAGGATCTATCTCTCTGCTATAATTCAAAATTATGTTGTTGCCATCATTGATCAATTGATCCAACACAACTGGTTCTGTGGATGGAATCACTTCAATAATGTCTGTGAAACTGATGGTATCTGCTCCAAATGGTCTCTCTCTGGAACCAATCAAACTCACATCAAATACACCAATTTTTTTGAACTTTACGTCTGTTTCGTCAGCCGTACCATCAGCGATTTCAACCCCGTCATAATCAATAGTTTCTGGATCACCCCCTTCGTATGTCCAAACTAGCTCCTGTGGAACGCCTTCGGAATGGTAGGTAAATCGAACAGACTTGCTGGCCGTCAACTGGTTCTTGGCACCATCTGCAATTACCAAAGCTGCACCTAGGGAGCCATCATCATTGAGGTAGTTTGCTGTGAATCCCATCTTGACAGAATCCAAAACCGTCACCATCATAGTGGTATCATAAGTCGCATTGTGCACATTGTTTCCAACATAAAAATCACCATCAAATTCTTGGTGTAGTTTGACTTCAAATGTACCCGCTTGATTAAATATCACTTTAATATTCGCCAAATCAGAACTAGAAGCACTATCATCCGAAATGATATAGCCAATACCCTCAGGTACTATCCACTCACGGTGTTTCACACCTGCAGAAGCATCTCCAAAGGATATGTCTCCAAACACCTGTACTTGATTCCCAGCACTCAACTCCGAAGCATAAATCACGCTGTGTTTAGCGCCATCATTTGGTGCTTGATATTCTTCTTCACATGCACTGACTACCCATGTCAACAGGGTCAGAACCATTATATATTTTAGAATATTTTTCATCTCTTTCTTTTTTAATTTATTAATTACCCAGCGCTGAATTGATTTGTCTTTCATCTGTGGGAATTGGTAAATAATCATGTGCTGAAGGGGTGTAACTAGCTGCACATACTGCATAGTCTGTTCTTACCTTCTGAGCTTCGTCCACAAAGTAGAAAGGAGCTGTATTCATGATTGCATCCCAATTGGCTAGCAACCATAGCTCATCAGCACGACGGGCCGTCAAAACCTCCTTCACAATACCCCATCTAGTCAAATCTTTCCATCTGTGACCTTCAAAACACAACTCAATCGGTCTCTCTACCATCATGATGTGTGTCAACAAGTTGTCAGCAGTAGGTGCGACCAAATTGTAAGCACCATTCACTACTTTGCTCACGTGCATAGCAGGAAAAGTATTGGCATTGTTGTTCAAATAATCCTGAAGAGTCACGACACCTGCTCTCGCACGTATTCTGTCGATATAGGTAAGGGCCTCTGCAGCAGCGGCATCACCTTGGGCGTTGAGTATCGCCTCGGCATACATCAATAGTACATCTGAGTATCGAATATGTCTGATATTGATCCCTGATCGTGGATTGGTTGTATTGATCAAATCATACTGATACCAGTTGGTGTATTTTTTCACATATGCAGTCTGAGCAAATCCAAATCCTTTCAGCTCAGTCACTGGTACGCTAAAATAACTACCATCTCCATCCTTGGTGAGTACACTTGCATACATTCTTTGTGACTGTGTAAAACCATTGTTGATGCCTTTGGTTGGATCTATTTCATCATTGTACAATAGCTCATGCAAATAATATGATCCCAAGACCTCATTGTATCCTCCAGAATTTAACTGGCCGACTTTTGCATCAATGGTATTTGCCTCTGATCCTATTTCGTTGGGTGTGGTATCAATGTTGTTGCCATTGGCACCTGTATCACCAGCTACTGCAGAATACGCTACTTCGAAAATAGACTCACTGTTGAATTCGTTCTCATCAGTGAAATTATCCATAAAATCAGGAGTCAAGCTGTATATACCTGAGTCGATGATTTTCTTAAATTCATCCGCAGCATTGACCCAATCCTTGTTGTACAGATATACTTTACCCATAAGGGCAGTAGCAGCACCCCATGTCGCACGTCCCAAATCATCACCAGTCCACTCCACACCTTCTAAATTTGCCTTGGCAAACTCCAAGTCAGGTATGATTACATCTGTGGTGACTTTATCAATCGAATCAAAGGCCTTTTGAAAGTCTTCGTCTGTCACAGGGACTACGGTATGAATGACTGCTCCACCATAGCTATGTGCCAATTCGAAATAGAAAAAAGCTCTCAGGAATCTAGCTTGTGCTACAATCAGTGCCTTTTCACTGCTTGAGATTTCTGCATCTTGAATATATTCAATCACCTGATTGGCTCTGAATATACCTACATACAGCTCATTCCATTTGTTCTTTACATGCTCAGATGCATCATTGAAATTGAGCGTCACAAACTCGAATGTCTTCATCCAAGATTCGGCTCCAGCCAAATCACCCATTACCCAGTTGTTGGTAAATTGGGCTCCAGAGATTGAAGGAAATTGCAAGGCGCCATAGACCGTGTACAATCCTTTCTCAAAATCATCACTTGTCTCCCAATACACATCTGTAGTGATAGAATTGGGGTTGACCTGCGTCAAAAACTCGTCTTCGTTGCAACTAGTTGTAAACATGAAGACAGGTATCATTAATATATATAAAAGTTTCTTTTTCATCTTGCTATGTTTTAGGATTAAAACTGAAGTTGCACACCAGCCAAAAACTTGCGAGTCACTGGATAGTTACCTTGATCTACACCACGAGTAGATAGACCATCCCCTCCTACCTCAGGGTCATAACCTTCATACTTTGTGAATGTGAACAAGTTTTGACCTGTCAAATAGAATCTCAACTTGCTCACTTTGTTTTTCAAAACACTGTTTGGAATAGTGTAACCCAAGGTGATGTTTCTGATTCTCAAGTAAGAACCGTCTTCTAAGAAGTAGTCAGATCTAGCTCTTGTATTGTTGTGCTCTTGTGAAGTTCGAACGGCTGGAATATCCGAATCAGGATTCTGTGGAGACCAAGCATAGTATAAATCTTTGTGACGTCCAGCGCCATAGGCAAACAATTTAGATCCATTGTAGATTTCCGCTCCATAAGAGCAGTATGCCTGCACAAACAGATCGAATCCCTTGTAAGCACCGTTTAGCATCAAGCCCGCCTCGAATGCTGGCTGTCCCGAACCTGCATAAACACGGTCATTGTCATTGATCACACCGTCACCTGCATCAGGGACACCGTCACCATCTGTATCTACGGTCAATTGATCTTTGTACATCATGTCTCCCATCATAGCACTTGGATCCAAGGCCTGATAGTCTGATAGTTGTTCAGCAGTTTTAATTACCCCTTCGTGCTTTAGGAGGAAGAATGCACCGCCTTCATAGCCTTGTGATAGGTAAGTGGTATAATCTGTACTTTCTCCTCTCGAAGTGATCGGGCGACCGCCTGCATAGGCTATTCCCTCTACACCATTCAAATCCGTTATTTCATTGACATTTTTAGTAAATGTCCCGTTGACACTCCAGTTCAAACCAAAATTGGTCTCATCTCTATACCCCAAAGCCAGTTCAATACCTTGGTTTTGCATGTTACCTGCATTGATGGTTCTAGAGTTGTAAGTTTCTGTTGCTCTGGTCTGCCAAGTTCCAGATGAAGGAGCCAATCTCTCGGACAAAAGCATGTCCTCTTTGTTATTGCGGTACACGTCTGCAGAGAAATTCAATCTGCCATCGAACATACTCAGGTCCAAACCAATATTTCTAGAGATGGTCGTCTCCCACTGAATAAATGGGTTGGCATACCTTCTTTGAATATTTCCTACGCCTAAGTACTCACTGCCTTCGGTACCAAATGGATAATTGACACCACCCTCAATACTTGCAGCGTATTGATAAGGTGCTACACTTTGATTACCCAATTCTGCATAACTACCTCTCAGTTTCAAATTGCTGATAAAATCTAACCCAGCTGCATTCTTAAAGAATCCTTCCTCGCTGATGTTCCAACCAGCAGAAATACCATAAAAAGGATTGTAACGATTCTCTTCACCAAAAATCGAAGAGCCGTCATATCGGATACTCGCAGACAATAAATATCTCTCGTCATAACCATACTGCACTCTTGCCATCTTACCGACAATATTCTGAGTGTTTCTCACACCTGTAGGTGCAGCACCTTTGACCCCAGCGCTCAACACATCAGTATCGTTGCTCAACAGTCCGATTACTCCTACTCCGGTGGTTTTGTAGTCATAGTTTTCATAAGACAAAACCAAAGTAGCGCCTACATTGTGCTTCCCAAAATCTCTTCGGAATTTCAAAATATTCTCCAGGGTATTCTTAGTTGTGAAAATATAGTCTTCATTTAACATGGCATCCAGATTAGATCCACCTGGCTGCAAGTCACCGTCTGCAGTATATGCCAAATACTGTGGCTGAAAGAATGTACGCTGATAGTTCCAGTCGTTTCTACCCAAGTTGACCTGAAAACTCAAGCCATCAATGAACTCATACTCAAGGTTGATTGCTATGTTGTTGCTTCTTACTTTTCTATTGTCCTCGTTGTTGAGTTGTCTAGACAGGTATCCATACTGAATAGGGTTGTCAGAAGGTACGATTACTTCATTCTGCCCATTGGTCTCCAGATCGTTCAACCCTCTCTGCCAAGGTTTTTGAATAATAGCATATTCGTACAGTGCCCAAGGCTCTTGTTGGGTATTTTCCTCAGTCATGCCCAGAGAGGCAAATGCCCTGAATTTGCCAAGATTATATTCTCCATTGAGTCGAGTGGTAAAACGATCAAATCCTGAATTGATCAAAACACCATCTTGCTGAAAATAATTGGCGCTCAAGTTCAAAGTCAAATTCTCTTGACCACCTGACACGTTGATATTGTAGCTCTGCATTTTGGCATTGTCATTTTGTACTTCATCAACAAAGTCCGTATCATAATCCAGTGCATCAGGATTAAAAACAAAAATAAGTGGCTCTTTGCCTACGGCATCTAATTTTACATCTTCCACATACATCTGCTCCTGTGTATTCATCAGTGGGGTACCCGAATAAATCTCTTGTACTCCGCCATATGCTGAAAAGTCAACTTGCATTCTACCAGCTTTACCTCTTTTGGTTGTGATCAAAATCACACCATTCGATGCACGTACACCATAGATCGCAGCAGCAGCACCATCTTTCAAAATCTCCATTGATTCTATCTGTTCAGGCGCAATGTTTGGATCATTCTGAAATGGAACACCATCTACGACATACAAGGGTCCCAGGGCACCAGAGTTCACTGAGCCTATTCCTCTGATTTGAATGTTGGATTTAGAACCTGGTCTTCCACTTGAGGCTTGAACGTTTACACCAGCAATCTGACCTTGCATTGCATCTCCGATATCAGAAGTGGCGTTTTTGAGCAATTCTTCAGATTTAATAGAGCCCACTGCACCAGTCAACTCTTTCTTTTTCTGAACACCGTAACCCACTACCACTACCTCGTCCAGCTGCTCAATATCTGTCTGCATAGCTACGTCAATCGTAGAACGACCAGAGATAACTACCTCCTGCTTGAGGTATCCGATGTAGCTAAAAACAAGAGCTTCTGCATCTGCAGGAACTTCAATACTATAGATACCATTTAAGTCCGTAACAGTACCTACAGCACTTCCTTTGATTAGAACATTGACACCAGGAATACCTTGGGCATCATTGTCATCAATCACCTTACCTACTACTTTGGTCTGAGCCAATACAGGCATACTCAGGCAAATTAGTAAGATCAAAATGACCGAACATTTTAATAATGTAAATAGTCTTTTCATTCAATTATGCTTTATGTTAAACAATAGTAATCCGAATGTTTGATGACCATCCAAGACATCTATTTCTTAGACTTCTCTGAAACAATTCGTAAGTCAAATATGGTTGATGTCATAATTTTATCCTTATTTTGACACTATACACAAACTGTACATTCAGAAAAAATACCAAAAATACAACTAGACATGAAGCACAGAAATAATAATCAAACAGCTGTATATCTATCATTTACATCAAAAACATATTCAGATATCCGAATATTCACAACTAGACAAATAATACTAGTAATTACAGCCCTCACTATTGGTATTTGTCCAGTCATTGCTCAAAGTCAATCAATACCTACAGATTCTCTCCCCTATAGATTACTAGAAAAAGCCAAACTATTAAAGTTTGAAAACCCCGATAGTTCAATGCTTCTATTTAAGTTAAGTCAAAACAAGTTTCTGAAAAAGCAAGACACGCTAATGGTCATCGATTGTCTTACAGAACTTTCGGATTTATATGCACACAATGGAAATTTTAGCAGCTCCTATGATGGGTATTGGGAAGCTCTGCTGCTCGCCGAACACACGAGTGATATATTGAGCAAATCAAAAGTGTATCAGGGTTTGGGTTGGCTATACATTTTGTATCAAAGAGACGAGCAGGCCATATTGTATTTCAACCACTCCCTTGACTTAAAAAGAAAACACATTAAGGAGCTGGGGGATAACAGAGAGATTTTCATTCCAGAATATTACGCACTAGCCTCCTTGTATAGAAAAAGAGGTCAGTATGAAATGGCCAAAACCTATTTGGACAGTTGTACCTATGTGAAAACAATTATTAGTGAGGAACCCTTTGGCTCGGCATTTATCACAGCCGAAAGAGGATACATCCTGTATTATGAAGGGAAAAGCAATGAAGCACTCAGAATGTTGCTACCACTAAATGATCACCTCAGTACTCAATTTCATAGTTACTTGGTCATGTATCATTATTTTCTAGCCATGATTTACCAAAACCTGAATGAGTATCAATTGAGTGATTTGTATTTCAACAGTGCTATCAAAGCAGGGCAATTACATAAAAGTCATGCGGATTTGCTACCAGACGTATATGAGCATTATTCCGAACTCCTGATGAGCCAAGGAAAGGCTCAGAAAGCATACGAAATGCTCAAAAAAGCCAAAGAACAAACTGAAATGCAATTCGGCAGTCGCAGCAAGAACAACAAATTTCTATTGGAAATAAAAGATGAATTTAGGATATCCAAAGAAAAACAAGCAGCTATACTGAAAGAGCAAAAAATAAGAGATTTGGAACAAGAGGAAAAAATTTGGGTCTTAAGGTCTTACATCCTATATGGAACGATTGGTTTTTTGATCACACTCATTTTTCTTACCTATCGCTTCTTTAGATCCAAATACAAAGCAAAAAAACATCTGCTGGACGAAAAGCGTCAGCTAGAAAGACAAAAGATGCGAGAGGTATTGGAAGTCAAAAACAAAGAACTGACTGCATCTGCCCTACAGGTCATTCAAAGAGAAGAAACGCTAGGAGATCTAAAGCGTCAGCTCAATGAGCAAAAAGAAAATCCCGACAAAAGCAAATTGAGCAAACTCGCAAAAAGCATCAATACAACAACCAGTAATGACTGGAAGGAATTTGAGGCAAGGTTTATCTCTGTCAACAAAAGGTTCTACAAAGAATTGCACAACAGATATCCAGATTTATCACAAAGTGATAAAAAAATATGCGCCTTGGTAAAACTTAATTTTTCGAGCAAGGACATGGCCAAACTCCTCGGTATATCAGTCGAAAGTGTGCACACAACACGCTATCGCTTGCGAAAGAAAATGAATCTAGAGAGAAGTGAAAATCTAGAAGACATCATTGCCAGTATTGAATAAAATCTTACAACAAAAAAAGCCTTGCAAATCATTGATTTACAAGGTGATCATACCCCAATAGTTAGGGCAGGGTTTGGTATATCATTCGTTTTGTCTATGATCTGGAAGAGAACCCTTGAAGGGTTTTTATGCACTTTTTATCAAAGGCCATTTTTTTTACCCTATTGTGGTTCATGAGCCTTCTTTAAGAATCGAACTCTGGTTACTGCATCTTTATTTCTACGGCTAATAGTCCCTGCAGCCCAGCGTAATTTCTCCCTGTTAGATTAAATCTTCCGCAGGGGACTTTAATAGTTAATGTACAAAATAGGTTCTTCATGTGGTCATATAGGGAGAGACGTACACCTGACGTGATCGGAAAGACTTGATGAACTTTTGTCTAAATATTAACCTCGACCAAAGGAACTGTGAAGCAAAATGCACTGCCTTCTCCGAGTTTACTTTTTACCCATAATTCTCCTCCATTGAGCATCACAAATTCCTTGCAGAGTAGCAAGCCTAAGCCTGTGCCGCGTTCCTTTCTGGTGCCTGCTTTGGTCAGCACCTTGGTTTCATCAAAAAGAGAAGAGAGTACTTCTTCGTCCATACCCACACCTGTATCACTGACACAAAATTCCAGATGTTGGACAAGATTCTTTGCCGATAGAGTGATGGTACCTGATTCGTTTGTAAACTTGATGGCATTGTTGTAGAGATTGGCGATTGTGCTAGACAAAGCTCTTTTATCAGCAAAGACTTCTGTCTGGTGATCTACCTTTATTGTAGTAGTAATATTTTTGGATTCTGCACTGGTTCTGTAGGCTTTGATACTGTCTTCTATTAGTTTGTTGACGTTCAACCGTTCCTTTTTCACTTTCACAAAATTCTGCTGAGACATCGCCCAAGCAAGCAGATTGTCCAACAATTCATACACGCCATGGGTTGCATTGCTGAGATGTGACACAATTTCATTTTGTTGATCTTGTGACAGTTTTAGCGAAGTTGACGCCAGCATCTTGACCAATTCTCGGATGTTACCCACTGGTCCTTTGAGATCATGTGCGATGATAGAAAAGAAGCGATCCTTTAGTTCTACACTTTTTTGCAGTGCTATTTCCGAACTCTTTACTGGTGTGATATCCTTGCCAAAACACGCCACTCCCACTACTGCATTTTTGACGCGAATAGGGTTCAGAGATAGCTCTATGTATTGTGTTTGCTCTCCAAAATTAAACTCCTCCAATACACTAAACACCTCTCCTTTGAGCGCACGTTCGTATCTTTCAATCCATACTTCGCGCATCTCTTCAGGTGCACTTTCTATCATGTTTTCGCCTACCTTCAACTGCCTGCCATATGCTGCCATATAACCGTGAATCATCGCTGTATTCACGATCAATAGTTTATAATCACGGTCAACAGACCAGATAGCGTCTTTGGTATTTTCGATCTGAGCGGTTAGATAAGCTTCATTTTGTAGCATCTGTCGCTCGACTATCTTCAATTCGGTGATATCATGTGATGTGCATGCAACACCTACTACTTCATCCTTTTCTAATATTGGAACCAAAGTGATTTTTAGATAGGCTGGTAATTCTTCAAGACCAAAACTGTGAATGAAACTGATTTTTTTACCCTGCAACCCTCTTAGATAAACTTGCTTCCATTCCGTACGAATCGGTTCTGGCACACCTTCCAACACACTCACCCCTGGCACTAGTTCTACACCGAAAGCGTTTAAATAATCTATTTTGGCTTGTTCATTGGAGCATGTGCAAATCAAATTGTGATCATATGACCACAATCTGTCATCAGTATAATTGATTAAGTTAATTAAGTTTTTCACGTAAGACTAGGCTGCTGCTATTGTTAAATAGAGCGCAAATCTCTCTAATTTCAAAATTGTTCTCTTTCAAATCAACTAAGCCTACGTAATCAAAAGGGGGATTACCTAGTTTACTCAGTAGTAAACTGCCACTTCCTCTAGCTCTTTGCGTCGTAAATCAGGGACGTACACATCATCGGCAGCATACCCCACTGGCAGCACCAAAAAAGCTCTTTCATTGTCGGGACGCTCCAGTATTTCAGACAGGAAGTTCATGGGGCTCGGCGTGTGCGTCAATGTCACCAACCCCGCATGATGCACTGCTGAGATAAACATCCCCGCAGCGATTCCTACAGACTCGTTGACGTAGTAATTGTTGACTTTTCCACCATTCGCATCTTTATCATACACTTTTTTGAAAAGGACTACCAGATAGGGCGCTTGCTCCAAAAATGGCTTCTGCCAATCCGTACCTATCGGTTTCAAATCATCCAGCCATCGCTCGCTCATGCGTCCATGATAGCTATCGTACTCTTCTTTTTCGGCAGCAGTTCTGATCTTGGATTTGATCTCAGCATCACTGACCACACAAAATATCCAGGGCTGTTTGTGCGCACCAGATGGTGCGGTAGATGCCGTCATAATGATTTGATCCAAGATTTTTCTAGGAAATTCCCTAGCCGAAATATCCCTGACACTCCTGCGCTTGTCATTCCACTCATGATATTCCTTGCTACGTTGGAGCATTTCTGCCTCCGAGAAAGTCACTCCCTCGTAGGCTACATGAGTAAAGCCATTGATTTCTTTTGTCTTCATCTTACTTCAATTTAAAGGCTGTCGTGTGTTTGTTTTTGGATAGAACAAATTGGCTCTTCACATGCGCAATATTGGAATTGACAGAAAGCTTGGCGAGGATGAAGGCCTGATACGTATCAATGTCTCGACTCACGATCTTGAGCATGTAATCAAAATCACCAGCGATGTGGTAGCACTCCTGTACCTCAGGATAATCATTCATTTCTCCGATAAACTTGTCCAGATAAGACCGAGTATGGTTCTTGAGCGAGATAAAAACAAAGACTGTGATCTTCTGATCAATTTTCCGTTGATCCAATAGTGCGGCGTACTGCCTGATTACACCATCCCTTTCGAGTCGTTTCATTCGCTCAAAAATCGGCGTGGTGGACAATCCCAACCTATCCGCCAATGCCTTGTTGGTAATCCTACCCTCTACCTGGAGTATGTCCAGTATTTTGATATCTACTTCGTCTAACAGCGCCATTTTTAGAAAATTATTACCTCTTCTCCATTCTTTGATCCCAAAAAAGGAATAATCCAGTCAAATCAATGAATATAAATTTGATTATTCTACAAATAAAAACTTGCATAGAATTTATCACTTTATAGACGTACAAATAAATACTTTTATCCTTTAAAAACATCCTACACATTGAAAGAATTATTAAAACAGTTTGAGGCCAAAAGACCCGAGGTGGTAATTGAATGGCATGACGCAGAGACAGATGCTGAAGGCTGGATTGTGATCAATTCTCTCAGAGGTGGAGCGGCAGGTGGTGGCACAAGGATGAGGAAAGGTCTCAACCGCAACGAAGTAGAGTCACTCGCCAAAACCATGGAAATCAAATTTAGCATCTCTGGCCCTCCTATCGGTGGCGCCAAGTCAGGCATCAATTTTGACCCCTCCGATCCTCGAAAACACGAAGTATTGCAGCGTTGGTTTGCAGCCGTCAAACCTCTACTCAAGCACTATTACGGCACAGGTGGAGACCTCAATGTGGACGAAATCCATGAAGTAATTCCTATCACGGAAATCAACGGACTGTGGCATCCACAAGAGGGCGTCTTCAATGGCCACTTCCAACCCAATCAGGCGGACAAAATCAACCGAATCGGTCAACTCCGCCTCGGCGTAATCAAAGTCATCGAAGAATCCATATACTCTCCCGATCCTAAAAGAAAATACAGCATAGCAGACATGATCACGGGTTTTGGGGTGGCGCAGAGTGTTCTCCAATACTACAATATATGGGGTGGTGATCTCGCAGGCAAAAAAGTAACTATCCAGGGTTGGGGCAATGTCGGTGCTGCGGCAGCATTTTACCTAGCATCCTATGGTGCGCAGATTGTCGCCATCATCGACAAAGAAGGTGGCTTGATCAACGAAATGGGATTCACCAAAGAAGACATTACAGAACTTTTTATTCACAAAAAAGGCAACACTTTGATACATCCCGATTTGATTCCCTTTGAAGAAATGGACAACAAAGTCTGGGACTTGGGTACACAGATTTTCATCCCAGCGGCTGCTTCCAGACTGGTAACCCGTGAACAAATCGATAGAATGCTCACAGGTGGATTAGAATTGATCAGCTGTGGAGCCAATGTGCCCTTTGCCGACAAGGAGATATTCTATGGACCGATCAGTGAGTATGCCGACCGACAAGCAGCCGTGATCCCAGACTTCATCGCCAACTGCGGCATGGCACGGGTATTTGCCTATTTCATGGAAGGAAAAGCGGACATGTCGGACGAAGCGATATTCAATGACACTGCCAAAACTATCAGAAAGGCACTCCTGCGAATTCACGATCAAAACCCTGGTAAAACCCTCTTGACCAAGACAGCCTTCGAAAATTCACTGGCGCAATTGCTGCCCAGCGAACAAATAGCGGTGATTTAGAAACGAAAGACAGCATAACAAACAAGACAATGGAAACGAAAGAAATTAAAAAAATATTCGCTGCAGCGGAAGACTTCCTGCCCATCAACGGCACAGATTTCATCGAGCTGTATGTGGGCAATGCCAAGCAAGCAGCACACTACTACAAAACAGCTTTTGGATTTCAATCCCTCGCCCACTCAGGATTGGAGACAGGCAATCAGAACTATGATTCCTATGTCTTGGTACAGGACAAAATCAGACTGGTACTGACCTCTCCCCTCAAAGCTGGCACGCCTGTAGGCAAGCACATCGACCAACATGGAGATGGGGTCAAAGCCATTGCGCTATGGGTGGATGATGCGACCTACTCTTACCAAGAAACTGTCAAGCGTGGCGCAAAATCCTACCTCAAGCCTGAGACCCGAAAAGACAAGCATGGCGAAGTGGTGGTAGCGGCCATTCACACCTACGGCGAAACCATTCATTATTTCATCGAGAGAAAGAACTATCAAGGCGTCTTCCTGCCTGGCTATGAAAGATGGGAAACTAGCTATCAGCCTGCACCCACTGGGCTCAAATATGTGGATCACATGGTCGGCAATGTCGGCTGGGGAGAGATGAACCAGTGGGTCGACTTCTATGCCCGCGTGATGGGATTTGCACAGTTGATTTCCTTTGATGACAAGGATATCTCGACAGATTACACCGCTCTGATGAGCAAGGTCATGAGCAACGGCAATGGCAGAATCAAATTCCCCATCAACGAACCTGCAGAAGGCAAGAAAAAATCGCAGATCGAAGAGTACCTAGACTTCTACGGTGGGCCAGGTGTCCAGCACATCGCAGTTGCCACGGACAACATCATCGAGACTGTCACCGCCATGCAGAGCAGAGGTGTGGAGTTCCTCAATGTACCCTCTTCCTACTATGACACGGTACTGGATCGAGTCGGCAGCATCGACGAAGACCTCGAACCCTTGAAACAACTCGGGATCTTGATAGATAGAGATGACGAAGGCTACTTGCTACAGATATTCACCAAACCCGTAGAGTCACGGCCTACCGTCTTCTTTGAAATCATCCAAAGAAAAGGTGCCCAGTCATTTGGCAAAGGTAACTTCAAAGCACTCTTTGAAGCCATCGAGAGGGAGCAAGAGCTGCGGGGGACACTTTAAACTCTGGTTGTCCCAAATAAAAGAAGCCAACGGATGCTGGCTTCTTTTTCAGAATCGAGCTTTGGCAACCCGATCATACAATAGCTTTATGAGGATTCTACGTTCATAAGGTTAAGACGAAGTTACTCACAGACATCAAACTTTTATAACTCTTTAGCCAAAAGACATCAGATAAACGATGAATATACCCATATCTGGGGATCAAACAAATAATTCGAGCTGCTCAGGCAGCAATCTGAAACTCATTCGATGGAGTGGTGTGGTGCCATATTCTCGGATAGCCTGTCGATGGGCTTTGGTAGGGTAGCCCGCATTTCGCTCCCAAGCATAATGAGGGTATTGAATGGCATGCTCAGTCATGAGCTCGTCTCGGTAGGTTTTTGCCAAGACAGATGCTGCCGCTATAGAGTAAAATCTACCATCTCCTTTGATCATCGTTTCATGCGGAATTTGCTCGTAGGCGGTAAAGCGATTGCCATCGATGAGCAACAGTTCTGGTGTAACCTGCAATTGATCCAAAGCACGATGCATCGCCAGAAAAGAAGCATTCAGAATGTTGATCTCGTCAATCTCATGATTGTCCACCACTCCGATGCCCCAAGCGATCGCACGAGACTTGATCTCATCGACCAAGTCCTCCCGCTGCTTGGCACTCAATTTCTTGGAGTCGTTCAATACGTGATGACTAAAATCCACTGGTAATATCACCGCGGCAGCTACCACAGGGCCAGCCAGACAACCTCTGCCTGCCTCGTCACAGCCTGCTTCGATGGTATTGGGTTGATGAAAGGATAGTAAGGGCATGATCAATCAAAGTTTGATTCGAAATTATAAATTTGAAATTAGAGATTTAACATATTTGACTTATTTCGATTAACCTTGAATCTTGAAATTCTAATCTTGATTTTTTTCATGGCTGAAATAGGAAAAGACATACACAAAGCAGCACAACTACTCAAAGAAGGAAAGCTGGTTGCCATCCCAACTGATACGGTCTATGGACTGGCAGGCAATGCATTTGACACAAATGCCATTGAGCAGATTTACCAAGTCAAAGGGAGACCCAAAAGCAAGGCATTCATCGCACAAACCAATTCCATCGAAAAGATCAAAGGCTTTGTGACTAGTTTTCCAGCGAATGCTGAAAGCCTAGCCAGCAAATATTGGCCTGGTGCACTGACTTTGATTTTGGATGCCAATGAAAAGATACCCACGGAAATGCTGGCAAATGGCCGTACGGTAGGCGTGCGTATTTGCGACCATCCGCTGACATTAGAGCTATTGGAGCTATTAGACTTCCCAGTAGCTCTGCCCAGTGCCAACCTCCACGGACAGCCCAGTCCTGTCACTGCAGCACAAGTCAATAGCCAACTCGGCGACCTCATAGAATACATCCTAGACGGTGGCGAATGTCAAATTGGATTTGAATCAACTATTGTTGGGTTTAACGGGGAAAAACCCCTTATTTTGCGACAAGGTGCCATTGCAGAAGCAGACATTCTCAATACATTGGAATCTTGACCGCAACACTCAATATTGACCCACAATGTGACATTTGCAATCAAGCATAAAATTATATTTAAAATCTATATATAGGAGATGATAACCTTAGACCAATACAATTTCAAAGGCAAAAAAGCCTTGATCAGAGTAGATTTCAACGTACCGTTGAATGACAAATTTGCAATTACTGATTTGACAAGAATCAAAGCGGCAACCCCGACCATCAAAAAAATCTTGAAAGACGGTGGTTCTGCCATCTTGATGAGTCACTTGGGACGACCAAAAAATGGACCTGAAGAGAAATCATCTTTGAAGCACTTGGTACCTACCTTGTCCAAAGCATTTGGCACGACTGTCAAATTCGCCGAGGATTGTATCGGACAAGATGCAGTAGATCTAGCAGCTGGTCTACAAGCCGGCGAAGTGTTGTTGCTCAACAACCTCAGATTCTACAAAGAAGAAGAAAAAGGTGACGAAGCGTTCGCTGAGAAGCTTTCTAAGCTTGGTGACGTCTATGTGAATGATGCCTTCGGTACAGCACACAGAGCACACGCCTCTACTACCATCGTGGCTAAATACTTCAAAGACAAAATCTGTGGCTATGTGATGCAAGCAGAGCTAGACAATGCTGAAAAAGTATTGAATGCTCCTGTGAGACCATTCACAGCGATCATGGGTGGAGCCAAAGTATCCGACAAAATCATGATCATCGAAAAATTGCTCGACAAAGTGGACAATTTGATCATCGGTGGTGGGATGTCATATACTTTCTCCAAAGCCAATGGCGGCAAAATCGGTAACTCACTGTGTGAAGATGACAAAATGGAGTTGACCAAAGAATTGGTTAAAAAAGCAGAAGCCAAAGGGGTAAAATTGTACCTGCCAGTTGACAACATGATCGCTGATGACTTCAACAATGACGCCAATACGAAAGTGGTTGGCAGAGGTGAAATTCCTGACGGATGGGAAGGATTAGATATCGGACCAGAGACTGTCAAGCTTTTCTCCGAAGTTGTTTCTAATTCAAAAACTGTGCTTTGGAACGGCCCAATGGGTGTATTCGAGTTCCCAACATTTGCAGTGGGCACAGAGGCTATCGCTGAGGCAGTAGTAGAAGCCACGATGAACGATGGCTTCTCCTTGATCGGTGGCGGTGATTCTGCCTCTGCGATCAACAACCTCGGGTATGGTGACAAGGTATCTTATGTCTCAACAGGCGGTGGTGCTTTGCTAGAGTACATGGAAGGAAAAGTATTGCCAGGCGTAGCAGCTTTGCAGTCTTAATACCTTCAAGTTCTAAAAATACTAAAAGCGTCTCAATCATGGGACGCTTTTTTTGAATCATGCAGATTCCAATCTTCTAACCTATGAATCCAATCCTAACCCTATTTGGACAAATCGCAGCGCTTGACGACAAAGCATTGACTGATTTCTCCCAGATCATTCGCTTCGATCATTTCTCCAAAAACACCACACTGCTAGAAATTGGCAAAAAGGCCAAATCCATGTTTTACATCCACAAAGGGCTGGCAAGAGCCTATTACTACCATGACGGCAAGGATGTGACTGATTATTTCGCCATAGATGGGCAGTTCATCGGAGCGGTACCCAGCCTATTCACAGGACAACCCAGCCACAAAGGAATCCACCTCATCGAAGCATCCGACATATACCACTTTGATGCCGCAGCGTTTGAAGCATGCTGTGCCAAACACCACTCTCTAGAACATGCCACCAGAATCATCACCTCCTATGCCTTGCTCGACGAACAGGAGAGAATCGAAAGTCTACGTTTTTACTCTGTAAAAGAAAGATACGATCTCATGGAGAAAAAATATCCAGGAATCACCAACAGATGTCCTTTGCACTACATCGCATCCTATCTAGGGACTACACAAGTGAGTATCAGCAGAATCCGTGCAGGAGTCCAGTAGCATTATTTAACATATGTAAAGGCAATTGTAGTGGTCAATAAAGAATTTTGCCTTCACTATGAAACACAAGACCGTAAGCATCTTAGGAGGAGGAATAGCAGGATTGACTACTGCCCTTGCGCTCCAACAAATAGGTATCCAAGCGACCATTTTTGAAAGCAGTCCAGAAATAAAACCCATCGGAGCAGGTTTGGGACTGAGCAAAAATGCCCTGATGGCATTTGAGGTATTGGGTATCCATGATGAGATCTGTCAAAGAGGCAATTTATTACCAGGTTTTGCCATTCTTGACCATAAGGGCAACCCGATCAAACAGACAGACAATAGTCAAGGCCGATTCTCATCACTCTGCACCATTCATCGAGCAGACTTGCAGCAATTTTTGCTCTCCCAATTAGATTCATCCACTGTCCTGTTAGGCAAAAAACTTACAGATGTTGACATTGAACCAAATAAAACAACATTGAACTTTGAGGATGGTAGTCGATATGATACTGACTATTTGATCGTAGCAGATGGGATTCATTCTGCGGTCAGAAAAAAACTGATCCCCCAGTCACTGCCCCGCTATGCAGGATATACCTGTTGGCGCTCGGTCCTCGACCATCCGATGCACATCACACAAGCCACAGAAACATGGGGATCGGCAGGGCGCTTTGGGATCGTACCCCTCAGAGATCACAGAACCTATTGGTACGCCTGCATCAATGCGAGTCAAAACGATCCTCATTTCAAGCATTTTGGCACGCAAGATTTGATCACTCATTTCCAAAACTACCACGACCCAATCCTCAAGATCATCCAACACAGTGATGACAAAAACCTCTTATGGAATGATCTATTTGACATCAAACCTCTCCAAAATTTTGCCTTTGATCGAATCGTGCTCATCGGAGACGCCGCACATGCTAGCACCCCAAACCTAGGGCAAGGAGCTGGTCAAGCCGTAGAAGATGCCGTAGTTCTGGCTCAATGCATGAAACAGCACCAGCACTTTGAGCTGGTATTCAAATCATTCGAGCAACTCCGACTGTCTCGCACACAATGGATCACCGACACTTCCCTCAAGCTAGGGCAATTGGCTCAAATAGAAAATCCGCTGCTCATCAAGCTACGCAATGCAGCTTTCAAAAGGATGCCTAAATTCTTGGATCACCGCCAAATGAAAAAAATAGAAGCTGTTAGTTTTAGCCCGACAGCATTGATAAACTAAATCTATCGTAGAAATTTCTACGAGCTGCTTTTGTTCATCCGATCTATGCTCTAACTTTCTACCCTCATTGGCGCATAGGTCTTCGCAAAAGAAGAAAGTACAACTTTAAAATTTAGAAAATGGTCGTTTGGTCAGGTAGAGGTATCCTCTCAGTATTGGTTTTATTGCTTTCATTTGTTGGTTTTATCATCGTATTGCCCAAAGGATACGAGCTTCACGCAGTTTCTTATGCGCTGTTGATTACAGGTATATTCAGTTGGTTTTTGGGTAAAAGGTGGAACAACCACCCCGGCAGAATCATTATTGACAAAAACACTGGTGAGAAGATTAATCTTAAAACCAACCACAGCATATTCTGGATTCCTATGCAATACTGGGGTATCCTATTCACACTTCTGGGGTTATGGATTTTGTATCTCGAACTTTTTGGCAGTGGCACGGCTCAATAAATGAGTAAACGATGAAAGGCTTTTACACCATTGTCCTTTTGATCCTATCCAACAGTTTTATGACTTTTGCATGGTACGGTCATCTAAAATTTGCTGAATGGAAATGGTTTAGCAAACTGGGGTTGCTTTCTATCATCCTGATCAGCTGGGGCATTGCACTATTTGAGTACCTATTTCAAGTCCCTGCCAACAAGATCGGGTTTCAAAACAATGGCGGACCTTTTTCTCTCATCCAACTCAAAGTCATACAAGAGGTAATCACTTTGATCGTCTTTGCCATTTTTACCTTGGTAGTTTTCAAAACAGAAACTTTTCGCTTCAATCACATCATAGCCTTTGTTCTACTCGTGTTGGCCGTTTACTTCATGTTCAAAAAGTGACGCAGATCATGTTTTGACTTCTGGGGATTGAAAGCTTCTTCTACAGAGTCTGACTATATTTGCCAGCCTGTCAAAATCGAACATCAGTCCAGGACAAAACATGAATATTGAACAAAAATTGCATAACAGAAGTGGATCCAAATGTGAACTATGTAATGCAACTGGCGATCTGTCGGTACACATTGTCACACCCAAAACAGGGCAGGACATCTCTGAAAACGCACTACTATGCGACACTTGTCTGGATCAGGTATTAAATCCTGAAAAATTACAAACACAACATTGGCACTGCCTCAACGAAAGCATGTGGAGCGAAGTACCCGCCGTACAGGTATTGGCATGGAGGACTCTCACGCAACTGATCAACGAGGGCTGGGCTCAAAACCTACTAGAAATGCTCTACCTTGATGAGGAAACCCTGACATGGGCCAAAGATGGCTTGACAGAAAACGGGGAATCAACCGCTCTCAAGCATGTAGATAGCAACGGCGCTCTGCTGTCAGCTGGAGACACTGTGACGCTGATCAAGGATCTCAATGTAAAGGGAGCCAACTTCACTGCCAAGCGTGGTACTGCTGTCCGAAACATCACCTTGACCTACGACAATGCAGAACACATTGAAGGCAAAGTCAATGGTCAGCACATCGTCATCCTTACCAAGTTTGTGAAGAAAAACTAATTCACAGCTCTAGCTAATATCTTATTCATTTTGAATCCCAAATTGTACAATAGCAAACTCCTATTGGTTCGGAAATGAAGATGTGGGATTCACCTAAAAAACTAAACACTTCCATCCCGAACTATCTCCAGACAGAAGAGTAAAAGCCCAGGTTGTTTTGGCCATGACAAAGAACATGAAAACTTCCAGCGGTGATGCTTCTCTAATCTGGACTTTGATGCTAGCTTTGACCTCAGATTCTAACCCACTACCATGGAAGATATGATATTCTATGATAGGCTGCAGTTTGCATTCACTATCACCTTTCACTACCTATTTCCTCAGCTGACCATGGGACTGTCGCTGATCATCGTCTACTTCAAATGGCAGTACCTGAGGACTAAAACCGAGACCTACAATGATGCCGCCAAGTTCTTCATGAAGATCTTTGCCATCAACTTCACAATGGGTGTCATCACAGGCATCCCCATGGAGTTTCAGTTCGGTACCAACTGGGCCAAGTTCTCCGAACTCACAGGCAACATCATCGGACAGACCTTGGCGATGGAGGGTACATTTTCTTTTTTTCTGGAGTCCTCATTTCTAGCACTCTTCATTTTTGGAGAGAAGCTGATGGGGCAAAAGCTGCACCTACTGACGGGCTTTCTGGTCTTTCTGGGTTCATGGGCGAGTGGCTACTTCATCCTCGCCACCAACGCTTGGATGCAGCACCCCGTAGGTTACGAGATCCTCGCCAATGGCCAATTCGTGCTGACGCACTTCACGGCATTATTTAGCAACCCTTGGTTGCTTCCTGCCTTCTTGCACAACCAGATGGCCTCTGTGGTGACCTCTTCCTTTGTCGTGGCGAGCATCGGCGCTTTCTACCTCTTGAGTCAAAAGAACGAGGAGTATGGCAAACTCTTCCTCAAGACAGGCATCCTCTTCGGTTTGGTGTCCAGTCTATTGGTGGCCTTCCCGACTGGTGACTGGAATGCCAAGAATGTCGTCAAGTATCAGCCCGCAGCCTTTGCCGCGATGGAGGGCATCTTCCATACCGAAGACGGAGGCGCAGAGATCGTCCTGATCGGCCAGCCCAACATGGTCGAGAAGAAGCTCGACAACAAAATCGCCGTACCCAACATCCTTAGCTTCCTCACCTACCAAGAATGGGACAAGCAGGTCAAGGGCATGGAGGAGTTTGACAAATCAGAACTCCCACAAAACATCCCCGCACTCTACTATTCCTACCACATGATGGTGGGGCTGGGCACGATCTTCATCGGCGTGATGGCCTTGGCAGCCTTCCTGCTTTGGAGGAAAAAACTGTACAGCTTTGCCCCGCTGCTGTGGGTGATTATGTTCCTGTTTCCCTTCCCCTACATCGCCAACATCACGGGATGGTATGTCGCAGAGCTGGGTCGTCAACCTTATTTAGTCTATGGATTGCTCCGTACAATTGACGGCATCTCTCCTACCGTATCATCAGGCAATACACTGTTCACGCTACTAGGCTTTGTGGGCTTGTACCTCTTACTCGGTCTGTTGTTTTTACTCCTAGTCGGAAAAGCGATCTACGCTGGCCCTAAACCTCAAACACACTAAATCATGGAGATCTTTTGGTATATCATTATCGCTATCGTACTGACTGTATTTTTCATACTGGATGGCTATGATTTTGGCACAGGTATCATTCATTTGTTCATGGCCAAGGAAGAAAAAGACAAAGCAGTCATCGCGAAAGCGGCAGGTTTGTTTTGGGACTCCAACGAGGTCTGGCTCGTTGCAGGGGGAGGCTTGTTGTTCATGGCGTTCCCTACCTTTTATGCCTCGGTGTTCAGTGGTTTTTACTTGCCGCTGATTCTGGTGCTGTGGCTGATGATATTCAGAGCCATTGGACTGGAACTGAGAGGTCAATTTGACTATCCGATGTGGAAAAGTATCTGGGACAAATCATTCGGCGTATCGAGTTTGCTCTTGGCACTATTTTTTGGCATAGCATTGGGCAATGTCGTGCGTGGTGTCAATCTCGGTGGAGTCGAAAACGACATATCTGCCTATGAGGCTCATTATTTTTTCCTCCCACTATGGAATGCGCACTTTAGTCCCGAGCGGACGCACCCCGGAGTGATCGACTGGTTCACCGTCATCATCGGAGTGATCGCCGTGGTGACCCTAGCCATCCATGGCGCCAACTGGATTCGCCTCAAAACCAACTCCTCCATCAACGAAAAACTCAAAACAGTCATCTTCCGATTGAGCTTGGTACTGGTAGCACTGACGATCTTCTCTCTGATCGTATGGCATGTCATTCATCCCCAACCTTTCGGGAACTTTGCAGATAAGCCCCTGTTGATCGTATTTCCGCTCATTTACCTTGCAGGGATAGCAGGCTTGTTCTTCACTAAAAGCGACCGCATGAAGTTTGGGAGTTCGTCTTTGGTCATCGTAGGAGGAATCACCTCTTCCTTGGCCTCTATTTTCCCTATGATCCTGCCCTCCACCAATGATGTGAACGAATCTCTCACCATCTACAATACCAGCACAACCGAATACGGCATGTCAGTAGCAGTGAATTGGATCATCGTAGGTGTACTACTAGGAGCTGTCTATATGTTCATCCAAAAGAGACTCACAGCAGGTAAGATTGACGACATGGATTATGGACATTGATTGTCGCTTGGCGCTACAGTCGACTGACTTGAATCAAGAAAACAAGAATTAAGAATCAAGACAACCATGGACTATTGACCATCGACGACTTTCAAACTTTTAACTTTCAAACTTTCAACCCATTGTGACCGAAACCTCCATTTCCTTACTGAGCATCATCTGTGGCATTGCGGGAGCGAATGGCTTGGGCTGGCTGATGCCTCGCTTCCAATTCGGAATGACGAGCAACAGCATCGCAGGTGTATTTGGGAGCATCTTCTTGATCAAGTCCTTGGGACGAATGGGCTTTGATCCTACTAGCATAGTCGATGGCGGTGAACTCAATCTTCTCCTACTTGTGATCAATCTCTTGGTATCAATCCTAGGTGGCGTGCTTGGCGCATTGGTCTTGAAACTACTAAAGGACAAGATGGGGGACTCGTGACCCTAAGGGGCTTATTTGCAAGCAAACTTTCCCACTTTCAACTTTTGAACTTTATAACTTTTTTTAAACAATTGAATTTGAAGTAATCTTGCAAGCAAAACCAGACACCTGTGAAAAACCTACGGCCTTATCTCCTCATCCTATTCATTCTATCTGCTAACACTTCCCTTTGGGCACAAAAAAACGATGCACAAAGCATGCTATCCCAAGCCCAAGCTTTGTACGAAGACTTGGTTTATGAGGAGGCGTTCAAAGCATTCCAAAAATCCAATGAAAAGGCCAACAGTGAAACAGCACTGCAAGGAATGGTTCGTTCGTTATTCGAGTTAGGCAATCAGTTACAATTCAACGGCAATACAGGAGCTGCCAAGACTAATTACAATCAGGCGCTTGGCCTAGCCAAAACACTGGACAAACAATACCCTGACCGAGCAGACAATCTTCTGCTCCGTGGTCTGATGTACCTCTACAACGAGCAACGAGAAAATGCCAAGACAGACTTTCAATATGTCAACCTTCGTTTTCCTGACAATGGCCGTGCATACTACTACCTCTGGACACAAGAACCCGTCGAAGGACTGGCTAAAACAGAACACTTTTACGTCCAAAAAGCACTTGAAATAGACCCCAAGCTTTTCGAACTGCATCAGGAGCTGGGTTCATACTATGCTGCCATGGACATGGCAGATGAAGCCATTGAGCACTACAACCATGCCTTGGAGATTTCTCCCAAAAACTACAAGGCCAACTTTGCCCTGGGACAGATTTATTGGGCACTCGGTGACTTAGATCAGATGCGCATTCATTTCGAAAATAGTCTTCGTTACTTCCCTGATTTTGCCTATGCACAGATGGCCTTGGCAGGTGTAGAGCTGATGAGTGGCAACCTCACTGCCTCGGTACCTCTGATCCGATCAGCCCTCAAAATCAACCCCGCAACGGATGCTTACCTCGACATGTACATTGAGAATTTTCCTGATCTGGCCAGCTACAACTTCCGAGAAACGGTCGTCTCAGACTCACCTTACGACAACAAAGGCTACCCCAAATATTACCAAGAGGCGGTTACTTTGGCACAATCATTTGACTTTTATGCAGCCATAGAAAAATTTCATCAGTGTCACGATGTCTATAGCAGATTGGAATACAACGAGCCCGCATGGACAGTTTCTATCCTTGCTTGGTTGACTCACTGTTATCGTGAGACTGGCGCATATGCCGATGCTGTCCATACTTCACAGCAGGCGCTCAATCTCGCTGTACAACACAACCTGACAACAGATCAAGCCAGTTTAGCAGCCAATTTATCCATGATCTACTATGCATGGGGAGATTACCCCAACGCACTAAAAACCGGTCGATTGTCTATCCAATACCTATTGGCATATCACCAAGAGGACAAGTTGTACGATGCCTATACCAACCTCGGTGTTTACTATCGCAAGTGGGGACTGTCTGACAGTGCTGTCTATTATCACCAAAAGGCGCTGACTCATGTTGACAAAGCACAAAATGATCTTTTGGCATTGGCCAAAAAAGAATTGGCACTGTCTTACTCTGCAGACCTCCAATATGACAAGGCACAAAAAGCACTTGAAGAAATGCTTGACCTACAAAAAAATCATGACATGAAGGGCCAGGAATCCGCACTAGATTTTGGATCCGCACAAGTGTACTATCAGGCGGGGATGTACAACGAAGCAAATGAATATATAGAAAAGTCCTTCCCTTATTTCCAGAGTTTACAAGAGTCCAACCCTATTCATTTGAGTCTCACACCCTTCATCCAAAACTACATAGGCATCACCGTCAATCTCGATCAAATTGACCTGGCTTATCACAACTATGTCGCCCTGAATTTCAACCTCATTGGTCAGATCAAGGATTTTTTCCCGGCGATGAACGAAAACGGAAAACTGCTGTTCTACAGGGAGGTAAAACAGTATTTCGAATCCTTCAACTCCTTTGCTGTGAATCATACCAACATGAATCAAGAAGTATTGACTCAGATGTATGAAAACCAACTCATGATCAAGGGTCTGCTCTTCAACAACGCAATCAAAATCCAAAGGAGTGTTCTGAATTCGGATGATCAAAACCTAAAAAAGCTATACACACAGCTCATTACCAAAAAGAACCTATTGGCCAGATCCATCACATTTGACGAAGAAGAAAGAAGCTCTCGAAACATCAACGTCGATAAAATACAGCTGCAAATAGACAGCTTGGAAACCCAACTCCTGCGCTCAGATATAAACCTATCTACCAATCAGGTATACGAAGAAAACCTAGTGAAGAAGGTCAAAGGTCAACTCAAACCCAATGAAGCAGCCATCGAAATTGTGAGATTCAGAAATTATGACTTTGCCAAGGGAGGTTCCTTTACCGACCAGGTTCAATACCTCGCCCTGATCCTGCGTGGTGATCGTGACATGATCGACTATGTGATGCTCGACCAAGGCAACGAACTTGAAAACCGCCACTACTTGGCCTATGTCAATGCCATCGAGTATGAACTAGAGGATCGCGTCTCCCATGACTTATTTTGGTCTCCGATCAAAGAAAAACTCGCCCAAATCCAAAAAGCGTATTTCGCTGGTGATGGCATCTACCACAAGATCAATCTCAACACCCTCTACCACAGTCAATCTAACCAATACGTGATCGATCAGCTGGATATCAGGTTGATCACCAGTACAAGAGACCTCCTCAAAACCACTCCAGAACTGCCCAAAAGAGGAGACGTGCTTTTGGTAGGTTTCCCAAGTTTTGAGATGGACAGTGAACCCAATTCTAAGATTGATGTTGATGAAAACATTGACATGATGGGTACGAGGGCATTTACTAGCTTGGAGTACCTGACTCCACTCCCTGGCACCTACTCAGAGGTCAACAAAATCGCCACTTTGCTCAAAAGCTCGAAATGGAAAACCAAGGTACTGACAGGAAACGCTGCACTGGAAGGAACCATCAAAGCAGTCTCCAGCCCTACGATCCTGCACATAGCTACGCATGGCTATTTCGAGGAATCTTCGGATAGAGACAATCCATTGCTCTACTCTGGACTGTTCCTATCAGGTGCCACGAGCAACTACCGATTGAAAAAACAAGAAGGTGAAGATGGAATCTTGACTGCCTATGAAGCCATGCATCTCAATCTCTCACAGACCCAAATGGTCGTGCTATCAGCCTGTGAAACAGGCATGGGTAGAATCGAAAATGGAGAAGGCGTTTATGGTCTGCAAAGAGCCTTTCTCATCGCTGGATCCAAATCCGTGATCATGAGTATGTGGAAAGTCAATGATCAAACCACGATGGAGTTGATGAGCGACTTCTATGCAAGACTCGAAACCGCCAGAGACAAGCATGTAACATTCCGAGAAGCGCAACTGGCACTCAAAGAACTCCATCCTAGTCCCAAATATTGGGGGGCATTCAATATTGTAGGGAAGTAACAAAACACCAGTGATGCGCTACTAGATTCCCTCATCCTCCAACTTCCCATCGCTGTAATAGGATTCATTGAGATTGTGTCCTCTAGTTCCGCTCAGTCTCTTCCAAAAGGACTCTCTCTCCTTGATGGAGACAAAGTTTGGATTGAATGCCGATGAATCATTGATGGTTATGGTCAAGGAGTCTGTATTGAGTTTGCGCAACGTATCGATCACAAAAGGAATCAAAGCGATCGAGGGGTCTACTTTTTTCTTGATAAAACTCCTCAACATTTTGGTTTGAAACGGATCTGTTGCCAGTGCGATTTTATCAAATCCCAGGTTCTTCGATTTTTTATACGAATAATAAATATTCTCTGTGCTGTGCTCTGCTCGAATTTCAGTATAAATCACACTATCAGGCACACCCAGTTTCTGAGCATACAATGCCATGATTTTTGCCTCATAATAGGGAGAATACACAGAACTGCCCGAGTACATGATATTTTTGGCAATCCCTCGATCATACAGATATTTGCTCCAGTACACTCTGCCTCTCATAACCATGTCCCAATCTCCATTTTCGTACGGGATGCCTGGCACCACTATCACATCAAAAGTCTGAGACTCAGCTTCGATCAATAGTTTGCAACAATTGTCTTGAGACACCATGCAGCCCGACATACTGAATAGCAGTAGTACTAAAAAGAGAACATTTTTCATACTCACAATATAAATTGGTTTCTATAAATCACGATATTCTGTTGTAAAAACCTCAAATAATATATATCACATGGTCTCATGATTTAGATCACAAACAATCTTTCTTTTTGATCGGATATTTGTGCTGTACAAAACCTAAATGCCATGAACATTATTAATCACATTCTGATTCCAATTGATTTTTCAAATAGTGCAATGTCTGCAATACAATATGCCATCGGTATGTCCAAAGGAGATCGAAAGATAAAATACACTTTACTCAATGTGTCTTCTGACAAAAATCAATTGACAGAAGTGGAATATAAACTTGATCAAATAGCTTCAGATCTATTTGAGCCCTTTGGTATCCCATGCGAAGTTCTTGTCACTACAGGTCTATTGGCAGATAACATTATCCAACTCAAAGAAAAATTGAAAGTAGATTTAATCATCATGGGTACTGGTGGCAGTGAAAACACAAACAATAAAACTCACACAGTAGAAATTTTGGAAAAAGTAAATTGTCCTGTTTGGATCATCCCAGAAAACACTCATGGTTTTCAATTACGCAACATAGCTATGGCATTAGACGAAAATGAATGGGATAGTCCTGCAGGACTTCGATTTTTTCATGACATAGCCAAATGGTACAATGCCAAAGTACACTTACTCAAAATTGACACTGAAAATCAAATTCAAGGTCCTGCGTCGCTCAAAAAGGAAAGTACGATGGAATACTATTTAGATAATTTGGATTATCACTATTCCTTTCCAAAAAACAGTGACATTGAAGACGGAATCAACACCTATGTATTAGCTCATCAAATTGATACCTTGGCGATCATTCCAAGAATACATGCTGTACACAACCCTCCTTCTAAAGGGAAATTAACCAAAGTTTTAGCATTACACAGCAAAATTCCATTACTAGTCATTGATTAATGATCATGAGATAACCTCATTAGTAGTCTCTTAATCAAGTTTATAAAATAGTTTAATAACCGCCATTCCGAGTAAAATTGATGTTAAATTATAGTCTTTTAGACAGGAATTATTTTCATATTTTATGGATAGTAAAAAAATAAGTTTACCTTTCTAATCTAATTTTATAACTAATACAATGAATAACGGTACAGTAAAGTTCTTTAACGAATCCAAGGGATATGGTTTTGTTATTGATAGTGACACAAAAAAAGAGTACTTCGTACATGTCTCAGGTTTGGTTGACGATGTAAAAGAAGGCGACCATGTCGAATTTGAATTAAAGGAAGGTAAAAAGGGATTGAACGCTGTGAGTGTACGAGCGATTTAATTTTAAGATATACAAACTTTTTTTTCATTACTGAGCCCTGATCAAGTCGGGGCTTTTTCTTTTTTAGCCCACTACCCGATGGTAGGATTCATGACCGCCTGCTTGCAATACCGATTGCGATAATCCAAAGGTGACATGCCAGCAATCTTTTTGAATAGCTCCCTAAATGCCTTCGTATCTGTATAGCCTACTTCATACATGACTTGATTGACACCTGCTCGGTCAGATTCTAACAATTTTTTGGCTGCTTCGACCCTTACTCGCTGTAAATATTCCACAATGGTGTTTGAAGTGGCCTTTTTGAACCTCCGTTCAAAGGTCCGTCTACCAGTAGAAAAGCGATCACAAAGTTCATCGATACTGATTTTTTCAGCAAAATGGGTTTCGATATATTCCTGAGCTTGTACTACGACCTCATCCTCATGATCTTTCTGTCCCTTAAAAATGATGAAGGGAGATTGACTGTGTCGGTTGATGTCGATTTCAAAGATTTTTGAAGAAAGTATGGCCATGTCTCTGTTAACAAATTTCTCGATGAGGTACAGGTTGAGGTTCAAAGAGGAATAAGCACCCCCACTCGTGTAGATACCTTGTTCGTCAGTGATGATTTTGTCATCCACTAGGTTGACGTCTGGATACATATCTCGAAACTCCTTGGTCATCAACCAATGTGTCGCACAGTTCTTTCCATCTAGTAGACCCGTTTTGGCCAGCAAAAAAGCGCCTATGCATAGGCTAGCCACTTCAGCTCCCTTCGCATATTGACCTACAATCCATGGAATAAATGCCTGGTTGAGTTTCAAAACCGTATGAATGTCTCCATGAATAGCAGGAATAATGATAAGATCTGTCTTGCTCACTTCATCAATAGTCGTATCTGGATGGATCCTAAATATACCGTTGCTCAGTTGGTTTCGTTTGGTGAGGCCTACCAGATGTACATCGAAGCGTTGCGATTGACCGACGCGTGCTAAATGACCATTGGTCATGGTAAACATTTTGTATGTAGCCTCTAGATTGCTGAGACTGGTGTCACCTTCTGGTACAAGAATAGAGATGTGCTTCATACAAGCAAGCTACAAACTAATCGTGTCGCGATCAACCCCTCACAATGTCGTATCAGCACAGTATAATTGACAATCATTTTTCGGATTTTTGATAAAACAAAAACAAACAAAACTATGAAACAAGAGTTGTGGCTCAATCTGCCCGTAAGAGATTTAACAAAAACAAAGGCATTTTTCAGTGCATTAGGCTTTGAGGCCTTGCGTGATGCTCCAGAAATGATTGGATTTAAAATCGGAGGAGTTCCTGTCATGATGGTGACCAAAACACAGTTTGAAAAATATGCCTTACAAACAATCACAGATACTACTAAGAGTACAGAAGTACTCATTTCGATAGGTGCGCCTGATAGGGCATATATCGATGATATGGTCTTGAAAGTAGAAGCAGCTGGAGGTAAGGTGTTTTCATCACCCGCTGACATTCAAGGGTGGATGTATGGCTGTGCCTTTGCAGACCTAGATGGTCACCGATGGAATCTCTTGTATATGGATCATCACAAAATGTAAAATGACTAAACATCATTTGCACAATGACTTCAAAACCTTGTCTACCACCATATAAATTGTATCAATACAATGACCAAAATAACTGTCATACCCGATTGTGGAAACGCCCCCAGAAAAAGCTTCCTCAAAGATTTTAACATTGCCTTTGCAACAGGAGATGTGGATTTTATCATCAAGCATGTCAGCGATGATATCCTATGGGAGATCTACGGAGACCAATCCATCCAAGGAAAAGAACAGTTTTCCTTGGAAATCAATGCCATGAAAAGCTATGTAGCAGACGAAGTAGTCATACATACTATCATTACGCACGGCAAAGAAGCTTCACTCAATGGGGAGATGAAAATGGGAGATAAAACGTACGCCTTTTGTGATGTATATCATTTTGCCAGTGCAGGCAGCTCCATCATCAAAGAAATGCACTCATACGTGATCAAAACCTAAACAGTCCTATTCTGGATCAAGCCCACGATCGATGATTCACTGTAGACTAAGCCAATTCCTGCGCAAGGGGCGGTTGTTTCATCGGTTGTGGTTCGTATAGATCTACCTGAGTTTGAACAGCTTCCTCAACACCGACTTTGGTTTTGAATCTCGACAAAATCAACTTCAAGTCATGAGCAATATCCGATAGGGCGCGTGAACGAGAATTATAATCCTTCATGCCCTGCGCTAGTTCTACGGCAGAAGTCGCTACTTGCTCTGTACCTGCGGCGGTTTGCTCAGCGATCACCACGATACTTTCTGTGATACTCACGATCTGGGTAATGTCTCCCTTTTGTGTCGCTGAGGCATCCAAAATATCCTGAGACAGGGATAGTGTATTGGCTGATGACTTGGATATTCTGTAAAACACCTCTTCTGCCTCTTTAGAGATTTTTTCTCCTGAATCTACGGCAGAGCGCATCAAGTCTATTACTTGGGATGCGGACGAGGTATCTTTCTGTACATCCGAAACCAGTATCTCTATTTCTTTGGCAGCCTTCTTAGAATCTTCTGCCAATTTTCTGATTTCTTCTGCTACTACCGCAAATCCTCTTCCAGAATCCCCCGCCTGCGCCGCCTCTATTGCGGCATTGAGTGCCAGCAGATTGGTTTGAGATGAGATATCATTCATAACCCGTAGCACTCTGTTGATTTCCTTGGATCGCTCGGTGAGTACATCCATGGATTGATTGGCTTCCTCTGTGTAGTTCGCAATTTGTGTGATGCTATTGACCATCTCACGCGACATCTTGGCTCCATGCTCACTGTCTTCATAGCCTGTTTTGGCTGCCAAATTGATAGACTCGGACCGCTTCGCCATTTCATCAGATGAGTTTAGAATTGCTTCTACCAGTGTAGAAGATTCATCTACTTTGATTACCTGATTTTGAGCTCCTGCACTCATTTGAGAGGTAGCTGAGGCGATCTCTGAGGTACTGTTTCCCATTTCGGCATTGAGTACCAACATAGCTGACGAAGAATCATTGATTTGATCTGCATGTTCAGATATATTGATCAGCAATTCATTCAACTTGTCTAGTGAACTGTTGAGGTTTTGTGCCAAGAGGGCTATCTCGCCTTTGGTCTCTCCTTGGTACCTAGTCGTAAAATCTCCGTTGGACATATCCTGCACGATTTGATTGACCTGTTCGAAAGGAAGCGTCAGTGACTCCAACAGCTTATTGATAGCCTTGCTAAAATCTTCCCAAACTCCCAATTTGTCATCCAGTGAAACACGAGTTTTTAACTCACCATTTTTACCCGCTTCTCTCACCACATGATGGATTTCCAACAAGGCACGTTTGAGGTTAACTTTTAGCTCTATGAGCGAACTACCCAGTTGATCCTTTTTACCTAGTACATCCAGTTGTGTATCTAGTTTACCTTGCCCTACCTCCAAAGCAAACTGCGTTTTGGCTCTCAAACCTTCAATCAATACATTGAGTGCGCTGTGAGCTTTACCCAGTTCATCCCGAGAATTCACCTTGGCCAAGGTCGGAAATCGACCATTTGCCAATTTGGTTGCACTGCTATTGATAACATTGATATTTCTGGTGATTTTAAATATATGGGTATATAAGATCACCACTCCTATGGCTAGGATGATAATCATCAATACAACCACAGCATATATATTGTACCTGACCTTTCGATCCGCATGTATCCCCACCTTTAAAATGAGGTCGTCTACTGCGGCAGAAAGAGCCATAGAAACCACATTAAGTTCCCCCAAAAGTCCATCGTTCTCGTCCAGTCCGATCACTTGATTCATTTCTACGATTTGATTGAAATTCTTCTGATAGGAATCGATGCGTGCCAAAATCTGATCTCGTTTATCCAAATCTTGCTTTCCTACCTCCATGATGTTGTTTTTCAAATCAATTATACCCTCGTTGAACTTGTCTAAGTACTTCAAATCATGTCTCAGAAAAAAGTCCTTTTCATGCCTTCTTAGCATCAGCATCAGTACTTTATCGTATTCGTAATCGGCGTTTTCCACCTCATGTATGGCTCGACGTAGCCTGCCTTCCATGCCATGATCCTTGAATCCACGCTGGTGCAACTGTAGCGCCAACTGTGACATAATCTCTGAATAACTATGTAAGAGGGCTGCAGTAGAATCTAACTCATCCGCTGCAATTATTTCTTCTTCCCTCAACTGGAAATTGAAAGCCCTGAGACTGTCTATGATTGATTGATTGTTGGTCAGGTTGATAGAATAACCAGTCTCCAAGAAATCAACTTCCCTAAAATCCCTGGTCAAAAACTCATGTTCAAATTGTCGAGCCTGTAGCAGTGACAAGTGCATATCCTGAAGACTGTCCTTCAATGATTCATAATTGGAAATATTCTGAAGGGCAAAATAAGTCCATACCCCAAACAGCAAAGTGAGTAAATAGGAAATGATGAATTTCCCTGAGAGGCCTTTGAAAATCTGCATAGCTGAACCTAATTTTTCATGAATTAACTGCGCTACAAGACTAGGTGATTAGAATGATTGTTGATTCATTCTAATATTAACATTGTGTAAAAAAACAGTTGGCTGACTAGAATAGTGTCATCTGCTGCGACAGACTTCCTTCTAACTCCAAAAGCCTTTTTTTGGCAGACAAGCCTCCCGCATATCCAGTCAAATCTCCATCAGAGCCGATGATGCGATGACAAGGCACCAATATTGAAAGTGCATTGGCTCCATTGGCAGAGGCCACTGCGCGGATCGCTCCCACATTGTTTAGTTTTTGTGCGAGTCCCATATAGGATTGAGTTTCACCAAACGGTATCAGTATCAGTTCGTTCCATACGTGCTTTTGAAAATCAGACCCTAGCATTAAAAGTGGGATATCAAATGTTCTTCGCTCCTTTCGGAAATATTCCTCTAGCTGCGTGATACATTGAGAGATCACCTGATCCTCTTGCTCCACGTAAACAGCATTCACAGCAGCCTGAATACGCTTGTCAACAGTTGGGCGCATTTTGCGGTATCGCCAGTCACATATACAAAGTTGATTTTCATAAGCACCCAACAACAGCTCGCCTACTGGACTATGATAATACTGAATAGAAATAAAGTTTTGCATGGTTTGTATCAGTGTTCATATGCTCAAAACAGCATATTGATCCTATACGTTACATTTGAAGCCACTGTTCGTCCAGTGACAAAACTAAGTATCTGCGAAGGTAACTCACTGCTGAACGACCTCCACTTTGTAGGCAGTCTGGTTCTCTCCATGTGTATTCAAAATTCCTTTGATCGGTGCACAGTCGTCATAGTCAACCCCATGACAGACCTTGACATAGTTGCTATCACGCAACAAGTTGTTGGTTGGATCATAGCCTTGCCAACCTTTGCCTGGAATGAAAGCCTCTACCCATGCATGCATCATGGCGGATCCTACATAGCCCGCCCCCTGATTCAAATAACCAGAGACATAACGAGCTGGGATGCCGTTGGCCCTGCACGAAGCAATGAATACTTGAGCAAAATCCTGACATACGCCATTTTTTTGCTGAAATGTGTCTTGAGGTGTATTGGAAAAACTATTCACATCGTCATTGAACTGAAACTGTGTATAGATATAGGCATTCAAATCCTTGAGATAGGATTCGCATGTTTGATCATGGGATTTGACCAAATCTTTGGGTAAGCTGGCCAAATCTATAAAAGTACTTGGCGTCATATCCAAAAATGTATGATGATCTATCTTGAAATCTAACGAATGAATTAAATCCTTTTCTTCCTCCACAGCCACATCCAAAGACTGGTACGGATTGATCGGTGCGACCTCCACGTGACAAACCACTGTGACATCCAGTTGATCAAAACGCTTGGCAATCCGAAGCATCAACTGATTAAATCCGAACAAATTGGGCTGCAGATAAAAATCCTCACACAGGTTGTTTTTGGCAGAATACGACAACAGTTGTTGTTGCTCGTTAGAGATAGGAATGACCTTCAAAGCGAACAACGCCTCTTTGACGATATTCTCGTACGAGTTGGTTGTCTGATACGTCAGTTTGTATTTGGACATGGGTCAATGATTCAAATATTCTTTGCTTAGCAAACTATTCAAATCATTGAGATATACGAGTGTTTTGTTCAAAAAACTCAACGGGTCGTCAGCAAATTCTTCTACGGTCAGGTATTTCAAATATTCGCTCATGCGCCCAATATTCCACTCTATGCTATCTTTTTCGATACCCTTATTGGGAGCTACTTGTAGGATGTGCTTGCGCAACGAGCTCACATTGTAGGTGATAGATCGTGGAAACCGGGCATTCAACACCATAAATTCCAAAGTCTCCTTTTGCTGTGGCAAGATAGAATACTCTCGATGATACATATCCAGTCCTTCTGCTGATTTGAGCAGAGTGACCAGCTGAAAACTTTCAACAGATTTGTTGTCCCTCTCCTTGACTCGCTTAATGTCTTCAAACTTGCTAATCAAGATTCGGGTGATTTGTGTTGCACGTTCTATATGAAGTCCCATTTTGGCGAATGCCCACACCTCGTCGTGCAGCATCGTAGATTGGATACGGTTCTTGATGATGGCGCAGTTTTCGATCGTGGTGTGTGTAAAATCAAAGAGGCCCTGTGTCTTGTAATAATCCTCAGGATAGTCATTGATAAACCTGTAAAACTTGTTGATTGCATTCCATACTTCTCGGGAAATCAAATCTCTTGCACCACGGGCATTTTCTCTTGCAAAATGCATACAAGACTTGATTGATGCCTGGTTGGACTCATCCATCGCCACAGCTACTAGAATCTCCTCCTCAAAGGCATAGCCCTCACCTTCACTATCTATGCCCACCATGTTGGCGATGCTCTTCAGTGCCAAATCTCTCTGGTAATCGGAAGTGGTATCCAAGGCCGAAAAATATTGGATATTCAAATACCTGCTCAGGTGTTCCGTTCTTTCTATATATCTACCCAACCAATAAAGGTTGTCTGCTACTCTTGCCAACATAACTTTTCAATTTTATTATTCAACATCCGCTACCCATGTATCCTTGGACCCTCCACCTTGCGAGGAGTTCACGATCAAGCTATCCTTCTTGAGTGCGACTCGTGTCAGACCTCCCTTGAGGATGTATTGGTAATCATGCCCCAATAGGGTGAAAGCTCTCAAATCGACGTGTCTCGGTTCGAAACAATTGGACTCCTCGATGAAGGTCGAATGTGTCGATAGATTCATGATCGGTTGCGCTACATACTCTCTTGGGTCGCTTTTAATCTTTTGTTTCATCTCTTCGATTTCGGCCTTGCTGGCACCACTCCCGATGAAAATACCATAACCGCCACTTTGATCCACGGGCTTGATCACCAGATTCTCCATGTTGTTGAGGACGTGATCCATCTCAGCAGGGATTTCGCACTGATAGGTATGTACATTGTTGAGAATCGGATCTTCGTCCAAGTAATACTTGATGATTTGAGGAATGAAAGAATAAACCGCCTTGTCATCAGATGCACCTGTACCAGGAGCATTGATGATACTGACATTGCCCTGTCTATAGACATCCATCAATCCTGGTACGCCGAGCATAGAATCAGCACGGTACACCAATGGATCCAAAAACTCATCATCCACTCGACGATAGAGTACATCCAGTTTCTTCTTGCCATAGATGGTCTTCATGTACAAAAAGCCATGATCCACAAACAAATCTCGCCCCTCGACTAGCTGTAATCCCATGCTTTGCGCCAAGAAGCTATGTTCGAAGTAAGCGGCATTGTACATACCTGGCGTCAATACCGCACATGTGGCACTATCTACGCCCTCTGGCGCTACAGAATGAAGACAGGTAGACAATGCCTCTGCATAATCAAAGACCGTCCCAACACGGAGCTCCTTAAACAAAAGGGACAAAGCCTTTTTGAGTGCGTCGCGATTGCTCAATACATAGCTCACTCCAGAGGGACATCTGACATTATCCTCTAGGACATAAAATTTGCCATCGCTGTGTTTGATCAAATCCGTACCCGAGATATGGTTATAGATTCCTCCTGGAGGCTCAAAATCTACCATGTACTTGTTGTAATTCACAGAGGAAAATATCAACTCCGAAGGGACGACCTTATCCTTGAGAATTTTCTTATCGTTATAGATATCCTTCAAAAACAGGTTGATCGCCAAATTTCTCTGAATCAATCCCTTTTCCAACTCTGCCCATTCTGTACTCGTGATGATTCGTGGCATCAGGTCAAACGGAAAAATCCTCTCCGTACCCTTGGGGTTTTCCGCATAGGTCGCAAACGTGATCCCTTGCATCAAGAAGGATAATTTGGTCGCGTCATTGACTTTCCTGAAGTCCTCCGAATTGTACTTATTAAAGTGACTGTAAAGTTTTTTATAGGGTTTTTTGATCGTTCCGTTATGGTCAAAAACCTCATCCAAGAGGTGTTCTTTGACCCGATATGACTGTAATATTTTTTCCTCCATACACCTAAGCTTTTCGTGCCTGTCTCGTTTCGTTATTCGACAAAAGTAGTCTGCGACCACCTAAATAGTTATGGCTTATACGTATCAAAACCAGCTCTTTAGTCAGTTAAAAACCTGCGTGTTGTCATATTGTAAAAAGCTAGAAATTCTACTAGCAAATCACACTACACAAACACCAGCGTCTCCTAGTAAATTGAGAATTAATAGGGAATTATCTACTATAAATAGCAGATATATTGAAAAAATCACAACGAATTTGGTATTGGCTTGCTAGATGTCTGTAGATGATTTGATTTCATGTGAGAGACAAATCCCTTTTTTTCTCTCTTGTCACCAACTACGCACCATTGAAATTATACAATAGCTGGTCTGCTCCAGTGGAACTGTCATTGCTCTAGGATTCTAACTGCGATTCAACCAACAGGGTCAGCAGTTACTGTCTTCTTCTACAGTCTACCTATGATGATCCTCCCATCTAAGAAATGTGTGAGCAGGATTGAGCTTACGAAACTATTCGGACTTTTCGTCCTACTTGATCTAAAAGTCCTGACATAAAGAACATTCACTTCTTATTCGTCACAAACATGCTAGCTCCTCCCGTAAATTTTGAATTGTAGAATTCGACTATCTTTCTAATGTCTTCTTTGTCACTCAAATCCACTTGATGGAATTTAAAATACTCAGCCATTTGTGCAGCGTACTCCTCCTCAAACAAATTAAGAAACTCCTTTTTGTTGATCGGGAGTGAATGTATGACCCCATTGTCATAAGTATAAAATGGCGGATACACCATTTCGTCATGTTCTGCGAATTTCAATCCCTCTCTGTAAATCAGTGTCATTTTGCCCTCAGAGAGTACCTCAAAAAAGAAACTGTTGCTATTCATCCCAAAAGCTCCCGTAAGGTATTTAGCTGATAGTCCAGTTTGCTGATCCAAAGTAGTTGCACTTTTCACTTTGTCAGCAGTCCAGTTGTAGATGTTTCTTCCAGATCTAATCATCAGATCATTTCTTTCCATGTTCAAACTCACCTCACCAAGTATCGTGTCATTGTGAGTCACCACATGTCCGCTAGTCAATACAGCATCAGACTGGGCACAAATACCGATGGATAACATTAGAGATAGGATGCTAAATAGGAGTTTTCTTTTCATGGCTGCATTTGTCAATCACACAAATCAAACATGCATTGATAAGAAAAAACACCTCGACACGAGACCTTAATCAAAGGTTAATCTGAGACCATCTTCTCTGCCAAAAACTTAACTTATTGATAATCTAACTCACCCGATTTTCAGTCCATTCATGACTGTGCTATCGGGACGAATCAAGGTCACCTCCCCGTCTGTCCCTACCGCACCTAGCACCAGACACTCACTCATCAAGTTGGCAATCTGCTTGGGTGGAAAATTGACAACAGCCAGTACTTGTCTTCCTACCAATTGTTCAGGTTCATACAATTTCGTGATTTGGGCAGAAGTCTTGCGGACACCCAGTTCTCCAAAGTCAATTTGCAATCGGTAGGCAGGCTTGATCGCCTCTGCAAAAACCTCAGCACTGACAACTGTCCCAACCCGAATATCCACTCGTTCAAATTCTTTCCAGGTCAAATCGTTTTTCATGTATATGAAGTTAAAAGTCAGAAAGCATAAAAATAGAAAGTTTAATAGCGTGAATTTCTGTCTGCTAGAGATAAATTAGAAATTGATTACTCTCTCTTCAGTTTGATAAAACCCTTCTGTGACTCCTGCATTTGTCTTGATTCCTGTATCCTGATTTAGCGTCAATCAAGATAAAACTGCGATAAGTCATAACATATCATTCGCCAAACGAGTATGCTTAACTATATTTACTATTATCATTCAAGAACAATCAATATGTCGACTATTACACTAAAAGGAAACGAAATCCATACCTCAAGTCAACTACCAGCTGTAGGCACAAAAGCCGCAGATTTCAAATTGGTCAAATCAGACTTGTCAACAGCCAGTTTGGCAGATTATGCAGGACAGAAAGTTATTTTGAACATTTTCCCAAGTATTGATACGGGAACATGTGCCACCTCTGTGAGGAAATTCAATGAAAAAGCCGCAGGATTAGAAAACACGAAAGTATTGTGCATTTCTAGGGACTTGCCTTTTGCGCAGGGCAGATTCTGTGGTGCTGAAGGGATCGCCAATGTAGATACGCTTTCAGATTTTGTGGATGGGTCTTTTGGCAAAGCCTATGGACTAGACATCATCGACGGCCCTCTCAAAGGACTTCACTCTCGATGCATTGTGGTTTTGGATACAGATGGAAAAGTAATCTATACTGAACAGGTCGCAGAAACTACCGAAGAACCCAACTACGACAAGGCACTAGCGGCACTTTGAGATCAGAAATTCAAGATTTGAGATTGATTTACCCATGTAGGGGAATCAAAAAAATGAAAACCCGTCTGATATCAGGCGGGTTTTTGATTTCCTATCAGGTCATTCGTCACAGACGATCGATTCATACTCATCACTACGATAAGCTTCTGACTTGATTTTTTCTCCTCGATCATCATAGTAAACCACCACATAGTAGTCAGCTTCTGGAAATGCCTTCTCTGCATAATAGAGATTCTGCTCTGCACTCCCTAGATTGTATATATCGTTGTATTCGGCAGGTATAATCAATCCCCTCTCCGAATGGTACACACCATACAGACTATTGACACTGATCTCTATTACCTTTTTGTCTTGCGAGTTGCTCAGGTATTGAAATAGATCTATGTCCCCGATCAATACCTCATCGGTATAGATTGCTCGAAGCTCCCACTTTCCATTTTTGCGCCCTAAAAATGTGCTGTCGCTCCAATATTCGATTTTTTCATAACTCCCTCGCACCCATTCTTGATTCATTCTATCCAAGAGCCCATATCCATTTTCTTCCTTGACAACCAAAATGTTGTCATTGTATGGCTTCAGCTTTTCAAAATAATTAGTTCGCAAGAGTACTTTGTCATCGAAATTGAACGCCCCGAACTTTCCATCTACGAGCACATCAGCAATCCCCTTTTTGGCCTCTCCGATCGCATTGTATCGTACTTTCATGATCAAACGCCCTTTTTCATCCACCGCGCCATATTTACCATCCTTCTTTACTGAAAAGAACCCTTCACTGATAAATCCGAGTTCATCATAGGCAGAACGGAATTGCAGTTTTCCATCGCGGTAAAGTTCCAATTCTTCTCCTCTTTTGATCACCAAATAGTGAGTAAGGGTACGTCTGCTAGAACTCAAAGCCTGCAAGTACTCCCCTTTATTGACATTGACCACCTGACGATTGGGGAAAATCGCCATCCCCTGACTACCCATAAATACAATCGCTATGTCATCCCCCAGCAGTTTGAGTGAATCCACATTGAGAATAGGCTCACTCTCAATGTTTTGACTATACACTGACCATTTACCATACTTTCTGAGTCCAAGCCAATCATCGTTTTGAAGGACGTCATGGTAGATCGCCTCTTCGCTGCTAGCCTTTTCTTTGTCATACACCCTGTACCCCTCCGGCGTTCTAAAAACCCAAATGGCATGCATGGTGTTGATACTGAGGGTAGAGTCTGGAGACACGACCTTGAGGTCTGCCGAGATCAATGATTCCAATTCCTCTGTATAGCCCACTATGTAGTCTTGATTGATCAGTTCTACTTCCTCATATTTGATGGCAATTTCTTTCTCATCGGACAGGATTTCACGAAGATTGGTTACTCCAAACACACCGTCCAACTCCACAACCCAAAAACCACCTTCCAAGAAAATATCGTCATAGGCAGGTTCGAGAAAAACCTTACCCGTGATACCTGCCAACCCAATTTTTCCTTTTTCCCTAAATGAAATCAAATGACCGTCCAGCACCTTGATTTCCTCATACTCGATGGGCAAAATCACATCTCCCGTCATGGTAATCGCTCCTACTTGCGAGTCCAAAGTCAAAGCCAACACACCCGCTCCCAAGTCTTCATAGCCATCCAACTGCCCTTGGTATATCACTGTACCTGCTCTGTTGAGCAACAACTGCTCCCCATTTTGCTTTACCTCTAGGATCTCCTCAGTCACATTGCCACACAAGTATTTTCTACTGATCTCATCATAAGGCCCCTTCAAAAACTCGTCTCCTGCTAATCCATAAAAGGAATACTGGTGATCCAAATACATGGGAAATAGTACTGCTGCGTTCAACTGCTCCAGGTATGCCACTGAATCCATAAACTGTTTGTACACCTGCTGGTTGTAGTTCTTCAATTTATCTTTCTTTATCCCTACGGAGTGATACAAAAGTCCCAATGCGCGTCTGATCAATTGATCATTGTGATAGGTATGAATAAAAGAAAGAATATCCTCCTCCTGTAGACCGGCTACTTTCTTGTCATAGATTCTTTTTTCAATTTTTCCCCTAAAGGGTGTCTGGGGGTATTTGACCAAAAACTCTTCCAATTCACTCAATTTGTCTGAGAACAGAGTGGACTCATAGATGAGCTTGTCAAACCTAATCTTTGCGATAGGGAATTGATTGGCATCAGGATAAGCATTCATAAAGGCTTGATAAGCCTGCCAAGTCCCGTCAACCTCCGCCTCCTTGAATCTGATGGAGTCTCTCTGCGCTATTGCAGCAGGGACTTGTGCCGCTGTCCCATGATGGAGAATGAAATGTTCCAGCTGAGCCACATCATGTAGCGTATCAGCTCTCATATAAGCCAAGCTATCGATCTCGTCCTTGAGCTGGTCAAAGCTCTGCAAAGTCAAATCAGCCTTTTCGATCTCATTGGTATGCGCCTCCGTCCGATTGGGCAACAGTAAAAATGCATGTAAAATGTAATCATTGGCAATATCCAAATCTTGACCTTCGTAGGTCTGAGCGACGTAGAGCTTCGCATAGCTATAGGAAACCAAAGGATTGAGACTGTCTTTGTCATAGGAGCGCTGGAGGTATTCCTTGGCCTTGTCATAATCCTCCTTTTCTATGGCACGCAATGCTTGTTTGGATCTATCTGCATGCACCATGTGCACAAATAGAATCAGCAAAAGACTTATGTATCGTACTTTATTCAATGATTACAACTGGTTTAAGAGCGAATTTAATCATTTCATTTTTACTCTGTCTAATAAGTTCTAGCAACGAATACTCTGTTACTTTTGAGGCTCAATAGCATACTATGACAATCCAGCAACTCAACAAAGAACTCGGCAACATAGATTTATATCTATTGGATCAAATACTAAAGGGTAATATAGATACTAATGCCAAAATTTTGGATGCCGGTTGTGGTGAGGGTCGAAATCTCATCTACTTTCTCAACAACCACTATGAAGTACACGGGATAGACCAAAATCCAGACGCCATCCGTATGCTTCAATTTATCCTTGGAGCCAACTATCCACAGATCAACAAAGGCAACTTCCACATCGGCACGATTGATCAAATCCCCTATCCTAACGAAACATTTGACTGGATTATTAGCAGTGCTGTGTTGCATTTTGCACAGAATCAAGAAGATTTTTGGGCAGGAATCAAAGAAATGACCCGTGTACTAAAAACCAACGGGGTGCTGTTCGTCCGAATGACCTCTGACATAGGTCTGGATGAAATGCCCGAAACGGAAAACGGAAAGTACAATTTGCCAGACGGGAGTTATCGATTCTTGATCACCGAGGAACTGATTTCTCAGTTACTAACAGATTTTGCTTTTACTCCCATAGAACCTATCAAAAGTGTCGTGGTGGACAAAATGCGTAGCATGACCACCTTAGTTTTGAGAAAAAACCAAATCCAAGCGTAATGTTCGCTCCAATAATTCGTAATATTACCAGCCTATCAAAACAGGTTTATCATAGGTATTCCATACTTTTGAAAAGGTAAAAGATAGATATGCGTCGAATCATCCTTATTTCAGTCCTTGTGCTATCCTCGCTGGTGGGAAGTTCCCAAAACTTCTTTGATTGGCGATACCATGACCGCTATTTTTCGGTTTATGCAGGTACAGGATGGACAGGCTATGTAGGTGACTTGACCAACGGATCACCCTTTACCAAAGGGATCTCCCATTTCAACATTGGAGCTGAGGTTCGGCTCTACACCAAAATAGCCGCCAGAGTCCAATATGCGACCTACAAGATCGAAGGCTCTGATTCCCATGCTGCCGACAGTTCATTCAACAGACAGCGCAACCTGTCTTTTCACTCTCAAAACCATGAATGGCAGGCGCAACTGGTGTACTATTTTTTCAAATACGGTGGGAAGTATCACAAAAGAAGAGCCTACGAGCCCTATTTCGCCCTAGGACTGGGGCAAACGTTTTACAACCCCAAAGCAAATGTCTCCACGCTGGGTGAACCCAAAACCTATGTCCTCAGGGACTATCATACCGAAACATCCAGCTATGGTAATTCCGCATTGATCTTGCCTGTCAATTTAGGAGTTAAATTGGCTGTCACAGAATTCATCAACCTAGGCGTAGACCTAGGGTATCGCTTTGCCTTTACTGGGCATCTTGATGACGTTTATGGCAATTATGCAGACCCCAATGGTGATGGTACTGGCTATCCTGATGGCACCGTAGAGGCAAAATTGAGCAACCGAAAATTTGAGGATGATGTGTACATCGTCAACCAAGATGCATTTGACCAACTCGTCCCTGGCAACAAACGAGGCAATGGAAAAAATGACGGCTACTTTCTGCTCAATATGAATCTGGAAGTCTATCTACCCAAGGATGTCTTTAGGTCTAAAAAAGGCAGAGGACGAAAAGGAAAAATATTCAGCAAACCTGGCGCGTATGATTGATCGATTGCCACTAATCATCTTGTTGACAATCATGACTGGGCTGCAACACATAGGACTGGCTCAGACACAAATACAGATCGCCAAACTCAAATATGATGGTGGTGGCGACTGGTATGGCAACAAAACAGCACTTCCCAATCTGGCCGCCTATTGCAACCAAACCCTACGCACCAATCTCGACACGGATGACGAAATAGTAGAAGTCGGTAGCCCTGATTTGTTTCTCTACCCCTACATCTATCTCACAGGTCACGGCAATGTGGTCTTCTCTCCCAACGATGCAGAAAACCTCAGAAACTATCTGGTAGCAGGTGGTTTCTTACACATCGATGACAACTATGGATTGGATCAGTTCATCCGACTAGAGATGAAAAAGGTATTTCCTGAACTGGACTTTGTAGAACTGCCCTTTGATCACCCTATCTACAGACAGAAATTCAAATTCCCCAACGGACTACCCAAAATCCACGAGCACGACGGACAACCTGCCCAAGGTTTTGGACTGATCTACGAAGGCCGACTCGTCTGCTTCTACTCCTATGAATCCGACCTAGGCAATGGATGGGAAGACCAAAGCATCTACAACGACCCAGAAAGCAAAAGACAAGAAGCACTCAAAATGGGTGCAAACATCATCAGTTACGCTTTTTCGGAGTGAATTGATTTCAAACCATTTGTGAAAAATCTTGCGTGCACCCAAAGTAACCCATCCTAAAGTAAGGCTACAAATCACCTAGCAAAATGTATAATAATTTTGGTTTAGTGTCCCAACCAATTGCATTTTTTACCCAAATAGACAGTATTATATCTTCACTACTTTGATCCCGCACTTCAATTGGGTCCTTTCTGAGGGTTTCAAAACGATCAATCCTTCGCCAGTATTGAATGCATTGGGAGGACAGGTCACAGGTTCTACTGCCAATTGTTTGCGGCTAGGAGGAGAATAAATTTGATAATAGGCATATTGCCCTGTTTGCCAGAGTTGGATGTCCAGTTGAGTAGATGGATCCTTCATCGATATCACAAATGGCTGTGCATCATCGGTAATCATAAAACAATCATCCAGCTCAGCATTAGCCAAATCCTTTCCATTCTCATAGCCATGTGTCTTAGACACTGATTTTTTTCCAAATGAAGACACTCTCTTGGCAGCACCCATTTGCAGGGTCACTTGCCCTATACCATTGTCAAACTGAAAATAGGGATGCCAACCATCGCCTATCGGTAGGTTGCTTGTACCTGTGTTTTCTATTTGCGTATCAATCGTGATACCATCCTTACCGTAGATTACTTCTATAATCAATTGGTAAGCAAAAGGATAGCCTTGATCCGTTCCTAGATAATCGTATCCCAAAAACAACTTGCATTCAGTTTCGCCCTCCACCACATCTATCACTTCGAAGGGTCTGCAGTGCAACAAAGCATGTAGATTGTTGTTCCTACTGATTTCATTGATGATCATTTGATATCTCTGCCCCTCAAACTGGTATTTTCCTGCCTTCAGCCTGTTAGGAAATGGTGAGAGCTTTGATCCCTTGAATGCCGAATGATGCTTCTGCATGATTTCGTCCTCCGTCCTATAACCGTCAATGATAGAAATCAGATTGCCTGCTCCATTTTTCACAACGAGATCATTGATTCCTGCTCCGAATCCTGACACAATCTCTAGGTATTCGCCTGTGGATGAATTGATTAATCTATAGGCCTCAAATCGACCGATGGGGTGGTTCTTAACTTCGTACATGCTAAAAATGTAATATTTACGTTTATTCTCTAAGCGAAAATATACCAGAAGTTTAAGATTAAAAACAAACTTTGTCCATTGGTTTCTCAGCGCGCTCCTCTCCTAGCTCGATTGCCTTTCTAAACTGAGTACAAGCCTCCGTATCCTTTTTGTATTTCATGTACGCCAACCCTAGGTTGTAATAGACAGATGCGTCTGGCCCAGCATTGTTGATGTATCGCTCATAATACTTGATGGATGAATTGTAGTCGGCCATTTCTTGGTAGGCATTTCCGATCAGCACATAGTTTCTCACCAAAGAGTTGTCCGTATAGACGGATGAATTAAAATCTTTGACGGCATCTGTGTATTGACCCAATTTGGATTTGACAATTCCGCGATTCATCAGGTCACTGGCGTTGTCTGCTTTGATCAGGAGAGCAGAGTCATAATCCAACAATGCCTGCTCATAATTCCCCTTCTGAAAACTCTCAAATGCTCTTTTGGAATAAGCCTTGGCAAAATCTCCCTTTCCAAAGAGAATTTTATTGATTTCATCTCGTTCATCATCATCCACCAAAAAGCTCAAGTTATAGAGTGCGTTTCTGTGATGAGGATTGATCTTCAAGGCTTTGCGATAGTCTGTGATCGCACCCTCTTTGTCCCCTCTGTCCAATCTAAACATCCCACGATAGACGTAGTAGTTAGGATCCAATTCGTTCAATTCAATGGCCTTGTCATAGTCCAACATCGCAGGAGTACTATAGCCCAATTTTTCATACGTCATGGCTCGATGCACAAAGATGTCAGCCTTCATTTCTTCTACGGTCGAGATACCAGACAGGAGCACCTCACCATCTTCATCATAGGACACCCCTTTGAATACAATCGCCTTGGTCTCCAACTTTTCCACATTGGTGATCAAATAGGTGAAATCCTGAGCCGCTTGTTTGTAATTCTCGCGCTTATAGTAGATCAAAGCCCGCTTAAAAATTGCCACGTTGTTGGTACCATCCATTTTGTTGGCAGCTTCATAGTCTACCAACGCCCCCATTTCATCCCCTTCTAGTTCTTTGGCTTGACCTCTGGCGATGTAGTAGTCGGCTCGGGTAGAGCTGAGACGAATCGCACTGTCATAATACACTTCTGCCAGTGCATATTGGGTATTGGTCACAGACCGGTTGCCTTTTTCATAATACTGATCGGCAAGGTCATTCTTTTCTTTTTTGTTTGAATATTCCCCACTCTCTTGTGCGATTAGAGAGCTGTTTAGCCAGATAGAAATGATAATAATTAACGTAATAGTCTTCTGCATACCATATGATTTTATGTTTTTTCTAGCTAGTTGGACACAGGTTTAAAAGTCGAAAAATAGTGATTCTCATCTGGAATTTAATTTTTTAGCTTAATTAAAAATCCCTATCCAAACATATTTTTTACTTCTATCTTTGCTGGCTCAAAAAACTCAAGAATAGTTACAGAATATTATTGAAATAATGATAAAAGACTTTGTAGAAGAACTGAAATGGAGAGGCATGATTCACGACATGATGCCTGGGGTACAAGAGCAAATGAACAAAGAAATGACCGCTGCTTATATAGGGTTTGATCCTACGGCAGACTCGCTACATATCGGTAGCTTGGTGCAGATCATGACGCTCGTGCATCTACAAAGAGCTGGTCACAAGCCCTTCGCTTTGGTCGGAGGTGCTACAGGTATGGTGGGTGATCCATCAGGCAAATCAGCAGAACGAAATCTACTATCTGAGGACGTCCTCCAAAAAAACCTCAGTGGTATCAGAAAACAACTAGAGCAATTCTTGGATTTTGACTGTGGGGACAACTCTGCCGAGGTAGTCAACAACTATGATTGGTTCAAAAACTTCAACTTCCTAGACTTCATCAGAGATGTAGGCAAGCACATGTCAATCAACTACATGATGGCCAAAGACTCGGTCAAGACCAGACTAGAGACAGGTATGTCTTTTACCGAATTTAGCTACCAATTGATCCAGGGCTATGATTTCTACTGGCTCAACCAAAACAAAAACTGCAAAGTACAACTCGGTGGATCAGACCAATGGGGTAACATCGTCACAGGAACAGAACTCATCAGACGCAAGTCCCAAGGTGAAGCAGAAGCATGGGCAATCACCACGCCTCTGATCAAAAAAGCAGATGGCACCAAATTTGGCAAGAGTGAAGGAGGAAACGTATGGTTGGATAAAGACCTCACCTCTCCTTACAAATTCTACCAATATTGGTTGAACTCCAGCGACGAAGACTCTGAGAACTACATCAAGATTTTTACACTCTTGGGCAAGGAAGAAATTGAGCAAATCATCGCCGAACACAAAGCTGCACCACACGAGCGAAAACTACAAAAAACCATCGCAGATGACATCACTGTACGTGTGCACTCTCAAGAAGATCTAGAGATGGCGATCAAAGCATCTGGAATTCTCTTTGGTAAGTCTACTGCCGAAGACCTGGTTTCACTCAATGAAAGCACGCTGCTCTCTGTGTTTGAGGGTGTTCCACAAACTACCGTGAGCAGAGCAGTGTACGATGCTGCAGAAAACGTCACAGACCTGCTCTCAGAAGCCAGCAATGGAGTGGTATTCTCCTCCAAAGGCGAAGCAAGAAGAATGATCCAAGGTGGAGGTGTGAGCATCAATAAGACAAAAGTAGAATCTCCCGATCAGCCAGTCAGTTTTGATCTGCTCAACAACAAATACCTGTTGGCACAAAAGGGTAAAAAAAATTACTACCTGATTACTGTAGAGTAATCAGGTAGGTAAAAGTATAATAGTTAAAGGTTAAAAGTGCATCATCCAAGAGACCTTGTTCCTTGACCATTGACTTCTAACCACCTGTCCTATGGGGCGGGTTTTCTATTGATTACAGAAAGAATATCATGATGAAATATCTAACACTGGTAGGGATAGTTTCCCTTCTGTTTTTACACGCATGTGACATGAACAAAGGAAAGCACCCCTACACCAATGCCCTGATCAACGAGAGCAGCCCCTACCTCCTCCAACACGCCCACAACCCTGTCGACTGGCAACCTTGGGGCAACAAAGCCCTCAACCAAGCCAAAAAAGAAAACAAATTGATCATCGTCAGCATAGGATATGCCGCTTGCCACTGGTGTCATGTCATGGAGCACGAGTCGTTTGAAGACCTGCTCATTGCCGAAAAAATGAACGAAAACTATGTCTCCATCAAGGTAGACCGAGAGGAAAGACCCGACATAGACCAAGTCTACATGAATGCTGCACAACTCCTCACTGGACGCGGTGGCTGGCCGCTCAACATCGTCGCATTGCCTGATGGCAGACCTGTCTTTGCTGGCACCTACTTTTCCAAAGAAGATTGGGATAAAATCTTGGATTACTTCCACGCCATGTACAAGAGCGACCCACAAAAAATGCTGGATCAAGCAGAAAAGGTCACAGAAGGCATCGCCGAAAACGAAATGCCTACATTTAATCAGTCGGCCCTCAACTACAGTGCAGATACCGCCCAGCACATAGCCAACCAACTGCTCAGTGAACTGGACACTGTCAATGGCGGCAAGTCTGGCGCGCCCAAGTTCCCTATGCCAGTCATCTATGAATACCTAATGGCCGAAAGCTACTACCGCAACAATCCCGCGATAGATCAAGCCATCCAAGTGACACTCAACAAAATGTCAGCTGGTGGCATCTATGATCACCTCGGTGGTGGTTTCTCTAGGTACTCAGTAGACGGTACTTGGACCGTGCCTCACTTTGAGAAAATGCTCTATGACAATGCCCAGTTGATCAGTCTCTACAGTCATGCCTACCAACGCTACGGTACAGCGGCTTACCAACAAACAATCGTCGAGACCATCGCGTTTTGCAAGCGGGAATTGAAAGACTCACTAGGTGGCTACTACTCCTCCCTCGATGCGGATAGTGAGGGAGAAGAAGGCAAATTCTATGTTTGGGGAGTCGCAGAAATTGACAGCCTCTTGGGAGAGAAAGCTCAGTTTTTCAAGACCTACTACGGCATATCTGTCAAAGGCAACTTTGAAGGTAAAAACATACTGGAACGAAAAGGATCTCTTGCTCAAATGGCCAAAGAGTATGGTATGACTGAAGCCAAGGCCGAAGGTATCATCGCTGAAGCCAAAGCAACCTTGTTCCACGCCAGAAGTCAGCGAATCAGACCCGCACTAGATGACAAAATATTGACCTCATGGAATGGATTGATGATCATGGGATTGGTAGATGCCTATTTCGCACTGGGCAATGAGCAGTACCTCGCAGATGCCCTAGAGACAGGTGAGTTCTTGCTCGGCAAGCAGGTATTCGACGGCAACAGGATTCACCGCAACTTCAAAGATGGCAAGTCAAGCATTCATGGATTCTTAGATGATTATGCATTCAGTATCTTGGCCTTTGTCAAACTGTACGAAGCGACCTTTGATGAAAAATGGCTCTACAAAGCCAAGGAGCTGAAAGAATTTGCCTCTGCGCATTTCTTAGATGACAAAACCCAGATGTACTACTACACCTCAGACACGGACGAAAAGCTCATCGCCAGAAAGATGGAACTATCTGACAACGTCATCCCTGGCTCCAACTCTGCCATGGCACAGGCTCTCTTCCTCTTGGGACAGTACTTCTATGATGAAAATGACCTGAAGCACGCCCAACAAATGATTGCCAACAGCCAAGCCAACTTCAGTGAACACCCCTACTACTACAGCAACATGGCCAGACTGTACTCAATGATGGGTGAGACGCTCTATGAGGTAGCCATCGTAGGTCCAGAGGCAGCAACCAAAAGAAATGAATTGGCCAAAGGATACATCCCCAACAAAATCCTACTAGGCGGTAAAAACGAGGGCACACTAGACCTACTAGAGGGCAAACGCTCCGAGGGCAACACCTTCATCTACGTCTGTCAAAACAAGTCTTGTCAGCTCCCTACACAAGAGGTCGCTCAGGCATTGAAACAGATCAGATAGAGGCAAGTGCCGAACAGTGTGCCTACCGGACACCAAACCGAAAATTTACAGATAAAAGTAAAGACAGTAAAAATCAAAAACTTCATAAGTAATAAAGAAGAAGTTAAGATCGGATTGGTGATTTGACCATCATTGTTGGGAAAAATAATATTGAAAAATCAACATCTTTAGAAGCATTGGACATTTTCATCAATGAAGGAAAGGGCGTAATCAAACTGGATAAAGATGATGTTAATAAGCAAGCTCTTGCCGAAGATGACACAGAAACTATCATTTCGGTACCCTTTGAAGAATTATTGTAATTGATAGCACCAATGACACCACGTTGCAAACAGAGTATCCATTAAACTCCCACAATCAACTTGAAATACTAAAAAAATATACAAATGGAGATAAAGACAAAGTATATGTAAAAGCAAATCATCCAACAGAAAGCAACTGTAAAGATTTATTACAAAAAAATACTGAGCTTCAAAAAATAATTAGAGATAATGCCATTACATGCATCAAACAATAAATACTGTAATGAGAGCAGTTATTTGGCAACATAACAATCCTGATATTGCAAATAACCTAAACCCAGTATTACCAAACACAGCAAGTTTAAAATAAGCGGACGCTTTTAAAAGTACTTCAATTACAGATGATGAAAACATCCCAATTAACAAAAGACGTAGCGGAGTGGAGCGACTTATTCTATTGAATTTTTTCAAGACCAAAGCAGAGAGATGAAAAGTATAAGAAAATGTATCTAGTCTCATTTATGCTATTGAGGAACCAGAAACATTCCAACATACAAACCATCAGAAGAAATTAAAATTACCGAACGTTTGGTAAAATACTATATGGTTTATACATTTGTCTTATGAGACCACAAAAGATAGAGGAACAGGAAATGCTTAATGGCTTTGCAAAACTTTTTAAAGAGAAGGGCTATGAGGGGACAAGCTTGGCTGAATTAGCTCTGGTCACTGGATTAAAAAAAGCAAGCTTGTATCATCGGTTTCCCCAAGGAAAAGAAGAAATGGCAAAAGCTGTATTGCTAAATATTAATAATTGGGTAGAAGAACACGTCTTCAATACCCTTACCAATCAGTTGCTTTCTCCAGCAGAGCGACTTAAAAATGGATTGCAGTTCATTAAAAAACTGTACGAAGAGGGTAACGCTCCTTGTCTTTTACAAGCCTTTTCAATGCAATCTGGGATAAACATATTTAGCCAACTTATAAATGACTCTATGTCATATTGGGTGGATGCTTTTACAAATATTGGATTAGCATTTGGTTTAAACCAATCTGTAGCAAAAGAAAAAGCTACTCAGGTACTTATTGAAATTCAAGGTAGCTTGATTGTTTCAAGAGGTTTTAATAATCCAAAAATTTTTATTAATACCTTAAATAATATTGAAACCCTATATACTAAAGAGTAAAAAAATTTGAATTAACAATTTACCGAACGTTCGGTATTATAATAATAGGACTGCAATTGTATATGATAGGAGAAAAAAGAAATGGATTTACATAATGTATGTAACACTGTTTATTGGCCGTACAGACAATATAATCGAAACAGAAAGGATAATAAAATGAATCAAATTAAATACAAAAATGCAGTAGTTGACGGTGTGTCAATTGCTTATCGGGAAGTTGGGGTTCCAAGTAAACCCACAATTTTATTGTTGCACGGTTACCCATCATCGTCACATCAATACAGAAAAGTGCTTAATCATTTGGGGAGTGAATTTCACTTAATAGCACCAGATTATCCAGGTTTTGGTAATAGTGATTTTCCATCTCCTGACATATATGAATACACCTTTGATAATATAGCTCACACCATGCAGTCATTTATTAAATTAAAGGGATTAGACTCCTATGCCATTATGATGCAAGATTATGGAGCTCCTATCGGTTTCAGGATAGCAACTGCGAACCCAGAAAAAGTAACCGCGATTATTACTCAAAATGGGAACGCTTATGAGGAAGGTATGGGCGAAGCTTGGTCAGGCATTAAGGAATTTTGGAAAAACCGAAATGAAAGTACCGAAAAAGCGTTGCTGCCAGCATTTACGCTTGAAGGTTTAAAATGGCAATATACTCATGGCACTAGAAATCCTGAAAATATCAATCCTGATACGTGGCATTTAGATTATTTAAGAATGTCACGTCCTAATGCACATAAAGTAAATTTAGATTTATGGTACGATTACCAAAGTAATTTAAAGTTGTATCCTAAATGGCAACAGTATTTAAGGGATAATCAACCACCAACCCTAGTTGTGTGGGGTAAAAATGATGAATACTTTCCAGAAAGCGGTGCAGAAGCATTCAAAAAGGATATCAAGAAAATAGATTATAATATTTATAATACCGGACATTTTGCCCTTGAGGAAAATGGGGATGAAATAATATCCAAAATACGGGATTTTATGAATGCTTTATAATTATTCTAAAGGTGTGTAGCCTTCCCCATAATCTCACGTCCACTAAGACCTAAAATATAGAAGGGCTCCCCCACCTGAAACAAGTGATTTAACTTCACAACAGTCGATCTGGTATATGGGTAAATACTCCCGAAACCAGGTAATTTTCTTCCTTGATTGGTCTATTGTAGATATAGACCCAAGATTGAATTGTGCCTTGTGCGCAATGAATCGAGACTTTCTCTCGCACATATTCTTGTGGCGCTGAGAATTGAGCTCCGATACCTTCATAGGGATCTAGCTGATCCAAGACTTCCTGATGATTGTCACTCAACTCAAACAATTGACCATAGACCCTTTCCTCAGACACCGTCGAGACTATGACGCCAGGATAATGCTCAATTAAATACAGTCTACCCAGCATGTATCCCTCTCCTATCAGAGTGGAATTGCTGCGCAGCAGTTGGGCATAGGGATTGTCAAAAGACTGCATCAAAGTCCCGTACACAAACAAATATTCTTTTGGACTCACCTCAATCATTGTAAATATCCACTAAATGTACAGTCATATTTTCAATTTACCCCTTGATTTTTGGATTAGATATTTTTCCGTATTTTAGTCGAAACTATTGGCAAACAGAAACAGCAGCTGAGAAACCACTATTTAAAACTTAGAGCAAATTATGGAGGTAAGAGGATCAGTATTGATGAGTATTGATGAATTCGTAAAGCAAAGACATGCTGGGCAGTATTCGGATTGGAAAGACAATTTATCAGCCGACACACAAAAACTCCTCGGCAATGTCGGAGCACAAAAGTGGTATCCTGTCAATGAAGGAGTCATTGAACCTACCATTCAGCTGTGCAAACTCTTCTACCCAGATGCCAAAAAAGGAGCCTGGGAATCGGGTAGGTACAGTGCCGAAGCTGCACTAAAAGGTGTCTTTAAAATCTTCGTATTGGTCAGTACGCCAGCTTTTATGCTCAAGCGCGCCAGTAGGGTCATGACGACCTTCTACTCACCGACCAACATCGAAGTGATAGCTACCACGGACAAATCTATGCTGTTGCACTTGACTGAGCTCCCTATCAACAACGAATTGATTGAATACCGTATCGGAGGATGGATGGAAAAGGCTTTGGAAATCTGCGGCTGTCAGAATCTACAATTCGACATCAAAAATTCCTTGTCCAAAGGAGACCCATATACCTCCTATGAAATCACCTGGGATTAGGTCGCTTGGCAAAAAGCACAAATAGAGGTAGACAAAAGTGCTCATTTGCTTATCCTTTCAATCCTCTAAAAAACTGAGAATCTAATGCCACGGGTGTTAGATTCTTTTTTTATCCCTGAACTCAGGCTAATATTGCATTTTGAAGGCAACAGACATGGGAGATAGCAAAAAAGGCAAGCAAATAGATCAAAACGAAATACAGAAAGCGGTGGAATTGCTCCAAGCACTCTCCGAGCAGGGTGAAATGCTAGATGCTATGCCTGAAGATATCCGTGTCGAACTGCTCAAAGCTGCTGGTAAGCTCTCCCGACCAAACAGAGACGAATACCGGCTAAGAAAGCGCCAAATCAAAAAGGAAAAACGGATTCAAAAAGTCTCCAACGATCGCAAAGCAAGGGCCCTGTCTGGTATCAGATCAGCACGTGAGACGCCAATATTTGAAGCGCCCAAGCAATTGCAGGCAGCGCATATCCCTCCTACCGACGACCGAGTACTGTCTTCTCCCCGCAACTGCTACGTCTGCAAGAAGGAATATACCACTCTCCACCACTTCTATGATGCCATGTGCCAGGAGTGTGGTGACCTCAACTATCTGAAGCGCTTTCAGCGTGCTGACATGACGGGACAGGTCGTATTGATCACAGGCTCCCGATTAAAAATCGGCTACCACATCTGCCTGATGATGCTGCGCTCTGGTGCTACAGTGATCGCCACGACACGATTCCCAGTGGATTCGGCCAATCGCTTCTCCAAAGAAGAGGATTTTGAGCTGTGGAAAGATCGCCTGCACATCCATGGTTTGGATCTGAGACACATCCCCAGTGTGGAGCTATTTGCCAGCTATGTCGAGCAGAATTTTGACCGTCTCGATGTAATCATCAACAATGCTGCCCAGACAGTGCGAAGACCGCCAGGGTTCTATGCCCATATGATGGAGAAGGAATTGCTACCCTATGCACAACAATCCGACAGAGCCAAAATCTTGCTCAAAGACCATCACGCCTGTGTCCGTGACCTCACTGACTATGGCAAATCACTGGAAAACAACGATGGCGCTATGCCCGTCACATGGCACGGTCAGGAACCAGGCGTAGGGATAAGAGCATCCGCCAAGCTATCGCAGATTCCATATCGCTTTGACAATTCACTGGAGGCAGCAGAGATATTCCCAGAAGGAGAACTAGATGCAGATTTGCAACAAGTAGATCTGCGCAAAACCAACAGCTGGCGACTCAGACTCGGCGAGATACAAACTGCCGAAATGCTAGAGGTACAATTGGTCAATGCCGTGGCTCCTTTCGTGCTGATCAACAGTCTGATCGGATTGATGCGCAAGGACTATACAGGGCAAAAACACATCATCAATGTCTCAGCCATGGAGGGCAAATTTCACCGGTTCAAGAAAGAAGACCGACACCCGCACACCAACATGGCCAAGGCGGCCTTGAACATGATGACACACACCTCTGCGAGTGACTTTGCCAAGGATGGCATCTACATGAATGCCGTCGATACGGGCTGGGTGACCGATGAGGATCCCATCGAACTAGCTAAAAAGAAAGAAGAGCTGCACGATTTTCAGCCTCCACTAGATATAGTCGATGGAGCCGCCAGAGTGGTCGATCCATTGTTGGATGGAATCAATACTGGCAAGCATTGGTGCGGCAAATTCCTCAAAGACTACTTTCCAATAGACTGGTAATGAAGCGGAAATACTTTTTCTACCTCATAGAATTTCAATATTTGGGATACCGCTACCATGGATTCCAAAAACAACCCAACGTGAAAACGATCCAGCTCAGGCTAGAAAAAACGCTCAACCACGTACTAGGACACAAAGAGCACAAAACACTAGCCGCAGGCAGAACAGACGCCATGGTCTCTGTCAATCAATCTTATTTCGAACTGTTCGTCCAAGAAGAACTCCATACGCAGGAGTTTTTTCAAGAACTAAACAAAAATCTACCATCAGATATTCGAGCCTTAAGCATCAAGCAGGTAGATGAAAAATTCAACATCATACAGCACTCCAAAATCAAAGAGTATTTGTATCTGTTTTCTTTTGGAGCCAAGAACCACCCCTTTGCAGCGCCATATATCTGTCACATCAGAGAACCCCTCGATATCCCACTGATGACCGAGGCTGCCAGTTTGTACCAAGGCAAACACAACTTTCAGAATTTCGTCCACAAACCATCAGAAAAGACGGTATTCGAACGAGAAATCCTGCATAGTGAAATCGTCATCAATGACATCTATACAGCCAACTTCTTTCCAGAGCAAAGCTACATTTTTCGGGTATCTGGCCCAGGATTCATGAGGTATCAGGTCAGGATGATGGTCGGGGCACTATTCAGCCTTGGCAAAGGAGAAATAGATCTGGAAGAGTTCAAATTGTCTTTGATCGAAAAACGAAAGGAACCCTATACCTACATCGCTCCCGCGACTGGTTTGGTACTCAATTCGGTTACCTATTAGATTTACTCTCCAAAAAACAAGCAAGACAAGGTAAATACTACCATAAAAGTGAGATTCACCTAGTAGGAGTCTTATTATTTGCCTGTTATTTTACATCCAAACTAACAATCATGATGAAAAAATCAATACTAGTGTTGGCTGTGGCTGGTCTCATATCTTGTGGAGAAAAAAACACCAAAGACAGTGAAGCCCCAAAGCTTGCGGCCAATGAATGGAATGCTGCATTGTTCTATGAAGATCAAAACGAACTGGGTGAGGGAGCAATCTGGAATCATATGACCAACGAGTTGTGGTCAATTGATATAGAAGGCAAGAAGTTTTTTCGACTCAATGTATCTACCAAAAAAAGAGCCGTACACCAGCTGGAGCAAAGAATCGGTACCATCGTACCAGCGACCGATGGCAGAGCAGTATTGGCACTACAAGACGGTATCTACTACTATGACTTGGACAGTAGTAAATTGGACTTGATAGTCAGTCCCGAGGCTGAGATCTCCAACATGCGCTTCAATGACGGCAAATGCGACCCTTCAGGGCGATTGTGGGTAGGATCCATGCACCTCGACCAGATAGATGATGCAGCCGCACTTTACAAAATCGATTCAAGCGGCAACTCCATTCAGATGCTAGACAGCGTCACCATTTCCAATGGGATCGCATGGAGCGCGGATAAAAAAACCATGTTTTACATAGACACGCCTGATGGCAAGGTCAGAGTTTTCGACTATGATGATGCCACGGGTACTATTTCCAACGAGCGCTACATGATGGATTTCTCTGAATATGGCTATCCTGACGGAAGCACCATCGACGCAGAAGACAATCTCTGGGTGTGTCTCTGGAATGGAGGCAAAGTACTGAGAATAGACACCAAAACAGGAACGATCTCAGGACAAATCCATGTCCCTGCTCACAACATTACTTCTTGTGCTTTTGGAGGTAAAAACCTAGACTCGCTGTTCATCACATCGGCACGTGTGGATATGAGAGCGAGCGAACTGGATGCTATGCCACTATCGGGCAGTGTCTTTGTCGCTGTACCTGGTGTAAAGGGCGTAAAGGCGTCCTTCTTTGCCAACTAGACCTATCAACTACCATACAAGAAAAAGCCCATCGAGATGAACTTGATGGGCTTTTCTGATTGAACTGCTATGACTTCTTGCTTAACGTCATGAAGTGCGAAAGGTTTAGTAGAATAAAATGCTGGCAACAATGACCCAAGCACCTACACAAATACCAACTAACCCCAGTTTTCCTTGCATAGGAGCCAGCTTTGCCAAAAGTGCTTCCCCTTTCTTTTTAGCTTCTTCGTTTTTAGATAAGATCAATCGACTGATCATTCCATATCCTAGGATAAAACCCAACACTGCCTCTACTGCACTAGATGCCAACCAAGTGATCCACCAGATAGGCCATGTGGTCAACATGCTCATGTTAAGTACCGCTTGGATTACGCCCCAGATACCCCAAAAACAAAAGGCAAGACCAATCCAACCTTGATAAGGCGTGATTTTGTCCAACAACTCTTGTGCATTTGGTTTTTTTGCTAGCAAAAGAGAGGGAGCTGCCAATATCCCCAAGATAATTAATGTAATACCGTAGATCATTTTAGTTTTATTTTTTGGTTTATTTCGATTGCAAATATGAAATCGAAAATACTGCTATACATCACCATAATGTGGTAAAAGAAAAAATCACCATAAATGGTGATCCGCAATCAAAACAGTACCCAAAACAGCCTTTTATCGTTCCCAAATACTAAAATCCTTGCCTCTACCACGTCCAATCAACTCTGACATTCGGTATTGCTCCATGATGTGGACATCCTGCAAAATGAACTCTTCGTCAGAGACAATCTCTACTACGCGAAACTCATACTTCTCTCCGTAGTTGACCAAAACATACTCTTTGTGTGTCCGAATGTTGTTTAAAGCGATACTCATTGATGATTCTATTTGAGGGCAAGGTTAATGAATATCCCCATACGATACTTTGAATAAATAGATATAATGAGGTAAATTAGAAGTAAATGAAAACCAACCTTTTCATCCTACTTGGAACTCTTGCGATCCAACTTGACCTCTTTGGTCAAAATGGCGACTATGCCATGGGAGCCAGATCGAGTGCCATTGCAGGTACTAGCGTCACTATTTCGGACGGATGGGCACTATTCAACAACATTGGGGCTTTGGCGGATGCCGAAAAAATAGCCGTCTTTGGTTCTTACCGCAATCTCTATGGTATTCCTGAGTTGTCCAGCATAGCAGCAGGCGCAACCCTACCCATTTGGAATGGTGTATTCGGTGTAGGGGTCTTCCGCTACGGTGGCGATCTACTCAACGAACAACGGGCTCACATGGGATATAGTCACCGCTTAGGCATAGTCAGCCTGGGACTAAATCTTGGTTACTACCAACTAAACATCGAAAATGGTGGCTCCACTGGCAACCTCATGATTGATTTTGGAGGACGTGCCGAGCTCACCAAGCACCTGTACTTTGGCGCGCATGTGTCCAACATCAACCAAGCCAAACTCTCCAAACAAACAGGCGAACTAGTACCTACATACATGAAAACGGGCCTGAGCTACCGACCCAATTCTGATCTGATGCTCAATACCGAGGTAGAAAAGAACCTAGACGACCCTCTCTCCTTCAAAATCGGAATGGAATACCAAATCATAGAATGGGTGGCACTGCGTTTGGGTTTCAAGACAGAGCCATTTATCAGCAACTTCGGGATCGGGTTGAATCCCAAAAACCTGAGTATAGATTACGCCTATAGCATTCATCCCGATCTAGGTGGCATCAATCAAGTTTCATTTGCCTACTATTTTGGATCCAAAAAATCCCTAGAATGAATCGCTGGGTACAAATATTGTCGATGGTACTGTGGCCAACTGCCATATTTGCTCAATACCCAGAACCAGACAGACCCCAGATCGATATACAGACTTTCATAGAAGGTATGTTTCAGGTGCCTGACGAAGACATCAACTACGATGACCTCTATGAGTCGCTGTACCAACTCTACCTCAACCCCATTGATCTCAACCGCACCAACAAGTCTGAACTCAATAGTCTCTACCAACTCAACATCCTACAAATCAACAACCTCATCGACTATTTGGATCAACACGGCCCTATGACTTCTATCTACGAGCTGCAAGTCATCGAAGGTTTTGATGTCATCACAATAGAAAACATCCTGCCTTTTGTGGTGGTGAGAGGAAAAGACGATTACCAAATGCAAGGCAACCTACTCCAACGGATCACGCACGAAGAAAACAGCTATTTTATCCTCAGGGCAGAACGCAACCTAGAGGACAAGCATGGATACACCAGAATAGACTCAGGAGGCTATGTAGGCTCTCCGTATAAATTATATGGTCGTTTCCAATCGCGCCATTCCAAAGATTTCAGTGTGGGGTTCACTTTCGAGAAGGATCCTGGGGAACAGGTGATTTGGGATTCGAAACAAAAACAATATGGGTTCGACTACTACTCGTATCACTTGTTTTTGGAGAACAAAGGTTCGTTCAAAAAGATCAGCATCGGAGACTATCAAATGCAGTTTGGTCAAGGGCTGATTCTCGGCTCTGGTTTCAATCCTGGCAAAGGAACCGAAACCATCACCACCGTCAAACGCGGCAATTCTGGTATACGACCCTATAGTTCGGTACTGGAATCGGGTTTTATGCGAGGAGCCGCATTTACCTACACTGTTGCCAAACGAATTGACATCAGCCCCTTTTATTCTCACATCAGACAAGATGGCAACATCCAAACCGCAACAGACAGTGAAAGTTATGAAGAATATGTCTCTAGTATCCTAGAGACGGGGTTTCATCGCACGTATACAGAACTGGAGAATAGAAACAAAATCACCGAAGACAGCTATGGAGTCAACCTGACCTACAATGATACTCACTCCCGCAATTTTCAGGGAGGAATCACCTACATGGCCAGTCATTACTCTCACACGATACAAAAAACTCCCAACAATTACAACCAGTATGAATTCAAAGGGAAATACAATTACAACGTAGGGCTGTTTGCCAACTACAACTGGCACAACATCCTGCTGTTTGGTGAGGCTGCCCAATCTAGGTCTGGTGGGCGAGCCTATGTCGCAGGGTTCATGAGTAGTCTGTCTCCAATCGTCTCGCTCAGTTTCGTATATAGAGATTATGACAAGGATTTTCATTCGTTCTACGGCAACTCATTCAGCGAGGGGTCTCGGACAATCAATGAAAAAGGTATGTATTGGGGATTGAAAATCACACCTTCCAAGCGTTGGGTCTTTGCAGCATTTTATGATTACTTTAGTTTTCCTTGGCTGAGATACCGAGCAGAAGCCCCGTCTTCTGGCTATGAATACCTGCTAAAAACTGAATACAGACCCTCGCGTAGTGTCAACCTCTACCTGCAATACCGAGAGCAATCCAAAGAAAGAACGATTGCACAAGAGAATGAAAATATCAAAAGACTGGTAGCAGGAATCAAACGATCACTTGCTGCCAATTTGGATTATCATCTCAACCCCGCCCTTGCTCTCAAGTCTAGGGTACAGTATAGCAGCTACGACTTGGACGCAAATTCAACCTCAGGGATTGCGATCATCCAAGACGTCAATGTCAGAATCTCAAAATTCAGGATAAGCACCCGATTTGCAATCTTTGACACTGAGGATTATGACAACAGACAATATGTGTACGAGAAAGACCTGCTCTATGCATTTTCAATTCCCGCCTATTCAGGTATAGGTACACGCAGCTACGTTATGCTGCAATACAACCCTACACGAAAACTGACGCTCTGGACAAAGTATGGCAGGTATCATTATGACGAGCAAATCGAATCCATCGGCTCTAGCAACGAGCGTATTGATGGGAACATCAAATCCGAAATTAAATTTCAAATCCGCTATAAATTATAAATCTCCCTCGAAGACCGAAGGAGATTTATAGTTCGACACCTGTCAAAAGGTTCAATCTTCGTTCAACTCAGACAGACTTTCGGTGACATTGATCAAATGGTCTCCGATTTTCTCACAAGCAAAAATCCAATCTCTATAGGCTACTCCTGTACGAATATCAAAGTCCTTTTCTTTAATTTTCTTAAAGTAATCTTTGTTCAACTCCTTTGTCTTAGCATTGATTTGCCTTTCAATATCCTTGGCATTATCAGGTGTAACATCTGAATAACTCTTGTTCAAATTGATCACCACCTGATCGATAGCCTGACCTACCAAGCCTACCAAAGCATTCAGGTTCTTGGTTTGCTCCTTGTTGAAGTCAAACTTGTATTTGGTCTTCTTGCTAGCATCTTTGGACATTCGCATCATGATATCTGCAACTCTCTCCAAATCACTGGTGATGCTCAACATAGCTCTGATTTCTTCAGAAGATTCGGACGAAAGCCTACCTTCTGCTACTTTGACCAAGTAATCATCAATTTCTACTTCCAACTCATCGGTATGCTGTTCATATTTTTCAATCTTCTTGAGTAATTTTTCAATTCTCTTTGGATTGTCAGAGTTGACCAGTTCCACTGAAAAATCATGCATTTTGCGAATCATCTCTCCAAAAAGTGCCAATTCCTTCCTTGCCTCCAACAGCGCAATCTCCGTTGTACTCATCAAACTAGTACCGATAAATTCAAGACGGAATTCATCATCTTCCTCATCACGAGAAGGCACCATTTTGATCACCAGTTTTTCTATATATGGAACAAACCATATCATGATCAATGTATTGATGATGTTGAAACTAATATGAAAGTAAGTCAAACCCCACTTGACTGCCGAAGTATCATTGAGAGGTGAGCCATGATCGCTCAACGCCACCATCATCGAGTCTATGGTATTAATATAAAAATGAAAAACCAACAACATCCAGACTACTCCTAGTAAATTGAAAACTAGGTGAGCCCTAGCTGCTCGTTTGGCATGTACATTCCCAACCAAAGCGGCCAAATTGGCTGTGATCGTAGTGCCAATATTTTCTCCTAGTACGATGGCCGCTGCCATATCAAATGGAATCCATCCATTGTCACACATAATCAAAGTGATGGCCATAGCTGCACTTGACGACTGAACCACCACCGTTAATACAGTACCTATCAATACAGCGGTAACAATTGCTAGAAACCCCCACTCATTGAGTGAAGAAATCCACGCTAGGATCTCAGGGTTGTTTTTCAAATCTGGGACAGAATGCTTCAATTCGTCCAAGCCCATGAATAGCAAAGCAAAACCAATCATAAACTCCCCCCAATATTTGAGATTTGCCTTTTTGGCAAACATCAAAGGAAATCCAAAACCTATGATTACCAAGGCATAATTAGAAATGCTAAACTTGGAAAAACCTAAAAAAAGTATCAATATGGCAGTAATCGTAGTACCAATATTGGCTCCCATGATCACACTGATGGCTTGGCGCAATTTCAGCAACCCTGCATTGACAAAACTCACTACCATCACGGTAGTGGCTGATGAAGATTGAATAATGGCTGTTGTCAAAAAACCGGTAAATACCCCACTCACTCTGTTGGACGTGATCAAACTCATCACTCCTCTCAACTTGTCTCCTGCTACTTTTTGGATCGATTCACTCATCACTTTCATCCCGTAGATAAAGAATCCAAGTGCTCCCACCAATTTCAAAACGTCAAATAAACCGTATTCCACCTCTTCTCTTTTAAATAAAAACTGTATCTGATTTCAAATGCCTGCAAATGTAAGAATTATTCACGTGCTCAATTTTAATTAAACATTAACATATACCCTTAAAAACACATCAATACATTTATTTTCTTAATAATTGCATAACACGAAAGAAGTATATATCCTTTAATTTTGCGCTTCCACTATGGGAGATCAAAAGGAAAAAAAATCAATCGGTATTATCAAGTTCGTCTTAAGTCTTGGATTTTCGCTCTTGATTTTTTTATGGTCATTGGATCTAATGACCACTACATTTCAATTCATCGGAAATCAAACTGTCACCAGTTTGTTAGATATTATTGCCAATCCTTTTGTCAGTCTGTTTATTGGATTGTTTATCACTGCAGTCATACAGAGCAGCTCGACAAGTACTTCCCTGATCGTAGCGATTGTAGCATCAGGCAGCCTGTCCTTACAAAATGCCGTCCCGATGATCATGGGCGCAAATATTGGTACTACCTTGACCAGTACCATCGTATCACTCAGCTACATCACCAACAACAAGGAATTCAAAAATGCAATCGCTACGGGGGTCATGCACGATTTTTTTAACATCATGACCGTCTTGATACTTTTTCCTCTAGAGTGGAAGTACCAAATATTATCCAATCTATCCATAGACATAACCAACTTTTTCGGATTTGAATCACCCAAGTCAACATTGACAAATACAGTCAATACAGGCTATTTTAGAAGGTTAAACAACTACATCCTGAGTATCACAGCCTTCAAACCGATACTTATCTTGCTCTCTACAGCTTGTCTATTGGGGTCTATCAAAATCATTTCTAAAACCATTTCCAACCGACTGATAGGTACCACACAGGAGAAATTTGAGCTGGTATTTTTCAAGAATAAATTCAGTGCCTTCAGCCTAGGTGCAATCTTGACAGGAGCAATACAGTCTAGCTCCATCTCCACGACGATCATCGTTCCTCTTGGCGCAACAGGCAAAATAAAACTACCCAAACTCTATCCATACATCATAGGTGCCAATGTAGGCACTACCATCACCGCACTCATCGCAGCACTCAACAAATCCGAAGCTGCCATGAACATTGCCTTGGTTCATTTTCTATTCAATCTAATTGGTGCATTTGTATTTTTATTGATCCCTGGCGTGAATAGACTGCCTATTATCTACGCCAAAAAATTTGGAAACATGACTATGCAGTACAAGATCATAGGCTTTTTTTATGTATTGTTTATTTTCTTCGTTCTCCCTCTTTCATTGATCTTTCTTGATAGGCTTTTATAGTTGAGCTTTTTTAACAATTAGCATATTCATGCTCCTAGAACAATAATTTACATTTTCTTAATGTTACCAAATTGTTAAGTTGGTATTACCAAGCTTTCAAGATTAAGTTAATGTTAACAACATTGGCTAACCTTGCGCCTTTAACAAATTCAGAAAATGCGTTATTACATATTGCTCGTAGCTCTGCTATGTATGAGCTACATCCCCTATGCCCAATCTTTTGAAGGTAGCAAAATTGGCAATGGGATTCGCTTCGTACCTAAGGACTCCTCCTTTAGCATCCAATGGAATACAAGGTTTCAGACAGAATATGTGGGTGTTCAGGATTTAGAAAGCAATGATTACAGTGATGCCTTTACGATTAGGAGGTTTCGAATCAAATTCAAGGGTTTTTTGGTTGATCCAAGATTTGGTTACAAAATAGAGTTGGCACTTGCCAACCGAGATCAAGGTGATTTTTTCGCAGAAAACAATGGTGCAGCCAATATCGTACTCGATGCTGTCATCAAATGGAGATTTCTCCCCAACTGGCAACTATGGATAGGCCAAACCAAACTCCCTGGCAATAGAGAAAGGGTCATTTCGTCTGGTACCCTACAGATGGTAGACCGTAGCAGACTCAATAGCAGATACAACATAGACAGAGATCAAGGGCTTCAATTGCGTCACGAGCACAAAATAGGACAAGTCGTCCTCAGAGAAATCGGCTCTATCTCATCAGGAGAAGGTAGAAACGTAACCATCTCTAATAAATCAGGCTATGATTACACAACCAGATTTGAATTCCTTCCATTTGGCAAATTCACTGCCAATGGAGATTACTTTGGAGAGGATTTGATGAGAGAAAAGACCCCAAAATTATCCTTGGCTGCTAGCTATGATTACAACGTAGGTACCAATAGAGAAAGAGGCCAGCTAGGTTACTTCATATTTGACAACAATGGAGATCCTCAGCACAGCACCTTGGCGACCCTATTTGCTGATGCATTCTTTAAATACAATGGCATCAGTCTCGCCTATGAGTATGCCAACAAACGTGTCGCTAATGGAGAATTGTCTGGAATAGGCACAGATGGTAGCACCATCTACTTCTACACTGGTCACGCGCACAATGTACAAGGCGGATACCTGTTTAAGAACAACTGGAGCATAGATGCTCGATATACAGTCAACAAGCCAGACAAATATGTAGATGAAGCCGAAAACCGTTACGAAATTGGCTTCTCAAAATACATAGCAGGTCACACTGTCAAGCTACAAGCCAACGTCGTGTATAGAGACCGTCTCACCAGCCATGATCAAATGCTCTATTTTGCACAACTGGAGTTAGGGTTTTGAGAAAGATTCAAGATTTTGAGAAAGAAGATCATAAGAATCACGACCCAAATCACATTCCAACCAAACCAGTTAACCAGCCAAACCAGAAAACCAGCTATTTACTCTCCTTCAATTTGACAATCTCATTTTGTAGATTGGCGACTATGGCAGTCAGCTCGCTGATATTCATATCTGAGCTATTGCCAGTGGCGTCTGGAAAATTGATACTGATATAAGCCTTAGATTCCCATACTTCAATGATGTGCTTGGCATCTACTTGATAGGGAGAGTATGCTTTGTTATCCGACACGAGAAACAACATCCCATTTTCTCCCACATAATTGAAGACTCGTTTGTAGACCACTCCTTCTTCTTTACTCAGGAGCACATAAGTCTTTCCATTTTTTATATCTGAGACATTATCTATGTACTTGCCAATGATAATCGTACCAGATTGCAACGGCAACATAGAATCGCCAGAAATCTCAAATGCCCGATAGGTGGCGTTCTGTGGCAGCATTGGCAGTTGAAAACGCGGCATGCTCTCTATGTAATCAGGATCGGCATAGCCATTAAGATAACCCGCAGATGCCTTTTGAGGAATCAACTCTATATTCTCCCTATCCTGGCTATCTACTGTGATGGACAATATCCTCGCTCCATCCTCACTACTCATATGCAAATCTTCATCTGTCAATTGACTCACATCCTTGCTAATCAAGGTATGAACGCTCACATTGAATAATTCAGACATGCGCAACAGATTGTTGAGTCGAGGATCAGCCCTGCCCTCTTCGTAGGCCCCTACCAAGGATCGTTTGATACCAATCGCTTCGGCAAAGGTCTCCTGTGTATATCCAAACTTCTTTCTAAGAAACTTGATGTTCTCATTGAGCTTAGCTACTTCCATGTTATCCATATTTCAATTTAGGCATCAAACATAACAATCCCATTGTCATTATTACAGGCTTTACCTATCGAATACAAGTTGATATGATGCACATTGGATTTGTTCTTGATTTGGTCTAGGCGAATGTAGATTTTCTCCACCACATTTCTAAGTGTCTCCCCCGAATCTGCCAACACATATCCATACATGTTCTTTTTCTTTTCGAGAGAAGCATGAAACTTGACTTGGCACTTGCCTGACTTTAGCTTTTTTGAGGATAGCCTTAGCTTGTAATCACCTCCGATATGATATTCTTCCATTACTAATAATATTGTCAATTAATGATACGTAAATCGTACTACCAGCTAATAATAACAATAAAACTAGGCTATAAATTTTAGCAATCCAATAATAATACTAATTTTTTTAGCTAATCACTTCTTCTTAGCGAAGCGGCGCTTGTTTCCTCCTCCACCTTTGGACTTATACGCGGCTTTTGGATTGTATTCTGGACCTTCTCCTATATAGGCTGGGAGTGGCACTTTTCGGATATCTTTTTCTATAAGTTCCTCGATCTTGCTGAACTTAAACATATCTTCTTCATTGACGAAGGTAAAGGCTATTCCTTTGGCTTCTGCTCTACCCGTACGACCGATACGGTGTACATAATCCTCTGCATCTCCTGGTACATTGTAGTTCACCACCATATCAATGCCTTTGATATCAATCCCACGGCTCATCACGTCTGTAGCTACCAGCACATTAATCTTCTTGTTGACAAACTCTCTGAGTACTTCTTCTCTTTTCGTTTGTTCTAGTCCAGAGTGAATTGCTTCTGCATTGATCCCCAATTTTTTGATCTCAGCAGCTGCCCTGTCTACTTCTGCTTTTTTGGATAGGAAGACGAATACACTATCCAGTTTTTTTGCTTTGAGCAAATGCTTGATCAAATCCAGCTTTTGGTGATCATGCACCATGAATGCTGCCTGGACGATGGCTTCACTAGGTTTGGATATGGCTATGTTGATCTCAACTGCATTCTCATTGAGTACCTCCTTGGCCATCTTTCGCATCTTAGGCGCCATGGTTGCGGAGAACATGAGGTTTTGACGTTTGGCAGGCAACTGCTCCATGATTTTCTTGATATCATCATAAAACCCCATGTCAAGCATACGATCTGCCTCGTCCAGAATAAAATGTTTGACTTTAGAAAAATCCACATACCCTTGGTTCATGTGAGCGATCAATCGACCGGGTGTAGCAATGATCATGTTGGCACCATTGACCAGTGCTTTCTTTTGGACATCCCATGATGCGCCATCCCCGCCACCATAAATGGCCAAAGAACTGATGTTCACAAAATACCCTAAACCTTGCATCTGTTGATCGATCTGTATCGCCAACTCACGTGTAGGCACGATCACCAAAGCATCTATGGACCCATGTGTTTCTTGGTCATAGATTTGCTGAATAGTCGGCAAGAGGAACGCTGCGGTCTTTCCTGTACCTGTCTGGGCACAGGCAATAAGGTCTTTGTTCTCTAATATAACTGGGATGGCCTGTGCTTGGATAGGCGTAGTGTTCTCAAAACCCATAGCCTCGACCCCTTCAAGGACGGGACTATGGATGCCAACTTCTTTAAATTTCAATTTTTTTCTCTGATTTGGTAAAGCCCAAATCTAGTGCTTATTCTTGAATTACACCTTTTAATTCTAAGCTTGATGACTGCATTGGATAAACATTATTTTCACGATCCATATCTGCAGTAAACTCTTCTGGGTCAATGGCTATGCTTGCAATGTCAGACAATGGAACATCCAGCTCGAAAGAATAGTATGGATACACCCAAGGCCAATTGGTCAATTGCTTGGCGTCTTTCGCGATGGGCTTGGATCCTCTCATCAATCCCAATGAGATATGATACCATTTCTCCTTTCCGTCCTTCATTGTAACCCTGACATCTACTGGCATAGGCATCTCTCCTACTCTCTCTAGTTGCACAAAAGTCTTAGCACCCTTAGCATACACTTGACTGATACCGTAATCGATCGTTTTGGTGGTATTCACCCAAAAATCAAAATACCAATCTAACTCAATTCCACTTTGCCTTTCGATCACCTTTTGAAAATCCAACATGTCGGGATGCTTGAATCTCCATTGATTGTAGTAGCTCAACAGGCCCGCTTTCAAGTTGTCCACGCCTACTATATACTCCAATTGTCTCAAGGTAATTGCTCCTTTAGAATAAGCAGCTGTACCATAAGCCCAGTTGGTACTAAAATAATCCGAATGGGTAGTCATAGGCTCTTCTTTGCCTGCCTCTACCAAACGTTGATACCCCTTCATATTAGCTGCATGTGGATTCATCGCAGGATACTGGGGATTAAACAAATAATCTTCAGTCAAGTTGGAAGCATAAGTCGTGAATCCCTCATCCATCCATGCATAATAGCTTTCATTGGTAGCCAACATCATCTGGTACCAACTGTGCATCATCTCATGTACCGTCACACCTACCAAACTACCCAACTTTCTATGTCCTGTAATCAAAGTAGCCATGGGATACTCCATGCCTCCATCACCACCTTGGATTACTGAGTAAGTCGGATAGGCATACGCTCCAAAATTCTTCTCAATGAAAGGAAGTGCCTTTTGGATGTAGGTCTGCATCTCTTTCCAAGTTTCTACTAAAGTATCCTTCTGATAGAAATAGTGGAACTCCAAACCATCTCTCATCTTGACTATGTCGTGAGCATAATCCTGATCCGCTGCCCATACAAAATCATGTACATTCTCTGCTTTGAAATGATAAGTCAGTTTTTTGGCAGAGGATTTAGCATCAGAATACCCTTTGCCAATTTGATCTGCATTTTGCAGCAAGCCTGTTGCTGCGACAGTGTAGGCACTATCAATACTGATCTTCACATCAAAATCTCCCCACGGAGCATAAAATTCTCTCGCTATATAAGGGTGTGTATGCCAGCCACTGCGGTCATACTCGGCCATTTTGGGATACCACTGCGCCATAGATAGACGGATGCCCTCACTGTTGTCTCTACCGGTTCTTCTGACTTGAAGGGGTACTTGCGCCTCAAAACTCATATCAAACTCTGTGGTAGAGTTCGGTAAAATCGGCTTTTTGAGATCAACAATCATGATGGTACCATCTATGGTGTAGCTCAATTTCTTACCGTCCTGTTTCAGAGATTGAATCTTCTGGTAACCAATTTCATCATCCTTCAATTTGTAAATCCTATCTCCTACGCGTCGATCTGGATCAGGCAAAGTCCTGCTACGCACGTCCATCATGCTACCAGGCTGGAAAGCATTGTAATACAGATGAAAGTAAACACGGCTCAACGTATCTGGAGAGTTGTTGAAATATTTCAGCTTCTGAACGCCTGTGAACTGATTGGCCTCAGCATTCATGTCAATTTCCATTTTGTACTCTACTCTTTGTTGCCATCTTTCCTGTGCTGTAGCCATGACAGGCAGCAACAGAATGATCAGTGCTTTTATATACTTCATCTTATTGAATTGTTTAATCAATAGCAAATTACAAAGCCTCCAGATGGAGGCATATCATATTGTGATAGGCGGTCATATTAAAATGTAAGGACTAGGGATTCCAAGGCTTCTTGTTCCACGGTATGCTTTCCTGCATAAGAAAACAACACAGGTTTGATCCCTGTGGCCTTTTCGATCTTGTTTATTTCCAATCCGAATACTTCCTCGTCATAGTAATTGTCTTGATCTCCTAGGACACCATGGACTTTGGCATCCCTAGATAGGAAATCAAAATCATCGTAATCCAACTCAGGAGGAAAACTACCCGCCCAATGAATCAAATGACTAAAGGGAATCTGTAGGTGCACTGCCAACCTCCAAATAGCTGATGCCCCCTGCGAAAAGCCCAACAACACCATCTCAAATTGATCGATTCTACGATCACCCAATAAGGTCTCAAGAACAGTACGGGCATACGCTGTTTGATTCTTGATCTCCATATCACGGTTTTCCTTGGTCATCCAACTCGCTCCTACTTTTTGATTTCCTCTCAGGTAGAACTTGGACAAGCCTTCTAAGGCAATCACAAAATTAGTTTTGGAATCCAAAAACTGAAATGGCAGGACAAAATCCTCCGCCAACTGTCCATGTCCATGACAGACAATCCAGATACGCTGTGTTGTATCCGTCAGTTGATTCAGCGTATGAAAGGTAGCTTGTGTGGTGATCGTGACCCTATGCTTCTCGATCATGCAGCACTGTAACTGATTCGGTATATCATCCCAGCTTTGTCGTCTGACACCAAGAGCGAGCCGTCTTTGAGCATCAGTACATCCACAGGTCGCCCCCAAGCTTCTTGTTCCTCCTGATCCAGCCAGCCCTCTACAAACACATCGTAGGACACAGCTTTACCATTCTCTACTTTGACTTGCATCAGACGGTAGCCAGATTTCCTAGTTCTGTTCCAAGACCCATGCTCGGCGATGATTAAAGAGCCTGAGTAAGACGCGGGAAACATTGTACCCGTATAAAACTTCACTCCCAAGGGTGCCACATGTGCTCCCAACTTGTAGGCAGGCACGACAAAATCAGAACAAGGGAATTTTGATCCAAACTCGGGGTCTGCAATATCTCCTCCATGACAATAGGGATAACCAAAATGCTGCCCCATCTCAGTGGCCTTGTTCAACTCACAAGGAGGCATATCATCGCCTAGCATGTCTCTGCCATTGTCTGTAAACCAGAGTGTCCCCTCTTCGTCCCAGGTAAAACCTACTGAATTGCGAACACCGTGGACATAAATCTCTCTGTCACTGCCATCGGGGTTGATACGAGTGATGCTGGCATAGATTTCATCTTTGCTTTCGCAGATGTTGCAAGGTGCACCAACTGGGATATACAACTTGCCATCTGGCCCAAATGCAATATACTTCCAACCATGATGTTTTTCGGTAGGGTAATTTTCATAGATCACAGTTCCTTCTCCTAAGTTTTCGAGTTTCTGATCTATGCCATCATATCTGGTCAATTTACTGACTTCTGCCACGTAGAGATTTCCGTCTTTGATCGCCACACCATTAGGCATGTTTAGGTCTTTGGCGAGCGTATATTTCTTGTCTGATTTGAAATCGCCATCCGTGTCGACTAGTGCATACAGGTTACCGGCATCTTTGGTACCCACATAGAGTACTCCCTCGTCACTCATCGCCATGGAGCGAGCATTCTCGACACCTTCAGCATATATTTCGATCTTGAAACCATCTGGCAGCTTGAGAGACGACAATGAGTCTGTTGGCTCTATTACTTCTGGTTCTTCTTTGGTTTCAGTAGGATTGTCTGGGGTAGAGCAAGAATTCATAGAAACAATTATGCTCAGCAGGATCAGATATGTTCTCATTTTGATGGTTTGATTAATTGAATGTACAAGTTAAGAACCGAAACAGAAAGACAGAATGATTAAGGCGAAAAATCGAGAAATCGAACAGGTGAAGACAAACAAGGTCTGAGAATTGATCACAGACCTTGTTTTATTTCCTCTTAACCTTATTCAGACACTAATTCGACACATAAGTGTGATAATACTTACTCGTATGCTGATTACCTGGAAGTCTATATTCTATATAATATGGAAAATTAACTTCCCCATTTTCTAGAATCAGAAAAACAGACTCATTGTTTATTATTTCCTGAATTAAGTCATTTGGCTCTCCCTTATAAGCTTTGGCCTTCTTTACAATTTCTATATGATGATCAACAAAAGTGGTATGAGCCCGAATTTCCACTTTACCTGAACCTATACCAATAGGATTAAAACCTTTAAAAGCATTAGGAGCATCATTCGCTTCTATCTGATCATCGCTCATTTGAATGTTAGATGGGTTCTGCCTCCAAAACACACTATTTATTGGTGGCACGCCATACCCCAAATAACTCTCTATAGTCAAAAGTCCTTTATCTACTGCCTCATATATCCTAGAGTATATCTCAGTTTGATAAAACTCATTGTTTGCAAAATCATTGTAAAGCACTAGCATAGGCTCAATATGCTTATCGGGAACTCCATTAATTTCAATTTCTCCAAATGCTTCCTTGTTATTAGGAAGAAAATTACCGCATATATACCGTGGAGGTAATCTTTCATGAATTGGATCTCTCCAATAAAAATTACTCGGGCCATTTTCCTGTATTTTCTCCATGAAAGTATCGTAGAGACTGGTTCTGAAATAAAAAGTATAAAATATCGACTCTTCTCCTGTGTCCGACTTCTCCAAAAACTCCCCTTTGTATATGGTCTCTTTTGCAAAATCCTCAGGCATGTCATATTCAAAAAATAGATTCGAGTAGGACAGTGCTACCTCCTGGCTGTAAACTCCAGCAAGATCAGAAAAACGCACATGCTTAGTCCAAGTCGAATTGGTTGTTGATTTGAATAAACCTTCTTGTTCATGATATACCTTCATGTATCCCTTTGGGTATTCTTTGACCAAAAAATGATACTGTCTATCTACAGGATAGCTATAATCAATATTACCTAATGCTATACCTTCAGCTGTTGAATGTCCACTACTGGCAAAGGTGAAAACACTCCTTTCCTCAATGACTCCATCTGCATCGGCCAACTCCTGCTCTTCACCAAAAACAATGGTTAAATACTTCCCCTCAACCATCAAGCTGTACTCACATGATTCACATAATATCTCTTTAGGTAAAATCTCTAACTCTCTTGTATCCGAATGTATTTCATATTCAAACTCTATAGACTGCCCATCACGTTGCAAGTTGATATCATACACGTATTTTATATCTCTATTCAATGAATCCACCCACATAAATTCGTCCTTTGGAATAAATTTCAGGTCAAATACGACAGGTCTATATGGATTTAATTGCTCTCCTTCCTCCATTTGTATCCCTTTCACCCAATGCACATCGTCTATAGTTGAAATATTACAATAAAGCACTGCTTTATAATTTCCTTCTTCATTCTCGAACTTCATAGCAACCCACTCTCCATCAACCATGGTTGATAGCTTCAATTCAATATTAATATTGTATCCTACTAGACCCTCAAAAGGGAAATAAAATAGAGTTGATAAGGTATCTTTGGTAGGATTCCAACTCATAGCACTGGCATTTATACGACCTACCACGCCATTGGAGGTCAAATAAACAGAATCCAACTCAAACAAATAATCAACAACTGTAGTGTCTGTTTCAATCCTAAATGGGGAATCAATGGGATAGTTAAATGCAATTTCGGGAATCAAAAACTGGCTACCATTATATACTTTATTTACAACCGGAGGCTTGAGCAGTGAGTATTCAACTACCTCCTCTGGTTTCACATCTCCACCATCATCATCTTGACATCCTGCATACAACAGGATAGAAAACAATGCAAATAGCAGTGTAACATTTGAGAATGCTTTTGGAGTAAAAAATTGAGACTGTCTTAATAAGAATGATCGGAAACGAGTCCGCACACTTACTTTCTCTTGATAGCTGCTTTCCATAATGGCTGGTATTATTTTGAATGAACAAAGGATTTACTATAGCAATAGTATTCATCAATCTTTATATACACAAACTCTATCACCAGACAGCTCCATATTTAAGCATAAGAACTACGTTAATCTCCTAATTAAAAGCACTTTAGACAATCCAACCCTGAACACTAATCTTCTCTTCCTCTGCAAATTACCACAGTAAACAGTCAATACATTGCTTGGATTGATATGATTAAAAGATAATTTCCTTCATTTCACCAGAATTTTATTAAAGCTCACCGAAATTGGATTTCTCAGCCTAGATAGTCGCGTTATCATTGCATCGTAATCAACACACAAACAAAACACTACGAACATGAAAACGACGCTAAAAACAATCGCACTTTCTTTGATGATCGCTATGTCTACTCTTGCTGTTGCAGGTGAAAAGACTGAAAAAATGATAAGCCCAGAGCTTAAAGTACAAATCTCTCCATTGGCTGGTTCTAAAGTAGCCGTTACTTTCAACAAGTTGGAGGGAGAATTGGTCAAAGTAAAAATCTATGACGCTTACGGTGCATTGATCTACGCTGACAAAGACGTAAACAGCTCAAAATATGCGAAAGCATTTGACTTGTCAGCTTACCCAGCTGGAAAATATTCTTACTCTGTATCCAATGACGTGTACAGCGTAACTAAAACGGTAGAGAAGAAATAATCTCGACCTCAAAAAAACAACTTCAATGAAAAACCTTGGCGATACCGTCAAGGTTTTTTTTTTGTATCCTAGACCTGTATCTCCCAAAAAAATAAAATCAAAGCCAAAAGACTCCTAAAAGCTTCATCATGTTTTTCATATTTGCAGAATGATTTCAATTAATAATTTATCCTACTACCTCGGTAGCCGTGCCCTCTTCGAAGAAGCTTCTCTACACATCAAACCAAAAGACAAAATTGGTCTGATCGGGCTCAATGGTACTGGTAAATCTACTTTGTTGAAATTGATCACCAACCAGCTGCAAAAAGATGGTGGAGACATCAGCAAAGCCAAAGATTGCACCATAGGATTTTTGAATCAAGACATGCTGTCTTTCCAATCCGAAGACTCGATACTCTCTGTGGTGATGGAGGCTTTTCAGGAGGTAATCGACATCCAACACGCCATCGAAAAAACTCTCCATCAGATGGAAACCAACTACGAAGACAAATTGGTGGAGAAGCTGGCTCGCCTACAAGAAGAATATGAAGCCAAGGATGGCTACACCCTCCAAAGCAAGGCAGAAGAAGTACTAGAAGGGATTGGATTCAAAACCGAAGACCTTCAGAGACCCCTCAAGGAATTTTCGGGAGGATGGAGAATGCGTGTGATTTTGGCCAAATTGCTATTGGAATCTCCTTCTCTGCTCATGCTAGATGAGCCGACCAACCACCTAGATCTACCGTCCATTCAGTGGATTGAGAATTACCTCAAAAGCTATGAAGGAGCCGTGATCGTCGTCTCTCACGACCGGGAATTCCTCAACAATACCGTCAACATGATTGTCGAAGTTAGTCAGCAAAAGCTCAACCCCTACCCCGGCAACTACACCAACTATCTGGAAGAAAAGGAACTGCGCAACGAACTGCAAAAAAACGCCTTCCTCAATCAGCAACAAGCCATCAAACAAACCGAAAAGTTTGTGGAGCGATTCCGATCCAAAGCCACCAAAGCCCGTCAGGTACAATCCAGGGTCAAAGCCCTAGAGCGAATGGAAAGAGTGGAGGATGTGATCGATGACAATGCCGCCATCAACTTCAAGTTCAACTTTGGTAAGCAATCAGGTAGACACGTGGTGATGATGGAGGATATTACCAAGTCTTACCCAGGTATCAATATCCTGACCAAAGCCAACGCCCACATCGAGCGGGGTGACAAAATCGCAGTAATCGGTGCAAATGGTAAAGGAAAATCTACGCTACTCAGAATCATAGATGGTGACGATGACAAAGAGGGAGAAACCAAAATTGGATTCAATGTAATTCCAGCATTCTATGCGCAGCATCAACTAGAATCCCTCAACATAGACAACGAAATACTAGAAGAACTCAAGCAGTTTGGATCAGGCAAGACCGAGCAAGAACTGAGAAGCGTCTTGGGGTGTTTTTTATTCTCAGATGAAGATGTATTCAAGAAGATAAAAGTACTGTCTGGAGGTGAAAAATCAAGAGTGGCTTTGGCCAAAACCTTGATTTCTGAGGCCAATTTTCTTCTGTTAGATGAGCCCACCAACCACTTGGATATCATGTCGGTCAATATTTTGATTCAGGCTTTGCAGCAATATGAAGGGACTTTTATACTCGTGTCTCATGATAGGCACTTTGTCACGAATGTGGCGAATAAAATCTGGTGGATCGAAGACCAGCAGATCAAAGAATACCCCGGTACCTATGAGGAGTACAAATATTGGCTAAGCAACAACACAAAAACACCCGCAAAGAAAGAACCTGAGGTCAAAAAAGAAGCACCCAAAGAAAAGGTCAAGAAAGAAAAAAACATAGACCAAGTTCAGCTCTCCAAACTCAAAAAAGAGTTGAACAATGTAGAATCTAACATCGAAAAACTGGAAGCAGAAAAGAAACAACTAGAAGCAGATTTGGCAAACCCTGACCACTTCAATGACCTAGAAAAACTCAGCGCACTCGATCAGAGCTATAAGAAACTACAAGCAGACCTAGACGATAAAAATGAAAGGTGGGAATCTCTCGTCATGGAGATAGAAGAAATTGAATCGTAGGTTCCCTAATTTATAACTCAATATTGTACTCGTCTGGAAAAGGACTGAGTTTAACCTTTTTTTCCTTGGGAGCTTTGGGCTCTTTCGGAGCTACATCGCCCCGACCAAACATGAAATTAATTCCAAATCGTGCTTGAAAATCATCTGTATTCCTGACATCAACTAGACCTAACAGATTGTCAAATGAAGTGTAGAGCTGAACTATGCCAAATCTGGCAGCCATCCCAGCTCCTACGCCAACCCCTCGCTCCTCATGGTATGAAAGACTCGATGACAGGTTCAGTATTTTACCAAACTGGTGCGTATAGCCCAACCCCAAACTTGGATGCAATTCCCTATAATCCTGACTCAGCATAATCGTTGCAGTCGTAAATCCCTTCTTGGTCACTTGGTAGCGAGCAGATCCTATGTAGCGAGTCGTTAACCTGGTCTGATAAGATTTGACATCTGTTTCATGTTCCACAAAAGCCTCCAAAGAGTCTTTGATGACTTCAATAGCATTATCCAAATCTGTCAAATCTCCCCCTTCAATAAGTATCTCTCTTCCTTTCAGGTTATAATTCTTTACCTCTTCTTTCCAACTAATAGCGCCAATGTCATTTACTGCGAAAGACACGGATAGTTTATCATCTACCTGAACATCCACCCCAAAATCAAATCCAAATCCTGTATTGTTATTGTCTACTAAATAGGTGCCTAAGCTCTCACTATCAAAACCAGCAGACCTAACTCTTGGATCATTCAGTTGTACCACGATGGACTTATCCAGATTAGTATTCATCAATATATCTCCCTTTTTACTCGTTTCCAGACTAAAAAAACCCATCAAATACTTCAGTCTCGATCCCACGGTGATAGACTGTACAGCTGGGACTTTAAACCTATAAGCATAGCCTACTCCATACTCTCTGTAATGAACAGCATCACTAAAAAAATTGCTCTCCTCCACTGGCACATTGATGTAGTTTGCATTTCCATCCACGATATATTTCATGAGCTTGGTTGGATAATTGGTCATGGTTCTAAAGCGCTCATTCGCATAGAGACTAAAAGAGTGTGAGTTTCCAATCTTCACTCCCAATTGAAAGAGAGTAATGCTACCACTAGCATTGATCTTATCCTTGTCACTAAGATTCTTCATCACTTTGTCTGTGTCTACACGGATAGAATCAGACATGGGGACTTTGGAAAAAATGTCATTGTATGATAGACCTGTGTTTGCATTGATATAAATACCAGATATAGCAGGCAAAGACAGAGATACCCGCGCATCGGGAACAAAAGCGGGGTTAAAGGATTGTGATTGTGGGGTGACAGAATAAAGATGATAAAAAGACAAGTCCTTTTGTGAAAACCCTGTCATACAGCCAATGCCCAACAGCAAGAGTACGATACTTATTTTTTTCATAGCTCTACTGTGATTGCTGCGATGGCTGATATTTGAATATCCAACACGTAATCCGAGAACAACTTCACATTGCGATTGGATTCCTTGTCATAAGTCGAAAACTTGGTTTTTGCTCTCAACTTAGAGGCCAATTTCATTTTTTCAAGTGCGTCGTATCCCAAAATAAGTTTAGACTCAGTACTATCAATACCTTTAGTTCGTCCATCATTCCCTACAGGAGGTGCTCCAAAGTGGAGTGTACCTGGTATCTGAGAGAGCAACTCACCTTTGCTGTTCAGTAATTCCAATGAGATGTCGCCTTCAAACGGCATTTGATTATCTATATTGGCAATCAAAATAATGGAATCCGCAAAATCCAAATCTAAATTTTCACTGAAATCTAGGTCAAAATCTGTCACAAATTCATTCATCCTTAGTACCAAAGGGAGTTCAATTATTGCATTGACATTGATATAACTAGAATCTGTAAGAAAATTACTTGTCAAAGATGAAATAGATGGGTTTGCTTCTGCACGAATAGGCAAGATTATTTTACTAGGAATGGCACTAAAAATATCAGCTACATTGCTATTGCTCGCATTGAGTTGAATGAGGGTTGTTTCAACACCTCCTGCTATTCGAGGGGCTGCCACTAATTTCTGAACACTTGATGTTTCTTGCAATTCAACCACTGAACTATCTGATAAAATGGCTCTTGTTTTAGACATATCAAGAGAAAATTCTATCCCGTAGGAGTTTTCGACTTCTAGACTAAATCTTGGTTCAGCAAAAAAAAAGCCATCGCTGTCTATACTAGACAGGGCATCCAACGAAAACTCTATCACTTCAATCTCTACATGATCATCCCCAAAGTACCCAAACAAACTACTAAAATCAGGGTTTCCAATAACCATGTCAAAGTTCAGACTTTGATTAGTAGTCAACTCCTCTCCAGCTGCCAGCAACAAGTCTCCTGAAACGCTTACATCCAATTTATTTAAATCACCTTCTAGTCGCAAAACTGACTTGTATTCATTGAGTTCGGTCAAGAAGAAATCCTCTATCTGCTCACCAGAATAGGGAATGGATTGGGATTGAACCAAATCCATATTGGTATCCATTTTCCTGAATCCCACAACTGTCCAACTATAATCAAGACCTGCTGGAAAAGTAGAATACATCTGATATTCGAGATATCCTCCTGCATAGAATACAGAATCTATCGTTTCTCCATTTTCTGCTATGAAATCAAAGTCCAATACTGTACTAAACGGAATGATTTGTGATGTAGGGAGAGCAGGTACATCTGTAGGAAGTGAAAACACTGCATGATTGGAAATGGTATTAACATTAATTATCTCACCACTCTTGTTGAAAACTGACTGCTCTCGATAGACCATAGTTACTAACAAGTCTCCATCCTCGTGAATTTCCAATTTCTGATCTTCCAAATCCTCTAAGATTTCCTTGATTGTATAGGATTTGCTCCCAATCTTAACTGCTATTTGGGGAGATAGCTCTATGGGTTTTATTTTATCAAAATTCAGGTCATTGACATGACAAGAACCAAAAAGAAGGGCTATTATACACGCACTGAATCGACCCAAAATCTTCATAAAGCAACAATTAATACAATGGTCAAATACATCTTGTGATGAGATTTGATTTCCAAAACTTATGATAATGTAAACGAAGATATTCCTTTTTTTACCAAATCCTCAACTACGACACCACAGGAAATCTGCTTGATGAAAGAACGAAATAACATGAACAATATTGATTGAACTTTAAACAAAAAACTCTCCATTTCTATGGAGAGTTTTTTGTTTAAAGTTCTTTATAACTAAATGCTGCCTCAGCAATTGGCTCATCTTTTCTTTGTTGTCGCAATTGATACCCTTTGATAACGCGCTCATAGTGTTGCCATAGCTCAGCATGCAAATTATCTATTGTCTTGGTATTTGCATATTCAAAAGCCTTTTTACCCATGCGTGTTCTTAAATAATCATCTCCCAAAATGGTCAATATGCGTTTGTAAAAACCTCTTAATGAACCAGGAGCAGACAAATACCCAGTTTCACCATTTATTACAATATCCGATGGGCCACCCGCATCAGCAGCTACTACAGGAGTACCAGATGCCATTGCTTCTAACACTACATTGCCAAATGTCTCTGAATCAGACGGAAAGAAAAACAGATCAGCAGAAGCGTAAGTCCTTGATAATTCTTCACCTCTCAACTTGCCTGTAAAAAGCGCGCTAGGCATTTTTTCCTCAAGCCATTCCTTTTCGGGACCATCACCAGTTATGACCATTGTAATCTTCTTGTTCTTTCTTTCAAACAATTCATACATATCTGCTAGGACAGACACATTCTTTTCTTTGATTAACCGACTCACAAACAGTACAGTCTTGTTCCCTTCAGGAATTCTTCCCTTAAAAAAGTCTTCCTTGCGAAAATGAGGGTTAAATCGATTGGCGTGAATGGCTCGCCCCCAAATAGCCATAGTATCTCTTTTGATGCCCAGCTTTTCTAAATCCTTACGAACTGGCTCGGTCGGTACCAAGGTCAAATCGGCATTTTTATAATACCATGCCATACCCTGATTAAACAATCCACCAAAAAGAAAATCTCCCACTTTCCCCAAATAATACTTGAAATAAGTAGGATAATGTGTGTGATAGATCGTCATCACAGGCAAACTATTACGTCTTGCATATTTGATAGCATACCGTCCTAGGAGTGATGGAGAGGTGAAGTGAAGGACATCTGGCTTAAACTGATCCAACTCAGCTCTCAACCCCTTCATTCTATTAGGCAATCCCAATCTATATCCTTCTTGAAAAGGTAGTCCAACGTAGGGACATATCAATATTTTAAAATCGATACTACTTACGTCCTTTGGAGGATGTGGTGTAACTATTAAAAGGTCAAATCTATCTTTAGGAAAATTGGCAATTATCTTATTCAAAGTGACACTCACACCATCAAAGTCTTCTTCCAACACGTCGGCAAATAGCACTACCTTTTTTCTAATATTCTGCATGGCACTTCTATATGGTAACACATTATAAAAGGATTGACAAATATCAAACCATTTTTTCAAAACCTTGAGAATTGAATTCTTCTTTCAAGATTCTTACTACTATGTCACTCAAAGCAGGAATCACCCCTAAAGAATTTGTACTTTTTTTTGATTTATTCAAAAGCAACAAATAGTCCTGCACGCGATCTGTACTCAATCTATTGGAAATCAGACCTAAACCCAACCCTTCGTGCTCCACGTATTTCACATTAGCTGCTTGTTCAAAATCATCCTCTCGGTACTGGAGCAACAACGGTTTGTTCATCGCTATGGACTCAAATATCAAATTGGAACCTGCAGACCCAACCACACCCGTTGCTCCCATCAGGCACTTACGAAACGCAAGGTTATCAGGTGCAAAATTTTCAACTCCGTGCAAATCAATAGGATTACCGAAATTTTTGATTTTCAATCCACGGTTAATTAACTCAACAATCAACTCCTGTCCATTGCCATCTCTGAAATAGGATAAAAGATATCCTTGATCAGAAATCGCTGTGGAATCAAAAAATATATCAGGACGAACAACAAAGGTATTTTCATTCTTAGGTTGAATATTCGTAAAATGTACGGCAACCTTATAATGCGAACATAGAGTAGCCACTCGTACTTTAAAATTCTCCTTTCGCAATCCAACCTTGGGCAACTCAATTGGGTTTTCGCAATAAGGGAAGATTAGTGCATGCCCTATTGATAGCACCTTGATTCCCAAAAATTTGGCAGCATAAGTGCAAGGAGCGTCACCATCAGAAATCAACAAATGTGGTCTCTGTTGTTTCAAAACCCTGTAATCCTGCCAGATTCGATAGACAAATAAAAAAAATGAGCTACCTGGCACAATAGATTTGATTCTTTTCACTGAGTCAAAACCCTTCAAAACTTCATATGCAGTATCTCCTGCATACACCATACATTCGCACCCTTCTGCTCGCAACCTAGGCAGCAAAGTCAAAGCCCTAGATGAGTGACCTCTACCTCTACCATGAATAAAATATGCGATTCTCATACTTGCAATTTGCGAATTGAATTAGTTTTGTCGCTCAAAGTTAGACTTCTGGAGGTCTTCTGTATCACTCTAAAGATATGTTTTTTCAGGATATGGTAAAAAACACACCTTTAATTGTGGTGAGATATTAATCATAAAACTTTGTCATAAATTAATGTGGGAATTCCTACTATGAAAGCTCGAATAAATGATATACATCAATCTATCAGTTAAAATATTTCTTCACCTCGTGTGTACAAGTATCTTCCCCAAAAAACTACACTCCTAAATGAAATTCTTAGCACTCCTACGCAGTACTTCTCCTGCAATGTTCTTTTACGCCTTAGTGGTAAGTGTGGTCTCTGGGGTAAGTTCTACTTACGTGATCAAAATGGTTCATCAGTTTGCTGAAGTCGGGATCGAAACAGACCCTTATTTCACTCCCAAATTCATGGGAGCTGTTGTGCTTTTCGGTATCACAGGAGTACTGTCTTCCTACTTTATTTCTGTTCTCACCCAAAGAATGATTTATAAACTCCGAACCGATTTATCCAGCAAAATCCTCAATGCGTCCTTCCAAAAGACAGAAAGAAACTTAGACAAAATATTGCCTGTACTGACAGCAGACATCAACTTTGTCTCTGCCAGTATGAACCGACTGCCTCCAGTTGTGACTGGTCTTGCAACTGCTGTAGGCTGTATTTTTTATATGTTCTATCTCTCGTGGGAAATGACACTCGGGAGCATGGGTCTGTTTGGGATCGCATTTTTAATCAACTATGTGGCACTACCCTACCTCAAAAAATACAGTGAGGCCGCACGCGATGTTTGGGACAAAATTCACAAGAATTTTGAAGGAGTGGTCTATGGAATGAAAGAACTCAAACTGAATAAACAGCACAGAGAAAACTTCATAGAAACCAGTATTGGCCCCAATTGCCTAGAAGAAAATAAATACAGAGTCAAAGAAGAAGTTCTCTATGCTGTTTCATCCAGAATCGTAGAAATGATCTTGCTCATGGGAATAGGTCTGTTCATTATCAATATGACTAGTATCTCATGGATGAACAAAGATGAATTTGGGAATTATTTATTAGTACTGCTCTTTACCGTAGCGCCACTGGCAACTGTCAGCGGATTCCTCAAGCACATCAAAAGAACACAGGTCTCATTGAAGAAAATTGACGACATAGGTGTAAATCTAGTGATCGAACCAGACTTTATAGAAGAGGATTTGGATATAAGTGGTTGGAATTCAGACTCAGACCCATTGTTTTCATTCAAAGACGTATATTTCTCGTACGACACCAACAACGAGGATAAAAATTCTCCATTGGACCAATCAATCTAGATGTCAAACACCAAGACATCATTTACGTGATTGGTGGCAATGGATCAGGTAAAACCACTTTTATCAAAATGCTGACTGGACTCTACTCACCCATCAAAGGTGAAATCAAATTTAAGGGTCAAGTAATTGATGAAAAACAGATGGATAACTACCGCAAACATTTTGCAGGGGTATTCACAGATTATTATCTATTTGATGATTTGATGCATATCGATAGCACTGTTATTGACCGTGAAGCTGGCAATTTGCTCAAAGAGTTGGAGATTGATCATAAGGTCAAAATTCTGGACAAACATATCTCGACAACTTCTCTGTCTTATGGACAAAAAAAGAGGTTAGCCATGATGGTTTCTATCTTGGAAGACAAAGAGGTTTACATCTTTGATGAATGGGCAGCCAACCAAGATCCCTATTTCAAAGAGATTTTTTATGTCAGAATCCTACCTCAGCTCAAAGCCAAAGGCAAAACAATTGTCGCAATTTCTCACGATGAAAAGTACTTCGAAAATGCTGATAGAGTGGTCAAAATGGCCGAAGGAGTATTGACAGAAGTCAAAAACTAACGCTTATGTTCTGTCTCGTAGATTGCAACAATTTTTGGAGTCCTTCAGGTGGTGGTGTCAGACGCTACCACCTCGAAAAAATGGAGTACTTCAAAGGCAGACCAGACATCAAGTACGTCTTTGTCATGCATGATGAGGAGACCTATACTGAGCAAATCGGTGAGAATGCTTACATCGAGCATCTCCGCGTACCCAAAGTGATGGGCAACTGGGAGTACAGGTATTTAAGAAAGAGAAGTTTACTCGCCCCTATACTCAAACGCATCAATCCCGATGTGATCGAGGTGGGTTCACCTTACTTCATGCCGTCCATGGTCAACAAGATTGTGGAAGAAGAACAGCTCAAAGCCAAGGTATTTGGGTTTTGGCATGCAGATTTCCCGGTGACCTACGTCAAAAGATTTCTATCCAATTGGCCGTTCGATCTGGCACAAAAGGGAGAGAACAAGGCATGGGCATTTGCCAGAAAGCATTACAACAAAATGGCTGGCGTGCTCGCTTCTAGCGAAGTAATCATCCAGCGCATGCAAAAAAACGGTCTCAACAATGTCCATTTTGTCCCGCTGGGAGTCAATGAGGTTCTTTTTCATCCAAACAAAAAGGATCAAAATTTGATCGACGAAATGAAAGCAGGTGTATCTGACAGACTTTTCTTGTTCTTTCCACACCGATTCAGCAATGAAAAAGGCCTCAACCTATTGCTAGAAGCCTATCCACTTGCCTGTGCACAGCTAGATCATGATCCTGTATTGGTATTGGCAGGAACTGGCCCCTACCAGCCTGCGGTCGAAAAAGCAGCAAAGCAATATCCACACGTTCATTTCATAGGTTTCATCAAAGAGAAGGAAATGATGGCTAAATATTTTGCCTGTGCAGATTTAGGTTTTGCTCTCAGTGCGTGGGAAACCTTTGGCTTGTCACTGGTAGAAGCATTGAGCTCAGGGCTACCACTCATTGCCGCAAATGACGGTGCAGCCATGGAACACATACAAAGATCTGAAGCAGGACTGATCATTGACTCATTGACACCCGAAGTTTTAGCAAATGCAATTGTGAAATATGCCCTCATGACCAACAAGGATGAATTGAAAGCCAAGGCAAGAGCCTATGGTCAAAACCTCAGTTGGGAAAATTGCTTTAGTAAGCAGGTTGAAATATACCAACAGGCTCTGAGCTAAGACTACAGCACTCACTCCTCCATCAATTCTTTCATTCTAGTATACAGTCTATTAGCTACTGTATCCCAATTGAATTGAGACAACACTCTATCTCGACCCTTCTTACCCATGGACAAGCTCAACTCTTCATTGCTCATAAGTTGATTTATTCTTTCTGAAAGTGTTTGTGTGTCATCAGATCCTACTAGAAACCCCGTTTCTCCTTCCAGTACAGCATCTGGAATACCCCCAGTGTAGGATCCAATCACTGGTTTTTCACAAGCGTTGGCTTCCAAAAACACAATACCAAAACCCTCTACATTTACTTTTTCTTGCCGTGAGACCATCACGAAGACATCTGCCATGTTGTAGTACGCATTCAACTGATCATCAGCTATTCTTCCTGTAAAAAAAACGTGATTTGACAACCCTAGAGCCATCACCTTGGTTTTCAACCTTTGCTCATCTGGACCTGTACCTCCTATTACATACAAAGCATCTGAATGCTTTTTTATCACTAGAGGCATAGCATCGAGAATGGTATCTATTCCCTTGGTAGGTACTAGTCTTGAAATTGAATAAATGATCTTTCTTGCTCCAAAACCTAATTTCTTTCTCAATTCCTTTCCATCACCATCTGACGGAAAAAACCTTTGTGGATTCGTACCATTTGGGATCACAGTTATCTTCTCTGTCTTTACTCCTGCATCAATGAGCAAACTAGCTGTATAATTGCTCACGGGAAAAAAATGATCTACTTGCTGGAATAATCTTTTTCTTCTTTCGACAAACCTAGCCGATAATTGCCCTGACTTGGACAGGGACAAGGGATTCAAAAACAGTTCTCTGGCATGAGCTGCACAAAATATTCTAATTTTTGCACCATTGCGCTTTGCGCGGATTGAAGCTATTGTCGTTTGCCATTGAGCATGAAAAACCACATCAACATGGTTTTTCTCAAGGTGTGATTTGTAGCCAAACAATAGCCTAGCACCTAAGTAGGGATTAGGCACGTTGTATCTACACACTTTATAATCCAAACTTTGATCTAATGTCTGCGCACCTTCATGATTGGGTGCATGTACGGTAACCGACATGCCCATTTGATTGAGTCTAGTAACTAACTCTGCGCTATACGTTTGAATTCCTCCCAAGGCAGGGGGAAAATCTTGCGTAATAAAATCAACATTCATATAGAATCAGCTATTTATGTGTACCCATCGCTTGCGAAGGCAGAAACCGATCAATGATCCGTCCCCATGGATACATGACCGAAAACATAATAATTATATTTTCCATAAACATGATATTCATAGAAATAGAAATTCCGATGTGCATTCCTAGCAAAATCAAGACACTAAAAGTCCGTGTTTTTTTGAACCAAATCAAAAAGGCCGTTAATTCAGCTAATATTCCGAAAAGAAGTGTAAGGGTTGCAAACAAGTGACTCGACAAAGCCCACTCTTGTAATAAATTAGGTTCGAAAAAACCTTGCTTTGAAGTCACATCTACACTTCGTTCGTAAATCCACATCCAAAGGTTGCTACCATCTACCCATGTATACCCTGTAGCGATCAACTTGCAAATCCCCGCTGAAGTATAACCAAAACCAAAATAGAAATAAGTCATCCCCAATGCGAACACTCGCATGTTTTTAGTATTACCAAAGCTCCATTGAGCCAATGCCAAAAGCAGAACGGCCATACCTACCAGATTGGATCCATGTGAAATCTCACCGAGGCAATACCTTGAGATATAATGCAAATGAAAACTGACTAAACACACCGCATAGCCATATTTATTCAATCGAAAAAAGCCAACAAGTCCAGCTACAACCATAATTGCAGCATTGACCAAGGAAATATTGTGATGAAACATGAATGAAACATCTATATAATTGGCCATTCCCAACGGCAGTACTACATCGCTGATTTTTTGAATATAAAAACCCCAGTCCCATGCAAACTGAATAACATAAACGAGAACGACTAACTCGAAAAACTTAAAAGCATAGAAGTCCCCTTTAGTTTCCTCCGCCTCGTAATCAAAAAGGTTACTGTAGAGCCACTGAGGAAGACGTACATTTTGCAAAAATGCCATAATTCTATAATTTGATTTGTGACATACTCAGATTGACAGTATTTCTGAATATTTAATATTGAGCCATTAAAGCCCCCTTATTTAAATTGGATATCTAAATTCGGATTAAAAATAGTGGTGTCAGCAGATAACAAAATGAATGGCGTAAATTTCACAGAAACGGGCTCCTCTTCATTATCTACTTTTTCGCCATGTGCTTTGAATACCAGAAAAATCTTCTCGTCCAAATATTTATCAAAGAGCTTCCTCAGCCCTAAGACCCGATCTGAATCCCACACTTTTGTTTTAGAAACCATATTAGCCATATCATTTTGGCTAATCCCTAGTGGTACCATAGGTACTGGTTCACCTGGTAAATCACCTAGCTTAACTTCCTTCCATAAATCATCAGAGCTAATCATATTAGCATCTACATCTCTGACCAATGAGCGATTCCAAGGTCTCCCTGCCTGCGAAAACATAGGATAAACACTAAATGGCCAAAACTCCCCCAAATGAGTTGCTACCAATAAAGCATAAACCAAAAAACTACCTATTAATAATTGAGAAGTCTTCTTTTTAAGATCCATAATTATTGTTCACTATTTGTGCCAAAGATAAGAACAATTGAAATTGGCGGTACCAAATTTCAAGGGTAAATTTGCATGATGCGCGTCATACTCACTTGCAATTTCTCTCCTTGGTCGGCCTATAGTGGAGGAGGACAAAGATCTACTCATAGTATTGCTACTCATCTCGCTAATGCTGGTGTTGATGTACATGTGATTTACACAAAGTCCCCTTTTGAAAATATTCATATCACAGAGCCTGTCAACTATAATATAGTGTGGGGTGTATTGCCTGCCCTAAAATCTAAAAGAACAGCAATACTCAGAAATGCCAGTATCTATTCTGTAAAGAAACAAGTAGATAGATTGATCACTAAGTCGACAGTTGTACATTCCAACGGTGAGGAATCGGCATTATTAGGCTATTTCAAGCCTACAAGTAATTTTAGACTAGTATGTACACCTCGTTACCCACTTTATCCTGAGATAAAATCCCCCAACACACTAACCCCTCCCAGTTGGTATGATGTGTTGTCTCTCAACAAGTACCAGCTGCTGGCTCACACTATCTCACACGCCGACATCATCGCCCCTACCAGTCAGTTTGCCGCCGAAACCATACAACAAACCTATCAAATAGCTGACAGCAAAATAAAAGTTATACCCAATGGAATCATTGACGATGTTTTTGATGGACCAAAACGACGGCCTGTCCCTGGATCCATCTTCTTCTTTGGTCGATTGGAAAAAACCAAAGGTGTCGATATTTTGCTAGAAGCTTTTGCTCAACTTTCAGACTACACTACTTTGACAACAGCTGGTTCTGGATTATACTTTTCTGAATTTAAGAACCGAATAGAGCAGTTAGGTCTTGGTAAGAGGGTAAAGCATATAGACTGGCTCAATCATCAAGATATTGCCAAATTAATATCAGAAAGTGCGATTGTTTGCTTGCCATCCCTAGAAGAGAGTTTTGGGAATTCTATTGCAGAGGCCATGGCAGCTGGAGCACCTATTGTTACAACGACTGCTGGGTCTATTCCAGAGTTAATTACAAACGAAAAAAATGGATACCTCACTGAACCTGGAAATGTACAAGCATTGGCAGCCTGTCTACAAAACATTTTGGATACACCTGACAGAGCAGAGGAACTGGCCCAAGCTGCCAAAATAACGGCTGGTGACTATCGATGGAATAGCATCGCAGAAAAATGGATTTCACTTTATTCAAATATATTGTAATGAAGAATTGGATGTTTTACAAAACTGACCTCTTACCTTACATGCGAACAGCTGCAGGAGCTATGAATAACACCCAATACCTACGAATGAAACATCTCATCACTTTGATACTGATTCTTTTATTTCATTTCTTTTCGTTCGGACAGATTTTATATCCCAACAGTGAGATTTTAGAATACTATCGAGTTATTGAAATGAAAAATAACGATATACAAGATCGCCTAGGCATTTTTCCTTCTATTGTCAGTCAATACAAGAAAGACTCACTTGCGTGGAATATTTGGGCTGATCAACTCCAGTTTAATGGTATTCCTGACAAATCAATTAAACTAATGTCTTTTAGATTCTCTAACTATTACAACTCCAAATACCCTAAAGGATATAACGATGGAGCCGTATGGAAAGGCAAGGGATTCACTTCGGTATTACAAGGAGGAATAAGTGGAAGGTATGGAATACTAGAGTTCACCTTCGCACCAGTAGTTTACTATTCCCAAAATGTCTCCTATGATTTGGCATCACAAAGAGGTAACAATTCCCCCTATAATTACCAGTTTACGGATCGAAGGATTGATTGGGTACAGCGCTACGGTGATGAGAACTTTATTGAGTTTGATTGGGGTCAGACAGATGTTCGTATGGCATATAAAAACTTCACGCTTGGAGCTTCTACACAAAACATCGTATGGGGTCCTGCACAAAGAAATCCGTTGATTTTGAGCAGCAATGCAGAAGGAATTCCGCATGTGGATCTAGGTACACATACGCCTATTCAAACCAAGATAGGCTCGATAGAAGCGAAAGTATATTGGGGTGTATTGAATGAGTCAGAGTATTTTGATGACAATAATGACAACAACTATAGGTATTGGACAGGAATGTCTATATCCTATAGTCCAAGTTTTATCCCAAGCTTATCCATTGGCTTTAATCGAGCTCTTTACAAACGAGGAGAGGAGTTTACAGCGAAAGATTTATATAAAACCTTCTGGTGGTTTGAAAATAAAAATGAGACAGTAGGACAAAATGATGAATATGATCAAATTGCTTCTGCCACAGTACGTTGGGTATTTAAAGAAGTAGGTTTTGATACCTACCTTGAATTCGGCAAAAATGATTTTGGAGGTAGTCTATTCGGATCGGAACCTGATCATGCCAGAGGATACACTATAGGTATGAGCAAATATATTGATTTAAACAATACCAACGTCATCAAACTCACCTATGAACATTGCTCTGTAGATAAGGCAAAATCTGGTTTGTACCGTGGGTACAATACTTGGTACACTCATCACATAGTCACTCAAGGTTATACCAATAATGGGCAAGTCATGGGGGCGAGTGTGGGACCTGGTGCAACAACAGATTACATTGGCACTGAGTTATTTTTCAAAAAGGGCTTAATTCAACTCTATGGTGAAAGAGTTCGTTTCAATGATGACTATTTTATAGACAACATTTTAAATAATGACCTACACGATTTCGAATGGACTATTGGATCAAGGTTATCCATATTTGTCAATGGTTTTTTGCTCAGTAGTGAATGTCTGCTCAGTTTGAGAAAAAATATGTATTACATGGCCAAAAATGATCAAAACAACCTGCAATTAGGTCTAAGTATAAGCAAGCAGCTGAAATGATTCTAAAAACAATCACGCAATACTATTTGATAACTTTAATACCTACATTTCGTCTACTCAATTATAAAAATTCCTATCATATGATATCAATCAAAAACTATTTTTTCACCACCCTAGTAATTGCTTTATTATTTACATCTTGTGTCCCTAGCCCTAAAAAGCTTGAAAATGCAAAATCTGAATCAGAACTAGCTCCATTGGCTCAGGGTTATTCGATCATATTCTTCAATCTTGACAACTACGCTTTGGTCTATGTCGATGGAGAGATGGTTTTCGATACTAGAACCTCTACCACCCAAACCAATCATGAGGTTTTGTTAAATCTAAACATGTATATAAAGAACAACAAACAGGAACTCAAAGTTGAAGGATATAATGATAAATGTGAGATGTGTGCAGAAAACAGGTGGGAAATTGTTTACGAACTATACAAAAATGGAGAAAGTGTAGACTATGTAAATAAAGACTCTAATGACAAGCATGATACTCCTGGATTAAAATTTACACAATTTCATAAACTAGCTAGTTATTAAGTCACTATTTCCAGACTTGAAAACCTTGAAGTGTCCAATAAAGAAATAGGTTATAACCGGTAACCACCAACTAAGTATGATCGCTAAATAGAACTTTTCAACTTCATAAGTTCTTGTGATTCATAATCATGCAATGACAATCAAATCTGGGAGTGAATAGGTATGTTCAAAATTTCTATAATTCAATCTAACCAACGACTGTTCAAATATCTATCAACTCCTCAATTATAGAATTTAGGATTCACTAACTTTGTCCTTCCATCGTTTGTCCACCTGTATCCAACTATTTTATCACGGACGAAACTAGTTAGCATTTTGAGACGCTTATCAATACTTTCACTAATGGGATACATGTGGGTGCTGGTGTCCATTCATGACTCCATTGCTCAAAATAATCATCAGTTTCCTCTCATTCAAGGTGTGTATCAGTTGGTCGATACCACAGGAGTTCTTACTGTAGATCAAGTAGCTACACTATGGGAAAATGATCATTTCCAAACCCTCAGCAACGATATCATCAATTGTGGCATCAAAGATTCGGTAATCTGGTTGGGCTTCAAGCACCCAAGTAATGCACTCGAATACCTCAGTCCTGGAAGTGAATCTATCGTTTGGCGTGCGACTTTGTTCGCACCAGATACGGTAGGACAGTATCAAATGACCTATCATTACGACCATCTCAATCCTGAAACGCGAATCGCAGGCTTTCCATATAGAACAGTAGCCATCCCACTACCTGCTCACCAAAGTGACTACTTCCTCCTCCGAATAGCAGCTAGGCGCCACCGCAACTATATCTTGAAAACCGGCGACCTGACGCAGATCACCAACTACTTGCTACACAAAGAAAGCATCCCTCTGGCCTTCATCGGTTTTATGCTCTGCATCTTCATCTACAATGTCTTTCTATTATTCTCCACGCGAGATATTATTTTCATTCCTTATCTGATCTATTTACTGTTTGTGACTTATGCAGTACCTTTTCACAATGGCTATGTGCTATTCAGTGAAGAATGGATGTGGCAGGGAAATCCATTCTATACAGTCTGGACGAGCATTGGTTACCTGACTGGAGGTTGGTTTGCTATCATCTATTTGGATCTCAAAAAGAATGCCCCCCAATTACGCTATTGGATAATGCTGCTGATGACTGTATTGGTAGTGATAGTACCGCTCTTGGATGTGTCAGGCTGGCTACATGTCGGCATCATGGCGGTGATTGTTTCGGTTTCTTCCCTGCTGTTCAACCTGAGTCTCTGGTCTGCGGGAGTATATATCTGGATCAAAGGCGTGAGCCATGCGCACTACTACGTGCTCGGTTGGTTGTTTGCCATCTCGGGTATGGTTCTATTCATCCTCTCCACCAATGGCATCATCCCTTACAATGATTTTGTCGAAGAATCATTCTACTATGGTTTTGCCATCGAAGCTGTCCTCTTTGCTTTCGCAATCGGTGATCGAATGAATGTACTCAAAAAGGAAAAACGCGCTTTAGAAGTAGAGTACTTGGATTACACCAAGGAACAAAACTGGTTGCTGGCCAAGCAATCCTTTATGAATTCGCACTTGCTTCGTGCACCACTCTCTCGTATCATCGGATTGCTGAATATCCTGCACTACAGCAATAGCCAAGAAGAAAGCAATGAATACCTGAAACATATAGAAGACTCCACCACCGAGATGGACTATGTCGCCAAACGTATGTCTGCCATGCTCGAAAATGAAGGCTACCTCGACCAATATGAAAACGAATTCAACGAGGTAAGAAAAAGCATTTATCAAGATCTAGAAGAAGAGAAAAGGGGTTCTAAATCATAAGATTAGCATATTAATCGGGAGTACAAAGCAATCCATTTCATCTGCTTTTCAGAACTATTCAATCTTCATGTTCAAAAATGAATAGACTTTCCAAAATATTGGATAGTCCAATCTCACATGCTCCCAAACTCAATTCACTAGTTTAGCAATTAAGAAACCTCTCCTAATATACCCAACCAAACGCCATCTGTATCGCTGGTCAAGAGACTGGAATATACAGATCAAAGTGAAGCGAATAGATTGGCGTCTAAACGAACGAAACTGAAATTAACAGATTAAACGAGAATAGCAGATGAGAGCATTGTTACTAATTTCTATCCTTGCATGTGCAGTCAGCACAGCATTGGGTCAAATCGTGAATATAGAAGCCCCGGCCTTTCCAGGAGCAGAGGGTCATGGTAGGTTCACTACCGGAGGCCGTGGGGGGCAAGTGATCTATGTCACCAACCTCAATGACTCTGGCGAGGGCAGCCTGAGAGAAGCCATCAAGCAAAGCGGCCCAAGAATCATCGTATTTGCCGTGTCAGGCATCATCGAACTCAACAGTGTCTTGAAAATTGCGAATGACGACATCACCATCGCTGGACAAACTGCTCCAGGAGCGGGGATTTGCCTCAAAAACTACAGCATGCAAATCGACGCAAACAATGTGATCATCAGATACATTAGCACCCGAATGGGAGACGAAAAAGCCTACGAAGGTGATGCCATGTGGGGACGCGAGCAAAAAAACATCATCATCGATCACTGCTCGATGAGCTGGAGTACAGATGAGTGCGGTTCGTTCTACGACAATGAAAACTTCACCATGCAATGGTGCATCTTGTCAGAGAGCTTGCGAATTTCTGTCCATGGCAAGGGAACACATGGATACGGTGGTATCTGGGGAGGACAGGGCGCATCGTTTCACCACAACCTGCTCGCACATCATGACAGCAGAAACCCTCGTATGAATGGCAGCCGGTACACAGGCAACCCAGCGATAGAATTGGTCGATTTTCGAAACAACGTCATCTACAACTGGGGAGCCAACAGCGGCTATGCTGGCGAAGGCGGGAGTTTCAATTTCGTCAACAACTACTACAAATCTGGTCCTGCCACCCCAGACAGCAACAAAAAGTACCAGATCTTTCAACCAGATGCAGACAATGGCAGCAACAACAACATCCAAGGCACACACGGCTACTTCTATGTCGCAGGCAACTACATGTATGGCAGTGAGACAGTCACCAATGACAACTGGCAAGGCATCAATCCAAGCGGTAACCTCAGAGACGCAGATGTCAAATCTGAAGTGGAGTTTGAGTACGGCCAAATTACAACACACACTGCAGAAATAGCCTTTGATCGCGTATTGGCTTATGCTGGGGCATGCTTAGCACGTGATGTCCACGACACCAGAGTCACTGAAGAAACCCGCACTGGTACAACTACTTACTTGGGTTCTACTACTGGTGATAGCAAACCAGGACTCATCGACACACAAGCTGACGTAGGTGGATGGGATACCTATGAGGCTACTGCAGCACCATTGGACACGGATCTAGATGGCATGCCAGATGATTGGGAAACTACCAATGGGCTCAACAAAGATGACGCGAGTGACAACATCTCCTACGACATGAGCCACTTCTACACCAACGTAGAAATGTACATCAACAGTCTGGTCGCCACCCTAACCGAAGAGCAACTAGATGGTGGCGATACAAACTATGAAAACAACGAAACGCCTGGCCGGCTGATGGTAGCTGCGGAAGGTGACACCACACAGACTCTGGATTTGGGTGAGAGCATCTCCGACATTCAGCTCACATGGGAAAATGCCACTGACGTCACAGTCACTGGATTGCCGGCTGGCGTAACTGGCACGACCAACACCACTGACAAAACTGTAATTATCAGCGGCACACCTACAGAAGAAGGAGCTTTCAACTATTGGGTAACCACCGTAGGTAACACCGCCAACGACAGCATCTCAGGCACCATCACCGTGGCTAAGATCGTCTTGAATGCTACAGATCAATCAAACAAGGTCTCTGTCTATCCCAATCCACTCAACGGATCAGAATTGAATATACAGGTCAGTGCTAAAGAAAAGATATACTCGGTCAATATCATCAACCACTCAGGTCAGGTGATGCTCCACAGTATAGGAAACGACCAATCCAATATGCAGGTAAACCTGCCGCTAGAATCAGGACTCTACATCGTGTTGATCCAGACCAATGGCTGGAATTACACTCGAAAACTAATCATCAATCCATAACCTCCAACTGTCCCGAAGTTCATTCTACAAAAAAGAATTCGCGTAGTGAACTTTGGGGCCATTAGATGATCTTTTGACGATGTTCCTTTCCCCATTGGTAGAGTACATCTATGACTGGGCTGAGTGATTTGCCATGATCGGTCAACGAGTATTCTACGATGACAGGGATCGAATCGTACACTGTACGCTTGATGAGTTGATTCATTTCCAACTCTCTCAATTCTTTGGACAGCATCCTGTCGGTGATTTTGGGAATCTCCTTTGCCATCTCGCTAAAGCGCTTGTTGCCAAAAGTCAATGAAATAATAATAGGCAACTTCCACTTGCCACTCAGGACATACAATGCGTCCTGTACGGGCTGTATGATACCGAGACAGGCACCATGCCTTTTCTCCTTACCTTCTACAGATTTATCATTTGCATTTTCTGTGCTCATTTTTCAAAGATAATGAAACAAACTATATCAAAGTATAGTACTATAATATTGTACTATACTTACTAATGTATAGTACAATGAACTAAGTTTATTCACAAATAAAAACACAGACAATGAGTTTAATAGAGGATCTACAATGGCGATACGCTACGAAAAAAATGAATGGAAACACAGTTCCACAAAAAAAATTGGATTACATACTAGAAGCGGCAAGACTGGCTCCTTCGTCTTCTGGATTACAACCTTACCAAGTCTTTGTGATTGCCAATAAGGGGGTTCAAGAAAAGTTAAAAGCTGTAGCGTGGAATCAGAGTCAGATCATAGATGCATCACACGTACTGGTCTTTGCGGCATGGGACGGCTATTCAGAAGAACGAATCGACACAGTCTTCAACAAAACCATGGATCAGAGAGGCCTGCCTCATACCACCATGACAGATTACAAAAACACCATTTGGGGTATGTATGAGCCGCTAGGTCAAGATTGGCAGGCACAACATGCCGCTAAACAAGCCTACATTTCATTTGGAATGGCTATTGCAGCTGCTGCCGAACAAAAAGTAGATGCCACTCCTATGGAAGGTTTTGTTCCTGACAAAGTAGATGAGATTTTGGGATTGAATGAAAAAGGACTGAAAAGCGTGTTGATACTGGCATTAGGATACAGAGATGAGGCCAATGACTGGTTGGTCAACATGAAAAAAGTAAGAACTCCCAAAGAAGAATTCATTACAGAGTTGAGCTAATACACATGAAGTAGTCTCATATTTTATTTTGAACATGCAATATGAGACTACACTTCTCCTGTGCTAAAAAAGGAGAATACTGAGCCCTATCCTCAGTATATCTCCTTTCATTTGGTCATTTAGACCGCCACTTGTTTAATAAAACTTCTTGTTGTTCTTTTTCTTAACCACTTTCTTCTTTGAGAAAATGTCCTTGATGACCTTTAGCATATCCGTAAGAATAGAATACACCATGCTTCTCTTGCTATAAATTTTATATTCTGTATTCATGATTTTATTTTTTATGATTTGATCAAAGAAATAATCGCACATACTATGACAATCGTCTCCACTAGAACCAATATCCTAAGCACCCAATGATCATCAGATGATTGGATGCCGTCTTTATTGTAGTTGAAGAAATATTTATTCATCATCAGCGCCATTACTTTATGATGTGAAATAGGCACTTTCGTCTGATAAACTCCTGAGAATGGAATTAGAAAGTGATTAGAATTTAGCTGACTATGGGCAAAATCAACCTGACAGTGGTGCCTTGATCTACCTGCGATGTGATTTGCATCTCGCCCTGGTGCAGTTTGATAATCTCCTGTACAATGGATAGACCCACTCCCGATCCTGAGATATTACCTACATTGCTGGCTCTAAAAAACGGGTTAACAATCAGGGGCAAATCATCAGCAGGTATCCCTATTCCCTGATCTACAAACTCCACCACCACAGATTGCTCCTGTGTTTTGTACTCAATACGTACAGTTACTGGCTGCTTGTCTGAGAATTTCAACGCGTTTTTGGTGATATTGATAAAGGCAATCAAGAGCCAGTTTTTATTTCCAAGCAACGCATACGATGTCTCCTCATGGATATACTGCACACGGAGCAAATCCTCTCCAAAATACCGAAACATGGTCGCCTGCAAGTCCAACACAAGATCTTCTATCCCAAACTCCGTCTTCTCAAAATATTTACTCCCTCCCATGCTCACCTCAGTCAACTGGATCAGATCCGCTATGATGTGAGTCAGCTTGTCTGCCTCTGTCAAAATCACCCTCAGTGAGTGTTGATACTCCGCCTCAGTTCGTGTACGATGTAGCGCCACATCAGACTCGCCACTGATGATCGTCAGAGGTGTCTTGAGTTCATGAGAGGCATTCGCCAAAAACTTTTTTTGTAAATCAAAACCCTTTTCCAGCCTGTCCAACATCTCGTTGAGCGTGAGTTCCAATTGCTGTACCTCATCTTTCTTTTTACTCACCACCACACGACTAGACAGTTTACTGGTATTGATCTCTTTGAGCTGCGTAGCGATGTTGATGATCGGAAAAGTAATCTCTTTCGCAAAAAACCATCCTACAAAAAACTGAACTATCATCGTCACCACCAATCCAGAAAACATGCTGCTGATCAAGTCATTGAGTTCACCCTCGCTTTCATCATCGATAGCAGTCAATAAAATGATAAAATCTCCCTCATTGTCTGAATAAAACAAACTCACCCATTGCTCTTGGTCTTTATAAAAGCGACGCTCACCCGTACTCAGCGTCAAATCCAAGGTGTATTGATCCAGTATTCCATCAGCTATAGATCTGGTCACATCATATAATGGAATCACATAGAGCTGCTCCTGATTCAGTCTTACCAAATGATTGCTGATGATTTCCTGGTAAATCTCTGCTGCCAATTCATCCTTCTCAAGGAGTATTTCTCCCTCCAGTTTGGCCTTATCCATGAGATCATCAAAGAAGTTGTCCTCCATACTGTCCTTGGATGTAAAATATACCAAAGACATAAAAAACAACAACGCCAAACCCGTCAGAAAAGAAAACAAAAGAGCAACCCTTAGTCTGATCATCACTCGTCCTTTTTAAGTACATAGCCTATTCCTACCACAGTATGGATTACTCGATCCAAATTCGAAAATTCAATTTTTTTCCTCAGGTAGTTGACATAGACATCCACTACATTGGTGCTGAGTTCGAAATCAATGCCCCAGACTTTGTTGAGCAGTTGCTGACGGGTAAGTACACGGTTTTTGTTATGGATCAAACAACACAACAATCTATACTCTGTATTGGTAAGGTTGATTTTCTCACCCCCACGTTTCACAGATTTGAGATGATCATCCACCACAATATCATGAAAACTCAATATATGATTTCCCTTTATGGGGTTTTCGATAGCAACCACCCTACGTGTGACAGCACTGATTCGCGCCAGCAGTTCTTCAAACTTGAAAGGCTTGACCAAATAATCGTCTGCTCCTGATTGCAAACCAGAAATAATATTTTCGGTAGTACCCAGTGCGGTCAGCATGATAATAGGAATCTGAACAGCCTGTTCACGTACTGCGCGAAGCAAGTCAATCCCATTGATGTGAGGCAGCATGATATCTAAAATGGCCACATCATAATTATGCTTGGTGAGCATCTGAAACCCAGACTGTCCATCCAATGCCACCGAAACAGCATGCCCATGTTCTTCCAATCCTTGTTTCAAAAATGAAACCACCTGAACCTCATCTTCAACGAGCAATATTTTCATGATACAAAAACAATAATCAAGTAAAGCTGCTGAATTTTACCTGTTATTCATACGAATTACGATTAGAATCCAATTAGAGTTAAAAGACAATACAATTCACAAAATCAACCTAAACTTGAAAACAATGGATTACCTCATTGAGTAATAAAAAATCATGAAGTCAATCAGCTCATCTCCAAGAATTTTACCCGTAAGCCTGTTTTCAACCATTCAATATTTCTTATTCTAAGCATTATCAGTTTGAGTGTCAGAATACCACCCCTAGGATATAAGGCATTTCTGAGGCAGCTTTTTTACCTTTACCCCAATGGAAAAAATCAAAACAGGAATCGCCTCCTTCGGCATGTCGGGTCTCGTTTTTCACGCTCCTCTCCTACATGCCAATCCCCAGTTCGAGTTACACAGCATCGTGGAAAGAAGCCCCAAAGGCTCCAAAGACATCTACCCCGACGTTAACATTGTCGCGAGTTTCGATGCACTGTTGGCAGACCCGGACATCGAATTGGTCATCGTCAATACACCCGATACCACCCATTTTGAATTTTGCCGCATGGCACTCGACGCTGGCAAACATGTCGTGGTAGAAAAGCCATTTACAGTCCATAGCCACGAAGCAGAAACCCTCATGTCACTGGCAGAAGAGAGGCAACTCACACTGAGTGTATTTCAAAACAGACGCTGGGACAGTGATTACCTAACGGTAAAAAAAGTCGTGCAAAACAAAATGTTGGGTCGATTGGTGAGCTTTGAATCACATTTTGATCGCTACCGCAATTTCCTCAAACCAGATACCTGGAAAGAAGAATCCCTCACAGGTGCCGAGATTCTGTACAACCTCGGTGCACACATGGTAGACCAAGCCTATGATTTGTTTGGGATGCCCCAAAGTGTCTTTGCAGAGATTGGTATCCAACGCAGCGGTGGCAAAGCAGACGACTACTACAACCTCAACCTCAAATATGAAAATCTCTCTGTAAACCTCAAAGCGAGCTACCTCGTCAGAGAAGAAGGTCCACGTTATGCACTTCATGGCACGCTTGGTTCCTTCCTCAAGTGGGGCATGGATCGACAAGAAGACGATCTCAAAGCGGGCAAATCACCCAGCAATCCAGATTGGGGTATTGAGCCACAAAAAATTTGGGGCAAACTCAATACTGAGATCAATGATCTGCACTTCACTGGCAGACTAGCATCCCTCCCTGGCAACTACAATGCCTACTACGACAACCTCGCAGCAGTCATCCGAGGAGAGGTAGACCTTATCGTCCACCCCAAACAATCCTTAGACGTACTTCGCATCATCGAAGCAGCCATCAAAAGCGACAAAGAAGGTATTAGAGTTAGTTTTTAAAGTCAATAGTCAATTGAAAAAAGTCCATAGACCATAGCCGATGAACTTTTTCCTCTTTCAACTTTATGAACTTTTAACCTTTAGCTCATCAGTATAATATTTCTTCTTTAACCAAAATGCTACCTTTACAAGCAGAATCAAGGCAGGAACCTCTACCAAAGGGCCTATGACTCCTGTGAAAGCCTGTCCTGAATTGAGTCCGAAGACGGCAATCGCAACAGCAATCGCCAATTCAAAATTGTTGCCCGCAGCAGTAAATGCTATCGAAGCATTTTTGTCATACTCCGCACCCATGGCTTTGCTCATGAAAAACCCGATGAGGAACATGATGATGAAGTAAATCATCAGCGGTACAGCAATCCTGAGTACATCCATCGGTATTTGTACGATCAATTCTCCTTTGAGCGAGAACATCACGATGATCGTAAAAAGCAAAGCAATCAGTGTCATAGGTGAAATCGTAGGTATGAATTTGGTCTTGTACCATTCTTCACCTTTCCACTTCACCAAACACCACCTGCTCAACATCCCCATCACGAACGGAATACCCAAATAAATGGCAACACTCTCTGCAATAGTCACAATCGAGATATCCACAATGGCACCTTCAAACCCAAAATAAGGCGGCAATACAGTGATAAATAACCAGGCATAAAAACTATAACCAAACACCTGAAAAACACTATTGAGCGCCACTAAACCTGCTCCATACTCACTGCTTCCTTCGGCCAAATCATTCCAAACCAATACCATAGCAATACAGCGTGCCAAGCCTATCAGAATCAGTCCAACCATATACTCAGGGTAATCATGGAGGAAAATCAAAGCCAAAACAAACATAAGTACTGGCCCTATTATCCAGTTCAACACCAGAGAAATGGACAAAACCTTTACATTCTTGAACACCTTGGGCAACAACTTGTAGTCGACCTTGGCCAATGGCGGATACATCATCAGGATCAAACCAATAGCAATGGGGATATTCGTGCTCCCGCTGCTAAATGAATTGATAACCTCCGAACTGGAGGGGAAAAAGTAGCCAATCCCAACTCCCAACCCCATCGCTAGGAATATCCAAAGCGTCAGGTAGCTGTCCAAAAAGCTTAATTTTTTCTTAGATTGTGTCATGAGGGCAATTTGATTTCAGAGAATACATAGAACATTTCAGAAGCAATCTGCATCGATCGCTCATCATACTTTTCGGCCTCCTGAGGCGTATCATCAAATGCCTTTGGGTCCTCATAGCGAACAGGGATGCGCTGCTCTGTACCTGGGATAAACGGACAGTTGTCATCAGCATGAGAGCAAGTCATTACAGCTGCAAATTGAGCAGCTTGGTTGATAGGATCATCAAAAAGTTTGGAAAATGCCTGAATTGCCTGAGCATCTTCTGAATGCAAAACTTGATACACAGGATTGATCTCTCCTGTCGCAGCAACACCAAAACCACTCCTCTTGATAGAGTCCACTGCACGCTCGTTGAATGCCGTCACCTCTACCCCGCCAGAATAACAATGCGCAGGTACACCAAAGAAATCTGCCGCTGTTTGAGCCCAGATTTGAGAAAACTGGCTTCTGCGGGAATTGTGTGTACAAATAAAATTGAGGTTGACCTCTTGTCCCGCATCCACTTTGCTTTGAACGTAATCGATGAGCACTTTTAGTACTTCCTTTCGCTCGGCTGAGATACTTAGACCTCTTACTTTGTCAATGGTTTTCGAAAGCCCTGATAACATAATTGTATAATAGGTTTTGTATGATTTTAATACTTTGATCGTTTTATTTAGGTAGCCTAATGATCTATTGCGCTACACGCAATAGATCATTTGACAGATTAGCAACAGCCTGATCCTGGAGCACAAGACTCAGCTTCCTTCAATGTAGACAGTCTGATTCTTGGCTTTTGTGATGGAATTCCACACTGATCTTTTGCCAAACAATCTGTTTGTGTAGCCGTGAGGTAAAAATCACCATTTTGAAACTCCAACCCATATTTTCCAATGGTATTGCCTTGGTATTCTACTTCAATTTCTAAATCGTCCAGAGCCAATTTTCGCTCCGACAACTCAATGATAGCACGGAGTTTTTCTGCACTCAAACGGTGATCATAATCCTCCGCGGTAAACAACTGAAAGTTGATAACTGATTCCTTGCGTACAGTACCACCACAATCAATAAAATGCTTTTGTATGCTTCCTACTTCAGTCACATGAAAGTGAGAGGGTACTTGTTCGCCACTAGGCAAAACAAAATTGATTTGCTCTACTTTGGCTAGATGTGTTTTAATTTCTGATAGCTTCATAATGTTATTGCAATATTACGATATGTATAAACAATTTTTTTTAACAACAATCTCCTGATTTAGAAGACGCAAATTGATCAAAGATGTCGTTGAACTGCTCTTTGATCCCTTCCCACCGAACTGGATTGATACAGTAGCTGATTCGCGAACCTTCGATGGTTCCTTGGATGATACCGATATCTTTCAATTCTCTGAGGTGCTGACTGATAGTTGCCTGAGCCAAACCTAATTCCAATACCAAATCCCCATTGACACAAGCATTGGTCTTGAGCAAATGCTGAATAATCGCTACGCGAGCAGGGTGCGCAAAGGCCTTTGCTGCTGTCGCCAGATCATTCTGTACTTCCGAAAAAAGATTTGTCTTAGTAACTCCCATTGTTTAATCGCAATATTACGATAAATATCTCTACTGACCAAAATATATCTAGGAAATGTGCCATTTTTTATTACCAGAAATAATCCCTTGTTATTCTTAGTCCCGTCGAAAATATGCAAGCAGTACTATAAAAATCCAGCTACATCAAGCTGGAAAGTCGCGTTGAAAACGCTCTGCCTATTGCCCCTCGCTGTGCTGCACCATACGAGGACAGAGGATTTTGCTTCCTATTCTCCAAGGGTAATTTTATTCTATTATTATGTGTTTTGACATACAGTTAGGTCTAGAATAGAAGGAAATTAATATATGATAATAAGTTAAGTTTGTAGCATTGTAGCCATTTTATGGTACGTATAATTATTAACCCAAATACAATGATAAATCAAATAAGAATTAAGCACTTGCTCGTGCTATTGCTAGCTACGGCTGTATTTTCTGGTTGTATGCAAGAAAAGAAAGAGCCTGAGGTAGATAACATATTGTTACAAGAGTGGAAGGGCCCTTTTGGTGGTGTCCCAGCATTTGACAAGATAAAAATTGAAGATGTCAAACCTGCCATGCTAAAAGGCATGGAGTTGAATCTAGAAGAGATTGACATCATAGCAAGTAGCACAGAGGCTCCTACCTTTGAAAACACGATAGAAGAGATGGAACGTGCTGGTGCAGAATTGGGTAGAGTCTTTACCTATTACAATATTTTAAGTAGCAATCTTTCTACTCCTGAGTTCAGAACAATTCAGACAGAATTAGCACCCTTAATCTCCGAGTTTCAATCCAAAATCACACAAAATGAGCAGTTGTTTCAGAGAATCAAAGCAGTCTATCAAGCTTCTTTAGAATCACCATTAGTAGCAGATCAACAGCGGGTGTTAGATTTGACATACAATAGATTTGCTATGAATGGAGCAGCACTCAGCCCTGAGAAAAAACTTCGTTATGCAGAGATAAATAAGGAGCTTTCTAGTCTATACACTAAGTTTTCAAACAACGTTTTGCATGATGAAGAAAATTATGTTACCTACCTCACAGAGGAACAATTGGGGGGACTATCAGGTAGTTTTATCAAATCAGCGGCAAAAATAGCGACAGACAAAGGACAAGAGGGGAAATATGCCATTACCAATACCCGATCTTCTATAGACCCTTTTTTGACGTACTCTACAGATAGAGAATTGCGCCAGCAAGTCTGGGTCAATTACTATGCTAGAGGGGACAACGGAGACGAGTATGACAACAATCAATTGATTGCTGATATTTTGAAACTGCGAAGAGAACGTGTAGAGTTATTAGGATACACAAATTATGCTGAATGGCGTTTGCAAGACAGGATGGCCAAGACACCTGAAAATGCAATGGCACTGATGGAAGCTGTGTGGCCAGCCGCTATTGCCAGAGTGGCCGAAGAAGTCGCAGATATGCAAGCTGTAGCTGACCAAAATGGAGACAATATTGTGATAGAACCTTGGGATTATAGATTTTATGCTGAGAAGGTAAGAAAGGTAAAATATGATTTGGACTCTGATGAAGTAAAACAATACCTGCAACTTGATAAACTGACGGAAGCAATGCACTATGTAGCAGGTAGGTTGTTCAATTATAAATTCACACCCGTACAAGATGGTTCAGTGCCTGTATTTAACGAAGATGTAAAAGTCTGGGAAGTCACAGATATAGACTCTGGTGACAATATTGGGTTGTGGTATTTGGATCCATATGCCAGACAAGGCAAGAGGTCAGGAGCATGGGCCACTACTTACAGGAACTATACGACTTTTGACGGTGAGAGGAACGTATTGGCATCTAACAATTCCAACTTTGTAAAGCCAGCACCTGGAGAAGCACTGTTGGTATCATGGGATGATGCGACAACTTTCTTTCATGAGTTTGGTCACGCCCTTCACTTTTTCTCGTCCAATGTAAAGTACCCTACCTTGAATGGTGGAGTCAGAGATTACACCGAGTTCCAATCACAGTTGCTGGAGCGTTGGTTGTCTACTGATGATGTGATCAACAACTTTTTGGTCCACAATAAAACAGGGGAACCAATACCAGCATCCTTGGTGGCTAAAATCAAGAATGCAGATACTTTTAATCAAGGATTCTCCACAACAGAGTATTTGGCTTCAGCTATCATGGATATGAAACTCCACTTGGCAAATCCTGACAGCATAGATGTAGACCGATTTGAACGAGAAACATTGGCAGAATTGAAAATGCCTAAAGAACTACCAATGCGTCATCGAACACCACATTTCGGTCATGTTTTTTCTGGAGAAGGTTATGCTACAGCCTACTACGGATATCTGTGGGCAGATGTATTAACAGCTGATGCAGCCGAAGCATTTACAGAAGCTCCAGGAGGTTTTTATGACGAAGAGGTGGCTAGCAAACTTGTCAAGTATTTGTTTGCTCCAAGAAACTCTATGGATCCAGCGGCGGCCTATCGACTCTTCAGAGGACGGGATGCCAATATCGAAGCTCTCATGAGAGATAGAGGGTTTCCCATTACTGTAGAGGAGTAGACAATACCAACTAAGAAAGTAGTGGTATGACCACAGAGATAATCTTTGTAAACTTTCCGCTACTATTCATCATAGGCCACAAGCTATTGCAACTTGTGGCCTATTTGATTTATATGGTGGAAATCTGTAAGTCAACACAATGAGGTTTCACTCTAAATAGTGAACCAATGAATCCAACAACTACTTCAGGTAATGTAAAACCGAAATATCAGAATTAAGAAAATGCTAAATACTAACTCTATACTGATACGTTCAGACAACAAATTCATAGCCTAACATAACCTCAAATCAGAGCTTAGCAACAGTCGTATTACAACTGAAAAATTCAAGAATACCTCTATGAACAAAAAAGGAGAAGCCATCTAGCCTCTCCTTTTCAATCGTTCCTTTACAAGGAAATCCCTCGCTTCCAAGGTATGAAATCCTCTTGTCGCAAAGCGTCTGCCTTGGCCTCTGTCTCGCCACTGGCTACACTGATCACATACTCCAATATATCGTCTCCCATTTCCTCGATGGTCTTGGTTCCTTCGATCACTGACCCAGTATTGATGTCGATGATGTCCGACATACGCTCTGCCATTTTGGTGTTGGACGACACCTTAATCACTGGAGCTACGGGATTGCCTGTTGGCGTACCTAGCCCCGTTGTGAACAGCACGACATTGGCACCTGAGCCTACCAAACCTGTAGTGGACTCTACATCGTTGCCTGGAGTACATAGCAAGCTGAGACCGTCCTTTTTGACGTACTCTGTGTAATCCAAAATATCGTTGACTGCTGAGTTCCCTCCTTTTTTGGCTGCACCGGCGCTTTTCATCGCATCTGTGATCAGACCATCCTTGATGTTGCCAGGTGATGGATTCATGTCAAAACCTGAGCCCACCGCTACTGCGGCATTGGAATAACTGCGCATCAGGTTGGCAAACTTAGGTGCCAACTGAGGTTCAGACATTCTATTGATCAGTACTTGCTCCACGCCGCATAGCTCGGGAAATTCGGATAAGATCGCCTTTCCTCCCAAGGCCGCCATCAGATCAGAGACATGTCCCAAGGCTGGGTTGGCCGATATCCCAGAGAACCCGTCAGAGCCTCCACATTCCAAACCGATCGCCAACTTAGACAAAGGTGCTGGTGTTCTGGTCAGTTTGTTGGCCTCTACCAGTGCTTTGAAAGTCGCCTTGATGGCATTTTCCAACAATTCTGTTTCGCTGCCCGTCGCTTGCTGATCAAAGTACAGCACAGGTTTGCTAAAGTCTGGATTCAGAGCTTTGATGGCTGTATCCAAGATATGCGTCTGTGCATTCTGACAACCCAAGCTAAGTACTGTAGCTCCTGCGACATTCGGATTGTTGAGATAGCCCGCCAACAATCGACACAAAGTATCGCTGTCCTGTCTTGTGCCTCCACAACCCGCCTGATGTGTGATAAATTTGATTTTTACATTTTCGAAAGGGCTTTTGCTCGCTGTTTTTTCTTGCTTTTCCAATGTGAGTTCGTCAATACCCTTGCCTGTGGCATGGTTGTGAACGATGTTTTCCAAGAACTGAGTGTATGGATCTTCCTGCTCATAACCCAAAGCTTTTTCAAATGCCTTTTTGATGACGTTGATGTTTCTGTTTTCACAGAAAACCATCGGGAACACCAACCAATTGTTGGCCGTACCTACCTGACCATCGGCACGATGATAACCATTGAATGTCCGCCCTTCGAACTTGGAGATATCTGGTGCCTTCCATGTAAACTCACTGGTCTTTTCCTCCGAAAACTGGGTCGCTTTGTGCGTCGTATTGCTCACTGTGATCGGTTCTCCTGCAGCTATTGGGCCATTGGCAGTCCCCACCACGAGACCGTACATATACATCTCATCTCCAGTCTTGAGATTCTCTAGTGCAAATTTATGCTTGGCCGAGATATCTACTGTGAGCGTCACAGTGTATCCATTGACAGTGAGTTGTTCCCCTTTCTTTAGGTCGGTCAAGGCCACACCTAGGTTGTCTTCTTGATTGATTGTTATCGCCTTCTTCATTTCTTCCCTTCTAATATCTCAAATTCGATCGATTGCCATGCCAGATTCGATGGTTGCCATTACTTTGATCATTGCATCGCTTAGTCCTTTGATTTCTCTCAAGTCCTGATCCCAAAACTCTGTCTGTCCCAACACTTGATCTACTATTTCTTCAGGTGTCAATGCTTTTCCTTTCAATCCGTGGAAAAATTCTACCACATTGTGATCGTCTTTGATTTCAAAATCATCCGACAGGTACAGTGAAATCAAATAGGTCAATGCTGTGACCAAGCCTTTAGGCAACTCCTTTTTGATGGATATGTAATCCAAAATCGTAGGCAAAACACGCACTTTGAATTTAGGTATAGAGTTCAAGGCGATGGATTTCAACTCATGTCGAATGAATGGGTTTTTGAATCGCTCGATCACCTGATTGGCAAATTCTTCGAGTTCCGCCTGAGGCAAGTCTATCGTAGGCAATATCTCTTCAAAGATGATCTGCTGTACGAATGCGCCCACTTTATTATCCTCCACTGTCTCACGAACTGTCTCCAGTCCATGTAGCAGTGCCACAGGAACCATGCTCGTGTGTGCTCCGTTGAGTACACGTACTTTTCTCGTTCTGTAGGGTGCTTGGTTGTTGGTATAGATGACATTGAGGCCAAATTTATCCGCGGGAAACTGCTTTTGGATCTGCTCTGGCGCTTCCATCACCCAGAGATGAAAAATCTCAGAAGCCACCACCAAATTGTCTTTGAATCCAATAGAAGCCTGAATCTCTTCGATTTCATCTTTTGGATAGCCCGGCACAATTCTATCGACCAAAGTATTGGCGAAGTAGTTGTGATTCTCTACCCAAGAACTGAACTCGGCAGGCAAGCTCCACAATTCGGCATACTTCAAAATAGCTTCTTTCAGTTTCTGACCGTTTTTATCTATCAGTTCCACTGGGATGAAACTCAATCCTTTGTCCTGAGCAGCAGCAAAATGCTGGAATCTCTCCCACAGCAAAAGGGTTACCTTGCCTGGGAATGTTTTGGGCAGTCCTTCCGTCGGCAAGACATCTTCCTCATTGAACACAATTCCTGCTTCAGTAGTGTTAGAAATCACCATTTCCAACTCAGGCAACAATACCACGGCCTTGTAAGCCGCCAAATCCTTGAATGGATTGATGCACTGCTGTATCGCAGAGATCAATCTCGTCTCTTCGTGAGGTTGACCGTCTTTCAATCCACGCAACACATGATGATACAAGCCATCTTGTGCTTGCAGCATGTGAACGATACCCTGATCGATAGGCTGCACCACTGCGATACCATGTTGGTAGTCGCCTTCTTTGTTCATGATGTCAATCATCCAATCCGAAAATGCCCGCAAGAAGTTGCCTTCTCCAAACTGGAGGATTTTGATGGGTAATGCTGCTATGTCGGTATGCTGTCGATTCAATTCTCTCATGTTCCTTTCTTAAATAATTTTGATCAATACTTGTAAGTTGTCATTTCCCATCTATCATCCACAGTCTTATATATGATGACAAGCTCCAGTTAATAATGACAATACTACTAGGTGATTCGTATTTTAAGTCAAAATTAGTTTGGAGCGATATTTCGAGATATTCATTTTTCACCATTCCCTATTCCCTGGATTCTCATTGCTAGAATAATTCTATATTTTGCACCATTACAGATTCTAGCTAAATTAACAGTCGGGATAGTCAAAGCAAGTATGATGAGAAAGAGTATTCTGGTATTGTTCCTCTTGGTACATACCATGATCGTGTGGGGTATCAATGGGTATCAACCCAAGGTTGCTGATCCAATGCTGGAAGAGTGGCGTTTTGCTTTTTTTCCAGAACTTGACGACCGAGGTGTCAGATGCATCGCTTCCCAATCAGACAAGAGCAACTTTTGGTTTGGTCTAGAATCTGGTGTGGCGCTCTACGATGGGTATGACTGGAAATACTACGGCGAGGAAGAAGGCCTAGGTGGCAAAGCTGTCCAAAAAATGTTCGTCAGTGAGAATCAAAAAATCTACGCGGCATCTGTCAATGGCATCTATCTATATGAGGATGACAATTGGCACAACATTGCCCCCATCAACCCCAAATCCAACATCAGAATAGATGCCATACGTGAGCTCAAAAGCGGCAACATTGTTTGCGCTACTTCGCTAGGAGTCATCTTCATCACACCCAAAGACAATTTCTTACTCAGTCAAGAAAGCAATGCAAAAAAAATGCTCGCTGAAGATTCAGAATTTCAAATTGTTGATATCCCTGATCGACTACTCAAAAACAACAGATTTGACAACATATCAGATGTATTTGAAGTCACCCCTGGGGAATTATGGATTCCCATCACTTATGTACTGGAGGATGAAATTGGTGACATCATGATGTTTACCGAAGAGGAAATCATCACCAATTCAGTCAAAAATTACGGGCTATTCAGCAATTATTACGAGATGGATATGGGCTATGAACACAACATCATGCGTACCTCAAATGGCGACATCTGGATCATCAACAAATCCAACAAAATCCCTGCGGTGAGATTCAGCGACAACCGCTGGAACAAAGTCGAGTACGGCAAGATATTCGGCGATGATGAATATTCTGAAAGCATCGCCGAGACCAAAGATGGTAAAATATGGATCAGTGGTATCGGTAATCTATACGCCATGGACACCTCTGGACAATGGATGAAATACAATTCGGAGAATTTTAAAATCCCACATGGTCACATCGAGCTACACACCGAAGACAACTCCAAACTATGGATATATGAGGAGCAATCCTCTGTCTCGCGTATTGATCTCTCTGATGACAAATGGCTCACCTACCTCGAGCTCAACTACCAATGTAGACAAACCAATGGTAGCTCTTGGTTCATAGATTTCGAAGGACACGCCATCCAACAGAGCAACGGACAATGGTATCAGTTTGGCCAAGAGGATGGTATGATTGACAATCCTGTAAGTCTATATGCAGATTCGAGAGACTATGTTTGGGTGATTGGGAGTGAAAATGGAGTAGCTGCTGCAGGTTTCCTGCAAAATGGAAAATGGAACAAAATCATCTTGGATTCGCTCTCATGGGGCGTGGACTACCGTGCCATCTTCGAGTCCAATGATGGCTCAATATGGCTCGGTGGCAGTTCGGATGTGTACCTAGATCGAGGACAATCAGGAGGGCTGGCTCAGATCGTGAATCCACACAGTGATTTCCGCAAAGTCATCTACCACAAAGGCCGCCTCAATGGCCTCAACCAACTCAACGCCTACGGCATCACACAATCCAAAAATGGCAATATCTGGATCGGCGGTACTGGTTTGTGCTACTTTGACAAAGTATCCTGGAGCTATACAGAAAACCGGAATCTCAATGATTTCGTCAACGACGTGCACACTGACCGCAATGGCACCTTGTACGTAGGGTCCCGACTCCATGGCTTGTACATCTTGCAAGACGATGGTCAATGGGTCAACTACTCCATCAAAAATGGACTCACCAGCAACAACATCATCAGTTTGACCACCAGTCAAGAACCAGGAGAAATCTGGCTCGCTACTGACAAAGACATCAGCTATTTCAATGGGCAGGTATGGACCAATTACATCTTCCCAGAGCACCTCACCTTATCCTACGAAGGAGGAACAATCAAAACAAATGAGCTCAACGAAATCTGGGTAAGCAGGTCTCCACGCGAATGGAAACGGAGAGTCTATACAGGTCGAAATCCCAGCGAGGCAATCCGCAGCAAGTTCAACACTGTTCGTTTCATCAAAGACACCATCCCTCCACAGACCTCTATAGAGGTCTATTCAGAGACAGTTGACAACTCTGGCAATACCAGTATCCTATGGACCGGGAGACATTTTTTCAACAAAGTCAGTGCTGAAAACCTCAGCTTTTCCTACAAGATCAACGACGAGCCATGGTCCCAATTCAACTCTGCCACGAGCAACACCTTCCTAGGATTGGCCAATGGCGATTACACCTTCCAGGTACGTGCAATGGATTCTGAAGGCAACATTGATCCCACACCTGCTGTGATTCATTTCATAGTTACTCCTCCAGTATGGAAACAGGCATGGTTCATACTTTTGATTGGATCACTGCTCTTGGTCATCGGATATTCTGTGTTCATCATCATGAAAAAACAGGAGATTCTTGAACAGCTCAACCTGTCCCTACAATCCAGCAATGGAGAGCTAGAATCTCGCAATTTGGAGATCGAAAAGCAAAAAGATTCCTTGGAAGAGGCTGTTAAAAAAATTGACGAACTCTCCCAAGCCAAAGTCAAATTCTTCACCAACATCACCCATGAGTTTAGAACACCTCTGAGCCTGATTTTAGGGCCAATTGACAAGCTGATCAAAGACCATTCAAGCAAAGATTCAGACCACAATTATTTCAGACTCATCAAGCAAAATGCGCTGCGTCTCCAGAAACTCATCAATCAATTGCTAGAGGTACGGCGCATCGAGGCGGGGAATCTCGATCTAGTTCTATCCAAAAATGACATAGTCTCTTTCACCAAAGGAATCAAAGATCTGTTCATCAACCAAGCACTAGATCGGGACATCAAACTACAGTTTGTATCTGACTATCAAAAACTCACCATCTTCTTTGATCAGGACAAAGTCGAAAAAATATTGTTTAACCTGATTTCCAATGCCTTTAAGCACACGCCCAAACATGGGAGTATCAAAATCAGCTTGTTGCAAGCCGAAAAGTATCTCATGAAAGACAGCTCGCTTGATTTTATCCGACTGGTAGTGGAAGACAATGGTACTGGTCTAGACAAAGCCATTTTGGACAAACTCTTTGAGCGATTTGCGGTAGGTCACAATGACGTCCAGCATGAGGAAAACAGTGGCATTGGACTATCCTATATCAAGGATCTGATAGAAGCCCACCAAGGGAATATCAAAGTAGAAAGTGAACTCGGAGAGGGTACCAAATTTACTGTTTACATCCCCGAAAACCTCAATGCCCCTGAATCAGATATGAATCCCCAATCTGAGAGCCATTTTACCTCTCAGATGACTCACCCCTCTGAAGAGTACAAGCTGGAACACGAACTCAGTATCATCAATGACAATACCCAGATCAAGGACAAGGAAAAAGCAACACTATTGGTAGTGGAAGACAACCGTGACATGCTGGCCTTCATCAAATCCTTATTGATCAAAGACTACAACGTCCTCTCTGCCAACAATGGCGCACAAGGTCTCGAAGTACTCAACAGAGAATACATCGACCTAGTCATCAGTGACATCATGATGCCCAAGGTAGATGGCATCACACTATGTGACAAAATCAAGTCCGATACCGCCATCAGTCATATCCCAGTGATATTATTGACTGCACTCGCTATGGATAGCAAAAGAATCCAAGGTTATGAATCTGGTGCGGATTCTTACATTGTCAAACCCTTTGAGCCGGATTTGCTACTAGCTAGAGTTCAAAATCTCCTGGAATCAAGAGATAAACTCAAAGAGAAATATGCGGACAACTTGAGATTCAAACCCAAAGACATCAAAGTGACCTCTGTAGACGAAGAATTCTTGGTCAAACTCTCCAGTCTCTTGGAAGAAAACGTGTCTGACGCTCAGTTTGACGTCACCAGCATGTGCGAAATGGTCAACATGAGCCACATGCACTTCATCCGAAAAGTCAAGCAACTCACAGGCAAAAAGCCAGTCGATCTGCTCAAGTCCTTTAGATTGACCAGAGCCAAACAGTTGCTATCCCAAAACAAAATCAATGTATCTCAAGTAGGATACATGGTCGGCTATGATCTTCCCAATTCATTTACTCGTGCTTTCAAAAATGAATTTGGTATTTCCCCTACGCAATTCGTTCAAAATCCCGATCTTGAAACTCCTAAAACCTAATCCATGTCTTATTATTTCAAAAATATTGGGTGTACCCTCCTACTTCTGACTATTTGCATGACGATGAATGCACAGCATCATGTCATCTCTCTTTGGCAAGACAAAATACCCAACGAAAAATCATCCAATCTCAAAGAGGAATCTACTATCACTGACACGCAAAGAATCAAAAACGTCCGCAACCCAAGCATAGAAGTCTACCTCCCCTCCAATAGTAATTCTGTCAGACGAGCGGTGATGATTTGTCCAGGAGGAGGATATGGAATCTTGGCCTACGACAAAGAAGGAACTGATTTTGCCAAATGGCTCAATGGATACGGCATAGCAGGTATCGTCCTCAAATACAGATTGCCAGAGGATGACTCAAACAAGACACCTCATCTCTCACCACTCATGGATGCCAAGCAGGGGATGAAAATCATCAAAGACAGTGCAGCAGTATGGGGCATAGATGCAGACAAAATCGGCGTGATGGGCTTTTCGGCGGGAGGACATTTGGCGTCCACATTAGGAACTCATTTTGATTCAGAAAATCGTCCAGATTTCATGGCGTTGATCTATCCAGTGATTACCATGCAATCTGATTTTACCCACATGGGTTCTCGCAACAATCTATTGGGTGAAAATCCAGACAAAGCACTCGTTGATTTGTATTCCAACGAAATGCAAGTAACACACAACACCCCTCCTACTTTCATCCTGCATAGTGCGGATGACCAAGCAGTTCCTGTAGAAAATAGCCTTCAATTCTACCAAGCTCTCAACGATCACCAAGTCCCCGTCGAAATGCATCTCTATCCTCAAGGTGGACACGGCTATGGATTTGGTAGACACAATACTCACCTCTCTGGTTGGTCCCTCTTGTTGATCGATTGGTTGCAACAATTATGAAATATCTCATGAAATCAATAAAAGATGGAAATATTACAAGAAGAAACAGACAGCAAAGGAAGGTTTTATATCCTAATAGATCAGCAACCAAAAGCTGAGATGACCTACGTATGGGCAGGGCCAGATCAAATCATCATCGATCACACAGCTGTAGACGACAGTCTACGTGGTACGGGTGTAGGGAAACAAATGCTTCTCAAAGCGGTAGAATTTGCCAGAGCCAAAGGAATCCGTATTGTTCCTCTTTGTCCGTTTGCACGCAGTGTATTCGACAAAACTAAGTTCATTCGGGACGTGTTGTAAAAAACGACTGCAACCCATGCACATTCAACAAGACATCCTTTTATCCCAAGCTCTGAGAATTATATTTGCACTGGATATTGAGGAGTTTCTGACACTGCCACTTTCTATCTTTTTACTTTCAACTTTCGACTAAAAAATGAATGACTGCCCTTGTTGCTCTGGCAAGCCCTTCGCATCCTGCTGTGAAACAATCATCAACAATCAATCCGCACCAACTGCATTGGCACTGATGCGGTCTCGCTATACTGCCTATGCGCTCGGCAAAGCTGATTATCTCTATCAAACAACCCACAGTCAAACCAGAAGCCAATACAACATCCAAGAGATTAAAAAGTGGTCTCAGGAAAACACTTGGACACAACTAGAAATCATCACCGTAGAGCATGGACGTGTCAGTGACGACCGTGGCATAGTAGAGTTCAAAGCGCACTTCACCGATGAGCGACAACAAGTACAGATACATCACGAAAAATCAATTTTCCTCAAAGAAGACCAACAATGGTTCTACCTTGAGGGAAAAATCAATCCACAGGAAATCGACTTGATGAAGAAAATCTCTAGGAACGACCCTTGCCCTTGTGGCAGTGGAAAGAAGTATAAAAAATGCTGTGCGTGAGAAGAAGGTATTGAGTATTGAGTATTGAGTATTGAGTATTGAGTATAATAATTTCAAATCTCGAAGATCAAAATAACGAGTACAGGGAATGTCTATGAAAGTTTGTATTGCTGAGAAACCAAGTGTCGCCAAAGAAATAGCCCAAGTCATAGGAGCCAATACGCGTATGGATGGCTACTATGAGGGCAATGGCTATCAGGTGACTTGGACTTTCGGACATTTTTGTACGCTCTTGCCTCCTGAGGATTACAAGCCCCATTGGAAACGATGGGATCTCAACACCCTACCCATGCTGCCCGAGCGTTTCGAAACGAAGGTCATGGATCATGATGCTGGCGTCAAAAAACAATTTAATACGATCAAAAAACTCTTCGACGCTGCCTCGCTGGTGATCAACTGTGGTGATGCCGGGCAAGAAGGAGAACTGATACAGCGCTGGGTCATCCAACAAGCTGGCTACAAAGGAGAAGTCCAACGACTGTGGATTTCGTCGCTAACAACAGAGGCCATCAAAGCAGGATTTGAAAAACTCCAACCCTCCTCCGAGTTTGACAACCTCTACTATGCAGGTAGTTCGCGAGCGATTGGTGATTGGCTGCTCGGCATGAATGCCACCAGACTTTATACCCTCAAATACGGCGGATTCAAACAAATGCTATCCATCGGCAGGGTGCAAACTCCTACCCTTGCCATGTTGGTCAACCGTCACTATGAGATCCTCAACTTCCAACCCAAGCCCTATTGGGAGTTGCAGACCAAATACCGAGAAACCAACTTTAACCACACCGAAGGCAAGTTCTTCACCAAAGAAGATGGCGAAAAGCTGCTCAATCAGGTCAGTGGCAAGGAACTAGTCATCATTGACATAGAGCGAAAAGACGGGAAAGAATACGCCCCCAAGCTTTTCGATCTGACAGGCCTTCAAGTCTATTGCAACAACAAGTTTGGCTTCACAGCCGAGGCAACCCTCAAAGCCGTCCAAAGACTTTACGAGATGAAAGTCGTTTCCTATCCTAGGGTTGACACGACTTTCCTTCCCAATGACATGTACCCCAAGGTTCCAGGAATCCTCAAAGGATTGACGGACTATGCTTCGTTCACTGAGCCTATTTTGTCCAAGAAGATTCCCAAGTCTGCTAAGGTATTCAACGACAAGAAAGTCACCGATCACCATGCCATCATCCCTACTGGTGAACAAAAGCACCTCAGTCACGAGGATCAAAAAGTCTATGACATCATCGTCAGGAGATTCCTAGCCGTGTTTTATCCTGACTGTAAAGTCGCCAAGACGCAAGTGAGTGCAGAGGTGGATACTGTTCCCTTTGTAGCCAAAGGCAAGGAAATACTCGAAGAAGGCTGGCGTGTGCTTTTTCCTAAACAGAAAAAGGAAGAAGAGGACGAGGAAAACAAAGAAGAGGAAGAAGAAAGCATCCTGCCAACCTTTGAGAAAGGAGAACAAGGTCCTCACGAACCATCATTCATCGAAAAGACGACCAAAGCACCAAACTACTATACCGAGGCATCCCTGCTCCGTGCCATGGAGACAGCTGGCAAACAGGTAGAAGACGACGAACTCCGTGAATTGATGAAAGCCAACGGTATAGGCAGGCCGTCTACCCGTGCCAACATCATCGAGACACTGTTCAAACGCCAGTATAGCCAACGAAGAAAGAAACAGGTAATCCCAACCGAGATGGGCATCCAGCTGATCGATACCGTCCAAAATCAACTACTCAAATCAGCCGAGCTCACCGGACAATGGGAGAAACAACTCAAGGAAATCGAGCAAGGAGAATACAGCGCCAAGCAGTTCATCATCAACATGAAAAAGATGGTGGACGACCTGGTCTATGAAGTGCGCATGGAGACAGGCAAACCTATCTTGGCAGCTACTCCCATCACACTGGTCAAGGATAAGGATACCGCGACCAAGAAAGCGACGAGTAAAAAGAGCCTCGTGGGCAGCACTTGCCCCAAATGCAAAAAAGGCTCCCTCCTCAAAGGCAAAAACAGTTATGGATGTAGCGAATGGAAAGCTGGTTGCAAAATGCTGCTTCCTTTTACCTTTATGGAGAAGAAACTGACAGAAAGCCAACTACTACGTCTAGTACAGAAGAAAGTAACTACCAAGATCAAAGGATTCGTCCTGAATGGAAACAAAGTGGAAGGAGTCTTGAAATTCAATTCAGACTTTGAGATTGAATTTGAAAACCAAACCAAGAATACTCCCAAGAAATCCAACGAAATGCCTACTTGCCCCAAATGCAAAGAAGGTGTGCTTGTCAAAGGCCAAACGGCATACGGTTGCAGCAGATGGAAAGCAGGCTGTGATTTTCGCTTCCCATTTACTGAGATCAAAGCCAGAGCGCAAGGAAAGGCACTTACCAGAGAACTGGTCTTGCAGATACTCAGCCACTGAGTAAATCACTGTACAAACAGAAATTTATACGCTAGACTCAGACTAAGAAAACCGTTGTTTTCTAACTGATAAGTCTCATTGGGCAGTGATACAGGCATATTATAAGTATAACTCGTGATCAGCGTCCAGTGGCGATTGATAGAGAAAATCACTGGAATGGAAACTGCATAATTCATGATCCCGTACTCATTGTCTTGATGAATTTGATCCTCATTGTACTGAATGATGATTTCATTGATATCATCTGCGGTATATCCTCTATCCAACAAAAATTTGGTTGCCCAAATTCCCCTTTCATTTTTGAGCAAACGTCCAAATCGATAGACTTCCTCCCAACTTAGTACCGGGTAATCTCCAGCCACCATGATGTTATAAAGATCACGAAATGGTTGCTCCGTCTGCCGCAGATAAACTACCTCCGAATTGCCCCACTGGACAGAAAAACTTGGGTGTATAGATATTTGATCCAAAAACCAGACATCCTTTGCTCTCAAATCAAATCCTACCCTGCCAGTCAAGCGATGCGCCGAATTACTACCATAGAGATAAGCATAATCCACGCCCAGGTTCAGAGCCTTGTAATCCAAATAGGTAGAGACTTGCAGACTCTTGTTGAAGCTATGAGTATCAAGTGTGTCGTTGTAGAAATAAAAATCATGGCTAACCGAACTGGTCAGGACATTCTTAAAAGTGTAGAGATAGCCAATGCTGGCATCTGTCATGTAATAACTCGGATCGTACTCACTATTGACAAAACCCGAAACATCCGCAAAAACCCCTGTGTGATGATAGTAGGTCACTCCAGGAGAGACCCCAAACTGATTGATATCCAAACTCCGACCCGCATTGGTGACCTGACTGATGTAACCTATCCGAGCATGCAGTGAAGAAATCTTCAACTTATCAGCAACTAACATACTATCGACCAAAGCGATCAAATCCTCTGTATCATCTCCTTCTGCAAACAGATCATCCAACTCAGCAAACAAAACCGTCAATGTACTATCTGATTTTATCTCCTGTGCTCTCGAAATCTCAGGCTGCCATACACAGCAAAAGGTTAACCCCATAAAGATTAACCCAGCCCTGCTTTGAAGACTTTTGCTAAGAATCATCTGTGATATGAACAAATTAGACTGTCATTTTATTCATTGTTACGTTTGTCCATGCGCTGTTGCATCATTTCACGTCTGTCGATTTGATTGGATCGCTGCTCTAGCCTCTGGAGCAGCATATTCCTAAAATCCTCTTCCGCCGTTCGCAACTGTAGCAACTGCCGATTGGTGATGACTGTATTGAGACGTTCGCTGTAGCTTTTATCGATTTGCAATTGTCTTTCTTTGAGCTGCTGTCCTTTTTCAAGGAGCTTTTTGCTTTCATCCTCGCTAAGTGTTCGTCCTTCTGCATCAGTTCGGAACCTTCGGTATTCCTGTCTTAGCTCCATGCGTTTGGCACTGTACTCGTTGTACAGCGGCCAAAACTTCTCTGCCTGATCAGGCGTCAGCCCCAGACGCTCCGTGATCAACGCTATTTTGGCACTCTCTATTTTATCTAGCGCCTGTTGATCCTGTGATTGTACCGCTGTTGCCAGACAAGTCAACCCCAGCACGACAATAATGGATTTAAAATATGTCTTCATATTGTTCTATTATCATATTCATATCTTCGTCCGAGACCTCATCGAGTCCCATCAGTTCATCTTGATCAGTTGTCAACAAGGCCAAATCTACTTGCTCTAGCAAGGTCTCTGTATCCAAGGCAGAGTTTTCGAGATAAAAGGCAATCTGCTCCGAACTCACATCGTCCCAATAATCCGTCACCTGCTCATCCTTACTCCCATTGATCCAAAAAACAACCCCTGCAATCAACAGTACAGCAATGGAAGCCGCAACTGCCATCCACCAATCTTTTTCCACAGCAGGGATTTTATTGGCTTCCCTAGCTTGCTCACGTTGATCAATCACCTGCTCTAGTTCATCTATGAATGAATCAAAAAAGCCTTCTGGTGCAATAAAACCTTCCTTTTTAGGAATGTCATTCAGTGATATGTTCTTTTTGCTTTTCATCTCACCCCTCTTGAATCATAGTTTCAATCTTTTTCACTGCTTGATGGTAAGAAGCACGCAAAGCGCCACTGCTCGTTTCTGTGATTTCTGCCATTTGCTCGTAGCTCATTTCCTCATAGTATTTCAGATTGAAAACCAAGCGTTGTTTATCCGGCAACTTCAATATCGCCTTTTGTAGTTTTAACTGAATCTCATCCCCACTGATGGATTCATTGCTTTCCAACTGCATCATCATTTCTTCATTCACTCCAGAGTTGAATAGATTTCGTCTCTGCTTCTTTTTCAGGTATTGCAAACAGTGATTGACCGCAACCCTATAGACCCAAGTATATATTTTTGACTCTGCTTTAAATGAATCCAAGTTCTCCCAGACTTTCACAAAAGTATCCTGTAGTACGTCCTTGGTCTCGTCATGATCGATCACCATTTTTCTGATCACACTATACAGTGGTTTTTCAAAAGCTTTGACCAAGAGACGAAAGCCTTCACGCTTCGTGCTGGTATTTTGAATCAGTGAGATGAAATGCTCTTCCGTATGCACTAGGTCTAAAGATACGTGGTATCAAAAATAACTCAACCAGACCAATCTAATCTGGTTGAGTTATTTTAATTATCCCTCTACTTCGATCAATTCACTATCAATACTCACTGTATAGCTATCATCACAGCCTTCGCCATAGTCGATGGTTTTGGTTCTTACTCTGACAGCATTCGTTCTTTTGATCTCGATCAATCCCTCCACTCTGAGCATATTGCCACTTAGCAGGCAAGCATAACTCAACTTGACAGGTTCTACGATCGTGTAAGTATATGTCGCGCCAAAAGTAGTTGTCGTTTTGTAGCTGCCCGTCACCAGTACTACATTGTTGGACACGTCATAGTCTCCATATCCTTCGATAATCTCGTATGTTGTAGCTCCTAATATGGTTTTGGATGTCCCATTCGGGAAAGTCACCGTGTAGTTGTTCATAGTGCGAGTGGCAGTATATGTACCATCTGTAGTTTGGTTGTAATTACCCACCTCGATACTGCCTGTAACCTCCTTGTTGTTGACTACATAATCTTCAAAAGTGATTATTCTATTCGCCAATCCATCGTTAAATTCACCTCCATAAGTCATAACAATTTTACCAGATCGGCTTCTACCATATGGACCTACACAGCCACTACCAAAATCCAGAGTGATGACATGATTTACCGAATCTACTGTGATCTCTGCGCACAAAGATGCCACTGATCGACCAGAAGCTGATGCAGATATGTCATTCAAAGCATCCTCAGTCAAGGACACATCCTCATCCACCATATTTTCGGCATCCAATATTTCTTCCGTTGCTCCTAATTCTTCATCCCGAGAATCATCTAATTCATTGGCTCTATCGCATGCAAAAAATATGGTAGACATCATCACTACCATCAGACTCCATTTCGTTACTAGTTTCATATTTTTCATCAGTTTATTTTTTAAATGATTTAGAGCTTAGATACCTGAGAGATCCAAATGTTTAATGCGCTCCTAATATTTTTTCTATTCAATAGAAACAACGGATGACCTAAGAGTCCTGTATCAAATCAAGATGCATGCATTAGCGCATTTTTCCAAGCCTATAGCAAGTTGAGTTGACCCCTGTATTTCAAAACAAAGTTTCAGGCAAGTCTGTCGCAGTGCTGTAGCAGGCTTGCTAGAGTGTAGGATTCCTCCCTGCAACTTGCAGCAGACTTGCTAGAGCGTAGGATTCCTTCCTGCAACTTGCAGCAGACTTGCTAGAGCGTAGGATTCCTTCCTGCAACTTGCAGCGGACTTGCTAAAGCATAGGATTCCTTCCTGCAACTTGCAGCGGACTTGCTAAAGCATAGGATTCCTTCCTGCAACTTGCAGCAGACTTGCTAAAGCATAGGATTCAATTGACGATCTTAAATCTTCATATAATGTTACTACAAAATCAACCCTATCAACTTTGATATGAAACCAAGAGGAAAAATCAAAAGCTTCTCCAGAAACAACAGTCTAGGACGGTGGAAGGAGATGAATTATAGTTATTGTCTTCTATGTCAATACACTCCGAAAGAATATTCTGTCATCCAAACAAGAATAATAGCATGGATGTATCGACATAAAAGATATTTTCCAATCTGCCACTAGGTTACTATTCATTTATTTTCGATAAGTAGTATTATTTAAACAAAATATTGAATTTACAGAAGTCTCACGAGAATTTTAATTAATATTGTACCAATTAATATCAATATTATCATATTAAAAAATAACAGCTATGAGAACTTTAAAAATTAGAAACCGCCTGATAATGGGAGTTCTTGCTATTTATTTAGTCAGTGGATTAAGCTCCTGTGTTGCCAATAAACCTCAAAGTGCGTGGATGGACTTACCTCATGCGCGTGAATTGGATCAGAAAAAAGGCAAGCGCTCTAAAAAAGCATATCATCAGCATTATGCTAAAAATCATCGGTGACATTTCTCTCCATCTATATAGATGATAACGCTTGAACATAAAACAAAGAGGTCAACTACCATGGTAGTTGACCTCTTTGTTTTATAAGAAATCTGAACCTTTAGTTATACGAGCAAGTCCATATCCCTTATCAAAATTCTACGTCTATCAAAATTTATAATGTTTTTATCCTTCAGGTGATTGAGTGTAGTAGTCACTGTTTGTCGTGATGTACCTGTCAAACTAGCAATATCCTTATGCGTAAAATTATTCTTAATCAGTGTTTCAAATCCAACTTTTTGACCACTTTCAATTGCCAAGTCTCTCAAAAAATCAACAACTCTCGTTCTAGAATCCTTGGAGGTAATAGACTCCAAACGCTTTTCTAGCGTTTCCAATTTCTTTGCTAGTATATCAATTACTTTCTGATTCAACTGGGCATTGTGATGAGATGCCTCTAATACATCCTCTACAATAAAAGCCTTCACTTTAGTATCTGAAGTAACTACCTGTGCATACTCTGTCCTGATTTCTTCTCCAGAAAGTGCCTTTTCTCCAAACACACTTCCTGGATTCAATATTGATTTAACGACTTCCTTGCCCGAAGCATCAGATTTGGCAATCTTCACACTTCCCTTTTCAATCAAGTAGATACAATCCGAAACCTGTCCATTACTATAGATCAATTCATCCTTTGAGAATTCTTTAACAATAGATGGTACCTGAGACAGCACATCTTCTGTAACTATCCCCGCTGTACTCCTTTTAAATCCGGTCAACAACTCGTTGCTTCCCGAAATGTTTTTTTCTATAATCATAATATTCCAGTTACTTGTGTTCTTAACAAAAACTACGCCAAACGAATTCCTCAATTCGTCGTTAATTGATCACCCCATCAGTATGAGAACTATCTACTGACCTATATATTTGCCATAGATTACTACACTATGATATATTTATACCTCAAAGCGACACACATTGTATTTGTGGTTACTTGGTTCGCAGGGCTTTTTTATATGGTTAGGTTATTTATATACTCTACAGAGTCAGTTCAAAAGCAAGAACCTGAAAAAAGCATCTTGAGCAAACAACTATTGCTCATGCAAAGCAGGCTCTGGTATATTATAACTTGGCCATCGGCAATTATTACGCTTTTTCTGGGTGGATGGTTGGCTTACTTGATGAATTATTGGCAACAACCATGGTTTCATGTAAAACTAACCCTTGTGATCGGACTGTATATCTACCATATTATTTGTGGTCGTCTTCACCAGCAAATGGCTCGGGGCATCTTCAAATACACTTCAAAGCAATACCGCATCTGGAACGAAATATCTACGTTATTTTTGTTTGCAATTGTATTTGTAGTCGTATTAAAAAATGCCTTTAGTTGGATCTGGGGTGTAGCTGGCATTGTTGCCCTTGGAATATTGTTGATGTTGGGAATTAAACTTTATAAAACACTTAGAAAAGATGATTAAATCTTTGAATCTAATAATGGTGAGTATCCTTGGTATGGGAATATATCTTTCTTGTGAAGAACCAAAAAAATTACCCGTCCTAGGTAATCCAGAAATCATCAGTAGTGAAATTGATGGCAAAATAGCATTCGATACAGTTCCTCATCAGGTAGCAGACTTCAACTTACTCAATCAAGACAGTGTATGGATCAACAATGATTCCATGGCTCATTCTATATATGTAGCAGATTTCTTCTTTACCTCCTGCCCTACGATCTGTCCCGTCATGAAAAAACAATTGCTAAGGGTGTATGATCAGTATATAGATGACCCGAAAGTAAAAATACTCTCTCATACCATCGATCCAGTTTATGACAATGTCAGTGTACTCTCTGAATACAGCAAATCACTAGGTGTATCCAGCGACAAATGGATGTTCCTCACTGGAGATCAAGAGGTCATTTACCAGTTAGGAGAAAAAAGCTACATGGTCACAGCAGGATCTGATTCAGATGCCCCCGGAGGGTTTATTCACAGCGGTGCATTTTTGCTGGTAGATCGAAATAGAAGAATCCGAGGTGTATATGACGGCACCATGAAAGAACAAGTAGATCTACTGATCAAAGACATAAATACACTTCTAAATGAAGAGTTTACTAAATAGAATACTCCTTCTTACTCTTTTTGCCTTATTCTCTTGCAAAGCAACCAATCAAGACGAAATCAAGTTGAAACAATACAGCATTGAGGGCAAGTCATTGTATGCTACTCATTGCGCCAATTGCCATCAAATCGATGGCTCTGGATTGGGACAACTGATTCCACCAATAGACTCTACTTTCCTTGCCAGCAACATGGATCACGTGATCTGTGGTATCAAACATGGTATGATTGGTTCCCTCACAATACAAGACAAAGTATTTGACGGACAAATGCCAGCCAATGAACGGCTAACACCACTTGAAATCGCTGAAATTGTGACCTACATAGATAATACATGGGGAAAAAAGAGCGGAATCATTCATATTTCACAAGTAGAAACAAGCCTTAGTCTTTGTCAATAGCCCATACATCCCCTCAAAAAAAGCACACATGGACATATAACTAGTATTGATCGATTGATCTAAAAGCTTGCCCTGTTAATCGAATTAATTTAAACCTCAACAACTGGTTCAATAGTTTTAAGAAGTAATAAGAATACAGCCTTTTTTCATCACTTAAAAACCTGTAACCATGATATTATTCCTATTTTCAGCAGCCATAGTTTCTATATCTTATATTAGGTACAAGTCACTACTTTCTAAAAGTCATTTTCAGCACAGCCATAAAAACTAACCATTCCCTCGGGTACAATCATATGCCTAAGCTTCATGTTGGCAAAAAACTTGATATTGCACTTTTTTACTTATTATTGTGCGTATTTTTATAATTGAATTGTATTAATATTGTAAAAGAAGAATTTTAACCGCCACTTAATCAAAATTCTTAATTCACCAATATGCAAATATTAGATATTCTAGCCCTGTTCATATTTCTTGCAGGGGTTTTTATCTACATCAACACCTACTACTTAAAACTCCCCTCGTCAGTCGGATTGATGATCTTGGCATTGGGGTTGTCTCTTGCGTTATTGATTCTCAATGAATTAATCCCAGAATTCAAATTAGGTACTGAACGAATATTAAAGGACTACGACTATCATGAAGTCCTCTACCAGCTTGTCTTGAGCTTTTTGTTATTTGCAGGTGCACTCCAAATTGATTTTAAAAAATTAGCAGAAGAACGGACTGCAGTTATTATTCTGGCATTTGTAGGGGTAATTATCTCCACAGCCATAGTCGGAGTTTCTGTATATTATCTATTGGATTGGATTGGATTGGAACTAGACATGATGTATTGTTTGGTCTTTGGTGCATTGATCTCACCTACCGATCCTATCGCCGTGTCTGCGACCATCCGAAAATACAACCTATCTAAAAATCTCGAAACTAGAATTGCAGGTGAATCTCTGTTCAATGATGGTATTGCCGTAGTTATGGCATTGACTCTATTAGACCTTGCTCACTCTGGTGAAGATCATTACATTGGACCAGTTGATATTCTTTGGGTATTTGGTACCGATATTATTGGAGGAATTATTATTGGACTCTTTTTGGGCTATTTAGGCTATCGCCTGCTCAAATACATAGACAATGATGAAGTAGAAGTGGAAGTGTTGATGACACTTGCATTGGTCATGGCAGGCACACAACTTGCGGAGTTTACCCATGTGTCAGCAAAGCAAGCGGTCGTGATCATGGGGCTCGTCATAGGGAATGAAGGGAAAAGTGGACATGTAACCAGCGCAGCAGGTGATTACGTTTTCAAGTTTTGGTACTTGATTGAAGAAACATTGAGTGCTATGCTCTTCGTATTGATTGGATTAGAAATGTTGATCATTCCTCTCAGATATGACTACTTTGCAGCTGGCTTGTTTGCCTACATCATTGTACTTGCCGCACGGTATATCAGTGTAGGAGCACCAATTGCCGCCATGAGTACATTTAGAAAGTTTGAAGGAAACACGATCAATGTCCTTGCATGGGGTGGTTTGCGTGGCGGGATTCCGATCGCACTTTCCTTGTCATTGCCAGATTTTGAAGGCAAAGAAATCATCATCACGATGACTTATACAGTGGTAGTTTGTTCGGTTCTGTACCAAGGATTGACCATTCCACATCTCATGAGAACGACTTTCAACGATAAGAAACCACAACAGCCCAAAACAAAATCAAGTCATTCATAACAATCCAGTTGACTTCCTTACAAGAGGAGTTTGCTTTGAAGAACTAAGGAATTATTATTGCGTCATGGAATCAATAAATATCCTTAAAACTTGTGCCTTATTAATCACTTTATCATTCGTATTGACTTGTTGCGATGTTAAAAGGGAAACGTCTACCCCAGACAAAACCACCAGAACTCAATTCACAAAAATAATTTCTCCTCAAAACAACAGTACTTTCAAACTTGGAGAGGATATCAACTTCCAAATTCATTCCTCAAGTCAGGAAATAACAATTGATTCTGTCATCTGTACATTGGACGGAGAATCACTGTTTAAAATTCACCAAGACACAACTCATCTATGGTCTACTAATCAGCACAAAACAGGCTCTTGCAGTCTTATTCTTAACATTTATCTTAGTAACCAAACCGTAGAGAGACGCATCGTCAATCTGACATTTCTGACAGGCAAGGAACCAGAAAAACTTACTTATAGGATTATAAACACATTCCCACATGACCCAAATGCATATACACAAGGTCTCCTCGTGAATGACAACAAACTATACGAAAGCACTGGACAGAAAGGAGAATCAAGTGTACGTCAGGTCGATTTACAATCAGGCACTATACTTAGAAAAAAAGACATTGACCAACAGTTTTTTGGAGAAGGAATAGCAATCAAGGGAGATAGCCTGTACATGTTGACATGGGAATCCACCAAAGGCTTCATTTTTAATAAAAACACCTTTGACAAACTAGGTGAATTTTACTACGACACAGAAGGCTGGGGCTTGACCACTTTAAACAACGACAGCTTGGTAATGAGTGATGGCTCAAACAAGCTGTATTTTAAAAGCCCCATCAATTTTACTAACCTAGGATCAATTGAAGTGTACGATCACCGAGGCCCCATTGATTACCTCAATGAAATAGAATACATCAATGGGAAAATTTTTGCAAATAGATATCAAACAGATAAAATCTATGTGATAGACCCAAAAACTGGTAGCGTAGAATATGTGCTAGATATGTCTGGAATTTTCGATTCTAAAAATTATCAAAAAAGAATTGATGTTTTAAACGGTATCGCGTTTAATGATTTGACCAAAACATACTATATTACTGGTAAATGGTGGCCAAAGCTGTTTGAGATAGAAATTATAAACCTACAACACGAGCCAATATGACATTAGAGGAAACAACTAAAAAAGTAGCTTCCCTAGCCGAAAAGAAAAGCGGTGCTATTGGCAAAAAAATCAAATTCAAATTTGATGAGGGGGTAATTTCACTCGACGACAGTTCCAATCCGACAAAGGTCACCAATGAGGATGATTATGCTGATTGCACTATCAAACTGACTCTAGACAACTTCAACAAACTCATGAATGGCGAAATGAATGCCATGGGAGCTTTTATGATGGGAAAAATTAAAGTTGAAGGAGAAATGGGTGTTGCGATGAAGCTATCCAACTTATTTTAGACCTATATTTGGGTCTCTAATGACAATGTTCCCAGACTTGTAAGAAACAACAGATTAACCTTTAGGTGAATAGTCTTTCATTTAAAACTAACAATTGTTAGCTTTAAACGAGCTCTTTGTATCTAAATATTAAGAAGTGATCAAAAAGTCCAAAAAACATATCATCATTGAAGAAGCCGCACGATTGTTTCGTGAGAAAGGTTATTCCGCTACGACCATGCGAGACTTGGCTGCTCAGGTGGGAATGGAAGCCGCCAGTCTCTACAATCATATCAAATCAAAGGAGGAAATATTGAATGAAATATGTTTCTCTTTGGCTCGGACTTATAGTTCCAAAATGCAGGAAGTTTATTACTCGGACTACACTCCCATCAGCAAAATCAAAAAACTCATTGCATTACATATACAGATCAATTCAATGAGTTCTCCATTAGCCACCGTCATGAATGACGAATGGAAGCATTTGACAGAACCGTGCAAGACCGAATTCCTTGATATGAGAAAAAAATATGAATATCAATTCATTGACATCATTCAACAAGGGATAGACAAAGGAGAAATCAAAAACATGAACCCTAGGATTGCGCTCTATACACTCCTATCGTCCGTGCGTTGGCTACAACATTGGTATCATGCCAATCAGGAGCACAATGTCAATGACATCAAGAAAAATATCATGGAGCTGTTTCTGTCAGGCATGATTGAGAATCAATATGAGTGGAAAAATTGAACACACACATGATCATGGAGTAGCAACAATTACTTTTTATCATCCAAAAAGCAATTCACTCCCTTCAAACTTGTTGAAGCAACTTCAACAGTCTATTGAGCAATTAAGCGATAATCCTTCGGTTAAAGTCATTGTTTTACAAAGCACAGGCAATGTGTTCTGCGCAGGGGCTAGCTTTGATGAACTCCTATTGATCACCAATGAAGCTGAAGGCAAGGATTTTTTCATGGGTTTTGCCAACGTAATCAACACCATGCGTAACTCCAGCAAATTGATCATTACCAAAGTCCACGGAAAGGCCGTAGGAGGAGGCGTGGGACTGGCGTGTGCCACAGATTATTGTGTAGCACTAGATTCTGCCTCCATCAAACTAAGTGAATTATCCATAGGTATTGGTCCGTTCGTGATAGAGCCCGCTGTGGTGAGAAGAATTGGTCTTTCGGCCTTCTCACAGTTGACTCTCAATCCCACTACCTGGAAAGATGCGAAATGGGCTCAGTCCATGGGAATGTATCTTGAAGTTTTTGCGACTCAAAGTGAAATGGATTTAAGAATCACAGAATTGAGCCGTCGATTGTCTACATATAGTCAAGAAGCCATAAGTGAAATAAAAAAGGTACTTTGGAACAACTGTAAAAACTGGACTCAGCTCCTAGAAGAAAGAGCCAAAATAAGCGGTAAACTGGTACTTTCTCCCACTACACAAACTGCTCTCAACGCTTTTAGAAATAAATAAAACGCATTTTAATCTCAACATCGATCAAAATTGATGTGATTTGCACCAGAATTATTTACCTTTTCAATAAAAAAATGCTCCGATTACTCTGTTCATTTCTATTAATCCTCCTTGTCAGTTACACTTCTTTTGGTCAGAAAGCCACCACAGAAGAAATTCAACTTATCATAGAAAGACATAATTTTTGGCGAACGGAGGTGGGTGTGGCAAACATCAAATACTCTGATACCTTAGCTTCGATAGCTAATACTTGGGCAATTGCATTGCAAAAAGACAATTGTGCCTTCAAGCACAGCCAAAACTCTTACGGAGAAAATTTATTCAAAGGAACTGTGGGTTATTACACAGCAGGAGACGCGGTTGATTCATGGGGTGCAGAAAAAAAAGATTATAGTCATTCAAAAAACAAATGTGCAGAAGACAAAGTCTGTGGTCATTACACTCAGATCGTTTGGGAAAACACCACTGAAGTAGGTTGTGCAAAAAGCATCTGTGATGGGAATGTAATCTGGGTGTGCAACTATAATCCTCCTGGAAATTATGTAGGGGAATCCCCCTATTAAGCCACTTTCGTTGACTTGAGATAGTTCCTCCACTCTTTGCGCAGTTCACCCATTGAGTCTCTCAAAAACATCAAATAGGTCGGCCTGTAAGGTAATTGAAGCAGACGCATACCTGCCTTTTCAAGGCTCATATCTCCTTTCTTAGCATTGCACGATTTACACGCTGTGACTAGGTTATTCCATACTGATCTACCACCCTTGGATCTAGGAATCAAATGATCAATTGTCAGATTGTTCTTGGCACCACAATACTGGCAACAATGATTGTCTCGTTTGAAAAGGTTCTGTCTACTCAATACTACACCACGGTATGGTACACTGATATACCTATTCACTTTGATCACCGTAGGTTTTGGATAGCTTTCATTGACAGTACGCATGGCAGCATCACTGTCAGCTTCTAGCATTTCTGCCTTGTTCAAAAAAACCAACAAAAAAGCTCGATTGACGGTACATATCGTCAAGGGAGAGTAATCCTGATTTAATACAAGTACATTGTTCTTCATCTGCTGATACATATTACAAACTATTGACTTACAAGCCTTTATTTGTAATATAAGCAGGTTTGCGCTCTAATTCCAAATGTATCAACCCTGAGCATGGGTGTCTTACATGTTCTCTTGCAGAATTCGTCTGATAGCAATAGGATCTGTTTCATTGAAAGAATGATTAATTCTCCTCACCTCTCCATTGCTCACTCCAATAAACACCTCCTTACCCAGATAAATATATCCCTGTGGCTGCTCAGTCAATACATACACCAAATCCCCTGCTAGAATTTTAGACAGGCTTTCTACCTTCTTGCCTGCTTTGGACTGAGCGAGTATGGTACGCGGCAATTTGTATCCACACAATTTGAAAAGCTGCTGTATAAATCCTGCTTCATCTATCCCAAAAGGTGTTTTGCCACCCATCACATAAGGTGCGTGCTCAAATTTTTTAATTTCATCCCGCATGAAATCAAAATCACGTCGTTGAGAAAGACTTTTGGCCGAACCATTGAAAGCGATCTGCTCTTCCAACTTGAAAAGCTCATTGGTAGTGATGGGTAGTACACTGCCCAATACGATGTTTACATTCTTTTTTTGAAAAAAAATACTCCCACTCAAATCCATGCAAACCTTGTAGTCCGACAGGTTGATTTGTTTATAGTATTCTTCGGTGATGGGACTGTGTTGATTTTTGCATATCCATCCTTGTGAATGATCGAAGGCCAATTCGATCTGTACCCAGTCGCCTTCTTCATTGATCACTTCGTAGTGCTCACCGAACAACAATTGGGATATCATCGGTGAAGTATGTGAAGCAGTATTTCTCATTGGGACTACGGCCATACGGCAAATCCCTTTTGGTTGTTGGTTCATGGTTAATACCTATTTCGTTCCAGCTCTCTTTTTACATCCTTGTCTTTTATGCTGCTACGCTTATCATGTATCTTTTTCCCTCTAGCCAAAGCTATTTCCATTTTGGCATATCCCCTTGGATTGATGAATAGCCTCAACGGAATCAATGTCAAGCCTTTTTCATCAGACTTAGACTGTATTTTTTCAATTTCTCTTTTATTTAAAAGAAGTTTTCTCTCTCTCAAGGGTTCGTGATTGTAAACTCCTCCTTGGGCATACACCGAGATATGCATCCCTTTGATAAATAACTCTCCATTCGAAACAAAGCAATAAGCCTCTTGCAAACTCGCAAGTCCCTCCTTGATAGACTTGATTTCTGTTCCCCTCAATACAATGCCCGCTACATACTTGTCGATAAATTCGTATTCGAATCTCGCTTTTTTGTTTTGGATATTTACGGCATTAGAAAATCTAGTTTTGCTCATCTTATTGATAATAAAGTTATTCGATTTGACCATTTATCCAACCTTATTTCACCTAAATGAAAACACAATTGGATGGATTGTCTTAAAATTTCATTCGAGGCATAGGAGAGCTATCCAATGAGGCAAAGACCATGTTTGCCGCTTGATAATATGCGGTCATGGCGATCATGGCTGCATTGTCAGTGCAATACTCAAATTTCGGAATAAAAACCTCCCACCCATGGGTTTCACCTGCTTCTATCAAGGTCTGACGCAAGCCACTATTGGCAGACACACCCCCAGCTATGGCTATTTGGTTGATCCCCTCTTGCTTGGCAGCTTTCGTTAATTTATCCATGAGCATGGCGATCAGGTGCTTCTGAATACTGGCAGCAAGGTCATGTTTGTTGTTTTCTACAAAATTCGAATCTTTCTGAGATTGATTTTGGGTAAAGTACAAGAAAGAAGTCTTGATACCACTAAAAGAATAATCTAAATCTGGCATGTCAGTCTTCGAAAACTCAAAACGATCTGGATTACCTTCTTTTGCCAAGCGATCTATAATTGGACCTCCTGGATAAGCAATACCCATGATTTTGGCACACTTATCAAAAGCCTCTCCTACCGCATCATCTTTGGTCTGACCTAGCACAGTCATATCCAAATAATCATCTACTCGTACAATCTGCGTATGACCTCCACTCACGGTCAAACAAAGAAACGGAAACTTAGGTCGAGGATGCTCGATAAAATGAGCCAAGACGTGCGCCTTCATGTGGTTCACTCCTAACAAGGGGATGTTCAACCCCAAAGCCAATGATTTGGCAAATGACGCACCTACCAGCAATGCTCCCAACAAACCAGGGCCCTGCGTGAAAGCCACGGCTGTCAAATCAGTCTTGTTCACCCCTGCTCGCTCCAATGCCTCCATCACCACAGGTGCGATGGCCTGCTGGTGTGCACGTGAGGCCAACTCAGGCACTACTCCTCCATATTTGCTATGTATGGCTTGAGTAGCGATCACATTGCTCTTGATCAGTCCATCTATACAAACTGCAGCAGAAGTCTCATCACACGATGATTCTATTGCCAAAATAACATTTTCCATTCTACCTTCTTACTCCTTTGATACTCCGCTGTTCGCGGTTGATACTTGAATGGGCAAATTTGCGGATAAAATTGGTGTAATCAAGTCTTCTACTTCTTAAAATAGGTATCATTATTGTTTTATGAATTCAAGCTACATTTGCGTAGCAATTAACAAATGAAGATTTTTCCCCATGTAGAGAACAATGTCATACTGCACAGAGTCGCAAGAGTACTGGTATGGATTCCTGTTGTTATATTGACAGTTTTACTCGTTTCATTTGCTTTCTTTCAAATTCCCAAAATCCAAACCAGAGCTATTAATTCCTTCTTGGAAAGTGTCTCTCTTCATACCAGTTTTGAAATTACCATTGGACACAGCAACCTGACCTGGTATGACAAGATGCAGTTGAAAGATGTACGGATATTTGAGAAGAGTACCGACAGCACCTTGATTTCGATCTCATCTGCACACATTGATCTCAGACTGTTTGATTTGTTGTTGAGAAAACAATTCAATGCGGAAATTTTGGAGTTAAATGAACCCAAAGTTCATCTCATCAAAAAAAGCGACTCTTCAATTGTAAATATCAACCAGTTTTTCTTTGAAGTTGGATCACTATTAAGATCAGAAAATGTCAACAGCAAAAAACTAGAGTCCTTTATAGACAGGGTGGAAATTACTGACGGACTCTTCTCGTTTAATGACATGAGGCAAGATACACTGGAGTATGGCAAAGACTATTACCATTTCCAGTTTGGCAATATTCTGACTACACTTAGCAATTTCAATCTCGTTGAGGATAGTATTGGTTTTGAAATTGACAGGTTGAGAAGCCGTGACCCTCAGGATCTACTCAACATCAATTCTCTTTTTGGGAAATTCAGCTATACGGGCAACAGACTTTCGGTGTATGATTTCTTACTCAAAACTGATAAAAGTCAAATAGGAGACTCCATTAGTTTTGAGTACAATCACCCATCGGATTTTTCCTATTTCGTGGACAGCATTCGATTCAATGGCAATTTCAAACGTGCCAAAGTGGATTTTGAAGAAATTGCACTGTTCAACAAGAGTGCAAGTCGAATCAAAGAAAAAATCACCTTGTCTGGACAGATCTCTGGCAAGGTAGGTCGTCTGCGAGGACGCAATCTTGACATTCAGTTTGGGACACAGTCTAGATTGAGAGGGACAGCCAACATCAATGGTTTACCTGTACTTTCGGAGACCTTCATGGATTTGAATCTCAAAAACTCCGTCATTATCCCTACAGATCTAAAAAAATACCTCAACCAAAACGAATCTATCCAGCTCCAACATCTGGGAGTCACGCAGATAGATGCAGGATTCTTGGGTTTTGCTTCGGACTTTGTGACTTATGGCAAATTTTACTCTCATGCAGGCAAGATTGAAACAGACCTCAATTTTAAAATAGATGATGACAACAGAGCATCCTACACCGGAAACCTTGCCTTCAGCAATTTTGATCTGCGAGCCATTCTACCTGACAACCAGGGTTTAGGAAAAATAACCATGCAAGGAAATGTGAAGGGTTCTGGGTTAGAACAAAAAAATGCAACTTTCACACTCACAGCACAAACTGACTCCATCCAATACAGAGGCTACACCTACAAAAACATCTACACAGAGGGTTATTTTGAAAAAGAAATATTCAATGGGCAGCTAGTCATACAAGACCCCAATCTTAATTTTGATGGATCTCTGGATATTGACTTGCATAAGGATGTCAACAAAATAGATGTCACGGCAAAACTATCATGGGCACACCTCAAGGAGCTAGGATTTAGCCCACAAGCGGTGACGATAGGCTCCATCATCGACATAGATATGAAGGGTCTAAAAACAGATGATCTCAGAGGATATATCAGTCTCTCAAACAATCAAATTGTCTTCAAGGAAAAAGAGCTTAACATTAACTCAATCAAATTCCTATCCACCGAAATAGGCCCTCAAAGAATCATGCATCTTGAAACTGATGGACTGACAGGAGAAATCAAAGGAGAGTATCAAAACAGCGACCTTTTTGCGAGTTTGATCAATTTCGGTCATGAACTGGCCATGTATCTCAATCCTGACAATCTAGAGATGCAAAAATATTACAAAGCCAAATCTAAGCTACCCGTTGCTCCACTCCTAGCCAACATATCCCTGAATTTATGGGATCTTAACAAATTCATACAACCATTTTACCCCGATTTTTACCTGTCACCAGTAGTGAAAATTGATGGTGTTTTTAGTCAGGACTCTACCTCCAAGCTCAACCTATTTACCGAATTTGATACGCTCAGAATCAATGGATACAGTTTCGCCCACAATGAAATTGACCTCAACATATCCAAAGAAACCTATGACAAAGAAGTGTTGGCCTCTATATATGGAGCAAGTAAAAATCAAAATTGGGGCAAAGATTATAGTGCCGAGAATCTCATGATTGATGCCATCTGGTATCAAGAAAAAATGGAACTGTTTTTCAACCTTGATCAAGAAAAATATGCCAATAGCTTTCAAATCAATACGGATATTACATTTGACAGTGACAAAATCAATTTTCATCTGTCTCCATCTCGAATCAAAATACTAGGTGTCCCATGGTATTGGAATGAGCAAAATCTAATCTCCTACAACGACGATGAATGGCAATTTTCTAACCTAAAACTCTTTAGCAACCACGAAAACATCATTATTGATGGTTTCTATTCCTTGGCTCCAGACAAACAACTCAAAATCATGATCAATGATTTTGAGTTTCAAAACCTACAATCTCTATTTAGTTCCAAAATTGAAGGAACGCTAGATGGAAGTTTGATCATCAAACGACGAAAAGAAGAGAACGTCATAGAGAGTGATTTGATCGCTCGTACCGTGGTGATCGAGGATTTTCTCGTTGGCAATATATTTGGTGTTTCAAGATGGGAAAATAACAAAGACAGACTGTTTGTCGACTTTCATTTGATCCGAAATGACCAAAAGAAAATAGCACTTGATGGGTATATCTATCCTTACGAGCAAGAGCAACAACTAGATCTAAATGCAAAATTTGAACACACCCACCTGAAAATATTCGAGCCCATCTTTAAAAGCAGCATCGAAGACCTGACTGGATATGCAGATGCCATTCTTTCGTTGAAAGGTACAATTGACAAACCTGAAATTTATGGCAGAGCCAACATCGACCAAGGAGAAACAACCATAAAATATCTTAAAACACGGTACGCTCTAAATGGAGAAATACTGTTCAATAAATACAAAATCATCCCCAACCAACTGGAGTTGAATGATACCGAAAAAAACAAAGCCTTCTTATCTGGTAGCATTACGCACTATGGGGTGAGTAATCTCCTTTTTGACATCACAGGAACCTTCAAAAATTTCAAGTTGCTCAATACAACCTCGGTCGAAAACACTGCTTACTATGGCACTGCCTATGCCTCTGGTAGCATTCATTTCGGTGGATCGATAGACAATATCTACATCAATGCTCGCGCCAAGTCCAACAGAGGCACCCACATTGCTATCCCTCTGTCCAACAGCAACGACTATACCTTGGAAAAGCAAGAATACATCGAATTTGTCGATCTCTCGGATGAGAAAGTCAACGAAATCGTCACATCTACTATCAAAAAAGAGGTTAGCAAAATAAAGGGTGTTCAATTACTCTTCGATATTGAAATGACTACAGACGCTTATCTTGAGCTCATTTTTGACATCAAGGCTGGGGACATCATACGTGGCAGAGGCAACGGCAACATCAAACTCCAGATCAATTCTGATGGGGATTTTAATATGTTTGGAGATTTTGAAATCGACAATGGAGGGTACAATTTCACACTATACAATATCATCAATAAAGAGTTTGATATACAGAAAGGAAGTACCATCTCATGGTATGGCAACCCATACGAAGCACAACTTGGTATCACCGCCAAATACAGGCAGTTGACCTCTATCGCACCCTTGTTGGCTCCCTACCTGAGCGAAGAACAGAGTAATTCTACAGAGACACGTCGCAAATATTACTCTGTCGTACAACTGTCATTGAAAGGAGACCTACTCACACCACAAATCAAATTCGGCATAGATGTAGAAGACTATCCCAACAACATAACCATACCGCCTGGAGACCCTCTCAATCTCGAATCGATCATCAATGCCTTTAAACTAAAAATTGCAACCAATGATCAGGAAATGAACAGACAGGTGTTCAGTCTATTGATCCTAAGGAGATTTTCTCCTGAAAACAATTTTGAGGTGAGTTTAGAAACGATTGGAAGTAGCTTGAGCGAGTTTGTATCCAACCAGTTGAGTTACTGGGCGAATCAAGTAGATGAAAACCTAGTGATCGATGTTAATCTTGCCAGCCTGGGTGACGATGCTTTCAACACCTTTCAGCTCAGATTGTCTTACACCTTCCTAGACGGCAGGCTCAGAGTGACACGAGGAGGAGGATTGCCAAATGACCAAACCAAAAATGAAATGTCAGCCATCATCGGGGATTGGACTGTAGAGTACCTACTCACCTCAGATGGTAGATTGAGAGCCAAAATGTACAGCCGCTCAGACCAAAACAACATCACCGAAACAGGAAACGGCATAGAGACTGGCTTCAGTCTTCAGTATGTCCGGAGTTTTGATGAACTACAAAAAATCTTGTATGACAGCAGAGAAGAAAACAGAAAAAAAGTACCAGAAAACACTCTGCCCGCAGGACAAGATGCCCTCAAGGAAGACGAAGAATTATTATAACAATAGACTGCATATCAAACAGATTTAATAGTTTTAATCTCATAACATTTAAAAGCACTTTAATATGCAAATGAATGATTTCATGAAGTCATACGCAGAAGAGCTAAACGGTAGTTTCTCCTCGTATGATCAACATAGATCTGTAATAGTAGTTCCTCTAGAGATGGATCGAGTGCAAGCTGTGGTAGGTGAGTTTGATGAAGAGTCCAACATGATCATCCTCTCATCCAAAGTATGTGTAGCCGATGAAAAAATTCGTTTCAAAAATCTATTGGAACAAAATCACTCCACCATTTACGGAAAATTTGTCATTGACAATGATTTCTTGAAAGTGGAGTCAAAAGTCAATGTAGCCGACACATCAGAAGCAACCTTGAAAACCATCATCCAAGAAGTCGCCAAACTGGCAGATAAATGGGAGCTTAATCTCACAGGCAAAGACATTTTCTAAAAAATTAACTAAGGCTATCCTCTGGGATATGACTACTTTTGTCAAAATAGGTCGCCTTATCGTTCCGATTCGTCGGGAAGGAAAGTCCGGGCAACACAGAGCATCGTACTTCCTAACGGGAAGTCTTCAGTCTAGACTGGAGGAGAAAGTGCAACAGAAAGCAAACCGCCCTGAGCTAGTCAAAGGGTAAGGGTGAAAGGGTGGGGTAAGAGCCCACCGGTCATGCAGTGATGCAAGACGCATGGTAAACCTTACGAGTTGAAAGATCAAATAGGTTCTGTTCAGGAGCTGCTCGCTTCGCTCTCTTCGGAGAAAACAGAATGGGTAGATCGATAGATCGTGGTAGCAATGCCAAGGCTAGATAAATGATAAGGGTCTCGATTCGTCGGGATACAGAACCCGGCTTATAGACCTATTTTTACTTTTTTAAATCATTATGGCAAAAAGAATCCTAATCATTGACGATGAAAAAAGCATCCGTCATACACTCAAAGAAATACTAGAGTACGAAAACTACGAAGTAGATGAAGCTGAAAACGGCCTCATTGCACTAAAAATGCTCAACGACTCTGAATATGACGCAGCACTTTGTGACATCAAAATGCCAGAAATGGACGGCTTAGAATTACTCGAAAAAGCCAAAGAACTAGAACATGCACCTCAGTTCATCATGATTTCTGCACATGGCACAATAGAAACTGCAGTGGAGGCTACAAAAAAAGGAGCCTATGATTTCATCCAAAAACCACCAGACCTCAACAGACTCCTAGTCACCATCAAAAATGCATTGGACAAATCCAATTTGATTCAAGAAACCAAAACACTAAGAAAAAAAGTGTCTGGTTCGATGCAAATCGTAGGTGAGTCCAAGGCCATCGAAGAAATCAAAGAAACCATACAAAAAGTAGCTCCTACCGAAGCGCGCGTTCTCATCACAGGTGGAAACGGAACAGGAAAAGAGCTAGTTGCCAATGCTCTACACAAGCTAAGTGGCAGAAGTAAAAACCCATTGGTAGAAGTCAACTGTGCCGCTATCCCTTCGGAATTGATAGAAAGTGAATTGTTTGGCCATGAAAAAGGGTCGTTTACCTCTGCAATCAAACAAAGAATTGGGAAATTTGAACAGGCAGATAAAGGCACTTTGTTTCTGGACGAAATCGGAGACATGAGTCTTTCTGCTCAGGCGAAAGTATTGAGAGCCCTTCAAGAGAATAAAATCACACGGGTAGGAGGTGAAAAAGAAATCTCTGTCAATGTCCGTATCCTAGCAGCAACCAACAAAGATCTAAAACAGGAAATCGCAGAAAACAGATTCAGAGAGGACTTGTACCATAGACTCAGTGTGATCGTGATCAAAGTGCCAGCTCTCAAAGATAGAGCAGAAGATATTCCACTATTGGTTGATAAATTCCTTAACGATATCGCATCTAGTCATGGCACTACAGCCAAAACTATCAGCGAGCAAGCCATAGTTTTACTACAAAAAGGCGATTGGACAGGAAACATCCGTGAATTACGAAACGTGGTTGAACGACTGGTGATAATGAGTGATCAAGAGATCACTGAAGAGCACGTAAAAAAATATGCAGACATACAATAATGTGTGTCTGCATAATATCTTAAAGAATTGCTCTGATTATTTAGACAATTCTGAATTTTCAGTATCCACTTTTGCGTATGTAGGGCATGTTCTTTGAGTACATGCACTCATTGCAAAAATTGCTAAGGCCAGTATTAATGCTTTGATCTTCATATTTTATTCTTTATCAATTACCTGCGACGATTTAAAGCTTAAATATATATAAAAAAATACATTTTAGTCAAAAGCATATTTTCAATTAGATGCTTCTTGCAATAATTAACGGTCATACGACCAACAAATTGCATCCTCGAATATCTGAATTATCGATTCTACCTAAGATATCGAAAGAACCATCCGAATGCACGCTTCCCAAATCTTTTGTTTCAATAAATGAGCATGAGTGAATATTTGCTAGATCAATCACATTGATTCCTCCTGCTTTGCCTTCATCCAGCATTGTAAATGGATCATTGATATCTCTAATTAAAATTTTCATTGTGGAAGGAGTGCTAAAACGGTGATTCTCTTGAGAGTAAGCTTGAGAAAGGAGCTCTGTCATTCCATATTCAGAATGAATGGAAACAGCACCCAATTTATTTTTCATGAGTGTATAAAATTCATCCTTGGTCATCTCTTCTCTCCTGCCCTTCATACCTCCTGTTTCAATGATCGTCAGCCCATCCAAAGGTGACCTGCACCCTTCACAAAAATCCAAAAGTGCATACCCCACCCCAAACAAAACCACGTCATGAGAGTGCTTGAGTTCATTTTGCAAATCCTCTATAAGCTGCCCTGTATTGTCAAGGTAGTACCCACCTCTTTCACTCTTGGATTCCTTCATAAAATAGTCAACCATAGCGATCAATGACGAATTGCCCTGCTGCTGATAAGACGGCAATAAAGCAAAAAAAGTCATATTCCCCATGTCACCATAAAAAGAATCGAAAATCATTTTGGCATTTTGCTCATAGAAGTGTAAATCCTCCACCAAGTGCTTGCTTCGCTGCATCCCCGTTGTACCACTACTCAAAAAGGCTTTTTCCTCTAACCATTCTCCTGTCTTTATATCATGGTATTTAAAAAACTCAATAGGCAAAAAAGGAATCTTGTCAATCGAATCAATCCTCAAATGATCCACTCCCAACCTAGACAAATACTCCATATATATCTGGTTATTTTGAGCCTGAAAATGGAAGATATCAAGAGCGAGAGATTCAAATCCTAAAGCTTCTAAAGTAGGTAGCCGCTGTTTGAAACTATTTATGAGTTTCATAAGTTTAAAAAAATGGTAGTTATGCACGAATTTTCAACTGTGCATTGCTAATTTTAGCAAAAGTAAAGATAAAATGATCAGAGGCCAGTACACCAGATGGATTAAAGAAATAACAACCCTATGTATTTTGGTTGTTTCCATCCATTCGTGCAAAGAACCTGACCCATTTCCTAACACACCCAATATTACCTTTGAGAACATCTCCTATAGTGAAACAGACAACGGTACAGATACGCTTACATTAGAATTTAATTTTGAAGATGGTGATGGAGACTTAGGGCTTTCATCAGAAGACAATACCTATCCATACAATGATTTCTACTACATTGTTGATTCTGCCACTATCTCAAGCAACAATATTATGACCAGTTTCAGGTTTGTGAAGTACGGAGATCAAATTGCCCTACCACCATTTTATCAACTGGCTCTGTCTCAATCAGGGGGGCTTTATCAATTTTATTCCGATACAGATGACAGGCCTAGTTTTAGCTGTGAAAATTATGAAATAGAAGACCTTGATACTTTGTACATTCTAAAAAATGAATTCAGAAACAATATCTACGTAAAATTCTTCCGAAATAGAGGCAATGGATTCGAAGAATACAACTACAAAGATGCCAATGCCTTTGAGTGTGGATTATCCTTTGATGGTAGATTCCCGATTTTAGACAGGGACAATATAGGCACATCTTTGCAAGGAGTGTTAAAATACAAAATTCAATCCACTTCGTTTAGGGTTGTTTTCAGAAACTACCCTATGAAGTTACAGTTTTATATTTTGGACAGAGCACTCAATACAAGCAACGTGGCTGAAACGCCTGTTTTCACATTGGATGAATTATTGAGCGAAAAAGATTAATTACCGCAATTTTAGACTCTCCGTCTCTCCATGGTATATTAAGAACTCCTAATAGATAGATGGATAAAGCTCTGGATCCACTTCACTCATGATCTCATAGGCCTTGTCAAATATCTCTTCTGCATTGGGCTTAGAAAAATAATCACCATCTGAACCATAAGCAGGTCTGTGTTCCTTTGCCGTAATGGTAATTGGTTGATTATCCAAAAACTGATACGCCTTTTGCTCTTCCAAGATTTTTTGCAAAATAAATGCAGAAGCACCACCAGGTACATCTTCATCTGCTACAATAAGTCTGTTCGTTTTCTTGACTGACTCTACAATGCTGTGATTCACATCAAAAGGCAGCAAAGTTTGTGCATCGATGACCTCCAACTCGACACCATATTCTGCCAGTTGGTTGGCGGCTTCCATGACGATTCTACACATCGATCCATAAGTCACTACTGTGATATCTCTCCCTTCTCTGAGTAGTTCTGGTTGCCCTATCTGTACGGTATATTCTCCTACATTATCAGGCATTCTTTCCTTTAATCGGTAGCCATTGAGACTCTCTACTATCAATGCCGCGTCATCTGACTGTAGCATGGTGTTGTACATACCGGCAGCCTGAGTCATATTCCTTGGCACCAATACATAGACCCCTCTGATGGCATTGATAATCATACCCATAGGTGAGCCAGAATGCCAGATACCTTCCAACCTGTGACCTCTGGTACGAATGATCAACGGAGCTCTCTGGCCTCCCTTGGTTCTATAACTCAAAGATGCCAAGTCGTCTGACAAGGTTTGTATTGTGTACAGGACATAGTCCAAATATTGTATCTCCACAATTGGTCTGAGTCCTCTCAATGCTGACCCTATTCCTTGACCAATAATGGTTGTTTCACGAATCCCCGTATCAGTGACTCTGAGTTCACCATGTTTGTCTTGAAGCCCTGCAAATCCCTGATTCACATCCCCGATTTTCCCTACATCCTCTCCAATGGCAAAAACCCTCGGGTCACGAGTCAGTGCAGCGTCAAAGCAGGCTTGCATCACTTCACGACCATCTACCATTTTGGATTTGGTGCTGTACTGTGGAGCAATGGCTTCTACTTTTAGGGCTGAGTACTTTGTTTCGCTGTACAGTGATGAGCTGTACTCGTCATGCCTTTTCTTTTCTACTTCTTTGAGCCAATAGATCAACATATCTCTACTCTTAGAAGGTTCTTCTCTGACCAATCTCAATGCCTTTTTGGATGCCCGTGTCACATCCAATTTATTCACATTGAGTCCTTCTTTCAAACTCTTGGCGATGGATAACAATTTGTTTCTTGACCGACTTCTATCAGCGATGGAATCAATTACGCTGACTGCCGTATCTATGTCTTTCTGAAGTGAGTCTCTGTATTCTTTCCATGCATTGTTTCTAGCATTTTTGGCAATCTCTCTACACTCATCTTCGATGATATCTAGCTCCTGGTCTGTAGCTAGTTTTTCGCTGAGTATCCACTCACGCATTTTCTTATTGCAGTCATATTCGTTCTCCCAATCCAACCTCTCCTTGGATTTGTATCGCTCATGCGAACCTGAAGTCGAATGTCCCTGTGGCTGGGTGATTTCAAGGACATGTACCAATACAGGCACATGCTCTTCTCGTGCTATCTTATCCGCCTTGCGAAAGGTCTCTGTCAAGGCTACATAGTCCCAACCATTGACCGTCATTATTTCTATTCCTTTGTCGTTGGCATCTCTTTGGAAACCAGCCATGGCTTTGGAAATGCTGCTCTTAGTAGTCTGGTATTTGTTAGGGACTGAAATCCCATACTCATCATCCCAAACTCCCATGACAACAGGCACCTGCAGCACACCTGCCGCATTCATCATTTCAAAGAAGTGCCCCTCTGCCGTTGAGGCATTGCCTATGGTGCCAAATGCAACTTCATTTCCATTTACAGAAAATTTCTTATTGTCGTGTAAGGCAGGGTTCTCTCTGTATAATTTGGATGCATAAGCAAATCCCAACAATCTCGGAACCTGCGCTGCTGTACATGAAATATCTGATGCCGAGTTTTTCATCTTGGTCAAATCCTTCCATTCACCATCTTCTTGAATAGTGCGTGTCCCAAAGTGTCCATTCATCATACGGCCAGCCGATGCGGGCTCAGCCTCTACATCTGTATGAGCATACAGTTGCGCAAAAAACTGCTGAGAAGTCATCTGTCCAATAGCCATCATGAAAGTCTGATCTCTATAATAACCAGACCTAAAATCTCCATCACGAAAAACTTTGGCCATGGCGATCTGTGCCAACTCCTTACCATCACCAAAAATCCCGAATTTAGCCTTTCCCATGAAGACTTCCTTTCTACCGATATAACTGATCTCCCTACTCTCTACAGCAAGTCGGTAATCATCCAAAATCTCCTTTTTGACAGACATTAACTTCGATGTTTTTTCAGCAACTTTCACTTGATCTATTTGGGTTCAATATGTCAATTTATACTAATGTTGACAAATTTAAAGAATCAAGTTCAGCTTTCAAATTCATTTTAGAATCAAACAAAATAATATTATATTTAACGCAGATATAATACATATATCAGAATATTATATTGAATATTTACTTTTTACATTAAAATATAATTGATTCAATAAACAAATGACAGGCAATTGAACATTATAGTCTGAAAATTAGAATAATATTCTGAATATGAGTGCATATCAAAAACAACAGAAAACGCATCTAAAATATTTAAAGAACAACAAAAATGATCATCGGGGTACCCAAAGAAATTAAAAACAACGAAAATCGTGTGGCCTTGACTCCCTCTGGGACCAAGGAGCTGATTAAACATGGCCATCAAGTTTTCATACAATCCACCGCTGGGGAAGGCAGTGGGTTTGCAGACGAAGAATATGTCAGCGTAGGTGCAAAATTACTCCCCACTATTGAAGATGTTTACCAGGTAGCAGAGATGATCATCAAGGTCAAAGAACCTATCGAGGCTGAATATAACCTAATCAAGGAAGACCAATTGCTATTCACCTACTTTCACTTTGCCTCGCATGAGCCATTGACCAAAGCGATGATCAGTAGTAAAGCAGTTTGTCTTGCTTACGAAACTGTAGAAAAAAACAGAAGTTTACCACTACTCGTCCCTATGTCAGAAGTCGCAGGTAGGATGTCAATCCAGCAAGGCGCTAAATACCTTGAAAAACCCATGAAAGGTCGTGGCATTCTATTAGGCGGTGTACCAGGTGTACACCCTGCAAAAGTCATGATTCTAGGAGGAGGAGTCGTAGGCACTGAGGCCGCAAAAATGGCTGCAGGACTAGGCGCAGATGTGACGATATTGGATTTGAGCCTTGAGAGATTGCGCTACTTGGATGATGTCATGCCTGCCAACGTCAAGACCCTGATGTCTAGTGAATACAACATCAGAGAACTGATCAAGGATCATGACTTGATCATTGGGGCAGTATTGGTACCTGGAGCCAAAGCACCAAAATTGATCACCAAAGACATGCTCAAAGATATGAGACCAGGCACAGTACTGGTAGATGTTGCTATAGACCAAGGTGGATGCATGGAGACGACAAGGCCTACCACTCACCAAGACCCTATTTTCATCGTGGATGATGTGGTGCACTACAGTGTGGCCAATATGCCGGGAGCTGTACCCTATACTTCGACCTTGGCACTGACGAATGCGACCCTACCGTATGCCATCCAGCTGGCAAACAAAGGATGGAAAAAGGCATGCCAAGAGAACTTGGATCTAAAACCAGGACTAAACATCATCAAAGGAGAAATAGTCTACAAAGCGGTTGCAGAAGCATTTGATCTCCCTTATCAAAGTGTAGAGAAATACCTCTAAACATAGTATTCTGGAATCTCTCTAAGAAATGTAGAGGTTCCAGAATCAAAATTTTGCTCGCAGCAGAAGTGTTGCAGCCCATTGGTCACAACAAGGTACTTTGCTCTGATCACTGTATTGTACACGGATGCTTGTTTGAATGTGCTTTCATCTATCTTCACAAAAGTAGCTTTGCATTCCACCAGCATCAAGGGTCTCCCGTTTGAGTCATAGGCAACAATGTCTGGGCGCTTGCTCAACTTATTATATTTTAAGCTGCCTTCAACTTTCAGGAGTGATTTCGGATAGGACAAATTTTGATTCAAATGCTTCAAAAAATTTTGACGCACCCATTCTTCAGGTGTCAGCTGAATATATTTTTTACGAAATTCATCCCAAATTTCTCTGCCTTCTGATGATTCTCGTATATTAAATTCAAATGTGGGTAAATTGAGTATTTCCATATCCAGAACGATACTTCAATGTTACTACATTTTCATCTCGATCAATACAATAAAACCTACTAATGAAAACAAAACAAGAAATTGCAGAAAACTGGCTACCAAGATACACAGGGCTGGAATTGGATAAATTTGCAGAATACATTCTACTCACCAACTTTTCTAATTACGTCGAAATATTTGCCAACAAATTTGGAACAGAGATCACTGGCAAAGACAGAGCAATGCAAACCGCCACTGCCAATGGGATCACCATAATCAATTTCGGTATGGGCAGTGCAGTTGCTGCTACGATCATGGATTTACTCTCTGCCATCAAACCCAAAGCCGTGCTGTTTTTAGGTAAATGTGGAGGATTGAAAAAGAAAACCCAATTGGGTGATTTGATTCTTCCTATTGCCGCCATCAGAGGAGAGGGTACATCCAATGATTATCTCCCCATTGAAATCCCTGCTTTGCCATCATTCAGGCTGCAGCGAGCAGTATCTTCTATGATCAAAAAACACGAATTGGATTATTGGACGGGAACCGTGTACACAACCAACCGGAGAGTATGGGAGCATGATCGAAAATTTAAAAAATACCTCAGACAGATTCGTGCCATGGGCATTGATATGGAAACAGCTACTTTGTTTACGGTGGGCTTTATCAATGAAATCCCAAGAGGTGCACTTTTATTAGTCTCTGACAACCCTATGACACCTCAAGGGGTAAAAACAGAAAGTTCGGACAGAAAAGTTACTAGTACATTCGTGGAAAAACACATTCAGATTGGAATAGACTCTTTGTTAGAATTGGCAAACTCTGGAGACTCTGTCAAGCACATGCGTTTTGATTAACTCATGTGCTGAGCAACACCATGAGGATGAATTGAAACGCTCTTCATGCCAGGGCATTGACAGGTGATCCTATTACAGTTTTGTATCTACATCGAGTTTTTTTTATCTATCATGCAGACACCACAGTCTTGCTCAAGTAATTGCGCCGCTTGAGCATCCCAGACCAATGGAGCAAAACGATTCCTATCAAGAAATATACAGCCAATACGAGGGTACTATTCCGCATCGAGCCAGTCATGTATTCTACAAACCCAAATGAAAATGTACCAAATACAATGGACAACTTTTCAACTACATCATAGAAACTAAAAAAAGATGTATTGTCTATTGAGTTGGCTGGAATCAATTTCGTAAAAGTAGAACGAGACATAGACTGAATCCCTCCCATCACCAATCCAACAACGAAAGCCAATCCATAAAATTCTGTGGCAGTATGCATCTGATACGCAAACAAACAAATCCCAACCCATATCAATAACATGATAAAAATTGAAATGCCGTTGTTGTACTTCTTGGATACAGCAGCAAACATATAGGCTCCTATAATGGCCACCAACTGGATGATAGTGATAGTAATAATCAATTGTCCTGCCTCCAGGTGCAACTCCTTTTCTCCGAAAGAAGCTGCCAAATGCATAACTGCCTGCACACCGGTACTATAAAAAAAGAAAGCTACCAAATAGGTCTTCATCACTTTGATACCCTTTACCCAGTTGAGTACTTTGAGAATCTCCTGATTGCCTCTCATCAACCATTTTTTGTCTATGGTGTTCTTTACATGATCCTTTGGCAAATGAAAAAAGCTATATTGTGCAAAAGAAAACCACCAAATACCCACTAGTAAAAATGAAATCCTAACCGCAGTAGATTTCTCATGGAGTCCTAATCCCTGATGAAATTGTATAAGTAGAAAGCTAATCAACAAAAGAATCACACTCCCCACATACCCGTAGGCATATCCGCGGGCACTAAGTTTATCATACTTATCAATCGTAGTGAGTTCTGGCAAAAAGGCATTGTAAAACACCAAACTCCCTGAATACCCAATACCCGCCAATACCGACATAATGATACCAAACTCAATGTTAGCACCTCTGAACCAAAACAGCGAAAATGTAGATACCGAACCTAGGAAAGTAAACAGTTTTAAAAAGAACAATCGCCTGCCTCCAGAATCTGCCACGCCAGACAACAATGGAGAAATCAAAGCTACCATCAAAAAAGCGGTTGCCACCGAGTAAGAATACAATACAGTATTGGTGATTTCCGATCCAAAAAAAATCACTTTCTCACCCCCAAAGACACTTCGTGTTACTCCATTAAAATAGATAGGGAACAAAGTAGAGGTTATCACCAGCAGATAGGACGAATTGGCCCAATCATACATGCACCAAGCATGCTTTATTTTCTTAGATTCTTCCATAATAAAAAGGCTTCCCCAATCAATGAGGAAGCCTTAAACTTTATATGAGATTTAATATCAATCCAATCGCTTCAAAGAACTGTAAAGTACTTTTCTAGCGTTTGCTTCTCTTAACTCTTGTTGAACATCAGATACAATACCCATCTTTGCTTCTACATCCACTTTCATAGATATCGTGATCTGGTCTCTTTCTACTTCAGAAAGTTTATCCTTTTCTACGTTCACAAATCGCACTACATCTTTAGGCTCAATAAACACATCGTTCACCTGAATCTTTGGCTGTTCGCCGTATAGCTCCACTTTGTTTGGTTTCCCGATGTATATATAGCTTACCAAAGACTTTCTTTCCAGTTTACTCAACTGAGTAGATTTTGGTAAAGTTTGCGCCACCATGATAGACGTTTCTCTCAATACTGTTGTCACCATAAAGAAGAACAACAACATGAAGATTATGTCAGGAAGTGCTGCTGTAGGTATTTCTTCGCTTGTATTCGAACTTTTCTTAAACTTTGGCATATCAACCTCCTATTTTATTTGGTTCTGCAATAGAAATCGCTCTAGGAATCCCTTTACGCGCTCTCTGATACATTTCATTTTGCTGTGGGTCTGATTTATCCAACTGAAGAAACTCCTCTGCTGTAATACCTACCCGTTGGCCATAGATTTCGTTGTATGCAGCGTTGATTTCATCCAATACTCTGATGTAAAGCTCATAGCTAGTACCTCTATCTGCTTTGAATGAAACTACCGCCTCTCCAGGTTCGTCAGAAGAATTCTCTTTCTTCCCCTTACTCTGAACATGACTTCTCAATGTTGCAGGCAAAGAGTTATAAAGCTCTTTACCCTCAATAGAAGGCTTTCTAAAGTTCAAAACGAAATCCTTGATCATATCCTTCAACATTCCAACGTCCTTCAAAGGCTCATCTTCTACTAGAAGTAAGTCCAATGAGTTGGCCTGAATTTTGAAGATATTTCTATCATTCTTAGTTACCTCCGGAGGTGGCTCATTTGGATCTGGTTTTGGAGGCAAAAGCATCGCAATACCTTTGTCGTTTGCTATCGTGGTAGTCACCAAGAAGAAAATCAACAAGAGGAAGGCAATGTCTGCCATAGAACCCGAGTTCACCTCAGCGGCCGGTCTATTTTTACCTTTCGCCATATTATTTTACTGCTTTTGAAACTTCTGTGTACACAATACCTCCTAGTGCTAGACCAGTCAATATGTACATCATTGTCAACAATCCTCCGATAAATTTAGAGAGACTAGCTCCCACTTCAAACTCTGCATAAGCTGGCAAAACTTCTGAACCAGAAATAGCCCAAGAAATCAAGAAAACTATCACTAGAGCTGCCAAACCTGCACCAGCCTTCACCATTGACTTTGGGTCACTGATTGAGTTGATAAGAGGGAAGATAATAGCTGCCAAAGCAGCCAATATTGTCAACGTATAAGAAATATATAATGCTACATCTATAGTATCCATCTTCTTTTTCGTTTAATGTGAAAATCTTATTTAGAAGCGCTGTGCTTTACCAAGATATCTATTAAAGAAATAGAAGCGTCCTCCATAGAGTTTACTAAAGAATCAATTTTAGATACGAGGTAGTTGTAGAACAACTGTAGAATAACCGCAACGATCAAACCACCAACAGTAGTCAAAAGAGCGACTTTGATACCACCAGCAACCAATGCAGGAGATACGTCACCAGCCTCAGCAATCGCATCAAATGCACCAATCATACCGATTACAGTACCCATGAAACCAAGCATAGGAGCCAAAGAGATGAACAAAGAAATCCAAGTCATACCTTTTTCCAATTTACCCATTTCTACAGAACCATAAGCAATGATTGATTTCTCTACCATTTCGATACCTTCTGACATTCTCATCAAACCTTGTACGAAGATTGATGCTACTGGACCTTGTGTATTTCTACAAACATCCTTAGCTGCTTCTACTCCACCTGCTGACAATGCTCCCTCTACTTGAGACAACAATTTTTTGGTGTTAGTAGTAGCCAAATTCAAAGTAATAATTCTCTCGATTGCTACTGCCAATCCTAGGATCAAACACAACAATACAATACCCATAAACTGCCATCCACCTGCAATAAATTGCTCTTTTACGATTTGGTGGAAGCCTGGCTCATCTGCCACATACTCTTCTTCAACAACTGCCACTTCTTCAACTGGTTCTTCTACAACGGCCTCTTCTACTACTGCCTCTGTGCTGTCACTGTCTACTAGTTCTGTAGAATCAGAAACTGCTACTTCGTCTTGTGCCATTGACTGAAGGTGTCCAAAAGTGAATACACCTGTCATCATCAATAAAATTACTACTCTTTTCATAGTCAAATTTTTAATAAATCTTCAAATAAAGGTTTTAAAAGTTATTTAAATTCTTGCTTTTACAAAGACTAAATATCGTGGAGAGAAAGGGATTCGAACCCCCGGTACCCTTGTGGGGTACACTCGCTTTCCAAGCGAGCACCTTCGACCGCTCGGCCATCTCTCCAAAATCTCTTAGTTTTCTCAAAGCGACAAATAAATTATAAAAATACGCTATATGCAAATAACTGCTTACAATTTTGGTTCAGTTAATCCTGAGCGGTCAATTCTCCTCTCAAGGGCATTTTTAGCTTTTCTTTAATCACTTCGGAATCTTTCTCATTGCCCAATAAATGCATCAGTTTGGCCAAAGCAGCTTCTGTGGTTATATCATGGCCACTCACCACCCCAATCTCTGACAGCATCTTGCTAGTTTCATATCTGCCCTGTACCACGCTTCCCCCCATGCACTGAGAGACATTGTACAAAATAATTCCTCTAGATACTGCTTCTTTCAATAATCTGGTAAACCATCTCCAAGTCATCACATTGCCAGAACCATAAGACTCAATCACTACTCCTTTGAGTCCTTTGATCTCCAATATGCTCTTTACTACTTCCTTACTGATACCAGGAAACAACTTGAGAATCACCACATTGGAATCCATATCTGGATAATATTCCAGCTTACTGTGTGGATCATACGCTCGCAAGAACGATTCGTTAAAAACGATTTCGACACCAGATTCAGCAAGATAGGGAAAGTTTTCAGATTCGAAGGCAGCAAAGTTGCTACTTCGTATTTTCTGAGAGCGATTTCCTTTCAAAAGGTAATAATTAAAATAAAGGGCGACCTCATTGAGCATCGGGCCACTTCCATTTTTCTTAGAAGCTATCTCTAATGCGGTAATGAGGTTTTCACGTGCATCAGAGCGAGTCGCACCAATAGGAATTTGAGCACCTGTCAAAATCACTGGTTTATTCAGCCCCTTGAGCATAAAACTAAGAGCCGATGCTGTATAAGCCATCGTATCTGTACCATGCAAGATCACAAAAGCATCAAACTGATAATAATGATCTTTGACAATATGAGCCATGGCTTGCCAATGCTCTACGCTGACGTTGGATGAATCTACGGGTTCTGGAAAAGAAATAACAGTCAACCTCAAATCCAGCATCTGAAGCTCTGGAATTTTATCCAAAACCAATGAAAAATTGAAAGGTTTCAATGATCCATCTTCATCAAACACCATCCCAAAGGTGCCACCCGTATAGATCAACAACACTGAGGACTTTGGGGCCTCTGTGTGGGTGGCGATATTAATTACTTTGTATTTCTTGCTCAATGTGCTAACTCCTTATTTTCAAATATACTCATAGCAGCAGTAGTTGTCGTACTGATTACCTGTTGAATATCAATATTTCTATCGTCAGCAATTTTTTGTGCGACGAGCTGGATATAAGCTGGCTCGTTTCTTTTACCTCTATAAGGAACAGGTGCCAAATATGGGCTATCTGTTTCTAAAACAAAGTGTGACAAGTCAATATTTTTAATCACAGGTTCCAATCCTCCATTCTTAAAAGTACTCACTCCTCCTAAACCAATTTTAAATCCCAAGTCGATGACACGCTGTGCTTGCTCTTCTGTACCAGAAAAACAATGAACTATCCCAAACAAATCTGTATCTGCATAATCTTCCAGCAGTGTAATCGTCTCTTCCATCGACTCTCTACAATGGATGACTACAGGCAGTTTGTATTGAATCGCCCAATCGCACTGAATTGTAAAAGCCTCCTTTTGTTGTCCGAAAAATTCCTTCTCCCAGTACAAGTCTGTCCCCATCTCCCCTACTGCAGCAAAGGGTCTTTTTGACAGCCAATCCTCTACAAGATATAGTTCCTTTTGGAAATCCTTTTTGACCGAACATGGATGCAGTCCCATCATGGGAATACAATAATCTGGATACTTATGCTCCATCTCTAGCATCGCATCGATAGAGGCGCTATCGATATTGGGCATGTATATTTTGGTGACTCCTGCCTCTTTGGCACTATCTATGACTTCATCGATTTCGCCTTTGAATTGGTCAGAGTATATATGCGCATGTGTCTCTATCATATCATCTGTAGTTACGTCCCTTCCATCTAAATCTCAGTGATAATACGTGTGCCACAAAAGAAGAAAAATAAACTAGAAATTCATACCAATCAAAGAAACATATCCATATGACAGAAATTTTAGCCCGCAACTCCCTTCTGATCTTTAGGATCAAAATCAATTGACAGACGACTTTCATCAAAAAGAAGCAAACAACAATCGGATGATAATGCATCAACAAGCACACGGCTGGCAGGTACATGATTTTCAAGATCAGTGCGATTTTGACCCAATTTGACACAAACATCATCCCCTTTGCCCATCGCATCCTTTGCGACACAATATCGAACAAAGATTTCTCAGGTTGGGTAGTGAGAACCGCCCCTAGGTCAGTATTCACATACAATGATCCTCCGTGGGACTTGATGGTATTCAATAAGGCTACATCTTCGATGACAGACTCTTTGATAGTATTGTAGTCAATCGCTTTCAAAGTAGCTTGCGTGACCGACATGTTATTACCCCAAGCTGTGAGGTAAATTCTAAACCCTGCCATGTACCTGATCAAATATTGATTGAGCACCCAATCCAGATTTTGAAAATTTGCTCAGTATATTAATCTCTTTCACCAATGTCACACCTGTCATCAATTGATTCTCTTGGGTATATTGAACCATCGCTCTCACCCACGATGAATTGATGAGCATATCTGCATCAGTCATCAAAACAACTTCACCTGTCACTCGTGCAACAAGCGATTTCAGTACCCTCTGCTTGCCATTCTGCCCAGTTTTTTCTCTCTCAAAAGGAATAATATCAACATGACTAGGTGCATATTTCTTGAACAACATCCATGTATCATCCTCAGAGGCATCATCCCCTATCAATATTTGTAGCTTTTCGATTGGATAGTCTAGTTGACCCAAAGTCTGACAGAGACTGGCAACATTGGAGGACTCATTCCTGACTGCAATGAGAATGGACACTTTTGGCAGTTCGCCACTCCATTCGTCCATTTGGATGCTGGGATGATAAACAAGAAGGATCAAGTTCAACAAAACTGAAGAACCCACCACAAGCCATAAAAGCACTTCCCATCCCATCATTTTAACAATTCAAACCTGTATCCACGAGACAGACAATATTCGAGATATTGAGGCAAAATAAGCTTGAGCCTCTCTATACATTTTTCATTGTCATGAAGCACAATGATATCTCCAGCTTTTGTGTGTCGAGTCAAGATATCCAGACACTCCTGATCAGTAATATAAGTATCAAAGTCCCCTGGCATCAAAGACCACATCACCACCTTGTACCCAGCACTTCTGATCGCTCTGTACTGCCTAAAGGATAATTCGCCATACGGTGGCCTAAACAACTTGGGAGAGACAGGCACATATTGTTTGATTAGCTCCTGAGTACAGTCTACAGCATCAACAAACTGATTGACCCCCAAAGATTTGCCATGAACATGATGGTAGGCGTGATTGGCAATTTGATGGTTATTGTCTATAATTTTTTGCACCAAATCAGGATTGTGGTCAACCTCCGAACCACTCAAAAAGAAAGTTGCAGACACTTCTCTTTCTGAGAGGATATCTAACAATTGGGTAGTACTATGCGTAGATGGCCCATCATCAAAAGTCAGATACAATGTTTGCTTTCCTTTGTCTCCAGACCAAATTACCGAAGGGAATAGCACCCTAAATACATGAGGAATTCTTTTGAAATAAAAGGAACTCAAGGGTTTGATTTTAGTTTGACTGCCACGAGTGTAATATCATCCCGATATGGCTTTCCATCTCTAAACCGCTCCACATCCGCCAAAATCTTTTTATTCAAGTTAGAGGCCGATGATTTAGCATATGCCTTAACCAATTTTTCAACCCGACTTTCACCAAATTCTTCTTCCGACTGGTTTTCGGCCTCCGTGAGACCATCAGTATAGCAAAACAGATCAAATGAGTCAATGTCATGAAGATGACCTGTTTCGATAAAAGGCAGGGGTTCAAACATACCCAAAACCGTCGTGCCTTTGCTTAGCTCAATGACCTCCCCTTTTCTACTGGTCATCAAGGGAGGATTATGACCACAATTGGCATAGCTCAACTCCTTAGATTTGTGGTTGTAGAAAGCCACGAAAAATGTAATAAAGATATCTGCATTACCCGTATTGACGAGTTGGTAATTGAGTTCTCTCACGATCTTTTCAAGATCATCAGTTTGTCTGATGAGCGTACGCAATGAAGCTTGAAAATTTGACATCATAAGGGCCGCTGGGATGCCCTTGCCTGACACATCTGCTATACACACCATAAAAACATCTTCATGGATCTGTACATAATCGTAATAGTCTCCGCCTACATTATGATGAGGTTGATAGACCGCATCAATCTCCAAAACATCCGTATTGGGGAGCTGTTTGGGGAATAAATTCTTCTGTACCTGCGTAGCGATTTCCAATTCACGTGTCAGTGCTTCCTGTTCGAGTTGCTTTCTTGCCAACTTCTTATTCTCGATTGCTACGATCAAGATATTGGTTATCGCCTCTAAAAAAGTAGTAGGTGACTTGCCAGAAATGCCCATTTTGGATTGCGTCACGTCTGCAATAAACACCAATGCAAGAATCCTCTCTTTGTGAAGAACAGGGATGGCATACTCAAAATATTCACTTTCTGGCAGGTTGCGGTCAATAGCCGTAGTTTTGGTCAGCGACTCAAAAGCCTCAAGGGAAATCTGATCACAGATTTCCTGCTTCACACCAAAACACACCTTACTTTCCCATAAATCCTCCAAGACGAAAAGCGCCAACTTCTTGATCTTGAGGTTGGCCAACAAAGTGAAATGATAAATCTTGTACAAAGACTCCTCTGGTAGGTTGTTGTTGATCGCCTCAGTCACTTCCAACAGAGAATTGAGCTCCAGCTCCTTCAAATTTGACGCGATCAGTTCTTCGGTATTCATGTACTGGTGTGTGCTTTTAGTCCTGCCTTGGTAGCCAAATAATGGTACTTGTGGTAGTTAATTTCGAGATCTACATTCTTGGGATCTATTTCTACATCAGGCTCCTCAAAACACTTGAGCCATCCCTTTTTGTGCAACTTGTCCAAAACAGGTCGAATCTCATCATCCTCCATCCCAACACTGTTTTTGAGCTCGTCGAATGAAATCAAAAAATAGAGTTCATCAAGAACATCATACTCATGGTCGCTCATAATGTATGGGTCAAAAAGTTAAATATGGTAGGTTCTGTTTCTCCACTGAAACTTGCCAAAATTAGAAGCTATGCCAAAGAATACCACATAAAAAGGGTAAATAATTTGAAGTGACAAGAAGGAAAATACGTTCATTTTGTTTTTACAGATTTTGATCGCCTGTTTCAAAAAAATAAAATCTGCCAAAAATTTAGCTCCCAATAGGAACCCAATCAACCAAAGATGCTCCTCTATCAAATGGATACTCGCACCGACTAATATCCCGTAAATCAAGAAAAGAGAAAAAGGCAGGACATGCGACAACCAGTCCTGGTGGTGTCTCCACTTGGATGCCCATCTTTTACGCTGATGATAAAATGTCAGTAGATTATCTGGTGCTGCTGTCTGCACCAATACTGCTGGATCGACAAGAAAAGCAATCTGACCTGGATAGCGCTTAGTTATCTTTCGAAGCAAAAACTCATCATCACCAGATGCCACATTCTCATTGCCCAAAAAACCTTTCACTGTTATAAACGCACTTTTGGCAAACGCATAATTGCAGCCATTGATCATGCTGGGATAGCCTAGTGCAGTAGTAGCCGCCCCCACCCCTACCAGAGCTGACAGCTCCACATTGAGCATATTCGTCAAGCAACTTTGATCAAAATATCTCACAGGCCCAAAAGAAAGTTGATTGCCACGCTGAAAGGCACGGACATGACCTTCTATCCACCCTGATGTCACCAAGGTATCGCTGTCTGTACAAACAATTAATTCTCCTTTGGCCAAACCAACTCCTTTGGTGATGGCAGCCTTTTTGCCCACCTCAAGCACAGCAAGAGGTATAACCACTACTCTAGGATCAGCAATAGATGCAATGGCCTGAACGGTCTGATCTGTGGAATGATCATCGAGCACCAATAACTCAAAATCTTGGTAGGTATTGGTCAATATACTCTTAACGGTTTGGACTATGCCTTTCTCCTCATTCCGAACAGGCAATAGCACCGTCACAGCGATGGTCGAATGAGAAATTTTGGACTTCCCACCAGTACGATGGATTCCGTAGATCATCACTATCATTCCCAAGCAATAGACCCCAACAGTGCTAGCCAAAACCCATATCATAAGTGCTTGCGGCTAAAACCAGAGATGAATAATAAACCTATCAGCGCAGGTAAAATAATATTGACGAGCCATATCAATGCACTAGCAATCCCTATCAAAGCCATGTCCACATGGAAGAAAGAAAAGAAAAGCGCAGCAGACAACTCTCGGTTCATCAAATCCCCCAGTGCGGTCACATTGGGTATGAAAGTTTTGATCAAAAAAATCCAAAACACTCCTAAAAGAATAATGTGGGCATCTAAATTGATCTTCAACACATAAAAGACCATCAAAAACTGCAGACTGAAAATAACGTAACGGCAGGAGGAGAGCAAGAGCACGTATAACCATTGTCTCCATTGGTAATTCATAAAAGACAATCTATACCTTTCCATTTGGGAATGAATTTTATCCTTGAAAGACAGGTATGCAATGACTAACATAAGAAACACGCCCAAACACGAACCCAAAACCACTGTCAGAGAGAAAAGTTTGGCTCCCAATAGAATCAAAAAAAACACTGATACAGACCCAAAGATAAAAGTGGGCACCATCTGAGAAAAACGAACTACGGCCAGCGCAGACACAGCCTTGACTCTATCTTGCCTTGCAATGTCTCCCAAGCGTACCACTGCATCTCCCAAGCCAAAAGGAGTCAATACATTGACACTTCTACCTATCAAAGTCACTTTCCATACTTCCACAAAGGATTTATTATCCATATCTCGGATCAAATAATACCAGGCGTATGCTTCTATCAACAAATTGAGTGGCAACAAGGAGACAGCTACCAGCAACCAACTCATGTCCATGAGATGAAAGAAACTCCAGTTAAAATCACCTTCATGGATTTTGAAGACAACCATGCTCAATACTGCCACGGGAATCACCCATACCCACAGTATCCGCAAGACTGGATAAAACCAGACTGCTCGTTGCCTCAAATGATCTACTCGCAAAAACTCCATAAATAAGACTTGTTCTTGGACAAAACGTAGGATGATTTTCTATCTTGCAATGCTATTCACATCCATGCAAAAAATTAAAGAAAAAATCATTTTAGGTATTGACCCTGGGACTAACGTCATGGGATATGGTGTGATATTGATTACGGGATCGACTGTAAAGCTCCTTCAATTTGGCGTGATACATCTATCAAAATACGAAAATCACGAATTGAAACTAAAAAAAATCTATGAGCGAGTCTCCTCAATCATAGATGAGTTCGCTCCTGATCATGTGGCGCTGGAGGCTCCATTCTTTGGCAAAAATGTCCAGTCCATGCTCAAATTGGGCAGAGCCCAAGGTGTAGCCATGGCCGCTGCACTCAACCGAGACATCCCCATCACTGAGTATGCGCCCAAAAAAGTAAAACAATCCGTGACAGGCAATGGAAACGCATCCAAAGAACAGGTGGCAGCCATGCTCAAATCAATTTTAAAATTCCAAGATGCACCCAAACTATTAGACGCTACGGATGCTCTCGCAGTAGCACTGACTCATCACTATCAGGGAGGAAATGTGCAATCCAGCAGTAAAAGCTGGAAAGCATTTTTGTCGGATAACCCTAATCGGATAAAATAATTACCAAGTTGTAGATTTAATCTTTTGAGCCGCACGCATGATGTCTCTGCGAGATATCTGTCCTTTGAGTACGCCATTTTGTGTCACAGGGAATCGTCTGAAGTAGGTAGTCAAAAATTCATTGGCACAGGACACCACATCCATATCCATTTCCAAAGTTTTCACGTTGGTAGACATATAGTCTTTGACCGTGCCTTTCCCACTGGGTATGTTGTGATACGAAGACTGCACCAGTACCTTGAGACAATCCTTTTCAGAAAGCATCCCCACGAGTTCCCTCTTTTCATTGAGAACTGGACCTCCAGAGATTCTTTTTTTGAGCATAATGTCAATTGCCTCGGCAATCTCCATATCTGGTGTAAATGTGATCAGATCTTTAGCCATGTAATCGGCGATTGTTTCATACTGGATGCCATTGGATTGCTCGACCTTCGCACCTTTAAAATTCATTACCATAGTTTAGTAGATTTAGGTTTACATTCAATCAGTACCTATGATATTAACTCTTTTTTGTCTGAATATCAAGAACTAGGATAAAAATGACAATATCATAGGATTATTACGTTATGTTTTGTACTTTCAGAGGAATGAAGAAAAACCAACTCATGAACTAGATGTCTCTACCAGACATTTGAGACCACACATCTAGGAAATATCAGAGAAAACTAATCTTCAGTTTGAAAGAAATCGTATAAAAGGTTAAATTTGCGGGCTAATAATTCTACACCAAGAATTATGTAGAATTTTAGAGTCCTAATAAATAAGGAAAAATATATCATATGAGACAGCTTAAGATCACACAATCCATCACTAACAGACGTGAAAGTCACACACTTGAAAAGTACTTTACTGAAGTTAGTAGTGTGCCGATGATTACACCTGATGAAGAGGTGGAATTGGCGCAAAGAATTAAACAAGGGGATGATCTGGCTTTGGAAAAATTGGTAAAAGCAAACTTGAGGTTTGTGGTTTCGGTAGCGAAACAATACCAAAACAGAAGTTTACCACTCAATGACTTGATCAACGAGGGCAATCTAGGACTGATCAAAGCAGCCAAGAAATTTGACGAAACAAAAGGATTTAAATTTATCTCTTACGCCGTATGGTGGATTCGTCAGTCGATCATGCAAGCTTTGGCTGAGCAATCAAGAATAGTAAGGTTGCCAATGAATAAATCTGGCGCAATCAACCAAATCAGAAGAGCTTATGCTGAGTTGGAACAAAAATACGAAAGAGAACCAACCGAAGAGGAGTTGGCCGAGATCTTGGAAATGAAGCCAAGTGAAGTCAGAAACACCTTGGGTGCTGAAGTGAAGCAAATGTCTATGGATGCTCCATTTGGAGAGGACGAATCAGGGTCATTGCTTGACGTACTAGAAAACAAAACTACTGGCCCAACTGATGGACAGATGGTATTCAACGATTCGTTGAAAGTAGAAACGATCAGAGCACTATCTACCTTGACTGCCAGAGAGAGAGAAGTAGTCAAAATGAGCTTTGGTATTGGTTCTGACAACCCATTCACACTAGAAGAAATCGGTGACATCATGGGATTGACTAGAGAAAGAGTAAGACAAATCAGAGAAAAGGCACTTCAGAAATTGAGAGAGCCAAACAAAAATCAACGATTGAAAGAGTTTTGCGCTAGCTAATTACTCAAAGTGTCTCATAAAACATTTGAAACCTCAGCTTTTGCTGAGGTTTTTTTTATCCTCTCATCAGAACAAGGATTTCAATTTGATTTTTATAATTCGATGCTTTTGTTGAACTTTCTATAAAAATCAAAACATATGAAAACCATCTACCTAGTAATTGCATTTATACTACTTACGATTAGCAGCTATGCACAAGAATCAGCAGCTATTGGCAGTACATTTCCAAATTTAGAAGCTGAATCCTTTGACACTTCCTACAATCTACCCGAAGATTCAAAAGGGAAATACACCATCATTGGACTCACTTACAATAAAAAATCTCAAGAAGCACTCATGGATTGGATCGTCCCTATCTACCAAGAGTTCCTCAGCGATGGCACAGAGAGTATCAATGCTTATTTCGTCATCATGTTTAGTGGCGTAAATGCTGCTGCGGAAGGAATCGTGAGACAGCAAGTCAATGAGTCCATTGACCCACTTTTGCTTCCACACATCCTATATCACAAGGGTGGTTTGAAAAAATACCAAGAAGTCCTGGATATGTTGGGAAGAAAAGACACTTCCTATTATTTCATCCTTGATCCAGAAGGAACTATCCTATGGGCGACCAGAGGTAGATTCAAACAAGAAAAAATAGATAAAATCAGATCGTTGATCAAGTAAAATGCTTGCCGATTAGATTTAATACCAGCCATTGTTACTCAAAAACATGTAGCTTGATTGTAGAAGAATCCGTTTGGAATTCTTCCACAATCGAGCATCCCTAGAAGAGACTAATTACTAAATAATTATCGGCATCAAGAGAATACAATTTCGTGATTTCTCTTTTGTTAACATATAATTATTGCAAGAAATAATATAACAACCAACATTGATTCTTGTTATACTTGTAGTTGTAATCTTCAACCCCACGCTTATGCCACTAACTGCCTTGTCAGGTACACTTGGAAAGAAAAGAGCAGCTCATCTGTTGCGAAGAGCTTGCACAGGCGGCTCTATTGCAGAAATCAATGAATTCGCTGGACTGACAGCTCAAGAGGCTTTTGCCAGACTCTCATTGGATGACCTACCCACCCCTCTCCCTCCGATTGATCCTAAGACTGGAAAAGAATGGATCTCTACTCCAGTCATCAAAGATGTCAACAGTGACAACCTAGATGCGCTCCTCAATGCATGGATACTGGGGCAGATGCTAGCTACTGATGTCCCTGATGCACAAAAACTTTCTTACTCATTTAGAGAGCGCATAGTTTTTTTTATGCACATACTCTTTACCACCCAAAAAGAGAAAGTAGGCAACACCAAATCAATCTACTATCAAAACGCACTCTTTAGACACTTTGCATTTGATACCCATGACATAGAAATAGCAACTCCCAATCCTGATCCAGACTCGCCAGATATATTGCCCCCTACCATTGCTCCAGTCAACCTAAAGCAACTCACCAAAAAAATATGTGTGGAAAATGCCATGCTTCAGTTTTTGGATGGAAAACAAAATGTAAAAGGGAGTCCCAACGAGAATTTTGCCCGTGAACTAATGGAGCTCTACACCATAGGAAGAGGTCTAGAAGGTCAACTCCCAGATGGTGAATTCGAAGGTGACTACATCAACTTTACTGAAGAAGATGTCCAAGCTGCCTCCAAGGTATTGTCAGGCTTTGAATTGGACACTGATGAAGACAGTCTGCCATTTGCTAATCTGGATATAGAAACTGGACTACCGAGAGGAGTCATCAGAGGTGGAAACATCGCCACCCAACATGACACGAGTATCAAGACATTTAGCAACAGAATGGGTAATGCTACGATTCAAGCAAATCCTGATCTATTATTGGGTAGCAGCCCCACAGAAGAAAGTGTCTTGGACGAGATTAGCCAATTGGTAGATTTGATCTATGATCAGGACGAAACACCCAAACACATCTGCAGAAGACTCTACAGATTCTATGTTTACCATGAGGTGACACCTGAAATCCAATCTGGTATCATCCAAGACATGGCAGATGTATTTGTTGCCAATGACTACAAACTGGCTCCTGTGCTAGAGGCACTATTCACCAGTCAAGAATTTTACGGAGGAGCTGCAGCCATCATTGATGATGCGTTTGGAGGCATCATCAAATCCCCTCTAGACTTGACTTTGGGTTTTATCAAAAATTTTGGAATTGAAATCCCAAGCGCGCAAACCAATGTTGACAAATTCTATGAATTGACTTTGTCAATACTCGGTGAAATGAGTGCACAAGGCTTAGATCTGTATGAACCCTTTGAGGTAGCAGGCTATTCTGCCTATCATCAATTCCCGCTCTACAACAGATCATGGATCAGCCCAAACTACCTAACGAACCGTTATAATTTCATCCGAAATAGAATCACCCCAGGTGACCTTCAAGACATAGGAGACATCAGACCCTTGCTTTTCGTACAGGACATTATCCCCAACGCGACTGCAAGAGACGCAAGAGCATTGATTATAAGCCTGATAGAATACTTCTTGCCTATGAGTGATGCAGTCACTTTTGACGGCAGTGGAGGCAGTGAGATGACGCAAGAACGCATGGCTTATTTCCTAGATGCTCTGGTAGGCAGCATGGATGCTGATCCTGAGACAGCATGGACTACCAATTGGGACAATGGCACAGACCCTGACAAAGCAGACAACCAACTCGCCAATTTGTTTAATGCATTATTGCAAACACCTGAATATCAATTAATGTAAGTCCAAAAACTCATACGATGCAAAGAAGAAAATTTTTAAAGAATTTAGGGTTTGCGGCAGGTGCACCTATTGCATTTCAAGGTATTCCCATTCAAGTCCTAGCGGGGCAGCAGCAATTCCAAAAACTCGCTGCGCAAAGCAACAATGACCGAGTCCTCATCATGCTACAAATGCATGGCGGCAATGATGGCCTCAACACCATCATTCCTATTGATAAATACGAGGAGTACTATAGCCGCAGAGCGAACATTGCGATCCCTTATAAGTCTGGAAATAGGACTTTGATTCCATTGGACAGTACAGTACCAGCTGCTGATCAGGTAGGCCTACATCCTGATATGAATAGTTTCAAAGACCTCTATGACCGTGGTAAGGCAGCAGTATTCCAAGGTGTATCCTACGAAAACAACAATGGATCGCACTTTAGAGGCAGAGACATCCAACTGATGGGAGGCAGCTCGGATGATTATTTTTCTTCGGGTTGGATAGGTCGATACCTGAATCAGGAGTACGCACCCATGATCTATCCGGAGCAATTTCCCAATTCAGAAATGCCCGATCCTTTGGCCTTGGAAATAGGTAACGACGTTTCGCTCCTCTTTCATCAGGAAGGAAATATCCCAACCTCCATTTCGCTCCCTGGCAATCCTCAAGGGTTTGCCGATTTGATAGAAAACCTAGAGGGCTTTACGGATGAAGGAATAGATCCAAGAGGAATTCCACCTGAATTTCTCAAACCTAGTCCCTATGGAAAGGAAATGGATTGGCTCTTGAGTTTGGAGGACAAGTCAGAGACTTACATCAAACGACTGGCTGAGATCTACGCCCCTACCAAAGAGAGCTCTGTCACCTATCCTGAAAAATATCCATTCAGCAATTCCAAAAACCCTCTAAGCAATCAGTTAAAATTGATCGCCAGGTTGTTGAGTGGTGGAATTAAAACAAAAGTATTTTTGGTCAAAATCGGTGGTTTCGATACGCATGCCGAGCAAACGACCTCATACGATCCTACATTGGGGGGACATGCTGCATTGTTGTACCACATTAGTTCGGCTATGCATGCCTTCGATGCGGATTTGAAATCAAGAGGTCTATCGGAGAGAGTATTGACTCTGACAATGTCTGAATTTGGCCGTAGGATAGCATCCAATGGCTCCTATGGTACAGACCATGGAACTGGAGGTCCTGTGATGCTATTCGGTGCTGGTGTAAACGCTGGAATCTATGGAACCAATCCAGATCTCAGTAAAAACAATGTCGGTATGCAGTTTGACTATCGTCAAATATACGCCAACATCCTGCACGAATGGATGGGCGTGGATCAATCAGTAGTAGATCAAGACATATTCTTCGGTGACTTCATTTCAGGACCTAGTCATGCTGGGGGCAATTACGAACCCTTGGATCTGATCAAAGAAGTGGTCACTAGTGCAGATAATTACACTCAATCTAAATTCCAGATTGAATCTATTTATCCCAACCCTGCTACCAATTATGTACAAGCCAACGTGGTGGTCAATGACTACCAGGAGGTTAACTTCGAGCTAATCGATTCCTCAGGACGTGTGGTTAGGTCTGCACGCAGAGCCATTGCTCCCGGCAAACACACGGTTACTTTTCAGCTCGACAATATGATGCCAGGATTTTATTTTTTCAAAGCCAAATCACCAAAACTCAATGATACAAAACGCCTTTTCATCCGTAAGTAAGGTCTTATTGATAATCCTACTTTTGCTCTCTGCCCAAAACATAATGGCACAGCGTAGAAGCATGAAGCCAAAACTGCCTGGATCAGAATACCAGAACTTCCTAAAAACACAGTGGTGGTTGGGGTTGAAGTTTGGCACCAATTTCACTCAACCCAATCCAGGAGAACGCTATTCGTCCATAGTACCGATCAACTACGACACAGAGTTACTAGAAAAGAACTACAAAAATTTCAGTGAACCAGGTGTTCACATCGGTTTGGATCTTTCATTCTATCACAAAGGATTCTCCATAGCGATGACACCTGTCTACAAAATGGCTCGGTATAGCTACTCTAGCATGGTAGAGTGGACAGGTGATACAGATGTGGAGACATTTCAGTCTGAGTACAAAGTCACCCAAACGGCGAGTTTTATAGAAGTGCCATTGTCGTTGAGATATGAATTGATCAAACAAGGAAAGCTTAGACCCTATATTATGGCAGGTATGCAATATTCCTTTTCGCTATCCGCCAAAAAAGAAACCAATATCAAACATACTGATTTCATCACAGGTACTCCGCAAACTTATGATGGAGGGACAGTGACGGTAGATGTCAAGGATGAGTTTCAGAACTACTTTGGTGCTTTGGGAGGCTTAGGATTTGGCTGGGATGTCGGCAACATCCGTACGATCCTAGAAGTATCCTACTCCTATGGTTTGAGTTCTATCACAGATACCAACCAGCGCTACAGTGAAAATCAATTGGCGACACTGGGTGAGACCAATGACGAAACAAAAATCAATGGTGTCAATGCCTCGCTGAGTGTCGTCTTCCCATTGAGATACATTGACAAAACTTTCTCTTCCCGATAATCCTACCTGATTCATATGAAAAACCTATTATATACATTTTGCCTTTTGTTCATCTTAGTAGGATGCAAAGATGATGATATTGACCCTTCGGTCTCGTTTACCAAAATCTACGACAGTTTCAGAAGTGACCAGAGCTACTACCCGATCGATATGGTCGCTACAGATTCTGGCTTTCTGGTGTTGACACGACAGTCATTGAGTAGTACAACGGACAACAAAAAACCAGCAGGTGTTCAACTCATCGAACTCGACGAAGAGGGGAACTACAGCGCTTCGTCCGAACTTAATACCGACGAGTATGAATCACCAGTAGGTGACTTTGTCACCATCGATGACATGCACTACTTCGTCATGATGGACAACAACAAACGTGCACAATTGTGCAAAGTAGGCAACAGTGCTTCGTCTCTCGAAATCATAGCGCTGAACAATGGCTTGAGCTGGCCATTGGCAGTCAACGTCACAGCTGACAGTCTCAACCTCATTCTACTCAGTTTTGATGGTGTTGATCAAATGGTTTTGAGTATTCATGACAAAGATGGAAATGTAATTCGTGATGACAATAACAACGATAAGATCAGGACTTTTTCTATAGGTACCAATATTGATATTTCATCAGCCATATTCGATCACTTTTCTGATCCAGAGCGATACGGATTGCCCTTCTTTTGTGGACAAATGGACCCCAGTACTTACTACTTTAATGGTATTTTCAATCATACGCTATCGGTGGTCTTTACAGTCTTTGGTGATGCCGAGACAGGTGTAGTGCAAGGACAAAGTACAGACGGTGGTTTGACAGCAGCTTTACCCATTAGCGGAAGCACTTTCTCCATCTTTGGCTATCAATACAATGACAACTTCATCCAACCCATTCAAAACCTAGAAACCAACAGCATCACCTCAAGCATTGATTTCATGACTGTCCCATTCTCTGAATACAGATCAAGGACCCCTGCGGACATCGTGCTATACGAGTACAATGACGTTCAATATTCAGTAATCGCAGCAGAGACACAGTCTAGACAAATTGCCATCAACGTCTTTGATGCCACGACTGGTGAGTCCACGGGCGTATTGAAGATAGGCAACATCAACCCATACACACTCGCCTCGATCAAAGTAGATGAGGAAAACAACTTGATCGTACTAGGTACTACCTTGGTCTCTGGTCGATTCCCTAGGATGTTCGTCAAAAAAATCTCCGAAAAGGAAATGGGATCGCTTGTGAAGTGAGTCAATGGTCGATAGTCCATGGACAATAGACAATGAGCTTATTTTTCGATTGAATCAACCCAGCATAGCCTAAACTTAAATTAGCACTCATGTGGAGCTATTGGGAACAAGAATATTTCATAGGAAAGGTTGATCTGCTGGTCATAGGGAGTGGAATCGTGGGATTATCTGCTGCCATTGAATACGCTAAAGCCAATCCTCAAGCCAAGATCACCGTCCTAGAAGCTGGTGTTTTACCTTCTGGTGCCAGCACCAAAAACGCAGGCTTTGCCTGCTACGGCAGCCCAACAGAACTACTCCACGACCTGTCTCAGGAATCCGAAGAGCAGGTCATCACCAGAGTTAAAAAACGCATCAAAGGTCTCGAGAATCTCAAAAGTCTCCTCGGCGAAGGGAACATTGGTTATGAAAATCATGGCAGCTACGAACTCTTTGGCTCTACCCAACAAGACAGTTTTGAATCAACCCTGAGCCGACTCGAAACACTCAACAAAACCCTAAGAAACACCTTAGGTTTTGACCCCTATCATAGAGATGATCAAATTGTTTCATCTTCTGGATTCCAACATACAATCGGCGCAATTTCGATTCAGGGAGAAGCCCAAATCAACACGGGCTTGATGATGAAAAACCTCATCCAACTGGCTCAGTCATTGAACATCCAAATATGGAATGGCATCAAAGTAGAAAGTATGGAAGAATCTAACTCCAACATCAATATCAATACAGTTCAAGGCACTATCTCAGCCCAAAAGTGTATCGTAGCAACCAATGGTTTTGCCAAACAACTCCTTCCTGAACTCGACGTAAAACCTGCCAGAGCCCAAGTACTCATCACACAGCCTATTCCTAATCTAAAATTCAAAGGCACTTATCATCTCGATGAGGGTTATTATTATTTCAGAAATGTAGGAAACAGGGTGCTACTTGGCGGAGGACGCAACTTGGATTTTGAAGGAGAAACCACCTACGACATGGCTTTGAATCCTCATATCCAGAATCAGTTGGATCGCCTGCTCTGTGACCAAATCTTGCCTGGCACCACCTATGAGATCGATCAACGCTGGTCAGGAATCATGGGCACAGGCCAAACCCGAGAAATCATCTTGAAAACATTGTCTCCTCACCTCATCGTCGCAGTACGTCTGGGAGGCATGGGTATTGCCATCGGCAGCCTCATTGGTCGGGAGGCCGCACAACTCACGCAGACAGGTTAACCAAGGATTGTGTATCCTTGCGCTTATGAAGCAAATTAGTATCATGGGTTGTGGTTGGTTGGGTATGCCACTAGCGATCGACCTGATCAAAAAAGGATATCAGGTTAAAGGCAGTACCTCTACACCTACCAAACTAAAGACATTGGAAGATGAAGGCATAGAACCCTATCTGAGTGAAAAAGGACAAAAGACGATTGACTCTTCTGATTTCTTCGATAACGAAATCTTCATGATCAACATACCTCCACGCAATACGCCAGAGGATCCCAATTTTCATCTTGACCAGTTGCAAGCCATTGCCAATCAAATAGATTTTGACAAAACGAAAGTCCTGTTCATCAGCTCAACGGCGGTCTATCCGTCTCCAAATGCCGAGGTGACCGAAGCAGATGCCAGCTATGATTGCTATTCCAGAGGTGGGGTATCGCTACTGAAAGCCGAAGAAATATTCAGCAAAGAAAAAAACACAACAGTCTTACGCATGGCTGGACTATACGGACCAGAACGACACCCTGCCGTGACTTTGTCTGGAAAGAAAATTGGAGGCAAAGACAGTCCTGTCAATATGATTCACTTGGATGACTGCATAGGTGTGATAGAGACGATCCTAGAGCAAGAACTTTGGGGTGAGACCTTCAACGTCTGCTCTCCCAATCACCCAACCAAGGAGGAATTCTACAAAAAGTCGAGCAAAAAACTAAAAATAGCCCCTCCCACTTACTCTGATATAGCCATCGATTACAAAATCGTGAATTCAGACAAACTCAAAGCAGCAACTAAGTACAAGTTCAAACATTGAAGTGAGCGCAATATTGAGGAGATAAATATGGACTCTTGGCACTAATTTATCTCCATTAATACCCTTTCATCTTCAAATGGAGGTGGGACGAGTTGAGCATGCTCTACATTATATAACTTTCCTGAGGTCTTTTCTATTTTATAGGATGACTCTTGAAATGCTGAAATGACTGTGATATCGTAGTATTGTTTTTGTTCTCGAATGGTCATCTCATTCTTGAAATCTGCTAAATTAATTGTGCCCGTTGCATCACTACGATTAATTGCATCGACCACAAACTGGATATTCTCCTTAGTTTCTTGCGTCTGTTGATAGAATCTAGGTTTTTCTTCTGCTCTAACGATCCCATTGGTGACAGCACCATAGCTAGTTACTTGGTCGAGCAGTGACACGTTCAAATCAAAATAGTACGCTGAGTTCATTGGAAGATATTTCACTGGATTCTGAAACGAAACATAAACCTCTCTCCCATCTGTCATGACCCTAATCTTGGCAAAATACTCAACGCCTACCTTTTCGTCCACTAGCTCTAGGGCCATCTGCACAAGGGAGTCCTTGCCCAGAGATACAATTGCTGTTACTTCCTTATTCATTTTAACATCTTGAGCATAACAAGTGACACAAATTAAGATCAAAGTAAATAGGATAAGTAGTTTATATATTTTCATTGGTAGTCATTTAAGCGTTTTTGAAGTTCATCTTTGAGATAAATCACCACATGGCGGTTAAGTTAGGTATGTTTTCAGGAAAACAAGATTCCGAAAGTGCCAAGATGAAATCGGAACTCAGTATTATATCCCTTAGCTTAGTGAACAAATACAAGTTAGCACCATGGCCAACAAATCCATCCCCCGCATCGAAGGCATTCTCCTCTACTACACCAAGGCATTGGGTGCGGACTACAATGCCTACCGCAACCACGTCTATCGGGTCTATCACTTGACGCTACTCCTGCATCACGACGAACTGAACTATCCAGCATCTGAGACCTTGGCGGTCGCTGCGGCCTTTCATGACCTAGGTATCTGGACACACAACACCCTAGATTATTTGGAGCCGAGTGCCGATTTGGCCTCCGAATACCTGAGAGAAAACAACAGCACAGAACTCGATGAGGCAGTCCGCTCGCTGATCATCATGCATCACAAACTGGGAATCCATAAGGACAATGCGCTGGCCGAGGCTTTTCGCAAAGCAGATAAGATGGACTTGAGTTTTGGTTTCTTCAACTATAAACTTCCCAAATCCAGATACGCCCACCTCAAAGAAGAATTTCCTTTCTTGGAATTCCAAAAAAACATCATCCGGAAAGTACTACGCTATGCCCTCACACATCTAAACCGTCCCTTCCCTATGCTGAGACGCTAAAATGTACTTTCTTTGGCAAATCATTCATTTTCCAATCCCAATATGAAGATCAAAACCATTGCCTTTGATGCGGATGATACCCTGTGGCACAACGAAGGCTTGTTTCGTGAGGCAGAGACGGAGTTTTGTCAACTGCTGGAGGCATACATGCCACAGCACAGTGTCGCCAAGGAACTCTACCGCATCGAGCTGCAAAACATGGAGCTCTACGGCTATGGCATCAAGGCATTTGTCCTGTCGCTGATAGAGAGTGCCATCGAAATCTCCGGCCGCACACTCAACGTCACGGACATCGAGCAGATCCTGCGCATCGGCAAAGAGCTCCTCCAAAAACCCGTCATCCTTATCGACGAAGTAGAAGATGTTTTGTCCACTCTGCAAGGAAAGTACCGACTGATCTTGGCTACCAAAGGCGACCTCCTCGACCAACAGCGCAAACTCAAGAAGTCAGGCTTGGAAAAGTACTTTCACCACATCGAGATCATGTCGGAGAAGAAAGAACCTGATTACGAAAAAGTGATCCGCCACTTAGACATCCAAGCAGACGAGTTTGCCATGATTGGGAATTCCCTCAAGTCGGACGTACTGCCCGTGCTCAATCTCGGTGGTCATGCCTTTCATATCCCCTATCATATCACGTGGGAACATGAAAAAGTAGATCGAAAAATTGAACACAACCAACTGATCCAACTCACCGATATCAAAGAACTCTTACAGCATCTATAGCCGCATCCATGTCCAAAAGCAACATTCAGGAAGAACTCAAAACCCAACTGCAACTCCTCCATCAGGAGAAGGAAGAAGACCTGCGTCAGTACCGCCTCAAGATGTCCAGCACTTCGCTGAAGGAGCGTAGAAAATCAGGCGTATGCTGGTACCCCGTGGATTTGCTCAAGACACATTTCGATGCGGGAGAGCGATTGATGGTGAAGGTGTCCCGACAAAAGGAACATGTCGATGCGCACTCCTTTCAATCTGGCAAGTTGGTGAGCCTCTTCTCTAGCGGTGGAGGCGAGAACTCCGACGAGGCTGTCTCTGGTGTGGTCAACAACGTCACCAAGACGGAGATGCACATCACCATCAACGTCGATGAACTGCCTCAGTGGGCACAACATTCCCAACTTGGCATCCAGTTGCTCTTCGATGAGAATGCCTATCGGGAAATGGAGAAAGCGCTCCAAAAAGTCATCAAAGGCGGAGACGATCGCATCGATCACCTGAAACAAGTGATCCTAGGGACGAAAGAGGCATCCTTCGACAACCAAGATACCATCAGAGACCTGGGACTCAACGACAGCCAAAACGAAGCGTTACGCCTCGTCAAAAACGCCCAAGATGTCGCCATCATCCATGGCCCTCCTGGCACTGGCAAAACCACCACACTGGTGCAAGCCATCATCGAGACGCTGCACAGGGAAAACCAAGTGCTCGTCTGCGCACCCAGCAATGCTGCCGTAGACCTACTCGCCGAGAAATTGGGGGAGCAAAAAATAGAAGTGTTGCGAGTGGGACATCCCGCCAGAGTACATGAGGACATCCTCAGCAAGACACTGGATGCCAAAATCGCCAACCATGCCGACTTCAAAAGCCTGAAAGACCTACGGAAGCAGTCCGAAGAATACTTCAAACTCGCGAGCAAATACAAACGCAGCTTTGGTCATGCCGAGAAGGTCCAACGCCGCGCCATCAAGTCCGAAGCACTGAGACTGAAAGATGACGCCAACAACCTAGAGTACTACATCATCAACGATATCGTCTCCAAGTCTCAGGTGATCGTGAGCACGCTGGTCGGCGCGACCAACAATTACATCAAAGGCATGAGCTTTGGGACGGTGTTCATCGACGAGGCGGCACAGGCACTAGAGGCAGCCTCTTGGATTCCGATTCTGAGAGCACAACGAGTAATTTTTGCAGGGGATCACTGTCAACTGCCACCGACCATTCGATCCTTCGATGCGGCGAAGAAAGGACTGGAAGTGACCCTCTTCGAAAAGGCCATCCAGCGCAACAAAGCAGATGTGATGCTGTCCATCCAGTACAGGATGCACGAGCAAATCATGAACTTCTCCAGCCGCATGTTCTACAAAAACGAACTGAAAGCAGACGATAGGGTACGCCAGTGGAAGGTTTTCTCTGAGGACACGCCCGTGGAGTTCATCGACACAGCGGGTTGTGGGTTCTTCGAGGCAATCGACCCAGAGACCCGTAGCTCCTTCAACACCGAAGAGGCGGACATCCTCCTCAAACACCTGATCGAGTACCTCGGCCAACTCGACACCATCGGCCACCAAGACGACCTCCAAAGTGTCGGCGTGATCTCCCCCTACAAGGCGCAGACCCTCCTACTCACCGAAAAGTTACTGGAAAGTGGCTTAGACACAGCGGTCGCCAGCAAGGTTCAGGTCAACACAGTGGATTCCTTCCAAGGACAGGAACGTGACGTGATCTACATCAGCCTCGTCCGCTCCAACGAAAACGGAGAGATTGGCTTCCTCGGCGACACCCGCCGCATGAATGTCGCCCTCACCCGCGCCAAGAAGAAACTGGTCGTAATCGGCGACAGTGCCACCATCGGACAGCATCCCTTCTACAACAAATTCCTCGACTATGTACAGGAGATCGATGCTTATAGGAGTGCCTTTGAGTTGATGTATTAGATGTTAGATGATAGACGTTAGATTTTAGATACTAGATGTTAGACAAGGGGTTGGCGATATTGAATGCAGAGGGCAACAGACTTGTACTGCCGTCAATCGATACCACTGGTCGCAGCAGATGCTACGACCTTGTCATGACAGGCAGATTTTTTTAGTCAACATACCAGAATCTATTTCCTTGAATCATGCACAAAAAACTAAGAGCACACATAGAAAAGACAGTTACTCTGACTGATGACGAGTTTGATCTTCTATTGCCCTACTTCACACTCAAGCATTTTCATAAAAAGGAATTCCTTTTTGAACGAGGACAAAAAGTGGAGTACGCCTACTATGTAGTCTCTGGCCTTTTAAAATTGGTGTTTGTAGACAAGGACGCATCTGAGCACATTGTATCGTTTGCGATGGAAGATTGGTGGGAGAGTGACTTCAGTGCCTTTTTTATGAAGACTAGAGCGACCATGTCTTTGGTATGTCTAGAAGAAACCTCCGTCTATTGTATAGCACACGATGACTATTGGAGTTTGTGTAATAGCATGCCGAAAATAGAAAGATTCCTCCTGCAAAAATCCAACATGGGATTCATTGGTGCTCAACAGCGGGTATTGTCGCTACTCACTACCAATGCTAAGGAAAGGTATGAACAACTCATCACTCAATCTCCATCTCTTCTGCAAAGAGTCTCCAAAACTCAACTTGCTTCCTACCTAGGGGTTTCTCGAGAAACATTGAGTAGACTGTTTATCCAATAACTAGTCTATTGCGGACAAGTCTGTCCAAACACCAAGATTCACAATAGTGACATATGTCACAAGTGACTCTCATGCCCTTCTGACAACTTTGCCTAGTCAATATTACAATCAAACAAATGAAAAAGCTAGGTACAGTTTTAACCTTCATGTTATTCACAATGGCCTGTGTCCAGGCGCAAAACAAAAAAACAATGGAAAGAAGAGTAATTAACCCATGGAAATGGCAGGATGATCGTAGTTATGTTCAAGCAGTTGAAGTGACCAATGTGATGAGTACCTTATACGTCTCTGGTCAAACAGCCATCAGTGACGATGGTATTTCGAGTACAGCTGATATGAGAACCCAGCTCAGTGAAGCAATAGCCAATCTAGAAAAAGTCATAGAAGATGCTGGGTACGAATGTGGAAACATTGTACGATTAAATATCTATACTACCTCCTCAGAAGAGCTTTTTTCTTGCTTTGATTTGTTTCAAAATTGGTGCAATCGCCATCATATAAAACAAGCCAGCACCGTGCTAGAAGTACAAGCACTATATGAAACACTAAAAGTAGAATTAGAAGCTACTGTAGTGAAATAAGGGTGAGATCTCACTAAACTCCACTAGGATAGGCAGTGGATCGCATGGCAAATGCTGTACCGTGGTTCTCGTTGAGAGCGAGGACTACGGTAGTTGCTCTGCCGTCAATCTACACCTCTGGTCGTCTCGTCCACTACGACCTTGTCATGACAGGCAGACGCCCTTCTATATTTTGGGTCTTAGTGGATACTAAGACCAATGGTGATTTAAATTTCTAGTCATAGGTCTTGATTAAAATTAATCTTTGTCTTTATTTTCTTCTGGTTGTTCGTTATCCCCACCTTTTTTCGCACGAACAGGCCTTAGTTTAACCTCTGCAGCTCTTCTTAAATACTCGAAATTAAAATCCCCAATAGGATCAGGAAAATGATTAGCACCCTTTTCTACTCTTTTAAAGCGAACAACGTTGTGAAATAAATCTTCCCCTTTAGATGATAGAGTATCATCATCTGATGATTTACCTTGTTTAGATTCCCTCTCATTTTTTTCTTTGTCTTCGCTCATGTTTCGTTTAAGTTTTGGTTGATAAAACTGATAAGTAATAACGTTCCAATAAAGATAGCGAGAATCATAGCCACATTTAATATCCTTATGGATAGACTCCATTTTCTAACAACTTTATTGTAAGCATCATCACTTAGTTCTTGATTAGCCCAAGCCCACGAGTGTGCTTGCATGGAAATGAAATGTCCTAATAAACTAAAACAAATAACTCCAGCGAAAGTACCCCATGCCCACATCAACTGTTGGATGCATATTGCTTTAGATAAGTCGACAATGTCCTTGATAAAAGCGAACGATATGCCTAGGGCACCAGATGCTATAAAAACAATGTTCTTATCAAATTGTTCAATACTGTAGTCTCGTATTTTATTGATCGAATCTTCGTAACTTGACTCACTCATAATCAAACAATATTATATATTTCGTATATTCTCATTTCAAAAAGTAATTGCTACTCTTTCATCTCAAGCTGTTCGAGTATATCCATCATAGATGTCTATCATTGATTCCCCCAAGAATACCCCTTTCCCAGCATAGCGGCAAGTAAGCCTGTCTCAAAGATCAAGATCCATCCTAAAAATACCCAGATATAGGGAGAAGATTCGTGGAGGTAACAGGTGTATTTGCGCTCGGTAACGGTACATCTGCTTGCTTAGAGCCTTGCTATGGGTGGCACCTACAGCATCATCAGGTTCATGGTTGCTTATGAATAACCAAAAAGATATATATCTTTTTTACTTTAGATATATATCTTATTCAAAAATGATATAAGTCTTTTTCAAATAAGATATATATCATTTTTGCTACTTGTGCGGTAACACAAGGCAACTCTACCTTATCAAGCAAGTATAACAAAGGCTAGATGACTCCCGTTGTTGCTTTACCCTGAGCATTGGTATCCGCAAGAGAGTGCAGGAGTTAACAGCAATGAACTAGTTGTTTGAAGTGTTCTGAAAGATAACTTCAAACTCAACCATTATAGGCACACTGCTTTTCATTTCGATGTTTTGGAGTCACTCTGCCGAAGAACTAAAACAACTGAGTAAAACCAGCGAGCAGCAATTTCCCCTGTCACCCTGAGGTTCTCGAAGGGTAAATAGGCAGCTCCGAGGCTTCTGCACCGCCTGTCCGATGGTTCGAGAACCTCACCATGACAGGGAGAGATTCAGGATGACATGATAAGCAGTGTCTCTGACACGGTCGGCAGGCGGGCTCTGCTTTTCATTTTAATGGTGTGGAGTCACCCTGCGGAAGAACTAAAACAACAGGGATTTACATCTCTTCTACTTGTCTATCACAATAGCATCCGTTTTCGCATGCTTCCAAGGTCTCAAATGGCACCTCTCCACCACAGCCACCATAAATGAACGACTTGCATTGTTTTTCTTCTTTGTCGTAATAATACTTCGGGATGTATGCATAGCAAAACCCAGCGTCTGGTGCTAAACTACACTTATCACTTTGCGTACAATCCTCTTTGCATTGTGACAGGACCCCTATCAACAATACAGCTATCATTAATCTGCTCATGGACTTCAGACACCTCCATGTCCCAAATAGTTGTAAACCACTTAACTAGCTAACAAAAATATATCTGCGATGAGTTGAAATATTGCTCCACTATTCTAAATTCGCGCACCCGAAAATTGCATAGGTCTTGTATTCCGAAAAGCGTTTGTCTGGGCTAAAGATGCAACCACATGTTTAAGAGAATCTATTTAGAGATTTCTAATATTTGCAACGTGCAATGTTCGTTTTGTCCTGTCATGGAGAAGGACAAAAAGATCATGAACATCGCCGAGTTCGAAGAGATATTGAAGCAAGTGGCGCCACTTGCGGAGATCATCTGTTTGCACCTATTGGGCGAGCCGCTTGCCCATCCTCAATTTGCTCAAATCCTAGCACTGTGCGATCAATACAACACACAGATCGACCTGACGACCAACGGACTCCTGATCGGTCGTCATAAGGACCTCCTGTTGCATTCGAGCTGTGTGCGTCAAGTCAACTTTTCCTTGCAGGCGTTTAGAGACAATTTTCCAGAGCGGGAATTGGCACCCTATCTCACGCCCATTTTTGAGTTTGTGAAGGAGGCGCAGCACATCAGACCGGCTCTCTACACCAATTTCAGACTATGGAATCAGGACAGCAGCGACTCGGACAACGAAGAGCTATTCACTGCCATCGAATCATACTTTGAGATCAGCATCAACCGCAACATCGAGGTGGGTGCGATCAAATCGAAGAACATCTGGAACAGACTCTATCTACATTTTGATTCGCGTTTCGAGTGGCCTTCTATGGAGCTACCCCTCCAAGGAACCCAAGGTCGCTGCAATGGTGTCCTCAACCACATCGGCATACATGCGGACGGTTCGGTAGTACCCTGTTGTTTGGATCAAAAAGCCATGATCAACCTAGGCAACGTCAAAGAAAAATCCCTGATGGAAATCATCAACAGCGAGCGCTTTACGGCTATGCGCACGGGATTCCTCAATGGCGTCCTGGTGGAAGAATTTTGTCAACACTGTAGTTTCATCAATCGATTCAAGAAGCAGCCCCCTTTGGCCATAGCATAAGAAATATAGCCATCCACTGCTGGTAAATCATAGGGCCAGGTCATGGTGAATATCACGGTCTGGATTCCACTTTTGACGCCATCCTCTACAACAAAAGACCCCAGATCGTACATCTGCACAGTTGACTCCTTTGATTCCTTCTGATCAAAATAAACAATTTAATCTTTCTATAAGTCCCCTTAAATTCATAAATTATTAGCCATCTGCTACTTAAACTATCTAAAAAACACACATAACCACCCACAACTTGACTCCATCTTCCACCCACATCGTACCGATAGATACTAGTTTTGCATCCTGCAACAACACCATGAGCGCACAACCTGTAGTGCAGGTGTCTTCGGTCTCAGATTACTTTTCCAACCTCCTAGATACTTCTGCATGGCCAGCCAGATGGGGTTGTGGACAATGGTCAGAAACCGAAGGTTGGTTCTACATCCTATCCGACCTCACCATCTTTCTATCCTATTCTGCTATTCCAATGCTTCTGATATTCTTTTACTGGAAGTATAAGAAAATCCCATTTGGACGATTTTTTATTCTCTTTGGGGTATTCATATTGGCCTGTGGCTTTACGCATTTGATCGATGTGGTGCTGTTTTGGGAGCCTGTGTATCGCTTGAGTGGATTTGTAAAGTTCTTAACCGCGGTGATTTCGCTCTTTACTGCACTTGCCATGGTTCGCGCCATACCGATCGCGCTGAGCATGAAAACAGAAGCCGACTACCTACGAATCCTAGAATCCAAAGAACTACTCGAAAAAGAAATAGCAAAACGAACCCTCAGTCTATCAGAGACCAACCAAGAACTAGAATCATTCAGTTATTCGGTATCACATGATTTGAGAGCACCCTTGCGCGCCATGCAAGGCTATTCTTCCGCACTATTAGAGGACGTAGGATCAAAACTAGACGAGCAAGAGACCAATTATCTCAAACGTATCATCAGAAACAGCAATAAAATGGGAAAGCTTATTGATGACCTATTGTCATTTAGCCGAATGAGCAGAAGTACTGAAAGCATAGAGATATTTTCATTGGACATGCTGGTCAAAAACATTTTGCTGGATAATTATTTTAAGTTGGATGTAAGTATATTTGAAATAGGCACTTTGGGAAGCATAAAAGGAGACAAGGACATGATCAAACAAGTGTTTGAAAACCTGATCTCCAATGCCGTCAAATACAGTTCGAATGTGGCAGAACCGAAAATCAAGATTTGGTCAGAAAGTGATAAAAAAGACAACATCATTCATATTGAAGATAACGGAATAGGCTTTGACCAGCAATATGAAAACAAACTATACGAAGTGTTTCAAAGACTACACAGCGATTCCGAATTTGAAGGAACCGGTGTAGGTTTGTCGTTATGTAAAAAAATAATAGATCGACACCATGGCACGATCACTGCCAAAGGCGTGATAAACAAGGGCGCTAAATTTACAATTGCATTACCAAAATAATACTACTAATGAACTACGACAATATAGAAATCGTTTTAGTTGAGGACAATCCAGATGATGCAGAATTGACCATGAGGGCTTTGAAATCAATGAAAGTACAAAACAACATTCTTTGGCTCAAAGATGGTGAAGAAGCACTAGATTTCTTCTTTGCCAGGAACAAGTACAGAGAACGAGATCTATCCATCAATCCCAAGGTGGTACTTTTAGACCTAAAGCTACCCAAAGTAAGCGGTCATGAAATATTAAAAGCTATCAAAAGCAGTTCTGACATCAAAAATATTCCTATAGTAATAATGACTTCATCAGAGGAAATTGTAGATCTCAAAGAATGCTACTCAAACGGAGCAAATAGTTATGTGGTCAAACCTATTTCTTTTGAAGATTTTACGCGCGCTACCAAAGACATCAGTCTCTACTGGATGTTGACCAATCAACTGCCTAATTGATACTGCCTGATCAGCAATATGGCATGTAAGTAGATATTATTCTCACACCTCCGTGTTTCCAACCCTACATTAAGTTGTAATTCTCATATCGCAGTCTATTTTTTGACTCATCATAATGACTATCCTCGTGCTCGACATACTCGCACTCGGCTGAGTGGCATCTTGTTGCTAGATCAAAAAGCCATGATCAACCTAGGCAACGTCAAAGAAAAATCCCTGATGGAAATCATCAACAGCGAGCGCTTTACGGCTATGCGCACGGGATTCCTCAATGGCGTCCTAGTGGAAGAATTTTGTCAACACTGTAGTTTCACCAACCGGTTCAGGAAGCAAGCCTGAGTTGGAGCCAGGATATTAAGCCGAGACAATGACCCATCGGTCAATCTAATCCCAGCAATACAATTGTAGTTTACATAGCAAGTCCTATTTTTGTGACTCATCATAAAAAATAGACTACAATGATTATCATCGCCATCGGCAAAAATTATGTCAACAGCGTGGAAGAGATGCCCACGCCAAAGTGGGATCCTATCATCTTCACCAAACCAGAAACAACGATTTTGACTGGTAATGCTCCATTCGAAATCCCAGCGGTCACCAACGATGTGGTGTACGAGGTAGAATTGGCCTACAGAGTGAGTAAAAAAGGAAAAATGATCGCGCAAGAGTCAGCTTTGTCTTATGTAGATGCAGTTGCTCTTTCGATCGATTTCACCGCCAAAGACGTCTTGACCAAAAGCAGAGAAGGCAAAGGTCCGTGGGCATTGGCCAAAGGATTTGATGGAGCTACACCTATTTCAGACTTTATTCCGTTGTCCGAAATCAAGGATACCCATGACATCAATTTCGCATTGGATCTCAACGGCAACAGGGTGCAAACAGGGAATTCATCACTGATGGTGTACACCTTGCCAGAAATCATCGCATACGTGAGTCAGTTTATGACCCTCAATCCAGGAGACATCATTTTGACTGGGACACCTGCACATGGTACAGGTAGCGTCAAGTCAGGAGATCAGTTGGTTGCCAGCTTTGAGGGCAAAAACATCCTGGATTTCAAAGTAGCTTGATGATCAATCAAGGCACCTTCAAACACACTACGATCCTATTCCTGCTGATATTCAGCTTTATATGTCTCTATGAACCTTCGTTGGGCCAGTCCAACGAAGCAATAGAGCGACACTACAAAGACAGCATCCAAAACCTGCCGTCATTTACCATCTATGGAGACAACTACCTGATCACTGGTACCACTCTAGGTGAGCACCCTACTGCTCAAAACAGTGATGCCAAACTGCAGTTTGGATTCAAGCAGCGATTGACCAGACATACTCTCCCAGGCAATACTTTTCTATACTTCACCTACCAGCAGACTTCCCTATGGAATATCTACGAGAAGTCGTATCCATTCAGGGATCATGTCTTTCATCCCAGTTTGGGACTGGGCAAAATGCTATTCAAGGACAAAAAACTGCACGGTGGATTGTGGCTCGCTTTTGAGCATGAGTCCAACGGACGAGGAGGTGATGAATCCCGAGGATGGAACTACATCTCCCTCATGTATATCACCAAACCCATGCAAGACTTGACCGCATCCCTCAAAACCTGGATGCGTGTAGACGACCTCAAAGGCAACGAGGACCTCATGGATTATAAATCCTATTTCGAACTAGGGCTGGGTTATCGGCCACACCCCAAATGGATCTTTCAATCCGAGATCAGAAAATCCTTTACCCCCGACTGGAAAGGCAAACTGATGCTCTCAGCAAGCTGGCGCATCACCGAAAAGGCAGACCAGTTCATCTACCTGCAATATTACAACGGCTATGCAGAATCCTTGCTCAACTATTCCGAACACGTCAACATGCTCAGGATTGGTTTTGCGATCAAAGACCTTAGTTTTTTATTCAAGGGATAAGAAAATTTGAATATGGCTAATGCTGTACCTTTACATTTTACAATGTACCGTTAAACCTGACAGGTTTATTCAATTTCAAAGTAACGAGACTAAGACTTCATTTGCCATATAATGTAAAAAACCTGTCAGGTTTCAATATATCAACACTAGCATAGATGCCTCCAATCAAGAAAGAACGTCCCCAAGAAAAGAGCCAACTGCACCCTCGCAATCTACATCGCGAGCGATACGATTTTGATCGGCTCATCGGGGCTTGTCCTGCATTGAAGGCCTTCGTCAGACCGAATCCTTATGGTGATCTATCCATTGACTTTTTTGATCCAAAGGCTGTCAAGACCCTCAACAAAGCCTTGCTGAGTAGTTATTATCAGATTGAGTACTGGGACATCCCAGATGGCTACCTCTGTCCGCCGATTCCTGGTAGAGCGGATTACATTCATCACATTGCTGATCTGTTGGGGGAGCAATCTACTCCGGTGCGTTGCTTGGATGTGGGTGTGGGTGCAAATTGCGTATATCCTATCATTGGGATTCAAGCCTACGGTTGGTCGTTCGTGGGGGCAGATATAGACTCTCTCGCGATCCGTTCTGCACAGCAGATCATTGATCAAAACAGCGTTCTAAGTGGCAAAATAGAACTAAGACTGCAATCCAACGCTCGTTCCATATTCACAGGGATCATCCAAAAAGATGAAAGGTTTGACTTGACAATGTGCAATCCCCCTTTTCACGCTTCGCAAGCTGCAGCGCAAGCGGGATCGACCCGCAAACTCCAAAACCTGAAGCGCAAAAAAGTAAAGAAGACCGTCCTCAACTTCGGAGGACAATCCAACGAACTCTGGTGCGAAGGAGGTGAAGAAAGATTCGTCCGAGACATGATCGAGGAGAGTAAGCAGTTCGCAAAGTCTTGCCGTTGGTTCTCCACCCTGATCTCCAAACAAGCTCATCTCAAGAATGCATATTGGTTGCTCGACAAAGCAGGAGCCGTCACCGTCAAAACCATCCCCATGGGACAAGGCAACAAAACCAGCCGCATACTCGCCTGGAGCTTCCGCACTCCTGCGGTAAAAGAATAAATTAAAGAGGTTACTTAAAGTCTCGTGAATAAGGGCTAATCCTCCCTGATCTCGCCTCCTACATAGCGATGATTTTTGTCTCTATAGATGAACCCGTCCTTGTCCGCAGGGCCGAAAGTGGCTACATCAGCCATCGGCATTTTTTCACCACGGTGGTAGACAAAATCCTTGTCATGGGCATAGAGGTTGTACTTGTACAAGACAAAGCTAGCAGGATCGGCTCCTTCGATCACTTTTCCGCAGAAATAGACACGATTCGCATCCTTGGCATAGGAGTTCCAGTCGCCCTTCATCACGAAAAAGGTGGATTGATCTACTCCCTTGATTGGCTCTCCATCATAGATCACTTGGTCATCAAAAATCAGGTAGTCTTCACGGTCAATTCGGCAATTGTCCAGACTGCGGTACGAAAAGCGTCTCAATCTATCCACCTGCTCACCGTCCTTCCACTCTTGAAAGTCGTAGATAAAATCTTTGTCCACCACATAGCGAGCATCCAGTTTTTTACAGCTCGCTGCATCTATGTCTGAGGGCAATAAGATGTCATTCTTGCGCAGATAAACTTTGTCTTTGTCCTTGCAGAAGTTGTCATTGACGATTTCAAAACTGTCGTAATCCACGGCGATGATCCGATAGTTGTAGAACCAGTTTTGAGCATCTCTCGCCCAGTCTCTGTCCAGTTCCTGATATGATTTAGGATCGGCTCCCTCGATTACATAGAGCTGCTTATCCGTCATGATTTGTTCGCTCAGGTCGTAAGGCATGTAATCCACGGGGATATACACATGGTATTGATCAAAGATCGTATAATCTCTGATTTCTATCGTAGCAGCATCTAATTCCGAATCGATGGCGTGTTCCTTAAAATAGACGTGATTCTTATCCCTGGCAAAGTCCCTTTCTAGCACCTCAAAGCTTGCGACATCCGCATTCATCTTGGTATTGCCCAGTTCAAACCAGTTGCCCATCGGACTGTATTGGATGTCGCTCTTACGCTTGTTGTAATAGTAATTGCCTGAGAGTTCCTCATTGACTACTCCTGAAAAAGGACTGCATGCCTGTGCTATGAGTGACAAAACAGCCAAAAACAAATACGCCAGTGGGGAGTGTTCCTTTTGTGAAACTTTGTGAACCATGGCGTTGAGTAATAAGATCATAACAATCAAGCTGATATAAGGATGGTTGAAAACAAATTCCATGGCTCGAAAATAGAACAGTAAAGTATTTAATCATCAATATAATGAAGGTTTCTCCACAGCGACATATTTAGAATACCTTTGCCACATGTCAGGAAGAATCAAAGACCAACAAGCCATCCTAGAAAAACTGGGGATCGAAAAACTCAACCCTATGCAAGAGGATGCACATCAAGCCATCTCTCAGCACCCAGAGGTTGTCCTCCTCTCTCCCACTGGTACGGGCAAGACTCTGGCATTTCTCCTGCCAATCATCACTGCGTTGGATCCAGCCTCTGATATGGTTCAGGTATTGATTTTGGTTCCATCCCGAGAGCTCGCCATCCAGATCGAGCAAGTGATCCGTGAGATGGGCAGCGGATTCAAAACCAATGCTGTCTATGGCGGACGTGCAGGCTCCAAGGACAAAATAGACCTGAAACACGCCCCGGCCATCCTCGTAGGTACGCCCGGCAGAATCGCCGATCATTTCCGACGCGAAACCATCAACATCGATGGCATCAAGACCCTCGTGCTCGATGAGTTTGACAAGTCGCTGGAGGTGGGATTCGAAACAGAAATGAGAGAAATCGTGGAGTCACTCCGCTACCTCGACAAGAAAATATTGACCTCCGCTACCCAGAAATCAGAGATTCCGCATTTCGTGGGGATCAGAGAGCCCAAACTACTCAACTACCTCGGAGAAGCCACAAGCCAACTACAAATCCGTACAGTAGTCTCCGCTTCATCCAACAAACTAGAAACACTGATCCAGTTGATTGGGCATCTTGGAGACAAAAACGGCATCATCTTTTGCAGTCTGAAAGACACGATTCAGGACGTGTCAGATTACTTGGAGGACAGACACATTGGGCATGCCTGCTTCTACGGAGGATTGGAGCAGATTGATCGAGAACGCGCCTTGATTAAGTTTCGCAACGGGACGCATCGTCTATTGATCGCTACTGATTTAGCAGCGAGAGGCATTGATGTACCCGAGCTTGACTTCATCATTCACTATGAACTGCCCTATAAAAAGGAAGAGTTTACGCACAGAAATGGACGAACTGCACGTATGAACAGCAACGGGACGGCTTACATCCTACAGGGCAAAAAAGAAAGCCTGTCTGATTTCGCACAAGGTGCAGAGATAGAAGAAATCCGCAAAGACATGACTCCATCCTTGAGCAACTGGGAAACGCTGTTCATCTCAGGAGGACGAAAAGACAAAATCTCTAAAGGAGACATTGCAGGTTTATTCTTCAAGCAAGGCGCCTTGCAAAAAGATGAACTCGGTACCATCGAACTCAAGTCCGACTGTGCCTTCGTGGCAGTACATCGCAGCAAAGTACGTCAGCTCGTCAAAGACCTCAACAACAGCAAACTCAAATCCAAGAAAGTGAGAATTAGTCTGCTAGAGTAAGATAGAGTCAAGGTTCAAGAACCAAGAACCAAGATTCAAGACTAAAAAACTAGAAAACCAGTTAACTAGCTGAACCAGAAAACCAGTTAAACCAGTTAAACCAGTTAAACTAGTTAGAAAAATAGCTTGGAATCAACCCCTTGATCTTCTCTAAGGTCTCAGTCACGGACAATTCGCTCATACCTCCTGCAGCGTTAGCATGACCTCCTCCATCGAAATGCTCTGCTGCCAATACATTGACTGGGTTTTCTTGGCCTTTGGAGCGGAATGAGATTTTGATCATCCCATCACGCTCAGAAAACACGATGGCAGCCTTCATGCCTTTAATTGACAAGGCTAGGTTCGCCAAGTTGTCCGTGTCACCTTTTTGGTACTGGTATCTTTCCAGCTCTTCTTTCGACAAGGGGATAATGGCTACATGGTAATCTTCCATGATTTCCAACTTTTCGCTCATTGCGAATCCTTGCAGACGCAAACGGCTAGCCGTATTGTTATCATTGAGTACCTCATGGATCAAGTGATGCTTCACCCCTGCACTCAAGAGCATCGCGAGTAACTCATGTGTTCGAGCTTGCACAGATGGGAATCTAAAGCTCCCCGTATCTGTCAATATACCGAGATACAAAGGCGTACCGATATGTTCATCCAACAGGTCTCTATGCCCTGATTCTACAATCAATTCTACAATCAGCTGAGCTGTAGAGGATGCTGTAGTATCAGAAACCGCCAAAGTAGGAAAGTCCTGTGGATCAAGATGGTGATCAATCATGATCGTCTGGCAAGTGGCAGCCTCTAACAGCACCTGCATGTCTGCCCCTATCCGATCCGTACCATTATAGTCCAAACAGAATATCAAATCTGCTTGCTGAAAAGCAGCAGTGACCTCCGCTGGTTGATCCGTCATCAACAAAATCGCTGACGAATCCAACCAAGACAAAAACTCAGGTGCTACATCTGGGTGACAAATCACAGCCTTCTTACCCAGCTTTTCGATAAAGCGCAACAAACCCAGCGAACTACCAATAGAATCCCCATCGGGTGACTTGTGAGAGGTGATGACAATATGAGATGCATTGAGGATTTCGGTGGTAATCTGCTGATATATATTCATGATAACGTACTAACTGTGCTGTTTTTATTAGCCCACGAAGGTACGAAAGTATTTGAGATGAAGTGAACTGGTTTTCTGGTTGGACTGGTTTTCTGGTTCAGCTAGTTAACTGGTTTTCTAGTTTTCTGGTTCAACTAGTTTTCTAGTCTTGAATCTTGGTTCTTGAATCTTGGTTCTTGAATCTTGGTTCTTGAATCTAATTACTCAATACTATTCGCCTTCAAAAACTCCAACATCCACTTGTTGACTATTTTGGGTTGATCCATAGATAGGAAGTGTCCTGCATCTTTGATGGTACCTGTTTCTACTTTGGGTAGCAATTCCTTGGCGTTTTCTAGGCTCTTTTCTTTGTTGACGATATCCTGATCTCCTATCAACACCAAAATGGGCATGGTCAATGATTTCAATTCATCATCCGAAAAGGGTGTCATCTTAAACATCAACAAGCGCTTTTCTGCAATCTGTGTCGCGATGAAATACTGATCAATATAGGCCTGCTCCATCTCATCTACCTGGGTGGACATGGTCGACAAGACGTCTCGCAAATCTTCTCGCTTAGGTGCTATTGAGTAGGTAATATTGTGGCTCATCTTCAACCCTGGTGGAATCCAAATGAAAGTCTGCAAAGGACTCAATAAAATCAAACGCTTGACCCGAGATTCCTGACGAAGGGCATTCCTCACAGCCAACCATCCTCCTTCGGATGCACCAATCAGGCTAAACTCCTCTAGTTTCAATCCTTCAAACACCTCATGGTACCAGTTCATCAGGTCGTCCATGTCTCCGATTTCTTTGTTCATCTGAGACTTGCCAGGTTCGAGCAGATAGTCTATGGCATACACCCTATAGTGCTGAGACAACGCCTTTACATTAGGATACCACATCGTGGAGCTGGCATTCATTCCGTGCAGCAGCACCAATGGCTCTCCGCTTTTAGGACCACTGACGATGACATGTGCTTTGCCATGACTGGTCGGGACATGCACTTCGTGATAGGGTGTATTCCAGAGTGAAAGTGTTTGATTATAGGCTTGGTAATATTCCTTGTCTTCGGATTTTACTTCTTCCTCATATTTCCCGAACTCTTCGTCCAACTCCTGCTGGATTTTGGTTGGGTCATAAGAACTCCCCTTTCCCCAGTCACAACTATTCAACATCAACACAAGAACCACTACGACGATTTGCTTCATATAATTTTAAAATTGGGATGAATGTATAAAGGTATGCTTTTTGGATATTAGTAATTAGACGTTAGTATTTAGATTTGGATGCTAGGTTATTGTCTAAAACCTAAATACTATCAATCTAGCGTCTAAAAAAAGTAGCTTCACGACAAATAGCGTGTAAGTGTGAAGCAACAACATGTAGAGAACGGTATGAGAAAAACATTGGCAAGGTTCAAGGATAGTGCATTTCGAAGATTTATCGGCAGACATCAAAAATACGCTCCTGTTGTGTTTTTTATAGGTGGTTTCATTTTTGATTCATTGACACTGGGACGCATTGATCGACTATATGATCTCTTTGTATTGTGCTCACACATGACCTGCCTCACCGCTACGCTATACTTGTACAATTTGGCAGAGGATGGCAAATGGAAAAACACCTTCCTTGAGCGGTTTGAAGTCTACTTTCCCTTGGCGATTCAGTTTTTCTTTGGAGCATTGTCTAGTGCCTATGTGGTTTATTTTTCTCGGAGTGTCTCCTTGTCTAGGACCGTCTACTTTTTCATTATTCTTGTGGCACTACTGGTTGCCAATGAGTTCCTCAAAAAAAGAATCTCCAACAAGTACCTACAGTTTGGAGTCTATTCCTTCATCAGTTTTACGTTTTTTGCTTTTATGATCCCTGTATTCATCAAAGAATTGAGTACAGCTATCTTCGCCTATTCGGGTCTCATCAGCCTGGGGTGCACACTGGTACTAATTGGTTTGATCTATGCCATGAGTCCAAGCACACGAGCTGAGATACGCAAGAGAAAATTGATCGGGATCGTGTTGGCAGTCTATGGTACGATCGCCCTGTTTTACTATTTCAAACTGATTCCACCCGTACCTCTGGCACTGAGCAACGGCATAGTTGCCCACAGCATCCAAGTCGAAAACGACCAATACCTCGTCACCTATGAGACCGACGAGTGGCATTTGTTTTGGCGCAAGCACAGGTTAAAATTCATTCTCAAACCCCATGAAAACGTGTACATTTTCTCCTCCATATTTGCACCGACTAGTTTAAAAAAGTCAATTTTCCATCGATGGAAAAGATACAACTCAGAGACAAGAGAATGGGTATTGATCGAAGACATAGGGTTCAACATCACGGGTGGTAGAGACGGTGGCTACCGCGGCTACACCTACAAAAACAACCTATGGAACGGCACCTGGCAAGTAGAAGTCCTCACAGAAGAAGGACTCGTGCTAGGTGTGATTGATTTTGAAATCATCCTCAGCTCCACACTACAACCCAAGAGACTGGTGATGGAGAAATTTTAGCATCTCAAAAAGTCTCAACTGAAATACCCTTGCAACCGAACCATAATATCACCCTTACTCCCTAAGCTTACACGGGCTTCTGTCTTACAACCTAATCTATGTAGCAGGTTCAACCTATTTACGAAGCTCGTAGAGACTGTCTCAATACATGATCCTCTCTACCCTTCCTTTGTTCCGAAATATGAATTTTATCAGGTTTTAATATTTGCTATTGTACATGGGTTAGCTGTACTTTTAAGTTAGAATCGGATCAAACGCTAATCATGACTAAACATTACTGCCTGTTGCTGCTTACAGTTCTATTAAGCTTTCATTCTTCTCATGCCCAGTTTACCATAGACGCTCAACTCAGACCAAGAACAGAGTTTAGAAATGGTTCCAAAGAATTGAACGATCCAGATGTAGAGCCTGCCCTATATACCGAGCAAAGAACCAGACTATACGTGGGTTTTATGCAGGACAAATATGAAATCAAAGTCACCGTACAAGATGTACGGATGTGGGGTACTACCAGTCAGCCATACAAGGCTGATCCTAACAACAGCGTTCATTTGTCTGAAGCTTGGGGGATGTATCATTTTTCAGATGATTTTTCTTTCAAAATGGGGAGAATGCCAATCGCTTATCACAATGAGCGATTCTTTGGCGCCTCCAACTGGCAACCACAGGGTAGAAGTCACGATGCATTGCTCCTGATGTATCACAAGAATGACCTTGGACTAAAGGCTGACCTAGGTTTGGCATTCAATCAAAATGGGTTCGAACCTACCCTAGTACAAAGCACCTTCTATACAGGTATTGTCAACTACAAGTACATGCAGTACATCTGGCTGACCAAGGATTTTGACAAGCTGTCTGTCAATGCCATGTTTGTGAACAATGGCTACCAACAGGCCGCGGACTCCGTCACCGCCAACTTACAGAATTATGCGGTGATGCTGGATTATAAAATCAATGACAAACTGCAGCTAGGTGGAGAAGCCTATTATCAAGGAGGAAAAAATGTAGTGAATGCGGATGTTTCGGCGACCATGTTGGGAGGATACTTGACCTACAAGACCGATTTTGCGCCATTTACCTTGGGAGTGGATTATATGTCTGGTACTGGATATGGCAGTACTTCAGATCACTCATTTACTCCATTGTTTGGTTCCAATCACAAGTTTTATGGGTATATGGATTATTTTTATCTGGCCAACCCTCATCGCTTGCAGGGTGAAACTTACGGTACAGGATTGGTAGATATTTATTTGTTGAGTGATTGGAAACTCAATGAGAATTGGGCTTTGAAAGTTAACCTTCATGAGTTTTTGAGCCCTGTGGATATCGTGGATGTCAACGATGTGAGTCGCCAATATTCTAGTACCCTAGGCACTGAAGTAGATTTGGTAATGGCCTGGAAGTTGGACAAGGCAGTGACAATCAATCTGGGGTATTCTCAGATGTTTGCTACGGAATCCATGGAGCAGATCAAAGGTTTCGTGACTGGCTACAATGGAGATGCTTCTGCTTGGAACAACTGGGCTTGGTTGATGGTGGATTTTCATCCTCAACTTTTTAAATCCGAAAAAAACAACTAACCAAATGACCTAAATGTGAGCTTCCTGAAAAGAATAACACCACCCGATCAATGGATTGTGCCAGTTACCTTGGTATGTGGCCTCATGGCAGGTTTGGGTTTTTATGTCCTCAGAGTCTCCAACGCAGTTTCTTACTTATCGGATGATCCAAAAGCCTGCATCAATTGTCATGTGATGACACCTGAGTACATCACTTGGGATCATAGCTCACACCAGAGTGTGACCGTGTGCAACGATTGTCATGTACCACACAACAACGTGGTAAACAAGTACTACTTCAAAGCCATGGATGGTCTCTATCATGCCTCCATCTATACGATGAGGATGGAACCCCAAACGATCACCATGAGAGAGCCTTCCCAACATGTAGTCCAAAACAATTGTATCAGATGCCACATGGATCAAGTCACAGATGCCAAAATGAGCGCTTGGGTAGAAAATCACGAACAAAATAGAACCAGCAGAGCATGCTGGGAATGCCATAGAGAAACCCCACATGGCAGAGTCAAAAGCCTAGCAGCAATCGGTGCTTTTATCGAGCCCCTGTCCGTCCGTCAGCAACAAAAGGAGTTTGTGCCTGATTGGATCAAACAACAATTAAAATCTTCCAAATAACCAAATCCACTGACCATGGCCTCTATCAAAAAACGACACGTCCTATTATTCTTTGCCACTGCAGTCGCGGCTTTTTTGCTGAGCTTGCTGGCCAACAGCATTATCAGCAGAAAAACGGAATCAAAATTTGCTTATCAACCTATGGTGCAGTTGGCGGACAACGAACCGCGTAACCAAGTTTGGGGAGAAAATTTTCCGAGACAGTACCAATCCTTTTTGAAAACCAAGGATACGACCTTTCAGAGCTACCAAGGTGGGAGCAAAATGGTTGACATGTTGGACAAAGACCCAAGACTCGTCATATTATGGGCTGGATATGCATTTTCCAAAGAATACAATGCCCCTAGAGGTCATTATTATGCAGTAGATGACATACGAAATATCCTAAGAACTGGCGCACCTACTGGCCCTGGGACAGGTCCAATGCCAAGTACATGCTGGACATGCAAGAGTCCAGATGTCCCACGATTGATGAATGAGATCGGCATTGACGAATTTTATAGTGGTAAATGGGCCGACAAAGGGTCTGAAGTAGTCAACGCCATCGGTTGTGCTGACTGTCACAATCCTGAGACGATGAGTTTGCGAATCACTCGCCCGGCATTGATAGAGGCCTTTGAAGCGATGGGCAAAGACATCAACGAATCTAGTCACCAAGAGATGAGGTCTCTGGTATGTGCGCAGTGCCACGTAGAGTACTATTTCAACAAAGACCTGCCTGGCAAAGAAGGTGTGCCCTACTTGGTGTTCCCATGGAGAGATGGAATGACGGTGGAGGCAATGGAAGGATACTATGATGAGATTAACTTTAGCGATTGGACTCATGCCGTCAGCAAAGCACCTATGCTCAAAGCTCAGCACCCAGGCTATGAAATATACAGCACTGGCATCCATGCCAAGCGTGGTGTATCCTGTGCGGATTGCCACATGCCCTACACCTCAGAAGGTGGACAGAAGTTCACCGATCACCATATTCAATCACCCCTCAACAATGTCACCAACTCTTGTCAGGTATGCCACAGACAGGACAAAGAAGATTTGGTAGCAGATGTCTATACAAGACAACAAAAGATTGGTGAAAACATGGAGAAGTTGGAGAAAGTTTTAGTTCGTTTGCATTTGGAAGCGGGTAAGGCTTGGGAGCTCGGTGCTAGCGAAGAAAATATGAAGGAAATCCTGCAAGATATTCGTCATGCACAGTGGAGATGGGACTATGCAGTAGCGTCCCATGGGGCTTCATTTCACTCACCAGTAGAGGTGGGTAGGGTGGTAAGTTCTGCGATGGAAGTCGCCGAAGAAGGGAGACTCAAATTGGCCAGATTGCTGGCAACTTTGGGTTTCAATCAGGAACTGCCATACCCGGATATTTCCACAAAGGCCAAAGCGCAGCAATTGATGGGTATCGATCGTGCAGCCTTGGAAAAAGAGAAGGAAGAGTTTAAAAAGAACATTATTCCTAAGTGGCTAGAAGAAGCTAAGAAACGTGAGGAAAATATGGGGATGAAAAAAGCCGTCTCCATGAAGTAAGGAAATCAAAAATATGAAGTCAGGAATTTTTAAAGTATTGTTTTCTAACCAGTTGACAACAGTACTTCTTTTGCTTTTTGCCATAGCGATGGCCTATGGTACTTTTTTAGAAAATGATTTTGGGACGCAGGCTGTACAAACCTTGATCTACAAGTCTTGGTGGTTTGAGCTGATCATGTTTTTACTCGTTCTGAACTTCGCTGGCAACATATTCAAGTATAAGCTCCTGAGAAAGGAGAAATTTCCTATTTTTCTGTTTCACGTCGCTTTCATCGTCACCTTGATGGGGGCGTTTGTAACTCGCTATTTCGGGTTCGAGGGGTTGATGCACATTCGTGAAGGAGCTGCTTCGTCCGAGATTGTATCCCAAGATCGCTATTTGCAAATCGAAGTTTCCAAGGGCGATTATAAAGAAGCCTTGGATCAGAAACTGAATCTATCCTTTTTCAATCAACCTGATTTTGACTTGTCACTCGGTCAAAAGGATGAGCTGTCTATCAAGGCGGCAGCTTTTGTACCACAAGCTGAGCAAAAGGTGGTGCAGTCAGAAAATGGCGGTACCGTTTTGACAATCGTCACGGCAGGAACTACCGGTAGAGAGAATCTCTACCTCCAGTCTGGCGGTTCGATTTTGGTCAATAACTACCCAGTGACGTTCAACAACCCAGTGACTGGGGCGGTTAATATCTATGAGATCGAAGGAGAATTGAAAATTCAATCACCTGTGGATTTGACATTCATGATCATGGCAACCCAGTCTGGCGGTAGCTTGAAAGCAGACACCTTGCAAGACCTGAACCTGAGGGCACTCTACCGTGGCGAAGGAGTGGCTTTTGTTGTCCCTGAGGTATTTGCCAACAGTGCAGTGGTATATCGTCAGTCAGAAGATCAAAAAAATGCCAAACAACTCGATGACTTGTTGTTTGTGAAAATAAGTGATGGACAAATGACCCATGAAGTATTGCTTCCCGCCTTTGATGGCAACTACAGTGATACACAACATATCCAAATGGCAGACTACCATGTCGATATATCTTATGGTCCCAAACCTATCAAATTGCCATTTGAAATTGCACTCAAAGACTTTGAACTGATTCGTTACCCTGGTTCGGTGAGTCCTTCGTCTTACTCCAGTCGTGTGACGGTGATCGATGGAGAGACAGCGTTTCCTTATCACATCTACATGAACAATGTTTTGGATTACCGTGGGTATCGCTTTTTTCAGGCATCTTATGACAATGATGAATTGGGGACAGTCTTATCGGTCAACAGCGATTGGTGGGGAACCAACATAACCTATATTGGCTATACTTTGCTGGGTATTGGGATGTTTTTGACACTGTTCTGGAAGAATTCCAGATTTCAAATCATCAACAAAAAGCTATCTGATCTCAATGTCAGGAAAGTCACCGCTTTTCTTTTGCTCATCATGGGGATGTGGAGCAGCGCATCGGCGCAGGAGAAAAAAGACGTTCAACCCTTCCTCGAAAGTCTCAAATCAGGTTACATTCCTGCGGACAAAGCCAATGATTTTGGAAAGTTGCTGGTCCAGGATTTGGACGGCAGGATCAAGCCTGTCAACACCCTGTCTTCGGAGTTTTTGCGCAAAGTACATGGCCGTTCGTCGTTTGCTTTGACACCTGACATGAAACTCAACAGTGACCAGCAGTTTCTGATGATGCAAATCAATCCACTGATCTGGCAAGCAGTTCCCATCATCAAAATCGACCCTAAAAAAGGAGGAGAGATTCTCAAAACGATCGGTAAAGACGAAACAAAGTATCTGGCATTCTCAGATCTGCTCGACGAGCAGGGCAATTACCTCCTACTCGATTTGGTAGAAGAAGCCAACAGAAAGAAGCCCTCCGAACGATCCAATCTTGACAAAGAACTGATCAATGTAGATGAGCGATTCAATGTTTTTTTTCAAGGACTGACTGGTTATTACCTCAAATTATTTCCACTAGAGGGCGATCCAGAAAACACTTGGTTTCATGACAAATATGAAGGTGAAGCTTTCAAAGGAGAGGATTCTGTGTTTGTCAAACGCATCCTGCCGATGTATTACCAAAGTGTCTTGAAAGCCAGCAGAGACAAAGATTGGACAATGGCGGATGAGACACTGAGCTACATCCATACTTTCCAAAACATCAAAGGGACAGCTGTCATCCCAAGCGAGAACATCCAAAAAGCAGAGCTGCTCTACAACAAACTGAGACTATTCAACCACCTTTTCTCCTTCTTCTGGCTGGTAGGATTGGTACTGTTGGTTGTAGCGATTTTCGCGGTATTCTATCCAGAGAGTGTAGGTGTGAAGCGTACGAATCAAGTGTTCACAGGATTGATATTCTTAGGATTCCTTGCCTTGACTTTCAATCTGATCTTGCGCTGGTATGCTGCGCAGTACCCACCATGGAGCAATGGCTATGAGATGATCATTTTGGTGTCGTGGGCATTGATGCTGTTTGGATTTGGCTTTTATAAGAAATCTGATTTTGTTGTTCCCTTGGCGGCCTTGTTTGCAGGGACGCTGTTGTTTGTAGCCTTCCTAGATTGGCTCAATCCTGAGATCACCAATCTCGTACCCGTGCTCAAATCCTACTGGCTCAAAATCCACGTAGCGATCATCGTGAGTAGCTATGCACCACTCGCACTATCTGCTTTGCTAGGCATCTTGACGCTGGCGTTTATGATCGTAGAGAAAAAGGGTAACGACAGGTTGTACAATAGCATGAAAGAGCTGAGCTACATCTCAGAGATGTCGATGACCATCGGCTTGTTCATGTTGACCATCGGGACATTCTTGGGTGGCGTCTGGGCCAACGAATCCTGGGGACGCTACTGGGGTTGGGATCCGAAAGAGACCTGGGCCTTGATCTCAGTGATCGTCTATGCCACCGTACTACACCTGCGCCTCGTACCCAAACTCAACGACCTCTACGTCTACAGCCTCTCAAGTGTCGTGGCTTTTTTCAGCATCATCATGACCTCATTTGGGGTCAACTACTACCTGGCAGGTTTGCATTCCTATGCCAAAGGAGACCCTGTACCAATCCCACAGTTCGTGTACTGGATCGTGGCGAGTGTGGTACTATTGGCACTGCTGTCGAGATGGAACTACCAGAAACTGCATGGGAAGAAGAGGTAGTTTTATAGATTGTAGTACAATTATGAGGAAGGCAGATATGAGAATTGATTCAATCCAAGAAAATGAATACACAGTGGTGCTAGATGTATGGGAAGCATCCGTCAGAGCTACGCATGATTTTTTGAAGGAAGAGGACATTGCTTACTTTAAGCCACTCATCCTCAATGAATATTTGTATGCTGTGGAGCTGAGAGGTGTGCGGAACGAAGAAGGGAAAATCATCGCTTTTGTTGGTGCTGCTGAGGATAACCTTGAAATGCTATTTGTCCACCCTAGCGTGAGAGGTCAAGGCATTGGTAAAATACTATTGCAATATGCTGTAGCTGAGTTAGGCATCATCAAAGTAGATGTCAATGAGCAAAATCAACAAGCAATTGGCTTTTACGAGCATGAGGGGTTCAAGACTATCGGCCGATCAGAGTTGGATGCTTCGGGTAAACCCTATCCGATACTGCACATGCAGCTGTCATAAATCCGATACAACCCACACCTTCTACTCAGGCGCATCTGTAAGGTTTTGCCATGAGAAGGTCTCATCTAAAATTTTAACAACTTATCAACTTGTTCTTCCAGTAGGCTATGATACAATTCTGAAAGCTTGTTTTCGGTCAAGTTTTGTTCGATACGAGATAGTTTGGGTTTTTGAGCCAGTACGTGCATGCCACAGTAATTAAATATATCGGTCAAATGGCTGAGCGCCAATCCAGCCCCTTGGATTCCAGATGATAACCCTACCAAGGCTGCCTTCTTGTCTCTAAATGAATCTGGGTATTTCATCCCATCAATGAAGGCTTTCAACACTCCTGGGAAAGAACCATTGTACTCGGGTACAACAAAAATCATCTTCTGAGACTGGGCAATCAGCTCTCTGAAGGGATTGAACAGTTCATTCTTTCCAGAATTTTCATATAGAGCGGTCCCCATAAAATCGATAGGCAAATCCTCTAAAGAAATAATGGTTGCCTGCTCGCCCTTTGCTTCCAGAATGGTTTGATAGATGTGAGCTATTTTCTTAGAAACGGAGTTTTTTCTGTTTGTACCGCTGATAATGCTAATCATGTCATGCAAATAATAATTCTGCTGCAAGTTAAGACCGAATTGCCAATTGCAGTGTCTCAAGGAGAATTAATGCCTAGTACATAAGTGAACCAGCTAATCGCCCATGTTTCGGTTATTCATCGGATCATTTTGGCTGATGATCGAAATAATTTTACTCCTGTGGCAATTCATGACAGATTTGAAACATCTATCAGCTAAACCTAGAAGGAATGATTTATTTGTGGTATAACACAGAGGAAAAGAGAATGAAGATGGGTGGGAGACAGGAGCTAAAGGACGATTACGTGTACTATGGCGAATGGAGTATTTCGGTTCTCAATCAACTAAAACCAGCCCAGCTCTATACAGCCATCAAGATCGTCAAGAGGTTTGATGAGATGAAAATATGTACATATTGATAAGCTTCACAAACCAAACATTGACATTCAGACACTATTTATTCCACTAAAGATATACTCAAAGACCGTCCTAAGTGTCCTTTTCAAGAGTATGACGACAGCTCCGCCCTACAGACTTGTTGCTTTCAGGGGATTGGCTTTATTTTGCTCATAGATATAGTTGCAGCATATACTGCCCCAATCACTTACCCCATCAACAATATGAAACAAATCCTCAAAGACATCTTGACATTTGTAAAGACCACACTGATTGGAGGTTTTTTGTTGATTGTACCCTTTGGCGTATTGATTTTCTTGTTTGAGAAGGCATTGGTGATTTTCAGAGTGATCGTAGCGCCTATATCCAATCAAATCCCTATCGAGCACATCGGAGGCATCACATTGAATCGCATCATTGCCTTCTTGCTACTGTTGTTTCTATGTTTTGTGGCAGGTCTATTGGCACGGTCTCGGAGAATCAGTAAGAAGAAAACTTGGCTCGAACAAAAACTACAGTCAATTATCCCTGGCTACTCATTGATCAAAGGAATGACAGAAACCCTCGCAGGTTTAGAATCTGACAACATGAACGAAGTGGTGCTGGTAGACATGGAAGAAACCTGGCAGGTAGGGTTTCTGATGGATAGAATAGATGATGAAATCAGTACTGTTTTCTTACCTGGCGCACCGAGTCCACTGTCTGGCTCAGTCGTCTTGGTCAAAAACGAACGTCTCCGAAAACTGGACATCACAGAAGTCAATGCCATGAAAATCTCCAAAAAACTAGGACAAGGTTCTCGCAAAATCCTCAAAGGAAAAGTACATGCAGACATGTTTGATCAGCCGCATAACCAATTGCCTAACTAACATTTGAAGAGGAGGCTCTTGCCGTAGATTCTAATAAAAAAATAGACGGTATGTGATTGCCCTTGATAGGCATCACCTTCTGACTTAGATTATTTTGTCCGATTTGTTTATCTTGATCACATGAACAACACAACTCAGCATTTCGGTTTTAACGCAGCGCAGACGAAGTTTACCAGACAGTTTCTCAGCCCATGGAAACTTAGACTTTTTCTCTTGACCAAATTACCCATGGGATGGCTGAGTGGCATGAAGGTCACCGAAATCAATGAACAAAAGGCCGTCACGACTGTCAATCATCGCTGGCTCAATCAGAACCCATTTGGATCGATGTATTTTGCCGTACAGGCCATGGCGGCAGAGTTGTCCACAGGTGTACTGGCACTGACGGCCGTACAGGGGGAAAAGAAAAAAATACTAGCCATCATTGTAGAAAACCGTGCTGAGTTTGTCAAGCAAGCAAAAGAAAGGATTTACTTCAGTTGCACAGAGGGACAGAAAGTCCTGGCAGCAGTGGATCAAGCCAAACGAAGCAAAGAACCAATTACCGTTTCTCTCCATGTAGAGGGTAAAACAAAAAATGGAACACTGGTTTCAGTGTTCCATTTCTCTTGGAATTTCAAGGTGCTGAATTGATTTATTTCAACCAAACTTAGCCTGATAATCTACAATACTTTGATTGATGATCTCCAACGCTATTTCTCTACTTTGAAAGTCTTCTACATGTACAGATTTATTCTCAAGTTTCTTGTAGTCCTCAAAGAAGCTTCTCAATTCGATCACAAAGTGAGGAGGCAGTTCTGAAATATCGTCATAGTGATTCACACTCATGTCGTTGAGAGCTACTGCGATGATCTTATCATCTGCTTCACCTTCATCGAGCATTCTCATCACACCGATCACTTTGGCTTGCACGATACACATCGGTACTACTTCGATCTGAGACATGATCAAGATATCCAATGGATCACCATCGTCACAGTAAGTGCGCGGGATGAAACCGTAGTTTGCAGGATAATTGATCGAAGAGTACAGTACCCTATCCAATCTCAACAGGCCACTTTCTTTGTCCAACTCGTATTTTGCTCTAGTATTCGTTGGTATTTCTACGATACCAGATACCACTTCTGGTGCTCCTTGTCCTATACGGACGTCATGCCAGGGGTTTGTCATATATCTTTAGTTTTATTGATTGCAGCGCAAAGCTACTACTTAGAATGAAAAGCTGTTAGTAAATGTGAGAGGAAATCACCTATTCACAAATCTTTGAGCAATTTATTGTTGGGAGACTTTTTCATTTCTTCCTTCAAGCTTTTCATTACCTCATGGATCGAGCCGACCACAGCATTGGATTGATCATAAAGACCTCCTACCCCTGTTTCGTCCAGTCTGGTATAGATATATTCTATGCTGAGTTTGTTGATGTCCATGGATGGCAAATAAACATGAGGTGCACCTGGCACAGCAACACTTTTGGTCAGGACTTTGCAGGTGACCAACCGATTGACTGCATTGGACACAAAACGATGAGGGATACCCAAATACTTGGACAAAGACATCTTGGAATAGGGAGCTTCTCCCTGCTCAAAGGCTTTGACAATGGCTTGCATGACCGATAAAGCTATTTTTTTTCGCTCTGAATAACTAAATCGAATGTTCTTTTCCTCGGGAATAAATTCATCCACCATCTGAACGGCATAGGACAGCTCCCCTCCTACAAATACAATGGTCCAGCTCAACTGTGTAAAGATGAAAAACAAGGGCAACACCGCCAAACCTCCATACACCGCACCATAGTTGCCCATCAAGAAGGAGAAATTGATAAATGCCCATTGCAAAAACTGAAACAAGGTACCTGTGATCACCCCAGCTATCAAGCCACTTTTGAAGGAGACCCTGACATTGGGCATGATGATAAAAATCAGTGTAAACAACACCCAAATCAAAACAAAGGGTGACAGCTGCATAAAAAATGCAACCACAGGGCTGAGTAAATCCTCGATCTCTGTACCCTTGCCAAAGGCCCTGATTTTGTTTTCGATGTATATAGTCACTCCACTGGACAGCACAATCAAAATCGGTGCGATGATCAAAAGAGCAAGGTAATCTGTAAATTTTCTGACCAAATTTCGCCCACGTTGCTTGCCCCAAATTTCATTAAACACCTCCTCTAGATGGTTGAGCAACCTCATCACTGTGAAGAACAAAAAAACCACACTGACTCCTACGATCACACCCCCTTGGGCATTGTTGAGCATATTCTGAGCATACTGAAAGATCGAATCTTTGACCATTTCTTGTCCCAAGAATAGCTTATCTAGCTCTTCCTCTATCAGTTCTTCTAGGCCAAAGCCTTTGGAAATGGCGAAAACAATGGCCACCAAAGGGACAATTGACAAGATAGAGAGATATGTGGTAGCAGAAGCCTTGAGACCGACTTGGTCTCTCTTAAACTCTGACACCACAATCATCATGACACGCAGTACCTTGTGCCAAAACTCCCGAATCCCTCCGACTTGACCATCCCTCCATATATCATCATGAAGAAACTGGGAGGCACGATTCAATTTAGCCTTCAACTTCTCCATAATCAATTGTTGTATCTGAATTTCCCCTTTTTGGAAATATTCTTTTCATATAGATAGGTAATGATACCGTCTTTCAGACCTACATTGGGGACGATGATTTGCTTGGCACCTGAGAATTTCATGGCGTTGATATAAATCTTGGATGCTGGGATGATCACGTCAGCACGATCGGCATTCAGATTGAGTTTGTTCATCCTCTCCTCATAGTTCATGGTAGAGAGCTTCTTTCTCATCTGCTCTAATTGCACGAGTTCTACTGTACCTCCTTTGACACCATTGGCGAGTTCGGACAGTTTTTTGATATTGCCCCCCGTTCCCAAAGCGATGATTTCCTCCTGATTGGGCAGGTTTTCTTTCAGCCAGTCATTGACCTCTGCCCAAGTAGCCTTTTCTTGCGAGGGATTCAAGGTCCTGACAGACCCTAGTCTAAAGGATTTAGCAGCGAGTTGATTTTTGTTTTTATACAAGATCAACTCGGTACTACCACCTCCTACATCTATATGAATGTGGTTTTGGTCTGTCAGATGAAAGGAAATCACCTTGTTGATCATATCAGCCTCTATGTCCCCAGAGATGATTTCTATCTCTAGTCCACAGGCATCTTTGACCATAGCGATCAGTTCATCACCATTTTCTGCCTCACGCATGGCAGAGGTAGCACAGGCAAAACAGTCATCCACATTGTAGAGATCCACTATCATTTTGAAGGAAGTCATCAATCGAACAAAACGATCCATCGTTTCAGGGCTGACGCGTTTCTTCTCAAACACATCCGTACCTAACCTCAAAGGGAATCGCATAAAATGCAGTCTCTTGAAGGTGGTATCATCCCCATAACGAATCACATTGGTGACTTGAAAACGAACACCATTGGATCCAATATCGATTGCAGCTAACTTCATATTTTCATCTTTAATCCTCTTCCGACGAAGTGGTCTGTTCCATTAAAAAGGCCTTAATATAGTCATTTAAATCACCATCCAACACATTTTGCACGTCTGTTCTTTCCACTCCTGTACGTGCATCTTTGATGAGTTTATAGGGATGCAAGACGTAGTTTCTAATCTGACTACCAAAATCAATTTTCATTTTGGTACTTTCGATCTCATCTCTCTTGGCATTCCTGATTTCTACTTCCTTCTGATACAAGCGAGATTTTAGCATTTTCATCGCGTGCTCTTTGTTGGCCAGCTGAGATCTTTCGATCTGACAGATCACTACGATACCTGATGGTTTGTGAGTCAACTGCACTTTGGTCTCGACCTTGTTGACATTCTGTCCACCCGCTCCGCCTGACCGAGAGGTATGCCACTCGATGTCTCCAGGATTGACTTCTATCTCTATCGTGTCATCTACGATTGGGTAGACATAGACTGATACAAATGAGGTGTGTCGTCTTCCACCAGAGTCAAAAGGTGAGATTCTCACCAAACGATGAACGCCAATCTCGGATTTCAAAAATCCATAGCCAAATGGGCCATCAAACTCGATCGTTGCAGATTTCAACCCTGCCGTCTCCCCAGCTTGATAGTTGAGTTGCTTGACTTTGAATCCATTCTTTTCTCCCCACATGATGTACATTCTGTGTAGGATTTCTGCCCAATCATTGCTCTCTGTTCCTCCTGCCCCTGGATTGATTTCCATGACGGCACCTAGCTGATCTTCTTCACCACTCAGCATGCGCTTAAACTCCAGCTCCTCCAGTGCTTTGATGGTCTTCTTGTATTCTACATCCACTTCGGACATTTCTACTTCGTCTGCTTCGTAAAACTCCAACAAAGTCTCCAAATCCTCCGCTAGCGTGTTGATGTGCTCGAACCCATCGGTCCAGATTTTCTTGGCTTTGATCTGCTTTAGGAAATTTTCTGCTTCCTTAGGATCATTCCAAAAATCTGCTTGTGTGGTAATTGACTCCTCCTCTTCTACTTCCTTTACTTTGACATCATAGTCAAAGATACCCCCGTAGTGCTGCGACACGGGCCTTTACATCTTTCAATTGATCTGTTGTCATCTTCTTTTTTTAATCTAAACCTGAATCCTTTCACTCAGGAGTTAATATGAAAATTCAAATTTAGACAGCAGAGAGGACATAGCACATATTAATTGCCATTCATTATTATAAAGAAGAGATGTAAGTTTCTGTGTTACTTTTTTGTTAATTTTGCCGCTGGCTCAAAAAGCCATCCGCTCCCGACTTTTCATAAACCCAAAAAAGCATGAAAACTATTCACGAGGCTGAGGATGCCGTACTACAATTTGACGAAGAGCAATCTACCGTCGTTTTCACCTGGAAAGGTATCGTAAGCGAGGCATCCATCATCAAAGTACTCTCATTGGCTGCCAAAGCTTCTTATCTTACCGATTCCATACATTGGATGATCGATAGGCGGCAGCTGGAAGCTTATGATCCAGGAGGTAGAATCTGGGTCAAAAATGATTTCGTGAATAAAATCGGGAAGGAACTCATCCAAAAAACTGACAAGATAGCTGCTGTCGTGGCACATGACCCCATGGCACAACTTTCGTCCAACGTACTCATAGATCTACTCATCGAGCACAATCCCAAGATTGAGTTCAAGGAATTTGACATGCCCTTCCCTGCATCCAACTGGCTCACCGCAAAACCCGAAGAACCTGAAACGAAAAAGAAAGGATTCTTTAGTAGAAAATAGTAGTGAGTAGTGAGACATTAGATGTCTTGGATCTCAAAATCTAATGTCTCACTACTAAGATTTAAAGCTACACTTTGTATATCCAGCCATGGACATCTTCTTTGCGGCCCATTTTGATGTCTTCCATCTCTTTAAGCAGTTTGTCAGCTACGGGCGTGACGGTTGGTAGATTGTATTGCTTGCCTTCATATCCGATCATTTTGATCTTGGACACGGTAGCTGCTGTACCCGCTCCAAATGCCTCCTGAACCTGACCTGCTTCAAAAGCCTCAATTAGTTCAGTGACACGCAATTTTCTTTCTTCTACTTTCATCCCCCAATCTCTAGCGATGGTAAGAATAGAGTTTTTGGTAATCCCATCCAAAATGCTACCTCCTGCTGGAGCCGTGATCAAGGTATCATTGATGCAAAACATCAGATTCATCGTACCTGCTTCTTCGATGTATTGATGCTCCTGGCCATCTGTCCATATCAACTGGTGGTAACCTTCCTTTTGTGCTTGAAGTGCGGGGTACAAAGATGCTGCGTAGTTACCTGCTGTTTTGGCAAAACCAACGCCCCCTGCTACTGCACGGGTGTATTTGGTCTCGATCTTCACATTGACAGGCTCAGAATAGTAAGCCCCCACTGGACCTGTGAAGATCAAAAACTTATACGTGTTGGACGGTCTGATGCCGACATATGGGTCATTGGCAAAAATCACTGGACGAATATACAATGAGGTGTCTGGCTTGGTTGGAATCCAAGCAGCATCCAACTTGAGCAACTCTGTCAACGCTTCCATAAACAGCTCCTCAGATATCGGAGGGATGCACATGCGCTCTGCACTAATGATCATTCTCTTGGCATTGGCCTGTGGACGAAATACGACAATTTCACCTGCATCGTTTTTGTAGGCTTTCAATCCCTCGAATACAGACTGTGCATAGTGCAAAGTCGCATTGGCTGGACTGATGGATAAGTTAGCATACGGCTCGATTCTAAAATTTTTCCACTCCCCCTCTTCATATTCTGCAGCAAACATGTGATCAGAATACACCTTACCAAACTCAATGTGATTAAAGTCAACCGACGGAAGCTTGGATTCCGTCACCAGTCTGACATCAAAATCGATCGTAGTACTACTCATTTCCTTATATTTTTCTCAATGTTATCATTTTCTCTCACAAGAGACAATGGACGGTGCTAAGTTAAATAATTTGACACGTATATTCTCTCAGATTTTCAAAATTGGATGGACAATTGTTATGATTTTGGCTGCCAGGGAATTTCCTCTGCTGACAGTTGCTGAGACATCCACCTGCTCAGCACAAAAATATAGTCTGACAGTCTATTGAGGTAAACCTTTACTTCCTCTGACACAAACTCCTGCTCAGCCAACGCAATCACCTGACGCTCAGCTCGTCTACATACCGTACGAGCAATATGCGCAAACGAAACTGACTGATGTCCTCCTGGCAATACAAAGAACTTCATGGCTGGCAATTGGGCATCCATCGCATCAATCATATTTTCTAGTCTCACAGTAAACTCCTCTGTCACTGGAGGCCGCTTCACTTTGGTTTTAGCGGGATCAGTTGCCAAATCAGCTCCTATCACAAACAGAGCATTCTGAATATCAATCAGTTCAGCCCTTTTGCTCGTGTTGACTTCCTGATCGCGCAATAGTCCGATGTAGCTATTCAACTCGTCGACGGTACCGTATGATTCTATTCTGATATTGGACTTCAGTAGTCGCGTACCACCTAGCAAACTGGTTTCCCCTTTATCTCCTCCTTTTGTGTAAATTTTCATCTATTCTCTTGTTGAAACATTCATTGTCAACCTTTATATTGCTTATTGTTTTCAAATATCGTAAACTTATCGTTTGCTAAAACTAAAGTGCCCAAAAAGCCACACTTAATGAAATTATCTTCCCCACTTGTCGCCATTATCATGGTTACTTTGTTTGTATCATGCATAGACCGACATCCAGTGGCTGACATGATCATTTTCAATGCGACAATTCACACCCTCAGTGACAAGGAACCCAAAGCAGAGGCACTAGCGGTCAAAGACGGAAAGATCGTCTACGTAGGCAACAATCTCAACGCCAATACCTGGCTAGGCGACAGCACAGAAGTACTTGATTTGAAAGGGAAAACTGTAGTCCCAGGTTTCATTGATGGTCATGCTCACATGATGGATTTGGGGTTTAGTTTTTTGAATCTGGATCTATCAAAGGCCAAAAGCTACCCGGAAATCATCCAAATGGTCAAATCCAAAGTAGACTCCTCCAAAAAAGGCGAGTGGATTATTGGTGAAGGCTGGCACCAAGACAAATGGGACAGTCTACCTAGCACTATGGTGAAAGGATTCCCTGTACACGACTCCTTGTCACTCATCTCGCCCAACAACCCTGTTGTACTCATGCATGCCAGTGGTCACGTCAGCTTGATCAATGAGCGAGCCATGAAAAGAGCCAAAATCTCTGCCAAAACAGAAAACCCAATTGGAGGAGAAATCATCAAAACAGAAGAGGGAGCACCCACAGGAATCCTCAATGAATCAGCGCAACGAATCATCAACAAAATCATACCTCAGCCAAGTGATGAGAAAAAAATAGAAGCACTAAATCTAGCCATAGAAGAATGTCTTAGCAATGGCATCACAGCACTGCATGATGCGCGTGTCAGTCAAAAAACCATCACCTTGTACGAGTCCTTTTTGGCCAACAAAATGTTGAAAATAAGGATTTATGCAATGCTAGACGGTAGTGATGAGGCTTTACTCAAACATTGGTTTCAAAACGGCCCAAAGACTGACAGTGAGTTCCTCACGGTGAGAGCAATCAAACTCTATGCAGATGGTGCATTGGGCTCACGTGGTGCACTCCTGCTCGAAGAATATACAGATGCTCCTGGAGAAACTGGACTGAAAATAGCTTCATCAGACCATATCTTGAGAGTTTCTCAAGAGGCATACGCCAAAGGATTCCAAATTGCGACACACTGCATCGGTGACAGAGCCAACCGTGAAATTCTGAATATTTACAAAATCGTGCTACAATCTGACACGACCAAAGCAAATCCGCGTTTCCGGATCGAACATGCGCAGCACATTTCTACTGATGACATACCAAGATTTGGTCAATTGGGAGTGATCCCATCCATGCAGGCCATTCACATGTCATCTGATCGGCCATGGGCGATTGATCGCCTAGGGGAAGAAAGAATCAACGAAGGTGCCTATGTGTGGAGAAAACTCATCGACTCTGGCGCTACCATCGTCAACGGTACCGATGCACCAGTAGAACCTATCAATCCTATTGCTAATTTTTACGCATCCGTTAGCAGAAAAACTTTGGAAGGAGAGCCAGAAGACGGTTACGAACCAGACCAAAAAATGACCCGAATGGAAGCACTCAAATCTATGACCTGCAACAATGCTTACGGTTCGTTTCAAGAAGACATCAAAGGAAAAATAGAAATAGGGAAGCTAGCAGATTTCACCATCCTGTCCCAGGACATTCTCACCGTCAAGGAACAAGAAATACTACAAACGCAAATCGAATACACCATTGTAAATGGAGAAGTAATGTATAAGCGCTGATTCGCTTGACACGAATCGCTTTCCTCATTTATAGACATTCTACTTCAACTCCTTACCCCCTAAGCTCGCTTCAATTCTAGCATGGTGATTTCTGGCAGGATACCAATTCGTCCGGGATAACCCAAAAATCCAAATCCACGGTTGACATACAGGTATTGATCGCCTTCTTGGTACAGATCCGCCCATTGCTTGTAGAGGTATTGTGAGGGACTCCATCTGAAATCCCCGATCTCTACTCCAAACTGAAACCCGTGTGTATGTCCCGACAATGTCAAATCTATGTCGCCAAAATCGGGTCTCACCTGCGCATCCCAATGACTCGGATCGTGAGACAACAATATCTTGGTATCGGCTTCTACATTTTGATGGGCTTTTGCCAGATCTCCGTACTTGGCAAAACGCCCTTTTCCCCAATTTTCAATCCCAATCAAAGCCAATCGCTCACCATCTACTTCAACATAGCGATGCTCGTTGAGCAGAATATCCCAGCCCATATTTTTGTGCGTTTGAATCAAATCTTGGAGATTTTTCTGCTTGGCGCTTGGTGATGTCCATTGCTTGTAGTCTCCATAATCGTGGTTGCCTAATACAGAAAATTGCCCCAAAGGTGCTTTCGCTTTGGAGAAAATATCCACGTACTCTGCTACTTCTCTTGACTCATTGTTGACCAGATCTCCTGTGAATAGAAACAAGTCAGGTTTCTCAGCCAGCATCAAATCGACACCTCCTTTCACCGCTCGTTTGTTGTAGAAACTGCCGCTATGGATGTCTGACAACTGTGCGATTTTGATTCCATCAAATGCTTTGGGGAGGTTTTTCAAAGTGATGGTTCTACGCCTGACTCTGTAGTCATAGGCACCAGACACGATCCCAAACCCCATCACCGCCACTGGAATTGCTCCGGCAACAATTGCCGATTTGGCTAAAAATTCCGATCGCGTGATCCCTTCAGCTGCTTGAGTTACTGCGCCATTGTTGACAATGCCTCGGTAGGTGTATTTCCCAAATCGAATTATGTCATCAAAGAAAACGACAATCCCAGCCAAGAGTTTGAACACCAAATTCATCACAATGCCTGTAGCTACGAAATTTCTGATGGTCGCCAATTCGAAAGTATCAAGTAGGTTCCAAGATAGCAATCCAATGATAGACAGCAAAGTCAGTGACCAATACAAGAGATAAATGGTAGTTCGAAATAGTGTAGACTGCCCTTGAGACAAAAGTCGAATCGCTTGAAAAACATAATAATCGAGGGCAACGAATGCCAAGAACAAGAAAAACAAAAACACCAATCTATTCATAAGTCACACTTTACGGCATAAGCTGTAAGTTGTTTGGAAGTAATTGGGTCAATTTTGGCTCATCCATTTGACAATTGGGATTCGGTGTTAACTTTGCCGCTCAATTACAGACGATGAAAAACCACAACACCGAAGTAACCACAGACATCAATCAAAGTATCACTGCCTTTCTATCCACCAGAAAATACAGCCAAATCGCTGTACTGGTCGACGAAAACACAGAAAAGCACTGCCTCCCCAAGATTCTAGATGCTCTACCTGAGCACTTCTTGATATCGATCCCTAGTGGCGAGGACAACAAAAATCTAGATACTTGCGAGCAAGTCTGGCTCGCATTGACTGAAGCAGGTTTCGACAGAAAAGCTCTCTTGATCAATCTCGGCGGTGGTGTGATCGGAGACATGGGTGGTTTTGTGGCTAGTACTTATAAAAGAGGCTTTGATTTTCTTAATATCCCAACTACCCTACTCTCGCAGGTAGATGCTAGTGTGGGAGGTAAACTAGGTATAGATTTTCATGGGTTCAAAAATCATATCGGCATTTTCTGCCAACCTGAGAATGTACTGATCTACACGGACTTTTATAAAACATTGCCTCAAGCGGAGATCAGGTCAGGATTTGCAGAGGTCATCAAACATGGGTTGATCTATGATGCCAAATATTGGGAAGAAATCAAAACGATTGATCCATTTGATCATGATTGGACAGCCATCGTGTCTCATTCGATAGCAATCAAAAAGAAAGTCGTGATTGAAGATCCCTTTGAATCGGGACTAAGAAAAATCCTGAATTTTGGTCACACCATCGGTCATGCCATCGAATCTCATTTTCTGGAAATCCCAGGCGAAAGACTGCTTCATGGAGAAGCGATCGCTTTGGGAATGATATGCGAAGCATACCTGTCGTATAAATTCACAGGGCTGAGTCAAGAACAATTGGATGAAATCACTGATTTTTTGATCCAGGTGTATGAGCCCAAGGCTATTGATCCGAAATTGTTTGATGAGATATTGGCACTGACTATGCAAGACAAGAAAAACGAGGGAGGTGTGGTACAGTTCAGCTTGCTCAACGAAATAGGAAAATGTGCTATCAACATACCGATAGGGATACCAGATATGATTGATAGCATGTTTTACGTCAATGAACGCATCAAATAAACATGCGCTCTTGCTTCTTTTTAGAGTCGCTCGGTTCTACCTTCTTGGCAGATTTGTCGCCTCTGATCATCGTGTACGTCGCGTATCCCAGTACCGTAGCGGTCAATCCTGCGATCAGCGTCGGAACGATGCTTTTCTGTTTTCTGTCCTTTTTTTTCATACTCTTAAACATTTACCATTCACCACCTTTGAGCCAGTGCTTGCTTCCTGTTAAACGCAAAGCTCATCGAACTGTTAGAATAAGAATGCGCCTTTTGAACTATTTATTTTCTCAAATGCGAAAATATTTTCCATCAAATTTGAAAGGCAATACTGTTTCTTTCTTTCATCCTATATTTCTATCCTCAAGGCGTTTAAGCGTAGTTTTGCAGGGATAAAAATCTACTCGCCAAAAACATTCTTTGTTCAATTTCCCATGGTGTAGATGGGTGCTCTATGATTTTCGAATTAATATTGCCGAATATATAGACGTGTACAAAATGAGTGAATCGATAAATCTCGCAAAACATCAATCCAAACTATCATTAACCGTGCCTTTGACCTCTTCCAAGAGCGAGAGCAACAGAGCATTATTGATCAAAAAACTAGGAGGAGACCTAGCACAACTAGACAACCTATCTACTGCGAGAGATACCGTCACCATGGAGCGACTACTTTCTTCGTCAGACGAAACCTTGGACGTACTGGATGCAGGCACTGTGATGAGATTTATGACTGCCTACTTGGCTACTGGTTCGGAGAAAAAAATCATCACTGGTACACCTCGCATGTGTCTGCGACCTATCAAGATATTGGTCGAAGCACTCAACCAACTCGGTGCGCAGATAACCTATCTGGGAGAAGAAGGATTTCCTCCGTTGGAGTTCCAGCCTTTTGCCAAACAAAAAACTGCTAGTCTGACCATCCCTGGCAACATCAGCAGCCAGTACATCTCTGCTTTGCTCATGATTGCTCCTACCTTGCCAGACGGACTAACCATCACCCTAGAAGGCGAAATCTACAGCAGACCTTACATAGAAATGACTTTGAATCTGATGAAACGATTTGGAGTAGAAGGCCAATTTGAAGGACAAACCATCACAGTAAAAAACCAACCATACCAAAGCAACAGCTACACCATCGAATCGGATTGGTCAGGAGCCAGCTATTGGTACAGTATGGTTGCACTAGCCAGCGACGCAGAAGTCACGCTGACAGGCTTGCGGGAGCAATCCAACCAAGGAGATAGTGCCATCGCCCAGATCATGGAAGGCATCGGTGTAAAATCCGAATTCAAAGACAACGCAGTATTATTGACCAAATGTGATCAAAAAGATCATCTGGTTATTGATTTCAAATCCTGTCCAGATTTGGCACAGACGGTATTCGTATGTGCTGCGATCAAAGGCGTAAGCCTAGAAATGACAGGACTGGAAAGCCTCAGAATCAAAGAAACCGACAGAACAGCCGCCATGGCAACTGAATTACACAAATTGGGTGCGAAACTGGAGGAAACCAAGCCTGGCACTTGGATATTGACTCCTGCTCCTGCAGGATACTCTATCACAGAGCCGTTGGCGTTTGACACCTATGACGATCACCGCATGGCAATGGCTTTGGCTCCTGTATGTATGTATCATGACGTCATCATACATGAACCTGATGTAGTGGTCAAATCCTATCCAGAATATTGGGATCACTTGAAACTAGCTGGGATTAAAATCTCCTAATCTTTGAACCAATCAAGACGAAGATGACAGAAACAAACTCAAGCGCCCACAATGAAAAGAGAGTGCTTGTCATCATTGTCATCTCTCAGTTCCTATGTACGTCGATCTGGTTTGCTAGCAATGCGGTCATCGACCAACTAGTAACAGTGTATGGGTTTGCAGATGATTCGCTCAGCGTACTGACTTCTGCGGTTCAGTTTGGTTTCATCGTTGGAACCTTGACTTACGCCCTGTTCAATCTGACAGACCAGTACTCTCCAAGCAAAGTATTCCTACTAAGCGCTGTATTGGGAGCCCTATTCAATGTGATGATCACTGTCATTGACCCTAACCTTTTGGGATTTGCAGGGTTGCGGTTTTTTGTCGGATTCTTTTTGGCAGGCATCTATCCAGTAGGAATGAAAATTGCCGCTGATTATTTCAAAAATGGATTGGGACATTCATTAGGTCTATTGGTGGGGGCGTTGGTCATAGGCACTGCGCTACCTCATCTGCTAAGGGGTACATTTCAGGCGTTGGATTGGCAGCTTGTGTTCATCGTTACCTCCATGTTATGCACCACAGGAGGTCTTTTGATCTATTGGCTAGTACCAGATGGGCCTTACCGAAACCCTGCCAAAAAAATTGAACTTGGACGTTTCTTAGATATTTTCAAAAACAAACAATTTAGATCCGCAGCGATAGGTTATTTTGGACACATGTGGGAGCTCTATACTTTTTGGGCTTTCGTTCCCTTGATCATCCAGCATTTCCAAATACAACATCCAAAAACTACCCTCCCACTCAATCCAGCCTTCTTAGCATTTCTGATCATTGCAGTGGGAGCACTGGCATGCTATCTATCTGGTCGACTCTCGCAGCGCTTCGCTCCCCAAAAAATAGCCTATCTTAGTTTGTTTGGTTCGATGCTCTGTTGCATCATGACGCCTTGGCTATTGATGGTTGATGAGTTCTTCATCCTCTATGTATTTCTACTCCTCTGGGGTATACTTGTCGTGGCAGATTCTCCCATGTTTTCTACATTGGTAGCACACAGTGCGCCTGCAGATCTCAAAGGGAGTGCCTTAACATTGGTCAATTGTATTGGATTTGGTCTAACCATTGTAAGTATTCAGATGATCAACTGGTTGAGTGAAGTCGTAAATTTTGAATTAGCACTTTCATTTCTAGCGATAGGTCCATTTCTAGCTTTGATCAACCATCTATGTATCAAAAATAGGTAATTCTCTTAAAAATAAGAGAACGAATGAAATTGAGTTATTTTGTCGATTTGAATGTGATTTATTAAAGCTTTGAAACAAACACTTGAATTATATTCCTATTTTTAAGCTATCTTAAAATTGAAGTGCAGTATCTGAAGAATCTTGAAAAAATATTTCATAAAAAGCCTTCCAAGAACTCATTTCAAACCATATTTAGCAACATCTCATTCATACAACCCAGCTATGTATTTGTCTAGGCAAAAACACTGAGATAAAAAATATGTGATTTAACCAATTGACTTACATAACAAGGCACAGCTACTTTTGCATTGTATTTGACTCAAAACAAGAATCAGGTATCAAGGTAGGAAGCCAATTTTTAATTTATTTAGCATCCATCCAGAATAATGAAAGACCAAAAAACCAATACCTACTTAACCATGAATAAATTCAAGCAATTTATTTCTTCTTTGAACTTTTCGATTGGCGGCAAAATTCGTTTGAGTTTTCTAGTATTGATTCTCGTGATCGTATTCAACGTGATCTATACTTCCCTGACGCTAAGTACGAGTATCAATGTACTGAATACCATATCACAAGATGTCAACCCTACGCTCAAGACATTAGGAGATTTTAATCAGTTAATCAAAGATGCTAAAGCTTACAGTACCAACTGGGTATACATCAGTACCTACGAAAAAGACAAAGAAAAGCTCCAAGAGATACACAACACTGTCTATCCAGAGCAGAAAACAAAAATATTATCAATGATCGACCAGTTAGAGCTGGAGGAAGAGAGAATGGAAATCACGTCGATCATTGATTCTTTTGATGCCATACTCACAGATCAAAAGACTATCATGGAAACGCTCCAGTCTGCACTAGATTATGAAGACCCAATGATGGTTTTCATCTGCGAAGACCTCATCGAAAGCAACATCATCCCTCAAAGTGACGAATTGATCGATAGACTGGATGCTACGATCAAGATCAAAAATGAGCAATCAGACATGCTCAAAGAAACCATGCAGTCTTCCTTTGGAGACTTGAGAACTACAATCATCGTACTAGGTATCATTGCAGCGGTATTTGCATTTTTGATCTCGAATTGGTTGTCTAGGAACATCACGATTCCGATCAAATTCCTTCAAGATAAAATTGGACAAATCCAGTTGGGTAAGATTCCAGAAAAAATTTCTATCCAAAACAAGGATGAAATCGGTGTGATGAGCATGGGCATCAACTCGCTCATCGATGGTTTCAAATCATCTTCTCAGTTTGCCAGCCAGATTGGAAAAGGTAACCTCAAAGCTGAATTCACGGCGCTGAGCCATGAAGATGTCTTGGGCAATGCACTCCTATCTATGAGAGACAATCTCTCTTTGGTGATCAATGACACCAATGAAGTAGTAAGATTGGCTGGTCAGGAAGGTAAACTGGGTTCTAGAATCAATGTCGATGACAAAGAGGGAGCTTGGAACGATTTGGCACAAGCTGTCAATGACCTTCTTGTTTCCTTTGCTACACCTATTCTGGAAGTCAACAAAATCGTCGCTGCCACTGCCGAAGGCGACTTGACGCACAGGTTTACGGGAGAAAGTCATGGAGACATCAAAATATTGGTAGACAGCCTCAACAAGGCCTCTGAAAATCTCAATACACTCATCCGAAATATTGTTACCAATGCCAACATCGTAGAGAGTTCTTCGATCGAAATGCTAGGAGCAAGTGAGGAAATGAGTTCGAATACGGATGAAATCGCCTCTGCGATCTCACAAATGAGTTCGGGCGCCCAAAATCAAGTAGTCAAAGTAGACGAAGCATCTACCCTAGTAGAAAACATCTTGGCATCTGCTACTCAAATGGGTACCAAGGCGGAAACCATCAATGAAGCAGCAAAGTCTAGTGTGACAAAAAGTGAACGTGGTAGAATCGTGATTGAAAACATCGGAAATGCGATGAAAGAGATTGCAACCTACTCCAGAGAAACATACGACTCCATTAAAATATTGACACAGCGCTCTACAGAGATATCACGGGTCTTGGGTGTCATTACCGACATTGCTTCACAAACCAACCTGCTAGCCCTCAATGCAGCGATAGAAGCTGCACAAGCAGGTGATGCAGGACGAGGCTTTGCGGTTGTAGCTGAAGAAATCAGAAAATTGGCTGAGGATTCTAGAAAATCAGCTCAAGAGATCGAGAAATTGGTCGATGATGTAAAATCTGATACGCAACAAGCTTCTAAAGTGATGGAAACCATGACCAAGAGTGTAACGACTGGTTCTGAAGCATCAACAGAGGCCTCCATTGCCTTCAGAGAAATTGCCGAATCTACTAACCAATCACTTGCCTTGTCTGAAGACATTGTCAACGCTACCAAACTACAATCAGTAGATATCACACAAGTAGTGACCATCACTGAGTCAGTAGTCGTCATAGCGGAGCAAACTGCAGCAGGTACAGAAGAAGTAGCCTCTTCTGCAACAGAATTGTCTAGTGGTATGACCAATTACAATCAGAAGTCCGAACAATTAACCAAAGTGGCAGCGTCTCTTAAAGAGTATGCTGGCCAGTTCAAATTACAAGATAAAGTTTAATCCAAATCATTCAGCCAACTAAAGTGTACATCAATATGAAAAAAACATTTATAATATCTGCATTGCTACTTTCTATCGCATGTTTGGGCAACCAGGCCTTTGCACAAGAGAGTAAGTTTAAGGCATTGTTTATCTACAAATTTGCTGAATATGTACAGTGGCCAACTTCGCCAACAGTCTTGACTGTAGGAATTGTAGGTACCAGTGATGTCAAAGAAAAATTGGCAAGTTTTGCTGAAACCAAAGGTGGTTTAGAGGTAATCTCTATCAAATCTGCCTCTGATGCAGCCAAGTGCCACATGCTATATGTGCCAGAGTCTGAAGAAAAAAACCTTAGTCTTTACACCTCTTTCATAAACAAGAAAAGCATCCTACTTGTATCAGATAATAGCTCTAAAGTGGGCAAAGGCGCCGATATCGGATTCTATCTTGAAGATGGGAAACTGAGATTCAAAATCGATAAAAACAACATCGAGTCCAAAAAAATGATCCCTAGCTCCAAACTCTTGGCACTAGGACAGTCAATCAATTAAATAATTTAGAAAAACCAAAATCAATCTATATCATGAAAAAGTTAAGTTCAATATTCATATTGAGCCTGTCACTTTACATCCTAAACTCTGGACAAGTATTGGCTCAAGAAAACGAGGACATCCTCGATCTGTCACTGGAAGATCTGATGAACATGGAGGTCACCTCCGTGTCCAAAAAGTCAGAAAGATTACAAGACGTGGCATCAGCCATCTATGTAGTCACTGCTGATGACATCATGAAGTCAGGAGCCACTACCCTACACGAAGTGTTGAGAAATGTACCTGGCTACTGGGGCGTACAGACTTCTTACTCTAATGTATATGCCTCCATGAGAAACTCTCCTACAGATAATACTGATCCAGGAACAGTTCTCTACTTGTTGGATGGAACGCCTATACAAGATTTGATGGGATCCGTATTTTCCTTCCGCAACTTTGACATCCCACTAGATGAGATTGACCGAATCGAAGTGATCAAAGGGTCAGGTGGTACGGTATATGGTGCCAACTCTGCCACTGGCGTGGTGAATATCTTCACCAAGAACCCAGAAAAATATGATGGTGTCAACGTACGTGCAGAAGGCGCAGCTCCAGGTTACGCAGCAGTGTCTGTCAGAGCAGGAGGTAAAATATCAGAAAAAATAGCCGTCTCTGGTTATGCCAAATACCGTTATTTCTCTGGGTGGGAATCCATGGCAGGTAAAGATGAGGATGGAAATGATGTCGCTCTTCAAAATGGAACTACTGACTTCACAGAAAACTATGACGAATCAAACTACTACAGCCTTGGTGCCAAGTTGAATTTTGACGTCACAGAAAAATCAAAATTGTCGGCAAGAGTCCACTTCAATGGGCGCAGAGAAAACATCTACAGCAGTGTCTATGATCAGAATTTTCTACTCACCAGAGATGACAATTTGATACTGAATGAGGTAAACGCCAATCGTACAGTTGCGAATGTCCGGTTTGATCATAACTTCAGTGACAACCATAGCTTATTCGTGAGAGCATCTACCAATATTGAAAACGACTTCTATCCAGTAGGTGGCGGTATGAATATCTCCAACTCTATCTATGATTTTGAGATACAAGACAATGTTTCGTTGGGTCAGTTCAATGATTTGAGTATTGGAGCCAATTACAGGATTGTCAATTTTGATATAAATGACATCAACTCTACCGATTACATCAACTACACCAACCCTCAGACTACAGAGTCAATCAAAGGGGCTTTTGTACAAGACAAAATCAAATTATTGGATGAAAAATTGAACTTTACATTAGGTGTAAAGGCGGAAAACTATTCCTTGGTGAATGACAAATACTATCTGTCACCTATGGCGAAAGTAGCTTTCATCGCCAACAGACATATCACGGTTTGGGGAGGTTTCACCCAATCTTACACCACTCCTGGTTTCAACAACACCAATGTCAACTTGTTTTTGTTCCAAACACCCGATCACGCTACCTGGACGACACTAATTGGTGACCAAGTGACTCAGGGAGTCTATGCTCAAGCCTACCAACAAGCTCTTGACATGGGAGCTGACGATGCTGCGGCTCAATCTGAGGCTACCAACTACATTCAATCAGAAGAAGGGATGGCTGTGATCGATGCACAGGTTACTGAAAACAGTGCACCAAACGTAGCTGTCAAAAATGGAACAGAAACAGTTCCTACCAAGTTTCAAACATGGGAAGTAGGTGTTAAGACCAATTGGGGAGATAAATTCCAATTCAATTCGACCTTCTACAAAACGTACATTACAGATGGTGTAAGTGTCAATCCAGGACAGCAACTATTGACAGATCAGCAGTCTATCACAGACAATCGAATCACAGACTACTACCTCTATGGCAATTATGTGAGTGGTGAAAGCATAGGATTAGAAACTGTCATTAAATATAACCCTTTGCAAGGACTGATTCTAGAGGCATCTCATGCATGGACAGAGACAGACTGGGAATACCAAAAAAACGACGACTTTGACATCAGCGGTGTGACGCAAAACCCCACTCCGGCAACATCATTCATGCCTAAGCACGTTTTTAGGTTCAAGGTTGATTATTCATTTGGACAAGGGTTCAATGCAGTAGCTAGTTTGATTCAAACCTCTACTTTCAAAACAGAGAGCGCTTATTACCTAGAAACAGAAAGATACCCGACACTGATAGAAAATGAGTTATCTCCTGCTACTACTCCTCTACCCACATTGGTGGCTGAAAATGCACCACGCACAATTGTAAACCTGAGAGTAGAAAAGAAATTGTTGGATGAGAAGTTATCCATTTATGTATTTGGTAATGACATTACCAACAGCGGTAAAGTTGCTGATACTGATCATTTGAGATATACAACACTAAGTCAAATTGGTGCCATGTATGGTGCAGGCCTCAACTACAGACTTTTTTAAGAATAGGTTAGGTGGTTTGGAATAGGGTCGAAGCGCAAGTTTCGACCCTTGTTTTTTGCATCAATTCTTACAATGAACTCAAGTTCTCGTGTTTCTTGTTAGAAATCAAGCCATTACTTTCTATGATCATTTGTGCCCTCTCTGATTCCAAATAAGTCAAAAAGGTATTCAGCTTTTCATCTCCGCTACTTTGATAATATATCCTCAATGCACGTCTCAATGGATATTCTCCCTTTCTGATGGTTTTGAATGAAGGAGAAATAAAGAAAGTATCCGCTTCTCTCACCGAAGGCAATTGAAGTTCGTTGACATTCATCGTCACATACGCGAATCCAATGAACCCAATACCTCTTTTGTCTTCGTACACTTTGGTCACGATTTCATTGTTTTCAGAAGCAATCACTGCCTCATGACTCAAAGTATCCAATCCGAAAAATTCTGAAAAATACTTCTGTGTACCAGAATTCTCATTTCTGATGATGGGCAGTATCCTACCAGGTTCTCCTCCCAACTCACTCCAATCCGAAATTTCACCACTGTATATTTTGGTAATCTGTTCATTGGTGAGCTGCTTGATGGGGTTCTTATCATTGTTGATGATGACGATACCATCATATGCTACAATGTGATCTGTGATACCATGATTGGTACCCAACACAGAATCCAAATTGAACTCGTATGATGAGAGACCAATATCAATCTGCTGATCTTTGATCCCCATGAGGCCTGTTCGACTACCTCCTCCATCGATTTCAATAACAATTTTGTCTTGAAATTTCTCAAAATCCTTCTTCAGTGCATTGAATGTTTCATGCATTGATTCACTGCCTTTGACCTTTAATACTGCTTTCTCCTTCTCGCTGCTGACACAAGAAAATAGTAGAATGATTAAAACTGCTGGTAATAGTTTTATTATCCCCATGTTATTATTTGAAATTTAAATTGTAGATGTTTCTGTCTGAAACCGGACGCAAAACAATGAATCAAGGGTCACAAAAGCCCTTCGTATCATATTATCAAAATAAGAATAAATTATTACGCAAAAAGGAAAAACAGTCAGGATATAAAACAATAGCATCTAATTATATTTTTATTTTAATCTTATTATAAATTTAGATTAATCTAAATTTATATATTTGCAAGACTAATTTATCAAATCATGTATTTACGTCTTGTCTGTTTACTTATTGTAGTTTCGTCATATGTCCAAGCACAGCAAAGTCAGCTAGTCATACAGGTGATGGATGGTGTAGTGCCTTTGCCCTTTGTGTCCATTGTTTTCAAAGGCAACTCTACCGTAGGCGGTGCGACCGATAGTAACGGGCAACTGATAATATCTGATATGCCCTATGGGCAGTACCAACTCATCGCATCTATGATCGGATTCCAAACCCATCGTCAATCTATTCTTCTCAATCAAGGAGCTCATATCATCCAGATCCACCTGCAAGAAGCCACTACCTCACTGGATGAAGTAGTCATATCAGGTACCATGAAGGAAATCAGTAAAATGGAAAGTGCAGTACCAGTAGACGTTTATTCACCTCAGTTTTTCAGAGCCAATCCAACTCCCTCCATCTTTGAATCCATGCAAAATGTGAATGGTGTCCGGCCTCAAATCAACTGTAACGTCTGCAATACAGGAGACATTCATATCAACGGTCTCGAAGGTCCCTACACCATGGTACTCATCGACGGTATGCCTATCGTAAGTGGTCTATCCACTGTATATGGTCTCACTGGCATACCTCAATCACTCATCGAAAGAATAGAAATAGTCAAAGGTCCAGCTTCCACGCTGTACGGATCAGAAGCAGTCGGTGGACTCATCAATCTCATCACCAAACAACCAGACAATGTCCCAATGGTATCAACCGATATATTCGCTACCACATGGGGCGAACTAAATACGGATGTAGGGGTCAAATTTAAACTCTCCCCCAAAGTACACTCCTTGCTAGGTATCAATTATTTCTACTATCAGAACCCAATTGATAACAATGGCGATAACTTCACTGACATCACTTTGCAAAATCGTGTCTCGGTATTCAACAAGTGGACGATAAACAGAGCGCAGCAGCGGCAATTTTCAGTAGCTGCCAGGTATGTCTACGAAGATCGATGGGGTGGTGAAATGCAATGGACACCAGAGGACAGAGGTGGAGATCAGGTTTATGGAGAGAGTATTTATACCCGACGATGGGAAGCCTTCGGTACTTACCAATTACCTACTCAAGAAATCATCAAGTACCAGTTTAGTACCAATGGTCACCACCAAGATTCCTATTACGGGGATTTATCATTTCGGGCTCAGCAAAGTATTTTATTCAATCAATTGACATGGTACAAAACGGTCGGAAATCACCATGATGTGCTAGTGGGAGCAGCCTACAGGTACACCTACTACAATGACAACACCACGGCAACTATGGAGCGGTCGATCACACACTTGCCAGGTGTATTCGTTCAGGATGAAATTTCTATCAACAATCAAAACAAGATTTTGATCGGCTCACGATTCGATTACAACTCAATACATGGCAGCATCATCACTCCCCGACTGAATTACAAGTGGAATACACAAGACAAAAAGACCGTCGTCCGATTAAGTGTAGGTAACGGATACCGTGTAGCCAATGTATTCACTGAGGATCATGCAGCACTAACAGGTGCCAGAGACGTAGTGTTCACGGAAGAACTGAAACCCGAGCAATCATGGAATAGCAACCTCAATCTCGTCAAGAAATTCTTAACACCAAACGGAACCTATATTGGAGTGGATGCCAGTATATTCTACACCTATTTCAATAACCGCATCGTGCCAGACTATGATAGCAATCCCAATCAAATCATCTATGCCAACCTAGACGGATCAGCTACGTCCAAAGGCATATCTTCCAATTTTGACATCTCATGGTCCGGAGGACTGAAGGCGCTCATAGGATTAACTGTGATGGATGTCACATTGACAGAAGAGGGAGAAAAAGTCAGGCAACTATTGACCGAAAGAGTATCAGGTGTTTGGAGCATCGGTTACACTTTTGGAGCCTCTCTCCTATCCATAGATTATACTGGTAACCTGTATGGTCCCATGAGGCTACCTCTGCTGGGTGAAGGAGACAACAGACCCGAATACTCACCATGGTACAGCATCCAAAATATTCAGATCTCCAAAAAATTCGTCAATGGCTTAGAAATCTATGGAGGTATCAAGAACCTACTCAATTTTACTCCCCCTGCCAACAGTATAGCCAGGGCGCATGATCCCTTTGATCAACAAGTAATATCTGATCAAAATGGTCAGGTGATACCCACTGCCGAAAATCCACACGCATTGACTTTCGATCCCTCCTATGTATATGCTCCCAATCAAGGAATCAGAGGATTTTTCGGTCTAAGATATCACGTGTATTGAAGAGCCGCACCAATTGCCCTCCAGTGAAAACAACAGAAAAACATCACCTAGGAATCAATGTTGAATTAAACATTTTACAACCCCTGATAATTAGTTGTCCTTCCTAAATCTTAGAGAGTTCCACACTTATGCAGAGATCTATTCAGAAATAATAAATGTTTATTAAACGCAATAATAGTGCGTTTAATAAACATTTATATATTTGCAACATTGTTGCGTTTAAGAATACTCCAGGCTGTCGCTTATCTGGTTGCTACTCTTTAGAATATTATAGAAGTGGTAATGATTAGGAGAAGTATAGAGATGATCTGAATGATAAAATTTATTGAACATATAAATATCAAATCGGCAACATTCTAATACCCACAGAAACTATATCTCAGATGTTGAACAATTTAGTTAAATGTATATATCATGCTAGAAGCAATTAATCTTAACAAACAATACGGGGCATTTACCGCTCTGAAAGGTTTAAATCTAAAAATTGAACCTGGAGAAGTTTTTTGTCTGCTGGGACAAAATGGTGCTGGCAAAACAACTACCATCAACCTATTCCTTGGCTTTTTAGAAGCTACCCACGGAAAGGCACTGATCAACAATGTAGAAGTGAAACACAACAGTGAAACTACTAACAAGATGATTGCTTACATACCAGAAGTCGTGCAACTCTACGGCAATCTATCAGGAATCGAAAACCTAGATTTCTTTAGCCGACTGGCGGGTTACGCCTATTCCCCGACGGACTTAGGAGGATTCCTCAACAGAGTAGGTTTGGTCACAGAGGTTCATTCCAAGAAATTATCCACCTACTCAAAAGGTATGAGACAAAAGGTAGGGGTGGCGATTGCTTTGGCCAAAAACGCAAAGGCCATTTTTATGGACGAGCCTACGTCTGGTTTGGATCCAAAAGCCACCGCAGAATTTACAGCTATTTGCAAAGACCTAGCTGCGAGTGGGAAGGCCATCTTTATGGCCACACATGACATTTTCAATGCCGTGGAGATAGGAACTCGGATTGGTATTATGAAAGAAGGTGAGTTGGTATATGATGTCTCTACTACTGAGATCAATGCCAATGAATTACAAGAGTTGTATCTAAAAACTATTTGATCTTAAACATTTCCATGAAACTAAAATTTGTACTTACTATATCCATAATTATCCTTTTCTATCGTCACTCCAACGGACAAGCCATCATCACGGGCAAGGTGGTAGATATGTCACAAAACACCATCCCGGGAGCGACCGTCTCTGTAAAGAGTCAAGATAACCAACAAGGCGTAATTACCAGTTCAACAGGTGAGTTTGAAATTGACCTTGTCAAAGCAGGAGTGTATCAACTAGAAGTCAGATTTATAGGCTTTAAAACTTATATCAATCGCTATGAATTTGCTGAAGACAAGACCTACGACCTTGGTGACATACTGTTGACAGAGCATAGCCAGGAGTTGCAAACCGTAGAAGTGATAGGGCGAATGCAGCAAGACTATAACAGTGATTACTCCTTTTCTGCCACCAAAACATCCATAAAAAACAAAGATTTACCCCAGTCTCTATCCACCATCACCAAAGAACTCATCTCTGATAGACAAGCATTTCGATTGGCAGATGCCGTGAAGATCGTGAGTGGTGTCTCTCCTTCTAGTGTGTACAACCAATACAACATTCGAGGAATAAGCCAAAACGAGGAAGGGCAAATAGTAAATGGAATGCGTACCCGACAGTATTATTTCTTGCAGCCCATAACCTCCAATATCGAGCGGGTAGAGGTGTTGAAAGGACCCGCTTCTGTTACATTTTCCAGTGTTGATCCAGGAGGCAGTATCAATATGGTGACAAAAAAGCCTCTAATTGAGGATCGAAAAGAAGTAAGTATGAGTGCGGGCAGTTTTAGTACGATCAGAGGGACAGTTGATTTTACAGGGCCACTCAACGAATCCAAAACATTGCTTTATAGATTGAATGCAGCCATGCAGGAAGGTCAATCTTACAGGGATTTGGTCGAAAACAATGCGCTGCTTTTTTCACCTTCCATCAGTTACATCCCCAATGATCAAACGGCTGTAAATGTCGAAATGATTTATAGTAATAACGATGGTACGTTAGATCGTGGACAGCCAATATTTGGTGCCACAGCAGGGACTACTGACCTCAACAGTACACCTATTGGATTGAATTTGGGTGCTACCAATGATTATTTCAAATCAAAACAACTCATCATTACGACCAGCTTGGCTCACAAGTTTACTGATCATCTTAGTTTCAATGCCACATACATGAAGCAGACTTGGACAGAGGACTTGCAAGAGCATCGTACGACCAACGGTTTTGCGGTAGATATTAACAATCAGCCCATTACAAGCATGGCAGCTATGCGCTATGTACAAAGGCAACAGTTCTGGAATGTTGATAACTTCAACTCCTATTTCAACATTGATTTTAAGACTGGATCGATCAGCAACAAACTATTAGTAGGCTATGATTTGAGTCGATGGCACAAGACCAAAGGAGGAGGGCAAAATTCGGCAAGAGGGTATTTATTGAACGATGGTACTGTAACCAATGCCTTTGATCCTGACAATGCGGCAAATTATCAAACCGAGACTGTGAATGGAGTCATTATGCCTAAACCGAATGTTGAGCATTTTGATCTCAACAACCCCAATTACACCATCAAGAATGTAGAAGATTATGTCATCAACTCAAGGATCGCGGTACCTTCTGCTCTCACAACTACTCATGCCATTTATATCCAAGAGCAATTGAAAATCGGGAAATTTGCTGCATTGTTAAGTTTGCGACAGGAGTGGTTCGAAGACATCACCAACTTTGATGCGCCCAATGAAGCAAGTTTTACCAATACTGCTCTGATTCCTCGGGTAGGCATTACTTACGAAGTGACCAAAAACATCAATGCGTATGCTACCTACCTTCAAGGCTATCAACCCCAGTCCAATACTGTGTCACTGATGCCAAGTACCTCAGCATTTTTCTGGGATCCAAATTCCCCTGCACGGTTTGAGCCACTCATCAGTGATCTAAAGGAAATTGGAGCAAAAGGGTCGTTTCTCAATAACAGCATCACGATGACTGTGTCGGTTTATGAAATCAACCAGAAAAACATCTTGATGAATGCTAATCTGCCCTGTTATCCAGATTCATTGGTGCAACGTGGAGCTGACAGAAGTCGTGGTTTCGAGTGGGAATTGGCGGGTTACATCTCTCCAAACTGGCAGGTCAATGCTTCATATAGTTACATAGATGCCCGCATCGTAGAAGATCAGGATAACAGCTTAAATGGTGAACGCAAGGAAAACACACCCACAAATAGCGCAAATCTGTGGACACGCTACAATTTTTCTCCCAACAGTCCTTTGAAGAGTTTAGGACTTGGTTTGGGAGTGCAGTACAGTGGGGACAAAATCCCATGGTTTACACGAGATTTTACTGTCCCAAGCTATACGATTATGGATATGGCATTGTACTATAATCCTACAAAAACCAACATGCAATTGGCCTTGAATGTCAACAATGTGCTAGATACTACCTACTGGATTGGAGCACAAAACTATTTGAGATTGTTTCCTGGAGCGCCTCGTAATTTCATGTTAACAGCCACATACAATTTTTAAGCGATATGAATCTAAAATTGACAATACTGATAGCCAAGCAGTTTTGGACATATACATTGAAGTCCAAACCAGTATACGTGATGCTCTTTGTTATATGTATCCTGCTTGCATATGCGATGTATAGTGGCTGGCAAAGCTATGTCATCCAAAATGAGATTCGTACGCACTATCAGCATCAAGCGAGAGAGAGCTGGGAAAACAACCCAGATAAACATCCGCATAGGATGGCTCATTTTGGGTCATTCGCATTTCGGTTGAAACACCCACTCAGCATCTTTGATTTTGGGATGGAGAGTTTCACAGGCAATGCGGTGTTTTTAGAAGCACACAAGCAAAATACGGTCAATTTTTCTGAAGCAAGCTTTTCTACTGGATTGCTCCGATTTGGAGAAATAAGCATGGCCATGTTGCTACAGACGCTTATCCCTTTGATTATTTTCTTTATTGGGTTTGCCTCGATAGCTGCAGAAAGAGAAAGCGGCACTTTGAAAATCATGCTCACCCAAGGTGCAAGTTGGAAAGATATACTATTTGGCAAATCCCTTGGCATGCTAGGTCTAAGCCTATTGCTTTTCATCCCAGTATTTGTAATACTATTCTTGTGGCTGTGGCTTAGCAATAGCATAGTCTTTACCAATGACGAGTGGTGGAGATATATGGGTATCGTAGGAGCTTATTTCTTCTTTTTTCAAGTCATATGCACCATTTCCATCCTCGTATCTGCCTCTAGCAAAACATCCAAAGATGCATTGATCAAACTTCTGGCTATGTGGTTAGTCTTTGTTGTCTTGCTGCCCAAAACAACACAAGCGTTTGGCAATTATTTATATCCATCACCTTCTAAGGTTGAGTTTGATTCAAAGATGGAGAAAGAACTCGTTCTAAAAGGAGACAGCCATAATCCCGACGATTCACATTATAAAGCTCTAAAAGATTCTGTGTTGCAAGCCCACAACGTGAGTTCGGTCAAAGATTTACCTTTCAACTATGGCGGTTTTGTCATGCGTGAAGGAGAAAAAAATAGCAGTGAAATCTACAATCGACACTTGAATGAATTGCTACAAACCTATCGTCAACAGAATAGTGTGAGTAGATACACGGCATTTATCAATCCATACATTGCTGTCAAAAACATCTCGATGGCTCTCTCTGGCACTGATTTTCAATCATACGTCAGTTTTCAAGAGCAAGCAGAAGCGTATAGATACAAATTGGCGCAAAAAATGAACGAGTTACAAATGGAGTTCGTCAGCAACGATGCGACTAGCTCGGCAGGCAAGTCGAATAGCATCAGCAAAAAACATTGGGTGGAATTTCCCGATTTCGAATACCAGTTTTTTTCCGTCAGTACAGCCGTTCAAAGTGAAATATCGTCAATCATAGCATTGGCTATTTGGACTCTGGCTTCTAGTGGATTCATCATCATATTTTCGAAAAAAGTAAAAACGATTTAATCATGTTTTCATTAATAGCAAAGCAATTCATTAGGTCTAAAACTGTAATATTCATTTTTGTACTGATTCTGATCATGGGTATCACAAGTATCCTAATTGGGAAACAATTTTTGGCAAAACAAGAGAAGACAATAGCTCAGGTGACACGTCAGCAAGAAGAGCACATTGAACGAAATGTGGCCTATCATGAGGACGAATTTGGTCTATTGATGTACTACTTACGTTTTGCCTTGATCAACAAACCAGATAAACTCTCGGCTTTATCTATTGGTCAACGTGACATTAACCCAAGCCTGCAAAGTGTAACGATACGCAACCTAGAAGGGCAAAAATATGACACTGATCTAAACAATCCTGCCAATTTACAATCTGGCAACCTAGATTTTGGGTTTGTAATCATCTACCTGTTTCCGCTGCTCATTATTGCCTTTACCTTCAATTTGCTATCCGAAGAAAATGAAACTGGCACATGGCGACTTATTGCCATTCAATCCAAATCCAAGATTCGTTTTTTATGGTACAAATTATCTATCAGAGCTTTAATGATCTATGCGTCATTGGCGATACTATTTGCTATTGCCATACTGGCTCTGTCTCTTGAGTTAAATGGATCACTGGCTCAATTTATCGTTCTCAGTGTATTGTATTTAACCTTTTGGTTTGTACTGTGTTTTTGGGTCGTTTCTTTTCAACGCAATTCAAGTTTTAACCTACTGACACTACTCTCGCTGTGGGTGGTTCTCGCCATACTTTTGCCTGCTACTATCAATAATTTCTTGGCGAACAAATATCCAGTTCCCGAGGCGCTGAGCACCATGGTAAAACAGCGTGATGGATACCACAAAAAATGGGATATGGACAAACAAGAAACCATAGAGAAGTTTTATGCCCACTACCCACAATATAAAAACTATACCGATACAACGGAAGGATTTGGATGGATGTGGTATTACGCTATGCAGCAAATGGGAGACGATGAATCCTTGGAGCAGAGCAATGCTATGCGAGAAAAACTAATGCAGCGCGAGCACGCAAGTCGCTTGATTGCATTGGCTATTCCTACCATGTACACACAATTATTGTTCAACGATATTGCCAACACCAGTCTGGGAGACCATCTTGCGTTTCAAGATAAAACCAATGAGTTTCATGAAAAAACAAGGCTGTATTTCTATCCAAAAATATTTGAAAACCGCCCTGTTAAGAGTGAAGATTGGAGTCAGTTTAAACCGAAATATTTTTCAAAAAATACTGATTCGCACCCGCTTAAGTTAATATGGCCATTGATTTCGATTATCACCATCATGTTTGCCGGTATAATGATGAACACAAGAAAGATATAATTCAACATTTAGGAAAAACACTACAACGTTAAATTAAAAAGGAACATGCTGCAAGCCACAAATCATAGGATACCGGTACATATCATCACTGGCTTTTTAGGAAGTGGTAAAACTACTTTTCTCAACTACTTTATCAATCAACGTCTCCCAGAACGAATCCTTGTGATAGAAAACGAATGTGGGGAGACCAATGTAGATGGTGCGCTGATAATCGATGGTGTAGAAGAAGTAGTAGAACTCAGCGCGGGTTGCCTTTGTTGTTCGCTTTCGGATGGATTGTTGGATGTGCTGGAATCAGCATATAAGAAAAGGGATCAGTATGATCGCTTGATTATAGAAACAACGGGTATCGCTGATCCTAGCTCCATCATTCAGGCCTTTTTAGATAATCCTGCGGTAGAAAAGGTCTATAACCTAGAACAAGTCATTTGTCTTGCCGATGCAGGTTTAGTCGGGGAATGGATTTCGGAGACCGAAGAGGCTTTGCGACAAATTGCTTTGGCAGATGCCATCTTGATTAATAAATCGGAAACAGTAAGCAATCATGAACTTATAGAAGTCAAAAATTTACTTGAAGGCATAAACCCTCAAGCCAAGGTATTTACTGGCCAACAAGGTGTTTTTGCCATTGATGAGTTACTTCAATTGGGCATAACAAAGGCAAAAGCAATTGAATCTATCGCCCATGCGCCAACTCATCATCACGAGCATGATACCAAGGAAACCAATAGCCACAAGATCACCACCTTTACAATTTCTTTCCCGAATCCTTTGGATCTCAACAACCTATCATTGGATTTGAATAGGATAGTTCATCTCTATCGACATCAGGTGTATCGCGTCAAAGGGTTCATTGCCATTCCTAATTATCCCAACCGTGTGATTCTTCAATCTGCCCGGAGTACCTTCATTGCCACGGATGGGTCGCCGTGGGAGGATGGGCACGATAGAGTAGGTAAGTTAGTGTTTATCGGCAGGGGGCTAAAGCGAGAGGTATTTGAAAAAATGTTTAATCGTCATGCAGTATCAAATGGAGATAGTACAAGGAATTAGAAAACGTCTAATCAAGTTCCTTGTGGTACTGTTCTCTATGATGTCTCAACTGGTAAGATCACTTTTTTAAAGCAGTTATGAAGAGACTATGATTGAGAGAAAACATTACATTCTTTACACACACCACTGAGTGTGTAGTTGACTTTGTTTACGGAAAAATCTTCAGACACCTCTACTTCGGGTACTTCAACTTCTTCGAGGCAATAGGTCTGGTGACATTCGTCACAAATAAAATGTGCGTGACGATCCGCATGTGTTTCATCAGGACAGCTATGACCACAAAGAGCATATTTTACACCTTGTCCATCTTCGGATGCTTTGTGTAGAATGCCATGTTCTTCGAAAGAAGCCAATGCCCTGTAAACTGTCACACGATCATGCCCAGCTTTCATTTTGGATACAATATCACTAGCCGAAAGAGCAAAATCGTGATTCATAAAGAGTTCGAGCATCTCTGTACGGATTGGAGTTTTCTTCAAACCATTGTCATGGAGTAGGTCTCCAATCATTTTTTTCTTATCCATATTCGATGATACTGATTTTTTGTCTATTATCAATTGAACGCTCCAATGAAAAATTAAGTTTAGTACTATTCTTAAACAATTCGATCAGGAAGAATTACTCTTGATATATCTCTGCACCTACTAATATATAATTACAAAGATCAAGATCATCCCGATTGAGCTTTAGCTTCCCTTTCATAGTCACCAGCTGATCCATTCTGAATTTTGGATGTCCGGGCTTAAGCTTGAGTTCCACAATCGATTCTGGGCCACCATTTCCACAAAAAAAGCATTCGGCATATGGACTTTTGGACAAAATAAAGATGCCTTCGTCTGGGTCAATGACAAGCATGTATCCCTTTATATACACTTCTTTACCTTCCAGTACTTTCACAGAAGTACCAAAATGCGGGTAATAATAATATGCTTGTTCAGCTTCACTGTATTTGTCAGTAAAGCTTACATCAGCCAGAGTTTTCCAAGTAATTTTAGTTTGAGCCCATGTAGGTGTGCTCACAGCAAAAAATAGTGTGATTAAGAGTTTATGCATCAGCTAATGTTCTTGAGATGTTAATATGAAACACACGGATGGCTGGGAGTAAGGAAGACAGCAAACCAATGATCAGAACGGTCAGCAAAAGCCCCCATTCTTCCTTGAGCCATATCCAGCCTGAAAAAGAATAATGAAAGTCAGCCTCCATCAATACAGAAATGAACCACAGTCCTATCCTAGATGAAATAATACCCAGCACAAATCCACTCAGAGTCAATAACAAGCCCTCCTGCAATACGAGCCAAACTAATTGCCAACGAGTAGAACCATAAGCACGTAAAAGTGCCATTTCATATTCCCGATCTTTTAAGGCACTGTACAAACTGATAAAGATACTAAGGCCAGATACGGCCATGATCACCAGCGCAATAGTGCTCAGCATGTCAATACCCACTCCCATTAGGCTAAACAATCGACTGATTTCATAGGCAGGGACAGCTGCTTGCATATTGGTGTTTTGATTGATCATGCGGGGTAGTTGTACTATGCCCATGGGATTTCTAAACTGGATCAACATAGCGGTTATCTCACGTTCGTCTATGTGCTCTTCGCTGTGATTTTCTTCCTGTGTTTCAGGTTCACGATTTTCTGCTGACTTAGCGGTATGGTCCACCTCATCTTCGTGATGATGGACTTCCCATACGCTCTCGGTAGCAGTAAGGATAAGTTGATCAAGCACAGCATTGGAATAATTCAATATCCCAACTACCTCATAGCGCTGCTCATCGTGAACCTCACCGCCTTCGGCGAGACCGTGAGAACCAACAAATGCATCGCCCAACTTCAGCCCTAGGTTTTTGGCTACCATAGCTCCAATGGTCACTTCGTTAGGTTTCTGCCATAATCTGCCACTGGCTAATGAACCTTCATATAGCTTTGGATAGTCGAAACTCGTGCCTACAATTCTATACCCCTTGTAACTATCACCATAAGAAAGAGGGATGCCGGCAGCCACCAGTCGGTTCCTTTTAAGCTTTTCTGCTTCCTTCATAGAAATATTACCGGTAGGAGCATCTATGTGATAGACCGCCGAAAGGATCAATTGTAGCGGACTACCTTTTGCTCCAACCACCATATCAATGCCTCGCACGTTATTTCCCATTTGCTGCTCTATGTGGTGGTTGACTTGCAAAAGCAAAGAAATCATTCCTACACCTAAAGTCAGGAGTACCAGACAGAGTGTCGTGCTCAGCGGACGACTTATCATGTTTCGATAGCTCAACTTAAAAATATTCATAGCTGCATTGTATGTGAAAAATGATTCTTTAGTCGCTGATCATGGGTAATGATAATAAGTCTTGCCCCTGTTTCTAAGGCTTGTTCTTTCAATAGAATTGCTACTTTCATGCAGTTTCTATCATCCAGACTAGAGGTGGGTTTATCTGCCAGAATAAGCTGAGGATTATTAACCATCGCCAAGGCGATTGCTGCCCGCTGTTGTTCACCTTGACTCAATCGGTGAGGTTTTTCGCCTTGCTTACGCCTAATCCCCAAACTAGCAAGGACATTATTTATCCTGTTTTGATTCGGGTTTTCTCCAGCTAAATATTGTACCAATGCTAGGTTTTCATATAATGAAAGAGAATGAATAAAATGCGGACGTTGAAACACAAGTCCGATATGTTGACCTCTAAAACTATCCAGCTGGGTAGAAGATAGTTGATGAATTGAGGTCCCGAGCAGTTCTACACTCCCAGATACTGGACGTAGCAACCCAGCGATCAAATGTAGCAGAGTGGTTTTGCCAATGCCAGATTCACCAAGGATTAATAGATTCTCACCTGCATCTAGCTCTATGTCTGGGAAGCTAAAATCGACAGAGTTGTTATAAGTAAAAAATAGCGACTGAGTCTTAAACATTTTCTCTCTTTTATCGCAAACCTATCAAGTGAAATCAATAAACGCAACAATATTGCATTTATTGATTTAGATGTTATATTTGCAACTCTGTTGCTATTAACGAAAAATATGAAAAATCAGTTTATTGGATCTCATTTGGATTTTGTCGGTTTCAGTGCTTCGTTGCTTTGTGCCCTGCATTGTGTGGCACTTCCGTTCTTACTCAGTCTAGCCTCCTTAACTGGCCTTCAGTTTCTCAATAATCCATGGATTGAATACACCATCATCCTTGTGAGTGGTTTTATTGCTTCTTATGCATTGATCCATGGTTATCTCAGGCATCATCAAAAACCAATGGCATTGGTCATTGTTGTAGCAGGGTTTGCTCTCATTGGTCTTGGTCACTGGTTGCAGGTCGAATGGTACGAAATCATACTAACATCTTGTGGGGCGGCAGTAGTCGCGATTGCTCACCTTGTCAACTGGACTCAGATAAAACAATCCAATGTGGAGTTTCCCGATTGTCAATAATATGAAAATACTTCAAAATAAAATGTTTGGAACAAAAAAATTACCTGTTACGGTACTGAGCGGGTTTCTAGGAGCTGGAAAAACCACCCTTCTCAACCATGTACTGCACAACAGACAAGGACTGAAAGTAGCCGTGATCGTCAATGACATGAGCGAAGTAAATGTAGATAGTCAGTTGGTGCAAAACGAAATCAAACTTTCCCGTACGGACGAAAAGCTTGTGGAAATGAGCAACGGCTGCATCTGTTGTACCTTGCGTGAAGATTTGATGATAGAGGTAGAAAGGCTGGCCAAAATGAAAAAATTTGACTACCTGCTGATAGAAAGTACAGGTATTTCAGAGCCTATTCCTGTCGCACAAACGTTCTCTTTTGCTACTGGGGATGAACTCTATGACCTCACCAAGTTCAGTCGGCTGGATACGATGGTTACTGTCGTAGATGCGCTCAATTTCTTCAATGATTTTGGTAGTTCGGATACCATTCTGGACAGAAGTATGACTGACGATGAAGAAGACCAACGTAGCATTGTCAATCTGCTCACCGATCAAGTAGAATTTGCTAACGTCATCCTACTCAATAAGACTGACTTGGTAACCAAGGAGCATTTGGGACTTTTGGAAGGTACGTTGAAAAAACTCAATCCAGAAGCCAAAATCATAAGGACAGACCATAGCAAAATCGATCCAAGGGAAATTTTGAACACTGGACTTTTTGACTATGACAAGGCAGAGCAGGCAGCAGGTTGGATCAAAGAACTAAACAACGAGCACACTCCAGAGACAGAGGAATATGGAATTTCCTCCTTCGTATTCCGTGAGAGAAGACCCTTTCATCCAGAGCGATTTTGGCAATACGTGCAGCATGAATGGCCTACTACTATTATTCGTAGTAAAGGATTGTTTTGGATTGCTTCTCGACCTGACAAAGCCTTGATGTGGAGTCAGGCAGGTGGATCACTCAAAGCCGAGCCTTATGGTCGCTGGTGGGCAGCAGTTCCTTTGAAAGAACGAGCACTTAATGAAGCCTACATGGAAAACCAACAGGATATAATGAAAAAGTGGGATAAGAAATGGGGTGATCGCATGAATGAACTCGTCATCATTGGACAAGATTTGGATAAAGAAGCCATTGCAGGCGCATTAAAAAAATGTCTGGTCAATGAATTGGAGGAGACTACTATGGCTGCTGGTAGTGAGTTTGAAGATAATTGGCCAATTTGATTTTGATTTCTCACTAGGGCAAAGACACCGAATCAAATTCTACTTTTGCATAAAGAAACAAATAGAAGCTAGTTGAATACTTTTAAGAACAGTGAAAAAAATGGGAAGATCAAACTAACCTATCCAAAAAAATCAGAAATACATTCCAAAAATTGTTTAGAGGCTTGTATAGCTTCTACTGTGTCCATCATATAAAGTATAGAAAATACAACCTACATAATCTATAATAAAATAATACCATCCCAAATAAGAATATTAATATAAGAAGTACCTTATATTTACATCATCCCATTTGTAGTTTTTGATTATCTTAGAGTAATTCAAAAGCTATGTCCCACTGTATTATCTTATTAACACGACCCAATGTGGTTTCAATCCTCCAATGGATGTGAGCCTCTGTAGGTCATAAAATGAGATGAACATTAGTCAATCTAACATAAAGGCCATTTTACTTATCATCGGATTGTTTCTAATCCAAATAAGTATGGCGTGGGCTAGTTCCAGTTACACCGACTTAGGCTTCAAACACCTATCCGTCAAGGACGGACTATCTCACTCCAACATCAACACTATTCTTCAAGACAGTGAGGGTTACATCTGGATTGGCACCTTTGATGGGCTCAACAAATACGACGGACATAAATTCACGCTCTATCAAAATGATTTCAAAAAGTCAAAAACACTTTCTTCCAATTTCATCACCAAGATAATCGAAGATCGCCGTGGTTATTTGTGGATAGCCACCACATATGGGCTTTGCAGATTTGATAAGAAAACAGAACAATTTGATCGACTAATGAGCAGCGGTACAGACCAAAACTCACTCAGTCACAACTCTGTTTGGTCGCTTATGGAGGATAGCGACGGCAATATCTGGGCAGGTACTTTTGGAGGTGGGCTTAATAAAATAGAAAATACCGGAGACTTCCCCAATGTAAAAATCACCCGCTTCGTCAACGAACCCATGAATCCAACAAGTTTAACCCAAGATTGGGTCATGGATTTGTATCAAGACAAAAAAGGCAATATCTGGGTCGCTACTGTAGGAGAATACGTCAACAAATTGAAACCTAATGAAAGCAAATTTGAGCGCATCCGACTCATAGATGAGGGTCAAGTCAATAGCAACGTATGGCAAATAGAACCTGGCGATGGCGATGAATTGTGGTTCGGTACGGAAACAGGCTTGAGCAGATTAAATACCAAAACCAAAGAAATCGTAAACTACACCAACGACGAAAAGAACAGTTCCAGTGTGGGAGAAGGACATATTAGAGCCATACTACACGATTCCAAAGGCAACTTATGGATAGGTACCCAAAACGGACTCAATCTATACGATAAAAAAAATGACACATTCAATCATTTTCTTCACAACGAATTTGATGACTGGTCCATCAGTTCTGATGAAGCATGGTGTGCATACGAAGACAACAATGGCACGATTTGGATAGGCACCTACGGTGGCGGTTTGAACTATTTTCACCCCAGCTATTCCTCCTTTGGGCACACCATCTACAACCCTCTAGTAGAAGAAGGCATACATGGTAACAATGTCACCTCATTTTGTGAAGATGAAAAAAACAACATTTGGATAGGATTGGATCATTCGGGTGTGGATTACTTTGATGTTGAAAAAAACATCTACACACATTTCAGCTACAATAGTGATGATCAAAATAGTTTGAGCGGCAACTCGGTCATGGAGGTTTACCAAGATACCCAAGGTCTGCTCTGGATCGGCACCTACAACGATGGACTCAACCGCTATAATCCAGCCACCAAAAAATTCACTCACTATTACGCAAACCCCAATGAGACGGGTCAATTAAACAACGGCAACATCTGGACAATCAAAGAGGATCAAGATGCCAATCTGTGGATTGGAACTATAGGTGGAGGACTCAATATGTACAGCAGAAACCATGATCAATTCTTAAATTTTGGTTGGAACAGCCAAGATTCTTCTGCTTTGAGCAATGACAATGTATGGAGCATTCTACTCGATGGGGATAGCTTGGTATGGTTGGGTACGAGCTGGGGACTCAATGTATTGGATCGAAAAACCATGCAATTCAGAAGGTATCTATACTCACCCAATGACACCACTTCTATCTCTAACAACAAGATTCAAACCATTTTTCAAGACAGTCAAAACCAAATATGGATAGGAACCCAAGGCGGTGGACTAAATATCTATAACCGTGAAAAAAATTCCTTTAGGACTATACAAGAAAAAGACGGGCTGGCCAACAACAACGTCTCCAGCATTTTGGAAGACGATCATAGCAACCTTTGGGTAAGTACCAACCATGGGCTAAGTAAGTTGAATTTGATCACATTTGAGATCAGAAATTTTGTTACAGGATTTCAAAACAACCAATTCAACCTAGAGTCATGCCTCAAAATGAAGGATGGCAGAATGCTATTTGGAGGTATCTATGGCTTCAATATGTTTCACCCTGACAGCATCAAACCACTGGTTCAAAACAATCATACGAGGATCACCAGCTTCCAAATCTTCAACAAACCTGCCCTGCTGTCTACTGTAGAAATCCCCAGTGAAGACAGCATCACTACCATCGTACTCAATCACCAACAATCTGTATTTAGTTTTGAGTTTTCATCTCTCAACTATATCGATCCAGATCAAATCAAATATGCGTATAAGCTCTATAATTTTGAGAAGGAATGGGTTCAGACCTCCGCTGATCGCAGGTTTGTAACCTACACCAACATCCCTCCAGGAACGTACCTTTTGAGTATCAAAGCGACTAATACCGAGGGAAAATGGATGGACTCCATTACTCAAGTGCGTATCATCATCAGACCTCCTTGGTGGATGACTTGGTGGTTTAGATTACTGCTATTTGTGAGCTTTTTAGCATTCATCTATTTCTCCTATCAAGTCAGAATGAAAATTATCTATAATCAAAAAAGAGCGCTGGAAGAAGAGGTACGAAATAGAACCATCGAAGTAGTACGTCAGAAAGAAGAACTAGAGTTGCAGGCGCAACTGTTGACAGATTACAACAAGGATATTTTGACCAAAAACAATCTACTCGAAGACCTACACAGAGAAAAAGATGGGATGATTGGGATCGTAGCACATGATCTCCGAGCCCCTCTCAACAACATAAAAGGCCTAGCCAACCTGATAACCAAATCTGGAGAACTCAATGAGGAACAATCTAGGTATCTCCAGCTCATCAATCGACTAATCAATCAAGGAGATTTACTAATCAGTGATTTGCTCTATGTCAATGGCATGAAACAATTTGACATCAAAATCAAAAACGAAGAATTTGATCTAGTAGAGTATATCAACTCTTGGTTGGACAACTATCAAACCAATCTGGATAAAAAGAACCAACAGCTAGTATTAACCTTGCCGAAAGCAGAACTTTTTGTATCCACTGACAAGGAGGTACTCAGAAGGGTATTGGACAATATATTCACCAATGCCATGAAATTTTCGGAGGCGGGATCCTCAGTACACCTGACTTGTGAAAATCAAGGAAATACTGTCAGCATATCTATCCGAGATGAGGGACCTGGCATCAGCGAACAAGATCAGAAAAAAATGTTTGAGATGTTTCAAAAACTATCAGCCAAGCCTACTGCTGGCGAAAGCTCTAGTGGTTTAGGGCTGTCTATCGTCAAAGCACTGGTAGAAAAACTAAAAGGCAAAATCATTGTCAATAGCCAGCTAGGTCAAGGCACCGAATTTCTCATCCAGCTACCCAAAAGACCTGAAGATTAAGAGATCATCAGCGTCACGCATGCATCAATAGATCACTGACAACCAGACTACTTCTTTTTTTTCTTTCTGCGGGGGGCTTTTTGTTCCTCTTCTGCTTTGGACATCAGTTTTTTCCAATCTTGCACTTTGTCAGCACTCAAATCAATGGTATCTTCATAATCATATCGATCAATCGATAGTACCTTGATCGGTTTGGACACATACGTTTCTATCTCTTTGAGAAGTTCCTTTTCTTCATCACTACAAAAAGAAATTGCGTTTCCCTTCTGATTACCTCTGCCTGTTCTACCTACTCGGTGTACATAAAACTCGGGATCGTCTGGCAAATCATAATTGACAACAAAATCTACATTAGGAATATCTATTCCACGAGCAGATACATCTGTAGCAATCAGTAGATTGTTTTTTCCAGATCGGAAAGCTGACATCACAGCATTGCGATCTTGCTGCTCTTTGCCACTGTGTATTGTCTCCGAATGAATGTTTACGCGCTGCATAGCAGCCATGACTCTCTCTGCTCTCACTTTTGTCCGTACAAATACGAGAATTTTTTTATCAGGATTTTCACCAATCAATCTTTCTAGAAAGAAACGTTTGTCATCCATCTGAACAAACGCCACCGCGTGATCCACACTCTTAGCTACTGGGTCTTTTGGAGAAATCTGAATTCGAATTGGTTTATTGACCAAAGAATACGCTACTTTCTTTATCTCTTCATCAATCGTAGCTGAAAAGAACAAGGTCTGTCTTTTCTTTGGCAGCAAACGGATTAAGTCTTGGATATCCTTGATAAAACCTAAGGCCAGCATGTGATCTGCCTCGTCCAGCACCAAGGTTTGCACTCTGTTGAACTTGATGTAACCTTGGCTTGCTAGATCAAACATCCTACCTGGTGTAGAAACCAACACGTCTACTTGCTTGGACAACTTAGCGATTTGTGCATCCTGCTCTACCCCACCAAACAAACTAAATATCTTGACCTTGGTTCCTTTAGCTATGCGCTCAAACGACTGAGCAATCTGAATGGCCAATTCGCGGGTTGGTACCATGACCACACACTTGATACCATCTGCACGAGTACTGCTCTGACGAGCGATAGAGAGTTGCTCGACTATCGGAATGGCAAACGCAGCAGTCTTGCCCGTCCCAGTCTGTGCTATAGCCAACACATCCTCTCCCTTCATAATCGCAGGAATAGATTTGAACTGAATATCAGTTGGGCGCTTCAAGCCCATCTTTTCTAAGTTCTCCTTAATTTCATCTGATATCCTATAATCCTCAAATTTCATCGTATCTCTATCTATCGAATCGCAAATCTAAGGATTAAGTAGCAGTATTCGTTGTCCGACTAGTGGTTCAGTCGATTCTCATGAATTGTATTCAGGGCGGTTTGAAGTTCACGCTTCAATTTCATCTGTGCTTCACGGGCCTTCTCTTTGTGGTCACGCAATTCTTCTTCTATTTGACTGTGCAATTTCCTAGAGTCTGTGGTGACTTTATTGCTTCGTATATACATGAAATAAATGATCAAGACCGCAATGACCAACCCCAGTATAATCAACCAAACCATGATATTGTAGCTGACTTTGTTCATCTCTATGCCCAAAAACAAAATGCTTTGATTGACGGCATTGCTTTCGGTCAATTCCTTTTCCGTTTTAGACAATTGACCTTTCAGTACAGAAATTTGCTTATCTAATTCCTTAATTTCACCCTTCAACTTCACGATTTCGTCGTTCTTGACTTTGACTGTATCACTGACCACATCCCAAAACTGCTTGAGCAAGGGTCTCTTGATCAGTTTGTATTCTTGCCATGAGGAGGTATTGTTATCATAAAATTCCTGAAACTGTTCGTCTATAGTTTCTTGGGCGAAACTGGAAGTGTGTGTGACACAAAACAACAATCCTGCAATGGCAATAATTCTAATCATTTCTACTGGTTTTTATTGATAACTGTACTTCAGTCAATAGTCAATAGCAGCATGCAATGGATATTATATTGAGATGCCATAGTTCATAGATTCAGTCTGTATCTACTCCCTACTGTCCATTAGCTAGTCGCATATTTTCTATCAACTATGGATCATGCACTCGCACAACCCATATTCAAAATTAATGCATTAATCTCTTTAATATTTAGAACCAGACAATTTATGACAAGATTGTTTGGTCAGAATATCAATTCCGACTTTCTAGCAAATTCTGTACCTATAACCTCCTATTGGTCAATTTTTACTTGGCCTTAGCCCATTTCAACAGAATATATGCGACAAGTGTCCCAATCAAGCCCGCTGCAACCGAAAACAAAACTGATCCGATCGCATATTGTACGACTTGATCATACACAGAGTCCAAAGTAAGATGGGTAAAATCTGAAAACTGGACAGGATCTGCCACAAAAGGCGCTCCGCATAAGAAACTGACAAAAATCAGGATGGGCAAAAAAGGAGGAATGCTGATGTTGGAAAAAAACAATACCACCAAACGATTCAATTTGAATACACTCGCAACACCAAAGGCGATCAGCATTTGAAATCCCCACACAGGAAATATCCCAAAAAACAATCCTAAACCAACAGAAAAAGCCATTTTACCTGGATTATCCTTGTTCTTACCAAACTCCACTTTCAATTTCTCCCATGATTTCTGAAAGGAAAAACGCATAATCAACAACCGTGGCAAAAAAAATAAAAGTGCCAAGGTTACTAAAAAGGTGTTCAATACGCTGATTCTTGCAAAATCACGAAACATTCTAAAATGTGTGATGCGATCTTCCTCGTATGTCACATGAATTGGCACTGATACAAAAGGAATATTGGACCAAGCCAAACGTACAATCACCTCGATTTCAAACTCAAACTTGGAGGTAATCCATTTCTTCTTACTGATGGGATGCAAGGGATATGCTCTAAACCCAGTCTGTGTATCTGGCAGGGAGATACCCGTCTCTGCCCAAAACCAAAAATTGGAAAATTTATTTCCAAAACTACTCTTGCCAGGCACACCCGCTTGCTCCATGTTGCGTGATCCCATGACCACCGCCCCTGGATTTTGCTCTATCGCTGCGATGATCTTGGGGATATCAGCGGCATCATGCTGCCCGTCCGAATCGATGGTAATCGCATAATCATAACCCAATGTGATCGCCCGCTCAAAGCCATGCCGCAGTGCGACTCCTTTACCTTGATTGACTTCATGTATGATAACATCATATTGAGGAAAATCAGCAAGGATCTCTGCGGTACTGTCCGTCGCACCATCATTGATCACAATGACGTTGCTGGCATACAAACCTACCTTTTCCAATACAGGTCTGATCTTCGACGCATTGTTATAAGTCGGGATCAGTACACAATAATTGATCTCTGTCTCAATCGGCATGAAAAGTCGCTTGTTGCTTGTACAAAACATCCTCCGAACCTGTCACCTTGATACTGGCTCTTACTTTGAGTCCCTCGTCTGTTTCTGCGATGTTGAAACTCAATGTCAAATCAGGGGTAGCAACAGGATCTACCATCCCAAGAAACTTGATATTGGCTGCTTGTTTCAATTGCATTCTCTTCGCAGTTGCTAGTTCCAGCGCTCTACGCAAAATCTCCATGGTAGCCACGCCAGGCAATACAGGCTGCTGTGGAAAATGTCCCTTGAAAATTTCATGCAAAGGATTGATGGAGAAAGGAAGTTCGTATCCTGCCTCATCTTGTTGCAAGGCTCCAAATTTGATGAGTTGATCGAAAGAAGTCGTATTCATGGTTTATTTGGTAAACTGTGCCTGATCTGTCAGGGTATTGAGTTTGTGATTGCTAAAATACATCGTTCTGTAATCATCTTCGGTCTCATAGAGACTCAATTCTCTCAACATCAAAGATTGCTGATCAAAAACCAATACTACTTTGCCAAACATCTTCCTAACTGTCTTTTGCTTTGGGATCAGATTGATGGTCGCTGTCTTGGCATTGAGGACAACTTCGCTATCATAGTCTGGACTCGTCAGAATGGATCCATCCATCGTCTCTAGGATAAATTTGCGAAAGCCAATAATTTGAGGACTGTTTAAAGGAATTTTCTTAGTACCATGGCTATCAGTCTTGTAGGCTTCATCCGATTTGATTACAAATGAATACTTTTCTGGTTCGGTTTGATCCCATTTCATCACTCCAGGTTTCATAAAGTAAAACTTACCCGTCGACTCCATTTTTTCATCCAAAAACGAAAACTCCTGAACCTGCCTAAAGTCACTCACTATCGATTGTGTGGTTTTATTGACTTCTTCTAGTCTCTTCAAAAAATCCACTTCATCCGTGCGTTGAGCGATCAATTGAGCTGATAGCAAAAGCACCATACCTATTAAAAATATTCTAATCATCATTTTGCTGTTTCGTTTCTGGGGGTTAACAATCCAAATTCCATACCCTTATTTCTAATCCCATCGATCAATAGTGGCAATGCATCGCAAGTGCTATCCATGCGCTCATGCAACAGGACAATAGATCCACGTCGCGTCTTTTGAATGATTTGATTGATTTTTTTTGATGTAAAATCTGTCGCTGTATCATAGGTCCGGAGTGACCAACCGATCGTCTTCAATGCGTGTGCTTTGACCACATAGGCTATGTGCGCATTGGTCACACCAAATGGCGGTCTGAAATATTTTTCTTCCTGGCCTGTGATCTCAGACAGGATTTTTTGCGTCCTCAAAATTTCCCTATTCAATTCTCTACCCATTATGAATCCAAAAGAGAATTGATGCGAATAACTGTGCCCACCTACAAGGTGGCCTTCTTGCACTATTCTCTCCACAACATCGGGATATTGTTCTACATTTTTGCCTATCAAAAAGAACATCGCCTTCACACCCTTTTCTTTCAAAATATCCAAGGTTCGGTGCGTATTGATTGGATGTGGGCCATCATCAAAGGTCAACATCACGTGATCAGAATCCAACTTGTGCTGTGCCTGAAGAAAGAAATTGGTACGTATGAGCAAAGACATCACAAAAACCAATATCATGAAAACAAGGACCGAAAGAATGATGTATGCCAAAAAATGCTCTGGATCAACCCAAAAAAGAAAAGTAAATTGGAAGGAAAGAAATAGGATGAGTGTGATGTAAAACCTAGACACGACGGAGGACAACAATGCTGCTAAATTGTGCGTCACTAAAATTTAGTACGGTACAAAAATCCCCAGACTTCCCACGATTTTTCAAAGTGTCATAAGCCAAGTGAAAGCCAAAAGCCGAACTCGTAAAATACCTGCCTACCCACTCTGTATAGACTTGGTGAGGAAACTCCAGGTCTACAACTGGCAGTTCATTGAAACCCACGAAATTGGACAAACTAGACTCAAAAGTCAAAGAATGACCTGCCAACAATGTATCCAGCTCATCAATCAAATTTTGTGTCTGAACAGTTTTAACCTCCAGCACTTCTATGGCAGCATCTGTCTCCTCCTCGCTCAAGACGAAAAAAGAACAGCCTTCGGACAATTGCTCACGCAGCTCATCAGGCCATGCCATACGCTGTGCCAATTCATCCAGATGAACAATGTACTCGTCCACTGCGCCCAACATGACTGCTTTGTTTCCTTCTTTGATCCGCAACACTGCATCCAACAGTGAGTACTCAAACGACAAGCCCTTCTGCACGTGGGTCATGTTGTATTGTTGATTTTTGAGCTGCAAGGCTATCTGACCAGAGACGGCATTGTGACCCGACTGGATAAAAGCCAAGGGAGGAATAAGACTATCGGATTCTGCTGTAATAGACGAATGAAGAAATTTTTCTGTATCCATCAAACATCCCAATCCAGAACCAACGATGATCGCTCCCAAATCTTCCGCATCAGTCCCTTCCATGCAGGCCTGACTAGATGCCAGTGACATTTTCATCACCTTGGATGAGCGACGAATCATTGCTGGAGCTATATAGTCCTTATAATTAGGCTCTACCAGTTTTTTCTCAACAAAGACCGATTTCTTTACTTCTTCTAAATTTTCCTTCAGAAAAGTATCCAGACACGTGATAGAAACCGCCGACTTGACAAATACCTTTCTCATACTTTTGAAAATATCAATGAAGTACTATTGCCTCCGAAACCAAACGAGTTGGACATGACGGCATTAATTTCTTTTTCTCTCCACTTCAGTACAGGTTTTCTATCCGTAGTGGCCATTTGGTTCGCCCAGTTGAGGTTAGGGAGCAGACAATTATTCACGATGCTCAAAATTGAGTACACCGCTTCTACCCCACCCGCTGCTGCCAGTGTATGCCCTGTGTAAGACTTGGTAGAACTAAAATCCAATTCATGCCCCTCGAAAACTGTATCTATAGCACTCATCTCTGAGTTGTCATTGTTTTTGGTGGCTGTGCCGTGTGCATTGAGATAATCTATATCGGCTGGGCTCATTCCTGCCAAAGCCAAGGATTCCTTCATCGCCAAACAAGCTCCATTGCCTTCAGGCGAGGTGCCCGTCTGGTGGTAAGCGTCGTTGGTATTGGCCCAGCCTACACACTTACCTAGTATTTTATTTCCTGATTGCTCTACGCTTTGTTCACTCTCCAGCAGTAAAAAACCCGCTCCTTCACCTAGATTGAGTCCTACTCTTCCTTCGTCAAAAGGTCTACAAGGATCGGTATCATAGATCATGAGTGATCCAAAACCATCTACTGTGAAATCAGTCAAAGCATCTGTCCCTCCAACCAAAACCCGGTCTAACAAACCTGCCTTGATCATTCTTGACCCCATCATGATGGCGTTGGCAGCTGAGGAACATGCCGTAGAGATCGTATTGACATAATCCTTGATGCCAAACATTCTATTGATGAGCAAAGTAACCGTACCTAAATCATGTGTCAACATGTATCGAATATTGGATGCGTCTTTATGCAGATACAAATCCTGAAAATATCGCTCACACACATCCATCCCTCCTGTAGTCGTGCCATTGATAAAGCCCATACGAAAAGTACTGTCTACAGTCGTATTTCCTAAGGCTTCCTTTGCGGCCAACATGGCAATCAGGGCTGTCCTAGGTATTTGCTGATCAGCAGTCAAACCCAACATTTGCTTGAGATCCTCATCCGAATGAGCAAGACTCCCTCTCAAGACCGAACCCTTTCTCGTATCGCAACTGACGATTCCTGTTCGCCCTTCTTTCAAGGCGCTCCAGTTTTGATCTACACCTATACCCAGTGCAGAAACCACCCCAATACCAGTCACATATACGCTACTACTCATTAAGCTCTATTTTCCTCGATGTATTTGGCCAAGGTGTTGATAGAATAAAAGATATCTTTGGCTTCCTCTGGATTGCCGATTTTCAACTTGTAATTATTGTCCAAAAGTACAATAATCTCCAAGGCATCAATTGAGTCCAATCCCAATCCCTCTCCAAACAAAGGTGCATCGTCCTTGATGTCCTCTGGAGTGACCTCCTCCAAATTCAACTGCGCTATTAAACTCTCCTTCAGTTCTTGTTTTAAATCCATTATTCTAAGTTTTACTACTTCTCTATCAAATACAATTGTAATTCAAAATCTTCTTCTAACACCTCTACCCAACCACCAATCACCAAATTGGCCTTATTTCTTCGGAACAAAACCTCATTGGTTTTCATCCATTGGTTGTAATCAAACGCATCTTTGAGTAGAAAGAGGTTTTCCCCATACCACTTGTTTCTAATGGCAATTTCTCCAAGCACAATATTAGGCAAAGTGTACACAAAATTGGCGGGGCTGGCTGCCTTTCCTTCGTTGATATTTTGCTGGTGCAATCTGTCTGTATCCAGACTTGCTGAGGCATTTTGAAAATGCATGGCAATCTCATCATCCTTGTAAGTACTGAGATCAATTTTGGATTTTAAAAACTCCACTCCAATAAAGCCCAATTTGGACAGATTGTCCATTTTGTGATACTTGGGGTAGTCCAGATTCAAATACTTGTACAAAAAGGATAAAAAACTCTTTAATCCATCAAAGGAATGCTTCACATCTAGGTTTGTGCCATCGACCTGAATCTGTGATTTGTTGAGGATGATATGATGCTTGACTTTACTCATTTGATTTTAGCTATGATAGCAGCAGCATTGCACCCACCAAAACCTGAGGTAGTTTTGAGCAAAGTATGGATAGACATCTCTGTATTTTCCAACACCACCTGTATCGATTCGGTTGTACCTGGCTGATCACAGCCCAAACTTTTCAACATCACCCCTTCTTCCATGGACTTCATAGACATAATCAATTCGAGTAAGCCCGCTGCTCCCAAAGTGTGCCCAAAATATCCCTTCATGCTATTGACTGGTTTTTGTGCCAAGTTGCTTCGGTGAAAAGCTATAGACTCCATGTCGTCATTGTATCGTGTAGCTGTCCCATGTGCAGAAATCGCATCAATATCTTGTGATTGTAGACCTGCTTGTGCCAGACTCTTCTGTATCGCTCTGTATAGTCCCTCCCCAGTTCTGGAAGGCCCCGAAATATGGTTGGCGTCATTGGCAGTAGCTCCTCCTAAAACCATCTTGGGTTGCTGATTGAAAAGCATTTCATCTTTGGAAACTACCGCACTGACTACTGCCTCTCCCAAAGAAAGTCCTGTTCGGTTGGCATCAAATGGCTTGCAAGTATCTGCACTTAGTGCCATAAATGACTCAAAACCCTTGCACGTAAAATCAGAAAACACATCTGCACCCAAAACCAACACATGATCATAGGTGTCCGTCTCCACATAGTCGTGTGCCATCACGACACCCAACAGCCCTGATATGCAAGCATTAGAAACTACCTCAATATCCATCTGGACAGCAAGACGATCTACCACCACCTGAGCCAGGTGCTGTGGTCTGACTTCAGTATTCAAACCATCTGCCAAACGATCAATGTCACCTTTGGTCGTACACAAAATCAACAACCAGCGACCGTCTGTATTTTTCACTTTCTCTAGGCTGGCTTGACAGGTTTGCAAAGACAATGACTCGATCTTGCTGAGTCCCTCTTGCATCCTCACATGCTCAATGATCCCAAATGGAATAGCGGTTGGAGTATTAGGTAGAGCATGGTGCCTTTTGAGACCTGACATTCCTTTCATTGCCTGCGAAAAGTTTGCTTCCACAGTCTCTCCCAATGGGGAAATAATATTTTCAGCACCTATAAAACTCATCCTTCCTTCCACTCAATATTGGCTATCCATTGGGTATAAAAATCAGGATAACCCAACTCCAATTCTCTGGTTTGAGAATTGAGAAAAACTTGCTCTGTCCTGCCTAGGCAGCTGATCGCGCCACTTTCCAGATTGAGCACCTCATATTCATGTATCAGCTTGGCTGCTCGGGTTTTTATCAACCTACAGGTGATTTTGATACTTTCGCCAAAGGTAATGGGAGACTTGTATTTGATGTCAGCATGGACGATCGGAACAAAAAAACCATTGTTGGCAATTTCCATATAGGACATACCAAATTTCTCTCCCAAGTTTTCACGTCCATCTTCAAAGTATTTCAAGTAATTGCCATGCCAGACGACGCCCATGGCATCTACCTCTGAAAATCTCGCCCTCACCAAAATACTTTCTTCTATATATTCCATCAATCTCATTGAACCCGAATCATTCGATTCAGGAGTTAAAAGTATAAAGATTAAAAGTATCTAGGTGATATACTGGCTTGAAATTTCATCATACTACCAATCCCCACAGGTTGAAATTAAGTACACAGTAGTACTACATTTCAACCAAACTTATAACCGATAACCATCTTCAGTTTATTTCAAATATGGCCCTAACTTTATTCGGCCTGAATCATTATTTTCATTTCGCAAGTAGCCAATGGTTGACCTGCAGCCTCACTTGTACCTGAGATAATAGTCACTCCCATGACTTCATTTTTTATCTGAACTGTCGTACTAATCAGCGACCCAACGATTGGTAAATTACTCACTATCACTTTACTTACACCACCAATGAATCCCAAAGGAACTGGAATTTTCCTCAGGTGGCATTCATAGCCCACTTTGGCCGCAGCAGTTTGTGCTATATTTTCAATCAATCCAGATTCGGTCAATTGCCCATCCAGTACAAAAATATTGTCTTCTCTCACTTTTAATTGAGAAACAACAAGTCTATCCGTACATTCTATCAACTCATCAATCATGACAATTGGTGCTCGCTGTGGAATGTAATCGGTAATATTCTCTTGACTGACTAGCGCTTTCATTCGTGATGAAAAAAATTGTAATAGTTAAACCAATGATCAGGATTTTTCCTCACTTTGGCAGCCAACGCATCTGCGAAACACTGCGCAATGGCCTGTGTATCCTTTCTATCTACCTCTGGCACTTCGGCCGTAAAATGATACTTAAACTTACTTACCTTGTTGGCAAACACAAAAGCATAAGGTGCTTTTAATTTGGACACCAACTGAAACGGCCCAACAGGGAATAATGCTTTTTGATCAAAAAAATCCAAATCAAATGTAGGCGCACCTGGCAAAAAACGATCTGCATGCAAACAGAGGATTTCTTGGTTTTTCAGGGCATTGTAGATTTTGATCAGATGCGCTAGGTCATTTTTCTGTGTGATGATTTCGTAGCTTTGCACTCCTTGGCTGGACAGGTATTCCTTGATCTTTTCGTGCTCATTGTCGTACATCAGTACATTGATTTTGCGATCAAAGCGTCTGAGCAACTGACCGGCTATGTCCCAATTACCATAGTGTCCGGAGATCAAAATCAATCCTTGTCCTTGATCCGCCATTGCCAAAATATCATCTTCACCTTCCTTGGTGTAAGAATATAAGTCCTTCTTGCCCACATTAAAGGCAATTCGGTCTAAAAGTGATTGTGCCAGCTCGTAAAAGTTGCGTCTGATAATAGGTTTGGATTCCTTGCGAGACAGTTTCAACGTTTTCGCATAAAAATCCTCCAAAGCCTCTCTAGGAGCCGAAGAAAACAAAAAATAATAGTAGGAAACTACCCTTAGCAGCAGGTAGGCTGCATGAATATTGACAATTTTAAGAGTCCATACAATAATGCGGTAGCCTAGTAGGCTACCCTTGGTACGTCCTGTCCATTTTGACATTAGGCATGTTCAAACTTACTGACGATAAAATCGTAAAAATCGTTGAGTGTAGAAATTGATTTAAAATCTTCACCTGTCACCTTGAAACCAAAGTGGCTTTCGATCACCACAACCAGATCTACATAATCCAAGCTGTCCAAATCTAATGTTTCATGAAGTATTCCATTAGGATCAAGAGATTCCACTTCTACTTCAAACTCCTCCGCTAAAAAACCATTTACAGTTTCTACTACTTCTTCTCTACTCATACTTCTTAACAATAAGGGTTGAATTCGTACCTCCAAAACCGAAAGAATTAGAGGCTATTGTATCTAAGTTACATTTAGTTGCTTCTGCAATAATATTAAGATTTCGGGAAACTTCATCAGGATTCTCAAAATTGATATTCGGAGCAATAAAACCGTTGCGCATCATAATCATACTATAAACAATCTCACTTGCACCTGCCATCCAGCACTCATGACCTGTCATAGATTTGGTTGAACTCACTGGAGTTTTCCCTCCAAAAACATCCAAAATTGCTTGGGCTTCATACATATCTCCTTTCGGAGTAGATGTAGCGTGTGCATTGACATAGTCCACTTGATCAGGTTTGATTCCTGCCATTTTTAGAGCCCTTGTGATGGAATCTATTTGCCCTCCAGTATCTGGGTTGGAAATATGGTCTCCATTGGAGGAAAAGCCATATCCAGTAAGCTCGCCAAGGATGGTCGCTCCCCTGCGTTGTGCTGACTCTAGTGATTCTATGACTACAGTTGCGGCTCCACCACTTGTGACCAAACCATCTCTGTCCTTATCAAATGGTCGTGATGACTGTGCTGGATTATCCTCTCTCATAGAAAAAACACCCAAGCCATCAAAACTCCCAAAAGCATACATATTTACCTCTTGCGCACCACCACAAATAATCATGTCTTCCAATCCAGACTTGATCATGTGAAAACCTACACCAATGGCGTGAGATCCAGAGGCACATGCTGCGCTGATGGTAAAATTGATTCCTCTCAATCTGAATATAGTAGCAAGGTTCATGTTGACCGTGGAGTTCATGGACTGAAAAATAGATCCCGAACCGACCAACATGGTGTCTTTCTTTTCTCTGATTGTATCTACAGCTTCGATGACAGCACCAGCAGTAGAATCATTGCCAAACAAGATTCCAGCTCTGTTTTGATCCAAATAATCTTGTGTAATACCTGCCATATCCAAGGCTTCTTTGGTAGAAACATAGGCATATTTGGCCTCTTCGGACATGCCCAAACGTTCACGTCTGGACAAATCCTTTTTCAAATCAGGTTCTTCGAGGATTCCTGTCAAACAAGAACGGTATCCAAATGGACGTCTGTCTTCGGCAATACCAATACCACTACGACCCTGACGCAATGAATCTGTAACTTCCTCTACATTCTTACCAATGCAGGAGTAAACCCCATAACCTGTAATAACAACTCTCATTCTAACTAGGAATACAATCCCCCATTTATATTAATTACTTCACCTGTGATATAGGCTGCTTTGTCTGATGCCAAAAACGACACCAAATCGGCTACTTCTTGAGGATTACCAAAACGATTCATCGGAACCATTCTTTTCAACTCATCCTCATTTAAATCTTGCGTCATGTCGCTGGTGATAAATCCAGGAGCGACTGCATTTACCGTAATTTTTCTTTTGGCTATCTCTTGAGACAGAGCCTTTGTAGCGGCTATCATCCCACCCTTTGCGGCAGAATAATTGACCTGTCCTGGCACTCCTTTCAATCCCGAAAGCGACGCTACATTGACAATTCTACCATATCTATTTCTTACAAAATGCTGCAACAAATGTCTGGTAACGTTGTACATGCCTTTTAGACTTGTATTGACGACATCATCAAAATCCCTTTCTTCCATAAACACCATCAGATTGTCTCTGGTGATACCTGCGTTGTTGACCAAGATTTCAATCTTTGATTCCTTGTTGGCATCCAACCATGCTGTCAATTTGCTTTGAACTTCATCATGGTTTTGAACCTGAAATTTCAAAAGCTCAGCAGTACCTCCATTTTCTTCGATCAAACGTTTGGTTTCATTTGCAGCGTCATCGTTGGAAGCATAGTTGATCACAACGTGTACACCCAAATCAGCCGCCAATGTCACAGCAACAGCTCTGCCTATACCTCTAGACCCTCCGGTCACCAATGCACATTTCCTCAAAACAAGTTCTTTTCTGTATTCAACAATTTTTTCTTAAGCTCCCTTTGATGCTCACACAATGCTATGTCTTCTCTCAAAGTAGGGACTTTCTCTCTTACAAAATCATAAAATTTTCTTGTCTCCGAAGACTTCAAATCGATCTTGTTGGTCAAGTCTAACGCTTGAGAAATGGCAATCATCAATATAGTCAACACCTCAAAAGAGTTATCAATCACTTTTTGTGTCATGATCGCTGCATTCGTTCCCATGCTGACAATGTCTTGATTGTCACCATTGTTTGGTATACTATGGACATACATCGGGTTAGACAGTGTTTGATTTTCAGCCGTGGTAGATACTGCTGTAAACTGCATCCCTTGCAAACCAAAGTTGAATCCCAACTTTTCCATATTCAAGAATGGAGGGAAAATCTGGTTCAATTTTGAGTTCATTAGGAAGTTCAACTGACGCTCCATCAACATACTGAGTTTGGTCACAGCGATTTTCAGTTTATCCATCTCCAGTGCGATGTAGTCACCGTGGAAGTTACCTCCATGATACACATTCTTGGTATCCATGCAGATAATAGGGTTGTCATTGGCCGAATTCACCTCATCCTCCACGATTTCCTTACAATATTGCCATGTCTCCAAGATAGGCCCGATGATTTGGGGTACGCACCTCAGTGAATAATACTCCTGCACCTTTTCAGAAAAATATTCCTGGTCTTTGATGTGTTCTTGATTGAAAAGGTGAGCATTTCGCTCTTTCAGCACGTTACCATCCTTGAGAAGGTCACGCATGATACTCGCTACTTTTTGCTGCCCTTTGTGCAGTTTAGAAGCATTCAGTTCTGACGAAAATGAATCATCATATGATGAAGTCAATTCGTTCATGATAGAGGAAGCATGAATCGCCCATCCTATCAATTTCTTTGCTTTGATCAAATTGACCGCAGCGATACCAGACATGCAAGAGGTACCGTTGATAGCACCCAAACCATCTCTTAGCATCAATTTGGCTGGAGAAATCCCCGTTGCTTTGAGGGCAACTGCTGTGTCTACTATTTCCCCTTTATAATACACCTTGCCATGTCCTATCAGCGTATGAGCGACATGTGCCAGCTGCACCAAGTCACCACTCGCTCCTACTCCTCCGTGCTTGGGGATGCACGAGATCACATCATGCTGTATGAATTGCTCCAAAGTCTCTAGATACTGAAGACTCACGCCTGAGAAACCCAAAGCCAAAGTATTGAGACGGCAAACCATGACTATTTTGGCATATTCTTCACCAATATATTCTCCCGCACCATTACTATGACTGTAGATTAGATTGTATTGGAGTTCTTCCAATTTATCCTCAGGAATCCTGTATTGTGCCATAGGGCCAAATCCAGTGTTGATTCCGTATATCACTTTGTCTTTGGAAAATTCCTTCAAAAATTCATAAGATTTCTCAACCTTAGACTTTTGATCTGCTTCGAACAGGTACTTTCCCTTTTTTTCGAAGATCTCCTCTATTTTTTCTATTGTAAGCCTTCCCAACGATCGTAAGTTTTACTCTTAGGTTCTAATTTCAATTTTCACTAAATCGCAAATCTAATTAATTAATTCGCAGCAACTAGTTTAGCCCTCTCAATTTGATCAATTTCAACGACTATACTTTAATATTGCACATCAATCATTCATTTTGATTTACCATACTTCATGCGCTTTCCTCACATCCTGATTTTTATCTTTATCCTAATCACCTCATTTGGAGGAGTTTACAGCATAACCCATCTCGACATAAGTGAGAATCTCGATGAAACCTTGCCCAACCAAGAAGAATTTTTGACTATCCAGCATTGGATGGACAAACAAAAAAACATAATCGTATTCTCCTTAGATCTAAGTGAAAAACTGGGTCATATGGATGAGATTGATCCTATAGCTGACTCACTGGCCAATCTGATTATCGAATCAGGGCTGATAGATGATGTGCAATACAAAAATGATATCGATCCAGAATCCTTTGTCTCGCTGATCACTGACAACCTGCCCATCTACCTAGAAGCCCAAGACTATGCTAAAATCGAAGAGCTTTTGGATCCTATACAAATCCAACTCCGACTGGAAGAAAACAAAAGAACCCTGCTCTCTCCAGAAGGCATCGGCCAGCGAAAAAGAATCCTCAATGACCCACTTGGATTCAGTGCTTTGGCCTTTGACTCCTTTAGCAAAATGCAAATAGCTGATGAAATCATCGAAAACGGAGGATATTTTTTCTCTCAAGATCGCAGCAATTTACTCTTCAAAGGTCGTCTCAACTTTGACATTTCAAGTAGCAAACTCAACCGCGATGCAGCAGAAAAACTCGACATGCTCGTCACCAACTGGGACCAACATCACCCGCAAAACCGTGTTGACTACTTTGGCACCTTCCTAGTCGCGGATGTCAACGCATCGCAGATTGAGCAAGATGTACATACAACTGTGCTTATCGCAGTGATAGCGATTATTCTACTGCTCATCTATTATTACCGTAAATTGGTAATTCTGATCCTATTCCTTGTGCCAGGGATATTCGGCATCTTGAGTGCCGCAGCTGCAATTTACATCCTACAAGGGCAGATTTCTGGCTTGGCACTGGCAGCCAGCGCCATTGTATTCGGCATAGTCGCAGATTATTCCTTTCATTTTTTCACACACTTCAAGGAAAAGAAAGACTCCATAGGCAGTCGAAATGACATCATGTTTCCGCTACTCATCAGTGGTGGTACGACCATAGTTGCCTTCATGTCCCTGCTATTTGCTGACTCCAAAGCATTGCAAGATTTTGGGTTATTTACCTCTTTGAGTCTTATGGGCACACTCTTTTTTATCTTGACTGGTTTGCCTTTGATTTTAAGACCTTTTGAGAAGAAAATTCAATTCCCTCCCATCAATCAATTGGACAAATGGGTGGACAAAATCAAAATTGGCCAATCTATTCCTAGCTTCAAAAGCATGGCAGCTTTCCTTCTACTCACTGGAGTTATGTTGTATTTCGGCATGGATGTGCAGTTTGAAGATGACCTGCGAAAAATCAACTACTACCCAGCGGAGTTACAAAAGAGAGAAGTAGCCTTACAAAACATCAATCCAGAAACAGAGCAAAGAATAACTATCCTATCCAAAAATACTATCGATCATAGTACTGAATGGAATAACCAACTGCTATTTGATCAGCTCCGTGATTTACAACAAGACGGGGATGTCAAATCATTTTTCTCGCTGGCTCCTATCATGATATCTACTGAAGAGCAAGCCATCAGAATCCAACGTTGGAATGAATTCTGGAATGGGAAAAGAGAAAATTTCATTTCCGAATTCCGATCCACAGCAATCCAAGCCAATTGGAAGCCTCAATACTTTGATGGATTCTACGAGCTGGTGCAAAAAGAATATGACTCGATAGATTTAAGCAACTTCATAGCGAGCTGCAGCAACCTGAGCGATCTTACTCTCAACAACGAGACAGGCAAAGAAATCATCACCACTCTCATCTGTAGCAAAGATGACGCAGAACAACTCAAAAACTCACTGTCACAAATCCCTGGCACCATCCTCATAGACGGTGCAAGTGTGATGTCCAAAATCGTAGAAAGTGTCAAAAACGACTTTAATTTTTTGCTTGTCTATGCCGCACTGGCCGTATTTGTCGCTTTTTTGTTCATATACGGCAACATCGAATTGACACTGATCTCGTTTATTCCTATGGCGCTGAGTTGGATCTGGGTATTGGGAATGGCAGCCTTGCTAGGGATCAAATTCAACTTCATCAATATCATCCTGACTACCTTCATTTTTGGACTGGGGGATGATTTTAGCATATTTGTGACTGATGGGCTCATCCATCGATACAAGTACAAAAAAGAAGTCCTTGGTCAATACAAAACAGGCATTATTCTCTCTTCTATCTCTACCATTATCGGGACAGGAGTATTGATTTTTGCCAAGCACCCAGCACTACAATCCATCGCGCTGCTCAGTGTCATAGGCATATTGATCATTGTACCGATCACCTTTTTTATCCAACCAGTCCTGTTCAAATTGCTAATCAGCAACCGTACAGACAAAGGCAAACCACCATACTCTATATTCAACATCATTTTCAGCTTTTTCGGTTACTCGATCTTCATAGCTGGCAGTCTATTTAGTGTAGCATCTTCATACATGTTGCGCATACTACCACTATCCAGCGGATTCAAAAAACACGGTACGCGCCGTATCTTACAAATTATTGCTGGTTTTCAACTAGACATACTTTGGAAAGCCAAGAAAAGATACTTTGGAATGGAAAACCTAGATTTTTCCAAACCGTCGATCATCATCGCCAATCACACCTCCTTTTTCGACATATTGGCACTGGTGCGACTACATCCCAAATTGGTTTTGGTGGTCAATCAATGGGTCTACAATTCCCCCTTGTTTGGTCCGGCGATCCGTTATGCAGACTACATTCCTTCGTTCAAAAACATGGAAGACCAACTCCCAAAAATCAAGGAATTGGTCGCCCAGGGGTTTAGCATTGCCATCTATCCAGAAGGGCGCCGTTCGGAAGACGGCAAGATGGGTCGTTTCCACAAAGGTGCTTTTTGGTTGGCTGAGGAGTTACAGCTAGATATCACTCCCGTTTTCTTACACGGGCATGGGTATGTGATGCCCAAAAATGAATATTACCTAAAGGACTCCTATTGTGACACAGTCGTACTGCCTAGGATCACCTGGGACGACCCACAGTATGGCTCTGGATACAAAACCAGAACCAAGCAAATTTCGGCCTATTTCAAAGCAGCATACAAGTCATATGAAGAGAGTGAGATATGTCGTGACACTGCCTATTCTCCTTTGATGTTTAGTTTCTACTACAAAAGCCCCATACTACCGTGGTACTTCCGAATCAAATGGGCTTTTGAGAAAAGAAACTATGAAAACTACCATCAATTGATCGGCAGTGGAGCGAAGAAGATATATGATCTTGGTTGTGGGTATGGGTATTTGAGTTATTTCCTGTGGTTGAGAAACAACGAACGCAGCATATTGGGCTATGACTATGATGAGGAAAAAATATCTCTCTCGCAAAACAGCTATTTAAAAAATGAGCAGATCAATTTTCAACAAGCAAAAATAGAGGAGGTAGTCATCGAAAATGCAGACGCCATTGTACTCGCAGACGTATTGCACTATTTGAGTCCAGAAGCCCAAACGAGGACACTCAACAATTGTGATTCAGGACTCAAACCAGGAGGCATCATCCTCCTACGTGACGGCATAGCAGATCAACAGAAAAAACACAAATGGACAGAAAAATCAGAAAAATGGTCTACGCAACTTATCAAATTCAATAAAACCATAGGCCAGTTGCATTTCTTTACGCAAGCATACATCGAAAACTGGGCAAAGCAGCACAACTATGAAATAGAAACTGACCTACAATCAGACAAGTCTTCCAACATGCTATTTGTATTGCGTAAATCAGACTCATTATAAAATAAGAATATGAAACCAATCAACCTCTATTCAAGATATGGTTCTTAACATTGAATTAATTATCATTGAGCGATTATATGTCTTGAGGTAATAATATGATAAGCTAAGACCATAAATCTGAAAATATTAAAGATTCAGAAACCACTAAAATATTTGTAACACCCACAACAGTTCACATGAAAATATCGGCCATAGACGCTAAGTTCGAAGCACAAAAAATAGCATTTGCTCCCATTACCTTTCAAGCCATCCAAGCCATGAAAAATCTTGGCGTAATGGAAAGCATCTACAAAAACAGAGGTGCTGCTACCAAAGAATCCCTTATTGCAGAGTTGGGTTTATCCAAATATGCCATTGAGGTCATGTTAGAAACAGCTGAGGTGATGAATATCGTGACCATCGAAGAAGGTAAAATCACACTTTCCAAGATTGGATTCTTCTTGCTCAGAGACGAATTGACCAAAGTCAACATGAATTTTGTCAACGATGTATGCTACGAAGGCTCAAAATACCTCGAAGAGTCTTTGGCTGAGAGCAGACCCGCAGGATTGAAAGTATTTGGTGAGTGGGACACTGTCTATGAAGGTCTCTCCAAACTGGAACCAAATGTTCGCAAATCTTGGTTAGAGTTTGATCATTTCTATTCTCAAGATGCTTTTGATTCTGCATTGGATATTGTATTTCAAGACAAGCCCAAAAAACTTTTTGATATCGGAGGAAATACAGGAAAATGGTCTATCAAATGCTGTGGATATAATTCTGAGGTCAACATCAAAATTCTAGACCTACCAGGTCAGATAGAAATGGCCAAGAAAAACATCGCTGCAAACAATCTTGAAGACAGAATCGAGTTCCACCCGATCAACCTTTTGGATGAAACTCAAAAAGTACCACAAGGTGCAGATGTCATTTGGATGAGTCAATTTCTTGATTGCTTCTCAGAAGAAGAGATTTTGGCCATTCTCGAAAATTGTGTACAAGCTGCAAGCGATGACACCACCATTTTCATCATGGAGCCTTTCATAGATAACCAGCCATATGCTGCTGCTACTTATTCGTTGGTTGCTACATCTTTGTACTTTACCTGTATTGCCAATGGCAACAGCAAAATGTACAAATGCGAAGTGTTCAAAGAATTGATTGACAAGGCTGGATTGCAGGTAGTCGAGGAGTTCCCACTGATCGGAGACAGCTACCACACCATCTTGAAATGTAAACTGAAGTGATTTATATCCACGGTTGGCAGTCATCATGGACGACTGTCAACCGTGGATTGTGATTGTCAAGTGCAGGCTTATAAATATGCCAACCGTGCATTTTCTCTAAAGTGATCTTGAAATCTTGAAATCATGTCTCGTTCTGCAGGTATGATACCATTGTAGGCACTTGCCATTCTTTCCATCAGATTGACAAAATATGGCATGTGTTGATCATACTTGAGTGTTTGTAGAATTCTCATGTTCTTGAAAAACACAATTTTGGGATCCATTTCTAAGCGCATGGCACGATCAAAAGACAATTTGATTCGATGTGCCCATTTGTCTTGTTCGACAATTTTTTCCAATTCTTTAATTTCTTGCTCTTGGATGGCTCCATCTGCCATAGCCAAGGCATACAGGATTTTACCAAATACATCAAGTGTAATTTCATCCGGGTCTTTCATTGCTTGGGGATTCATAGTATTTAGAATTCAATGTTTGAGGTTGCAAAAGTGTTGTCACCAAAATCAGACAGGTCTGACAAATTCATTTCTAAAAACAGAAATGCACATATGCTACAGATGAGATGGTTGATTGCTTCAACCTATACCCTTCTTAAATATAGGGTATTTCTCCACAATTAACTATTTGAAATAAATAGATTTATTCAAACGTTACCCTTAGCTACGAAGAATAAAACCGTTGGGTAACAAAAAAGGGAGTCTTTTGTAAAGAAAGACTCCCTTTTTTGTTTTCACGACCATGTTAGCTACAATTCATCACAGTCATCTTCTGTCTCCTTGATGATCTCATCATAGGCATCCAAACTCGATTCTAATCCGATCCTCAAAGGTTTGGGGACGCAATCCCAGGCATCATCGACTCCATCTACATAGGCATACATGGCATCTACGTAGGCAGAACAAGTTGCAGGAGTGGGATCATCTAGGTACGCCTTTTGCGTTTCGTTGATCTTAGTCGACAATTCAGTAAAATCATAATCATCCGCATCACAGCCAATTATCTTATCCTCCAGCTTGTCTTCGACGTTGCAAGATGCAAATACAGCACTCAATAATATGGCACACAATAGTCTGGACTTAGTTAATACATTCATAGTAATTAGGTTTTGGTATAGTAAATTTAAGAACGCTTTGTCACAACGGCAGAGTTTGAGATTTATTGAGTGTAGAAAACAAAAAAGAGTTGTCAGCCTACGACCAACAACCCTTGCTTTCAGAACTTTCTAGGAAGTTATTTAGCAGCCTCTGCGGCAGCTTCTTCCATACCTATTACATGAGCCACTGTTTTGATTAGTTTTCTATTTCTCTTGACAAAAGGATTAGTTACATCCCAAACATACCCCGCCAAGATGGAGGTCAATTGCTTTTTGATCTCCATCTTGATATCTGAGTGAAAGAATATCCTCTGGAGTTCTCCATTGTACCATGTATCCACTACAGCATGAAACACCTCTGTAGCTTGTTTCATGTGTTGCACATACTCTTTGTCCCAGTCTGGTTTCTCTCCTTTTAATTCCTTCTCGATCAACTTGGCGCTTTTGATCGCAGACTCGGTAGCTATTGCCACTCCCGAAGAGAACACAGGATCAATGAACCCCGTGGTGTTACCCGCCAAGACAAAACGATGACCATACAACTGACTAGAGCTATTGGTATAGTCATTGGCACCTCGTACATCGTAGAGAAACTCTTTGCCTTCGAAGCGTTCGATGAAGTGATCTGACTTTTCCATCATCTTCCTGAACAGCTCGTTTTGATCAGCTGCTGGGATGTCAAACCACTTTTTGTTACCCACAAAACCTAAGGATGTGTTGCCATTAGAAAATGGAATCACCCAATACCATAGATCCTGCTCCAACACTTCAAATGTAATTCTCATAGGGCGCTTGAATCGCTCTCTGTTGGTCTCTTTGACCTGTGTAAACAATGACCTACGACCCGTCTCTGCATACTTTATATCAAAATTGAGCATTTTGGAAAGTACTCCGGCATTTCCGCTAGAGTCGAGAACATACTTAAACTCATGTATGGCTTTCGTGCCATTTTCTTCAATCTCTGCGACTACCTTGTCTGCTTGAAAATCAATTTTCGCTATTGTAGCCTCAAACTTGACCTCTGCACCTTTCTTTTCTGCTTCTTTGATCAGGATGTGGTCAAACTCATCTCTGGGAACCTGCCAGGTCCAAGTCCATCCTGGTGTGAAATTTTCATCAAAAGAGATGTCAATTTCATCATCCTTTCGGATAAAAAGTGCGCCAGACTTGACCTCAAAATTGGCTGCTTTGATGGCATCTAGCATACCGACCTCTTCGAAATGCTCCATACTGAGCGGCAACAAACTCTCCCCAATCGTGAATCTCGGGAACTTAGATTTTTCCACCACTGTGACACTGTACCCCTGATTTACCAAATATGCAGCTGCTACACTGCCAGCAGGCCCTGCCCCTATTACCAATACATCCTTCATTTTTTTGTTGATTACGTCTTGAGACCTATCGCTGCATAATCTCTTAGGATTCTACTCATTCATCCTTTGAGATTCTACTCATTACATCATTAATCACTAAAATTGTATCCTGATTAAAGACATAAAACATTATTTCGTCTCTTTGAAGGTTCAAAATTAAAAAAATAGAATTGAAAAAACGCTATCTCGTTGCAGCTATACTCCTAATCCTCATCCTAGCAGGCTCATGGTATTTTGTATCTCGTGTCATCTATGACGCGCCAGATACACCTGTATCTACAATCAACAGTGATCAGCTAGTGGTTATCAGCGATTCTCACTTCCGCTTGGGTAATAGCTGGCTCAAAAGAAACAAGTATGGCAACTGGGAGAGCTACATCGAAGGCAGCGCATACGACCGTGGCAGGACGATAGGAATACTGCATCGTCAGCTGATCCAAGATCAAGAGGAAGTCTTCGTCGACGAAATCAATGCCCATGTACCTTCATGGTTTTTGAGAAAATTCCTCATGCTGGGCATTTCATGGTTCAATAGAGATTTGGATCAGTATATCCCAGATGAATACAGACAAGAGATCTATGGCGTATCAGAGTTCTTTGCAGATGAGTACGACTTCATAGGCCCAAAATACAACCGCATCATCAATTACCATGCAGCACATGACATAGGTCATGCGGTACAAAACATGCACCTTGTGGGCTGTACATCCCTTGGTGTGTGGAACTTTGACGACTCAACAAAGCAAATGCTGTCTGGTCGCAATTTTGACTTTTATTTCGGGGATGAGTTTGCCAAAAACAAGATCGTCTTGCTGTGCAACCCTACTGAAGGATACAAATACCTATCTGTGACCTGGGGTGGATTCTGTGGAGTGGTATCAGGCATGAACGAACACGGTCTGAGCATCACCCTCAACTCCGCCAAATCTGAGATCCCAACCGAGTCAGGCACCCCTGTATCAATCATCGCCAGAGATATCTTGCAATATGCCTCTACCTTAGAAGAAGCCCAATCTATTGCCAACCAATATGAGAGCTTTGTCTCCGAACTATTCACCATTTCATCTCTCAAAGACCAGAAAATGGCCGTGATAGAAAAAGCACCTACCTACACAGGTATCTACTACCCTAGCAGCGACACGCTGATTGTGACCAACCACTACCAAAGTCCCGAACTCAAAGACCTCCCTATCAACACCGAGCACATGAACAGCTCCGAATCAGTAGATCGCATGACACGTACACGAGAGTTGACCAACCGACTCCAAGAGGTCACCCCAAATACTATCGTGGACATATTGAGAAACCAAGCAGGGATCGCTGGCAAAGACCTAGGGATGGGAAACCCAAAGGCCATCAATCAACTACTCGCACATCATGCAGTGATCTTTGACAATGTAGAAAAATGCGTTTGGGTGTCCAATTATCCTTTTCAGGAGAATGTATTTGATGCCTATGATCTGGATGATTTTGGCAAATGGTCAGACTTGAAAGACACAGTTGTCACCATTGATTCTCTCTCGATAGAAGCTGACCCTTTCTATACCAGCGAGGCGTTTCAGCAATTCAAGCAATTCAAAGTCTTGAAATCGCAAATCACCTACTACACACAAGAGAGGTCCAAAATGGATAGTCTGGAGGTGAGGCAATTCATCCAATCCAACCCAGAATACTATGAGACACACCGATTGGTCGGCAACTACTATGCTGCTTTGGGAGAGAAACAAAAAGCCATCGACAGCTATTACCTAGCACTGGAAAAAGACATTGCCTACTTGGAGGACCGACAGTTCATCAACAAGCAAATCAAAGAACTCAGCGAATGATCTACGGAATAGGGACGGACATAGCCGAGACGCTGCGATTCAAAAAGAAACTTGACAATACCAAATTTCTAGAGACGGTCTTTACCCCATTAGAAATGGACTATTGCCAGCGCAAAGCCCACCCTGAGCAGCACTTTGCAGCCAGGTTTGCTGCCAAAGAAGCCTACATGAAGGCACTAGGTACTGGGTGGGTTGAGGGTGCTGATTTTAAGGAGATTGAAATCCAAAACAGCACCGAGGGAGTGCCCAGCATCACCCTGCTGGGTGGAAGCAAAAGATATTTTGATAAATCAGAACTGAAAGACATCTTTGTATCCATAAGCCACACCGCAGAATATGCTGTGGCGTACATCATTATTACTAAGTAGGCACATCGTGGAGATAGATACAACGTACGATTTTTCATCAGCAGACAGCATTCTTTCTCTGCAAAACAAGCATTTTCTATCCCATTTGACAGTCATCCAGCGCCAATCCAAGTATTATCAGGAAAAGTTTGAAACACTGGGACTAGACTTTAGCGAAATCAAAAGCCTAGACGATATTCACAAAATTCCTGTCACGACCAAAGAAGAACTAGAAAAGAGTAATCCAGATTTCCTAGCAGTGGACAAAAAACGAATCATCGAATATGTCACTACCTCAGGGACGCTTGGAGACCCGATTACCATAGCCCTGACACAAAAAGACCAAGCCAGACTGGCGCTCAACGAATGCAGGTCATTGGATCTCTGTGGTATCACGTCGGACGACATCATTCAGATCACTACGACGCTTGACAAGCGATTCATGGCAGGAATGGCCTACTATTTGGGAGCGACTGCTTTGGGAGCTACCGTGATTCGCTCTGGGATTGGAGATCCAGATTTTCAATGGGACAACATCAAACGCTTTGAACCGACGGTATTGATCGCGGTACCTTCTTTTGCATACAAATTCGGAACTTATTTGCTGTCCAAAGGAATTGACCCGAAAAAGACATCCGTCAAAAAAATAGTGTGTATCGGTGAACCTATCAAAGATGCTAGTTTCAAAGCCAATACACTCCACCAAAAACTAAAAGAGGTTTGGGATGTGGAATTGTACTCCACCTATGCCAGTACAGAAATGGCGACTGCCTTTACAGAATGTAGCGCGGGGCAAGGTGGTCACTTGCTGCCAGAGCTGATGTATGTAGAGATCCTGGATGAGAACAATCAGCCTGTTGCACATGGTGAAGTGGGAGAAATCACCGTAACCCCCTTTGACATAGAAGGCATGCCTCTGCTGCGTTACAAAACAGGAGACCTAGCAAGGTTGCACAATGACACTTGTGCCTGTGGTAGAACAACCCCAAGGCTAGGACCTATCGAAGGGCGAAAAGGTCAAATGATCAAACTCAAAGGCACGACACTTTTTCCTCAGCAGATCGAGAATGTAATCAATCAGATCACAGAGATCGACAGCTACATCATAGAGTTGTCACTGGACGAACTAGGAATGGACAAACTCAAAGTGATCTTGCCCGACACACTAGATACTGCCGTGGTGGCACATACTCAAAGGTTGCTTCAGCAGCGATTGCGCGTCAATCCTATTCTGGAACAAAATACCCAGGCATATATTTCCAGTGAGATATTGCCTAAAGGCAGTAGAAAACCAAGAAGATTTGTAGACAAAAGGGAATTGGTACATTGAAAAAGATAAAAGACAAATACGATGTAGTCATCATTGGTTCTGGTATGGGCGGTTTGTCCTGTGGCATGATGCTCGCCATGGAAGGAAAATCCGTCTGCATCCTAGAAAAAAATGCACAGATAGGTGGTACACTTCAAACCTTCAAACGAGATGGTGGCAAGTTTGACACTGGAGTACACTATGTGGGTGGACTCGATGAAGGACAGCCTCTTTATCCATACTTCAAATACATGGACATCTACAAGGACATAGATGTCATGAAACTGGACGAAAATGCCTACGACATCATCACATTCGGCGGGGATGATAACCAGTATCCCCATGCACAGGGGTATGAAAACTTCAAAAACCAATTGCTCAAATTCTTTCCTGACGAAGAAGCCAACCTAGACAGGTACATCCACGACATCAAAGCGCTCTGCAAAAAATTTGCCCTTTACAACGTCTATGACCTACCCGAAAAAGTCAATGAACTAGAGTACATGTATGATGGCGCCACCCAGCGCATCAATCAATACACCTCTAATCCGAAACTACAGCAGGTACTGGCTGGCTCTAATCTCCTCTACGCAGGTGAGGAAAACAAGACGCCCTTTTATGTCCATGCATTGATCATCAACTCCTATATGATGAGTGCATACAAATTTCAGCATGGGGGCAGTCAGATCAGTCGATCACTCAACTATTCAATCAAAGATCTGGGTGGTACCATCGTCCGCAATGCAGAAGTCACCTCCATCAATCACAACGACACATCGGTAGAGAGTGTCACCCTACAAGACGGTCGCCAAATCAAAGGAGACATCTTCATCTCCAACGTGCACCCTACCGAAACCATCAAACTGATGGATCAAAGTCTGATGCGGAAATCTTATACAAGCAGAATCTCAGGCCTGGAAAACACCGTATCGGTATTCACACTGTATTTGGTAATGAAACCCAAAACGGTGAAATATATCAATTCCAATTTTTACAACTTCAGAGAAGACAAAGTTTGGGGACTCACTGATTACAAATTGGAAGACTGGGGCAAGGACTTTGCCGTGTTCTTCCTGCCTGACAACAAAAATCCAGAATACACCAGTGTCATCACAGTGATGGCCTACATGAAGATGGAAGAAATGACGCCATGGATCAATACCTTCAACACCACCACGCAGGTAAGTGACCGTGACGAAAGCTACCAAAACTTCAAGGAAATAAAAGCACAGTTTTTGTTGGAAAAAATGGAAGGGTTCATGCCTGGGATCAAGCGCCACATCAAGAGCTACTCAACCTCTACCCCTCTGACGCAGAGGGATTACCTCAATACAACAGAAGGTTCGCTGTATGGTATCTCTCGTGACCATAATTTTCCTCTCAAATCTCAGATCAACACCAAGACCAAAATGAAAAACATGTTCTTTACAGGACAAAACATCATATTGCATGGTGTACTCGGAGCGACCATCAGTGCTGTGGTGACTTGCACGGAGATTTTGGGTCGCGAGTACCTATTGAACAAAATCAAAGCCAAGCTTTAAGACTGCATCGACATGTCAACAAAAGGTTTTTTTAATATCCGAAAAAGCAAAGAGCCAAAGACACTGGTGATAGGCATCCATGGTTTGGGTAACAAACCCGCTCATTCCTTAATCAAACTATGGTGGAAAAAATCACTCCTCGAAGGACTCAAAAAAACCGAAGGCGCACCTAGCAACTTCAACTTTGCCATGGTGTATTGGGCGGACATCATGTATCCGCAACCACTCAATCCCAATGTCAAAGATTCGGACAACGAACTGTTCATCGATGAACCTTACATGCCTGAGCCCATACAAGCACCCAAGGTAAAAAACAACATTTGGCACATTGTCAAACATAGCATAGAAAGGGTCAAAGAGGTGATATTCTTGAGCAAAAACGGACTGGCCAACTACAGGCTTCCTTTTGATTTGGTAATCCGAAACTCATTCAAAGATCTAGCTGCCTACTACGATGACGATAAAACCGATGAGCAGCTCCTCGACCATATCCCTGTCAAAAACCTGCTTCGTGCCCGACTCAGTAAAAAAATCTATACAAATCGCCACAAGCGGATCATGATCGTGGCACACTCGATGGGGTCATTGATTAGCTATGACGTGCTGCACAGATTGACAAGCAACTACAATATAGACACCTTTGTTTCGATGGGCTCACCACTGGGCTTGCCGATCTTGAGAGAAAACATCGCCAAAGAACATGGTCTCACCTACGAAGATGGTGACATGCTGCCAACTCCAGAGTCTATCGACAACTGGCACAATCTCTCTGACAAGGACGACCATTTTGCAGTGTACCACTGTTTGGCAGAGTTTTTTGCTCCCAATTCCAAAGGAGTCGGCCCTATAGACCAGCTCGTCCACAACGATTACAAAGATTGGATCACAGAAAACGCCCACAAGTCATTCGGTTACATGAGGACACCAGAAATGGGTAAGATTCTGAGCGACTTCCTCAACAAAAAACCAGAATCAATCTGGCAGAAAACCAAGAGAATTTTTAAGAAAGATGCTAAACGATGATGGCTTTGATTTCTCCTCTGTCGCAATGACAAAGAAATCACTATCACTGACATGCTGATATATTATGAATCAAGCCGAGGCAATTAACTTAGTTTATCTAGCAATTTGAGCTTAAGATACGTTGGGAGATACTGATCGGACAGCAAGGTTCTCATGGTCTCTGGTTCGGCGGTTTTGGCATAGATCAGTCCATAGATTTCTGCTATCGAAAGTCCCTGTTCTACGGATTCGATCAATTCAAAAGTATCTCCTACGCTTACCTCTCCCACTTCCAAGACCCTGACATATACTCCTGAGAAGGTCGAGTTTACAAACTTCTTGAGTATCCCCTGGTCATCGAACCGAATGCCCAGCTTGTAGCAAGGCTGTCTCGGTTCAGATACTTGGACTTTGGCAGTCCCCAATTGATAGACATCTCCTATTATCATCTTGGTCTCATCTAGTCCCTCCACCGTGAGATTCTCACCAAACATCCCGTAGGGCAATTCCTTGTCAGGATACTGGGCACGCCAGTAGTCATAGTGATCCGCAGCATAGAGGTAGCAGGCCTTGTCCACTCCACCGTGGTAGCGTCGATCTATCACCGCATCACCGACCACATCTGTAGTACCCAACTGTATGGGTAGAGACGTTGATTCTTTGAATATTCCTGTGATCTCTGGCTTGCCGTTCCAGATAATCTCTCTTGGCTGGGCGATGTTGGTCGAAACTACTTTCATGACTATGTTGTTTGCGTAAAAGTAGTTTTAAAAGTGGAAATCTGGAATCGGATCATTGGGATAGAGCTCAATCATCATAAATCGCTTTGCAAATGTAAATCAGGCAAAAAAGAAATGAATCTGTGATGGATGAAAGGGCACGGCTAGCTTCCTCAAATCAACTATGACGGGACGTATGTGCTCGCTCAAAAGCCCAAACGATCCCGCATAGAAGAAAACTTGACAGAAAATAAACTTTCAGACCTCTACCATCACTTGCCTGATGAGCAAGCTGGTCGATTACCGAAGTTTTAAGTTTAAAGTTCAAAGACAGCTGTCCTGTATCAGGTTCTAGATTGAGCTCCTGATTCATGACAGTCCTTCTTTTCGCTTTATTTCTTGATGTACTAATTAATCGACATTGTCATGCAAAAATTTGTTGCTACCCAGTTGATGTTCCTCATTGAGGTTGTATTTGGACACAAAGCTCTCAGAAGAAAGGGGTACATTTTTCAGATCCACTTTCTTGCGCTGGTAAGCTGGCACTTCAAATTTCTCTTTGAATGAAGAAGCATCGCCCTGCTCAGAATGATTATTCAAGCCATTGAGTTTGCGTCTTCTCTCCTCTGATTGCTCCATGAGGGTGATTTTCCTTGATGGAGGATGTGCCATGCCATCCAGCTCTTCCAATGGTTCGTCCAATGGCTCTGGTTGCCTTCTTTGAGATTCTAGATAGAGTTCACGCATTTCGGATTCAAACTGATCTTGATTCTCGTCTTCTGCTGCTGGCTTAAAAGATCTGTGAAAAATTTCTGGTTCTTGACGTCTTTCAGGTTTCTCAAACTGAAAAGACTTCATTTTCAATCTGAACTCTTCTTCGAATCGGTCTTCTCTATTTTGCTTCTGTGCCTCTCTAGCAAAAAGTTCGATTTGTGCTTGCGACCCTTTTTCTAGTTCATACACTTTTCTCTCTTTTTTAGGCTCTGGTGCTGCCATTGGGGTTTCCACCACAGGCGGAGTAGCTGCTATCTCAGGTGTCACTGTCGCAGTAGCTACTGGTGCCTGCTGTCTCTCTTGCAGTACAGACTCTATATCATCGTTTTGTTCAAAACCTGTCGCAATGATGGTCACTCTGATGCTGTCACCTAGCTCGGCATCCACACCGTGACCAAAGATCACCTCTGCCTCATCTCCTGCGATGTCTTGCATGAAATCGGTGATTTCTGTCAATTCGTCCATCTTCAATTCGGCCTTGTCGCCTGATATGATCGATAGCAAAATCTTGTCTGCACCTTGGATATTTTGGTTGTTGAGCAATGGCGAGTTGATTGCCTCCTCGATGGCACGAATCGCTCTATTCTCTCCAGAAGTTTGAGCAGACCCCATGACGGCACCTCCACTGTCCTTCATGACCGTTTTTACATCTTCAAAATCCACGTTGACATAGCCTGGGACGGTGATGATCTCTGCGATACCTTTGGCGGCAGTGGTCAATACATTGTCTGCTTGGGCAAATGCTTGGTTCAACGACAGGTTACCGAATGTCTCCAACAGTTTGTCATTGAGAATGACCAATACGGTATCGCAGTTGGCCTTGAGTGCTGCAACACCTGCCATGGCCTGACGCATTTTTTTCTTCCCTTCAAATTTGAATGGGACAGTCACGATACCTACTGTCAAAATCCCCAATTCTTTGGAGACCTGAGCGATGACTGGAGCAGCTCCTGTACCCGTACCGCCTCCCATACCTGCAGTGATGAACACCATGCGGGTATCGGCATTGAGCATGTTTCTAATTTCTTCTTTGTTCTCTAGCGCTGCGTGCTTTCCTTTTTCAGGATTTGCCCCTGCCCCGAGACCTTCGGTCAGATTCATTCCAATCTGAAGCTTGTTAGGAATTGGACTCCCGTTGAGCGCTTGAGAGTCTGTGTTGCATACTACGAATTCTACACCCGTGATGCCTTGGCTGTGCATGTGATTGACGGCATTGCTACCGCCTCCGCCTACTCCGATCACTTTGATGATCGATTTGTGGTGAGTAGGCAAATCAAATTTAAAACTACCTTCTGTCATGTCTGTTTTAGTTTAATTCTGTCTTAATTATTGTTTATTCAATAGCTGTTTTAAGTGGATCTAATCTGTTGAGCCTCATAGTACCACCCTCACCTCTCGGTGAATGAGCTATTATTTTCTTTCTTCAAAATCGTCTATCAGGATTCCTTTCGTTTTTTCCAAGATCTTCTTGAAAATACTATCCGATCCTGCATCAGTTTGTTTTCTCTTGTCATAACTCTTGACCGCTGCATTGTCAACAAAGAACCTGTTGTTGTCTCTGTCATCTAGCGCCTTGAAGCCACATAGTACCAACCCTACTGAGGTTGCATACATGGGACTCTTGATGCTGTCTACCTTGCTCTTGCCGAGATGTTCGTTAGGGAATCCAATTCTGGCATCCAAACCTGTCATGTATTCAAACAGCTGCTTGATAGATACCAATTGCGAGCCTCCACCTGTGATTACAATACCGCCTGCCAGTTTGTTTTCATATCCACTGGTGATGACTTTGGTGTGTACCATCTCGATGATTTCTTCCATCCTCGCTTCGATGATACGAGCCAAATTCTTCACTGATATTTCTTTTGGATCACGGTTTTTCAATCCTGGTATAGATACTACCTCGTTATCATTGGCCATCTCAGAGAGTGCCTGTCCAAACTTGGTCTTCAATATTTCAGCCTGATGATTCAACACATTGCAGCCATCTTTGATGTCTGAAGTGATGATGTTGCCTCCGAATGGTATCACAGAGGTGTGTCGAATGATGCTCTCATGGAAAATAGCGATGTCTGTGGTACCGCCTCCAATGTCTACCAAACACACGCCTGCTTCCTTCTCCTCATCACTGAGGACCGAAAGGCTGGATGCCAATGGCTCCAAGATCAAATTTTCTATCTCCAAGCCTGCGCGACGCACACACTTGTTGATGTTTTGGATCGCGTTGGTTTGTGCTGTGATGATGTGGAAATCTGCTTCCAATCTCACGCCTGACATCCCCACGGGATCTTTGATTCCTTCTTCATAGTCTACGATGTAGTCCTGTGGCATCACATGGATAATCTCACTCCCTGGAGGGATGACGATCTTGTGCATGTCGTTGGTGAGTCTCTTCACATCCTCTATGGTGATCTCATCGTCAGACGAGTGTCTGATGATCGATCCATGATGCACAGAGCTGCGGATGTGCTGGCCTGCTATACCTACATTGACCACACGGATATCGATTCCTGATTGCTCCTCTGCATCAGCCACAGCCTTGCGGATGGCATTGATGGTCTTGTCGATGTTGGTCACGATGCCTCTGATGACCCCATCAGACACCGCCTTGCCCATGCCCAAGACTTCAAGTTTTCCGAACTCATTTTTTCTACCGACGATAGCACAAATCTTTGTTGTACCTATGTCCAGACCTACGATAATGTCGTTGTTTTCCATACCATTTATTGTTTACAGACTATTTGATCTTTGTATTTAAGGTTCACTGCGTTGTAAGTGTTCCAGCCTTTGTAAGGCAAAATTTCTTTATAAAATGTCTTCAGTCTCCTGAATTTACTTTCCAATTCTTCGGCCTTTCCAAACTCGATGATCTGCTTGGTGACCTGTGGATACAATAGGATATCCATGTCCTTTTCGATGCGCATCGCTGCGATCTGTGTGTTCCAAAATTTGTCATGCACCAAGAAGTCCAGCAACTCAAACACTTCTTCTCCTCCTTTGGAATCCTTGATATTGAACTCCGAGAGCCAAAACTCGTTTTCCAGTTCGATCAACAACACGCGAGCAGTGTAGTGAGCGGACTCTGGCAGAATGTCTCCTTTGGTACCGATGTAGTAGTCTTCTCCCTTTCGAGTAATCACGCGCGCGATAGGTCTATTCTGCTTCACATCTACTGAGAGATTGCCACTCAAATCCATGTAGGCCTGAGCATCTTCCACAAACTGGTGACTCTCTATGCGCTGCTCCAACTCTTTGAGATTCAACGCGCCAATGTCACTAGTCAATAGGTAGTTTTTTCCCTCTTGATTAATCAGATTCAACACATCCTGCTGATCGATGAAGTAGTTCTTGTATTGATTGTCAATGGAGACAACCACATCACGGACATAGCGATCATGATGTCTCGCATTGGTAAACCCAATGATGATCACCAAACCAAGCAAGACAAGGCCAAACTGAAATGACTTCCATATTTTTAGTAGTGTATTCATTTCTTCTCTAGTTTTTGTTTGATAGGCAATACCAAAGTATCTATATCTCCTGCTCCCACTGTCAATACCAAATCAGGCTGATGTGCCTCGAAATAATCTAGGACATCATCCTTGACATAGGAATGAACAGATTTTGTGTTGATTTTCTCTTTGATCACATCAGAGGTAATCCCCTCAATCGGCAGCTCTCTGGCTGGATAGATATCCAACAAAACCACGTGATCCGCCAGCGACAAGCTCTCTGCAAAACCGTCCATAAAATCTCGGGTACGGCTGAACAAATGTGGCTGAAAAACCACTGTTATTTCTCTGTCGGGATAGATCGCTCTGACTGACTCCAGTAAGGCTCTGATCTCCTCAGGATGATGTGCATAATCATCTATGAATACACAATCTGCAGACTTGATGATGTACTCAAAGCGTCTCTTGACCCCTTTGTAACTCGCCAATCCTGCTTTTATCTTTTCGTCACTGTCCTCAAAGCCTGACACTGCAGACAGAGCTGCCAAGGCATTGGAGACATTGTGGAAGCCTGGCATGGCCAGTTTCAAGTTTTTGATTTCGCGATTGGCAGATACCCAATCGAAATAAAAGTCCCCATTGTCAATCGTCAAGTTTGTCGACTTGATTTGCCCTTCTTTCAATCCATAGGTCACGACAGACACATTTTCCAAGCTATGGATATCCAAATCCTTGGCTACCTTTTCTTCCAAGAACAAAGTCCCATTGGCTTTGATGTTTTTGATGAAATCCTTAAAGGAATCCTTCAGCGCATTTCTATCCCCATAGATATCCAAGTGATCCGCATCAGTCGCCGTGATAATGGCAATGTCTGGATGCAAAGTCAAGAATGATCGATCAAACTCGTCCGCCTCTACCACCATCACCTCGTCATTGGTCCCGATCAGCAGGTTAGAGTTGTAATTGGTCATGATACCACCGATGAAGGCCGAACAATCCACTCCGATAGATTTGAGCAAATGCGCCACCATAGACGAAGTGGTTGTCTTGCCATGTGTGCCCGCTACTGCAATCGTGAACTTGGACTGAGTGAGCATCCCCAACACCTGCGAGCGCTTGAATACCTCAAAACCTTCTGCTCTGAAGTAGGCCAGTTCTTTCAAATCCTTGGGTACAGCAGGCGTAAATATGATCAAGCTACCGACCTTGTCTGATTTGATTTTATCCGAAATCAAAGACACATCGTCTGTATAGTGAATCACGATCCCTTCGGTTTCCAATTGCTTGGTCAGCACGGTTGAAGTCTTGTCATAGCCAGACACGAAGTAACCATTGGCATGAAACCATCTTGCGATGGCACTCATCCCGATCCCTCCGATCCCTAAAAAATAAACGCTATGTACTTCCTCTAGCTTCATGCTTTTACCAATTGTATGATTTCTCTTGCGATATCTTTAGCGGCGTTTGGTTTGCCTAGTTTTTTCATGTTGTTAATCAGCAAATGCTGCCTGTCTTCGTCCATCAATAACAAGATCGACTCGTTGACCAAGTGCTGTCCGGCTACCTGATCTGACACATGTTCGGCGGCTTCTTTGGACACCATGGCAAGGGCGTTTTTAGTCTGATGATCTTCGGCCACATTAGGAGATGGCACAAAAATAACCGGCTTGCCTACCAAACACAGTTCTGAGATCGACGAAGCGCCTGCTCTTGAAATGATCACATCTGCCGCGGCATAAGCCAAATCCATTTCTTTGATAAAAGGCAGCACTTTCAGTGATGGGCTGGTCAAAGCAGCAGTTCGCTCCAACATCTCATCTATATAGATTTTGCCAGTCTGCCATAGCACTTGAAATCCCTGCGCAAGCAACCTCTCCACGCCTTCGGCCAATGCATTGTTGATCGTGCGTGCGCCTAGGCTACCACCGATCACCAACAGGGTCTTTTTGCCACTGTCAAACCCAAAGTGAGCCAAGCCTTGCGCCTTCTTTTCATCCACATTCAGCAAGTCATTTCTCACAGGATTTCCTGTAGAGATGATTCTGTCTTTGGGAAAGAAACGAGACATGCCATCATAGGCCACACAGATCTTGTCGACCCGTTTTGCCAGCAATTTATTAGTCAATCCTGCATAGCCATTTTGCTCTTGGATCAAAGTAGGAATCCCTCTCTTCGTAGCAGCAAAAAGCATGGGACCACTGGCATATCCGCCAACTCCCACGACCACATCAGGTCTAAATTTCCTCAACAAATAGAAAGACTTCAAAATGCTCACAACGACTTTCAGAGGAAACATCAGGTTGCTCAGTTTCAAGCTTCTCTGCAAGCCGCTGATCCACAGGCCTACGATCTTATAACCTGCCTCAGGCACTTTTTCCATCTCCATCCTTCCCTTTGCTCCTACGAATAAAAACTCTGTCGATGGATAATTTTCCTTCAAAGCATTAGCAATAGAAATCGCAGGATAGATATGTCCCCCTGTACCTCCTCCACTGATCATGATGCGATATGTTCTATCTCCTGACATTATGCTACGCCCAATTTTTCTTTCCTTACTCTATTTTCTGTCACAGGTGTACTCCCGATATCCTCCAACTCTCCTCTGCTCACGCTCAAGATGATACCAATCGCCACGCCCACGAAAAGCTGCGATGTACCTCCCATGCTGACCAAAGGCAGTGTCAATCCAGTAATCGGCACCAATCCCACAGCTACGGCCATGTTGACGAGCGCTTGCAAAACCAGCGCGAAGCTCAGCCCAGCTGCTAGCAACCCTCCATAAGTCTTTTCACTCGTAGACACCATGCGCATGCCTCGATAGAGCAATGCCAAATACAGAAACAGCACCACTGCTCCACCTAGCATCCCATATTCCTCGATGATGATCGCATAGATAAAATCCGAATAGGGATGAGGCAAAAAATTCTTTTGTTGGCTTTTGCCTGGAGCGAATCGGATCAATCCGCCATTGGCAATCGCGATGTAAGACTGCTCTGCCTGGAAAGGAAGGTCGTCCTCTGAGAGGAATGATTCTATCCTGTGCACTGCCGTCCCACCTCTCTGACCAATCGCCATCGCAGTAGCTCCTGCCAGCCCACCAATCAAAAGCAGCAAAGCCAAATATTTGATCGGTACTCGACCAATGAACATCACCAACATACAAGTGGCAAAAATCAAGGCAGCAGTGGACAGGTTTGTCATGGCAATCAATCCACAGATCAACCCAATCCATAGCAACATCGGAATCAATGATTCTTTGATGTCATCAATATTGTCCTGACGCTTGGCGAGCATGGATGCCAAAGTCACTATCAGTGCGAATTGTGCCAAATCCGATGGTTGAAATGCCTGATTGATGAATGGTACAGTGATCCACCTAGATGCTTCGTTGATATTTACCCCGAATTTCCACGTGATAAACAACAGGGGTACCGAAAGCCATAGTGCCATTCTTGACAATTTGGAATAATATCTATAGTCAATCTTATGCGCGACCCACATCGCAAACCAGCTCAACCCTACCAGCATAGAGTGTTTGATCAGGTAATGCTCGGTATTGCCTTCCATCCTGTTGTAGGCCAAAGTACCCGTCGCGCTATACACCACCAAGATACTGAGCACAGACAGGGTGATCACAATGAACCAAATCACTGGGTCTCCTTTGATATGCTTGTCAGTCCATTCTTTGATCATGATCGCAATGTTTTAGATTGACTTTCTTTTAATTTCAATGTCGCTGCCTTGAATTGAGCACCACGATCTTCGTAGTTTTTGAACAAATCAAAACTCGCGCAGGCTGGAGAGAGCAATACGATGTCTCCAGACTTGGCCCACTCAAAAGCCAAGTGAATAGCAGCCTCCGCAGACTGTACTTCTTCTATTTTTTCGACATCTGTCGAAAACTCATCGATCAGGTGTGCATTGTCTGTGCCTAGACAAACCAACCCTTTGACTTTGGTTTGCACCAAAGACTTGATTTGCGCGTAATCATTTCCTTTATTCACACCACCAGCGATCCAAATCACATCTGCATTCATCGCATCCAGCGCATAAAACACCGCATCGACATTTGTGGCTTTGGAGTCATTGATGAAAGTAACCTCCTCTATCACGGCCACTTTCTCCAGTCGATGTGCTGCATTGACGAAGGTCTTCAATCCTTTCACAATATCATGGAAAGAAACACCCAACTCGATAGCCGTCAGAATAGCCGCCATCTGGTTGTAATAATTGTGCTTGCCGATCAAGGGCAATTCATCTGTTGGGATGATTTCAATGTCTTTCTCCGTATCAAAAATCAAATGATCCGCATCAAAGTATGCCCCACCATGGATTCGGTTTTGAACCGAAAACAAGTTTTGGCGAGTAGCTAATTTGGCTACTTGACCAAAGACCCAAGCATCATCTGCATTGGTGATGGCAAGACCGTTTTCAGTCATGTTTTCGAATATTCTGAATTTGGCCGCTGCATAATTGGCCATTTTGTAGTTGTAGCGATCCAAGTGATCTGCCGTCACATTGAGCAGAATAGCCACATCAGGTTTGAAAGCTGCTATATCATCTAACTGAAAACTGCTCAACTCCAAAACGATCACGTCAGGGGTAGCATTCAACAACAAGTCACAGAAACTGTTTCCTACATTACCAGCTGACTCGACATGGAGTCCCCCGCTTTTCAGCAAATGAGTAGTCAAGAGGGTCGTCGTGGTTTTGCCATTAGATCCTGTGATACCCACGATTTTGGCGCTTGTGTATCTGCTGGCAAATTCTATCTCAGAGATCACTGGGATCGCTGCTGCTCTGATGTCTTTGATGATCTGTGCTTTCTCAGGGATACCAGGGCTTTTGACAACTTCTGGGTACTTTTTGATCAGTTCTATGCTATGTCCTCCTTCTTCAAAGTTTGCTCCAAGTGCCGTGATTTCTGCTTTTTTGGCTTCTGCGATTGAGCCGCCGTCTGACAAGAACACAGACAATCCCTGCTTCACAGCCAGACGCAATGCTCCCATGCCGCTTTCGCCGCTGCCCAATATTGCTATGCTATGTTTGCTGCCCGTATTCACTTATCTCAACTTCAATGTTACCAATGTCAAAATCGCTAGCAGAATCCCAGTCGTCCAAAATCGTGTCACGATTTTGGTTTCATGTATTCCCTTTTTCTGATAATGGTGGTGCAGAGGAGCCATCAAAAAGACCCTTCTCCCTTCACCGTATTTCTTTTTAGTATATCTGAAATAACTCACCTGTATGATCACAGACAGGTTTTCGATCACGAAGATTCCACAGAGTATTGGAATCAATAATTCTTTTCTAATCAGGAATGCCATCACAGCAATCACACCACCAAGAGAGAGACTCCCTGTATCACCCATAAAAACCTGCGCGGGATAGGAATTGTACCACAAGAAACCAACGCAAGCACCCACAAATGCCAATGCAAACACCACCGTTTCGCCCGAGCCGGGGATGTACATGATGTTGAGGTAATCCGCGAAGATCACGTTGCCCGATACATAAGCGAGTATCGCCAAAGCAATCCCGATGATCGCCGAAGTGCCTGCTGCCAAACCATCCAGTCCGTCAGTGATGTTGGCTCCATTAGACACCGCCGTGACGATAAAAATCACCACCAACACATACAAAACATCGGTGTATGGATCTAAGAAATCAGGCAATAACCACTCATAGTCAAACTCATTGTTTTTGACGAAAGGAATGGTAGTAATTGTACTTTTCTGATCCTCATAATCAGAGAATCTTTCTTCAAACCTGAGTGTCGTATCTCTTGAATGAGGGAAATTCCTCACATCTATATCACTGTGCATGACCATGGTAATCCCTACGATCAAGCCGATCATCACCTGGCCGATGATTTTGAAGCGACCCGATAGACCATCTTTGTTCTTCTTCTTGATTTTGAGATAATCATCTACAAAACCAATCACCCCCATCCAAAGTGCTGTCACAATCAACAAAATGACGTAGATGTTATCCAATTTAGCCACCAACAAAGTAGGAATGACAATCGCTGCGATAATCATGATGCCTCCCATGGTAGGCGTTCCTTTCTTTTCCATCTGACCTTGCAATCCTAGGTCTCTGATAGACTCTCCCATCTGCTGCCGCTGCAGCATTTCTATAATTTTCTTCCCAAAGAAAATGGTAATCAACAAGGACAAAGCTATCGCTAGACCTGCACGAAAAGAGATGTACTGAAACACCCCAGCGCCTGCCAGATTGAATTCTTTTTCGAGATAATCAAATAGATAGTATAGCATTCTTTAGTCCTTAAATAGTTCTAACATTTCTCTTAATATCGCTCTGTCATCAAAGTCGTGTCTCACGCCCTTGATCTCTTGGTAAGTTTCGTGTCCTTTGCCTGCTACCAAAATAATATCATGGTCACTGGCTAGCGAACATGCGGTCTTGATCGCCTCTCTCCTGTCTCTGATGATCAGGGTCTTCTTGACAAATGTCGGCCCTATGCCTCCCATCATTTCTTTGATGATCATGTCTGGATTCTCATTGCGTGGATTGTCATCGGTAAAAATCACCTTGTCACTCCACTTGGCAGCAATAGAAGCCATCACTGGGCGCTTTTCGCGATCGCGATCTCCACCACATCCTACCACTGTAATCACCTTTTCATTCCCTGTTCGGAACGAATCTATCGTCTGCAGTACATTCTCCAGCGCATCGGGCGTATGTGCATAATCCACAATCGCCCGCACAGATGAGTCCGTATTCACTGCTTCGAATCGCCCGGGAGCGGTTTCGATCCCTGAGAGCATCATCAACACTTCGCTTTGCTCCTCTCCCAAAAGATCTGCTACCGCAAATACCGCCAACAGATTGTAGGCATTGAACTTGCCAATCAATCTGAACCACACGCTCTGACCATTGATATCCAGCTCCAAACCTTGGTAGCTGTTGGTGATGATTTTGGCTTTGTAATCCGTCATAAACTTGAGACCAAAAGCATACTGTGTAGCTTTGGTATTTTGTGTCATGATTTGACCTCTCTTGTCATCTAGGTTGACCAAGGCAAATGCCGTAGCAGGCAGCGAATCAAATAATTTCTTTTTGGTTTGGATGTAATTGTCGAATGTCAAATGATAGTCCAAGTGATCATGACTGATATTCATAAACACTGCTCCTGCAAACTCCAATCCTGCGATCCTCCCTTGATCAATGGCATGCGAACTCACTTCCATAAAGGCATATTCACAGCCTTCATCTACCATCTCTTTCAACAACCTATTGAGAGAAACTTGATCAGGTGTGGTATGACTGGCCTTGATCGTGCGATCATTGATTTGGTTTTTGACTGTGGAGAGCAATCCCACATTGTGTCCCAGAGACCTAAACAATCTGAACAGCAAAGTGACTGTAGTAGTCTTGCCATTGGTGCCAGTTACTCCTACCAGCTTTAATTTTTTGGATGGATTGCCATAGAAATTGGAAGCAATAAAGCCCAAGGCTCTATGTGTCTCAGCAGTCTCAACAAAAGTGACCGACCTATCTGGCAACAGCGGCATTTCTTGACACACGACTGCTACAGCACCGTTCGCAATCGCCCTTTCGATGTACTCATGTCCATCGACTTGGGTACCCTTGACAGCCACAAAAAGACTTCCTGCCTTGACCGCTCTGGAGTCAAAGCACACGTCAGCTATCTCGATGTTCATGTTGCCAGACACCGAGGTAAGGTTGACGTTGTACAATATGTCCTTTAGTATTTTCACTATCCTAGTTTTAATTCTATGCTGTTGTTGTTATTGACAGAAACACCTGGTAGCACCGACTGATCGGTAACTCTCCCCAGTCCCGAAAATTTGACCTTCATGTTCTTGTTTTCTAGTATAAACAAGGCATCCTTCAAGGTCATCCCTCGGACATCTGGCACCACGTTTTCATTCACATCCAGAGATTTCCACTTGATGGCATTGTTTGATATGCTAGCCTTCGTCCATGTAGACTCTGTATCCATGTGATTGGAAATCCCAAATTCATTACATATCCTCCTCAACTCCTCTTGGTTGCCAGCACGCACTACTGGAAATATCCCAGCCATCACATCCTGTCCTTGGAACGGATTGTTCAACTCCATATCCAAAGCGTATATCCTGTCAGCAATCTCCTTGAACACAGGAGCTGCCACATCACTACCATAGATTCTATATCCCTTGGGATCATCAATCACAACTATGGCACTGTACTTGGGTTTGTCCGCTGGGAAATACCCTGCGAAAGAAGTATAATATTTGTTGGTATAACGACCGTTCACTACGTGCTTGGCGGTACCAGTCTTGCCCGCGATTTGATAATAGGAATCACTGATATTGGCTGCTGTTCCTCTTTGTACTACACCCTCCAGCATTTCTTTGACCTTCACCAAAGTGACATCCGAACAGATTTTTGGATTGATGACTTTGGACTTGAATCGCTCAACAACTTGATCTGCGCTCTTTACCTCTTTGACAATAAGTGGCTGGATCATTTTGCCGTTATTAGCGATGGCATTGTAGAGCGTCAGGGTATGCAATGGTGTCATCATCAACTCATAGCCGTGTGCCATCCATGGCAGAGACACCCCTGACCAAGTAGAGTCCTTGGGTGTTTTGATATATGGCTTGCCCTCTCCTACCATCTGAAAACCTAATGGCTCAGTCAAGCCCATTTTCTTGAGTCTATCTGTAAATTTTGAAGGGTCATCTCCAAATTCTTTGACAATCAGCTTGGCAGTGCCGATGTTGGATGACTTCTCAAAAATCTCTTGTACAGTCAGCTTGCCATAGCCCCCAGGCTTGTGGTCTTTCATGACTTGATCGTAAAATTTCATCTCCCCATCACCTGTCTCCACAGAGTCAATCAGGCTGATACGAGATTCCTCGAAAAGCGCGATCATACTCGCTAGTTTGAAGGTAGACCCAGGCTCTCTTGATCCCTGATCACCTACTGCGTAGTTGTAGCTTTCCCAGTATTTTCCTCGACTGTTCTTGCTTAGGTTAGAGATTGCTTTGATCTCTCCGGTCTCCACTTCCATCACAACCACACAACCATAATCCGCATCATGGGCATAAAGCGCTCTTGCCAAGGCTGATTCTGCGACATCTTGCAGATCGACATTGATGGTAGAGACTATGTCATAGCCATTCTTAGGCTTCACTTCTGTCCCGTCAAAAACTGGTTTCCAGTTTCCACCAGAAAATTTCTGATAAAGTGCCTTTCCAGTCCTGCCCGTGAGGTACTTGTTGAAGCTATATTCCAAACCAACTGTACCACGATTCTCTTCATCCGTCGTGCCAATGGTACGATATCCTAAATACGAAAAAGGGTGAAATCTTTCATCCACCTTCTCAAACAAAACCCCACCTTGCATACGACCCTCTCTGAAGATGGGCCACTTGGACATTTCCTTCTTGTCCAGGTAATTAATTTTCTGGCGATTGAGACGCAGGTAGCGCCTTCCTTCTATCCTAGCATTGTTGATTTTTCGCTTGTAGTCGAGTACCGATTCATCTTTGAAATGCCGAGACAGCAAATAGGCCAAGCTATCTATGCCCTTTTTATACACTTTATCGTCAGGCACGGACGGGTCGATCGCTAGTTTATAAAATGGCAATGAAGTAGCCAACAGACTTTCGTTGTCCGAATAGATATTACCTCGGGTTGCTTTTACATTTCTGTATTGCAAACCGATAGATTCGGCCTTCTTCTTCCATTTTCCTCCATCGACGGTTTGTATTCTCACGATTTTGTACAAAACCCCAAAAGAAAATAGCAGAATAGCCAAATAGGCCACTCTGACTCTAAGCAATATGGTTCTCCTATTGCTACTCATCTGAATGCAGGATTATTTTGTAAGGAGGATCGATGCTTTCATAAAGTCCCAATTTCTTGGCTTTTTTGGCGACTTCTGATTGCTTGCTGGTAAACATGTAGTCCGCCTTGAGGGTGGTATAGTCCGCTCTGAGGTCTTCTACTTCTACACGTAGCTTAGAGATTTTTCGGATGCTTTTTTCGGCGAAATGCAGGTTGCCGATATAGATAATACACAAAACAGTCACATAGAGAATTGGCATCAAGAATTGTATGGGCAGACCATTTTCAAAGAGTTTTTCTACATTGATAAAACTCTCTAGCAGCGAAAAAAAACTTCTCTTACCAGTGGATCTGGTAGTGTCGGGATTTCGGTAGGTGTTGGATGCCATGATTAAATTTTTTCTGCTATTCTCAATTTGGCACTGCGTGCCCTGTTGTTCTGGTTTATTTCATTTTCACTTGCTGTAACGGGTTTTCTGGTGATGGATTGAAGGGGCTTGAGCTGATTGCCAAACATGTCCTTCTCCACCTCACCATAAAACTTCCCTTTGTTAATATAATTTTTGACCAATCTATCCTCCAGCGAGTGGTAGGACATTACGACCAGTCTTCCATTTTCTTTCAATACTTCGGCACTCTGCTCCAAAAACTCCTCTAAAGCTTTTAGTTCTTCGTTGACTTCTATTCGGATGCCCTGAAAAACCTGAGCGAAGTACTTATTTTCTTTTCCTCTGGGTGCAAACTTCTTGATCACCTCCAAAAACTGGCCTATTGTATCAATGGATCGCTGAGACCTAGCTACAACGATGGCGGCAGCCAAAGTTTTCGCATTTCTCACCTCTCCATATTGACCAAAGATTTTATGAAGCTCTTTCTCTCCATATCCATTGATCACCTCTTTGGCTGAAACCTCTTGAGCTGTATTCATCCTCATATCCAAGGGGCCGTCAAAACGAGTAGAAAATCCACGAGTCGGTGTATTGAACTGATGTGATGAAACGCCAAGATCTGCCAAAATCCCATCTACCTTGGTCACACCATGCAGCTTGAGATATTTTTTGAGGAGTCTAAAATTGGCTTGCACAAATGTGAAAGAACGATTCTCTATGATTTCGGCATTGGCTCTGGCATCATCATCTTGATCAAAACCAAACAGCTTACCGTTTGCATCTAAATGTTTAAGAATCTCTTGGCTGTGTCCACCGCCACCGAAAGTGACATCCACATAAATCCCATCTGGTTTAATATCCAACCCCTCGATACACTCTTGCAGCATTACAGGGTTATGATACTCACTCATTCATCTAGGAATTTTTTAGCCAAATCTGAATACTCCTCACTGTCTTCAATCAAATATTGGTTGTACAGATCAGGGTTCCAGATCTCCACAGTACTACCTGTACCAATGACAATCACGTTCTTCTCCAGTTTGGCATGGTCGATCCATGCTTTGGGTATCAAAAAACGTCCTGCACTGTCTAATTCTACGGGGGCAACACTGCGGAAAAAGTTTCTTTTCAATCTTCTTTGGTCGGTATCAAAATCACTTAATGAGGCAAACTTGCTCTGAATTTTTTTGAACTCCAGCATGGTGTATACCACCAAGTTAGGATCAAACCCCTTCATGACAACTAGCTCATTGCTAGACACTTCGGGTAGATTAGCCTTGATCTTCGCAGGTAAGGCCAATCTACCCTTAGCATCTAACTTACACTCGTACTCGCTTGTAAAAAAAGCCATAGAGTTATAGAAAAATATAAACCACCACTACAAACCTAAAACATATTTTCTAAAATTCCCCACATCACACCACTTTTCTCCACTTTTTCCCAAAACACCTCAAAAACAGTAAAATTTTGATACAAAAACGACACATTCCCACCACTGACAAGCGTGAATTTTTAGGGCAAATCGACAAAAATGAGGGTACTTAAAAGAAAAGTGGGAGAAAGTGGAAAGTGTTGAATGTTCTAGTTCTCTAGAATTGTTAAGATGTGATTTTAGAAATGTTGATTTTTGGAATAGCAAGGAGTAAATCGCTCACTACCTGTAATAGATTAAGATAAAAGTATAAGAACAGGGCTTTACATAAACTTTCCACCCACATTCATGGGGCGTTTGTTTAGCGGGGGGAGGGGGATGAAATGGAGATCTACCCTTGATACGGCTTCTAACCTTAAACCCGCACTGAACACTTTAGAGCAAGGCTATAATTAAGCATAACCGTTCCCCAAAGAACATGCTAGCAAAGTGATTCAAAAAATCTTTCCTCAGTCCCCAAGCTCCCTTGCGGGTATTTTTTTAACATCCACTTTGCGCAAGTCTCCTTCCCTCAAATGCCATAGCGTTCAGGAAATAAAATTATGTTTCACTAATAATATTTTATCAAAAGGAACACTGTCACAACACTTCAAGAATCCAAATTCATCTTTCAAATAGAGGTCAAATTAAATCGCATTAATGAAATTGAACATTTCAAAATAATACAGTCTTCACAAGCTGTTGGCTACATAAGATCTATCTATCCTGTTGATATAGAGTATCGTGAGGCAATGATTGCTTTGTATCTTGATCGAAGTATGAAAGTAATTGGATATAGTATTATTTCAACAGGTGAGTTAGCAGGTACAGCTGTTGATCCAAAGAATATCTTTCAACACGCGTTACTCTGTAATGCTGCATCTATTCTCCTGGTTCACAACCACCCAAGCGGAAACACAACCCAAGTCAAGATGACATACAACTGACTAAAAAAATAACGGAATGCGAGAAATTATTAGATCTCGCTTTACAGGATAGTATTATCATCACTGCAGATGACTTTTTAAGCCTGGCAATGAAAGTCTTATAAACTAAAAAAATTATTAGTATAGTGTTATTGTCGCCTGCCCAAGAAATGGATAAAAATAAAGAAGTTTTGCCACCAAAACTGCAATCAATAAAAAAACCGCTGAAAATCAGATGATTAACAGCGGTTTTTGTACCCAAGACCGGAATCGAACCGGTACGACCGAAGTCACTAGAGTTTGAGTCTAGCGCGTCTACCAGTTCCGCCACCTGGGCATTTATACAACCTGATCTTACTTCTAAAACCTAGGCTCTGGTAATCGTCCCTTTCAAAAGGGATGCAAACATATTTAATGTTTGCATCTAAGTCAATACCTAATCAAAAAAATAATTCCACTATTTTCGAAAATAACTACTTACCTCAGGTATTGCTATGAACAACAGCTTGGTTGCAGGCCAAATCTGACCAAACAATTCTGAATTTCTATATTTATTGAGAGCCTCCTCAGAATCCCAATGGCTGTGCGTCACAAAGACATTGGCTTCATCCACATCCTGTAGCAACTCTACCATCTGACAACCCTCAAACCGAACAATATCATCCCTATATGCTGTAAACAATGCTACAAACTCTTCTACCCTATTGGGATCTATGGTTAACTTGACCCAACGTACAATCATATCTTGAAATCTATAAATACCTGATCGTGTACCATCAGCCCTAGCAACTCAGACCCGTTCCCCTGCAACACACCTATCTGCAACCTACCCTGTGAATCAAATATCACAAAACATTCTCCAGGCCCAACTTCAAAAAAACTTTGGTTGATCTTGTCTATTTTTTCCCTTCTAAAATTCACCTCAAAAGGACAATAATCATTGATTTTCTGAATCGCAGCAAAATCACGCAGCATGATGTTGGTAATCAAGTTGCCATAGTGATCGATTCGCACAATATTACCTGCAATCTGCTGCTTGGTGGCTTTGGATCGGGTAGGCATAAACTCATTTAATCCATCTACACTTGTACCCATATCTGTCATTGCTTGTCCATTGGCCAATCTAGCAGCTACTGCTCCCAAAACATCCCGTGCTACAAATGTAGAGTGAGCCGATTGCTCGTTGTGCAAATCAACTGCCTCCGTGGGTTGTTGCTCACTGAGCAGTGAAAAAATCCCAGAATCATCCCCCACAAAGTAGTGGTCTTCCAATTTGACAGCAACGGCCTTTGTCATTTTAGCATTGCTATTGGAGACAGCTATCAAATGTACCGTCCCCTCTGGAAAATCACGAAAAACCGAAGAAAGAATATGTGCCGCATGCCCCACATCACCCACTGCGATCTGATGTGAAATATCCACAATAGTAGTCTGAGGGTGCGCTTTGATGATACTTGCCTTGACAGCAGCCACGTAATGATCCGAAAGTCCGAAATCAGAAAGAAAAGTTACGATGGCCATAGAAGCTAATGGGGAAAAATTGTTTATTTTGGCTACACAAAAAAATAATTTCACTGCAAATTAGGTATTTCATTTGGTAGAAAAAACAATAATTCTGGAGAACATTCCACTCGTCGAGTTCCTCGGCTCTGGGAATGAAAACATCGATGAGCTGGCTGCAGCTTTTCCGAAATCAAAGATTGTTTCGAGAGGTAACGAGATCAAAATCCAAGGACCCTCTCCAGAAATCATGAAGATCAATGATGTACTTAATTCCTTGGTAGATCACTACCACAAATTCGGAAAAATCAGCACAAACAACGTCAAGTCCTACATTAATAGTGAAGAAGACGTATTTGGTGAGGATGAAAGTGAAGTCTTGGTTTTTGGCACAAGAGGTATCAAAATAGCAGCCAAATCCAACAACCAAAAGAAGTTGGTTTTAAGTTCTCGAAAAAACGACATAGTGTTTGCAGTAGGTCCAGCAGGTACTGGCAAAACCTACATATCTGTAGCTATGGCTGTCAAAGCACTCAAAGATCGAGATGTTAAAAAAATCATCATTACCAGACCAGCTGTAGAAGCAGGTGAAAACCTAGGTTTTTTACCTGGTGACCTAAAGGAAAAAATAGACCCCTATCTGAGACCGATCTACGATGCACTCCATGATATGGTGCCCGCCGAAAAGCTCAAATTCTACATGGAAACTGGCGTCATTGAGATCGCTCCCCTTGCATACATGCGAGGACGTACTCTCAATCATGCCTTCATTCTGTTGGACGAAGCGCAGAACACTACACCCATGCAAATCAAAATGTTTTTGACCAGAATGGGTCCTGATTCTAAAGTCATCATCACTGGAGACATGTCTCAAATCGACCTGCCTACCAAACAAAAATCGGGACTCAGTGAGGCCATTCACATCCTAAGAGATGTCAAAGGAATAGGCTTTGTGACATTGGATGGAAAAGATGTCGTGAGACATAGATTGGTGAGAGACATCATCGAGGCTTATGATATTTCTGCTGCCAAAGATTAGCAGTTTCAAATCTTTTGGCTAAATTCAACCCAGCAGCATTTCAATTTGGACGAAATGTTTGCTTGGTCACCGATACCCTTTGTTAGAATTTGTGCAGTTTTCATCATAGGAATACTTGCAGCCCATCAATTGCCTGACAATCTTGTTTCCCAATTGGGCTATCTCCCTGTTTGTATTGGATTGATATTTCTTTTGGTTATTTTGTATTCCATTGGGATCAAAGGCAAATCGAAAACAGGAATGGGAATCACGCTTTTGATCCTGATAGGGCTCGCAGGCACCTATCGCTACATAGGTCACAATGCTGACGACCCTAAGGCTAGGTTCAATGCATTTAGCAAAGGCTCTTACTACACAGCTATCATCCAATCGTATCCTGTCACCAAAGGCCACTACAAAATCTACCAAGTAGAAAGCCTCCATATCAAATCAGACACTACAGTCATTGCCCATACCGAACTCGTCCAGCTGTACATAAAGACGGACAGCACGCAGACCATTGAGCTCCAATATGGAGACCTCATACAAATTCAAGGGCTTCCTTTCGAGATATCAGCACCTAGCAATCCTCATGAGTTTGATTATGCCAACTACATGGCTCTACAAAAAATCCACCTCCAGCAATTCATCTCCCCCGACCAAATCCAAGTAGTAAAACATAATCTAGGTAATCCAGTCTTGGCCTCCATTTACAGGCTGAGACAACATTTCGAGAATCAAATTATAAGTAGTATTACTTCACCACAAGAGCAAGGAATTGCGCTGGCTCTGCTACTGGGAATCAAGGATCGTCTAGATGGTGAAATCAAATCCGCCTATGCTGCAGTGGGCGCAATGCACGTATTGGCAGTCTCTGGACTACATGTCGGAGTGATACATTATCTGCTCCTACTTTTGTTTCGTCCTTTCAAACTGGCCTTCTTCAAACAATACCTGTTACCCATACTCAGTATCCTTATGCTCTGGACCTATGCCATGCTGACAGGGTTTTCGCCTTCCATACTAAGAGCCGTTACCATGTTCAGTTTGCTGATATATGGACAATCTCTCGACAGGGCTCCTAATATCTACAATTCTATCTCTGTATCTGCCTTTATCCTACTACTTTTCAATCCCAATCAGATTTTTTCAGTGGGTTTCCAACTATCCTATTTAGCTGTGATAGGCATCGTTTACTTATTTGACAAAATTTATTCTTGGTGGAGTCCGTCCACATGGCTGTGGGACAAAATATGGACAATTACTGCTGTATCCCTCGCTGCACAGATCGCCACAGCTCCTATTAGCATCTACTATTTCCATCAATTTCCTAATTACTTTTTGGGATCGAACCTCTTCGTCATTCCAGCGGCGTTTATAGTCATGTCCGAGGGCATATTCCTCTTCATCGCCAACAGTATATTTCCTAGTATCTGGCCAGGTCTTTTGATGGAGTATAGCATCAAGAGTCTCAATTGGGTAGTCAATCAAATCTATCAATTACCAGGTAGCCTCAAAGAATGGCTCTATCTCTCAGGTGGGCAAACTATCTTGGTGTATTTAGCAATAATATTCCTACTTGTGATGATCGCCAATAGGAAATTCAGGTACTTATGGCCCTTCACGATCTGCATTGCTTTGATCACAACACTAGGCTGCTGGAGTATCTATCAACAATCCACCAAGACAGAGGTGATTCTGTACCACACTAGAGAGAATCAATTCATCGATCGAGTAGATGGATTGAAAGTCAATCTGTACGCGCAGAATTCCATTCAAAACCAAGAACTGCTAGCTTATCAAATCAATCCAAACAGGCTACAATCACACCTAGCCCCAGTAGATCAGGCTGTGCTAATTAATCAAAAAACTTACCAAATCGACACGGGCATGCACGCACTAGTGATGCATAGCACTAGATTTATATTCTTATCAAAGGGATTTGATCCAAACAGCATCAAACTAAAACTAAGGACGGACTACTTGGTAGTAGGATATGATGCTGTACACAGTCTAGAAACAATCAATGACTATTTCAGTTACAAAAGAATCATACTCACTCATACCAACAAGAAAAGAAATATCAGAGACATGAGTAAAGATGCCATCGCACAAGACATCCCACTTATCTCCATGGAGGATACCTACTGCCTGATCAAGATATAAGGTACTTCTGAATATGTTTTTTCAATGATGCCTTGTCTGCACAAAGATCGGGATCAGCATATATTTTGAGCATCAATTCAAAAAGAACATTCTCGTCATATCCCAATCTGGAAGCCATTTTGGCGCAGTATTTAATTTCCTCATTGTACAGCTTGCCATCGATTTTCATCAGCTGTACCACTGAGTAGATCACATCATACTTTTCATCATCGGTCAACCCTGTGAGGTTATCCAAATCCAAACTAACTGCTTCTTCATAAGCTTCCCTAATTTCTTCATTTGACAATCCATTGGCCTTTCCCACTTCGTTGATCAAATCAATTTCCTGTTGAACGATGACTCCATCGATTTTAGCGAGCTGAATGAGGATGTTAAGATGGATATTAGACATGATCTGGTTTTTAAGCTTCTTCACAAATATAACCAATCAAAGGAAAAGCTTTATATTATGCCCATAAATGAATTACCTAGCACATATCTTCCTTTCTTTTGACCAAGAAAAAATAGCCATAGGCAACGTCATAGCTGATTTTGTCAAGGGAAATAAATTTGAAGTATATGAATCTGGGATCAAAAATGGCATTCTGATCCATCGGGAAATCGACTCCTTTACTGATAATCATCCACTAGTCAGACAGGGCAAAAGAAGGCTCTCCGAATACAGACACTACTCTGGTGTGATCATGGATATGTTTTACGATCATTTTTTAGCCAAAAACTGGCACCAATACTCAGATGAAAAGCTAGGCGACTTCACTCATCGATATTATCTTCTCTTTGAGAAAAACAGAAAGTTAATCCCAGAAAAGGCAAATTATTTACTCTATCACATGGCCAAAAATGACTGGCTGTATCACTACCAGTTTGTAGACGGTCTGCAATCTGCACTGACAGGCATGTCTCAACGGACACCATACGAGTCGGGTATGGAGCGTGCCACCGAAAATCTAATGACCGACTATCCTTTACTTGAGAAAGAATTTGAAGAGTTTTTCGGCGAGATTATCAATCATATCCATAATTTTACCGCTCAATTACAAGCGGAATGATCGTATCAAAACCAAAAATATCAACACTCTTTTCAGTTAGTGTTTTCATTACCATCGCCTTGGGACTGTTTGTATATGGTATATTGAATATCAATGATGCTGAGAGTAAAATAGGATGGTATCTACTCATATATACCTCTGGCCCTATTGGAATCGTCGTCTTGCTCAAAATCCTCATGGGAGTTAAGATCATGAAAATCGCGAAAGAGAAGTTTGAGTTGAACATGCCATTCCAATTCAAACGACTCAAATTTGAATCCAAAGAATTAGAAAAATGGAGTCACAGTAGTATCAAAACCATGGGTGGCAAGTACGAAGAAATCACATGGAGACTCAAATCCGGAAAAGAATTTGGTCTCAGCAAACAGGAAAACACAGAATTTGACAAAGTACTCAGATACATGAAGAAAAAGTTAAAAAAAATAGAAGCATAATTCCATTGGTTTTTTCACTTCCGTCACTATGAACGAATTCGCATCAACTCAAAAAATGAAAACAACATTGAATCTCTCAAAACTAATCTTGACTGTAATCGTGTCTCTTTCCCTTTTTGCTTCCTGTGATAGGGACAAAGAGGCCTACTCACCACAGCGTAGCGAAAGTGACTCTTTATTCATTGTCAACAACTATGACAAAACGGAAGTGTATATACCCATGCGTGATGGCACCCAGCTATTCACCTCAATATATACGCCCAATGACGGGCAAGCATACCCGATCATTCTGTTCCGCACACCCTATTCTGTGGCACCATATGGTACTGACAAATCTCAATACCGAAAGGATTTGGGACCCAATATGAGCCTAACCAAAGACAAATACATTTTTGTCTATCAAGACGTAAGGGGAAAATTCATGTCAGAGGGTGATTTCGTCAACATGACCCCTCACGAAGGCATCGTCAATGGCCGAAACGTCAATGAAAGCACTGATACATTTGACACCATTGATTGGTTGCTCTCTCATACGCAAAACAATGGCAATGTAGGGCAGTGGGGTATTTCCTACCCTGGATTCTATACCGCAGCAGGTATGATTGATTCGCACCCAGCACTGAAAGCGGTTTCTCCTCAGGCCCCAATCGCTGATTGGTTCTTTGATGACTTTCACCACCACGGTGCTTTTTTCCCTTCTCACAGTTTTGCTTTCTTATCTTCGTTTGGCGTAGAGAGAGACAGTTTGACCACAGAGTGGGCTCCTGATTTTAATTTTGGCACAGAGGACGGATATGAATTTTACAAGAACATGACTCCTCTTTCTAAAGCCAATGAGTTGTATCTGCACGATAGTATTCCATTTTGGAATGAAATGGTTGCTCACCCCAATTATGATGAATATTGGCAATCCAAAAACATCCTTCCTCATCTAAAAAATGTGAATTGCGCGGTACTGACCGTAGGAGGTTGGTATGATGCCGAAGACCTCTATGGCCCTCTCCATATCTATGCGGAAGTAGAAAAAAACAACCCAAAAACCACCAACACCATTATAATGGGCCCTTGGAGTCATGGAGGATGGAGACGTACAGCAGGAGATTTCTTGGGAGATGTGCATTTCGGAGAAAAAACTTCTACTTTCTTCAACAATGAAGTCTTGACTCCCTTCTTTACCTATCACCTCAAAGGCGAAGGCGAAGCAGACTTGTCCGAAGCGATCATGTTTGAAACAGGTCGCAACCAGTGGAGAAAATTCGAAGAATGGCCACCCAAAAACCTTGACTACAGAAAACTGTATTTCAAGAAAAAAAATGAATTGTCTTTCACTCCTCCCCAAGCCAATGAATTTGGGGTAGATATGTTTGTCAGTGATCCCGCCAACCCCGTGCCCTTCACTCAATATCCAAACCTCAAAATCCCTAAAGAGTATATGGTCGAAGATCAAGGCTTTGTGATCTTAAGAGATGATGTACTGTATTACGTAACCGCCCAACTGGAAGAAGATCTTACTGTGGCTGGCCCCATCATAGCCAATCTGGTAGTCAAAACCAATCAAAGCGCGGCTGATTGGATAGTCAAAATCATTGACGTATATCCTAATGACCATGCTCCATACCCACATCAGCCCGAGAAAATGATAGGCGGCTATCACCAAATGGTCAGAAGTGAAGCACTACGAGGCAGATTCCGAAACAGCTACAAGAAACCAGAACCTTTCACCCCAAAACAGGATGAAAAAATAGAACTAGAACTTCAAGATGTACTGCACACTTTCAAAAAAGGGCACCGTATCATGGTGCAAATTCAAAGCACCTGGTTTCCGTTGATAGACATCAATCCTCAGACTTATGTTGACAACATCTTTGAGGCTAGTGCTGAAGATTTTGTTGTCGCCAAGCATGCTGTGAGCAGATCGGGTTCGAACCCGTCGTACATCAAAATTGGCGTTCTGTCAAAAGAGTGATGAGTAGTAGTTCATCAATAATGAGATTTTAGTCATTCAAAAACCATGTACCTACTTGAATTAATTACAAATTTCACAAGGCAATTTTGTCAATTCTGGAAATATTTACACACAACTGTATAAATCATCCAAGAAATGAAATTCAATAGGAATTTCTGAATTAGAATTGCCCCTCATTAGAATTAAAGCAGCAATCGAGAAAATTAACTTTAATTTTTAATGAAACATATACCTCTATTTACACAGTTCTTAGTGACGGAACGACTATCTCCATACCCTACATGGAGAAGCACACGATATGTGCCGACCATCAGGTTGACAGCACAGTTTTCATATATCCTTCAAAAAGCATTTAACAAGATTTTAGCCTTGCTGACTTAACCCAATTAAGACATCAAAGACAAACCATTCTAACAATACTTCCCTGGTAGCCTCCGCGCTACTAGGGTTGTTTGTTTTACAAATGTTAATCCCTAGATGACAACATTATTTGTGAGGTTCATAACTGTATGGTTAGAATATAAATTCTGAGCAAAAAAGAAAAGCCATCCGTGTGGATGGCTTTCTTCAATATTTAGGTCAGTCTGGCTTATGGAAATTATGTTTCAAAATACGTATTTTTTTGGAACATAACAATAATTACTTCGATGAACTGGTCAAAATCTTAGATCAGTAATAGGTATATTTCGAGTACATTCATTGCAATACCTCTGGATTCATGTACCTGTCTTTGGTCAACTTCCTCACCAACGGATATAGCAAAACAGACAAGATAATGATAGATGTACCTACATAAAATCCCGTACCCATGTGCTCATCATCTTTGAATATAATCAACGCCATGATAATGCCGTATACTGGCTCCAAGTTGATCGTCAAGTTGATTGAAAAAGCAGACAATTGCTTCATCAACTTGACCCCCAGTGAATAGGCAAACACCGTGCATATTACGCCCAAAAACAGCAAAAATGCCCAATCCCAGTTCTGAATAGATACATAGTCAACCATGCGCTCTGTACTCATCCAACTCGCCAGGGGTATGATCATGAGAGTCGTCCCAAATGCACCGAGCATCTCGTACATAGAGATGGTGTAGTGATTTTGTCTGGCGATCAATCGACCATTGATGACAGTGAATAAAGACGCCAAAATTGCTGACGCGATCGCCACTGACAAACCCAAGAATTGATCAAATGATGCATTGAATACCAAAACTATTCCTACCAATGACAAAACACCCAAAAGTGGTTCATAAAACTTGATTGGACGCTTGTTTACGATTGGATCAATAAAGCTTGTCCAAAAAGAAGTGGTAGCAATCCCTGCCAAACAAATCGAAATATTGGACAATCTGGCAGCCAGAAAAAAAGTAATCCAGTGCAGTGCAATAAGAATCCCAGTGGAAAGGATTTTGATCAACTCCTCTTTGGGCAGTTTGTAATTGATTTGCTTGAATAGGATAATCAGATATATCCCTCCTGCCGCAATCAAAGTTCTGTATAAAACCACCCCCAAAGGAGGAATACTAATAAGCTTACCCAAAACAGCTGTAGCACCCCAAATCAATACAATGAAATGCAGCTGTAGGTAGGCTTTCAATTGCGAATTAGCATTCTCCATTATTTAGGAACAAAACGATATAAAATCAAAGATACAACGGCTCCAATCATGTTGGGAATCCATATAGCCACAATAGGGTTCATCGACCCTGCCTCTGCGATGGCCTTGACCAAAATGAATAGGATGATAAACACAAAGGCGATCAAAAAACCCAGTGCTATCTTAAACCCAGCACCACCCCGTGTAGATTTTTCAGCAGATACAGACACTCCCATCAGGGTCAATATGATTGCTGTAAATGGCAACATATAACGTATGTACTTTTCGATTTCATATACCTCGACATCATCGGCACCACGATCTTTGAGCATCGCGATATGATCATTGAGTTCATTGAGATTCATGGTCTCATTGAGTTGATATTTGTTGTCAAAATCTTCGGGCGTGATACTCAACAAGGTGTCCATTTCATCTCCCTTAGAATATTTCTCTCCAAATTCTCCTATCTCTCGCAGCTCCCAATCTTTGAACTGCCAGCGACCCAAAGAATCATCCCAGGTCATCTTCGTAGCAGTCAACTTCTGTTTCATTTCTGTCCCTACAATCTGCTCCAAGGTGACTTTGTATCCTACTTCTGATCTGTTATTGTAGCGCTGGAGATACAAATACTCCTCTTCCCCTATCTTGAAATGAATATCTCTTTCGTTGAAGTAAAAAGGCTTTTTCAGATATTCTACCTCAAATGCAATCCGATACTTATTGGAGTTGGGGATCATCCATCCATTGACATAAAATGTCGTCATGGCAATCAAAATAGCACCCACCAAAAAAGGCATCAGCATCCTACGAAAGCTAATACCACCTGCTAATATGGCAACTATCTCTGTCTTACCAGCCATGCCAGCTGTGACCAATACAGTGGAAATAAATACCGTAATGGGAGCAATCAGATTGGCAATCCAAGGCATAAAACTCAGATAGTAATACACGATCAAGTCCGTAGGTACTTCATTTTTGATGAACTTTTCATTCTTCTCTGTAAAGTCAATTACCACGATCACTACAACCAGTAGCGCCACCACAAAGATGAAAGTGGTAATGAACTTTTTAAAAATGTATTTATCTATCAGTTTGATGCCCACGGGTATCTACAGTCTTGATGAAATTTTTGGCAATATAGCATTTTTCCAAGCTGTAAAATCTCCAGCTTTGATGTGTTTTCTAGCCTCTTTGACCAACCACAAATAAAATGACAAATTGTGTACACTGGCAATCTGAGCACCTAAAGATTCGCTGCTATGTACCAAATGTCTCAGATATGCTTTGGAGTAAGCCATGTCAACATAGCCACCCAAATTAGGATCTATCGGTGAGAAATCCTTCTCCCATTTCTTATTCTTGATATTGATGAGTCCTTCTGAAGTATAGAGCAACCCATGTCGTGCATTGCGAGTAGGCATCACGCAATCAAACATATCTACTCCCAGTGCGATACATTCGAGGATATTCTCTGGTGTGCCGACTCCCATCAGGTAACGTGGCTTATCCGCAGGTAGAATATTGCAGACCAAGTCGGTCGTTTCGTACATCATTTCTGCAGGCTCACCTACGGATAGGCCTCCTATCGCATTGCCTTCGCGACCAAAAGACGCGATCGTCTCTGCAGATTTTTTTCTAAGGTCATGATAGGTACTCCCCTGCACGATAGGAAACAAAGTCTGACTATAGCCATATTTGGGTTCGGTCTGATCAAAACGGTCACAACAACGTTTCAACCAGCGGTGAGTCATTTCCATGGATTCTCTGGCATACTTTAGGTCACATGGATATGGCGTACACTCGTCAAAAGCCATGATGATATCCGCACCAATGGTGCGCTGGATATCCATGACGTGCTCTGGGCTAAAATTATGTTTGGATCCATCTATGTGCGACTGAAACTTTACACCCTCCTCAGTGATTTTTCTTCTGTGCTTGAGAGAATACACCTGATACCCACCACTATCCGTGAGCATGGGTTTATCAAATCCATTGAATTTGTGCAACCCACCAGCGGATTCTATCACATCCAGTCCTGGACGCAAATACAAGTGATAAGTGTTGCCCAAAATAATCTCTGCCTTGATATCCTCCTTGAGCTCACGCTGATGTACGGCCTTGACAGTACCAGCGGTACCTACAGGCATAAATATCGGCGTTTCGATCTGACCATGATCAGTAGTGATCACTCCTGCCCTTGCCCTTGACTTGCTGTCTGTTGTTTCTAACTTAAAATCCATAAACGTTGCAAAAATATGTTGATTTCCACTATAAAATTGGCGTACTGCCGCATATTTGCGTCCAATTGCGAATCAACTGTTATGTCGGAAATTTTCTTGTTCGTTTTATTAGGAAGTACATTCATCCTATCTATCTATTGGACAGTAGCTTGGATCAAAATAAGTCGCTACTCCACGAACACAAGCTCACAAAATCAACCTGTCTCTGTCATCGTATGTGCACACAATGAACTGGACAATTTAAAGGAATTAATTCCCATCCTACAACAACAAAACCATCCGAATTTTGAAATCATCATTGTAGATGACAGATCAGATGACGATACGTTTGACTACATGCTGGATATCAAATCTGAGAAACTCAAGCATGTGAGAGTCGACAAGGTGCATGACCACATCAACGCCAAAAAGTACGCCATCACATTGGGTGTCAAAGCTGCCAAAAACGACATCCTACTCTTCACTGATGCCGATTGTAGACCCACTTCAGAGAATTGGATCACTGAAATGACCAGCCACATCCAAGAGCAGACCAAATTCTCACTGGGTGTATCTCAATACATCAAAGAAAAAGGTTTTCTCAATCTGTACATTCGCTACGAAACCCAACAAACAGCTGTCAACTATGCAGCATGGGCGTTGGCAGGTAATCCATACATGGGAGTAGGTAGAAATTTGGCTTATAGAAAATCAGCATTCATTGAAAACAAGGGATTCAATAAATTCCAACACATCATGGGTGGAGATGACGACCTATTGGTCAATCAACTCGCCAATAAGAAAAATACACAGGTGGTTTTAGGAGCCGACTCACTCACACTTTCAGTCCCCAAAAAAACTTGGCGAGAATATTTCAGACAAAAACTGAGACATTTCTCCGTCAGCAAGTACTATTCCTTCAAGGATAAGACTCTTTTGGGACTACAAAACCTAAGTAATCTGCTTTTCTGGTTGTCTTTGATTATTTTAGCCATACAAACCAACAGATATGAGATTGTATTGGGCATCCTCCTTTTTAGATGGATCATGCTCATGAATCTAAATTATTTCACATCCAAAAAGTTTGGAGACCGTATCAATACTTGGCTAGTACCAGTTCTTGATTTATTTTACGTATTGTTCGTAACTACAGCAGGAACCATCGCGATATTCACTAAGAAGGTTAAATGGAAGTAAAAAAGCAGTTTTCCGAAAAGGCACTAAAGGATTTCAAACTAATCGATCATGCGATCAATGAAGGTGACGAGCAAGCATATGCTGAGCTGATGGATCGCTACAAGCGTCCTGTCTACCACATGATACTCAAGATGATCAGAAACACGGATGATGCAGAAGATCTGACTATCGAGGCGTTTGCCAAAGCTTTCAAAAACCTCCACAAATTCAAAAAAGACTACACATTTAGTACTTGGCTTTTTAGAATCGCCACCAACAACACCATCGATTTTATCAGAAAGAAAAAGCTAAACACCTTTAGTTTGAATACTTCATTCTCAGACGACAATGGAGAGTCCGTCAATATCGATGTAGAAGACAGAACACTTAATCCTCAAGAAGAGGCTATCAATACTCAAAAAATCGAGTTGGTACAGATGTTTGTCACCAAACTACCTCCAAAGTACCAGCGACTGGTTAGGTTGAGATATTTTGATGAGTTATCGTATGATGAGATCGCCAAAACACTGGATGCGCCATTAGGTACTGTCAAAGCTCAATTGCACAGAGCCCGCGAGTTGATGTACGACTTGGTCAAAGACAAAAAGCAGCATATCTAGGAGCATGTCTAAGATCATCTTGAAGTACTTTCCTCAGCTCAGTGCTGAACAAAAGGAACAGTTTGCCCAGTTAGAACCTCTGTACAAAGATTGGAATAGCAAAATCAATGTCATCTCTCGCAAGGACATTGAAGAACTCAATGTGCGCCATGTACTCCACTCTCTTGGGATTGCCAAAGTCATGGATTTCCTTCCAGGTTCTAGTATCTTGGACATAGGTACAGGTGGGGGCTTCCCAGGTATACCACTTGCTATACTCTACCCAGAATCACAGTTTGTCTTGGTAGATAGTATTGGGAAGAAGATCAAAGTAGTAAATGAAGTCGCCCAAGCTCTTGGGTTGAAAAATGTAACTGGAATCCATGGACGTGCAGAAACTGTCCCTGGTCAATTTGATTTTGTCGTCAGTAGAGCCGTGACGAGAATGAAGCCATTCTACCAGTGGACCAAAGGCAAGTTCAAAAAAGAATCCAAACATCCTTTAAAAAATGGCATTCTATATTTGAAAGGTGGAGATTTGGCCGAAGAAATGCTAGAGTCCAAACTCCGATACAAAGTCCATGACCTGACTACTTATTTCAAAGAAGATTTCTTCGAAACCAAGAAAATCGTCTACGTAGAAAAACAATAGTAGGGAGCTAGCCCTATCAATTCTCATTCAATCGGACATAATGCAACTGTACCAATCCTGATTCAAAACTAGTAGAATTGATGAGGGCGATATCCTGAGAAGGAACCCCTCCTTTGAACAATCTCTTGCCATCCCCCAATATGACAGGAATCACCGATATCACATACTCATCGATGAGACTACTACTCATGAGTAGCTTGATTACGTCTGCCCCTCCATCACAGATGATATTTTGACCTGATTCTCTTTTTAGTTCATAAATCAAATCTTCAATATCATCATTGTAAAAGATAATATTCTTCTCTGGTAGCAATTCTTGCCTGGTGATCACATAACATTCCATCTTTTCGGCTTGTGGCAGATGCCCTACCATGTCGATGATTTTATCATATGTTTTGCGTCCGACAATATAAGTATCCACTCGATCCATGAATTCAGAATAACCATAATCCTCTCCCTCTCTTTCGACCATATCCAGCCAAGACAAATCATCATCATCAGTTGCCAAATAGCCATCTAGACTCATACTTACATACAAAATTAATTTCCTTTCAGACATCTCAACGCATTGAATAATTCACATGATACAATGACCACCACAAAATCCAAGTTAAGTAACCTAAGCATAAAAGGAAATAGAATCGATTTATCTTTTTGAGAGGTTAAAAGACAATACAATATACCCCCAGCCTACTCCTCAATGTTAAATAACACAATTACATCACATAAAAAGTATCTTGCTCTACAGGGGCAGGAAGGTCTGACTGACCGATGAGCTGTTTGAGGTTATGCTCGATGGTATTGGCAATTGCAGACACTGAAATATCCGTAGGTCGGTTTTCAAATGGATCCTGGAGGTAAAAGGCTGTTTTCTCCAACAATAAAAAAGGCAAAGAAATCAGTACCATCATGGGTATTTCCCAAAGACGATCCACCTCTGCCAAAGCAACGGCCAACAAGGTGATAAAAAGATAAATGAACAAATGTAAAAACAATCGATAGGAAGTGGGAAAAACAGTATTCTTGATTCGCTCTGCCATTCCCATACTCTGACATAGGCGAACCAGCGTTTTATCTATCTGGATTTGCTGGTAATCATTGATTTTACCGTCTTGATACATTTGTCGCAAATCTACCGAATGCTCGTTGAGTATCGCCAATGGTACATTTTTATGACTGGCAACTCTGGCAAATTCTTCCTCACTCAAGAAATCTCCCATTTTATCCAATGGAGACAGACCTCGCAGGGATTGACCCAAACTGTGCGGCCATGCCATCTGTCGGTTGGCAATGCGAATAGTTTGCTCACAGTTTCCGTCTTTGTGGTAGTTGAGGACCTGTAGAGTCAGTGTCCTCGAATCATTGACAATGGCACCCCAAATCTTGCGTGCCTCCCACCATCGATCATACGACTGACTGAGTTTAAACCCCAGCAACAAGGATATGGCTGTACCCATAAATGCAGGAATATTGATCGGAATAATAGGAAAATTGATCTTGCGTACGAGAAAGAAAACACCAACAGATACAATCATAACTGCAATCGCATCCACATACGCGAACTTGATAAAGTAATTAAGAGGAATACGGTATCTGATGAGCATAGGTAGATGGTTTAAAGGTGTCCAAATCTAGGTTATTCCCGATTTGTTCAGAATTTAAGGTTCAACATTCATAAAAACAAGAATCAAGATTTCAAAAATCAGCCTAATCCATAAGCCATTTCCGAGCATCGCGTCTTACAAGATATACTGGCTCAAATCTCTGTTTTCTACCATTCCACTCAGCTTCTCCAAGACCATGGCTTTGTTGATGACTATTTTGGCATTGGGTCCAATGAGGTCTGGTATATCGAAGAGGATATCGTTGAGCAACCTGCTCATCACCGTATGTAGACGTCTAGCGCCAATGTTTTCTATCTCAGCATTGATCTCGAAGGCCATGCTGGCAATTTCTTCTATCGCTTCGGATTCAAAACTAATCTCTACATCTTCAGCGGCGATCAGTGCTGCATACTGCTTGGTCAACGCATTTTTAGGCTCGCTGAGGATACGGACAAAATCCGCCTTGGTCAAATTTTCTAGCTCAACCCTGATCGGAAATCTACCTTGCAACTCAGGAATCAAATCAGATGGTTTTGCGAAATGAAAAGCCCCTGCCGCTACAAACAAGATGTGATCCGTGTTGATCACCCCATATTTGGTATTGACAGCACTGCCTTCTACAATCGGAAGCAAGTCTCTCTGCACACCTTCACGACTCACGTCGGGTCCACCCTTTTTGGAAGCCCCTACCGCAATTTTATCAATCTCATCGATGAAGATGATACCCGTGTTTTCAGCTTTAGCAATTGCCTCATCTTTGACCTCATCCATGTCTATCAATCGAGAAGACTCCTCCTCCATCAACAATTTCCTTGCGTCCGCAATCGTTACTTTGCGTTTTTTGGTTTTCTGCGGAATCATGTTCCCGATCATTTCTTGCAGATTCATCATGGAAGATTCATCCATCTGACCTCCACCAATCATTCCAATCCCAGGGGTGTTATTTTGCTTGATACTAATATCAATTTTTCGATCTTCAAGCTCACGATTTTTGATTTTCTCTCTGAATCTCACACGGGTCTTCTCGTTGAGTTCTGCATCATCCACTATCGTGCTGGCTCCATCGGCATTGTTCAATACAGATGGGGTAGTCTTCTTGACAGGAGGTATCAAAGCATCTAGAATAATGTTTTCTACAATTTCTTCCGCCTTTTCCTTTACGGCCTCTTTCTTGGCATTTTTTACCAGTGCTACAGACTGCTCTACTAGATCACGAACCATGCTCTCGACATCACGCCCTACATAGCCCACTTCCGTAAACTTAGAAGCCTCAACCTTCACGAAGGGAGCGTCTGCTATTTTTGCCAGTCGTCGGGCTATCTCAGTCTTACCCACTCCCGTAGCTCCAATCATCAAAATGTTGTTGGGAACAATTTCTCCTTGGATATCCGTCTTGACATTCATTCTTCTCCATCGGTTCCTCAAAGCGATCGCAACATTCCTCTTGGCATCATGCTGCCCGATGATGTACTTGTCTAACTCTGCTACGATCTCTTTGGGTGTTAAATATTGGTCTGTTGACAACATCTTATATGATTGATTTTTTCTTAAAAACTTTATTCAAATTACTGGTAATGGTAAAATAACTCCTACCACTGTCTATATGGTACGTCGTGAAGGTGTACGATAGTTCAAACATTTTGATCCTCACCATAGCGCCCAACGAAATACCAGCCAATCCTTGTTTCTCCTCCATTTTCAATTCCTTTCTGATCAAGTGATTGTATCCGACTCTCAATTGAAAATTTTGACTGATGACTACTTCTGTTCCCAAATTGATGTGACGAAAAATTTCATCCACCTTTCCTGGTTCATCGTCTTCAGAAAAGTCAGCATCGTAATACACTGACCCAGATTTACCCAGATTGTATGCCGTCACCGAAAACCTAAACGGCATGTGCTCTGGTTTGAAAGTCACACCCATCTGTACATCAAACGGCAGAGTGGATTCAGAACTACCTGTATAGTCTGAAAACACCACGCCCATGTTCTTAAATAACAAAGCTACCTGCAGCTCATGTGTGGGATGGGTAAATGTCCCCCCTAAGTCCATCGTCAACGCACTCGACCCATAGCTGTCAATATTGGACGAAATAAACCTGAGATTGGCTCCCATGGTGAACAAACCTAAGGTATGGCTATGAGACAAAACCACGGCTGTTTCGTTGGCAGAGGTCTTACCCAAAGCATTGCCAGCTAGGTCATAACTATCAAACTCACCATAACCCATATGCTGTACGCCAATACCTATAGGTCCCAACCTTTTGAGATTCCATGCATAGGCAAAAGAATTGTACTGCACATCCGCATAATAACTCAGATGACTCCATGATATATGGTTGTGATTGACAGAGTCCAACAATGCTGGATTGGACAAAAATAGATTTACATCCTGATCTGTTGAAGATATCACCACACCTCCCAGACCAGCTACTCTCGCACCAACAGGCAAATTTAAAAAATCATAGGAGTGACTTGCATCCAGTTGCGCACACAAAAGACCTGCTTGAAATATCAACAATAGGATCAATACAGGTTTCTTCATGCTTCTTGCTCTGAGATTAATTGCTTTTTTCGGTCAACTCAAATTTCACCGGATCCTGGACCTTTTGCTGTAACAGTGCAATCTCCAACACTTCGTCTACAGTATCGACAAAATGGAAGGTCAGATCCTTGACATATCGCTCATCAATCTCTTCGATATCCTTTTTGTTCTTATTGCAGAGAATAATCTCCTTGATGCCTGCTCTCTTGGCGGCCAACATTTTCTCCTTGATCCCGCCCACTGGCAATACTTTACCTCTCAAAGTAATCTCACCTGTCATTGCCAGCTTGTCTTTGATCATTCTTTGGGTAAATATCGATGCCAATGAGGTCAACATGGTGATCCCTGCTGATGGTCCATCCTTGGGTACAGCACCCGCAGGCACATGCACGTGCAAATCATAGTTGTCAAATGTCCTGTAATCAATGTTTAGCTTCTCGGCGTTTGACTTCAAGTATGACAAGGCCGTGACAGCTGATTCCTTCATCACATCTCCCAATTGACCTGACAAGGTCAACTTGCCTTTGCCTCTGCTCAAACTGGATTCGATGAACAAAATTTCTCCGCCCACTGATGTCCAAGCCAGACCAGTGACCACACCAGCCATCTTGTTGTTTTGATACAGCTCCTTATCGTAGATTTCTGCTCCCAAGATTCGTCTCACCTCATCAACAGTTACTTTCTTCTGATAAGATTCTTCCATAGCAAGAGACTTGGCAGCATCCCTCACGATGGTTCCGATCTTGCGCTCCAGTGTTCTCACACCAGACTCTCTCGTGTAGTCATCAATCACTTTGGCTATGGCCTTCTTATCCATAGATAGGTCGGTAGCTTTCAACCCATGTTCTTCCAATTGCTTAGGAAACAAATGCTTCTTAGCGATCTCCACTTTTTCTTCCATGGTATAGCCCGTCACCTCGATGATCTCCATTCTGTCTCTCAGAGCTGGCTGTATCGTATCGAGTGAATTGGCTGTCGCGATGAACAAAACTTTGGACAGGTCATATTCTACCTCCAAGAAATTATCCTTGAACGCGTTGTTTTGCTCGGGATCTAAAACCTCCAACAAGGCAGACGATGGATCACCTCTAAACTCTGTTGATATCTTGTCTATCTCATCCAACACGAATACTGGATTAGAAAATTTGGCCTTGTTGATGTTCTGAATCACCTTGCCTGGCATGGCGCCAATGTAGGTCTTGCGATGCCCACGAATCTCTGCCTCGTCATGCACACCACCGAGTGACATCCTGACATACTCACGGTTGAGGGCTTTGGCAATTGACTTACCTAGTGATGTCTTACCTACACCAGGAGGGCCAAAAAGACAAATAATCGGCCCTTTCAAGTCATTTTTCAGTTTTCTCACGGCGAGGTACTCAATGATTCTGTCTTTGACTTTTTCCAATCCAAAATGATCACGATCCAAGATTTTTTTGGCTCGTTTCAGATCAAAATTATCATGAGACATATCGTTCCATGGCAGCTCTACCAGCAGTTCGGCATAATTCATCGCTACCGGATATTCTGCTGCCATAGGATTCATTCTCAGGATTTTGTCAATCTCCTTGTTGAAATGCTCCTCAACCTCATCTGGCCAGTTTTTCTTAGCACCAGCAGCTCTCAAATCATCTATTTCTTGTTCTGGGCTACCCTGGCCGAGCTCGTCTTGCAGCACCTTCATCTGCTGACGGAGATAATAGTCTCTCTGTTGCTGATCAATATCGGTATTCACTTTGTTTTGAATCTCATGTCTGAGTTCCAGCACCTGAATATCCTTGAGCATGTATTGAAGGAGCTGCTCGGCGCGTTTGGATCCATTGTTAATATCTAGCAACTTCTGCTTGTCCTTGACATCCGTATTGATGTTGGAGCATAGAAAGTGGGTCAAAAAGCTAAAACTGTCAATACTCTCCAAGGCAATTTGTGCTTCCTTAGGAATATCTGGGTTCAGCTTCAAAATCTTCTTAGCCGCATCCTTCAAGGAATGAATGATAGCTTTGGTATGGCTCTCCTCTCCTGACTCAAAATCCTCATTGAGTAACTTGACTTTGGCAGTCATGTAGGGATTTTCTTGCACAATCTGCTCAATATTCATCCGCTTTTTACCTTGAATGATAATCGTGGTATTGCCATCTGGCAACACCAGCATTTTCAAGATTTTAGCCACTGTACCTGTCTTGTAAATTTCTCCCTCTTTAGGGTCTTCAGCCAAGGGGTTTTTCTGTGCAGTCACCCCGATGATCTTGTTGCTGCGGTAGGCCTTCTTGACCAGCCTGATGGATTTTTGTCTCCCTACGGTAATTGGGATCACCACACCTGGAAATAAAACTGCGTTTTTGAGAGGTAATATGGGGAGATCTTCTGGAAGATCGTCTTGATGTATTTCGGTTTCGTCTCCAGTCAAATCTAGAGGGATCAAATCACCTGCATCTTCATCACTGAGATCTGAAAAGGAGCTTGTAGAAAACATGTTATATTGAATCATAAATAAACTTCACTTGCCTGTCACTATGACATAAAAACTAGATTTCATGTCAAAATTTAAAGATAATCATAAGTTGCAATCGCTATGCCAAAGTAATTATATTTAATCTAGCATTTAATTCGTTTAGAAGGTCAGCTGCATTACTTTTGAAATTCAGCTAGGGTACATATTATACAAGCAAAGAATATTCATAATTTAAATCGAGTGCATAGTTTCATAACTATCAAAAACCATATACTTCTCGTAGTTGCTGTTGTAATCCTTTGGACAATTGGGTCGGCAAGTGTCGTACAGGCTCAATTCTCAAAGAAGAAGCATGACAGTCAAGCAATTGCAGACCTAGATACGCTCAATGGCGAGTGGGAATTCAATATTTATAAATTTCCCAACGTCAACAAAATCAACTACTACCAAAACAAAACAGAGCTCCATCGCATCCAAAGATTGGAACACAATCGCGACTGGGAAAAGCTGTATCCTGCACTCCAACAGTACATCAAAAACTTCGGTATTAGAAATTTCTATGTAGACACGTACTGGATCTGGAGACTAGCCAAATTGACAGAGATCTACGGCACGGACGAAGAGGCCACTTCTCTGTACAAGCTGGTGCTGCGTCATCATCACAACAATATCAATATCCAAGAGCTCGAACTGTACTATGACTCATTGAACACCCAGGAGACCGAAAATTTCGTTCCGCTAGACTACTACTACAAACTCGTCGAGCATCGAAAAGCCATCGACACCATCCGGCCACCCCGTGGCGTATTGCTCAACATGGGAAGAAAAATCAACTCCCGCCATGCTGACTATGGACCTTCTATTGGGCTTCAAAACCAAGTTCTCATCTTTACATCCAAGAGAAACGAAAGAATGATCAATCTGGACTATGTCAAAAATGAAGACTTGTTCATCAGTCGCCGCGTAGATGGCTATTGGGAACTCTGTACCGACCTGACACAAATCAACACCCAATACAACGAAGGTTCTGCGTGTCTGAGCAAGGATGGCAAGACACTCTACTTCTCCAGATGTGGATCTCCGTATGGCTTGGGTAATTGCGATATATTCATGGCGAGTCTGAGTGAAGACAGTGTCTGGACAGATATTCATAACCTCGGTACCAATGTCAACAGCATCAGTTGGGATTCTCATCCTTCTCTGTCACATACCGAAGACACGCTTTATTTTGCCTCAGACCGAATCGGTGGCTTTGGTCTGTCTGACATCTACTTCAGCTACAAAAACGAACATGGCGCATGGATGCCCGCCCAAAACCTCGGCCCCATCATCAACACCCGCCACAACGAAGTGAGTCCCTTCTATCACCCTGAGTTCGAAGTATTGTTCTTTAGCTCCAATGGGCAACTCTACAAATTCGGCGAGTTTGACATCTACAAAGCCTACCACAAGGATGCGGCTTGGAGTGAGCCAATCAATATTGGTCCGCTGGTCAACGGGCGAGGCAGTGAGTTTTATTTCACGATGGATTCTCACTCCAAAGACCTGTACTACGCCCGCTCCGCAACCCATGATCTCGACAAACTCGATTTGTACTCCTTTCCACTACCCATGGAGGCACAGCCAGAGGCACTGACCGAGATCGCAGGATCACTGACAGATTCTCTGACTGGCAAGCCTTTTACAGGTATCGTGTCCGTGATTGATCTCGATGATGGTGTGGAGGTTTCTCCCAAATACCTAAAACCTGATGGTTCGTTTGAGTTTGATTTGATCAATAACAAAAACTACTTACTAGTCATACAAGGTGATGAATTCTTCCGAATCGAAGAAATGTTCTACCTAGATGGTCCGATGCGCTTTGATGAGGTCACCAACCACATCGCCAGTCGTGTCAAATTCGAATCGATCGAATTTGATCCTGGCAAGGCAGATTTGAAGGGTGAAATGTATGGTGATCTCAACAAAGTGGTCAACTTCATGTACGACAACCCAGATTTCTTCTTGAGGATTTCAGGACATACGGACAAGTTTGGTACCGAACAATTCAACCTCGATTTGTCGATAGATCGAGCCAACACCATCCGTGACTACATTGTTACCTTTGGGGGTGTAGCAGGTGACCGTGTAGAAGCACAAGGATTTGGGAGTAACAAACCGATTGTAGAGGAGCACACCGAGAGAGATCAAAACCTCAATAGAAGAGTCGAATTTGAAATCTATAGACCAGCCAAGCCGCTAAAAGAAAAAACCGTGGATGAGCTGACCGAAGAGGATTTTGATTAGATGGCTCTGCTGGAGTGGACTCAATGTTGTTTAACCACTCAAGTAATCGTCACTGCGAGACACGAGTCTTATTCCTTTCTCATTCTTCTAGAACAATATCATTCATTAGAAATTTAACACTTCCTTCTTCAACCCAATTTTTAATTTGATTAAATATTTTTAGATGAAGCCCATCATGTTTGTTAGATAAGGTGTCAAAACCATTAGAGTGATCATACCCCATACTGACCTATCTAAAAAAATGTCAATTTCTTCCACGAATCAGCATATCTGCTTACAATATCTTATGGATTTGCACTAGTTTTAGTAAGGGAACCAGACGATTCGACAAATTTGGCTGCTTGCCTAGCAGCAACTCACAAAAAACACAAAGTACTAACCACTAAAAACTATGATGAACAAATCCATCTTAACCCTATCTCTGGCTACTGCAGTATTGTTTACTGCATGCCAGCCACAAGAAAAGCAGCAAAGTGCTGCTCCTGAACCTAATCACTATGAAAGTTTGGCTAGTCTGCCGCTTGAGGGAGGTTACCCTACAGCGGAGGTGTCTCGCACACTGGACGAAGAACTTTATTTCCAACGTGCCACACAGACTTACCTATGGGCATTGCCGGCAGTCAACATGTACGCCATGAAGGAAGGCTTGGGCAAGACCTTTGGCGAAGGCTACAATGTAATCTCGGTCTTTGAGAAAAGGCTAAAACCCCAAACCATCATCACTACGCCCAACTCGGATGTGATCTATGCGCTGGGTTTTGCCGATCTGAGCAAAACAGGTCCTTTGGTGCTGGATGTACCTCCGATGCTACAGGGATTGTTGGATGACTTTTGGCACAGACCACTCGAAGGGCCAGAGCGCCCCGATGGCACCCGCTTCTTGGGAGACATTGGCTTCCCTGGACCAGATCGCGGCAAAGGAGGCAAGTACCTGATCGTACCTGAGGGCTATGACGGAGAAGTACCCGAAGGCTACTACCTCTATACCAGCAAAACCAATGGCGTATTTATCTTCCAGCGTGGTTTCTTCCAGTCTGTAGATAACCTACAACCAGGTGTAGATGCAGTAGAGGGCATCAAGATTTACCCGCTAGAGGGAGAGGCTATACCGATGGATTTTCAGCATGCCTCTGACATCCCATCAGATGCCTTGTTTGCGCATGACTTCTCTTATTTCGAAATGCTCAACCGCTTCATCCAAAGCGATCGTGTGGACAACATCGATCCATATATGCACGGCATGTTGACAGCTATCGGTATCAAAAAAGGTACAGCATTCAATCCAACAACTCGCCAAAAGGAGCTACTCGATCAGGCTGCTGAGACGGCCTGGCGCATGGCCAAAAACATCGCGGCTAATTTTGACGGAGAGCCTGACGGCCTGTGGTGGAACGACCGCAAATGGGTCGCTCATGCACATACAGAGCTTGATGATTTTATGCATACTTTGATAGACGAGGAATTTAGAGACAGAGTGACCAAGCATACAGATGTCAATGCCAAAGCGCACATGTACATCAATCACTACTCGATCAGTACAGGTATGATGTCGTCTATCGTCGGTTTGGGAGCCAAGTATGGCAATGCTTACAAAGACAGCGAGGGCAACTACCTCATGGGTGAAAACAGCTATGAAATTACCTTCCCTGCTGATATGCCTGCCAAGCTGTTTACCTCACTCACTTTGTATGACGCAGAGACCGCAGCGGGTGTAGATGCCGAGGGGCAAGTTTATCCTTCGCTCAATACCATGAACGAGTTGGTAGCCAACGAAGATGGTTCAGTGACCTTCTTCATAGGACCGGACAATCCAGACAACAAGTCCAACTTCATCAAAACCGTACCTGGCAGAGGCTGGTTTAGCTTGTTCCGCTTCTATGGACCAGAGCAGGCTTTCTTCGACCGTACATACAAGCCGGGCGACTTTGTGAAGGTGAAATAACATAGAACATTAACCCTCCAAGGGTTTAAAACCCTTGGAGTTTTTTTAACTTCTTTCAAGATTTTCATTTAAACCAAAAACCATGAGAACAAACAAATCAATTTGGACGCTCATAGTCGCATGTATCTTTTGTATGCCACTGGTCCATGCCCAGAAAAAAAACAAAAAGCCCAACATCCTAGTGATCATGGGTGACGACATAGGCTGGTTCAATACCAGTGCCTACAACAATGGAATGATGGGCTATACCACGCCCAACATTGACCGCATAGCCAAAGAGGGAATGCGCTTTACCGATGCTTATGCGCAACAAAGTTGCACAGCCGGAAGAGCTGCATTTATTACAGGGCAATCTCCCAAAAGAACAGGACTGCTCAAAATCGGAATGCCTGGAGATCCTATAGGGTTACAAAAGGAAGACCCAACTATCGCTGAGATGCTGAAGCCACTTGGATACTCCAGTGGACAGTTTGGAAAAAACCACTTAGGTGACTTAGATAAGTTTCTTCCAACCAACCATGGCTTTGATGTTTTCTTTGGGAATTTGTACCATTTGAATGCAGAAGAAGAGCCAGAAAACCCTGATTATCCTAAAGACCCTAAGTTTAGAAAAGAATACGGCCCAAGAGGTGTGATCAAAGCAACTGCAGATGGTAAAGTTCAAGATACGGGACCTTTGACGAAGAAGCGTATGGAGACCATCGACCAAGAATTTTTGAATGGAACGATGGATTTTATAGAAGAGCAGAGCAAAGCAGACAAACCTTTCTTCTGTTGGTTCAATACTACCAGAATGCACATTTTCACGCATCTACCTGATGAGTATGAAGGAAAAACTGGTCTAGGTATCAATGCAGATGGTTATGCTCAGCATGACCAACAAGTTGGCCAGTTGCTGGATAAGCTTGAGGAACTTGGGATTGCGGACAACACCATTGTCATTTACACCACAGACAATGGTGCTGAGAAGTTTTCATGGCCTGATGGTGGCACCAATCCATTTAGAGGTGAAAAAGCCACTACTTGGGAAGGTGGCCTGAGAGTGCCTTTTATGATCAAGTGGCCGGGTAAAATTGAAGCTGGAAAAGTCTCAAATGAAATCATTTCTTTAGAAGACTGTTTGCCAACATTGGTGGCTGCTGCTGGTGAGGACAATGTCAAAGGCAAATTATTGAGTGGGTATCAAGGGTTCAAGGTGCACTTGGATGGTTACAACTTTTTGCCTTACCTCACAGGAAAAGAGGAAAATGGTCCCCGCAATGAGTTCTTTGCCTTTGTAGATGATGGCACTTTGGGAGCAGTTCGTATTGGACGTTGGAAGTTCCACTTCTCTACACAAGACCATGAAGGACTTGGCGCATGGACTGAAATGCAAACCCCACATAAAGCACCTCTATTGGTTGATTTATATGCAGACCCATTTGAATCTGCGATGGAAAGCTCTTCTTACTATGACGACTGGGTGGTACGCCGCATGTTTGCTTTTGAACCATTGAAAGATGTGGTAGCGAATTTCATGGCTACTTTTAAAGAATACCCCGTAAGACAAGAGTCTGGAAGTTTTACTCCTAAATAATGATTTGGAATTCGTGAAGTAATATTAAGCTAGTAAAACCCTTGGAGGGTTCTTCATTCACGACAGACCTGACAGTTTTCAAAAACCTGTCAGGTCTGTATTTTCCTACTGTATGAAAATTCTACTGACCTGTATTTTTATTACTTGCCTGAGTATATCAGTTGGTGCCCAGACCGACAGCACACCTACCATGACCATAGAGGAAATGGCCAAAAAAAGACAGGATCCCGTGGCTGGCTTGCGCAGTGTTTACTTGCAAGAGGTGCTCCTACCTGTGGGTGATGGCTTGGCGCAATCTTTTTCTGTTCAGCCCGTGTGGCCTGTCCGTTTGGGAAAGAATCTCAAGCTGATCACGTATACCATTATCCCTTTTCAGGGAATACCCGCCACTGGAGGAGTGTCACAAGTGCCTTTGCAAACGATCTCCTCATCGGGAGATGCCGCACAGCGCGTCTCGGGTTTGGGTAATATTCTCTTCAATGGTTATTTTTCCTCGATAGAGAAAAAGGAAAATGTCAGCTGGGGAGTCGGTCCAGCGGTACAACTGCCCACCCGCACGAGTGCGGCATTGGGTAGCAACCGTGTGAGTGTGGGACCATCGCTGCTGTTCAACCACGGTGGAGACAAATTTTTGGGTGGTTTTGTGGTACAAAACTACTGGTCTCTTGGTGGTGAAGGAGCCAACCAGGTCAACAGTTTCAATTTTCAATACTTCACCTACTACAACCTGCCCAAGGGCTGGTTTCTCGAAAGCAATACTACGGTAATCAATAACTGGCTGGCTGACAAGGACAAACAAATGTTACTGCCAGCAGGCGGAGGAGGAGGCAAAACCTTTCAGATCGGCCAATCCAGTTTGTTTTACTGCGCTACAGCGCAACTATTTTACAATACAATAAGACCATTAATAGTTGGAAAATGGGAGGCAATTGCCCAATTTCAAGTAATATTCTAAATAGACACAAAAAAATCCCCATGAAAAAACCAGTCCTACTCCTACTTCTGTTTAGCCTCTCAACAGGGGCTTTTGCGCAAAGCGACACGACACAAACTGATGAAAGCAACAAGCTGATTCAACAGTTGTCGTTTGTTCCTCTGCCTGTGATTGCTGCAAACCCCGCTATGGGTTGGATGTTTGGTCTTGCCCCAGCAGCCAGCTGGATGATGGGGCCTAACAGTACGACCCATCGTTCGTCGATGGTGTCGACTTTTATTTATACTACTAAAAAACAATTTCTATTCACCCTAAAATCCAACGTATTTACTGATGGAGATAAATGGAATCTTTTGGGAGACTGGCGATACTTTGTGACCTCACAGCCTACTTACGGACTGGGTACTGGATCTTCGTCTTCCATTTTGGCCAGCACGGGTTTTGAGTACGACGATGGCAAGTTCAGCAATGGTGTGGATCAGGCACAGATGATGAAGTTTAATTACCTGCGTTTTCACGAGACTGCTTTGAAACGAATTGGAGACTCCCGTTTTTTTGCTGGTCTGGGTTATCATCTGGATTACCACTACAACATCAATGACCAGCTGTTGGATTTGGACACGATTCCTCCGACATTTACTTCACACTATGCTTATTCAATTGATCGTGGTTTCGATCCTGAAGGTTATGTACTGTCAGGAATCTCAGTCAACGCCCTGTTCGACAGCCGTGACAATGCTATCAACCCCTATAGTGGACGCTATGGTTTTGCCTCTCTGCGCATGAACCCAGAATGGCTGGGTAGTGACCAGAGTTCATCACTCTTGTGGTTAGAATACCGCGACTATTTCAACCTCAGCCAGTCGCGCAAAAGACACCTGATCGGTGTGTGGACTTATGGCAATTTTGTGGTGGGCGGCGATGTGCCGTACATGGACTTGCCTGCTGTCGGCTGGGATCAGTTTGGACGATCAGGCAGAGCCTATCCACAAGGTCGCTTTAGAGGTGAGGACATCGTCTATGGTGAAGTGGAATACCGCGTACCCCTCCAGGCCGATAAGGAGACCTTTGGTGCGGTGGTGTTCCTCAACGCCACCACCACCAGCAATACGGATGCAGATATTCAGCTTTTTGACCACATCAAACCTGGCTATGGCGTAGGACTCAGGATCATGGTTGACAAAAACGCCCGTACCAACCTGTCACTTGATTATGGTTTTGGTGCGGATGGAGCCAAAGGATTCTACCTGAATGTGAACGAGACTTTCTAAGAATTAAGAGCTAGATGCATGGTAGTCCAATTATTCGAAATAATTGGACTACCACTAGTTAAAGAAAGGCGTCAGCTCAACGAGCATATCAATTATTCAAGCATTTTCTATATCCCCGTGATTTGCCATGGCGTAATTTGCGTTCTAGTTACAAATCCTCTCTTTGGGATCAAACTATTCAAAAAAGAGGACTTCAGTTTGAGAATTGAATTGTTATCTTAGGCGCACATGAATATTACGATTGAAAACATACTCCTGATAGGTTCTTTGTTGTTATTGGCTAGCGTATTGGCGGGGAAGACCTCCTATAAATATGGCATACCGACTTTGATCCTCTTTTTGGTGGTAGGAATGCTCGCAGGATCAGATGGGTTTGGGATCGAGTTTGACGACCCACAGATTGCACAGTTCGTCGGAATCGTCGCGCTCAATTTCATTTTGTTTTCTGGAGGAATGGAAACCAACTGGAACAGCATCAAACCCGTCCTATGGCAAGGAATCTCTCTCTCTACGGTCGGTGTCTTCCTGACTGCTACCGCGATGGGGACTTTCATATGGTTGATCACAGACCTGACAATCTACGAAGGTCTGCTGATGGGAGCCATCGTCTCTTCCACAGATGCTGCGGCGGTCTTCTCCATCCTCCGCTCCAAAAATCTTGCACTCAAAAGCAACCTGCGCCCCACACTCGAACTAGAAAGTGGCAGTAACGACCCCATGGCCTATGTGCTCACTATTGCATTTCTGAGTCTAGTCATCAATCAAGACTTAGGATTGTTTTCTATCATACCGTTGTTCTTTCAGCAGATGCTGGTCGGTGGTGCCTGTGGGTTCCTATTCGGCAAAGTGAGTAAATACATCATCAACAAGATCGAACTAGGGTTTGATGGCTTATATCCTGTATTGGTCATAGCACTGATGTTCATCACCTTTTCGGCTACTGATGCCATCGGTGGCAATGGTTTTTTGGCTGTTTACTTATGTGCTGTCTATTTGGGTAATCAGAACATCATCCACAAGCGTACCATCATCAAGCTATTCGATGGACTGGCGTGGCTCATGCAGATCATCCTCTTCTTAACCTTGGGATTGTTGGTATTCCCGTCACACGTATTGCCATTCGTAGGGATTGGAATCTTGATCTCTTTGTTTTTGATCTTTATCGCCCGTCCGCTTAGTGTATTCATTAGTTTGATACCCTTCAAGATGAAAATGAGGAGACGGTTCTACATCTCCTGGGTAGGGCTAAGAGGGGCTGTACCGATTGTATTCGCTACCTATCCACTCCTGGCAGGAATCGACAAGGCGGACATGATCTTCAATGTGGTGTTTTTTATCTCAGTGACTTCTGTGATCATACAAGGCACCACACTGTCAGTGGTAGCCAAGTGGCTGCACGTCGCATTGCCTCAAAAAGCCAAAAGAAAAACGCCTGTAGACCTACTACTATCGGAAGATGCCAAAACCACCATGACCGAAATCGAAATCCCAAGAGGTGGATTTGTGGTAGGGAAAAGAATTGTCGAAATCCAGTTTCCCAAATCGACCATCATCGCCATGATCAGTCGGGACAACCGATTCATCACACCGAGTGGCTCTACAATCTTGGAGGCCAATGACATCCTGATGATCCTCTCAGACAATCAGGAGGGAATTGATAAAATCTATGAAAGCTTGCAGATCAAGGCTAGGAAGTAGCTTCGCTCAATTTGGTGAGCTGTGAGGACACAAAGTCTAGGCAGACATGTCATCTAGAAAGAAAAATCTGAATCTTGAATCTTGAATCTTGAATCTTGAATCTTGAATCTAACCATTCTTTTTATCAACCCCCACGGAGGACTTGATACCACTCAGGACTGACTGCCACCAATACCCAAACACAGCTTTCTTTTTATCTCTTTCAAATGCGATTTTACCCTCACGATAGAGGATCATATCTGGAGTGTTGTTGGTGCGAACTTTGAAGGTATTGGCGATGAAGGTGCCTACACCTTGCTTTATGTTTTGATCATGGGTATCTGGATTGATGATCTTGAACTGCAAGTCCTCATAGTGCATATTCATCACCCCATAGGATCTATCATCTGTGTACTTAAAATCAAAGTCCATGTGTAGCAGTTGCCCCGTCAAGATTTCCAAACCAGCCGCGGGGACACTCATCTGATTGGCTCGTACCATATCTATTGGGGAGAGTGTTCCTCTCACGTGACTAGGTTTAGGGGAGGCATTCAATTCAAATCTGGCCTTCAGTTTCGCTTGTGCCAGTACAGTCGCTTGCGCATCTAGTCGGATAGGCGCTTCTCCTACCGACGACAGGTCATAGATCGTCGCATACAGGTTGGTAAAGGGTATACTCCCCGACTCATTGCTTGGCGGATAGTTCTCATGGTGGGTGATGTTGGTATTGGTGATCTTGACAGTGTCGATTCCAAACCTAAAAGCCGTGCCTTTGATCATGTCTGCCAGCAATTTGACGTCTGGCTTCTCAGGTCTGGGCAGTTGTTTGTCTCTGAAGGTCTTGAGCGTACAGCTATCCAATACCACGAGCCTACATCTGACGCCCCCTTCCAAATTCATCTGACTCAGGTTCATTCCTGACATCTTGATCCTCGGGATTTCTAAATCTATCTGATCCTTTTGGAATGGGAATTTCCTCACAAACTCTCGCCTGGTCAATAGTGACTTCCACTGAACACTACTGATCATCAGATTGTCCTCCTCTATATTCAGACTGAGTGAGTCTACTTTGATAGTGGAGTAATCTTGGATCAAATCATAGACTAGATTTTGGATTGTAAAGACTCCTTGGTCTATCCCTTCGACGGAATTGTAATTGAGTGTCTTGGCTTGAAAATTAAAGGTCAAATGGTTGGCTTCTTTGTCATACATATCGACCAAACCATAGCCGATATCCAATTGATCCACCTCGAATTTCATTGGTTTCTTCTTACCCTTGTCTCGCCCCATATCCAGACTATCTGTAGCTGTCATATCTACCGTGATCAGGAGAGAATCAACCGAAATAGACTGAGCATGAAAGCCAAAAGATGGCAACACACTCAATAGGTCTATTTTATTGACTTTCAAATTGGTACAATAAATCTCCCCAAAAGAAGGATTGCTAAATCGGACTGTATCAAAAGAAACCGACCTTGAAAACAAATCAAAGTCGGCTCCAGTGGATTCTACATTTATATTTTGCTTACTCAGACTTCTGTCAATGAAAAACCCCATGTTTTGCTCTACCAAAAAGAATAGACCAGGGATCACAAGGAAGAAATACAGTAAGAATACAATTTTGGTTCTTTTCCTATTCATATAGTTTTGTAGCGATCCTATCGGCAATTATCGAGACAGTCTATAAGTAAGATAAATCTGTCCTACCGAATTACGCGAATCTTCGAGCAAAAAGTCTGCCGCATCGCTTCTAGCGATCTGTGCCAAACCATAATTATACCTCGCTCCGATGGTCACATGATCAAAGTTGAATCCTACACCTCCTGCAAGTCCATAATCAAAAGATTCGAGGTTGTCCCGATCAATTTCTGTATCATCCTCTCCAAAATCTCCTGTGGTTTTGACATTGGAATCTATCAAATACGAAAGGTACGGGCCGGCGTAAATATCTAAAAAATCCGTCAGCTCAACGCCAACCATGACTGGCAAATCGATGTAATACAAATTCAGCTTAGACTCTCCAGAGGCACCAAAAGCACTGTATTCGATATTGGTTCCTTTGGTAGAAAAAGCCAACTCTGGCATGATAAACAACTGCTTGGCAAATTCCATCTTGGAATAAAAACCTACATGCCAACCGACACGCATGTTTTGATCATCTATATCATCTTGGATAAAATTACTAAAGTTAACACCGCCTTTGACTCCTGTCTCTACATCTTGTGCTGATGCGGACAAGGCTGTGAGTCCGATCAAAACGATGGCGATGGCTGTTATTTTCTTCTTCATAGTGGTATAATTTATTTGTGGACAATTAAACCCACCTTTATCCAAGGTGGGCTTCTATAATTTATGGATCAACGTCCCCCTCTGAGAATCCCCGCCAACAGCGAGATCACTAGGAAAACTAATGCAACGAAAAAAACGATTTTGGCAGCTCCAGCTGCTGCTACTGCTATTCCGCCAAATCCAAAGACTGCGGCGATGATAGCGACGATAAAAAATATGATGGCTATTCTAAACATAACATTGTTATTTGGTTATGCCTCTGGGATTGAAAAGAATATGCCAAAGCTCAAAATCCTGCAAAATGAGCTAAAAATGCAGTTTCATACAAATATAGTCCCACTTGCCCCTCACTAATTATTACACAGGCTGTGGAAAATATTCCCCAACTGATCAATTCATGGAACAAAAAAACACCACTCTCTCGAATGGTGCTTCTCAGTATTTTATTAATCCAGTCTTAACTTTTCTTCCCAATCAATGGACTATGGACTACAAACAATATTAATCCATTGACTTGACTTCACTATTCAATGTCTCTATGGTTGCCTTGGCATCCCCAAAAAGCATCTTGGTCCTTTCATGAAAGAACAAAGGGTTTTCGATTCCTGAATATCCCTTGTTCATACTGCGTTTGAGTACGATTACGTTTTTACTTTTCAATATCTCCAAGACAGGCATACCGTAGATTGGACTTCCCGGATCATCCAACGCCGATGGATTGACCACATCATTGGCTCCCACTACCAGACACACATCTGTGTCGGATAGCATCGCATTGGCATCATCCAAATCAATCAGTTTGTTATATGGTACATCTGCCTCAGCGAGCAATACGTTCATGTGCCCCGGCATACGACCCGCCACTGGATGGATCGCATAGTTGACATTCACACCACGCTCCGTTAAGCTCTTGTCGAGTTCCTTGCAAGCCTTTTGCGCTTGGGCCACTGCCATACCATATCCTGGTATGATCATCACATTGCTCGCATAGCGCATCATGATTGCTGTGTCGTTAGCAGTAGCTTCTTTGACATCCCCCTGTGGACCTGCCGCAGATGAGGCCGATGACCCGCCAAACCCTCCAATGATCACATTGATCAAGGATCTGTTCATGGCGTTGCACATCAATACGGTCAGGATTGTACCCGACGATCCCACGAGTATCCCACCTAGCAGCATCACCATGTTGCCATAAACGATACCTGCCAAAGCCGCTGCTATACCCGTAAAGGCATTGAGTAAAGAAATCACCACAGGCATATCAGCTCCACCAATCGGCAAGACGAAGGTAAATCCATAAATCAACGACACGACCAAAATCAGCATCGGCAAATAAGTGACCTGCCCCATGAACATGACTTCATAGATCATCAATCCTAGACACAGTGCCAACCAAATCAAATTGAAATAAGAGGAAATCCCACTCTTCCAATCTTTGACCTTGCCACTCAACTTGCCATAGGCAATCAATGACCCTGTAAAAGCCACTCCCCCAATGAACATAGCCAAATAAGTAGTTGCTCTCGCTCCCATACTCACTGCCTCATCGAACTTCATCACCTCGATGATTGAAATCGCCACAGCACAAGCACCCCCAAACCCATTGAACAACGACACCAACTCAGGCACAGCTGTCATAGCTACTTTTTTGGAGAACACTAGCCCCACCACAGTACCGATCAGCAAGGAAAGTAGGATCAGTACATAGTTGCCTTGGTCGCCTTCGATCGGTTCAAACATAGCCACTACAGTAGCCAAGCCCATCCCTACTGCAGCGATGATATTTCCTTTGGCAGCCGAAGATGGACTGCTCAGTTTTCTCAAACCAATGATCAAAAGCACGGTTGAGAATATGTATAGTAAATTGATATACTCCATTTTATTTCTTCTTAAACATTTCCAACATACGGTTGGTCACAGCGTGCCCCCCTACTACATTAATAGTCGCCAGCACAATACCAACTGAGCCTATCACCAGTGACAAATAGTCCTCTGGAGAAGACTGTCTCACCAAGATGATCGCTCCGATGATCACGATACCACTGATCGCATTGGATCCAGACATCAACGGTGTGTGCAAAACGGTTGGAACTTTTGAGATGATTTCAAATCCCAAGTATATCGTAATGATCCATAGATTGATGGTCAATACATTATCTTTTAGATAATCTAAAATTTCTAGCATTTCTTTAGGTGTTATATGATTTCCTTACGCAGATACTGTCTCTTCCTTCTCTACTTTGAGCAAGGTATTGGTCACTATTTCGTTTTCGTAAGGGATGTTTTCGATACCTTCTTTGAGAAGGAAATTGAGGAAATTGTAAATGTTATTGCTATAGACAAAACTAGATTGAGACCCCATGTGGTTGTACAACTTGGTATCTCCGATGATTTTCACGCCGTTCACCTCTACCGTAGCATTGTCTTTGGATAGAGCCACATTGCCACCGCTGGCAGTCGCCATATCAATAATTACACTGCCTGGTTTCATGGCATTGACGGTTCTTTCCTCGATTAAAAGTGGTGCCTTTCTGCCAGGTATGTTGGCCGTAGTGATCACCACATCTGCTTTGGCAGCTGTCTGGTGAATCAAAGTCTTCTGCTTTTCGATGTATTCCTCCGTTTGCTGAATAGCATAGCCTCCCGCAGCGGCACTCTCCTGTGCGCCTTCTACTTCCACAAACTTGGCTCCCAAACTCTCGACTTCTTCCTTGACGGCTGACCGCACATCAAACACCTCCACTACAGCACCCAACCTTTTCGCGGTAGCGATAGCCTGAAGTCCTGCTACTCCTGCTCCAATGATCAAGACTTTGGCAGGAGGGATTGTCCCTGCTGATGTCGTCATCATTGGGAAATAGCCCCCAAAATTGTCAGCTCCCAACAAGACCGCTTTGTATCCCGACAAAGACGCCAACGAGGACAAAACATCCATCGACTGAGCAATCGTAGAACGTGGCAACAAATCCAAACTGAATGCATGCGCATCAGCACTTTTGAGTGCAGTGAGCAAGTCAGACTCTACGCGACCGTTGAACTTGCCCACGATCATCGCACCCTTCTTCACCAACTTTAACTCATCGAGTCCTATACTGGTTACCGTCAAAAGGATTCCTGACTGGGCCAAAATCTCTGCTCTGGGAGCCACCTTGGCACCTACCTCTTCGTACTCATCGTCTGTGTAGTGAGAAGCTTCTCCAGCACCTCTCTCCACGAGAATCTCGAATCCACCTTTGGTGTATTTCGACACTACCTTAGGAACTATAGCCACTAAGTTTTCTTCAGTACATTTCAATACTCCTATTATCATCATTTATGTTTTAAAAGTTTAGCGAATTGCTAAAATCACAATGGGAAGCGTTGTTTTGTTGTGGCGAAGATATGGCTTTGACAAAAAAACTACGTAGTAATTGTGTTAATATATTAACACAATTACAATAAATAACACAAACCAGTATAATTTTCATCATATAAATAATCGCCAACTGATTGTTTTTCAATCAAATATCCCGAAATCTAGGGATTACAATACTCATATAATCCCTGTAATTTTCCGCTGTATATACATCTATCCCAAACAAATGATAACAATTACCATCCTCACTGCTGGTATCTTAGGACTCATTGCAGTTCACTGGTTTCAAAAACGAAAAAATGAATCCATACTCAAAGAACTTCAAGAAGACATCTACAAATACCATATTGGAAGCAAATTTCAGGAATTGGAAAACTACACCAAATCGAAAATTCTAAAAGAAAATGCTACAGAAAGAAAAGACCTAATTGATGAATTGCATGAAAATATTGGTAACAAAATCGCTGCGGCCAAAATGCAATTTGGTGCCATTCATCATGATGAAGTCATCCACTCAGCCCCCTTTCAAAAAGGTCATGTACTCCTCAACGAAGCAGTAAATGACACGCGTCAATTGGCATACAGAATAGCTGACAAGCAAGTAAGCGACTTCAACATTATTTCGGCTCTACAAGAAATCAAAAAAACATTGGAAAAAGATGGAGGAATCAGACTGGATATATTTCATCATGGCATAGACAAAAATCTGGAATTGGAAATCAACATCCAGCTCTTCCGTATGATACAAGAACTCATCACCAATGTCCTCACACACGCCAAAGCAAGCCATGTAGTCATACAAGTCAATAAAATCCAAAAGGAATTAATTTTGATGGTAGAGGACGATGGTATTGGATTTGACTCGCAAGACATTAACTTTATGAACAGAAAAGGATATGGTCTGAAGGGAATCGAGCAGATTTTAATCCCCATCAATGGAAAATTCTTTGTAGATTCCACTCCAGGCAGAGGAACCACAGTCACCATAGAGATACCAGTAGCAGCATGATAAGAGTTTTAATCGCAGATGATCACCTAGTCATAGTAGAAGGTTTAAAAGCCCTTTTGGCCAATGTCCCCGAAATCAAAATTGTAGGACATGCTAACAATGGACGAGAAGTGATCAATCTGCTGGAAACTCAGAATATAGACGTAATACTCCTTGACATCAACATGCCAGTACTGGATGGTTTAGAGACTACCCGATTGATCAGAGAACACCACGATCACGTCAAAGTTTTGATCCTATCCATGTACAATAAACCAGAATTCATTAGGAATCTTATTGAAATAGGTGCCAATGGCTATGTGTTAAAAAACACAGCTCAGGAAGAACTCGTCGCTGCGATCAAGGATGTGCATGAAGGTCGGGAGCACTTCAGTGCTGAAGTACAGGACACGATCAATGAAAGCTTAAAATCCAAAGGTCATGTAGGTGCTGAATATTTGACCGATCGTGAAAGAGCCATCATACGATTGCTCGCTGATGGCATGACCACAGGTGAGATTGCTGTCCAACTCTCGATCAGTAGCCATACCGTAGACACGCATCGCAAAAACCTGATGACCAAGCTCAACCAAAAGAACATTGCCTCGCTAATCAAATATGCAGTTGAGAAAGGCTATGCTGGAGAGCAGTTTTAAAAAAGAAGACCATAGTCGATCATCAATAGTCTATGATTGAATATAGGGAATTATCTAACTATAGCAGATTGAATTAGCTCCTACCCTTTTTGTTGAATTTTCCTTTCTTGCTGAAAGCCTTGTTGCCCGTCGCGTTCTTTTTGTCATGGAATTTCCCCACAAAAGGCTGCTTGTCCAAGACGTCCTTGACAATGCGCTGACCTAGCAATCGCTCAACCAAGTCACGGCGATTCTTATTGATCAATTTGTCCTTGATACGCTGCTGGTATTCCTTCTTGTGCCAAAAGAAGAACATGTGCTGAGCACGCTTTTCTTTCTCTGTCTTAGGAACATACATTTGCTCCATCGTGTAGGGATGGTAGCCAGAGTAATAAATCACCGTCGCTACTGTCATAGGAGTAGGTGTAAAATCCTGAACCTGCTCCAGCATAAATCCTAACTCCTTGGTCTCTGCAGCTAGGTTGGCCATATCTTCTTCTTTGCAACCTGGATGGCTAGATATGAAATAGGGAATCAAAGGTTGATTCAAGCCATTCTTCTTGTTGTAGAAGTCGTATTTCTTTTTGAAGTCATGAAAATGCTTGAAAGAAGGCTTCCTCATGATACGCAAAGTATCATCTGCGGTATGTTCTGGAGCTACTTTCAATCTACCCGAAACGTGGCGAGTCACCAGCTGCTCCATGTACTCGTCTATGCTGTCGTTGGCATTCTTGTTGTATCCCTCCACCAACAAATCATATCGAATACCACTGCCCACAAATGCCTTTTTTACCTTTGGATGCGCATCGACCTTTCTGTACAATTCAGTCATAGAGGAGTGATCCGTATCCAAATTGCTACAAATCACTGGGTGAATACAAGACGGACTTACACATCGATCACATATTTCTTGTACTTTACCTTTCAACCCATACATGTTGGCAGATGGGCCTCCCAAATCTGAAATATAACCTTTAAAATCTGGCATTTGGGTCACCTGATCGACCTCCTTCATGATAGATTCCTTGCTGCGACTCGCGATGAACTTGCCTTGATGAGCCGAAATTGTACAAAAACTACAGCCTCCAAAACATCCTCGGTGCATATTGATGGAGAATTTGATCATCTCGTATGCAGGTATCGGTCCTCGCTTTTTGTACTTAGGATGAGGAAGTCTTGTGTAGGGCAAGTCAAACGACTGATCAATCTCTGTCTCCGTCATGGTATAATAAGGAGGATTGATAATGATATTGTAATCTGCCGCAGCTTGTACAATTCGATTGGCATTGAGTTTATTGGATTCTTGCTCTACGTGTTTAAAATTCGCTGCATATGACTTTTTGTCCCGGAGACACTTTTCATGACTACTCAGTTCGATGGTTTTCCAATCGGTGTGCGGGAGCTCCGCATCTCTAGGAATCAATACACTCGTCTGTGGTATTTTATTCAACTGATCAAAAGGCACTCCCTTACCCAACAGTCGAAGGATGTCTCGCAAGGGCTGTTCTCCCATGCCATAGACCAGCAAATCTGCCTTGCTATCCACCAAAATCGAAGGCATCAATTTGTCCGACCAGTAATCATAATGCGTCACCCGTCTCAAACTTGCCTCAACCCCACCGATCACAATCGGCACATCAGGATATAACTCCTTCAATATCTTGGAATAGGTGATGGTCGCATAATCCGGTCTAAAACCCGCCTCCCCACCAGGTGTATAGGCGTCATTGGATCTGCGGCGTTTGTTGGCAGTATAGTGATTCACCATCGAATCCATACAGCCTGAGGTCACCCCAAAGAACATTTTGGGTTTCCCGAATTTTTTAAAATCTCTTAAATCATCCTTCCAGTTAGGTTGAGGGATGATTCCCACCTTGTATCCTTCGCTCTCGATGATACGACCAATTACCGCCCCACCAAAAGCAGGGTGATCCACATAAGCATCTCCAGATATAATAACAACATCTAGTTCGTCCCAGCCACGTTCGGTAACTTCTTTCTTTGTGATGGGCAACCAATCTGTAAGGGGTCGTTGAGTAATCATGATGCAAAGGTATCGAAGTAATCGCGAAAGCAAGAATATTCACTCAAATCAACTAAACACCTAAAGCACTGATTATCTGCAATTTTGAAACAGCAAAACTACCTATACCGATCTAACAGCAATTAGCCTAGCATTTTCCCTGCATTTTCTACCTCTCTAAGTAATTTTCCTAGTGCGTTTTTTAGGTAAAATATCGAATTTCCTTAATGCCATTTATTCGACACATTTGTAAAGAATAAAATTAAACAACTGTGCTATGAAAGGTTTGAAAAAATCCATTTTGTTCTATACTATTCTTCTTAAAGTATTACCAGTAATGCTCTATTTGATCTTAGTATAACCAGCTAGTGTTCTCCCCAACCGAACTGGGATTAATCCCAAAAAAACTACTCTTATGTACATAACATAGGAGTTTTTTGCTTTTAGAGTGTAGTGATTCGAAATTTAGTCTTGGTTCTTGGTTCTCAAATCTTATTACCCTGATTTTTCCTTACACCTCTTCAAACTTACACCTCTTCAAAATAAGAATTGGCAAATTTCAAATTCTCCTTGGATACGATCTCCAAGGGCATGAATTGATACTGCTTGATGGCAGCACTGGCAATTAGCGTCTTGTACAGTACCTGCACACTCATATTGCCTTGTAAGTTAGGATTTTGATCAATGATGAAATCCACTGCATCATCTTGCAGGGTCTTGATGTTGGGCTTAATCAAATCATAGCCTATGATCCGCCTTTTACACTTCATCAACCTGTCTCCTGCCATGTCAACTATCTGATATGACCGAGAATTGGGCACGAAGATATGGAGTGCTTCTCCTTTTACATCATCCAAAAGTCCCGAAATACTATCTTTATCCACTACTTCAAGTTCTTGAATCAAGGACATCTCCCACCCCATTTCTTGATAGTAATTTCTAAAACCTTCGATACGTTCATCAATCGCTTTGTTAATCCTATCAAAATCCGTGTATTTCAATATCCAAGCCTCATGTCCCCTCTCAAACCCATAGTTGAGCAGTCGTGCTGCGAGGTATCCACTTTGCACCGAATCTTGCCCTATAAATGCCAAAGGAGCAACCTCCTCAAGATTGGAATCAACAAATACAAAAGGTATTTTTTTTGCTTTGAGTCTGGCGCATATGTCTGTTGCCTCCCTTTCCATCAAAGGAGCCAAGATAACGGCATCTGGTTCATCTTCAATTGCCAAAGCAGCCTTGGACAGAAATGACCCCTGATTGCTCCTATCGAAAGGATAAAATTTCAGAACCATACCAAGCGGCTCATATTCTTCTGCAGACTGCTCAATCCCCTGCTGTTGAATTTTCCAATATTCGTTATCCAACGGAAGAATCACGGCTATCTGATAGATTTTATTCAGTTTGAGATTGCGTGCAAATACGTTGGTGGTGTAATTACCCTCTTTGGCAATTTTCAATACCAAATTTTTAGTCCCCTCGGCGACTTCTCCTCTGTTGTGCAACACGCGATCGACTGTTCCCACTGATACACCTGCCTGCCTAGCGATCTCCTTGATGGTAATTCTTTTCATTGGCTCAAATATGAAAAAAAAGAATTAATTTATTTGGAAGCATCCCTTTTAATATTACATTTGTGCCCGTTCGTGTACGAACACGAGCAATTACCCTTCTTAGCAAGGGCTTTTTTAGGAGAAATACCGTGTTCGTACACGGAAAGTGAAAATTTAAATTGATTATGAAAAAAGTTGTAACATTCGGCGAGATTATGCTAAGATTAGCACCAGAAGGATTTTTGAGATTTTCTCAAGCCAATTCTTTTGAAGTCGTCTATGGTGGTGGTGAATCTAACGTGGCTGTCTCATTGGCCAATTACGGAGTACCTGTTGATTTCGTAACAAGATTACCAAAAAATGACATAGGAGAATGTGCATTGATGGAAATGCGCAAAAGAGGTGTCAACACACAAAATATCATATTTGGAGGAGATAGACTTGGTATCTATTTCCTAGAAACTGGAGCAGTAAGCAGAGGTAGCAAAGTCGTGTATGACAGAGCGCACTCATCAATGTCTGAAATCAAAGCAGGCATGATCGACTGGAAGAAAGTGTTTGAAGGTGCGGGGTGGTTCCACTGGACAGGAATCACTCCTGCCATTTCGCAAGGCGCAGCAGACGCTTGTTTGGAAGCAGTAAAAGTAGCTAGCGAAATGGGTATTCCTATCTCTACTGACCTCAACTACAGAGCTAAGCTTTGGAAATACGGTGGAGATCGTGAAGCAATCATGACAGAATTGACCTCATACTGTGACGTGATCTTGGGCAACGAAGAAGATGCTGAAATGCACTTTGGTATCAAGCCAGAAGGAGCAGCAGTTCAAACTCACGGACATGATGTAAAAGCAGAAGCTTTCTTGTCTGTTTGTCAACAAATGATGGAAAAATTCCCAAGAGCTAAAAAAGTAATCACTACGCTCAGAGGTTCTATCTCTGCATCGCACAATACTTGGGCTGGAGTTTTATATGACGGAAAACAAATGTTGCAAACTCGTCAGTATCAGATCACTGACATTGTGGATCGCGTAGGTGGTGGTGATTCTTTCATGGGTGGATTGATCTACGGATTGTTAACATACCCAGAAGATGATCAAAATGCTTTGGATTTTGCAGTAGCAGCTTCTTGTTTGAAACATACCATCAAAGGTGATGCAAACTTGGTCACTGTAGACGAAGTAATGAAATTAATGGGTGGCGATGCCTCAGGCAGAGTCGCTAGATAATATCTCCTAGACGGGGGCTGGTAATTGATTGCACTGTTTATACGGAATCCGGCCCCCTATTTTTTCTCTCAACAATAATCTAAAACATTTATGTCTCAAAAAAGTGTAGCTATCATTTGTGGTGGAGGACCTGCTCCTGGCATCAACACTGTCGTCAGTACAGTTGCCAAAATCTTCCTCAAAGATGGTTATGAAGTATTGGGCATACATGATGGATACAGGGGCTTGTTCTCTCCAGAGCCAAAGGTCATCTCATTTGACTTTCACTATGCAGACAGGATATTCAGCAGAGGTGGTTCATCCATCCTGATGAGTAGATTCAAACCCAAAGACAGCGATTTCAATACCGACTTCTTTGTCAAAAACAATGTAAAACTACTCGTCACCATTGGTGGTGATGATACAGCGAGTACAGCCAACAGGATTTCAAAGTACCTGGCAAAGAACAATTTACCCATTGCCAACATCCACGTTCCGAAAACCATAGACAATGATCTCCCACTTCCTGACAGGAATCCAACTTTTGGTTTCCACTCTGCCAAGGATGAAGGAGTGAAAATCGGCAACACCATTTATGAAGACGCCATCACCAGCAACAACTGGTTTGTGATGTCTGCCATGGGACGAACGGCTGGTCACTTGGCATTTGGGATTGCATCTGCTTGTCACTTTCCCATGTTGATCATCCCCGAGATGTTCAACAAGACAAAAGCAACTTTGGACAAGGTGGTTTCTCTGATCATTTCCTCGATGTTGAAAAGGAAATTGTTGGGAATCAATTATGGCGTTGCGCTGATCAGCGAGGGTGTCTTTCACATCATCGACGAGGAAGAGCTCAAAGCATCTGGCATTATGTTCACCTATGATGATCATGGTCATCCAGAGCTGGGCAATGTGAGTAAATCCAATATTTTCAATATTCTCGTTCAAGAGCGACTCAAATCCATGAACTTGCAAATCAAAAGTAGGCCTATCGAATTGGGCTATGAATTGAGATGCTGCAGACCGATTGGGTATGATTTGACACTTTGTACGCTGCTGGCGATAGGAGTCAAAAAACTCTTTGACGAAGGAATCAGTGGATGCATCGTCACGACTAACTCTAGAGGTGACATCACTCCGATGTTCTTGTCAGAATTCGAAAACAGTGACGGAGTAATTCCGCCAAGATTGGTAGATATTGACGCAGAAATATCTAAGTTGAGTTTCAAAAATCTTCATTTCATCCAAGAAGAAGATTACGAACAGTTGGGTCTGATCACAGAGGATCCAACACAGTATGATTTTAACAAAATATTAAATTGGTAACACAATGGCACGATTTACAAGAATAGACGTAGCAGTAAAAATGAAAGAAACAGGTGTTGTACCTGTATTCTATCACAAAGATTTAGAAGTGTGCAAGCAGATATTGAAAGCTTGTTACGATGGAGGAGCAAGAGTATTTGAATTCACCAACAGAGGTGATTATGCTCACGAGGTTTTTGGCGAGTTGAACAAATATGCTGCAAAAGAAACCCCAGAAATGATCCTAGGTATCGGATCAATTGTAGATGCTGGCACTACGGCTCTTTATATCCAACTAGGTGCCAATTTCATTGTATCTCCGATTTTGAATGCTGAGATGGCCAAAGTGTGCAACAGAAGAAAAATCTCTTGGTCACCAGGTTGTGGTTCATTGACCGAAATCTCTTATGCCGAAGAATTAGGTGCTGAGGTGGTCAAAATATTCCCTGGATCACAGGTAGGCGGGCCGTCTTTCGTAGCGGCTGTCAAAGGTCCATTCTCTTGGTCTAGCATCATGCCAACTGGCGGTGTAGAACCAACAGAGGACAACATGAAAGGCTGGTTTGATGCAGGCGTACACTGTGTAGGTATGGGGTCTAAGCTTTTTGCAAAAGACGCTAGTGGCAATTACGACTATGCAGCAGTTACAGCCAAAGTAAAAGAAACATTAGCTATCGCTAAAAAGCTAATGAAGTAATTGGGCTGAGCACCAAAAGATTCTAACAAAGAAAGTAAATAGTTTTATTAATCATAGGTTGACTGATCTGCCGCCCTTACAGATCATCATTTCCGAAAAGCCACTCTTGCGAGTGGCTTTTCATTTTTCGGACAACATCCTCAGTCCCATGTCTCCACAGAGTTTTCCTGTATGATGTGACAACTATATTGCCACATCAATCGAAAACACATCCCAAACAATCGACATATAAGTAGTTCTAATCGAAAGAGTTCATTCTAATACTTAGTTTTTCTTAAATTTATATTTGAATCTAAATAAAAAACCAACACACCCTAAAACCCTAGCACCATGAAAGCCTACTACAGCTTATCCAAACCAATTTTCATTCTTCTTGTTTTTTGTTCCCTAGCCCTCACCAGATGCATCGAAGAGTCTAGCGACCCCATCCCAGGAGAAGCAGGAGCCAATGGCTACAATGCTCTCGTCAAAGTGGATCAAGAAGCCGCAGGTAGCAACTGCGCATCTGGCGGCATAAAAATCAGCGTAGGTCAAGATGACAATGAAAATGACGTGCTTGACGAAGAAGAAATAGAGTCCATCAGTTATGTATGTAACGGCAGCCAAGGCACTGAGACCGAATCGAGCCAGCTGCTCACCAAGACCTCTCCAGAAAACCCAGGAACACACTGTACCAATGGTGGAACGCTGGTAGAAATAGGGATGGATACCAACGAAAACAATAGTTTGGATACTGATGAAGTACTCTCAGCATTCTATGTATGTAATGGTTCGACTGGCATTGATGGAGAAAATGGCAGCCATGGTTTCAAAAGCTTGATCAAAGCAAATGTAGAATCCCCTGGGACCAACTGCGACAATGGTGGTCTAAAGCTGGAAATAGGACTAGATAAAAACAACAATGGAAGCCTCGATACTGATGAGATAGAATCCTCCTACTATATCTGTGATGGGGAAAATGGTGGAGTCAATGGCTACAACACTTTGGTACAAGTCGAAACTGAAACCTCTGGTGGAAACTGTGCAAATGGTGGATTGGCTATTACTCTTGGCTTGGACACCAACAGAAATGGCACTTTGGATGTAGGAGAATCGGTAGGTTCACCGAAATATGTTTGTCATGGACTCAACGGTGCTGATGGAACAGATGGAAAAGATGGAACAGATGGCAAAGATGGTGCGAATGGAAAAACTCCAATTGTAAAGAGCAGTACCGATGTATCAAGTTGTCCTAATGGTGGTATTGCATTGACATTTGGCTATGACAATGACAGCAATGGTACAATAGATGAGATTCTAGAGACAGTCACGATATGTCATGGTCAGACAGGAACGAATGGCACGAATGGTAGCAATGGTAGCAACGGATACAATACGATCATTGTCACAAGTGCTAACCCTGCGGCATGCCCCAACGGTGGAGTAGCGTTCAAAATAGGTCTGGATGCCAATAGAAACAACCTGATAGATGAACCTAGCGAGCTACAAGCTACCTACCCTATCTGTAACGGCTCAGATGGGTCAAACGGCAGCAATGGCACAAATGGACTCAACAGCCTCATCAGTACTGCAACCTTCACTGGTGCGTCAAATGGATGTACCAATGGGGGGCTCATCATCAGAACAGGCATTGACGACAACAGAGATGGAACATTGGCAATACCTAGTGAAGTAGATAACACTCATTACATCTGCCACGGCTCGAATGGCAATGATGGTACCAACGGCTCATCCGATGGGGTTTATGAATTTTACTTCAGTGAAGGACTAAACGGATATACAGGAGTCAATGACTGCAGCATTGATCAAATCAATACTAAGGCAGTATTTGACGGTGAACTTCTAAAAGTACGAATTGCCAACACAGAAGTGATTAGACAAATGAACTCTTTGATTCGATTCCCAGAAATTGAAAAAATAAAACAAACTGTCACCAATGAATTTGTGATCGTAGAAGCTATTTTATATATCAGAGCCTTCACTAACTCCAAGGACGCCAATACCAATAACAACTGGATAGGAGCTAAAATACTTCAACCATCAGATATCAGTTTTGATGAAACAAAAGCTAATTGGGAAAGTAAAAATGGAGGAGATACTTGGGATCAGGGTAATTTTAGTGACTCGGACTGTTACGAATACTCTGACATGTACCAACTCCCCTCAGGATTCGACTTCAATGGTGTCATTCCTTTGCTTTTGGATCGCACCCAAGTTACCGCCTGGCTCGACCCTGACAACAATGAGGGCATTACACTTGAAATGGTTGACAATACCATTTCATATGGATCTCAATATACGCTCAATATTTATAGCTCCGAAAACGAGACAGACCCTAACTATACCCCTGTCTTGTATATAAAAGTCCAAGAAGGAAGCTTAGGAAAACGTACGCTTTCTCTAAGCAATGAAGAGTACAAAGCAAATTGGGATGCAATGTCCTACGAAGAGAAACTTGCTAAAATGCCTAAGCATTAAGAACATGTAGTCGTGCTGTACTTGTTCTAAATTCCGAAAACTTAGATCAAGCAAACTGAAAAGCACAAATAGGTCGCCTCCAAAGGGCGACCTATTATTTTCCCAAAGAAAAAGCCATCACGCAATGCATGATGGCTTACCTTTTCTTATTCGCTAAATATCAACGACTACTAAATCTATTTACCAATATTTAAATAATGAAGATCAGGTAATTCTCTCAATCGCTGAGCTGCTGACTCTGCCGTGATGTCCCTTTGGGGATTGGCAAACATCTCATAGCCCACCATGAATTTTTTGACCGTAGCAGATCTCAACAGGGGCGGATAAAAAGACATGTGCCAGTGCCATTCTGGGTGTTTTCGACCATCACATGGCGCCTGATGTATGCCCGCCGAATAGGGAAAAGAAGTCTGGAAGAGGTTGTCATATTTGATTGTCAAATGCTGATATGCCTCCGCAAAAGCTCTCTTCTCCTCTATAGTCATATCCGTGATGTTTGGCATCTGCCTTTTGGGCAATATCATGGCCTCAAATGGCCAAACCGCCCAATAAGGAATCAACACGACCATGTGCTCATTCTCAAACAAGATGCGCTCCTTGGCGGCCAGTTCTTGCTGGAGATAGTCTGCCAACAAATCTCTGCCGTGATCCAATCTGTACTTCTCCTGCTGAAACTGCTTTTTCATCGGCTCAACTGGAATCGACTCCTGTGCCCATATCTGACCATGTGGATGGGGATTAGAACAGCCCATCACCGCACCTTTGTTTTCGAATATCTGGATATGATTGATGTAGTCGAGTGCCCCAATCTCTTCACATTGCTTGATCCAAAGGTCCACAACCTTCTCTATACCATCTATATCCATCTCTGGAATAGTCAGGTCATGTCGAGGAGAAAAACAGATCACTTTGCACAGCCCTCTCTCACTCTTAGATTGCAAGAGTCCATTATTGTCTCCCCCTGATGGGATATCACCCTGGAGGGAAGCAAAGTCATTGGTAAAAACAAAGATGTCTTTGTAATCTGGGTTTCGTTCCCCACCGATGCGCTCATTTCCAGCACACAGGTAGCAAGTAGGATCATGTTCGGGTCGTCTCTCCTGCTCTAGCTTTTCCACTTGCCCCTGCCACGGTCTTTTGGATCTGTGAGGGCTAACCTGAACCCATTCTCCTGTGAGGATATTTAACCGTCGATGAGAATGTTCCTTTGAATCAAACATGTTATTATTTCTTTTTAAATATTACCAAAATAACGCGTACAATACTGCCGTAAGCAAACAGATCACAAATGCCGAGATATTGAAAGTTGGGTTAGTTTTGAACAATCCTTTGGACAAATCAATGCCTTTCGGATCGTCTTTTCCTCCACCAGTCAATTGACTAATGATCATGATGACAATCATCGTAGCGACAGCAGTCAAGCCCATCTGGTTCATAAACGGCATACCTGGTACGAACTTGAATGCAATCGCAATCGGCACGGATATAACCGCTCCCCATATCGCTGCAGCATTGGTAGTTTTCTTCCAGAACAAACCTAGAATGAATACCGCCAAAATACCTGGACTCACGATCCCTGTGTACTCTTGGATAAATTGAAATGCCTGATCTATCCCTCCCAACAGTGGTGCCATCACACAAGCGATAATCAACGCACCAGCTGCTGCAAAGCGACCTGTATTGACCATTTGCTTGTCCGAAGCATTTTTGTTGATGTACTGCTTGTAGATGTCCATGGTGAAGATCGTCGAAGTAGAGTTCAGCATAGACGCCAGAGAAGACACTACGGCGGCAGTCAAGGCTGCAAATGCAATCCCCTTCAAACCTGATGGCAGCAATTGCAGCAACCATGGGTAGGCCTTATCAGCCTGACCTGTGCTTGGCAAGTTCATTTGAGCCACAGAGCCCAACCTCTCCATCATGGCTGGATCATTGACAATCACATATGCAGCGATACCAGGCACCACCACAATGAACGGGATGATCAGTTTCAAGAATGCCGCCAATGCGATCCCTTTTTGCGCCTCGCCCAGTGACTTAGCTGCCAATGTTCTCTGAATGATGTACTGGTTGAATCCCCAGTAGTAGATATTGGCTACCCATAGCCCCCCTATCAATACCCAAATACCTGGTAGGTTGGAATATTGAGAGTTGGTTTCCTCCAAGATCATGTGAAAACGATCCGGAGCTGCATCCAACAAATGCATGAAGCCAGCTATAGAACCTTGTCCATCCGACACCACGTTCAGTGCCAAGTAGGTAGTGATCAATCCCCCCAATACCAAAAAGACCACTTGGATCACATCCGTCCATGCTACCGCAGACAAACCACCGTAGAGAGAATAAGCTGCCGCAAAAAGCGCCAAACCTACCACGCCATACATCATCGGTATCCCCATGATGGTCTCCAAAGCCAAAGAACCGAGATACAAAACTGAACTCAGGTTGACAAACACATACAAGGCAACCCAAAAGACAGCCAAGATGGTTTTTAGGTTGGTACTGAATCTCTTCTCGACAAATTCAGGAATGGTGTAGAGACCCTTTTCGATGAAAATCGGAAGAAAATACTTGCCTACAATCAATAACGTAATGGCCGCCATCCATTCGTATGATGCAATCGCCAGTCCCAGTGCAAAGCCAGATCCCGACATGCCTATGAACTGCTCAGCAGAAATATTGGCTGCAATCAGTGATGCTCCGATCGCCCACCATGGCAGGGATTTTCCCGCCAAAAAATAATCTTCGGCACTTTTTTCGTGCCCTTCTTTGTCTCGAGAGACAAACAACCCAACCCCTAGTATCACGGCACAGTACGCGCCGAAAATAATAAAGTCTAATGTAGAAAAATTCATGTTTTATAGTAATTAGTCTTAAAGTAAAGTGGCTCCATCGCCAGGGGCGACAATATAATGCTTTAGTTCCACTTGGGTAGCATCCTTGTAGCTCTCAAGCACATATTCCAAGGTACTATCCAGCTCACTTTTCTTCACAATGTTGAGGGTGCACCCCCCAAAACCACCGCCCATCATCCGTGCTCCGATGATGTTGGGATTCAACTGAGCAATATCATAGAGCAGGTCCAATTCCTTGCAACTCACTTCATATTTTTTGCTCAAACCCAAATGCGTTTCGTTCATCAACTGCCCTAGCGTCTCTATATCGCCACTTTTCAAGGCCTCTGCTGCGAGAAGCACCCTTTCATTTTCGGCAATCACGTATGAGCATCTATCGTAAACAATGCTATCTAATTCTCCTTTGACAGCATCCAACTGCTCCATGGTCGCGTCTCGCAACGAGCCTATGCCGTCAAACTTCGTCTGCAATACAGCTACTCCACTCTCGCACTGTGATCTGCGTACATTGTACTCCGAGCTCGCCAGGTTGTGCTTAACGGCCGTATCGAATAACACCAGTTGGTAGTCCTTCATATCACAAGGAATAGAGGTGTACTCCAGCGAGCGACAATCCAACACAATCGCATGATTGGCAGTACTCAGACAACTCGCAAACTGATCCATGATGCCACATTTCACTCCTGCAAAATTGTGCTCAGCCTGCTGTCCCATCAAGGCTACATCCACCAAGGACACGTTGTGTGAAAACAACTGACTCAATGCAAAGCCAAACGACGATTCCAAAGCTGCCGAAGAAGACAAACCCGCTCCCAAAGGCACATCACTGGTAAAGACCATGTGGAAGCCCTCCAATGCCAAACTCTTTTTCTTGTACTGGTCGATCACCCCTAGGAAGTAGTTGACCCAGCCTATTTCTATAGGCTGCAACGCGCCTTCGATCGAAAACTCATAACTTTCATTGAGATCCAATGCGATCAACTTGCACTGCTCAGATCCACTTTTGGCAATCCCTACATAAGATGCCTGCTCAATGGCTGCTGGCATCACATAGCCATGGTTGTAATCCGTATGCTCCCCGATGAGGTTGATTCTACCGGGTGATTTCACTACTATCGGCTCTCCCTCAAAATTCTCCCTAAAACTTGCTATTACAGCAGCTTTCTTTGCTCCTAAGTCTTTCATAACCTCGTATTTAGTCTTTTAATGTCAATTGCCAGTTCCAAGCGGAGGACATCATCTCGTCCAAACTCAACTCAGACTGCCAGCCCAACTCCTCTTTGGCGTAGGTATTGTCGGCATATATTTTTTCGATATCACCTGCTCTGCGCTCGGTGATTTGGTGGTTTACCTTCACCCCATTGATTCTTTCAAAGGACTCGATGATCTCTAAGACAGAAAATCCAGACCCAGAACCTAGATTGAAGAACTCATAAGCCTCCTTTTGCTTTCCATCCAACTGTCTCTGCACGGCGATCACATGTGCCTTTGCCAAATCCACCACATGGATATAATCTCTGACCGCTGTCCCGTCTACCGTGTTGTAATCATTGCCAAACACACTCAACAGCTCACGCTCGCCAGTAGCTACTTGCATCAAGTAGGGCATCAGATTGTTGGGGACTCCTTTGGGTTTCTCTCCGATCAAAGCAGATGGATGTGCGCCTATCGGATTGAAATAGCGCAGCGCAATCGCATGAATGTTGTCATAAGCCTTGGCACTGTCTCTGAGGATATCCTCTCCTATTTTTTTGGTGTTGCCGTAGGGAGACTCTGCGGGTTTGATGGGTGTCTGCTCAGTCACAGGCAACACATCTGGCTGACCGTAGACCGTGCAGGATGAAGAAAACACGATGTTTGGCACACCGTGTTTTTTCATACTTGCAATCAAATTTACTAAACCCAAAATGTTGTTGTGGTAGTACAGCAAAGGATTCTGTGCAGACTCCCCTACAGACTTGGAAGCGGCAAAGTGGATCACACCATCAAAAGTGTGGTTGGAAAACAACGCTTCTACATCCTGCGCGTTTCGCAAATCCAGCAGGGTAAAAGCAGGTCGCTTGCCTGTAATTTCTTGGATTCTCTCACTGACGCTTTCGTCGGTATTGGACAGGTCATCCACCACATGCACTTCATAGCCCGCCTGGAGTAGCTCCACTACGGTATGTGCACCGATGTACCCAAATCCTCCCGTCACTAATATGTTTTTTGCTACCATGTCTATCGTCAAGTCTAATTAAACGTAATACTAACGTTTTTAATTTAAACGTACAAGAAACGTTTAAATATATTACCTTTGAGTCATGAGTGCGAATACGTCCAAGCCTACGGCAAAACATAACGAGTCCTACAAGGATGCCAAAGCCATTTTGGTGGCGGTAGACAATGTAATATTTGGGTTTGATCCCCAAGAAGAAAAACTCAAAGTGCTGCTATTCAAAAGACAAGTGGACCCAGAGGCGGGCAAGTGGTCGCTGATCGGGAGTTTCGTACAAGCAGATGAATCTGCAGATATAGCGGCACAAAGAATCTTGACCAAGTTCACAGGGCTGGACGATGTATTCCTAGAACACTTCCAAACCTACTCTGAAGTAGATCGAGACCCTGGCGCACGTGTGATCTCCTTGGGCTACTACAGCTTGATCCGTCTGGACGAGCAAAAGGAAGAGCTGGTGGAGTCATTTCATGCGCATTGGTTCCACATCGATGAGATTCCCAAACTGGTCATTGATCACAACCAAATCATCCAAGATGCCCTGAGACTGTTGCAAGAGGACTCCAAGCGCAAACCGATAGGGTTCAACCTGCTGCCCGAAAAATTTACCATCCCCAAGCTGCTCAAACTCTACCAAGAGATCATGCAGGAGCAGCTCGATGACCGCAACTTTCGCAAAAAAATCCTCTCTGTAGGCTACCTCGATCGCTTGGAAGAAAAGGACAAATCCAACTCCAAAAAAGGGGCTTACTACTACCAATTCAATGTAGAGAAGTACTTCGAGCTGGTCAAAGAAGGTTATACTTTGCAATTGCCTTGATGAAACTACTCAAGTGAGACTAGCGTGAGTTCTCTTGACTTACCGTCTCCCATTTAGGAAGCTGTATCCGCAAGTAAGCTTACTATAGCCTTCATGATAGCTTATATGACCCTCCAAGTAAGCTTACTTGAGCCTTCATGTAAGCTATCTTGGGACCTGATGTAAGCTTACATGGGAGCTGAAGTAACGGATAGTCAGGGAAACACTGAACTTGCTACATTTGAAGAGACAGTAAGTTAAGCTCGTAGGAGTTAAATTTATTGCATATGAAAAGAGAAAGGAGGAACTTCGATAAGGAGTTTAAAATGATGGTAGTTAACCTGGTTTCATCAGGAAAGCCTACCAAAGAAGTAGCCGAGGAGCTGGGGATCAAACCAGACCTAGTCAGACGGTGGAGACGAGAACATGAACAATATCAGGAAGGGAGTTTTTCTGGACAGGGAAACACAAATATGACTGATGAACAAAAAGAGATAGCCAGACTACGCAAAGCGCTCCTAGATGCCCAGGAAGAAAGGGATATCCTAAAAAAGGCGGTGAGCATCTTCTCCAAGAACGACGGGAAGTTTTCTTCTTCATGAAGGCAAACCACGATAAACATTCCGTTGAGAAGATGTGTCGAGTATTCAAGGTAAGTCGGAGCGGCTACTATCGTTGGTTACATCACAAGCCTTCCAAAAGGTATAAACAAAGGAAACAGCTCATGGAGGACATCAAAAAGGTTCATCTTAGCAGTAAACAAAGGTATGGAAGCCCTAAAGTCACAGATGACCTGCAGGATATGGGATGGAAAGTTTCCAGGCAGAGAGTGGCAAGAATCATGCGTGCAGAAGGCATTAGAAGTATTGTGGTCAAGAAATTCAGAGGTGTTACTACTGATTCTAAACATTCATTCCCATTAGCTGAAAACCACTTGAATAGGGATTTTCATGCGGAAGGCCCAGGGCAAAAATGGGTGTCTGACATCACCTACATTCCCACAAAGCAAGGATGGTTGTACCTCACTATTGTCATGGATTTGTACGACCGAAAGATCGTGGGTTGGTCACTAAGCACGACGATGACCACACAGGCTACTGTATTAGCTGCATGGAAAATGGCAATCAAAAACAGACCTATTACTAAAGCCTTGTTATTTCATTCAGATCGAGGCGTGCAATATGCTGCGTATGCTTTTTCTGATCATCTCAAGCGAGAGGGAGTCAAGCAGAGCATGAGCAGAAAAGGGAATTGTTGGGACAATGCTGTTGCTGAAAGCTTTTTCAAAATACTCAAGTCTGAAATGGTCAGCCATGTCAATTACTACAGTATCCTTCAAGCTAAAACTCAAATATTTGAATTCATTGAAGTTTGGTACAATAGAAAAAGGAAACATGCCTATCTAGGCTATAAAACACCCGATGAATTTGGGGAAGATAATTATTCAAAATGCGCTTAACTATTTGTCCACTTTTTTGTTGCAAGTCCACACCTTGGTAAGGACACTGTTCGAAAGGTTTATCAATCACTATCCGAATGAAAAAAATCTGATGAATATCCATAATGTCAAGATCAGAGAATATCTACAGACATTGGTGCAAAAAAAGTATTCTGACACGATGATCAACCAGTCGATCAATGCCATCAAGTTTTACTACGAAGTGGTCAAGGAAATGCCTAATCGGTTTTACAGTATCGAGAGGCCTATCAAAAAGGAAAGCTTGCCAAAGGTGCTGAGCAAAACGCAGGTACTGGCTCTATTGGGCACGATACACAATCTCAAGCATCGCTGTATCGTATCCCTGCTATATTCGGCAGGCCTGCGAAGAAGCGAATTGCTCAACTTGAAGCCCAAAGACATACTTAGTGATAGAAACTTGATTAGAGTGGAGCAGGGAAAGGGACGAAAAGACCGATTCACACTACTCAGCGGACAGGTTTTGAAAGATTTGAGGCAATACTATTCACTGAACAAACCTAAAGTTTTTCTATTTGAAGGAGCTCCAGGTGAACCTTATAGTGGCAGTAGTGTTTTGAAGATCGTACACAGAGCAGGTAAAAATGCCAAAATTGCAGAAAGAGTAAACCCTCATACCCTGCGGCACTCGCTGGCCACACACTTACTGGAAGATGGCGTAGATTTAAGGCAAATCCAGACCTTGCTCGGGCACAATTCCATAAAAACCACAGAAATATATACTCATGTAGCAGTGATGGGCATGAATAAAATAAAAAACCCATTAGATTTGATGATGCCATAGGGCAAGTATGCGGAACTTTTGTCCGCATACTCAAATGATATGACCCATGCCACGAAACGCAGAGATGAATGAGACATACAGAAAAATTTCACTGGTGGTTGAGGTTAACACTTCAATTAAATACCTGCGAACAGGCTTAGGGGAACTCCAGAAAATAACTGGAGCCAACGATTTTTACCATCCCCCACTACTATTTCTTGCGAACGGTCTAGAACGCCTTTTTAAAACGATGCTCTGCTTGAACTATCAAGAGCGAACTGGTGAACTTCCAACTTTTAAGAAACTCATAGGTAACAAAAACGGTCACGATCTTGAATACCTTAAAAGTGAGGTTGAAAAAATTGTTATTCCAGTTGAACGACCATTTGCATTCATGGATTATGAACTCATAACAGGGGATGAACTTGTAAACCGAATTTGCAGAACCCTTTCAGAATTTGGCAAACGAGGCAGATATTTCAACCTAGATGCTGTGTTAGGAACAGATCAAGATTTTGACTGTCAGAAGGAATGGGAACGCATTGAAAGTTTTGTCATGGAGAAGCATTTTGGAAAGCAGACTTATCACGAACATCTGATGAACCCACAAAAACTAGATTTCCTATATGAAACTTCCAATAACATACTCGTTTCAAAACTCGAATCATTCTTTAGAGCCCTAACTCGCCAATTCATATTTGGAAACTTTTCAAGCAACTCAAAGCAATTTATTTTTGAGATCGAACCCTTTACCGACATAGAGGATGAACAACTGGGCAAAACGAACTACAACGACTTTAACATAGAACAACGAATCAAGCGGAAATAACGGGTCATAACAGACGCTGATCGGGCATATGTCTTAGTGCATTCTGGCAGATTTCTGTGTAACTCGACCGTGAATCTGCCGCTGAGATACGGCAGTGCTTTCTACCATTTTTTGCTTGCAGGATTTTTAGACTTTCAGAACGCAGTGCCATTTGGAACCGTTGTGAGCTTCGGCAGATTTCACTACTTTAGTGCTTTTCACTAGCTGCGGACATACGCCCGATAGCTGGTCGTTGTGCCACATATAAGAAAAACGGAATATTAATTAAAAAAATCGAAATTATGTTAGGAATTTGGCTTTCAAAAAAAGGAAAAACAAAAACATTGCAAACATTGCTAATTGCCTCTTTATTACTAATTGGAATAGGAATGGCTTTGCTAATGTGAACTTATGAAAATAAAAAAGCGAAATATCTTCAGGTTGATTTGGTTTAGCCTCGTGGCTGTATTTTTCATTTGGCAATGGACAACTTATCAATCACGGAATTTACCAGAAGAAACTTTTAAAAACGACAATAAAGTATCCGTAGAAAAATCAAGTGATGAAATCACGTTTTTAGCAAACAATTCAAAAAATCAAAACGAAATTATATTCTTTCAAGGAGGCTTGACAGACCCAAAAGCATATGCACCTCTTTGCAGAGAAATTGCCGAAAATGGATTTACCTGTCACCTCATAAAAATGGATTGGAGGATGCCTCAATGGGATTATAAAAAAATTGAGACTATGTTCGACCTAAAAAATGGAAAGTATATAATTGGCGGACATTCACAAGGTGCAAAAATGGCATCACAATTCGTTTATGAAAATCCCGCTTTGATGAAAGGACTTTTCTTATTAGGAACTTCCCATCCGAGAGATTTTGATTTATCGAAAAGAACTTTACCGACTGTAAAACTTTATGGAGAATTGGACGGATTAGCAAGCGTTACAGAAGTAATGGAAAATAGAAATAAGTTACCAAAAAATACCGACTTGATAGAAATAAAAGGTGGAAATCACTCTCAATTTGGCTATTTAGGAAAATTGTTGACAGATGAAACAGCCGAAATTGATTTAACCAAACAACAGCGTTTAACGGCACAAGCATTAATAGAATTTTTTAATAAAATTGAGAGTGGAAACTAAATAAATACGTGGCACAACACCGTATAAAAAAAATAGCGTTTTTAGTGCTTAAACCAAATATAATCAATAAAATAAAGGTCAGTTATAAACCGAAAATTGGTGCATAAAAATCCGCTACTTTTCATATACAGGAGCCGTTGACATCAATTAAATACATAATAAATGAAAACAGTAAAAATTAGACTTTTAGGATTAATTATTTTAATCGCATTAACATCAAATTTTGTAATGGGACAGTCTGACACAAAGATTCGTTATACTGAATCTGCGGAGCTTTTTATAAATGACACCCCTCTATATGGTAAGACCAAGGTTAAGAAGTTGATAGCGAATATTGGAGAGCCGAGTAAAAAAGTGGACTACCCAAGCGGTGAGATAAGCTACTTTTATGAAGAAATTGGAGTTGTGTTTTTTACTAAAGATGGTACAGTAAAAGGGCTTGGTATAAATTTCAACTGGGATGGAGACGAAAAATTTCCTGAGAAAACATACACAGGAACATTAAACCTTGGCGATTCGGAAATTGAAAAAGATACTAAAAGTGAATCAATAGCTGCAATAAAATCAATTGAGTTCATTTGCCCTATTCCGATGATGTGCGCATCTAAAGACAGAGAAGCCCAAATAAATTGTACAGCCGCTTTTAAAGACGAAAAATTGACTCAAGTGGTATTTATCATAAAATAGAAAATAACAGTTGCCAATCGAGTAGACGGCCGTGAGCCATAAGCTCACGGTGCGCCTCTGGGACACCAGCTCGGTCACGACCACCCAGGGTACGAGAGCTACGCTCGGTACTTTCACACTCACGTGTTCAGTATCATCAAATCAGACTTTCACTTTTGCGTAGTAATCCAGCATACTTTTGCCCCCTACCCGATAAATCAGGTTTAAGAATTGTCAGTCAACTTAGATTGAATCGTCTTGCTCCAGCGACTCAAGACACCCTCTTCTGGCGTTTCGCTCTTGTCCGAATCACCGAGCAGCAAGGCTACGGGTTTCAATTCTTTGTAGTAGGAACAGATCACTTTAAAGATGGCCACCATAGGTAGAAACAGAATCATCCCAGGGATACCCCAAAACAGGCCACCAGCAATCAAAGAAAGGATAGAAAACAAGGCATTGATGTTGAGATTTCCTCCCACAATCTTAGGGCTGAGGTAGTTACCTTCAATGAACTGAATCAACCAAAACATCCCAATCACCCCAATCGGATACCAATAGCTGTCATAGGTAATAAGCGCAAACAAGGCAGGAATCAACCCTCCCAGAGTAGTCCCTACATAAGGAACAATAGCCAATACCGCCGCTAGAAAACCGAAAAACAAAGCATAATCTATACCTATCATCCATAGTCCGAGACTATTTAGCGTGCCCAAAATCAACACCAAGGTCAACATAGAAGTCAAGTATTTTTGTCCGATTTCTTGCACCTCCTTGAGCATTTTCAGAAAAGCTGGCCGATCTTTTTTGGAATTGAAACGGGTCAGTGCCTTAGTCAAGTGCTCATGATAAAGCAGAATCAAAAATGTATAGATCACTGTCAGCAACAGATACGAAAAAAATGTACTCGTCACCCCTATCGTATCAGAGACAATCACCAAACCACTATCTGTGAAAAACTCGGAGAACTGATCTGTGATGGTCTGAGTATTGATATTGGGAATAAAACCTACTTTGTCGTTCAAAAATTGAACGATAGAGTCCAACACCTCACGCAACTTCTCCACAAATCCACTGTATTCTTTGACAATCGAAACAATCTGTGCTGAAAAAAGAAACAACATGCCGAAAACCAAAATAGTGACTGTCAACATGGTCATGATAATCGCCCACACCAATCCAATTTTTCGGTTCTTCAGCCATTTGATCACTGGGTAGAGGATAAAACCAAACAGCAAAGCAAAAATCACAGGAATCAATATTTCCTTGGCTACAAAAAGGATGTAAAAACTGATGAAAATCGCTGCTTGAACAAAAAAAAGCTTTTTGAATGATAGAGTCATGTTGGTATGATTTAGACCGAAAGATACTACAGCTATTCAGTGGTTGACAAACAAATAGTCAAAACTTAAATCATTTGTTTTCAGCAAACAAAAAGGCTCCTGAGTTACTACTCAGAAGCCTTCCCATTTCTTACTGCTACAATGGCCTAATAAGCTCTCATTGTCACACCTTTCATATAATTGATAAAGGCTTTGTTCACCACACGATTTCCTCCAGGGGTTGGGAAGTTGCCAGTAAAGTACCAATCTCCTTCATGATTAGGGCAAGCTTTATGTAAGTTCTTGACAGATTGAAATACAATTTCTAAATCTGCTTTCATCCCTTTAGGCTTCACGATCTGTGTGATTTTGGCTGAAATCTCTTCTTGTGTAAATGGTGCATAAAGCTCCTGCACATAATTCGGTGCATTCTTTTCAAATCCCTTTGTCTGGCACTTCTCCAAAACCTCATCTAGGAGATGTGACCTGCCTGTATCCTCTAGCAATCCCAACACAGCTCTAAAAGCGACAAAATCCTTCATTCTACTCATGTCTATCCCGTAGCAATCTGGATATCTGATCTGAGGTGCTGACGACACGATCACCACTTTCTTAGGATCCAGTTTATCAAGCAAGGTCAGAATACTCTTTTCGAGAGTTGTACCTCTTACAATCGAATCGTCAATTACAACCAAATTATCCTTGCCTTTGTTGACTACTTCGTAGGTAGTATCATATACGTTGGCCACCAATTCATCTCGCTCTGCATCTCCTGTGATGAAAGTCCTCAATTTGGCATCCTTGATTACCAGTTTTTCTACTCTTGGTTTAAACGATAGCACTTGATCCAAATCATCAGGACTTGGTTTGCCATCGATGATGATTTCTTTTCTTTTTTTGATCAAATACTCATCGATCCCACTCATCAATCCTAAGAAAGCAGTTTCTGCTGAATTAGGAATGTAGGAAAAGATGGTATTCTTCAAATCGAAATTAACAGCCTGTAGCACCTTTGGTACCAATAGCTCTCCGAGTTTTTTTCGCTCTCTATAAATATCAGGATCTGAACTTCTCGAAAAATAAATTCTTTCAAACGTACAGGACTTTTTAGGCAATAGTTTGTCCACAAACTGCTCTTCTGTCAATCCACCATCTTTGTCTATGATTAGAGCGTGACCTGGCAGCACTTCCTTGATATCGTTATAATTACAATTGATTGCGGTCTTGATTGCTGGTTTTTCTGAGGCGACCATGATGATCTCCTCATCTGCATAATAATATGCTGGACGGATGCCAGCTGGATCACGTGCGACGAAAGAGGCACCATGTCCCATCAATCCTACCATGGCATATCCTCCATCAAAATCCTTGAATGATTTTTTCAAGATGTTGAGCACGCTGAGTTCTTCTTCGATCTTAGCTGTGATTTCCAGGTTATTGTATTGATCCTTGAATTCATCAAAAAGCAATTGGTTCTCTTCGTCCAAGAAGTGACCAATCTTTTCCATGACCGTCACAGTATCAGTTTTCTCCTTGGGATTTTGACCCAAATTGACCAAAATATCGAAGAGTTCGTCTACATTGGTCATGTTGAAGTTTCCTGCCACGACGAGATTTCTACTCCTCCAGTTGTTTTGTCTCAAGAATGGATGACAGCTTTCTAATCCATTCTTGCCATGCGTACCATAGCGTAGATGACCCAACCAAATCTCTCCAGTAAATCCATAATTTCTTTTGAGATAATCTTCGGAATGGAACTGTTCTTTGGTACTCTCCTTTTGGGCTTTACCAAATTTCTTCCCGACTTTTTCAAAGATCTTGTTGAGAGGCTCTGGGTCGATGGAACGATACCTGCTGATATAACGATACCCAGGTTCCAGACCTATTTTGATATTCGCAATACCTGCTCCGTCTTGTCCACGGTTCTGCATTTTTTTCATGAGCAGCAACAACTTGTTCGCTCCATATAGAGGCGTGTTGTATTTGTCAATATAAAATTGGAGAGGTTTTCTTAGTCGAATGTGGGCTATGCCACATTCATGCTTGATAGGATCACTCATTGCTAATTTTCAAAAGTCAAAGTTACATGCTTTGCATGGTATAATTCAATAAATTGGGTGGCTAAATGCTCCAATGCCTAACATATTAAGCAATACACCTAGTCAGACTATACTCAATTTTTAGAATAACATGGCAAACAAGACATCTGATGCAAAGAATGTCACCAATACCAAAGCAACGACAACTGCCATCCATGTCACCCTTGTCGCAGTAACACTCACAGGAGAATCTTCGTTCCTTGACTTCAAAAATAAATAATAGGGTATCCGCAAATAATAAAACAAAGAAATTGCTGAATTGAGAATACCTAACACAAAAAGCCAAAGCAGATAACTCTGATCTGTCGCGAGATAGGTGTCCCATAGAGAAGAAAACAACAACAACTTGGCTGTGAAACCTCCTGTAGGAGGCAGACCCACCAATGAAATAAGAACCACAGTGATCATCACACCCATCGTAGGTATTTTGACGCCCAGTCCAGCCAATCCTGAGATAGTTTCGATTCCATTTTCCTCCATCCAATCGACGAAATAAAATGCAGCCAGATTCATAAACCCATAGACAACAGAGTAAAAAATCAAAGCTTGGAAGCCAAAAGAAGTTCCTACGATCACACCGATCAACAGCGTACCTGAGTGTGCGATGGATGAATAAGCCAACATCCGTTTGGCATTGTTTTGCCAGAGTGCTGAGAGATTCCCGACAAACATGCTACCCACTGCCAAAGCACTAATCATGTACCTCCAATCGATAATATTGGGTTCTAGGTTAGAAATGGCTGATGTGAAATGATAGAAGAATACCAGTATGGCTACCTTAGGCAACACAGAGATATAAGCCACTGCTGCAGTGGGTCCTGCTTCGTAGGCATCGGGTGACCAGATATGAAAAGGAATCAAAGCCAGTTTGAAGAAGACTCCTACAAAAAACAAAAGCAAGGCCATGTTTAACCAAGTCGTGTCATAGTCCAGCATCACCAACTCTGAGAGTTGCTGTATATCCAAGCTCCCTGTCAAGCCATACATGAGGGACAACCCATAAAGCAACAGTCCTGACGACATGGCGCCAAAGAGCAAATATTTGATTCCCGCTTCAAAGCCCTTGCGGTGAAAAGAAAAAGCAATCAATACATAAGAAGTAATCGATACCAATTCGAGAGAAACATAGAACAAAAGCAAGTTCTGTACTTGAATCAAAAACATGGCTCCCAATAAAACCATCAAGATCAAGTAATGATATTCCCCTTTTGAGGATTGGATTTTACTATTCGGAAACAGGAGAACCAAAGCAGTCATGAGGATAAAAAACCACTTCAAATTTCGTATCAGTGCGGATTGAGCCAAGACACCATTGAGGAAGCTGCCGTCTACAGTAATCGTCGCTACCGCACATGCAGCCAGCACCAATACCATCAGGGTTAAAGCCGTTTTGACAATTTGACCCTGTTGCCCTTTGTAGATGAGATCAAACAAGATCACAACCAAACTACCCACGATGAGGGTCATTTCTGGAAGAAGATACCCAAACTCCCCGATCAGCTGGGTGACGTACGCTATGAATTCAGTTTGCTTCAATTTCCCTCCAGGATTAGTGACAAATTGGCTTGACTCTGGGTGTGTAGATAATCTACAAACCCGATAATACTTTCGTTGGAGTAATCCAGCAGAAGGTTAGGAAAGATCCCAAAGAGGATCGCCAACACCACCAATGGCAAGATCATGAGCCATTCTCTACGATTCAAATCTGGCAATTGCCAAGATTCGTCCTTGATCCAAAAAGCTCCAAAAAACATGCGCTGCAATGTCCAAAGGAAGTAGGCTGCTCCCAAGATCAATCCCACCAAACCTAGGATTGGCATCCATAGACTGATGTTTTCACCATTGACCGCTCCGTCAAATGCTCCAATTAGCACTAGAAACTCAGCGATAAAACCAGAAAATCCTGGCAAGCCCAGAGCAGCAAAGAACCCAATCAAAACCGCAGCACTGTAGTAGGGCATCTTACCCGCCAAGCCACTGAAACTAGCGATCTCACGGTTACCCGTCCGATCATAAATCACCCCTACAAGAATAAAGAGCAATGCTGAGATTACGCCATGACTAAACATCTGAAACATCGCACCCGAGTTGCCTTCGATCGTGAGAGATGCCAAACCAAGCATCACAAATCCCATGTGAGACACCGATGAATAAGCAATCAATTTCTTCAAATCCGATTGAGCCATCGCCACCAAAGCGGCATAGATAATCGCGATCACGCCCGCTAGGGCAATGTACCATCCGAAGTAGGATGCTGATTCTGGGAAGATCGAGTAAGCAATTCTATAAAATCCATAGCCTCCGATTTTCAACAGTACACCTGCCAAAACCACAGAGATCGGTGTAGGTGCTTCGACGTGAGCATCTGGCAACCAAGTATGCACAGGCACTGCTGGCAACTTGATCGCAAAACCAATCATCACGAACAAAAATGCCCACACTCTGAAACTTACCCCCATCCACTCTGAGTTGAAGCCCAGCAAAGAGTCTGGTAGATAATTAGCAGGATTCATCATTTTCATGATGTCGAAGGTATGCACTATACTGCCTGGCGCCTCCACGACAGAGAGATTCAACCCGATCATCACCATCAAGATGAATAGTGAACCTACCAACGTGTAAATAAAGAATTTCATAGAAGCATATTCTCTTCTTTTCCCTCCCCAAATACCAATCAAGAAGTACATCGGTAGTAACATAAACTCGAAGAAGAGGTAGAACAAAAACATGTCAATCGCCACAAAACAGCCGATCACACTGGTACACAGCACCATGTATAAAATAAAATAACCTTTGACGCTTTTTTTGATATTCCAAGAGGAAATCACACCAATCAAGAGTACAATCGCTGAGAGCAAAACCATCAAAACGCTGATTCCGTCGACCGCTACATAATATTGTATCAAGATGCTCCCAAACGAGCCTATGTTGAGACTGATCCATTCGAGTTTATCGGCAAACTGAAGACTCGCTGTGCCATATCCTTTGAGTCCTTTGTCAAAACCCGCCATCAAAACCAAGGTCAACACCAGCTCTACAACCGTAGCGCCCAATGCGATGAATTTGAAAACTTGCTCCTTGTCACGTGGGACAAAAAGCATGATGGCTCCAGCAATCAGCGGAACAAATACCAACCATGACAATATGTGATCAAAGACCATAAGTCTAGATAATTAAGTCAAAAAATAAACAACGATCAACAGACCAAACAAAGCCCAAACGAAATACATCTGCACATTGCCACTTTGCATTTTTCGGGTGCGGTCGCCTACAAAATGAGCAAACCAACCCAGCAAATTGACCAAGCCATCCACGATATGCTTGTCAATCAGTCCTACAAAATGCGCAAATACCACCTCGCCCTTCGCCAAAAGATCGACCAAACGATCCAATATTTTCTTGTCCACAAAAAACAATACCTCAGCACCCTTCATCGTGCCAACAGCCACCACTTTGCGATGAAAGTGATCCAAATAAAAATTGTGCGCAGACAACTGATAGAATACTTTTTTCACTCCCTCAATCGGAGTGATCAACATCCGCTTCTCCACATAGAGATAAGAAGTCAATATACCCAAAGCTACCAATACCAAAGAAAGCACAGGCAGCCAAGTAAAATGCGTCACCTCAGGATCAATCATCAGATTGCCCAAAATATCGGCTACTCGGTTGTGCTCACCCATCGGATTGAGCGCATACACTATCCAAAATGACAACCCAGCCAATACCATCAAAGGAACTTTGACTCTGACATTCTCGACAAACTGACTAGTCACTTTCTCTCCGAAGAAAACCTTGAAATACAATCGAGCCATATAAGCAGCGGTCATAAAAACCGACACCAAAGCTAAGATTGAGACTACATAAGGCAGTGAACTACCCAATACGCCTCCTAAGATTACTTCTTTGGATAGAAACCCTGAGAAGAAAGGAACTCCAGCCAATGAAAGCGTACAAATCGTGAAGACCACAAAAGTGATCGGTAATACAGACCTCAACCCACCCATATTGCGAATGTCCTGTCCATCAAATCCATGATCGTGATTCGTCTCATGAAAATAGTGGATGATGCTACCTGCACACAAAAACAAACCCGCTTTGAAGAATGCATGCGTCACCAAGTGAAAGAAAGCCGCCATCGGGTAACCTGCACCAATCGCCATAACCATGTATCCCAATTGAGAGATCGTGGAGTAGGCCAATATTTTCTTGATGTCATTTTGCGCAAATGCGGCAAATGCTCCTGTAAATGCGGTGATTCCGCCAATCACACCGATGAGATGTAGCAGCTCTGGAGACAACAAAGGGAAAACACGCACCAACAAATAAACGCCTGCTGCTACCATCGTAGCGGCGTGGATCAGTGCCGAAACAGGTGTAGGACCAGTCATGGCGTCTGGTAGCCAAGTCTGTAACGGAAATTGCGCAGACTTACCAACTGCCGCTAGGAACAAACCAAAACCCGCAACAAACAACATGATATCTGGGATTTCTAAACCTGACTGAGTCAAAGACAACAATTCAGAAATATCCAAAGTCTTGAAATAGGCATAGAGCACGAAAATACCCAAGAGAAAACCCGCATCTCCAACTTTGTTCATCACAAAGGCCTTGAAAGATGAAATGGGCGGCTTGGCTTGTGTAAACCAAAAACCAATCAATAAGTAAGATGAGAATCCAACCAACTCCCAAAACACAAAAGTCAATAAGAGATTGGAAGACAAAACAATGCCGTACATCGAGAAGGCAAACAAGCCCAACTGTCCAAAATACCTGGCTCGACTTTCGTCATGCTTCATGTACTCCATCGAGAATATTGCCACCAGCAAGGCGACAATCGCCACCACCAAAATCATGATTCCAGATAGATGATCGTACCACAACCCCACCTTGAATTGGGTTGCTCCCAAAGAAATCCAATCCAGAGAAATGGAAGTACCTGATGGGATTTGGACAATGGCATATATACCCAACAACAGCACCAAACCAAAAGTAAGAGTCAACACTACCCCACCAAGTTTGTTGCCAGAAAGATACGCGATAGCCCCTCCTACCAGTGGAAGGAGCAGTATGGCAAACAACACGATATAATTCAACTCACCCATTCAATTCATCTAGTTCGTCCAAGTTGGAAACTTGTTGATGTCTATAAATCTGATACACAATCGCCAGTGCCACCGCAGACTCTGCCACGGCAATCACTATCACAAACAAGGACATCATCTGTCCAGTCAACAAGGGATCATGCTGAGAAAAAGCCACCAAATTGATATTGGCTGCATTCAAGATCAGCTCTACTCCTACCAGTACCATGATCAGGTTTCGCTTCACAATGATGATGAGCAAACCTATGATGAGTAGTGCCGCACTGAAGATGATATAGTGTTCGATTGGTATCATTTCTTCTCTTCAAATTTAGACCCCGCGAGATAGGCTGCTCCTATTAGAGCCATGAGCAAAAGCACAGCTGTCAACTCCAAAGCCACCAACTGATGTGTCATCAGGTTGATTCCAATTGTCTCTGTGACTGAATAATTCAATTCTGATACTGGACCAAAATCTGCCAATGGGAATTTATGTTTCAAGCTCGCCGCAAAAACCAAGATCAACCCCACACCTACCAACAAGGCCGGAATCACTCTTCGATGTTCAGTGACTAGTTTGCTACCATCAATACGATTGGTCAGCATCACGCCAAACATCATCAAAATCAATACCCCACCAATGTACACCATGATTTGTGTCACACCTACAAACTCCGCATTGGAAATCAAAAACACCCCTGCTATAGAAAAAAACACCAAAACCAGCATAAATACCGAATGAATGATGTTTTTGGAGAGTAAAATCATCACGGCAGAGATCACTGCCATCCCAGCAAAACCATAAAATGCCAATATATTGAAATCCACTTGCTCCACTATTCGTCGGTCTTTTTAGGTTTTATTTTAGGTCTGAAAACTGGCTTGGCTGCTTTAGGCTTATCGCTATCCGCTGATTGCTGATCGCTTTTTTCATCAGCGTTTGGCGTTGGGCGGTCTGCCTTGGGCGATTCTGCCGTTTTCTGTTTTACCTTCGGACGGAAAACTGGTTTAGCAGCTTTTGGCTTTTCACTTTCCGTCGTATGCTCTTGGCTTTCCGTTGACGGTAGACTGTCGTCCGTTGACTTTTTCATCTTCGGTCGGAACACGGGCTTAGCGTTTGGCGTTTGACGTTCAGCGTTTGGCGCATCAACTGACTGAGCTGCAGCGGGTTTTGCCACAACTGCCTTGGTGGCAGCAGCTTCCGCTTTCAGCTTCTCCGCACTGTACACTTCGAATTCCTTCTTCTTTTCATCCACCAGTTCAGGTGTCATGTCCGAGAACTCAAAATTATGTGCTTTGATGTCAAACACGCTAAAGTCATATTCCTTGGTCATGGTCAAGCACTCCGTAGGACAAACCGTCGTACAGAGACCACAGAAGCAGCACTTCGACATATCAATGTCAAACTTGGCTGCATATATTTTTTTGGATGTCCCATCAGAAGTCTTCCCGATTTCCTCTACCGCTCTCACTGGCTCTATGTCGATACAGTTGACTGGACAGACTTTGGCACACTTGTCACAGACGATACAATCATCAATTTCATTGTGCAATTTGTAGCGTCCATTGTCTGGAACTGGAAACTCCTGAAATGGGTATTGCAGCGTAAAAATCCCCTCCTTATGCTCGAAGTAGTCCTTGTCTGCTACACCAATTGGCTGGCGCGAGGTTCTGGCTTTCAACATGTGAGTGAAAGTGATCTTCAGTCCATACAACATGGATCCAAGCGTCTGAGCGATATTTTTAAAATAGGTCTTCACAGCTTACATCCATATTTTCCAAAATCCCGAAACAAACACCATGAATAGCCCAATAGGAGTCAGGTACTTCCAACTCAATGACATCATCTGATCCACCCTGATTCTAGGGTAGGTCCATCTCACCCACATTTGTAAGAAAATCATAAGCATCGCCTTGGACAGCAACCAAAACGTACCCCAAAGATCTGATGACAGTTCTCCCGCAGTTCCTGAAGTCCAGTCCCCCAATAATACAGGCCCTACATTAGGCAGTGGTGTATTCCAACTCCCAAAGAAAAGTATCACAGCAATCAAAGAAACCAAAAGCATCATCCCATACTCCGAGAGCATGATGACCGCCCATCTGAATCCTGAGTACTCGGTATGAAAACCGCCAATCAGCTCTGATTCCGCCTCTGGCAAATCAAAAGGTGTCCTATTGGATTCGGCCAAAGAGGCTATGAAATAAATCACAAACGGTATGAATAGAAATGGATATTGAATGATGTTCCAGTTGATAAATCCCAATGTACCCACCTGTTGGAAAGAAATTTCTTGAAGACTCAAAGTCTGAGTCAGCATGATCACGCAAAGAATGGACAATCCCAAAGGAATCTCATAAGACACGATCTGTGCCACCGAACGCATCGCACCAAAAAGTGAAAACTTGCTATTCGATCCCCAGCCTGCCATCAGTATGCCTATTACATCCAGCGAAATCACCGCCAGTAAAAAGTAGATGCCTGTTTCCGCAGCTGAGCCCTGGATATTGACAGTAAGTGGCAATACTGCAAATCCTGTAAATACCGAAACGAAAATAACCAATGGCGCAATGACGAAGAGCTTTCTGTCAGCAGCCAGCGCAATGATATCCTCCTTTTGCATCATTTTGAGTACATCAGCAAAAGACTGAAGGATACCGTATTTGCCTACAACCATAGGGCCAAGTCTGTCTTGCATGAACGCAGACACTTTCCTCTCCGCATACACCGCGAAAATGACAAAGACCAGTAGAAAAGGAAGATAGATAAGAAACGCTATCATTGATTGATTTTGAAATCGTAATTTAAAAAATTAAGCAGGGAAAACAGTGCTAGATATCAGCTAGTTTTCGGATGATAATTTATCAATCAGCAACAACAACAATTACTCCCATAGCGGGTACTTCTCAAGATGAATATCTTGATTGAAGAAAAGACTTGCGGCCTTTTCGAAAGCAGGAGTGATATCGGATACAAGAAACTGGTCATTACCTTTGGTTTTCTCTCTGGTTAAATCCTGGGCTTCTAATTGTTGTTTTAAATTCTTGGCTACAATATTAGCCGAATCAATCAACTCTACCTCGTTTTTGTAGAATTCTTTTAGGTCTCGTTTGATAATAGGATAGTGCGTACACCCCAAAATCAGTGCTTCTATGTTTTCAAATCGCTCGTCACCGAGGTATTTGGCAATGATCTCATGGCTAATCGAGTCATGGATGAATCCCTCCTCTATCATCGGTACCAGCAGCGGAGTAGCCAATGAAACTAAGTCCACTGCAATATTCTTTTGCTTAATTTTGGTCTCAAACACGCCAGAATTGACCGTCTGCAAAGTACCTATCAGACCAACTTTTCTATCTACGAACTTCTCCGCCAAGAGGTCGATCACTGGATCGATTACATTGTACACTTTTGCTCTGCTACCGACATATTCCTTCACCAGTTCGAAAGCCGCAGCTGATGCAGAATTACATGCGATCAAGATGACCTTGCATCCACGCTCCAGTAGCACATTGGTGATTTTGATAGAATAAGACTGAATCGTAGTAGCAGATTTGTCCCCATAGGGCAAGTGAGCAGAGTCTCCAAAGTAGATCAAGTCTTCGTTGGGCAAGTAATCCTTCACTGCGCGTGCTACAGTCAATCCACCTGTACCACTATCAAAAATCCCTATTGCTGCGTTTCTATCCATACAGCTGCAAATATGGATTGAATTGTGCAAAATCCTTGAATAGAAAGATGGAGATTTGAAAGCAAAATGAATGCTATAACCTGACTAGGAAATCGGATTGAAAATGCTACAATAAAGATTCATCTTTACAAAAGTCGAATCGTCATATTTCAGGACGGGTCATCGTTTCAATAGGATTGTCCTGACGAATACCCTCCTCACTCACTCCGAAAACAAAAAAGTCATTTATCTTTCAGACTGACAACAAACAAACCCAGATGTACGATAAGATATTTCAGTTTTTGAGTCGCTTCTTCAAGCCCTCATCTCTATTCAAATGGATGTTTAACCTAGCACCCATGTATCGCCGATCCAATGGCAAACTGACATACGTGTCTGACGACATGCACCGCGTCGAAATCATCCTACGGCTGAACTACAAAAACAGAAACTATGTAGGCACCATGTTTGGCGGCAGTATTTTCGCGGCAACCGACCCTATCTACATGATCCAATTGTTACAAATTTTGGGCAAAGACTATGTGGTCTGGGACAAAGCCTCTACGATTTATTTCAAAAGACCCGTGGATCGACATGCATCTGCAGTCTTTGAATTCAGTCCCGAAGAAATCGAAAACATCAAGAAAGATGTAGCAGCAAAAGGAGAAATAGATATAATCAAAATCGTCTCGGTAACGGACAAAAAAGAAATGGTCTTCTCTACGATAGAGAAGACCATTTATATCAGTTCCAAATCCTATTTCAAAGAAAAGCGAAGAAATAGGCAGAAACCTAAAGAATCTTAATTGATGCAATGAGAGCCTTAGAGTGAGCCCAATATCTCAGGTGACTGATCCAAAGTAATAGCTAATAACTCTGCTCTCTTTTCAAGAGCCTTTTGCACTCTTTTCAAGTCATGCTTGTGCAAGATTGTAAAACCTACCTCACCCGTCACCACGATAAAAATCGATTGCTCGTCACGAGAAGCAATATCCATGTTGCGCAGATTTTTGTTAGTACCTTTTGACAAAGAACAATACTTCTCAAAATACAAAACGTCATTGTACACCTCCTGAATACCACCGCTGCTGACAGTCAACAGATAGTACATCTCTGTGTACTTCATTTCTTTGGCAAACAAACTATAGGTCCTATTTCCACTTTCATCAGTAGTTTCTTCGATTACCAAATCATTGCTTTTCCACAAAGCTTCTGTTTGTGCCATAGCTGATACAGCAGCTAGGGTCAACATAAGTATTAAAGTGATTTTTTTCATTTCTGGATTTTACTATGAGACCACAAAGTGAATCAATAAAATCTTTCATTCAAAAAAGTATCCACCTAAAGTGAAAAATAGGTAAATCTACTTATCAAACGGTCGTTTTATAATTCTTTGTCTGCCTCATTTCACTACAAAGTCTCAGACAACCACCTGAAAAATTCTCTCTGCCATACCAACGCATTTTGCGCCGAAAGCACCCAATGATTCTCCTCTGGCAAGTAAAGCAATCGACTCTTGATTCCTTGCAATTGTGCCGCTTGAAATGCCTCCAATCCCTGACCAATTGGCACACGGTAATCCTTCCCTCCTTGCACGATCATGATCGGTGTATCCCACTTTGAGACTTGGTTGATCGGGTTAAATTCACCGAATGATCGCTGGGCTTTTTCATTTTCTTCTTCCCAATACGCACCTCCCAGATCCCAATTCACAAAAAACATTTCTTCCGTAGTCCCATACATACTACGCCAATTGAATATCCCATCATGAGCGATAAAAGACTTGAAACGTCCCTCATGCATTCCTGCCAAATAGAATACAGAATACCCTCCATAGCTTGCTCCCACCGCTCCCAAGCGATCTTTGTCTACATATTCTTCTTTAGCCACATCGTCGATAGCAGCTAAATAATCTTGCATATTTTGCCCTCCGTAATCGGTACTGATTTGCTCATTCCATTCCACACCGTGACCAGGCATACCTCTGCGGTTGGGTGCTACGATGATATAGCCTTTGGCTGCCATGAGTTGAAAATTCCATCTGTATGAATAAAACTGACTCAATGCTCCCTGAGGACCTCCCTGACAGTACAACAGCGTTGGGTATTTCTTTTTGGGATCAAAATCTGGAGGATAAATCACCCAGGTCACCATTTTTTTATTATCTGTAGTGCTGACCATCCTTTTCTCTACCTTGCTCATGCTAATGCCTTTGTACTTTACATCATTGACATGCGTCAATTGTTTCATCGAGCCGTCTTTGAGATTGACAGCATAAAGTTCTGTAGCATGATTCATATCACTGCGACCTACGACCAATGTAGTACCAGATTGTCCTACTATGTTGACCACATCAAACTGACCCTTGGTGATCTGACGCACGACAGGCATCTTCCTTGCAGAGCCAGGGAAATCCACCATAAACAAATGCTTGGCGCCACCCACTGGTGCCACAAAATAAATTTTCTTACCTTTCTCTCCCCACAAGAAAGACTCCACCGTACCATCCCAATGCTCTGTCAAGTTGTACTTGGTCTGGCGGTATTCTACCACGATATCATTCTTGTCCGACTCATAGCCATCACGCTTCATGCTCAACCATGCTAGAACCCCCGTCGGTGAAAACGCAGGGCTGTTATCATAGCCCTCCATCCCTTTGGTCAGGTTGGTAGTAGTCAGGTTGTTGAGGTCATAAACAAAAATATCTGTATTGGTACTGGTCGCGTATGCTGCGCCTGTTTTGCTCTTGGTGACATATAGTACCTGGTGACTCCTCGGGTTCCAAATATAATCCTCATCTCCTCCAAATGGCTGGGTAGGGCAGTGAAACACTTTATTGTTCATGATATCGGTCTCTTCTCCACTCTCCAAATCCGTGAGAAAAACGTGGTTGTAGCTACCATCAGCCCATGTATCCCAATGTCTATACATCAAGTCATCATAGATCATCGCTTCGGATCGATCGAGATCAGGATAGTAGTCCTTGCCTGCCACATTTTGAATCTTGACAGCTTGATGACTCAATTTGTATTTGCCGTCTGGCGAGACATTCTTGTCCGCAATCAAGGTGCTGGGATCTGCTACCGAGACAGCTGTACCGCCTTTCAATGGCACGGTATAGTAACTGGTTGATTTGGTATTTTCTTCGCTGTTGTAATAAGTCACCCCATAAACTACCTTGGTCTTGTCAGTAGACAAACCCAAAGGGCTGACCCGTCCCAATTGCCAAAGCAATTCGGCAGTCATGGTACCTTGTGCTGCACCAACAAAACTTAGTAGAGAAAGTGAGAGGTATAAAATGATCTTTTTCATGGTTGAATGTATCTGTAATGCTTGCAGGCAATATACAAAAATGTCAGGGCTATGTCCAGTTTAAATCCTAAGATCACCCGTCATCATTATTACAGCAGAGCTGGTGATCTCAAGATGCCCCTTCTCATCCAGCTCAAGAAACATAAATCCTCCTCTTTGCGAAACTTGGTAGGCATGAAGCTGCGACTTACCCAACTTGTCTGACCAGTATTTAGCCAATACCGTATGGGCAGCTCCCGTCACGGGATCCTCATCACTACCAGCCCATGGCCAGAAATACCGTGACACAAAATCATAATCACTCTCGCTCTTGGCAGTCACTATTACCCCATCAATGCCGGTGTAGCTATTGACCAAGGCTTTAAAATCTGGCTTAATTGTTCGCAGAACAGCTTCACTCTCAATCTCTAAAAGCAGCATTTTTGTATCCTTTGCCAATCGACTAGCGATTGCCTTGTCGATTCCCAAAGCTTGCATCATGGGCTCAGGCAGATCGATCGCAACAGAGTCATACAACGGGAACTTCATCATGATTTGATCTCCTCTCCTCTCACAATATAGCCTAAGCCCTCCAATCGTATCGAAGATCACCTGGTTCATTTGCACATCGAGCATGAAGAGTATTTTGGCAGCAGACAGAGTGGCGTGTCCACAGAGCGGAATTTCTTGTCGTGGAGAAAAGTACCTGACACCAAAATGATTTTCTGATTTCCTAATTATAAAACCTGTCTCGGAGAGATTGTACTCAACAGCAATCTGCTGCATGAGCTCCTCCGTCAATGGTTCTTCCAGGAGACAAATCGCTGCGGGGTTGCCCGTAAATGGCTGATCCGTAAACGCATCCACAGTATAAGTTTTAATTCCCATTTCTGTAATTTAATCAAAGTTAGCAATTAACTACTACGGCAATGGTCAAACAAAAAATCCCTTCTCACACTAGTCAAGAAGGGATTTATATTCATACTTTTTGCGATTTTACTTTGCGTAACTGATTGATCGCATCTCACGGATGACCGTCACCTTGATCTGACCTGGGTACTGCATATCATTTTCTATTTTGGATGAAATCCCAAAAGACAAATCGCTCGCTTGCTTATCGGATACATTGTCTGCGTCTACCAGTACACGCAATTCACGTCCAGCCTGGATTGCATAGCATTTGTGCACCCCTTCGAACCCAAGTGCCAAGGCCTCTAGATCCTTCAATCGCTTGATGTATGACTCCATCACCTCACGTCTGGCTCCAGGTCTAGATCCAGAAATCGCATCACAGGTCTGTACAATCGGAGATATCAGAGACGTCATCTCAATCTCATCATGGTGAGCACCTATCGCATTGCATACCTCTTTGTTTTCCTTGTATTTCATCGCCAACTCCATCCCGAGGATAGCATGTGGTTGCTCTGGCTCCTCTGGCCAAACTTTCCCAATATCATGTAGCAATCCTGCTCTCTTAGCAAGTTTTGCATTCAAGCCTAGTTCTGCGGCGAGTGTCGCACAAAGCTTGGCCACCTCTCTAGAGTGTTGGAGCAGGTTCTGACCATATGACGATCTGAATCTCATTCTTCCTACCATCTTGATCAACTCAGGATGCAGTCCGTGGATTCCAAGATCAATCACCGTTCTTTCTCCGATCTCTACGATTTCTTCTTCGATGTTTTTGGTCGTCTTGGCCACAATCTCTTCGATACGTGCAGGGTGAATTCTACCGTCCGTCACCAGCCTGTGTAGAGACAGTCTTGCCACTTCTCTTCTGACCGGATCAAAACCTGAAATAATAATCGCCTCTGGTGTATCATCCACTATGATTTCTACACCCGTAGCGGCTTCCAAAGCACGAATATTTCGTCCTTCTCTACCGATGATTTTTCCTTTGACATCATCACTCTCAATGTTGAAGATAGATACGCAATTCTCTATCGCATGCTCAGTCGCTGTACGTTGAATTGTTTGAATGACAATCTTCTTCGCTTCCTTGGTAGCGGTGAGTTTTGCCTCCTCTATGATGTCCTTGATATGAGATGATGCTTTGGTTCGCGCCTCATCTTTGAGTGTCTCTTTGAGCTGCTCGATGGCTTCACTAGCAGATAGATTAGAAATCTTCTCCAATGCCATGGTTTGCTCTTCTTGCTTTTTGTCCAGTTCTTCTTTGCGACGCTTCAGAATCTCCAATTGTGCCTCTAGATTCTCCTTTTGACTCTCTAGTTCGGCCTCTGCTCGTTTGTTTTGTTCAAACTGTTTGGACAGTTGACTTTCCCGTTGCTTGACCTTGTTTTCGTTGGCAATGATTTGATTCTTTTTGCGATTCGATTCTTCCTCGAACTCAGACTTCATTTTCAGGAACTTCTCCTTTGCCTCAATGATCCGTTCCTTTTTGATATTTTCCGCATCAATAGTGGCTTCCTTCAAGATGATTTCTGCTCTACTTTCTGCTTCGTTGATCTTTTTGCCTTCAGCCCTTTTGACCAAAATTTTATTGATTGCAAATCCAATGGATATCCCAGCAATCGCGATGATAATATAAATTGTACTTTCCATGATGTATATATATGATGATCATGGCAAGGTCAATTAGACTCTATTCTGATGAATATAATTAGAGAGATTCAGAGATCAGTTGGTTCAGTTTGCTTATTTGTTCCATAGCAGTTTCATCAATAATCTGTCGTGTCTCCGATGACTGCAGTAGCTGTACATAACTATCGATCGCTACCATTGCCAGCAAATCTTGCTTGTCATCAATATGAAACTGCTCTTGATAAAACTTTAACTTTTCATTTATTTTCTTACCCGCAGCACGTATTGTCGCCTCTTCTTGAGCCGGCACCTTCATTGGGTATTCTCTGTTTCCAATCTTTATTTTTATTGATAATTCTCCCATTGAGATCTTTTATTCGCTCAATTGAGCAATACACTTATCAACTTCAATTATATACTCATTTAGCAAGTTGCCTAACGCTTCAGTGTCCCTTTCGTCCACTACCATGCCATTCACAATTTTACTAATTTTATCTTTATTTTGAAAGCCTTCGATTTGTCGGTTCTTTTCCTCCAAAACTTCTTTCAATTTATAATTTTCAGCCTTCAAAACCTCTAATTCTGAATCCTTTTTCTTGAAGTCATTCAACAACAAAATCAATTTTCTTTCGAGCTGATTGAGCTCTGATCTTAAGAGGTTATCTGCCATTTTACTTTCTAATTATCGCATTCAATTCGTTTTCAAAACCACTCATCAATGCTTGCATGGTTTTGTCAATCAACTTGTCATTCAAGGTTTTGTTTTCATCTTGGAGGATAAAACTCAATGCATAAGATTTCTTTCCTTCTCCTAAATTCTCCCCTTCGTACACGCTGAATACATTGATTCGTTTCACCAGTCGTTTGCTCTCCTTTTGAGCAATACTCATGATTTCGCTGAATTGAACTTTTTTATCAATCACCAGTGACAAATCTCTCCTCACCTCTGGAAACTTGGATACCTCCTTGTAAAGTGTGCTTTTTCCGTACTGCTTGAGCAACGCTGCCCACTGTACCTCTGCATAAAACACTTCCTGACTCACACCCACAATCTTGCAGAGTTTACTTTTGAGTTTCCCAAAAGACATCAACAGTTTGCCATCGACGCTCAAATCAAGACCGTACTCAAACACTTGATTTTCAGTCGGTACAGAATCCACAGCTGTCACACTAAATTTATCTAATAATTTATGAACCACAGCAGACATGTCATGAAAATCAACCGACTTTTTATTTACACTCCAGCTTTCCTCTGATTGTTGTCCTGTGAAAAACAAAGCCAATTGTTCCTGCTCTTTGTACTTATCTCCTTTTTTTTGATAGATTTTTCCGAATTCGAAAAACTTAAGATTGGGTTGCTTTCTGTTGATATTGTGTTTGAGCGACTCTAAACCAGAAAAGACCAAGGTCTGACGCATCACACCCAACTCTTCACTCAATTTATTGAGGACTGCTACATTTTCATCCATCGACCACAATCCCGCCTTGACATAGTAGTCAGGATTGGATAGAGAGTTGCTCATGATCTCGTTCATCCCCAATGCTGACAGGTACAAACCTGCCTTCTCTTGTATTTTATCTTTGTCTGGTGTGGGAAAATTAGCCAAATATCCAGCTGAGGAGTACTCCTCTAGCTCTACATTGTTGTAGCCATAGATACGCAAAATCTCCTCGATCACATCAGCTTCTCTTGTAACATCAAATCGATAAGGAGGCACTACCGCCACAAATCCTGCTTCGGTAGCTTCTGTCACCTGAATATCCAAGTCCTCCAAAATGGTCTTGATAGTCTCCTTGGGCAATTGCACGCCTATGAGTCGATCGATATTCTTGTATGACATCTTTACTTGCTGATCTTTGATTTCAGTTGGGTAAATATCAACTATCTCCGAGCTGATCTGGCCTCCTGTCAATTCCTTGATCAACAGAGCGGCCCATTTCAAAGCATCGATGACCATCCTCGGATCAGTTCCTCGCTCAAATCTAAATGATGCATCGGTCTTCAAGCCATGTCTCGTCGCAGTGTTGCGCACATAATCTGACGAGAAATATGCTGACTCCAGAAATATCTCTGTAGTAGTATCCTTTACACCAGATTTTACTCCACCGAAAACCCCAGCAATGCACATCCCTTCTGATTCATTGCATATCATCAAATCTTTGGCTGACAGTTTTCTTTCTTTCTCATCCAAAGTGACAAACGTAGTTCCTTCTGCCAAGGTCTTAACTACCACTTTGTCTCCTTTGATCTCACTCAAATCAAAAGCATGCATCGGTTGCCCAAGCGAGTGCAACACGAAATTGGTCACATCCACCACATTGTTGATAGGTGCTAGACCTATGCTATTCAACTTTGCCTTGAGCCACTTTGGAGAATCCTCAACTTTGATATTCGTCATCGTCAATCCAGCGTATCTAGGACACGCATCCAAATTCTCCACGACGACTTGTACAGGGCGAGAGCTATTATCTACCTTGAAACCCGACAAATCTGGGAACTTGACAGCACGACCAAAGGCGGCTTTCAAGTCACGAGCCACCCCAAAATGCGAAGCAGCATCTGCTCTGTTGGGCGTAAGACCTATCTCAATGACTGTATCTATACTTGGCTTAAAATAATCTGCCGCTGGCGTACCGTTTGGCAAATCCGTATCCAATATCATGATACCATCGTGCGAGCTACCTAAACCTATCTCGTCTTCAGCACAAATCATCCCAAGCGATTCTGCCCCCCTGATTTTGGCCTTTTTGATTTTGAAAAGATTCTCCTCCCACTGGATACAGGGTGGCTCCTACTGTCGCTACCACTACCTTTTGTCCTGCTGCGACATTGGGTGCGCCGCAAACAATGGGTGATAATTCATCCGCTCCTATGTCCACAGTCGTCAAGCTCAATTTATCAGCGTCTGGATGTGGTTGACAGGTCATTACTTCTCCTATCACCAGACCAGCTAAGCTTCCTTCGATTTCTTCTACTTCTTCATAGCCTTCTACTTCCAATCCCGTACTGGTCAGAGTTTGTGAGATTTTCTCAATCCCTTCTTCCAGATCTATGTATTCCTTTAACCAATTAAGTGAAATCTTCATTTATAAATAAGCAATTTAGCTTTGGATAAAACAAAGCGGTAAAATTAAGAAAATAAGGGAGTCTTCGACCTAGAATTAGGTTCTTCTTTTTCTGAAAAGAGTGGTGGTAAGCACAATGGCCATTCCAAATACCATCACCAGGTAATTCCACTTAGGTTCACCGAGCTTGTAAGACCTCAAAAATTCGGCTGTCCCGAGGAATAAAAGGAGAAATCCTCCCAATACCCCGATTTTCTGCAACTTCTTAGGATTCATCCTCTACCTCCAATTCAAGCGTATTTTCCCACATTTCAAATCGCTCAATGTCCTCCTTGACGCTGTTGTACACCCAAAAAAGAATGGCAATATCATCAGTCAATCCCAATGCTGGAATGAAGTCAGGGATCACATCCAGTGGTGTAATAAAATACAACATCGCTCCAGCGGACAACAAGAGTGTTCTCCAAGGAATTTCGCGGTATTCTCCAGTGACCTGCGCTTTGAGCATTCTCAAGACTACCATCACCTTGTAAGAGAAATCCTTGAGCTGTTCGTTGCTACTCATGATTCCTTTGAGTTTCTCGGTAGCCGAACTTATCAAGTTGCTCACCCTGTGATTATCGCTCAACAAGCCTTCTGCTTTTTCCTTATACTTTTTAAATACCTTTTCCTTGTTCATAACATTGGAGTTAAAAATTCTTTTGGATTTCTTCCTTCACAAAGACTAACGCACGATCTACCTGCAAAGATTCCTGAGCCATGACTCTTTCAAACACTTTCCTTGCCAAATCTATGCTTTGGGCATCCTGGCCCAGCGTCCCAGCAGCCTCATTGATGATCATAACGATCTCATCCATGGCATTTTTGACCACTTCCCATGCAGGTACACTCATGTACACCTGCTGTGATAGGTTGTGAGAGAATTCTTCTCTCACCTCATGCAATAGCACATGCTGAAATTCAATAGCTGTCATCCCTCCAACATTCAATCTGACGATCAGGTTTTTAGGGGTGATCCTTTCGAGATACAAACAAATGCGTTCATAGGCTTGCAATCTGAGCGGCAAAACAATCTCTGTATTCTTGAGTTTGATCTCTATCAGCTTGCTGTCAAATTCTTTTCTGATAAACATACGCGCGACCAAATACATGGCGTACAATACCAATCCTGCAGGGAGGATTATTTTTCCAAATTCAATGAGTGCTTCCAACTAAAGTTTCGTTTATACCTGAATGGTTTCATTCAAGTGTGAATAATGAATGGTTATCACAAATAGTTGGATTGAATGTTCAAATCATTGATTTCAATACCATTAACCATGTATCAAATAACCATTAACGCCTGAATTGCATCATTCAGGTTAAAGTGTAAATCAAAAATAAGTAATTTTGCATTAGCAACGTAGCAAATCAATTCATGGATATCGAACCCGTCAACATTACCACCAAAGCCATCGCAGAAGTCCGCAATATTATGGACAACAAGGGAATTCCCAAAGATTACTCGTTGAGGATAGGAATCAAAGGAGGTGGTTGTGGAGCTCTAGGCTATGTCATAGGATTTGACAAGGCCAACGATGGTGACATCACCTACTCACAACAAGACATTCCCATCGTGATTGACAAAAAGCACGTCATGTATTTGATAGGTCTAGAAGTGGATTTTATAGAAGAGTCAGACGCCCGTGGCTTTAGCTTTATCAAACCCGGAGAGAAAGTGTCTTGAGTCAAAGTTGATTTAAAGCACAGTCTTCAATGTCACAGAAGCCTTGTGACAAACGCCTTTGATGGGGGGATTGTGTTTGCTGACTGTCGTTTGTACAGAAATAATCGCAGGAAAACTGCGAATGACTCTTTGATTGATAGTAATGGCCAGGGTCTCCAATAGTTTGGTAGAAATCTTCATTACCTCGTCAACGATACTATAGATCACCTCATAGTTTACCGTAGCATAAAGATTGTCATCATTGATCTCGATGGGATCAGCCAACTCTACTTCTACATCGATGGTGTACTTGTTTCCAATTTCTCTCTCCTGATCATAGAACCCATGATGTGAAAAGAAATCTAGGCCTTCCAGCTTTACTAGCATGTGATTAATCTTCTAACTGATCAAAAAAAGACAGGTCTTTGTTGGAGACTTTCTTCTCTACAGAAAGTGCTTTGGGTTTGGTCGCTGGCTCTCGTGAGATAGGATTGCTATCCATGATGTAATTCTTCTTCACTTGACGTTTGTCATTCTCAGAAATCCCAAATTCATCCGTGGCTACTTCCAATTTTGCCTTGGGGACCACCACTGGTGTCGGCTTGGCAAATTCTTCTGAATCAAAATTGATAGACTCAGCTTTGTGCTCTACACGCTCACTGGTTTCACGAAGCATGCGCTTCACCTTCTTCAAGTGTGTTTCTATGCCTGATTCTTGATGCTTGATTTTTTCGACCTTGTTCATCATATCGCCAGACAAAACTCGGAGTTGAGAAATCACATTGTCTCTTTGGTTCTCGATGATTCGGTAGTCTTCCTCTAGTTCTTTGACCTCATTGGTCATTTCATTGATGATTTCTTTGGCCTGATCCTCGGCTCTGTCTATCATGGCTCTGGCTTTGTTTTTGGCATCATTCATCAAGGCTTCTGCATTGATCTGCGTCTCTCTCATGTGTAGTTCAGCCATTTTGTTGGCCTGATCCACCACACTAGCGCCAGTATCTTCTGCGGTTTTGAGGGTTTTGAATAAGGTATTTTCTACCTCTCGCAGTTTTTGAACCTCCTTTTCCAGCTTTTCTACTTGTGTACTAAGTCCCTTTTTTTCATCGAGCAAGCGCTCCCATTCGTGAGACAGGGACAATAAAAACGCATGAACTTCTTCTTTGTTGATACCGCGAAAGGCCTTTTCAAAAGATTTTTGCCTAATTTCTAGAGGTGTGATTTTCATAACTTAAACTTTTAACCATACTCACAGTAGTCACTGAGAGTTTGCTCAACCAAACAAAACCATCGATAAAACAGGTCTCATCTAATTAAAATTACATAATTAGCACGTAAAATTTGGTAGTTTATTTATTCTAAGGGCGGCTTCCTTACGCAATAATACGCATTATTCTGCAATATTAATATCCCATACGGATATTGAACGGTCGTCGCTACACGAAATCAAAAAATTATTAAACCTTGTCCACAACAGTTTATTCACAGAGGTTAGATGCCCACCATGTCTTGCTTTGTCTATGACCTTGATCAATCGGCGTTCTTTGTACTGCCATATTTTGATCGTTTTGTCCATGCTGGCTGTCGCCAACAATTGTGAATCGGGACTAAAAACCACTTCATTGATCGCGTACATGTGAGCGTTGATACTCTCTAGTAGCGTCAGCTCAGCACCTACGACTGACCAATATTTGAGTCGGGCATCTCGTCCTCCTGAGATCAACACATGGTCTTGTGCCTGGTGAGCCAAGGAAAAAACAGACTTGTCATGTGCATGCGTCTGATCTTGAATCTCATAAGAATACAAATCAATGGATACAATATGACCATCACTTGTTCCTACCAGACACTCATGATCGTTGACCACCAAAATAGTCCTCAAGTTCTGATCTGAAATGATAGACTTCTTAAGAATCTTCAGCGTTTTCAAATCAATGATAAAAAACTCTCCTCCTGCTGTAGCTACTAGAATCAACCCATTGTAGACTTTGATGTCATAAATAGCTAGGGTATTCAGTTTCAAGGATCCTACTTCAGTCCTATCAGAGAGCTGGATCAGGTGGAGACCTTCATAGTTTTGTCCTACAATCAGCACATCGATCTCGGGCACATAGCAGAGCGCATAGACGGATGCAGGGACTTTGGCAATGAGTCTGCCGTTTTCATGTTGGTTGAGATCCCACTCAATCACATAGCCATCTCCACCCGCCGAATAAAACAGTTCATCCTTGCCTCCGGACACCACCGTATAGACGGCGTCCTGATGTCCTGTATAGGTATGAACTTTTCTTATTTCTACTTTTGGTACTGCTGGCATGGGGTTTTTATAGCAAGATGGCTCCTTTGATATTCTTAGCCATCAAGGACAGCTCTTCTTTTCCCAAACACAATTTGGGTTTAGAAAAATTCATATCATCCATCGACTGCATGGGTATCAAATGCACATGGGCATGGGGTACTTCCAATCCGATCACTGTCACACCTACTCTCAGGCATGGCACTACAGCTTGAATACCCAATGCGACTTTTTTTGCAAAACGATGCAGACCTAAAAGAACGTCATCCTCTAAATCAAAGATATAATCAACTTCCTTTTTCGGGACGGCAAGACAATGCCCTTCTACCAAAGGATTGATATCTAAAAATGCAATGTAATCTTCTGTTTCGGCAACTATATGGGCAGGTATCTCTCGGTTGATGATTTTCGTGAATATACTTGCCATCTTAAAGCCCTATTTCTAATATTTCAAAGTCAATGTTGCCTGCCGGTGCTTGTACTGTAGCTATGTCACCAATTTTCAAGCCTAGCAATCCCTTGCCTATGGGTGATTTGATAGAGATTTTTCCTGATTTCAAATCTGCCTCCTCTTCTGCTACGAGCATGTACTTCACCTCCATGCCATTTTTGACATTCTTAATTTTCACTTTGGATAGGATCGAAACTTTAGATGTGTCAATTTGAGATTCATCAATGACACGCGCATTTCCTACCACTGCTTCCAACTTGGCAATCTTCAACTCAAGTAGACCTTGAGCATCCTTAGCAGCATCGTACTCAGCGTTTTCACTCAAATCTCCCTTGTCTCTTGCTTCCGCAATTTGCTTGGCAATGTCAGTTCTCCCCTTCGTTCTGAGATCGTTCAACTCAGCCTTCAATTTTTGAAGACCTTCCTCTGTGTAATATGAAACTCCCATTTTTAGTATGTTTATAAATAAAAAAGAACGGTCTCATTCCTGAAACCGTTTCTTGTATTTCTTGATATTGATTTTACAAAGCTAGGGAAAATCGGTCACCAATCAAATTATTGGATTGATTCGTGACCAGTTCTTCTCTTATTAAGCGTTGTTTTCCAATTTGATAAGATTCAAGGCTGAGCCAGCTTTGAACCAACCGATTTGTCCCGCATTGTATGTATGATTTGCCATGATGGTATCTTGTGATCCATCAGCATGTTTTGCAATGATTGTCAAAGGCTTACCTGGAGCAAAATCTTTCAAATCCACAAAATCAAATGTGTCATCTTCTTGGATTTTGTCATAGTCTGCTTCGTTGGCAAAGGTCAAACCCAACATGCCTTGCTTCTTCAAATTGGTCTCGTGTATTCTGGCAAAAGACTTCACCAAAACAGCAATCACACCCAAATGTCGTGGCTGCATCGCTGCGTGCTCTCTAGAAGAACCTTCACCGTAATTTTGATCCCCCACCACTATGGTCGGAATACCTGCCGCTTTGTACTTTCTTTGTACATCAGGCACACCGCCATAAGAACCATCCAATTGGCTTTTTACCTTGTCCGTCTGACCATTGAAGGCGTTGACCGCTCCTGTCAGGGTATTGTTGGCAATGTTGTCCAAATGCCCTCGGAATCTCAACCATGGACCCGCCATAGAAATGTGATCGGTGGTGCATTTGCCTTGCGCTTTGATCAGCAATTTGGCTCCCGTGATATTCTCTCCATTCCAAGGTTGGAAGGGCTCCAATAACTGCAATCTCTTTGAATCTGGGTCTACGGCTACTTGGATTTTGGATCCATCGGCAGCTGGTTCTTTGTACCCAGCGTCCTCCACTGCAAATCCCTTGCTGGGCAACTCGTCCCCTTTAGGAGGGTGCAATTTTACCTGCTCACCTGCGGCATTGGTCAAGGTATCTGTGATAGGATTGAAACCCAAATCTCCTGAAATGGCGATGGCTGCTACCATCTCTGGTGAGGTCACAAACGCATGCGTATTGGGATTGCCATCCGCTCTCTTGGCAAAATTTCGGTTGAAAGAGTGAACGATGGTGTTTTTCTCTTGTTTGTCTGCACCTGCTCTCGCCCACTGACCAATACAGGGTCCACATGCATTGGTAAATACCTTGGTTCCCATTTTCTCAAAGGTCCTGATGATTCCGTCTCTTTCGATGGTGTATCTCACTTGCTCAGAGCCTGGGTTGATCCCAAACTCAGCTTTGGGTTTGATGCCATGCGCTACAGCCTGCTCTACGATGGATGCCGCTCTAGACATGTCTTCGTACGAAGAGTTGGTACATGATCCAATCAATCCCCATTCCACTTTGGTTGGCCATCCATTGGCGGTGGCCTTTTCTCTCATTTCTGCAACTGGTGTTGCCAAGTCTGGCGTGAACGGACCGTTGACGTGTGGAGACAAAGTAGACAGGTCGATTTCTATCACTTGATCAAAATATTTTTCTGGATTAGCATAGACCTCGTCATCCCCTGTCAAATGTTCTTTGATCGTGTTGGCTAGATCGGCTACCTCCGCTCGGTCAGTCGCTCTGAGGTATCTCTCCATTGACTCATCGTAACCAAATGTAGAAGTGGTCGCGCCAATCTCTGCGCCCATGTTGCAGATGGTGCCTTTGCCCGTACAAGACAGGTTTTTAGCTCCCTCGCCGAAGTATTCTACGACTGCTCCCGTACCGCCTTTGACAGTCAAGATGCCTGCTACTTTCAAGATCACATCTTTGGCAGATGTCCATCCGTTGAGTTTGCCAGTCAATTTCACTCCGATCAACTTAGGGAATTTCAACTCCCAAGCCATACCAGCCATGACGTCCACTGCATCCGCTCCGCCGACTCCTACCGCGATCATCCCTAGACCGCCAGCATTGACGGTGTGTGAATCTGTCCCGATCATCATCCCTCCCGGGAATGCATAATTTTCTAACACCACTTGGTGAATAATCCCTGCTCCTGGTTTCCAGAAGCCTATTCCATACTTGCTAGACACGGAATCCAAGAAATTGAACACTTCATTGGAGGTATTGAGTGCATTTTGCAAATCGACGTCTGCACCTACTTTGGCTTGGATCAAGTGGTCACAGTGTACGGTAGTGGGGACCGCTACTTGAGGCTTGCCTGCTTGCATGAACTGCAAGAGTGCCATCTGTGCGGTGGCGTCCTGACAGGCGATCCGGTCTGGTGCAAAATCTACATAAGACTCTCCTCTCTTGTAGATCTCAGTCGGCCCTCCATCATAGAGGTGAGAATAGAGGATTTTCTCCGAAAGGGTCAATGGTTTCCCTGTCAATTTTTTCGCTTTGTTGATTCTATCCCCGATTTGAGAATAGACTTTTTTTATCATATCGAGATCAAATGCCATAGAATGTGTGTTTTGCTTTCTGTTAATACTCTAAGTTAAGATTAAACGAGTACTTATTAAAGTAGTTATGAATATAAGCACGAGGATATTGTCAACAAACCCAGCTGACGACTTGTTTCTGAGGAATTTCTTTCAAGTTACGCTTTTAACTTCATCCCCCCACTTCATAGATGAGTACACCTACCAAAAAGGTGAACGAGTTCGCCTCAGAGGCGAGTCAGTTTGTAAGCTTCCCATTTTTAGGACAGCTGTAATTTATAATTATTGTCTAATACTTCAACCTTCAGAGAGTCCAAGAGGGTACCCTCTTGGACTCTCTGAAGGTTTTCTCCGAACATTTTTGGAGTAATCCTACCAAGGCTATCATGCGGGCGATGGTTATTGTAATCTTCCATCCACTTATCTACTTCTTCTCTGGCCTGGTCGATGTGCTCAAATACAAACGCATCAAACACGCCCCGGCGCAGAGAGCCATTGAACCTTTCGATGTAAGCATTCTGCGTGGGCTTGCCTGGTTGGATGTAACAAAACTCAATTTCTTGCGCATAACTCCATGTTTGGGTCATTAAGGCTATGAATTCTGGCCCATTATCCATCCTGATGCGCTTTGGTTTTCCTCTCCTATTGATCAGGTGGTTCAGTACCCAGATCACTCGACTGCTTTTTAGTGAAAAATCTACTTCTATATGCAATGCCTCTCTGTTTGCATCATCCATTACGTTGAAACTTCTGATTTTTCGACCATTTACCAATCTATCCTGCATAAAGTCTATTGACCATGTATGATTAAGGTGATTCGGAGCCTCAAGATGCTGCTTGGACCTAGCGGGGAGACGTTTCTTCTTCTTGACCCTTAAGGATAGCCCCAGAGCTTTGTAAACCCTATATACCCTTTTATGATTCCAATGCTTGCCCTCTAGTCTAAGGCGGCCATAAGCCTTCCAAAAACCTTCTCTGGGAAATTGTGCAGCCTTATCATTCAAAGCCACTTCAATCGGGGTGTCATCCTTTTGGGGTTTATAATACATCACCGACCTAGACACATCCATTACACGGCACGCCCTGTTGATACCGTATTTAGGCAGCTCTTTACTAATCCTACGCTTATCACAGGGCTTTAGAGCTTTTTTTCTATGATCTCTTTGGCCATCTGGTGATCCAATGCCAGCTCAGCATACATACGCTTTAGTTTGGCATTCTCCTCCTCCAGAGCCTTCAAACGCTTCAGGTCTGAGGCTTCCATGCCGCCATACTTCTTGCGCCAATTATATAGCGTGCCTTGGCTTATACCATGATGGCGGCATACCTCTTGTGCCGATTTACCTTGTTCAAATTCCTTGAGAATCTTAACGATTTGCTGGGGACTAAATGTACTCTTCTTCATTTCTACAGTTTAAATCTATTCATTTTTAAACTGTCCTGTTTTTGGGGAAGCTTACAAGTTCAGCAAAAAGGTCCGACGAGTCACCAAAAAGATGAACCAGTTCGCCAAAAAGGTCCGACAGTTCGCCTTTTTGGCGAACTGGTTCATCTTTGAAGTGGGGAGGGGTACTTGTGAAGTGGCTACCCCCACTTCGGTAGTGGGGTACAGTGCGAATCATGTGTTCTCCATGCGGGTGTATAATCTGATAAACGAGGGAATCTAACCATTGAGCAAATTCTAAAATCCTGTAAATTCTGATTCTGACGAATAATTGTCTGAATCAGAATTTTCTTAATTTGAGAATGTACAGAATGTGTCGGTAGGTGGTGACTTGGTATCGGAGATGAAGTTGGCGATAGGTCAGTTAGGGATTTGATAGGCTGATCCTGTGGGTAGGTCAGTGCCATGAAAGCAAGTTTGAAAAGTCGGCTTACAAAGCCTATGATAGCAGGTTCGACTTTACAAAAGTCGAACAGCGGGGTATAGTAGAGGCATGAACTACAAAGCGGAGAACAATTCAATCTTACTATTCACAGCCATAATATAGCTTTCTAGAAAGAACAACATTATTATCCCTTATAAGATTCAAAATTAAACTCCCCGATTCTTTAAATAAACTATCCCCAACTTCTAAACTTGAATAAAAATCTGTGTACTCAAAAACAAAAATATAAGACTTTTTCACCTCATCTTTCTGAAGATAAATTACGGTCTTTGAATAATGATTGGTTGAGTCAATAAATTTATCAGCAATTCTAAAATTAATAGACTTCTCAAAAACCTCCTTTGTATAATCACATCGATGATTATTCATTAACCAATCACATGAACTAAATACTATAATTACCAACATCAAAAACAAATTCTTTGTACTTCTCATACTTAAATATCTAATATTCTTACCCCAGTTCCCGCCATGCTTTGCATGGTAGCGCTATTCCTTACTTGAAACTTACCCATAAAAATCAACCCCCCCTGGTCGTAGCGTCCGCTAAGACCCATCCATCAGAAGAGCATCCGCTCGATTACAAATAGCTGATATCTAGCTCGCCGATTTCCCCACCTAGGTGTAGTTTGTAACTACACCTTTCATATCATTTCTTCTGCTGCAAAACAAGTATAGTCTCTTTGATGAAAAACGCATTTGCACATGTCCGCCGCAGGAGGGAAATGCTACTTTCTGCCTCCCAATGATAAGAAGGCGTAGTGAATACTACGCCTAGTGATTTTCTATTCTACGCTCAAATGGGGCACTACTCCTAGTGGATTCTTGACTTGTCCACCATTGAATCACTTGGCATATACTTTGAAATAGCATCAAATAATTCAATTATATCAGTATCAGAATCAAAAAAAGCTTCATGTTGTAATAATTTGAGTTTACCATGTTCATATATTTCCCAATAGCCCTTACTTTTAAATTCGGGATAAAAAACAATCACTAAATCAATCTTCCTGCAATTAATTTGTTTCATTGTACTATTTTGATAGTACTTAATTTCAATAAATTCCTCTCCTATTCTTATAGATTGTATATAACTTTTAGCACGCTTCATAGCTCCAAATATCCTTGGTGTCAACACAATTATTGGAATTAGTATTTTGAATATACTAGATATAAGACTATCTGACAGTGTCCACAATATAACTTCAAGAATTATAGTATAAATTATAAATAAAAGTATCAAGTCTATAAATCTACTTATGTGATTGCTTTTATTATATTTATTTGTCCAGTTCATCTTCTATCTTTGATTTCAACAATTCTAGTTCTAGAATGGCGTCTTCTGCTTCTGATTTAGTTGTGTATAGCCCAATTAAATTGTCAATAATATCAATTGATTCCATTCATTTAAAACTTGCTGGAATACTTTTATATGGAATATCAAGTAAGACTAATTCCTCCACAAATTCCCCCAATCGTCCTGGTCTGTGACGAGGATGCACTGGTTCTAAGTTTGTAACTTAGTTATTCTATCAAAACACACCAAAACAAAAAAGACCGCCCGAATCGAGCAGTCTCTTTATTATTGTTTCGTGAATCCGCGAATTAGTTGGCCAATAGCTTGTGCGAAGGCTTGAACTTGGTCAAGTTGATGCCTTGTACTGCTGCTTCGTATTCTGCCAAATTAGGCGTACGGCCCAGCACGGTTGATAGCACTACCACGGGTGTAGAAGACAGCAATGATTCTCCTTTTTTCTCCGTAGAATCCTTCACCACTCGTCCTTGGAATAGTCGCGTAGAAGTCGCCATCACGGTATCACCTGGCTCTGCCTTTTCTTGGTTGCCCATGCAGAGGTTACAGCCCGGACGCTCTAGGTACAGCATTTTTTCGTATTTGGTACGCGCTGCGCCTTTCGGTGCATTGTCGTCAAACTCGAAACCTGAGTATTTTTGCAATACTTCCCAGTCGCCTTCCGCTTTCAATTCGTCTACGATGTTGTAAGTAGGAGGCGCTACCACCAAAGGCGCTTTGAACTCAACTTTTCCTTGCTGCGACTCAATGTTTTTCAACATTTGCGCCAAAATCTTCATGTCCCCTTTGTGAACCATACAAGATCCGATGAATCCTAGATCTACCTTTTTGTCTCCACCGTAGTATGACAGTGGTCGGATGGTATCGTGGGTATAGCGCTTAGACACATCCGCGTTGTTGACATCTGGATCGGCGATCATTGGCTCGATGATTTCATTCAAATCAACCACTACATCTGCAAAATATTTTGCATTGGCATCAGGCGTCAATGCTGGTTTCTCACCCGATCTGATCTCCTTGATTCTCTTGTTTGCTTTGTCGATCAATCCTTGAAGAACAGCCCCCTTGTTGTCCATTCCTTTGTCGATCATGATTTGGATTCTAGACTTGGCAATCTCCAATGACTCGATCAAAGTCTCATCCTCCGAAATACAGATAGAAGCTTTGGCTTTCATCTCTGCCGTCCAATCCGTGAAGGTAAATGCCTGATCAGCAGTCAAGGTCCCGAGATGCACCTCGATCACTCTGCCTTGGAATACGTTCTCTCCACCGAATTGCTTCAACATTTGCTGTTGAGTCGCATGTACCACATCGCGGAAGTCCATGTAGCTCTTCATCTCCCCTTTGAAGGTCACTTTCACTGACTGTGGGATGGGCATAGTCGCCTCCCCCGTAGCCAAGGCCAAAGCAACTGTCCCTGAATCTGCACCAAAGGCAACGCCCTTTGACATACGTGTGTGTGAGTCACCACCAATGATAATGTCCCAATCACTGACTGTGATGTCATTCAACACTTTGTGAATCACGTCTGTCATGGCTGGGTACACGTCTTTCGGGTCACGCGCTGTGATCAAACCGAAATCGTTCATAAATTTCATCAATCTCGGGATGTTGGCCTTAGACTTATTGTCCCAAACTGAGGCCGTATGACAACCTGATTGGTAAGCGCCATCCACAATCGGTGAAATGGTGGTAGCTGCCATCGCTTCTAATTCCTGAGAAGTCATCAAACCTGTGGTATCCTGAGAACCTACGATGTTGACCTCTACACGTACATCAGAACCCGCATGCAAAATCTTACCTGGTGTAGTTCCAACCGCGTTTTTGTTGAATATCTTCTCTACTGCTGTCAAACCTTGTCCTTCCACAGAGATTTCTTTGGACGGAGCAAAAACCGTAGGCGCTTCAATGCCTAAAGTTTTAGCAGCAACAGTTTGTAGTTTCTTACCAAATACGATGGCGTAAGAGCCACCCGCTTTGATAAACTCCACTTTTTGAGGGGTCAACGAAGCTGAAATATCAATCACTTCTTTGCCGTCTTTGTATAATTTTTTGTCTTTCGTATTGATTGTAAAGACCGTACCTGTTTGTACAGAATACGCCTGCTCCAATACTGGCTCCCCGTTGGCATCTACTACGACATTGCCTGCTGCATCTGTCTTTTTGACCCAGTTTTTCAAATCAATCCCGATACCGCCAGTTACGCCCACAGTCGTCAAGAAAATCGGAGAAACGCCGTTAGTACCTGCAATGACCGGAGCAATATTGATAAAGGGAACATAAGGACTCGCCTGAACACCTGTCCATAAAGCGACGTTGTTGACGCCTGACATTCTGGAAGAACCCACGCCCATGGTGCCTTTTTCAGCGATGAGCATGACACGTTTGTCAGGGTGCTGTGCTTTTAGCGCAGCAAGCTCTTTTTGCTTTTCTTTGTTGTGTTCGAAGATGCACTGACCGTGCAACTCACGATCAGATCGAGAGTGTGCATCTGCACCTGGAGATAGCAAATCCGTAGAAATATCTCCCTCACCTGCGATGAAAGTGACGATGTCTATTTTCTCTTCTACTTCTGGTAGTTGGGTAAAGAACTCAGCTTTCGCATAGCTCTCCAACAGTTCTTTGGCGATTGCATTTCCTGCTTTGAAAGCGTCCTCCAAACGTCCCATGTCCGCATCGTATAGGAACACCTGCGTCTTGAGTACCTCAGCAGCTTGTTTGGCAATAGCTGCATCACTGCCGAGTGCCAGATCGAGCAACACCTCAATCGACGGCCCACCTTTCATGTGAGACAATTGCTCAAATGCAAAAGCTGGGGTGATTTCAGCCACCTCCGATTCACCTAGAATAATCTCCTTCAGGAATTCTGCCTTTACACTAGCAGCACTTGTGGTACCAGGAATAGTGTTGTAAATAAAGAATTGAAGAGAGTCCTCTCTGTATGGATTCCCTGAATCTTTGATTTGCGCAATAATTTCACTGAGCAATTCTGCTCCTTCAATTGGTTTCGGATGAAGTCCTTGAACTTTTCGTTCTTCGATCTCCTTGATGTAATCGTTGTAAGTGTTCATATATTGATGTCTTATCAATGTTAAAAGCAGGAATGCTTTTTCTATTTACCTGCAAAAAATTAAACAATACCCCTTGGCTGTTACTTCTTGATATGGCTCCATTCTCCAGATGAGAACAGTGTGTATTCAGCATATCGAGATCAAATGCCAAAACGTATGTGATTTACGTTTATTAATTTACCTTCAAAAATGGGTTGTCAGTTGTCTAATTAAGGGACGCAAAACTAAAAAAATATCAAGGCATTTGATTCCAAATACCTACAAATAACTACGTAGAACAAATTCAAATATTGAAATTAGAACGATTCCAAATAGTTCGGCAATATTGTAAAGTGCAATTGTAACAAATATGCTTCAATTTAAGAGAGTGTTCGTACACGATCAATTTATAATTTGATTGATTTTAATGCGCTTGGGTTTGGATTTTAACATTCTGAACAAGCTAGTTGCAATTTACCTTTAATGATGATCGCTTATTCTTTGGGGGTGCATTTTGGTAGGGAAGAAGTCAGTGATATAAACTATGGATTCTTCTTCATTGATGTAATATATGATCTTGACTTCAAAATGCTTGGCTTCCTTGTATAGGATGAATCTGAAATCTTCCTTGGCCTCTGAAAGATATTTTTCACGTCTGCCACGAGCTGGTTTGTGGGATAATGTACCTGCCCTATCTATAATATTTTTATCTATCTCGGCAGCTCGATCAAAAGTAAAGTTATCGTAGAGATAAAGTAGAACAGTCTCTTGGTAGCGGATGATGGCTGGTTTGGCAATTACTATTTTGTATAATTGTCCTTCGCCCATTTTAGATTCTCTTGTCTAAACTCCTCTATGGACATTACATCTCCTTCGCTGATAGCTTGACGAGACTCTTCTGCTCTGGTTTCCATTTCTACCTGAGTGAGCAATTGATCCATTCGTTGCAAGGTAGACGTATTATGCATCCGCATCAATCGCTCAATAAGACCTAGTTTCAGTGTTTCTACATTCATAGTATCTTGTTCTAATAAGACCTTGTGTAAAGGTAATGATTTCATTTCGCTTTCGGTTAAAAACCAGAAAAGTGATATGACTGGATTCCCTGCTCACTAAATTAATAGAAGTGTAGAGAAGATGTTATTTTTGGATAAAAGTATCTACAACTCCAATATAGGTATGGATCAAGTGATCAAATGTGAAAAAACAAAAGGTGGAGACATCCGCGTGGAAACCATGTATTTGGATGATCAGTACTTCTATATCAGTAAACGTAAATTGAAAAAAAACATTGATTTCGTTGAGGCATACAAGGATCCCGAAAAGTACATTTCTATTATAAGGCTATATCATAAGGATATCCTGTCCATACGCCTGTTTGGTCTGGACATGGAAGTAAAAGGCTACTCCAAACAGGACAACAAAGATTATTCCATTCATACTAAGATAGCTAAGGACTCCTTGTTAGATTTCATCCAGTCAATCACATCTAAGGCTAATTACAAGTTCGTTACTAAAGAAAAAATAAATCATAACAAGGTAGCAGAAAAGTTGATTGGGGTAATCTTGTTCTCTGTTATAGCTATCTTGGTGTACACAGGGTTCGAGTTTGACGACTCCTCTTCAGGTGGTGGCAAAGAGAGGTTGTTTACATGGATAATATCTATGCTAATCGAACAGTTCGGAAGATCAATGATATTCTTTTTGTCTCTGCTAGGAATACTTTACTTCGCTGAAAAAACCGTTGCAGCAATCAAAAAACGAGAAACTGAACTGAAAGCATACCCATTGTGATCTAATGATGTTGAGTTAGATTAAAACCCTACAATAATTGGTGCTACTTTCCAAAGTGGGGTATTCGTACACGATCAATTTGTGATTTGATTGATTATTCATCCCTTGACAGAAAAATTGCACTTTAAAAAAGGTCTCCAGTAAAGCAATAAGCTGTCATTACCTCCCGTTATCTTAGCAAACATTAGAATGAAAAACAGCATTTTATCTCTTACCATTTTCTCAATCCTACTCATTGCTTGTGATAAACTGGACAAACTGACTCAGTTTAACATGAAGTACACGGAATCAGTAACCATACAGTCTTCCACTATCATAGGAATTCCCATCAGTCTCAATACACCCAGTATTGAATCTAATTCTGAATCAACTTTTGCAGGCAATAACACCAAAAAAGAATTGATTGAGGAGATAAGGTTGGATCAAATGGATTTGACTGTCACTTCACCCGCTGATGGTACATTCAGCTTTCTGGAATCTGCCACCTTGTATATTTCAGCAGATGGGTTGGACGAAATCGAAATTGCCTATCTAGAAGAAGTGCCAGAAGACGCTGGTTCATCAATAAGTTTAGACGTAACTGGTGTTGATCTCAAAGAGTATTTGCTTCAAGATAGCTTCCAATTAAGAATGAAATCCAGTACTGACGAAACCATAGCATCAGATCATCAAATAGAAATCTATTCGGTATTTTTTGTGGATGCTAAGATTCTAGGACAGTAAAACAAAAAAGCGCAAGAGATTCTCCTGCGCCTTTTCAATTTCGTTTCAGTTTGTCCTTAGACGTTGAATCTAAAGTGCATTACATCGCCATCTTGTACGACATATTCTTTGCCTTCGATAGACAGCTTACCTGCGTCCTTGCAGCCATTTTCAGACCCATATTTTTGATAATCCGGGATTTTAATCACTTCTGCCTTGATAAAACCTTTCTCAAAATCAGTATGAATCACGCCTGCTGCTTGTGGTGCCTTCCATCCTTTTTTGATAGTCCAGGCACGTACCTCTGTTACCCCTGCAGTGAAATATGTGATCAAATCTAGCAGTTCATAAGCCGCTCTAATCAGCTTATCCAGCCCTGATTCTTTCAACCCATATTCTCCTAGGAACATCTCCTTTTCTTCCAAGTCTTCTAGTTCGGCGATCTGAGATTCGATGGCCGCACTGACCATCACTACTTGTGCATTCTCATCTGCAACAGCAGCCTTGAGTGCCTCCACATGGGAGTTGCCTGTCAAAATCGCGCTTTCTTCCACATTGGCGGCATAGATCACTGGCTTGACAGTGAGTAGTTGCATATCACTGATGGCAGCTTTTCGTTCCTCAGTCAATTCCAACTCACGGGCATTTTTGCCAGACTCCAACAGTGCTTTGTATTCCTGCAAAACTGCTATCAGGTTTTTCACTTTCGCATCGCCTGATTTTGCCAACTTTATGTTTTTATCAATTTTCTTGTCGACAGATTCCAAGTCTTTGATCTGCAATTCCGTATCAATTACTTCTTTGTCAGACACAGGGTTGACCACTCCATCTACGTGGACGATGTTGTCATCATTGAAGCATCTGATTACATGGACAATGGCATCTACTTCGCGGATATTGGCAAGGAATTTATTTCCAAGTCCTTCTCCTTTGCTGGCGCCTTTGACCAATCCAGCAATATCTACGAATTCTATCACGGTAGGGAGTACCTTCTGTGGATTGACCAAATCAGAAAGGATTTTGAGTCGCTCATCTGGCACTGTGATGACCCCTACGTTTGGCTCGATAGTACAAAAAGGAAAGTTAGCTGCCTCGGCTTTAGCATTCGATAGCGCATTGAAAAGAGTAGACTTGCCAACATTTGGTAGCCCTACGATCCCACATTTCAACCCCATTTATTTTATTATTTTGATACTTGAAAAACTTGATAACTGTTGAATCCATCCCTGATCTCCATCACCGAAACACGAAGAATCGTGTAAACTGGAATGGCTGCAATCATACCCGGAATCCCTGCTAAACTAGCGGCCGCAAAGATAACAACAAATATCTCTAAAGGATGTGCTTTGACGCTTTTAGAAAATATCATGGGCTGCAGGATCACATTGTCAGTGACCTGCACTACTGCAAATACCGAGAGGATCTTGATGATGAGTATCAAATTTTCGTGATCCAAGGTAAAATGTCCTCCCGTAGAGATTCCTACCAAAATCCCAAAAGACGCTCCTAGTATTGGCCCTAAATATGGAATCAGATTGGCCAATGCAGCAAATACAGCAATAGTCAATGCATAGTTGACCCCAAAAATGGAAAGACCAATCCCTGCAATCGAGAATATCGCCAACATTTGCAACAACAAACCTATCAGGTAGTTGGACAACAAATGCTCTATTTTGTAAATCGCAGAAATAAACAACTCAAAATATTGGTTGGGAATTACCGAGATCATGAGACGACTGATGATGCCATTTTCTAACAAGAGAAAAAAGGTAATAAATGCCAAAGCCATCAATGTCACAAAAACTCCTCCTGTAAGTGTGACAAGGTTATTCAAGATGTTCTTGAATTTGATATTCTTCAGTACCTCAAGCGTAGAAGATTCTATAGTCTCTGTCAAACTATGATCCTCAATACTGATGAGATTGTATTCGATTAGGAAGTTTTCGGTAGCTACAATGGGGGTAGACAGATGTGTATATACCTCAGTAAAACTGATGCTGGAGATGACATTGATCTGCTCGATAATCAAGGGAATAAATAAGAGCATAAACAATGCTACTACACCCAAAATCGTGCAGAATGAAACCAAAATTGCTACTACTCTGGGAATCTTCACCCGAAAAATATAAGTACGGCTGATAAAATTGGTCAAAGGTCTCAGGATGGTCGCTAGGACTATTGAAACGCAGACATACATGAATATATCCGAAAAAATCCAAGCTCCAAATACAAATGTAACTGTAATGAGCAGGATGGTCAGCAAGGTACGATTGATCATAATCAAAAATAAAAAAAGCTCTTGGTGGTATCCAAGAGCTTTACAATTTCTTTAGGTGAATTTAATCCCATTTAAGGTCTGAATCTGCGCTTGAAACGATAATTGTATCTTCTTTTTCATCATCTTCCTCATCCTCTCTGTCAAATGAATCAAAATCCACATCTGGCATCAATTCGTCCTTGACATACCCCACAGTTTCATTCAATGCCTTTACGAACTTGTTAAAATCCTCCTTGTACAAGAAAATTTTATGCTTTTCGTAGAAGAATCCATCGTCTTTGTACCGTCTCTTGCTCTCTGTAATCGTCAAGTAATAATCATTAGACCTAGTTGCCTTGACATCAAAAAAGTAGGTTCTTTTCCCCGCTCGTACTCTCTCTGAGAATATCTCAGTTCTTTCGTTGTCTTTATTCTCTTCCACTTTCCAGTTTGTTTTGGTTCCCGACAAGTCGGCTTTATCGTTGAGTTAGCTTTTGTAAAACATTCAATATAAAGGAAATTATTTTAGAAATCCAAATAGCGAACCATAATCTAAAGTGATATGCAAAGTGTTCAATAAATAGTGTCAAAAACAGCCCTATTTGCAACAAATCAAATATTTCTACGCACCTTAGTAGCAAGTTTGTAAATTTTAACCGAACGAAAATAACGACAGTTTTGAAGTTAGACTTAGACATCAACTCCATCAAGGAATCTGCCAACATAGAACTCCTCGCTAAGCAAATGGTGGAGGGTTTTATCACAGGCTTGCATAAATCCCCCTACCATGGTTTCTCTGTAGAATTTGCAGAGCACAGCCTCTACAACTACGGTGACAGTACCAAAAACATCGACTGGAAGGTCTATGCTAAAACAGACAGACTCTACACCAAAAAATTTGAGGAAGAAACTAACCTTAGATGCCACATCGTATTGGATACTTCTTCCTCAATGTATTATCCTGAAACCACCTTGGGCAAGATCAAGTTTGCCACGCTGGCGAGTGCATCACTGTCGTATCTACTACACAAACAACGGGATGCTGTGGGGCTTTTCACATTTACTGATCGCATCACCTTCCAATCAGAAGTCAAATCCACCTCTGGACATGTTCATAATTTATTCACTCACTTTCAAAAACTCTTTGACGAGAAACCCGAACTGCAGACTACAGGAGTGACGCAGGTACTACATGAAATAGCAGACAAAATACCACGCCGATCACTGGTGATCGTACTGTCCGATATGTTCCATAATCAGGAAAATGCAGATGAAGTATTCTCAGCTCTGCAACATCTCAAACATAACAAACATGAAGTGCTGATATTCCATATTCATGATAGTCAAACTGAGTTGGACTTTGAGTTTGATGATCGTCCATATAAGTTTCAAGATTTGGAAAGTGGTGAAATTGTCAAACTGACTCCTTCGGAAGTCCGGTCTCAATATCATGGACAGATGAAGTCACACCTCGACGAGCTTACTTTAAAGTGTGCACAATTGAAGATAGATTTCATTCCCTGTGGCATACAAAATGGATTCGATACTGTACTTTCATCTTATTTAGTCAAAAGATCAAAAATGCGTTAACCTTTAAAGATGAAAACTGAACTTAACAACTCGTTGGCAAATGCAGTAAATTGGATTATTTTATCTGTGGCTACTATAGCCACTTTGATCTATTTCAACAATTTTCTCAAGGCGCTGGCTATTGCAGTATTGATTTGGTATTTGATCAAAAAATTGCGTGACTTGATTGCTTTGGTCAAGTTGGGCAACTTCAAATTCCCCAAATGGTTGATTACAATCACTAGTGCAGTAATTGTTTTCTTGGTCATATTTCTAATTATTAAGATTATTTCCTCCAATTTCCAAAAACTAGCTGAAGACATGGATTCGTACAAAGGAAACATCAGCTTAGCACTCAAAAATTTAGAACAACTATTAGAAATAGATGACATAGAGACCTCATTCTCGGGGCTTTTCGATGAACACCAGCAAGAGGTTCTCGTTTTTGCAGGCTCCTTTGCAGGCGTCATAGGTAAATCCCTGATGGTTGTAATTTACGTGATTTTCATGCTGATGGAGGAAAGTTTGTTCAACCACAAATTCAATAAAATATTGGCCACCACAACTCAAGGGAAAAACATCGAAAAAATAGGAACCGCTATCACCCTGCTGTTTGACAATTATCTCTCAGTTAAAATATTTACTAGTTTTTTGACAGGCCTCTTGAGTTATGTGATTTTATTATTGCTGGGTGTAGAGTTGGCCGCACTTTGGGCCTTTCTGATCTTCCTCTTTAATTTTATTCCTATGATCGGGTCTGTAGTTGCCACTGCTTTTCCTGCCTTATTTGCTTTGGTTCAAAATGGATCCACGAATACCTTCTTTTTGGTATTGGCACTGGTAGGAGCAGTCCAAATATTGGTGGCCAATCTGGTAGAACCACGGATCATGGGAGATCGTCTCAACATCAGTCCACTAGTAGTACTTCTGGGACTCACATTATGGGGATTTATTTGGGGCGTAGCAGGCATGCTACTCTCAGTACCTATCACAGCAGCGCTTATCATCGTATTCGGTCAATTTGAAAACACTAAGCCCATTGCCATACTTCTAACCAAAAATGGGGAAATCGGAATAGTAGGCAAAGAGAAGAATACACAGGATGTGACTAGGGGATCATGAAATTTATGACTTGGTCATAAATTTATCCAAGTTCCCTCTTGCTTGTGTCCTGAGTTTGTTTTGGAAGTAAGGAGTCCATCCTAGTGAATAACCAATAGGTCCAAATGCCATTCTCGTCCATTTGTAGAGATCAAAATGGTCGTGATGAGAAACAATGAGACCATCTTTGAAACGAAACTGGGCACTTATCTTGTTTTGCACTTTTCTCCCTGTTTTGGAAAACGAATAGACTGCAATCCAGTTGACACTGCCCTGCTGAGCATTAGAATCCACCTTGTCAAAATAAATTTTCAAGTCTGAGCCTGCCTTGATGAGCATCTTCCACATGGCGCAGGTTTCTTCATAATTGAGTGGGCCAAAAACAGGATCCTGAAAAACCAGTTCCTTGTGGTAACATTCTGTCATCCTCTTGTAATCTTTGGAAGAAAACGCGTGGTAAAATTTTTCGATTAAAGCGTCGTGTTGACTCATGGCTTCATTTTTAATACTTTGTAAAGGATTTTATCTAAAGATCTGTCTGAGACTAACATTCGAGCCATGGTATATCTCAAAAACTTCTTCCTCATAATGACTTCAAAAGTCTTGTATTTTTTCTTTCTAAATGCTTTGAAAAGTTTCTCCACAAATCGCTCCACAGGCATAGCGCCTTCCGCTTGTTTGAGAGACAATTTATGAAAAATCATCAATGATTTCCCATAGACAGTTTGTCGTACCAAAGCATTAGGCTCTACTATTTTGTCCCAAATGGGTGTTTTGATTGGGCCAGGATTAAAAACTATCACGTCTATTCCATAGATCATCAATTCTCTCCTCAACCCCTCAGACAATGCATCCACTGCTGCTTTGGAACTACCATAAGGCGTCATAAAAGGCATGCCGCTGCTGCTGGCTACTGAGCTAATATTAATTATTTTCCCCGGGGCATGAGGGCACTTATCTCTTGCACCTAACAATGGCAAAAACGCATTCGTCACAGCGATCAGACCAAAGAAATTCACTTCGAACTGCTGACGAAACTCGTCCGTGGACAAGCACTGCACAGGCCCTGTAATAGCCAGTCCAGAATTGTTGACCAACAATTGCAGGCCTTCTCCTCCAATTGTACTCATCAAAAGGTCCGCTGTGGCATGAATGGCTCCCTCATCTGTCACATCAAAAATCAAGGGATGAAAATTGACTCCAAAATCCTCTACCAACCGATCAGCATCTGCCTGACGTCTGACACTACCGTACACTTGATAGCCCTCTCGAACAAACTTTTGTGCAGCGAAATAGCCTATCCCAGTAGAAACACCTGTAATCAATACATTGCCTTGGCTCATGTCATTTTTGTTTCAATACCCTCCTAAAGTTATCACAAAATACCGCAGTAGATACGGCCACATTCAAAGATTCTGCGGCACCATAGGCGGGGATTGTTACTTCACGGTCTAGTTGGGTGATCAATTCAGGTGCTATGCCAGTGGATTCGTTACCAAACAATAGCAATGCTGGCTCTTGAAATTCCGTCTCATGGATGTCACTACCCTGTAAGGTCGCTCCATAAGAATGACTCACCTTTCCAATGATAGCCGTCAAATCCATGTAGATCACTTGTACCCTGGTAAAAGAACCCATGGTCGCTGAGATCACTTTGGGATTGTAACAATCGACCGAATCTGGAGAACAAACAATCGTCTCAAAACCGTACCAGTCTGCTATACGAATGATGGTACCAAGATTTCCTGGATCTTTGACTCTGTCAAAACCCAATATCGATTGACTGTAATCCAAAGGTTTGCTTGCGGGAATCTGTGCAATGGCTATCACTGCATTGTTATTGGTAAAAACCCCAACTTTATTCAGTTCCCTTTCGGTCACCAGCTCTAATGCAAATCGAGGGTTTGCCAATTCATGACGGTGTGTATTGACAAAAACATCCGTTGCGAACACCTTGTCAATGATCAAATCAGACTGGATCAACTCTAGCACATTCTTTGCTCCTTCTACAATGAATCTGTTTTCGAGTTTTCTAAATTTTTTTAATTGTAATGATTTGATGAATTTTGATTCTCTGATTGATATCATTCAAATAATGGCTTGTTGGCAGATCGTTTCCTTTGATTAGATTCCGTCTTAAAAGTAATTGTAATCAAGTTCAAACTTACATATATTATTGATGATAGCATACAGGACATACGATTACACCCAATACCTACTCACACATAGCAGCTACTAGTATTTCGTCCCATAAGAATCATATCGCCACACGCGGCTTTCAGAGTATCGCATTGGTATTGCTGGTGGCATTCTTGCTGTCTGCCTGTATGGGTCGACGGTACCTCAAAGGAGATCAGAAACTGCTGGTGGATCAAAAACTGCAAGGAGCCCAAAAATTGGACAAAGAAGCCATCCAAAACTTGTATGCCAATAAACCCAATGAAAAAATTCTTTTCCTCACTTGGTCTCCTTATGTAGATCTCTACCAGTTGGGCAAAAAATCATACGACACAAGCAAATACGAACAAAAAAAGAGAAAGCTGAATTTAAAATACAGTCCAAAAATTCAGAAAGCCGTTGCTGCAAATAAGACTAAGAAAGAGAAGAAACTAAGAGAAAAACTCGGCAAAAAAATAGACAAACAAAACATCAATATCAAAGAAGGAAACCTCGGCATGCGCCTAGGGGAGCCCCTCGCCATATACGACACTGCCAAAGAAAACGAAACCGTCAGAAAAATCAAACAATACCTACATTCTAAGGGGTATTTCAATGCAGAAGTCTCGTATGAAGATGAGGAAACTTTCAAACTAGTCACCTCGACATACACCATCGACAGAAAACAACCCTACGTCATTGACTCTATATTCTATGTGATTCAAGACAGTGTCATCAGCAAGATATTGTTCAATCAAATAGACGAGTCATTGATTATAAAGGGAGATAACTATGAGCAAGAGAACCTCACTAAAGAGCGTGATCGCATCAACCTACTCATGCTGGACAATGGTTACTACAATTTCCTCCGCAGTTATGTCCATTTTAAAGTCGATTCATCCTCACTTGGAGACAAAAAAGTGGCGATCGGGGTACAAATTGAAAACCCAACCGGACTGGATGCACACAAGATATTTAGAATAGATTCGGTGATTTTTACAACAGATTCTGATGTCAACAACATCACCCAACCTCGCTCCTTCAACGAATACAAGGATGTCACCTATCGCTTTCACCACAGACGATACCACGAAAAAATACTGGATTGGAGATTGTTTTTATATCCCGATAGTGTGTACAGTCGATCCAACACTCTGGAGACACAAAAACAGCTATCCAACATGGATATCTTCAAATTCATCAATGTCAACTATGACACAACAGGAGGCAAGTTTATCGCCAATGTATTCACTAGTAGACTCAAAAAATACCAGACATCCACTGAGACAGGACTCAGCGTAAGCCAAGGTCTGCCAGGCCCCTTTTTTAATGCCTCGATCAAGAACAGAAATACTTTTAAAGGATTGGAAATCACAGAACTAAGTGGAAGAATTGGATTTGAAGGTCTTACAGGTGCGACAGAGACCGATAAACCTTATTCAAGTTTGGACTATGGCGCCAACCTATCCTTTACTTTCCCTCAATTCATTATTCCTGCAGGAGACAAAATCAAATCCAAACTGGGTCGATACAACCCGAAAACCAGAGTTGCCTTTGGTCTCAATTATAACTCAAGACTAGAATATTTGAGAAACAATATCAACGCCACTTGGTCCTACACTTGGCAGAATTACGAAAAACGAATCAGCCATATTCTCAACCTATCTGAAATCAATTACATCAATTCGGACATCACCGATGACTACAGAGATTTTTTGGAAGATTTGGAAGCACAGGGCAACAACCTGATTCGATCATTTAGCCCATCATTTGTGAGCAGCACATCATATACGGCCACCCACAACATCAATGAGTATGGCAACAAGAAAAGCACTTCCTCTTACCTCCGGTACAAAATCGAAACAGGTGGCAACTTTATCAAATCAGTCGGTCGCACGGCATTCAATGATAGTGATAGTATCCAATACTTCAAATTCGCCAAATTCAATGTAGACTTTAGACGCACCACTCCTCTCAACTCTGTCATCACCATAGCCTACCGTATCAATACGGGGTTGGCTGTCCCATACGGCGACAACAAAACCCTGCCCTACGAAAAATTCTATTTTGCGGGAGGCAGCAACAGCATACGTGCATGGGAGCCTCGTCGATTAGGACCTGGGTCATTCCTACCTGTCAATGCAGAAACTGGCAAATACAACAATAGCTTTGAGCAACCAGGAGAGATACTATTGGAAGCCAGTATGGAGTTCAGGCACAGACTTTTTGGGCCAATTCATGGTGCCATGTTTGTAGATGCGGGCAATGTATGGACGCTATATGACGACCCATCTAGACCAGGGAGCCAGTTTGAGGTCAATGACTTCTACAAGGAAATCGCAATTGGTGCAGGCTATGGTCTGAGGGTTGACTTTTCTTTTCTCATCCTACGACTTGATGCCGCATGGAAGCTAAGCGAGCCAGGTCAAACTAGCCAAACTGACAGCTACGAACACAATACATTTGAAATCCCCGATTATCTTCCTGACTACAAACGTCTGGTCTGGAATCTGGGAATCGGGTACCCATTTTAAAGCGAGCAATGATGAACAAAGAGATAGTAGAAAATTGGTTCAGGGAACTTCAAGACAATATTTGCCAAACGATAGAAAATACCGATCAGAAGGGCAAGTTTGAAGAAGATCTGTGGACTAGAGAGGCAGGAGGCGGTGGCAGAACACGCATAATCAGAAATGGAAAAATCATAGAAAAAGGTGGGGTCAACTTCTCAGCAGTCAGTGGGCCTACTCCTCCTAAAATCCTCAAAGCACTGAATTTAGATACGGCAGACTTTTTCGCAACTGGCGTCTCTATTGTGATGCATCCTCAATCTCCAAGAGTACCTATCATCCACATGAATGTTCGCTATTTTGAGATGAGTAACGGCACGAAATGGTTCGGTGGAGGAATCGATCTCACCCCTCACTATGTGGATAAAATTGATGCAAAATATTTTCACAATCAAATCAAAACTATCTGTGATCAACATCATACGAGTTATTATCCTGAATTCAAAAAATGGGCAGATGATTACTTCTACATCCAGCACCGCAAAGAGACGAGAGGAATAGGTGGTATTTTCTTTGACCGACTCACTGAGACCACTGAGTTTTCACTTGCTGATAGATGGGAGTTCGTCAAAAGTGTCGGGAGTCTATTTGCCCCTCTGTACAGTCATTTCATGTCCAAAAACAAAGGCCTACCCTACGGAGAGAACGAAAAAGCGTGGCAGTACCTCAGAAGAGGTCGCTACGTGGAGTTCAATCTGGTCTTGGATAAGGGAACCAAGTTTGGTCTTGATACGGATGGCAGGACTGAGTCCATATTGATGAGTCTCCCTCCACAGGCCAATTGGGAATACAATTACGAAGTACAACCTCAATCAGAGGAAGAAAAAACACTTGCACTGTTAAAAAAAGGAATTGACTGGATATAGGACGTGATGAAACAAAGAGGGGTAGAATTAATTCTACCCCTCTTTGTTTTCTTATCGCAGGATTCTATCAAGGTGTATAAACTTCAATATCCAAATATTTTACGTTTGGAGATGTCACCTTTTGATCTGCATCGGTCACATTCATCACTTCTAACCACTTAATTTGATCACTTAATCCCATGCGCTCAGCTAGTTCTGTGACTGTTTCCTCTTGTGCTACTTCAGAATTGAAAGTCATAGAAAGTATCATGCTCCTTTCTTCTTCTGTAATCGCTTGGAAAGAATATATGGAGGATTTGATCTCTTCCAAAACCTCCTCATCCCGACCTGATCCTACAAACTGTAAAACACCAGGCACCCCCTCCATTTTCAACCAAACAACGATAGATCTTTCGCCTTTGCCATTATATTGATCTATCAAGAGCTCTACTGCCTGATAGCCATTGATCTCAACTTTCTTATCTACAGTCAGACCCAAACCCTTTTTGTTAAGTTTTTTGGTATAGGCTTTATACGCATCTAGTGGCATCTCACTCTCAGCATCAATGGCCAACACCACAGCTGCACCTTTCTTGCTATTGGATGCCGTCAGTGTCTGAGGAGTATTTCTCACCGACCAATCACTTGGCAGTTGATAGGATACCTGCATATCTGGATGCAAGAATTTATTACCCTTTAGCACCACCCCATTCTTCGGGTTTTGACCTACAATCATCCCTTCCAAATTTGACAAAATTGATCGTTGATCATATACTGAGTCCATAGTCATCGACTTGATAATCTCATCTAGTTTCTCCACCCTTTTGTCTGTCATCGGGTGATCATCGAAAAGGTGAGTCCCTCCTCCTTTAGCATTTACTTTGTTGACAAAATACTCTAGCTTGTTCAGTGCAGATACAAGAGCTACGGGATCATAACCCGCAGCTGCTGCCAATTGCACCCCATGCTCATCAGCCTGATTTTCCTGTCCTCTGTCAAATGCTGCATTCACTGTCTTAGCGCCTAGTTTGATAGGGTTGTTCATCAATTCACCAAGTGTTTTGCTGAATAGCGTTCCGACCAGATTCCCAGGAATCTCCAAAACCATCGGAGCTATATTTCTCCCGATTTTCTTTTCGCTGTGCTTGAGCAACACATGGTTAAACTCATGACCAAGCACACCTGCCAACTCATCTTCAGTATCTATAATCGCCAACAATCCTCGTGTCACAAAAACATAACCTCCAGCCGTAGCAAATGCATTGGGCTCTTCTGTATCCACCAAATAATATTTGAATTCATACTTATTTTCTGGCATGGCGGATTCCAATTTTTCTCCCACACCTTGGACAAAGGCAAGCAGTTCATCATCTTCATAAATTCCCATGGTTCGTTTCACTTCCTCCAAAGTAGCTGCCCCTATTTTGTCTCCGAGGGAATTATTTTGCCCCCAGATTTCTGACGAGACCAATACGCATAAAATCAAGATTAAACTTCTCATTAATTTTAAATTAGATGGTTAATTAAACAAGAACTAAGATATGTGAAAATGAATGAACAGGAGAATGTCCCTACAATTTATACTTAAAGAGAGGTGATAAAACAGCTTTTCCAGTCAAATATGGTCATATTTACACTTTGCTTTGAATCAAAAATCCCAAAAACAGAAGACCCACTACCAGACATGGATGCATAGAGAGCTCCATGCTGATACAGTTCCTCTTTTAATGTCGCCAGACTGGGGTGCTGAGCAAATACAGGCCTTTCAAAATCATTGACCAAATGGTCCTTCCAATCTAAAATAGGCAATTGAAGCACCTCCTGGGGCATCATCTTGGGTATCTGAGGAGTGATGGACTGAAATGCTAGTTTCGTATTGATATGAATCTCTGGATACACAATCAATAACTGGTATCCTTTCAAATCCAAATCTATATCCTCAAAGACATCTCCAATCCCTCCTACCATTCTTGGTTTATTTTGGATAAAGAATGGACAATCTGCTCCAAGTTTTTTGGCATATGCTTCTAACTGTCCGTGATCCAGATTCAATGCAAACAGCTCATTGAGCAACTTCAGCGCAAACGCACCGTCAGATGAGCCTCCACCCATACCGGCCCCCATAGGAATCACCTTGTGCAAGTGAATCTCCACAGGAGACAAATCAAAATCTGCACGAAGCATTTCGTATGCTTTCACCACCAGATTGGAATGAAAATCTCCAGGAATGGACAAGCCAGATGAGTGGAATGAAAAGGTGTCTGAGGGTATGATTTCGAGAATATCTCGCCAAGAGACTGGCAAAAAGCAAGAAGAAATATTGTGATATCCGTCTGGTCTTCGGGACAGGATGTTGAGACCGAGATTGATTTTGGCGTTTGGGAAGGCGATCATTGTTTGCTAAAGTCGATGGTCAATAGTAGATAGTCGATGGACTCCTTTTTGATTACATTCTCAACTGCTCAACAAGGGGATTGTTATTAAGCATGGTCGATGGACAATTGACCATCGACCATAGCTCACTTGTTACTTTTTTAATTGCTCCACAAGACGCTCAGTGATCCCTGACGAAGAGAATCCACCATCGTGCATCAAGTTTTGCATGGTCACCATTCTAGTCAAATCTGAGAACATCGATACACAGTAGTCTGCACAAGCATCAGCCGTAGCATTGCCCAGCGGAGACATCTTGTCTGCATAATCTATGAACACATCAAATCCTCCTACGCCAGAACCAGCAGTGGTCATGGTAGGTGATTGAGAGATGGTGTTGACTCTTACTTTTTTCAATCTAGCAAATCGCTCACCATAGCTACGTGCGATAGATTCTAGCATTGCTTTGGCCTGTGCCATATCAGAGTAGTCTGGGAATGTACGCTGTGCAGCGATGTACGACAATGCCACGATAGAACCCCATTCGTTCATCGCGTCTTGTTTTTCGGCTACTGCCATCATTTTGTGGAAAGATATCGCAGAGATATCAATCGACTTGAGCATCCAATCATAGTTGAGATCACCATAGTCCTTGCCTTTGCGCACGTTTGGACTCATGCCGATCGAGTGAAGGACGAAATCCAATTTACCCCCTAGAATTTCGGTAGATTTCGAAAATAGGTTTTCGATGTCCTCTACAGAAGTAGCATCTGCTGGCACGATTTCAGCCCCACACTGAGCAGCGAGATCGTTGATAGCGCCCATTCTCATGGCGATAGGTGCATTGGTCAATACAAAAGAAGCACCTTGCTCCTTGGCTTTCAGAGCGACTTTCCATGCAATAGAGTTTTGATCTAATGCTCCTGATATGATTCCTCTTTTTCCTTCTAAAAGATTGTTAGCCATTTGATTAATATTTTAAATAATTGATTGTTCGTATTTGATTATCGAGTCGCAAAGATATTAGATTCTTTGACTTTGTATTTCTAATTTTCCCCAATCAGCTCTTTTGCATTGCTGATGGCAACTTCGGATGGATTGTCTCCACCGATCATTTTAGCGATCTCTTCCAGTCTCGATTTTGCATCCAGCTTCCTGATCGCACTCTGGGTTTTGTCTGATTGATTGTCCTTGTACACAAAATAATGCTGATCACCTTTGGCTGCTACTTGTGGCAAATGACTGATCGCAATCAACTGATGCTTGACAGCCATCTTTTTCATCATCATCGCCAGTTTGATGGCAATTTCCCCAGAAACGCCCGTATCTATCTCATCAAAAATCACAGTAGGCATAGAGGTCTTGGTCGCCAAAATGTATTTGACACAAAACATCACCCGCGAAAACTCGCCACCAGACGCTACATCTCCTAGCGGCTCAGGTTTGATCCCTTTGTTGGCAGTAAACAAGAACTCCACCTCATCGATTCCCATTTTCCAAGGATCGACACGCTTGTAAGCTACCTCCACAAATCCATCTGGCATACCGAGCTCTTTGAGCATAGCCGTGAGTTGATTGCAAAACTGATCTATGTGTTGTCTTCGTATTTCGGACAACCCTTCTGCCTCTTGTATCAATTTCTTCTTATCACTCTCCAAAGCAGCTTTGGCCAAAGCTATTTCTTCTACCAAGTCCAGTCTATTACTTGCCTCTTCTTCCATTTTGGATTGAATATCAAGTAAACCTTGGACCGTATTGACGTGGTGTTTTTGTTGGAGTTGAAAGATCAAATCCAATCGCTGCTGTACCTGCATCATGCGTTCTGGGTTGTGCTCTACACCTTCCTGAACTGTAGATAGTTCTGAAACAACATCTGCGATTTCGGTGGTTGCCGAATCTAACCTTTCTCCCAATTTCTCCAGCTCATGACTGAATTTGGCGAGTTTGCGCAGTGTATTGACAGCATTCCTCAATCTATCATTCAAAGAAAAATCCTGCACATCAAATTCGTTGGTGATCTGCACCAACTGCAACTTGATCTCTTCAGCATTGGATAGCAAACCCAACTCTTCCTCTAAGTCCTCCTGTTCTGTGGCTTGTAGTTCTGCTTTGACTAGCTCATCCAGCAAATAACTTTTGTATTCCTCATCCTCTTGGGCACTTTTGGATCGAGAGAGCAGTTCTTCCAGTTTTTTGAACGTCTTGTTGTATTGAACAAAGCAAGTTTGATACGTCTTTAGTTGTTTTTTGGATTGTGCAAAGTCATCAATCACTTCTAACTTCACTTCCTTTTTGCTCAGTTGTAAACTCTCGTTTTGGGAATGAATGTCGATGAGTTTGAGTCCCAAAACCTTGAGTACATCCAAAGTCACAGGCACATCATTGACAAATGCACGAGACTTGCCCTTGGGGCTGATTTCTCTACGAATAATCGTATGATCATCATAGTCCAGGTCATTTTCCTCAAACAGGTCTTGTAGACCCAATTCTCCAATTGAAAACTCTGCCTCCACGACACATTTGGTCTCCTGATCCAAGAGCGCTTTGACATCTGCACGCTTGCCTAGCAACAACCCAACGGCCCCCAGCATGATAGATTTACCAGCTCCTGTTTCGCCAGTGATCATATTTAGCCCACTGTGTGGCTCAATATTGAGCTCACGGATGAGCGCATAATTACTGATGGATAGATTAGAAATCATGAGTAAATCTTATTGGAAAGATGACAACAATTAAGAGGCGAATCTAAAAAATAATTGACTCTAGTTGGTCAAAATCTTTTTGAATTCCTCATTTCTGGCTGGATCCATTGTTTTAAGTAAATCGTAGGCTTCCCTCCTTACATTCATATTCCCTTCAGAAAAAATGCTAATCAACTCTTCTGCCTTGGTATCGAGGAAAGTAATCACCATGATAGACCTTGGTTTTGACTTGTTGACCACTGCGATTTTTTTCAATACCTCCAAGATATTGGCACGTGCCTCCTCAGGCTTGTCTGCCATGATATCTAGCCCTTTGATATGATAGAGATACATCGATTCGCGAAAACTCTTCATGAACTGATCTATGGCATTTTCGGACCACCAGTATCGGTTTCTGACACTACTAAATTGATCCCAACCTGTGTAGCCACTTTGTTGTGCTGTATTCACCACCTCCCATGCTTTGGTAAACATTCTATCACCTCCTAAGTTGGAGAATGAATCATAGTCATAAGCCAAAACCATGTAGGCGTAATAGGCCAGCAAAGAAGTAATGTTGGAAGTATAAGAGTTTTCCGTGTAGTTCATGGGCTGAGACTGCGTATACTCAAAATCAAAATTTCGATCTGCAAAATTGATCAATGAAGTCTCGTATGTAGTACCATATACAGGTCTGATAGAGATGATCTGTACTGTAGCGTTAAAATTTGACACATTGGGTTGCTCTTCTAGGTTGATCATGATGGCGCACTTGATCTTTTCATTGTTTTGAAACTCCCCATCCGTCCATTTTCGTTCGTTGATGAACCGAGAAAACTCTGACTCCATCTCCTGAAAGACTCTGCGCTCGGTACTTTGTATCAGCTGTGCATTGATGACCACCCTGCAATCCAACTCCTGAGCAAAGGACTTGATAGAAAAACCGAACAATAGGGTTAAACAAAGGAGGATTCTAGCGTAATTCATAAATGGCTTGGACTAGATCAATGGCAACTTCTTTTTTGGTTTTGAGGTCAAAGCTGGTGCTTTTTCCTTCTCGGTTGAAGATAGTGATTTTGTTGGTATCAAGCGAAAATCCAGCTCCTTTGTCGTTCAAAGAATTCAAGACGACCAAATCAAAGTTTTTCTTTTCGAGTTTTTGTTGGGCATGACTTTGCTCGTTTTCTGTCTCCAATGCAAAACCAATGTTGAGTTGATGTGCAGCCTTCAGTTTACCCATTTCACCCGCGATGTCTCGATTTTTGACCAACTCGATACTCATCGATTCGGATGATTTTTTGATTTTCTGACTTGCCATCTGTGCGGGCTTGTAATCTGCCACTGCTGCAGCAAATATCGCCACATCCATATCTCTATAGCGAACAGCTGTAGCCTCAAACATTTCGTCGGCAGTAGTGACGCGAGTCAAACGAATGTTTTGCGACCGAATATCGTAGTTGCCTGGCCCAGCGATCAACTCTACAGAGGCTCCTTGTGCAGCCAACTCATTTGCAATGGCCAAACCCATTTTTCCTGATGAGTGGTTGCCAATGAATCTAACTGGATCAATTTTTTCATAGGTGGGGCCAGCTGTAATCAGCACTTTCGTGCCATCAAATCTCCTTTGAACTGCAAAATGTCGCAGTGCATATTCATATATGTGTTCTGGTTCGGCCATCCTACCTGTCCCCACCAATCCACTGGCGAGTTCGCCGTGTTCTGCATCGATGATCTCTACACCATATGACCTCAACTGAGACAGATTGGCTTGTGTAGAAGGATGCGTGTACATATCTAAGTCCATCGCGGGAGCCACGGCTACAGGACATCTCGCTGAGAGATAGGTCGCTGCTAATAGATTGTCGCAATTGCCGTGAGTAAACTGTGCCAGGGTGTTGGCTGTAGCGGGTGCCACGATGATCAAATCAGCCCATAGACCCAATTCGACATGATTCTCCCATTCACCTGCTTCATTCTTCACGAATTGGGTGGCAACTGGGTGCTTTGAAAGCGTAGAAAGTGTAAGAGGAGTAATGAAAGTTTGAGCGGTCTCAGTCATGATGACCTTCACCTCAGCTCCTGCTTTGACCAGCAACCTGACCAAGTGAGCTGATTTGTATGCGGCAATACTGCCACATACACCAATCAAAATTTTTTTTCCCTCCATGAGGGTCTATTATACGTTGATACCGCCTTCTTCGCTTTCTGGGTCTCTGAACATGATTTTGTCCTCTAGAAACTCCTCAATAGCAACTTTACTTGGCTTTGGCATTCTTTCATAGAATTTTGAAATCTCGATTTGCTCTCTGTTTTCAAAGATCTCTTCCAAGTTATCTACTGTAGATGCAAATTCTGCTAGCTTGCCACTCAACTCTTCCTTAACGTTTGCTGAGATTTGTCTCGCTCTTTTAGAAATAACTGCAATCGTCTTGTACACATTTTCGGTACCGTTAGACAGTGCTGCTACATCTCTTGTTTCGATTGAAGGATTTATTGCCATTTTATGATCTGTTTGATAATTTATCTATTTGATTCACTGAATCTATGTAATATTTTTCTGCATCCCTGAGCATGGTGCTATTGGGATATTTGTCCAAGAACACCTGGTAGAGCTCTATGGTCTTTTCATACCTTTCCTTTTGCTTAGCTCTGATACTCTGCTCAGCATAACTAAACTCGGCATCAATTGCCAAAAATGCCACTTTCTCATTCAGCTTCGAATCTGGAAATTCATTTTCGAAGGTCTCAAAAGCTACCCTTGCCGCTTCCCATCTCTCCAACTTGTGGTAATGTTTGGCATTTTCAAATGCTTTCGTCTCCAACTTGACCTGCATTTCATTGATCATGTCGTTGGCCTTTTGAGTATAGTCCGTATAAGGATTTCTATTCAAAAAGATTTGAAAAGCATCAATTGCCTTGTAGGTACTTGATTGATCCAAATTGTAATCTGGCGACTGTAGGTACAAAGAATATGCCTCCATATAGGATGACTCGATGGCCCATTCACTTCTAGAATAGACACGCGAAAAATCTTTGAAATAACTGGCACTCAGGATGTATTGCTTTTGGTGATAATATGCGTAAGCTCTGTAATAACTCGCCTTTTCACCATCAACAGTACCTTTGATAACTGGCAATACCTGATCCAACAGCACACTGGCCTTGTAATATTCCCCCACATTGTAGTATGCCAGAGCAGCCTGATACTTTGCTTGCCAATCAGTACTTTTTTGAAGTTTCCTGAATTCGCTACATGAAGTAGCCAATACAACACTCAAAACAATGACAAAAACCCTGAAAAACCTCACTTTTCGCATAAGCCTGCAAATATAGTATGCTTTAAAATAATATCCTTAATTAATTTATTCTCAGCAAAACGAATCTTACCTAGCCATGTAATGCAATTATCTAGCAGGACGTTGCAAAGGCGTATTCTCTAATCCCTTCCTCTGATCAGGAGGAACACGTTTGTCGACTTCATTTTTGAGTGTCTGTGGCATCTTTTTGGACGCAGGCAAATCAGTCACAATATCCTTTGATTTCTCCTTGTGATTGCGAGTCAGCACATCCTCTTTGGTTGGTTTTTCGCTCACTCTCCAAGTGAAACCTTCCAAATGATGCTGTGACACCAACAGTTCAATGGGCGGGATAAATTTTGCCTCGGGTTGATTATAAAAAGTAATATTCTGCATTTGGTTGTTGTCAAACACAATATGCATCCTGCTACAAAAAATCTTATTCATCCCCAAGAAAAGGCTATCCCCCTCCAATACAAAGTAATGACTCTCTCCATTGCCTTCCACGTCCATTGCATTGATGTTGCCCAAATCATCAAAATGTCCGACCATATTTCTACCCTTGATCTGGTTGTACTGTCCCATGGTGTCAAGTGAGGACAAAAATGACTGTCTAGTCAAGGTCATCTTGTATAGTAGGTCATTTTTAAATGTGAGGTCAATGGAATCTGCCGACATTTGGCTCTTTTCGTTCCATAGAATCGGATCATGGTACATGTGAATTGTAGAGTCTGACAAGAAGTACGCTATCGAGTCACATTTACCCTGCAATGCATCTTGGTACATCAGAACTTTGTAGTAGCCTAGTACCCTTTCTTTGTCCTTGTCTACATTTTCGATGGCAACCAAGGTGTCTGCTGATAGAAACAGCGTATCCTCATCCTCCATAAACTTCTTCATGACAGGCATACCATACACTTTACTGACACCTGTGACCTTGTTGTACAATGCCTCCTGACCATATATCACGATGTTGTCCTTCTTGGAAGTCATCACCACATTGCCTTTGGCTTTGTAGAATTTTTTCTGTTCGTCGATGAATATATCGTCACCTACCAAGACGTAGTTCCTTGTTTCGATGGTTCCTTTGGCAAAGGTCGTTTGCTCTTTGAGCGTGCGATAGGTCCCGCCTTTGGAATCCACTGTGGTACCTTTCCTATCGTCTACAAAAGTGGGTCCTGTAGAAATAGCGATCTTGGATTTGGATGAATATTCTAAAGTATCACTTCGCAAATTGAAATCTGGCGAAACCAACAATACATCATTGTAAAAATAGGCCTTCTCTGTCAGTGAATAATAAATACCATAGCTACTTGTCAGAGTATTATGCTCATCCACCAATTTGCCATCATTAGAAAACTCTGCCACCTCTGTCTTCATGTGATAATCCAAAAAATCGGTGTACAACCGCTTTTTTCCTCTTCGGTAAACGACATCTTCTCTCAAGAGAGCTTTCTCACTGTCTCCCTCGTAGATCAATTTTTTGGCTGTGATGGTTACAGAGTCTCCGTCTTTGATTCGCACTCTACCATATGCTTCCATGATGTTTTCATCCGAAAAAAAATAAGCTGAGTCACAATAGACAATGGTTTCATTCTGAGTAAAAACCACCTTCCCAATCAACTTCTTAAATTTCTTATTGTCCTCTTTAGCATTGGTGAGTTTCTGCGCTTTGTATTTGATTTTGCTTTTGCGCTGGGCATCCGCATGATGAATCCCCATCATAAGGATCAAAGCAATAAAAATAAAAATGATTCTGCGCATATTCTTGTGTATCGGGGGCAAAGCTAATTCGTATGAATAACGAAAAAAACCTAAGTTTGATCTAAAATTAAGTCAGTGGCTAATCTTATAGAAAAATTCGACGCTTACATCACCAAACATGGTCTTTTTTCCAGAGAAGACAAACTCCTTGCCACAGTCAGTGGTGGCATTGATTCCATTGTATTGTGTCACCTTCTCAAAGGACTTGGCTACAACTTTTCGATTGCTCATTGCAATTTTGGACTGAGAGGTAAGGAATCTGATTTAGATCAAAAACTGGTGGAAGATCTCGGCAGTCAACTCGGCGTGACAGTTTATGTCAAAAAATTTGAAACCAGCGAGTATGCTGCAAGTCAAAAAATATCTACACAAATGGCGGCCAGAGACCTCCGCTATGCCTGGTTCAATGAGTTGTTGGCTAACCATGAACTGGACTTGATACTCACAGCACATCATGCCAATGACCTGATCGAAACGAGTATTTTCAATTTCAGCAAGGGTACAGGGGTCGCAGGACTCAGGGGTATTCAGAAAAAAAACGGCAAACTCGTCAGGCCCCTGTCTTTTGCCACTAAAGACGATATCATCGCCTATGCCCAAGCTCAGCAACTGACATGGAGAGAGGACGCCTCCAACTCCTGCAACAAATACCACCGCAACAGGATTCGTCACAAAATCATCAACCAGCTCAAGAAAATCAATCCATCGCTGGAAAGTACCTACCTCCACACCCAAGAAAGACTGGAGTCACTAGAATCGCTCCTCACCAACACCAGCAAAACCATCCGAAACAAGTACATGGTGCGCAAGAAGAACATCACGACCCTCAACATGACCTGGTTCGAACTTGAAAAAGGTGGGCTGGTCATCTTGGAAGATATTTTGCGTCCATATGGGTTCAGCCTACAACAGTGTCAAGCCATCATCACCAGTCTCTATGGGCTATCTGGTAAGCAGTTTTTTTCTCAGTATTGGACTCTGGTGGTGGATAGAAAAAAACTAATCATTACCCACGATGAAGACCATCCAAGTATCAATCTGTCCCTAGATGCAGATCAAGAAGCCTTGACAATTTTGGATCACAGGTATGTATTCCATATACAGGACATGCCTGTAGAAATCATCAAATCTCCAGAATATGCTTTTTTGGATGCTGACAAGATAGAATTCCCTATTCAGGTCAGGAATTGGCAAGAAGGAGATCGTTTCGTTCCATTGGGTATGAAGTCTCAAAAAAAGCTAAGTGATTTTATGATTGATGAGAAAATTCCAGTAAACTTGAAAGAGAGATTACTGATTTTCGAATCTAATCAAAACATCATCTGGATCGCCGGAAAGCGCATAGATGATCGCTTCAAGATCACTGATCAAACAAAAAAAGTATTCATTATAAAACAAGAGAGAAATGTATAATCCCTTTAAGAAAAGGTATAGTCCCGAAGAACAAAAACTCTTCAAATTTCTTTCTTATATCAAACATTTCGAAACACTAACCGAGGACGAACTTTCATTGTTTATACCCTGCATGTACTTGCGCAAATACAAACAAAACGAAGTGGTCTTCTTCAATGGTGATCCTAGTCACGCCTTGTACTTGGTCAAAAAAGGAAGGGTATCTCTGTCTATCAACATCAAAGACAACATGGAGGAGCTATCACTGGTAGAAGGTGGCGATTTGTTTGGAGACAATGCCTTCTTGGATGGCGCCAAGCGCATCTACAATGCCCTAGTCGTGAGCGAGTCTGCCGAGCTGTATGTCATCCCACAGATCAATCTACTCGACATCATGGAAAACCACCCAGAAATCAAAGCCAAGGTGATGTACGCCTTTGCAGAGCTCTACAATCAGTACACCAAAAATGTCTTCAAAGAATATAAATCCAATTTTGGATTTTTCCAACTAGGCAGAGTATATGACAATAACGCATGATTTTTGTCAATAATGGCTGATTCCTTGGCGTATTAGGTCTTTTTTTAACTACTTTCGCCGTGAGGGCATCAAATATATTCTGAAATTTTAAATCAATATCAAAATGAAAGTAACCGTAGTAGGAGCTGGTAACGTAGGTGCTAGCGTAGCTGAATACTGTGCCATGAAAGAATTGGCGGACGAAGTAGTACTTCTCGACATCAAAGAAGGATTTGCTGAAGGCAAGGCCATGGATCTAAACCAGTGCGCAACCTTGAACGGATTCAACACCAAAATAACTGGCACTACAGGAGACTACAGCAAAACTGCAGGCTCTAAAGTGGTAGTAATCACATCTGGTATCCCTAGAAAACCAGGTATGACCAGAGAAGAGTTGATCGGAACCAATGCTGGTATCGTCAAAAACGTAACAGAAAACTTGATCAAACATTCTCCAGATGCGATTTTGATCGTGATCTCTAACCCTATGGATACGATGACTTACTTGTCTGCCAAGTCAAGCGGTCTTCCAAAAAACAGAGTAATCGGCATGGGCGGTATGCTCGACAGTGCAAGATTCAGATACAGACTGTCTGAAGCACTAGATTGTAATCCCAATGATATCCAAGGTGTCGTGATCGGCGGACATGGTGATACCACCATGATTCCATTGACCAGATTGGCGACATACAACTCTACACCCGTGACGAACTACCTATCTGCTGAAAAGCTGGAGGAAGTATCTAAAGCTACGATGGTAGGTGGTGCTACATTGACAGGCCTGTTGGGTACTTCTGCATGGTATGCTCCAGGAGCAGCAGGTGCAGCGATGGTAGAAGCCATCGTCAGAGACCAAAAGAAATTGATGACCGCATCTGTCTACCTAGAAGGTGAGTACGGACAAAACGACATCTGTGTAGGCGTACCTGTCATCGTCGGCAAAGACGGATGGGAAAAAGTCATCGACTTTAAACTCAACGACGAAGAAAAGGCCAAGTTCGAAGCAAGTGCTGATGCCGTAAGAAAAATGAACGACGCGTTAGAACTCTAATCGTTTCGACAATTTGAAAAAATGCAAAAGCGTCAGGATATCCTCCTGACGCTTTTTTCATTGTAGGGAGCAAACAATAGTCCAAATCCAATGATATACTTTTAGTCTTTGTCCTCTTTACTCCTGAATTACTACGTGCGAATTAGTCCTTGTCAAATTCTATCTCAACGGAAGCAGAGCCTGATTCGTAGGTCGCTCTCATGTAATCCAAACTGATGTCTTTGACTTTCCAAGTAGTCTCTATTCCGTTATCAGGCTTCAAGGTAATATCATCGCCCTCTACGGTATAGGTACCATCACTATCAATCACAGCGTCACCTTCTACTGTATAGGTGTCATCATTGAAGGTAATAGACCAATCTGGATCTCCCTCCGTACCTGACACGCCGTCTCCTTCATCATCACTGATTTCGCCAGTAACTGAGGTAGCCTGCCAAGTCCCTTGGATAAATAGCTTGACTTCTAGCTCTGACTCATCTTTGCAAGAGGTAAATCCAAAGACCAAAAACAAGGCCAACACGCTTAGTACAATATGGTTTACTTTTAAATTCTTCATTTTTCTTCTGTTTCGTTAAACATATTAGTGAATGTATCTGCCCTATTGAGAAATTGATACCAAAGTGGGCTTTCGGGAAAAATAAGCTCTCAATTACTCACCAACGCATATTTGAGCACTATATGGTTTTGAACACTGTGGATGCAGTGTTGGAGATTTTCCACAGACTGTAGTGTTTGCCCGTCAAAAAAATCAAATCATACTTAGCAATTACACTTGAGCAGGGATAGCACAATAGCAAGAAGCTATAACTGTAGAGGAGCAACAACTATTGAGGATGTGCTATTGGCAAGTTCGAGGTAGAGCTGAATGTATTGACACCAGAAAAAACTTGGCGGGAGTAGTGGGAACTACCTCTAAATTTAATAGCTAATTGTTGTACGGTCAAGTCTTAGTTTGCAGAGGTGATATACATATTTTTCAATATTCCTAGTAGCGAGACACTCCAGTTTTTGCAAGAACATATCGTAAAAGCTCCTTTGGTTTTAGTCACTTTTTAAATCTAGTGATGGTTATTCAAAAAAAGGATATACTTTAAAACGAGGGATCATTTTACAAATAGCGTCTAAGATTAATAAACACAACTAATAACAAAATGAAAATCCAAAAACTGAGTTTAATAGCACTAACATCACTCCTAATAATATTATCGGCTTGTAAGAGTAATGATGACACCACAGTTGATGGGAATGATGATACCACGGTAACAACAGACTGTACAACTACTGCCACAGCCAGTCAATCTACAAATACTGAAATTGAAACTATGCGTCAAGCCATGGTGGATTTTAGAAACTCCTTGTCCTCGACATTATTGTCTATAGGTTCTGTCTGTTTAGATGATGAAAGATTTTATTTGTGGCATAACACACCTGCAAACAATAACAACCGAGATGGAATAACCTACGGCGACCTGAGTGATTCGCAATTGAAGGCATTCAAAGGCATATTACAACTATTTTTAAGTGCTGAAGGTTATCAAAAAGTCTATGAGATCACAGAGTTATCAGAGGGCTGGTTAAATGATATTATGAGCAATGTTTGGAGTCCAGATTATTACTTAATTGATATGTTTGGAGATCCAGAGACAAGTGGTTCTTGGGGCTTTCAGTTGGATGGACACCATTGTGTAGTCAACTTTTTAGTCCACGGAGACAATGTTTCAATTGTCCCAGCATTTTTGGGTGGTGAACCAGCAGCCGAAACCTATAATGGCGAAGCTTTCGACATTTTTTCTGATGAAAGAGACCTAGCCCTAACCCTTTATAATAGCTTTTCTAGTACAGAACTCACAACGGTTTCTTCTACTTCTGCTTCACATTCTTTAGAAGTAGGTCCTGCAGATATGAATGGTGATGTAGACCCTTACAGAGGTACTTATGATTATTCTGGATTTGAAACAGGTTTAAAATATTCTGACATGTCCGCTACAGTACAAGCAAATTTACTCCTAGTGATGAAAGAATATGTTTACAATTTATCTACCAATTTTGCTGATGTTTGGTGGGCAGACATAATGATTCATATAGATGATACTTATTTGGTTTGGATCAACGACTCAGAGACAACACCCACTGCAACATCCGAGTTCTACTATAGAATATACAATCCGTATCTATGGGTCGAATTCAATACAGAAGGTTCTACAGGCGCTAATTCTGGAACAATTGCAGATTACAACCACATTCATACAATTACACGAATACCTAATAATCCTGCAACTGATAACGGCGGTGATTATGGTATTTTTGCTCAAATCATAAATGACAATGGAGTAAAAACCCTTTACGAGCATTATGCACTAGCTGACCACCACAACGAGAGTATCATGAAGTTTGACTATACAGTTAAAGGAATATTTAGTCACCATAGCCATAGGCACGATCATATCATGTAAGAAAACACTGTGTCTAGTAGAGAGGACTGTCGTAAGTGTTCACGGCGATCCTCTCACCTCCCCTTACTGCATGCTAGCCAAGATACTCAGTCATTATAAAGCTTCTGTAGCCATGCGAAAAACTCCATGAACCAAGCCAAGGACACATGCAGAATCACACCTCCCCAGATGTGTCTAGAATAGTAGGCTAATATTCCTATCAAATAGCCTCCAAATATCGACGAAACACATTCTGTGATGGGCTTACCAAAATGCAAAAACATGTACGGTCCTACCATAGCCAACACGGTATACCCTCCCAGTACTCTTGCAAACCCAATCACCAAAAAACCTCTAAAAAAGAATTCAACGCCCAAAAACGAAAGTCCATATACCATCTCATAAGTCACCATAGGTACCCATGCAGACAACTCATGTTTTCCAGCAAAATTGATCCCTCCTACCTTGAGGTACCGAGGATAGTACTGTGTCAAATCACCTAAAAAAGAGGCTACCCCAATCCCCAAAAACACAAGCAATATCAAAAATGCATAAGGTTTGAAATCAAACGCTTTGATATGGAGTCCGTACCACGATCGGTTCTGATCCCTTGGCCTCTCATAACAATAATAAAACACCAATAAAGAAAATAGGGTAATAAATATAGGCTTGAATTTGGCAATCAAGCGACGTACAAATTTGCGGTCCACATAGTCCAATTCTGCCAACAATCCATCGTGGTAAGTAAATGATCGCTCCAACGAGATCACCACAAACCCCACGAAAAACAACAACCAAAACTCCCGAGAATACACCCAAGTCCTGTTGATATCAAACACGTAGAGCAAACCACAGACAAACAAGAAAGGAAATGCCATCATCCCAAAATACAGCAGCCACCGAAACGACGAACCATAATAGTGATCAACATAAGTATTCTCAAAATCAACTAAGAAATTGAATGCCAGACAAGCCACCAAAAACAAAAGGGTTGTGAGGTAGAGTTTCGGATGAAAATACTCGCCGATGTAGCGTTTGAAATAATGCAGCAACTTATTCATCCAAGGAGAAGAAGATGACCCAATGTATTGAAACATGGTATATCAGAACCAGTAAAGTTTGGATGAGAAACAAACAACTATCCCTAATCGATTTTACTAAAGCTTTCAAACACACCCATGGCATCTTCGATCACGCCTGCCTTGTCCTCTTCAAAGGCCACAAAAGCATAAAAATTATAATTGGACTCAGGATCCATCAGTCCCAATACAAGGTACATGAGGCCATCCTTTTGTCCTGAGATGTATCCTGCAGACATCCCTTCGATCTCCATGAGTTGCAAATCATCTATCTCACTCAGGTTGAGCTCAGTCTCTGCAAGGTTGACGATAAAGGCTGGCAACTCTGACGTATCCATGTCTTTTTTGTCAAATGGATAAAGCGCAAATCTGATCCCGTCCCCGACTGCTTCCAATGCGACCTCTGTATTGGTTGTCACTTCGAAATCGACAGGCAGTTCAAATTCAATATTGTAGTAATCCCAACTGTACTCCTTCCAGCCTTCTTGAGCAAAAGCATTTTGTACTAAAACAGGAAATAAAAGCATTAAGAACAGGAAGGCAAACCGTTTCATACGATATTAGGTGTTTTTCAGCTAATATATGTACATAATTATACAGACGCAATCCCTGATATGTATTAAAATAGCTATCTTATCGCAGCGTATTACAATTGAGAAAAATTAATGAGTCGGCATTTTTTCATATTTTTTGCTTTTTGGCTAGGGATATCTTTATCATCCTATGCACAAAAACCTATGGATTTAGAAGAAGCACTCACCAAAGAACTATCTCTCAATCAACACCTTAGTATCATTTCGGACAGTAGCCGTACACTGACCATTGATCAGATACTGTTACCCATCTATCAGCAGCAGTTTTCCAAAAAACACAAACACCTAGATGATCAATCTGCTCATTGGGGCAAAATATCAGTAACCAATCTGGACGAAAAGGTGCGCTTCTATTTCCTCTATGTTGGGAAAAATGATTTTATCGATGCATACTATGTCAGAAATGGTCATGTCATCGATCACGCCAAAAGTGGCTATCTCTATCAGGGGCAAGAAAAACAAATCGTAAAGGGAAGCTATTACATCCCTATCAATATTGGTCCAGAATCAACCATGGACATTTATATCAGAATAGAAGAGCAGATTCACCATGATCCAGAGTTCGAACTGCAACTCTACTCTCCTGATAAGTGGAATCACAAAATTGTGAACAAACAACTGTCGGACTTGATCTTCCAATGCATCTTTTGGGTCATATTACTGTACAACCTTTTTTTGTATTTCAATTCCAAGGAGATGGCTTATTTGAGCTATTCGGTGTATTTGTTTTTTGTATCCCTCTCTTACCTTTTCTTATCCGACCTATTGAGAGAAATGGTACTGACCTCAGTTCCTTGGCTCACCCCCTATTTCATGCCAGCCATCTGTCTCACACATGTATTCTACTGGCAGTTTGTGTTTAATTTTCTAGACTTTGAAAAAAACTTCCCAAAAGCCTATCGCATCCTTAAACCCTACATGTACCTCAATGCGCTTCTAGCCGTGATCATCATTGTGTACATTGTATTCACAGGAGAACCAGGACTACCTGCCGTGACGATCCGCTATCAGGTTCTCTTCAATGCCCTTGTAGTGATGGCTTTTATATTCCTGATCCGAAAATCCAAATTACCATTAGTCAAATATTACGCACTAGGCACTTTTCTACTGGTCGTGTTTTGTCTGATCGAGGGCATCACTTGGGATCCCAATACCTCCACTGCCTATCTCGTCAAATATGGGGTTTTGTTTGAGGTCGTGGTGTTTTCTATCGGGTTGACACAAAAAAGAAAATTGAATGAGCAGGAAAAGAAAGACATACTCGATCGAGAGATAAAGGAATTAAAAGTCAAGGAGAGCCTCTCCGAATGGCAAAAAGAAGAGCTAGAAAAGATCATCGACAACAGAACAGAAAAGATCGAAGAGAAAAACAAAATCCTCAAAGAAGCCATCAAACGAGCAGAAAAAGCTGCCAGTGTCAAGTCTGAATTTCTATCAGTGATGAGCCACGAAATCAGAACACCTATGAATGCGGTGATTGGTATGATCCACTTGCTCCTAGCCGAAAATCCAAAAAAATCACAGATGGACAACCTCAAAACGCTGAAATTTTCGGCAGAGAATCTTTTGATCCTGATCAACGACATATTGGACTACAGCAAGGTGGAAGCTGGAAAAATCAAATTAGAAAATATCCCTTTTGACCTGAGAGAGCTCACCAAGGGCATTGGGAATGCTCATGAGATCAAAGCAGCAGACAATGGTATCTCGTTCAACATCCTGATTGACCATCGTATCCCGGCCTCACTCAAAGGAGATCCCGCACGCATCACGCAGATCCTCAACAACCTGATCGGAAATGCACTCAAGTTCACACCAAAAGGAGAAGTACGACTGCTCATCAACTTCAAAGGCAAATCAAAAGGAAAGGTAAAACTCCAATTCATAGTAGAGGACACAGGTATTGGTATCTCCAAGGACAAGAAGGAAATGATCTTTGAGAGTTTTACCCAAGCGCATACGGACACTTCGAGGAAGTTTGGGGGTACAGGGTTGGGTCTGGCTATTACGAAACACCTCTTGACACTTTTCGATAGTCAAGTTTATGTCGAAAGTGAATTAGGTCAGGGCAGCAAATTCTTCTTCACTCTAGTACTCAAAGAAGAAAAGATCATGCCTGAGATCGTAGACATAGATCCTGAGGATTTGACTCCACAACTCCGAGACAAGAGCATTCTGATTGTCGATGACAATGACATCAACCTACTGATGACCCAGCAATTCATCAAAAAATGGGGCATGTATTGTGACATTGTACGCTCTGGCAAAGAAGCTCTGAAGGCCATTTTTGACCATGACTATGACTTGATCTTGTTGGATCTCCAAATGCCAGAAATGGATGGTTATCAAACCGCAGAAACCATTCGGTCTCTGGACAGTGACAATCTGAAGAATATACCCATCATCGCTATTTCGGCAGACACCTATGAAAATGTGTGCAAAAAAATAGAAAAGGCTCAAATTGATAACTTTATCTCCAAACCATTCAATCCGCCACTCCTATTGACCATGATAGGCCAGTACCTCATTCATAATAAAAAAGAAAAAAGGAGTCAATCCAACAATTGACTCCTTGCTGAAACAGGGATTGAATTTATTAGATTGAGATCAAAAATATCTGTTTCTTAAAGTCTGTCCCTTACCAAGAGTCGCGTCAAAGGCAATACTGATTTCATGAGTACCATAATTGCTTTGAATAAGAGAATTGGTTGGCAATTCAAAAGAGTAACCTAATCTCAAATTCTTTCCCATGTCTAAAATAAAAAACAATCCATAGTATCTTAGGTCTCTTGCATTGATACCAAACCAAATATACCCCTCCATAAATGCACTGACGCTCAGATCCAATGAGGGGGTACCCCCTTCTACATACCTACCCATAGCACTGAATTTGAAACTGTTAGAGAAGTATCCTTCATGGACATATCCACCTCCTAGGTAATAATGCCTTTGATAACGTGTGCTTGTGGCGACACCATCCTCCACCTTGACATCCAATATCCTTGGGACGGACAATCCTACAAAATATTTTTTGGACAGGAGCATAAAGCCTACACCAAAGTTGGGCTGTGTGACATTGTCTAAACCACTATATAGCCTTTCATCATCCACATAGTCCAGAGTCAATTTGGAAAGATCATAGCTATAATTAATTAGTCCTCCTTGAATCCCCATCCCAAGCTTTGCATCTCCCAATTTGAGATTGTATGATGCAGAAAGCTGTGCTTCTAAATTATTGTTTATTCCCAAGCGATCATTGACAAGCACTGTTCCCAATCCGATCTGACCATCCTTCAATGCGGATTGCAGGGTCAATGTATTAGTCACTGGAGCGCCCTCTAAACCTACCCACTGCAGACCCGTAATAAATGACGTAGAGAAGCGATTGTAGATACCTGCGTAAGCAGGATTGATCATCAGCTGATTAAAATGATACTGTTTGTAGAGCGGGTCAAGTTGCGCCATCAAGTTTGATTCAATCATGAGAGCGACGATGATAATAAAGATTCTCTTCATGATATTATCTCTTTAAGAATATAAAACCTGATGTGATAGCCTTGCTACCTTTTGTGATGGTATAGAAATATGTACCGTCTACCAACTCCCCTTTTCTCCCCACGTTTGAAAATCCAAGAAAAACTCTCTCTCGGTTGTCATATTCGCTCATTTTGAAAACCATGTCTCCATTGCGATTGAATATTTCGACTTCATTTTCTTCGTACAATTCTATGTTTTCGATTCTAAGAAAATCATGTTTACCATCTAAATAAGGTGTCAAAACATTGATTACTTTCAGAGGTGGCAGTTTGTTCTCCTCTCCAACATATCCCACTGCAAACAAACTCCCATTGGCAATCCCTTCACTGGTAATAAACCCAGAATAATCACCTCCATTGATCTTTGACATACCCAATGAATGAAATTTGCTATCGGATGATTTAGCCTGTGCTATCACCAAATAGTCTCTATTTTGATTGGATATTTCGTCTTTGTAAGGCAGCGTAATTGTGCCAGATCGGTATCCTTGATCTCTCGTCATGCGCCAATAGTTCAGATTTGAGATTGCGACCAACTCTTCGCCCAATTCCTGATGCGCAGACATGGTGTATGCTTCCATACCTATGAGAGGATTCAACCCCTCCACTTCATCCAACCATACTGGTAAATATTCGGATTCAGTCCCTATTGGGTACTGCAAACTGCCTTTGCCTGATCTAAACAATCTACCCACGAAGTATGATTTTTCTCCCACTCCTGTAAGTTTGAGAGTTGAATCAAGAACTAATTTAACCCCTTGATCTATTTTGATTAAACCTCTTCTCATCTCCAGATTGCCTTTGAGGACCAAATCGGTGGTTATATAAGTCCAACCATGATTATCTATGATGAGATTGTCCAATGTAGTAGAATTGCTACTCAAATACTGTTGTTCGCCTACCATTTTCAATAGACCCTCATGATTATCAAATAAACCTGTATTGACAAAACTTCCTGACAAATCGATTTGTCCTCTGTTAATTAGGTTTCCTTGGTTATTGAAGTGTGTGTTGATAGTCACCAGTGTCTTTGAAGTGATACTCAGCATCGCATCATCATTGACTAATCCCTGAGCAGCAAGTGGTAACCAAAGACTACTGATGAACAAGCTCAAACATAGAGTAGAGATAAAAATAAAGGAGGGTCTCCTTGATTCTACGATAGCAAATAGAGAGGTGAATCTTCCCTTCGTCCCAAGGATTGAATAGTCACCAGCTATCAATAGTACAGATAGGCCAAAGAAACCTGTGGAGTATCCCTCCTTCTCATCACTATAATTAAAAATCTTGAACGACTTCAATGCCATTTTCTCTCCTTCCTTGAAAGAGCAAAAATCCATGATAGATGATTTGTCTTTCATAACATTAGAAGATTACAGCTTTACTATTGCTACTAAATGATTCTTGTACCCATGCGCTCAAGGCATCTATGTATATCAACTTGAGCATTGAAGTATCTGGACCAATCAGTACATTCCCACTGTTTGTATCTAAATAGAGCTTATTGGTATCAAAATCGTATGAAGTCAAAAAATCTACCCTACCATTGATGGTTTGAGCATCAGGATCTACATTGACAATGATGAGTTCCTGTCCATCAATCCCAGGAGTAATTCCTGCTATTCTCACTGGTGTACCATTGTTGGCAGTATTTTGAACCTTTATGATCCTCGCCCCTACTGGAACGGTCAATGTATAGTTGGTTGTATTTATATTGTACACACTTGCTCTGACAGGAGTAACAATTGTACCTGTGATTTCTACATTGCCAATGACATCCAATTTTTCACTAGGAGTAGTTGTCCCTATACCAAGATCACCACTAAAAAAATTTCTTCCTTCACCAGTGGTATATATTCCATATTCATTAATTCCAGCAGAACCATTATTGATAAACAACCCGAAATTATTACCCGTACCCGAGCCAAGCATGGATATATACGCTCCATATGCTGCACCATTGCCGTCGGCATCTACGTTGAGACGCATTCCATAAGACAAATTGCTATTAGAAGCTTCAGTCCGTGTATATCCATAAAAGGCATGTCTTTGACCAGACCCCAAAGCAGTAATATCACTGTACACACCATAAACAGTACCTGATGTGCCTCCAGTGATGTTTGTTCTCAAACCATTGACTGTACCTGCATTTGCATTATTGTTGAGCTGTATTCCATAAGCGTTGGATGTAAGCACTTCCAATTGGGTATCAGTGCTAGCAGTGACTCCTATCCCCACTTGGCCAGTAGAGAGTGCGGTAAGGACGTCATTAGTGCCAACAATGCCACTTGCACTGATTTTAAACTTATCTGCATCACTTGCATCCAGTCCAATAGCATAACTGCCTCCAGAGGTTTGTAGAAAATTGATAGAAGCATCGCCTGTACCGTTCCCATCGCTTATACTAATCTGTGGTGTAGTTGAGTTAGCTGTACTGGTCTGAACATTCAGTCTCGATGATCCCAACGCAGTACCAATAGAAACATTCCCCGCTGTATAGTTAATTGACGAACCCGCGAGATTCCATAAACTGGATGGTACAGTTGCCCAAGACGCAGAAACACCATTGGTAGTAAGGTATTTACCTCCTTGACTAGATTGACTTGGCAACTCTGCAAACTGACTAAGATCTACATTAGTTGTTGTGGCAGCTTCAGTTATTCTCAATACATTGCCACTCATCACTGCGGATGTAATTAACTCGTTGCTGCTACTAGCATCAGCATCATTTGGAGAAGTAATAAATCCAAGAGCAGCTATTTCAACCATGCTCAGTTGTGTGTTGTCATCTCCGTCTGCTATGTCTGTAGGAATACCACTCAACTCTGACCAATCTATACCGTCTTTGATACTTGCTGGTACACTAGGATCCGTCTCTGTAGTGAGGTAGCCATTGTTGGACACATATCCATCCACCTCGCTTTCGGTCAACTGTGTATTGTCATCTCCGTCTGCCAAACCTGCAGGCACATTCGTTAATTTCGCAAAATCCATCCCTGTGATCTTCGCATTGGTTACTGCTCCATTGCTGATTTTCACAGTTGTGACCGCTCCATCTGGTAGAGATGCTGAGGCAGCAGTCGTTATTTCTCCTTGCAATTCTTCGAGTGCGGATTGAACATCTGTAGAAGTCAAGTCTCCTGATGGCATCACTCCTACTTCTCCTGCTGTTTGGTCATCACTGGCAGTTTTAAGGTAACCCATCGCTGCAATGTCCGAATCAGTCAGTTGTGTATTGTCATCTCCGTCTGCTATGTCTGCAGGAATACCACTCAACTCTGACCAATCTATACCGTCTTTGATACTTGCTGGTACACTAGGATCCGTCTCTGTAGTGAGGTAGCCATTGTTGGACACATATCCATCCACCTCGCTTTCGGTCAACTGTGTATTGTCATCTCCGTCTGCCAAACCTGCAGGCACATTCGTTAATTTCGCAAAATCCATCCCTGTGATCTTCGCATTGGTTACTGCTCCATTGCTGATTTTCACAGTTGTGACCGCTCCATCTGGTAGAGATGCTGAGGCAGCAGTCGTTATTTCTCCTTGCAATTCTTCGAGTGCGGATTGAACATCTGTAGAAGTCAAGTCTCCTGATGGCAACACTCCTACTTCTCCTGCTGTTTGATCATCACTGGCAGTTTTAAGGTAACCCATCGCTGCAATGTCCGAATCAGTGAGCTGTGTATTGGCATCTCCGTCTGCTATGTCTGCAGGAATACCACTCAACTCTGACCAATCTATACCGTCTTTGATACTTGCTGGTACACTAGGATCCGTCTCTGTAGTGAGGTAGCCATTGTTGGACACATATCCATCCACCTCGCTTTCGGTCAACTGTGTATTGTCATCTCCGTCTGCCAAACCTGCAGGCACATTCGTTAGTTTCGCAAAATCCATCCCTGTGATCTTCGCATTGGTTACTGCTCCATTGCTGATTTTCACAGTTGTGACCGCTCCATCTGGTAGAGATGCTGAGGCAGCAGTCGTTATTTCTCCTTGCAATTCTTCGAGTGCGGATTGAACATCTGTAGAAGTCAAGTCTCCTGATGGCAACACTCCTACTTCTCCTGCTGTTTGATCATCACTGGCAGTTTTAAGGTAACCCATCGCTGCAATGTCCGAATCAGTGAGCTGTGTATTGGCATCTCCGTCTGCTATGTCTGCAGGAATACCACTCAACTCTGACCAATCTATACCGTCTTTGATACTTGCTGGTACACTAGGATCCGTCTCTGTAGTGAGGTAGCCATTGTTGGACACATATCCATCCACCTCGCTTTCGGTCAACTGTGTATTGTCATCTCCGTCTGCCAAACCTGCAGGCACATTCGTTAGTTTCGCAAAATCCATCCCTGTGATCTTCGCATTGGTTACTGCTCCATTGCTGATTTTCACAGTTGTGACCGCTCCATCTGGTAGAGATGCTGAGGCAGCAGTCGTTATTTCTCCTTGCAATTCTTCGAGTGCGGATTGAACATCTGTAGAAGTCAAGTCTCCTGATGGCAACACTCCTACTTCTCCTGCTGTTTGATCATCACTGGCAGTTTTAAGGTAACCCATCGCTGCAATGTCCGAATCAGTGAGCTGTGTATTGGCATCTCCGTCTGCTATGTCTGCAGGAATACCACTCAACTCTGACCAATCTATACCGTCTTTGATACTTGCTGGTACACTAGGATCCGTCTCTGTAGTGAGGTAGCCATTGTTGGACACATATCCATCCACCTCGCTTTCGGTCAACTGTGTATTGTCATCTCCGTCTGCCAAACCTGCAGGCACATTCGTTAGTTTCGCAAAATCCATCCCTGTGATCTTCGCATTGGTTACTGCTCCATTGCTGATTTTCACAGTTGTGACCGCTCCATCTGGTAGAGATGCTGAGGCAGCAGTCGTTATTTCTCCTTGCAATTCTTCGAGTGCGGATTGAACATCTGTGGAAGTCAAGTCTCCTGATGGCATCACTCCTACTTCTCCTGCTGTTTGATCATCACTGGCAGTTTTAAGATAACCCATCGCTGCAATGTCCGAATCAGTCAGTTGTGTATTCGTATCCAAAGAAGATAAATCAATTGTATTCCCTCTTTCGATCGTCAAACTCATTCCAGTCAAGCTAATATTTTGATTATCTGAAATACTGAGGTCATTTAATTTTACAAATCCAAAAGCAGCAATTTGCTGTTCCGTCAACTGATTATCTGTATTGATTGAGTTTAAGTCAACGCTACCTCCATCACTCAAAGTCAAGACAGTACCGGTAAGACTGATTTGCTGTAGTTCATTCGTTTGGTCCAAATCTCCTATGTTGGTAATTAGATTTCCATTGATTTGGATTCCATCACCTGCAGTTAGAATCACGTTGGAGGCAATAGATTGCCAACTTCCATTTTGCCAATAGTAAAAAGCATTTTCATCACTGTCAAATACCATCAAACCATTTTCCTTATTGCTTAGTTTAGAGACAAAGGAATTGGCATTACGTTGAGCGGTTGATACCTTAGGTATCATCAAACCCTGATTATTGGTAGGGCTTACTAGTTCGAGTACAGCATTGGGGTTAGGTTGGTTTACACCTATACCCACTGATTGTGCAGAAACACGATAAGTAAGTACAAGCAAAATAAACAAACCCATTGATGTGGTTAGATAGAGGTTTTTCATTTTACAAAATCGATTAAAGTAACTTATATTCTCCCTTGGGACTTGGGAATCACAAAAGCAATTTCTCCTGATCTAACATCAATTTACCTGTACCTATGGTATAGGATTTACCTAGATTTAGGTTAGTTTTCCTAATAAAGGGGCTAGGAAAAAACCTCAACAACAAATTCCTGTCAAAAAACTTCAAAATTCTGTCAACCTCATGCCAAGGGCAGTTATACACTGACACTATAAAGAGGGTTATACCTTATTAAAGTATTCCCTAGGCTCTAATATTACACTCTACATTTGCACAAAAAAATTTGAGGATTTTAGGCGATTTTATGAATTGCCACTTGTAGATTGACATTATTCGTTAATTTTAGCGCACCACCGAAATACAGTCCAGTGAAATATAGCATTGAGAATAGTCAGTTTAGAGTAGAGGTAGAGGAGTTGGGCGCAGAACTGTGCAGTATCAAATCCCTAAAAAGTGAGCGAGAATACATCTGGCAAGCAGACCCTAAAATTTGGGCAAGTTCTGCACCTGTACTATTCCCCAATATCGGTTTGCTCAAAGACGGCAGCTACAAGTTTGAAGGTAAAACCTACCAATTGCCCAAACACGGAATCATCCGAAACAATGCAGCTGTCAAATTGATCAATCGCTCCCCGAGCAGACTTTCATTTTCTCTCTCTCATAGCGAAGAAACCATGAAAGTTTTTCCCTTTGAATTTGAATTCAAGATCAACTTCCTGCTTATGGACAATAGACTTCAGGTCTTTCATGAAGTCGTTAATACTGGCAAAAACCCAATGTATTTTTCGATTGGTGGACATCCTGCTTTCAATTGTTTGTGGAACGAAGGAGAGTCATTGTCTGATTATTACATTGAATTTGAAGAAGATGAAACGGCCTCTATTTCTCAACTAACCCCTGGTGGATTATTGATGAAAGAAGAAATCCCCTTTTTGAAGGAAAGCAAAAAACTATATCTATCAGAAAAACTATTTGACAAGGACGCATTGATCTTTACCGAATTGCATTCATCTGAAATTTCGCTTAAATCAAAAAAGAACAAAATTCAGATTAAAATGAATTTTGCAGACTTTCCGTTTTTGGGAATCTGGTCCAAACCCAAAGCACCATATGTATGTCTGGAGCCTTGGGACGGATTGCCTGATTATGAAGACACCACACAAGAATGGACTGCCAAGATAGGCAACCTCAAACTAAAGGCTGGTAATACACACTATGCCTCATATCAAATTCAAATCATAGAACCTAAATAATACCGCCATGGGCAAGAATGTTTTACTCGCTACTTTATTGATCATCTCGGTATATTTTGGATTTATATCCAACAGCCGCTCCAAAGAAGTCAAGAAACAAAAAGAAATCGCTGAAGCCAATATGGAGCTAGCTCGCGTGATGGAAATCAAAGCCCTCGAACAAGAAGAAATCGCGACTCAAAAAGCAGAAGAAGCCAGAAAGGCACTGCAATTGGCAGAAGAGGCAATTGCTAATTGCAAATAGATACTAGAGAATACCAAAAAAGGGGTAGTGCAATTAATTGCACTACCCCTTTTTTACGCCTGTTTTTAAGAATCTAAAGTTTTGTTTCCAGTGGCTTAATTGTCCCATCATAAGTGATGCGATTTCTAGCACTGCTGGTGATACTCAGTGAAGCACTCCTACTACCTACTATAGTCAAAGTACAATTGTACACCTCATTCCCAGCCTTTGACTTGACACTAAACATCACAAGTCCTTTCATTTTCTTATCATTGGCAATGGCTGTCAATCCCATGGCAGTACCATCAAAATTAATTCCACCGTCACCGCTCATGTCATACATCTGTACTTCTCCAAAATAGGGCAAGTCTCCTGTCACTGTAGAATCTTTCAATATGAAGCTATTGGGATTACCAATCAAATTGATTCGGCGACCTCTCTGTGTACTCGCCCAATCTGCAGTAAAAGAAAAAGCGCCAGACTTGACCAACTCCTTCGTCTCTGAATACGCTTCCTGTTTGGCCTGCATTTTCAACTCTCTTTTCGACATTTTGTCCTGACCAAATACCGCTACGATAGTCAAAAACAAGAACATCAATATCATCACTAAACTTTTCATCATCTTCATTCTATAGTTATGAGAGAGAAAACAAATACTTTGCCAGAAATCAAAAAAAAATGCAGTGCACTGTGCTGATGGCTTTGCACTTCAAAAAATGGCTCTAAACTCCAGAGACATTCGTCTGAAAGGGAATTTCTTCTTTGGGTATGATTCCAATAGCAGATTCAATAGATTCATGAAAGTTGTGTAGGCCTATCTGACTCACTAATCCTGATCGATATAGTTTGTCCCTCACAGGACCAATTACTGCTGCCAATTTGAATTGGATTCCTCTTTGGTTCAAATTTTCGTAGATGCGGTGAAGCGTCTCCATCCCACTAGAATCTACATCTCCTATGCTCTGTGCATCCAAAACAAAAAGTTTCATTTCGGTCTTTTTAGCAAGCATCTCGTCGATTTTTTCTCGTAGTGCGACCGTATTGGCAAAATACAAACGGGCATCAAATCTCAAAATCCCAATTTCTGGTCTATCCTGAGCATTTTTGAAGCGCTCCAGATTCCTAAAGGTATGTGTCCCTTCTATTTGACCCAATTCTGCTATGTGCGGGGTAGATGTCTTGTAGATCAATACAATAAGTGAAATCACCACTCCCAATCCGATTCCCCATTCAATCCCTAGCATAATCGTACCTCCCAATGCTACCAGCATCATCACAAAATCATAGCGATCCGTTTTCCACAATCGCTTGACTTCTTCGACTTTGATCAATCCAGCCACTGCCATAATAATAATAGCAGCCAAGGCAGCGTGAGGCAAATAATAGAACAGTCCCGTCATAAACATCAGCACAGACAAGACAACCATCGCACTAAAAATCAAAGCAAGAGTGGTTTTCGCTCCAGCTGCATCATTGACGGCTGTACGACTAAAGCCACCTGTCGTAGTAAAACTGCTAAACATAGACCCTATCATATTCCCCATCCCCAATGCAATAAGTTCTCGGTTGGATTTGACTTCATATTCGTTCTTGTGATTAACCTGAACAGCTTGCGCCAAAGAATAGGCCTCTATGAAACCAATGATTGCCAGTGTAATGGCGGTAGGAAGTAAACTCTGTATTTGATACCAAGTCCAAGTAGGGACTTGCACGGATGGGATTCCCTTTGGGACGAAACCTATGATGCTCACCCCTATTGTTTCTAAGTGAAAGAAATAAACGACAAGAGAGCCCAAGACTACCAACACCAAACTCGCAGGGACTTTGGGGCTGATTTTTCGCAACACTAACGTCAATAATACGCCGGAAACCCCAATAGCAAATGAGTACCAGTTGATGTCAGAGGTTTTGGATATCAGTTCTACAATTATTTCGTGCAAATATTTGCTGCGTGAAAGATCAACTCCTGTCAAATATTTCAACTGATTGACCATGATGATCAACACTGCGGCTATAGTGAATCCCGTGATCACAGGCCTTGACAAGAAATTGGTCAAGAATCCCAATCTAAATAGCCCCATGGTCAACTGGATCATCCCTATCATGAGCGCCAACAAAACTGCCAACTCAATGTAGTGATCACTGCCTGCAGCAGCCAATGCTGACACCCCAGTCGCAACGAGCAACGAATCCATGGCCACTGGCCCTACTGCCAACTGCCGAGAGCTACCAAATAGAGCATAAACAATCTGAGGAAAGATCGCTGCATACAAGCCGTAGACGGGAGGCAAACCCGCAATCATGGCGTATGCCATCCCTTGTGGAACGAGTAAAATCCCGACAATCAAGCCAGCCGTCAAATCTCCCTTGAGGTGAGACTTATGATAATTCCTTAGTGTAGCAATGATTGGGAAGAGCTTCTCCATTTAGGGCAATTTAATCATACCTACAAAATTAGTAGAGTGTACGAGCCAAATATGTAACCATTGTTACACTACAATATTTCTATTCTGTTGCGATGCAGCTCGATTTGATCTTCTTCAGCCAAGCGCTTGAGAAGACGAGAAATAACTACCCGCGAGGTTCCGAGATCGGTAGCTATCTCCTGATGAGTCTTGAATATCTCAAAGGTGCCTGTGTTGGTCTTGACATCCAGGAGATAATTCAGAAGTCGCTCATCCAGATTCATAAAAGCTACAGCATCCAATGCGCTCAGCATTTCTTCGAAACGAGCATTGTATGAGCGAAAAACGAACTGCCTCCAACTAGCATACTTCATCCATTCATCCATGTACTCTAGAGGGATCATGACCATTTGCGCTTCGGTCTCTGCAATAGCTTTGATTTCGCTCTTTTTATGGTTCATACAGCAGGTCAAAGACATCGCACAGGTATCACCACCATTGAGATAGTACAAAAACAATTCATGACCCTTTTCGTCTTCACGGACAATTTTAATTGCCCCATTCAACACAAGCGGAATCGATTTGATATATTTGCCATAATCTATCAGGGTAGTACCTGCTTTTAGATTTTTTAGAACGGCTTTGTCTTCTATTTCATCGATGAGTTCCTTTTGGAATACGTTTCCAAACATCGGCAGTAGCAAGTCTCTCATAATCAATAGTAGATGTTTTTGGACAGAAGTCTAATATTCAGACCAAAATTCAGAAATAGTTTTTAAATTATAAATTTTAATCTCTAAATTTGCGGACTTATTTTCTGACAAACGATATGAAAGAGAATAAACACTTCAGAATTGACATTTATGGGCTCAGATTGGGTTCTCATTCATTCAGTTTTGACATTGACAATTCGCTCTTTGAGAAATATGATGATAGTGTAATTGAATCTGGAAAGGCTCATTGCGCCATAGAACTGGTAAAAAAAGAAAGGTTGATTGAGGTCAATTTTTCAATCACTGGGACTGTAGAATTGGTGTGTGACAGGAGTTTAGAGGCATTCGATCATCCTATCGACATAGAAGAGCAACTGATTCTCAAATACGGGGAAGATTTTGACGACAGTCAAGATGACATCTGGACGATACCTGATGGACAGCAAAGCATCAATGTAGAAAAATGCATTTTTGACTACCTGACCTTGAGTATCCCGATGAAAAAACTTCATCCCAAGTTTGAAGAGGAGGAAGATGATGAATACGAGCTCTCATTGGTTTATTCTTCGGAAGAAGATGAAAACGAATCAGAAGAATCGGACGATCAAGATATAGACCCAAGATGGGCTTTATTAAAAAATATTAAGAATAAGGAAAATTAAAAAAATAAGAAAATGGCGCATCCAAAACGCAAAATCTCGAAAACGAGAAGAGACAAAAGAAGAACACACTACAAGTCTGAGGCTAAAAACTATGTAGTTTGTGCGACTACTGGAGAGGCACATTTACCTCATAGAGCTTACTGGCATGAAGGTAATCTATACTACAAAGGAAAAGTAGTAATAGAGAAAGAAGTAGCGGCATAATTGATTGAGGCTATTTGGCAAAATATTAGAAGTCTGCTAGATCAGCAGACTTTCTGTGTTTATATGAATGATGCGTGCATACCATCTGTGGTGCAACTATTTACGGCTTTCAAAACTGAAATAATTGCTTAAATTGCCGCCTTATATGATACCAACAGTTGCCAAACATCAACCAGAAGTTACCATTTAACACCTTTTGCAAATGAGTAAGATAAGAGCTGCTATTACAGGCGTACATGGTTATGTACCAGACTACGTGTTGACCAATGCAGAATTAGAAACCATGGTGGAGACCAGTGATGAGTGGATCACCTCCCGAACAGGTATCAAAGAAAGAAGAATTTTGAAAGGCGAGGGACAAGGTACCTCAGTCATCGGTATAGAATCTTGCAAGGGTCTCTTGGAGAAAACAGGGACAGACCCCAAGGACATAGATTTGATTATCTGCGCCACTGTCACTCCTGACATGCCCTTCCCCGCTACTGCCAATATCATCGCTGACAAAATCGGTGCTGTCAACTCGTTTAGCTTCGACATGTCAGCTGCGTGCTCAGGCTTTCTATTTGCGCTGACTACTGGCGCACAGTTTATCGAGTCTGGCACTTACAAAAAAGTGATAATCATAGGGGCAGACAAGATGTCCTCAATCATCAACTACGAAGACCGTACTACCTGTATCATCTTTGGAGATGGCGGTGGAGCTGTGCTGCTAGAAGAAGACAAAGAAGGCAATGGTATCATAGATTCGATCCTGAAGACCGATGGGTCTGGAGCCGAATACCTAGGTATGCAAGGTGGAGGTAGTAGACTACCCGCCACCGTAGAAAGTGTGTTGGCTAAAAAACATTACGCCTTCCAAGAAGGGTCAACTGTATTCAAATTTGCAGTGACCAATATGGCTGATGTCTCTGCCGAAATCATGGAAAGAAACAAGCTGACTGGAGATGACATAGCTTGGCTAGTCCCTCATCAAGCCAACAAGCGCATCATTGATGCTACAGCGAGACGTATGGAGATCGATGACGAAAAGGTCATGATCAATATCCAAAAATATGGAAATACCACGGCGGGCACGCTACCACTTTGTCTCTGGGACTATGAAAATCAACTCAAAAAAGGTGATAACATTGTCTTAGCTGCCTTTGGTGGTGGATTCACTTGGGGTTCTATTTATTTGAAATGGGCCTATGACCCAAAGTAACGTAAACATTAAAATTCAAATTCAGAATGGCTAGTACGGCAGATTTTAAAAATGGAATGTGCATAGAATACAATCACGGATTGTATTTCATCATTGATTTTCAGCACGTAAAACCTGGAAAAGGTCCTGCTTTCGTAAGGACTAAATTGAAAAACGTCAAAACTGGTAAAGTGATAGACAACACTTTTACCGCTGGCGTCAAGGTCAATACGGCGAGAATTGAGCGTAGAGATTATCAATTTCTCTACAAAGACGAATTGGGCTACAACTTCATGGATAGCAATACCTATGAGCAGATTTCACTCCAAGCAGAATTGATCGACGCACCTCAGTTCCTCAAAGATGGACAAGACGTGACCGTGGTCTTTCATGCAGAAGAGGAATTAATCTTGGGATGTGAATTGCCAAACCATGTAATATTGGAGGTGACTTACACAGAGCCAGGACTCAAGGGTGACACAGCAACCAACGCAAGTAAGCCAGCACAACTAGAAACTGGCGCTGAAATTCAGGTTCCTTTGTTTGTCAACCAAGGAGACGTATTGAAAATCGAAAGCCAAACAGGAGCTTATGTAGAAAGAGTAAAGAAGTAATTCGTTACTCTTTTTTTTGTATCTAATCGTTCAATTTTTTAATTGCTCGATTCTCTTAAATTTGTAAGGTAATATCCCAAAAGAGGCAGCTCAGGGAAATCTAAAATTAAACATCAATCAAATGAAGGTTAAAGAAATCAGAGATTTAATCGACTTCCTTTCTAGCACAGGCTTAGAAGAAGTAAATATTGAGACAGAAGAATTCAAGATAAAAGTAAAGAGAAGCAGCGAAACGCAAGTAGTTGAAAAAATGGTTGCTTCCGCTCCTTCGCCAGTAGCAGTGGCACCAGCGCCCGTGGCAGCACCAGTTGCAGCTGCACCAGCAGCAACTGCCGCCGCTCCTAAAAGTGAAGGAAACTACCTCACGATAAAATCTCCAATGATCGGCACTTTCTATAGATCTGCTAACCCTGAATCCCCAGAGTTTGTCAGCATAGGAGACAAAGTAAGCGCTGGCGATCCAGTATGCATCATCGAGGCGATGAAGCTATTCAATGAAATTGAATCTGAAGTATCAGGAACAATCGTGAAAGTATTGGTAGAAAATGCTCAACCAGTTGAGTATGACCAACCTCTATTCCTGGTAGATCCATCATAATTTTTACTTCAAATTAAATACCGACTAAGTGTTTAAGAAAATATTAATAGCAAACAGGGGGGAAATTGCTCTAAGAGTAATCAGAACTTGTAAAGAGATGGGGATCAAAACCGTAGCGATTTACTCTACGGCCGACGCAGACAGTCTTCACGTAAGATTTGCTGACGAAGCGGTATGTATTGGCCCTCCTCCGAGTTCTCAATCGTACCTCGACATCAAAAAAATAGTATCTGCTGCAGAAATTACCAATGCAGATGCCATTCATCCTGGATATGGATTCTTGTCCGAAAATGCAGAATTCTCTAGAGTATGTGAAGAATACGGCATCAAATTTATCGGTGCGAGTGCAGAGATGATCAACCGCATGGGCGACAAAGCCACCGCCAAAGAAACCATGAAACAGGCAGGCGTACCTACCATACCTGGTTCGGATGGATTGTTGAAATCTGTAGAAGAAGGCAAGGAAATCGCCAAAAAAATCAAATATCCTGTCATCATCAAAGCCACAGCAGGTGGTGGAGGGCGTGGTATGCGTATCATTCGTGATGAAAGTGGATTCCAAAAAGCATGGGATGATGCCCGTACTGAATCTAAAGCCGCATTTGGTAATGACGGAATGTATTTGGAAAAATTCGTAGAGGAGCCTCGTCACGTAGAAATCCAAATTGTAGGAGACAGTACTGGTCGTGCATGTCACCTATCAGAGCGAGATTGTTCGGTACAGCGTAGACACCAAAAATTGACAGAAGAAACGCCATGCCCTGCTAGCGTGATGACGCAAGAGTTGAGAGAGCGAATGGGTGCAGCAGCAATCAAAGGTGCGGAAGCCATCAAATACGAAGGCGCAGGTACCGTAGAGTTTCTTTTGGACAAACACGGTGATTTCTACTTCATGGAGATGAACACCAGAATCCAAGTAGAACACCCGATCACAGAAGAAGTCACTGATTTTGACCTCATCAAAGAACAAATCAAAGTGGCAGCAGGTATTCCTATCTCTGGAAAAAATTACTTCCCGCAGCTTCATGCCATCGAGTGTCGAATCAATGCAGAAGATCCAGCGAAAGATTTTAGACCTTCGCCAGGCAAGATTACCAATTTGCATCTACCTGGTGGACATGGTGTGCGTATCGATAGCCATGTCTATGCTGGCTATACGATTCCTCCGAACTATGACTCTATGATTGCTAAGGTGATTATCTCTGCTCAAACCAGAGAAGAAGCCTTGGTGAGAATGAAAAGAGCCTTGGAAGAATTTGTCATCGAAGGTATCAAGACGACTATTCCGTTCCATATCAAATTGATGGATGACGAAATATTCAAGTCAGGACAATTCAATACTTCCTTCATGGATACTTTTGATTTGTCAGACCTATAATTGACTTTGTCAAAACACAACATTTAAATTAGTAACCGAGTAACTTAATGCTCGGTTATTTTTTTGCTTTGAAAAATTCAATTCTACATATCACCCTCCTTTTACTCTTGGCGGCATCATTGCAGGCACAGGATAGTACCACACATGTCAAAAAACAAAAAGCACTGTTGCTTGGCCTTGGGTCTTCGCACTACCGTGGTGATTTGGGCGATGGATATGCGGGAGGGCGGATGTTGGTTGCAGTCGGGCTGGAACTGAATCGCAACAAACGACTCAATGGCAACTTTGTGCTCAACTTTGGCTCAATCCAAGGCAACGAACTGGATTATCAATATGATGATGGCAGTGGCTCTCCCACTACTCCCAATGAAACATTCAGTACCAACTACTTCAGTTTCAATTTCGAAGTTCACTACAATCTCATCCACAAAGAAAACTGGAGAGTATATGTATCTCAAGGCATAGGACTCATGCGCTATGTTCCCAAAGATGAAGATTTGAATGAACTCATGGATCAAACAGATACCAGAGCATTGAATGAAACGTATCGCAATCTGACATTCATTCTACCTACTCAAATCGGATTCAAATACTACCTCAACAACGGCTATGGCGTAGGTATGCAAGGGGGATTCACCAATACCCTCACAGACTACCTCGACAATATCTCTGCTTGGGGCAACAAGAAAGGCAATGATAACATCTTGACCATCAGGGTGCAGTTGAGTATTCCGATCCCACTGTAATTGCATTTTCAGTCCCAACACAAACACACCCTTCACTAAACCTTATCCATCAAAAAACTAATCGATTCGTTAACTATCTTGCAGTTCAATAATCACAAGATGCCATCCATGGAAGACAACAATAAAAAAGAAGTACCCACCGATCAAGTCAACAACCCTCTGCATGGGGTTAAATTGGCAGATATGTTGACAGAATTAATCGAAATGTATGGCTGGACAGAGCTAGGTAAGCACATAAGAATCAATTGCTTCAACAACAACCCTACCTACAAATCCAGTTTGGCTTTCCTAAGAAAAACTCCGTGGGCCAGAGAAAAAGTGGAGCAGCTATACCTCCGCTCGCTCAAAGGAAAAATAGAACATATCACCCACCGCTTGAAGAAAAACTAAACTTTCATTTTGGCAGAGTTAGCTTTTCCAAAGTTCTATCTCTTGAAGTCTCTGGTAGTGAAGACTTTGAAAAACATCTTTGATCCAGAGAAATACCTCTTGGGGAATGTTTAGGAATATCCTAGCAACCCATAAGCCAGTAAATCAACCATCTCAAAACAAACTCAATTGACTCTCTCCTGCTCTGCGAAACAAAGTAGTGTCCATAGGGATACGTGGACCATCTAGCTTGTACTTCTTTCGCGCCATGACAAACATTTGCGCGATGTGGTCGGCATACTCGCCCTCCCCCCTCATCCGCGTACTGAAACGACTGTCATTCAATTGACCGCCATGCAATTCTTCGATCTGATGCAGTACTTTTTCTTTGCGATCTGGATAATGTTCGTCAAGCCACTCCTCAAAGAGCTGACCAATCACTCCATTGAGTCTTACGACGGTATGATACAGGTGTTTGGCACCATTGTCAGCTGCCTTTTCGGCGATCTTCATGATTTCTGAGCTATTGATGTTGGGGATGACTGGCGCCATCATTACCGATACTGGCACGCCGTTTTCGGACAGTCTGCGTACTGCGTTGAAACGCAACCCTGCAGTAGAGGTACGAGGCTCCAGTTTCTCTCTAAGCTTTTCGTTGAGAGTCGTGATGGATAGTACAACACGGACGAGATTCAGCGCAGCGAGTTCTTTGAGTATATCCAAGTCTCTCAGTAACATGGCATTTTTGGTAATCAATCCCACGGGGTGACGGTATTCGAGGCATACCTGCAGGATGCTCCGTGTGATTTTCAGTTTCCGCTCGATGGGTTGGTAGCAATCCGTGTTCCCAGATAGCATGATCGGAGCAGGTACCCAATTTTTACTGTCAAATTTCTTGCGCAGCAATGCTGCCGCGTTGTTTTTGACCAATATTTTACTCTCAAAATCTCGTCCTGCACTGTAACCCCAATATTCATGGCTATTTCGCGCATAGCAATAGATACAGCCATGCTCACAACCCTGGTAGGGGTTCATAGAGTATGGAAAGGGCAGGTCAGGGCTATTGACCTTGTTAACAATGGTTTTGGGAGTAACCTTCAAGTAGGAAGTCTTCTGCTTCAGAGAATCGCCACTGAGATGGAGGTGTTCGTAAAATTCGAGATCAGCTTCCACTCCTTGTGCCAAAAACTGATTTTGCGGGTTGCTCTGTGCCCCTCTCCCGTGATTTTGATCTAACATAGCATTTTCGAATCTAGAATTCAAAAATGCTAATTATTTTAGTTTTAAACTAAATATTATAGCTATTAATCTCCAGCTCTTTCTATCAGTTTTTGATCCATGACCTTGGTGGCTTTGGCGCCCATGTTTTTGAGTTTTTCTGCACGATTGATCAGGTTGCCAGTACCATCGTACAGTTTTTTGGCTGATTCACGATAGACTTTTTGAGTCAGATCGAGTTGTGCTCCTACCTTCTTGATATCCTCGACGAAAGAGACAAATTTATCATACAAAGCCCCTCCTTGTCGTGCGATCTCAATGGCATTTTTGCTCTGGGTGTCTTGTTTCCAAATGAATGAAACCGTGCGCAAGGTCGCCATCAGCGTAGAGGTAGATACCAGTACAATGTTCTTTTCCAAAGCCTTTTCATACAATCCCTGATCCTCCTGCAATGCTATGGTCAATGCAGGTTCGTTTGCCACAAAGAGCATCACATAGTCTGGTTGATTGATCTCATAGAGATTTTGGTAATCCTTGCTCCCCAATATCTTGATGTGAGAATTGACACTATCGATGTGTTCTCTGAGGTAATGAGCCTTTCTGATTTCTTCAGTTTCCTCGAAGTAGCGGGCGTAAGCGGTGAGAGAAACTTTGGAATCGATCACGATACTCTTGCCATCAGGCAGATTGACAATAAAGTCCAAACGTTGGTTGTTGCCATCTTCATTCTTAAAGTTCTTTTCTCGCGAGTAGTGTACCTCTCTTTCTAGTCCGACTTTGTTTAAGATGCCTTCGAGTTGCATTTCTCCCCAGTTGCCTTGAGTTTTAGAATCGCCCTTCAGTGCTTTGACAAGATTTTCTGCTTCTTTGGTCATCTTTACATTGGCACCTTTGAGGTCGTCGATTTGATGCTTGAGGGTCAGATTCCAAGCATTACTGTCCTTGTTGGTTTGATCCACTTTTTTCTCAAATTCGAGAATCTTCTCCCCTAGCGGTTTGAGTAGTTCACCGACTTGTAATTTGTTTTGATCTGTAAATCGCTTGCTCTTCTCTTCGAAGATTTCATTGGCGAGATTTTTAAACTCTGCCGAGAATTTCTCTTTGATCTCATTGAGTTCTCCCTTCTGAGTTTTGAGCGTCTCCTGTAGGTTCTTGTGTTCGGTTTCTAGGCGGGCGTACTGGTTGCTGAGATGAAGTCCCTTGTCTCTTTCCGTCCGCAGTTCGGTATTGATGGTTGCAATATCTTTGCCCAGAGAGACGGAGCGTTCCTGCTCCATTTTGAGCTGCATTTCTAGTTCTTTGGCTTTGAGAGTATCTTCAGAATTGACACCAGATTCAAACTTGGCCTTGGCGATAAACCAACTCACCGAGCCTCCCAAAAACAACCCCGTGAATAGGTAAATAAAATGATATGCTTCCATAAAACAAATCTATGCACTGAGGTGCAAAAGGGTGATCTGAAAAAGAATTCTTTTTGTGTAACCCTCTCGATAAATTACAAAGCTTCAGGTTTTAGGCAGCTCCTTTCAAGCCCCTTGGAAAAGGCCGATATGCGTAGTGTTGCAAAACCTCTTCAAGTGCCATCTTCAATGCTTGATTGATGGGCACCATGGTGTTGCCCAGACGAATATCTATCTGCGCCAATTGCTGGTAATAATCAGAAAAGATCGGTACGTATTGACCTTGAGCAATTGCTTCGCTTACTTTTTGGTAATTCTCTGCTTGGCTCTCTTTGATGATTTTGCAGGTGGCTAAGCGCAATTGCCCGAATTTGTCTCGACTTGCACCATAGCCAAACAGTCGGCAGATCAACCCACGGTGGGCATAGTCACTACAGCTACCGCTATGACTGTCCAAGAGGGTTAGGGGTTGATAGATGTAGCATAGGGCTGGCGCATCATTGGTGAGTTGATCCAATACTTGCTCTGCCTGGCCATTGAGGAAGAGGTGAAAAGACCAAGGTAGAAACTCTAGGGGAGAGGCATCAATATCTGCTTTGGCGCAACACTTGCCACATCCTGGCTTGCAGTGCAAATTTGCGGAGGAATTAAACTGGATGATTTCCTGCTCAAGTCGCCCAAACAAGCGTTCGATCGACTTCACTTTTCGTACAATTGACATATTTCTAAAGCCAAAATTACACTAGAAAAAATCAATTCTGCCAAAATATTTTTTTTGGAGATATTTGGTGGGGTCTTATAACATAGTGCCATCAATGACGCTATCAAAAACAATTTCACTTGATGTTGGAAATGACTTTAATTATCCAATTCACTCAAATATTCCGACCATTTATCTGTCATTCGCTGTTATGCTTCGTTTCTTTATTTTTTACAAAATTTGAGTACGCTCACAACAAAGTAAACGTACTCCTTTTGTTAATCTCAAACAGTCACCTCTAGCAACTCCATGCCATTAGACTTCAATTGTACTTGGTCAATCGCTGCTGGCAGCAAAATCGTTTCTCCCTTTTTGATAGAGACACTGTGATCGTTGGCAGTGACGGTTCCCTCTCCATCCACACACATGTAGATCACAAATGAGTCCGTCGTGCTGTAATCAACTGCTGTTTCACCTTTGACAGGGAGATAGTTGGTCGTGAAGTAAGGACAGCTTGCAATCTCATTGGAGGCATTTTCCTTTTTATCATACTTCAACCAGAAATCATCCTTCTTCTCAAAATCTATGGCATCCAATGCCAACTCTGTATGCAACTCTCTGGGTTGACCGTCTTTGTCCAATCTGTTCCAGTCGAATACTCTGTAGGTCACGTCAGAAGTCTGCTGTATCTCTGCTATCAAACAACCCGCTCCGATGGCGTGAATCTTACCTGTGTTGATGAAAAAACTATCCCCTTTTTTGACTTTTTCGACATTGAGGATGTCCTCCAGGGTATTGTTATCCACATGTTGGATGTATTCGTCTTTGGTCACTTCTTTGTTGAAGCCCACGATCAGATCTGCATCTGGCTCGGCATCCATGACGTACCACATTTCTGTCTTGCCAAAGGAGTTGTGACGCTTTTTGGCCAACTCATCGTTGGGATGCAGTTGGATGGATAGCGGCACTTTAGCATCAATGTATTTGATCAAGATCGGAAAATCTGCACCGAATCGTTCGCTATTTTTCTTTCCGACCAAGTCCGCTCCATAGGTATTGATGAGTGCTTTGAGGTCTGTTCCTTTGAGATCCCCATTGGCTACCACAGAAGCATCACCTGGCACATCGGAGATTTCCCAGCTCTCGCCCAGATTCTTCTCACTTGATTGTTTGTTGAGTACGTCTACTAGTTTGTCTCCTCCCCACATTCTGTATTTCAGAATCGGTTCAAATTTGATCGGATAGTTTAATTTCATTTTGCCCTTAATTTAAAACGCAAGTATAAAAACTACCTACCAAACGAATTGTTTATTCCTGCCCTTTTTGTCACCCACTCACCCAGGCTTTTCAAAATCCTTGGTTGATTAAATAAGCAATGGCTTATACTGGCAATCCAAACATTTCCTTGTTCAATTATTACGGATCAATTGAAAATATCAAAACAACTTGAAGTAAATCCACTTCAATCCCATCATACAGAGCAAAGAAATGGGATGATAAATAACAAAAATAAAAATCATCGCACTTTCATCTGACCCTTCAATTTTCAATAATTTGATGAGCCCTGGAACAATCCCAGCGATACTTGCCAAATACAAGATAGAAAACCCCAATGAATAAAGAATATAGCTCCAGTTGTGAGCTGCAAAACCAAGAAAAATTGAATTCACAACTATAAATCCTATAAAAATGTAACCTGCTAAGATCCAAGTAGTATCTGCATTCTTAGGGATGGTCAAAAGAATTGATAGAATCGTCAGCACTACAAACAGTGAATACTGCACAAAGGGTCTTTGGAGTAATTCGAGAATTGTACTTGTCATATCCTAATTTGAAAAGATCTCTTCAAGTTTACATAAAATTTGTATGAACTCAGATTACGTAATAGCAAGTACAATGAAAAGATGGTTTGGCCTCAGGACTCACAAGTGCAAATGACAATCAATCCACTCTGGCACGACTGCCTAGCTTGACTACCTCTAGGTCGGATATTTTTCCTTGGTTAATGGAAAAGCGCAACAGTGTCCGCTCCTTGTGAAACCCATGTCTACCCGCTGCTCCAGGATTCATGAACAGTACTCCTTTGTTTTTGGGATCGTGCATCACCGTGAGGATATGTGAATGCCCACAGATGAATAAGTCAGGCTTCCACTTTTGGATCAATGGACGAACCCTTGGGTTGTAACTAGGCGCCTTGCCACCTATGTGCGTGATCCAAACCCTGACCCCCTCGCAGACAAAGCGCTGATCCTCAGGAAAGAGCTGACGTACATCCTGCCCATCAATGTTGCCATACACACCCAATATGGGTTTGAAAGCTCCCAGCTCCTCTATCAATGCAGCCGTACCCACATCTCCCGCATGCCAGATTTGATCCACGTCTTTGAAGTAGTCAAAAACCTTTGGATCCAAAAAACCATGTGTATCCGAAATGAGTCCTATGCGCATGTTGTTTCTGGGACTGTTAACTGTCTATTTAATAATTTTAGAATGAGTGGAGTTGACGAAAAGCACATCACCCACTTCGTCAAAACCCTGAAATAACTCTTCCCCCATTTGTTTCATGGCCTCTGATCTGAAACCTACGATGGTCAAATCTGCATCCTTGGAATACTGATTGATCAGTTCTTTGTTGCTGCGTGTCTCTTCTCGCTCGATGATGTTGACATTGTGGGCGGAGATGGGGAGTCTCCCTGATTTGATCAATTCGAGCAATTCTTCCTTCTCTGCCTCCACACTTTCCTGTGGTACGATGGTGGAGATTTTGATCTCCGCCTTTTTCCATTGGGGATGTCCCAAAATCACATAGCCCAAAAGGATCATCAGGTTGGAATTGTTGAAATCAGAGGGTGTGATCCAAATATGTATCTCGGACTTGATCTCCAATCCTCGATCACTGCTAGCCAAAATGCAAGTATCAAATCCAGAAGTTCTCACAATCGAGTAGTTCTCCATGATGTCTGCCAGGTTCACTGGATTGCGTTTGGAAAATTCAAACAAAATCATGTTGTTGTCCTTGCCAGATACACTAGGTAGTTGCAGGCATTGGGCAATCGCAGAAGTATAGGACGGCGACACCATCGTATCCACGTAGACATTGCTCCCTGAGATATCTGCTACTCGGATCAGACGCTCCAGCTCACTTTTGGATAGTGCATGGGTCTCTTTAGAAAAATAACCCCTGATGAAATGCAGGTAGGTACCAAAACCATAGCGATGCGAAATCCAGCGCATCAACTCAAAGGCAGTGGGTCGCTCAAACGAGTCTCCCGAGATACAAATCACAGAAGGTCTCCAGTTTTGATCGTCTTTGTCTGCCTTTTGGATGAAAACCTGTATCTGGCGGATCAATTGAAAAATCACTCCTTGAAAAATATTGGCCATCCCTGATTTCTCCAGGTTGAATCGGGAAAGACCCAAATAGATCAACACCATGATCAACATAGAGAAAAACGCATAGGCTGCATCCATCTTGAACACCAAGAAAAGACACATCAGTGCTCCCAATAGAGAAATGTACCATTTGGATCTAAAGGCAGGACGATAAGAGGGATCAGCGGCAAAATGCTGAAAAAATGAAATCATGCAAATCGCCCCGTACGTCACCATAAAAAACATCGAGATCACCTTGGCAACCGAGTCAATATCTCCCATCGCCACAAAAAACAAGGCAATTCCTACGGTAATCAAAGTAGCGTTGACAGGTTCATTACTTCCCTTTTTTCCCTTGGATAGAAAGTCGTTGATGCCAGAGGCTGGAAAAATTTTGTCCCCGGCCAATGCCTGCAATGTACGAGGTGCCACCATGATCGAACCCAGCGCAGAAGAAATAGTCGCTGCTGCCAAACCAATGTAGATAATTGGACTCCAGAGTGCTATTTTGGCCATGATCAACGGATCGTTTACCAAATCTCCTGGGCTGGCATTGAAGGTCAGTTTGTAGGCGATGAAGACGTAGATCACCATCCCGATAAGGGTAGCGGCCAATGTACCCATAGGGATGGATTTTTTAGGGTCCTTGAGGTCTCCAGACAAGCCTACTCCTGCCGTCATCCCTGTAAATGCTGGAAAGATAATCGCAAACACCACAAAGAAACCACTGTTGGAAGTGACATGCCCTAGGACATCAAAACTCTCCACTTCTGTAGCATAATCTGTCCCTCCCATAAAAAACATCAACAACGACACAAACAGCGTGACCACTACGCCGTACAGTGCTTTCATCCCCAGGTTGGCTCCCTTGGTGAGCATCAATACACTCAGCAGTGCCAGGGCTGGTATGCTGATCAGTCGTTTGTCATAGATGACTATGCCATGATTGTCCGCCAACCAAGCTATGATAGGATCAAAAGATTCTGCAAAAGCGATGATATAAAAAGCCACACTGATACCCTGAGACAGGTACAGTGCTATCCCAATCGCAGCACCTATATTGATCCCAAACGAACGGGAAATAATGTAGTATTCTCCTCCGCCTTCTACTTTTTGATTGGTAGCGATCTCGGCTATTGCCATTGCTGTAGGCACGGTCACCAGATGACCGATCAAGATGATGGCTACCGTCCCAAAGAAACCTACACTGCCCACCGCATAGCCAAAGCGTAAAAACATCACCGCACCCAAAATCGTGGATATAGCTGTAAAAAACACTGGCAATGTCCCAAAACCAGCTTTGCGTGTGACCAATTCTTTCATTCGCTTATCGTTTTAGTTTGAGTCGCTTGTAGGTATCTATAGCACTCACAAACAACTCGTACTGTCCGTTGCTCTCGTGGTACATCACCGCCATTTTCTCTCCCGTCTTGATAGGTCTGCTATTGAGCAACCTGCCATCCAGGTGATAGATCAGCGCTTCCTTCTTGGTCGGATCGATCACGATGACGATACGGTTGTCCTCGCCAAATGCATAGTACTGATACATGAGTTGCTCTCCGGGCGAATTGATGCTAAACAACAACTCCAAATCCTCACCATAAAATTCGATACTGCCCTTTTTGTTCCTCACCACTACGAAATTGTCCCCGTCGTTGGAGCTGACTAGTTGGTAATTCTCGGTAGGATCTTCTTTGCGCAACTGCCCTTTTCTGATCACATCACCTAGTAGATTGAACACGATCAGTTCGCCGTTGTTGGTCATAGCTGCCAATTCAGTCGTTTTGGGACTCGCACCTTTTTGGATATGTAGTGGGCTAGATATCGGCGACTTCAAATCCAATGGAAAACCATCCTTGGGCGTGCCTGTTCTATTCAGTCCGTATGCCAATCCGTCATTTTGCAAGAAAATCATGTAGTCCAAAGTCTGTACACGCAGGTGACGACCCGCCATCACAGGTTCCCCTTTCAGTTTGACAGGATCCCAACCCTCCAATATCTTACCAGCCTTATCCGTCAGGTAATAATAACCCTTTTGGGTAGCCACCATGATGCGGTAGTTCTTGGAGTTGTCATAGTCTATCAGCGACAGGAATTCTATCTTTTCACTCGTCTTGATTTTCTGAGGGTAGTCTGGGATGTATGTTCCCGTACGGTCTATGATATGTACCTCATGCGAGGTGGAGAACAAGTATTGCAATTTGCCATTCTTGTAGTAGTCCACTTGATAGATGGGACTCGTGATTTGCTCTGTCAGAGGAATATCCAACACCACCTGATTGGCCACTGAGATCAGACTCAGATGAAAAGTCGAATCCTGAATCATGAATTCCAAGGTCTTGTCGTTGTGGTTACGCACGGCGAAAGGTTTTGATATCAAGGGTTTATCAAATCCGATCAATGCCATCAGCTCATACTCTTGAGGTTTTTGACTCTCGATCAAATGACCTGGGTGCTGAATGGCTACATTGGTGTAGAACTTGTTGTCCACACCTGTGAATTGCATCACACCGTATTCGATTTGTTTCAGCACAGACTTGTTGTCTTCGATGTACTGACCCCATTTGTCATTGAGCGTATTGGCCATCAGTCCCCACATCCCCGACGACTTGATATAGACCGAGAGGTTGGCGTCATCGTTGGTTGACTCTAGAAATGAATTGGTCCTCACAGATTTGCGCCAGGTGTTTTCCATGTCTATGTCATCTATCAATACCTCCAGCGCATGCTGGGTATTGCCTATGAATATAAAGTCCCTACTGACATAATAGTAGCTCGTCGGGAAACCCGAAAAGGGATCACCAAACAACCTACCCGGCAGCTCATCCAGCAAGATCTCTCCGATGACACGGTTGGCATAGGTCTGGTGATAAAAAGCCGTATCCGGATTGGAACCCTTTGCCAGTTCTTCTAGATAGTTTTCTGCTCTGATCTGATCTTTGTGACGGATACAAAAGATCTTTTCTCTATCCAGGTTCCTTTTGGACTCCAGGACAAAGAGACCGATTTCATCCCCGACAAAATCATAGAACTTTTTGACATCAAAACCATACTTATTTTCTATCTCACCTATCCTAGTCAGTTGTGACGGTTTGTGCTTGCGCCAAAAATTCTTCAAACCATTGTGCCACTGCGTCACGTCTTCAAATGACATATGAATCACCAATGACGAATGATCAGGTACCACATTTTTCATCTCAAATCCTGTCCCTTTCACTCCTATGAATGAAGACAGGTAGTTGATATTGGCAGTATCCAAGTAGGAGAACCCCGCAAAGTCTATGTCCTCATCGCTGACATTCAAATCCAAATACATGAGATCCGTGAGCCACTTAAGATTGCTGCCATCAATATCCGTCGGATTCACAAAATGCTGCACCAGACGGTTGAGTTCCTTCATGTTGATATAGAGACGACCTTCGCCAGTGACGACCTGCTGGCTAGTCGATTCTAAGGCAATATTTTTCGTGTAGGGATTCTCCTTGTCATTGACTAGTGTTCGGATCGCATCGTCCACTAGGAAAGGAGAAAAACTCAAAATCAAATAGTTCCTGTAGAAGATGTAAGCCAGCTGCACATCACCCTTTTTGTATTCTGATATGGTGTATCCTTCGTAGAGTCTTGTGCTTGCTTTGAATCCTTCTACTTCCGTCAAATATTTTACCCCTTTGGCGAGGAAGTCGTGCTGTTTGAGCCCCGATACTTCTAAGATGTAGAGATTGGCGAGTGAGGCATTGGCTCCCTGATGGACAGAGATCAGCAGGTCGTTGGGTTCGATGATCTTCTCGATGTTGAAGCCTCCCTCGATCAGTGAATCCAAAGAGTCCAAGGATGCAGCGATCTCATTGAGCTCTGGCAGGCTCTTCAGGTTGACCAAAATCTTGCGTTCCTCGTCACTAGAGAGGAGTTTGGGCCAGTTGGTCGGCTGAAAAACCATGATGGAACTGGAAGGCACAAAAGACCACTTGCTCAAACTGGCATACTGCCAATGGAAGTAAAAGTAGATCCCCGAACCAATGAGGGCTAATAATACTGGAAGAATAATAAGTGTTCTTTTCACTGCAGACTTTTTCTGCAAATTATCCAGTGCAGGATACTTATGCAACATTGCTGGGACATTCCCTTGAGATATTTATTTGTACTCCTCCCGACGCCCGGGGAAGGCCCAAAGTCTCCCGGGACGCCCTCAATGTCTCCCGGGACGGGTCACAAGTCTCCCGGGACACCCTCAAAGTCTCCCGGGGAGGGGTCAAAGTCTCCCGGGACGCACAAAAGTTTCCCAGGACGAAATAATATTTTGCAGGAATTATAAAAATCAATCAGTACAAAATATTATTCTGCATCATTTCTCAAAGAGTTGAACTGGTCTTTTGGACAGTCTCCACCCCCTGTTCGACTTTTGTAAAGTCGAACCCGCTATTTGTAATCCGACTTCCGCTCATGTACAATTGCATTGCGACTAAAAGCAATTGTCAACGTCTAACTAAAATGAGTATGCGCTCCAGTTGCTAGTAGCACTGATGTTTCTCAACACTCTCGTCACACCGTCACTTCAGAGGGCTCTGTTCGCATATTCATTTTAGTGTTTGTTGTATTTCACTAATCATTATGATATCCAAGTTCTTCGTTCTTATCTCGAAGAAGGCTATACAGTTCAAAATAATTCCTACTTTCAAATGCCCATTTTGTTATAAGATTCATGATCTCTTCCATGTCTTGTATGTAAGCCATTCGGCTATCTGCACCACGAATTCCTTTTTCATTAAGCTTCTTGCCACGAGTTAAGAAGATTTTCTTTTCTTCTCGAATGACTTCTCTTGCCGATTTGTACTTCTCACCTTCTGGTAAGAATTTCTTTAAAAGTTTTTCAATCCCTTTATAGTAAACATTGTACTTCTCTTCTGGATCGTCAGATATACTACCTAGAGCAAATTTCTTTAGCTCATCTTGGGATTTAACCACACCTAGTTCATCCAGAACCAGTTGTTCCCCAGTTTTAGTGTTAGCTTCTGAGAGAATTTCTTCAATTTCTCTACGCCTCTTTTCCTTTTCTAGCTTCTTTTGCTCTTCGGTCTTTTTTTCCTGTTCCTTGTCGTTATTTTCTTCGTTCATAATCAAACCAGTTCTAAATTATTTTTGATCTCCAGTACAATTTCATCTACAGTCTCTTTATCAAAAGGGATCGCATTAATCTTCTGAACTGATTCAACCAGTCCAGGATCGTATTTATTGTATCCAGGCCAATAGGCAGGATTGTCATAGCAATAGAAATTGTAAATCAAACACGGATGGATGTCCCATTCCTTAGCATATTTCTGAACGACAAAATGATTCGAAATCGATGGGACAATAAATTTATATCGTTCATCTGGCAGAAAATACCTTCTAGCAAAATCATCAGCCTCTTCTTCGTTATCAAGCCACAAGTCTGCTTCACCAGTTAAATGAAAGGATCTAGTTTTAATATCATTTAAATGGTATAGAGAATGAAACAATTCATGCATCAGTGAAAACCAGATTGTTCCATATCGTTTGAATAGGTCCGTTATAATAATACATGGCTTGTTGTTCACCACGAATGTTGCTCCTCGTACTTGAGTTTGAGGAATGTGTCTTTGAAATATGACCGTTACTCCTGCATGATATAAGGCTTTACATACTGTAAAGAAGCCATCCTTCTCATTCCGAGAATAGGGTTTTATTCGACTGATCAATTGCTTTAAACGATCCCGATCGAACTCATTTGGGTTGTTGATAGTTTCAAATTGTGCATACGCTGTTCGAATCCAAAATGCTCTTAGTTTGTCGCTGGCAGATATTTTTGATTTACTGAATGCAACTCTAGTTAAGATTTCATCTCTGTACTCGAAGATATTTTTGAGTCCAAAGAAAGAAACAATTCGATTTTCGATTTCAGCCAAATTCTTTATATCATTAATAAACCCGAGCTTTTTAAGGCCAGTTAAGTCAAAATTCTCAAAAATAAATTTTGCTTTTCTAGTCCTATTTAGCTCCTTAGTTTTCTCAGCTGTATTTTGATTTAAATAAAGTTGAATTGTTTTTTCAACATCAAGATTTAAAAATTCACCGATCTTCAGAAGTTTAATTGTGTCAACCTGTTTAGCTTCATTGTCCAATATAGGCTCAACAGATTTTTTATCCATTTCCAAAGCATCGTATGCTTGGGATTTGGTTATATTAAGTTGAATAATTCTTTGTTCGAATAGCTCCCTTAAGGAAGGCGAGTCTTCGCTACTGAATATATCGGCTAATAATTTATCAATATCACTACGCATGAGGCAATTTTCCTTTGTTAGTTAATTCTAGTACGGAACAACAAAACAAATATAGGAAAATTTTCCCGCACAAAAACATATACAAGATTGGTATTCGTGAGTGGTCACAATGACTCACAACATCCCTGCAAAGTACACAGTACACCTAACTTGGTCTAAAAATGCTTGATTTCAGGTTCTAATCCACCTTTTTAGTGCGCTAATATTTTACTAAGTAGTGATTTTATTTTTTTAGGTAGTGGATACTGATGGAGACTGTAAATCCACACCACTAGTATCGTCTACCACCTACATTTATGCCATCTGTACTATTCTAAGGAGCTTAATCACAGGATTGATCAAAAGAAGAGGAATTGCTTATTGAATAAAAGAACAATTGAATATCTTAATCTCATGCAAAAGATACTCGTCTCTGCCTTCCTCCTTTTCCTGTCTGCTCATGTCGCATACTCACAGACCTATGCCAAAAATGGAATGGTTGTTTCCGCGCATGCGACTGCCTCTCAAGTGGGCGTTGACATTCTACAAAAAGGCGGCAATGCCATAGACGCCAGTGTTGCGACGGCCTTTGCGCTAGCAGTCGTTTATCCACTGGCTGGCAATATCGGAGGGGGTGGATTCCTGGTCTATATGGATGCTCAAAAGAATGCCACGACCACCATTGACTTCAGAGAAAAAGCACCGCTAGCTGCTCACAGCAAGATGTTCTTAGACGAAAATGGAGACTTGATCAAAGGCTCCAATCACAACGGACTACTATCTGCTGGCGTACCAGGATCAGTTGCAGGACTTTACATGGCGCATCAAAAATATGGCAAGCTACCTTGGGCATCCTTGGTCCAACCTGCCATCGACCTAGCCGAGAAGGGATATCCTCTGTCATGGAACTTGCACAACCATGCCGTAGAGATGTATGCCGAGGAAAAAACAGACCACATCATGCCATCCCTCTACAAAAACGAATCTGGTGAGATCGTAGCATGGGGAGAGCTCTGGAAACAACCTGCGCTGGCAAAGACCCTCACGGCCATCCGTGACAAAGGCCAAGATGGCTTCTACAAAGGAGCAGTTGCCAAAGAAATCGCCCGCTACATGAAAGAAAACGGCGGCATCATCACGATGAAAGACCTAGAAAAATACGAAGCAGTAGAACGAGCACCCATCAAAGGCACGTACAAAGGATTTGACATCTACTCCATGCCTCCTACCAGCTCAGGCGGTGTGGCACTGATCGAAATGATGAATGTGATGGAACTAGCAGGACTCGACAGCATCGAATTCAACTCTGCTGCCTATGTACACATCGTCGCTGAGGCCATGCGTCGGGCTTTTGCTGATCGTGCCGAGTATCTCGGAGACCCAGACTTCAATCCAGACATGCCGTTGGACAGACTGACCTCTAAGGAATTTGCGCAGATGCGCTACGACAACATCGACTTGACCAAAGCCTCGGTCAGTGACTCCTCCCAGTTCGGTCAACTCTATGACGGTCATAATACCACGCATTTTTCGGTCATTGACAAGGACGGCAATGCAGTTTCCCTCACCACCACACTAGAATATCTGTATGGCTCGAAGATGGGATCACCCAAATTAGGATTCTTGTTCAACAACGAAATGGGGGATTTCAATCCCATACCAGGCTATACCGATACTGGATGGCTGATCGGCACTCAACCCAACCAGATACAGCCCGAAAAAAGAATGCTGTCTAGCATGACCCCAACCATTGTCTCCAAAGACGGAAAACCCTACTTAGTGATCGGCAGCCCTGGAGGCCGTACGATCATCAACACCGTCTTCCAAACTGTACTCAACGTACTGGAATACGACATGCGCATCGACAAAGCCATCGAAGCGATGAAGATCCACCAACAATGGATGCCGGACAAAATCTACTACGAAGAAGACCTGATGTCACCAGACACTCGCGATATCCTGATCCAAATGGGTCACACGGTGGAAGCCAGAGAAAACTTTGGCAGATTGATGGGCATCACGGTCGATCCCAAAGAAGGCTACTATGTCGGCGCTGCGGATTCTTCAGGTCCAGACGCTGCTGCGGTTGGGTATTAAAGTCGTTTTCTTACTGTACAGACTGGAGGCTCGCATGGATTTGTCTCTTTGGATAATCATCAAACCAGAAAACCAGAAAACAAGTCAAACCAGAAAACCAGAAAACCAGAAAACCATATCACTTCCTTCTCAATCGAGACATCACGTCACTTGCTTTGTCGTCTTTGGGTCTATCTTCGTTTGATCTTTCTCTTTTTGGTTTGTCTTCTCTCTTGCTGTGTTCGTCGGTGTGTTCGCTTCTCTTCTGCGCTATGGGCGCCTGTCTTTTGGACTCTTCTTTTGCTGCGACATCTCTTGGTGCAGGACGTTCTTCGTCGGGGCGCTTGCTGCCATCGTAAAGTTCGTAGGCAAGCAATCGACAATCAATTTTGGCATTTTGAAACTCGGTGCGACTGCTGGTTCTCAGGCCAATTGACTTGGCCAGCTTGGCGTTACCTGTGAAGATATAGCCCATCTTGCCCTTGCAGTCCTGCTTGAAGAAATCACCAATCTCCCTGTAAACAGTTTTGAGTTCTTCCTCTTCCCCTAGACGCTCACCATATTCAGGATTGAGCATGACGATACCTGGACCACTCGGTACAAATGTCTTCTCAAAGGGCACTTTGTCAAAGGTGATCATGTGCTCCACACCAGCTAGCTTGGCATTTTGTCGGGCTGCCTCTATCGCCTCACCATCCCAATCCGTTGCGATGATGTCCGCGGTGATTTTGTCTTTGAATGTGACGTTGTTGCGTGCCTCTTTGTAAGGTTGGTTGTCATAGTCTTTGAGGTGCATGAAACCAAAATTCCTACGGTTCAGGTTGGGAGGAATACCAGCCGCCATCATGGCAGCTTCGATCGCCAGTGTCCCACTACCACACATCGGGTTGATGAAACTGCCCTTGTCTTCACGCCAATCCGCAGAGAGCAAACAGGCACTCGCCAAAGCCTCAATCATCGGCGCTTTGAACGGGATTTTCCTATAGCCATGCTTGGCTATCGTCTCACCAGAGGTGTCAATGTAGACATGCACTTCGTTGAGGTACCAATAGAGGTAAACCACCGTACGGTCTCGCTCCTTTCCTGAATCAGGTCGCTCCCCATTCTCCTCCTGCATACGATCCACGATGGCATCTTTGAGTCGGACGTTGGCAAAGCGGATGTCCAAAATGTAATCGTTCTTCACGAAAGACTGGATCGAAATATAGCCCTTGGCGGGAATGATCGTGTGCCATGGGATTTTCTTCGCTTCCTCATACAACTTATCCGGATGATTCGCCTCAAACGATTTGATCAACCACAGCACCCGAGAGGCTGTGCGTAGATTCAAGTTGAGGTCGATGACTTCTTTCCATCCACCCTCGACAGTCACACCATTTTTGTCTGACTGCAATATTTTATAACCTCTGCCCTCCACTTCCTTGTGCAAGAATGGAGCGATACTAGGCTGACAATTGACGACTATTTTGGATTTGAGCAAGGGGAAAGAGTTTAAAAATTAAAAAGTAGAAAGTGTATAGTTGAAAGTAGAAAGTTCAAAAGTTGAAAGTGTAGAAGCATTCCCGCAGAGGCAACTTTTCATTTTAAGAACTTTCAACTTTATAAACTATTCACTTTAATCTCACTTCGAAAAATACTGATGAAACCAAACGATGGTCTCAATGCCTTTGTAATAATTGAACAAGCCATAGCTCTCATTGGGAGAATGAATGGCATCTATGTCCAATCCCATACCCATCAAGACAGAATCAACCTTGAGTACATTGGAAAACAAAGCGACAATCGGAATACTCCCGCCATCTCTGGTCGGAATTGGGCGTTTGCCCCAAGCCTTTTCGTAGGCGGCACTGGCAGCCGCATAACCTTTGGAGTCAGTGGGGGTAACCGCTGGATTGCCACCATGGTGTGGTGTCACCTTGACCTTAACATAGTCAGGTGCGATGCTTTCCAAATGGTTTTTGACCAACTGCGTGATCTCTGTGTGTTCTTGATCTGGCACCAGTCTCGTCGATATTTTGGCGTATGCTTTGGATGGCAATACTGTTTTGGCTCCTTCGCCTGTGTAACCTCCCCAGATGCCATTGACATCCAGTGTCGGACGAATACCTACACGCTCAAGTGTGGTATAGCTGTCCTCTCCTTTTATTTCTTTGATACCCAAATCTTCTTTGTATTCATTGAGATCAAAAGGCGCTTTGTTGAGTTCAGTTCTCTCAGCAGCTGTCAATTCAGCTACTTTGTCATAGAATCCAGGGATCGTGATCCTTCCTTTGTCATCTGTCAGTGAAGAAATCATGTCGCAAAGCGTGTTGATCGGGTTTCCCACTGCACCACCATACACCCCTGAGTGAAGATCTCGATTGGGTCCAGTCACTTCAATTTGAAAATAACTCAATCCACGAAGACCTACCGTGATCGATGGGTGATCGTTGCTGATGATGCTGGTATCAGAGATCAAAATCACATCTGACTTCAACTTTTCACGATTCTGCTCGACGAACAATCCAAGGTTGTCCGATCCGACTTCTTCCTCACCTTCGATCATGAACTTGACATTACAAGCCAGTTCGTTGTTGGCCATCATTGCCTCAAAAGCCTTGACATGCATAAACATCTGCCCTTTGTCATCACAAGCACCACGTGCATAGATGCGTTCGTTTTTCAAGACTGGCTCGAATGGAGGCGAATCCCACAGTTCGTAGGGATCAGCAGGCTGCACATCGTAGTGTCCATAGACCAGTATGGTTGGTTTGGAGGGATCGATGATTTTCTCTGCATAGACGATCGGGTGTCCTGCTGTCTCGCAAATCTCTACGGCATCTGCTCCGATCTTCTCAAAGTTGGCCTTGAGAAACTCTGCTGCCTTGCGCACATCTCCTTTGAACTTAGAGTCAGCACTCACCGACGGGATTCTGAGCAAGTCAAACAACTCATTCAAAAACTTCTGTTTATTCTCTTCGAGGTATTGTATTGATTTCATATCTATTTTGGGTTACTTTTTTAGTAGAAAGTTCGTAAAGTTGAAAGTGAAAAGTTCTTAAAATTATAACGTTTTGATTAGGCCGCTGAGTAATTTGGATATCTCCGATGACAAGGCATAAAGCCTGTCAAAGTTTTGGTCTTTTGCCAAGAAATAATGTCCTCAAACCGTTCGATTTTCATTTCAGTAAGCTTTACATTTTCAAGAACTTTCGACTTTATTAACTTTTAACTTTACACCTCTCCAACTCAGCCTTCATTTCTAGTTGTAGCTTCATCGCTTCTTCTCTTGCTCTTTCGGCAAAATCTTTTCCACTCGAAGCATAAATGATGCCTCTAGTCGAATTGATGAGTAGCCCACATTGACTGTTCATCCCGTACTTACACACTTCTTGCAAATCACCACCTTGCGCACCTACACCCGGCACCAACAGGAAATGATCTGGAATCGTTTTACGAATATCGGTCAGGTACTCTGGACGGGTGGCTCCTACTACGTACATCATGTTGTCTGCACTGCCCCATTCTTTGGATTTGGACAGTACATGTTGATACAGCGGTTTTCCTTCGCATTCCAGAAACTGAAAATCCTTTCCTCCCTCATTGGAAGTCACGCCTAATAGAATGACCCATTTGTCCTCAAACGCCAAAAAAGGCTTGACCGAGTCCGACCCCATATAAGGTGCTACCGTCACCGAATCAAAATTCATGTTCTCAAAAAAAGCTCTGGCATACAGCGAAGAGGTATTTCCGATATCGCCACGTTTGGCATCCGATATGGTAAAAATATCCTTCGGGATGTAATCCATGGTTTTCTCCAAGGATTCCCAACCTTTTGATCCCAAAGCCTCATAAAAAGCGATATTGGGTTTGTAAGCCACCGCCAAATCGTGTGTGGCATCTATGATTTGCTTGTTGAACTCAAAAATTGGGTCTTCTGTATCCAAAAGATGCGAAGGAATCTTGTTGATATCCGTATCCAACCCGACACATAAGAACGATTGTTTTTTCTGAATTTGATCGAAAAGAAAATTTCTAGTCATGCGGCAAAAATAAGAATACATGAAACAAAAAAGGGGATTACTGATTCTAATTAAAATAAGTAATTTTGCGAGCAATGGATTCAATACTGATCAGACCAAGGGACGAAGAAGAGCTCAACTACATCGTAGAGTTGATGAAAAACGTGGGTACCTCCTACAAAACCATCAGCGAGGAAGCTACCGACGAATTCGAAATGGCCATGATGATGAAAGCCTCAATCAGCACAACTGGCATCCTGCGTGACGAAAAAGTAGCAACCAGACTCACATCAGCGCACAAAAAATCTTTGACACGCAGTGAAATGGACATCAAAGAAAAATTGATCGTCACGGAGTTTAAAATACAAACTGAAGAAGAGGAATGGTTAAAGGCATAATTTGGACAGTGACCGCTCGACAAGCTCGTCAGGCCATTTTAGAGAAGATTTATGCCAAGACGGGAGACAAAGAGGATTGTAGAAAATTTACCCTATTGCTTCGCATTCACCTAAAATACATCGCCAAATACAATTTTGCTGGGGTGGAATCTGAGTTTCCAAGCATGCGCGAAACAACCTGTGGCGACTACATCATCTTTTACAAAATCAGATCAGGATCTATCAATATCACAGGTCTATTTGAGGCCAATCCTAATTAATTTTGCGCATCATCCACCACCCTATATTGTGCAACTACTATGTCACCTATAGATGCAATGCCAAGTGTGGGTTCTGTGACATCTGGGAAAAACCTTCTCCCTACGTCACCTTAGACCAAGTCAAATCCAACCTGCTGGAATTAAAAAAACTAGGCGTCAAAATCATCGACTTCACAGGAGGTGAACCACTGCTCCATCGAGAGATTGACCAGTTCTTCGCCTATGCCAAAGAGCTGGGCTTCATCACCACACTGACCACCAATGCTCTTTTGTATCCTAAATACGCCGAAAAATTAAAGGGTAAAGTGGACATGCTGCATTTCAGCCTAGACACTGCAGATGGAGCTCAGCACGATACTTGGAGGGGAGTTGCTTGCTATGACCATGTCATGGAATCTATCCAGATTGCCAAATCTCTCGGAGAAAGACCGGACATCCTAATGACGGTATTCGAAGAAAATATCGAAGAAATAGCAAGATTGTACCAAGAGATTTGCCTACCCAATGATCTCGTTCTGATTCTAAATCCATCCTTTGACTACAACGAAGTAGAGACTGGCAGTGGCTTATCCCAGCAATCGCTGAAAAAACTCACTCAATGGGGCAAAAAGAAAAACATCTATCTCAACCAAGCCTTCATTAAGCTGCGTCGCGATGGAGGCAATCAAACAGACAATCCAGTCTGCAAAGCTGCCAGTACGACCCTCGTCATCAATCCCTACAATGAACTAGTCGTACCCTGCTATCACCTCGGCATAAAATCCTTTCCAATCAATGGACAACTAAAGCACCTCTACCAATCAACGGAAGTCAAGCAATTGATTGAGCTAGAAGGTAAGTTGCCTGCCTGCCAAGGCTGCACGATCAACTGTTACATGCAGCCATCGTTTGCCGTGGAGGTCAACAAATACTTCTGGTCAGCGCTGCCTAGCACTTTGAAATACAATTGGGTGAAGGGAACTTGGCGGCAGTTATTCAACTCTTAAGACATTGTGTGGATTTCCAGAGTTTAACTTTGGGTAGCCCAAATTTTGAATACACCTAGCAAGCAGAATGTTCAATTTTGACCTATCAAGTCTATCCTCAAATTGATAGCACTTGATTCATTGCTATCCATATTGCATAATACAATCCTCTGATCAAGCATGGTGAAAACACCAGACGAGCTACATCGATTGGATTTCCTTGGCTTTGTCGAACATACCTAAGGCTTCTCTGTAGATTTCGTTGGTTTGATTCCAGATTGGGTAAAAGCCATTGTTGTTCCATATGCCTCTCGCGATCTGTGCTTTGACATAGGTCTTGATCAAAGACTCCGAATGTTCAAATTGTTTTTGATCAAATGCAATCTTGTTGGACTTGGCGATGCTAATCAACTCGTTCAGCATAGGTTTGGTCACATCAAAAGAGCTAAAATAAGTATCAAAACCCATCTTGGTTAGTTTTTCCTTGTTCTCGTCAGAATATTTGAGGGCATATTCTCTGATCGAATTGGAGGTAAACAGTTTATTGAGGTAAGACGAACTACCCACTGTATCTAGGGCGACATACACATCGGGGACAATTCCCCCTCCGCCATATACGACTCGTCCTTTGACAGTACTGAATTTAAGTGAATCAATCACATGGATGCTGTCTCCATGATACATCTCACCAGACTCAAATCGGCCATATATATCGCCATAATAGTCATCAGTACCTTGCTCATAAGATTTTTGAATGGATCTACCGCTCGGTGTGTAATACCTCGATATCGTCAGTCTCAACTCAGAGCCATCACTCAGCTCTATCGGCATCTGAACCAACCCTTTGCCAAATGACCGACGACCGACGATCAACCCACGGTCGTTGTCTTGGATAGCCCCTGATACGATCTCAGACGCCGAAGCACTACCCTCATCAATCAATACAATCAACGGCTGCTTTTCGAATGCCCCTAATTCTCCAGCTCTGTGCTCTTGGTTGTAGCGGTATTCCTTGCCTTTGGTAAATACGATCATCGGGTCTCCTGGCAAAAATTCATCCGCCATTCTGATTGCTCGGTCCATGTACCCCCCAGGATTTCCTGTCAGATCCAGTACCAGTTTGGTCATCCCTTGAGCCAACAACTTGTCCAGCGAAACCTTAAATTCATTGTATGTAGTGGAAGTAAAACGATTGATTTTGATATACCCTACTTCCTCGTTGATCATGTAATCTGCATCCACCGAAAACTGAGGGATTTGATCGCGAGTAATCTCAAAACTCAATAAGTCTTTTGTGTTTTTCCTCAAAACCGTCACAGTCACGACAGATCCTTTTGGACCTCTGAGCCGATCCAGTACTCCTCTATTTTGAATACCTATTCCGGCCACCAACTCATCGTTGACTTTGATAATCTTGTCACCAGTGAGCAAGCCTACTTCTTCGGATGGCCCTCCGCTGAGCGGTGCTACCACATAGATGGTGTCTCTGAAGATGTTGTATTCGATACCAATCCCCTCAAAATTTCCTTGTAGCTGAGCATGACTCAACTCTTGTTCTTCCGCTGGGATATAAACCGTATGAGGATCAAGCTCTTTGAGCATGGACGTGATGGCATTTTCGACCAGTTTATTCTGATCTACTTCATCTACGTAATTGCTATTGATGTAATTGAGGATTTCTCTAAACTTGAAGGCACTTTTACGAGAGTCAGCGCTTTCATCTTTGCCTCCTCCGATCACGTTAGCACCAATGAATATCCCTGCAGCTACAGCGATGGCCAACAAAAAAGGGAGACGAACTTGTGAGGGGGTGTTCTTGATACTCATGCTATATACTTTAGCTCTCCAACGAGATTTTTTTCAAAAAAGATATGAGAAACGCCCGACAAGGAGTGGTGGTTGTCACGGAAGACAAAAAAAGGACTGGACAGATTAAACGTCCCAGTCCTTTTTGTGATCGCTTACTTTCTCATTTGGCAACACAAATGCACAAACAATAGCGCCTACGAACAAAACAAAAATTAAGCCTAACATTGCCATAATTCAATCGTGTTTAATTTGAATCCCAAAGATATATCCTATCGGGAAGTACGCAAAGAATGTGACGAGCTATATTCTGCAAACAGCTAACAAAACGATAAATAGGTGATAATCTGTAATTATTATTTTAAGCAAAACACCGATGTTTTTGAACAGATAGTATCCTACATTGATTAAAGATTTTGTAATACATTGATAACCATGGTGAGGAAACAAAATTGAGCTTTTCTAGTTTATTTTGAAGACCACCAAAACAAATAGAAAAATGAATTTACCAGCATTAGAACTCGAAATTGCCAAGAGAATTCATACGATGAATTCGGATCAGCAAGTGGACATCATGCAGTACATCAATCAGCTATCTGCATCGACGGCCAGCAAAGAAACCACCTATCGAAAGAGAGCCATTACCGAAATCAGAAAGGCATTGAAGTCTTTGTGAGTTTACCTTGTAGGTATTCCTCTTAAAGCACAAAAATTGGTCAGAAAACAACACGCTTTGCCCTGAAAGCAAAGCGTGAATCTTATTAGTCCTCTGACAAGACGATGATTTCATCCTGATCGGTGAAACTAATCATCTGCGATTTGTCTGGGTTTACAGTCACTCCATATTGTGCATCTACATTTTTGCTATCAGCCAAGATTCGATAACCAATAGCGACTTGATTCATTCGGGCAGCTGACTCCATCACAGTGTAGAAGTTGACGGGCTTGTCAATCGTCACATACTCAATGGCTGGTTTGATATAAATTTCAGATCCGTCCGCATCAAAGAGATCCTCAAATACCTTCATCAGGAATTTATTCTCCGAAACCTGCGTCATCATGAGACTGATCAATTTGTCACTGACAATAAAATCATCCGCACTGGTGATATCCGCCAATTGACGGTTTTTCATATCAATCATCTCTGAGACTAGGTTGAGGTGCTTTTCTGTACGCTCTGCAATACTTCTGATGTGCAATAGGGTGATCAGTGTTTGCGCATCCGCCTCTTGCACTGGGAAATTTTGTTCATAGCAGAGCAACATGATGTAATCATAGCTCGGTATATTCAGCGATTCCAAAGTCTCTCTCTCTGTTGTTTCTGCTCGCACAAACTCAACATTGAGGTTCTTTAGATTCGGCTTGATTTTTTGAATGACAGATACTGGATCGTCAAACTTGGACACCACAGTCAAATGAGAACCAAATGGTGTGTAATGATCCAACTCTCTGATGATGTTCTTTGCTCTGTCGTTCCAGCCAATGATCAAGATTCTCTCGTCCTTTTGACTCAAATCATTAGGCCTAGCTATTCGAGATGTCTCAATCTCATAATCCGTCCTGCCTGACGGTATCAAGGTATCATCATCCGCCGTGATACCGATGACTTTGTCTCCTTGGTTGAATACCGTGTCCATCGGAGGATTGATGGCAACTGTACCATCAGCAAATTGAATCCCCATAATGGCAGATGTCTCGTATGCAAAAATAACATCTCTAAATGTTTTGCCTACGAGGATATCGGTTCCCTCATCGGTGAAATAAATCTCATCTCCATCATAATCCATCAGCTCGATGTACACCACACTGAGCCCCGATTGTCTACTGGTTTGTACCATGATTCGAGAGATAAAATCATCCGAAAGAATCAATTCTACCTCATCCTTGCCCACCATCTTGGCGACTTCTAGGTTTTTGCTATCGGTGATTTCCGCAGTGATGTGGTAAGGTATTTTTCGCAGCTCTTCTCTTTTAGGATTGGTGACAATCGCTACGATCGTCTTGATGATTTGAGAATCGGAATTTTCATTATCCTTGTCCAAAATAATAATAGACTTGGAATCAAATGGATTGGCGATATGAATGTCGTCAATATCGATTGGATCACCTGTACGGCAAATCACTCTTGTGGTTTTGGTGTTGCCGACCTTGACTTTGATTTCGTCCTCCATCTCGACCTTGTCCTTGTCAGCCAAAATCACGATAACACCATCCTTTATATTTTCATTGGCCTCTATCAACTCGGAAATAATCGTGAAGATTTTAGAAGACCATCCCAAAATCAAGGTGTGTCCATTTTCGATCACAAAAGACCTACCCTTTCTTAGTTCTTCGATTTTAGTCAAGATACCGTTGGAGATCAAACCGATCAGTGTAGAGAGGATGACAACCCCAATGAGCGTCACTGCCAGCAAATACACTCTCATCCCCCAATCACTATCCGTACCACCCAAAGTACCAGGATCCAACATGTGAATCATGTTTTCCCACAAAGAGTCATAGATGGTAAATGAGGTGGATTGATCAGGGTGAATACCTGAAATGATCAGAATAACAGCCAATGTAAACACCAAAAACAAGGTCATCAATGCAAGACCTCCAATCAAGTTACCTGTTCCTTTGGAGATATAATTGTCAAAGGCGTATTTGAACCTCACGGTTAGGGGAGTATTTTTATTCATGTATCAATCGTATCAAAATCTTGAGTCGAATCGTCAACTTTACGGTTTCTCTTAGCATCTGGGCGGTTTCACAGTAAAATTAATCAGTCGCAAAAATAGTTCAATATTAGAATAATAGAGACTTTATACAAATTATATCTAGTAGGAGATATTTGGAAAGATGATATGTAAAAATGGGCATGTCCTATAAGTGGCTTTCTGTAAGGGAATCATGTAGTGAATCCAGAAAATCACATAAAAATCTTACCTTCGTACCCATCAAAAGGCACGAAAATACCGAATGAAAATCACATCCATTCTCACACTTGCTATTCTATGGACCACAGTGGTAGCAGCGCAAAATTATTCACTAGACGTCTATGAAAGCACGCTCAGCATTGGCACGACCCATTACAAAGGATTCAGCACCCGTTTTACCCAACCATACAAAGAGGTCAAAAAAACTTGGTGGAAATATATCAGAACCAAGGCTCATATATTCAACAACAAGACGCACTACACACTGACCGTACCTCCTAAAAAAGGAGAATCCAATACAGCGATACAGTTTATTTCGGTGATAGAAAATGGAAGTAAGCAACAAAGCATATTGACCGTTGCGCCGATCGATGCTGCTTTGAGTGCAGAGCAGCTTGCTACCCTGCGCAAAGACCTCCAGGTGCTCCTGGTAGATTTCAAAATCAACTACTTCACCCGTATTCTTCAACAGAAGATTGATCAACAAGAAAAAGACAATCACAAACTCAGTAAAGAGCTTCACAAACAAAAGAACCGCAATTCTGTCGCATCAGAAAAACTCCTGCAACAACTAGCGCAAGGCCAAGCTCATTTGGAATCGCTCAAACGAGACCTCGCCAAAATCAAATAAAAAGCCGACCCGTCAAAGACGAGTCGGCTTACATAGGTTAGATTGGAATTTTCTTAATTAAACAAACCTTCCTTATTATATGGACAGTTTGTATGATACGTTGAAAGACGTCCCAGGGCTGTATCTCGTATATGGCTGATTACTCGCCTTGTAGCCGGTATAATCTACTCTTCTTTCAGAGTTCAAAATATTATCTATTCCAAAACTGACACTTGATTTCCTATTGATTCCAAAAGATTTATTCAAATTAAAGTTCAAACTATGGAATGGTTGCTCGTAGATATCTGGGAATATCCCTCCTCCTACAATCGTCAGTGTAGCTCCTCTCACGTTGTAAAACAGTCCTACATCCATTCCTAGTTTAGAGTTATCATATCCAATCCCTCCATTAAGAATATATGGAGCCTGACCAGCCATAGGTCTAGTATTCTCAATCGTTTGGCCATCTCTTGCATTATTGACTCTAGAGACATACTCTGTATCAGTCATTTGGATTTCCGACTTGACCAACGTCATGTTTCCGTTTATGCTAAAACTCTCCAAAAACTGGGCGATAAAATCTAAATTCTTTCTGAACTCAAGCTCCAACCCAAACAATGTACCATCACCGACATTTCGCGGCTGATATTCTGTACTGGTAGCTTGGAGAGGTATTCTTACCAGTTCTATAGGATCTTGAAAGGTTTTGTAAAACGCACTTACAGATAATATTTGTCCTTGCTGCATATAAGTTTCCCACCTCAAGTCAAAATTATTGATGTTACTTTCATGAAGGTTTCCATCCCATGAACCATCAAAAGCATACAAACCTCCATCAAAAATCCTATTGGTCATAGGGTCAATAATCTGTGCAAAAGAAAGCTCCTTAAACGAAGGACGTGCAATCGTACGCGAATAAGAACCTCTCAAATTCATCGTTTCTGTAAGACTATAAACCAAATTGACGGTTGGAAACAAGTCCAATGCATCTAAGACCTTTTCATTATCCAAGTTATTTCCGTTACCATTTTCTCCAAAACTGGCGTACTCTATGTCTCTACCCGTATGTCTCTGTGTAAACTTTTCTGCTCTCAAACCTACTATTGCTTTCAAATTGGTCAACGGATTGAATTCATTTGAAATATAGAAGGCCGTATTGTTCAAATTCGAATTGTATGCATTCGGATTGGGTGTATTGTTTCCAGTCTGGAAATAAACTGGACCATTAGGATAGATGTATTGATCTTCCAAAACTTTGTCAGGATCGCCACCAAAATCTGGTTGTGATCCAAAAAACTGCATGTTGTAAGTCAAAATCTCATAGTCTCTTTGTTTGTACACGTGACTAACCCCAAACTTCACTTTGGCATCCTCTCCCAAAAACATATATTTACGAGCAACATCAATTTTTCCCACCAAGTTGACTTCATCAAGATAACGCCACGTACGACTTGGGTAGCCGCCTGCTCCTGGTGAGAATACTGAATTGCCTGATGGCGTAATTGTAAAGGCCGTTCTTCTAATATCTGGGTCTACCATGTTGGAAAAAGTAGATGCTAACTTCCATTCTACGTTCCAGTTACCATTAGAATTATTGTGCTCGCCATTCAACATGACATTAGTCAAACCACGCTGATTATAGGACAAGTTATCAGCACTTGCTTGATAACCAGACTGTCCAATAGCTGCATCACCATCATTATCAATATTGAGTTTCATAGCAGTGGACTCACCATTTTGTAAGTGCATCACCATTAACTTATATTTAGACAGGTGCGTTTTGTATGCCAAACCTGCCAGTCCAGCCAACAATACATTTGACTCTCCTCTTTCACCGTCTTGTATCAATGAGTATTGTAATTCATTTCTGGATAAGTCACTTGACAATTGATACTCTCCATACACTACATCATCATAATATTTAGTCGAGTTCTTATAAGAAAGAGAAAAAATATAGCCCAATTTGCCAGACCCAACAGATGTCTGGTCTCCGTATGTTGCACTAACACCATAATCCATAAAACTGGTAGATCTCTGTGCCGCCATATTAGGATCAAAACTATTTACAAAGGTATTGACCTCTTGCTCTGTGTACTGACCACCTATCGCACTCAATGGAGTCGGTATGGTTGTTTCTTTAGCATATTGTGGCAAGCTACGTTGACCATCATCAAACCCCAACCAATCTGTACTACTTCCTTTGTAGCTCAAGTAGTTATCATTGAAATGCATGGATGGATTAAACCCAGTACTGACAGAAATATCAAAAATGCGTTCATCAGGAAAATCTTTGGTTTCGATATTAACCATACCACCAGTAAAATCTGCAGGCATGTCAGCCGTAAATGATTTAGCCACCATCATGTTATTCAACAAGCTGGTTGGAAAAATATCGATTTGCAAACTGTTTCTATCTGGATCCAAACCTGGTATATCCACGTTGTTCAACATGGTCTTCGTGTACCTATCACCAAGTCCACGCACAAATACATACTTGCCACCTTCTACAGAAACACCCGTCACGCGCTTTACAGCATCGCCCGCATCAGAATCTCCAATTTTATCAAAACTCGCAGCAGATATCCCGTCCATCAAGGCAGGAGATTTTCTCTTTACAGTCAGCAATGCAGTTTCTGAACTCCTAATTGCCTCAGCAGATACTACTACGGCTTCCAAAGTCTCTACTGATTCATTCATCATGATGTTATGAAGAACTGTCACTTCACCCGCATCTACTACTACGTCTGTGATATTGATTCTTTCAAAAGAGACAAATGAGAATTGTAAATTATAGACTCCTGGCTCTAGTTGAAACTCAAATTTACCATCAAAGTCCGTGACAGCACCTTTGGTAGTACCTGCAACTACTGCTGCAACACCAAAGAGTGGTTCTCCATTTGACCTATCCGTTACAGTACCTCGCACGGTACCCGTTTGGGCAAAAGAGGGTAAGAAGGCACTTAATAAAAGTACCGTTGCAATAATTTTTTTCATTTTCTGAATTTCCTTTAAAATCTTGCGCAAAGATAATTTTTGAAAAAAGGACGCTCATACTTAGTACTTTATCAAATATTTAAAAGTCGAGACTCAAATCACTCATGACGTAACATTAAGATAACATACCTATTCTTATCTACTTGCTACTGTGATTCTAGCTCCTTCACAAAAAAAGCCCCAACCTTTCGGCTGAAGCTTAATTCAGAAAATGATCTTTATATAGAAATAGTCTCCTATCAGATAGGAGACTATACAAATCATATTTTTTTACAAGCCAATTTCAGCTAGTTTACCTGACTTAGCAGCCCAAGTCCAACCGAAAGCAGAAGCATCAGCTCCAACAGTGTTAGCATTTTTAGCTACCACAGTAACCTCAGCATCACCGAATACATCAGCTGCATCTACACCGTCAGCAAGTGTTGCTTCCCAGTTGTCAGATGTACCACATCCATTTCCATTGTAAGAAGCAATTTTATCAGTATAAGAAGCAGGCATTCCGAAGAAATAAATGCTTTTTACCTCAGCGTTGGTGTTAGAATCCCAATCTACCAAACTTTCAAAACCTTCTTCTACGCTAGCGTACACAGTACCGTTTTCGAATGTATGGCAAACACCTCTTGTAGAAGCTGCAGATCCTTCTGGACCATCAAGTTCGAATGCAGAACCGCCATTTTTAGGATCAATGATGATAAAGTTAGTGATTGAACCACTCCAATCTTGATCTGTGTCAAGTGCATCATCAGATGAATTCCATACCAATACATTGGTAAGGCTTACATCTCCACCAAATACTTCAACACCATCATCTTGGTTAGCTACTACTTCTATGTTAGAAATTGAAGTTCCAGAACCAACACCACCCAAAGTCAAGCCATTGATCTCGTTTCCAGCACCGATCAAGCTACCACCATGACGGATAGAGATATAGTGCAACTCACCTGAGTCATCAGCTGCATCAGATCCACCGTAGATACCGTTAGTATCTGTAGAAGGAATACCTTCAATTACAGTTTCGCTGATATCTTCCTTATTTGCGTTGGCTGCAGATATTGGAGCCTTACCCAATACAATCACACCACCCCAAAGACCGTTGATGTCTGGATCAAGATTGCTGTAGAAGTTACCTGCAGCTATATCTTCTGGAGTAATTTCGTCTGCCACAGAAGTAAAGATAATTGGAGCAGTAGCAGTACCAGTTGCCATTAATTTACCACCACGAGCTACCAAAAGAACGGTTGCGTTTGCTCCTGTTCCTGCTTGTCCTTTGATGATAGTACCTGGCTCGATAGTCAATACTGCGCCATCCAATACTGTGATTCTTCCAGCTAGTTCGTAAACATTGTCACTAGTCCAAGTCTCTTCACCTGAAATATTTGCTTCTACGATTACTGTACCAGCAGTACCTTCACCATCGCCATCGCCATCAGTAGATCCACCGTCGTCTTCAGAGCATGAGATCATCGAGATCATAATACCTGCCATCATTAAAAGAGATAATAACTTTTTCATTGTTTTCAATTTTAAAATATTCTATTTGTGTAGTTTCAATTTTGTTTCGCAAAACTGATTCAGGAATATTACAAAGAAGGAAACACGTGGTTATGTTTATGTTAAAGAAGATCAACACTTCGTTACCTCTTCTTTATCAATGTTAAGAAACTGTGAAGCACAAAAAAAGCACCTCACTGAGATGCCTCAAAATCTTGATTTTTGCTTCGTGAATCTACCTTATCTATTCACATTGATCTTGTTGAGCAAAGTGGCGATGATGTGCTGAGTCGTAATCCCATCTGCCTCAGCCTCATAGTTGAGGATAATCCTGTGGTTGAGCACATCAGCAGCTACCTCTTTGATGTCCTCTGGCAACACAAAATCACGACCGTCTAAAAATGCTACCGCCTTGGCTGCCAAGTTTAGGTTGATAGAAGCACGTGGTGATGCACCAAACTGAATATAATTGGCTTCTTCTGTCATGCCATATGCTTTTGGATCTCTGGTAGCGAAAATCAACTCTATAATGTACTTCTCCAAAGATTCAGACAAATTCACCTCGTTGATCGCTTTCCGGATCGCAAACACATCTTCTTTTTTCAAGACTGTGTTAACCTCTTCCTTAAAAGACATATTGGACATGCGACGCATGATTTCCAGTTCGTCTTCCTTGGTTGGATAGTCTACATGCACTTTCATCATGAATCTATCCACCTGCGCCTCTGGCAATGGGTAGGTACCCTCCTGATCTACTGGGTTCTGAGTCGCCAACACCAAGAAAGGTCTGTCCAATGGAAAAGTGGTCTCTCCAATCGTTACTTGTTTCTCTTGCATAGCCTCTAAGAGTGCAGACTGTACCTTGGCAGGGGCTCTGTTGACCTCATCTGCCAAAATCAAATTGGCAAAAATAGGGCCTTTTTTGACTTCAAAATTGGAAGCTTTCTGATTGTAAATCATCGTACCAATCAAATCCGCTGGCAACAAATCTGGTGTGAACTGGATCCTTTTAAAATCCAAATGAAGGACATTGGCAAGGGTATTGACCGTCAGTGTCTTTGCCAAACCAGGAACTCCTTCTAGCAGGATGTGACCTTGGGTAAACAACCCAATCATCAGACGATTGACCATGTACTGCTGTCCTACGACTACCTTACCTACCTCTTCGTAAACTTGCTTTACTTTACTCTGAAGAGCTTTCTTCTCTTCTATATTCGCGCTTGTTTCCATTTTTCAGATTTTCGCAATGATTTGTAACTCAACAAATGTAAAAGACTTGCATAATTTTTAAAATTCTCATCTCCTCTGGCTAGAGCCAAAAGTGATCTTCACCATCCATGAAATGAATCAGCGTCTATTCAAAAGGCTCAGATTATCCATCCAAGCCCTATAATTGATGAAATCTCACCTGATCATTTCTTTGGTTAAAAATTGTTAAATCTTATTGATGACTATCTTTTAGTAGGTCATTCACTGTTTTGACGGGATTAAAAGTGGAAATAGGAACCTCTACAAACAGGGTATTCCACTTCGCCATCGCTCCATTCCATAGTCCAGGCAGCTCCATGGCTTTCAGATCTTTTCCGTTCTTCGATTTTTCACTGATAAAACCCGTGTCATCATCTCGGTATTGCAACAAGTCAAATTTCTTGCCTTGATAGTTTTTGGGAGCACAGATCAAATCCACTGGATTGAAATGCGTCGAATTCTTCAACAAGCTTGCCTTTTCTACATCGTCCAAATCAATCTGAGCGGTCTCTGCAATCTGTAAAGAGGCACTACCATCTGCCTCCTTTACCCAAAATGGTCCTCCGCCTGGTTCGCCTGTATTTTTCACCATCCCACATATTCTGATAGGTCTATTCAACTTCTCCACTAGTTGAGCCGTTTTTTGTGCTTTGGATAGGGTAGCAAAGTCTGCGCTTACTGTCAGAAAATACTTCTTGGCCAAATCTTCCGCTACTGCGTCTGGATCACTGATTCCATTTTCTAATATCGAGAATACCTCCGTTTGGTAATTGATCAGCAGTCCCGCCAATGCCTTTTTGTAGGTATAGGTTTCTGCCTTGAGTCTATCGGGCACAACATTGTCAATGTTTTTGATAAATATCACATCTGCATCGAGATCGTTGAGATTCTCCAGCAATGCTCCGTGCCCTGCTGGCCTAAATAGTATTGCACCGTCATCCTCACGAAAAGGCTCATTGTTCATATCCACTGCAATGGTGTCTGTAGATTCCTTTTGTTGGGAAAAAGATAAATCAAACTTTACACCATAGCTCTCTTCATAACCCGACTGCACCTCAGCTACCAAAGTTCTGAACTTGTCCAAGTGCTGAGGAGACACCGTAAAATGCAAGTGAACCGTACCATCTGCGGACTTGGCATAATGTACCCCTTCTACGAGATGTTCTTCTAGTGGAGTCCTCGGGCCAGCTTCATAGTTATGAAAACTCAACAGTGCTTTAGGTAAAGAACCATAACTCATGCCCTCATCGGACAACAATTCACTCACGATTTGATCTGGAGTCGCAGTATCAAAATCAGCAATTTGTCCCTTCAGTTCTTCATAAAACGCAAAATCCTTCAGCCCCTTCACAAACTGTTGCACTGCCTTGTTGCCAGTCATGTCATGGTCATCCAAATAAGCAAATAAGTCTTTGAACATCCGCGTGGCTGCACCAGAGGCAGGGACGAATTTCAAAATTTTCTTAGTGCCCATTTTGGATTCAAAATCTTGGATCAAATCAGCAATATCCTGCTCGGACAATTTGATGATCCCGTCTCCTATCGAAGCTGCACGCTGAATATCCAGGTACGGAAACCCACTTTTGAAATTGCCAATTTGTTCTTCTACTAGAGACAGTTCGCTTCCTCTCTCCTTGATATATTTTTTATCCTTTTCGCTAAACATGCTGTACTATTATACTTGGTTAGATATTATTTTTCTATTGGAAATTTTTGACAAGCCAGATCATAGGCTTCATCGTAGTGTTTGACTAGATTTTTCCAATCAAACTCCTCCGATAGATCTTCAGCCTTGTTTCTAGTTTGGATTCTTTTCTTTCTACTGGATTTCACATATTCTAGTAGCTTTTCTGAGAGCTGCTCTGCAGCAGAGTGATAATCCTGATTCTCTCGCTCTATCATGTATATACCATGCTCTTCATTCCCCATAGGTAGTTTCTTGACATAATCTCCAAAACCAGACAAATCTGAAGTCACAGCGGACACACCTCGTGCCAAACACTCCACAGGAGTATAGCCCCAAGGCTCATAATAACTTGGGAAAATACCCAAATGACACCCTCGTACAAACTGACCATATTCCATCCCAAATAAAGGGTTGGTGGAGGAGATAAAGTCTGGGTGATAGACAATCTTGACCTTGTCGGTGCGATAGTTCAACAAATTAGCCTGTCGCAAAAATGTCAAAATCTGGTCATTGGCATCATCCATCAGGTTGTGCGTCACGACACTCGGCAATTTGTCCGATTTCCATGACTGGATGGTTCTGCGGTATCTCAACCTCCAATAATCATCAACCAACTCATTGAGTTCGGGTAAGCGGTGATCTGAATTGGTAGCCGCCGCATGAAAAAGTCTATCCTTGACCTGCTCCATGATTGACTCACAGTTGTTTTCTATTTCTTCCAACATCGCACGTGAAGTCAGTACTTCTTGATTGATGCTATAAAATGGCTGCTTGGTCACAAAAAACATCACAACAGTCATATCGATGTTTTGTTCCTTCATCTTATGATTGAGCCTAGCAAGCGCCTCCAATGTCAAATCATACCCCTTGTTTTTGAACTCAAACCGACCAGAAGTAAAGAAATACATGACCTTGTCCAGATCAAAAGTATAGGACTGAAAAAAATGTCCCATCACAAAATTGTTGATTTGATCTTTGTACTTGTGGTGTAGGTTTTGTACCTCATGCAATACAGAGAATCGCTCAATATTCAGTCCATTGGGAAGGATCGCGTCTGGGCTTCTACCTAGGAGATGCACGCATTCTTTGGCGGTCACTTCGCTGACAGTCGTCAACACATTGGCGCCATGAGCACAGGCTCTCTCAATCCTTGCGATGGTATCCACATTAAAATTCTTGGCCTCCGTTTCCCAATTCATAAAAGGCAAATGATCATAAAAATAAGGATCATTCATGGCCAAATACCTCCCCAGCAAGGTAGCATGAGTCGTAAAAATTGTTTTGATGGGAATTTGCTCGCGTCTTATATCAGGTATCGCTGTACCTGCCATCCACTCGTGAAAATGCGCTAAAAGCTCTTGATTTTGATCCAAACATACCCGTGCAAATCGAGACAAAAACTCATGAACCATAAACCCAAAGGCCATAACCTGATCCATGAGTGGATCATAATTGGCAAATTCGATGTGATGATTCTGCCAATAATAGTATTTTATATTGCCCAGCTGTCCCATGACGCTGTGGGGATTGAACAAAACCGTCTGCGGTCTACCCGAAACCAACCAAGTACCAAACTGCACATCCCAGCCCATCGCTCGCAAATCGCGGACCACCTGTGCGATGGCATTGTCAGCGTCCAATATAGGCTCAAAATCGGCACTGACATTGGGGTGAATATTGGGGCCAAGTAGCAGGTAATTCTTGTCCCATTTTTTTACCATGACTGGTGCCTTGGAGCGAATCACAGTATAGATACCTCCTACTTGATTACATACCTCCCAGGCTACCTCAGCTAGTACCCTAGTTTCTAAGTTTAGTTCTTTGGTTTTTTTCTTTCCCACGCTTATACTTCTACTGTTGAGTGTGGGAAAGTTAATAAGTCTTGGCACGTACACTTGATTTTTATCTCATATTTTTTTCCCTGTCAAGTCAATTTGCGATTTTCATAACAAATCGCAGACTTTTATAAACAAAAAAGCAGTACGATGCCTTTTTATCCAGCAAGACACCAACAATTACATTATTATTTTTCTAATCTTATAGTGCGAAAATTAGATTATTGATGAATTTTGATAGAAGCTCATGGTCATATTGTGAGAAGTGAAAATTTCACATAGAAATAATGGCCAAACACGATCATTGATAACCTAGGACAAGCAGAAAAGGTATATTTGTTTTAGTTAAACATTAAGAAAATGGAAGGAATAACAGGAGATACTACAGCCACCAATGAATCAAAGGATTTTTCTGGCAACTACATCGAAAACTTTCAGGGCAAAGATGTCGAAGAGTTTTATTCAGGAAAGTATGTCTCATGGGAGAAGAGAAAAAATTCCTTCATCATACATGGTGAAAATGCTTCACTGGAGGTCACCATTATCAGTGAAGACATCATCAAATTCAGGCATGGCAATGACGGATACTTCGAAGACGACTTCTCCTATGCCATAGACCCAGCCTTCAGAGCACCTACCACAGATTATAAATTTGAAGAGCTCAAAGCGAGCTTTGTACTAAAAACCGCCCTACTCCGCTGCTATATCAGCAAGGAAGACTTATCCTGCAAGATTCTAAATAACGAAGGTACAGTGGTTTTTCAAGATGAAAAAGGCTACCACTGGCAAGACCATAAATACCATGGAGGCACCATCAATATCAGCACCAAGGTGCTCCACAAGGGAGAAAAATTCTACGGGCTTGGCGACAAAACCGGAAGACTCAACCTCATCGGTACCAAAAGAGAACTCTGGGGGACGGATTGCTATGGCTATGGCAATGACACAGATCCTGTTTATAAAAACATCCCCTTCTACATGGGGCAACACAGCCAGACTGGCTATGGCGTCTTCATGGACAACACCTTTAGGAGTTACTTTGATTTTGGTAAGGAAAGAGGCAATGCCTGCAGCTTTTGGGCGCAAGGTGGTGAAATGCGATTTTATTTCATCTATGGCCCCAAACTGGTAGATGTGGCTAGAAAATATACCTGGCTCACAGGGCGACCTCAATTGCCCCCCAAATGGGCACTAGGCTACCACCAAAGCAAATGGAGCTACTACCCAGAATCTGTTGTGAGAAAATTGGCTGAGGAATTTAGAAGCCGAGAAATCCCTTGTGACGTCATCCATTTGGACATTGACTACATGAATGGATTCAGATGCTTCACCTGGGACAAACAGAAGTTTCCTAAACCACAAAAAATGATATCCGATCTGAAAAAAGATGGATTCAAAACCGTCGTAATCATCGATCCAGGAATCAAAATAGATAAAAAATACAGAGTCTACGAACAAGGCAGAAGAGGCAACCATTTCTGCAAGAGAATGGACGGTGCTTTGCTCAAAGCCAGCGTTTGGCCTGGTCCATGTCACTTCCCTGATTTCACAAGCAAGCGCACCAGAAAATGGTGGGGGTCACTCTACGAAGGACTCGTATCAGATGGCGTAGACGGGGTCTGGAACGACATGAACGAACCTGCCACATTCGAAGACGGCACCTTCCCCAATGACGTGCGATTCGATTTTGACGGTCATCCATGTAGTCACCGCAAGGCACACAATGTCTATGGCTCACTGATGGCACAGGCTACCTGTGAGGGACAACAAAGATTCCTAGAAAACAAACGTGCCTTCACGATCACACGATCTGCTTATGCTGGTATTCAACGATATGCTTCGGTTTGGACTGGAGACAACTCTGCCAGTTGGGAGCAACTCAAGTTGGCCAACATCCAGTGCCAACGACTCGCTGCCTCTGGAGTTTCATTTGCTGGGTCAGATGTCGGAGGATTTATCGGCTCCCCTAATGGAGAACTATTTACGAGATGGATTCAAATGGCAGTATTCCATCCATTCTTTAGAACGCACTCCTCGGGAGATCATGGAGACAAGGAACCGTGGAAATTTGATCAAATCTATGTCGATATCGTCAGAGAATTCATCAACCTACGGTACAAAATACTGCCTTATATCTACACCACATTCTGGCAGTACAGCACCCAAGGGACGCCTATGATCCGGTCCTTGCATATGGAGGCACATATAGATCCCGAGACTTTTTATCGTGAAGAAGAATTCATGCTGGGTGAGCACCTGATCATTTGCCCAATATCAGAAGAAAAGGCAGTGAGCAGACTGATGTACTTGCCCAAGGGGATTTGGTACAACTACTGGACGGGTATGGTCGAAGAAGGTCAAAGAGAATTGAAAGTGGATGCCCCTTTGGATAAAATCCCGTTGTTCGTCAGAGCAGGTGCGATGATACCAGAGCAACCCAAAATGCAATATGTCGGAGAGATTATAGTAGAGGAACTGACTCTCAACTTTTATAAACCCTTTACTGTGACCACTTCGCAGCTCTATGAGGACAAGGGCGATGGCTATGAATACAAAGAAGGTCAGTATTCTGTCAAAACATTTCATTCGGAGACTACCGTCCTCAAATGGAATATCAGACAAGAATGCGTTGGTCAATTTGCGACAGAATACAATAATTATCTAGCTAAATTCCACGGACTAGAAGAAAAACCCAGCTCTATACTAGTTGATGGCGTTGAAATGATCAAGGAAGTAGAAATGATGGGCGCTGTAATGCAAGTGAAACTACCCAAAAATTTCAATGAAATCTTAATACACTAAACCATTGTAACCATGAGTATTAAAAAACAATTTTTCAAATCAAAAGACGTCTGCAAAGTCACATGGACGGTAAAAAAGCAAGTAGCCAAAGATGCAAGTAACATTTCGCTATCTGGTAGCTTCAATGATTGGGATTTAAACTCTCTTCCTCTCGAAAAAACCAAAAGTGGAGATTTTAAATTGGTCATGGAGCTACCCAAAAACACTCAGTATCAATTTCGATATTTGATAGATGGTGAAATATGGATGAACGACGATGAAGCCGATGGATATGTAGACAACCATCTATCCAACGAAAGCAACTGCATCATTTCGTTGTGAACAAACTTCACAATAGATATGACATAGTTGCCCCAAATTGAAAACATCAGCAGTACTTAACAATCTATACAAAAGCCAATCGACCTGTTATGAAAAAGTTAAAAATACTCATGTTGGGACCGGGTGAACCCGTCTCCAAAAACAGTGGACTCGGTATCGCTGCCCACGAAATCGCGCAATTCCTAGCGATGAGATCCGTACTCACCATCATCCAACCAGATGACATGGAAGCTTTGGACGCCATCGGCAACAACATTTCTCTGTCTAAACAAAAAGTAAATCTGGGAGACTTTGATGATTTCAGTGTGATCACCGAAATGTCCAAAATCAACATAGAGACGAGTATTTCTCCCTACGCCAATACGGCTGATGTAGCAAGTCCCAAGGCAAAACAAAAAGATCATGCGCTGCACAATCAGCTCATCGATTTTTCCAAACAAATAGCATCCGCAGCACAAAAAGTAGATTTTGATATCATCTATGCGCATGATTGGATCACGTTTAGAGCGGCTATCGATATCAAGACCAAACTAAAGAAACCTCTGGTACTCCACGTACACTCACTGGACTATGACCGCAACATTGGCACTTCCAATTCCTGGGTTTTTGATTTGGAAAAAGAGGCTTTCCTCATTGCAGACAAAATCATTTGCGTAAGCAACTATTCCAAAGGAATCATCCAAACAATCTACGGCATAGACTCCAACAAAATAGAAGTCGCCCACAATGGCTACAAGCCCAAAGAATACCCACAATACCAAAGCCCATTCAAAGAGAAAATCGTGCTATTCGTAGGACGCTTGACGGGACAAAAAGGCCCGACCAAATTCCTAGAAATAGCTGAACATGTGTACGCCATGTATCCAGAGAGTCGCTTTATCATGGCAGGCGAAGGTGACTTGTACAAGTCACTCATAGAAGCTGGCGCACACTCCACGGTAGCCAACAGGTTTCATATCACTGGCTACCTCAAAGAACCTGACTTGCTCAAAACCTACGCCATGGCTGATGTCTACTGCATGCCTTCGGTATCTGAACCGTTCGGGCTTACAGCACTGGAGGCAGCAGGAGCCAAGGTACCGATGGTACTATCCAACAACTCTGGAGCTGCAGAGGTCTTGACCAGTGCGCTCACCGCTGAGTTTGACAACCCAGAAAAATTTGCCAAACAAATCGTATCTCTGTTGAAAAATGAAAAAGTAGCACATCATATTGCCAGTGAAAATCATGCCCTGCTTGGAGATCTCTCTTGGGAGAAAACAAACCAGAAAATTTTCACTATCATTGAGTCAGCTACCGAATGAACAAAGAACTATCCCTCATATTGACCTTTGATTTTGCCCCTGTCCTTGCAGCGTTTTCTCTCTTTGACATAGGTCAAAACAAGCCTTACTTCAATACGATCAAAACCGAGGAAACCTTTGCTATCTGGTACGAAAACACCATCAAAGAGGAGCTGACTCAGGTTATCTCTCTGTGTGAATCTCAAGAAACACCTCTTGCTATTTATTTCTCAGGTGATTTTTTAGAAATGCTCCAGCAGCATGATTTGATCATGCTGCAAAAACTTAAAACAGTGGTGGATTCTGGATTTTTGACACTTTTGGCAGGAACCTATCACAACAGCGCTTCGTCCATTTATTCAGAATCTCATTTCCTAGAGGAAATAGACGCTCATATCAAATTACTCAAGACTTTATTTGCTACCAAAGCCAAATACTTCTACAATACAGAAAATATCTACTGCACAGAAATCACAGAGATATTGGATAAAAAAGGCTTCAAAGGAACCTTTGCTGGAACCATCGAATGGTATCTAGGCAAGGATAAAAATCAGCGCATATTTCATGCGGCCAACCATCCCAAGCAAAAAATATTTCTGTTAGACACAGACGAAGGAACTGCTCTTTTTTCTGATCCCGACAGAAACAATCACTTCTTGCAATTCGACGCACATCTGATCAAACAATTGGGCGGAATCAAATCCATTATCTTCAAGGCGCGAAACAAAGCTGCACTTCGTTCATTGGCTGAGCAGATCAGTCAGTCCAGCAAAACCTCTGCCTACAACATCAAGTCACCTGTCATATCTGGCACTCATCATATGTCTTTGGAATCCATTCACTCCAATGCCCTGCAAAGCCGTACTTTGAAGCAGTATTATCAACTCGAAAGTGCTGTCCAATTGTCAAAAGACAAGAAATTAAAGCAAGTTTGGTCACAACTCGGCAACATTGAGTACATCATACAGATGTCTAAAGATGAACATAGAAATCATCTCCCCTACGACTTTTACAATCATTTTATGAACATCCTCAATGACCTAGAAATCCGATTGCAAAAGCCCTAACTCCAGGTCTTTCTCAAAAACCGAATCCAGTTGGCACTGGTGATATTGAGCACATCCTGAGCTGTGTATCCTCTGGATTTCAATATCTCTGGTAGCTTTTGTAGGTCAGCAATCGTATCCAAATCCTTAGGTCCCTGCTCAGTCCCAAAAGCTCCATCTAGGTCTGTACCAATCGCTGCATGCTCCGAATTGCCCGCCAACTGACAGATGTGATCTATATGATCTACCATCGTTTCCAATGAGACATTCATCTCTACTGGTGTGGATTTGCCTCTGACCCAATTCGGCACCATCATCCATGCGTCCAGTGCAGCACCAATCACTGCACCCCGACTGATCAGCTCTTTGATTTGTTCGTCCGAAAACTGGCGATTGTGCGGCACCAGTGAGCGACAATTGTTGTGACTCGCCCAAACTGGTCCATTGTAAACACCCATCGCTTCCCAGAAACTATCGTCACAGAGATGAGTTGCATCCAATATAATCCCGAGACGTTCTATTTCCTTCAGCAATTCCTTGCCCTTCGCCCCAATACCTCCAGTCGCATCCGTGCCTTGTGCATAGGTACCTGGACCATAATGCGCAGGCCCTATGGCACGCAGACCCTGCTCATATGCTCGCTCCAAGTGCCCTATCGTACAGATAGAATCCGCCCCTTCCAAGCTCAACACATACCCAATAGGTGCATTCACAGGAGGATTCTCCCACAGAGCCAGATGCGTATTCAAACTTTTCAAATCCTTGATCTGAGTCATCTGCCCAACCTCCTCCATGGCACGGTACCACGACAATTGACCTTGTGTCTGTGCCCATGCCTGCTCAGGCGAATGCCATCCAGGGAGTTTGCTTCCCTGCTTGACATAGCGAGCGATCAAGGTAGCCACACACAACCCTACATTTCCCTCACGCATGGATGGCAAGGTCACGGTTCCTTTGCCACGATCTGGCTTGTCTTGTAGTCCTCGCTCACGCTCTCTGACTTGGGTCACAGTCCATCGCAAATCCCGATTCCACTCGATGGCATTCATCGACAGATCCAGATGCGCATCCACTATCAAAGGTCTTTTTTCGTCATTCATACTATCAATATCTTTTTCTAGCCGCTACTTTCCATTGGCCTGTTACACGGTGATTTTCTACTACATATACCTGCTCATGCAGTGCTACAGTTGGGCAAATATGCTGTGGCACTGCATAGCACAATTGTCCCATTCGCAGATGGATTGACTCGTTTGAGATCACCAAGTGCTCTTCACTATGATTGAGCGCTTCATATTTAGGGAGACCCAAAAGTAGAACCCTTGGGTGGGGCATTTCAGAAGCCACAGATTTATGTCCCAAATCCAAACATGCGCTGGCAACAGTAGGTTGGCTGATCACCCGTGTCACCAACACTGCAGCAGGCAAGAATTCCATGTCTGCAAATGACTGACCATATCCGCTATCCCATAACAAAGTCGTCCCCGGACTCAATTCTCGATCGGCTGACTGTGCATGGATCGGAAAGGAAGGCGAACCTCCAGCCACTACTATTGGTAAATCCATACCCAAGGCTTTCATTTCTGTGACAAACTGCTCCACCTTGGCAAACTCCTTTTTGCATCTCTGTGTCCTCATGTTCAAATCTGAGTCGTGAATGTGCCCATCATAGACATGCAATCCCTTGATATGCACTTGCGGATCGTTTGTCATTCTCTGATACAAATTCATTGCTCCTGCTCCCAATAGAATGCCTGTGCGATTCATCCCGCTGTTGATGTCCATGTAGACATCTACCACCCTACCACGCTTGTCTGCCGAGGCAGATAATTCCTGCCAGCTGTACTCATTGTCTATCAAGGAAGAAAACCGAGTCGCAGGATATCGCTCGATCATATCAAGATACAAACCAACATTGGTTCCCACCATTTGATAGGCCATCAATACATCTTGGGCACCACATTGTGCGCACATTTCAGCCTCTACCAGCGTAGCACATTTGAATTTTCTAATGCCATAATCCATCTGCAAATGGATGATTTCGGTCATCTTGTGGGTTTTCACATGCGGTCTCAATCGCTCCACTCCACCTGCGATGGCGATCATGGTTTCGATATTTTGCTTGATTCTATCTGGATAGATGACCAACGCTGGCGTACTGAGCTCGCTTTGATCTTCAATTTCGTACCAGTTCATGGTTTGAGTCATAAGTTGAAAGTTAAAAGTTTAAAGTTCAAAATCGGCTCGTTGATAGACAGGTTGAAAATGAAAAGTTAATAAAGTTCGAAGATAGCCTCAACTTCCACTGGAATATTGCCTGGCAGGATCATACCCACTGCACTACGTGCGCCTAGGCCATTTTCTTCTCCAAATACCTCAGCCATCAACTCCGAAAAACCATTCATCACGTAGGGCTGATCAAAGAAGTCCGGTTCACTATTGACCATGCCTAGCACTTTTACCATCCTTTTGATTTCATATTGACTATCAAGGTGCTTGATCAGTGTAGAAAGCATGGTCAAACCGACTTGTCTGGCAGCCAATTTGGCTTCATCCTTGTCTAAAACAGAACCTACTTTGCCCTTGATCAAGCTGGCATCCATCTTCACCGGTCCATGGCCTGACACGTACAGCATCTTACCCACGACAACAAGGGGGCGATAGACTCCACCTGGGGGAGGTGCAGGTGGCAATTCCAAATTCAATTCTTTGATTCTTTTGACTAAATCCATTTATATAAGGTTTTGTAAAATCAATACACTAACCAATCCTGTCACTGATACGATTGTTTCCATGACCGTCCAAGTAGATAGGGTTTCTTTGATGGTCAAATTAAAGTATTCTTTGAACATCCAAAAGCCACTGTCATTGACATGAGAAAACATCAAGCTACCCGAACCAATTGCTAAAACCATCAGTTCACCCGATACACCAGACTGACTCAGCACGGGCAACAAAATCCCAGCGGTAGTCAAGCCAGCTACAGTCGCCGAACCTACACAGACTCTAATCGCAGCAGCGATGCACCAAGCCAACAGCAGAGGGGACAGGGTAGATTCCTTGAGCAATCCTCCAATGTAGTCACTCACCCCACTATCAGTCAACACCTGCTTCAAAGCCCCCGCACCTCCGATGATCAAAAGAATCATCGTGATCCCAGAGACCGCCTGTACTAGACTGTCCATCACCTGCGTCATGTCTTTGCCTCGCTGTATCCCCAGCGTATAGATCGCCACCAATACCGACAAGAGCATCGCCAAGAGAGGATTGCCCCAATAGCCCGACCATATGTAAATCCAGCTATCAGGTGTCGCTACAATCTGAATGATGGCCGATGAGCCAATCAAAATCAAAGGAAACAACGCAGTAGTGATACTGACGAATAGACTGGGGAGCTTCTCCTCAGGAATGACCTCAGTATTGAAAAGGTCTTTGGGTGGTTTTGGGTTGATGTGTTTGAGTGTCCTCGAAAACAAAGGTCCAGCCAAAATAATCGCAGGTATGGCCGCAACAATTCCATACAGCAGGGTGAGTCCCAAATCTGCCTCAAACATCACTGCGATCGCCGAGGGTGCTGGATGCGGTGGCAAATAACCATGTGTCACAGACAGAGATGCCAACATCGGCAAACCCACATACAACAAAGGCAGCTTGGTCGTATGTGCCACAGCAAATACCAACGGTACCAAAATCACAAACCCAACCGAGTAGAACATAGGGATACCTACAATGAATCCCGTAAGAACCACCGCCCACTGAATATTTTTAGTCCCAAAGAAACTGACCAAAGATGAGGTGATCCGCTGTGCTGCGCCACTGTCCGCCACCAACTTGCCCAGCATCGCACCAAACCCTAAGATGATAATCAAAAACCCTAAGGTCCCTCCAATCCCATTTTGAATAGACGAGGCGACTTCATCAAGAGGCATTCCTTGAAACAACCCCACCAATAAGGACACGATGACAAAAGCAATAAAGGCATTGAGTCGCAAAAAAATAATTAACAATAAAAGAGCTACGATTCCAAGCAGCGCAATGACTAGTGGCATAATAATGCTTTTTAGATGGTGAATGAAAGTTCAAAAATTACACACAGATGGTGAAATAAATTAGCCGAACGGCAGATTACCAATCACAATTGGGACAAAAGCCCCCCTGAATAGTTGGATCAAAGAAAGAACAAGTCCATTTCCATCCCTTTCTTCTCTTCCAATTGTTGCTCCCAAAATTGGCATTTCAGCTAATAAATACTCAATATTGGATAACTGATGGAATCATGACCAACCCAAGTGCATTCCTTGATTTAACCAAAACGATTCATGCCCTATCATCGCTCTTTCCTGATACTCCTTATTCTTAGTTTCTCCATCGCTGCACACTCAGAACCCACGATCAACAAGGACTCGCTGACCATCCGATCCTTGCAATCTCTGGCCTGGAGCTTGAAGTTCTCCGAACCTAGGAAGGCCATGCAGGCATTGGACTCGGCAGAGCGATTGTCTACACAGCTTTCCTCAGTGCAGTTGACAGCCGATGTGTTGTATTACAAGGCCATGATCTACTACCTGCTGAGCGAATATCCTGATGCAATCACACTCAGTCAACAAGCATTGACACAATACCAATCCATCGACAACCACTACGGCCAAGCCAGCATCTACAACCTACTCGGCCTGATCAACCAACGCATTGGCAGTTTTGAAGCAGCCATCCAATCCTACCATTTGTCCCTTGACCAAGCAAAATACAGCGACAACCTGTACGCTATCTCCAATCCCCAACACAACATCGCCTTGGTCTATTTGGACATGCAGGAGTATGAAAAAAGCCTGGAATATGCCCTCAAAGCCAAAGAAATTAGAATTGAAATTGCAGACAGTTCCTTCATAGCACAATCTGATCAGACGATCGGAGGACTGTATTATCACCTACAGCGCTATCCAGAGGCCATCCAAGTATTGGAAAGAAGCATCTTGGTCTTTCAGGCACAAGAAGACTGGAACTCCCTGTCTATTTCCTTTTCCAATCTGGGCTTGGTGATGGAGGATATTCATCAATACGACAAAGCCAGAGAATACTACCAAGAGGCCGCAAGATTCAGCAGGTTGGTAGAGGACCATGAGAGCCTAGTCAACACGCTCGTCAACTTGGCCAACTTATCTAGTCAACAAAATAAATTAATGGAAGCCTTGGATTACGCTACGGAGGCGAGAGAGTTATCTACCCAACACCAACTGTTGCCCAGTCTGAAAGATGCCCTCGAATCACTTCAAATCATTCAGGAAAAACAAGGCAAACTTGCGCTTTCGCTATCCACACTCAAAGCATACAACCACATCGCAGATAGTCTGCTCAACCAGACCAAAGCCAAACAAATTGCCAATCTAGAAATACAGTTTCAGGTCAAGGAGAAAGAATCCACCATCCGCTTGCAAAAACAAGAGATAGAACTCCAGACCGCACAAAACGAACAAAAGACCATCCTGATCACTGCCCTAGGTTTGCTATCCATACTTTTGGTGATCCTAGCCTATTTTATCAGAAGTAGTTTGATCAAAAAACAAAAAATATTGGCTACCGCAGCAGACCTGAGAATCAAAAAAGCTTCGCTCGCTGCTTCCATTCAATCACAAGAGAAAGAAAGAAGTCGCTTTGCCAAAGACCTCCACGACAACTTGGGCCAACTCATCTCGGTGGTCAACTTGTCCATCGGGAAGCTCCAAGCACAACCAGATTTACTTCCCAATGAGCGAGACGAAAGCTATGCCCTCTGCTCTGACACCCTCTCTGATATGTACAAGGAGCTCAAGAATGTTTGCTTTGACCTGATGCCACAATCGTTGCAATCTGCAGGTCTGGTCGCTGCGATTCGAGAATTGACAGACCGCATCAATGCCGTTGGCAAGACACAGATTGAACTGATCACAGATGGCAGTGAAACCTATCCCTCAGGCGACTTTTCTATCTCTGTGTACCGAATCTGTCAAGAATGGCTCAACAACATCCTAAAATACGCTGATGCCACAGAAGTGACCATACAGATCATACAAGATGAGGATGAAAGTCTACTGATGATAGAGGACAATGGCATGGGGTTCGATGCATCTCAGCTACTACTGGGCCATGGCTATGGCTGGAAAAACATGAGTGCCAGAGCCAGCCTCATCGGTGGAGACATAGACCTAGACACCAGACCCAATCGCAAAGGCAACACCTTCACACTGTGCATACCTAAAAACACACTTGAGCCAGTAAACAACCCCTAAACCTTCGGATATCGGCATAATAATAGAAGAGGGTTCACGGTAGCGTTACCGTGGCATGGAGGTAACGTTACCAGAAGTCCGAGGTAACGTTACAAGGAGGCTGAGGTAACGTTACAATTAGGTCGAGATAACGTTACCATGGAGCTGTGGTAACGGTTAGTCAGGGGAACGTCTTCTTAACCACCCAAATCATCTCCCTAGATTTGGGTATATTTCATTGATGAATACTACAAAGCATTCCATCTTTTGGTCAAATATGAGGTTGAGGTGTTAATTTTGGTAGGAGGCATGAGTGAAGAAAGCTACCTTATCGACAAATTAAAGAACTTAGATTTACTCATGCCATAGGGCAAGTATGCGGAACTTTTGTCCGCATACTCAAATGTTAGGTTTCATGCCGTGACGTAGAAAACCAACCGCACATTCAGGCACATTTGGTTTTTGCCAACACGCAAAGCCAACGCTAAAAAACCAAAAGAGCTTGAATTTTGGCAAACGCACTAAGGAAGAATAATGGAATTGACAGAAAAATTATTAAATGAACTTCAAAGGAGACTGAAAATAGGTAATCGCAGGGGCGTGCACCTAAATGCCATACCTGCAAATTCAAGATACAAGTTTGACCTAAACAGACTTTCTAATATTGACAAGAATCTTCCTGACAATTTCATAAACGCATTACTTTCAGAACAACCGCTAAAGTTCAGAATTAGTTGGAAGGACAATGTTCCAGACTTAAATACACTTTTTGAAGAAGACCAAACGCAATTAGTCAGAATCACAAAATCCTTTGAAAATTTAATAAATCAGACAGAAGCGATTGAATCAGAAAAAGGAATCAACACCTTTGGATTCGGTTTTCCAATTCTTGTCAGACGAGACCAATCAGACAACAAACTCACGGTTGCACCTATTCTAATTTGGTCGTTACGAATAAAAAGAACCAAAGAATTCAATACTTGGGAAATTAACAGAAATGAAGACGACCCGATTTATTTGAATGAAGTTTTAATCAATCATTTACAATCGGATTCAAACATTGAGATTGAGCAGATTCCAAGCGAAATGTTAGATGATGGGCTTATCACAAAGGATGAACTGCTCGAAATTTGTGTAAAACTCATTAAGGAAATCAATACTTCCGTTTCTTCCGACATCAAAGATGCATTTATCAAGAAACTTGATAATGTGGTTTCAATTGGCGACAAAAATCATTACGAAAAACTTCCTATAAATTCCACTAATGCGCTAATTGACTTTGGGGGTTTGTTCTCAATATTTGAAGTTCAAAAACAAAATATCATAAACGACTATGGTAAGTTAATGGATTTGGAAGGTTTATCTATTGACCTTGACGATTTAGAAAATCATACTTTTCAACCCATTTCATCAGTAGAAACAGACCCATCACAACAAGGCATCCTACATTCCCTAGAAGCAACGAGAAATATATTGATTCAAGGTCCTCCAGGGACAGGCAAAAGTCAGACCTTATCGGCAATTCTAATCAACGCATTAGAGAATCACAGAAAAACAATAGTTGTTTGTGAAAAGAGAACGGCTTTAGAAGTTTTACATAATGCACTAATTGACAAAGGCTTAAACTATCACTGTGTTCTTATTCGAGATATAGTTAAAGACCGTAAAACAGTCGTTGATTCCGTCAGAGACAGAGTTGATAATTCGTCATATCGAAGATACCGTTACACATATTCCAAAGAATCACTTGACAATCTTATAAAAAAGGCCAAAACTTTAATTGAATCAATTAATGGAAAGCATAAAAAGCTTGATGAGAAAATTCTAGGCAATAAATCTTGGACTGATATAGTCGGAACGTTGCTATCCGAACTTAATGGGACTGATGAAAACCATACTTTAAACATTGACAAATCTCAATTCAAGTATAATTCACAAGAATTAAACGGACTTTTAGAAATAGTCCAGAAAGGCCAAAGTCTCTATTCAAATTATCAAACGTATGATTCGGCTTCATTTCTAAACTCAAAAAAATTAGTTGGAGACAATCCGTATGTTATTGAGCAAGGAATCAACGATTCATTTGAAGAATACGAAAAGTCTCTTCAAAAGGTCTGTGAGCTCGAATCAAAATATAAAAGCGAGTATTTTAAACTAAGAAAAACGGAGCTTTCTGAGCAAATCCAAAGCGGAAAACAGATTCAAAATTCGATTAATGCCATTTATGCAGAACACAAAGCGAATCCGGATTTTCTTAATGAAGAAAAAACTAATGGATTACTGTACAAAGCCTTAACAATCTTCTCTCAACCAAAAAAGAAGGTCGTTCAAGACCAAAAGGAAATCCAAAGCCTTTTTACAAGTCTTACAAACCATTATTCAAAATGTGCTGACCTTAAAGATTTTCAAATTTCTCAATCCATTAAAAGTAATCTGAAAAGGATTGATGAAGCCAACAATCTAATAGAGCAGACTAGCTCCGATTTTCAATCCAAAATTGAGAATGAATATGATTCCATTGATGTATTAGGGTTTTCAACACCAGAATATCAGACAGAAACTTTAATATCACTGAAAGACTATTGCTCTCGACTTAGCGAGAAAATTAAGTCAGATAGTTGGACAGCTCATAAAATTCAAGCCAATGAATTCAAGGGTTTCATTAAGGCTGTTGAGAAAATCATTCAAGAGAAGAATAATTATTTCAACAATGAAAATGACATTTTTACCACAGAATTTAAATGGTTTCAATTTTATAATGGTCTGTCTAATGAAGCTAAACTTCTTGTTAATGAATTGAAGGTTAAAAAGGATTGGCGAAAGTCCTTTCTAGTTCATTATCTAAACTCAATGCTCATAAATTCCGCAAACGTTCATTTGCCGACAAATGACTCTGAACATATAGAGCTAAATGGCACTTTGGGTGGTTTAGAGAAAGAGCAATTGAAATATATCCGTGAATTTTGGTTCTCAAAGCAAATTGACACAACAAGAGATTTTGAACAGCGAAACTCGAATCTCTCAGTTGAAAATTTGTACAATAAGCGAAGTAGCAACCGATTTAAGCGTCTTTCATTACGCCAAATAGTACAATATGACGCTGATTTGTTCACGACCTTTTTCCCAATAATTCTAACCTCGCCTGATGTCGCAAGTAACCTATTCAAAGGGATGAATGGATATTTTGACATTGTAATGTTTGATGAAGCCAGTCAATTACGTTTAGAAGACAACTTGCCAGCAATTTTGAAAGGAAAGCAGATAATAATTGCAGGTGATGAACACCAAATGCCACCTTCAAATTACTTTAGTAAAGTCTTTGATGGTACAATTGAAGACGAAGACGACATTGATGAAGAAGATGAAATTGTAGTAGACAGAGATAACATTCTTTTATCCTGTGAATCCCTTTTAGACTTTGGTTCAGAACTCAACTTTGAGAAGCGACACCTTGATTTTCATTATAGGTCAAGGCATCCCTATCTCATAGATTTTTCAAACTACGCCTTTTATAATCAAAGACTTAAGCCACTACCTAATACATTTGATTATACGCCAATAAAGTATATTCAAGTAAATGGAACCTTTTCAGACCACATCAATGATGCAGAAACTGAAATGGTTTTATCAATACTTGAGAACAATATAAATCGACTACCAAATGGAGAATATCCAACGGTTGGAATCGCAACGTTTAATATTGCTCAACGAAATCACATAAAGAGCAAAATATTAGAAAGGCAAAAATTCTCAAAGTTTGAAGAGTTCAATGCTAAAATTCAAGAATTAGAAGAAAACGGAATGTTCATCAAGAATTTGGAAAATATTCAAGGAGATGAACGAGATGTTATTATTCTATCAACTACTTACGGCCCAGGAAAAGACGAGAAATTTGCACAGCGCTTTGGCCCGATTAATCATTCCAAAGGCTACAAGCTTTTAAACGTAATTATCACAAGAGCAAAGTATAAAGTTTACGTCTGTTCATCCGTACCAGAAATGGCATTTATGAATTACAAAGACTTTTTAATAACTGAGGGGTCGAACAACAAGAGAGCAGTTTTCTTCGCATACTTAGCATACAGTAAAGCTGTCAGTGAAGGCAATAATGATTCAAGAATAGGAGTCCTAACTGCACTTAGCGAAAATTCTACAAAAAGCACCTCTTTCAATGTCGGCAATTTTGGAGAGTTAGAATCACCTTTTGAAGAAGAAGTTTATCAGCGTTTAGTTGATGAAGTGGACGAATCAAAACTAATTCCGCAAATGAAGGTTTCTGAGTTCCGAATTGATATTGTTTACGACCCGAAAATTGCAGGAGTGCCTAAGATTGCGATTGAATGTGATGGTGCAAAGTATCATTCAAGTAGAGAAGCATATTTACACGACCGACACAGACAAAAAATTCTTGAAAGCCACGGTTTTGTATTTCATAGAATTTGGAGTACAAATTGGTGGAGAAATCCTCAAAAGGAAACCAAGCGTTTAATTGAATTTATCAGAAATGTTGAGTCAAGAAACGACTATAATTTAGCTGACCATTCTAAAACATCATTTGCATTCACAGACGAGTTTCAAATGGTTGAAAATTATGTTGCTCAATCAACAATTACCGACACAGACAATGAAGTTGCGACAATAAAAACCATTGAAAAGAAAGAAGAAAAACAAGCCAAGCTTTTTAAAGATGAAATCAACTTAGGAAGTAAAGTCAAGGTAAAATATATGAACAACGGCAAGGATATTAAAGTACATATCGTTGAGACAGCTAACAAGAATGAATTATCTAATGGAATTCAAAAAATCAGTATGAAATCACCATTAGCCGTATCAATTCTTGGACATTCCGTTGGTAACATTGTAAAGGTTGGTAATCTTGACAATTTTGTGGAAATAATTGAAGTAAAGAACTAATGCCAACGCTCAACAGCCACACACATTGCCAAGCCGCTCAAAGCCACCGCGCAATCCAAAGCTTGTCAATAAGTGTGTCTGAGCCAACGCACTGTGGTAAACCGAGAAGAACTACCCAGAACGAAAAACACGAAAACCTAACAAAATGTATAGTGAATGCGCTTTCAAGCTTCTTTCAACTTTCTCTGCAATTCGATACTTTAGTGATATTGGAGAGTGTGAGCGCACTCACCATACATAGACGTTAGAGAGCATTTAGAAGCATGAAATTGTAAGCTTCCCCAAAAACAGGACAGTTTAAAAATGAATAGATTTAAACTGTAGAAATGAAGAAGAGTACATTTAGTCCCCAGCAAATCGTTAAGATTCTCAAGGAATTTGAACAAGGTAAATCGGCACAAGAGGTATGCCGCCATCATGGTATAAGCCAAGGCACGCTATATAATTGGCGCAAGAAGTATGGCGGCATGGAAGCCTCAGACCTGAAGCGTTTGAAGGCTCTGGAGGAGGAGAATGCCAAACTAAAGCGTATGTATGCTGAGCTGGCATTGGATCACCAGATGGCCAAAGAGATCATAGAAAAAAAGCTCTAAAGCCCTGTGATAAGCGTAGGATTAGTAAAGAGCTGCCTAAATACGGTATCAACAGGGCGTGCCGTGTAATGGATGTGTCTAGGTCGGTGATGTATTATAAACCCCAAAAGGATGACACCCCGATTGAAGTGGCTTTGAATGATAAGGCTGCACAATTTCCCAGAGAAGGTTTTTGGAAGGCTTATGGCCGCCTTAGACTAGAGGGCAAGCATTGGAATCATAAAAGGGTATATAGGGTTTACAAAGCTCTGGGGCTATCCTTAAGGGTCAAGAAGAAGAAACGTCTCCCCGCTAGGTCCAAGCAGCATCTTGAGGCTCCGAATCACCTTAATCATACATGGTCAATAGACTTTATGCAGGATAGATTGGTAAATGGTCGAAAAATCAGAAGTTTCAACGTAATGGATGATGCAAACAGAGAGGCATTGCATATAGAAGTAGATTTTTCACTAAAAAGCAGTCGAGTGATCTGGGTACTGAACCACCTGATCAATAGGAGAGGAAAACCAAAGCGCATCAGGATGGATAATGGGCCAGAATTCATAGCCTTAATGACCCAAACATGGAGTTATGCGCAAGAAATTGAGTTTTGTTACATCCAACCAGGCAAGCCCACGCAGAATGCTTACATCGAAAGGTTCAATGGCTCTCTGCGCCGGGGCGTGTTTGATGCGTTTGTATTTGAGCACATCGACCAGGCCAGAGAAGAAGTAGATAAGTGGATGGAAGATTACAATAACCATCGCCCGCATGATAGCCTTGGTAGGATTACTCCAAAAATGTTCGGAGAAAACCTTCAGAGAGTCCAAGAGGGTACCCTCTTGGACTCTCTGAAGGTTGAAGTATTAGACAATAATTATAAATTACAGCTGTCCTAAAAATGGGAAGCTTACAATCGGAATTTTAACGATTGTTTTATTTACCAATGGAATCGAAGATCGAGGTTGCCTAAAGGCAGATCTGGAACAGTACAGTGGCTTCTACACTTCGATTGAAATGGAGGGAGGAACCTTAACAGAAGGAAATGTTCCGCTCGATATACTATCAACGAAAGAACAAAATATTGATCTAATTTCATTGCAGTATTTGCAGAGAATCCATGAAGGATTTTTGCTGCTGTTTAACATCAAATACTCCAACTACCGAACTCTAGTAGTATCAACTTTAGACTCAGATTACTGCATTCAGGACTTCCGAACTTATCCGAACTATTACACTGGAGGAGAAGTCGAACAAGACACAATCGCCATGCCTTGGTACAACGGCAACAATATAACGATTAATATCATGAACCCGAACAAAGAGAGCATGCCTGAATTTGAGATTGATGGATTATGGAAAGAGGAACTCTTGATTCAACCAAATTTAAAAATCGAAATGCTTAGAAAAACAGCTCGCTAACAAACGCTATGAATGAATGAATGGGGTTCCATCGGTCAGAATATTTTCGTGGGGATTGGAAAGTCCGCCACAAGTTTTAAATTTAAATCAAGGCGTGCCTGCCTGTCGGCAGACAGGGCTATGTGGGAGACGAGAGGTTAGTGATTTCTAATCCTCACTCATCATAGCTGGGCGATAGACTCATAAAAATTCAATATTCTCCCTACGCTCAGATAAAGCAGATGCAATTCACATGCTTGGTTAAAACATCTTCAGTTATCAAAACTTCAATTCCCTTTTCAAAAACCACCCTCACTGAACCCTCCAAAAAAAATTGGGCATAAAAAAACAGCAACCTTTTTCAAAGTTGCTGTTCTAATGGGTGGATGACCGGGTTCGAACCGGCGACCCTTGGTACCACAAACCAATACTCTAACCAGCTGAGCTACAACCACCGTATATCCCTGTAAATGGGAGTGCAAAAATAGAAAAGTGCTGACTACATTTCAAAACTAATTTCCATTTTATTTTCTGATTTATTTTCTAATAAATTTAAGTCGCTCTCCACAAGTGGATTCGTCAAACTTACCAGCCTCATATGCCAAGTGACCCGAAACAAAAGTATGGCTAATTTTGGACCGGAAGGATTGTCCCTCAAACGGGCTCCAGCCACATTTGGACAAGATATTGGAGCGTTCTACGCGCCACTTGTCCGAGGTATCCACCAAAACCAAATCAGCATAATATCCTTCCCTGATATATCCCCTTTTTTCGATCTCAAACAATATTGCAGGATTGTGACACATCTTCTCCACTATTCTTTCAATTGAAATCTTGCCATTGAGGTAGTGCTCCATCATGGCAGGCAGTGCATGCTGCACCAATGGCCCTCCAGATGGGCAACTGCTGTATCCGTTGGCCTTCTCTTCGAGTGTATGGGGAGCATGGTCAGTAGCTATCACATCTATCTTATCATCCAACATGGCTTGAAATACCGTATCACGATCATATGCAGTCTTCACCGCAGGATTCCACTTGATATCACCCCCTTTGGTCAAATAATCATCATCCGAAAACCACATGTGATGTATGCACGCCTCAGATGTAATCAACTTGTCCTTGAGCGGAATACTGTTGTCAAACAGATCGGTCTCTTTGGCAGTAGAGATGTGTAGGACGTGAAATTTGGTCTTGTTCTTCTTGGCCAATGCCACTGCTTTGGAAGAAGAAATATAACAAGCCTCCTCACTACGAATCAGCGGATGAGCGGTAAAAGGAATCTCACCATCGTATCGCTCCATGAAAATCTCCATGTTTCGCTTGATGGTTGCTTCATCCTCACAATGCGCCGCGATCAACATATCCACCCGTGAAAACAGGTTGTTGAGCGTCCCCTCGTCATCTACCAACATATTGCCCGTCGATGATCCCATAAAGACCTTGACACCACAGACATCATGCTTATTGGTTTTGAGTACCTCCTCTATGTTGTCATTGGATGCCCCCATGAAGAAAGAATAGTTTGCCAGCGATTTGCGACTCGCAATATCATACTTGTCCTGTAGCAACTCCTGTGTGAGCGTATTCGGCACTGTATTGGGCATCTCCATAAACGACGTAATCCCTCCAGCGACAGCAGCTTTGCTTTCCGTATAGATTTCTGCCTTGTGGGTCAAGCCAGGTTCTCTGAAATGTACCTGGTCATCTATCACGCCAGGCAACAAGAATTTACCCTCCGCATCGATGACAGTGGCCGTTTCATGACTCAGTCCTACATCTACTTTCTCTATCATTTGATCTTTGATCAGTACATCATAAGCCATGATTTCACCTTCATTGACCACCTTAGCATTTTTAATCAGTGTATACTTCGCCATTATTTCAACCTTTTTATTTCATAAATTGCAAAGCAAAAATAAGCGCATCAGGCATCTAAAAAATTATTCATGGCTAATAACGTAGAAAGTTTTTCCGATTTCAAGTTGAACAAGCAGATACTAAATGCCATCAAGGACGCAGGGTACGAACATCCCACACCGATTCAGCAGAAAGCAATCCCCCTCGTTTTGGCTGGACATGACATCATGGGTATTGCTCAAACAGGTACTGGCAAAACTGCTGCATTCGTATTGCCTCTACTCATGAAACTCAAGTATGCACAAGGAGATGCTCCTAGAGCAATGATCCTAGCTCCAACCCGTGAGTTAGCCATTCAGATTGAAGAAAATGTCAAAAAATACGCCACCTACATGGAGATCAGGCATACAGCGATCTATGGAGGGACAGGTGCCAAAGTTCAGATCGAAGCGTTTGAAAACGGCATGGACTTGATCGTTGCTACGCCAGGCAGGTTCATGGATCTATACAGAAAGCAAGTTTTCAAAACCAAAGAAATCAAAACGCTGATCATCGATGAGGCTGACAAAATGATGGATATGGGTTTCATGCCACAGATTCGTCAAATCTTGGAAATAATCCCTGTCAAGAGGCAAAATCTCCTCTTCTCAGCGACCATGCCCGAAAGTGTGATCAAGTTGTCTGAGGAATTCCTAGAATTCCCAGAAAAAGTAGAAGTATCACCTCAGTCCTCCACAGTCGATACCATAGATCAGGCACTCTACTATCTCCCCAACTTCAAGTCCAAGATCAACATGCTGGATCACCTGTTCGAGAATGAAGATTTTAGTCGGGTCATTATTTTTGTCAAGACGAAAACCAATGCGGACAATATCTATAAGTTCATAGAAAGAAAAATCACCAAGTCTGTCAAGGTAATCCACGGCAACAAGGCACAAAACACGCGATTGAATTCTATTGACTCGTTCAAAGAAGGCGAAACAAGAATCTTGGTAGCAACAGACGTGGCAGCTAGAGGACTAGACGTATCACTCGTATCTCATGTGATCAATTTTGATGTACCATTGATATATGAAGACTATGTCCACAGAATCGGTAGAACAGGACGAGCCAACAACAAGGGAATTGCATTGACCTTTTGTAACCAAGCAGAGAAATACCACATTGACAAAATAGAACAGTTGATTGGTAGATCCATAGAAGTTGTCCCTGTCCCACCAGAGGTGACCATCGAAAAGACGCCTTTTGTCGAGCAACAAGTAATGTTGCGAGAACTGGACTTCCTCAAAAAGAAAGATGACCCAGAATATAAGGGGGCATTTCATGACAAAAAACAGAGAATTCCCACTGCGAAGAAAAAGCAAAGTAAACGAAAATAGCGTTCGTCTATGAAATCCTCTCGTTCATCGAAAATTACCCGTTCTTCATCCAATTTAGTTCAAGAGCTCAATCAAAGAAGTTATAATTGTATCAGAAAGATGGATTAAAAGTCTTTCTTTCCATAGCTGGTTGAAAAGATCTTGTGGGGAATAGATACAACGGTATCTAATCCCACAAGTATCGACTCCCACTCCCCTCTCATACTACATTTCTCTACAACTTTCCGACAAAAAAATTAATAGATTTAGTCAATTACGAATCTCGTAATTCGTCTTTTTAAGTCTAAATTTGCCGCCATTATAATATTTGGAAAATATAAGCCCATACCCAGAATGATAGCGAATTTGAACGAAAGGACACACTTCCAAAACCGTCACAACGGCCCCTCTTCCGAGGATATTGAAGCCATGATCCAAACGATTGGTGTTGCTTCGTTAGATCAGTTGATCGACGAGACTGTACCCCAAAATATCCGACGAAAAGGTAAATTAAAACTGCCTGCTGCCCTAGACGAATTCAGCTACTTTCATGCGATGAAAGAGATCGCCAATCAAAACAAAGTATTCAAGTCATTCATCGGTTTGGGATACTATGGTTGTGTCACTCCAGCTGTCATCCAACGAAACATCCTAGAAAATCCAGGATGGTACACTGCATACACCCCTTACCAAGCAGAGATCGCTCAAGGTAGACTGGAAGCACTAATCAATTTTCAAACTATGGTGAGTGAACTCACCGGCATGGAAATCGCCAATGCTTCCTTGCTGGACGAAGGAACGGCTGCCGCAGAAGCCATGACGATGCTCTTTGCGCTCCGCAAGAAGGAAAAAAAGAATGCAAACAAGTATTTTGTAGACAGCAATGTATTGCCACAGACCCTAGACGTACTCAAAACACGGGCTACACCACTAGGGATAGAATTGGAAATAGGTGATTACAGTACCCTTGACCTCTCTTCACCAGAATATTACGGACTGATGGTGCAGTACCCCAATGCCAATGGAAATGTCCAAGACTACTCCAAGCTATTCGCTACTGCACAAGAAAATGATCTCAAAATAGTAGCTGCGACAGATTTACTTAGCTTGACACTCCTCACACCTCCTGGAGAATGGGGAGCCGATGTTGTCGTGGGAACCACACAAAGATTCGGTGTTCCTATGGGATTTGGAGGCCCTCACGCAGCTTTCTTCGCCACTAGGGAGGAGTTTAAGAGACAGCTGCCAGGCAGAATCATCGGAGTATCGGTTGACAGACATGGCAAGAAAGCCTACAGAATGGCGTTGCAAACTAGAGAGCAGCACATCAGAAGAGAAAAAGCAACTTCCAATATCTGTACTGCTCAGGTGCTATTAGGAGTCATGGCGGGAGCATATGCCGTCTACCATGGGCCAGAAGGCTTACAGCGCATCTCCAAAAGAGTACACGGTCTGGCTCAGTTGGCAGATAAATACATCCAAAAGCTAGGCTATACTCAAAACAATGAAACCTACTTTGACACGCTCAGCATCGAAGTAGACCCTGGACTGATCGAAAAAATAAAGATTGAAGCAGAAGCTAAAAAAATCAACTTCAATTACTTTGTTGAGAATCACATTGTCATCGCTTTTGATGAGACACACACGCCCAATGACCTGCTAGACATCATTGCCGTTTTTCAAAAGTTCAGCAACACCACTGTGAATCCAGAAGAGGTGCTGCAAGCAGCAGATCATGTTGAAATTCAGTTCAACAGCATTTTCAAGAGAACCTCAGCATATTTGACACATGAAGTCTTCCACAAATACAGATCTGAACATGAAATGCTTCGCTATTTGAAGCATCTAGAAAACAAAGATTTGTCGTTGGCTCATTCTATGATCTCATTGGGATCCTGTACGATGAAATTGAACGCTACTTCGGAAATGGTGCCGATCACTTGGCCTGAATTTGCCATGATTCACCCATTTGCACCTTCTTTTCAGACACGCGGATATTCCAACATCATTGATGATTTGACCAAATGGCTTTCCGAAATCACAGACTTTCATACTGTCTCATTGCAACCCAACTCTGGCGCGCAAGGTGAGTACGCAGGTCTGTTGGTGATTCGAGCCTATCAAGAATCTATCGGTCAAGGACACAGAGACATTACAATCATCCCATCCTCAGCACACGGCACCAATCCAGCCAGTGCTGTAATGGCAGGCACTGAAGTCATCATCGTCAGATGTGACGACAATGGCAATATTGATGTGCAAGACCTCAAGCAAAAAGCCGAACAGTACAAAGACAGATTGTCTTCGCTCATGATCACTTACCCCTCTACACATGGGGTCTTTGAAGAAAGTGTTGTAGAAATTTGTGAAATCATTCATGCAAATGGTGGACAAGTCTACATGGATGGCGCCAACATGAATGCACAGGTTGGCTTGACCAGCCCAGGCATCATCGGAGCAGACGTTTGTCACCTCAATCTTCACAAAACCTTTGCCATCCCTCATGGTGGTGGCGGACCAGGTATTGGCCCAATAGGTGTTGCAGAGCATTTGGCACCCTTCCTTCCTGGCAACCCATTGATACACATGGCAGCGGATCAGGCTATCACAGCCGTCTCCAGTGCGCCATTTGGTAGTGCGGGTGTGCTAGCTATTTCTTATGGATACATTGCCATGATGGGTGCGGATGGTTTAGAAAACGCTACCAAACTAGCCATTTTAAATGCCAACTATATCAAGGCTCGTTTAGAAACCGAATTCAAAATCCTCTATAGTGGTAAAAATGGCCGTTGCGCGCACGAAATGATCGTGGACTGTAGATCGTTCAAAGATGCTGGGGTTGAAGTAGAAGACATCGCCAAAAGATTGATGGACTATGGATTCCATGCCCCTACTGTTTCATTCCCTGTGGCTGGTACTTTGATGATCGAGCCTACAGAAAGTGAGTCTAAGGAAGAATTGGATAGATTCTGTGATGCACTGCTCAGTATCAGAGAAGAGATCAGGATGATTGAAAATGGAGTCGCTGACAAGACAGACAATGTCCTGAAAAATGCACCTCACACAGCAGATCACACACTGGCTGATGATTGGAATCACGGTTATAGCCGAAAAGATGCCGTATATCCTATAGAGTATCTTCGTACCAACAAGTTTTGGCCCTCGGTTGGCCGGATCGACAATGCATATGGAGATAGAAATCTCTACTGTAGCTGCATCCCAACAGAAGCCTACGAATTGGCAGAAATTAGCTAAACCACAGGCAACCAAGACAAGCATTATTTCATTTCTTCACCAAGAGTTGGAATGGATATTGCTTGTCTTGATTCAACTCAATCATCACTATGAAAAAATATTACTCACTGATCATCTTACTTTTTGCACTGTCATTTGTGCCCCTGGCACAGCAGGTGGTCAATGAAAAAGAAAATGCCCTAGACTATTCTAGAAACATAGAAAACCGCATCAACTATAAAAAAAGCCTTTCTCCCAACCGCCTCGACTACAACGTAGAAGCACTCGAAAACGGAAAAATAAAACTCATATTCGTCAATCAACCCTCTGATTATGTCAATATCAAAATTTATGACATCATTGGCAATTTGGTATTGACCGAGGAAAAAAAGTACACCATCAATTCCGAAATTGAGTACAACCTCAACAACAACAACAATGGGAAAATCTATGTTGTAAAAGTAGAGTCTGGGGAACAAAACCTAATCAAGAGAGTAAATTTCTAAACTCTACCCCTTTTCAATCTTTTCATCTCAAACACGTTCTGAATTGCCCAATTCAGATTAAATTATGTCCGATTTTGAGACAGTTTTTTGTCCGATATTGGATAGTCCAACACTTTTCATCGGAGACAAAACGGCCATACACCTCTCTATGGACGTTTCACCACTTTGGCACAAATTCTGGACACTTGGATTAAAAATAATAACATGGAAAAAGAACTTGGTAAAATCCTGATCATAGATGATGACGAAGATGTATTGTTTGCAGCCAAAATGCTGCTCAAAAAACACGCACAAGAAGTAATCATCGAAAAGAATCCTAAAAAGATCCCCTTCTTGATGAACAATGACACTTATGATGTCATACTGCTAGACATGAATTTCAGCAAAGACATCACAAGTGGCAAAGAAGGGTTTTACTGGTTAGATCAGATTTTGGAGCGTGATCCCAAAGCTGTAGTTATTCTCATTACTGCGTTTGGAGACGTAGAGATGGCTGTCAAGGCACTCAAAGAAGGTGCTACCGATTTTGTACTCAAACCATGGCAAAACGAAAAGCTACTGGCTACTTTAACCTCTGCCGTGAGGCTTAAGCGATCCTACAAAGAGGTTGATCAACTAAAAATAGCCAAAAAACAATTGGAGGAAGAAATCAATCAACCCTTCAAAGATATCATTGGAGAAAGTGAAGCCATCAAAAACGTCTTCAGAATCATTGATAAAGTAGCACAAACAGATGCCAACATCCTCATCCTAGGTGAAAACGGAACAGGAAAAGAGTTAATCTCACGGGCCATCTACATGAAATCCATGAGGAGAGACAATGTTTTCGTCGGAGTGGATATGGGAGCCATTACAGAGACTCTGTTCGAAAGTGAATTGTTTGGTCATAAGAAAGGTTCCTTTACAGACGCCAAAGATGACCGAAAAGGTCGATTTGAAATTGCCAACAAGGGGACTCTATTCCTAGACGAAATCGGAAACCTTAGTCTTCCACTGCAATCCAAGCTTCTAACCGTACTACAAAACAGACAAGTCACCCCTATAGGATCGAACAAGACCATAGATGTGGATATCAGGCTGATTTGTGCCACCAATATGCCTCTCTATGATATGGTTGAAGATTCCTCATTTAGACAGGACCTGCTCTACCGAATCAACACAGTTGAAATCAGATTGCCTTCATTGCGAGAGAGACTCGAAGACATCCCATTATTAGCAGATCACTTCATCAAGATATATAGCAAAAAGTACCGAAAAGGTGGGAAGAAAATCTCTTCAAATGCCACCAAAAAACTTCAAAAGTACCACTGGCCTGGAAACATTCGTGAGCTACAACATGCCATAGAGCGTGCCGTTATCATGAGCGATGAAAACACCTTGGTTCCAGAAGATTTTTTCTTCCTAAATCACAAAAATGAAGATCAGAATCTGTCTTTGGAAGAAACATTCAATTTGGACGAAGTGGAAAAAAACATTATTCAAAAAGCCATAGATAGAAACCAAGGCAACATCTCTCAAGCAGCCAAAGAACTTGGACTAACCAGAGCCTCTCTCTACAGAAGATTAGAAAAGCATGGGCTTTAATAGCAACTTCAAAACCTCTATCGCCATCAGGGTGGGGCTCGTACTGTTGACCAGTATTTTACTCGTCAACGCATTCTATTCGGACTCCTACTCGCTCACCAAGATATTGTTGCTCATCGCATTTGTCTCTCAAGGCTATGCTTTGATCAAGTATTTGGACAAATCAAATGTGGAGTTTGTTCATTTCTTGGATTCTATCAAATACGACGATTTTACTCAAACCTATACAACGAAACGTACGGGTACTTCTCAGGATGACCTATATGATAGATTCAATATGGTGATCAAAAAATTCAGAGAGATTCGCACAGAAAAGGAAGCACAATACCAGTACCTCAGAACCATTGTTCAGCATGTCGGTATTGGCATCATTACGTTCAACAAAGAGGGCAAAATTCAGATTATCAATGCGGCAGCCAAGTCTCTGCTGGACATGGATCAAGTACGCAACATAGATGACCTATCAGATTTGAACCCGGAGTTGGTCAACAGTCTCAAAGACCTCCAAACAGGAGGGAGAGATTTGATTAAAATCAACAAAAAAGGAGAGGAAATCCAGCTATCAGTCTATGCGATTCAACTTGTCAGAAGAGACGAAGAGTTCAAGTTGGTCTCCATACAAAATATCAAAAGTGAACTAGATGAAAAGGAAATGGATGCCTGGCAAAACCTGATTCGGGTTTTAACTCACGAGATCATGAATTCAGTCACCCCAATCTCTTCCTTGGCAGCTACCGTAGAATCCAACCTAGAACAGGTCATTGATGAGAATTTCAATGTCAAAGAAATATCAAAGGACGACATTCAAGATTTTCACATGGCGGTTCAAACCATACATAGACGAAGCGAAAGTCTTATCAAATTCGTCAGTGACTTTAGAAATCTAACCAGAATCCCTATTCCAAAAAGATCATCGATTTCAATCACTGAGCTTTTTCAAACCATTTTGACACTCCTGCGCCGTGACATTCAGGATCAAAACATCATTGTCTCTACTGAGATACAGCCTGCAGATATCTGCATCTCTGCAGATCGTGAGCAAATAGAACAAGTAATTATCAACCTGCTGACAAATGCCATGCAAGCATTGGAAGAAAACCCAGAAAACAATAAGAAAAAAGAAATTCACATCCGAGTAGGATACAACGAGTACAAGCAGACATTTATATCCATCCGAGACAATGGCACAGGGATCGAAGGAGAAGCTATCAATAAAATATTTATCCCATTTTTCACCACCAAAAAATCTGGATCAGGCATAGGTCTCAGTCTTTCCAAACAAATCATGAGAAAACATAATGGCAATATTACTGTCAGCAGCATCATAGACCAAGGCACTGAATTTTCTTTGGTATTCAAAGACTAGTCCATCTCATTGCGCTGTGAAGGTGTTATATTAGCTATTGCATAGGAATATAATAAGTCTCAATCTGATTGAACTTCTAGCTCAATTTCACTCATGGCAATAATCAGTAAGAAAAAGATAGCATTCAAGGTGAGTCCTGACCTCCTACGGTATTTGCAAAAGTACCAAAGAGCAATCAATGTACCCATCGAGTACACAGACCTCTTACGTTACGACAATGCCATACCTCTCTATGACAAGACTGGTAAAGACACGCTATGGGAGACGGTTTTTTATCCTCAATCGGATATGCAATCCATCTACTACAACCTTAAAAAAATATACTCTGTACTCAAATCTGATGGTGACTTGAGCGTCATGGATCACTTGGTTATTGACAGAGTGGACATCTGCCAATACGGAAACACCAAACCATTTCGCATCCGAATTGTCAATCAAATCAATGACAACTTCGATTATTTCTATGTCAAAAATGCTGACGCTTCTAGGATTTATGGTCTAGAATTAGAACACCTTTTGTCGCCCAACAGAATCAGCTATGGCGCATACAAACATACCTTGATAGAAGAGCACATAGCAGGAATACCAGGTGATCAATTCATAAAAAGCCACCTACAAGATAAAGGCATCAATCAAATCAGACTTGCCAAGGAATTTGTAAAATTCAACGAACGATGTTTTGTACAATTGCTAGGTGACATGCATTCGAGCAATTTTGTAGTCAACATTACACCAGATTTCGAAGAGGTATCCTACCGCTTGAGAGCGATCGATTTTGATCAACAATCTTACGAAGGCCGACGCAGCATTTACCTTCCTCAATACTTCAAACAAAACAATGCATTGATTGAAATGGGTCTCAAACACATGACTCCAGAAACAGTGCGCCAATACCAAAAAGAAGAAAGAGCACTGATCACCAACCGACTCAGAGTAGAGCGTCATCGCGTCGCTGATTTGCTACGCGTGATGATGAAAGACACCATCTCCCTACCAGAAAATGTTCTTTCTCTCAAGAATGATTTGGCAGAATTTTACAACGAAAAGAAGTTCATGAAATGTAAAAACATGGGGGAAATTGTAAAAGTCAGCTTATGGATGCTTATCAAAAAACCAGATTTGTACAATTTATGATATCTTTCGGGAATCAAACACCAAATTGATGATACAACGATACACTGTTCTCATACTTATCCTATGTTGGGCATGTTCTCAACCCAAGAACAATGTCGAAACATCAACAGCCATTGAGGACATCAACGAACCAATGCCGGGTTTCAATATTGAAGGATCTGACCCAATAGCCATATTTGTCGCTGACAAAGTCATGGCTGCCATGGGTGGCCGCAAAGCGTGGGACAAAACCCAATATCTCAAGTGGACTCATTTTGACAACAGAACGCTGACTTGGGATAAACACAATGGAGACGTTAGAATTGATTTTCTCGACAATGAAGATGTATATTTAGTCAATATCAATGATTTGACTGGTAAAATTTATAAAGATGGTCAAGTAATGACTGAATCGGATAGCTTGGCAAAGTATTTGAGCATTGCCAAAGACATCTGGATCAACGATTCATATTGGTTAATTATGCCTTACAAATTAAAAGACAACGGAGTGACTCTGTACTACTTAGGTGAAGACACAACCTCAGACGGACGTGATGTTCAAAAACTCCAATTGGTATTTGAAAACACTAGCGAAACCTTAGGGAATGTTTATGATATTTGGGTAGATGCAGGAACGAACCTGGTATCTCAATGGGCCTTTTACCCAGACGGAAGCTACACTGAACCTACATATACAACTACCTGGGCTGATTACCAGAAGCAAGGAGAAATTCTATTATCCAATACAAGAGGAGACAAGCAATTGTCTAATATTGAGGTATTGTCCACTGTTCCAACAAACACTTTTAACACACTACAAATTGACTAAAACAAGTATGAAAGCAATATTCAAAGTACTGTTCATCCTTACTATATTCACAAACAGCATCAATAGCTATGCTACAGATGGAGTATTGATTATTTCCAAATCAAAGGATTTATCATCCAATCAAGTGACTACTTCGAAGTTATATCTTACTTCCAGCATGCTCAAAATAGAAAATTCGGGCAATGACAACAGTAGCATGATTTTCGATGCGGAGAAAGAGATTTTCACCTTCATTGACAATCGAAAAAAGGAGTATTATCAATTTGATGAACCTACGCTTAGACAGCTCAAAGAACAGTTAAAAATGATTGTGCAAATGATGAAACAATTCTCTTCACAAATGCCAGAAGATCAACAAAAGAAACTTGACAAAATATTAAACCCCAATGCCGAAAGTCCCATTGACTACTCTCTCATAGGGGACGCAAAAGTGAGTAATTGGGACACAAAAAAATACAACGGCACTGCTGATAACGAAAAGATCCTTGAGTTGAACATCGCTTCGTTTCAAAGTATTGGTATCGATGAGAGTAAATTCTCAGTGATGAAAAGCCTAGTAGACTTCTTCAAAGAAAACTTGCAAGAAGTCGCATCTATGCTACCTACTAACCAGTCCATGTCAGCCATTAGTTTTGATGAAAATAGTCCAATTCTCAAAACAGGATTACCTGTACGTACCATCTCATACGATGGAGGTGAGGCCAACAGTGAGACATTGGTACAAAGCATCACTGAATCTCCAATTGATGAGTCGCAGTTTAGTATCCCTAGTGGTTACGCCAGAAAAACCATCAATATGCAAAAGCAATTCGAAAAGTAACCATATTAGTATAGGCACAAAAAAACCTGATAACTCTCGCTATCAGGTTTTTTTGTACCTTATTCTATCTTAAAATTGAGCAGCCATCTTTTCTTTTCTCTTTTTAAGCTGTCTTCTCAATGACTCAATTGCATCATCAGTACCAGCCTCAAATGACTTTGATTGCTTTTTCGCAAATAACTGAGCTCCTGGTATATTCAGTTTTATTTCAATAATCTTATTCTCCCTCGAATCATCGTTCTCCACTTTTAAGATCACTTCACCATCGACTATTCGATCATAAAATGTTTCAAGTTTGTCTGCCTTCTTTTGGATGAAATTTACCAATTTTTGATCCGCGTCAAAATGAATGGAATGCATTTGTAACTTCATAAGATTAAAATTTAAAATTAAACAATTATTTTATGCCTTTGGATGTGCCAAATCGAAGGTTGATTTGAGCTTCTCCAAAGAGTTGTGTGTGTAGACCTGTGTGGCAGCAAGGCTAGCATGTCCTAGTAACTCCTTGACAGCATTAAGATCTGCACCATTATCTAATAAATGTGTCGCAAACGTATGTCGCAATACATGTGGGCTTTTCTTATATACTTTTGATATGTGGTTTAGATATTTTTTCACCAACCTATTGATCATCATGGGATAGGCCTGACTACCTGCATCCGTCAATATCAAAAAATGACTATGATAACTGGCATCTTCCTTAGTCTTAATATACGACCTCAGCAAAGTGATGTTGTCTTTAGACAAAGGAATTAGTCTCTCTTTATTTCTTTTGCCCAGCACCTTGATAGTACCCCCATAAAAATCAATATCTGAGATTTTTAGATTGATCAATTCGGACAGACGCATACCTGTACCGTAGAGCAAATCAATGGTTACTTTATCTCTAATTCCTGCAAAATCATCTCCAAACTCAACATGGTCGAGAAGGATGTCCATGTCAGATTTTTGAACAAATTCAGGAAGTGCTTTGGGGGTTTTGAGAGGTTTTAATTTGGTTGCTGGGTTCTCAGACACCAATTCTCTCTTCAATAAAAACTTGTAGAATGACCGCAAAGACGCAATCTTCCTATTGACAGACCGTGAGCTAATTTTAGCCTCAATTAAAGACACCACCCAAGCTCGCAAATTCTTGCTATTGGCAGTAGTGATACTTTCGTCACAATTTTCAAGGAAACTTTGAAATTGAAGAAGATCAATTTCATAGGATTGTACAGTATGCTTACTGTATCTTTTCTCGTTGAGAAGGTATTTTGTAAAGGGTTCTATCATTAGTATTACCTTAACTTTAAGGTAATACTAACTTATCAAAAACCACTGAGAATAACTACTAGTCTTAGTAGTTTTCTTCTGCAAACATTTTCTGCTTGTAAGCAGCTCTAATCAATTGAGTTCTTCTCGTAATTGATGGTTTTTCAAAATGACCTCTTGATCTCAATTCTTTCAAAACACCAGTTTTTTCAAACTTCTTTTTGAATCTCTTAAGAGCCTTGTCTATTGATTCGTTTTCTTTAACGTTTATAATTAACATAATTTCTTATTTTCAAAGGGAGCGCAAATTTATGTAGCATAGAAGAAAATACCAAAGCTTGCGCGGTTAATTTCATTTTTAATTACAACCTATCAAACAAAGTGCGAGAAATTACCAGTTTTTGTATCTCAGAAGTCCCTTCTCCTATCGTACACAACTTGGCGTCTCTATAAAATTTTTCCACTGGATAATCCTTCACATATCCATATCCTCCAAATATTTGCACCGCATCATTGGCTACCGAAACTGCCGTTTCTGATGAATGAAGTTTTGCCATGGCAGACTCTTGATTTACATTTTTCCCTTGATTTTTGAGTTCTGCGGCTTCTTTGATCAGCAACCGTGATGCCTTGACCTGAGTAACCATGTCCGCTATTTTGAAAGATATCCCTTGAAACTTGGCTATCTCTTGATTGAACTGCTTTCTCTCCTGCGCATATACAATTGCAGCGTCCAATGCACCTTGAGCAATACCTAGACCCAAAGCTGCGATCGAAATCCTGCCTCCATCTAATATTTTAAGTGCTTGTACAAAACCTTCTCCAACTTCACCCAAAATATTCTCCTTTGATACTCGACAATCTTCAAATATCATCTCTGCCGTTTCGGAAGCTCGCATCCCTAGCTTGTTTTCCTTCTTACCTCCTGAGAATCCAGGAGTGCCGCGCTCTACCACAAATGCCGTCATGCCATGTGAATCCCCTGGATCCCCAGTTCTGGTCATGACAACCGCTACATCTCCACTCAAACCATGTGTAATGAAATTTTTTGTCCCATTGATCACCCAATGATCCCCATCTGGCTTGGCGACTGTCATCATATTGCCAGCATCTGACCCTGTATTAGGTTCGGTCAGTCCCCAAGCACCGATCCATTGACCTGTGGCCAATTTCGGTAGCCAACGTTTTTTTTGTTCTTCCGAGCCAAACTGTAGTATGTGACCCGTACAGAGTGAGTTATGTGCTGCAACTGAAAGACCAATAGACCCATCAACTTTAGCTATTTCAGAAACTACCGTCACATACTCATGGTAACCGAATCCTGACCCTCCATACTCATCAGGAACCAAGACACCCATCAACCCTAACTTCCCCATTTTCCTAAACACCTCTACAGGAAATTTTTGGGTCTCGTCCCAATCCATCATATTAGGTGCAATTTCGCGCTCACAAAAGTCTTTGATCATTTCAGAGATCATAAGACAATTTTCAGCAACAACCTTTGGCGTATTTTCGCTATTATCTATCATTTTATAATGTTGATTATCAATTGATAATGTAAAATTGTTTTTAACAATTCGCACTTTAAATAAGACATAATTTTTTAACTAAAACAACATCCTTATTAGATATTTCTTGCTATTTCTATCTTCAAATCATCTTGTCTACTTTTCATTAAAAAAGCCCCTTCGTTATCGCCATAAGTCTTAGATTTGCACCATTAAATTGAACTAACTTTAAATTATGAAAATAGCTGTAGTAGGAACAGGATACGTTGGACTCGTTACTGGCACATGTTTCGCAGAAACTGGTAACCACGTCACTTGCATTGATATTGATGTAAAAAAAGTAGAGAAACTAAAAAACAAGATCATGCCAATATATGAGCCTGGTCTAGATGTTTTGTTTGAACGAAATATCAAACAAGGCAGATTAGATTTTACTACTAACTTGAAAGAAGGCATCAAAGGTGCTAAAATTATATTTCTTGCCCTACCTACACCTCCCGGAGAAGATGGGAGTGCTGATTTAAGATACATATTGGGAGTTGCTGAAGAATTGGGTCCACTTTTGGAGCAATACACTGTCATAGTAGACAAAAGCACTGTCCCTGTCGGAACAGCAGACCGAGTCACTGCAAAGATTGCAGAACATGCCAAAGTAGAGTTTAGCGTAGTTTCAAACCCAGAGTTCCTTAGAGAAGGTGTGGCTGTAGATGACTTCATGAAGCCAGACAGAGTGGTCATTGGAACCAGGTCTGAGAAGGCTAAAAAAATCATGGAAGAGCTATATGCACCATTGGTACGTCAAGGAAACCCAATCATAACCATGGATGAAAAATCTGCAGAATTAACAAAATATGCAGCCAATTCATTCCTAGCAACTAAAATCACATTCATGAACGAGATCGCCAACATGTGCGAACTAGTAGGTGCGGATGTAGATATGGTGAGAAAAGGTGTAGGTACTGACTCCAGAATTGGGAAAAGATTCCTTTTTGCAGGCATTGGATATGGTGGCAGCTGTTTCCCTAAAGACGTACAAGCCTTGGCTAAATCAGCCAGAGAAGTCAACTACAACTTCGAAATACTCAATGCGGTAATGTCTAAAAACGAGACACAGAAAACCAAATTGATTGACAGATTGAAAGAGCATTATGGAGACAACCTTAAGGGCAAAACATTCGCCATTTGGGGATTGGCATTCAAACCATATACGGATGACATACGTGAGGCACCAGCGTTGATCAATATCAAGATACTATTAGAGGCAGGTGTAAAAATAAAAACTTACGATCCAGAAGCCATGGAGAACGTAAAAGAGCAGTTTGGTGATAGTATCGAATTCTGCAAAGATGAATACGATGCAGCAGAAGGTGCAGACGCTCTATTAATCATGACAGAATGGCCAGTATTCAGAACTCCTGAGTTTGACAGACTCAAATCCTCGCTCAAGGACAATGTGATCTTTGATGGTCGTAATCTATACAATACTGAAACCATGGCAGAAAATGGCTTCACCTACTATAGTATAGGAAGAGCAACCGTCAAAAACTAAACATGAAGAATATATTAGTGACCGGAGGTATGGGATATATAGGATCCCATACCTGCGTGGAACTCATTCAAGCTGGCCTACAACCTATTATTATAGACAATCTTGACAATTCAGAAATCTGGATCAAGGATCGTCTTGAGGAAATTACAGGCGCAAAGTTCCCGTTCTACCAAGCAGACTGTGCGAATAAGGATGTTCTTGAACAAGTATTTCAAGAACATAAAATCGAGGGAGTCATTCATTTTGCTGCGAACAAAGCAGTAGGAGAATCAGTATCAGCTCCATTGAAATACTACAATAACAATATCAATAGTTTACTGTCCGTATTAGAAGTTTCTAATAAGTATAATTGCCAAAACCTCGTGTTTTCATCATCCTGTACCGTGTATGGAGAACCCGACATGTTACCTGTTGACGAAAATGCAGCAATAAAGCAAGCTGAGTCTCCATATGGATCCACTAAGATCTTTTGTGAAACTATAATTCAGGACTTTATTAAATCTCAAAAAAATTATAAAAGCATCTTATTGAGATACTTTAATCCAATAGGCGCTCACTCTTCTTCTTTGATTGGAGAACTACCCCTTGGCGTACCTGGCAATTTGGTTCCATTCATCACACAAACTGCATGTGGTCTCCGCGAGAAGTTAACTGTATTTGGAAACGACTATAACACAGTAGATGGTAGCTGCATTCGAGATTATATCCATGTAGTAGATTTGGCCAAAGCCCATGTCAAAGCCTTTGAATACCTGTTTAAACAAACACAACCCACATGTACAGCAATCAACATAGGAACAGGTGTGGGATACAGTGTTCTTCAGCTTGTACAGACTTTTGAACAAGCTACGGGCGTGAATTTAAATTACGAAATAGGACCAAAAAGAGCTGGTGATGTGGAAGCAGTTTATGCCAATGCTACCAAAGCAAAACAACTCTTGAACTGGGAAAGTGAGTTAACCATGGAAGATGCATTGATAGATTCATGGAATTGGCAAAAAACATTAGAACGATGAGTGCAAAAAAGAATATTTTAATAACTGGAGGTGCGGGTTTTATTGGTTCGCATGTAGTGAGGTATTTTGTCAACAAATACCCACAGTACAACATTGTCAACCTAGATATGTTGACCTATGCAGGCAATAAAGAAAACTTAATAGATATTTCTGCTCCTAACTACAAGTTCATTCAAGGAGATATTTGTGATGCGAATCATATAGATCGCATTTTTAAAGAAGAAAATATCAATTCGGTGATTCACCTCGCTGCTGAATCTCATGTAGACCGCTCTATCGAAGACCCTTTGGCATTTGTACATACCAACGTAATTGGCACGGTCAACTTACTCAATGCTGCCAAAAATCATTGGAAAGGAGACTTCACAGACAAGTTGTTTTACCACGTATCTACCGACGAAGTATATGGCTCATTAGAAGATGGTGAATTCTTCTTGGAAACTACACCATACGACCCACAATCACCCTATTCAGCCTCTAAAGCAAGTTCGGATCACTTTGTCCGAGCCTATCAAAACACCTATAAATTGCCAGTGGTAGTTTCCAACTGCTCGAACAATTATGGTCCCAACCAATTTCCTGAAAAGTTGATTCCAGTGTGCATACAAAACATTTTGGAAGAGAAGCCTCTCCCAATCTATGGCGCAGGAGTCAATGTGAGAGACTGGCTTTTTGTAGTCGATCACGTGACTGCTATCGACGCTGTCTTTCACAAAGGCAAATTGGGTGATACCTACAACATCGGGGGATTCAATGAATGGAAAAATATCGATCTCGTAAAATTGCTTTGCAAAGTCATGGATCAAAAATTGGGAAAACCCGCAGGGACTTCCGAAAAGCTCATTACCTATGTAACTGATCGAGCTGGTCATGATCTGAGATATGCCATAGACTCTACCAAAATATCCAAAGAGTTGGACTGGAAACCATCTGTTCAATTTGAAGAAGGCTTAGCCTTGACAGTGGATTGGTACTTGGCCAATAGCCAGTGGCTCGCAAACATCAAATCAGGAGCATACAGAAAGTAATCTCCATAGATTATCTTCGCAAATTAAATTGTGAAATCATGGTCATCTCCTCAGAAGTCGTACTCAACCAACTCGTCATTCACAAAATTGCTGACGAAGGATTAATTACCTCCCCAGGTAAAATTGAGTCTTTGGATGAGGATTTGAATCAATTACTGGTCAAGTACTTTTTCAAATCTTTTAAAGAAGAAGAACGGTATCATTTTGATTTGGAAAATGAAGAGCATGATCATCAAGTCTACCAAATAGTCAATCAGATTTTTGAACAACCAGACAGCTTGTTTGATCAATCCGTAGAGATGGCAACTCTACTGGCTCGCCTATCTCAGAATCAAAATATCAAAGAAGGTGATTTCTTGGTGTGCCATTTTGAAGACTGTGTAATGGATGATGAAGTCACAGAAGTGATCGGGATGTTCAAGGTCGAGAACAAAGAAACTTACATCAAAATACTAGGACAAGGCAATGATTTCAACATCATCTCAGATGAAGGAATAAGCATCAATAAACTAGACAAAGGTGTATTGATATTCAACACGGACAAAGAAAATGGCTACCAAGTGCTCCACGTTGATATCACCAACAAAAGCAACAGCGCACAATATTGGCAAAAAGACTTTTTGGGGATTGAAAAAACCAGAGATGATTATTTTCAGACTCAGAATTTGATCAACAACCTACAGGAGTTTGCTCAAGGCACCTTCCAGCATGATGAGAAGCCTGAAAAATTGGCCTTTGTCAATCAATCTATTGATTATCTGAAGCAAAACCCATTTTTCAACAAACAGGATTTTGGTGAGAAGGTACTTCAAAGCCCTGAGTTGATCGATCAGTTTGAAAACTTTCAGGAAAGAAAGCAGGAAGAAAATCCTGATTTATATGTAGACCAATTTGACATCTCTAAACCAGCCATCAAAAACACCAAAAGGTTTATTCGATCGATCATCAAGCTGGATAAAAATTTCCACATCTATGTCCATGGCAACAAAGACCAAATCATCAGGGGATTTGATCCAGACAAGAAATTAAATTATTACACACTCTATTTCAGCGAAGAGAGCTAGTCAACTTAGGTAAAAATCTCTTCTAGTTTATCGTTGGTGATGGGCTTACTCACAAATGAAATGATATTTTCATTGTCATTGGCCTTGTCAATATCTGATTGAATCACCGAAGACGTCACCATATACAGGCTGATTTTCTTTCTCATCTCAACAGGTAGGGTTTGATAATCCTGCAAAAAGTCCCAGCCATTCTTCACAGGCATATTCACATCCAGCATGACTAAATCAGGTAATTTATCATCCTCCCCCACGTTGGCTTTGAAAAAATCAAAAGCCTCTTGTCCATTATAAAAATTGAGTATTTCGCAATCAAAATTCTTCATTTCGATTTGCTTTTTGATGATCAATTGAAACACCTGATCATCATCAATTACTGCTACCTTTTTTATCTTACCCATAATGTGATTCTAATATAAATTAATGGTCTGTACTTATCAACTTTAATGTGCCAAAATCAACAATAAACTTCGTTCCTACTCCTTCGGTGCTCTCTACGAAAATACTTCCACCCAGCGATTCGATCTGTGCTTTGGTAATAAAAAGCCCCACTCCCCTAGCATCATGATTAGAGTGAAAAGTCTTTCTCAGTCCAAAAAGCCTGCTTCCATACTTCTCTAAATTTATCCCCATACCATTGTCTTCTATGGAGAAATATCCTCTTCCATTTTTTTCCCAGCTTCTCAAATAGATCATCGCTCTTTCATGAGGCTTTTTGTATTTAATAGCGTTGGTTACCAGGTTTTGAATGATGCTCTCCAAATAAATCTTAGGGTAAAAAACAGTTGACATTTCAAATTTAACATCAAATTCTGCATCTGCCTTAGCTATTTGATCAACAATGCTGTTAAGAATTTTTTCTAATACATCTTGAAAACGCAAAGTCTTTCTTTGTTTATCCAACTCCCAAGAAGTCTTTACTACATCATTGAGTTCAATGATTGTTTCATCCAAATTTCTTACTGTCTTTCCCAAATTATCCCAAACAAACTGCTGAGTTGCTTCTGAGGAATCCGCTTCTCTGATTTTGATCAAGGACAGCATATTCGTGATTGGTGCTCTCAAATTGTGCGACGCAATGTGGGCAAACTCTTCCAACTGGTTATTTTGACGTGCCAAATTTTCGTTCAGCGTCTTAAGCTCCTTATCACGTTCCAAAATTCTTCGTTCGGCATTTTTCCTGTCTGAAATATCATAAAAAGCAATTTGCACAGAGGGTTCGCCTTCATATTCTATCAGTGTACCCATGGCCTCCACCTCTATCACAGAGCCATCCACACAAAGGAATTTTTGCTCATTTCTATGAGCCTTTTTTGTCTCATATATCTTATCTATTCGTGCCTGTGCGGCAGATTTCGATTCGGGATGTACAAAACTCATAGCTGTCTTGCCTATGAAGTCATAAATACTGTTGCCCCTTGCCAACCTGATGGTCTCGCTATTGACATGTCTGATGACCCCTGCTGTATGAATAATGATCCCCACTGGCGAGTTGTCAAATAAAAGCTGGAATCGATTGGCTGCTTGAATGACCCTCTCTTCACTTTCCCTCAACTCCCTCTCAATTTTCCTCAGCAAGGTCACGTCATTGAGGTTCATGATGGTTTTGACAAACTTGCCTGCTTGATCCTTGATCAAGGTGGCCGACAACATCACTTCCATGATATCACCGTTCTTCTTCACAAATTCTAAAGCAACATCCTTACAATAACCCTTTTTAAGGAATTTAGGCATCACTTTTCTGATTGCATATTTTTTGGATGCTGGCGTCAAAAAATCAATTGACCATTTACCGATTACATCACCTCTACTATAACCTGTTTTTTCTAAAAAGTAATCTCCTACCTCAATCACCACGCCCGATTTGTTGGTCGAACTAAAATAAGCTGGTGTATTGTTGTAGAGTGCCTTGAAACGTTCCTCGCTGTATTCAATTTTTCGCTGGTTCTCTATCCTCTCCAACTCAGCAGCTGCTCTAGATGAAAAAATCTGGAGGATTTTTTCATTGTGAATCCCTTCAAACAATGGAAGTTCATACAGCGCAAACATAAAACCAATTGGCTTACTGTATATCTGGTTGTAAAACAGCGGCACACCTATAAACCCATTGAAGAGATGATGGTAGTTCAATTCAAACCTTGAAAATCGATTTTTAAATCCCTGTTTGATTTCGAGATAACTATTGGCAATTACCTCTTCATAAGGAGAACCGTTGATCTTCCAAGTAGTGTTTTCTACTTTTTTCCCTTTGAAACTAATTGACACTGTCTCCAATACATCCTTTCTAGGATCGACCACACACACTGCTGTATAATCTGCCTTCATCGCCTTGGACAATTGGTAAGTCAATTGATCCAAATAATCTCGGCCCGTAGAGGATGAGGTTCCCTCATAGATACTCTGAAGTAAATTATAATACTCCAGTAGCTCATTTTCTCGTTGTTTCTTTTTGGTGATTTCTTTGACAATTGCCAGAACCTCATCTTCGTCATCTGGCTCTATCAACACCTCATAGTGTTTTCTCTCTCTTTGATAGTTCAGCGTAAAGTAGGCAGATTGAGACTCTTGAGTCTGCAAACACAGCTCGACGGAGCGAATCAAATCAAATAGAAAATCAAAATCTCTGATATTTCTTTGCTCAAAACCAATAGCTATCAATGCTGGATCACTCGTGGGGTGATAATGACACTCTTTGACCCACCCAAATCGATCGATTCGTAGGATGGGATCCTTTACGATTTTCAATAAACCATATTTTGCTTCTGTGGGTGTCATGTCCAAATCATTGCATCAAACCAATGCCTTATAGAAGTAAAATATTATCAGATAATAAAGAGAGAGAAATCATAGCTGATCAACTTTTTCTCAAATAGGTTTTATACTGCTGCGACCTTTTCGAATTGAACCATAAGACTACTCCATAAATCCTAGATTCACAATTTTCGGATGAAATATTTCTTCTGCGTTTTCACCATCCCTACAGCACAATTCTTTGCTTAATAAGAGGGCTTCTTCTAAATTTGCGCCTCATCGAAATCATAATATCATGCAGAGAGACCTTGACGTATTCAACCTCATCGAAAAAGAAAGAGAAAGACAAGAAAGTGGAATCGAACTAATTGCTTCTGAGAACTTTGTATCAGCCCAAGTTATGGAAGCTGCTGGTACAGTCTTAACCAACAAATACGCCGAGGGACTTCCAGGCAAAAGATACTATGGCGGTTGTGAAGTAGTAGATCAAATCGAAGACGTAGCCAGAGACAGAGCCAAAGAACTTTTTGGGGCGAGTTGGGTCAATGTACAACCTCACTCCGGTGCACAAGCCAATGCGGCAGTTTTCTTAGCATGCTTGCAGCCTGGTGATACGGTATTAGGATTTGATCTATCACACGGTGGTCACTTATCTCACGGTTCCCCTGTGAATATTTCGGGTAAGTATTTCGATGCTAATTTCTACGGTGTAGAAAAAGAAACTGGTTTGATTGACATGGACAAGGTTGCAGAAAAGGCCAAAGCCATCAAACCAAAACTCATCATCTGTGGTGCCTCTGCTTACTCTAGAGATTGGGATTACGCTAGATTCAGAGAAATTGCTGATTCTGTAGATGCATTGTTACTAGCAGATATCTCTCACCCTGCGGGTTTGATCGCCAGAGGTTTGCTCAATGATCCTATGCCACATTGCCACATCGTGACAACTACAACTCACAAGACGCTCAGAGGTCCAAGAGGCGGAATGATTTTGATGGGAGAAGATTTTGAAAACCCATGGGGACTGACTACTCCAAAAGGTGCCGCTAGAATGATGTCTTCAGTACTTGATTCAGGCGTATTCCCAGGTACTCAAGGGGGGCCATTGGAACACATTATAGCTGCCAAAGCGATTGCTTTTGGTGAGGCATTATCTGACGAATACATGCAATATGTCCTCCAAGTGAAGAAAAATGCAGCTGTGATGGCTGAGTCTTTCGTCAAGAGAGGCTATAATTTGATCTCTGGAGGCACAGACAATCACTTGATGCTCATCGATCTTGGATCAAAAGGAATCACAGGTAAAGATGCTGAAAACGGTCTGGTTCAGGCAGAAATTACTGTCAACAAGAATATGGTTCCATTTGATGAGCGCTCTCCATTCGTCACTTCAGGCATCAGAGTAGGTACTGCAGCTATCACTTCACGCAACATGAAAGAAGCTGACATGGACCGTGTAGTTGAGTTGATTGATTCTGTTCTTATGAATCTTGACAATGAAGCCAAAATCAAAGAAGTAAGAAATGATGTACACGGTTGGATGAAAGACTTTCCTCTCTATACACACATTGCTTCCTTGGTATAAACAATGAAGAAACTCCCAATGGATCAAATCCATCCAGATGGTCAAGAAGAAATGACTTTTCTCGACCATTTGGAAGAGCTGAGATGGCATATCATCAGAGCATTTGTAGCGATTGCTGTTTTTACTATAGTAGCCTTTCTATCCAAAGAAATAGTCTTTGGGATGATTATACTTGGGCCTTCCAAAACTGATTTTTGGACTTACCAATGGTTGTGCCAATTATCCAATCTACTGGATACTCAGGCACTCTGTATCGATACGCTTCCTTTTATCATCCAAAGCAGGCAGATGACGGGTCAGTTTACGATGCACATTGCTTCGTCTTTTGCAGTAGGGATTGCAGTAGCCTTTCCTTATGTATTTTGGGAAATATGGCGGTTCGTCAGCCCAGGTCTCTATGTCAATGAGAGAAAAGTCGCCAATGGTGCGGTTTTTTGGGTCAGCGTATTGTTCCTGATCGGCATTCTGTTTGGCTACTTGATATTGACCCCATTGAGTATCAACTTCCTCGCCAACTACCAATTGGACCCAACGATCCTCAATGAATTTGATATCGTATCCTATGTATCTACGGTGACGACCTTGGTATTAGCCTGTGGACTCTTGTTTCAATTGCCCATGGTGATTTTATTCCTTACCAAAGCAGGAATCATCACACCTCAACTCATGGTAGCCTATCGTAGACATGGCATAGTAGCGATTTTCTTTTTGGGTGCATTGTTGACTCCTCCAGATCCATTCAGCCAAGTTTTGATCGCGATTCCATTGATAGGATTGTATCAAATCAGTATCATGGTATCCAAAAGAGCCTACAAAAAAAGACAAAAAGAATTACTAGTAGATTAAAATCAAGAACATGAAAATAGGAATAGGCGGTGATCATGCCGGATTTGAATACAAAAACGAAATAGTGAAACATCTACAAGCGCAAGGGTATGAGGTTGAGGATTTTGGCCCACACTCTCCTAGCTCTGTTGACTATCCAGATCATGTGCACCCACTAGCACAATCTATTGAAGAGAAGAAAACAGATTTTGGTATCTTGATCTGTGGCAGTGCCAATGGGGTAGCTATCACTGCCAATAAACATCAAGGAATCAGAGCAGGGCTATGCTGGGAGGTAGAAGTAGCAGAACTCATCCGACTACACAATGACGCCAACATCATCTGCTTACCAGCTAGATTTGTGAGTCTAGAAAAATCTATCGCTATGGTGGACAAATTCCTAACTACCGAGTTTGAAGGTGGCAGACACCAAACCAGAGTGGACAAGATTAGCTGCAACTAAGAGTTCCGACTGATATTTTAGCAAGAAGGCGCAACGAATGTTGCGCCTTCTTGCTTTTTATAGGTCTTGCTTTTTACGTCACGCCATTTGCTTTGAAACTGAATTCGATTTTGAATATCCCTTCAAGGGCTTTTTTGAAGGGATTAGCATATAATTCGCTTTGTCTATGAGCTGGAGAGAGAGCCCTGGAAGAGTTTTTCTGCACTTTTTATCAAATGTCATTTTGTTTTGTCCTATTGTAAATCAACAGCCTTCTTTACATAATCGAACTCAGGTTTTGACGTGTCTGGATAAAATATATGATTACATTTCGTTCCAAGAAAAAAACAACCGCCCAGCTATCAAATTAATCAACTCCATATTTGATAAAGTCGATCAATTACGGTTTTTCCAGAATCAGGACAGCAAGAACCTCTGCTGGTAGAAATAGGGCAAGATTCCAGAAATCTCAAAATTGCAAACTATAAAGTCATTTACGAATACCACCCTGTCAGGGCAACAGTAATCATCACCGATATTTTTCATACAAGTCAAGACCCTGAGAAAATTTCACGTTCTAAGAAATAGTCAATATCCTGCTAACCCAAACATTGATACTTTACCTAGGTTTTAATCCTTCAATAAATAAACCCCTTTAAATCGAACATGAGGGAGGTATTTTGATTCGATAGTCGGCATCATCCCAAACAACTCAGGCACGATATTCTGTTCATCAATGATTACTTCTGGCAGCTCTTTGTTTATGCTCTGAAAGACCTCCGCAGTGTTGTCGTAGTAGTTTAAATGCGAAAACAATATTTTGGAGAGCTGCCAATCCAAATAAGGCGTCACCAAGTGAGCATTTTGGTAATGATGAATCCCCTCTCCGATTACCAATATGTTTTTATCTTCAGTTATTGCAGCATACTCACTCTGCACCACGATCAAATTATCCAAAGACACAAGCTTGTTGACAAACAACCAGCCCTTGAGAGGAAACAAATGATTCAAAATAATCAAGGTGAATATCAATATAAAATTCGCTTCTGCTAAAATCCAATTTCGAATCACCAATAAATAATGAGCCACAAAAAAAGCCAACGAAGGAACAAAATAAATGAGCTGATAGGTTGTCCTTTCTTTGATCATCCAAAATGCCAAAATCCCTGAGATGATGAACATAAGCATGACACTCTGAATCTTGCTTTGAAAATTCACAAAACGTCCCAGCTTCAAAGTCTTGTACACACTCACCACCAAAATCACAGTAGGTACTAGCATCATCAGTAGCATACTTTGCCCATCTATGAATTTGTAGGTATTGACAATCCAAAGCGATTTGAACAAATGATGGTTGTAAATAAGGAAACTATCATTCCAATAGAAATAAAGCCCTGCCAAAACGAAAACAATCAGCATCCCATAGATCAACAATGCAATCCTACGAAAGATCGATCCAGTGTACAAAAGCAAAGACAACAATGTCACCACTACATAAAATATGGACGGAAGATAAAATAAGGTAGCGATCCCCAAGTAAACTCCCGTAAAAATGAACAACTCATCCTGCGTTTGATTGTCCATTCTTTTGAATAGGTTGTTCAATGCCAGTAGGATAAATGTCATACTCATCAACACCGGTGACAAAGTGAGGAAATCGAAAAACATATTGATCATCAATATATAAATCAATGCAGGCACATATGAGCTCGTGTTGTATGCCTTGTTCTTCAACATGAGTTGATTGAAAAGTGCCGCCTGAAAGCCGACTATGAGCAGAGACACAATCTGATAGGTCAGTCGTGATTTACCAAACAGAATATCCAGCCACTTGTACACCATGACAGACAGCGGAGCTGAATAGTCCCACACATCACGGTACATAACCATATCTCCACTCCCCAACCGTTCGCCAATGAGGAGCCATTTGAGTTCAGGAATGATAAGTGGAACTCCACTCACCAAAATGGAGACACGGATGATGATTAATAACAAGAATGCACCGAGCAGTCTGTATGGATCATTGGCCTTAAAGTAAGAGAGCAATTGTGTAGAGGTTTACTTCTGTCGTCAATCGAAAAACGAAAATACCGTTTTATTGAATATAATTTAAATTAATAGGGATATTTGCAGGAAAATATGAGCAGTACACGACAATTAAAATATGCAGGGTTAATTCAAAAAGACCTAAGCGATATATTCCAAAGAGATGCTAGACACTGGTTTGGCAAAGCATTTATTACCATTACCGAGGTTCAGGTCAGTCCTGACCTGAGTTTTGCCAAGGTATATATAGGACTGATGATGGTCGAAAATCAGCAGCAATTCATGGAACTGATGGCTGAAAAAAAACCAGAAATCCGAAAAGCACTAGGACTGAGAATCGGAAAACAAGTGAGAATCGTACCAGAATTGCATTTTGTATTGGACGAAACGCAAGAACAAGCACAACACATCGAGAGCATCCTATCCAAATTAAATATCCCAAAGGAAGACAAAGAAGATTCAGAAGAGTAAATGAGGCTACCGCTGTTCATATCTCGACGATACTTTTTCTCCAAAAAGAAGAAAAATTTTATCAACATCATCGCCATCATCTCCATGCTGGTGGTGTCGATAGGTACAGCAGCACTCATCATCGTCCTCTCAGTCTTCAACGGAATGGAAGGCTTGCTGCGATCCATCTACGGGGAGTTTGATGCAGCGATACAAGTCACCCTTGCGCAAGGGAAATCATTTGAGCTCACTGATGACCTCAAATTCAAAATCAACTCTACCAATGGTGTATCAGGAATCACAGAAGTCATAGAAGACAACGCGCTCCTCAAATACAATGACTCTCAGATGATCATCAAACTCAAAGGACTGAGCGACAACTTCATCGAGGAAGGTAGAATGAAAGATGCCATCACACAAGGAGAACTAACCTTTGAGCAAGACAGCAGGCCACAAGCCATCGTAGGTCGAGGCATCCAGTTCAGGATGGGCATATCTATCCGAAATGAATTCACCTTTCTGGAACTGTACTATCCCAAAAATGTACAACCTGGCAGCCTCAATCCTTCTAGTTATTATTCCAGATCGATCATCGCTCCTGGAGGTTTTTTCGCACTAGAGCAATACTATGACGACAATTACATTTTCGTCCCGCTGGCTTTTGCAGAACAATTATTGGATTATAAAGGAAAAAGAACTGCTCTTGAAATATCAATTGATGACCCTAGTCAAGTGACTAGAATCCAAAATGACTTGCAAGAAAGTCTCGGTACTGATTACATCGTAAAAAACGCTGACCAGCAACACGAAGACCTTTACAAAACCTTACAAATCGAAAAACTATTCGTATTTATCACGCTGACACTAGTCGTCGCAATCGCCTCCATCAATATTTTCTTCTCCCTCTCCATGCTGGTGACAGAAAAAAAAGCAGACATCAGCCTCCTCTTGGCCATGGGAGCCAACAGCACAATGATCCGAAAAATATTCTTGATCGAAGGAGCCATTATAGCTTTTTTGGGAGCTGGAAGTGGCCTTTTGGTGGGGTTTGTGGTAGTTTGGCTTCAAGATACCTTCGGCCTGGTCACCATGGGAGTAGAAAGTGCAATAGTACTGGCTTATCCAGTCAAAATCATTGCTAGTGATTTCATTTTTAGTGCACTGAGTATCATTCTCATCACATTCTTAGCCTCCATCCAACCTTCCTTGAGAGCTGCCAACCAATCTCAGTTCCTAAGAATCAAGTAGATTCTTGTATTGTCACAAGGCTACAATTCCACTTGAATGAATCCGTGATCCTAGTCAATAGTTCAGGAGTGATAGTCAATGAATCCGTGATCCTAGTCAATAGTTCAGGAGCGATAGTCAATGAATCCGTGATCCTAGTCAATAGTTCAGGAGTGATAGTCAATGAATCCGCGATCCTAGTCAATGGTTCAGGAGTGATAGTCAATGAATCCGTGATCCTAGTCAATAGTTCGGGAGTGATAGTCAATGAATCCGTGATCCTAGTCAATAGTTCAGGAGTGATAGTTAATGAATCCGTGATCCTAGTCAATAGTTCGGGAGTCATTGCCGATGTACCAATCTAACAGAACTTAAAAAACGAACACACTTTTGCTTTAATTAAGCCACTAGCTTTTGTGATAATCTACCTAAATTTCCAGCATGAAGACAGTGGTTGCTATTATAGATCGGTTCACCGAAAAAACAGGACAGGCTGTTTCCTATCTGAGCCTGATTTTGGTCATCCTCATCGGGATAGATGTCGTGCTGAGATACGCCCTCAACTGGACGAGCTCCGCCAACCAAGAACTGGAATGGCATCTGTTTGCCGTACTCTTCCTACTAGGCAGCGCTTACACTCTCAAACACGACAAACATGTCAGGGTTGACCTGTTTTACTCACGCTTTTCAGCAAAAAACAAAGCGTGGGTCAACTTCTTTGGGACGCTGATATTTCTGGTTCCTTTTTGTCTGGTTGTATTTTACACTTCCCTGTCCTTCGTGGCTGATGCTTGGCACGTCCAGGAATCCAGCCCTGAACCTGGCGGTCTCCCCCATCGATTCTTGGTCAAAGCCACCATTCCTATAGGAGCCGGATTACTGTTGCTACAGGGTATATCCATCTTATGCAGCTCTTTCTCAATCCTAATTTCAAAACCTACTCAATGATTTTAGACTACCTACCTCTATTGCTTTTTGCTTTAGTATTTATTTTAATTCTTTTCGGCTATCCCGTGGCGTTTACGCTGGGAGGATTATCGGTGATCGCTGGACTCATTATCTATGACGTAGATTTCTTCTACTTGCTATCACTCAGGATTTTTGGAACGATGCACAATTTCGTGTTGGTAGCAGTTCCGCTCTTTGTCTTCATGGGGATCATGCTGGAAAAGTCGGGATTGGCCGAAAGCCTCCTAGAAACCATGTCTCACCTATTCGGTAAATTGAGAGGAGGCTTAGCCATCTCAGTGGTGATCGTAGGGGGCATGCTTGCAGCATCGACAGGAATCGTAGGAGCCACTGTCATCACCATGGGGCTCATCAGCCTACCCACGATGCTCAAAAAAGGCTACTCTCCAGAGCTGGCGACTGGTACGATTGCCTCAGCAGGCACACTAGGTCAGATCATCCCACCATCGGTTGTATTGGTTCTTTTAGGTAGCGTACTCAATGTGTCTGTTGGGGATTTGTTCACCGCAGCACTGATACCTGGGCTGTTACTGGTCGTGATGTATGTTTTGTACATCCTGATAGTAGCACACTTCAAGCCTTCTGTAGCTCCTGCCATCACTCAAGAAGAAAGTGACGTTTTTTGGCGAACTGGGAGTGCCAAAAGAATCGTCCACGCATTTGTACTACCCTTTTCACTCATCTCACTCGTACTAGGTTCTATTTTCATGGGTGTCGCTTCTCCTACCGAGGCGGCAGCTGTAGGAGCTATTGGGGCAATTGGGTTGACTGCCTTTCAAAAGAAACTGAGCTTTGGCATCCTCAAGAATGTCATGAAGGAAACAACCTTCCTGACCTGTATGGTTTTCATGATCCTGATCGGAGCGTCATCTTTTTCGCTGGTATTCAGAGCGATGGGAGGAGACAAAATTTTGGCAGATGCCATCACCCAAGCCAACTTATCTCCCAACATGTTCCTTGTGGTGGTCTTGTTAGTAGTATTTGTCGCAGGCTTCTTTATTGACTTCATCGAAATCATCTTCATCATTGTCCCTGTCGCAGCTCCCATCTTTTCGGTCATGGGTATTGATTTGGTATGGATTGGTATTTTGATTGCACTCAATCTGCAGACCTCCTTCCTAACCCCACCCTTCGGATTCTCGTTATTTTATCTGAAAGGTGTTGCCCCTCCCGAAATCAAAACCAGCCAATTGTACCGAGGCATCATTCCTTTTGTGATTATTCAAGTAGTTTTATTGGTGATGGTGATCGTTTTCCCTGAAATCGTATCATTCCTACCCAATCTCAACAATAAATAAAAAACTCATGTGGACAGAAGAAAACAACAAACTCGTCAAGACATTTAAATTCAAAAACTTCATAGAGGCGTTTGGCTTCATGACCAAAGTCGCTATCGTTGCAGAAAAAATGGATCACCATCCAGAATGGTCCAATGTGTACAACAAAGTCGTCATCCAACTATGTACACACGATGCGGGTGACATCATCACAGACAAAGACAAAGCATTGGCGCAAGCCATCGATCAATTCGCTAATTAAATGACATTAGACTCTTCCTTATATTTAGTCCCCACTCCTATCGGTAACCTGCAAGACATCACATTGCGTGCATTGGAGACATTGAAGACTGTGGACGTCATCCTTGCAGAAGACACACGCACCACGGGCATCCTTTTGAAACATTTTGAGATCAAAAAGCCACTCAAAAGCTACCATATCTTCAACGAGCACAAAGCCGTCGAGCAATTGGCAGAGAGCATGTTGCAGGGTCAAAAAATGGCCATGGTATCTGATGCGGGTACGCCTGCGATCAGTGACCCAGGTTTTTTACTCGTCCGTGAGTGCATCAAGCGAGACATCAAGATAGAATGCCTGCCTGGTCCGACAGCCTTTGTACCAGCATTGGTCAACTCAGGACTCCCATCTGACCGCTTCGTCTTCGAAGGCTTTCTGCCCCAAAAGAAAGGTCGCCAAACCCGACTAGAGGGGCTCAAAGACGAAACCAGAACCATGGTCTTCTATGAATCTCCTCACAGATTGCTCAAAGCCTTAGGGCAATTCGCAGAATGCTTCGGAGCAGACCGACAAGCATCTGTCAGCCGAGAACTGACCAAAATACACGAAGAAACTGCCAGAGGAACATTGGAGGAAATCACTACCTACTTCAGTGAAAAAACAATCAAAGGTGAGATCGTTATTGTAATTGCAGGAAAATGAATTTAAAAAATATCACCGAAGAAGTAATCAAACTGTCCATTGTAGTGGGAGCTTTCATCAAAAAAGAAGGTGAGAATTTCGAGTACGCCAAAGTAGAAGAGAAAGGCAAAAACGATCTGGTCTCCTATGTAGACAAAGAAGCAGAGAAACTGATCGTCACTGCTTTGAAGGAGATTCTACCAGAAGCGGGATTCATTACCGAAGAAAATACAGTCGAAGAAGGAGACGAAGAATTGAAATGGATCATAGACCCGCTCGACGGTACCACCAACTTTATCCATGGTCTGCCCTGTTATTCGACCAGCATTGCTTTGGCAAGAGGCGAAGAGTTGCTGATAGGGGTCGTGTATGACATAGGTCAAGGTGATTGTTATCATGCCTATCAAGGAGGTGGTGCTTTCCGCAACCATGAAAAAATCGTCGTATCTTCTACTCATCGAGTGGCTGACAGCCTCATCGCTACAGGATTTCCTTACTACAATTTTGAGAAGATGGACAAATACATCAGCATCCTGATGCACTTGATGCAAAACTCGCACGGATTGCGCAGGATGGGGAGTGCGGCAATAGACCTAGTATATACAGCCATTGGCAGATACGAAGGTTTCTTTGAGTACAATCTCAATTCTTATGATGTAGCTGCTGGAGCTTTGATCGTAAAAGAAGCAGGAGGCAAAGTGACCAATTTTTCTGGAGGAGATGATTTTCTATTCAAGAGAGAAATAGTAGCTGCATGCGGCATCCATGACGAGTTTTTGGACGTTATTAATAGACATTGGTAACTCTCCAGATGATACAAGAACTCATTATAATTTTACTTTTCGGTTTGGCTCTTTGGTTTCTCATCAAGAAGTTCTTCTTCCGATCCAATCAAAATAAGGGCTGTGCAAGTGGCTGTGACAAATGTGAAGTCACACAGAATGAACGAACATCTTGATTACATGGAATCCATGAGATACTTCACAAATGAGTGCTTATACAATCACTTGAGATAGTAAAACACCTGTTTTTCAAATTAGCCTTTATATAATCGAACCTAGTTCTTACTTTTGCGCCCAAGTAGATAAATAACAACAATATATGTTTGGCTTATTCAAAAAGAAAAAAGATAACAAGGGATCTATAGATTCGACCAACCTACATCTTCAAATCAAGGAGATTGTCAGGGAAACCAAAGATGCCGTTAGTATCGTATTCGAAGAGCCTGCAACTGGTGCTATCCAATACCAGCCTGGTCAGTACTTAACTTTGATCTCTACCATCAATGGCAAAAAAATAAGAAGAGCTTATTCCTTGTCAAGCAGTTCAGCTTTTTCTGAGTTACCTACTGTAACTGTCAAAAGAGTCGTAGATGGACAAATGTCCAATTACGTCTGTGAGTCACTCCAAGCAGGAGACAACATCGAGGTAATGGCTCCTATGGGTTCGTTTGTTTTAGAAATCAAACCAGAAGCCAAAAAACATGTTTACTTATTCGGGGGAGGAAGTGGAATCACTCCATTGATGTCTATCACCAAAACAATTCTGAAAGTAGAACCAAATAGCAAAGTAACCTTGGTCTATGCCAACAGAGATTTGGAATCTATCATTTTCAAATCCAAACTAGAAGAACTTCAATCTGCTCACCCTGATAAACTAGAGGTAATCCACTATCTGGAAAACCCAATTAATGATTGGAAAGGCTATACTGGCTATATGACTATAGACAGTATCAAAGAGATTTTAGAAAAAACCAAAGATACCAACTATTCACAAGTCAAATATATGACCTGTGGTCCTGAGCCAATGATGAACATCGTCATAGGGACTTTGGAATCACTCAACATACCAAAGGAAAGTATTCATAAGGAGAGTTTTACACCTACTGTTGCACCAGCCGACACTAGCAGCGATTCGTCTGACAAGCAAGTATTGATTCGACTTGATGGCACAGAGTATCAGTTGACCGTACCTGCTAGCAAAACGATTCTTGAAGCCGGTCTTGATGATGGTATAGACATGCCATACTCATGTCAGAGTGGGCTTTGCACCGCCTGCAGAGCCAAACGAATCAAAGGAGACATAGATACTGGCAATGCAGATGGACTGACCGAAGATGAGAAAAACCAAGGTTATGTACTCCTATGTGTCAGTCACGCCAAATCAAATGACCTAGAAGTCGAGATAGGCTAAGTACTCAATTGTCAAAGCGATTGGCAAGTTCCATTTCGGCAGCTAGGTAGCCGAATGCTTGCCAATATGGGCTTCCCATCATCTTATTGAATACCTTCAATGCTTCATCTGTTTTACCATTGTAGTAATACCAGTTACCCACACCATAACCCAACGTCAATTGATTGATTGTATCATCTGTAGATGTGATGTCGTACAAATCCTCACAATCCAATAGTCCCTTGTACATCAGCAACAAGCGGTGATATTGATAGTTTTCGATGACATTCATTCTTTTTTTGATAGGAAGCAAAAGATTTTCTGCAGCATCTATATTCCCGATCTTCCGATAGGTCATATAGAGCCAATGCGTCACAGACACGAGCATGTCATGGTTATCAGCTATGGCAATACATTTCTTGTATGATGAAACAGCCTTGTCAAAGTTACCTTGGATATAGTATGCCAACCCGAGGTGATACCATATATTGAACTGTACTGAGCTCCTTGGGATATTACGATCATTGGGTATGCCATCTATTTCCATAATGGTCGGCACATTCCTGATGTAAAAAGCGGCCTTTTCCAAATCCATGATGGCCTTGTCTATTTGTCGAATAGTCAAATAGCGATGTCCTCTATGGCGATACAATTCGTATGATTCTGGAAACTTCTCAATTCCTTTGGTATAGACATCGATAGATTCATTGTACTGATATAGATACGACAACCTTCTCCCGTACCAATTGATCACTTCCAGACTATCAGGATAGGTCAAGTAATCATTGTAGGCATCCTCCAATTGATTTTCTCTTTTTATCTTGATCCATTTATCCAATGTGGGGATTTCCAAAGTCGCTCCCAAAAGAGACGTAAATTTCTTAGGTTCTTGTTTTTCAGCTTCTACTACTACTACGGTTTGATCTTGCAGGTCTTCCATCCGATCATGGCTATTGGTACTTTCTATCTTGAGACAAGACTGTAGGATCATCATACCTATCACAAAAAAAAGAGAAGCTTTGTTCATTTAAAATTCCAATTGCATTATTTCAATAATGTACCTACCATAAATTATCCCAACGAAAAGAAATGAGTTGATCAGGTGACTTATCCTTATTCAAATCTAAGTGATTATGAATTATTCCAAAGGTCTAACCCAGCCTAATCATGACCAACTTTTCAAAAAGCGTGCCTTTATCATATACTTCCGTTACTTTTTCTCCACATTGACTATACAATAACGCATTCTCTGATATATTTATTAGAAATTACTGCTAGTAAAGAATACCATCAACTTTTAAATACATCAAGCATGAGTGAAGAATTAGTCAATTTTATAACAGAATGGCAAAGTACCATGTACGTACTCGCACCTTCGGCGGTTGTACTAGGTGTCCTTATATATACTTTTTATAGAATAAGGCTTGCCAGCAAATCAGAACTGAAAGCGAAATATGATTTTGTCAGTAAGTATGAATACAAATACCTATTCGCAACTCATATCGCAATCGGGATAGGTGTCTTTTTTATATGCAACACTTACAAGCAAGAGACTGTATTGCTCAGTTTTGTTTGGTTCTTTATCCGACTTTTCATTTCCATGTGTTTTGGTGTATTGTACGCCTATGTCGCCAAGTTGATGCTCACCTACTATTACCCAAGTGTGCAAGCCAAAAAACTAAAAATCTACAGATACACACCTAGAGTAAATTCCAAAAATGGGAATGAAATGAAACTCCTCAGTGAAGAAGAGGAAGATGCCTATCTGGATGAAGGAATGCAAGCAGAAGAGGATGTCTTCTCGGTGGATTACGATGTATGGATAGATACAGAGACAGGTGACACGCGTATAGAAAAATATGAAGGACGACTCAGTGCTTTGGAATGTGATCGCTGTGGATTCCAAACTCTCAAACTAGAGAAGGAAGAAATCTCCAAAGAAGCCAGTGCAGATCACGAAGGGGAGTTGATCAAACACTACAAATGCTCCTACTGTAAACGCATCAAACGAAAAACTGTCAAATTATCTACTGAGAAAAACGAAGATGATTTTCATGTGACCGAAAAAACACAATTCATAGATTTGACTGGTGCCAAAAAAGTAATACTTGTAAAAGTAGCACTACACAGCAACGAAGGGGAAATAAAAAATTACGAATTCCAAAACCTCCACGAGGCTCAAAAGTTCCTCAGAGAATTCAGTTTCAAAAAATTGGAAGAATAGACAATGTCAACATTTTTTAATACAACGAGAAAAGGCCGATCAATGTATTGATCGGCCTTTTTTCAAGAACAAACTTGAATATCTCTTACAAAGAAACCACAGATACGTAAGATCTGTTTTGTCTTCCTTTTTTAAATTCTACTACACCATCAGTCAATGCGAACAATGTGTGATCTTTACCGATACCTACATTCACGCCAGGATGATGTTTTGTTCCTCTTTGTCTGATGATGATGTTACCAGCTATGATTTTTTCACCTCCAAAGATTTTTACACCTAGTCGTTTACTATGCGACTCTCTTCCGTTTTTAGAACTACCTGCTCCTTTCTTATGTGCCATGGTATTTTATTATTTAATCGTCTCAATCAAAACTTTTGTCATGGCCTGTCTGTGACCATTCTTCTTTTTGTAACCTTTTCTTCTTTTCTTTTTGAAAACGAGCACTTTGTCGTCTTTCAAATGAGAAAGAATCTTACCTGTTACTTTGGCCCCCTTGATGCTTGGAGTACCTACGTTGACTTTGCCATCGGCTTCCACCAACAACACATTGTCAAACTCTACGGAAGCGCCCTCTTCGCCCTCCAACCTTGGAGTATAAACGAACTGGTCTTGCGTTACTTTGAACTGCTTTCCTGCTATATCTACTATTGCGTACATAATATTATTAAAATATACCTTATAAAAATTCGGACTGCAAAACTAACATTTTAATATCTTTTATCAAACCATTCTACTTGCATTTCTATGTGGATAAAAAAAATAAATTTTTTTATCCTTTTTTCACCCTCCAAAACGCTCCATATAAGATGAAGTTCTAATTCATTAATCACTAATATTAGTTTGTATTTCAGCAAGTTAAACGACAATTTAGAACTAGTCTACCTTAAGCCCACTACGTACTTTTTGAAATTGATTTTTTGAGTGGTTTTTTTCATATTTGTACTACTTGTTCAAAGGACTACTCATACCTACTGAATCAAGTAATCCAATAGAAAATACTACACTACCAAATGATTACTTTCGACTTGTCCAGCAGTCGGCAGTGGTTTGTTTTGTATTTTTATCTACTGGACAAAGTATCTGGAGAACCAACAAAATGATTGCAAGAAAATAGATAATGACAAATCCAAACACTGAAATCGAACCAATCCTAAGAGAAAACAAAGACAGATTTGTCTTGTTTCCAATAGAGAAAAATGACATCTGGCAATACTACAAGAAAGCCGAGGCTAGCTTCTGGACTGCAGAAGAAATCGACCTCAGTCAAGATTTAAAAGATTGGAGAAATTTAACTGACGGAGAAAGGCACTTTATTACTCATGTTTTAGCTTTCTTTGCAGCCAGTGATGGTATAGTCAACGAGAATCTCGCGGAGAATTTCGTATCCGAAGTACAGTACACTGAAGCCAAGTTTTTTTACGGCTTTCAAATAGCCATTGAGAACATTCATTCAGAAACTTACTCTTTATTAATAGATACTTACGTAAAAGACAATAAGGAGAAAGATAAACTCTTTCATGCTGTCGACACTATACCGTGCGTAAAGAAGAAAGCAGATTGGGCATTGAGATGGATCGACAATGGATCGTTTGCCGAAAGACTCATTGCATTTGCTGCCGTAGAGGGCATATTCTTCTCTGGTAGTTTTTGTTCTATTTTCTGGTTAAAGAAGAGAGGCTTGATGCCTGGTCTTACTTTTTCTAATGAATTGATCTCAAGAGACGAAGGATTGCACTGTGATTTTGCTTGTTTACTATACAATGACCATTTGGTAAATAAGCTATCTATCGAAACAGTTCAACAGATCATCGGAGATGCTGTAGAAATAGAAAAGGAATTTGTCACAGACGCGATTCCTGTGAAGCTGATCGGTATGAATGCAGATTTGATGTGTGAATACATCGAATTTGTAGCAGACAGGCTTCTTTTGGAGCTGAACTGCCCCAAAATATACAATGCGAGTAACCCATTTGATTTCATGGAAATGATCTCACTTCAGGGTAAAACCAACTTCTTTGAAAAAAGAGTAGCAGAATACCAGAAAGCTGGTGTAATGAACAGTGAAAACAATGATGATTCGCCTAAGTTCAGCTTAGACGAGGACTTTTAATAAAATTAGTTAACCCCTTTTCCCTATCGCCCTATGTTAGTACTTAAAAGAGATGGTCGCCGCGAATCCGTGAAATTCGACAAGGTGACGGCAAGAATTGAAAAATTATGCTACGGCCTCAACACCTCATTCATTGAGCCTATTGATATCGCCAAAAAGGTGATCAATGGTATCTATGACGGAGTAACCACCGTAGAGTTAGACAACCTAGCTGCCGAAACTGCTGCATCTATGACGACTATCCACCCGGATTTCGCCAAGCTTGCTGCCAGAATCGCTATATCTAACCTACACAAGACAACAAGCAAGTCTTTTTCAAACACCATGAAAAGACTCTATACTTATATAGACCCTAAAACTGGAGAAAATGCGTCTCTCTTGGCCAAGGATGTATATGGTATCATCAAAGAAAACGCAGCGTTGCTAGATTCCTCTATCATTTATGATAGAGATTTCGGGTACGATTATTTTGGATTCAAGACTCTGGAGAGATCTTACCTCATGAAACTGGATGGTCACATTGTAGAAAGACCACAACACATGCTCATGAGAGTAGCAGTAGGTATTCACAAAGAAGATATACAGTCGGCGATAGAAACGTATAACCTTCTTTCTGAAAAGTGGTTCACGCACGCTACACCTACCCTGTTCAACGCAGGAACACCAAAACCTCAATTGTCATCTTGCTTTTTGCTAACGATGAAAGATGATAGTATTGATGGTATCTATGATACACTGAAACAAACGGCAAAAATATCTCAATCAGCAGGGGGAATTGGATTGAGCATTCACAATGTAAGAGCGACGGGATCTTATATCAAAGGCACCAACGGCGTATCAAATGGTATCGTACCGATGCTAAGAAACTTTGATATGACAGCTAGATATGTAGACCAAGGTGGGGGAAAGAGAAAAGGAAGTTTCGCTATATACTTGGAACCATGGCATGCTGATATTTTCGAATTCTTGGATTTAAAAAAGAACCACGGCAAGGAAGAGTTAAGAGCTAGAGATTTGTTCTATGCACTTTGGACTCCAGACTTATTCATGCAGAGAGTAAAGGAAAATGGAGATTGGACACTGATGTGCCCTCACGAATGTCCAGGTCTCGCAGATACTTATGGAGATGAGTTCGAGAAACTATACACCAAATACGAATCAGAAGGCAAAGGAAGAAAAACCATCAAGGCACAAGACCTATGGTTCGAAATCCTAGAGTCTCAGATAGAAACTGGTACTCCTTACATGTTGTTTAAGGATGCTGCCAACAAAAAATCAAATCAGAAAAACCTAGGTACTATTAAATCTAGTAACCTATGTACTGAGATCATCGAGTACACTTCTCCAGACGAAGTGGCGGTTTGTAACCTAGCGTCTATTGCGCTACCAATGTACATCAACTCAGAAGGCGAGTTTGATCATCAAAAGCTGTATGACATCACCTATGTGATCACCAAAAACTTGAACAAAGTAATTGATGTCAATTACTACCCAGTACCTGAAGCTAAAAACTCAAACATGAGACACCGACCTATAGGAATAGGTGTACAAGGTTTGGCGGATACCTTCATCAAGTTGAGAATGTCATTTGATTCTCCAGAAGCGAGAAGATTGAACAGTGAGATATTCGAAACAATCTACTTTGCAGCCATGACTGCATCTAAAGATTTAGCCAAAGTAGATGGTGCTTATGAAACATTCAAAGGATCTCCTGTATCAAAAGGTATTTTCCAATTTGATATGTGGAATGTCACTCCTACCAACAGATGGGACTGGACAAGCTTGAAGCAGGAAGTGAAAAAGCATGGTGTAAGAAACTCTCTGCTATTGGCTCCTATGCCTACCGCATCTACCTCTCAGATTCTTGGAAACAATGAGTGTTTTGAGCCTTATACGTCAAACATGTACTTGAGAAGGGTATTGTCAGGGGAGTTTGCTGTGGTAAACAAACACTTGATGAGTGACTTGATCGAGTTAGGTCTATGGAATGACAGCATGAAAAACAGAATCATGGCTGCCAATGGCTCAGTACAAAGTATCGCTGAGATTCCACAAAAAATCAAAGACATCTACAAGACTGTGTGGGAAATCTCTCAAAAAGCTATCATAGATATGTCTGCAGATCGTGGTGCCTTTATTTGTCAAAGTCAGAGTTTGAACATTCACTTACAAGAACCAAACTTTGGTAAAATGACTTCTATGCACTTCTATGCATGGGAAAAAGGCCTCAAAACTGGTATGTACTACTTGAGAACTAAAGCTGCAACTGATGCCATCAAATTCACGGTAACTAAAGAAAAAGAAGTAGTGGCAATCCCTGCCAACGACAAAGAAGGAGAAGCAAACTCTAACTTCGAATGCGTAGGATGCGGAAGCTAATTACAAACTCATAAACTACCACAAAAGCCTTGATTCGAAAGAGTCAAGGCTTTTTTTATACCCATTGCTAAATAACATTTTTATATCGAAAATATATTTTATATTTACATATTGTAAATAAACAAAATCATGACGACATTCACCTCTTCTCTTCCTGATCAATTGCTACAGCGTCTCAATGACACGGCTGCCAAACTCAAAATGCCTAAAAACAAATTGATCGAAAAGGCATTGAATATTTATCTCGATCAATTAAACCGTGCAGAATATGTCTCTTCCTATAAGCTGGCAGGTAACGATCAAGACATCATGATGATTGCTGAAGAAGGCATGGCAGAATACATGACACAAGTAAGCGATACGGATGAAACAAGGTGAAATATGGGAGCTGTATCTCAATCCAGTAAAGGGAAGTGAACAATCTGGAAGAAGACCCGCTGTAATACTCAGTGGGGATTTACTCAACAAGTATCTCAATGTAGTGATTGTCTGTCCTCTCACGACCAAGATTAAGAACTACAAAGGAAACATCGTACTTACTCCCAACAATATCAACAATTTAAAGGAACCTTCGGAAGTCCTCCTCTTTCATATTCGATCTGTCTCCAAAGAAAGACTGCAACATAAAATTGGTGACATCAACAAAGATCAATTGCAGGAGTTGAAACAGGGATTAGACGATATATTGAGGTATTGATTGTAATTAAAAATAATCCAACATATATGCCATTTTGATGGATTATTATACGTGTTTATTCCCTATATTATCAGACTATTTGAACTATACTTATTTTTTCAATCAACTATTATAAGCTGTTATGATTACTATGAAAATTTATTACCTCATTAGGAAGTACAACTTCTTTTTAATGATGGGTTTGACCGCTTTCTATCTCTCGTCGTGTGGGGATGATGATTCTAGCAAGAATACTACTGCAGAGCCTATCGCAGCATTCTCATACCAAACCGGCACAACCTCTTCTGACTATTTTAAAGCTTCATTCATTGATGAGAGTACAGGTGGCAAAGCAGTTGCTTGGACTTGGGATTTTGGTGTACCCAATATACAGACCGATATATCGACTGAACAAAATCCTAATTATGACTTTCCTGAATCAGACGGCGTGTATAAGGTAACTCTGCGTGTCACTAATGATGAGGGCGAAGAGGATGAAATAACCAAAGAGATTATAATTGCCCAAGAAATAGATCACCCTATTGCTGACTTTTCATTTGCAGGAGGGACTTCTAGTTCTACATATCAGACTGTAACCTTTACAGATGAAAGTACTGGAGGAACTGCTGTAAAGTGGGAATGGGATTTTGGGATTGCTGATATAGATACAGACGTGTCTACAGAACAAAATCCAGTTTTTGATTTTCCATCATCAGGAAAATATGTCGTAACCTTGACGACCTATAATGCCCACAATGAGAGCCATGAGATCACTAAAGAAGTGGAGGTTATTGAGATTCAATTTTCTACAATAGAAGAACTGGAGGCTGTCGTTGATTGGAATTTTAAGATTTTAGCGCATGAGAATCTATATGGGCGCAAATTAACTCTTGCACTCATGATCAGGAGCGATATGGTTGCTATTGGTGATCCTAGTACAGCATCATATCGAAAAGCATGTGATGGGATGAGAATGGGTGAAGATAATCTTTTGGTCGATATTTTTTGGCCTAAAGGCTATTATTTAATTGATTCTGTGAATACAATCATCAATGATGGGGGGAAAAATGTAACAGGGTCTAGTCAAGAAAAAATTAATGAGGTTGTTGCTGAGGCTCGTTTCTTGAGAGGTTTGATGCATTATCATTTTGTAAGGTTATTTGGTAAGATTCCGTTGACCTTGACTGCTCCAGCTGGGCAAGAAGATACTTTTGTAGTTACAGAATCTTCTGTAGACGAGGTCTATGCCAGTATAATAGCAGATTTCACGTTTGCCAAAACATGGCTACCTAGCATGCTGTCCAATAAAACCCGACCAAGCCAAGGTACTGCTTCTGGATTTTTAGCATCCGTCTATCTCACACGAGGTGATTGGCAAAATGCCTATGATGAGGCTAAAAATGTAATCGACAATGGTGGCTATAACCTAGAATCTGATTTTGCCAATTTATTTGGCCAAACAGATGGAGGGAGTGAAATTTTGTTTGAGATGAATAACACTGGCAATGATGCCAATGGCATTTCAGGGGAGTTAGGAGGATCCCTTATCTCTACTGATCAAATTACTGCTGTTACTGGTCCAAGAGGTGATGAGCGATTTGAAAATACATACAATACTTCTTTTGGGTGGAGTGTATTGGTACCAAGTATAAAAGTTTATAATACTTGGCCAAATGATTACAGAAAAGCTGTGAGCTTGGATACAGTCATTACCTATCTGGGAGATGAAGATTATGATTTTACTCAATGGGGTAATATCTCTCAAAATGTGGCACGTCCCCATATAGCTAAATATTTCCGTGCGACAGCACTCACTGGAGCTCCAGCTGGACCTAACTTTAGAGATTCTGAAACGAACTATGTAGCCATGAGGTATGCAGAAGTACTGCTAATCGCTGCAGAAGCTGCTTTGGAGCTGGGAAACGCAAGTGAAGCGATGGGTTATGTCAACCAGATCAGAGCAAGAGCGAGAGCAGCAGATGGAACACCACGAACTGTACCTGCTGATTGGACTATTGCAGATGTTACTCTTGAAAACATCCTTGAGGAACGCCGATTAGAACTGGCCTTTGAGTTCAAAAGATGGTATGATATCATCCGAAGAGACTTGATGTCTGAGTCTTTTGGACCAAATGGATTGGAGACACAAGCTTGGGAAGCTAAAGACTATTTGTTTCCTAAATACCAAAGAGATGTAGATCTATACCCAGGTCTCAATCAAAATACTGGATATTAAACCTGCATTTTGATTGAGCAAATGCAAAAGTTAATAAGTTATTAGGGTTATCATTACCTGTAAAAATGGTTGGATTGTACTACAGCCAAAATGGCTTCTTTACAGTAGCCGCGGATATGAGATAACCTATTGATCAAGCTTAATAACTTATTGTCAATTAACGTTTAACATGCCTGTTCGGCAGGCAGATCCTTGAATTGAATAATTTAGGTTAACAACTAGAGACAGTGTTTACATAAAAAATGCTCAGCAGAAGTGCTGAGCATTTTTTATACACCTATTCGAAAAAAGGAAAAACAGTATCACAAGAGCTAGTCAACAGCAGATTTAGAATTAAATCTTCTCAAAAACCAATCGGTAGTGATCCATGATTTCCTGTTCGAAGCACACACGGTTGGGACTTACTTTGAATACAGCTACCTGGTGCCTAAATTCCTTGTTGGTCAATAGCTTTGGAACTAATGATAGGTACAGCCAATATTTCTTTAAGTTGAACTTTCTGAATTTCTTTCTCCATTGACCAATCGTCTCGATGTAATCCAATCGGCCACTGCTTTGTGAGATCAATTTGAAATGTGGCTTGGCACAATCTATTACCATCTCTGGACCGTATGGCAACCATGAACCTGGAAACTCCTTAATCATCAAAGCCAACACGTGTGAAGCTGACCCCTTTTCAGCATTGATATCAATTTCCTCAAAAGGGAGCATGTTTTTGCTAAAAGTCATCGTCTGCATATAGTATCGTCCCCCTACAGGCAATAAATCATAAAGGACTTTGAAGAAATTCTTATAGACTTCTTCTTGCTTTCCCGCTCTCCACTCTTCTACTGAGCAAAAATGCTCCAATCCACCAATACAGGTGATCGCATCAAAAGTCCCATAGTCAGCCGGAGTGACCGTTCTACAATCTCTTACGATGACATTGAACCCATTCTTCTGGCAAGCATCAGCCTGTCCTTGAGAAAGGGTGAGCCCCAAACTGGTTGCTCCTCTTTCCTTGACGATGTAGCGGGTGAATGGTGCCCAGCCACAGGCCATATCCAAGACCTTGCTACCCTCCTTAATATTTAAACTATCCGCAATAAACTTATGCTTGGCCTTTTGAGCTTCTTCAAGTGACATGGAGAAGTCTCCATCGTATTTGGCACCACTGTAATCTCCCGTTTCGCCCATGCTCAGACGAAATATCTTGTCGATGGTGGTGTAAGTAAAGTCTAGGTCTTCTTGTTGCGCCATGTTTTAGTTTTTTGCGTAGTGCAACGGCTACATCGCCATTGCTTCAGCTGTAAGATAGTATAATACCCAACCAGCCAAAGACAATTGTGATTAATTAACCTAGTATTAATATGGACGAAAAATGGTCAATTCATCTCCTTCGAGCTCCTGCGAGTCTATTTGATTGCCTATCAATCGTGGTGCAGATATGCCTGATTCAAAAGTTTTTTGAGAAACAAATACTCTCGCTTCATCCCAAAGTTTGGCTTGGATAAACTCACGTAACACAGTGCTCCCTCCTTCTATGATTACTGATTGGATATTGTGCTGATACAAGTCCATTAGGATGCCCAATACAAAGCTATCTTCCTCAATCTTTACAAACTCCAGATGACCATCGTGTGATGACCGAATCGTATTGTAGCATATGGTAGGTATAGAACCATCCTTGATATTGTATTCATCCACCAATTCCAGGTTTCGGTCGATGTACACCCGCAAAGGATCGGTTCCTTCCCAATCTCGGACATTCAGGGTTGGATTGTCAAACTTCACGGTATTCTTCCCCACTAAAATGGCGTCTTCCTCGGCTCTCCATTTATGGACCAATTTCCTAGAAGAGTCATTACTGATCCATTTGGAATCAAAATTTTCTCTAGCCACAAAGCCATTTGCTGTTTGCGCCCATTTCAAAATCACATAGGGCAGATTGGTCGTGATGGCCTTGAAAAAACGTCTATTCAACTCTAGTCCCACATCTGCCAGTAAGCCTACCTCTACTTCAATACCTGCCTGTTTCAATCTCGCAATTCCTCCTCCATTCACCAATGGAAAAGGGTCTTCGTTGGCGATGATGACTTTTTTGACTTTATGTTTGACAAGAAGGTCTACACAAGGGGGTGTTTTACCATGATGCGCACAAGGTTCTAGTGTCACATAGACCGTGCTCTTAGGTAACAGTGATTGATCCTCTACACTCTTGATAGCATTGACTTCTGCGTGTGCTTTTCCGTATTTTTGATGCCAGCCTTCGCCTATGATGCGCCCCTCATGCACAATCACACAGCCTACTACAGGATTGGGACTCACATGGCCTAGCCCCTTTAGTGCTAGGTCAAAAGCACGCTGCATAAATTCTCGGTCAGACATTTCAATCATCGCTTAAAGATACTTTTCTTTCCATATTTTTGTCACATGAAGGTAATCTTTCCTCGTGAGACACATCAATCCGTGGTTTCAACACTCTATCCTATTTTTGGTCAGCAAGAAGCAGAAGCTCTCAGTAAAATTGCCTTAGAAAAGATCTTTGATTGGAATCAAACTGACTTAATCCTCAATCAAGAATCAACTGTAGAGGAAAACAAAGTCGAACATTTGCATCAAGTGATCTCCAGACTTCAAAAACAAGAACCCATCCAGTATATTCTTGAAGAAGCAGATTTTTATGGTCGAAAATTTTATGTCAACGAAAATGTATTGATCCCGAGACAAGAGACAGAATCGCTGATCCAAATCATCAAAGAATATAAGAACTGGAAAAACGTCAAAATAGCCGATATAGGTACTGGGTCTGGCTGTATTCCTTGTAGTCTATACATAGAGATCAATACCAGCCTAGTAATCGCTTATGATATTAGTATTCCTGCTCTGGAGGTAGCAAAAAAAAATGCAGATTTATTGGGCTGCAAAATAGATTTCAGGCAATTAGACATCCTCAATCAGGATTTGGATGAAAAGGACTTGGACATCATCATCAGTAATCCTCCCTATGTCTTAGATAGAGAAAAGCAACAAATGACCTCCAATGTCTTGGATCACGAGCCACATTTGGCGCTGTTCGTAGAGGATAATCACCCGCTCGTTTTTTATGAAGCGATTGCTGTACGATCCAAAAGTACGTTAAAAAGAGGTGGTTGTCTTTTCTTCGAAATCAACGAAAAATTCGGCACTGAAGTAGCAGAATTATTGTCAACCTCAGGCTATGGTCAAGTACAGATACACCAAGACATCAACGGCAAAGACAGATTCGTCTCTGGAGAACTCATTTGATATAGCTCTTCAAATGTGTCACCTTTTGTACAAACTGACCATAGAGATTTCGAAGTTCAACTGATTTAGCAAGTTTCCTGTTTTGTGAGTAAACATACATGGCTTTGTCAAAGCGGCCATAAGCTAACAGAGTAGCAGGAACGACAAACAACACCACGACACTCACCCGCCATGACCCTGTTTGGGCATATGCCAAGACGGTATAACTCCACCACATCAACGGTGCTAATACTAGACCAATCCCAAAATAAATTGTGTCAGTAAACACCTTGTCCTTGATTCCGCGCATGATCTTCCAGGGAATAAATATGATAGGGAAATTTAGCACAAATCCAACAGCAGCCAATGGGCTCAATACCATCGCTAAAAGAGCCGTCCAAAACGGTTGCTCTCTCTTCTCAAACGGAAAATTCAATCCTCCTTTCTCCAATTGTTTACCCAAATCAAGAATCTCCTGCTTCTCTGTCTCTGTGGCCTTTAATTGAATGGTTCTGGCTTGTTGATTGATATTTTGATAATCTAAGATCAGCTTTTTAGGGCTTTGGTCATGGAAGAATACTTTCTCCAAATAAGCATACCCATCCTCAGGCAAGGCAGCATGAAAATCACTCAATGAAGATTCAAATTGATCTTTGAGAGCGTCAATGTTTTCAGGCGTTTCGGGTTTTGGCTCTACTTTGATCGGATCGCCATAATGCAATACGACGGATGACCTAAATTGAGACTGTCCAGAATATGTAAGCCCAATCGGCACGATGTACAACTCCGTCGGTGCATCAGCCTGAGCCAACCCTCCTAGGGCAATTCTCGCTATGCCTTTCTTCATCGGTTTGACTACATACCTGCTGTCATGAGTTCCCTCCGGAAAAAGCATCAACGATTCTTTGGCCTTAAAGGCATCAAAACAGGCTTGAAAAATCCTTTGATTCTCCTTGACAGAATTGACCCCATCTCTCGCCCGATATACTGGCATGAGATTGAGTGAATTCAAAAATCGTTTAACGAAAGGATTCTTAAAAACATCCGCCCTCACCAAATAATGCGTCATCTGATACACATGAGTGGTCATCAACAGTGGATCAACCAAAGCGTTTTGGTGATTGGCACCAAATATCACTGGCACACCTTTAGGGACATTTTCATATCCTACAACTTTGATTTTCTTATAGTAAAAGTGAAGAGCGGTACGGACGAACAACCAAAAGGAATAGTACCAAATGAATCGTATGAGTTGCATCAATCAATAGTATTAACATAATTCTCCCATTTTTCAATCACCGATTGAAAATCAGAAGGTAATTCTGAATCAAACTGAACAAATTTATTAGTAGACGGATGTACAAAACCGAGTGATTTGGCATGCAAAGCCTGTCTTGGTATCATTTTAAAGCAATTATCGACAAATTGTTTATACTTGGTAAAAGTAGTCCCCTTCAATATCTTGTCTCCACCATACGTCGCGTCATTGAACAATGGATGCCCAATATATTTGAGATGCGCTCTGATCTGATGTGTACGTCCAGTCTCTAGGTTGCATTTCAAGAGAGAAACATATCTCAAAGATTTGATCACTTCGTAATGAGTAATCGCCGTCCTACCAAAATCCCCTTCAGGAAATGGGGCTGTGATTCTTCTGTCCTTTAGACTTCTTCCGAGATTTACGTTGATAGTTCCCTTTTCCTCGGTAGGCTCTCCCCATACCAACGCATAATAGGTACGCTCTATACTGTGATCAAAAAACTGCTTGGCCAGACTGGTCATCGCCTTTTCTGTTTTGGCAATCACCAACAGTCCAGAAGTATCTTTGTCTATGCGGTGAACCAATCCTGGCCTACCGTCATTGTTGGGCATGGTGGGCAGGTTCTGAAAGTGCCAAGTAAGTGCATGAACTAGCGTACCAGACCAATTTTGATAGGCTGGGTGTACGACCATACCAGCCTCTTTGTTGACCACCAGCAAGTCATCATCTTCATAGACGATATTAAGCGGTATTTCCTCAGGAATAATATCTGTATCCTTTGGTGGTTCGGATAGTGCTACCACTACTACGTCACCAGGACGTATCTTATAGTTGGGTTTGACGATGAGGTCATTGACCTTGACCGATCCATCTTTGATTCCCTCCTGCACTTTGTTGCGAGTGACATTTGGCAAGCGATCCATCAGGAATTTGTCAATTCGCAACAACTCCTGCTTGGGGTCAGCGATGATCCGGTAATGCTCAAATAATTCTTCCTCCTCTAGGTACGTTTCTTCCATTGTCCGCAAATTTAGTCTTTGATTATTTTAATTACCTTGATTGACATTACTAATTCCTCGAACCACACTAGATAGCGAACGTTTAGAGAACTTTATTCATCGAATAATTTTTCAAAATTCAGCTTCTAGTGCATAAATTGAGTCGTTTAAAAAATCCAATAAAAATCAATAAACATGAAAACTAGAAATCTATATGCTTTAGGAGTTTTGATCGCTCTATTTTTTGCATTTTCTGCTCAGGCACAGCAAGACAAAAAAGATGTAAAAGCCTTGAAGAAGGAACTTAATGACAAGGCTATCAAAGAAGCAAGAAAAGAAGCTAAGCAAATCGAAAAGGACGGTTGGTTTACACAGCCAGGGACACTTCCTTTGGACAAACAAATCGAAACTGCTTGGATGAAAGAAGCACAGGTAGATGACGAAGGGTATCCAGAGTATTTTGTTGGATCAGGAACTTCACTGGCAGGCACTCAATCAGCAGCAAAACTTCAAGCCTCGACCATTGCAAAACAAGACTTAGCTGGTAGAATCAGCTCAACTATTGCTTCCATCATCGAGACCAATATCGCTACAGAGCAGCTGACTGCAGAGGATGCAGCAACTATCCAACAAACTGTGTCTGCCTCTACTGAGATCATTGCTCAAAAATTGGCTCGCGTGATCCCACTTACTGAGCTATATAGAAAAGAAGGTAAAAACTATGAATGCCAAATCAGAATAGCATACAGCCAAGAATTGGCTAAAAATGCTGCCAAAGATGTGATCAAACAAGAATTAGAAGACAAAACAAATGTAGCGAGAGAAAAACTCGACAAATTGATGAACTTCTAAAAAAGGATTATTTAATATAATGGGGAAGGGTCGTCTTCCCCATACTTTTAATGCATTTGAAAATGAATAAAGGTCTCCTCTTTCTATTACTCCTTACTCCTTTCATCCCTGTTCTTGGTCAAGCGCCCTCTTGGACCAATCATATGAGTAGGACCATCAATTACCCAGAGACGGAATATTTGGTTGGCTTCTTATCAGAAAATCACTACAGCCAAGAGTCTCAAGAAGATTTGCTTTTCAGACTCAAAAACTACAGCAGAGATCAATTATCTGAAAGTATCCTCGTCGATATCAAAAGTATCAGCACACTCAACATACACAATGTCAATGCCGACACCCACGAAGAATTCAAAAAGAAAAGCACCTCCGTCAGCAATGCCACTATAGCAGGTCTCAAAACCGAAACCTACTACGATTCCAAAAAGAAAATTGCTTACGCATTCTCTTATGCCAAAAAACAAGATGTTATCAACTATTATAGCCATGAGATCGCTAGAGACCTAGATTATGTACATACACAGTACCAAATCGTCAAAAATCAAATTGCAGCAGCTGATAATGAAAGAGCAATCAAAACACTGTACCAACTCCAAACTTCGATCAAAAACATAGAACAAAGTTCTACAATGTTGATCACCCTCACTGAGAATTACAACCATCCCGCTATCAAAAGAGATGAGGTCAATACCTTTAAAATCAACATTGACAATGAACTCCGAGCTGTAAGAAACACAGATCAATTCCAACTGGATGATGCTGCTTTTTTCATCGCCTATGCGCTCAACAGTCAATTAGAAGACAATAAGGAAACACCTCTGCGAGTCAACAATTTCACCTACCAAGACACTCCCATGTCTAGTTCCTTTTCTAGAAGAATGAAGACCAGTTTGGAACAAAAACTGACTCAATTGGGTTTCAGGGTAGCTAGTACAGGCAGCACTGATCAGGATGCTTATATCCTCAATGGAAACTACTGGGAAGAATCTGATAGAATCAAAATCAGCACCATCCTGCGAAACCAAACTAGCTCGGTAGCTATTGCCAGCGCAGATTGCTTTTTACCCAAAAGCACCTTGGATATCAATCAAATCAGTTACAAACCTGAGAATTATCAAGAAGCCATGGTATCCATGCAGCAGTTTGCTCAAAATGAAATCACAGGTGGGGGGTTGATCCTTGATGTGTTTACTAACAAAGGCACCGACAACCTCATTTTCACCAACGGTGAGGAAATGAAACTGTTCGTAAAGGCCAATAGAGAGTGCTATCTACGCTTCATTTATCATTTGGCTGATGGCAGTAAGGTTCTCTTGCTCAATGATTACTACATCAGTAGAGAGTATGTCAACAAAGCCTACGAATTGCCCGATAGTTTTGAATGCACAGAACCTTTCGGATTTGAAACTCTTCAACTCAATGCCCAAAGCATACCATTTGAACCACTGCAAACTAGAAAAGAGTATGGTTATGACTTCATCATCGAAAACAACGAAGCAATTATTCAAAAAACTCGAGGGTTCAAAAAATCTGAAAACTCCGAAACCTTGAAAGCAGAAAAACGACTAATGATCACAACTCTGAGTAACTAAAAGCATCCTAATCTTTAACCTATTATGAGAGTTACAACTCTAGTCCTATCAATTCTCCTTATAGCATATAGTACTCATGCGCAAAAATTAATCATTGACAACCAAGGACATTCAGGTCTCATTCATGGTCTATCCTTCATAGACCATGGTAAAAAATTACTTTCGATTTCTGAAGACAAAACAGTCAGAGTGTGGGATGTAGCAGATGGTTCGTTGCATCAAACATACAGGTTCGAAAGACAGGATGGGGTCAACGGAAAAATCTATGCCTCCGCTCTATCCAAAGACAAGAAGTTCCTCTTCCTAGGAGGGTATTTTGACAATCAAGAAGGTGACAAGGAGTCGATAGGCGAAATCCGAGTTATCGATTTAGCCAACAATAGATTACTGACTAGTCTAAAAGGACACCAAAATGTAGTGTTAGACATGGTTATTTCGCAAGACGGAAGCAAATTGGTAAGTGCATCGGCAGATCAATCTATCATTGTGTGGGACATTTCGTCCATTCAGAACGGTCGCTTGGCTAGTGTTCTCACCACCATACCTAACATTGACAATGTAATTAACACCATTGATATCAGCCGAGACGGCAAGTATATCGCGGTTGGAGACAATCAAGGATATGTAAAAACTTGGACCATCACAGGAACCAATCCTAGCAAATTCAAAATCCACGAAAAATCAGTCCGAAAAGTCAAATATGGTGATTACCAGCTACTCTCTGCGGGAGAAGATGGACAAATTGTAAAATGGACACTAAACGGCAAATTCAACGGCACTTTGGCGCAGTTGCCTGGTGCCATCAATGTATTAGAGATCTCTCCAGACAATCAATACCTCACTGCCATGGGTCGTGTAGGTATAGTATTCAAACTGAGTGATGAATCCATTATTTCAAGATTCGACTACCATACCAATGCAGTAAGCTCAATCACAACCGCTCCCTTTGAAAGCTTTGATGAAGCAACAGGCATCTATATCGCTTCTGCGGGAGGAGACGACAAAAACATTCTCATTTGGGAGGCAAAAAGTGGGAAACTAGTTAGAAACCTAGTGGGCTCAGGAAAGAGTGTCTTCGGAGTAGGTGTGGATGAAAAATTGAAAACCATTGGTTTCAGTCAAAGTAATCCAACAGGAAATTTGGACGATGTGGTCTTGGAAAAAGCTTTCGATCTCAACCAACTTCTGCTAATGAGAAGCATAGAATCGGTAGATAATTTCCATACTGCCACCATACAATACAAAGGCCTATATCTCTCCAAAGAATCCTCCAATTCAATAAAATTCGGAGAGAATATCATTGCCACAGATGAATTGAAGGACGGAACTGTCAGATCTTACTCCTTCATCAACGATGGTCAAGCTGTGGTGATCGGTTCATCTTATACACTCAGCAAATACACCCTCTCTGGCGAAAAACTGGGTAACTACATGGGTCACGAAGGAGAAGTTTGGGCAGTATCAGATTTTGCACAGCAGGGACTTGTTGTATCTGGAAGCAATGACCAAACCATCAAAATATGGAACAATGTAACAGGAGAAAACCTATTCACCCTATTTATCTCAGTAGATAATGAATGGGTGATATGGACTCCACAAGGATTCTACGAAGCATCTGCGGGTGGTGAAAAATACATCGGCTGGCATATCAACAAAGGGCGTAACAAACTCGCCGAATTCCATGATGTCTCTGCATTCAGCAAGTTTTATCACAGACCAGATGTAATCAAAGAAACGCTTCGTCTCAAATCCTATGAAAAAGTAGCTGAAGCTCTGTCGTTGAATGCCAAACCTGAAGAAAAAATCACTCCTCCGACAATCGCATGGTTGACTAAACCAGGGACTGTAGTAAATGGCGTAGAGGCAACCATCAACTTCCAGATAACATCACAAGACCCCGTCACACAAATCAAACTATTGGTCAATGGTCGACCTATCATTTCCAAATCAGAATTAAAAATTTCAGGAAATGGACAGGCAGAAAAGGTATCCTTGGAAGTGAAAATGCCAGAGGGAAGCAATGGAGAATATGCTTTCAGTGTCTTTGCAGCAGACAAAACCTCCAAAATCGTTTCCACAGAGATGGCTGTTACTTTCAAAAACGAAACGATCCAATCCAAATCTGTACAAACAACAGCAAGTACAGAAAGAAGCAAAGTCACATTGGATCCAATCAATAAAAAAATAACAAAAAGCAATCTCTACATGGTATCTATCGGTGTTTCCGAATTTGCTAATGCTAGCTATGACCTCAGGTATGCAGATGATGATGCCAATGCGATAGACGAAATGTTCAAAGCTCAAAAAGGAAAAATGTATAATTCGGTCACAAGCATCAAACTCACCAACAAGGATGCCACCAGAGCCAAGATATTGAATACCTTTCAACGCCTAGAGACTTACACCACTGTAGACGACTTTGTAATCATTTTCATCGCTTCTCACGGCATGAATGTCGACGACAACTTTTACATCATACCACATGATGGGGATGCCAACAATCCTCGCATATCCTGTATCGATTGGAGAGACTTTTCCGATTTAGTCGGAAATATGTCCGCCAAAGTGGTATTATTCATAGACACCTGCCACAGTGGACAACTCGGTAACAATATTGGCCAAAAGAAATTAAGTAACACAGAAGCTGTAAGACAGCTAGCAGGTAAAGAGTACGGTGTGGTGATCATGGCTGCCGCCACTGGCTATGAGTACTCTCTAGAGCACCCAGATTGGGGACACGGCGCTTTCACTCTATCTATCTTGGAAGGTATAAACGACGGTAAAGCCGATATCAAACCAGATGGAGTAGTCCACCTAAGAGAATTGGACTACTACTTGTCTGAGAGAGTACAAGAACTCACAGGTGGACGTCAGCATCCAACCACTCAAAAACCAAGCTCCATCAGCAAATTATCATTGGCTGAGATCAATTAGTACCCAACATTTAGTAAATTAAAGGCACATTAATAACCAATAGTATGACCGATCAAGCACTCCCTACCGAATACCAAAGATTACTCCTTAGAACTGTCTTTGCCTTTATGATATGTGATACGCACATTGCTCAAGATGAATTGGATTTCATAAGACAGAAAGCTAGCGAAAAGCACTTCTTCGGATCGCTGAATATTGAAGATGAACTCGCAGAGTTAATTGACCATGTAAACCGAAGAGGCATTGACTTCTTTGACGACTATTTTAAAAGGGTGAAACGTGTCAGCATGACTGACGATCAGGAGTTGCAATTGATAGATGCAGCTATTAGAACCGTACAAGCAGATGACAAAATCACCCAAGAAGAGATCAACTTTCTAAAAATCCTGCGAGTCCTACTCAATGTTTCTAATGAAAAAATACTAACCGCCTTTCCGAAAATAGGGCCTGACTTTGTTGATCAAGATAAATTCACTGAAATCTACTTCAAAGAACTCTATGCCAACTATGTCAAACTAACAGAAATGCCTGTTTTTGACATCAGTGATGTGAAAGACATAACTGCATCCACCAAAATTGAATAGCTGTTCTCAAGACTAAAAGTAAAAGAACTTCTCGTTGTGGAGAAGTCCTTTTACTTGCAATGAATATTTTTATATCCAAGTAATAATACATGTAATGGTAGCGTTTTTGATGAGTTGAATGATTACTACCTGCTAGTTATCGTTCGATGATTAAACAACACTCCGATTTGAATTACTTAAACAGACTCGGGACAGTCATCAAATTCACTTTAGCAGGTGTCATATTTGGTTTGATCTTTCCCATATTTGCTTTGATTCTTGACTGCCTGTTGAACCACATCCCTATGAATTGGGAAGGTTTCATCTATATTCATCACATCAATGTAATCCACTATGTGGTGGATACTGCTCCTTTGGTGTTAGGATTTGCGGGTTATAAACTTGGGCAATCTCATCAGAAAAAAAACAACATCAATAATCACTTATTGAAAATCAACCATTCTCTTGACAATTTCACTTACAAAATAACACATGATCTAAAAGGTCCTGCTACAAACATCAAAGGCCTCATCCATTTGCTAAAAAGAGATGACTTTACCGAATTAGAAAAAAAGGACTTCATTGAGAGATTGTACCAAGCTACTAATAGCTGGGTAGAAACTTTTCAAGATTTTTCAGAACTACTGCGTCAAGAAAAATCTGGCATCAGAGAAAAAAGCAATTGTGACCTTCATAAAACTTTAAAAGGTCTAGAAGAAGAATTGAAAATAGAAATAGAAGAGTCTCAAACCACTCTTTCTTATGACTTTTCTGCATCCAGACATATCTACATCTCTAAGTACGATTTAGATAGTATATTCAAAAACCTGATCACCAATGCTATCAAGTATAGCCACAAAGACCGAACTCCACTCATTAATATTAGAAGTGAGATGGTGAAAGACAATATTAAAATTGTATTCATTGACAATGGGATAGGAATCAATCTGGAAGTTCATGGCGAAAAGCTGTTTCAGGTATTTGAGAGATTACATGAAAAAGAAAGCGCCAGAGGTTCTGGGATAGGTTTGTATTTGGTCAAAAGTCAAGTAGAAGGTAATGGAGGAAGTATACATGTAGACAGTGTACCAGAGATTGGTACTACCTTCACTTTGACACTGCCTATTCATTCCAAAGCATAATTACCGCTTTTACAGAAACAGACTCCTTGATGGCCAGTTTCTGCCCATCTTTTCTCTATCTTCCCATGCAACAACAAGTCATGATTATCTGCGACCGCTATTCATGCGACTCTTGAATCAAGCATTGTCTTTCTGTTTTGCAACATGCAGCGTGATGGTTGTCCCTTTGCCTTTCACCGACTCCACCATCAATTTCCCTCCTAGAAGTTGTGTCCTTTCCTTGAGTGTCTTCATTCCCAAACTAGTAATGACACCCGCATTCTCTATCAAATCAAAACCTATTCCATAATCCTTTATCTGAATCACTACACGAGCTAGTTCGTCTTTGACCATTACAGCGGCGGATTCTGCCATCGAATGCTTCAGTATATTATTCAAACACTCCTGAATAATCCTATAGATCTGCAATTCCTTTGGCTTATCAAAAAAACCATCTATGGCATCTATCTCCTCAGAAAAGAATATATCTGAATACTCATCAGCATCCTTTACCAGTTTTTGTATCCCAGCGGTGAGACCCAAGTTCTCTAATACGGCAGGGTGCAGTGCCTTTGAGATCGATCTAACCTCCTCCAGAGCCCTGGCCACCATGTTTTCCGTATTTTCATCTTGATTCAAGGCCACCTTGTTTTTGATCAACATAAGACTCTGGCCGACAGAATCATGTAGATCTTGAGAAATTCTTCTTCTCTCATCCTCATGAGCGACTAGCAGTTGGCGCGAATAGATGGTTTCCAACTCTTTCGCTTGAATGGCAAATCTAGAAGATCGATAAAAATAGATCCCTGCAAAAAACATCAACAGACCGATTCCGATAGACCAACTCAATCGGGTTTTAAACAAATTAGATGTTGCAAGCATTTTGATTTCATTTTCCTGATCAGAGATCTGTCTCTCCCTGTGCTCTTTTTCATACAATGTCTCCATGTATAGCAGTGCATTGGACTTGCCAACACTGAATATGGAGTCTTTGATATGAATAGAAGACTGTAGGTGAGTATAAGCATTTTCAAAATCGCCTTTTGCCAAATAGCATTTATACGTCAAATTCTCCATTTCCATCACCTCTTCAAACTTCTTTTGAGTTAGGCATTGATGGATCAATTGTTTAGTTAAGGTAATTGTCTCGTCGTACCTGTTTTGACAATACAGGGAATAGACTTGAGCCCATAAATAAAGCTCATCCAGCCATTTGGATTCCTTAAACTTGTCTCGTTCAGCTTGCATTCGCTGAAAATAATGTAGGGCAGAATCACAGCGGTTGATTTTGGTATATGCAACTGTGAGCTTACTGTAAGCTGAATACCTTAAGTCTGGCTTTGGTTCGCCAAGAGAGACCACTTTTTTTAATAAACGAATCCCTAGACTATCATTATTCAATTTACGTGCTTCAGTGGCGTAGTTCATGTAATTCACCAGAATCATTCCAATCTCTGTACTTGAATTACTCAATTGGATGATTTTTTTTCGTTGCTCAATGGCCTTTTCTGCAAACCCGTTCATCCCATACAGTATAGCAGTCTCATTGATGGTTTTGATTAGGCTAGCGGTATCATAGTTATGAGTAAATATCGTACGCGCATTTTCCAACAATTCACCTGATTTGATAAAATCACCTTTTTGCATATATCTGGCAGCCGCAAATAAGTAGGCTTCTCCAAATTCCCTCTGAGATGAATCATTAAGAGTTTCATATATATGAATGGCTTTCTTATATTCTTGTAGCGAACTATCATATGCGTTTGTAAACTCATAGACATGCCCCAGCTGGATCAATAGTGCTGCCCTAGTAGATGATGACAACTGATCGTCCCAGTTAAGTGCTCTATGAAGGATTACAAATGCAGAATCAGGGATGAATACCTCCGAATAATATGTCCTAGCCAGAGATATCGCATACTTTGCGGCAAAGTCATACTTTTTTTCTGCTTCGGTATTTTGGATAATCCGAGAAATATATTTCTGATAGATCTCCAATTTCTCAGGATAAATCCATTGTTTCAGTGTATCATACAATGAAACCTTGGACTCCCAGGTCTGTTGTTTTTCGATCACCTCTAGGAGTGAATCATATTTGTGATTTCCATAACCCTTAAATATTATCAAAAAAGAAAAAATCACTAAAAAGAATACTCGCTGCACAACTATAGCATTATTGTAATTGATCAATGCGACCAAGTTCAGGATAAAATATGAAAAACATGTACTAAAGGAATTAATTATAGTGTCCAAATCATGAAAGCACTTTTTGCACTTTGCTTGCCAAGCATCTCGGCAACCTATATTCCGTTGATCATTGAACTGAGCGATCATTCTACTCAAGATGACAGACCTCCATTTATCTTCCTGTATCAATCATGTTGGTCATTTGGACTTGAAAATGCAGTAATCAAGAGGTTTTCGATCCATGATGCTTACAATTGGTACGTATGGATGCTTGATATCATGCTAGCAACCTTGCTGCAGATTGCAGGGGACTATACATTTTAGAGTAGCTGAACGCCAATAAAATCAAGAAATCTCCAACAATACGAGGTAACACGTATGGATATACGTAGTGCCTCGTATTGTCTCGCCGACCTGCCATGCCCATCTTTACATTTTTAAATCAGGCCAGCGAATTCATGAGAAAAAACCATAGCTTTCTAATCCCTCTTCATCTTTCATTTGTTGTTTTGGCCTTGCTTCCAGACATCACCCTAGCACAAAGTATCATGACCGATTTTGCCTCATCTTCTAGTTCAGTATGTGAGCCACAAACCTTTTCATTTACAGATCACTTCATCAATCCTCCGTTACGAGAAGAAGGCCAGTCGATGTGTTCAAGTCGCTTTTCATGCTAACTAATCAAGTAAAAATTATCCTCTAATTATTACCTATACATAGATGAAAAAGATACTACTCGTTGCTCTTACCTTGTTGACATTCACCCTATCCAATGCGCAAGAATGTGATACGCTATCCTATGAGTGGGAAACCCCCTCTCCAACCACAACTGTTTTTAATTATGGATCAGGTAGACTTACAGGTGTACCAGATCCATCGAACTCTACAAACCCAACAGACGCAAAAACAATCTTTGAAGGCTTTACGAGTCCTAGTCCTGGTACGAGCTCAGTAGGAGCTGTTTTATTAGGTCTTGGGTTTCTTTCGGATGACAATGATAATCTCAGGATTGATGTGATGGTTTATGATGACAATGGGTCAGGCAGACCAGGCACTCAGGTCGGGGGTGTAACAGGTCTTTCGCCTACTTCGTTAGGGGTAGTGCATAATTTTAGAGAGTTTTGGATTAAGCTGCCTTCTTTGCCAGTTCCTACCACCAGTATATTTTATGTTGGCGTAGTGATGCACCCTGGGGATGCCAGCGATCAACTGGTTGTCCAAGCTAGTGCTAAAGGACAGGGCAATGGAGATGGATCCAATAGCATTACAACAACCCAATATGGAAATGAAATATTACTTAGTGTTTACAGTAGCGATATAGATCTGAAAATAATAGCAAAACTGGGGGTAGTTAGAGATCCTTCTTTTAGTTACGGTAGCAGCAGCTATTGTTCTAATTTACCTGATCCCACGCCTACTATATCAGGGGACGCAGGAGGTACATTTACCAGTTCTCCTTCGGGTCTTTCTATCAATAGTTCTACGGGTAAAATAGATTTGTCGGCTAGCAGCGGTGGCACCTATACTGTTAGGTACACGACTGGAGGAACATGTTCTCAGTTCAAAACCCAATCTGTAGTCATTGTAGATGATGAACCGACCATTACCTGTCCAGCCAATCAGACGATAGATTTTAACGCCAGTTGTCAATATACTTTGCCTGACTATAGAAGTTTGGCGGTCGCCAGTGACAACTGTAGTACGCCTACCATTACACAATCTCCTGCTCCAGGATCTGTTTTGTCCGCTACTCAAATCGTCACACTTACTGCCAATGATGGGGATGGAAACACAAAAAATTGCACGTTTAGTGTGACACCAGCCGACAACACGAAACCTACGATCACGTGCCCTGCAGATCAAAATGTGAGTTTCGACACGAGCTGTGAGTACACGCTATTGGATTACACGACTTTAGCAACCGCCGCTGACAACTGTGGAACTGCCACAGTCACACAATCCCCAGCAGTTGGGACAGTGATCACGGCAAGCCAAGTTATCACACTGACGGCTACAGATGATGCAGGCAACACAGAGACTTGTACCTTCAATGTAATTCCAGCAGATGACACGAAACCTATGATCACATGTCCTTCGGATCAGAATGTGAGTTTCGATACGAGCTGTGAGTACACTTTGATAGACTTTACATCACTAGCAACAGCCAGTGACAACTGTGGTACGACCACAGTCACACAATCCCCAGCGATTGGTACAATGATTAATGCTATCCAAGAGATCACACTCACAGCAACAGATGGCAATGGCAACACTGAGACTTGCACCTTCAACCTTATCCCAGAGGACAACACGAAACCTACGATCATGTGTCCTGCGAATCAAACGGTCAGTATTAACACCAATTGTGAGTACACGCTATTGGATTACACCTCATTGGCTACTGCGAATGACAATTGCGGAACGGCTATTGTCTCCCAGTCTCCATCAATGGGCACATTGATCACTGCTACACAACTGATCACACTCACTGCCACAGATGCGAGTGGTAATACGGAGGTCTGCTCTTTCAGCGTCATCCTTGAGGACAAAATCAAACCAACCATCACTTGCCCTCATAATGTAGAAAGCTGCGAGGAAATCATCTCCTTTGAAGAGCCCACTGCTACTGACAATTGTACAACACTGACGGTGACTCAAACAGCAGGTCTAGCCAGTGGATCATCATTTCCAGTAGGTGTGACCACCAATGAATACCTCGTCACCGACGATAGCGGAAACACGGCCACTTGCGCTTTCACCATCACAAGACATCCGGTCGTCGAGGTAGATGCTGGAGCAGACGCCACCATCGATGCAGGCTTCTCATATACCCTCAGTCCCACTGCCAGCGAAGCGAATAGCTTCGAATGGTCTCCTTCCGATGGACTCGACGATCCATCCAGTATGACCACCGTTGCTCGACCTACCCAAACGACTACTTATATGCTGTTAGCCACCAGTGAGACAGGATGCTCGGCAAGTGATGAGATCACCATCACTGTCAATGACCAAATAGAAATCAACAATTTCATCAGCCCCAATGGAGATGGCAAAAATGACTTCTGGGAGATCAAAGGGAATTGGCTACTAGAGGTTTGTACAATCAAGATCTACAACAGCAAGGGAAATGTAATCTATCAATCCACTGGCTACAACAACGACTGGAATGGAACCGATCATGGCAGATCCCTACCGCAAGGCGTGTATTACTACACCCTATCTTGCCCCGACCAAAATACAAAAAAAGGAAAAATCACCCTGATGAAATAATAGAATGAACACCAAAACAAACTACCTCCGAATCATTCTTATAGCCAGTATGACTCTCTGCAGCCAATTTACTTCGGCTCAGCAGATATCACCATTCAGTCTATACAATCAGAACCCCTTCCTCATCAATCCTGCCGCAGCAGGGTTGAACAACTGCCTCTACGGGTTCGTGAATCGCAGAGTACAGGCTACCGGAGTGGATGACTCTCCTAGCACGCAGCAACTGAGTCTCTATGGAAGCCTGACGCCTTCTCATGGCTTGGGTACTGCCATACGCTACTCGGATTTGGGCATAGTTTCACAATTTTCAGGAAACATCAGCTATGCCTATCACTTGAAAATCTCAAAGGAGAGCACTCTGCATGCAGCCTTTTCCTTAGGTATCGACCAACAGCGGTTCAACATGGATGAAGTCATAGCCAGTGACTACACCGACGAATTATTGATCGGACAAAATCAACCCCAATCAAGTCTGTCCAACGGTCTAGGATTGATGTTTACCTCCCGAAGACTCACACTGGGAGTAGCGATACCTCAGACGTTTTCTAGGAAATCAGAGCTAAACTTTGCACAAAGTGAACAATTCAATGCCTATGCGGCCTATGATCTCGTAAGCGGACCTAATTGGCAGCTCGAAGGGTTTCTCCTCTATCGAAATTATGATGCGCAAACTGACCAGCTAGATATTGGTGGCAGAGTTGTATTGCATGACATCCTAGGACTGGGCGCTATCTACAAAACCAGGTATGGAATCGCTGCAATGGCTGATCTACAAATCAATGATCGATTCATCGTCGCATACAACTACGAGGTATCTACCAAAACCCAATCTCTGGGAGGCTCACACGGCATCATGCTCGGGATCAAACTATGTCGTAGCAAAAACAGACCTGCAGACAATCAGTCATACGTACCCAACGTGCAACCAGCACCTGTTGTCTGGTCTACTCCGACCGAGCCTATGCAGACACCAAAAGAACTCGTCACAGAATCGTACGAACAAGAAATAATAGAGACACTACCCGATTCACTCAATGCTGTTTTCACACAAAAAGACCTCATCATCCGGTTTGCACAAGCATCTGAAGACTCGGTCATTTCGGGAAATCAATACAAGGTCATTACCAAGGTATCTGAGATTCTGAAAGCCCACAAGAAACTCAACGTCACGATAGTGGGACATGCCAGCGCTCCTGGTATAGAAGAATTTAACCAGCAAATCTCCGAAGCAAGAGCCAGTGCAGTGGCAAATGAACTCATCAAAACAGGTATCAATACAAATCGTATCTCGACTGTTGGAAAAGGAGAAACGGAGCCTTTGTCAGAAGAGGACGAAGACAATAGATGTGTGCAGATCATGTTCCAAACTGAGTAAAAGTAGTACTATAAAATTTGAAAAGCTGTCCGAGTAGAGCAGCTACCCAATTTGTACTAGATTCTCCGAAAACAGGAGAACATGCACGCTTACATCAATGCGGCAAGTACTTCCTCAAAGCACCGTAAAGAAAGGCTCCTAATGTAGCACTCAAAATCACCACCAAGAATACTGGTGTACCATAGCCTACTATAATGAACATAGGACCTGGGCAAGCGCCCGTCATTGCCCAACCAAGACCGAATATAACACCCCCAAACAACAAGGCCTTGAAGCCATTCTCTTTGGGTTTCAGTTGCATCAACTGTCCATCGATGTCTTTTGCGCCTACCTTTTTGATCATTAGGAGCAAAATAGCACCAACAACAACTGCCGATCCGATGACCCCAAACATGTGGAAGGATTCAAATCGAAACATCTCGTAAATTCTGTACCATGAGATGACCTCCGCCTTACTCAAGATGATTCCAAATACAATTCCCGTCAATAGATATTTTATAAATTTCATCTGATGCTAAGATTAAAGGGTAAGTAAATACGGTAAGATCAAATGCGTCATGATCAATCCACCAATGAAGAAACCAACGACGGCTATCAATGAAGGCAATTCCAGATTACTGAGTCCAGTGATCGCATGACCAGAAGTACAGCCTCCAGCATAGCGCGTCCCAAAACCTACCAAGAGACCTCCTCCGACCAGCATAATCCATCCCTTGATTGTCAACAGTGCTGACAAGGAAAATAACTCTGCTGGTAAATACTGCGCACCGGGATTCTGAATAGAAAAGGATTGCAAATTCTCTATCGTCGATTGAGAAATCGCAACTGCGTCACCATTGTTCAAAAAAGTATGGGCAATGTATCCACCAATCAGCGTCCCCAATACGAACACCAGATTCCAAATCTTATCCTTCCAATTGACATTAAAGTAATCCACCCATCTACCTGCACCAACCATGGAACACATCGTTTCCAGGTTACTGGAAATCCCAAAACGCTTTCCAAAAAACAGCAGGGTAATCATCACCACTGCAATCAAAGGCCCCCCTACATACCAAGGCCATGGTTGACTCATCCACTCTATCATAAGCTTAATTTTTCTCTAATTCACAATTCTGTAATTAGACAAAAAATCCATTTGAATAGTTTCAAATGGATTTTTTGTCACTTCATTTTCTCCCATTATATCTGTTGCATCACGCCATTGAGTGACATCCAGCCACCTCCATTGTATGCTTCTATGCCTGCAGATTTGGCTTGGTTGGTTGCCATTCCGCTTCTCATACCACTGGCACAGCAAAACACCACTGGCTTACCTGTTGCTTTCAATTCTGCGAATCTTTTGTCTATGCTATCCAACGGGTAATTTTTAGCCCCATCGACATGACCTCCCATGTATTCTGCTGGTGAACGTACATCGACGATCACAGCACCCTTTTTAATTGCTTCTATCATTTGTGCCTTTCTCTTTTTTCCAAAACCAAACAGTTCTAACAATCCCATTTTCGATTTGTGTTTAATACAAGACAAAAGTAAGTACTCTCGATAGAGGATATTGTAACAATTGTTACCCTAGCATGTTATTCTTCCTAAAAGTACAAAGGTCTAAAAACAATAAACCCAAGAAATTAGGTATAACTAAAGTCTTGGGTCTTAAACTCTAAATCTTGAATCCTAGTGCTCCAAATCACCAGTCCAGCCTAGGATACCTCCTTCGAGATTGTACAGCTCACCTGTAAATCCCATGCCTTCCATCAAACCACAGGCCTGACCGCTACGGTTGCCACTGCGACAGTAGATGTAGTAGTTTTTAGTTTTGTCCAATTTTTCCACTTCTTTAGGGAATTCTGGATTGAAAAAGTCCAACATAATAGCCCCTTCGATATAGCCCGCATCCCATTCTTGTTGCGTCCTTACATCCAACAAAACAGCATTGTCATCTGCGGCAAATTTTTCTGCAAAGTCTATTTCGTCAATATTCTGATACATATAAGTGATATTTAATTGATCCTACTTTAAGGTTGTGGGGCAAACATAATCTGACTTTTTGATTCCTGTCTCCTGAATCGCCTTAAATCCACCCGCCACATCTGCAATGTTGTGAAATCCACGGGATTTCAAAATCGACGAAGCAATGACAGATCGATACCCGCTCGCACAGTGAACGTAATACTTTTCATCCTTGTTGAGCTCATCCATGTGTTCGTTGATAAAATCCAATGGAAAAGACAGAGCTCCATCCACATGCTCAGAAGCATACTCACCAGGTTTGCGTGCATCCATGACTGTCATAGACTCTGTCACCATTCGCTGCTCCAGTTCCTCTGCAGTGATGGATTCGATGCTATCAGTTTCTTTTCCAGCTTGCTTCCATGCCTCGATCCCTCCTTGGAGATAGCCAAGCGTGTTGTCATATCCCACACGAGATAGCCTTGTGAGTACTTCCTCCTCGCGGCCCTCATCAGCAACAAAGACTATGGCTTGTTTCAAATCCGTAATCAATGCCCCAACCCATGGTGCGAAGCTGCCATCGATCCCAATGAAAATAGAATTAGGAATGTGTGATTCCACAAAATCAGTCTTGCTTCGCGTGTCCAAAACCAACGCGCCTTCATGATTGGCCATCGCTTCAAAAGTCTCCACATCCAAAGCAACATTCCCTTTGGCCATCACCTCGTCGATGCTATCATAACCGGATTTGTTCATTATGGCATTTTGAGCAAAGTATTGAGGAGCTGGCAAGATTCCTGAAGTAACCTCTTTGATGAATTCCTCACGAGTCATATCTGCTCTCAGTGCATAATTCACCTCCTTTTGGTGTCCCAAAGTATCCCAAGTTTCTTTCGACATGTTCTTGCCACAAGCAGAACCTGCTCCATGAGCAGGATAGACGATCACGTCATCTGGTAACGTCATGATCTTACTTCTCAAACTGTCGAATAGATACCCTGCCAAGTCCTCTTTAGTCAAATCGCTCTTAATGGCCAAATCAGGTCTCCCTACGTCTCCAATGAACAAGGTATCTCCTGAAAATATGGCATGCTCCTTTCCGTCCTCATCGTACAATAGATAAGTGCTACTCTCCATCGTGTGTCCAGGCGTGTGTAGGAGTTTGATCTTCACTTTTCCAATCTCAAAAATTTCCCCATCCTTGCCTGAATAACTCTCAAACGTAGTGTCCGCATGAGGACCGAATACGATCTTGGCTCCTGTCTTCTCCGCCAAATCCACATGTCCAGACACAAAATCAGCATGAAAATGCGTCTCAAATACGAATTTGATTTTGGCATGATCGCTTTCAGCCTTGTTGATATAAGACTGTACTTCTCTCAGCGGATCAATGATGGCTGCTTCGCCTTCACTCTCTATGCAATAGGCTCCTTGTGCCAAGCAACCTGTGTATATCTGTTCTATCTTCATGGGTCAATAACTTTAAATCTTATTACAAATGTACGCGTTGCGTCTTTTTTGGATTGTAACATAAGTTACAGCCCCGTACAAAAAGCAAAAAAACATACCCTTTTACTAGAATAGCCCATCCAAATTGCATAAAAGAGAGAAGGATTATAGCTATTTTATGAATAATTGCTCTCTACATAATGTCTCTAAAATATTTACACTAATTGTCAAGAGAGCTCGTTAGATTTGTATTGTACAGCCAGTTCCACCCACTTTTACACCCTAACTTATGAATGATTTGAAGATCAGTTTTCTTCTTATATTGGTTGTTTTTCCCTTTCTTTCTTATGCTCAGTGCCCAGATAGTAATGGGTCTAACTTAGCAGGTGGGAGTTTCACTATTACAGATGACTGTGTCATCACTGCTGCTGATCCTATATCTAGTTCCTCCATTGTCATTACTGAATCTGGGTCTCTGACCATCAATGTAACGGGTGTGTCATTTACCCAATTTGGTTCTTCTATTATTATTCAAGGGGACGGGACTGCTCCTGATGGAGAGTTAATTATCAACTCAGGTAGTTTTTCAATTAATTTTGGTGCTACTGTCACAGTTGAAGCAGGCGCTCTATTGTCAATCGAAGAAAATCTTTTTTTAGGAACTGTTGGCGCAACTTCAACCTTGAATATCAATGGCACTGTTAACATAGGTAATACAATGACAGCTGGACCCTACGGAGTATTGACAGGCAATGGCAGTCTTAATATAACAAACACAGCGACGAACAATGGTACAGATGACACTGGGTTCACTGGTTCGGTCAATTGCGATGGTGGGCCATGTAGCACCTTGCCTGTAGAACTATCTTCGTTTACAGGCACTATCATGGGAGATAACATACTCCTCAAGTGGACTACACTTACTGAGACCAATAATGATGGCTTTGAGATAGAAAAAAGTACAAATGGGAAAACATTTGAAACAATTGGCTATGTCAGTGGAGGAGGAACTATCAATCACAAACAAGATTACTCATTCATTGATTATGAACTGGCATCACCAGCAATGTACAGATTGAAGCAGTATGATTATGATGGAACTGTTGAATACAGCCACATCATATTGGTTCAGTCATACCTTTCTCCAGAAGTAAGTATTTACCCAACCTATGTTGACAATACTTTAAATTTTGTTGGCCCTGATCAAGAAGAATTTACCATGAAACTGGTGGATATCTCTGGACATTCCTACATCTCTACCAATGTACCTGCCAAATTAGATGACATAAAAAAACAGATTGATAATCAATTGGACAGGCTACTACCATCTATTTACATCATTCAATTGACATCTTCTAGAAATAGTCAAACCCTAAGATTTATCAAGAGGTAGAATTCTATCTTAAAAACTCCAACATGAGCTTGTTGATCTTGCCAAACTCGGTCAAGAATCCATCATGTCCGTAGAGAGAGTTGATTTCGCGATAGGTCACATTGGGTATGTGAGTAGAAATCCACTGCTGTTCGTCAGCGGGGAAGAGTAGATCAGAGTCGATGGAGATTTGTAGCACTTCTGCTTGAATAGTCTTCAAAACAGCCTCTACTCCACCACGATTTCTACCGATATCATGCGTATCCATTCCTTTGGTCATCAACCACAGCAGGTAGCCCTGAAATTTGCGATCAATCAATTTCTTACCTTGATAGCGCATGTAAGAATCAGCTCTGAAACCCTCGGTTTTAGATTCTGAATCAGCCTGCGTTTGGTTGAAGATCGTGTGATTCCTGTAAGACAACATCCCAATGGCTCTGGCTGCTGCCACTCCATGTTCTCCTGCTCTCATATCACGATCTCGCCAAGTAGGATCCGCCTCGATAGCGATCCGTTGTGAAGCGTGCACTGCCAATCGCCAAGGCAATTCTCTCGGGCCAGTTACGACCAAAATGAGCTTTTCGAACAAAGCAGGCTCTTGAGCCACCCATTCATAGGCTTGAAATCCTCCCATGGATCCTCCGAGACCTATGGCAATTTTTTCAATCCCCAAATGATCTCTCAATATCTTATGAGCCGCAACCATGTCTCTGATCGTGTACATCGGGAAATCCGAATAATATCTTTCTCCTGTCTTAGGGTTGATCGTCAAAGGGCTACTGGTGCCATACGGCGACCCCAAGATATTGGCACAAACGATGAAATACTTGTTGGGACTCAGTGCAGATTCATCACATAGGATGTCACCCCACCAGTCCGCCAGATTGGAGTTGGCTGTCAATGCATGAAATACCCAGACTACGTTGTCCTTCTTCTCATTGAGTTGTCCCCACGTATGGTAAGCAATTTCCAATTCGGGCAACTCACCCCCCATCTCCAATGGGAAGGCTTTTTCAATCTTCAGTATTTCAGGGTTTTCACTCATAAATTTACGCGACCGCAAACCTAACAAATGTACGATAATAGTCAGTCCTCTTACTTCAAATTCAAGGAAGAAAAAGCCATATTTGCAACCTGCTCTGCACAGAGCCCCAGAATCGCGAATTGAGAAGTAACATGAGTAAGAAAAGCAGACATTTCGAAACAGATGCCATCCGCATACAGATAGAGACCACACAGGAAAAGGAACACTCCAATCCTATGTACTTGACCTCCAGCTTTGTGTTTGATGACGTGGAAGAAATGCGCGCGACTTTTGCGAGTGAAATAGATAGAAATACCTACAGCAGATTCACCAATCCCAACACCAGCGAACTCATAGACAAGATGTGCGCTTTGGAGAAGGCTGAAGCGGGTTTTGCGACAGCCACAGGGATGTCTGCGATCTTCACTACCTTCATGACTTTGCTATCTGCAGGCGACCACATGTTGTCGGTGCGATCTATTTTTGGCTCTACCCATACCATCATCAGCAAATTCTTGCCCAAGTACAACATAGGCAGTGATTATGTGGATTTGAATGACACGGCGAGCTGGGACAATGCTGTCAAATCCAACTCCAAATTGCTCTACCTAGAGACCCCAACCAATCCTGGAATTGAGTTGATTGACCTAGATTTTGCCAATGCATTTTGCAAAAAGCACAATTTGATTTTGGTGGTGGACAATTGCTTTGCCACTCCATATATCCAGCGCCCGATAGAGTTTGGTGCTGATTTGGTGATCCACTCAGCGACCAAATACATCGACGGACAAGGTCGTGTCATGGGTGGTTTGGTACTTGGACGAAAAGATCTCATCGCAGAGATTTTCACTTTCTCCAGAAGTACGGGCCCTTCTTTGTCACCATTCAATGCTTGGATACTGTCCAAAAGCTTGGAGACATTGGCTGTCCGTATGGATCGTCACTGTGACAATGCCTTGGCACTCGCCAAGTATCTAGAAGCACATCCTCAGGTAGAATGGGTACGCTATCCGTTCCTCCCTTCACATCCACAGCACGAGATTGCCAAAAAGCAAATGAGCTCTGGTGGCGGTATGGTTTCCTTTGGGATCAAAGGAGGCTTGGAGGCTGGGAAGACATTCTTGGAGGGAGTAGAAATGTGCTCACTCAGTGCGAACCTAGGAGACACCAGAACCATCGTCACGCATCCTGCCTCTACCACCCACGCCAAACTCACCGATGACGAACGAGAAGCCACTGGCATCACTGCCAATCTGATCAGGGTATCTGTAGGGCTAGAGCACATCGAGGACATCATCGAAGACATCGATCAAGCGATGGCAAAGGCTAAGAAATAAGTTTTTCACCTAGAAAATCATCTACCTAGATCTTGTTATATTTATAAGATCAGGCCAATAATGCCATATACTATTGATCAAATACGAAGTTGAGATGTTAGCTTTGATAGAGGGACAAGTAAACTTTCCATTTTTGGCAGAAAACTGTTTGCGAAACCCAAAGGGCACAGCAACGAAGTTTATGCCCATATTGGCCACCAAAAAGTAGAAATCAAATTTTGGAAATGATCAACTCACTCACCCCTATTGCAATAGCACTGTGAAAAATTAAAATTATACTGTGTCAAATAAGTAAAGCAGAATCACACCCGCTCTGGCGCAGCTGTGATGCGTTCGCATTGATTGGGCATTTGAAATGCCTAGCATCTCTAAAGATCGAAATCGCAATACATCCGCACAAGTACCCAATACACCACAAAAAGGCTGAAAAAAAGTTTTTTCACGCTTCCTGAACACTAGGAATGGTGGAAAAATGTTTTTTCATGCTTCACGAACGCTAGGAAAGGCGAAAAAATGTTTTTTCATGCTTCACGAACGCTAGGAATGGTGGAAAAAAGTTTTTTCACGCTTCCTGAATCCTAGGAAAGGCGAAAAAATGTTTTTTCATGCTATCATTAGGCTACAGAGGCAACTGGTGGTCTGCCTAGCTCTTTGAGTTTGCGACCATGAGCGATGAGCGCAGATCTAAAAGTCGGCTCTGTATAGTATGGATAATTAAACTCCGCAGCTGTCTCTTTCACGATTTTGGACAATCCCTTGTAGTGGATATGGCAAATGTGAGGGAACAAATGATGCTCAATTTGAAAGTTCAATCCCCCAGCATACCATCCCAAAAATGGATTATTGTTCCCGAAGTTCACAGTGGTATACAGTTGATGTACGATCCATGAGTACTCCATCTTACCATTTTCGTCTGGTGCGGGGAATACTACTTCGTTCATCAAGTGTGCTGGTTGGAAAATCACTGCCAAACCCATCCCAGCCACGAAGTGCATCAGCATAAATCCTCCGAAGATCTGCCAGCCAGTATAGGAAGTGAAATAAATCGGAACGCCTATAGCATAGGCATAATAGACGATCTTGGTTACGATCAAGATCACATACTCACCTGCCACACTCTTGGTGGTTTTGGCAAGAATGCCCTCTTTGTTGTATCTCGTGATTTTTGCAAAATCCTTGAACGTCACCCAAAAGAACGTGCCCAGACCATAAAAAAACCATGCATATAGGTATTGGTACTTGTGAATGGGCTTCAATGGTGTGCCTGGAGAAAACCGTAGAATAGCCTTGGGATCAATGTCCTCATCGTGATCTTCGATGTTTGTATAAGTATGATGCTTGATATTGTGCTGAATCCGCCAGTTGATGGCGTTCCCTCCTACTGCATTGAGAGTGTAGCCCAAAATCTTGTTGACCGTACGGTTAGAAGAATACGCGCCATGCACTGCATCGTGCATGATAGATAGACCGATCCCCGCCATGCCAGCCCCCATGATCATCAGCACCAAAATAGCCAATAGACCCTGCGGCTCTGCCAGAACGATATAAAAGTAAGGAGCAAAAAACATCGCCAGCATAAATACTGTCTTGAAATACAGGCCTGCATTTCCGTGCTTGGAAATCCCCTTGGATTGAAAGTATTCATTTACTTTTTTATTCAAGGTCTGTACAAACCTCTTAGAGTCAGCATCATTGTAGTCAAAAATGATCTTCTCCGCGCTTGGCGTTTCTTGCATATCCGCAAAAATAGTTTTTAAAACCTTGAGATACTAGGTAGCAAAATGAATTCTTCGTTACCGATCCTCCACAGATCAGCCAAATACTATATGTTTGCTCACAGTCCAAAACACACTTTTATGAGTCCCATACTGGTCTTTCTTGTTATCTCAGGATATTTTTCTGCGCTGATGTTAATTGCTAAAATGACTAGCCGAGACAATGACTCGGCCTCTTTTTTCACTGGCAACAGACAGTCGCCATGGTATCTAGTTGCCTTTGGAATGATTGGGGCTTCCCTCTCAGGTGTGACCTTCATTTCCGTCCCTGGAGAAGTTGGCAGCAGTCAATGGTCCTATTTTCAAATTGTGTTGGGCTATACCGTGGGCTACTTGGTGATCGGTACTGTGCTACTGCCTCTATACTACAAAATGAATTTGGTATCGATTTACCAGTATCTGGATACTCGCTTTGGTAAAAGTTCTTATAAGACTGGTGCATTCTTTTTCCTTCTTTCTCGAGTCATCGGGGCATCATTCCGATTATTTCTCGTCGCAACCGTACTCCAGGTCGCGTTTTTTGACACCTTCCACATTCCGTTTTCTGTATCTGTGTTTGTGACCATTGCGCTGATCTGGCTTTACACTTTCAAGGGCGGCATCAAGACCATCGTATGGACCGATACACTGCAAACCTTGTTTATGCTCCTCGCAGTAGGCATCAGCATCTGGATCATCAGCGACGAACTGATCTACAGCCCTGGGCAACTCATGGATGTAATAGTGACTAGTCCTAATTCAAAGATCTTTGTATGGGATTGGCTGTCACCTCGCAACTTCTTCAAGCAGTTTTTTGCAGGAGCGTTCATTGCCATCGTCATGACAGGATTGGATCAAGACATGATGCAAAAAAACCTCACCTGTCGCTCCCTCCAAGACGCACAAAAAAACATGTTTTGGTTTACGATCATTCTGGTCTTTGTGAATCTGTTCTTCCTCGGTTTAGGCACCATACTCTATCACTATGTAGAGATGAAAAACATTGATCTGACCCAGACCACCGATGGATTATTCCCCTACATAGCCATCAATCACCTAGGTGTTTTAGGAGGAATCATCTTCTTGCTAGGAGTGACTGCCGCGGCTTATTCCAGTGCAGACTCAGCGCTTACTGCGCTGACCACTTCATTCTACATTGACTTTTTGGGTAAGAGCCCCAATGATTCTAGTGACAAACAACGGAGATGGATTCACGTAGGCTTCTCCTTGTTGATCTTTTTGGTCATCCTGATTTTCAAAGCCATCAATGACGATAGCGTCATCAACCAAGTATTCAAAGTAGCAGGATACACCTATGGTCCACTTTTAGGTTTGTATTCTTTTGGATTGTTTACGAAACTAAAAATCAAAGACGGTTTCGCTCCCATCGTTTGCGTCGCGGCACCAATTCTTACTTATCTAGTCAATGCCAATTCTGTGGAGTGGCTCGGAGGCTATCAATTTGGATTTGAACTATTATTGATCAATGGGTTGATTAGTTTCATTGGCCTCTGGCTGATCAGGGAGCGTTGACCGTTTTTCGCTTTCCGCCATACGCTGACTGCTTTTTCGCGTTTGTCGTGCAGCGGATAGCGGTCATCTAAACATCCAGTTCCTTGATGGGATCCCAAACGACATTTGCAAAATCTTGAATCTTATCATCCACGATTTTCAAGCCCTCCGCTTCTAGCAATTCTTGCATCAGCATCGGTGTGGCAAAGTGAGCCTTGCCAGTAAGGAGACCATTTCTATTCACCACACGGTGAGCAGGCACATCTGGCAAACCATGCGCTGCATTCATAGCCCAACCCACCATCCGTGCGCTCATCTTTGTCCCGAGATAGTTGGCGATCAGCCCATAGCTCGTCGCTCTACCAGTCGGTATCAACTTGACTACCGCATACACATCCTCGAAAAAGCTATATTTCTTGGTCACTTGTAGAGTCCGGCTAGATTCAATGCCTGCTGATACCGCACCGCATTGCGGTTGTGATCGATCAGGTTCGTGGCAAAATTGTGGTAGCCTGAAAAGTCCTCTTTGGCACACATGTAAATAAAATTATGCTCTTGATAATTGAGCACAGCATCTAGCGAACTGATGCTTGGCATGTTGATCGGCCCTGGAGGCAAGCCCTGATATTTGTAGGTATTGAATGGCGAATCGATCTGCGTGTGCTTGGTCAACACTCTTTTGATCTCAAAATCCTGCGCCGCAAACACCAATGTTGGATCAGCTTGCAAGGGAATTCCTCTTTCCAACCTGTTCAGATAGAGTCCCGCTACAATTGGACGTTCATCAGACATAATCGTTTCTGATTGCACGATAGATGCCAAGACCGAAACTTGAATTTGGTTTAATCCCATTTCTTTGGCTTTGGCCTTTCTTTCCTCTGTCCAGAACTTCTCGTATTCTTTATTCATTTTGAGAAATAAAGCTTCGGGCTTTACATTCCAATAGGCCTGATAAGTATTAGGAATAAACATCGAAATAATGGTCAAACTATCAAATCCATAAGCCCCTATCAATGAATCATTCCTCAATACCGCTTCAAAATCCAACTCTGACATCTCTAGATTCTTGGTGATCTTTTCTACCAAATCAGGAATCAAGCGTACATTGTTGAATGTCACATTGACTGCTGTTTGACTACCTGACCTTAGCATTCTGATCACTTGCAGGTTACTCATGTCTGGCTCTATCAGGTAGAGACCCGGTTTCACATTCACATCGTAATCCAATATTTTGGCTAGGAAACTAAAGCTGATCACATCTTCTAGGAATCCACCTTTAGCTAGCTCAGTTTGTACATATTTGAAATCAGAACCCGTCGGAATGATCAAGGGTTTGGGATTTTTCTCATACAAGAAATTGGGCGCATAGACCACTTGATGGAAATAAAATCCAAAAGAAGAGAGCATGACTGAAAATGAAACAATCACTGCACCCAAAATAATTTTCTTCTTGTTCATAAGGTCGCAAAAATAGTTATTTACTCATTTTATGCTCTGTATCTGGCATTAATTAATCTAGCCACTCAAAAACCAGACAATTGATTAATTTTGCCCACTATGAAAACCGAATTGATCAAGCTATATGAAGAAAATCCTGATCCTAGGAAAATTGAACACATCGCCGATGTACTGAGACGAGGCGGAATTATCATCTACCCAACCGATACGATCTACGGGATGGGTTGTGATATTTTCAACCCCAGAGCCATCGACAATATCAAGCGACTCAAAGATATCAAAACCAAGACGGTGGACTTCTCATTTATCTGCTATGACCTGAGTCATATCTCGGAATACACCAAGTCACTAGACACTGCTACTTTCAAACTGATGAAGAAGGCATTGCCAGGCCCCTTCACTTTCATACTCAATGCCAGCAGCAAAGTCCCCAAGATGCTGCACACCTCTAAAAAGACCATCGGTATCCGTGTACCTGACAACAACATCCCAAGGGAAATCGTGCGCGTACTAGAAAATCCTATCATCACCACCTCTATTCATGACGAAGATGAGGTTTTGGAATACTCTACAGATCCAGAACTCATCTATGAAAAATACAGAGACAAAGTAGACATTGTCATCGATGGTGGATATGGCAACAATGTCGCCAGTACAGTGGTGGATTGTACCGAAGGAGAGGCGCATGTCATCAGAGAAGGACTAGGAGACCTATCGGATTTTCTATGAGGACTATAGTAGACAGTCAATACTTTCCTTGTATCGCTTACTTTTCTTTGCTCAAGTCCAAAGACGAAATCTGGATAGAAACCCAAGAATACTTCGAAAAGCAAACTTATCGCAACAGATGCTATATCCTAGATGCGAACCGCACACTGCCTTTGGCTGTCCCGGTAAAAGGAGGTAACAAAAAGATAAAGATGGCCGATATTCAAATTGAATATACACATCGCTGGCTCAATGACCATTGGCGTGCTTTCACCTCGGCCTATAACAAATCTCCCTTCTTCGAATATTATGAGGGTTACATACACGACATCCTGTTCAAAAAGCAGACAAGACTCCTCGACCTAAACATGGAAATTCTGTCATTCTGTCTCAAAGCACTCCATATTGACACGAAAATAAATTTGACAGAAACTTACGAAAGCACATCAAAAAGTCAATTTGAGGACATGAGATCGCTTATTCACCCCAAAAAGGACTATCTTTGGTCACAGATCCACGAACCCGTCCCGTACCAGCAGCTGTTTGGTCAAGAATTTGCAGCTAACTTAAGCGTACTGGATTTGCTCAGCAATACTGGGCCTGAATCCGACAATTATTTGTAAAAACAAAGACTGATTATAACGATTAAATTATTTAGTCGTTTTTATCTTAATGTTTAGTTTTTATTAGATTAAAAATTATTTTTACTACAACGAAGTAGCACATGGAAGCAAAATTTTCGAATCGGGTAAAAGAGGTAATTTCATCGAGTCGGGAAGAAGCCCTCAGATTAGGTCACGATTACATCGGGACAGAGCACCTCATACTCGGTATGATACGAGAAGGAGAAGGGGTTGCGATTAGCTTATTGAAAAAATTAGGGGTGTCTCTGGACGAACTAAGAGCTTCAATTGAAAAAGCTACTAAAGGGTCGGCTACCAACAACGTGAAAAACCTAGCCAATATTCCCCTGACAAGACAGTCAGAAAAGGTACTAAAAATCACCTATTTAGAGGCAAAAATATTCAAAAGCCAACTCATCGGCACGGAGCATCTTTTGCTCTCCATCTTGAGAGATGAAGACAACATAGGTACGCAGATACTCGACAAGTTCGATGTAGCCTATGATGTAGTCAAAGAATTGCTCGAATACCAAACAGAGCACCCCATGGCATCATCCGATACGGACGAACCAGAGGATGACTTTAGATTGTTTGGTGCTGGAGGAAGCGGTTCATCTAGCAAAGATCCATCAGGAAAAGGGGGAGAAAAATCACGAACTCCTGTTTTGGACAATTTCGGAAGAGATTTGACCAAAATGGCTGAGAATGACAAACTAGACCCTATCGTCGGTAGAGACAAAGAAATCGAAAGAGTCGCGCAGATTCTGAGTAGAAGAAAGAAAAACAACCCAATACTCATCGGTGAGCCGGGTGTAGGTAAAACAGCGATCGCTGAAGGACTTGCGCTTAGAATCATTCAGAAGAAAGTATCAAGAGTGCTGTTCGGCAAACGAGTAGTAACCTTGGATCTTGCTTCTCTAGTGGCGGGTACAAAATACAGAGGTCAGTTCGAAGAACGAATGAAAGCAGTCATGAACGAGATTGAAAAATCTCCAGAAGTGATTCTGTTCATTGACGAGTTGCACACCATCGTAGGTGCAGGAGGAGCTTCTGGTTCGCTAGATGCGTCCAACATGTTCAAACCAGCCCTTGCCAGAGGAGAAATTCAATGCATCGGGGCAACCACCTTGGACGAATACAGACAGTACATCGAAAAAGACGGTGCATTGGCGAGAAGATTCCAAATGGTGATGGTAGATGCCACTACAAAAAGTGAGACTGTACAAATTTTGAACAACATCAAAGACAAGTACGAGGATCACCACAATGTGAACTATACCGAAGAAGCGATTCAGGCATGTGTAAATCTATCTGATAGATACATCAGTGACCGATTCCTACCAGACAAAGCCATCGATGTGATGGACGAAGCTGGCTCAAGAGTACATATCAATAACATATATGTACCAGATGAAATCGTCAGTTTGGAAGAGTCTATAGAGGCAATCAAGGTTGAAAAAAACCAAGTTGTCAAGAGTCAAAAATATGAAGAAGCTGCTCAACTCAGAGACAAAGAAAAGAAACTGATCGAGCAACTTGAATTGGCCAAAGCGAAATGGGATGAGGAAACAAAATCTCAGCGCTATACAGTCAATGAAGACAGCGTAGCTGAAGTAATTGCCATGATGACAGGAGTGCCTGTCAAGCGAATTGCTCAGAAGGAAAGCAAAAAATTACTCACCATGAAGAGTGATTTGCAAGAGCAGGTCATTGGTCAAGACGAAGTAATTGCCAAGTTGACCAAAGCAATTCAAAGAACGAGAGTAGGACTCAAAGACCCAAACAAACCTATCGGTTCGTTTGTATTCCTTGGACCTACTGGAGTTGGTAAAACGGAATTGGCTAAAGTGCTTTCTAAATACCTATTCGACAAGGACGATGCCTTGATCAGAATAGACATGAGTGAATACATGGAGAAATTCTCTGTATCACGATTGGTAGGAGCACCTCCAGGATATGTAGGATACGAAGAAGGTGGACAACTCACCGAAAAGGTTAGAAGAAAACCATACAGCGTAGTATTGCTGGATGAGATCGAAAAAGCACACCCAGATGTGTTCAACATTCTCCTTCAGGTACTAGACGATGGTATCTTAACAGACGGACTGGGTCGTAAAGTTGATTTTAGAAACACGGTCATCATCATGACTTCTAACATCGGAGCTAGAGACCTCAAAGATTTTGGTGCGGGTATCGGATTCATGAACAAAAACAAGCAAGACAACTTGGATGACATCATGAAGACCACTATCCAGAGTGCATTAAAGAAGGCATTTTCCCCAGAATTCTTGAATAGATTGGATGATGTCATCGTATTCAACTCACTGGAGAGAAAAGATGTACACAAGATCATAGATATTTCCTTGGACAAATTACTCACCAGAGTAATTGATCTAGGTTACAATGTAGAATTGACTGATGCTGCCAAGGATTTCCTTGCAGACAAAGGTTATGACCCTGCGTATGGAGCTAGGCCTCTCAATCGAGCCATCCAGAAATATCTGGAAGATCAAATCGCTGAGTTTATTCTCACTGGTGATGTGCAAGAAGGTGACACCTTGCTAGCAGATCATATCGAAAAAGAAGAACAGCTGAGTATATCGGTCAAAAAAAAGAAGAACATTAAGAAAGAGAAAAAAGAGTAGGCTAAGCCTACTCTTTTTTTTAGTACCCTCCTGAATACTTTCTAATTCCCCATTCCAAAGAAGCCAACAGCAGGACAAGTAACATTATCCATAGCAGATTGATGGCGGGATAGATGTTTTCCTCGAAATGCACGAGGCTTTTGTAGGAGGATGCTGATACATTTTGAGTAATCTCATCATCCTTGTCAAAAGTAAAAAATGCACCTTGGTTGTTGGCTGCCAGTTGACGCAGCAAGGTAAAGTCAGCTACCTGATCGAGTTGCTCCAATTGTTGCTCCTTGACCACAAATGAACCCGAAGCTTTCAGGGTTTTGCTATCCAAAGTCACTTGTGCTTCATAGAAGTACTTCCCTGCAGTGAGATTGGCGATTTCTAACCTTGAATACTGTGAGGATGGAGTGAATGAATATTGCTTGATAGATTTGTCCTCTGCGATGATCTTGACAGAGATTTCTTCCCCATAGACCCGATCATAAATTTCGTCATACAGCTCTGCTTGGAACTGTGCTATTTCGTTAGTCCCAAACTCATTACTTAGCGGGTAAAACTTAAATTTCCTTTTGTCGATCTTGGTACTGAGGTATTGAACTAGCTTCAAAAAAAACTCATCAAAACTCTCGGTATTCTCATACAGCCCATATTCTTGCAGCCTCCATTGCCAAATCCCGTCGGCTAGTAAATATGCGGTTCGCATGTCTCCAGCCTCATCCGTGAACAGCAAGGGTTTATTAGTCATGACTGAGCCTACCCGCTGATAGAGCAATACTCGTGCACTTTGTGGAATAGTCACTTCACCATAGGGTACAGACAAAGGTGAAAATTCTTTCCATCGCTCATTCAAATCTGAATTGATGGTAAACAATTCAGCATCCATATTGAATTGACCTCCCACTTGATCTCTTTGATTTCGCAGCTGCGAAATTGAAACCTGTTGTGTCCTTTGTGCTAGGTTCCTCAAATTGGTCTGAGCACCCAAAATATAAAACATTGGCACCTTCTTCGACACGAGTTGATCTACATATTTCTGGACTAGATTGAAACGATCATACGCATTGTGAACAATCACCAAATCGTATTTTTCATCTGGGTATTCCGCCACACCAGGCACAAATACCTTGACTTCAAAATTCTGATTCCTTTCGATGACTGATTTCAGCGCTTTGAGATCAGGGTGCGGAGCAGCTGCGAGTAGCAAGATGTTTTGCCTGCCATCAATCACATCAATATAGATACTTTGATAGTTGTTTTCGGTAATGACCTCCTGCTCAAAAGCATCAATCTGTATATCAAACTTTTGCAGACCATTCTCTGTAGCCTCCAATTCGAACTCCACTTTACTGAGCGATTCATTAGCTTTGAACTCTACTGTATGCGAAACTAAAGTCTTTGTGTTTTTCTTGATTCGCACGGTGGCGGTCTTACCTGCAAAACCATAATTGAATACCTCCACAACCACTGGAAAACGATTGCCTTGATAAGCTATCTTGTTGTGAAGAGCATTGCGAATCTCTAGATCCTGTTTCTGAATCGTATCACCCACACCTATTGTATTAACCACGTATGCATGGGGCTGGTAGAGTGGTGAACTTCCTAAGTTAAATTTCCCATCACTCACCAGATAGACTGCAGCCAGATTTGTATTTTCATAATCTGAGTCTACTTCTCTTAACATACCATTTAAATCAGTAGTTACCTGATCAAAATTCACTTCATCCCATGATCCCCATTCCTTTTGCAAATCAATTTTGACTACTTCGTATCCTCTTTTATCCAAAATTGATTCCAGATCAAGGATAGATTGGCCTATTGCATCCACCTCTGTAGAATCTAAATTATTCAAGATCGAAGTAGAATTATCGAGCGCAAGGATCACCTTGGGTTTCTCTACTTGTTCCACATACTGATTGATCAGGGGATTGAGCAGCAATACAAACATTAGTGTGAGTACGATGACTCTAGAAACTAAAAGAGATCTATTGATGATAGGACTCCAAGGGGCCTTTTTGGAGTACAACAAATAACTGATGGCGCAGGAGACCAAAAAATAAAGTGGCAAGAGCCAAAGCGAATATTCGAATTGAATAATGGGCAATGTTATTTGGGTTTCGTCAATGTAGGAAGAGATCGGAAGTTAGACAAAAAGTCTGTCTCCAACTTATAGTTTTAGTTCAAGACAGACTTTGACAGATTGTATATTAGGTCAACATCGCTCCGCAGACATTCAATACCTGTCCAGAGATGTAAGTTGACATATCAGATCCTAAAAACACACAGGCATCAGCTACTTCGGAGGCTTGTCCGCCACGTTTCATTGGGATACCGTCTCTCCATCCTTGGACAACCTTTTCGTCTAACACTTCGGTCATTTCCGTTTCGATGAATCCTGGGGCGATGGCGTTGCTACGGATATTTCTTGATCCCAATTCGAGTGCTATAGACTTGGTAAACCCGATGATACCAGCCTTAGATGCAGAATAATTAGCTTGACCTGCATTTCCTTTCACTCCCACTACCGATGAAACATTGATGATTGAACCTGACTTTTGTTTCATAAAGGTTCGTGTTGCAGCTTTCACTGTGTTGAAGCATGACTTCAAATTGACATTGATGACCTCATCCCAAGCTTCCTCGGTCATTCTCATCAGCAAGTTGTCCTTGGTTATTCCAGCATTGTTGATCAACACGTCCAACTGACCAAAGTCTGCTACGACAGCAGATACCAATTCGTCTGCCGCTGCAAACTGAGATGCATCTGATCTGTATCCTTTGGCTTTGACACCAAATGCTTCCAATTCTTTGACCAGTGCTTCACCTCTTTCTACACTTGATAGATAAGTAAATGCTACGTTGGCACCTTGCTCGGCGTATTTCAACGCGATGGCTCTACCGATTCCTTTTGAAGCACCTGTCACTAATGCAGTCTTTCCTTCCAATAATTTCATGTGTGTATAACTAATTTTAAAGGGTCACATGGAATGTCCTAAAGTTTCATCCATTCCAGACTCGGGTTCATGATTTGATTCATGCGTGAATCCGAATAGTGGTCATGACGGACATGTCATGTATATACAAGTATTTTTTGTTCGCAATTCACATACCTCTCTATGATTTTATCTCTCATCGAGTCCAATCACAAATCCATGTGTATTGTATTGATTGTTTAAGCAACAGTTTTCCGTTGCTAATTTTGTCTCAAAAATACACCCTTTAACTATATCCATTAGATTTTTACCTAAAAAATACCAGTTTGATTAAAGGATGTGTAATAATGCTCAGACATTAGGTTTTATGGATGGCAATAATGTTTTTTTCTCCAATCAAAGGGATTAAATTTGCAGCTCTTTAGAGCCTGAACGAAACAGGGTCACTCTTTATTCAGTACAAAGTATTATGGCAAATAAATATGATTTAATAGTGATAGGTAGCGGTCCTGGTGGATACGTTGCGGCTATCAGAGCTTCCCAATTGGGGAAAAAAGTAGCAGTTGTAGAAAAAGCAGAAATCGGAGGCATTTGTCTCAACTGGGGTTGTATCCCAACCAAGGCTCTGTTGAAAAGCGCAAGCGTATTCGAATACATCTCGCATGCTGAAAACTACGGAATCACTGTAAAAGACTCCAAAGCAGATTTTGGTGGAATGATCAAAAGAAGCCGTGGAGTGGCTGACACTATGAGCAAAGGAGTTCAGTTCCTACTCAAAAAGAACAAAATCGATCAATTGCTCGGTTTTGGCAAGGTTGCAGCCAACAAAACCGTCACAGTCACTGCTGATGGGAAAACTGAAAGTTATGCAGCTGACAATATCATCATAGCGACGGGAGGTCGATCTAGAGAACTTCCTAACCTGCCTATCGATGGCAAAAAAATCATTGGTTACAGAGAAGCTATGTCTCTACCAAAGCAGCCTAAGAAAATGGTCATCGTAGGTTCTGGCGCCATTGGCGTGGAGTTTGCTTATTTCTACAACTCAATCGGTACAGAAGTAACAATCGTAGAATACATGCCAAACATCGTACCTGTAGAGGACGAAGACATCTCTAAGCAACTGTTGAGATCGTTTAAAAAACAAGGCATGAATATCATGACAGAAGCAGAAGTCACCTCGGTGGACACCAAAGGAACTGGCTGCAAAGTAACTGTCAAAACAAAAAAAGGCGAAGAGCAAATCGAATGTGATATTGTATTGTCAGCAGTTGGTGTATCTACCAACATCGAAGGCATCGGGCTGGAAGATGTAGGAGTAATGACCGACAGAGGCAAAATCGTCGTAGATGATTACTACAAAACTAACATCCCTGGCATCTATGCCATCGGTGACATTGTACATGGACCTGCATTGGCTCACGTATCGTCGGCCGAAGCGATCATCTGTGTGGAAAAAATGTGTGGCGAAAGCCCAGAACCTCTTGACTATGGCAACATCCCTGGGTGTACCTACTGTACACCAGAGATCGCATCTGTCGGTATGACCGAAAAAGCTGCCAAAGAAGCAGGATACGAAATCAAAGTAGGTAAATTCCCATTCTCTGCATCAGGAAAAGCACAAGCAGGAGGAAACTCAGAAGGGTTTGTCAAAGTGATCTTTGACGCCAAATATGGCGAATGGTTGGGCTGTCACTTGATCGGTGCTGGTGTGACGGATATGATTGCAGAAGCAGTCGTCGCTAGAAAACTGGAAACAACGGGGCATGAAATCATGAAAGCAATTCACCCTCACCCTACTATGTCAGAAGCCATCAAAGATGCAGTAGAAGACGCTTACGGTGAAGCAATTCACTTGTAATCACTAGCACTTAGAAATCAGAAAGCCGATTCGCACAGTATGTGGATCGGCTTTTTTGTTGATAAACACACCAACGCTAACCAGTTTTCGCAATTACTTCTGTCACGTTACAAACGCAACTTTATCACTTTAAAACTTTCAATTTTTCAACTCTCAGATCAAACCACCTCCCAATGCATGATATAGCTGGCTGTACTACCCTTCTCTAGCAAATCCATAGTCGTAGAATATTCTCCTTTGGGAGCATCGACATTAAATCTGAAAGTGCCTAAGTGGTCATTGAAACTCAAGTAATCAAAATCCCATAGCTCAACCTCTACCCATCCTGATTCAACGTCCAGCAAGAGATCTACCAGTACTTTATCTCCTGTATCCATTCTAAAATAGCGATTCCCAACAGGCCAAACCTTCTTTCCTCTGTGTTTGAGATACATTTCGTCCTTGTCTATCTCATCGGGGACACTACACTGAACTTTGGTTATTTTGATCGTTGGCATACTCAGTTTCCTTGGTTTTATTTCAGACAAAGAAAGGCAAAAAATTAATAAACCATGACTTTTTTAAGAATCTACCTCGAACGTTGAATATCCTCTAACAAAACCCAACATTCATTATCAGTACACACAGACAATATTGAATAGAATTAAAAAATCACTAATAATCATTGCGATAATCCAAATATTCTTCTTGGATTAGCAGTAATAATTAGAAAATCTATTAGTTTGCCCCCACTGTTACAAAACAGCAATTGTTTGAGTCGCAGTATGAGGATTCTACTTATTCAGAAAAAGCCCCGAAACTCGGGGCTTTTTCCATTTTTTTCCATCCAGATAGTAAGATACTACTTCAAATAACTGAAATCATGTCCCTCTTTGAGTTGTATGATAAATTCATACATCAGTTCTATGACATTGGCGACATCATCCAAATGTGCAGTTTCGACGGTCGTATGCATGTATTTGATCGGTAAAGAAATAAGCGCAGAAGCAATGCCGACACCACTGTAGGCAAAGGCATCTGTATCTGTCCCAGTCGATCTAGAGCTAGCGGCACGTTGATAGGGAATCTTCTTCCCATCTGCTACTTCCATGATCATCTTGAGCAGGTTGTTTTGTACCGCTGGACCGAAGGTCAACACAGGGCCTTTTCCTGCTTTTTGATCTCCGTCCAGTTTCTTCTCATACATGGGTGAGTTGGTATCGTGACATACATCGGTGATCACTGCTACATTGGGTTGTATCCTTGCAGCCATCATTTCTGCTCCTCTCAATCCGATTTCTTCTTGCACTGCATTGACTATATATAGTCCAAAAGGCAGCTCAACTTTGTTTTCATGCAGTTTGCGAGCCACCTCAGCAATCATGAATCCGCCTATCCTGTTGTCTAGGGCTCTCCCACATAGGTACTTACCGTTCAGCTCCATGAGTTCGTCTTGGAAGGTAATCACGTTACCCACTTTGATGCCCAACTCCAACACTTCGTCCTTGGTACTACAGCCCACATCTATGAAAATGTTGTCCAAAGCAGGATTCTTTTCATTCTTGTCTTTGCGCACATGGATTGCAGGCCAGCCAAATACGCCCTTGACGATTCCCTTGTCGGTAAAGATGTTGACACGCATGGATGGAGCGATTTGGTGATCCGAGCCACCATTTCTAATCACATAGATGTAACCATCGTCCGTGATATAGTTGACAAACCAAGAAATCTCATCTGCGTGTGCCTCGATGACCACTTTGTAGTCAGCCTTTGGATTGATAATGGCAGCCACAGAACCATAGGTATCCGTGATGTATTCATCCGTGTATGCCTTGACATAATCCAGCCAAATCTTTTGTCCAGAGGATTCAAATCCTGTAGGTGATGGGTTGTCCAAATACTTATATAAAAACTCTTTACTACTCTTATTCATACTTTATAAAGGAATATTTCCGTGTTTTTTCTTAGGCAAATTAGCCACTTTATTTTCTAACATACGCAGACCCGCAATCAATTTTAATCGTGTATTCCTAGGCAAAATCACCTCATCGATAAAGCCACGATTAGCAGCAGCATAAGGGTGAGCAAACATCTCTGTGTACTCATCTACTTTCTCCGCGAGTTTGGCTTCTGGATCATCTGCCGCTTGTATCTCCGCTTTGAAAATAATCTCGGCAGCACCTTTGGCTCCCATCACCGCGATCTCAGCAGTCGGCCAAGCAAAGTTCAAATCTGCGCCGATATGCTTGGAGTTCATGACATCATAGGCACCACCATAAGCCTTGCGCGTAATCACCGTGATCCGTGGCACAGTCGCTTCACAAAATGCAAAAAGCAGCTTTGCGCCGTTGCTGATGATGCCATTCCACTCTTGATCTGTACCCGGCAAGAACCCTGGCACATCCTCAAACACCACCAAAGGAATGTTGAAGCAATCGCAAAAACGGACAAAACGTGCAGCCTTCTTGCTCGCATCTATGTCCAATACTCCCGCCATACTCTGAGGTTGGTTGGCGACTATCCCGATGCTGCGCCCTGCGACTCTGGCAAAGCCTACCACGATATTGTCCGCATAGTTCTCATGCACCTCAAAGAAGTCATTTTGATCTACCACTTCTCGGATCACCTCTTTGATGTCATAGGGATGGTTGGGATTTTCGGGAATGATCTCGTCTAGTTTGGGACGCAGCTCGTTGGACGGTGTATAGTTAACCTCTGCAGGTGCGTCTTCGCAATTCTGAGGCATGTAGCTGAGGATCTTCTTGATGTCTCGGATACATTCGACCTCATTCCTACTGGCAAAATGTGTCACGCCACTTTTGACGCTGTGCGCTGATGCACCACCCAATTCCTCGGCTGTCACCTGTTCCTGCGTCACCGTTTTCACTACATTGGGTCCCGTCACGAACATGTAGGAGGTGTTCTCTACCATGAAGACAAAGTCTGTAATAGCGGGAGAATAGACCGCACCACCCGCACAAGGTCCCATGATCGCAGAGATCTGAGGGATCACACCAGATGCCAGGGTATTGCGATAAAAGATATCTGCATAGCCTCCGAGTGACACGACTCCTTCCTGGATTCTAGCCCCACCAGAATCATTGAGCCCGATGATGGGCGCACCGTTTTGCAGCGCCAGATCCATGATTTTGACGATTTTCTCGGCATGTGTCTCAGACAGTGATCCACCAAAGACGGTAAAATCCTGACTATACACATAGACCAAGCGACCATTGACATTGCCATAGCCCGTCACCACACCATCACCCAAAAACTGCTGCTTGTCCAAACCAAAATTGGTCGCACGATGCACCACCAATTTGCCGATTTCCTGAAAGGTCCCTTCGTCCAATAACAATTCGACTCGCTCTCGGGCGGTTAGTTTTCCTTTGTCGTGCTGTGAGGCAATTCTTCTCTCCCCACCTCCTTGTTCTGCCTCTTGATTGAATTTTTTTAGCAGGGCTATTTTTTCTTTTTCAGTCTTTAATCTCATGTAATCGGCATTGATGCGTAATCAAATATAAGCAGTAGAGTATCCGAAAACCTATAAGGCTTTAAAAACCTTATAGGTTTAAAGCCAGACGCCACGGGCTAAAATATAAGGCAGAACGTATATTTCTTTCTGCTACAAGAATTTTTCAGCATAGCCTATATAAATTAGCCGCAATTTTGAAGAATATGAGAGTAGGGATCATTGATATCGGGACGAATACGTTCCATTTATTGATTGTGGATCGAAACGATGAAAATCAAATCCTCCACAAGGAAAAGGTAGCGGTCAGGATAGGTAAAAACGGAATCAGCAAAGGCTACATATCAGATGATGCGATTGATAGAGCCATCGAAACACTCAGTAATTTCAGGTCAAAATTGATCCAGTATCAAGTAGATGAAACCATCGCCACTGCCACCTCTGCAGTACGAAATGCAGAAAACAAACAAGAATTCATCGAGGCAATCAAAGAAACAACGGGAATCAATGTCAACGTATTGACAGGAGAAGAAGAGGCCTTTCTCATCTATCAGGGAGTGAAGGAATTCATTGACATCCAAGAAACTGCCCTGATCATGGACATAGGTGGTGGCAGCATTGAATTTATTTTGGCGGATGCCGACGAAATCAAATGGCTCCAGAGCTATGAGATCGGAGGACAACGCATCATCGACCAGTTTCATCAATCAGACCCAATTCAAAATTCAGAAATCACGGCTTTGCAATCCTTTTTGGATGAAACTCTGGTAGAGATGGTCGCCAAAACGAAAGAGTATGGTGCCAAATACCTGATTGGTTCTTCGGGTTCGTTTGATACCTTTTGGGATATGCACACAGCCATTCATCCTGAAAACATCATGGATGACCCTATCCTGCTAAAATCAGAATTACAGACCATCAATAAAGCACTGGTCTCCAAAACAAGAGATGAAAGATTGGCTATCCCAGGTATGATTAGTATGCGAGTGGACATGATCGTAGGTGCATCGATTGTCACCCAATACGTCATGAACAGTTGCCACTTCGACGAAGTAAAAATCTCTCCTTTTGCCTTGAAAGAAGGCGTATTGTACCACGGTCTGCCAGACAAAAACAAAGCATAACATGTACACTTACGAGCAATTACACCAGTTCGCTACTCAGATATTTATCGCCATCGGACATGAGGAAGACTTGGCAAAAAAAGCCTCAGACGTACTTATCAGCGCAGACCTGAGAGGGGTCGATTCTCACGGAATCGCCAGACTCAAAGGGTACGTACGCTTGTGGGAAGTCAACCGAATCAACGCCAAGCCCAACATCCGGATCGTGCATGAGACACCGTCCACCGCGACAGTAGATGCGGATGCTGCCTTGGGTCTGATCTCAGCACCCATTGCGATGAAGATCGCGATCGACAAGGCCAAGCAAGTAGGCAGCGGCTGGGTCAGCGTCAAAAACTCCAACCACTACGGAATAGCGGGCTATCACTCGATGATGGCTCTGGAAGAAGACATGATCGGCATCTCCATGACCAACGCCAGTCCGCTGGTCGCACCGACTTTTGGGAAGGAAAGAATGTTGGGAACCAACCCGATCTCAGTAGCCATCCCTACCCTGCATCAAACGCCCTTCGTGGCAGATATGGCAACTACTACAGCTGCCAATGGCAAACTGGAAATTCTCCAGCGCAAGAATCTGGACACACCACTAGGTTGGGTACAGGATGCAGACGGAAATCCGACCACCAATGCTCACGGTGTAAAAGAAGGTGGTGCTTTGCTCCCACTAGGCGGAGACAGAGAGCATGCCTCGCACAAGGGCTACATACTCGGCTCAATCGTAGATATATTTTCAGCAGTGCTGTCAGGAGCGAATTACGGCCCTTGGGCACCTCCGTTTGTGAGTTTTATGGATCCAGTAGCTGATCCTGTTGGTGAAGGACTCGGGCATTTCTTTGGGGCGATGAGAGTGGATGCCTTCAGACCCAAGGAGGACTTCCTCCGCAACATGGATACTTGGGTAGAGCGGTTCCGAAAAACGGCACCTATAGATACTGATAACCCGGTACAGATTCCTGGTGACTATGAGCGCGAAATGGAAGCAGATCGCAGAATCAACGGCATACCCTTATTAGCACCAGTCATTGCTGATTTGAAGGAATTGGGAGAGAAATTTGGAGTGACATTATAAAGTAGATTTGAGATCCTTTTACTTCAGTCCAGTCACGACTAATAGCTACCATCAAATGCTTTGACCTCATCGAGTAAGTCGCCAGATGCAAGGTTCTGTCGGACAACTGGAGAAATCACTTTTTGTGACAAAAAAACAGTACTATTCAACATTTTACAATCTACACATAATGATTTGTGTTTCAATCAAAAAATATTCCTCCAATAATCTCTTCTCACTACTGACTTTTAGGTTTTAACTGACAATTATTCGTCATTAATTCATTTATATTTGTGCAATAAAAATTGAGACAGAAAATTTAATTAATACAAAATGTCCTTTATCATATTTACTTCGATAGTAGCCTTCACATTAGTGATTTTACTATTGGTTTTCGTTCTACTTTTTGCACAGTCCAAACTCGTGCAATCGGGCGATGTAAACATCACCATCAATGGTGACACGTCTAACCCAGTAGTTACCTCAGCGGGTTCTACACTTTTGTCAACTCTTTCTGGTCAAAAAATATTCTTGCCATCTGCCTGCGGCGGTGGTGGTACTTGCGCCATGTGCAAGTGCAAAGTGATCGAAGGCGGTGGAGACGTACTCCCAACAGAGGTAGGTCACCTGAGCCGTACTGAGCAAAAAGAGCATGTAAGATTGGCTTGTCAAGTGAAAGTAAAGAACGACATGACCATCGAAATTCCTGAAGAAATCTTTGGAATCAAAAAATGGGAATGTGAAGTTGTGTCCAACTACAACGTGGCTACTTTTATCAAGGCATTCATCGTAAGGCTCCCCCCAGGAGAAACCTTGCACTTCGAAGCTGGAGGCTATATCCAAGTAGACGTTCCAAAATGCGAAGTAGATTTCAGTAAGGACATTGATATCAGTCCAGATCCAAGCGATCCTGCTGGTCCAGAAAAATTCAAAGAAGATTGGGACAAATTTGGGATTTGGGATTTGAAGATGAAGAATGATGAAGAAATCTTCAGAGCATATTCAATGGCCAACCACCCAGCTGAAGGCAACATCGTCATGTTGACAATTAGAATTGCAACTCCACCGTGGGACAGAGCAAAAAATGCATGGATGGATGTGAATCCTGGTATTTGTTCTTCTTATGTATTCTCTAGAAAACCAGGTGATAAAGTAACTATCTCAGGACCGTATGGTGAATTCTTCATCAAGGAAACACAAGCTGAGATGATCTATGTCGGTGGTGGTGCTGGTATGGCTCCCATGAGATCTCACTTGTTCCACTTATTCCACACTTTGAAAACAGGAAGAAAAGTAACTTACTGGTACGGTGGAAGATCAAAAAGAGAGTTATTCTACGAAGAAGATTTCAGAAAAATAGAGAGAGAATTCCCTAATTTCCAATTCGAAATTGTACTCTCTGATCCATTGCCAGAAGACAACTGGATTGAGAAAAAAGACATGGATGACAAAGAAGGAGATGGTTTCTTAGGATTCGTTCATAATGCGGTGATTGAGCAGCAATTGAAGAAACACGAATCTCCTGAAGACATCGAGTTTTACTTCTGCGGTCCTCCTATGATGAATCAGGCGGTATTAAAGATGTGTGACGATTGGGGTGTTCCTGACGAAAACGTATCATTTGATGATTTCGGAGGATAATCCAAAATCAGACAATATTTTCAAAGCCCAGACGACCCTCGTCTGGGCTTTTTTTTTGTAGATTTGATCTGATCATTTTTAACCTGATATTGAATGGATTTAAAACTGTTTTTCAATCCCATCGACGAGAGTCTCAAACCAGAGAGCTTCGATAGTGACTCCCTCATACAATCCATATATATCAACGAAACCAAAATGCCAAGTTTGGATGCGATCGACATTGCGATCATTGGGATCAACGAAACAGGCGGGAGTTCGCAGATCAATGATCCAGGATTGAGATTCATCCGCAAAAAACTCTACGGACTAAAAAAAGGGGAAGGGCTCTGCAACATCATAGATCTAGGTAATCTCAGAAATGGAACAGAACTGGATGAAACGTACAAAAGAATTCAAGTAGTATGTCAAAAATTGATCTCTAAAGGAATCCTACCTCTACTCATAGGAGGTTCACATGACCTAGATATTGGGCAATTCCTCTCCTATGAAGAAGAGGAAAAAATGGTCAGTGTCCTCAATGTAGATTCTCGATTTGATATCTCCAAAAAGGAGAACAATGATGCTAACCTCAACCATTTCCATCAAATATTCACCCACGAACCCAATTACCTATTCAACTATACTCAATTAGGTCATCAGTCGTACTTAGTCAATCCTACCGCAGAAAAAGTATTGGCACAGCTGGGTTTTCATAGCTTGAGGCTAGGTGCGATGAGAGATGATTTCAAACGAGTGGAACCTCTGATCAGGGAAGCAGACATGCTCACTTTCGACCTGTCTGCCATTCAAAAAATATACTGTCCTGGGGGAGATCGCTCTGAAGTATTTGGACTAACGGGAGAAGAAGCTTGTCAAATCATGTGGTACGCTGGTATGAATGACAAGCTGAGTTCTGTTGGTATCTATGAGTACAATCCTGAGAAAGACAGCTATGACCATCAGACCGCAATGGTAGTAGCTACTATGATTTGGTACTTTATCGAAGGTTTCAAAAACAGAAAAGGTGAAAAAGGGTTTCAGACCAATGACTATGTCAAGTATGTAGTAGCCATGGATGTCAATCCAGAGACCATCGTATTTTACAAAAGTAGGCTATCCGATAAATGGTGGATGGAAGTGCCCAATATCAACCACAAGGGAGTCTACGACAGGAGCTACATTGTCCCATGTGATCACGCAGACTATCAGCAAGCAACCAAAGGAGATGTCCCTGAGCGTTGGATTCAGACTTTTACTAAATTGATCTAAAACGGCCCATTAGACACCATTGAGGGCTTCATAACTTTCAATTCTTGAACTATTCGATCAGCATATTTTGGCCCTAGGTCAAACAAAACCTCGGAGGTCAACGGAATGTCTGAAAAGTAATACGTGAAGTCAAATTCCAAGGGTCTGATTGATCCATCCGTCTGTTGCATCGGAAATTGAAACCACTGCATAGAGACTGTTCTTAAAAAGTCTTCTTCGGGTGATTCATTGAGACCTTGGCAATAAAATCCATGTCGTATCGAGCATAATCTAATGACATCATGGTAGGTGATGCTCTTGTCGACCATCTCATGACTGAGCTGTTTCAAATATTGCTTGGACACCCTTTGAATAGTGGATACACAAAAGTGACCACTCATTCTCTCTATGATCACTCTGTCAAAAAATATGGCTAGCTCAATTTGAGCCTTGTGTATCAATTCAGGTTTTATACTCCTTCTTTCTAGTACTTGCTCAATAAACTCCATTGCTATTCTACAGGCAATCCCTCCTAATTCCTCTTCCTGATATGGTTCTGTTCTTTGGTTCATCTTATTCTGCTATTAGCAATTCTCAACTTTTACCAAAGGTATAAGACGAATGATTACCCAGAAATCAGGTTACTTCTTAATTAAAACTTTACGGATTACCCCTACCTGGGTAAAAACACCCACACGAAAGATGATGAAATGGGTATGAATACAGCGCGAGTAGAAGACAAGAAAAAAGATAATAAGCAAAAGAATTCTGTTGCAGCCCCGTCAATTGAAAGGTACAAATAGGGTTTTCAAAAGCATCTCATTATTTATATCCTATTTAATATAAAAATATAGCAATAAACCACACAGAAGGCCACATTGGTTATGAACCCTTCTGTGTAGTTGATTGATTAGGTAATCTACGCAATCAATGATTAGTGCAATTTTGGTCAAGACTGATCTTCCAATCCTGAATCAATATTTTTCTGGTCCACACTGGATCTATCTCCAATACTTTTATAGCTATCTGACAACTCGAATTTTGCGACATCCTTTTCCAATTCACCTGAAACATTGCTCAACCAAATAGATTTCTGGATATAGTTATTCATACCAGATGACAATTCCGTAGCAGAGCTTGAAAATTTGCTCCGTACCGGCTGCCGTCTCCTCTGCTATTACTACGACCTCCTCTGTAATGGAAACAACTTTGTTGATGCTTTCTGACTGGGCATTGGTTGATTCAGATATCTGCTCAGAAAGCTGCAAAGTCTCAGCAGAAGCATTTGCGATTTGGTCAAACACTTCAGAGGCTTGTATAGAAGCATCTAAGCTAAATTTGACACTGCTATTCATAGTATCAATCACTTTAGATGCCTCCAAAGTATCATGTTGCACATCGTTGACAAGTTGCTCAATTTCTCTTGCAGATTGACGAGACCCTTCTGCCAGCTTGCGTATTTCTTCTGCTACCACTGCAAATCCTCTACCTGCTTCACCAGCTTGAGCAGCCTCAATAGCTGCATTCAGGGCCAGCAAGTTAGTTTGAGAAGCAATATCAGTGATGACTCCTAGTACTTTAGATATTTGATTGGATCGATCAGTGAGCACACTCATTGACTCTGTGGTCTTCTTAGAAAAATCAGCAATTTGAGTTATATTCTGTACTACACCTTTGGCAATGGCTGAACCCCGTTCACTATCTTCGAAACCTTTTTTGGCTGCTGAATTAATCGAATCAGATTTGAAACGCATCTCATTAAATTTTCTAAGCATTTCTTCTACAAGTGTAGATGATGCGTCAACCCTAGAGACCTGTGTTTGTGCTCCATTGCTCATTTGTCCAATCGCTCCTGCAATTTCATTGGTACTAGAACTCATCTCCTCTCCCGTGCTGAGCATCTCTGATGATGAGTCTTTGATAGCCATAACGCTCTGGTTGATTTTCCACAGAAGTGCATTCATGTTATCAAGTGCCGTATTTAATCCCAAAGTCAATTCGGCTATTTGTCCCTTTGCTTCCAATGAATACCTATTATTGAGATTACCATTTGCCATGGCATTAACAATCTTGTTTATTTCCAAAATGGGAGTGACAACAGAATCCAAAAGATGATTGATCGATGAACTCATTTGTTTCCACACACCGCTTTTGCCATCCTCTTTAATCCGAGCGATCAAATCACCTTCCTCTCCCGCCTTTGCAACGACTTCATTGGTCTCCCCTATAAAATCATTCAATTTCTTTCTAAGTGTCAGCAGTGATTGACCCAAAATATCTTTATCACTTAGTGCTACATATTCCTTAGACAAGTCTCCATCCCCCATAGCAGAAGCAAATCGGGCAGATTCATTGAGCTTTTGTAAAAAGAGATGAAGAGAATTGAAAAAAATCTCCCAATTCATCCTTTTTATTCAAATCTTTGGAATCAATGGTCAGACCAATCTGACCTTCTCTCAACTTATCAAACGTGGTATTGATTCTTTGCATTGGTTCCTGAATACTCTTTTTCAGGTTTATAAAAGTGAATAGTATAGAAATCAAACCAATAGGTATTGTGTACCACAATGAAATCAATCCAAAGAGTCCTGTATAGTAGGCGACCAACACTAAAACGTACATAGAAACCGATATCCAACACAACGGACGAAACACAAATGACCTTTTGAAAATCAACCAATTGAAAAAAAGCGTTGGTGGAAGACCAAAAAGAGTCATTGCTAACCAGAAGTATAAAAATTGAGTCATCATATTTATTATGAGTAAAATTGAAAAAATTGCATACGTACAAGTTTAACCGTTAGGAGCTATATAGTGATTCCGACAATTTACTAAATCACGTATAGAATTAAATATTCTGATAATAAAAAACTATTTCTACCCAAATACTTCTTGATAGACTTGAGCATCTAGTTTGCTATTAAAACTAAACTTCTCACAAATTAATACAGGCTTAGATACAGTAGCACTACATGTAAAATGATGCTTTTAAATGGAAAATAGCTACTAAGAATGGGAGTTTTTAGCTATTCACCTCAAATATACCTAAATCTTGGTATTACATTCATCTATCATTTGAGCGATCTTTATCAAAAAAATAAATACCCAAATACTTGATTTTTTAATATTTAATACCGTTATATACAATGAAATTAACCTGATGTTGTAAGAGCACTCCATTTCTCTAATAAGAACTGGATCCATTAACACAATAAATAGTAACTCAATTTGAATATTTAAAAAACTTTAAGCTATGTGATCCATTAAAATCATTTCTCGACCGAAGACATGATTACGAAAGCCCCTAATACTATATAGCACTGCTTTGACATTTAAACCGTTATACGGTATTGCTTAGATAACAAATTACTTGATGTGGAGATTACAATTCCTGGTAGTAAACAAATGCTCTAGGAAAATTTCAAACACATTCACTTTTGTTAATACAATAATGTACAACGACTATGAAGTTGCTCAAAGCTGTGCTCATACAAATTCTAACATCTTAAACATTATTATCATGCAAAAAGAAGACATTGCCATAGTTGGTATTGGGTGTCATACACCAGGCCAGATTCATGGACCAGAGCAATTCTGGGAAAAATTGATGAAGGGGGTAAACGGTATTACCGAGATACCAAAAGAAAGATGGGATCACAAAGAGTATTATGATCCCGATCCAAACAAAGCAGGCAAAATCAAAACCAACAAAGGAGGCTTCATTGAGGGAATAGATCTCTTTGACAATGAGTTTTTCAAAATATTTCCAAAAGAAGCAGAACGAATCGATCCACAACAAAGACTCCTTCTTCAAACCACATTTGAAGCCATTGAAGATGCTGGAGAAAAGCTTGACAAGTTCAACGGCTCCAATACTGCTGTTTTTATGAGTCTATTTACCAACGACTATTGGGACAACCAAGTCGAACAAGACAATAGATACAAAATTTCACCTCATGTCACCATGGGGTCAGCATTGACTGCCATTGCCAATCGAATCTCTTACTTTTTCAATCTCAAAGGACCAAGTATATCGATAGACACTGCTTGCTCTGGCTCTCTAGTGTCTGTGCACCTTGCTTGTCAGAGCATCTGGGATCAAACCGCTGATTCTGCCGTAGCTGGAGGTGTCAATATTATCATCAACCCTGAATCAACCCTCATGCTGTCCAAAGGCAACTTCCTGAGTCCTGATGGCTACTGCAAGTCCTTTGATGAAAAAGCCAATGGCTATGTACGAAGTGAAGGTGTGGGTGTTGTTTATCTCAAAAAATTGAAGGATGCTGAAAGGGACAACAACAAAATCTATGGTATCATCAAAGCCACCTCATGCAACTCTGACGGCTATACCAGTGACGGATTTACAGTACCTAGCGAGTCTGCACAAACCAAAATGCTGAAAACTGCCTATGCCTTAGCAAACATTGATGTAGACAAACTGCAATACATAGAGGCTCATGGCACTGGAACCGCTGTGGGCGATCCCATCGAGACCAAGTCATTTGCAAACGTATTTGGTCAAAGAAGTGCCGACACTCCTTTGATGATTGGCTCAGTCAAATCAAACATTGGGCACTTGGAAGGGACTGCAGGTGTAGCTGGACTTATCAAATTGGTCTTGTCTATCAAAAACAAGAAAATCCCAGGCAATCTTCATTTCAACAAAATCAATCCAAAAATTGATCTGGAGAATTGGAAATTAAAAGTTGTCAGTGAAAACACAGATTGGCCAGCACAAAAAGACGGCAGTCCAAGAATAGGGGGTGTCAATTCCTTTGGTGCCGGCGGAACAAACGCTCATGTCGTGGTACAAGAATACATCATGCCCACACAAGCTAAGAAAGTTGACATTGATGATCAAAATATGTACCTCTTTCACACCAGTGCAGAGACAATATCCTCTCTCCAAAACCTATTAAGAGAGTACGCTGCTTACCTACTGTCCTCAGCACATTCGCTGAAAGACATATGCTATAACATTGGAAAACACAGATCAGATCTGAGACATCGCATTGCCATAGCTGGTATTGATGCCCAAGACATCGTTACCAAAATTGAAGCCTATTTAGAAGGCAACATCCTATCTGGAGTCGTGATCAACGAAGTGGATACTCCTGCAAAAAAAGTCGGGTTTGTATTTACAGGACAAGGCCCGCAGTGGTTTGCTATGGGACAGGAATTGATAGCGAGCGAGCCCCTTTTCAAATCTACCATCCAAAAAATAGAAGGCTATTTCAAAGAGATAGCAGGTTGGTCGTTGTTGGAAGAAATGAACAAGGATGAAGAAAACTCAAGAGTAAACGATACCAGAATCGCACAGCCTGCCATCATGTCCATACAAATTGCCCTTGTAGAGCTATGGAAAAAGCATGGCGTGACTCCTCAAGGTGTTGTGGGTCATTCTATCGGCGAAGTAGCCGCTGCATATACCTCTGGTGCCTTAACCTTGGAACAGGCAGTACAAGTGATTTTTCATAGAAGTCGCGGACAGCATGCTGCTACCGGCAAAGGAAAGATGTTGGCAGTCAGCCTGTCTCAAATAGAAGCAGAAGAATTAATCAAAGATGTCACCGACAGAGTCTCCATCGGGGCACTCAATGGCCCAAAAATGGCTGTGCTATCTGGTGACGAAGAACCGCTCATCGAAATAGCAGAACAGTTGGAGAAAAAGGACATCTTCAATAAGTTCTTGAGAGTGACAGTACCATTCCATTCTCATCACATGGAGCCACTGAAGGATGAATTGATAAGTTCGCTGTCCCAACTCCAGCCCAGCAAAGCCAAAATTGACCTCTATTCGACGGTCACTGGAAAAATGGAAAATGGACTACATTTGGTGAGTGAGTATTGGTACGACAATGTACGTGAACCTGTCTATTTCTCAAATGCTCTAAGCGAAATGGTCAACGACGGCTATGACATTTTCATAGAAATAGGACCACACCCTGCCCTATCGCCAGGTGCCGAAGAGGTTTTTTCAAACAAAGATTCCAATGCTTCCATCTTTCCATCCATCAAAAGAATGGAAAATGAGAAAATTCGATTTTTGCAGACTTTAGGTTCTTTGTACACCAAAGGCATCAACTTGGATTGGGATAGTATTTACCCTCATGCGAATAATGTTTTAGACCTTCCCAAATACAAATGGGATCTAAAATCATTCTGGTATGAAAGTTCTAAACACCAATCTCAAAGAACTTCCAAAAGAATACATCCTTTGGTAAAGGATTACAGCAGTTCTGGAACCAATGAAGATGGCTACACATTCAACTTCCTGTTGGATAGACATATAGATCCATATATAGACGATCACAAAGTCGATGATGTGATCATCTTCCCTGCTACTGGTCATTTGGAAATGGCTATTGCGGCAGCTCAACAGGCATTTGGAGAAGACTTTGGATTCTTAGAAGATATAAATTTTGAAAGTGCTCTTTTCTTGCCAGAGGAAGGTGAATTCTCAGAAGTGAAAATTGAAGTCTATTCTGAGGAAAAGAAATATTGGGTTCTGAGTAGAGATAAAAACACGCCCAATGCCAAATGGGTCAAGCATTCCAACGGAAAGATGAACACCCTTGGTGACAAATTCAATTCTACTACCGTTGATCTTGAACAACTCAAGGAAAGAATATATGATAGATTGCCTGTTCAACCCATGTATCTTGAACTGAAAAAAAGTGGGCTGTACTACGGTGCTACTTTCAAAGCGATCAAGAATCTCTGGGTTGTTGACAATGAAATTCTCTCCAAAGTGAATCTACACGAATCTTTAGAGTATGGCATTGAGGATTACAACTTACACCCTTGTATTTTGGATGCATGTCTACACACGATCTTTGCTGCCAATTTAGATAGTGATGTAGAAGAGCGAGGCATCTATCTACCTACTCATATAGACCGCTACAAATTTCATACGAAACCCAAATCGTCTGATGTGTACAGCTACGTCATGGTATCCGAAGCTAGTGCGCAGTATTTAAAAGGTGATTTTTGTATTCTAGACGAAGACGGAACATTGATTGCCGAAATCCAAGGGCTACATTGCAAGTACATCGAAGGGTCTAGGACACAAAGTCAAGATGTGGCGTACAGCGGCTGCTACGAATACAACTGGATAGATGCACCTGATTTTGCTTTCAAGCCAGCAAAAAACAAGGTGTTAATGATTGCAGAAAACGATTTCTCAGCAGAAAAACTAGAGAAGGAACTAGTAGAAAATGGAACTACCATCATACGTCCTTCTATCAATGATTTTTCTGACAGGGATACGGTTCGGGAGGCCATCGTGGAGATTAAAAACAACCACCCTACTCTCAACCGAATCGTGATCACCCTACCAGTTTCTGAAAAACGGCAGGAAATAGAAATCACAGCGGTAGACCTCAGCTGGAAAGTCCTCAATATATTCAATGCCATTATAGAAGAAGAAATGCAACTGTCCGTTTGGTTGATCAACGAGCAAGCTGATAGGGTAGTGGATTCGGATCAAAGCATCAATATCCTCCAATCTGTCTCATTCGGATTAGGTAGAGTGATGTTCAACGAATACCCTTTAGCTACCATCAAAATTGCTGACCTAGCTGATCTCAACAATGAGAAAGAGGCATCAAATCTAGCGAAGTTCATCTCTTCCACTTCCAATGGTGGTGAAGAAACTGATTTTGCATTTCGTGGTGAAAAGATATTTGTCAAACGTTTGCTTTCAGTCGAAAAAGAAAAAGCGCAAGAATCTGCTTCAGAAAGCATCGCTGCTTCTGGCTCATATTACCATACCATTCTTCAGGAAAAAGGTGTTTTGGATTCTATAAAATTCATAAAAACAGGACCTTCACAACTGGGAGAAGAAGAGATTGAAATTGATGTAAAGGCAGCGGGTATCAACTCAAGAGATATTTTCCTCATCAATGGAGGCATGCAAGACCAAGAATCTATAGAAAATCAATTAGGTTCCGAATGTAGTGGAGTCATCACCCGTGTGGGTCACAATGTCACCAAATTCTCAGTAGGTGACGCAGTGATTTGTTTTACTTCCCAGGCATTTGCAGGGAAAGCAACTGCTCCGCAACACTGTGTAACTCACAAGCCTGATCACTTGTCCTTTGAAGAAGCCTCTTGCATTTCCTATGATTATCTAACTGCATACTACAGTATGTTTACCATAGGTCAACTCGAAGCAGGCGAACGAGTCCTCATTCATTCAGCTACTGATGACGTAGGCTTGGCAGCTATTGCACTGGCTCAAATGAAAGGACTAGAAATTTATACAACTGCTGATTCAGACCAAAAGAGGGCTACGTTACAAACAATGGGTGTTAAAAACGTATATGACAGCCTGTCAACTTCCTTTTATGATACGGTCATGCAAGATTCCGACGGAGGGGGGGTCGATTTGGTTCTGAACTCGCTGAATGGCAAATCTATCGTACAGAGTATCAAATGTCTTCGAGATTTTGGTCGCTTTATCGATATCGGCAGTACGGATGTCTCTGATGAAACCAGTCTAAGCATCAAAAGATCTGGCAAAAACCTGAGCTATACCACTATCAATATCGAAAAGCTAATGAAACAAAAGCCTCAAAAGGCTGCACGATTGTTTCAGAAAGTCACACAGCTATTTGCTATCCAGTCTTTGTCTGTCGGTTCATTTCAGACCTTTAAGATCGGTAAAATCAAAGAAGCCATCGAACTAAAAACTGAAAGTACTCATGTGGGCAAAGTGGTATTGTCAATGGAGGATACGACTGTGCATGCGTTGCCCATGACAAGACTCTCGCTGTCTCCTGATCTCTCCTATGTGGTCACTGGAGGAGCAAGTGGATTTGGACTTGAAATGGCCAAATTCCTAGCCAATCGAGGTGCAAAAAATCTCGTCATGGTGAGCCGTAGTGGTGCAAAAACTGATTATGACAAAAACTGGATTAGCAAGCTACAAGAGGAGGGTGTGAATATCTCAATCGAAAAGCTTGACCTATCACACCGTGATCAAGTACAAGAAATGATCAGCCGTGTAAATAGCACTTTGCCAATCGGTGGACTGGTTCATAGTGCTGGAATCATAGACGATTCTACCATACAAGGAATGGACAAAGATTTGTTCAAGAAAGTGTTTATTCCCAAAGCCATTGGTGCTTGGAATCTACACCTAGCGACCGAATCACTTGATCTAGATTTTTTCCTGACACTATCGTCCATTTCTGCAGTAGTTGGATTCCCAGGTCAGTCAAATTATTCCTCTGCCAACAACTTTTTGGACAAGCTAGCCATCTATAGGAGGTCAAAAGGTTTGAATGCACAAAGCGTAAATCTAGGTGTACTAGGGAATTTTGCGGGTATGTCAAAAGATGCAGGCAACCTACTAAATGTACTCGAAAACCAAGGTTGGAATCCTCTGACCCTGCATCAGGTGACGAGCAAAGTAGAAACCATGCTACTCGAAGGAGCAGCAGTCAGAATGACCGCCAATATTGACTGGCTGAAATTCAGAGAATTCTTCTATCATCTCAAAAACGATGCTAAGCTCAACCATCTGCTTTCTGATGAAAACCTAAAGGTCAGCTCAGCAAAAAGTAGTAGTGATAGTTTGAGAGATCAAATCATTACTTCCAATGGTGAAGCTCTCGGTATATTGACAATCAATTTGAAAGAAGCATTAGCCAGAATTTTAGGTACTGTTCCTGACAAACTGGATGAAAACAAATCTATTTCAGCCATTGGTCTTGATTCCCTGATGATGAATCAATTGAGAAATTGGATGCTCCAAAAATTGGAATTCAATTACCCACTGATGAAAATATCCAAAGGACCTAGTATCGTCGAAATGTCCAATCACATCATCGACAGCCTACGCAGCACGGGTACAGAGACAGGTGTCGCCAACGATGAATCGGGTATCTCTACAGAAGAAGATATAGAAGTAATCAACAAGTGGTTTGTACATAAGAAAAATGAAGAGGGTTATCCAAGTAATAACATAAAACTATTCATGTTTCACTCGATGGGAGCAGGAGCTTCTATGTTCAATGACTTTATGTACGATGCGCCGTTAGGAACTGATGTATATGCAGTACAGATGCCTGGTAGAGAAAACAGGAAAAAAGAAGGGTTCTTCTCTCATATAGAAGACCTCCTAGAGGATTTAGAACAATCCATTCTACCACTTCTGGATGGTCCATTTGCCTTTTTTGGTCATAGTTTTGGTGGCATAGTCGCCTTCGAACTCACCCGAATTTTACGTGCAAAGCATGGCAAGGAGCCCATACGCTTCTTTAGTTCTGCAACGATGGCTCCACAGATGACTCATACTTGGAAGAATCTGGATGTAATGGCACAAACTACCATCTCTTCCAATTCTGAGCAGAAGCTTCTGGGCTTGATGACCTACATAGATGACATAGAGTATGTCAAAAAAATCCTCCCTATCATGAGATTAGACATGGCTCTTTTGATCAACTATGACTTTGTCGAGGCAGACAAGTTCAATTGCCCTATCACCGTATTCTCAGCGATTGAGGATGAGGTTACTTTGCCAGAAGAAATGACTCCATGGCAAGAACATACGACTGCAGAATTTAAGCAGGAGTTGGTGCACGGTGATCACTGGTTTGTGAGTAGGAACAAGGACTTCATACGCCAAAGGATCAGTGCTGATCTAAAATTGGTACTTGTCGAAAATTAATAAACATTCTCCCTTCGGTAGAGCATGCTCTATTGAAGGGAGTTTTTTCATTACCCCTTTTATGATTGAGATACCAGCTTCTCACCATGTCATTTCATTTTTTACCAATGAAGATGTAGGTACAGAAATTCTACACACTGAAGAACAAAAGGTAGCTATTCACTATGAATCAAAAAGATTATTAGACTTTTGTCGAGGCAGATACTGTGCACATCAATGCTTAAAACAGGTTGGGATGACCTCTCCTATATTGAAAGAAACTTCTGGTGCGCCCAAATGGCCCATCGGGATGACAGGATCCATCAGCCATTCGCAGCACTTGGCTGGAGCAATACTTGCTTCACACCAAATATACCAAACCATAGGTCTTGATATCGAAACCATCGGTAGAGTACAACCCGATCTATGGGATTTGTTTTTTACCTCCGATGAAATCAAACTACTCTCATCGGCCAATAATGCTGAAAGCGAGTTTCTCAGCACTTTGTTTTTTTCTATGAAAGAGACATTCTACAAAATGCAATACCAACTCACCAAGTCATTTATAGATTTTCATGATTGTGAAGTCATCTTATCAGGAAACGAGTATTACATCAAACCTTTGATTCAAATGCCCAAAACAATGAGCAATGGTTCTCACTATAAAATGGATTTCCAGCGCTGGAAAAATGAAGTCATTTGTTACTCGATGATCGAGCATGAAGGTCATCGGCCTGAAATCAATCAGGCATGATGAACCAAAGCACGAGGTAAACGATAATGCCTGGGAATCCAATAGACATGAAGCTGAGAATCACATAGGCCAATCTCACCAAGGTGTAATCCCACCCAAAGTAATCAGCTATCCCTCCTAATACTCCTCCTAATACTCTGTCACTTGATTTTTTCAATATTCTTGTCATGATTTCTACTTTAGTAATTTAAAAAAAATTGTTTAAGCGTCCCATATTTTAACGAGATGTTGGCAATCGGACGAGTCAATCGGACATTGACAGTATTTTCTTGTACTGTCAACATTTCGATTTTCATATCACTGACATTGGAGTCAAAACCAATGATAACGGCTGTCAATACTCCTAAGAGAATCAACAACACGCGCTTGTCAGATAACTTCCATCGTTTCATGGGATCAGGTTTATTTATTTTGAGTTATGACCTACTCTCATTCGTCAAAGCCTGTGCCAAAAAACATAAACAACTATTTATCAAATACTTATATAAAGTATTCAAAATACTAAAAAACAACCTGTTACGATATCGGACACCCAGCAACCTGTATGTGTCCGCTTTTCTACTGTGAGATTTCGGACAGTTCTAGCCATCTCAACTCCTTGGAATCAATCTCATCATTGATCACCAACAATTCGTTGGACCACTCCGTCAATACTGCATGATCGGTTTCTCCAGAATTCATCTTTTCTTCAAACTCTGCCTTCCTCTTATTCAATTTTTCAATATCTGATTCCAAGGTTTCGAACTCCAGCTTTTCCGCATAACTCAATTTGCGTTTTTCTTCTGATTTTACCTTTTCAACACCCCGATCTGATTTTTCGTCAACCTTCTCCTTCTTCTTTTCCTCTAGTTGGAATCTAAAGTCGGTGTAATTGCCAGGAAAGTCCTGAATCTCATCAGTCTCATCTAAAACAAACAAATGATCCACCAATCGATCCATGAAATAACGATCATGCGACACAACCAACAGACAACCTGGGAAGTTGTCCAAATAATCCTCCAATACATTGAGCGTCACAATATCCAAGTCGTTGGTTGGCTCATCGAGAATCAAAAAGTTAGGATTGGTGATCAATACCTTGAGCAGTTGCAACCTCCTCTTTTCTCCTCCACTCAATTTAGACACATGCGAATACTGCGTTTTGGGCGGGAACAAAAATTGATTCAATAGCTGAGAAGCTGTGATGGCATTGCCATCCTCTAGCTCGATAGAATCCGCAATCTCTGAGATGACATCTATCACTTTCTTTCCTGGATCTTCCTCGATTGTATGCTGATGATAGTACCCGAAAACAGTATTCAATCCCTGCTCGATCGTTCCCTCATCAGGTTTGATCTCTCCCGTGAGGACGTTGAGGAAGGTAGATTTTCCTGTCCCGTTTTGCCCCACTACGCCTATCTTCTCTCCTCTGGCAAAAACGTGGGAAAAATTCTTGAAAACAGATTTGTCTCCCCATGCTTTGGATATTTTTTTAAGCTCCAGAATCTTCTTCCCCTGTCGTCTTCCTGACAGCTTGATCTCCATATTCTGTCTGCTCAAGTCCACATTGGCCTTCTTCTCTGTCTCGTAAAAAGCCTCTATCCTTGATTTGGACTTAGTCCCTCGTGCTTTAGGCTGGCGCCTCATCCAGTCCAATTCCTTGGAAAGCAAGTTTTTGGCTTTGTCCTTTTCTGCCAAATTGATACTTTCCTGTTCGGCCTTCTTCTCTAAATAATAAGAATAATTGCCTTTGTATTTGAAGATTTGTCCACGGTCAATCTCAATGATCTCGTTACACACCTTGTCGAGAAAATACCTATCGTGAGTTACCATCAGAATCGACAAATTCTGCGAACTCAAGTAATCCTCCAACCACTCGATGATATTGAGATCCAGGTGGTTGGTGGGTTCATCGAGGATCAAAAATTCTGGATCATCCAAAAGCGCTTTGGCAAGCGCTATACGCTTCTTCTGCCCTCCTGACATGCTACTGATCTTCTGATTCAGATCCGTGATGCCCAGTTTGTCCAAAATTTCTTTGAGTTTGTATTCGTAATCCCAGGCATTTCTACCATCGATTTCAGAGATCAGGTACTCAACTCGTGACTGATCAGCCATGGTAGGTTCTTCCTTTTCGACCAACTCCCAATACTCTCCCAGCAGTTTAGACTCAGGGTGATTGGGATCAAAAATAGAATCCAAGACGGTATCAAAAGCATCCAAATCAGGTGATTGAGCCAAGTAAGATACTTTCAGACCTTTTTGAAAAGAAACCAACCCTTCATCTTGCTTGTCTTTGCCAGAGATGATGTTGAGCAAAGTGGATTTGCCACAGCCATTCACACCGACAAGCGCTACTTTTTGACCTTGGTCGATCCCAAATGTGACCTTTTCAAAAAGCTCTTTGTCGTTGTAACTTTTGGATAATTTTTCTACTGATACTGCTATTGGAGGCATAAATTTCTATTTTATCATACGATTCTCATCATCCCGATGGTGACAAGAATTCAATGGCAAATCTATGGCAAGTTATGATCAGCATCAGCTATAGCTCTGAATTAAACTTGAATAGTTTCAGTCAGAAGCAGCCATGGCGTAGATTACTCTTTCTTTTTGAAAGCAGCCTCGGCAGCCAATTTGATCTCCTCAGCTGCAGATGACAGGTGATTCTTGATTTCCACCCATTTGCTTTCATTCTTCACCTTAAAATCAGCATACTCCTCTTCCAGGTTGTCTCGCTTCTTTTTCAAAACCTTAATCTTGGCTTCTACTTCATCACGAATTTCATCTTTGGCACCTTTGGCCTCTTTGATTAGCTCGTCTATTTTCTTTCCCAGTTCTTTCAGGATTTTTTCAACTTGACCTTGATGTTCAACACTCATACATGTAAATGTTTATAGTTTGACTAAAGATAGAAAGTAACGCACAGTTAATACAACGATGATTCAGTATTCTTGTCTTAGAATACTACTTTTGCAGGCTTAACACATTAAATGAGTCCCAAATTGAAAAATTCAAATTACAATCCCTACATAATCGGTATATGTGGCGGCAGTGGTTCGGGCAAGACCAAACTCCTAACCGATCTACAAGCTTTGTTCTCCTCAGAGCAAATCAGTGTCCTGCTGCTTGACAACTACTATCGACCCTATGAGGAACAGTTCATCGACGAAAATGGAGTGGTGAATTTTGACATACCGGGATCGATTGATCTGTTGGCATTCGCCAAAGATGTGATAAAGCTCAAGCAAGGTGAAACCATCTCAAGGGAAGAATATACCTTCAACAATCCGAATATCACACCCAAGATAATAGTCACCAAGCCAGCTCCTATCATAGTAGTAGAGGGGATTTTTGTGTTCAGCGAAAAGGAAATCAGCCAGCAAATAGATCTAAAAATATTTGTAGATACGCACGATCACCTGATGATGAAGCGACGTATCATCAGAGATGCCATCGAGCGCAACTACGACATGGAAGACGTCATGTATCGATTTGAATACCACGTGATGCCAGCCTACCACCAGTACATCTCCCCCTACAAGTACAGCGCAGACATCGTCGTTCCCAACAATGGCTCAACATTCGAAAATGCACTAAAAGTCATTCAGTCATATCTGGATAGCCGATTGAAAGATGAAGTATAATTTCGTCCGTCAAACCATCACCTGCCAACTTTAGACAACTATATATATCTGGTAGGTATTCTTTATGCAGGGTTCAAACATCAAGCCAACGGAAAAATTAAGGTTGTTGAAATCCCACAAACTCAGAGAACTTTTGTAGAAACTTTAGTGCCAAACAACCTCGGAATCGTCATAAAGGCTGAAAAGTTGTTGGGTTTCAGGAAAATGTTCTTCAGCGAATAAAGGCATATAATAGACGCTGATCGGGCATATGTCAACGTGGGTTCTGGCTGGTTTCAGTGAAACTCGACTGTGATATCTGCCGCTGAGAAGTAGCAGTGCTTTCTACTATCTTTGGTGTGCAGGATTTTTAGACCTTCGGGACGCAGTGCCACTTTGATCCCCCCACTAGGTGTAGTTTGCAACTACACCTAAATGTAGAAAGTAGCATTTTGTCCCTAAGGGATAGCTATGGCGCAAATGCGGATTTACAGAAATTGCCCACTCGCGTTCGTTTACAATGCCCCCAATCCAACCCAAGCCCCAAACATCCATGTTTCAGCCTTTCCCGGTAGTGGGAAACATCGAAACATGCGTGTTTCAGCGTTTCCAGAAGGTCGAAAAGGTCGAAACATGCGTGATTCAGCATTTCCAGAAGGTCGGAAGGGTCAAAACATCCATGTTTCAGTGTTTCTGGCGTGTCGGAAGGGTCGAAACATCTATGCTTCATAAAAAAGCCACAAAATCGTGTATTCAGGGTCTTTTCATGTGTTTCGGCTGTCGTTTCAGTCAGATAGCTGACTTTCTAGAATCAAAACTTCCATTCCCTTTTCAAAAACCACCTCCTTTGAATCTATTCGAATCCATTTATTTAACCTCAGGTCATTAGTCACAAGACAAAAAAGTCGAAGACCATACTTTTCATCTTTGCATACTGCACACAGCTACACCCGTTTCGCAGGTATCCATGACAACACCTGTACCGTGCGGCATGGTGTATAGATACTGAGCTGTGGCCTATCCTCTACCTCTAGCGTGTGATGAATCACCTCTGCATCACAGCGTCCATGCCCCCCAAACTGCTCCGCATCACTGTCCAACACTAGCTCAAAGCTACCCTCTCGGTGTGCAAAAAACTTGTAATCCGCAATAGACTGATCCGTACTAAAATTGAATACAAATATTAGGTTGTTTCGTTCGAAGATGATGATTCGATTGGCCGCATCCATGTTGAGCTGCTGTGCGGGCAGTGAGGAGAGCAACTGATACTCCTTGAGCAAGTGTATCATCGCAGAGTCAAAATCATTCAAGGCCTTGTATTTCAGGTCCGGATTGTCCACCAGCGACCACTGGCGTCTGGCATACTGATAACTCCACCCATTGCCCTCACGAGGAAAGTCAATCCACTCGGGATGACCAAATTCATTGCCGATGAAGGTCAAATAACCTTCACCTCCCAGAGCTGCCGTAAACAAACGCAACATTTTGTGCAGTGCCATTCCCCGATCTATAATCGGATTGGTGTCATCCTTGGACATGTGCCAGTACATCTCCTTGTCCATCAACCAAAAGGCCAAGGTCTTGTCTCCCACCAAGGCTTGGTCATGCGACTCAGCATAGGCGATGGTTTTTTCTTTGTAACGACGATTAATCAATACATTCCACATTTCATGGATGTCCCATTCCTCGTCCGCTTTGTGTTTCAGCGTTTTGATCCAATAGTCAGGAATGCCCATTCCCAATCGGTAATCAAAACCGATCCCTCCCTCTTCTACTTTTCGGCACATGCCAGGCATGCCACTCATGTCTTCAGCGATCGAAATCGCTCCTGGTTTGATCTCATGAATCAAGGTATTGGCCAATTGCAGGAAGCAAATCGCATCCCAATCCACCATGTCCTTAAAGTACTTGTCATAGTGATCAAATGCCACACCCTCACCGTGATGATGGTAAAGCATGGACGTCACCCCATCGAAACGGAATCCATCAAAGTGAAACTCCTCCATCCAATAGCGAACATTGGACAGCAAAAACTGTAGTACTTCGGTACGATTGTAGTCAAACAACTTGGAATCCCAACCTGTATGATAGCCACGACCTCCTTTGTGAAAATACTGATTTTCGGATCCATCAAAATCATTGAGACCTTCGGCGATATTTTTCACCGCATGAGAGTACACCGCATCCATGATCACAGCTATACCCATGCCATGTGCCTTGTCTATCAGATATTTTAAATCTTCGGGAGTCCCAAAACGAGAGGTCGGCGCAAAGAAATTGGATACATGGTAGCCAAACGATCCATAGTAAGGATGCTCTTGCACTGCCATCATTTGCAGGCAGTTATATCCCAAGGCAGCAATCCGCGGTAACACTTCGTCTGCAAATTCGACGTACGTTCCTACTCCTTCCTTCTCCTGCGCCATTCCGACATGACATTCATAGATGAGAGGGTCTGTAATCGTAACAGGATCGAAATTCTTGTCCGTCCATTTGAAAACCTTTTTCGGGTTCCAGATTTGCCCTTTGAAATCATAGGTTTCCGTATCTTGGACGGCTCTTTTGATATAAGCGGGAATTCTGTCGCGCTCATTGAATGCATTCTGAACCTTCACTTTGAGGAGCTCACCATGATGTAGAGGGAACTCAGATTTGTCTGGGATGAAAATACCCCAAATACCTGTTTCATCTTGGGTCAAAGGATGATGCAAAGGATCCCAATGGTTGAAATCTCCAACCAGCGAAAGTCCATCCGCAGCAGGCGCCCACTCTCTATACCACCACCCCTTTTGTTTTTTGTCATAGTTCAATCCAAAATACAAATCGCCCGAAGCAAAATCTCGCAATGAACCATACTGATCCACAATAGCTTGAAGTCGATCCTGAAAATAGTTGTACCGCTGTAGTATATCCGACTCATATGGCTCCAACCATCCATCGTCTGCGACTAATCCAATTTTCTTGTTCATGAGAGGTAGATCTTCCTGTTAATTTCTTCATTCAGACCAAAAGAAATGCCTTTGGTCTTTGCCTATACAAGATATGATTTGACAAGCTTGATTTGAAGTTTCTTAGGAATTATCTTTTCTTCTTTTGATCAGAAGTCATCAATCACGATAAACAAACATCTAATAATTAAGCTCCATTTAAACTTACTTAAATAAGGATTCAAAGTTTCCCTCTTTAAATGCTTATTATATATCTTAGAGAAGCAGCTTTATTGAGAATTAATAAATATTACTGACCTTCCAAAAATAAAGAGAATGGGAGGTTTTCATAATGACACTAAAGCTCATATAACGAGATTCACTTCAATGGATGAGGTTTTATCAAAGTATCTTATAAAATTCAAAAAACTTCGAGTAGACCGCTCTCATGGAATTGCTCCGCACAAGCCCATCCTACTGATTTCGATCATTCAGTCATATCAAGGGGGCCAGATCACCGATAACCGTATTTATATCACACCTGAACTTGTCGCTCTTTTCAAATCCAATTGGAGCGAACTCGTCATCACCAACCATGATTGTCGCATGTCTTATCCGTTTTTCTACATGAAAAGTGAGGGGTTTTGGAGGCTTGTGCCCAGATCGGGGTTTAGTGATCTGAAAAAAATGGGCTCGTTGGTAAAGAGCTTTTCCTCTCTCAATTCAGCGGTGGAATATGCCGAGATTGAACCAGATCTTTATGCCCTGCTCATAGATCATCAGTCGAGCCAGATTCTCTTGCATTTTTTGTTGGATGAGTATTTTCCAGACACAAAAGGAAAAATTTCGGGAGGAACTTCAGGTGCAGATCAACTGCTAACAGATGCGAAGGACAATATCGTCAATGAGCCTCCTGGTGAGTATCGCACGGCAACTAGACGACTGATTGATCAAAAAGCGGACGAAGAGATTTTTCTACGCGGCAGTTTGTTCAAACGCGAAATCCCCCGAATATACGGGAACCGGTGCTGGATTTCAGGAATGAAGATCGATACTGCTTACAATATTTCCATGATTGATGCCTGCCATATCGTCCCTTTCAGCGAAAGCTATGACGATACAGTATCCAATGGCATTGCTCTTTGTCCGAACCTTCACCGGGCTTTTGATAAGGGATTAATTTCCATCAATCCTGATTATGTAGTTTGTGTATCTGATGGTTTTATAGAGGAAGATTCATATTCCATCCGACAGTACAGTGGACATAAGATTGTATTACCCAATCAAGCCAGTTACTGGCCGAGCAGGGAGAATTTGGAGTGGCATGGAGTAAATGTTTTTAAACAATGATTGACAGTTCCAAAATATCAGACATATTAAACAACTCCCCGAGTGTTGAACTTCTCAAGCTTCGAAATAGAGATGCGATTATTATTTTTTTGATTAACACCTTCTCAAACCAGAAAACCACAATATCCTCTGAAGTAATTCATGCTCAACTCGCTGATTACCTAGAATTCAGGCTAATTGAAAACGATGAAGAAAATGAAGTAGAGGTTATTGATACCTATGAAATTAAAGCAAAGAAGTTTATACAGCATTGGACAAACAAGGGGTTTCTTACAAATTATCAAGATGAAAGAGGAGATATCTTTTATGAACTTTCTTCACATTCCAGTAAAACCATTGACTGGCTCACCAGCCTAAAGAAGGAAGAATATGTTGGAACAGAATCTAAATTCAAAAATATCTTTAGTCAGCTTCAAGAACTTGTAGAATTTTCTAGTGATGATGCTGAAAAACGAATTCAATTATTAGAAGACAAAAAGCTAGAAATAGAGCAACAAATTCAGAGAATCAAAATTGGAGATGATGTCAAAGTGTTTGAGGAATTCGAAATCGTGCCTCGCTTCAATCAACTCAATCAATCTGCCAAGGAATTGCTTTCTGACTTCAAGGAAGTTGAAGATAATTTCAAAGAGATTACCAAAGTTATCTATCAAAAACACACAGATGGAAGCCTTACTAAGAGTGATATTCTTGAATTTACCTTCGAAGCACTTGATGAGCTTAAAGAAAGTCAACAGGGAAAAAGTTTTTATGCCTTCTGGTCTTTCCTATTAAATCCTGATTTACAGCACCAATGGGAAATCCTAACAAAAGAGTTGTTCGTAACATTAGAAGAAAAAGGAATTGAAACCAACGATCTTTTTCTGAAGGGAATGAAAAGGCATCTCCATAATTCGGGGCAAAAAGTTTATAAAGCCAATGATAAAATGGCTGAAAAACTAAGCAGAATAATAAGGGAAAGTGAAGCTTCAAAATCAGAAGCTACAAAGAACACAATTCTCGAAATAAAGAAATCCTTAATTGAAATAAGTAAAACAAAACAACGTCCTGACATTTCATTTGAACTTGAGACTGATTTTGACATCAATATCCCTTTCGAGAGAAAAATCACCTTGGAGCAAACGGAGGAACAAGTGTATAATGGCAGGCCAACCTTGGCGTCTGAGGACATAACTCAATCCAGTTATTTAAATAAACTCTTTTTACAATCCTCAATTGACAAGGAGTTACTTCGGAAGCGAGTACTTGAAATACTGAAAGTTAAAAATCAAACAACAATTCAGGAAGTGATAGATCATTCCGGAGGAATAGAAAAAGGGCTTCCCGAACTTTTTGGATACATCAGTATTGCAAAAGAATTCAAGTACACTATCAATTCAAATCGAGTACAGAGCATAAACTTTAATAGTGAACTCAAAAAATCGATCCAAATACCTGAAATCATTATTACCAAATGAGGACACTAGAACAACAAACAAAACCGTATTCCAAGGCAATAGTAAAGTTGCTTAAAGGCATAGTAGAAAGAAACTCACCAGAATGGGAAAACATCGCCAATAATTATCAAGAAGAAATTCAAGATTACCTCGCTCAAATAGGTTTGGAACTAATCGTGAAAAAGGACGAGGGGTTTGCGTTTGTCAGACAACTGGAGGATGAAGATGGCAATACTTTGGGATTAATAGTAAGACGACAGATAGGCTTTGAGACCTCATTAGTTTTAATTGTCCTAAGACAGAGTTTGGAAGAATTTGACAGCAACCCAGCACAATTTCAGGGTGGTGAAAAATTCATTGCTGATTCTGAGATTAAAGATGAAATTGAAATGTTCTTGCCTGAAACCTTTAATCGAGTCAAGTTCATCAAAGAGTTAGACGGCTATATTAAAAGAATTGTTGAACTCGGATACCTGAAAGAAGTGAGCAAAAAGGAAAATGAAACTAGATATCAAATACATCGAATAATCAAAGAGAAAGTAACACTGGATATCCTTCAGGATTTCAAAAATAAATTACAAGATTATGTGGAGTCTGTTTAGCACCAGTTCGGACAAAGCTGGTTATAGACTTCAATACATGGAGGTTTTTAACTGGGGAACATTTTACAATGATCGTGTTTTTAGAATCCAACCCCAAGGAAATAATTCGCTGCTCACAGGTGCAAATGCCTCAGGAAAAAGCACCTTTATAGATGCGCTTCTCACCTTGATGGTTCCTACCAAAAAGGACAGGTTTTATAATCAGTCTTCAGGAGTTGAGAAAAAAGGTGACAGAACTGAAGAAACCTATGTGCTAGGAAACTATGGTAGCATCCAAAGAGAAGGCGAATATTCAACATCCACACAATCTTTAAGAGACAAAGGCACTTATTCGGTCATTTTAGCAAGTTTTTCAAACACAGATCAAAAGAAAATCACCTTATTTCAGGTTAGGTGGTTTTCCAATGGAGAGCTAAAAAGAAATTTTGGAATCGCTCATATTGCACTAGAAATTGAAAACGACTTTAACCAGTTCGATTCAAAAGGGGTATGGAAAAAGCGACTCGATAAAACTTACAATTCAAATAGCAGCAAACGCAAAGTTGAATTCTTAGATGGACCAACATCATATGCTGAAAGAATCTGGAATCTGTTTGGGATGCGATCAGTCAATGCGTTGAGTCTCTTCAATCATATTGTTGGAGTGAAAGTTTTAGAGGACTTGGATGAGTTTATCAGGACAAACATGCTAGAAAAGCTAGATCCAGAAACAGAATTCATTCAACTCAAAGAGAGCTTCCTGACTTTGATGGATGCTAAAACAAACATTGAAAAGGCCAAAGAACAAATTTCTCAACTAACCCCAATTAATCAGATCACTATTGAATTGGAACGTATACAAGTTGAATTAACAAGATTAAACCTTGACAAAGAAGTTGCTGTCTATTGGTTTGCCAAGAAGAATATTGAACTGTCAGAAAAAGAATTACAGACTTGTGAAGAAAAACTCTCCGAGCTGAATGAAGAGCTCAAAGAGCTAAAATTCAAAGAAGACTCTCTTAAACAAGAAGAGAGGTCTATATCTCTTTCTATTGAAAGAGATGAAGTTGGAGGAAAAATTAAGGAATTAGAAAAGGAAATTAAGCAACTCGAAAAGAGTCGTGATTTAAGAAAATCGAAGCTTAATGATTATAACAAACTTGCTCAAAGCCTTGAGTTGAGCATAAACCCAGGAGAAGAAACCTTTCAAACCAATCGAGAGTACTCAAAACAAAAGAGAGCTGATCTTGAAGTAGCAAGATCGGACAAGGATGAAGCCCTTCGACTCACAAAAAACGAGCTTGATCGTATTAAAAGTGAAATAGAGAATAGGGTTGAAACAATTAAATCTCTTCAGAAAAACAAGAATAACATACCAACGAGGGTTTCTGAAATCAGAGATGATATTTTAGAACATGTAGGTGCAACTAAAGAAGAGATTCCCTTTATCGGAGAATTGATCAAGGTCAAAGATGAAGAAACCTCATGGGAATCCTCAATTGAGAAAATCCTTCACAATTTCGCCTTGCGCTTAATTGTTCCCGAAAGGTATTATGCCAAGGTGAACGAGTACGTGAACCAGACCAACCTTCGAGGTAGGATAATTTATCAGAGATATCAGAAATACACCTCTTTGGCAAGCATGAGAAGTGAACTTCCACCTCAAAACTCGCTACTAAATAAGGTTGAATTTAAACCAAAGAACATATACAGTGAGTGGTTAGAAGATGTATTAACCAAAAACTATAACTACTCATGTGTGAAGGATTTGAAGGACTTTGTGCTCTATAATGAGAAAGCAATCACAAAGGAGGGATTGATAAAGTTTGGCAAAGGAAAACATGAGAAAGACGATCGTCCTCATGTCACCAGAAAAGAAAACTATGTGTTAGGGTGGGACAATAAAGAGAAAATAAGTTTACTGAAAAACGAGGCTCGAAAATTACAAGAGGATGAACAGTCTGCCACAAAGAAAGTCCGTTCGATTGAGCAAAACATAAAGGATATAGACAGCAAGAGAGAAGCATTTTCAGAACTCTTTAAGGTATACACGAAGTATGACGACATTGACTGGGAAAACTTTGCTCTAGAAATTCAGGATAAGGAAAGTCAAAAAAGCACTTTGGAGAAGACGAATAATAGAGTAAAAGAGCTTCAGAAGCAATTGACGGAAGTGCAGGATCGATTGACGAATCTGACCAACGTTGAAATTGACAGCAAGAATAGAGAAATATACAATCAGGAAGCCAATATAAAGCTGATTAGAGAAGGTCTTGAAAAAAGTCGCTTTCTCATTGATCCTTTGGGAGAACGTGATACTAAATCATTTGAACTGAAATATCCCAATTTATCTGAGGTAGATTTTCAAGGTATCAAAAGGACAGAGAGCAATTTCCAACAGGAAATATCAAGGGAAGTATCAACCCTTGAGACAGACAGAAGAAAAAATGAAGATGAAGTAAAACTTAAAATCAATGCATTTAAGCAACCTAATGAAGAAATAACAAATAAGTTTAAAGACTGGCGCTCAGATGTTAGCCGTCTTCCAGAATCCATGCATCTGGAATTGATAAGTGAATATCAAGATTTCTTAAAAAGGTTGACAGAGGACAATCTCCCGAAGTTTGAAAAGAAATTCAATGAATATTTACAGGAAACGATAACCAATAAAGTGGGTGATTTTAGGATGTTTTTCGAAAATTGGTCAGACTCCATAAAAGATAACATTCGTTTGTTAAATGAATCTCTTCATGAGATTGATTTCAGGGACAGAGATTTCAAAACCTACATTCAAATTGTTGCTCCCAATAAGATCAACGATGAGGTAAAGGAATTCAGGGATTTACTCAACGCTGCAATACCTAACATAAGAGAGGTTAATGCATCAATTGATGGTCGTAAAAACCACTTTTATAAAAACATCGAACCTTTAATTAAGAAATTGGACAATACCGAATGGCGTTCCAAAGTAATGGAAGTTCGATCCTGGTTTAGCTATAAAGCTGAAGAATTCTATAAAGAAACAGATCAAAAGTTTAAGACATATGAAAACATGGGGCAATTATCAGGAGGTGAAAAAGCACAGCTCACTTATACGATTTTAGGCTCTGCAATAGCTTATCAATTCGGCCTAACTAAAGAAGGTCTTCAAAGCAACTCTTTCCGATTTATAGCCATTGATGAAGCTTTCAAAGCTCAAGATGAAGATAAGGCTAGATATCTGATCACACTCTGTAAGCAACTTCACCTTCAATTATTGGTAGTGACCCCAAGTGACAATATCCACATCGTAGAAAATGACATTTCGTTTGTTCACTTTGTTGAAAGAAAGGAAGAGAAATATTCATGGCTCTATGACATGCCAATAGAGCAATTCCAAGAAGAGAAAGCCAAATTTATTTTACAATGATTACCCCCGAGCAGATTAGGGCCAAATCTCTGAGAAAGTATACTTCCTTTTTACAGACATTGGTTAGAAATGAAACTTTTGACAGGATCGTAATAACTGGAGATAAAAGCTACACCAAATCTTCATTACAAGAATTTGAAAGAGAAATTCGATCAATTTTAAGTCAATCTAAGGATAAGAACGGGTATGGTTACTCCTTAGATTTTCAGAAGGTAAAGACAAAGTACTTAGGCACCCAAGACCTACCAACCGCCATTTATTTCGATACTGAAATAGACTTTTTGAAATACTTAAACAAGGAAAAGGAAGTGAAAGTTTTTGAACAGAACATTCGAAAAATAATCGATGAACTTCCTGAGTTAAAAGAATGGATTATACAATATCCTTCAAAAATTATAGCTAATGAAGATAAGTGGGAAGATTTGATAAAAGTCTGCCAATACTTCCTAAAGAACCCGATCCCAAGACTTTATCTGAGAGAATTACCAATTAAAGTCCACACCAAGTTCATAGAGCAGAATCAAGGAATATTAAAAGAACTCCTCGATCTAATCATCTCGGATAATGTCAACAAAGAAGAAAAGCAATTTGAAAAGAGGTTCAATTTAAAGTACAGTGAACCTCAAGTAAGGTTCAAAATTCTTGATCAGGAAATAAGCAAGAGTTACTTTCAGGGACTCAATGATATTGCGATTCCTGTTGGTCAGTTCGAATCACTAAACTTACCTATAAAGCGCGTTCTGGTTGTTGAAAATAAAACGACGCTCTACACAACCCTGACTCTTCCAAAAATGACAAAGACCATCGCAATTTTTGGAAGTGGATATAGTATCAATAATCTTAAAAATGCGAAGTGGCTCTCAGATATAGAACTACTCTATTGGGGTGATATAGACGCACAGGGATTTGAAATTCTTTCTCAGTTCAGAAGTTATTTTAATCAAACTCGAAGCATTTTGATGGATAGAGAAACATTTGACAAATTCTTTGAATATGATGCCGGGACTGTTTCATATGTAACAGCTGATAGTTTTCTAAACGAACAAGAAAGAGAACTCTATGACTTGTTAAAAACAAACAATTGGCGATTGGAGCAGGAAAAAATCCCTTTGGAATATGTTCGAAGCTTTTTTGATAAGCTTGAGTGAAGGCTGTTTGAACTTGCTCCTGAACATGGTAATCTAAAGGATTGATTATTTATGGCCTCCCATGGTAGTGGGTAGTGATAGATGATTTCCATTATTCAAGGCAATATTCCTAACACAAAGAAACAGACAATCAATAGTAATTACTATAAAACTATCCATAATGGTCTTAAATAAAACCAAGAAAACTTAGGAGAAAAGTGCTAACAATCTTATCAAACCCGCTTAAAAAACGAATCTACAAACTCCACTTTGTTGAAAAGCTGGAGGTCGTCTATGCCTTCGCCTACACCGATGTATTTGACGGGGATTTTGAATTGATCTGAGATACCGATGACTACTCCACCTTTGGCTGTGCCATCGAGTTTGGTGATCGCCAATGCACTGACGTCAGTGGCTTTGGTGAACTCCTGCGCTTGGATGAAGGCATTTTGACCTGTGCTACCATCTAGCACGAGCATGATCTCGTGGGGTGCATCGGGTATAAATTTTTGGATGACTTTCTTGATCTTGGTCAGCTCGTTCATCAGGTTGACCTTGGTATGCAATCTACCTGCTGTATCGATGATCACGATGTCTGCTTGCTCCTCCACAGCCTTTTTTACCGCATCGAATGCTACGGCAGAAGGATCAGTATTCATGCCATGAGACACGACTGGCACCCCTACACGATCTCCCCAAAGTATGAGTTGCTCTACAGCCGCAGCACGGAATGTATCCGCTGCACCCAATATTACAGACTTTCCAGCCTTCTTGAACTGTGCAGACAGCTTGCCGATGGTAGTAGTCTTCCCTACACCATTGACGCCCACGACTAGCATGACATAAGGCTTTTTATCTGTAGGGAGCGTGAAACCCGTCCCGTCTTCTGTGTTGTTTTCTGACAAAAGTGCCGCGATTTCTTCTCTTAGGATCACATTCAGTTGATCTGTGTTGAGGTACTTGTCTTTGGCAACTCTAGCCTCGATTCTATCAATGATTTTGACGGTAGTGTCTACACCCACATCCGAAGTGATGAGCACTTCTTCTAGTTCGTCGAGCACATCTGCATCGACAGTGGATTTACCTACTACTACCTTCCCGAGTTTATGAAAAAAGCTCTCTTTAGATTTTTCCAAGCCCTTGTCTAGGCCTTCTTTCTTTTCCTTAGAAAATATATTGAATAAACTCATAACAGATTAAAATACAGGTGTGGTCAAATGTAAACGGAAAGTTCTAGATAAAGATCAATTCTCCAGAGAGTTAGTTTTCTTTTCTATGTACTACCCATGATCAAGTCCATGAGAGGAGACCTAAAATAAAAAAAGTCTTCTGAACAAACAGAAGACTCCTACACAAAATCTTTCAATCGAATTACTTCGCAGAGAGTACTTCGCTCACTCTGTCCTCAGTAACGATCTCTTCACGAAAAGAATAAGCACCAGTCTTAGTCTTCACCGCTCTAATCACTTTGGCGTATTTTACACCATCCTTTTTCTTTAGGGTTGCAACTACCTTCTTAGCCATGGTTATTTAATTTCTTTGTGAACAGTATATTTCTTCAGGATTGGGTTGAATTTTTTCAATTCCAATCTATCAGGAGTATTCTTCCTGTTTTTTGTAGAGATGTATCTAGATGTACCTGGCTGACCTGTGGCCTTGTGCTCAGTACACTCTAGTATTACTTGTACTCTATTACCTTTCTTAGCCATCTTATTCTAATATTATAGTACCGTGTTTCCTTTGGCTTTGGCCTTTTTCAACACTGCAGCTAGACCATGCTTGTTGATGGTTTTCAATGCAGTAGAAGATACCTTCAAAGTGATCCACTTATCTTCTTCTGGAAGATAAAATCTCTTAGTGAAAAGATTTGGAAGGAACTTTCTCTTCGTTTTATTGTTGGCGTGGGATACGTTGTTCCCTACTCTTGGCCTCTTACCTGTTATTTGACAAACTCTTGACATTATTTCTCGTCTTTAATCGATCCTAGAAAAAAATCGGAGTGCAAATATAGATTCTTTTTTAGAAAAAACATAGCCTTACCACAAAATCTCTAGATTTAATCACACTAATATTCTCTACATCTTCTTTGCACGGTAGCCCTCATTCAAAAGCACCTGCAAAACCTTGTCTCTAAAGTCTCCCTGAATGAGGATTTCTCCATCCTTGGCATTGCCTCCTACTCCACATTTGGTCTTGAGCATTTTGGCGAGTTCCTTGAGATCATCGTGGGTACCTACAAACTGCGTAACGAGTGTTACTTGCTTGCCACCACGGTTTTTTTTATCCAAACTGACTCTGAGGTTTTGCTCGTTTGGCAACAAGGTTTCTTCCTCTTGAGTCCCTTCTTCTGAGTAATCAAAGGAGTCGTCTGTCGAGTAGACGACTCCTATTCTATTCTTAAAATTAGCTTTCTTTGACACCTTTTTCTTTTCTTACATTCAAGGTCCATACGGGTCTTTTGGCGTGGTTGGCCACATCTTCCGCAATAGATCCTAAAATCAAGTGCATGATACCCGTTCTGCCATGAGTCTCCATAGCGATCATGTCTACTTGATTGTCTTCTGCAAAGGAAACAATTCCATCTTCTTCTGAAGTATCATTGTAGATTTCTGTACTGCAATTTTTGAATCCGTAGTCCTTGACAAACTGCTCCATTTGCTTCTTCAACGATTTTGTTGTTTGGAAAGCACTTGGTGTATTGACCTTAACAAAAGACAAATGAGCACCCAAGAATTCCTGAAGAGCCATCAGGTGTCTAATGAATTCACCAGAAACATCTTCGAAGGTAGAAGCTACTGCAATTTTATTGAGTTGTCCCAAATCACACTTTTCCTTGAGGGTGATGACTGGCACTTTGCTTTTTCTGATCACTCTCTCAGCATTAGAACCAATGAGTTCTTCACCGATTCCTTCGGTACCCTCAGTGCCCATCACGAGTATATCACATTTTGTATCTGTGATTTGCTGTGTGATTTCTAAGAATGGATTTCCAATCCTGATTTTTGACTTTACATTGGCGCCAGCACTTTCTGCTTCGCTTACTTTAGCTGCCATTTTTCCCTCTGCCAATTCGATCATCTTTTTCATAAAGATTGATTCCATCGGATCCAAATCTAAGTCCACGATACCCATGGTATTCATAGTGGTACTGGATGGATGGTCTACGATGTGAAGCAAAATAATTTCACTTTGCGCCTTTTTTGACATTTGCAGTGCCAAGTCAAATGCGTATTCCGATACTTTAGAAAAATCAATAGGGACTAATATGGTTTTCATTTCTTGTTTGATTGATGATATGGGATAAAAGTACGCAACAATTGCACAAAAAAAAAGGGCAACCTAAGTCGCCCCTTCTATTCCTCTATGAGGATTCTACTTTTCTTTATCAATTCATTGCCAAGACAATTTTATCTTGAATATGAGATGTGTCTACGCTGGCATCATTGGCTTTTAAGGCTTCCATGCTCTTGATGTAATAAACAACTGCCTCCTTTGGCAAATTGCATTTCACGTAGTAGTCCCCCATGATTTCTAGATTGTAGCTATCTTCTTTGATGTTCAATGATTTGTCTAACCATTGTTTGGCGGATGAAAGGCCAGCATTTTTTCTGATCAAATAATCAGCTTGGACGGCCAACGTCTTCCAATCATCTGGTGCAGCGCTTTGCACTGTTTCGGTTGCTTTTTCTACAGCTTTTTCTTTGGCTCCATTGGCAAAAATGCTAGTACTGATCATTAGAACAGCGGCTAATACTAGGGTAGTTGACTTGATTAGATTTTTCATGATTTTGTGTATTTATGTTTTTGACATCTGACCAATAGGTAGGCTAAAGCTGTGCCAAAATATCAACCATATGAAAATCAATCAGTTACAAAACAAACAAAAACAAACTTCAATCAAAACCGAACAGAAAACTGTCCCAAAATGAACGTTAGCGAACAGCAAACCTTTTAAATTGGTTTTTCGTAAGGAGATACTTTTTTCAGAAAAGCAGGCCTACTCCAAACAAAACTACATATAGCAAAGTACTCATTGCCAGTTGTTTCAGATAGGGGTCGAGTTGGGCTGACTCCTTTTTTTGAGATACCGCTTTGACATTGATTACCAACAAAGGTAGCATCAGCAGCCAAAGGAACTGACTGGGTGATTGGTAGGTCAGGAACACGAAAATCAAAGACAATAATACAGCCACCATCAATAAAGACAAATGATACTTCACGGCCATGACACGACCGATTCTGACTGGAATAGATTTTTTACCTGCTTTCTTATCGGACTCTATATCACGAATGTTGTTGACATTGAGTACTCCTGTGGCTAAAAGGCCACAGGCAGCGGCTGGTAATACATTGATCCAATCAAAAGTCCGTGTATGTAGAAAATAAGATCCCAACACACCAACCAACCCAAAGAATAAAAACACTGATATGTCACCTAATCCCAAGTAACCATATGGATTGTTCCCTGATGTATAGGTGATCGCAGCATAGATAGACAAGAGCCCGATCCCTAGAAAAACCAACACATACAGCAGATGATCTGGAAATGCCACATAAAGTAAGGTCAATCCAGACAACAAAGAAAGCGCAGCAAACAATACCATTGCTTTTTTCATCGCAGCGGCTGAGATAGCTCCAGATTGTACGGCTCGCTGAGGGCCTTCACGCTCTGCACTGTCTGCTCCATGTACAGAGTCTCCATAGTCATTGGCCAGATTGGATAGTACCTGCAGAAAGATTGTCGTCAGCACTGAAAGTCCAAAAATACCCCATGAGAAGTGCTGTTGCCAATAGGCCAAAAATCCTCCCATAATGATGCTAGACAGTGCCAAAGGCAAAGTCCTCAACCTAAATGCTGCCAACCAATCCTTTATCATAACCTTACATCCTCTCTGGAACATCTATCCCTAGTAGAGACATTCCTAGTTTGATTGTCTGAGCGACTTGCTTAGAGAGATTGACACGCAACACGACCAACGCTTCACTTTCCTCCGTGAAGATCGGTTGGTCTGCATAGAACTTGTTGTATTCCTTGGCTAGATCATAGACATACTGAGCGACCACAGCAGGACTGTATTCTTCAGCTGCTAGTTGGAGTTTGGCTTGATACTCAGACAGCAGATAAATCAATTCTGTCTCATTGGAGGTCAAAGTGACACCTGTAGTGACCTGTCCCATTAGGATTTTCAATTCCTCAGCTCTGCGTAGGATCGCCGAAATCCTCGCATGAGTGTATTGGACGAATGGCCCAGTATTGCCTTGAAACTCGATGGATTCTTTGGGATCGAAAAGCATACGTTTCTTTGGATCCACTTTGAGCAGAAAATACTTCAAAGCACCCATGCCTAAGGTGTGATACAATGCTTGGGCTTCCTCAGCGGTGAATCCATCGATCTTGCCTAGTTCTCTGGTGTGATCCTCGGCAGTCTGTATCATCTCATCCATCAAGTCATCTGCATCCACTACCGTCCCTTCGCGAGACTTCATTTTGCCAGATGGCAAATCCACCATCCCGTATGACAAATGGAAACATCCGTCCGCCCACTCGTATCCCAATTTTTTTAGGATCAAAAACAAGACCTTGAAATGGTAATCTTGTTCATTACCGACTGTGTAAATCAATTTTTGGAGAGAAGGAAACTCTTTGAATCTTTGGATGGCAGTACCGATGTCCTGTGTCATGTAGACCGCAGTACCATCACTGCGTCGCACGATTTTTTGATCCAGACCTTCCTCAGTCAGGTCTATCCAAACCGAACTATCCTCCTTTTCGAAGAAGTGACCGTTTTTCAATCCCAACTCTACTTCATCCTTGCCCAACAGGTAGGTATCTGACTCGTAGTACAGCTTGTCAAACTCCACTCCCATTTGTTGGTAAGTCTTCTCAAAACCATCGTACACCCAGCCGTTCATGGTTTGCCATAGAGCATAGACTTCTGGATCTTTGGCTTCCCACTGACGCAGCATATTTTGCGCTTGGAGCATGATCGGAGCTTGCTTTTCTGCTTCTTCTTTGGTTTTTCCCTCTTCCATGAGGGTCACCATTTCTGCTTTGTAGGCCTTATCAAACTCTACATAATATTTGCCCACAAGTTTGTCCCCCTTCAATCCTGATGTTTCTGGGGTCTCACCATGACCAAATTTCTGCCAAGCTACCATGGACTTGCAGATGTGAATGCCTCGGTCATTGATGATCTGCACTTTGATCACATCATAACCCAGCGCTTCATAGATTTTGGCTACCGAATAACCCAAAAAGTTGTTTCGGAGATGTCCTAAATGGAGCGGTTTGTTGGTGTTGGGCGATGAGTACTCCACCATCACAGATTCGTTCTTTTTGGTTCCCAGACCAAAATCAGGATTCTGCAACAATTCATTGAGATATGTCACCCAAGTCTGTTCTGCAATTTCTATATTCAGAAAGCCTTTCACAACATTGAACCCACTCACAGCATCAAGATGCGTCTGAAGATACTCACCCATCTCTGTAGCTGTTACCTCTGGGCTTTTCTTAGAAATACGACCGTATGGGAAGGTCACAAAAGTATAACTGCCGCCAAACTCCTTCCTAGTAGGTTGTAGTCCCAACTCGGACAGCGCTGCGTCATGATTGTACAATTCTTTGAGTGCCGACTGTATGCCGATCTGTATATCTGCTGCTATATTCATGTATCTGTACTTTTGGGAAGGAAAACCTCAGCCATCATGCACCTGGCACTACCTCCTCCTAATGTTTCTATCGTATGTAGTGAACTATGTATTATTTCTTTGTTGTAAGTCAGTAGCCTATCGATTTGGTCTTGATCCAGCGAGTTGTAGGCTGTATCAGACATCACAATAAACTTCTCTCCTTCTTTATTTTCTACTTGGAGCATGTTCCCTGCAAAACATTCCTTTTGTTCCTCCGTGATTTCAATGATTTCCTTATCTGAATCCTCTAAACTCTCAATGACTCTGTCTCTATCGTCCATGTCATCAATCGCATCCAGACAGATCACCGCAAACTCATCACCCAGACACATCATCACATTGGTGTGATAGATAGGGAGTCTTTGTCCATTGTGCGTCTGGTTGGCTACAAACTCAACGATTCTGAAACCGAACTGCTCGTTGAAGGTATCCAAGACATCAGGGTCTGTCCGTTGGGACAAAGCGGCATAGGCAATCTTGTTTTCACGATCCAATATCAAACTACCTGTCCCTTCCAGAAACTTACCTACCTCCTCAAACTCAGTCAAGTGTATCTCTTGGGTGATCTCAAAGCCTTTGTCTTCTAGGAGGTCAAAAATATCCTCTCTGCGCTCTAGCCTGCGGTTTTCGGCATACATGGGGTACAAACCTACTGTACCATCGTGGTGAAATGAAACCCAATTGTTGGGAAAAATAGAGTCTGGTGTTTCTGGTTTCAAGGTGTCATTGACGACAACCACTTCTATTCCTTTGGCTTCCAGTTTTTCGACAAAGTCATCAAATTCAGCTAATGCTTTGGTCTGAAAATCTACTTCACCTTCGTCTGTTGGTTTATTCTGATAGTAATTGTTGACGGCTGTTTGTTCGTTGTATCTGAAATTGATCGGCCGGATCATCAGCAATGTCGAAGTTGTATTTATGCCCATATCAATAGCTCCTTTGTAGAGGTAAGGTAGAACAACGAAATAAACCCTCCATTTTGGAAATTTCGGCATAAGGAATCCGCTCTACCGTGAAGCCACGTGCTTCGAGTTCGGCATTGAGACGATCAAACCTCGCTTCACTCACGATCACCTCTGGTGAAATCGAAAACACATTGGAATTCATATGATACATCTCCTCTTTGGTAATCTCAATGCAATTTTCTTTGCCAAATTCTTTGACTAGCCACTCATAATCTGTGACGTTTTTGAATCCTCCTTTGTAAATAATACACTGATTGTGACCGATCGGTTGAAAACAACAATCCAAATGCAGCGCATTGGCTCTTGCATCGGTATCGGATTTTTTCAGTTCAAAACCTATCACCTCATAATTCGGGAAATTTTGCTCTATAAAATCTAAGCCTTTTTGGTTGGTTCGGCTCACCTTGTATTTATTAAAATCCTTGTCCTTAGAATACCCCACGAAAATCCTATCCTTCCAAGGCATCACATCCCCTCCTTCGGCATAGGCATCTTCTGGCATAAGAAACACATTTTCTTGATTGAATTGCTCAACCAAATATGCAATTCCTGATTTTTCATGTTCCCGATCAGTAATAATGTTGGGCAAAATGAACTTATCTTCTATCACAAAACCAATATCTCTGGCATATACTTGATTGGTATTTTCCAAGACATCAGGTCGATAAACGGTCACATGGTACTTTTCTAGAGCCGCTTTGAAAGCCTCATTCTCTCGAATAAGATCCTCCTCGACAGGAAAAGTGCCATCTATGATGTGTTCCCGTGATTTAGGATCGTACACATGCGCAAGGTCAGGCGTTCCTCCCAGGCTTTTAGCAGTCCCGAGAACCACTGTACGCAGTGGTGCCGTTTCATCCTTGATCATCAACTCTATCATTTCTTCTCATTTTTTGGGTCTGCAAATTTAATGGTAATTTGTCCAAAACATTTGAAAGTGTGAAAACATAAATAAATCCCCATTAGAATTTAAATTTTATGATATTTGTGCGGTTTGAAACTAAAAAATTGAGCGGACTATAATGAACAAATACATTGACCTGATAGAGCAGACCTTCTACTTCCCGACAGAAGATTTCGAAGTAAAGGATGACACATTACATTTTCACGGCGTAGATCTTAATGCCATCATTCAGCAGTATGGCACCCCGCTCAAACTGACCTACTTACCCAAGATCTCAGAAAAAATACAGCTTGCCAAGAAATTGTTTAATGATGCGATCAAGGAAAAAAACTACGAGGGTACCTATACCTACTGCTACTGCACCAAGTCCTCTCACTTTCAGTTTGTACTAGAAGAAGCACTGAAAAATGACATCCATATCGAGACATCATCTGCCTATGATATTGCTATTATCAAAAGTCTCTATGCCAAAAAATTAATATCCAAAGACACTTATGTCGTATGCAATGGTTTCAAAAGACCTTTGTATGTGGAAGAAATCAGCTCGCTACTCAACGCAGGATTCAAAAATTGCATCCCTGTCTTGGACAACATGCGTGAGTTGGAATATTACGAACAACATGTAGATCAAGAGTTCCAATTGGGACTAAGAGTTGCCTCTGACGAAGAGCCTAACTTTAGTTTTTATACCTCTAGGCTAGGTATCAGATACAACAAAATCGTTGACTTCTATCTGGATAAAATCAAAGGCAAGTCGAAAGGCAAGCTCAAAATGCTCCACTACTTCATCAATACAGGGATCAAAGACACTTCGTACTACTGGAATGAGTTGAGCCGCTTTGTCAACAAATACTGCGAACTAAAAAAGGTTTGCCCTGAAATCGACTCTATCGATATCGGCGGTGGATTTCCAATCAAAAACTCCTTACACTTTGAGTATGACTTTGCCTACATGGTAGACCAGATCGTAGAGCAAATCCAATCTATCTGCAAAGAACACGATGTACCAGTCCCTAACATCTTCACAGAGTTTGGGAGTTTTACGGTAGGTGAAAGTGGCGCAGCATTGTATTCAGTTTTGGATCAAAAACTACAAAACGACAAGGAGCTATGGTACATGATGGACGGATCATTCATCACTCACATGCCTGACGTCTGGGGTCTCAACCAAAAATTCATCATGCTGCCAGTCAATGCTTGGAAAAACGACTACCACCGTGTCAACATTGGTGGGCTGACCTGTGACAGCATGGACTACTATGACTCAGAGGCACATATAGCCGAGGTATTCTTGCCTAAGGTAAAACGAGATGAACCGCTCTACTTTGGATTCTTCAATACGGGAGCCTATCAAGAGGCTTTGGGAGGATATGGAGGGATCCAACACTGCTTGATCCCTGCTCCAAAACACATCATTATAGAAAAAGATGATGACGGCAAGATGATTTCTAGAGTTTTTGCTCCAGAGCAAAACAGTGAACAAATGTTGAAGATACTGGGATACTAAGCTGATATAAATCCAACCGCTTTCTATATTTTAGCGTCTTAACTGAATTGCTAATTCTAACATTATATCCCTGATCCGTCTTGAACGATAGTCTAGTCATCATTCCTACCTTCAACGAGAAGGAAAACATAGAAGCCATCATCAATGCTGTGATAGACTTAGGTCATGGCTTTGACATCCTCATCGTGGACGATGGATCACCCGACGGCACGGCAGATCTGGTCAAAGCTCAACAAGCCAAACACACCAACATACACTTGATCCAAAGAAAGGGTAAGTTGGGACTAGGCACGGCATACATCACAGGTTTTCAGTTTGCGATAGATCACGGCTATGACTTCATCTTTGAGATGGATGCGGATTTCTCTCACAACCCGACAGACTTGCTTGCGCTAAAAAAGGCCTGCAAGGTGGACGGATACGACATGGCCGTGGGATCACGATATATTTCTGGAGTCAATGTGGTCAACTGGCCGATGGATCGCGTATTGATGTCCTACTGCGCCAGCAAATATGTCCAGTTCATCACGGGGATTCCCATCAAAGATACCACTGCTGGCTTCAAATGCTACAGACGAAACGTTCTGGAAACGATAGGTCTCAAAAACATACATTTCGTAGGATATGCATTTCAGATCGAAATGAAATTTCAAGCCTGGAAATACAATTTTAAAATCACCGAGGTGCCTATTATTTTTACAGACAGGACCTTGGGACAATCCAAAATGAGCCGAGGGATCTTCAAAGAAGCCGTCATCGGTGTGGTACAAATGAAAATCAAGAGCCTCTTCAAAAAATACATCCGCTGATAGGCTCACCCTATCCATCCATTGCCATATTTGATTCCTATTAGGTGTCCAAAAGTGATTGACTCACGTATACTTGCAGTAAGTATTAAACCTTAATATCATGAATAAGAATCAAGAAATTATTGACAAGTTGAACGGATTACTTTCGGATTTTCAAATCTTTTATCAAAACCTGAGAGGCTTTCATTGGAACATCCAAGGAAGAAACTTCTTCGAACTCCATGTCAAATTTGAAGAGTTATATACAGACGCTGCAATCAAAATCGACATGATAGCAGAGAGAGTACTCACGGTATCAGGCACACCAATCCATGGATTCCAAGACTATCTCAACACCACGGAACTAGAGCCAGTCAAAAATGTACATGATGGAGAAGTAGCAGTCAAAACCATCGTCTCCAATCTCGAAAAGATCATCGTCAAAGAAAGAGCTATCAAGGACTTGGCAGGATCACTCGACGACAGTGGTACGGAGGATTTGATGTCTGCCTTTGTCGAAGAACAAGAAAAAACGCTTTGGATGTACAAAGCATGGTTGAAATAACACCTACACTAGCATCGAGGCTGCCACCAATAGGCAGCCTTTGTTTTTATTGGATCAATCCATTTTGTAATGCGTGCTTGACCAAGCCCGCTGTATTTTTTACCCCCAGTTTAGACAACAGGTTCTTTCGGTGAGTATTGACCGTATGCTGACTGATAAAAAGCTTTTCTGCGATCTCTTGAGCGGTGAATTCTTCGATAATAAGTTTCAATATTTCCACTTCTCTTTTGCTCAAATCTGTATGAATCGGACTATTTACTGTATTGGAAAACAAGCTTTCCGTATACTTTTTTTGCACTTCGTCAGAGAAGTACTTCCCTCCTCCTGCAATACATTTAATAGCCGTAAGTAGCTCCAATTTTTCGGCATTCTTGAGTAGGTATCCATCCACATGACCTTTGATCAGTTTTTGAATAATGGACGGATCGCTATGAGTAGTCAACACCAAAGTTTTCAATTTGCTATGATTTTTCTTGAGTTCGCTGTTGAGTTGAATACCATCCATATGGGGCATACTCACGTCCGTCACCACTACATCTACCCTGCGTGTATCGAGAAATCCCATTACTTCACGAGCATCGGTGAGCACACCAGCTACATCTATCTGATCATCCCCTGCCAGAATGGAAGACAGCCCATCCAAAAACATGTGGTGATCATCTACAATTAGTACTTGTATTTTTTCTTCCATTTCTAACTGCTTAATGTTTCTTCATTCTGAATAGGAAGTGGAAGGTCAATATTCACAATGGTTCCTCTTCCTTTTACAGAATCTATTTGAATCTTTCCTTTCAGAATCTCTACTCTATGGTAGATATTGTCATAACCTATTCCCTTGTGTTTCCTTTTGGGATCAAAACCAATCCCTTCATCTTCGACAATCAAATTGATATCCAGGTCATTTTTCGTCAAAACCACCTCAGCATATTGGGCTTGGGAATGTTTGATCAAATTGATCACAAGCTCTTGGAGAATCCTGTAAATCTCAATTTTCAGTGGATCCGAAAGTTCATGAAACGATAGGTTGCCAGACGCCACAAATCGAATATCTATACCCGAGGACTCTGCCATTTCATGCACATAGTCACGGACTAGCTGTACAAATGGCGCCTTCAATACTTTGTAGGGAGACAGGTTGTGCGATAGTGTTCTTACCTCTTGGTAAGTAAAATTCACGTCTGAAATCGCTTTTTTGAGTAAAGCAGGGCTTGAATTGGAGTCTAACATCGACTCTAGGTTCAACTTGACAGCAGCTAGCGAGCCTGCAACACCGTCATGAAGTTCGCGGGCGATTCTCATCCTTTCTTTCTCTTGACCTTCCAGACTCGCTTTGATATTGGCTATTTCGTTTTCTTTCAACAGTGTTTTAATGTTTCTCTGGTTGATTTCTTCATTTTTCTCTGCCAATATCTTATTTGTCTTTAGCTTTTGGGCGTAAATAGAAATCAGCAACACCGATGAAATCAACAACAATACACTACCCCCTAAAGCGGTATTTCTGATCAATTGTTGTTTCTCCAGATTGGCTTCATGCAACTTCTGCTCTGCTTGTAATACTGCTATTTCCTTTTCCTTCTTTTCTGACTCATATTGTGCGAGGGCCTCTTCTAATTGTCTGCTTTTCTCCAAAGAAAACAAAGTATCCTTCACACTCAGATGAGTAAACAAGTGATTGTATGCTTCCTCATATTTGCCAGCTGCCGCTTCATTAAAAGCCATGTTCGCTAAAATAAAGGCTTCATTCTTTGATTGATACTTGTGAGCCAAAACCAAACTCATTTCGTAGTAGCTTTCCGATCTCTGGTAGTCTCGGAGTTCATGATAAATCAGCCCGAGCATATTATAGGCATGAATGAGTGCCCACTCATTTTGAGTATTCCTATGATAATCCACTAAATCCAGACAATAAATCAAAGCCTTTTCGGGCATACTTTCTTTCCAATATAATGAGGTTAAATAATCTACAATTGCATACATGCTCACAGAGTCCTGAGATTGCTGGGCAAGCAGCAAAGCTTCTTCGTAATAGTACAATGCACTATCAAAGTTGTTTTGCTTTTGCTTGGTCAAGCCAATATTGCCCAATACAGCAATTTGAGTACTTAGGGATGGCTCCATGGACAGACTCTCTCGAAAATACCTTTCAGCTTCTTGATAGTGACCTTGTTCTTGATAGATGATCCCTATATTATTCTTTATTTTTAGGGCTTGATCATTAGACGACAGCTTTTCGGCAATGGCAAGTGCGATTTTATACTCTTCCATGGCAGTAGTAGGATCGATCATAGCGCCATAAATATTGCCTTTCATCTTGTGTAGCAGCATCAGATGACTTTGATCATCCAAATCCTCAAAAAACACTTGCGCTTCTTGCAAATGTTTCATTGAATTGATTCTATCTGACACATTATAATATAGTTCCCCCAGATGAAAATGACTGTTGGCTAAACCCGATATGTATTGATTTTTTGCACTGAGTTGGATGCAATGTTGGAGCAACGAAATCATACTATCAGGATCGTGATTCATTTGGGCTGCAGATGCTATCAATGAATCAATTTTGGAGTGATCATTCAAAGTGTCTGCCTGATTATTACAAAAGGCACTCCAGCTTAGGTGTACTAAGATGAATAATAAAATTCCAAAAAACAATCTACTCATAACTGGATAAACACACCCCAAAACCAGATACTAGGGAGTCCTCAAAGATAACATTATGAGGCGCTATTGGCCTACACTCACCAAAAATAGTGATTCTTTTTTTTACCTTTTTATAGCGATGTATGGGCGAAATATAGACTCTAATATTGCAGTGTATTATTCAATTATCAATAAACAAATGAAAAACACACGATCAAAAATCAGCTTAATTGCCCTTACACTTTGTATTGCATTGGCAACAGAAATGTCCGCACAAAAACTGGGAAGCTTCGGTAGCTTAACAGAAAAAACTGTAGGTCCAAAAACCGTAAAAGTTCCATATACAGATGTAATTACTTACTTAGGCTATGCTGCTCCTGGTAACGAAGATGCAACGGTAGACGGTAAAAAATTCTACTACTTCTATATCTGGGTTCCAGCTGTAGCACCAGAATTGGGTCTGAGAATGATGTCTCCAGCAGGTGACACTAAAAAAATCAAAGGCGCAATCAAAGCAGCAGATTTTGACGCCAATGCTGGTAGCGAAGACTACTTTGATACCTACATCACACTAGAGAGATCAGACATTGTATCTAAAGAAAATCTCAACGAAGCAGCTGTAAGCAAAGCAAAGTGGGTCATCTTAGAAAGAAATGATGACAGCAGCGAGATGCCAAGTCAACCTAGTGGTAGCAACTACAACTCTCTATTGAGATACAAGAGTGAAGTAGGCAACCCAACTAAGGCATTGACTGTTGGACTTTATAGAGTAGGCTTCACCACATACAAAACCGGAGAAGTCAATGGTACTTTCTTGGCTGAAGTAGCTGCTCCTATCAAATTGCCAGGTGTGGCTGTTGCAAAAACATTGGAAGAGCTCAACAATCAATTAAAATAATTTCGGTTCAAATAAGCTAAGGGTCTGATCTAATGGTCAGGCTCTTTTTCACTTCAAATTGACTATGCTTCAAAGTTTATTACCTCTAAGTCTGGGAGTTATAACCCTGACATTCTCGATCTTCAAATACCAGTTGAAATTGAATGAAAAATCAACGCTAGCAATCGTACAGGCTACTATTAGCTTAGGATTTTGTGGTTTTGGTTTGTTTCACCTGCTATGGATTTTGATGGATGACAACACAGAAACAACCAAGGTTTTTGCATTATCCAACATCATCGGAATACTCGACTATTTATTGGTCGTCATACTTGGAATGATGGTTCTATATGACGCCATTTCTACTTTAAACAGCGCACAAAGTCTCTATGATCAGCCCGATCAAACTGCCCAAAAACCCAAATTGAGTCGAACCATTCTTAGCTTTGCTTGTATCGTTCTAGGCCTGTTCACTGTGCTTAGATTTTGATAATTCACAGCTTACTCAATGTCTCTAGAAAATCATCGCTTTTTTTATACCCTACGATTTTTTGATGTGAACTAAGATCCGAACTGAGCACAATCATCGTGGGCAAACCGGAGATTTCCATCCTTTGTGCTAGCTCTTTGGCAGTTATCTTTTTGCCCTTAAATTCAAACTTGTCCTTGCTCTCAAAATCCAGCTTGACAGCATAGTATCCCTCATTCATCACCTTGGCAACTTTGACATCAGAGAAGGTCGTTTGATCCATCTTTTTGCACCAGCCACACCATTCTGCTGTAAAATCTACAAATATGGGTTTGGCATTTTCTTTAGCCAATGTTTGTGCTTCTTCTATCCCTAGCCATTTGATAGACTTTTCGCCTTGAGCGAAAACCATTTGATTAAGACTGATTGCGATTGAAAAAATGATCAAAAAGGATTTCATAAATACATTTTTAGATGATAAGTCTAAAGTAAACGAATCAAAGAGCAAAACGATTGTACTGGATGATTAAAATCCTTTCCTCACTTTGGCATAATTAACCCAATCTTCTCTTCACAGCATCTTCCCTCCTACTTGTGCCTACTACAAAATCGAGCTGTAACTATTTTATATAATTTAGATACGTATCTTTTTAATAAGTTTTAGTTATAATTTTATAGATAGATAGGTGTCATTTTATAGACTTATGCTTATTACTACCAAATAACCTGGCAATTCCTTATCAGTTCGACCCTAAAACCTATATGATTAACCTAAAGAAAAGGCAAGATGCTGGCATCATCAAAAGTTATTAAACGTCCATTTATCGACCTTTTGATTGTTATCTTTTACTTTTAACTTCTCAATAACTTTATCCAAGTTCAAGAAAATTATCAAGTCACATGTATATCAATCTCTCAGGACTCAACATACTCGTCACGGGTGCCAGCAAAGGAATAGGTAAAGCCATTGCCTCCAAACTGGCCGAGGCGGGTGCTACCATTGCCGTGCATTACAACAAAAACATGCGTGAGGCTGAAAACCTAGCTCAGGTACTGGGAAACGAATCCAGAGCTTTCCAAGCTGATCTTTCTCTGCCAGATGAAGCCGCCAACCTTTTTGATCGCGTGATCCTAGAAATGGGTAGCATAGAGATTCTCATCAACAATGCAGGCGTAGCTATGCCTTCGGATATCAATGCCAAAGAGTCTGATTGGATGAATATATGGAATACGACCCTACAAGTCAACTTGACCTCAGCGGGCGTCTTGTGTAAGAAAGCTGTCGAACACTTCCTCAAACGAAACGCCGCAGGTCGAATCATCAACATCACCTCCAGAGCTGCTCACCGTGGAGACACCGCAGAATACATGGCTTATGCTGCCTCCAAAGCAGGTTTGTCTGCCTTGACCAAAACCATCGCGAGAGCTTATGGCAAGCAGGGTATCAAAGCATTCAGCATTGCGCCTGGCTTTGTGCGTACCGACATGGCCAAGGGGATCATGGAAAAATATGGTACAGAACACGCCACTGGCGACATTGCACTCGAAAGATTGACCGAACCGAAAGACCTAGCGCCTATGGTGACTTTCCTAGCCAGTGGCATGGCTGATCACGCCACAGGCAGTACCATCGACATCAATGCTGGTAGCTACACACACTGATGCAGCAGATCAATCTACACCAATGACCAAAAACAGAAACAGCAAAAAGAACAACATGAACAGATAAAAGAATAAGTCTGTTCTAAAATATCTCTTGTACTTCTCGTAAAATTCCTTCGGCTTCATTTTGTTCCTCCTGTTAGAATGCTAAAATTATACATTCCTAGAAAATTGTAGTAGCCATATCTTTGTTAAGTTTGTAATCCAAAAATTGAAACATTAAATAACAACAGATATGCCCAAAGGAACATACCCTGTACCCACCCCTACCAACGAACCCATCAAAGCGTATAGAGCAGGGAGCGCTGAAAAAATCGCGCTGAAAGAAGCCGTCGCACAATTGAGAGGTCAGCAATTGGATATCCCTATGTACATAGGTGCTGACAAAATCACCACGGAGGACAAAGTACGTATCGCGCCTCCCTACGATCATCAACACACACTTGGATACTTCAACAGAGGAGATGCAGGTCACGTGGAGCAAGCTATCAATGCAGCATTGGGCGCAAAAACGGCTTGGCAAGAATTGGCATGGGAACAGCGCGCCAGTATTTTCCTCAAAGCAGCTGACCTAATAGCTGGTCCCTACAGAGCCAAAATCAATGCTGCCACCATGCTCGGCCAGTCCAAAAATGCTTTTCAGGCAGAAATCGACGCAGCTTGTGAATTGATCGATTTTTTGAGATTCAATGTGCATTTTATGACGCAGATTTATGGCATACAGCCAGAATCTAGCGCAGGCATGTGGAACAGATTGGAATACCGCCCACTAGAAGGGTTCGTATTTGCAATCACTCCGTTCAACTTCACTGCGATCGCTGGCAACCTTTGTGCAGCTCCTGCCATGATGGGCAATACGGTAGTCTGGAAACCTGCAGATACACAAGTATATTCCGCTCAAGTGATTATGGAGGTATTCAGAGAAGCTGGGTTGCCTGATGGTGTGATCAATCTAATCTATACAGATGGTCCAGAAGCGGGTGAAGTGGTATTCAAGCATCCTGAATTTGCAGGCTTGCATTTCACAGGCAGCACATCTGTCTTCCAACAGTTATGGAAAACCATTGGAGAGAATATTTCTAAGTACAATACTTACCCCAGGGTCGTAGGTGAAACTGGAGGCAAGGATTTTATCATCGCTCATAAATCAGCCAATGCTCTAGCTGTGGCTACTGGGATTATTCGTGGAGCATTTGAGTTTCAGGGACAAAAATGCAGTGCCGCATCGAGGGCCTATATTCCTCAAAACATATGGGAAGAAGTCAAACACCATATCATATCAGATCTCAAATCCATCAAGGTAGGATCACCAGAGGACTTTACCAATTTTGTCAATGCGGTGATCGATGAGCGATCGTTTGACAAAATTGCCAGCTACATTGATATCGCCAAAAACAATGACCTTGCAGAAATCATTGCTGGAGGAGGATATGACAAATCAAAGGGTTATTTCATAGAACCAACGGTAATCGTGACCAAAGACCCAATGTTTGTTACCATGTGTGAAGAAATATTTGGACCTGTCATCACGATTTATGTTTATCATCCAGAGCATTTCGAGGAAGCGCTTGAGTTAGTGGACAAAACGTCGAATTATGCCTTGACTGGTGCTGTCTTCTCTGATGATAGGTATGCCATCGATCTCGCAACCAAAAAACTAGTCAACGCCGCTGGTAACTTCTACATCAACGACAAACCAACAGGTGCAGTCGTAGGTCAGCAACCATTTGGTGGAGCAAGAGGATCAGGCACCAATGACAAAGCAGGTTCTGTATTGAACCTCCTCAGATGGGTCTCACCACGGACCATCAAGGAGACTTTTGATTCTCCCAAAGATTATCGCTATCCGTTCATGGAAGAAAAATAATTTCAATCAAAAGCTGTTTCTACCCGAAACAGCTTTTTTTATCTCCTTACCTAGCATATCTGATCAGAATGTAGAGATTTGTGGCATGGTAGAACTCTTTGGGTATTCGCTCACATACGAAGCATTCGCTTCCTTTTGCATAGTTGGAGTATTGGTGGGTATGTCCAAAACTGGAGTCCACGGCACTAGCATGCTAGCAGTCCCTCTACTGGCAGTCGTATTTGGAGGCAAAAGCTCCAGTGGCATCATGCTACCTGCACTGATCATGGCAGATGTGGTCGGTGTGATCTACTACCACAAGCATGCGGAATCCAAATATCTGTGGAAACTGCTCCCTTGGACTGTTATCGGTGTACTCATTGGCACTTACTTTGGTCAAAAGATAGATGACCAGCAGTTCCGCACCATCATGGGAGTAATCATTTTTCTCAGTTTGGGCGTGATGATATGGATGGAACGAGCCAACAAAGACCAAATTCCAGACTATACTTGGTTTGCAGCAATCATGGGGATCACCGCAGGATTCACTACCATGGTTGGCAATCTAGCTGGTAGTGCCATGGCTCTTTATCTACTATCCATGCGCTTGCCCAAGAATCAATTCATCGGTACGGCTGCCTGGTTTTTCATCTGTGTCAATATCTTCAAAGTACCTTTTCATATTTGGGTATGGGAGACTGTGACCTTTGACTCCTTTTTACTAGACCTCATTTTATTACCCTTCATTGGGATAGGTGCCGTCTTAGGAATCAAAATCATCAAAAAAATATCTGACCAATATTTTCGCTGGTTCATTATCTTGATGACCTGTGCTGCAGCTTTGTTTATGATTTTTTAACATAAACAAATGGATTGAATTTCATTAAACACTATGTGTCAGTCCATTATACAGTTTTCATCTTATCATCTATTTTTGATAGCTTCATAATATTTCCATATCTTGCAAGACCAGTCTTACGGAAAGTCTGCCTTTACAAACTTCCTCAACCCCATTGTGTTTCAAATAACTAGCTGATGGATAGATGTCTTTCGCTATATATAATATTATGATCAAGTATAAATTCAAGAGCAAAGAACAGGATGATTTTTGGAGTACCCTTCGTACAAGGGTAAATGCCTATTTCAAAGACAACCAGATAGAAAAAGATGCCAATAGAAAAATGATCGTTAAGACCATTGCACTGTTTGCACTGTATCTATCTCCATTTTTCGTTTTGATCTTTGGAGGAATTACCAACACCACGATATTGATGTCTCTGTGGGTTGTCATGGGATTGGGCAAGGCCTTTATCGGGACGGCAGTCATGCATGATTCTATTCATGGTGCCTATTCCAAAAGCAAAGTTTACAATTCGATCATGACTTTTTCTGCTGCTTTGGTAGGTGTGGACAAATTGATCTGGAAGATCCAACACAACGTGATCCATCATACCTATACCAACATCGAAGACACAGATGAAGACATCCTACCGAGATACTTTTTTAGATTTTCTGAACACCAACCAAAAAAATGGTTCCATAGATTCCAACATCTCTATGCACCTATCTTTTACTGTGTCCCTTTACTAGAATGGATTACAACCAAAGATTTTGTCAAGGCATTTGAATACCGAAAAATGGGAATCATCCAACCTGGGGTAGAGTTTCGCAAAGAATTTATGGGAATTGTAGCGAGAAAGGTGATGTACTATGTCATTTTCTTAGCTCTGCCTATTTACCTGATTGATATACCTGCATGGTCTACCGTAGTGATGATCATCGTGTCTCATGCAGTCACAGGTATCATGTTGGCATTGATCTTCCAAACAGCACACGTAGTGCCAAACGCTAACTTTATCAAAGCAGAAGGCGATAGCATAGAGACCTGCTGGGCTTCTCATCAGTTGTTTACGACTTCCAATTATGGAATGAAAAACAAAATCCTTACGTGGTTTGTAGGTGGACTTAATTTTCAAATAGAGCATCACCTCTTTCCTGATGTCTGTCATGTACACTATCCGAATATTGCCAAAATCGTACAAGACACCACGGCAGAATTCAATTTACCATACTATAGTTTCCCAAGTTTCCGCTCTGCTGTAGCGGGTCATTTTGGTATGCTCAGAGACCTGGGAAGGTAAATCATCATGCCAATTGCTAGGTGATAATATGTGTTTGTTCGCGTTGATTTTTGTTCTTCATGATTTGATATAGCTTGTGATCAAAAGCCTATATGAAATCTTTCTTCTCTCTATTACTTTGTACTATTTACTTTGTGATGGGCAGTTGTTCATCACTCAGCACACACAACATAGAGCAAAATTCTGCTTCGTTTGACAGAGAATATTATCAGCTCAAAACCTATATTCTGGAATCTGAAGAGCAGTTGCAAACCACCGAAAACTACCTCAAAGAAGCCTTCCTTCCTAGCCTTAAATCCTTTGGTATTTCTAATGTAGGTGTATTCAAACCTTATGAAATCAAGGAGGACTCTATGCTCCAAGTATTCGTATTGATCCCCTTTGAGACTCTGGATCAATATGCAAACCTGAATGTGGAATTGAACAAAATAGAAAGCTATCACAACGATGGAGAAAACTACCTCAGGGCAACCTATGACCAAGCACCCTACCAACGAATAGAATCCATCCTACTTCAAGCTTTTGAAGATATGCCTGTGATGAGCGCCCCTGGATTTGACAACCCCAGGTCAAACCGCGTGTACGAACTCAGAAGCTACGAGTCTCCCACTGAAGCCTACTTTGAAAACAAGATGGAGATGTTCAATGCTGGTGGCGAAATCAAGCTATTCGAGGAGTTGGGATTCAATGCGGTTTTTTACGGAGAGGTGATTTCTGGGCCGCGTATGCCCAACATGATGTACATGACAACCTTTGCCAATATGGATGCGCGTGATGCCCATTGGAAGACATTTACCGATGCGCCGGCCTGGAAGGAAATGTCCTCTCTGCCTCAATACCAAAACAATGTCTCTCACATGGAATTGACGCTCTTGTATCCGACAGATTATTCAGACTATTGACGGGTGTGTTTGGCAGTGGTGGGGAGTACAATAATAACCTCGGTTCCTTCTCCCATTTTACTCTCTATGCGTAGTTCTCCTTTGGACTTGTGAACAAACTCTTTGACCAAATTGATCCCCATGCCACTGCCCTTCTCGTTGGAAGTACCTCGGTGCGTTACAAATTTTTTTGAATGCAGCAGTTGATGAATTTGCTCAGGTTTCATCCCTACTCCTTGGTCGGCAATAGTCAGTTCTACAAAACCATTTTTGACATGTGAATATATCCTGATCTCACCACCTACCTTGGAAAACTTGATTGCATTGGACAATAAATTTCGGATGACTGCCAACAATGCCTTGTTGTCTATCCATGCTACATGATCGGTCCCTACTCTATTATCGACTTGGAGTTCCTTATACTCCAGTTGATCTTCGAACAACTCGATGCATGTGCGAGTGGCTTCATATATTTCTACTGACTTGGGAAGAAAAGAAAAGCCCTCCTGTTGGGCTATGGACCAAGAAAGAAGATCATTGAGAAGCAAACTGACTGCATGGGTAGCGTTGTTGAGCTCTACGACCAAATCCTTGGCCTCCTCATTTTCTGTCTCGATCTCGGTTTTGAGCAAATCAATCAACATCTGAATATTAGCAACTGGAGCCTTCAGATCATGTGCTACGAATCCAAAAAGTTTGTTCTTGGTCTTGTTGGATTTGATCAATAGGATTCGATTATTGTAAAGTCTAATTGCTAAATAAAACGCAATCATAAGCAAGAGCATTAGTCCCGCCCCAAATGCATATTGTTGCTTAATAATGACTTCTTGTGTCCTGAGTTCTTTGAGTTTAATTTCATTCTCCTTTGCCAATAAATAATTTTCCTGTTCCTTTTTCCCTAATTCATACTTTCCCATGATGTCCAACAACTCCAAATTCCTATTGACCTGCAACAAAGAATCCTGGGCTTGTGTAAATGCCTCATGATAAAAATAAGCCTTCTTGAAATCCTGTTGCTTGGCATAGCATTCTGCAATCAGCTTCAACACCAACGGTCTTTCTCTGACCTCTCCAGTCAACCGGATCAACTCAAGACTCTTTTGATACCTGTACAATGCCTTGTCAAACTGCCCAAGACTCAAATAGCTATTTCCAATACTGTAATTGATGAAAATCAGCCCTGAGTTAAACTGAAATTGACTGAGTGCTTTCTCAGCTTTTTGATAATGCGCCAATGCCGTCACATAATTACCCATCTGGTGATACGCCTCACCAATGTTGCCTTGTGTAATGCCAGCATCCAGTTCATTTCCAATCAGGACATTGATCGTCAGCGACTTTTCATAAAACTCGATTGCTTCCGGATATTCCCCTCTAAAAAACCTAACCACACCTTTGTACTCATACGAACTTGCCATTCCAATGGAATCATGACTGGCTACAGCCAGACTCAAAGTCTCATCGTAGATTTTCTCAGCCTGATCTAGCTCTCCAGTACTCGTATATACTCCTGCCAGAATGTTGGATGCACTGATGACCGATACCGTGTCAGAAAGCGCTTTGAAAAGTTCAATACTTTCTAGAATAGATGTGATGGACTTGACATTGTCACCATAGCGCCACAAAATGTGAGACATCCCCTCCAAGGCAACGGCCTTGTCATAACTTAACCCCTTCTGACCAGCATAGCGCAACACCAAACTATACAGTTCGTATGCCTGCTGAAACTTGCCCTGCTGATAATACAAGTCTGCTACCTTGTTTTGAATCCGAACAAAAGAAGAAATTGTACTGTCCGATTCATGAAACTGCAATGCACGCTTGTAATGGAGCACAGCACAGTCATAATTCAGGGCAGAAACACATGAGTCTCCCTGAGTCTCAGAGACACCCTTGCTACCCCAAGCCGTACTCGCTGTTAAGAAAAAAGCAAATAAGATAAAGTATCTAATCAATACAATCATAGTATCGCCACAATAGGGGTCATAGTCTATACAAGGGAGTACAGCATACCTCAATTGGATGAGATTAAGCTGGTTTTTTGTGGTAATATAAACATTATACTACCATAGATACAAAACTCGCCTTTCAGGCAAATTCATTTTTCTTGTATAAAACACCAAGACTGATTCACTTTTATTTTCATCCTTGTTAGATTTATCAGAAATTAGAAAGACACGTATTTTATAACAAAAACATTATCAACAATCTACCATGAAAAAACAACTCATACTCCTGGCTATCATTCTACTGTCTACGCAAACATTTGCACAACAATATGTGGCACTGGTCAAACCTCAGGGTTCCAAAACCTGGGGCTTTGCAGATCAGACTGGAAAAATAATCCTCACTCCTACGTACAGCAAAGCGACAGATTTCTCTGAAGAAGGTTTGTCTGTGTACTACATCAGACCCAATTTTAAAGTCATGAATCTAAAAGGAGAAATCATTCCTACGGAAGTCGATGGTTTCAAATTGATGGAAATTTTCGGTTTTGGTACCAAAGGATACTGCAATGGCATGTTGGCGATTGTAAAAGATGGCAAATGGGGGTTTCTTGATACCCAAGGCAAGCTCGTCATCCCTACCAAATATGAAAAGGTCACTGAATTCTCTGAAGACAAAGCCATCGCAGAGCTGGCAGGCTCATTTTACTTGCTCGACAAAACTGGCAAAGAGACCCCAATCAACATAGAAAATTTAGCAAACGTAAAACCATTTTCAGAAGGCCTAGCACCGTTTCAGACCACTGACAAGAAAATGGGCTTCATTGACAAGACAGGCAAAGTAATTATCCAAGCCAAATTTGATGGTGTTGGTTATTTCTCCGGAGGACTCGCTTGGGCAAGAACCGAAGGTGACATGATAGGCTACATCAACCCATCTGGAGAATGGGCGATCAATCCCAAATTCCAAACTACCAAGGATTTTGATCCCACCAGCGGCATGGCAAGAGTCAAAATAAACGACGGATGGGCATATACCAACAAATCAGGAGACGTGATGCAAATGACAGATTCTGACAAATGGGAAGACTTTCATGATGGTCTGGCGATAGGCAGAAAAGGTGACATGCTTGGTTTCTTCGATGCGACAGGCAAATGGGTCATCGAACCACAATTTGAAGGAGCGAGAGATTTTCACAAAGGTTTGGCTGCTGCCAAAAAAAATGACCTCTGGGGCTTCATCAATACCAAGGGAGAGTGGACTGTACAACCTACCTTCATCGCTGTGAAGGATATGGAAAAAGTCAAATAACCCAGCCTCTACAGCTTTTTCAAAATCCTACATGCCCTGCTTGCATGTAGGATTTTTTTGTGATCAACAGAAACAATCACCCTAGAAGTACTCATTGAGACCAAGGTACCAGTTGAAACCATCTCCATAGCCTATATCGAACGTAAGGTTGGAATCAGAAAATTTATTGAATTTCAACCGTAGACCCGTGCCAATAGCAGGATTGAGGTATTTAAATTCTCGACTGTCCTCTTCCATGATACTTTGACAATTGGTAAACACCACGCCACCCAAAAGACCATTTTGGGTGAGATCAAATCGAAACTCAACCTCTGTGTACAGCATTTGCTGTCCTCTGTATCTCGCCCGACTATATCCTCGCCCTGATGATCCCAAAAAATCCAAGCCACTCGCAGGCAAATTTAGATAAGGCACATCTCCCCAAGTCGCCCAATACAGTCCCCAAAATGCCAATACTCGGTGTTTTTCTTTGCTCAGATTGATGTACTTGCGTGTATCCAAATACAGTGCATACCATAGCTCGTCACTGCCCATCCAGATCGGGTTGACTCTCAAGATCAGATTGGTAAAGAACCCTTCGAGAGGATTGATAGGATTGACACGACTATCTATCAGCATGTTAATCGACAACCCAGAGGAAACACTCGTTGCATCAGTTCCATACCCATGTCGATCAAAGTCTGTCTGACGCCATTCGTCGGATACTTCCCTGAGATGATAGTAGTAGTCCAATGCATAACCTGCACCCAAATACACATGATTGACTAGTCGCTTGTTGAATGAGACAATGGCCTTGCTCACGGAGTAATGAATCACGAACAAACTGTCTTCGGAGGTATCCCCTCCCAATCCAAAGTTGTCCTGTGCTTCCTGCGCGATCTCCAACTTGCCCGGAATATTCCAGTTGTTGTCTGCCAGCCAGAGATTGGGTATTACCTTGAGGTGAAAGTAAGTACTCAGATTGGTCGATGGATAGAGTGTGACGTTGGAAAACTTGGTAGTCTCCTTGTCGCCCATCCGAAAGGACGCATTGACCACAGATATGGCAATGTTAGGACCACCTGACCCAGAGGACAAGGGCATAAGCGAAAAGTACACCTTCTTCTCTTCTTCTAGTTTGACTTGCTCGGTACTGTCTCGGCGTTTCTTGAATATTACGTCCAGTATATCCTTCTCAGCCAGGAGACTGTCATTGACTAGAGGCTCATCTACTTGAGCCAGGATAGGTTGAGAGATGAGCAGCAGAAAGAAACAACAGATACCGATTCTCATTTCAAGGGACTATGGATGTAGGATGGTTTATGGTACAACTTAGGATTTCTTCGTCAGGAAACAAAACCTGACGAGCCACTTCACCACAAAATCTCCCTCATGATAGATTGAAAATAGGCCGCACTCAAGCCTAGACGACTGCCATACCAGCTGAACATCTCTCCATCTACCAAGATGACTTTGGCCTCTGGCAGTATCTCCTGCATTCGTTGGACGTGCGTTTCCTTGAAAGGAAAGGGTTCAGAAGAAAGCAACACGACCTCAGGGTTCAATCCGATGATTTCTTCATCAGTCAACTGCGGATAGCGTGTCTCTCGAATCACCGAATCAAATCCACAGCGAGACAGCATGTCGTAAACAAAAGTATCAGTCCCCACAGACATCCAAGGTGACTGCCAGATCATATACAATGTTCGTACGTGAGTCCGTTTTGTCAGCTGCGCAAATGACGCCTCTATGTCAGATATCCATTTGCCAGCCAGCGTCTCGGTTTGGGTCATCCAACCCACGGATTCAATCATATCCAACGCATCCGACAAGCCATTGACATCCGAGACCCACACGGGATATTGATCCCAAATCCCTTCGATATCGCTTTTCGTATTTTCTTCTTTGTTGGCCAAGATCAGGTCAGGATTCAAACTGGCAATGCGCTCTGTCTTGATATTTTTGGTTCCTCCTATCTTGGTCTTTTCTTGCAGTCCGCGCGCTGGATGTACACAAAACTTGGTAATCCCAACGACCCTATCTCCCAATCCAAGATCAAACAACAGCTCTGTGATCGAAGGGACCAAACTGATGATCCTTTGTGGAAAATCTGGAACAGAAACCGTTCTCTTCAACTGGTCTGTGGTGGTTTTCATCTGTGTTGTCATCTTGGTCAATTGTATAGAATCAAAAGCCATGATCCTACAAGTTCTGCCTCTAAACTACTCCAGATTCTCCATCATTTTTTGCAGTAGTTCGATTTTGTCCAGTGGTAGCTTTCTCAACTTGTCCATGCTATCGAGTGTAGCACTGTCACGAATGAGGGCGTTCATAGGATGATCGGAGCTGACCTTGTTGTCTAGGTCTTTGAACTCCATGAGATCATTTGGTGTGCAGTGTAGCGCAAGACAAAGCGCCTCTAGCTGATTCATTTTCACGCCCAATGTCTGTCCATGTGCTAGACGATGACACACATCATGACTGAAGCCAAGTTTTTTAATAAATCCATATGGGTTTTTGATCGCCCGAATTCTAAAGATGTACTCAAGGTTAAGTTTTAGCATAGTGGTAGTTTGGATTTCTATATCAATATAGTCTTTTACACATCCATAATCAAATTTTCCTTATATCACTTAGTCTTTAGTCTAACTAGGTTATCTTTTACCATAACTATCTTACTGTTTAACCTATGAAAATTATGTTTTCACTAATTAATTTTAACTTTTAACCTATATGATCTATGTTTTAACCTATCTATTTTATCTTTTATCCTAGATAAGTTATTTTTTATCCGAGTTGAATTCTCATTTTACCTATTTATATTGACTTTTACCCTAATTGCTTGAGCTTCAAAGAAAATACAGAATCTCCTGCTTACTTTGTAATCAGGATTATTAAAAGACATGAAAGTATTACTGACTGAAGACAACAAAGCCTTACAAACCAACATCGTCACCTACCTTCAAAATGAAGGCATCATATGTGAATGTGCCAACAGCATCCAAGAGTGTCAGGACAAATTGGTGGCCTTTCAATACGACATCATCATCCTCGACAGAATGCTCCCTGATGGTGACGGGATAGACATCATCCCCTTCATCAAATCTCGCAACCTGAGTGTCAGTATCCTCATTGCCTCTGCCAAAGACCAAATCAATGACAAAGTAGATGGTCTCAATCTAGGTGCGGATGATTACATCACCAAGCCCTACTTCATGACGGAGCTCATCGCCAGACTCAAGGCACTCTACCGTCGCAACAAACTGGATGGCAATCAAAATCTGGTACTGGGCAATATCACCATCGATACAGACAAGCAAGAAGTAAGTGTCCATAATCAAATCCTCAACCTCACCAAGAAAGAATATGATCTGCTCGTCTATATCTATGCCAACAAAAACCGCATCATCACCAGACCAGCCATCGCTGAGCATCTCTGGGGTGACTATGCAGACAGTCTGGGATCACTGGATTTTGTCTATCAACATATCAAAAACCTGAGAAAAAAGATTATCTCTGCAGGTGGCAATGACTTTATCCAGACTGTCTACGGATCAGGATACAAATACGCACTCTCCGAATGAAACTAGTTCAAAAATTCGTCCTTTTTTATTTACTCCTGAGTCTCATCGTGATGTCACTAGGGGGCGTGTACTACTACGTGACCTTCACACAGTTGATTGACAAGGAAACAGACTATGAGCTCAACGGTCAAGTCAATCAGTTGGCAGGATTGATTAAAAAAGACTTGCCCTACGACTCATTGACGGACTACCGCATAGACATCAAACAGCTCCGTGACACAGTAGGGATCAAAGAAAGTCGCTCGTTTGCAGATACGATGGCTTATCACCATCCGTCCAAAGCAGTGATTCATCACCGCAAAATCAATAAAACACTCAAAATCGATGGTGTCTGGTATCGTTTCAAGATATTTGAATCTGTCGTCGAGCCACTAGATACTTTCTACGGGACGTTCAAAGCTACTGCAGCAGTCTTCTTACTGTTGACCATCTTGTCGGTATTGTACAGTTTATTTATCTCCAAGTGGCTCCTGCGTCCCTTTCATGAATCGCTAAACAAAATCAAGGATTTCAATGTTCAGAATGCAGTCCCGATAGTCACCAATGTCACCCACACCTATGAGTTCAGAAAACTAAATGACTTCATCGAAAACATGACCCACAGAGCGGTAAGAGACTACATCAATCTCAAGGAATTTTCAGAAAACATCGCACACGAGATACGTACACCGCTGGCAATTGCCTCTGGCAATCTGGATTTGTTGTTTCAAGACAAAGACTTGAATGAAAAACAGGTCGAAATTATCTCCAATGCGCAAGGCGCACTCAACAAAGTCTCTAGGATACAGCAGTCCTTGATCACACTCAGCAAAATAGAGAACGAGGAATTCAAACGTGACAAAACCATCAACCTGAGCGAAATGATCAATCTGCTCAAAACAGAAAAAGAAGACATTTTTGAACTCAAAAACCTAGAAGTCAGCACAAGCATTGCAGAAAATGTCAGCATCCAAAATGATCCCATCCTACTGGAAATCCTACTCAGCAATCTGCTGCAAAATGCGATCAAGCACAATGTGGAGAATGGTTTTATCCATATCAAACTGACCCAAGAAGGTTTCAAAATATCGAACTCAGGAGACGAACCAAGTTCGTCCACAGAGACCCTGTTGGGACGTTTCAAAAAATCCAGTTCAAATAGCGATTCGATTGGATTGGGATTGTCTATCGTTAATAAAATATGCGAATTGTCTCACTACGAATTGTCGTATATGTACCAAACAGACAATAAAACACATGAAGTTTCAATTCTGTTCCCAACTTCAAATTTTGCTCAAAATTAAACCCAACCTTTGCTATTCATAAAAATCAAGCAAAAAAAACAATGAGGATATATTTCATTCTATTCCTATCCATCATCCTGCATACATCCCTGTCTCACGCGTCAACGTCTGCTCAAGAATACAAAGTCAGTGGGCGAATCCTTGACCAATCCAGCGGAGAACCCTTGGCATTTGCCACAGTCTCCATCCACGACAAAAACACCGGTACACTGATCACTGGTACCATCACACAAGACCAAGGCACCTTTGAATTCAATGTTCAACCAGGGAGTTATTTCATTGAGGTCAAGTTTATATCGTACATCAGCCAAACCATCGACGTACAAGTCACCAACGCCAATGTAGATCTCAAATCGATCGCATTGTCATCGGACAGCAAACAACTCGAAGAAGTCGTGATCAAAGGACAAAAAGATCAATTCGAGTTTTCGCTCGACAAAAAAACCTTCAACGTATCTGAAAACATCAGCAACATAGGAAAAAATGCCTCCGACATCTTGGACAACATCCCCTCTGTACAAGTAGATATCGAAGGCAACGTCAGCCTCAGAGGCAATGACAATGTCACCATCCTCATCAATGGCAAACCATCTGGTATGGTAGGAATCAGTAGTCAAGCAGCACTGAAGCAACTGCAAGGCAGCATGATCGAACGCATCGAAGTGATCACCAACCCATCTGCCCGCTACGACGCAGCTGGAACTGGCGGCATCATCAACATCATCCTCAAAGAAGATGCTGAAAAAGGATTCAACGGAAGCTTTGGGATAGACGTGGGCTATCCCGCGCTCGCCAGTCCCAATGCCAGCATCAACTACCGCTCTGGTAAATTCAACTTCTTTGCTAGCGCAGGGTTGCGCTACAGTGAATACACTGGCTATGGCAAGTCGTATTCAACCTATTTCGAACCAGACTCGACATTTTCTACAGACTCTGATCGCAAACATGGCGGTAGTAGCATGTCCCAAAACTACCGATTAGGCACAGATTTTTTCATCAATGATTACAACAAACTAACCTTGACAGGTATATTCAATACTTCTGATGAAGAAAACGAAACTCGCCTCATCTATCAAGATATAGCCCAGGATGTCATGATCAATACCAGCAATAGGCTCGATAAAGAGGGAGAAGACGACAACCTGACCGAAATATCATTGAACTATGAAAAGAAATTTGCCCAAGAGGATAGGGTACTAACCTTCTACGGTCAATACAGGGACAACAATGAACTGGAAAAATCCGATATCCAGCAAGTATCACTCAACGACGCAGACTTGTACCAACGAGTAAGAAACGACGAAGGAGAAAACAACATCTTGTTGCAGACAGACTATATTCATCCGATCAATGAGCAGAGCAAGTTTGAGGTAGGATTGAGAACTACAATCCGAAAAACCAAAAACAACTATCTAATCGAACAACAAGATGGTGCCGTATGGACTACCCTTCCTCGGTTTTCCAATGATTTTTCGTACCATGAAAACATCTATGCTGGCTATGCCATCTATGGCAACAAAATCGGTCAGGTATCCTTTCAACTAGGTGCCAGAGTAGAAACAACCGATATTCAAACTGTACTGACATCAGAAAACCTCGATGACACCAGTGATAAAAATTACACCAATTTCTTCCCATCGGCACACTTTACTTATGAATTTAGTCCCGAGCAAAACATTCAGTTAAGTTACTCTCGTAGATTGCGCAGGCCGGGATTCAGAGACCTCAATCCGATCTCAAGCTATAGTGACAACCGAAATTTCCGAATAGGCAACCCTGACCTAGATCCTGAATTGACAGACTCTTACGAAATAGGATTCTTACAAAACTGGGAAAAATCATCATTCTATGGAGGAGTATATTACAATCACACCAATGACGAGATTGAGCGTTTAAGTTTTACCAGTACTGAACCTGATGAAGAAGGAGTTATCTATTCCAAACTATACAATTTGGCAACAGAGGATGCATACGGACTGGAATTCAACGTTTCCAAGGATTTCACGGATTGGATGAGTATGAATGGTAGTTTCAATTTCTACCGTAGGATTACATCTGGCGAAGCAGAAGGGCAGACATTTGATGCAGACGCCCGCTCATATAGCGCTCGGGTCAATTCAAAATTTAACCTCCCTGGAGACATTGATTTTCAGGCAAACCTCAATTACAGAGGTCCGCAAAACAACACCCAAGGCAAGCGTCTTGCCTTCTACACCGTCGATTTAGGATTCACCAGAGATATTTTGAACAACAATGGTACGCTCACCGCCAGTGTGCAAGACCTATTCAACACGCGTAAATACAGGTCGGAACAATATGATGATGGCTTTAAATCCATCTCAGAGTTTCAAAGAAGATCGAGACAATTCACCCTGAGTTTCGTCTACCGACTCAATCAAAAAAAGGAGCGTGAACCAAGAGACAAAGGCAACAAAGGCCCCACACAAGGAAACAATACGGATGGGGATTTGAATTAAAGGATCTAGACGTTAGATACTAGACAAAAGTCTAATATCTAACGTCTAACTTCTATCCTAGAAGCTCTGATGCTCTCTATCACCACAGAAGCCAATATTATCGCCCCGCCTAGCAAGACTTTGCCTTCGGGCACCTCGACCAACACCAAGTAACCAATAATAATCCCACAAAGAGGCGTCATACTGCTCATGATGCTAATAGCTGTGATGGAAAAATACCTGAAACTCATCACGAAAAGCGTGTGTCCCAATGCAGTCGTAGCTAACCCCAAAACCAACAAAGGCTGCCATTGAACTGTCAGACCCGTGATATTTGCTCCAAAATCACCTATGTACAACACAGGCCACATAAATAAGGCAATAATCAACAATTGATAGTACATGAGTGTGATACCAGAATGCTCGGTGATATTTTGTTTGAGCATGATGTTTCTCACCGAATAAAAAACAGCCGACACGACTCCACACACAATACCTAGCGTGATATCATTGTTCAAATCAAACTCAGGCACTAGAAAGAATACTCCAGAAAACGCCAAAACAGCTATCAAAATATCTGTCATCTTATGCTTGTGCCCCATCATCACTGGTTCCAGCAGCGCTGTAATCACGGGATATGTATGCAACGACAGCATACCAATCGCCACGGAGGTAAATTTGAGCCCATAAAAATACGCTATCCAGTGTCCCGCCATCAGTACTGTACTGATTACTATCATTCTAAAACTCTTGCCCCAGCCTATATATGTTGGCATACCAGCCAATTTGAGAAATATGAATAAAGCCACAGCACCCACAGCGCACCTCGCCCAGATGATGACCTCTGGAGAGAGATGAATATACCGCGCCAAAGTACCCGAAGAACTCATGACCAAAATGGCCATCCCGAGTTGTAAAAATTGAAATATCCGCTTGTCCAAACCCTAATTGTATTTTGAAAATCAATATTAGAAAATATCCATAGATAAACACTGCTTTGATTCAGTCTCTTTTGACTCACCCATCAAAAAGTATCCCTTCCCAACAGAAATACGCATCAATTCAATGAAAAAGATTTAGATTTATCCTCACAATCAAGTACACTATCACATGTCACAATCATCATTTTCATCCCTCCTCCTCCGTACTGCCTTTTCGTTCATGACTTGTGATGGTCACATCGACAAGAAAGAAATTGTCTCCATCATAAAAATGGGACAGCAAAACAATCTGTTTGGAGAGGTCGCAGTAGATGAGGAATTGGAAATCATGCTCAAGAAAATCAACCTGAGAGGTACCGAGTATCTCAAGGATTATTTCAGAAAAGTAGAAAAAGCGAATCTAAGTGATGAAGAACAATTGGAAATCATCAAGATAGCTGTGGATGTCATCTATTCTGACATGGAAGTTCGTGAAGATGAAATTAAATTTTTGAGGGTACTTAGGACGATGCTAGACATCTCTGACTCAGTGATTTTGACCAGATTCCCCCAATTGGCCAAAGATTTCATGTGGGACGATGAGTTTACTGATGAATACGTTAAAAAATTGCACAGCAACTATTTCAAAGATAAGCAAATGCCCCTTTTTGATGTTTCGGATGTCATTGATATCACAGCTGATGTACTCCGCGAACTCAAATAACTCTCCTGATCAAAACAGCCACTCCCAATTATATTTTTCACCAACCATGAAAACGAATTGTACCGATCTAACCAATACCTATTTTGAATACCTTACTAGTAGACGATCACCAGATGATGCTCGATGGCATACAGCAACTGCTCCAGCGAGAATTTATGGATATTCATATCGATCAAGCCACTACCATTGAGTCCGCCAAAATACATCTGGCACGAAAAGAGTATCAGATTGTCATCACTGACTACAATCTCCCCGATGGAGATGGACTACAATTGATCCAATCAATCAAAACCAGTCAATCATCAGCCAAAGTTTTGATGCTGAGCATGCATGATGAAGGTCACCTGGTCAAAGAAATTCTCAAATCAGGTGTCAATGGATACATTCTCAAAAAAGACTCTCAGAGTGAATTAATCGCTGGGATCAAAAGCACCTTGGCAGGGAAGTTATATCTGAGCAGAGACATCAATACCATCTTGGTCAATGAACTGAGTAACAACTCTCCAAAACTCCTCTCGACGAGAGAAAGAGAAATCCTCGAACTGATCGCCAAAGAGTACAGCAACAAAAAAATCGCCGATGAGCTCTTTATTAGCGAACGTACAGTTGAAACCCACCGAAAAAACATCTTCCGCAAAACAAAAACCAACTCACTCGTAGGATTGATCAAATTTGCCTATGCCAATAAATTGATCTAACAATGTCGTTTTATGCCAGTCAATGACTGGTTAATTTGCCTCGTAGTTCATAGATTTGGGTATGTTTGAAAATTCCAATCCCACACCACTTGTAGCCATCTCAGACCCATTGCTCAGTAGTAAAGGTATTTCTTTACATATCAAAAGAGACGACTTGATAGATACTGAGATCACTGGCAACAAATGGAGAAAACTCAAATACAACCTAATCAAAGCCAGAGAGCAAGGTACTGAAATCATACTGACCTTTGGCGGTGCCTATTCCAACCACATAGCTGCTACTGCAGCAGCGGCCAAACGCTTTGGGTTTCAATCCATAGGAGTGATCCGTGGGGAAGAACTCAATGAAAACTCAAACCCAACCCTGCAAAAAGCCCATGCAGATGGCATGCAATTGCTATTCGTCAGCAGAGCAGATTATCTATTCAGGACGAGCCCTCACTGGCTCAACATGCACAGGCAGGAATATGCTGCCTACATCATTCCAGAGGGGGGCAGCAACCATCTGGCAACACAAGGAGTCCGTGAGATTCTACATGAAATTGACCTTGAATTTGACTACATCACTTGTCCTGTAGGTACAGGAGGTACTCTCGCTGGGTTGGCGTCTGGCCTCCATCCCCACCAAAAGGCACTAGGGTTTGCAGCATTGATGGGTGAAGACTATTTGGAGAAGGAAGTGGCACAACTACTCGCACCAGAGTTCCAGTCGAGACAAGAAATCATTCATGACTACCAATTTGGAGGCTATGCAAAGCATAACCCAGAGTTGATCAGTTTCATCCAAGGGTTTTATGACCAACACGGCATTCCTCTCGACCCTATCTATACTGGCAAAATGGTATTTGGTCTGTATGACATGATCAAGAAAGGAAAGATCGAGGAAGGCAAAACCGTGATCGCTCTTCATACAGGAGGATTGCAAGGCATTGCAGGATTCAACGAGACTTTTGGACTGAATCTGGTAGGCTCATAAAAACACAAAGCCCACCTACCGATTATAACTTTTCAAACGTTCTGCGAAGAGCGTTTAGCGCTACTTAAAGCGTGGTCTTGTCCAACAAGAAAAAACTCAACCACACAAATAACTGGGCCACCATAAACACGTCATGGAAGAGCTTGTTTTTGAAATCCCCGAAAATAAACAAGAGATAAACACCAGCATAAATCATCAATGGTACCTGATCCAACAGTGTAAAGCCTGAAAAGAAAACATTTTGCAGTATGCTAATCCCTATGGTCATGGCAAACAGCGAATAGATCCATTTCCAGTTTTCATAAAAATACCTGTCCATATCTGTTTCTTGACTCCTAGATCCTGTGGGGAATAAAATTCTAGCCTCTATAAATAATAAAATCGGAAAACTGAGAATAGCCAAAACAATAGGAATCGTCCATACCTCAATCTGTTTTGAATATTGATAGCTGTACCACCAGTCCTGAATGGCTACAAAAAATATGATCACAATCAAGATCGTGTGTGCAAAGCTAAACTTGGTCTTGCTGTAATGTGCTACCATATCAGCTACACCATTGAGGATTTGAGCCATTGCCAATCCCAAAATCAATGAGGTCATGATGACTACATATTCGAAAGGTTCCATAGATTATCGTTTAGTCTGGTCTGTAAACAAAGAAAGCTCTGAGATAATTCCCAGAGCTTTCCATTCTATTTTTCGCTTAATTAGTTAGAGCCCGACTTGAACTCATCAAAATCAGATGGTTTTTCTACCCTAGGAAAGACATTGTCCTCTGTGTTGGTATCGGCCGTTTCTTCATTGGGGTCAATTACTATGTTGACTACCTTTTTGTCCTTGACGAATACCTTCTTCACTTCGTTTTCGTTCATTCTCCAGATTTCTGCGGGGATGTACTCAGTCTCGCTGCTACCGTCCTCATATGTCCACTCTACGATCAGTGGCGTCACTAATCCGCCCTTGTTGGAGAAGGTCAACTCATAGAAATTTTTGTTCTCATTGGCCAATTTGACAGCAGCATCATCTACCCTGTTCATAAACTCGAAGTAGTTTTTGTCCTCAGTATTTTTGAATTCAAACACTTCTGCTTCTTCGGCAAAGTCCAATACTTTGCCGTCTGTAGCTGTTCCTTCTGATACTTTTTTATCCTTCTTGCCCTTTTTAGGCTTGTCTTCTACAGTCTCTTCTTCTGGTACGCCCATTTTGTACCATGTCACTTTGTCCAACGACACATCTACGTGATCTGTACTATAGAACCAACCTTTCCAGAACCAATCCAAATCTACTGCTGATGCATCCTCCATCGTACGGAAGAAATCTGCAGGACTTGGATGCTTGAATGCCCACCTTTCGGAGTATGTCTTGAATGCATAATCAAACAACTCTGGCCCCATGATGGTTTCTCTCAGCACACTAAGTGCCGCTGCAGGCTTCCCGTAGGCATTGTTGCCAAACTGAATGATTTGTTCTGAGTTGGTCATGATTGGTCTGATGAACATCTTGTCACCTTTCATGTAATCCACGATCAATTTCGCCTCACCTCTTCGCAAAGGCTTCTCAGGATAAAATGCCTTTTCGGTCAATGACTGTACGAAAGTGTTCAAGCCTTCGTCCATCCAAGTCCACTGTCTCTCGTCAGAGTTGATGATCATAGGGAAGAAGTTGTGTCCTACCTCGTGGATGATTACACCGATCATTCCCCACTTCAATCGATCAGAAAACTCACCATTCTCGTCAGGACGTCCGTAGTTGAAACAGATCATTGGGTATTCCATTCCGATTGCTGCTGTATGAACAGAAATAGCTACTGGATATGGGTACTCTACGGTATGTTTAGAATAGGTGATCAAAGTGTTCACCACGGCTTTGGTAGATTCATCTCCCCAAAGTGGATTGCCTTCTTTTGGATAGTAAGACATCGCAAGTGGAGTTTTATCTCCCAATTTGACAGCTTGTGCATCCCAGATGAATTTTCTAGATGTAGCAAAAGCAAAATCTCTTACATTGTCCGCTTTGTAGCTCCAGGTTTTCTTACTAGTTGCTCTAGATTTTTCGTTTTCTGTTGCCTCTTCCTGAGTCACGATCACGACTGGTGCATCAAAAGTCTTCTTTGCTTTTTCAAATCTCTTCAATTGAGTTGGAGTCAAAGCTTCCTTTGGATTCTGAAGTGTACCTGTCGCTGCTACCATAAAGTCAGATGGTACCGTCAGGTTGACTTGGTAATCACCAAATTCCAACGCAAACTCTCCTTGTCCCAGGAACTGCTTGTTTTGCCAGCCTTCGACATCATCATACACTGCCAATCTTGGAAACCACTGAGCAATGGTGTATAGGTAATTGTCGTCCTTAGGAAAATACTCGTACCCTGACCTTCCTCCCATGTTGAGTCGGTCCTGTACGATGTAAGACCAAGCAATTTTGAACGTCACGCTTTCACCCGTTTTCAAAGGTTTTGGTAAATCCACTCGCATCATCGTCTTGTTGATGGTGTACTTCAGACCCGCATCTTGTGCATCCTTCACGTACTTGATTTTGAATCCCCCATCATAACCGAAATCATTGGTCAAACTCTGTAGTGACTTTCCATTCATCTCGGATTTCATGGCTGTGCCTTCGGTCAATGGAGTATCAGAGTCCTTCGCTCTCATGTTTTGATCCAATTGTACCCATAGGTAAGCCAACTGATCTGGTGAATTGTTGGTATAGGTGATAACCTCACTACCGTTGATTTCATGATTGGCATCTGTCAATTCTACGTCGATGACATAGTCAACCTTCTGCTGCCAATAGTCTACCCCTGGTGCTCCAGATGCGGTGCGGTATTGGTTTGGTGTGGGCAATGTAGTACCCAATTGTTCAAATTTTTGTTCCCATACACCCTGAGCCTGACTGACAAGAGGCAACAGAGCAAGGATAAAAAGTACAATCCTCTTCATAGTGTATAATTTATTTAAGTAGAATCCATGGTGTCCTCACACCCTAGCATTGTTGTTTAATATTACCAAAATTTAGTTTCTATCATCAAAGTAATGGCGATCCCAGCTACCGCTGATGAAATCGCCAATATCCAATCTTTTCGTGTCACATTTAAAATCATCGTCAGCAACCATGCAATCCCTAGAAATACTAGCACGATCAAAATCTGACCTACTTCTAAGCCTACATTGAATGCAAACAGCTGACCGATGATGTCTGTATCTCGTCCCAGCAGTGCTTTGAGGTAATTCGAAAATCCTAAACCATGAATTAAGCCAAAAAACAGCGCAAAGAAGTAATTGGTTCGCGAGCTCGTATTCCTAAAATCCTTGTTTCTTTTGATCATGTTGCCCAAAGCTGTAACTAGTATCGTCACGGGAATCAAGAATTCTACAAGAGAAGAATCCACACTGATCCAATCCAATATCACCAAAGCCAGAGTCAAAGAATGACCAATGGTAAAGGCAGTCACCAATATGAGTACTTTTTTCCACTCGGATAGTTGGTAGATCGTACACAGCGCTATCACAAACAAGATATGATCATAGGCAGTCACATCCATGATGTGTTCTCTACCCAACCCAAAATACAATTCAAAATCCGTCATCCTACTATGCTTTCACCGTTTGTATAAATTGCCAGACGCCTTTCTGAACTTTATTTACATTTGCCTGATCGTATGTTGTAAACATAATTTTAAAATTTATATCCATGACTATCTATTCATTTGTGTTGCTAATAAATTATATGAGCGGTATCATGCTCCATGATTTTCATGTCTCGGTGATCAATTTGGAGCATGACAGCCAATCTCAATCGATAGAAATCAGCCAGCGCATCTTCATCGATGACTTGGAGCAAGCACTCATGCAGCAAGATGAGAGCAAGTCTTACAACATCATGACCACCAAAGATTTTACGGAATTGAATCCTTTGATCCAAAGCTATGTAATGAAGCGATTCAAAATCACAGTCAATGACAAAGCCATGTCACTCAACTACCTCGGTTCCAAAGTGGATGGTGACGTACTCATTTGTTTCATCGAAGTTCCAAAAATCAAAAAACTTAAATCTATCACAGTAGAAAACACGGTTCTCTTTGACCTATTTCCTGACCAAGTCAACTTGGTACATGTCAAAACCGACGAAGGAAACAAAAGTCTAAAACTAAGTGCTAAGCAAGTCAAACAACAACTCAACTACGACTAAAATTTCATCCACTCTTCCCAATGCTTCTCCGTGTTTTTTAGCAACGTGAAACCATCAATTTTCATCGTGTCTGCAAATTCTCGCTGAGCAAAATCCCGCTGCGCCTCAGGGAAAACGGACTTTTTCAAATCCCTAAAAGCAATCGTCATGTGAGGATGAAAACCCATGTCTTTGTAGGTTGCGTTGAAAACATTGAGTTCTCGACGGATATGGTCGCAGAGGTGTTTTTGCAACTCCTTCAATGCTTCATTTTCCTCCACAGAGATGAATATTACCCTAGGCGGAAAAAATCCAAAACCTTTCAACCGGATATCAATCGGGTAATTATCGAAACGAAAAGATTGTAAAACCTCGATGAGTTGTTCCTCTCTGTCATCTCTCCACTGAAAAGGCATGTGCAAGGTAATGTGTGGAGGAGACTTCAAGGCGGCCTTTGAACCATAGCGCTGTGCAGTCTCCAGCTTGAGCTCATGCACTTGGTCTTTCAGTGGCTGGTCTGGGACAATCGCCAGAAAATACAGGTTCTTTTTAGCCATCCGTTAACGAAATTTTTAATCCCTCACTACAGTTTTGACAAATATCAATATTAGATCGAGACTGCAAAATGCTTTTTCTAAAATTCACATATTTATGTCCCGTCCATATTTTTTTCATGCTGTCCTGTGTCAAATCTCCCAATTGATGCTTGGCATCTTTGTCAAAACAACAGGGCACCACTCTGCCATCCCAAGTCACAACACATCCCTGCCACATCTTCCAGCATTCGTTGTGGAGAGGGTTTTTTAGTTCAAACTTTCCTAGCAAGTTTTTGCGATACCGAGCATATTTAGAATTCTCAGGAATAAGATCCGAACCGTTTTCATAGTCGTAAATTTGGGCGGTTTTGAACTGGATCTCATTGACTCCTATTTCTTTGGCGAGCCTTTTTGCATCGTCAATCTGATGTTCGTTGGGTTTCACGACGAGGAACTGAAAGATCAAATGTGGCGTCTTGCTTTTCAGCTCTCTCTTCCATTTGACCATGTTTCGAGTACCTTCTAATACCTTGGTCAACGTACCTCCTACACGATAATTCTCATAACTCTCCTGAGTCGTGCCATCTATCGAGATCACCAATCTATCCAGACCAGCGCGCACAGTCGCTTCGGCCTTCTTGTCATCTAGGTAGTGAGCATTGGTACTGGTCGCAGTGTAGATTTTCCTATCGCTGGCATAGCGCACCATATCCAAGAATCTAGTATGGAGGTATGGCTCTCCCTGAAAATAAAAAGTGAGATAAATCAAATGCGACTTCATCTGATCAATAGACTCCTCAAACAAGCGCTGATCCAACATCCCTGTAGGTCGGGTAAATGACCTCAAGCCACTCGGGCATTCGGGACACCTCAGGTTGCATGAAGTGGTAGGCTCGAATGCAACACTCAAAGGCAACCCAGGCTGAACCAGCACACCAGTCTTACGACTCTGGCGATAACTCTTCCAAACTTGATAGGCATTTCGTAGCTTTTTAGCATCCAGCTTGGAGAGTAAATTGATATGATCTTGAAGTTGTCTCACAGTTTTGAAGAATGCCTGCATTTTAGTCCATCTAAAATTTGATTCAAAAAAAGCATCAGGTTAATTTACCCTCAAAATTCTCCCCAAAAATATGAGACTTGTTAAAATCGCTTGGGTATTCGTTGTCCTTTGTTTTGCATTTGAATCTGTCAGGGCTCAAGGCATCATGCTCTCAGAAGAAGCTGAGGTCAGTGTGCTCACGATGGGGCCTGGACAAGAGCAGTTGTATTCAGCGTTTGGACATAGTGCTTTGCGGATTCATGACGACCAAAACAGCATAGATATTTTCTACAACTATGGCGTATTTGATTTCGATCAGCCCAACTTCTACCTCAATTTTGCCAAAGGAAAACTCCTCTACAAACTAGGGCTCAACAACTATTCACGTCAAATCAAGTACTACATGCGGATCAACCGTACAATTGTCGAGCAGACTCTTGACCTCACTCAATCCGAAAAACAGGAAGTTTTCGATGTCCTGATGGAAAATGCCAAACCAGAAAATGCCGAGTACTATTACAACTACTGCTATGACAATTGTGCTACAAAAATCCGTGATGTGATCAATACAGTACTAGCCGGCAAAGTGCAGTACAATTACCACTATGCCAGTGACTCCATGAGCTACAGAGACCTGATGGACAAATATCTGGGTCAACAACCATGGGGAGATGTTGGTATTGACTACTGTTTGGGATCAGAAATTGACCGATTGGCAGATGGCCCTGCCTACATGTACATGCCAGAATACCTCAAAATAGCCCTGGACGGTGCCCATATAACAAATGACTCTACCATAAAACCATTGGTCAAACAAAAGAGAACGCTCAACATCGCTGCAGACAAACCCAGTGCAGCAAGTCCCATCACTCCTTTTCATGTGTTCGTGGTACTTTTCTTTGTAGTAGGCATTTTCACCCATCGAGGACTGAAATACAGCCTAAATTTCCGGTTCATTGATGTGATTTTGTATGGTACAACAGGTCTGCTCGGTTTTTCATTATTGTTTCTCTGGTTTGGGACAGACCATCTGTCACAAAACAATTTGAACCTGATCTGGTCCACACCACTCAACCTCATCGCTTTGGCTTTGCTTTTCAAGAAGGAAAGACCTGCCTGGTTGAGATACTACTTCAATGCATATGGAATCGTATTGATCCTATTGATCATCACCGACGGAGCTTTGCCTCAGCAATTGAATGAAGCATTCATTCCCTTGGTATTAGCACTGATTGTAAGAAGCTTTTACTTGGGGTATTGGTTGAAAAGGGGGGTAGTTTATTAGGAACTACTCTTTAGTCATTCTTCAAATTCTAAACTAGACCTATCTTAATGTCTTTGGGTGGGTTTGACTATCAGGTATGAAAACTTAGTTCTCAATGCAACTACTCTAAAGCAATCAGGATACTTGAAATCGACATGACTGCTATTTTTTTCTTGGTCTCTCTCAAAACACATCTAACCTGAGTTCGATTTTGAGTATCCCTTCAAGGGTTTATTTGAAGAGTTTTGGCATATAATTCGTTTTCTCTATGATCTGGAAAGAGAACCCTTGAAGGGTTTTCTGCTCCTTTCATCAAATGCCTTTTCATTTTGCTCTATTTTAGTCTAAGAGCCTTCTTTAAGAATCAAACTCAGGCCTCTAAGTGTGTTCAGGGCATAGGATGAAATTTCTTAATCATAATAAACTCAATAACTCTCCTTCTTATTTGGGAAATCCTGGGCCTTTACATCTCTGATGTAGTTTTCTGTAGCTTCGAGCATGATCTTGCTAAGGTTGGCATATTGCCTGAGGAATCTTGGTTGAAATTCCTGAGTAATTCCCAACATGTCGTGAACCACAAGTACCTGACCATCTACATCTGAACCTGCCCCGATCCCGATGATAGGAATTGACACACTTTCTGCCACTCGTTTGGCCAAGGCACTAGGTATTTTTTCTACTACTATTGCAAAACAACCGCATTCTTCAAGAATCTTGGCATCCTCTATCAGCTTATTGGCTTCTTCTTCTTCTTTGGCTCTGACCGTATAAGTCCCAAATTTATAAATTGACTGAGGTGTCAGTCCCAAATGCCCCATGACAGGCACTCCTGCGCTCAATACTCGCAGTACACTTTCTTTGATTTCTGCGCCTCCTTCGAGCTTGACACTGTGTGCACCAGATTCTTTCATGATTCTGATTGCAGACTCCAAAGCCAAACGAGAGTTGCCCTGATAGCTACCAAATGGCAAATCCACCACCACAAACGATCTACTAATCGCTCTGACCACACCTTGGGCATGATAGATCATCTGATCCAAAGTAATCGGCAGGGTTGTTTCATTGCCAGCCATGACATTGGATGCAGAGTCCCCTACCAACAACACATCAATCCCTGCCTGATCCAGTATGCGTGCCATCGAGTAATCATAGGCAGTCAACATGGAGATTTTTTCCCCACGATTTTTCATTTCCTGCAGTTGGTGCGTAGTGACGCGCTTGATATCAGATTTGTGTACAGACATTGCGTTTGTTCAAAGTTACGAAAGTGTAAAGTTGAAAGTTTATTTGATACCGAACAAGTAAAAGCAAAAAACCCAACTTTAGACTTTCATTTGGTGATCACTTCCACTTGATGTTGCATCCCATGCTTGGATGCTGCTCTCTATCGATAGGCAAGCCAGCAATGAGGCTATTGAGTGCTGACCTTAAATCTTCACCTGTTACTACTTGTCCATTGCCAGGTGTAGAAGAATCCATCCTGCCGCGATAGACACATTTGTCTTGACTATTGAAAAGGTAAAAATCAGGCGTACAAGCAGCTTGATAGGCTTTGGCTACTGCTTGTGATTCGTCGTATAGGTAAGGGAAATCAAAATCATACTTTTGAGCATGCTCAGTCATCAATTCTGGAGCATCCTCTGGATAGTTGTTCACATCGTTGGAACTAATGGCAACAAATGCAACACCCTTTTCATGGTACTCCTTGGCTATCTTCACCAGTTCCTCCTGTACATGAATCACATAAGGGCAATGGTTACAAATAAACATCACCAGTGTTCCCTTTTCTGATTTGAGGTCTTCCAGTGTAATATTCTTTCCTGAAACAGTATCGGGTAGATTGAACTTTGGAGCGACAGTGCCGAGCGGCATCATATTGGATTCAGTTCTTGCCATCTTTTCAAGTTAAATAAAAATAGACATTAGATACTAAACTTCTCTAATGTCTATTTTCTAGATTCTAAATATCTCTATTAACAATACTCGTCAAACACACTTACCAAGTGGTCAGCAATCATCTCTGCGCTTCGTCCTTCGATATGGTGTCTTTCTACAAAGTGAACCAACTCACCGTCTTTGAACAGGGCAATAGAAGGTGAAGATGGAGGATATGGCAAAGTAAACTCTCTTGCTTTTTGTACTGCCTCGGCATCAACACCTGCAAATACTGTAGTCAAGTGATCGGGTTTTTTGGCACCTTTAGCCACGGCCATTTTCACACCTGGTCTGGCTGCTCCTGCCGCACATCCACATACCGAGTTCACTACCAAAAGCGTAGTTCCTTCGTGATCGGTCAAATGTTTGGTCACAGCTTCAGCTGTTTTTAATTCTTCAAAGCCTGCTGAGGACAAATCAGCTCTCATGGGGGCTACTAGTTCTTCTGGGTACATATTTTAATTATTTTGTTTTCTTGTTTACTAGTTAGCTCGTGATCTGGTTACTGCTCAATAGGTAATCAACCAGAAAACATGTAAACTAGGTAACTAGTAAACTATATTTTTTACATAAATCCGAGTTCCAACTTGGCGGCCTCAGACATCATATCTGTCTCATAAGGTGGGTCAAATGTCACTTCCACATTTACTTCTCCAATCCCTTCAATTTCTTGAATTTTCTGCTTGATTTCATCAGGAATCGCCTCAGCAGATGGACATGCTGGAGAAGTCAAGGTCATCAGTACATACACGCTATTGACTGGATGGATGCTGACTTCATAAATCAACCCCAACTCGTACACATCAACAGGGATTTCGGGATCATACACTTGTTTGATCGCCGCAACTACTTCTTCTTTTATATCTCTTTGTTCCATGTCAAGCCTCTATTTTGGATTTTAATGCCAATGCATATAGCTGCATCTGCTTTATCATGGCGCCAAAACCATTGGATCTTTGTGTCCCTATGAATCTGTTCATGCCAATTCTCTCTTTGAAAAACAGATCAGCATTCAAAATATCATCTGGTGTCTGTCCAGATAATATGGTAGTCAACAAGCTCACCAAGCCCTTGGTAATGGCAGTATTGCTATCAGCCACGTACTCGACTTTGCCATCCTCTAGCTTGGCAAAAAGCCAAACCTTGGATTGACAACCTTTCACGATATTGTCATCATTGCGATACTCTTCGGGGAAGTCTGGTAGCTTGGCTCCCAGCTCCATGATATAACCAATGGTCATTTCCATATCCCCATCCAGCATCCCAAAATCCTCTATGATTGATTCTTGTATCGCGTTGATAGTTGCCATATTATTTAAACATTTTAATGGCCGCTTTGAGCGCCTCCACAAAATACTTTATTTCTTCTTTGGTATTGTAAACAGAAAAAGACGCCCTTACAGTTCCCTCGATCTGAAATCTTTCCATCAAAGGCTGTGCGCAATGATGTCCCGTTCTCACAGCAATGCCTTTCGCATCCAGAATCTGACCCAAATCAAAAGGATGAACGCCTTCAATCAAGAATGAGATCACACTAGCCTTGTTGTCAGCTGTACCAACAGGAATAAATCCATCAACATCTGCTAACAATTCATTGGCATACTCCAGCAACTCGTGTTCGTACGCTGCAATATTTTCCAATCCCAATTCGTTGACAAAATCCAATGCTGCCTTTAGCGCGATCACTTCACCAATATTGGGAGTCCCTGCTTCGAATTTGTAAGGGATATCATTGTAAGTCGTGCCTGAAAAGCTCACGTCTTTGATCATCTCTCCTCCTCCTTGGTAGGGAGGCATAGCCTCCAACAAGTCTCTCTTGCCATACAAAGCTCCGACCCCCGTGGGTCCGTACACTTTGTGCGCGGAGAATGCGAGGAAATCACAATCCAAGGCTTGCACATCGAGCGTCGCATGCGGTGCAGCTTGCGCCGCATCTATCAACACTTTCGCCCCTACTTTGTGTGCTTTGTCAATGATTTCTTTGACTGGATTGATGGTACCTAGTGCATTGGAGATGTAGTTGACAGACACCAATTTGGTCTTGTCGGACAATAACTTGTCATACTCATCCATCAAAAGCTCCCCTTTGTCATTGACTGGAATGACTTTGAGCGTGCAGCCATTTTCCTCACACAAGATCTGCCACGGCACGATATTGGAGTGATGTTCGAGAGCTGAAATGATGATTTCATCCCCATCTTTGATGAACTTCCGTCCAAAAGTTGCCGCTACCAAATTGATACCTTCGGTCGTACCTTTGGTAAAAATTATTTCTTCTACCTCTCTGCTATTCAAGAATTTGGCTACTGCCTTGCGTGTATTTTCAAATGCTGTGGTAGATCTTTCTGCTAGAGTATGAATCCCTCTGTGGATGTTGGCATTGTCTGTATTGTAGTAATGAGTCAAGGCATCGATCACAGATTGAGGCTTCTGAGAAGTAGCCGCATTGTCAAAATACACCAATGGTTTTCCATTGACCTGCTGATGCAGAATGGGAAATTCCTTTCTTATTTCTTCAATATTCAATGCTGTCTCGACCATAACTCAATTTAATCTACGTGCAACCTATCCATTACTTTGTCTGTAATTTCCATTTTCAACCATCCCAGGTTGATATGCTCAATTACTTCTGCGGCATTTGCCAAGAGTATCATTGACTTGGCTTTGGCCTTGTCGATTCCTCTTGCTCTGAGGTAGAAGATTGCCTCTTCATCCAGCTGTCCAGTGGTACATCCGTGTGAACATTTCACATCGTCTGCCCAGATTTCCAACTGAGGTTTGGTATTAATAGTTGCAGTATCGGACAACAAAATGTTACCATTTGACTGAAAAGCATTCGTTTTTTGTGCTGCTTGTCGCACATAAATCTTTCCGTTGAACACACCTCTTGCCTGATCGTCAATGATGCCTTTGTACAGTTCATTGCTGTTGCAGTTGGGCTGGATATGATCTACAGTCGTATGGTTGTCGATGTGTGTCTTGCCCTTCGCGAGGTACAAACCATACATATTGCTCTCGCAACCCTCTCCGTCCACTTTGATCGTGAGGTTGTTTCTCACCATTTCTCCATCAAAAGTGAATACGAAAGAAGAAAACACACTATATCTCTCCTGATAGACGTGTGTATTGCCTACGTACACTGATTGGTTCGATTCTTCTTGTATTTTATAAACTTTGATATGGGCATTGGCCTTAATCAAATAATTCTTGGTCTCGTTGATAAATGAAGTCACAGAACCATCAGATAGATGGAAATGAACGAAATCAGCTTGACTGCCTTCATTGGCCAAATAAATATTCTTGACAAAGCCGAAATTTCCGCCATTGTCTACTGATATATAGTAGCACATGACAGGCTGAGCAATCTTCTTGTTTTCTGGCACCTCCACAACTACACCGCTGTTGACATAGACGTTGTTTTGTGCTTGAAATGCGTCTTCATTCTCAGCTATCAATTCGTGAGCATCTGCTCTATCAGCTAGAGAGTCGATTCTCAATTCTTCTGCTTTGGATACGATCTCAGAATGCTCCTGATTGTAAACACCATTGATGAAAAACAAGATGTTAGCACCTGCGTGCTTTTTCTTGATGTCTTCCATTTTGTCAAGAGGCAATTTGGTGTTTTTGGTCACGGATGCAAAATCAAACTTGCCCGAAATAGCCTTTGTCAGTCTCGTGAATTTGTATTCTTCGGCCTTTGGGCCTGGGAATCCATTTGATTTCAAATAGGCCAATCCTTTGGTTCTATTGTCTTTCAAATGAGCAATCGCATTTCCATTCAAATTAGATAGGTACTGCTCTGCCTGATCAACTAGTTCCTGACCAAATATTTTTTCTGTACTCATCTGATTTTATGCTTCTGCTTCTTCTAAATCTTTGATTATCCAATCGTAACCTCTTTCTTCCAGCTCCATCGCCAATTCTTTGGTGCCAGACTTTACGATACGTCCTTTGTACAATACATGTACAAAATCAGGCACGATGTAATCCAACAATCTCTGGTAGTGAGTCACGACGATGGTGGCATTGTCCTTTGTTTTGAGGGCATTGACACCATTGGCAACTATTCTCAACGCGTCGATATCCAACCCTGAATCGGTCTCATCCAAGAGCGCCAACTTAGGCTCCAACATCGCCATTTGGAAGATTTCGTTTCTTTTCTTCTCTCCACCAGAGAAACCTTCGTTGAGCGATCTACTCAATAGAGACTGATCGATTTCTACTAGCTTCATTTTCTCCTTCATTCTCTTCAAGAACGCCACTGCATCCAAAGGCTCTAATCCTTTGTGTTCTCTGATTTGATTCAATGCAGTCTTCATGAAGTTGGTAGTCGTCACGCCAGGGATTTCTACAGGATACTGAAACGCCAAGAAGATGCCTTCTCTCGCTCTTTCTTCTGTAGCAAGTTCCAAAAGGTCTTGTCCCATGTACTCTACCGATCCACCAGTCACTTCGTAATCTTCTCTACCTGCCAAAACATTGGCCAAAGTACTCTTGCCAGAACCATTGGGTCCCATGATGGCGTGTACCTCACCTGGCTTCACTTCTAAGTTGATCCCCTTTAGGATTTCCTTCTCCTCTACTCTAGCTTGTAAATTCTTTATGCTTAACATTCGATATTTGATATTTTAAATTCGAAATTGAGATTAGTATTTAAACTTGTTCCCTTTAAATTCTGAATTTCTGAGATATTTCATAAACCCAGATATATTTTTACTCAACTCTTCACAATCCGATTTCAGTTTCTCAAAAACTTCTTCGGTAATATATTTTCGATCAAAAGCTCTGTACAATTGAGATCTTGTCTCTCCTATAGAAGCTTTGCTATGGATAGCATCTGAGAAAATTCTCTATTTCCTTCTCGTTCAAAACCCTCAGCAATGTTGTCCATACAAGAACCTGCTGAACGATTGATCTGATCAGAAAGACTGAAATCCTTATTTAATTGAATGTCTGAAATTACTACAGCAAGGTCTTGATTAAACTTCCTAGCCTTTTGCCATACTTCCAAATCTTCAAATTTTGAAAAAGTAGCCAATTTCTAATCTCAAATTTCCAATCAATTTTATCCCACAGATCCCTCAAGCGTCAATGCCAACAGTTTTTGTGCCTCCACGGCAAATTCCATCGGCAGCTTGTTGAGTACTTCTTTGGCATATCCGTTGACAATCAATGCCACTGCATTTTCCTCATCGATTCCTCGCTGGGTACAGTAGAATATCTGGTCTTCACCGATCTTAGAAGTTGTCGCTTCGTGCTCGACCTGTGCTGTTGAATTTTCGATATCTATGTATGGAAAAGTGTGCGCTCCGCACTGATTCCCAATCAACAGTGAGTCACACTGAGAGAAGTTTCTTGCCTTCTCTGCGCGCTTCATCACCTGAACTTGTCCTCTGTATGAATTTTGAGAATGTCCCGCTGAGATACCTTTGGACACGATTCTAGACTTGGTGTGCTTGCCAATATGAATCATTTTGGTGCCAGTATCTGCTTGCTGATGATTGTTGGTCACTGCCACTGAGTAAAACTCTCCTACAGAATAATCTCCTTTCAAGATACAAGATGGGTACTTCCATGTCACAGCCGAACCTGTTTCTACCTGAGTCCAAGAAATCTTAGAACGGTCGCCCGCACAAATCCCACGCTTGGTTACGAAATTGTAAATACCGCCTTTTCCATTTTTATCACCTGGATACCAATTCTGTACGGTTGAATATTTCACCTCAGCGTCCTTCTGAGCGATAATTTCTACCACGGCAGCATGCAACTGATTCTCATCACGCTGTGGCGCAGTACATCCCTCTAGGTAACTCACATAGGACCCTTCGTCTGCGACGATCAAGGTTCTTTCAAACTGTCCAGTATTGGCTGCATTGATTCGGAAATAGGTTGACAACTCCATAGGACATCTCACGCCTTTAGGAATGTAACAGAATGACCCATCAGAAAAAACGGCAGAGTTCAACGCTGAGAAGTAGTTATCAGAGACAGGTACTACCGAGCCTAGATGCTTCTTGACCAACTCAGGATGGTTTCTTACTGCCTCGCTAAACGAACAGAAAATAATCCCACGCTCTCCCAATGTTTCCTTGAAAGTAGTCGCTACCGATACAGAATCGATGACAGCATCTACCGCCACACCTGTCAATCGCTTTTGTTCGTTGAGGGAAATCCCCAATTTCTCAAAAGTTGCGATCAACTCAGGATCTATCTCATCCAGACTATCAACTGTCTTTTTCTGTTTTGGCGCAGAGTAATATTTGATGGCTTGGTAGTCGATTTTTGGGTACTTCACATTAGACCAATCTGGTTCTTCCATCTTTGTCCATCGCTCATACGCACTCAAACGCCACTCTAGCATCCACTCTGGTTCGTTCTTTTTTGCCGAAATGAAACGAACAATGTCTTCACTCAATCCTGCTGGTGCTTCATCGGCTTCCAGATCCACAGACCATCCATGTTCGTATTCTTTTGAGGTGAACTCCTCTAGTATTTGATCGTCGTTGCTCATTCGCTAAGAATTATTTAGACTCACTTTAAATAAGTGCAAAATTACTACGTTTCTAACAGGATGTTGGTTCTAAGCTATAATTTTTTTCTACTCAGCCATAAACCGAATCGATAAACGTCAATAATCGCTACATTTGATACTCAAAGCTCATCGATAAAAATGACTCAAACTCAGCAACTCCGCACCCTACTTTTGTTAATCGTGTGTCTGTCCATGATGTTTCACTCCGAGGCAGTCTTTTCTCAAAAAAACATCAACGAACTGCGGTTTAGTTCTGCTACGATCATCGTCAAAGATCTCAAAACCTCAGCAAGTTGGTATAGAAAATTCCTCCAATTCAGTGTGGAAGAGTACCGTCCTGACAAATATGTCAAAATGAAAAATGACGATTTTCGACTCATCCTCAAGCAAGGAAACAGCACCTTGCTAAAATCTCAGATCAATTTCAAGGAAGGAAAAAAATACATCAATGGCATCACCAAACTGGGATTTGCGACGAATCAGTTTGACAGCCTATACATGTATCTGCAGAAGTATGAACAAATCATCGTCAAGGATATTCATGATGATATTAATTTGGGATTAAAGTCCTATGTCACCTTAGACCCTGATGGCAACCTCCTACAGTTTTTTGATATACCCAATCAATCCAGGCTGTATCAGGTAGACCCGATGTACTTTACCATTCAATCTTCGGATTATATCAATACTCTGAAGTGGTACACCACACACATGGGTTTTGAAGAGATCGAGATTGTAGATGACAGCAACATTCACTTCCAAAACCTGCTCCGAAAAGACGGCATCATCCTAGAGCTGGTTCACCTGCCTCATCAATCTGTCGAAACCACCGAATTCATGCCACTGAATCGCGATCTGGCACAAATCGAGGAACTCTCATTCAAAATCGGACTCGCCAAAACCAAGGCCTTCGAACTTGATAACAATGGGAATAAGGTTGTGTTTATGAAATAGTATTGAGTATTGAAATTTTACAAAAAAATTAATAAATGAGTAAAACCTGCAAATCAGAAAACTAGAAAACTATTTCAAAAACTTGCTTCCTACAAAATCTCTGCTGTACCTTTGCGACAGTTCTATTTTTAATGGATGACTTATCAAGAAAGGTGGAGGGATTTGGCCCTGCGAAACCTTAGCAACCCCCGCTCGACGGAAAGGTGCTAATTCCAATTTCGAGCAATCGGAAGAGATAAGCAAGAGGAATGACACTTCGATCTAAAGATACATCATCCCTTCTAGCTTGTCTGGGAGGGATTTTTTTATACCCTTTTCAGACGCGACCCCAATCTTGATGGTCTTCAGCAAATAGTATTTTGTGATCATAAAAGGCTTTTAAGTAAAATAACATGAAATTAGGAATATTCGGATTTGGCGTGGTAGGACAGGGTTTGTATCACGTATTGCAACAATCCAACTCTATCGAGGCAGAAATAGTAAAATTTTGTATCAAGGACATCTCCAAACCCAGAAGCTTGGACAAAAGTCTGTTTACCAATCAGAAAAACGAGCTCCTCCACAACGAAGAGATTGATGTGATTGTCGAGCTTATCGATGATGCAGCCGCAGCACTGGAAATCGTCACAGAAGCCATGAATCGTGGCAAACACGTCGTGTCCGCCAACAAAAAGATGATCGCTGAGAACCTAGAATTCCTTTTGGATTTGCAAAAAAAGAAGGGGGTCTCTTTCTTGTATGAAGGATCCTGTTGCGCGAGTATTCCGATCATTCGCAACTTGGAAGAGTACTATGACAATGACTTGTTGACTTCTATTGAAGGGATTTTTAATGGATCGACCAATTTCATTCTCACCAAAATGATCAATGAGAGCGCTCCCTATGATCAGGTATTGAAAGAAGCTTAGGACTTGGGATTTGCGGAGTCTGATCCTACACTGGATGTGGAGGGAATCGATGCACGATATAAGCTTTGCATATTGCTATATCACGCTTTTGGATTGATTACCAATCCTGCGGAGCTTTTCACCCTTGGGATCACCAAAATCAACTCCTTTGATATTGATTTTGCACAAAAGCATAATTATGAAATCAAACTCATCGCCAAAGGTAAAAAAGTAGGACAGTACATCGATGCGACTGTTTTGCCGACATTTGTTGACAAGTCAACGATACTCGCTCAGACCAAAAACGAATACAATGCGGTGATTTTGGAAAGTGCCTTCTCAGAAAGTCAATTCTTGTACGGAAAGGGTGCTGGAGACAAACCCACTGGATCGGCAGTACTATCTGACATTTCTGCACTGGGATATGGCTACCGCTATGAATTCAAGAAATCAAGAAAAACCAAGGAACAGCTCCAGCTACATGAGGATTTTCAGATGAAAATCTATGTCAGGTTTGCGGATCAACAACCCAAAGAAGCGGATTTTGATGAAGTGGTAGAAAAGTACGCTGGCAGAAATGGCAACTATTGGATTGGTTATATTTCAAGACAAAAAATGAAAGCTGCCGAATGGCTGGAAATCCCTGAGATCAATGTGATTGCTATTGGGTGAAAAAGTTGAAAGTTGAAAGTTGAAAGTTTTAAAATAGAACTTGTTAGTAGTCTTATAACTGTCCTCTATAAACGTCTAGGATTTTTTGACGGAAAACGATCATGTACTTGGCATTGACCAATTCGATCTCTGCGCGATTTTTATTGTTGAGACTTTCTAGGTAAGTATAGAAATCAGTATTGCCATGTTCATACCTGGTCTCTACATATTCAAATGACTGGTTGAGTGCGACTAGGTTGTCTTCTGCTGCCTTGTAAGTTGCCTGAGCAGAGGTCAAATTGACATAAACTTGCTGAATCGTATTGGTCACATCAAGCTCCGTTTGCTGAAGATCTAGGTTGGCATTTTCTAAATTCAACTTAGCTACTTGTGTATCGTTCCTTAGTCTGCCTCGATAAAAAACTGGGACAGTGACCGAAAGATTCAAATAATCATACCTATTCCAATTCATCTGATCAGAAAAACTCGCATGAGAATCTACCATACCATTTTCAGGATTTCGTGCGCCATTGGATGAGTAAGACGATCCTACCTGACCTGACAAAGCCACTGTGGGTAGATATTGTGCTCTGGAACTTTTAAACAGCATACTGGCAGATTCGGCAGAATGCGTGGCTCTTTTGATCCCTGGCGAATAAGACAAAGAACTTTCTAAAACTTCTGCGAACTTCTCTTTTTCCATCAAAGCCAAATCGTCTCCGAATTCGTAAGGAGCAACGTCATAATTGTCTGACACCTCCAGTTGCAAGGTTTGCAACAAACGTAGCATGTCTGTCAATAATAAGTTTTTACGGTTGACCAATGTGAGATTTTCATTGGCTAGTTGGGATTGAAAATTATAAACTTGTTCCAAATTTCCTACTCCGATTTCATTCCTTTTTTTCTCTCTTTCGAGTTGAGATTGGAGCAAATTGATTTTATCCTCTGATATTTTGATGTTTTCCTTGTCTAGTACCACACTGAGGTAGGCAGCTAGTACATTGGATTCTACTGTTTGCACTTGTTCTTCTATGGCAAAAGAAGTCGCTTCCTTGTTGTTGTTGGCGGCTTTTAGCTGATAGTGATTGCTAAAACCGTTGAAAACCGTCCAATTGGCACGAATGCTTGGATTGGAGGAATTGGTTACAGAAGTCACCTGACGCGCAGCTGTGTTGTCAAAAAAGGTGCCGTTATAGAGATCGTAATTGGCGTACAAATCAATAGATGGCAGGAACTCCATCATGCGTTGAAAATAATTTGCGTTAGCAATGAGTGCATTGTTTTTGACACGTTTCAGCTCTATGTTGTTTTGCATAGCGATCTTCATACACTGATCCAGCGTCAAAACCTGCTTGCTGGGAGTCGTGTCTACGTCCTGTGCACACAACCAATACCCCATCAAAACCATTATTATTACCAGTACACTTTTCATCTTCGGTTATTTATCGAAAGGCACAGAGGGTGCTCACCTGACATGAGCACCATGAGGATTCTACTTATTTACAACTATTTACTAATTCGTATTTTTCGGAGCTCCGCTAGACGAGAGTACTGTCTCTGGTATTGATGTTTTCGGAGACGATCTGCCCATCGAATAGGTGAATGACTCGATGTGCATATTCTGCATCAACAGGCGAGTGAGTCACCATGATCACCGTTGTGCCTTTTGCATTCAACTCACTTAACAGAGACATGACTTCCTGTCCATTGGCTGAGTCTAGGTTACCTGTAGGCTCATCGGCAAGGATCATGTTAGGCTTGGCTACCACAGCTCTGGATATCGCCACTCTCTGCTGCTGTCCACCAGAGAGCTGCTGAGGGAAGTGATTCCTTCTATGCATGATTTTCATCTGCTCCATGACTTCTTCTACTCTTTTCTTTCGTTCTGATGCTGAATACTTCAAGTAAATCAAGGGCAATTCTATGTTTTCAAACACAGTCAACTCATCGATTAGGTTAAAGCTCTGGAATACAAAACCAATATTCTCCTTTCTCAAATCCGCTCTTTTTCTTTCACTGAATTGTGAAATCTCTTGATCTGAAAAGTAAAACTCCCCATGTGATGGATTGTCCAACAAGCCCAAGATGTTGAGCAAAGTAGACTTGCCGCAGCCTGATGGTCCCATGATTGCTACAAACTCTCCGTTCTTTACCTCCAAATTCACCCCTGCCAAAGCAGTCGTTTCGATTTCATCTGTGTAATAGATTTTCTTTAGATCATTGGTTTGGATAAGTGTCCCTGTATTTTCCATTGTTTTATGATTTGATTGCATTATATCTTATTTAAATACTAAGCGGTCTTTGTCTTCATAGCCTTCGTATGATGATACTACGACCTGATCACCTGCTTCTAAGCCCTCCAATACTTCGTAGAATCGTGGGTTTTGCCTACCCAATTTTATTTTTCGCCTTACGGCCTCTCCTCCGTCCTCTGTCACGACAAAAACCCAGTTGCCTCCGGTGGTTTGATAGAAACTGCCGCGTGGGATTTGTAGTGCTTCGATGTTTTCACTGAGTTGCAATTTGATTTGAAGTGTTTGTCCTCTGCGAATGCCTTTGGGCAACTCTGCGGTAAAACTCAAATCCACTGAAAACAGACCATTGTTTACCTCTGGATAAATCTTAGCTATCTGTAGGTCATGATTCGCTCCATCAAAATCAAATGAACCCACTAAACCTTCATATATTCTGGCGATGTAGTGTTCATCTATGGTAGCGCGAACCTTGAATCCGTTCATATCATCGATCTGGCCTATGTTTTGACCCATCTGGATAGATTCACCTACCTCTGCATTGATGGATGACAACCGACCAGATATCGGTGCCTTGATATACAGGTTTTCCAGATTACCTTTGATCATTTTCAAGTTGTTTCTAGTTCTTGACAGGGTCTGTTCGGTCTGGCGAATTTGAATTTTGGCATTTTTGGTATCAAAGTCCTGAGACTGAATCTCAATTTTGCGTGAATCAACTAGTCTATTGTAATCTCTCTTGAGTTTTAGAAATTCCTGCTCTGAGATCACGTTCTCTTCTCTGAGTTTCACTCCTCTCTCATAGTTATCTTTCGCATCTGCTATGTCATAGTCCAAATCAATGAGCTTTTTCTTTAGCTCGAACTGCGTCCTTTGCAAATCCAGCTTTGTGTTTTCCAGATTATTGACCAAAATGAAAGCTTGTGTTTCCTCTCGGATGAAATTTTGGACGAGATTGTTGTTGGACAATTTCAATATGGTATCGCCTTCGGTGACCAATATCCCACCATCCAGATATTTCTTCTCTACTGTACCTCCCTCGATAGCATCCAAACGGATCGTTTTGATCGGTAATACATTGCCATCCACAGGAATAAATTCACGGAATTGTCCGTTGACGACTTGGGCTATTTTGATCTTATCTTCATTCACTTTCAATTTCACCCCTTGATCCGCAAAGACGAAATTGTATAAGATGAAACTTGCGATTAGGACAGCAGCGGAGATTGCTGCTACCCTTTTTACTGTCCACTTCTTCTTTTGTATTACTCGATCCATTCGGTAAAAAATTACATATTCACTGACCCTATGCCAAGAAAAGTGCCATTCACGTAACTAACTGAAATACTGTCAATTACAAATTACATAAATTATAAAAAGAAAGGAAAATTGTTCAGGTATGAGACACCTGTGTTCGATATCGGTCAATTCCAGAGACAGGATCAAAAATCGAGAAATATCATCAGTCACAAAAAAAGGGTCCAAGACTTAACTTGAACCCCAAGGTCAAAAACTCAAAATAAAAAGGACTAATCAAATCTTAATCCACAACAACAGTTCGAATATACGGATTTTAGAACCCAAATAAAAATACTCTACAAGAGAAGTTATCAAATCATTAACTTGTCCGTTCAAAGGTCTCTTTAAAATTATTAGTTCCTGTAAACTTTGCCAGCTTTGATTTTCGTTTAGATTTGCTTCAATGAACTTTGCTAACGCTACATTTCTCTGGGGACTACTTGCCCTAAGTATCCCTATCATTGTTCATCTTTTCAATTTTCGCAAAGCGAAACTGGTGAAGTTTTCGAATGTAAGGTTCCTAAACACCGTCAAAAAGAAGTCGTCCTCCAAACTCCAGCTCAAGCATCTTCTGATTCTACTTTGTCGACTGGCATTCATTTTCTTTTTGGTACTGGCATTTGCCCAACCATTTATCCCTGGACAAGAAGAGGGGCTCAATGAAAACTCTGTTATTCTCTACCTAGACAACTCTGGGAGCATGGGTAATCTCACCGACGAAAACACATCTGCGCTGACCGTAGCACAGTCTATCGCGCAACAAGTAATAGACCTCTATCCAAGTTCCACCAGTTTCAAGATTCTAGACAACAATTTTTCTCCCAGCGCCAACCATTTCAAAAGCGCAGAACAAACACGAGACTTGCTGTCCGAAATGAAACCATCTAGTGTCAGTCGATCTGGCACAGAGATCTTCAACAAAATCAAAACACTCAGCGATCCCAATGATCACAGTGAGATATTTGTATTGAGCGACATGCAACGATCCACATTTGGCCAGATAGATCAGGTGACCGACACACTGAACCAATACTATCTCATACCCCTGACTGTAGCCCAAGAAAACAACATCTATGTAGACACTGCCTACATCAACCAACCCTTCATTTTGGCTCACAAGCAAAACATACTTAGCACCAAAATCAAAAACAATGGAGACAAGGCCATCGAAGACCTCATCGTCAAACTCCATGTCAACAACCAACAATCGGCTAGTATGGCTGTCTCCATTGATTCCAGATCTTCCAAAACAATCAGTTTCGAGCTGGGCAAGAACCTCAACAAGTACAATCAAGCTCGTATCGAATTTCAAGACTTTCCGGTCACTTTTGACAATGAATTCTACCTGGCTTTTAATCTGGCGCCCAAGATTCAAGTCATAGAAATCAAAGATCAAGTCGCCAGCACTTACATAGAAAAGGTATTTGAAGACAATGATCTATTTGAGTTCAACACCTTCCATACTGGGGATGTCTCGTATCAAAAACTAGAGAACTCGGATGTACTTGTCCTCTACAGTGTCAAGGAAATTAACTCCAGTCTTCAGGCGCAAATCAAGACTTTACTAGAAGCAGGGAAAACAGTAGTGCTATTCCCTCATGCAGAAAATGCACTGGCTGATCTACAAAGCAGTCTCAACCTGCGCTATGATATGATTCCATATGTTGAGAAAATCGAAATGGAAAAGCCAGAGCTGAACAACCCTTTCTTTGAAGGTATGTTTGAGTCCATTGACAACAAAACAAAACTCCCTTCAGCTTCACCTTTGTTCCAACTCAAGAGCTTTCACCAAACCTTACTCAAGACAAAAACTGGTAACTCCTTTCTGTCCAAAGTTTCACAACAAGGTAATTTGTACATCTATGGCACTGCTTTGACGGACGAACTGACCGATTTTCAGAGGCACGCCTTCTTCGTCCCTGTCATGCAACGGATCGGAGAACTCAGCGCCAGCAGCAGCAACCGACTCTACTATACTGCAGACAATGACAACATGGTCGTCTCACTAGACTCGATCCATAACAACACCCTCTACAAAATCAAGCACACCGTATTGGGAGAAGAACTCATTCCCTCCCAGCGCATGATGCAAAACCAATTGGTCATGGACTTTCCAAAATACCTACTCACACCGGGCAATTACCAGTTGTATTCTGATCAAGAAGACTTGGACTACATCGGATTCAACCACTCCAAAGCAGAATCCGACCTGACCATAATCAAACACGATGAGCTCTCACAATTGCTTTCTGGCATCCAATCCTTAGAAACCTTTGACCATGTAGACAGCAAGAATTTCACTAAAATCTTGAAAGAAAAATACCACAGCATGGAGTTATGGAAATATGCTTTACTTTTGTCCTTGGCATTTCTAATAGCCGAATCTTTGCTACTAAGATTTTTGTAAATGAGTCTATTTATAAGGGAAGCTAAAATCCTCGACCCGCAATCACCGCACCACAACAAGATAGTCAATGTATTGATCCAAGATGGAGTCATTGTCTCTATTGACAAACAAGAACATTCGGCAGACACCGTCATAGAAGCCAAAGGTCAGCTGTTGCTCCCCGGTCTGTTTGATATGAAAGCCAATTTCAATGATCCGGGCAACGAGCACAAAGAAGACATCCGCAGCGGGTGTCAACTGGCCACAGAATCGGGCTTTACAGGCATCGCTACACTACCCAATACCGCGCCAGTCGTACAAGCCAAGAGTCACATTGAGTACATCAAATCCAAGAGCAGAGATTGCCTGACGGATTTGTACCCCATGGCAGCCGTCACCATAGATACCAAAGGTGAAGATCTCACAGAAATGCTCGATTTGCACGAGGCTGGAGCGGTGGCATTTACAGATGGGAATGAGCCACTATGGCACACGGATATTTTGCTCAAGTCTCTGATTTATGTGCAGAAGATCGACGGATTGATCATCAATCTGCCCGAAGATAAACTACTCACTCGTTTTGGCACCATGAATGAAGGGATCGTCAGCACAGGGTTGGGACTGAAAGGCATGCCAGCGCTGGCAGAACACCTGATGATCAAAAGAGACCTTGACATCTTGGAATACAGCGGTGGACGCTTGCACTTCTCCAATATTTCCTCTGCCGAAAGTGTCAAATTGATCAAAAAGGGAAAGAAGAAAGGATTGAATATCACTTGCGACGTTAGCATCCATCACCTCATGCACACAGATGAATCAGTCATAGGATATGATTCCAATTTCAAAATCAATCCTCCACTCAGAGAAGAAAAAGACAGAAAGGCACTGATCAAAGGTCTCAAAGAAGGTATCATCGATGTGATTGTCAGTGCACATACTCCACAGGATGAGGAAAGCAAAAAACTAGAATTTGACAGAGCAGAAAACGGTATTCTTTCGCTACAAACTATGATTCCTTCTCTCCTTTCGCTCAAAGAAGAATTGGAATACAATGAATGGATCGACAAAGTGACCGTCAATCCCCGTGCGATTCTAAAAATAGAAACGGCCAGCATCAATGAAAAACAAAAAGCCAACCTCACACTGATCAATCCTAAGAAAAAGTGGAAATACGACAGCAGCAGCAACCGCTCCAAGTCAGTCAACAGCCCCTACTACGGCAAGGAATTAATAGGTCAGGTCAGCGCGACAATCAACGGCACTAAACAATACCTCGCATGAGAGATTTATTTAGGACATCCCTCAGATATGGATTGATCGGATCAGCGATGATCGTGATCATGTTTCTGGTGTTTTACTTCTCAGGAGAGAACCCCTTGCAGGAACTGCAGATGTTTGACCTTTTCATCATACCTATTTTTGTGTTTTTTGGGATCAAAGAATTCAGAGACCGATTCAACGGCAAGCTCCTCGAATACTGGCAAGGCATGAGCGGTGGCTTTATCATTTTCTTAGTCTTGGGGTTAGTCACTTCCGCATTCATTTACATCTTTACACAATGGATAGAACCTGCCATGGTCAGTGACTATGTCACGAGCAGAGTAGAAATACTGGAAGAAACCCGAACCAAAATCGTAGAACAAATGGGCGCTGAGTCCTACATCGAATCCTACGAAAAAGTCAGAAACACTACCCAATCTGACATCATACTCGATAGTTTTCTCAAAAAAATCATCATTGGATTTTTGATAACAACTGTAGTGGCTGTAGTATTGAAAAGAAAAGCGCCTAAGAGCTGAATCAACAAAAGCATACAAAGTGAACAGTGAACTCAACAAAAAAGCACTCCTCCACGGAGCAATCATTGGATCGGTAGGAATAGCCATTTCCATAATCGCCTACCTCATCAGTGATGATGCCTATTTTTCGTGGCGCAGTATCACGCTGATGATCGTGTCGTTTTCTCTATTGATCCATCTAGGTCGCAAAGAGCGAAAAACAAACCACGAAGGTTTTCTTAGCTTTGCAGAGGCATTTTGGTACTGCTCAATCACCATGTTTATCACCATCTACTGCAATGAGATTTTTTATATTTTCGTATTCAATGTATTGAATCCAGCACTGCAAGACGTATTCATTGCGCAAAGCATCGAATCTACAGAGCAAATGCTCATGATCTTTGAGAAAGACATGAGCAAAATAGATGAGAGCATCAGCGAGATCGAAAGACAGGTCAGAAATAGCTTCAAACCCTTTTCGCTCATCGCCAATAGCTGGCAAATATTGACACAAGCCATGATCGTCGGATTGATCGGAGCATTGTTTATCAAGAAGTCAAAACCTTTGTTCGAAGAAGATTAATGTCTCAAATCACCCAAATATCTGTCATTATCCCTCTTCTCAACGAAGAAGAATCACTCCCGGAGCTACTCTCATGGATCGCAAAAGTCATGGATACCAACAGCTTCAGCTACGAAGTGTTGCTCATCGATGATGGCAGTACAGACAGGTCTTGGGAGGTAATTCAGGAACTAAAAAATCAAAACAACAAAATCAAAGGGATACGGTTTAACCGCAACTATGGCAAGTCCGCAGCTCTAAATATAGGTTTTAAACAAGCGATAGGTGAAGTCGTGATCACCATGGATGCGGACCTACAGGACAGCCCTGACGAAATCCCAGGATTGTACCAGATGGTGCAAAAGGAAAACTATGATCTCGTATCTGGCTGGAAGAAAAAGCGCTACGATCCGATCATGAAGACCATCCCGTCCAAGTTATTCAACAAGGTTGCCAGTATCTTTTCAGGTATCAAACTCCATGACTTCAACTGTGGACTCAAAGCCTACAAAAAAGAGGTCATCAAATCCGTAGAGGTCTATGGAGAGATGCACCGCTACATTCCTTTCATTGCCAAGGGACAAGGCTTTAGCAAAATCAGCGAGAGAGTCGTCCAGCACCAAGCCCGAAAATACGGCACAACCAAATTCGGACTGGAGCGTTTCATATTTGGATTCTTGGATCTGTTGTCCATCTCATTCGTGTCCAAATTCAGGAAGCGCCCCATGCACTTCTTTGGTACACTCGGGACTTTGTCCTTCTTATTTGGAACAATCATCACGATCTGGGTGATCGCGCGCAAACTCTACGAAATCCATTACCAGTTGCCTGCCAGAGACATCGTCGCACAGCCTTTGTTTTTCTTGGCGCTCGTGGCGATCGTCATCGGCGTACAATTGTTCCTCACAGGTTTTGTCGGAGAAATGATGATTCAAGTTTCCCCTCGCAAAGACGATTACCTGATCAAGGATACTTTGGGGATTGATTGAGGAAATGGTTGGTTATAAAACTAGACAAATGAACGCCTAGTCGACTTTTGCCTTTTTCAGTCCAAAGGATTTCGTAAAATCTGTGTTTGTGAAAGTCGTCGACATTGGGTTCTTCCATTTCGTCAAACCGCAATATTTCAAATTCAGTCGAGTTTGTCGGCTGATTAATAAAATGTCCAATGGTGTAAAACGGAAAAACATCTTTCATCTTTCAAAAGTCACATTTCTTTTGGGACAGCCTGTGTTTGTAAGTTCGGTCGTCCTAAAATAGGCCTAACGCCCAACTATCATTCGTAAGCTGGACTTTTCAAATATGTACTAAATATCTCATCAAACTAACCTTTACAAATAGCTCAGCTCGCATACTCATTTTAATGTTTGTTGGCTACTTTAGTTTTGAAATTCGTTTGTCCAAACTGAAAAGGCTGGTCGTTCCACTCCATCCTCATCCAATAGTCCTGTATCTCTCCAGACTTGTCCAATATCCTTAACTTCATCTGGAAAGGTTTCCCACAATGCATCATAGTCCCTATGAGCCCACCATATTATAAATTCATAATTATTCGTGTGAGCATTTGACACAAGCGTTTCCAGATATTCCTTTTGTCTAGTAAGAGATCCAGTTATGTTGGTGTTGAGATTGGGAATTACTAGGTCACCTGATAAGTGGCTGGTTTCAACAAAAGCTATAGGCTTATTAAATTGATTGTGCAGAAAATCGAAAGCCTCCTGATATTCTTCTATTGTTTGAAGATTCTTGAAAAAGGGATAGAAGCTGATAGCGATAAAATCAAACTCTTCCGAATAATCTGATACTTCTTGTATATAGTCCGATGGATTATCCACTTGTGGTTGAAAGTAATTGTGTAGTGTGATAGATTCGGAAATTAGGAGCGATGGAAACCTCGTTTTAAGACGAGATCGTACATTGCTTGCTAGCAATTTAAAATCAGCCCATTTAGCAGTTGAATTTATTAATAAATCATTAGGTTCCATTGCTGAGACCAGATATTTAGGATTAAAACGTCCAACAAGATATTCAACATGCTTAAAATATGCATCTTCAATTTTCAGTTCGTTAATGGAGTTGTACTCAATTGGCAAACCATCCCAATCCTCTTTTAAGTCGTTTCTGCTAGTATTTAGTGGGCTTATAGATAAAACAAGCGAAAGGTTTTTATCTATCATGTTTACACGGTCATCGATACTCTGAACAAAATCAATTGGTAATTCCAGATCATTGATCCAAGAATTCCACGGTATTCTATCGTCTACTTGTTCAGAATATATATCCCCATTTGACTGTATAAACGAATAGGTTTCATTTCTGTCTTGTTCAGTTGGTCCAAAGACCCAAGTACTGAATCCCATCTTAAACTTTCGACCTTCGTCCATGTCAAGAGATGGTTCTGGTTCATTGTTAGAACAATTAAACAAAAACAGTGTCAGTAGAATAAAAATAGTTTTATCTCTCATCTTTTCTTAGTTTTTGAATCCCCCCCCTGTTTCTAACCGAATATAGTACACTCTGCACTTTTCTCAATCTAAAAATGCTTGATTTTAGAATCTAACCCACTAATTGAGGGTGCTAATATTTTTCTAGGCAGTGTCTGGATTGATGTGCGTTGATCTCCAGATTCAGAAATGTACTACTGGTTCAAAAACTCAACGCAGTAGCCCTACTCTGTTGCTCCGTATATATTCTTGTCCTGAAAGCTATGTATCAACACTGTCGAAAAACAACTGTTAGCCCTTCTTACACAGATAGATGATTTCGTCCTTGGGCAAGGCATACCGCGTCTGATCTATTTCACTCAGTGAGTTGACATAATCATCTTCTATCACTTCGAATCCTGCCGAGCGCAGACGAGCTGGGTAGTCCTTGCCATACAAGCGGACATGATCATCCTGACCAAATATCCTTTCACGCTCCTGCGGATCGGTGATGCTGTTGTCTTCGAAAGTTACGTCTGGAATAGGCTCAAAGTAAGGAATCTGAATGATGGCCCAGCCTCCTGGCTTCAATACTCTGAAAATTTCCTTCATCGACTGGATGTCGTCAGCGACATGCTCCATCACGTGGTTGCAAAACGCTACATCAAAGCGGTTGTCCTCAAAAGGCATCTGATGAATATCCATCTTGACCTTGGCCAACGGCGACTCGATATCCGCCGTGATGTAGCGGTCACCATGTATGGCTTCAAAACGTTTGATAAAGCAAATCTCGGGTGCGATGTGTAGAATTTCCTTTTGTGAGCCAAAGAAGTCTGTTTGATTTTTGAGGTAAAGCCACATCAGGCGGTGTCTCTCCAATGCTAGGCAATTTGGACACAGTGCATTGGCTCTGGCTACCCTGCCATAGGGCACGAATTTGGAAAAAGTAGCTTCACACACCGGACACTCCACTTGATTGCCACGATAAAAAAACGCCACGATCTTGAGGGCAAAATGGCTGAAAAGTTGGAGATACTTTCGTGGTACTTTTTTGAGTACAAAACTGATGAGCTGCTTCACTGATTACCTAATTTAGGCTGCAAATATAGGAATAGCCCTTTAGCGAGAAAGCTTAGTTCGAGATTTCTATCATTTCCTGCACCTCCTTATTGATGCTGTCGTAATTGAAACGGTACTCATATTCTGAATCCTTCATTTTACTCAGGATATCTTTGATGTCATCGATTACTACTTTTTCTCTTTCCTTGTCTCTCTCATTGGCAGCAAAGTTGAGCGAACTCACCATTTCCTTAATGGTCGCATTCATAAACCTCATCGCCTCATATCTTTCCCCTTTATCCAGATTCTTTTCAGAAATAATCAGATTGGCGTAAGCTATAGAGTTGAGTGCATTGAAATATGCATGATTCAAATCTTGAAGACTGATAGAGTCATTTTGAATTTCGGTTTCCACAAACTTTAAATCCTGAATAGCCCTTTCGATGAATTTGGTGGCAGTACTATCTGCGCTTAATTCAATGATTTTCATATCCATAATGGCAGCATCCATCTCACGTATGCTTGTATTGAATTTGCGATCCAAAATCGCCTGTCTGGCATTCGCCAAATGCTGAATAGGAGAAGTAGCTCTCTCAATAGTCAAATCAGAATGGTGATTCAAATCGTACAAAAAAAGGGCAAGGAAAGACAAGCCTATAACTATTACCGCAGGAAAGAATGAATATGTACGCATGATTTGATGTTACTAAGGTATAAATCGATAGATCTTGATTTTCCTCCTAAAGTACATAAAAAATCAGAGTTTGCTGTGCATTGCGATTTATTTCAACGCAGGCCCTTCTAGCACAACATATGTCATGTAGAGCTAAAACTATGGCTCACAGGTAGTTTGTTTTTATTTGTGGTCTGATCTTATATATTTGTTACCCTTAAAAATGGGCCGCAATCCCCTTTTTACCTTATTCAATATTCAATCAATTTTAACACACTATTCTAGGAGAACAAATGAGTGATTTGATTTATGTGCCGATAGCACTGGCTATTGTCGGACTTGTATTCATGATGATCAAGATGTCTTGGGTCAAAAAACAAAGTGCCGGAGATGCCAAAATGAAAGAAATTTCAAACAACATCAAAGAAGGCGCCCTCGCCTTTTTAGCCGCAGAATACTGGCTCTTGGCTGTATTTGTAGTTATTGCTTCCATTGCTTTATTTGGGATATCCATGGTCGTAGAGACCACCAGTTGGATGATCGTACCTGCCTTTGTAGTAGGTGCTGTTTTTTCCGCAGTAGCGGGCAACATCGGGATGCGTATCGCTACTGAGGCCAACGCCAGAACTACCGAAGCTGCCAAAACCAGCCTTCCCAAAGCGCTAAAAGTTGCCTTCGGTGGTGGAACTGTCATGGGACTCGGTGTAGCGGGTCTAGCCGTTTTGGGTCTTTCCTTATTTTTCCTTGTTTTCATCAAAATATTCATCACAGGGCAGGCATCATTCTATGCAGAAATGACGGTTGTCTTGGAAGCACTCGCAGGATTTTCGTTGGGTGCAGAGTCCATTGCCTTGTTCGCCAGAGTAGGTGGTGGAATCTACACCAAGGCAGCTGACGTAGGTGCCGATTTAGTAGGCAAAGTCGAAGCAGGCATCCCAGAAGATGACCCCCGCAACCCTGCCACTATCGCGGACAACGTCGGAGACAATGTGGGTGACGTGGCTGGTATGGGAGCCGATCTATTTGGATCCTATGTGGCTACCGTTTTGGCATCCATGGTGCTAGGCAACTACATCATCAAGGATATGGCCGATGCGGGTATCGTGCTGGATGCCTTTGGTGGCATGGGGCCGATCCTGCTGCCAGTCATGATTGCAGGAGTAGGAATCATCGCATCCATCTTGGGCACCTTCCTCATCGGTGTAAAAGACAACCATGCCAAAGAAGCGGATGTTCAGAAGTCCTTCAATCTAGGCAACTTAACTTCTATACTCTTGACGGCCGCTGCTGGTTGGTTCTTGATCGATTGGATGTTGCCAGAGACCATCACAGGTATGGCATTTTTTGGTGAGGGAGTCCGAGACATTCCGAGCAGACACGTATTCTATGCTACTTTGGTCGGACTCACTGTGGGTTATTTGATCTCAGCATTCACGGAATATTATACTGCCCTAGGCAAGAAACCGGTATTGAGTATCGTCGAGAGCTCTGCAACAGGTGCTGGAACCAACATCATCGCGGGGTTGGCTACAGGTATGATTTCCACTTTCTCATCCGTGATTTTATTTGCGGTAGCGATTTGGTCTTCGTATGAGTTGGCAGGATTCTACGGCGTGGCAATAGCTGCCTCTGCGATGATGGCTACCACTGCGATGCAGTTGGCAATCGATGCATTTGGCCCGATCTCAGACAATGCTGGCGGGATCGCCGAAATGAGCGAATGCCCAAAGGAAGTGAGAGAAAGAACTGACATCCTCGACACAGTCGGCAACACCACCGCAGCAACAGGAAAGGGATTTGCGATTGCTTCTGCGGCGTTGACTGCCTTGGCCTTGTTTGCAGCGTATGTGACCTTCACAGGTATCGACGGTATCAATATTTTCAAAGCCAATGTATTGGCGGCACTATTTATCGGAGGCATGATTCCTGTAGTGTTCTCAGCCCTAGCGATGAAATCTGTAGGAAAAGCCGCCATGGAAATGGTGATGGAAGTAAGACGCCAGTTCAGAGAGATCCCGGGCATCATGGAAGGCACAGGCAAACCTGAGTTTGCCAAATGTGTCGATATCTCTACCAAAGCAGCCTTGAAAGAAATGATGCTCCCAGGTGCATTGACAATCATCACCCCGATCTTGGTTGGCTTTGTCATGGGGCCTGAGGCTCTTGGTGCCTACATGGCGGGCGTATGCGTGTCAGGTGTACTATGGGCAATCTTCCAAAACAATGCAGGTGGAGCATGGGACAATGCCAAAAAATCATTTGAGGCAGGTGTCATGATCAATGGAGAGATGACCTACAAAGGCTCAGAAGCACACAAAGCTGCTGTCACTGGCGACACAGTAGGTGATCCATTCAAAGACACCTCTGGCCCATCGATGAACATCCTGATCAAACTGACTTGTTTGATTGGTTTGGTAATCGCACCGATATTGGGAGAGACCTTCGGGACAAACACCCAAGGACATGGCGACATGAACACCTCGGGCATGATGATGTGTACCCACAGCGGGCCATGCACTGCTAGTTGCCATGCTGAGATGACTCATGATGATGCTACCAAAAAAACTTGCAAACCTGGCTGTACAAAAGCATGTTGCAAAAAAGAGAGCTCTCAGCAGATTAAAATCATGATGAGTACAGAAGGAGAGCAGACAACTGCTATCGTAGAAAAAACATCCATGATCGATGGCCAGAAAACTGTTGAAATTGATACAGTGTCAGGGACAAAAGCCGAAGTAGAAGCACAAATCAATGCGATAAACAAATAACCTTTTCAACCATTCGGGAAAAACGAAACCCCATCCAGGTTGATATTTGGGTGGGGTTTGTCTTATCAGGCACTTGGTATAGTCATAATTTTAGGTAATAATTCTTCAACAACTCCATGAACTCGGGGGTGTATGCTTCGCCATCTCTGATGTTCAATGTTTGAGATTCCTTTAGGATAGGCTGGTGAGCTATTTTCAATATAACTCTGAATACTGCCTGTTTGTTCGCTTGGTTTTTGACGATTAGGCTCTCAGCAGTATGGAGCCCAATTTGCTGACAACTATTGGAAAACTCCTCCGCCTCCGTCTCTGGATACAGCACATATGCCACTCCTCCGTCTGCAAGCAATCGACTCAGACATTGCGCAAAACGCTGCTTGCTAAAAGAACCTGTATCATGTTTGGCTAGGTTGTGTTTCGCCTCTGGGGACTTGAGACTAGAAGTAAAAAAAGGAGGATTGGAGACAATCAGATCATAACGTGCTTTGGTATCCCATTCAAAAATATTGATTGGAATGAGGTGTAGTCTATCCCTCCAAGGTGAATTGGCAAAATTGTCGGTGGCTTGAGTTGCTGCATCAGGATCAATCTCTACTGCATCGATCTGTGCATCTGTTCTTTGAGCGAGCATGAGCGAAATGAGCCCTGTACCTGCACCAATATCCAAGATACGCTTGGCTGTACTCTTCGGAATCCAAGCTCCAAGTACACAAGCTTCTGTACTTACTTTCATCGCACAGCGCTCTTGATAGACGGTAAATTGCTTGAAATGAAAATAGGAATTGGCCACAGCAGATTACCTCAAATTAAAAATCATTGATCCCAGCCTCAAACGCCACATCTGCTGGTAGATTGGGAGCCAAGGCAGCCTCTACTGCCAGCACATCACAGCGCTCATTTTCTACATTGCCTGCATGACCCTTGACCCATTTGAATTTCACTTTGTTGCGCTTGTAGACGGGAATAAAACGCTCCCAGAGATCTCTGTTTTTCTTGTCCTTAAAATTCTTTTTGACCCAGCCCCAGAGCCATCCTTTCTCGACCGCATCTACGACATACTTGGAATCAGAATAGATCAATACCTCGGCATTGACGACCTTGAGTGCTTCAAGCCCAGCAATCACTGCCAACAGCTCCATTCGGTTGTTGGTTGTTTTGCGAAAACCCGCAGAGATTTCCTTTCTATGGCCTTGCGCCAGTAGCACTGTCCCAAAACCTCCTGGTCCAGGATTGCCTCGTGATGCTCCGTCTGTATAAATAATGATCATAGTTCAATTCAAAGTTGATAGTTACAAAGTGAAAGATTTGAAAATTAAAAAGTGAGAGACTCTCTTGACAACTTTTTAATTTCAACTTTCTATTCATTTACCAAATTGCCAAGGCATTTTTGAAGAGCTTGATGGCGATGGTCAACAAGATAATCCCGAAAACTTTTCTCAAGATGTTAAACCCTGCCTTTCCAATTTTCCGCTCCAACCAAGGACAAGATTGCAATACGATGTACACGAAAATCAGATTGAGTACAATTCCAATCAGTATGTTCCACAACTCAAACTCCGCACGCAAAGATATCAAAGCTGTCATCGTACCTGGCCCAGCTATCAAAGGAAAAGCCAGTGGCACGATCGAACTACTCTTGGTTTCGTCTGGGTCGGGCTTGAAAAGCTGAATCCCAAGCGTCATTTCCATCCCAATAAAAAACATAATCAAGGCTCCAGTGATCGCAAATGAGCCTACATCAATTCCGAAAAGTCCAAGAATTTTGTCTCCTAGAAACAAGAACAAAACCATAATCAACCCAGCTACAATCGTCGCTTTGGCACTCTGTATGTGACCTGATTTTTTCCTCAAATCCAATACCACAGGGACACTCCCCAAGATATCGATGATGGAAAATAGAATAAGTGAAACGGATAAAATTTCTTTGAAATTCAACATGGCATTTTGGGGTTGTTGTGTTGTTGTGATTAGTGCTGAATCAGGTGCTCAATAGCCATCTGGTAACCTTTGAGTCCTAGACCGATAAAGTGTGCCGTACACACTGGGGTCAAATAACTATGGTGTCTAAACACCTCGCGCTCCATGATGTTGGAGATGTGCACCTCGATCACAGGTGTCGTTACTCCTTTGACCGCATCGGCTAGTGCCACGGAGGTATGCGTATAACCACCCGCATTGAGAATGATCCCATCATAGGCAAAGCCCACTTCGTGAATTTTGTCTATCATATAACCCTCATGGTTGCTCTGAAAATACTCCAAATCCACAGCAGGGAATGCCCCTTTCAGTTCCTCGAAGTATTCTTCAAAGGTCTGGCTACCATAGATCTCAGGTTCTCGCTTGCCCAGCAAATTCAAATTGGGGCCATTCATAATAAGTATCTTCATTGGGATATCATTTAAGATTCAGCTTATATCTCGGTCAAAATTACTTTACTGAATAGTATAATCGGTATTAATTTGTGGAGATTTACTCAATCTAGATTCTAGATTGTTAGATACTAGATTTTAGACAACTGACTTTTCCTGCCCTGAGTAGGCTTTCAATGATCATAATACATGTCTTGGCATAGCTACATCCAACAATTCAAATCTTATCTACAACTGGAGCGATCTCTCTCTCCCAACTCCGTAGAGGCCTATGTGCAAGATGTGACCAAGCTGGCACAGTTTCTAGAGATGAAAAAGAGCGAAAAAAGTCCCCTAGAAGTAGAGGATAGTGATATCCGTGACCTGCTAGAATACATCATGGAGCTGGAAATGTCGGCCTTTTCACAAGCCAGAATTGTGTCTGGCATCAAGGCCTTTTTCAAATACCTGATTTACGAAGGCGACTTAAAAAAAGACCCTTCCGAACAAATCGAAGCACCCAAGCTAGGGAGAAAATTGCCCGACACACTAAGCTTTGTGGAAATCGAGGCGTTGTTGGCGGCTATTGATCATTCCAAACCCGAAGGTCAAAGGAATCGTGCCATGTTGGAGACACTGTACAGCTCTGGTCTGAGGGTATCAGAGTTGATCAACCTCAAGCTCAATTCCATCTTGGACGATATTGGATTTCTCAAGGTCGTGGGAAAAGGCAACAAAGAGCGATTGGTTCCTATTGGTCGCGAAGCGCGAAAACACATTCAACTGTATCTGGATCATTCGAGATGTCACCTAGAAGATCAAACCTGGCCATGAGGGTTTTGTATTTCTCAATCGCCATGGAGCACAACTCACTCGTGTGATGATTTTCACCATCATCAAGAATCTCGCTACCTCCATCGGGATGACGAAAAACATTAGTCCTCATACTTTTCGTCACTCTTTTGCTACCCACCTGATAGAAGGAGGTGCAGACCTACGTGCAGTCCAAGAAATGCTCGGGCACGAGTCCATTACTACCACGGAGATTTATACTCATCTCGATCGCGATTACTTGAAACAAGTGATTCAGGATTTTCATCCGCGGAGTTAGTCTATTTGTATTGATACATCAACAAATGTCCCCCTCTATTTAGGGCTTAATCTTCATTGATTTTAATACTTTCTTCGCCAAGGACACAATCACAAAAACCAACAACCCTATCACCAAGCCAGCCAAAACTTCTTTGAGTAGAGAAGGCCATGCTGGGAACAAATGATGGATGAAATCGATGTTGTGAACAAAAATACCTCCAGATACGGTGATCAAAGCTATGGTGCCAATCAACCCTAGACTCTTGATCACTACAGGCAGAGCCTTCACAAGCAAGCGACCAATTCGATCAGACATGCTGTTGTCTCGATCATTGAGTGCGATCAACTTATAACCAAACTCATCCATCCGAACGATCAAGGCAACTATGCCATAAACCCCCACTGTAGCAAGGAGTGCAATGAGAGACACCACCAAGATTTGATTAACAATCGGCTCGCCCACCACTGTACCCAGCGCAATGATGATTATCTCTACCGACAAGATGAAATCTGTCACAATCGCGGATTTCACTTTACCCTTTTCCAGTGCAAGGATTTGTGCTTCTGTCAGCCGAGTAGCCGCCCCCCTCGTCACAGTATGGGTATGTGGCACAAAGTATTCATATATTTTCTCTGCTGCCTCATAGGCCAAGTACATGCCGCCAAGGGTCAGAATCACCGTGATGCTAACGGGTACAAACGCACTCAACAAAAAAGCAAAAGGAAGTATAATTACCTTGTTCAACAAAGAACCCTTCGTGATCGCCCACAGCACGGGGATTTCTCGATCAGAAACAAACCCAGAAGCCTTTTCGGCATTTACTGCCAAGTCATCTCCCAATATACCCGCTGTCTTCTTGGCAGCCACTTTGCTCATGACTGCCATATCATCCATGAGTGTCGCTATATCGTCTAGTAATGCAAAAAAACCTGATGCCATTTTCTATTGTTCAAATTGTAAGCAAGGATTTGAATACAAATTTTCAAATCCAATCTATGGATGAAGTTAACATGATAGTTTCTTCAATAAAGAAAACTATTCAAAAAATTGAGCCTCCCATTGCACTTTGTACTACCCTAAACCTCTAACTTCTTTATGTATCCAGCAATCCAATACATGGTTATCTCAACATGCAATAAGTTAAAACACATATAGTTATAAGTAATAACACTATGAGAATACACTAACCTTTTGTAACTTATAGTTTCAAAATGTTACAACCATAATCAACCTTTATGAAACCTACCATTACTAAATTCTGGTCAAGCGTACTGATATTGACCTTATTAAACTTCCTATCTTTTGCTCAGATCAACAGATATGTAGATCCTGCCGGTGCTGACAGTGGCAACTGTGAAGACCCACATGCTCCTTGTGCAAGTATCAACTATGCCATCAGTCAATCTAGCACCAACGACATCCTCAATCTAGCAGAAGGTACTTTCGGGACAGCCAATATCAGTCAACGTGTTGTCATCAGTGGCATGGGTAGCGGTACTATTATTCAATCTTTGGATTTAAGTGCTGCTATCAGTGGAACCGATGCAATTGTTCTTGAAAATCTAAATGTAACAGGAGGGGCATCACCTGGTATTGATATCCAAACATCGTATGTGACAATCAAAAATGTATCGAGCTCGGGTTATGCAACCAATCTTGAAATTAGCAATGCTTTTGCCGTCAACAACATCCTCATAAGTAATTGCCATCTTGACGGAGCTACTGGTACTGGCTTGCTAGTCAATATGAGCAGCAATGGATCATCAGTGAGCGATCTTACGGTGCTCAACACCTCCATGAACAATTCAAGGTTTGGGTTTTATTCTCAAATGTCAACAGCCATCAATGCAGGAAATTATCTGACTAACGTACTATTCAGAAATTGTAGTTTCAACAACAATACCGACAAAGGAATTTATGTTGAAAATCTTAACAATGCGACTTTTGAAAATATATCTGTAAACAATAGTGGTACATCTGTCTCTAATGGATACAACAATGGTATAGATATTAATTTGAAATGGCAGGCATATAGCAATTTGGTAATTCGAAATTCAAAAATCATAGATTGTGGTGCAATCGGCCCGAATGACATTGGTATAGCACCGGATAATCGAAGAAGCACAGCTGTCGCCATCAAAGCTCGAACAGACGGATCTTATGCCAGCCCAGCTGCCTCCTTGACCAACCTGACATTGGACGGAGTGGTGATTGATGGACTAGTTGGTGATCTGCGTTTGGGAGAAATGGGTCAAAACAATACTGGTATTACTATGAGTAATGTATTTATAGATCGCTGTTCATTTGCCAATGACGGATTGTACTGCTTCGTCAACGAGCAGGCTGGCACACTGAGTCTGGACAACAACTACTGGGGAGGAGAAGATCCTAACATAGAAAATTACAATTCTGCGATAACCAATCAATCCAATGAACTAGCTAATGAAATAGTTGATAATCTAAACAACAGCTATGCAACAATTGCAGATGCGATCGCAGGTGCTGCATCTTCATCCACAATTCAAAACTTACCCACGGGCACTATCTCAGGAACAACTACTGTTAATAAGGCACTTACTTTTGTCGCTCCCGGAGCTGGTCTTTTGGATTCAGATTCTAGAATAGCTTTCGAAAATCTGACTATCAACGGTGGAAATTTAACCTTAGGCAGCGACATGGCAGTATTAGGAGCATTGAATCTCACTCATAACATTTTGATAAATGATTACAATCTGATGATTGAAGGCAATGTGACTGGTATCGGATCTATTACGGGTAGTACGACTGGTGGTTTATACCTTGGAGGGAGTGGCACACTCACAGGACTCCTTACCACTGGAGCCTTTGAACGCATATATGTCAACCGTGCGGGTTCAATCCCCCTTACGACTCCTATTGAAACAGAATGGCTATCTCTCGAAAACGGAATTATCAATGCAACAGCCAATCTTATTTTTACTGGTCTCACTGCATTACCAGGTAATAGCAACTCTTTTGTACAGGGCACATTCGTACATGAGGTTGCTGGTGCTACAGTTGGCAATAAACTGTACTTTCCTATTGGTTTGAATAATTATCGTCCGATTGTGTTTGAAGGATTGGATCAAAATGCTACAAACTCCTATACTGCCACCTTTTTTGAAGATTCTCCACTTGTTGAAAGTATACTTCTAAATGGTGTAGACAAATTAATCCCAACAAACTACTGGTTGACCACACCTTTAGTCCTACTTAATACCACAGCTGTTGACAAGGTGATACTGAGCTATGGCAATCAAGATCAAATTTCTGATCTAAGCGCACTAAAGGTTGTCCAACTACAAACTGTGGCAACTTGGGTCAACGTAGGAGGTAGCGCTGGTGTATCTGGAAATGGCTCGCCCAACCCTATTGATCCTAGTTTAGGTCTATTCACACTTGGCAATGACGGTGGCACAAATTTCACGACCTTGCTGGATGTCTATGTGAATGCTAGTACTGGAGATGATAGTAATTCGGGTTCAATAATTAGTCCCAAGAAGACCCTAACCTCAGGACTAGCATTAGCCCAACTGACAGGGTCAACTATTCATCTAGGTGCGGGTATTTATGATGAATCAGTAGAAATTAGCAAAGAGGTGACTATCACAGGTACTGACAACCCTATCGTCACCTCAGTGACCTTAACTGCCGATATAAGCACTTCTGGCGTCACTGCCAATGAGGTCAACGTAGCGTCAGGAGGTAGTATTCAGGATGGAATTGACATGGCGTCTTCTGGTGGATCTGTCAATGTATCAAGCGGCACCTTTGTCGAACATCTAAGTATCTCAAACCCAGTCACAGTCAATGGTGCCAATCGAGGTATAGCTGCAACTGCAACAAGAGAAGCAGAAACTATCCTTTTGGCTCCAACCAGCACACCCACACCACAAGGAATTGATATCACCAGTAGTAATGTAACCATAGACGGACTCCAAATTGGAGAAAACAGCCCTACTAACGAAACAAGATCTCCTATTTACAGTTATGGTAATACTAATCTAAACTTTCAAAACAATATTATTTATGCTTCGACTGCTGGCATCATTGTTCAAGAAGCAAATACTGGTAGTATTGTCATCAGAGATAATCAAATCACGCTCAACGATTTGGAGGATGCTGCCGGTGATGGTCTTAGTCCCAACAACGCAACAATTGGCATTGGTCTTGGTCCTATCACAGGGACTGCCATTGCTACCACGACCAACAATGACATCAGTGGTGCTTCCTATGGTATGTTGATATTCAATGCTAATAATCCATCCAATCCTCTCACAATCGACGGTGGAAACATTACAAACTGTACCAAGGGAATAGAAATCACCAATGCTGATCCTGAGGGAGGTGCCTATGGGCCTAGTGAAGTCACTATACAAAATATAAATATCAACTCATTCGATGGCCCTGATCCAGATTTGGTTCAACCCGATACTCAAGCAGGAATTTATGCCTTCGTGACAGGTCTCGCAGGGATCAATGATGATTTGATCATCACAATGGACAATCTGGATATAGCCGATACCCAACATGCTGGCACTGATTACTCGGCTATATATATAGCTGATTTTCAATCATCTGGACCCTATAATGGGTCGGACGATGATGGTATAGGGATCACTGCTACATTAAGCAACAGCTACTTGCACGAAAATGAAAATCGTGCAGTCTTTGTCAGAGGCAACAATGCTCACTTGGACATCAATCAATGTACCTTCGAAAATAACGGATATGACTCCAATGGATCTGGTTATAACATTATCGTAAGAAACTATGCTTCATGCACTGCTTCTAATTGTTTCTTCACCAACCCTAGTTCACAGGCTGGAGGTAGTGGTTTTGCAGGAGTCAATATCTTAGATATCAATTGTTCACTGACCATCACAGAATCCAACTTCGACCAAAACGGATTTGGAAACATAGCTACAGGGTCCAACATGAATCTATCAGGGAATTATTTTAATTCCCTAGATGAAACAGACATCAACACCTGGGTCAATGGTAATGATTTCACTCCATACCTATCGAATGGGACAGATACAGATTTGATAACCAAAGGATTTCAACCTGCAACTGACGATTATTATCTCAGTACCCTTGGCGCACAGACTGGTTCAACATCAAGAAAACAAGAAGGTCACAATACGGTTGTAGAAGGCGGAACTATCAGAGTACAAGGGGGCACATATACTGGTAGTTTCCTCATAAATAAGGATCTAAATGTAATTCTTTCAGATACTCCAAGTTTTGAAGATATACACCTCAACGGAACGAGTAAAACCCTCAATGTCTCTGGAGATTTAATGATCACTGGCACTGTTACTATGACCAATGGTGACATTAATATCCAAACAGGCTCTATGATTTTGAGCAATAGTGCTACAACTAGCATCAGTGAGGGTGTCACAAGTCACATCATAGGACATGTCACAATGCAACCCAGAGCAGTAGGAACAGGTACCCTCAGCTTATTCTGCACGACTATTGATGCAGGTACAGATGACCTAGGCAACGTAGTAATGTCTCGTACAACTGGTTCTGATGGAATCGTAAGTAGTATGGGAAACACGTCTATTGCAAGTCTTTGGAATATCACTGCGGATAATCAACCTGTATCAGGTAGAACTGTGACTTTCTGCTGGCATTCAGATTTTGACAACAGCAAAGACATGACGCAAATCAGCCTGTTCAAAAATGAAGGAACCGGATGGGCACAAGAATCTGGCCCAATGGATGTAACTGGAAATGATCCTAGAAGTGTCAATACAAATGTCACTACATTCTCAATGTGGACTTTAGCCCAAGAAGACGAACCCTTGCCTGTAGTATTGCTTGACTTTACCGCTATAAGAAAAAGTGACCACATATACTTGAGTTGGAGTACCTCTTCTGAGGTTAATTCAGATTATTTCGAAATCGAAAGAAGCTACGACGGTACCAAATTTGAGGGCTTGAGTCAGATTACTTCTCATCACAACTCGAACAGCATTCAAAACTATGAATGGCCTGACTATGCAATTAACCCTACTGAAGTTTATTACAGACTAAAAATCGTAGATTATGATGGTAGCTATGAATACTCCAAAATCGTATCTGTCAGTACAAACTTGCCCCAGCAGATAATAGTAAGTCCGAACCCAACAAATGACTATATCAGCGTCATGTCTCAGTATGAAATTAAAAAACTGGAAGTGTTTTCAATTTCTGGTCAAAAACAAATGGAAGTTATGAGTCAAAACCAGATAAACCTTCAAGCATTGGACAAAGGACTATACCTCATTACAGTGCATACGGAGTATCAACAAACTACTGTCAAAGTAATAAGAAATTAAAAAAATGAAGCCAGAGTCATGAAATCAACGTCTTTGTTTTCATAACTCTGGTCTTCAACTATCTAACCCTAATTCTTATAAATCAACTGAAATATTGTATATAATCCAGTCGGATTTTTATTTTATTATATTCTTAATCGCTTGCTTACAATGCACTCTGCATTTGATCTTGAGCCAAGTTTTCTCTTTCGTCGATAGATAATCTCGCAGCTTCATAATCTGGCAAGATCCATAGGATGGACATTTCCTCTCCGTTCATTTTCTCTGGCAAGAAGCCGGTGACCTTAAATTCTGCTCGTCTATTTTTCTGATGTTGTGCTTCGGTACATCTTACTCCATCACTGCATTCATTGAGCAATCTAGACTCCCCATATCCTCTACCCACCAATCTTTCTACAGAAATGCCATGATGAATAACATAATCCGCCGATGATTTGGCTCTCTTGTCAGACAAGTCCAGGTTATACCTTTCACCTCCACGGCTATCAGTGTGTGTACTAAGCTCCACGATGATAGATGGGTTATCCTTCAACTTTTGGGTAAACTTGTCTAACTCTTTGGCAGCATCTTCACGAATATCCCATTTTGCTACATCGAAATGTATTTCGTTCAATTCGATTGGTTTCCCTATCACTATTTCAGTCAATGAACCATCATTGATAATCTCTCCAGATCGCTCGGGTCCTGTCGTCACTGAATTCGCGAATGAGAGATAACGGTACTTTTTCATCAGCAAAGAATAGGTAGTGTTAGGCTCTGCCAAAAAGGAATAAGCACCATCTGTATCCGTCACCATACCAAAGGTTGTACCCGTTCTTTCATTTTTAACAATGACTCTGACGGATTCTAGTTCGAGTCCATTTTGTTCTCTATATGCCACCCCCTTGACTACTAACAACTCTTTGGTAATCCTCAACTCTAAAAAATTGTCTGCGGTCAATTCCGAAGGTATAAACTCCAAGAGGTCTTTTGAGTAGTCTGGTTTGGCAGCCATTACTCTGTATGAACCGTTCCAGTCATATGGGAAACTAAAAATTCCGTCTGTCCCTGTGGCTAATACAGCCAATGTATCACCTACATCTGTGAGAACTGTAACCTCGGCACCTTCAAGTGGCAAACCTGTAACAAGATCCACCACTTTCCCTCCCTTGGTACTACTTCTGGAGTAGTAGAAAGCATATATATCATCCAAACCTTTTCCTCCAGGACGATTGGAAGAAAAGTATCCAACCTGATCTGTACCATCATAGCGTATAGCCAATCCAAAATCATCACTTACTGTATTCATAGGGTAGCCCATATTTTTAGGTTTCGCGTGATCTTTACTCATATCGATCTGAAAGATGTCCAATCCTCCCAAGCCCATGTGTCCATTGGATGCAAAATAAAGTATTCCCTCTTCATCAATATATGGAAACATTTCATTGCCTTCGGTATTGATAGATTTACCCAAATTGACCGGGAGGCCCCATTCACCATTCACCTGAGTAGAGACATACAAATCTGTACCTCCCAAACTACCTGCTCGATCTGAAGCAAAATAGAGTTTTTGTCCATCAGGACTCACTGCAGGATGACCAGAGGACACATTGACATCATTGATTGAGAGAGGTACAGGTGTCGTCCATTTTCCATTGTCCATTAGTTCTGAGTAAAACAACTTGAGCTTTAATTCTCCGTTCTCACTTTCTGATATTTTAGCACTTTGTATATGCACTTTGCTATCATTCACACGCAGCTCACCTTTCTCGTAACTATTTCTGGTAAAAATGACTTTTGTTCCCTGATCATAAAATGCCACAGGTCCCTCATGATAGCTTGTCTTCAATCTCCTATCAAAAACTTTGACCTCACGATTGGCACTCACCTCGAAGAGGTTTAGAAAATAAGATTGATCCCATTTGTATTTAGGTTTTAGAAACTGTGTGACGGGGTCTATTTCTCTTGACGATACGATCATCAATCCATCTTGATAAAATGTAGGACTAAAATCATACCCTGTCGAATTGAAGGGTGCATTCCACACTTCGTACAGAGCTGAATCCTTATAGAAGCTCATTTGATGATTGAGCCCATCCAATCTCGCTTTGACCCTGCTATCCAATGGGTTAGCTACTGCAAATTTGTCCAGCCATATCTTAGCTTCTTCATATTCGCCTTGATAGATTAATCCCTCAGCATATTGGATATAATGCCTATCCTCTGACACCAATCCTACTTGATCAATCACATCACGGTACCAATACACGGAACTGTCAAGTTCATGGATCTGAAAAAAACCGTCTGCAATGGCAATTTTCAAAGTGTCATCCGTATGATTATGAGTCAATGCCTTTTTATACATTTCTATCCCTTTGGCATAGGCAAAATCATTGTAATAAGACGCAGCACGTAGTTTGGTACGTTGATATGCTCTTTGTTTCAAAACTCCCATGCTCTCCTTTTGCAAACTAGCCAAAGGCATTGCGATGCTTTCAAACAACAAAAAAGAAAGACAGAGAAATATCAATATGGCGATGTTTTTTTTGATGTTGTGCATAGTTATTGGTTTAAAAATATCTTGGTGTTACAATCTTGTCACCTTTCCTCTTGAACACATAATTGATCATGATTTCGTGCGAACCGCTATTGACTCTACTCAATTCGGAGGTCGTCAAGAAATCATAAGAGTAGCCCAATTGAAACTGTGGGGTCACTTGTATTTGAAACAAAGCGTCGAAACTGTCTAGTGAGCGATATGAAATACCTAGCCATATCAATTCTTTGATAAGAAAATTGGCATTGATATCAATTTCAAAAGGAGCCCCTTTTACCCATTTGAATAATAAATTAGGTTTCAATTTCAAATTGCGGTTAAGTTCAAACACATACCCTGCACTCACAAAGTAGTGTCTAATGAGTTTTGCATCTGGATCCTGGCTACTTTTTCCAACAGGATCCAAAGAATAATTTACCAGTTGAGGTATCGAAAATCCAAGGTAAAACTGCTCCGAATGCCACATCATACCCACACCTGCATTAGGCGCAATGTCATTGATATTCTGACTCGCAAGGTTTGGATCATTGTTAGGATTTTCGGAGTAATCCACTTTGTATTGATTGAAGCTCGCTTGAATACCAAAAGACAGTTTGGTATTGTTGGCAAAATTGATCCAGTAAGAGGAACTAAAGTAAGCACCTAACTGATCTGTCAAACCTATTTCGTCGCGAATCAAAACTGCTCCCAAACCTACTGAACGATATTTAATAGGACTATGAATCGAAAAGGTCTGAGTCTTGGGCGCTCCATCAAACCCTACCCACTGGTGACGTGCCAAAAAACTAGTACTGATCCCATCATGAATTCCCGCATACGCAGGATTGATAGCCAGTTGGTTAAACATGTATTGGGTATACATAACCTGCTGCTGAGCGCTCAGTCCCTGAGCCATCAACAGGATTCCCAGAACAATTGGTATGATTTTTATACTTTTCATCTTCAGGTCGTTTTTGTTCGAATCTTTAAAATCCTACTAGATTTTTTCAATGTTCAATTTTAGCCTATCTAGTTTTCTCATATGGATGAACTCGTTGAAGCATAATTTTTTCTCGGTGAACTGCCCCCATTTTATACTTAGGATCGAACATAAAAATACCTGCTACATCGATCACAAATTTGTGATCGATGTAGCAGGTATTGATCAACTATTAGAAGATCTATTGCACCCTTACAAATCCTTTGAGCGGGTTTTCATTACCCCCTAGATCTACGACATAGAAATATGTACCTACAGGTAAGTTGCCATTGGAACCTAGGATACCTGAACCATCAGCTGAACCGAAGAACGCATTGTCTGTGTTGTTATAGCCCTTGGTCTCCCATACTTTGTTTCCCCAGCGATTGAATATTTGTACCGAATTGTTCGGAAAATCTTCTATATGGTCAATTTGAAGTCTGTCATAAGGTGCTGGACTTGATGAAGAAATAACGTTGTTGAGCACCTTGGTTGACAACTCACATAGATCCATGTCCAAGTAATTAGGAATACCATCTTGATCACAATCATCATTGGTCAAATCACCATTTTCATCAGCATCTTCTGCAACTGATAGCAGGCCATCCCCGTCATCATCACTATCCATGAAATTAGGAATACCATCACCATCTGTATCATCATTCATTGGATCACCATCCATATCTAGGTCTTCATTTATGGACAATATTCCATCTCCATCATCATCTTGATCCAAATAATCTGGAATACCATCTCCATCTGTATCGTCATTGTCTGGATTTCCATCGCCATTTGTATCTTCATCTCTATCTACAATACCGTCTCCATCTGTGTCCATGGTATCAAATGGATTGATAGGTTGGGCCGCACAAGCAGGAGTGGCAGGAGGGTAACTTACGCTTAGTGTGTTTTGAGGATTCACTGAAATACGAACACTCATGCCATTTCTAAGTCCATCTTCTACCTCTATCCAGGCACCATCGTTAAAATCCCAACCTGGCCAGTTAATCCCATTCCCATTAGAATCTACCTCAGCACCTGGCCATAATAGCCTACCAGACAAAGGTTGGTTACTCAATGTTTGTACAACATTACCACTTGCATTCACCCATTCTACCATAGCCATCAAACCTTCTGGGTCAAAACCAAGTGCAGCGACATCATAGTCAACATATGGTACATCCTTGATACATTGCTCTTCCATTGTAATATCTAGCGATCTGTTTTCTAACACTGTAATTTTCGCAGAACCTACAGCAGCCCCCCCTCTTCCATCAGATATTTCATAGGTAACTACAATTTCCCCAATATAATCAGTAGGAGGTGTCACTGTAATAGTTCCATCTGTATTGATAACTACAGTACCTATGTCTGAAATAGCATTCGAAACTGTGAGAGGATCTGTATCAACATCAGAGTCATTGTCTAATATATCAATAGTGACAGGCTGATCTTCAAAAGTAGAAACCACGTCCTCAACTGCAATTGGATTATTATTAGTATCGATGACAATCTCATCCGTTGTAGTATCTGAAGCTTCATTGCCTGCTGCATCAGTCACAGTAGCGACCACTTGGTAAGTACTGCCATCATCAAAAGTACCCAATGTCCCACTCGATGGTGAATCTGTCGAGGTATCTACACTCCAGTTGCCTGAAGCATCTGGAACTACATTGTAGGTCGCACCATTGACCGTCACCGTCATCGTTTCATCGCCAGGTAAGGCTGAACCTGTCCCTGTCGTTCCTGTAATCACTGGATTGGTAGCATTGGAAGTCAAGGCAGCTACGGTCGGAGCGGTCGGATCAGTTCTGTCGATGACAATCTCATCCGTTGTAGTATCTGAAGCTTCATTGCCTGCTGCATCAGTCACAATAGCGACCACTTGGTAAGTACTGCCATCATCAAAAGTACCCAATGTCCCACTCGATGGTGAATCTGTCGAGGTATCTACACTCCAGTTGCCTGAAGCATCTGGAACTACATTGTAGGTCGCACCATTGACCGTCACCGTCATCGTTTCATCGCCAGGTAAGGCTGAACCTGTCCCTGTCGTTCCTGTAATCACTGGATTGGTAGCATTGGAAGTCAAGGCAGCTACGGTCGGAACGGTCGGATCAGTTCTGTCGATGACAATCTCATCCGTTGTAGTATCTGAAGCTTCATTGCCTGCTGCATCAGTCACAGTAGCGACCACTTGGTAAGTACTACCATCATCAAAAGTACCCAATGTCCCACTCGATGGTGAATCTGTCGAGGTATCTACACTCCAGTTGCCTGAAGCATCTGGAACTACATTGTAGGTCGCACCATTGACCGTCACCGTCATCGTTTCATCGCCAGGTAAGGCTGAACCTGTCCCTGTCGTTCCTGTAATCGCTGGATTGGTAGCATTGGAAGTCAAGGCAGCTACGGTCGGAGCGGTCGGATCAGTTCTGTCGATGACAATCTCATCCGTTGTAGTATCTGAAGCTTCATTGCCTGCTGCATCAGTCACAGTAGCGACCACTTGGTAAGTACTGCCATCATCAAAAGTACCCAATGTCCCACTCGATGGTGAATCTGTCGAGGTATCTACACTCCAGTTGCCTGAAGCATCTGGAACTACATTGTAGGTCGCACCATTGACCGTCACCGTCATCGTTTCATCGCCAGGTAAGGCTGAACCTGTCCCTGTCGTTCCTGTAATCGCTGGATTGGTAGCATTGGAAGTCAAGGCAGCTACGGTCGGAGCGGTCGGATCAGTTCTGTCGATGACAATCTCATCCGTTGTAGTATCTGAAGCTTCATTGCCTGCTGCATCAGTCACAGTAGCGACCACTTGGTAAGTACTGCCATCATCAAAAGTACCCAATGTCCCACTCGATGGTGAATCTGTCGAGGTATCTACACTCCAGTTGCCTGAAGCATCTGGAACTACATTGTAGGTCGCACCATTGACCGTCACCGTCATCGTTTCATCGCCAGGTAAGGCTGAACCTGTCCCTGTCGTTCCTGTAATCACTGGATTGGTAGCATTGGAAGTCAAGGCAGCTACGGTCGGAGCGGTCGGATCAGTTCTGTCGATGACAATCTCATCCGTTGTAGTATCTGAAGCTTCATTGCCTGCTGCATCAGTCACAGTAGCGACCACTTGGTAAGTACTGCCATCATCAAAAGTACCCAATGTCCCACTCGATGGTGAATCTGTCGAGGTATCTACACTCCAGTTGCCTGAAGCATCTGGAACTACATTGTAGGTCGCACCATTGACCGTCACCGTCATGGTTTCATCGCCAGGTAAGGCTGAACCTGTCCCTGTCGTTCCTGTAATCACTGGATTAACGACATTCGTCGTTTGACTCACTACAGTAGGTACTGTTGGGCTTACTGTATCTATGATTATCTCATTGGAGCTCACATCTACGCCTTCGTTGCCTGCCGCATCTTCTACAATAGCTACAACTTCGTAACTGTTGCCATTCGAAAAGATTCCTAGAGACCCACTTGCAGGGCTGTCTCTATCTGTATCGACACTCCATTTTCCATTTGCGTTTGGAACTACATTGTATGTCGCACCATTGACCGTCACTGTCATGGTTTCATCTGTATCTAATGCAGTACCTGTACCTGTAGTACCAGAGATTATTGGTTTTAGATTGTTCGTGAATTGACTCAGCACTGTTGGAGCCGTTGGATTCAACGGGACTACTGCTTGTGTAGCTGCTGTATTGTCATTGTTTGCCACATCATTCGCTACTATAGCAGGTACATCGATGGTTACATCGTCAGACATGTCTGGTGTAATGTCTACCGTATAAGTACTTCCATCAATTACTTTGAAATTAGATGCAAATCCATTTCCTACAATAATATCTGAAAGCACAAAATTGGACACATCCTCACTAAAACTAAGTGTTACTGTAAAAGCTGAAGCACTCACAATAACCGTAGGTTCGTCTTGAATATCTACAGTCGGTGGTGTCGTATCAATATTGAGTTCATCTGCCGTCATGTCTGAAACTTCACACCCTGACACACCAGCTGTGACCAAAACTTCGTTTGCACCATTTGTATTGGGAGTAAAAACTCCATTATCAGGAGTTAATACCTCAGTATCGATACTCCAATTGCCACTTCCATCGGCAGACAAGTTGTAAATGGCACTTGCCACTTCGACTACCAATGCTACCCCAGCATCTGCACTTCCTGAAATGACAGGAGTTTCATCATTGGTCACTAGTTGCTGAACAGTAGGCACAGATGGAAACCCTATCACGGAAACAGTAAAATCCACCATGGAGCTTGCACAAGCTGTGGAAGCATTCTCTACCGTAATGGTAGCTTGATAAGTATCAGGATCAGCTCCAGCTGGGATATCAATAACGATAGGACTACTAGAAAGTGTTGCACCTACCACATCTACAAAACCAAAAGCTTCGGCAGCACCGTCAAAATCAATGCTATAAGTATCAGGGGAGTTGGTAGTTGCACTGAAGTCCAAGTCTCCCGATGTAGTTCCTACGCAAACTACTGGGTTTTGTCCCAAGGTAATTGTTGGGGTGGCTGGGTCGCTTAATACAATTGAAGCCAACTGATTGGATGTACAATTTTTAAGCGTAACACTGATATTAGTATATTCACCTGCTGAAAGGCTTAAAATGGTCAGATTACCACTTCCATCAGACGTCAAGGGTTGAGACACCAAGCTCCCCATGGTATATTCTACTGTATAGCTCGTTGATATCTCTAGACCAGTCAATTCAATGCTGCCGTTTGTCCCTCCACACGTACTAGGGTTTACCAAAGCACCTTGTGTGATTACAGGGTTAGCTGGTTCTGACAAGGTAATAGACAGAGTATTAGAAACACAACCACTATTTGTAACAGTAATATCTGTATAAATCCCTTGGCTCAACCCAGAAATAACATGATCTCCTAAGCTACTTGCAGTAAAAGTCGAAGTAGAAACAGGTGAACCATCTTTTTGATAATCCAGATCATACGTAGTGTTTTCAGCTAAATTGATGATTTCGATAGAACCATCCATACCACCACATGTAGTTGGATCTATAATCATACCCAATTCAATATCAGGTGGATTCAATACGATACTAGGTATCGTATTGGACTGACAGCCATTACTTGTTTGGGAAACACTTGTATTGGTATAAGTGCCTGCGCCTAGGTTGTCTATTTGAACAGCTCCAGTTACATCTGCGATCAATGGAGATGCAGAGTTGACCAACGAACCGTCTTTGGTATATTGATAATCATAACTATTAGATGGAACTAAACCACTCAGACGGATATATCCATCCATCGAAGAGCACGAGGCTGGTGCTTGCTCTGTATCATAAATAATCGTAGGTGCCAGAGGATCACTCAAACTATAGGGGCCTACGAGTATATTAGATGTACAGCTAGATGAAGTGACAGAAATGTCCGAGTAGCTACCTGCAGATAGGCTATTGATAGTCAATATTCCGCCAGAAGCAGCAATAGTGCGACTCACAGGCGCTTCGTCCTTTTTATAGTTTACTGTATACGAAGTATTGCCAGATAACCCGCTCAGTTGGATATATCCTTCGGTTCCCCCACATGTGGTGGGATTAAATGAAAGTTGATGAGCTATGGTTGCCGATGTTGGCTCGCTCAACACCACTGGTCCTGCAAGAATATTAGACGGACAAGAAGATAAATCAGCATAAATATCCGTGTATGAACCATCGTTGAGTCCTGAAATAGTTACTTCGCCGCTTGTATTCGAAGTTACATTGGTCGAAACATCCACATTGTCCTTTTTGTATCTGATGGTATATGGCTGGCTGACATCTAAACCATTTATCAGGATAGAACCGTCTGTCAAATCACATCCACTTGGATCTTGGGAAGAAATCAAAGCAATAGTATTGGTAGGATTGCAAGCAATGAGTACTCCTGCCGATGGATTGCTTTCACAAAACGCAATATCAGGATTATCCATTGTAACAGTCGCTACACCATTGGCATATAGCACAGGTGATGGCAGATCTAAATCCTCAATAACCCAATTGCCAATAGCAGCCAATGCCCCTTGAGGAACAGACGCTACAGCTCCAGGGATTTTCACCCCATCGATATACAGTTGAATCACATAGGCTGATGTCGTTGATATCAACACCTCTCCTTCCAATGTAGCATCTCCAGCTACTGGGCTAGAAGTGATTTTCAATGAATTGGTCGGGTCTGGTGTCTTGGTACGTACTTGTACACCAGGGGAGAAACTTCCCTCTGGCTCACTCAAATTCACATTTTCTGCTGTTGCAAATACCCACTGATTAGCATTGATAGAAAGCCCTTCGGCAGTCCACGATCCAGGAGAAAATACAACTTGGCTAGGTATTACTTCATTTTTAACACCTGTTTCAGTATTCGCAACATAGATTCTTATGATAAGATTGGTTGTATTCTCAGTGGTAGACCCATTGACTTCTGACACCGTACCTGCTGTTTCTACACAAAAATCATCAGTAATCACTGGCGTATCAGATGGAGGTGCCAACACCTCTAAATTCACTTCATTGGATGTGAGGTTTGTACATGCATATGAGGTGCTTGTGATAACGACACGGTATTCGTACCCATTGTGTCCGAGTGGTAAATCTGTAATAGACAAACTATTACTATTAGCACCTGTATATCCCGGAGCAGAGCCTCCATTGGTTATGGTACTCCATGCCGTACCATTGTATTCTTCCCATTGATAGACCAGTTCATCACCAGTAGCTGAGACTGAAAATGATGCATCTTCTTCTCTCATGACGCTCGCCGCTACAGGTTGTGTAGTGATATTTCCTGCTATGCCCACAGTAGTCACGTAACTGTTGGTACCAGTGTACCCGCCTTGCCCATCTACTCTACCTTGAGCATCAGATGTCACAGGCGAGGTTCCCAACAAGCCATCGTTGTCTGGGTCTTCAAAACCTGCCTCTACCACATCATCACATCCATCATTGTCACTGTCCAAATCGAGGTGATTAGGTATGCCATCACCGTCCGTATCATACACATCTGGATATCCATTATTATCACTATCAGTATAGACTGTAGCAGACCCATCGCTCACACCGTTGTTGTCCAAAACATCTCTCCAATTTTCAAGACCGTCTCCATCTTCATCCCCATTGGGCTCATTGCCCCCTGCTTCTATAATATCATCTATTCCGTCATTGTCATCATCCAAATCAGCAATATCATCAAGTCCATCATTGTCTGAATTGGTTTTGTAACCGACGACTTGATTGATAATAATCCCTGAATCATAAGAACCATCACCAACATCGGCCAGAGCTATTTTGAAAGTATAAGTCGTATTAGGCGTCAAATTTTCTATACGCCCATTGAGAAGGGTAGTCATCCCGTTGAACTCTACATACAATGGTCCCGGTATTCCTTCATTATTGTCTATGAAATAATTGGATTTTGTCAAATCAGTGGCAGTACCATCTTGAGCACTGCCGCATGATCCTCCATTCACAGAATTGACAGCCACAACATTGCCCGACTCTGGGACGAGTGCAATGTTTTGTGTACCACTTATCCCTGGGCCTGAAACGAAAAATCCAAAAGCATCATTGTATCTAGAACACACATAGTCTGGGTATTCTTCTGATCCAAATTGATAAGAAATGATAATAGCATCAACATCCGCTCCAGTAGTAATATCAAATTGAAAAATAGCTGCATCATAAATTCCAGTAGAATTGATTGCTACCAAATCAGGATCACTATATGTATTGCCAGTATTTTCTGTCGAACCAGCCGCATCGTTTGAAGAGAGTGCCGTGGCGACACTACCTGTAGACAAGATAATCCCCGAGTCTACACTGAGTCCAGCCCCATTTATGCCATTGGAAAAAGTACCATACTGAGCACCCGCATCACCAGGGTTGGGAAAAACCCCATTAGAAAGTGTGACTCCTGTTCCTTCTATGCGTGTCATCAATGCATTGGCTCCTGCACTTCCATTGTCTATGGTCGCCTGTGCCATGACATTGAGTCTGAGGCCAGCATAGAGCAGAAATAAGCAAAATGACCATTTAGCCATAAATGCCTTGTTGAATTTTTTTGAATGATTTGAGTAGGTAGCTTTGTGAGTTTTCATAGTCTGTCTTTTTATGAATACTCAATATTAAAGGAGAACTACCCCCTATATGAGGCGACTCGTTGAAAGTCCAAGATTACTCGGTGAGCTGAAATACAAACTGGGTTGAACCAAATGAATACAATCAATTAAATCCCCTGACACTCTGGATTTGTGGCATGGAAATAGGACAACAGAAGGTTCTATGAGGATGAATGAATGAGCCTAAACAGTATTTACCTTACCCTACCCAAGCATCTCAGGGAGTATATGTACAGACTAGAGCATTTGGATTCTATCCAGTAGCTCTGGTTTGTATGTAGCACTCACAGGCACAATTGACTCTCCTATGAGCAGACTATTTTGATCTATGTTGTCAATTTTATTGACCTGAACAATATATGATCGATGTACCCGCAAAAACATATCCTTAGGTAATTTTTCTTCGATATTGCTCAACTTGTAGTACACCACATGGGTCTGATAGGCTGTGTGTACTTTGATATAATCACCATAGCCTTCCACATACAAAATGGACTCGAATTGTACTTTGGTGAGTAAAAAATCTATCTTCATAAACACCGCATCACTACCAGTGAGTTTTTGCTCCTTCAATGCAAGATTGTCTTTAGCCTTTGTCACGGCTTTTATAAACCGCGTATAACTTTCTATGGGTTTTACCAAATAATCGGTCACATCAAATTGAAACGCCTCTACCGCATACTTGACCTGAGAAGTAATAAGTATGATTTCAGGCTTATGATTCAATGATTTGATAATATCCAAACCATTGATCTCTGGCATTTGCACATCCAGAAACACAATATCTGGCTCCATTTCAATGATTGCATTGGTGCCTTCCACAGCATTCTGATATGACCCTAGCAACGTTAAAAAACCTGTCTGATCTATAAGGGATGTAATAATCTTTAAAGCAATAAACTCATCATCGATGGCTATACAAGTTAATTTCTTCGGCATGGTGGTAGTTGGTTAATTGAAAATCTTCTTTTGATCGTAATTTCAAACCCTCATTGGATATTGCACTAAAAGTTACAAAAATTTACTCTGATATAAAATCTGATTCTCGTGACATATAGAAAAAAACACCTCTATTCGAGGTATTTCATTAAGTATAAATTCCTTTTAGTTCATCAATTCTGGCACTTGCCTCCCGGACAAATGACTCTAGGTGCTGTTTAAGATAACTATCATCTTTGTTGAGTGCTGCAGCTTCTATTTCAAATATTCTGGACATAAACTGTTTTTGTTCTAGATTTTCAAAATTGGGCTTAACCTTGTGCGTAGTACGAGCAAGTGCATTAAAATCTCTCTCCTCATATTGCTGCAACATTTTTTCTAGCTCAAAGGGGACTACATCCAACACCCCTTCAATAATATCTCTTACCATATCATCATCTTGGTTAGTAATCTGATACAGATAAGGGAAATGTGCTTGGGTTATTTCCCTTACCTCAGAATTAGTTTTTTTCTGGACAGGGATAGTTTTAATGATTTTTATATCGTCTACTGGACACATCATCACCAATGTCCCCATTTCCACCTTGAGATCCAATACTCCTCTTACCTCCAAGTATTTGAGTACAACTCGATGCTGTGCATCTGGGAGCAAGTTGGGTCTAAAAGTCAACAACAGGGAATGAGTCGCCATATCATAAGAGAAAACTATTCGTACACGACCATCTGGACGACTATCGTTGATTATACTCAGTAAACGAACTATCCCTGTATAGAGCTTATATTTGTTTCCAATCACGATGGATGATTCAAACTCCTTGTCAAATAGTAAATGAACATCCTTTTCCCCAAGAAAAGTATCTTCTACCGCTGCGATGATTTGGTCTATTTTGAATGGCGAATTGGTTTCTTTGAGTTCTGTGTTTCCTAGCTGATTGACAGCATGCTCCAAATAACCAGAAATAATCCCACAACTCAACTGAAATCTCTTTTTTAACTCTGGTTCCAAGTATCTACTGATAGATGTAGACAAAAATTTCAGCCCTGAAATAGGTGCTTTCATCTCATGGTACAGCTTGCCATAGACAGCTAGATTTATATACTTTTCTTGTTCCAATTTTCTTACCAATTGACGCAACTCATTATTTTCTTCTCTTACCTCTACTTCGTTCATTTCCCGTTCGTTCCCTCTCATATATGACTGTGTGCGATCATGTATGAGCCAATGCAGTTGAATTTGTCCTTCTATTCTTACTTTCCTTATCTGGTAGTCACAAATGAGATCTTGTCTAAAAAACGGGTCTGAGATACAGAAACATTCTATCTCTTGACCCTCTGACAAATTCAAAATTTGCTCTTTGTACTTATTGATAATAAAGCTGTTCATGAAAATTGATCCTTCGAAACCAGACACATTTTTCAAGGTCTGACAAGAATCAATATAGCTTCCTTCATGGTCTAGGATCACCAGTTGCGTCCTATTAGCCATAAGTTCTGATTTATATTGATTGTACCTCATGCGACCTGTGTTTCGTGGCTTTTGAATTCCTTTTCATAATCCATTTAGAAGACAAGTTATTGGTTAAACATATTCTATATAATTTTTCTCGGTCAAATCCCTCACTTTGAGGTTGAGTGCATACATACACACGATAAGTTTACCTCAAACTAAAGCTGCCCTTATCGTTTTCAATTCTTCAATGACATGATCACACGCTAGTTTGATGTCTTCCAATATATCGTCACTTGTGTTGAGAGTAGCCAAAGTCCTGACAATATTGAATGCCTGATCCATATGAACGATGGACAAGGCCTCGTTGCTCTTACTTATTTTATCACATGCTTCTTTTAGCATCATAATATCACCTTGTCTCTGTACTTCTGACAATAGGTTATAAAACTCCTCATAATTCCCTAAATAATGATCAACCAGTTCGATAATGAAACCCACCTCTCCATCAGCATAATTACTCAACTTCTGATAAACTGGGTTGTTGGGTAGACCTATCGGATTCTTGACATTCACAGTAAGGTGATATTTGATTATCTTCTTGTAGAGTTCTTCAGGACTAAACGGCTTGGTAATAAAATCTGTCATTCCAAGTGTCTTAACCTTTCTCCTTACATCAAGCATGGCAGAAGCTGTCAAGGCAACAATAGGTACCTGTTTCCCATAGACTGTGTCTGCCTCTCTTATCTTCTGTGTAGCCTCATACCCATCCATTTCTGGCATCTGCAGGTCCATCAAAATCATATGATGCATTTCGGATTTGGCCTTTTCCACAGCTTCAATACCATTTTCAACAAAATCTGTGTTGATACCCCATTTATCCAAAAATTTTCCCAAAACAATCTGATTAGCCCGATTGTCCTCTGCTACTAGTATTTTGATATTCTTGTTTGCTACATTAGCAAATACTGTTTCACTTGGTATCATTTTGCTCGCAATAGACGAATTGTCCCCTTTAGGTAAAGTCACATCAAATGAAAAGACAGACCCCAATCCTAAGTCACTATCCAATCGAATCTCACTTCCCATTAATTCGAGTAGTTTTTTGGTAATAGCCAATCCCAATCCCGTACCTCCGAATTTTCTAGTCGTATCTTCACTAGCTTGTGAGAAATTCTCAAAAATCATACATTGATTATCTTTATGAATCCCTATCCCAGTATCATTTACACTAAAATGGATTTTAACTTGTTTATCATCCATCGACACCAGTGATACATCCAGTTTGACAAAGCCCTCCTCAGTAAACTTTATGGCATTACTCAGTAGGTTATTAATGATTTGAGAAATCCTAACTGAGTCGCCTACAAAAATATACGGCAATGCCTCGTCATACCTAAACACGAACTCTAGCCCTTTTTCTTTTATTTTAGGTGATAGCGTCTGCTGGATTCGTATCAACAGCTCCTTGAGGTCAAAATCTACCTGTTCAAACTCTATTTTTCCTGCATCTATCTTGTTGTAATCCAAAATATCATTGACAAGTGTCAAGAGATTTTCTCCAGAAAACTTCAATAAACCTAGATGCTCCAATTGTTCAGGCTTCATCTCTTCTGAAAGCAATAAATTGGTTACTCCCAGAATAGCATTGAGAGGTGTTCTGATCTCGTGACTCATCGTTGAAAGGAAATTTTCTTTGGCCTTTGCAGAATCAATCGCCTCCTTTTTTGCCATCTCAGCCAGTGCGGTGGATTTCCGAAGTGCTTCTTCGTAATTTTTATCCGCTGTTATATCCCAATTGGTTCCAACCATTCGTAGTGGCTGCCCCTTTTCATCACGCTCTACCAAAGCCAACGCTTTAATATAGTGAACGGATTGATCAGGCCATATAACCCTAAATTCAGTATCAAATTTTTTCTTCCCTGCAAGTGCATCTGCAATCTCTTGATCTCCACGCTCTACATCTGCAGGATGCATCCCTTGTCTCCATCCTTCAATCTCTCCTGAAAATTGCCCCTTTTCTAAACCATACAATTCATACATTATATCGTCCCAGATTAACTCATCATTGGCAATTTCATATTGCCATATCCCTACTTTGGCAGCTTGAGTCGCGAGAGTAAGTCTATCCGATGTTCTTTTCAAGGCCTCCTCGACTTGTTTTCTCTGCGTAACATTCTCAATTTGAGAGACAAAATGTAGTGGTCTCCCATCACGCCCTTTGACTAGCGACACACTCAATAATGCCCATACAATATCTCCATTTCTATGAAAGTACCTTTTTTCCATCTGGTAGCTATCTATCTTTCCTTCTAGGAGTTGGTACACCTGCTTGATATCTGTTTCTAGATCGTCTGGGTGAGTGATTTCCTGAAAGGTCATTTGTTCCAATTCCTCCTTATTATAACCTAGCATTTCACACAGTTGTCGATTGGTATTTAACCACTTTCCTGTGGTGGAAACCAATGCCATTCCGATGGCAGAATATTCAAATGCACTTTGAAATTGCACCTGACTTTGATCCAAACGCTCTTTTACTTCATCATTTCTATTTAGGGTACGAACCAAAAACCAAGTAGTAGTCAAAAAGGCGATGATGATACCAGTAATAAGAATAGAAATTCCTAACTCAGAACTCATAGATGTTCTTGGAGAAAGAATTAGACGGAAATAACCAAACAATACTGGAATAATGATAACCAGAGGAATCATAATCTTGGCCACTCTCCCTCCTGAGTATCGGTTCACAATAGTCGTCATAAATCCACTTTCAGCATTGCACATGAGTATTCCCACTGCAGCGAGCATAAAACCCACCGCTGTATGCAAAGACATAGGCAATTCGGCCAGCACACCAAAAAACTCTCCTACGCCATACAAATACCCTAGTACAGAGAAAAAACCCACTATAAAAACTCCTAGAACCAAGGCATTGGCCAAACCCTTCTGGCGATCATTTATCGATAGATACATAGAAACTCCAAGTAGAAAGAATCCAAAAGCAGTATTGGGAGCCATTCTGTTGGAAACATTACCAATCCTATCATCCAACAACACCCGGCTAAACAACACTTGGTCTATCTGATAGGAAGAATCAAAAAACTCATTGACCAACCTCACTATGCTGATCAAAATAATCAGACTCAAACTGAACACCATCAATATATCTTTGGAGCCAGTCACAGACTGTTTGCTCAGACGATACAGTCCCATTCCAGACAACATAAAACAAACAGCAGTCAGTGGATTCATAGCGACCAATCCTGAAATGGGGCGTTTCAGAATCTCAAGATCAAATATCCATCCTAATATCACAAATGCGCCCATCACAAAAGTGAGATAGGATATTATTAGTGACAATCGTCTTGAATTAAAAGAATTTTGATTTTCTAATTGAGAATTTATTTTAGGCTCAGTCATAGATGGCATTGGGTTGATCTTACTCCAATTTAACTAATAATAATTAGTTTTGCGATCGAATATTCACAACTATGTACAAGAGCATTTTTCGCCCCTTACTTTTTCAATTCAATCCTGAAAAGGCACACCACATCACCTTTTTCTTTCTGAAACTAGCTTGTTTTCTTCCCTTTGGTGTAGCCATTATCAAGCTCTTTAGCCCAAAAGTATCGAGCCAGCCTAAAGAATTATGGGGGCTCAAATTCCCTAATATAATCGGGTTGGCTGCAGGTTTGGATAAAAATGCTGAAGCCATTGATGCTTTTGCTGCCATGGGTTTTGGTTTCGTAGAGATTGGTACAGTCACCCCAAAACCACAATCTGGCAATCCCAAACCTAGGCTGTTTAGACTCAAACAAGACGAAGCACTGATCAACCGCATGGGTTTCAACAACGATGGTGTGGATGTGATCAAAGAAAGGCTCAAGAGGAGAAAATCCTCAGTCATCGTAGGAGGCAATATTGGCAAAAACAAAATCACACCTAACGAAGAGGCAGTCAATGATTATTTGATTTGCTTCAAAGAACTATACAGTGTCGTGGATTATTTTGTCGTCAACGTCAGCTCTCCCAACACCCCAGGACTTAGAGAATTGCAAGAAAAAAAGCCATTAACAGACCTGCTCTCTCGACTGATGGAAGAAAACCGAAAGAAAAAACTGCAAAAACCCATTCTACTCAAAATAGCCCCAGACTTGACAGATGTTCAGCTAAATGACATAGTGGATATCGTCAACGAAACCAAAATCGCAGGTGTGATCGCGACCAACACGACCATTGACCGCACTAGTCTCACAACCAGCCCCTCGGAGGTAGAGTCCATCGGCAATGGCGGCCTGAGTGGCGCCCCAGTTCACCAGAGATCCACAGACGTCATCCGTTTCCTTCACGAAAAATCCAACGGTTCATTTCCCATCATAGGTGTAGGAGGTATCAATTCTGCCCAACGTGCCCTAGACAAAATCGAAGCTGGTGCCAGCATGATCCAGCTCTACAGTGGCTTCATCTATGAAGGCCCTCGGTTGATCCAAAAAATAAACAACAAAATGGGCTGATCTGGACGCTAAGCGGAGCAAATGATCATGACTATTTGCTCACAAATTGTTTATTTTACGATCTGAATTTCGATTGAATGGCCAAGAACACTTTTAAGAATCAAACCAAGGAAGAAAAGAAAGCATTTAAACTCCCGACAATTTCAATCGGGTTTTTAAAGGACAGGAGACTACATCTGTCTTTGGGTTTTTTGGCTTTGATATCCAGTCTATTCCTATTCACTGCATTTTTCTCCTACTTGTTCACAGGCAAAGCTGACCAGAGCATCATCGGCAATGTCATAGATACTGGTGTCAAAGCATCAGGTGTAGAAGCCGAAAACTGGCTGGGATTGTTTGGTGCTTACGCCTCACACTATTTCATCTATCAGTACTTTGGGATTGCTTCCTTCTTGATTCCTCCTTTTCTGTTCTTGATTGGATACAAAATCGTATTTAGGAGAGAAATATTACCCATTTCCAAATCATTCTATGTAGTGGTTTTCTTTCTACTATGGGTCAGTATTCTGATCGGCTACTTCATGATCAACTCAGAATCGATCTACGAATGGGGCTTCTTGGGCGGTGGTACTGGATTTGAATTGGCAGCCTTGCTTGACAGCATGATGGGATGGGGCACACTGCTATTCCTCATTTTCACCTTTGTTGTATTCGCGATCTATTTCCTCAACATCACCCACATGACTGGTCTGTCCAGCATTTCATTCCCAAAGGATCATTCTATTGACGAAAACAGTGAAAACTCACTAGAATCAGTGGATCAAGACGGTGAAGAAGAATATGAGGAATATGAAGGTGATGATGACATGGTCTTGGTGACCAAAGAAGCTGAAGATGATGACTCAGCTGCCATAGCTGCTGTGGTCGCCTCCATCAAAGAAGAAGTCGCCGAAGAAGAAGCACTGCTCAACAAAGAAACCAAAGATATCTGGGAATTGAACGTCCCAAAAACAGCCAAAAAACCAGAAGAAAAGCCAGAATTAGTACTGGATGTAAAACCCAAAGAAATTGCTCCAAAAGAAGAAATCGAAGAAGACGACGACATAGCGTTTGAAGCAGAGATCAACAAGACACCGGACAAAGTTGTCGGTACCTTGGAAAACTACGACCCTACTTTGGATCTGAGCAATTACAAATACCCAACACCAGAACTACTCAACGACTATCCAAACAAAGAGGTACAAGTCACCAAGGAAGAACTAGAGCAAAACAAAGACAAGATTGTAGAAACACTGATCAATTTCAAGATCGGCATCTCAAGTATCAAAGCCACCATCGGGCCTACAGTCACTTTGTATGAAATCATCCCAGATGCAGGTGTCAAAATCTCCAAAATCAAGAATCTAGAAGATGACATTGCACTGAGCTTGGCGGCATTGGGTATCAGGATCATTGCACCTATCCCTGGCAAAGGAACCATCGGTATAGAAGTCCCAAACAAAAACCGTGAAATGGTGGACGTCAAATCTGTACTCTGTACAGAAAAGTTCATGAAAAGTCGGGCTGAGCTACCAATTGTATTGGGTAAGACGATTTCTAACGAGGTATTTGTAACCGATTTGGCGAAGATGCCACACTTACTCATGGCAGGAGCTACTGGGCAAGGTAAGTCAGTAGGTCTCAACATCCTCTTGACTTCTTTGGTTTACAAAAAACACCCTTCGCAGTTGAAATTTGTTTTGGTCGATCCCAAAAAAGTAGAATTGACCCTTTTCAACAAAATAGAAAGACATTTCTTGGCTAAGCTCCCAGACAGCGAAGAGGCGATTATCACTGATACCAAAAAGGTAATTCATACGCTCAATTCTTTGTGTATTGAGATGGACAACCGGTATGATCTACTCAAAGACGCTGGATGCAGAAACCTCAAAGAATACAACCATAAATTCGTCGAGAGAAGACTCAATCCAAAAAAAGGTCACAGATTCTTGCCCTACATTGTCTTGGTGATTGACGAGTTGGCGGATTTGATGATGACAGCTGGCAAGGAAGTAGAGACCCCCATTGCGCGACTAGCACAACTTGCCAGAGCAATCGGCATTCACTTAGTAGTAGCGACACAGCGACCCTCAGTCAACGTCATCACAGGTATCATCAAAGCCAACTTCCCAGCCAGGTTGTCATTCAAGGTCACGTCTAAAATTGACTCCAGAACCATATTGGATGCTGGAGGTGCAGATCAGTTGATCGGTATGGGTGACATGCTACTGTCGATGGGTTCAGAGATCATCCGACTCCAATGCGGGTTTGTGGATACACCTGAGGTAGAGCGTGTCTGTGAGTTTATCGGGAGTCAACAAGGATATCCTAGCGCGTACCTGCTCCCAGAATTTGTCGGAGAAGAAGGAGAAAGCAGTGTGGGTGAAGTAGATCTCAAAGACAGGGATCAATTGTTTGATGATGCCGCCAGACTCATCGTCATGCACCAGCAAGGCAGCACCTCTCTCATCCAAAGAAAACTCAAATTGGGATACAACCGAGCTGGGAGACTCATCGATCAATTGGAGGCCGCAGGAATCGTCGGCCCATTCGAGGGAAGCAAAGCAAGAGAGGTACTCGTTTCGGACGAATATAGTTTGGAACAGTTATTGAATAATCTGAACGGACAATCGTAAAAAATACAAATAAAAATACATAGCAATGAAATTTCTAACCACAAGCTTACTGTTGATCGCACTGGTATTCAACCAAGCATTGGCACAAAAAGACCCGAAGGCAAAAGCCATATTGGACGCGATGAGCAATAAGTATAAGACTATACCCTCGTTCAAAGCAACGTTCACGTACAACATGGAAAATCCCGAAGAAGATATCAACGAGGGATTCAAAGGAGCTGTCAGTGTCAAAGGTGACAAATACAAGCTCAAAATGGAAGGACAGGAAATCATGTTTGATGGTGTCAATGTATGGACCTACCTCAAAGAAGACAAAGAAGTGACTGTAGCTCCTTATGAAGAAAACAGCGATGACATCTCTCTATCCAACATTTTCACACTCTACCAAAGTGGATTCAAATATCTCTACCTAGAATCTAGAGATGGAGGAAAAACAGACGTAGTAGACTTGGTTCCAGAGGATTTGAACAAAAGTTATTTCAAAATCAGAATGGAGATCAATTCAGCTAACAAAGAACTCAAAACATTTAGAGTGTTCGACAAATCAGGTAGCAAATACGTATACACCATCCTCACATTTACCAAAGATGACACAATCAAAGATGCTGACTTCACCTTCAACACCAAAGCCAATCCAGGTGTAGAAGTAATTGACTTCAGATAAGCCATTAGATATTCTTACAAAGCTCTACGAAAAACGTAGAGCTTTTTTCGATTAATTGAGTGTGATCAAGACTTGTGGATTTTGTACTCAATGGACCGAATTCAGCATCCAATCTACCTAATATTTGGTTTCCCTTCGTATAACTTTGAATTTCTACCCTTGAACTTTGAATCATGTGCACCATCCTATTCAGTTGGAAGAATCATCCAGACTATAATCTGATTTTGGCGTCCAATCGTGACGAATTCTACAGAAGACCTACGACTCCTGCACATTATTGGGAGGATCAACCTGACATACTAGCAGGCAAGGATTTGATAGGTGGCGGTACTTGGATGGGCGTCAGCAAAAATGGTCGTTTTGCCGCACTGACGAACTTCAGGGATATAGAAGGTATTGATTCAGATGCCCCGAGCAGAGGCAAACTCACAACCGATTTTTTGACCAGTCACATTTCCCCAAAAGAATATTTGACTCAAATCCAGTACTCAAAAATTCCATACAACCCCTTCAATCTTTTAGTCGGAGACATGAATGAACTGTACTATTACAGCAATGTCAGTCAGGAGATCATAGCCATCGCTCCAGGGATTTATGGCCTCAGCAACGGTCTCTTCGATGAGTCATGGCCCAAGGTGCAAAAGGGTAAACTAACATTGTCTCAGTTAATCACTAATAGAGTAGATCAACCTGAAACATTTCTGGATTTTCTTCAAAACAAAGAATTGGCCGCAGACGCAGACTTACCACATACGGGTGTTCCCTATGGGATGGAAAAAGGGCTATCTGCACTTTTTATTGAGCTTCCTGGATATGGCACCCGCTGCTCCACTATCATCCTCAGAAAGGAAAAAGAATTACATTTTTTAGAAAAAACCTACCCACTCGAAGAGCAGCAAGCGCATTTGACTGTGGAGAAATTTCCCATCATCTAAACAGATCAAAATCCCACCATAAAGTTGGCTCCAATAGAATAAGGCGAGGAATAGCCATCTTCTCGGTTGTTTTCTTCATAGAGGACGTTGTATAGCAAGTAAAAGTTGATTGAAACTTTCCCCACGCTTTGGCTATATCCTGCCCCTAAAAACAAGCCGTCATAATTATAATTGCGACCATTGTAGTTCAGTATATTATACTCATACTGTGCCATTCCAAAGATAGGACCATAGATGAGATATTGTGCGAAGATTTGCGGACCAAAGACGTTATATTTATCATCATAGTATTTGTCCTCAAAATACTGGTAACTCATTCCCAAACCCGTATTTAATCTATCGGTCCATCTATAACCTCCCAAAACAGAAAACCCAACACTAGTGATACGATCACTGAATGACAATCCTGCCAATCCTCCACCTATATAAATTTTTTCTGTCCAGTCGGTGTTTCTTTCCTTCTTACCCGGACGATCTCCCTCGATGGTATACCCCGCTGAAGATTGAGCAAATACTAACTGGGTTGTCAAAATCAATAACAGAGTAAACAGGGTTGTTTTCATATTTTTATGGGATACACCTAAATTGTAAATCAATCTTCCTCTACGACTACAAAAATATCTTCGCCGTCTTTTTTCATAAAATACTTCTCTCGGGCAAACTTTTCTAGCAATTCGGAGTCTTTCAATAGTGCCTCACGATCAGCCTCGGTTGCCTCAATCTTTTTCTCATAATAGACCTTTTGGTCTTCTAGTTCCTCTACTTTGGCCTTCAACTGATACTGAGAGTAAAAGTCATTGGAATCAAAAAACAACATCCACACCACAAACACTACCGTGGCAATGAAGTAAAAGTTCTTGGTAAACTTATATGAGTGTTTCATGAGCAAATGTTTTACACCACTAAATTAACCCTGAATTAATCAATCACAAAATACTGGGTACTAGTTAATCTTGAGGCTAACAACAAACATGATATTAGTTCAAAGCCATTAACCTCAAGATATCTTTTACAATACAAGCCACTCCCATTTATTCTGAATAATCGCTGTTTTCTCAAATTAGTCAGTTTGGAAAAGAAATGAATACAATGCTCAATTAATAGAATTTAAACAAGTTAAAATTTCACTATTCTATCAAGCTCTAAACAACTTGATCAAAGTAAAAGAAAGTTCATTTGAAACACTTTTATATCATCTCTGCTTTATCTAATATTAGCATCTCGCCAGCTAATCTATTTCTAACATAGTGTTAAACATAACAATCAAAATCAATGAGCAACAAACAAACGTATGAAGATGCAGTCATCTTTGTCATGGACTCTCAAGATGAGCCTTTTTTTTTGGATAGTGAAGGAAACAGAAGCGATCCAAACAACCCAGAGGCATTTACTACCTTGGTAGATGGTAACGGTGATGGTGAGATTAGATGGTTTGCAGGAGCAGGTGTCAAAAAAATCACCGAAATCAAAATAGTATCAGGAGACATTGTCTATGATCTTCAGTCAAAGAGAAAGGGCACTTATTGGAAGGCAAAAATCAAAGCGTGTCTAGAAGGAGAGAGTAAATATGATGTAACATTCGTGAATTATAATGGGGAGACTATAACCATTGACCCTCAAATGAAGGTCACTCCTCCTCCAACTGAATGAGAATACATAAGTTGATGAAGAATTTATTGAGAGCCTGTGCATTCACAGGCTCATTTCTTTTTTGTCTGTCAGTAACGGGAATGGATACACTTGACAGCTTGCGTCATGCACTTGAACAAAAAAATCTGAATGATTCTATTAAACTCAACCTTTTTCTAAAAATATCAACCCACCCATCAGTTACTAATCCCGATACGATTATAAAATATGCCAATCAAGCTTTACAACTCGCAAAAACAGATCAACAACGTAATAGGGCATTTTATGCATTGGGTGATGCACACAGACTCAAAGGTGAGTTGTCTATTTCAACTTCTTACTATTTGAAGTCACTTAGAATCTATAAAAATAAAGGAAACTTATTAGGTGAAGCAGCTACATTGTCAAGTCTTGGTGCTGTATACATACAACAAAAGAATCTAGACCTCTCACTATTGTACTACTCTGATGCTTTGATAATATATAGAAATGAGAAAGATTCTATTAATCTAGCTGTTACATTATTGAATACTGGAGAAGTATTTCGGGATTTAGATATGTATGATTCTGCTCTGAATTTCTATCAGGAGTCAAAATTGATTTTTAATCTGCAGCATTATAATTATGGTACAGCCTATACTATGGGCAATATCGGGCTAGTATATGCAGAACAAGGCAAATACGACCTAGCAGAACAAAACATGAACGAAGCGATCCAGATTCTGGAAAAAATGGGTGATCGCTATCCCATCGCTGTATATGAGACCTCGCTAGCCGAAATCTATGCCAAGCGCGGCAATGTCAAGAAAGCCCTACTGTATGCTGAACATGCCCTCTCTATTGGGCAAGAAGAAGGGCTCAAGGAACAAATCAGAGATGCCAGTCTGACCCTCTCTGATCTCTACAAAGCCACCAAGAGCTACGAAAAGGCCTACCACCACCAAAGTCAATACCTGATCTACAGAGACAGCATCAACAACGAAGAAGTAATCCGCCAAATGGCCGATCTCCGTACCGAGTACGAGGTAGGTCAAAAACAAACAGAAATCGACCTCAAACAAGCCGAAGTAGAGCTGCTGGAAGAAGAGGCCAAAGTCAACCGTCTCATGCTCTGGGCAGGTTTGATCGTGATGACACTGCTGATCGGACTGTCAATCGTGCTCTACAAACTCTACCGACTCAAAATAAAGACGGTCAGAATCGTCCGAGAAAGAAGAGAGGTGATCGAGCAACAAAAAAACGATCTCGATGCACTCAACAAGACCAAGGACAAGTTCTTCTCTCTGATCTCACATGACCTCCGTGGCCCGATCAGCAACTTTACGGGAGTGGTTCAGTTGATCCAACAACAGATCGCCAATCAGGATTACGACGAACTCAGACGCATAGGTCTGATTTTGGAGGATTCGTCCTTCGAGATTTCTGCCCTATTGGACAACTTGCTAGATTGGGCGATGAGCCAGCAAGGACACTTCCCCTACAAGCCCGAAGAGGTCAGTGCCGAGGATATTTGCAACCCCTCGCTCAGAGTACTTCGCAACTCTGCAAAAGCGAAGCAAATCACCATGACGGAAGAAATTATCTCCGACCTGATGCTACAAGTAGATATCAACTCTGCCTCCACCATCATCCGCAACCTGCTCAACAATGCCCTGAAATTCACGTCAGAAGGTGGAAAAGTAACCTTATCAGTTGCACAATCAGAGAACTTTGCAGTCTTCACAGTACAGGACACGGGTATCGGGATAGCCAAAGACAAAATGCAGACCTTGTTCGGATTCCATGGCAACCGCAAGCAATGGGGCACAAAAGGAGAAAAAGGTGTCGGTCTAGGTCTCAACCTCGTCCATGAGTTCATCCTGCTCAACCACGGCAAGATCGAAGTTGATAGCGAGGAAGGAGTCGGTACTACCTTCCAGATTTATTTACCCTTATCAAATTAAAACAAGTTTAAAAGAGCGAATCTCCCCCCATCATGTTCTGGATTCGAAGCATCAGATAGGCAGTGCTGATGCTGCAAAGCTACTTGCGAGTCCTCACAAGGACTGTGCTTCTGGGTGACAAGATGAGGGTCCCTCAAGGCGACTAGAGCATCAGAGCAATAGGCCATCATTCATGGTTATCAGCCCTTCTCCTTGATAGGTCGGTAGATCATGACTTTGCCTTTGGTGACTTGGTCGAGACGAAAGTTACTGACGCCTACTATTTTACCCCATTCACCCGTATTTTGGTGGGCTATTTCGTAGTTCATGGTCTCATTGACTTTGTAAACAATGGCGGTGGCCATATTAAAAATATTATTTTGCACAGCCACCTATTTTTTATAGCTTCAGTAAAAAATCATACTTTTTTGTAAGCTTTTAATACAAATTACAACCTATCTCAAAAACTTATCAAATGAACAAACTCACTATACAAGGCCTATCCAAAACCTACTCGAATGGTGCAAAAGCACTAGACAATGTTAATATTGAAATCACAAATGGCATGTTTGGCCTCTTAGGTCCAAATGGTGCAGGTAAATCCTCACTCATGCGAACCCTTGCTACCCTCCAAGAAGCTGATCAAGGCACTGCGACGCTAGATAATATTGACCTACTTCAAAATCCAGAAATGGCTAGAAAAATTTTAGGTTATCTTCCACAAGAGTTTGGGGTGTACCCCAGAATCACTGCAGAACAATTGTTGGATCATTTGGCCATATTGAAAGGCATCACTAAATCCAAAGAGCGAAAGGAACTTGTCAAATACCTGCTAGACAAAGTCAACCTGTATGATAAGCGAAACAAAAGTGTCAAAGGATTTTCAGGAGGAATGAAACAAAGAGTGGGTATTGCTCAAGCCCTGATAGGAAATCCCAAATTGATCATCGTAGATGAACCTACGGCTGGTCTTGATCCGGGAGAAAGAAATCGTTTTTACAACTTGTTGGCAGACCTAGGCAATGAAGTGATTGTCATACTCTCTACGCACATCGTGGATGATGTACGCGAATTATGCACCAATATGGCTATCATGAATCTGGGTCAGATCGTCTACCAAGGTTCTCCTCAAAATGCCATCAATTCCTTAGAAGGCAGAGTCTATCAAAAAATCGTGAGTAGAGAGCAACTTGCCTCCTATGCCAATGACTATTCCATTATTTCTAACAAAATGGTGGGTGGACAACCGCTCATTCATGTGTTGAGTGAAAATAATCCTGGTGATGGTTTCGAAGCGATTTCACCTAATCTGGAAGACGTATTCTTCTCTAAAATCAATACTTCTCACCAATTAGTTTAAGCCCGGTTGAACATGTTTAAGACTTTCTTTTTTTCCGAGTTGAAATACTCGCTCAAACAACCCATGGTTTATATTTTTCTGGGCTTGTTTGCTTTAATGGTTTTTGGTGCTGCTTCTAGTGAAAACGTACAAATTGGTGGATCAGTGGGAAACATATACAAAAACGCTCCCCATATCGTCACTACATGGACTATTATCATGTCCATATTTGGCCTACTAGTAGCTACAGCATTCTACAACAATGCCGCACTTAGGGATCATAACAATGATTTTCATGAAATCCTATTTAGTACTCCTATCAGCAAAGCTGGATATTTCTTTGGGAGGTTTTTTGGAGCACTATTTTTATCTACTATCCCTCTGATGGGTATCTTTTTGGGAACTGTCCTAGGTACTATTTTAGGACCCGCTTTTGGGTGGATCGAAGCGGAGAGATATGGTGAACTGCATCTTAGTACTTTTATCAACAATTACCTGTTGTTCATTCTTCCTAATATGTTTTTTACTGGCACGATCATTTTTACACTGGCTAACAAATGGAAAAGCACTGTTATTTCCTTCATTGGCTCTATCATCATCATGATGGGCTACATCATTTCTGGTTCGTTGCTGTCCGATCTGGACAATGAAACTCTAGCCGCCTTGGTAGATGTATTTGGACTCAATGCCTATAGATTCTATTCTAAATACTATACGCCAATCGAAAAAAATACATTAAATCCTGGCTTTGATGGACTACTGCTATGGAACAGACTGATATGGGTAGGTGCTGGTGTCATAATCTTGATCACGACCTATTTTACTTTTTCTTTCAAAGAAAAAAATAAAAGAGTCAAAAAAGAAAAGTCCGTCAACAAGAAGGAGTCCATCGCTTTCACAGAACCTATTCTTCACCCCTCTTATACTACTGGTACTAGCTGGGTTCAATTCAGAAGCTTCTTCTATACCAATTTCCTAAGCATCTCCAAAAGTGTGACTTTCAAAATCCTCATCATATTTGGCTTGATACTTTTGATCTCCAATTTGGTCAATGGCTTTGAATACTTTGGTCTTCAATCCTACCCAAGAACCTACAAAATCATCGACCTCATTGACAATGTCTCTTTCCTATTCATCATTATCATCTTGGTGTTTTTTAGTGGAGAATTGATCTGGAGAGATCGTGAGAGCAAAATCAATGAAGTGATCGATGCGACTCCTCACACCTCACTGATATCCTTGTCTGCCAAAGCACTATCACTGATTGCCATTACTTGCATTTTACATTTTGCTTTGGTGCTAACCGGTATCATCGCTCAATTGGCCAAAGGCTACACTATTCTGGAATTGGATGTATACTTTTTGTCTTTCTTATATAAGAACTTGCCCTACTACGTCATCTGGACTGGTGTACTGATTAGCATACAGGTCATCATCAATCACAAATACATCGGGTATTTTGTCTCTATCCTTTTCATATTTGCATGGGAGTTGATTTTACTCATCTTCGACGTAGAAAGCACCATGATGCTCATAGGAGATTCTCCGAGTCTTACCTATTCTGATATGAACCGTTTTGGTCCAGAGTTATTGGGTTCATTTTGGCTCAACTTCTATTGGTTACTCTTTTCCTTCTTTTGCTTGCTGATTGCTGGTGCTATATGGACGAGAGGAGTGGTAGGTTCATTGAAAGAGCGAATCCTTGCAGCTCTGTCTCTGCTATCAAAAAGTTATAAACTCCTAATTGTGACATCCTTCGTTGTCTGGGCAAGCGTTGCAGGATTCGTGTATTACAATACTCAAGTCCTCAACCATTACCGTACTTCCGACGAGCAAGAGGAGTCTCAGGCAAACTATGAAAAACTGTACAAGAAGTATGAACATGTAGATCATCCTAAAATCATCAATATTCAATATTTCGTAGATATTTTCCCACATGAAAGAGACGTCTATACCAAGGTAAAGGTGCAGATTATCAATGAACATAGCAGTGCGTTGGACTCTATCCATTTCAATGTGGGAGAAGACTGGGATACTAGCTTTGAGATACCCAACTCTACGCTGGCATTTGAAGACAAGGATTATGGCTACTTGATTTACGTTTTAGACCAACCACTTCCTCAAGGAGACACTATGAACATAGAGGTGGAGGCAAAATTCATAAGCCAAGGGTTTTCCAATAAAAGAGAAAACAGCAAAGTCGTCAAAAATGGGACATTCCTAAACAACTTTGACTTCCTACCGGCTTTTGGCTATCAATCATCGGTAGAGTTGAGTGATAAAAATACTAGGAAAAAGTATGGTCTAGAGCCCAAAGATAGGATGCCAGAGTTACAGGCCGATTGTGATGACGCTTGCAAAATCAACTATTTGAGCAATGGCACTTCTGATTACATTCCATCCGAAACGATCATTTCTACCGTAATGGATCAAACGGCTATTGCTCCGGGATCACTCATCAAACAATGGACAGAAAATGATAGGAACTACTATCACTACAAAGTGGATCATACTTCACAAAATTTCTACTCTTTCATCTCTGCCGAATTTGAAGTAGCCACAAGACAGTGGAATGGTATAAGTCTGGAAGTGTATTATGATAAAAAACATGAGATCAATGTCCCTATCATGCTGGATGCAATCGAGCGGTCTCTTGGGTATTACATCGAAAATTTCGGCCCTTATTACCATAAGCAATGTCGAATTATTGAGTTCCCTCGTTACGCTACGTTTGCCCAAGCATTCCCTGGTTCTATGCCCTACTCAGAAGCCTTTGGTTTTATCATCAATTTGGAAGATGAAAACGAAAACAATGTCGTCGATGCAGTCATTGCGCACGAGATGGCGCACCAGTGGTGGGCACACCAAGTGGTAGGTGCCAACATGCAAGGTGCCACTATGATGAGTGAAAGTTTTTCTGAATACTCTTCTCTCATGACTATGAAAACCATCAGCAAGACTCCCATGAAGATGAGAGAATTCTTGAAATATGACCATGACCGCTACTTAAGAGGTAGAAGTCAAGAGTTGGTCAAAGAAATGCCTCTCTACAAAGTGGAAAATCAGATGTACATCCACTATGGCAAGGGCAGTGTGATCTTGTATGCGCTGCAAGACTATATTGGAGAAGAGAAAGTGAACCGTGCCATGAAAAACTTCCTAGAAGCCTATCGCTATCAAGCACCCTACCCTACTTCTTTGGATTTCCTCAGTTACCTAGAGCCAGAAGTCCCCGATTCGTTGCATTATTTGATCGATGATTGGTTCAAAGAGATTACCCTCTATGACAACCGTCTCAAAGAAGCAACTTATGAGACGTTAGACAATGGAAAGTATAGAGTGAATCTGCTCGTAGAGTCTGAGAAACTCAAGGCCGACTCCATCGGTGTAGAATCCAATGTCGCCATCAATGATTGGATTGACATAGGTTTCTTTATGGATAGCGACGAAGAAAATCTATACTTCGAAAAGAGAATGAAGTTTGATCAAGCATCGATAAACTTCTCTTTTGACTTGGACTCACTCCCTGCCAAAGCAGCCATCGACCCAAGGCATTTATTGATCGACAGAGTGTACAAGGACAACATCAAAACGCTATCTGAGCAATAATCACTCGTACCGCTAAAAAATCAAAGCCTCCGTTCAGATAATGACGGAGGCTTTTTCTTTGTTCTTTCAACTTGCATTAGCAAGTACAGGAGTTAATAAAAATAGGTTAATAAATTATTAGGGCTATTATTTGTGTAAAAATGGTTGGATTCTGCTCCAACCAAAATGGTTTTCTTGATAACGGCCACTGATATAGCATAACCTATTGATTTCAAACCTAATAAACTTGTATCAATTAACTATTAACCCCTGAATTATTCAATTCAGGCTCAACCCTTTTCCTTGATAGGTCGGTAGATCATGACTTTGCCTTTGGTGACTTGGTCGAGACGAAAATTACTGACGCCTACTATTTTACCCCATTCGCCCGTATTTTGGTGGGCGATTTCGTAGTTCATGGCCTCATTGACTTTGTAAACAATGGCGGTGTGCTGTGCCATGGTTGCTTTGTAAGTCATATTGCCATCCTTCCAGTTGAGCTCGACATTTTCGAACTGGATCAGGTCTCCTGGAAGCACTTCTTCTTTCTTGGGATTCAACAAGCGACCATAGATGCTGATTGTCTTCAACGAGCTGCGGTCAAAGTACGCCCCAGAATACTTCAAAGCTCCTGCTGCCAAATCCCAGCATTCGCCACGGTCGACCTTCGTCCCCATCACACTGTCTACATATTCGACGACCTTCTGATTGAGCTCTGGGAGGTCGGTATTCAAGGAGATGCTAACTAATACAACTACAAATAGGGATTTGATCATGATCACGATAATTTTTGTTTTGAAGGTTTCAAACGGAATTGAGTAGAGGTGAGTTGCTCCAAGCCATTTATTGAATTCGCTTAGTGCCATAGTCGAAGTGTCCGCTGCGGCATTCTCTCGACATGCAGATCATTTCCCTCTTTCCTTTTATCCCGCAAACCAAGAATACCTCTTTCACCTGACAGCAGCAAACATCACGATCTCGAAAATCAAAAACTATATGAATAACTCCCAAATCTAAGAAGCTGATCCAAGACTCTACCTTTTCATATTTCAGGACGCTTTGCGGAAGAAATTAAAGTTCAGGTTTAGGGTTGCGCAACATGAACTTGAACCTTGCGCAACATCAGAGAAGAGCTAATGATTGATCTGTATCAAACCTATAAGGTTTTTGAAACCTTATAGGTTTAGTATCACATCTTCTCCAAGACCTTGATCAATTCCTCTTGGGTGGTGTCTACCTCTGTGGCTACTTTGGTACGTTTGGCGTACTCTGCCAATCGCTCTGGCATCTCTATAGGCTGCTTGATGATCGGCTCCACCACATCGCCAAACTTGGCTGGGTGTGCCGTCTCCAAGAATACCCCGACTGATTTGGGGTGCTCCTTCATGTATTCTTTCAGTCCCAAGTACCCTACCGCACCGTGTGGATCAAGTAGGTATTCTGTAGCCTGATAGACTTGTCTGACTGTCTCTGCAGTTTGTGCATCGTCGTAGGCATAACCTATCACGCCTACTTTCATGTCTTCCCACGACGAACCAAAGACTTCTTTCATGCGGTAAAAATTGCTCGGGTTGCCCACATCCATGGCATTGGAGATGGTGGCTGTCGATGGCTTGGGCGTAAACACTCCCGTCTTCAAATAGGTCGGTACTACATCGTTGGCATTGGTCGAGGCGATGAATTGCTTGATCGGCAAGCCCATCTTTTGCGCCAGCAGACCTGCAGTCAGGTTGCCAAAGTTGCCGCTAGGCACAGACACGACCAAGTCACCTAGGTCCTTGAGCATCGCATATGCCCAGAAGTAATAAAAGGACTGTGGAATCAGCCTCGCCATGTTGATGGAGTTGGCTGAGGTCAGGTTGTATTTTGCTTTGAGTTCCAAGTTCAGGAAAGCATCCTTGACCATTTTTTGACAGTCGTCAAAAGCCCCACGTACTTCCAGTGCCTGGATGTTGTCTCCTAGCGTGGTGAGCTGCTGCTCTTGTATTTTGGAGATCTTTCCTTTGGGGTAGAGAATGATCACGTTGATGTTCTTCACACCGAGAAACCCACTCCCAACTGCTGCACCCGTATCACCAGAAGTCGCCACGAGGATGGTTGACTTCTTGTCACTCTGGGCAGAGAAGTAGCTCAGGCATCTGGCAAGAAATCTAGCTCCTACGTCCTTGAACGCACAGGTCGGTCCATGGTACAGTTCCAGCGAATAGACATTCTGCTCCACCTCCACGATCGGCAAGTCAAAGTTCAAAGTATCCGAGACCAACTTGCGCAAATCACGCTCAGGAATCTCGTCTCCGATGAATCTACTCGCTACCTCATACGCGATATCATGCAATTTCATATCCTCAATCTCCTCAAAAAAGGAGGCGGGTAGTGTAGGTATCGTCGTGGGCATGTACAAACCATTGTCATCAGGCAATCCTCTGAAAATCGCCTCTTCGTAGCTTACCTCTGGGACTTGTTTGTTGGTGCTGTAGTACTTCATTTGATTAGATATTAGAAACTAGATTCTAGATTTTAGACTTAATACTTTGGGTCTGCTTCAGAACAGGAAAAGTGCATGTTCATGCGATCCGCCTATCAATTTTTAAACTTTCAACTTTTCACTTTCAACTCTACAAAACCCTGACTCCCTCTGTTCCGATTTTGGATAAATAGGTATAGGCTAGGATGCCGACTTCATCGTAGATTTCCTGCATGCTGGCTTTGACTTTTTCTGCGGTTTCTTTCCCTTCCGCAAAAGCGAAAATAGATGGGCCAGATCCTGCGATGCTGCATCCGATAGCACCTACTTCGACCGCCTTGGCTTTCACTTCGTCATAGAGTGGAATCAACAATTTTCTGATTGGCTCTACAATATGATCCTCCATCGAGCGACCGATCAAACTGTAGTCTGACTCGTACAATCCTGACACCAAACCGCCGACATTGCCCCATTGTGCGACTGCTTTTTCGAGCTTGACGGTCTGCTTGAGCATGCGCTTGGCATCAGAGGTTTTGACCACTACCTGTGGGTGCACGATGGCGACATACAAGTTTTCTGGTGTGGGCAATTTCAGTACATCCAATGGACCGTAAGCGCGTACCAAAGTGAATCCACCCAAAAGATTGGGTGCGACATTGTCGGCATGTGCTTTGCCAGAAAGCATCTTCTCACCTTCCATGGCAAACTCCACCAGTTGGTGGGTATTGAATGGACGACCGATGAGTTCGTTGACTGCAAACACGGCTCCTGCCGAACTCGATGCGCTCGTGCCCATGCCACTGCCCGGATGGATGGTTTTGTTGAAGGCAAAGCTGTAGCCTTTTTTGATTCCTGCGGCTTCTAGCAAAGCTTTGGCTGCCACACTTGCGACATTTTTGTCGGGATTCAATGGGAGATCAAATTTCTCGTTTTCGATGATGACCATCTTGTCGTCTGACAATTCGGTCACAATCATTTCTTCACCAATGCCATCGAGGGCAAATCCCAAAACGTCATAACCACAACCAACATTGGCCACAGTAGATGGAGAAAAAACTTTGATAGAATTAGACATGACTCACTTCAATTTTATTAGCTATTTGCAATGCGCATTACGTCTGCAAATATACCCGAAGCTGTCACTTCTGCCCCTGCTCCAGCGCCTTTTATCACGAGTGGTTGATCCTTGTATCGGTTGGTATAGAACAAGACGATGTTGTCTTTTCCCTCCAATATATAAAAAGGATGCTCCTTAGGAATTTCCTGCAAACCGACCGAGGCTTTGCCCTCATCAAAGGTCGCTACGAACTTGAGGCGACAATTTTTAGCCTCTGCATCCGTCACCAACTTCTGAAAATCCGCATCGTGTTTCTCCAGGCTGGCATAGAATTCTTCGTTGTTGGCTGTATCCATACAAGCCGCGGGGATGAAAGACTCACTCCCAATGTCTGACAATTCAAATCTCAATCCACTCTCACGGATCAAAATCAATATTTTTCGCATTACATCGACTCCACTGAGGTCAATTTTTGGATCGGGCTCTGTGTAACCTTCTATGCCTGCCTGTCTCACCACATCTACGAATTTGACTCCTGGCTTGAAGGTATTGAAGATGAAGTTCAAACTCCCCGAGAGGACTGCTTGTATCTTCTTGATTTTGTCTCCACTCTTGATCAAATCACCCAAAGTGGTCAATACTGGCAGTCCTGCTCCTACATTCGTTTCGTAGTAGAACTTGGACTGGTACTCACGAGCCGTGCTTTTGAGATTCAAATAATTGTCATAGTCCGACGCACAAGCAATCTTATTAGGTGTCACGACCGAGATACTTTTGGTCAGGATGTTTTCGTACAGAGATGCAATCTCTGCATTGGCTGTATTGTCCACAAACACTGAGTTTCTCAGGTTGGCATCCACCATCTTTTGCACAAATGCAGTGGATGACATTTTCTCTCCCTTTCGCTCCAATGCGCCTTTCCAGTCTGACAAGTTTATCCCATCCTCATCGAAATGCATTTGGCGACTGTTGGCAATACCTACCACTCGGAGATCCACATTTTCGAATTCGTTGAGGTAATCGTACTGCGCCTTGATCTGATTGATGAAAGTGCCGCCCACATTGCCGATCCCGATCATAAACAAGTTCATTCGCTTGCGCTGAGATAGGAAGAAGCTTTCGTGCAATACGTTGAGTGCTTTACTTAGATTCTTTTGATCCAACACCACAGTGATGTTTCGCTCAGACGAACCTTGTGCAATGGCTTTGATGCTAATACCATTCTCTCCCAAAGCAGAAAACATCTGCCCGCCGATACCTACATGCTCGCGCATTTTGTCTCCAACCAATGCCACGATGGCCATCTTTTCCTCTACTTCTAATGGATCGATTTTCCTCAATGACAACTCCAGTTGAAACTCCTGAGCAATAGCTGTTTTGGATACCTCCACATCTTTTTGGTCGATCCCAACACAAATCGAATGCTCAGAAGAAGCTTGTGTGATGATGATTACATTCACCTTGGCCTCAGACAGGGCTTTGAACAATCGGAACGAGAACTTAGGGACACCCACCATGCCGCTACCCGTCAGGTTAAGCAAGGCAATGTCTTTGACACTAGACAGTCCTTTGACGAACTGCTTGTCACCATTGGCATCATCACAGATCGTAGTTCCTGGGTCTTCCGGAGCAAAGGTATTCTTGATTTTGATCGGAATCTTCTTGTCCAATACAGGCTGGATCGTCGGAGGATAAATGACTTTCGCTCCGAAATGCGACAACTCCAATGCCTCCTGAAAAGAGAGCTTCTCGATCGGATGCGCAGCAGCTACCTGTCTAGGATCAGAGGTCATCATCCCGCTCACGTCCGTCCATATCTCACAAGAATCGGCATCCAAGGCTGCTGCAAAAATAGCCGCTGTATAGTCAGAACCTCCACGTCCTAGCGTAGTAGTCACTCCATCTGCATCCGACGATACGAATCCAGGACATACAACCAGATTCGCTGCGGATGAAATATAGTGCTTTATGTTTTTATCAGTCACCGCAAAGTCTACGATGGCATTGTTGTGCGTGCTGTCAGTTTTGATCAAGGCCTTTGAATCTCCCAGATCGGTTGGCAAACCTTCGGCGTTCAGATAATCTACGATGATATTAGATGACAGTGTCTCTCCAAAGCTGAGTACTTTGTCCAAAGTCTTCGGAGAAAGTTCTCTGATGAGGTAAATACCCTTCATCAAGTCTTCCAGCTCATTGAGTAGAATCTTGATTTTACTGAAAGTAATGGACTGAGACTGTACAGGTAGCAATTCCTTGATTGTGTCGAGATGTCTTGCTTCGATTTGCTCCGTCAACTCCTCGTAACTCTCGTCACCTGAGGCTGCCAACTCGCTGCAAGCATGCAGCAGATTGGTCACACCGCCAAAAGCTGAAACCACACAAACGGTTTTCTCTGGCTGAGCTGCTGCCAAAATCTCCTTTACCTTCTTCAGATTGTCTGGGGTACCTACGGATGTACCTCCAAATTTTAATACTTTCATGTGTACTTTTAGTTCAAAGTTTAATGTTTCAAAACACTTTCTGAAACACTCAATTCAAGTCATCCCATGACGACTAAATTTTCTATTCTACTCCTCTCGCTTTTATGGAAACTCCTTGATTTACGAGATGAGACTTCTCAACTCCTGATCATTTCCTCCCCCTACCCCCTCCAAAGGGGGAAAACGCTCTCCTTTAGAGCTAGTGGTGTTTTCTACTTTAGATTCTCCCATTCATCTTTTGGCAGAACCTTATTATCATTATACCAGATACTGCAACAAATCTGGTTTGTCATTGAGATACTCATAGACAAAATTCTTTTCGGTCATCTTGTCCAGCAACTGCTGAAGATTGTCCTTGCTTTGTAATTCTATCCCGATCAGCGCAGGCCCTTTTTCTCTGCTGTGCTTTTTAGAATACTCGAAGTGCACGATATCGTCACCTGGCCCCAATACATCCGAAACAAACTCTCGCAAAGCCCCAGCGCGCTGTGGAAATCTGAGCATAAAATAATGCTTCAAGCCTTCGTACAACAACGAACGTTCCTTCATTTCCTCTGTCCTGGTGATGTCATTGTTGCTACCACTCACTACACAGACTACATTTTTTCCTTTGATCTGCTCTTTGTAAAAGTCCAATGCAGACAAAGTCAATGCACCAGCTGGCTCTACCACAATGGCCTCCTCGTTGTAGAGTTGTAGTATCGTTGTGCAAATTTTACCCTCAGGTACCAAGATAATATCGGACAAATAATCCTTACAAATCTTCAATGTTTCTGTCCCAACTGCTCGCACCGCAGCTCCATCGACGAAAGTATCGATTTCTTCTAGTACAATATTTTTACCTGCTTGGATAGAATCACGCATGGCAGGTGCTCCTGCAGGCTCGACTCCTATGATTTGGGTCTGAGGCGAAAGTTCTTTGAATACCGTGATAATCCCGGCAGCCAATCCACCACCTCCAATCGGTACAAAGAGGTAATCAATGGGAGCTGTAGTATCGTTGATGATTTCCAGTCCAACCGTTCCTTGACCCTCTATGATCTTGGGATCGTTGAATGGATGTACGAAAGTCGCCTGATGTTCCTCGCAATATGCCATCGCTGCTTGGTAAGCATCGTCAAAAGTATCTCCGGTGAGTACAACCTCCACCATATCCTTCCCAAACATTTTGACCTGCTTGATCTTTTGTTTGGGGGTCACACTTGGCATGAAGATCGTCCCTTTGATGCTCAGTTTCTGACAAGAATAAGCTACACCCTGTGCGTGATTCCCAGCACTGGCGCAGACGATTCCCTTGGCTTGCTCGGCAGGATTCAAGCTCACTATTTTATTATAAGCTCCACGGAGTTTGTAAGATCTGACGACTTGCAAGTCTTCTCGCTTGAAATGAACATCAGCACCATATTTATCAGAGTAATTGACATTCGGCATCAATGGTGTATGGAAAGCAATCCCTTCCAACCCCTTGCTGGCCTTCATCACTCCTACCAGAGTGGGCTGATCCATTTCTTTCAATTCAGACTCCATCAAGAGATGTGGGCTTCTACTTCTTCATTGACATCTGAAGTACAAAATTCATTGATTGCATCGGCTATTTTGCCAAAGGTCTCTTGCAATACTTCCTTGTTTTCTTCGAGTAGCGTAATTCTAAATCCTCTTAATTCGGACTGAAAGGAAGACAAAGGCACTACACAAACTCCCTTGGCAGCCAAGAGATAATAGACGAAACGTTTGTCGGGAGCATCTACTTTTTCCACCCATTCTTCAGCCAACTGTTTGATCTTTGCATCTGCTATTTTTAGTGATTGCTTGTCATTGATCGCTCCGTCTTTGAATACGATGGTATTGTAAAATGCACCATTTGTTTTGTTGAACGTGATATATGGGATGCCACTCAATAACTTTGAGATAATTTCACTTCTATCGGCAATTTCTTGTCTTCGCTCCGCCAAATATTCTTTAAACTTTGGGTGCTCTTGGATTCTCGGCAATGCCTTCTGAGGCAAAGTCGTGGAGCATACCTCTACCATTTTGGCATTTTCCAAAGTCGAACAATAAGCATCAAACTGCGGATCTGCCTTGCGGTTGTAAAACTCCATCCAGCCACAGCGCGATCCTGGCCATGGGGTATCCTTAGAAATTCCCTTCATCGCGATACCCGGTACATCGCCCAATACTTCGGACAATGATTTGGTGGTTACACCATTGTAAATGATGTTGGTATAAATTTCATCGCTAATCAAAAACAGATTGAATTCCTTGGCGATCTGTACGATCTGTTCCAAAATCTCCACAGGATAAACCATCCCTGTCGGATTGTCTGGATTGATGATCAAAATCCCTACAATGTTGGGATTGTATTTCACCTTGAGTCGTAAATCAGCCAAATCTGGATACCAGAAATTTTCCGGGTCTAGATTGTAAGTTAGTGGCTCTTTGTTGGAATGTGCCGCCTCCAACGCGGAGTGTGTAGAGTAGGCTGGTGATGGACCAATCACCCTAGAGTAGGGATTCAAAAATTGGTACAATTTGCCAATCGCATCTCCCAAACCATTGAAAAACAACACGTCATCAGCGGTGATTTGCACACCACCACGGGCATTGTTTTTCTGTGCCACATATTGCCTGGTCTCCAAAACCCCTTTAGAATGGCAGTAGCCATAGGTAGCATTCTCATTGACCAATTCGGTCAAAATCTCCTTGATCCAGGCAGGTACTACGGCATGCTTGAGAATCGGATCACCGATATTTTCCCAAAAAATTTTTTGTCCGTGACTCTGTAAAGCCTCTGCTTTCTTGACGATATCTCTGATCTCATAGTCAAGCTGTCGCGAACCCTCATGTAGTAGTACTTGTCTCATTTTTTTAGAAGTTAGATTTTAGACGTTAGACATTAGACAATAAGTCTAAAATCTAGCGTCCGTGATCTAGTGTCTGATATTAAAAATCCTTTATAGTCAATAAATTTTCCTTCGAATTTTCCAACTCCTTGATATAGTCTTCGGTTCTTCGCTTGGATTTAGAAAGAGCCACTCTCCCTGACCTCACAAACTCTAAGAGTCCCAGAGGAACAAGTTTTTGATAGAGAGCATGTGTCTCGTCTTTCAATCCAGTTTTTTCAAGGATGATATGATCTTCCTCGATGACGAGAATTCTTGCTCCATTTTCACGGACCAGTTTCTCAATACTCTGTCCATTCAAGAATATTTTGGTTGGCACTTTGTATAGCGCAATCTCCTGATAATAAATTTGGTCTTCTTCATATAAAAAAGCACCCAATACATCCACGATCTTGCGAATCTGCTTGACAGTCTTCTCTGCAATGTCCTGTGTAGAAGTGATCACAATCGTAAAACGACTAATGCCTGGCACCTCCGTAGCAGAGACATTCAAACTCTCAATATTGATCTTTCTTCTCGTGAAGATGATCGTGATTTGGTTCAGTAAACCTGCCTTATCTTCTGTCAATACTGACAGTGTATGTTGTTTTTCCACTTTCAATCTAGTTTTTAGTCCAACCTCATTTCAGAAACAGAAGCCCCAGTTGGAACCATCGGGAATACATTTCCCTCTTTTTCAACCATTACTTCTAGGAGGTATGGCCCTTCGTGATTCAAGAATGTATTCAAAGCCTCTTCCAAATTTTCTCTCTTTTCCAATCGGCTACACGGAATGCCATAACCCTCGGATATCTTCTGAAAATCTGGGTTGATCATCTCTGTAAATGAATACCTGCTGTCAAAAAAGAGTTGTTGCCACTGACGAACCATGCCTAGGAAATTGTTATTCAAAATCAATATTTTGACACCAATCTTACTTTGGAAAATGGTACCCAGCTCTTGGATCGTCATCTGAAAACCACCGTCACCGATCACCGCGATTACCTCTTTCTCTGGACGACCTTTTTTGGCTCCCATTGCGGCAGGCAATGCAAATCCCATGGTACCCAAGCCGCCAGAGGTTACGTTGAGACGAGTCTCTGAAAACTCATAATATCTCGTCGCGATCATCTGGTGCTGCCCTACGTCAGTGACCAATATCGCCTTTCCTTCCGTTTTGTCAGATATTGCTTTGATCACCTCAGACATTTTGAGCTCTTCCCCTTTCGGGAAAAAATCATCCTTGATCACCTTTTCGTACTCGATCTTGTCACAATCTTTAAATTCTTGCATCCAAGCTTCGTGCTTGTTTTCACTTACCTTAGGAAGCAAGTTCAACAGAGCCGCCTTGGCATCAGAAACAATTGCTACATTGGTCTTCACATTCTTATCAATCTCTGCTGGGTCGATTTCGATATGAATAACCTTGGCTTGTTTGGCATATCGTTTCAAATCTCCAGTCACACGGTCATCGAATCTCATCCCAATCGCAATCAATAGATCACACTCATTGGTCTTGACATTCGGCCCATAGTTGCCGTGCATACCCAAATATCCGACATACAAAGGGTGGGCTGTAGGTACTGCCGACAGTCCTAATAGGGTAGAAGCCATTGGAATCCCAGTCTTCTCAGCCAATGCCAACAATTCACTTTGCGCCTTGGAGATGATGACACCATGTCCTACCAAGATCATTGGTTTTTTGGCTTCATCTATCAATTTGGCTGCAGCAGTCACCTTGGTCTCATCCAAGATTGGGTAAGGGTGGTAACTTCTGATTCGCTCACATTTTTGATAAGAATAGTCAAACTCTTCAATCTGCGCGTCTTTGGTGATGTCAATCAATACAGGACCTGGACGGCCTGTATTCGCGATATAAAATGCCTTGGCTACTGCTTCTGGGATTTCAGATGCTTTGGTCACCTGAATATTCCATTTGGTCACTGGCATGGAGATTCCTACCACGTCAGTTTCCTGAAATGCATCTGTGCCTAGTAGATGAGACGCCACCTGCCCTGTGATGCAAACCATAGGTGTAGAATCTATCTGTGCATCAGCAATACCTGTAATCAAGTTGGTTGCGCCTGGGCCTGATGTAGCGAAGCAGACACCCGTTTTGCCTGTGACACGTGCATAGCCTTGTGCAGCGTGCGATGCACCTTGCTCGTGTCTCACTAAGATGTGATCTAGTCTGTCCATGTACTTGTATAGCAAGTCATAGATAGGCATGATAGCCCCTCCGGGATAACCGAAAATCGTCTCGACACCTTCTTCTAAAAGGCATTTCAACAAGGCCTCAGAGCCTGTCATACGTTCAGTTGTCGCCATCGTCTTCTGTTCTTGTTCTAATGTGGAAGTTTCCATATCCCCTATTTTATTCGTCTGTAACGCACCCTTCAGATGCAGACTTTACTTGATTAATGTATTTTTTCAATATTCCTTTGGTCGCCTTGTATGGAGGCTGCACCCAAGCCTTTCTTCTTTTTTCCATCTCTTCGTCAGAGATTTTCAGTTCCAGCTTATTGTTGACCGCATCGATAGCAATGATATCTCCGTCCTGAACCATCGCCAAGGGTCCTCCTTCTTGTGCTTCTGGCGTGATATGTCCCACCACGAAACCATGTGATCCACCTGAGAATCGACCATCTGTGATCAATGCCACATCTTTGCCCAATCCAGCACCCATCACGGCTCCTGTTGGCTTTAGCATTTCTGGCATACCAGGTCCGCCTTTTGGTCCTGAGTACCTGATGACAATCACTTCTCCTTTTTGTACTTCTTCTCCGATACCCTTGATCGCTGCAAACTCATCGTCATAGCATCTCGCTGGTCCCTCGAAATACTCTCCTTCTTTTCCTGTGATTTTAGCAACAGCACCTGTCGGAGCTAAGTTGCCATACAAGATTTGCAAGTGACCTGACTTCTTGATGGGATCACCAAAGGAGTGAATCACCTTCTGATCTGCTTTCAAGGATGGACCCATTTCGATATTTTCTGCTAGGGTCTTTCCTGTCACAGTCATACAATCTCCATGTAGGTATCCTTCTTTCAACAAGACTTTCATTACGCCTGGGATACCTCCTACATTATGAAGGTCTTCCATGAGGTACTTACCACTTGGTTTCAAATCCGCCAAAAATGGCGTAGAGTCAGACAATCTTTGGAAGTCTTGCAAATCCAAGGGAACATCTACCGACTTGGCCATAGCTATCAGGTGTAGTACTGCATTGGTAGATCCTCCAGTAATCATCACCAATCGAATTGCATTCTCAAATGCTTTTTTGGTCATGATATCACTCGGACGTATGTCTTCGACCAGCAAGTGTCGCACAGCCTGCCCTACTCTAAAAGTCTCTTGTTTTTTATCCTCACTTTCGGCAGGGTTGGAAGACGAAGCAGGCAGACTCATTCCCATAGCTTCGATTGCTGATGCCAAGGTATTAGCGGTGTACATTCCTCCGCAAGCACCCGGTCCTGGGATCGCATTTTTGATGATTCCTTTGAAGTCCTCATCTGAGATGTTGTTACCCAGTTTCTGTCCATAAGCTTCGAATGCTGACACAATATTAAGGTCTTCTCCTTTCCATTTGCCAGGCTTGACCGACCCACCATAAACCATCAATCCTGGTCTATTCAATCGACCCAAAGCCATGATAGCACCGGGCATATTTTTGTCACACCCCACGACTGGAACCACTGCATCATAAAACTGAGCATTGACCACCGTTTCGATAGAGTCTGCGATGATGTCTCTTGATACCAAAGAATATTTCATCCCAACTGTACCATTGGATATACCATCACTGACACCTATGGTATGGAATATCAAACCGACAAGATCAGCTTCCTTGACACCCTTTTTGACTTGGTGAGCCAAAATATTGAGGTGCATGTTACATGGGTTTCCTTCAAAACCGGTACTGACTATACCCACTTGAGCTTTGCTCATGTCAGCTTCAGTCAGTCCTGTCGCATACAATTGTGCCTGAGAGCCAGGCTGCGAAGGATCTTGCGTGATCGTCTTACTGTGTTTGTTAAGTTCCATTTATATAATCTAATTTCTAATCCTAGTTCTAATTTATCCTACTGCTGACTCACTCAACTCCTCATTGGTGACTCTCGCCCTGTACATCTGAAACAACTCGTAGGCTATCGTTTCTTTCCAATCTTTTTTGAACTCCATGTCGTCAATGGAAGCAATGCTTGCGATCTCCGTCGCGGTGCCTGTGAAAAATGCTACTTCGGCACCTCTCATATCTTCTGGGACAAAAAGCTTTTCTACCACAGGGTAACCTAGCTCCATCGCATACTCGATGATAGTAGCTCTGGTGATTCCGGGTAGGATATTTCCCAGCGGCGGGGTGTAAATCACTCCATCCTTTACATAAAAGAAGTTTTGTCCCGAACCTTCAGATACATAACCATCCGAATCCAAAAGCAATGCTTCGTCAAAACCATTTTTCTTAGCCTCATTGGTTGCGAGGATCGAGTTGGTATAGTTACCCGTCACCTTGGCGTCTATCGGAATAGATTTCGGGTTGGGCCTTTGGTATGAGCTAATCATGACTTTGAGTGCTTCATCTCCCAAATAGGGGGGCCACTCCCATGCTGCCATCATGATGTGCGTCTCACCGCAGGTGATCAACTTCATGTTTGCTCCGAGATAAATCAACGGGCGGATGTAGGCATTGTCTATGTTATTTTTTTCTATCAACTCGTAGGCAATTTTTACGAGTTCGTCCACTGAGTAGGGAAACTTGATAGCCATTCTTTCTGCCGAATACTTCAATCTTTCGAAGTGTTGTTTTGCACGAAAAATGTTGGGTCCAGCAGCACTGCCATAAGACCGTATCCCTTCGAATACGCCATTGCCATGGTGCATGGTTTGGCTGTACAAATCGACCTTTGCTTCAGCAGCTTTTACCCATTTGCCATCTAGGTAAAGAATCGAATTTTCGTTGTAATACATTGTCTATTTCAGTTTTATTTTAAATCCCTTTGATCACAAAAAAGCCTTTCACTGCAAAGAGAAAGGCTTCTGATTTTTCATCTATATACCTCTCTCAGCAACTGTATAGCACAGCCACAGTGACAATAGTTAATATGTCAATAATTGTTATCACTTTGATGTCTTTGTTGTTTGGGCAATAAAAAAGCGTCATTCTTTGTGGGAATGACGCTTCAAATATTTTTAAAATTATTGATATATCATTCCCGATCCATGGCCACTGTGACCACCGCTACAATCGTTAATGCTATGACAATAATTCTTTTCATTTCTATCAATTATTGCCAAAGTAGATCATTTTAAAATTCACATCCAAAAAAAATGTACGCTTTTTAAAAAAATAGAAGCTCATCCTCTACCTACTCTACATGCTAACAAAATGCAACCTAAGATGAATCAAGCTTTGACACTCTCTCATCATCCTCCAAAAATCACCTTCTGCGATTTCGTCAATCCTCATAGCAGAGTATTACTCTGCCCCAAATGCAAACAGGTAATTGTCACTGGTGCCACGGCAATGGCTTGAAGCCAAAAACACCCGACTGGTCAATTCCAATTCCTGACGTACATTGTCTTTGTTCTTACTCTTCTGAGTCAAAACGCTAGACTTAGTATCATTTATTTTGTCTTTCATATTCATGCTTATGCATTGATGGCCAAACTACTGACCAGTTCTCTTAGCAAGGTTTCATCTACGACGTTGTGTGTATCTGCTACAGTCAAGAAAGCATTGTAAGCTATTTCCAATTCCTCTTTGGACAACTTCACCCCAATGTTTTCCAATCTATAGTTCAAGGCTGCACGACCGCTTCTGGCAGTCAGGATGATCGAAGACTCATTCACTCCCACTTCTGCTGGGTCGATGATCTCATAATTGTCTCTATTCTTGATCACACCATCCTGATGAATCCCCGATGAGTGAGCAAACGCATTGGATCCTACGATCGCTTTGTTGGGCTGCACTGGCATTCTCATTTTTTCGGAGACCAATCTACTCATGGCATTGAGTCTCTTTGCATCGATTTTGGTATCACACTTCATCCAGTTGTGCTTGCGCATGATCATCACGACTTCTTCGAGAGAGGTATTACCTGCTCTCTCTCCGATACCATTGATGGTACATTCGATTTGTCTGGCACCATTTTGCACACCTGCTATTGAGTTGGCAGTCGCCAAACCGAGATCATTGTGACAATGTGTTGACAAGATGGCCTTCTCTATGCCTTTGACATTTTCTTTGAGGTACTTGATTTTAGCACCGTATTCTTCTGGAAGGCAGTAGCCTGTTGTGTCAGGAATATTGACTACAGTAGCTCCAGCAGCGATCACTGCTTCTACCACCTGTGCCAAGAAGACATTGTCTGTGCGTCCTGCATCCTCAGCGTAGAATTCTACATCCTCTACATATTTCTTAGCCCATTTGACAGCTTGCTTGCTTCTCTCTAGGATATCTTCACGGGTAGTTTTGATTTTAGTGAATACATGCTGATCAGAAGTCCCGATTCCAGTGTGGATTCTAGGAAACTTGGCATGCTTCAAAGCCTCAGCTGCTACTTCGATATCCTTTTGTACCGCTCTGGTCAATCCACAAACCGTCACATTTTTGACTAGCTTTGCAATCTCAGATACGGACTCAAAGTCACCTGGGCTTGAGATAGGGAATCCTGCTTCTATGACATCAACACCCAACAACTCCAATTCTTCAGCTATCAGCAACTTGTCTCTGGTGTCTAGTCTGCAGCCAGGCACTTGTTCTCCATCTCTTAGCGTCGTATCGAATATGTAAATGCGATTGTCCATAGTTGTACTTTAAAATTGTAATCCTCCAAAATTAATTAGCGAATTATCGCTAAAAAATACCTTTGTTTCATTTAATTACGATCTCTAAACTGAATAAAACAAACATAATACGTCATATCACGTTGTTAGAGTAAATTTTAATTACAATGTCTAAAGAAAGATCTGACTCATTATTTCTTCTCATCAAGTCTCTCAAAAAAAGTGAGAAACGCTACTTCAAACTTTCCAACGAAGGTACCGATGATGCCAAATATTCCAGATTGTTTAGCATCATTGACCAACAAAAACACTTTGATGATGAAGAGATTTTGACCAAAGACCCAGAACTCAAACCACAGCAGTTGTCCAACCTCAAGGCGCATTTGTACACCAAAATACTTGACACTTTAAGAGATTATAACTCAAGTACTTTGCCTAATATCCGCATCCGTGACATGGTAGATCATGCTGAGATTTTATTCAACAAAAGCTTATACACCCAATGTGCTGACATCATCAAAAAAGCCAAGAAATTGGCCATCAAAAGTGACAACTTGGAGATGCAACTAGAGATACTGAAATGGGAAAAACAGATGCTCACCCATTCTACCAAAGGAGGGCTCGAACGCACCAACAAAATCATTAGAGAAACAGAAGAAACGACTACCCGCATCAACCACATCAATTCGTTTTCCAACCTACAGTACAAGCTGCAAGCGATGTACAAGAAAATCGGATTCATCCGACACGAAAATGACTTCAACGAAATCAATGCTGTATTCACTGCCAATCTTCCCCAATTCGATAAATCAACGTTTTCTGTCAGTGAAAAAATAAGCCTTTACAATCTCTACATAGGATATTACTTTTTTATCCAAGATTTTGAACGAGGCTATGAGTATGCCAACAAGCTCGTTGCACTTTTCACAGGTAACAAAACACTGATTCAGTCTAGATTGGAAACCTATATTTCTAGTCTCAACCACTTATTGATTGCTCAAAACAAGCTATTGAGGTACCGTGAGTTTCAAAACACCACCAGAGAACTCCGAGCCCTCAACAACCTTCCCTCCGCCTATCTCAATGAAAACATCAGGCTGAAATTGCAGAAGTACACCTTTGTGCATGAGTTTAACCGGCTATTTATGAAGGGTGACTTCCAAAGAGGTGTGGATTTGATGGATCGAATCATGCCAGGTATCGAGCACTTTGCCTTGCAGCTAGACCCTCACTCTAGGGTGATCATGTATTTCAAAACCGCCTGTCTATATTTTGGAAACAACGACTTTAAAACTGCAATCATCTGGCTCAACAAAATCATCAACTCTCACGAAGTGGATGTAAGAGAGGACATTCACGGGTTTGCACGGATTGTCAACCTGATCAGCCATTATGAACTAGGCAACATGGAGCTGATCGAATACTACGTCAGATCGACTTATCGATTTCTCTTGAAAAAAGAAGACCTACACCAGTTTCAAAAATACATCCTCAACTTCCTCGTAAGATTGAAAACCAACATCACCGAGCAGGAACTGAAAAAACGCTTCGAAACATTGCGAGACAACCTACTGATGCTGTCCAAGGATCCCTATGAGAAACGTGCCTTCCTCTATTTTGACATTATCTCTTGGCTAGAATCCAAAATAGAAAATCGTCCTGTACAAGATATCATCCAAGAAAAAGCCTCTGTTCGTTTAACTATGGACTAAGGCATTGATTACATTTGATCTCAAACAACCCAAAAAAACACGATAATGAAAGAAGCATATATCATATCCGCCGTCCGAACACCCATCGGGAGTTTTGGAGGTAGCCTGTCTTCACTGTCTGCCACCCAACTAGGTTCCGCAGCTACCAAAGGAGCCTTGGACAGGGCTGGTATCAAAGCAGAACTAGTGGACGAGGTATTCATAGGCAATGTCATCTCGGCTGGCCTAGGACAAGCTCCCGCACGCCAAGCCTCGATAGGTGCAGGTATCGGGTACAACGTGCCTTGCACGACAGTCAATAAAGTCTGTGCATCAGGTATGAAAGCCGTCATGCTAGCAGCCCAATCCATCATGCTAGGACAAGCAGATGTAATCGTCGCAGGTGGCATGGAAAGCATGTCCAACATCCCATACTATGTCCCAAAAGCGCGTTATGGCTATGGCTATGGTCATGGACAAATGCTCGATGGACTCTTGCACGATGGACTATGGGAACCCTATCACAAATTCCCAATGGGCAGTTGTGCGGACAACACCGCCAAAGAAATGAAAATCAGCCGTGAGGAGCAGGATGAATACGCCATCTCATCCTACAAAAAAACCACAGCTTCCTCCACAAACGGAGCATTCAAGCATGAAATCGTGCCTGTAGAAGTCCCTCAACGAAAAGGAGACCCCATCCTCATCTCAGAGGATGAAGAATACAAAAAAGTAGCCTTTGAGAAGATCCCTTCTCTGAGACCGGTATTCAATCCAGATGGCACTGTGACAGCTGCCAATGCCTCTACCATCAATGATGGTGCCTCTGCTCTCATCATCATGAGCAAGGAAAAAATGGAGGAGTTGGGACTCAAACCCATCGCCAAAATACTCGGTTTTGCGGATGCCGCTAGAGAACCGATATGGTTTACTACAGCACCAGCTTTGGCCATCCCAAAAGCGATCAAAAATGCTGGAATCACAGCTTCCGAAGTAGATTACTATGAGATCAACGAAGCATTTTCGGTGGTGGCACTGGCTAATATCAAAGAACTCGGACTGAAAGCCGACACTGTCAACGTGCTCGGAGGTGCAGTCTCACTGGGACATCCACTAGGAGCCTCTGGAGCTCGAATCATCACGACCTTGACCTCTGTTTTGGATCAGAAAAAAGGAAAAATCGGTGTAGCAGGCATCTGCAATGGTGGAGGTGGCGCTTCGGCGATAGTAATCCAGAGATGTTAAAATATTGATCTATTCACCCAACGAATTGGAGGATCAACCGTAATTTCTTCAAAGACTTTACATTTGCATATTGAGACAAGTGTAAAGTCTTTTTTACTACAGTATATGAGAAAAATATTCATCGTTGCACTCCTTTTGTTTCCCGTCCTATCACTCCTGGGACAGACCAAAGTCACCACACGATACGATTATGAAATAGATGGAAAATACCCGATCAAAGAAGAATATTACACCATAGAGCTGGACACCACAGTGGTCGACGGACCCTACAGAATGTATGGTTTTGAGGGGTATGTATTCATCACTGGCCACTATGACAAAGGCAAGAGAAACGGGGAGTTCATCAACTACTACGAGAATGGGCAGATTCAGCGAACCACTACCTACGACCAAGGAATGAGACAAGGCACAACCGAGGTTTTTGATGAAGCTGGCAACCTACTCCAATCAGGCACCTTCAAAAATGACACCCTTGTGGGCGTATTAAATTCCTACTATCCAGACGGGAAAATCAAGAATGAAACGGAGTTTAAAAAAGGAAAGCCAGACGGACTGGTCAAAGAGTATTGGCCCAACGGACAATTGAAAGAGGAGATTACCTACCTAGGAGGCAAGCAACATGGACTCAACACCACCTACTACGACACGGGAGTCATCAAGTCCAAGACCAACTACAAAAACGGCGTGATTGACGGTCAAGTGCTCGGGTATTTTCCTAATGGACAAATCAGTACCGAAACCTATCAAAAAAACGGCTCAACTGAAGGTAGTTACAAAAAATACTATGAAAATGGGCAGTTAGAAACCTCTGGCACCTACGTCAATGGACAGCTCAATGGCAAAATCACCTCCTACTATCCAAACGGCAGTATCAAGCAAGAGCTCAACCTAAGCAACGGCAAAAGAGCTGGAGTCAACCTCGTCTATTTCCCTAATGGACAGATTAAAGTCAAGAGCAACTACAGCAACTTGGAGAAAGACAATAGTGAAGAAGAATACAACGAGCATGGTACACTCATCGCTACCCGAAAATTTAAAGACGAGTTCAAAACTGGCACATGGAAATACTACACACAAAAAGGTGAACTTGATATCGAAGAAAAATACGATTTGGGCAAACTAGAAGGTAGCAGAATCCTCTACAACGAAAAAGGCAAAGTGCTACGTAAGGAAAATTATGAAAAAGGCAAAAAACATGGAGAAGAAATTGCCTATTACCCGAATGGAAAGATCCAAGAAAAGAAGGATTATAAGTTTGACAGACTGGATGGAAACTATGTCAAATACAGCAAATCTGGAGACATAGAAATCGAAGGCTATTACACTCGAAATAAAAAAAGTGGTGATTGGAAATACTACGACAAAAAGGGAGAATTGACCAAAACCGAAACTTATAAAATGGGGCAAATGCAACAATAAGCCCCAGTTTTTTCGAAAAAATCCAGAAATTCGGAATTTATTCAGAATTCAATCCTAAGCTTGTTTTCAAAAAACCGACATGAATAAGCCATTCGAAACCTTCGTGGATTACTGGCATCAGATTGCCATGGTGTGGTCCCAAATAGCACTTGCCTGTGCTGGATTGCTTTTTTTCTATTACCTACTGCTGCTGACCACCCGAAAAAGTCCAACAGACAAGTATGAGTTCATCATCACACATGAGATCAAATACTTCTGGTACACTGCATTGGCCTTGTGCATCAGTATTACCTTCTTCATCAACTCCCTGATGATCAGTACGCACTCGACCACTTCTGATTTTGTCCTCATAGCCAAGACTTTTGTATCGCTGATCATAGGTTTTGCCATTGGCTATACCATCAATCAATACCTCACTGTATTCTATCCATCCAAGATGGAGAAAAAACTGCACGACATACGGTTCCAAAAAAGACTATCTCCTACAGGCAATGAAATGAGACTGCTCACCGAACACGAAGAAGATCTACACCTCACAGAGGAGATGATTCACCATGAGCACATCTCTGCCTATGAGTATGATGTGTGGATAGACGATGAGTCAGGATACAAAAAGATTGAAAAATACAAAGGCAATATCCATCTGCTGATCTGCGAGAACTGCAACTTTAGAACACTCAAAGAAATCAACGAATCCATCATTGCTGAACCTACAGATACACAATCTGGAAAACTAAGGAAGCACTATGAATGTTCCTACTGTGGGCATTACCAAGAAAAAGAAAAAAACATTGCACCTTTATCATCCAATTAGGCTGTCAAAAAGTGTGTAGATGAATTTATTAATTATTGAAGACGAGAAAGATCTAGCAGAATCAGTCATAAAATACCTCAATCAAGAAGGATATCACTGTGAGTGGGCCAACAGCTACAAGGAGGCTTCCGAAAAAACACACCTCTACACCTATGATTGTATCTTGGTAGACATCACCCTACCAGATGGTAGTGGTATGAACATAGTAGAACAGCTCAAAAAAGTAAAATCCACCTCTGGCATCATCATTATCTCAGCCAAAAATTCGGTGGACGACAAGATCAAAGGGCTAGACGTGGGCGCTGACGACTACCTTGCCAAACCCTTTGACCTCTCTGAACTCAACGCCAGAATTAAGTCCGTCATCAGACGCAGAAATTTTGACGGTAACAACGAAATAATATTCAAAGAAATCACAGTTTGTACGGAAGAAAGACTAGTAAAAATCAATGGAGCACCTTTGAGTCTGACTAAAAAAGAGTACGACTTGCTCATCTACTTTATCTCCAACCAAAACAGAGTCATTACCAAAAATTCGATTGCCGAGCATCTCTGGGGCGACTACATGGACATGGCAGACTCCTACGACTTCATCTATGCTCACCTCAAAAACCTGAGAAAGAAAATCATAAAACTGGGAGGCAATGATTATATTCAAACTGTCTATGGCGTTGGATATAAATTTACTCAGTTTTGAAATTACTCAGTCTCACTAGCCGCTACAACTTTGCCGCCATCATTCTCATCTTGATTATTGGTGGTTTTGTGAGCTACTACATTCTCAAAAACATCATCAATCACGAGTTCAATGAAAAGTTGTTTGCTGACAAAGAACAATTTCTATTTGAATGGCACAACTTTGACAACCTGCAAGATGTCTTTTATCTCAATGTAGGCGACAGGATCAAAATTGACTCCATAGAGCAGGGCATTTTCATACCGACCGTACTGAGCGATACACTGATGTGGGACAATTATGAAAACAGGATACTGCCCTTTAGGACACTTTCATTTTCGGATCAGCTCAACCAAGTCAACTACAAAATCGTCATCACCAAATCTCTCCTACCCACCGAAGACCTGATCACCGGAATAGGTGAAATCATGCTCCTATTGACGATTTTCTTGATCATTGCCTTGTCCTTTGTCACCAGACAGATATCCAAAAAACTATGGGCACCATTCTACTACACAATCTCCAAGCTAGAGAAATACGAAATCACCCAAGATGCAGAAGTATTCTTTGATCAAGTTAAAATCTATGAGTTCAACGAACTCAATCGAGTGATCATGTCCATGATTATCAAAAGCAAGAACGACTACAAGAACCTCAAGGAATTTACCGAAAACGCCTCTCACGAAATCCAAACACCACTCGCCATCATCAAGTCTAGGGCAGAAAACCTCCTCCAAGACAGCCGTCTAGATCAGGGACAAATAGAAGATATCAGCAAAATCTATGATGCTACTACTCGCTTGTCCAAATTAAAAAATGGGCTTTCTATGTTGTCCAAAATGGAAAACAATCAGTTCAATGAGGTAGAACCTATCCAAATAGTGCCATTCATAGAGAAAACACTCAGCTATTTCATGGAGCTGATCAAACTGAAAAAAATTAAAATCAACAAAACCTTTAGAAACAAACCAACCCTAATTCTCAACAATACGCTGACCTACATTTTGATCAATAACCTGATCAGCAATGCCATCAAGCACAATATCCAAGGAGGCTTTTTACAAATCACCGTAGATGTTGACTTTATCATTTTCGAAAACAGCGGCAATACACTGGAACACAGTCCTGAAAATTATTTTCGGCGATTCAAAAAAGACAGCAATGCCATGGATTCGTCAGGACTCGGACTGGCACTAATCAAAAAAATCTGTGACATCTATCATATAGAAATCAAATACTCCAATCCTGGCAACCTGCACAGAATAGAACTCAAATTCTGAGCAATCACTTTCTTATTCAGAATTTCTTCAGATTTTACACCTTGGTTTGTGCTGTGTCCATACCAGCTACCATAGAGATTGTATCCCCCTCTTTGCATCACCTGAGATTGCTCAACTGGTGGAAAAACTTGCTATTAGTTTGGATGGGAAATCACGAGATAGCCGTCAAAAAAGAAGACATCCCCAAACAATATCTCAGAGAGATCTCCAAACATTTTGATCATCTCAAACTGAAATATTGCATTCTTTCCAGAGAAAACATCTCCATTTACTTTGATCAGGATCAGAAAGATTTTTTGGTCTTGTCTCTATGGAGTGGAAAAATCCTCAACAAACTAGAAAGTCTCTTGTCAAGCTCACTCTCTCCCAACATCCGCCATCAAATCTCCAAAAATCACACGGGTTGCTCGATCGTTTCCATCTATCATTCCATCACAAATCCCAAAGCCACCTACTATATTTTGTTTAGAAGACAAAGCATCCTGATGCGAGCCATCTATGATAAAACGGGCAATCTAGTCTCCGAAAAGAAAATCTCATAAACTCAATGATGTACAGATTTAATTCAGATTCAGTGATTCTTTTTGGAACCTCTTGTCGATCAGGTAGCAGTCGGATGCTATCAAGATGACAAGAGAGTATGTTTCTTCATATCTGGCAGGGTGAGCTGTTCGCCGCTACAAAATTCAGGGGTAACCCATTAAAGCAACGGATCGACTCGCGGCTTTAACTAAGACAACCCTTATTTACCTGTATCGGGTGTCATTCTCATAAAGTTGAGAATGGCACCTTTTCATTTGGATACATTCGATCCCTTCTTACCTTCCAAATTTCATCCATCAAATACTATTTTTGACCATCAATCCAGTCTGTAAATCTCCATGACGTTTTTCAAGATTTTTGAAAAGTCTATTTTCAAATCAATGAGCTGACCAGAGTGAACGTCAAACACCCAGCCATGTACTGTCATCCCACGTTCTCGATAGGCCCTCTGTACTTCTGCGGTCTTGATTACATTGATGCATTGTTCTTGCACGTTCAATTCGACGAGTCTCTTGTAGCGTGCCTCTTCATCTTTGATTCCATCCAATTCATTCTTATGGATTCGATAAACATCGCGAATGTTTCTCAACCAAGGATTCAATATCCCTAAGTCCTTGGATTGCATGGCAGCTTTGACTCCACCACAATAATAATGACCGCAAACTACGACGTGATCCACCTTGAGGTGCAGTACAGCATAATCTATGACAGACATGGAACTCAAATCAGTATTCGGAACCATGTTGGCTATATTTCTATGCACGAAAGCTTCTCCAGGTGAAATCCCCATGAGCTCCTCTGCTGTCACGCGACTATCCGAGCATCCAATGTAAAGAATACTTGGATTTTGCCCTTCTGAAAGGTTCTTAAAATAGTTTGAATCGCGACTCAATTTTTCTTGAACCCAGTTTTTATTGTTTTTAAAAATCTGTTCTATTTCCATACTATATTTTGTTTTAGGCTAATCGTTGATGCTTCCTTACTATGTAAGTAGAAATTCATCTCGGTAACAAAGCTTAAATATCGAAACTTTCCTGATACTTATACCTATTTAATTTTCTGGTATGGTCTGACTCAAACTACTTGTCTAATTATCAAGCCTAGTTCCCTGTATTTTCGAACAATCGCTTAGATTTGCGCCATGAATACAGGTCTAAAATCTACCGATTACCACTTTCCGGGACAGACTAAAAAGTACACCGGCAAAGTTCGTGATGTTTATGAGTTTGAAAATCTCCTCGCTATGGTCGCCAGTGATAGGATCTCTGCCTTTGATGTAGTCCTACCAGAAGCAATCCCCTATAAAGGGCAGGTTTTGAACCAAATTGCATCGAGATTTTTGGAAGCTACCTCAGACATCGTCCCCAACTGGGTAGAATCAGTGCCTGACCCCAACGTCACCATTGGCAAAAAATGTGAACCATTCAAGGTAGAAATGGTAATCAGAGGCTATCTAGCAGGTCATGCTGCCAGAGAGTACAAGGCAGGCAAGAGACTCCTCTGTGGGGTTGCACTGCCAGAAGGTCTCAAAGAAAATGACAAACTCCCTACACCTATCATCACGCCTACCACCAAAGCTGCCGAAGGTCATGATGAAGATATCTCTAGAGAGGAAATCCTAAAACAGGGCATAGTAGAAGAATCACTTTACCTCCAACTAGAAGACTACACCCGTAGACTCTTTCAGCGAGGTACAGAGATGGCTGCCGACAGAGGATTGATCCTAGTAGATACCAAATATGAATTTGGTCTATACGAGGGCAAAGTCATCCTCATTGATGAAATTCATACGCCTGATTCGTCAAGATACTTCTACTCTGACACTTACGCCGAATTGCAACAAAAAGGAGAAGCCCAAAGACAACTTTCCAAAGAGTTTGTACGTCAATGGTTAATCTCTGAGGGTTTCCAAGGCAAGGATGGACAGAAGATTCCAGACATGTCCCCAGAAAAAGTCAACTCGATTTCGGAACGCTACATCGAGCTATACGAAAAGATCACTGGTGACAGATTCGATCGTGTTGATACTTCAGATATTTACAATAGAATCAAAGAAAACATCGAGAAATCGATTACTTTACAATAAGAAGAGGAGAAAAAGACACTATGAAATTCACACTAGACAGACAAGAAAAATACAACATCATCAAGTTCAACGAAGAAAAACTTGACTCTACGATTTCAGCAGAATTAAAAACTGAGTTTTTGGCTTTTCAAGGTCAAGGTGTGGGCAATATGATCGTCGACCTCTCTGACGTCAAGTACATCGACTCATCAGGGCTCAGCGCACTATTGGTAGGCAACCGAGTATTCAACGACGCTGGTGGCTCATTTATCCTAAGTGGTGTATCAGATCATGCGATGAAACTCATCAAAATATCTCAACTAGACAAGGTGCTAGAAATCCTACCTACAGTAGAAGAAGCTGTCGACCTAGTATTCATGAACGAACTAGAGCGCGGATTCGAAGAGGAGTCTTAATCACCATCATCTCATTTTGATCATTTCATTTGCCATTTAGCGTCATAATACTCGGATCCAATGCATCTGTTCCTGCACACAACAGGAACCAAACGTCGCAATTGCTCACGATGATGCAGATTCCATTTTTGATCGACTGTGGCGAAGGCACGCAGCTACAACTCAAAAAAAACAAAGTCAAGGCGCAAAAAATTGATCATATTTTTATCAGCCATCTACATGGAGATCACTATTATGGTCTGATTGGACTGATATCGTCTCTCCATCTCTATGGGAGGAAAAAAGACTTGAATATCTACGGCCCTCCAGGGCTCAAGGAAATCATCTCTATCAATTTAAAACATTCTCAAACTCACCTCAACTATCAAATCAACCTCACTGAGTGGGAGTATGGTCGCCATCAGCTGTTGTTTGAGAACCAGAACCTGACCGTACACTCTTTCCCTCTCAATCATCGCATTCCTTGTTCGGGGTTTGTATTCAGAGAAAGACCAAAAAAACGCAGAATTGACAAACGCAGGCTGACATTTGATCTCCCGCCTTCCAAGATCATTCAGCTCAAGAATGGAGAAGATATATTTGACGAGCGCACCAAAATTTCTTACCAAAACGATGAACTCACCTTACCTCCAGCAGAGAGCAGGTCTTATGCTTTTTGCTCGGACACCAAGTATGATGAAAACATCCTGCCCTACATCAAAAATGTAGACATTCTCTATCATGAGGCAACCTTCATGGAGGATATGAAAGAGCGAGCAGCCCAGACCTTCCACTCGACTACTCTGGACGCAGCAACTATTGCACTAAAAGCGGAGGTAAAAAGACTGCTGATTGGACATTTTTCTACTCGCTACAAGGAATTGCTCCCAATGCTGGCTGAATCTAAAAGCATTTTTGAAAACACCGAGTTGGCACTAGAAGGACACGAATACAAAGAAGAGTAAGATGTCAGCGTCAAACTATCAAGAGAAAAAGAACAACCTTTTCCTTGTTTTGGCGGGGTTCTTCATCATGAATGCCCTACTCGCTGAAATTTTAGGTGTGAAGATTTTCTCTTTGGAAAAACTGCTGCAAATACCTCCTGCGCAAATCAGCTTTTTTGGACAACTGACCTTAGACTTCAACCTCACCGCTGGAGTGATTCTATGGCCAGCAGTCTTTCTGACGACCGACATTATCAATGAGTATTTCGGCAAAAAAGGGGTAAGAAAAATCAGTTTTATCACCGTAGGACTCATCGCCTTTGCATTCCTGTTGATCTACGTGATCACGATTCTCCCGCCTGCCGACTTTTGGCTAGATTACAATAATCAAGATGCTAAAGGTAATCCGTTCAACATTGATTATGCCTACAACCTTATCTTTCAGCAAGGTTTGGGGATTATGGTGGGTTCTTTATTCGCATTTCTCGTTGGCCAACTTTTAGATGTGTTTGTCTTTCAAAAACTAAGGAAGATCACGGGGCAAAAAATGATTTGGCTCAGAGCAACTGGCAGCACTCTAGTTTCGCAATTCATAGACAGTTTTGTCGTACTATTCATCGCTTTTTATTTCTGGGGCAACTGGCCCATCCAGCAAGTCTTGGCAGTGGGGGTAATCAACTACATCTATAAATTCAGCATTGCCATCGTACTGACACCCCTACTCTATGTCGGACACATGGGCATTGACCTGTATCTAGGCAAAAAAAATGCTGAACTCTTGGCTGAGGAAGCCGCAGAGTCCAGCAAAAACTTATTGTAATTGACAATTTTGAAAAGAGTAATAACGAATCTTTATTCGCTTTACTTGAGGTAAAACTGTTTCAAAAATCACCTGTCTTCAATATTTTTCGATCAATGTGCTTGATCACTAGACTACTGCCCAAATTTGAGGTGGGAAAGATCCCACGACAGGTTAGGATGATAGCTAATGCGATCAGCATCTAAGGTCAATGGAGAATAAAAATTATTGTCATACAATTGTCCCGTCCCCAACCCTTGGTAGGACAGGTTTGGATATTGCGCCGTGAACTGACAAATGGCATTCAGTCCAATATTGCTCTCCAATGCAGAGGTGATCCACCATCCAATTTTTAATTCTTCGGCCAATCTAATCCACTCTGCGGTAGCCTTGAATCCACCCAAAAGAGATGGTTTGAGAATAATGTACGGTGGCTGGATCCCCTTGAGCAAGTCTCTTTTGTCTTTCAGATCAAAAACCCCAATCAACTCCTCGTCCAAAGCGACAGGCACAGGAGAGCGCTTGCAAGTAAGCTGCATCGCATGAAACTGTCTCGGCATGATGGGCTGCTCGATAGAGTGCAGATCAAACTGTGACAAGGTATCTAGCTTGACAAGTACATCTTGTGTTTTGAAAGCACCATTGGCATCAACCCTCAAAATCAACTGTTCCGCATCAAATCTATCTCTGATCGATTGCAATATCCTCAATTCGGTATCAAAATCAATGGCGCCAATTTTCATTTTGAGGCATTTGAATCCCAACTTGATCTTCTCCTCGATTTGATTCAACATAAAGTCCTCCTCACCCATCCAAATCAAGCCATTGATCGGAATAGGCTGTTGATCATTGTAAAATGAATTGTCAAAAATCTTGAATCCTCCTCCATGAAACAGGTCTAACATAGCAGTCTCCAAACCAAACCTAAGAGCTGGTTTGGTCACCTCTACCAGCTCTACCACCAGCTTGTAAATCCCCTCTTCTGTAGCAGGGAGATGGTAATGCTTGAGTTCCTTGGCCAGATGCTCCAGTTCCTTTTCAAATTCCAAATGGTAGTCATAACTTAATCGCTCAATTGTACTGACCTCACCATATCCATGTATTATTGGATTACTTTTATCCATCATTCTAAGGATCCAAGCGTCTTTGGTTTTGAGGACTCCCCGGGAGGTTCCTGCTTCAAATTTGAAGTCTAAGGTGTGTTTCTTAAAATCTAAAATCATAGAGATATGTTGACTCTAATTTTACAATAAAATCGGAGAATCACATGAGATTATAAGGATAAAAGAAGAATTTTGGCAGTGAAGTTGAAATGAACATGTCAAACGAAAATACAAAGCTGGAGAAATATCTTTTTGAGTTGCCAGACGAAAAGATTGCCAAACATCCACTCGAAAACAGAGATGCGTCCAAATTGCTGGTCTACAAGCAAAATAAAATCCAACACGATTATTTCAAAAACCTACTGGATCACATCCCGGCTCATTCGACCATTTTCCTCAACAATACCAAGGTCATAGCGGCCAGACTTTACTTCCAAAAAGACACAGGAGCCAAAATAGAAGTGTTCTTGACTGAACCCAACTCACCAGAAACAGAATTCCAACAAGCACTGAAAGTAAAAAATCGCTGTACTTGGAAATGTATGATTGGCAATCTCAAAAAATGGAAAGAAGATACTTCCATTCATCTACAGCTTGATCATATTTCACTCCATGCCAAACTGATAGATCGCATTGCTGGATTGGTGGAATTTGCTTGGAACACAGAAGATGAATTTTTGAGCATCATCGAGGCAGCAGGTCATGTCCCACTACCTCCCTATCTCAACCGTGAGGAGATAGCTGCGGACAAAGAACGCTACCAAACCGTCTTCTCTGAGAAAGAAGGCGCTGTAGCGGCTCCTACTGCAGGACTGCATTTTACACAAGCCACTTTGGATTCTCTGACAGATCATGGACACACGATAGATCGACTGACGCTGCATGTCAGTGCGGGAACTTTTCGTCCCATCAAAACCGAAGATTTTCGGGAGCATGACATGCACAATGAGCGCATCATCATCCACCGTCACAATCTGACGAATATCCTCCACAGCTCAGGACCAATCATTGCCGTAGGAACCACGGCCATGCGCACCCTAGAGAGCACCTATTGGTATGGTACCATGTTGACCCAAAACCCCCATTCCAACTTTCATATCCTTAAAGACACAGCCTACAACCCAGCATTGTCTGGTATCTCACTCCACGACTCAATACAGGCCATTCTACACAAAATGGATCAAGAGCAGGTCGATAACTTGCATGGGGAGACCGAAATTTTCATCTATCCTAGTTATGAATTTAGAGTGGTTGAGGGCTTATTCACCAATTTTCACATGCCTAGTTCTACCTTGGTACTATTGGTAGCTGCCTTTGTCGGAGATGATTGGAGAGAAATATACAATCAAGCCTTGCAGCAAGATTACCGCTTCCTCAGCTATGGTGACACTTCATTTTTGCTCAGGCAAAAATAATTGACAAGTCAGCGCAAGTTTCTGTTTTGTAAGACATCTAAGGATTAAAATTTAAGAACAAAACAGAAAAATGATGAAAAAGACAATTCTAACAGCAGCTCTCTCACTAGGTCTAGTGGCAGGCAGCATCATGGCACAATCACCCGCAGACAGACACGAGCCTAGAGGAGGTCAAAAAGAAAGAGGCCATGAAATGAAAAACCCAATCGATAGGATGAGTGAAGCACTCGATCTGACCGATGCACAACAATCACAGATCAAAGCGATTCACTTGGAGATGGCAAAAAAGAATCAGCCGCTACAAAACAAAATCAACGAACTGGATGCAAGAATGAATACGCTCACTACCTCTGACATGCCTGACAGCAAAGAAATTAAAAAGGTAGCTGACCAGATCAGTAGTTTGAAAGGTGAGGTATTTATCAACATGACCATGAGCAAAGTAAAAGTCAGGTCACTGCTCGATGACGAGCAAAAAATGAAATTTGACAGAATGCAACAGCACAAAGACAGAAACAAAGGGCAGCACAAATCATAATCACTATATTTAGGAGAACATATCGGTTCGCCGAATTTGTTCTCCTTCATCATTAACTACTCAATTGGAAGACACACTGCTCATCGATCAACTGGTACAGCAAAACACTGCGGCGTTTAAGGTGCTCTTTGATACCTACGCCAAGATGGTGTACAATACTTGCTTGAATTTTTTGCAAGTACAGGAAGATGCCGAAGAGGTCACCCAAGATGTATTTATGGAGATCAACGCCCAAATCCACCATTTTGAAGGTAAATCATCTCTCAAAACTTGGATTTACCGTATCGCATGCAACAAGTCATTGGAACACCTTAGAAAAGCCAAACGCAAAAAGAGATTTGCTTTCTTTGTCTCCGTGGATGACCATGAGGTACAAGGAGATTTGCTCATTGACCATCCAGGGATCGAAGCAGAAAATCTAGACAAAGCCACCTTGATTCAAAAGGAACTTCATGGACTGGCAGAGAATCAACGAACAGCTTTTACACTCTATCACATGGAAGGATTGACTTATAAAGAAATATCTGAAATCATGGATCTTAGTTTATCATCTGTAGAGTCCCTGATGTTCCGAGCCAAGACCAATTTAAAAAAGAAACTTTCTACCCTCAACCTGATATCATCATGAAAGAGAACAAAGAAACATTTGACAGCTGGCTGGAAGCCATCAAGCCTACTCAGAAGGTAGAGGTGCCTGAGCATCTATTTGGCGACTGGATGAAAGCGATGGAGGCAAAAAAAGCCCAAACTTCCCTATCTCTATGGCAATATGCCGCAGCAATTGCCATCCTCCTGATCAACCTGATTGGCGTCTATCAATACAGCAAAAACCAAGAACAAGTCGCCTCAGAAGCCTCAATTGTGGAAGAGATGGCAAGCAACTACAACTGGAATAGCAACGACTACTACAACTATTAAATTTTTCGAACTATGAAACCTACAACATACGACCAACTAAAGAACATCACCCTAGTTTTGCTCGTTTTGCTGAACATTGGATGTATCTGGATCATATTCAGCAAGCCTGATTTTCGTGACAAACATAATGACCGCAACGGTATGTTTGCTGGGCATCTTTTGGAGAAAAAAATCGGGTTGGATCAGCAACAAATTGAAGCATTCAAATCTCTAAAAGAGAGTCATCAAAAAGAATTGCGTTCCAAAATGAAAGAAATGCACGAGATGAGAAAAGGAATATTGGACAACCTCGACAATGATACCTTTGACATAGATGCATACAGTCAAAAAACGGCCAGCATACAAAAAGAACTGGACAAAATGGCCTTTGAGCATTTTCGTGAACTCAAGTCCATTTGTCGTCCAGATCAATACGAATCCTTTGACAAAACCATGAAAGAGATGTTTCTTAAAAACCCAAAGAAGAAATTAGACAAATAAAATCTATACGCTGTACTCAACTCACGTAGCAAACCATCATTTCAGGTGAGTTCCGTGAGGATCCGAAAGTATCATGGTTGTCCCGAAACACTGCTACCATATAGTGCAGACATAGATCACTCTATCATCGGCACAGCCATCAGTCTTCAAGCAAGAATCTCAGAAACATTGGCCTTGATCTTAGTAGTCAGGCCATCCAGCGGCAAGTCATTGATATCCTTGCCAAAAGGATCCTCTATCTCCTCAGCTATAAACTCCAAACTCAACAGAAAATAATAGACAGGCAGCACAATCAATGTCGTCCAATAGCCAAACTGCCATACCAAACCAAAGGGTAAAGTAAAGATGTAGAAGAAGACAAATTTCTTGATAAAGGTACTGTATGAGTGAGGGATTGGGGTAGTATGGATTCTCTCACAAGCACCTATGATATCGGTAAAGCCCTTTAGTTCTTTGTCCATCATCATGTACTCAAAATCCGTTATCTCACCCCCTTTGTTCATTTCCTGTGCCTTTGCATACAGTAGACCGTTGATGTAGTTGGTTCTGTGATGACTTTTGATCACGGCATCTTTGACCTTCTCATCACTAAACTCCATTTCTCCAATGATGTGACTGTCTCTCAGCTGTTCTTTCATCGCAATCGTGATATTCGGGATCATTTCTGCGAAAAATGCTTTGGTTTCTTTGTTGTTGGTGAATGTATTGATCTTAATAGCCAGGTTACGCGTATCATTGACCAATTGTCCCCAGAGTTTTCGGCCTTCCCACCATCGATCGTAGGCTGTATTGGTGCGCAATACCAAAAACAAACCCAAGAAAATCCCCAAAATAGAATGAAACGCCAAAATCCCAGGATAATGCAACTTGAATATGTCCAAGACCACATATTCCAACAATACTGTAAAGGCAGACATTCCTATCAGCATAGGGAGCAACCTTCTAAATACAAAACGGCTATAAAAATTAAAAACAAGCCAATTTTTGGGGTTATATTTTATCATAGTAAGTGGATTCGATTCTTTTTTTAGGTTTGGTATCAGGTCGCTATGACCACCTTTTATGATCTCAGAAGCAAAGCCAATTAGCTACCAATCCTGTCGTTCGCCAAAGATTGCTCAAAGAACAATAATAAAAAAAAATACCCCTATTTTATATTTCTAGCCATGGAGCAAATCAGTATTAATACGGATCAAAAATTACTTTTCACAGCTCTATAGTAGATCAAAATACAACTTCTTGCTATCTTTCGTCTGACAATTTGACTCATCCCCTATAAGTGAAAACCTATCATGATAAAGTACATTTTAGCTGCTCTAGTTACCTACTTCGTCGGTTTTAATTCTTTTGCACAACAAGGGGATTTGTTCTTGACTCATCACACTTTGGACATTGATGGGATGGACAATCTCAACTTTGACATTGCCTCCAACAGCAAAGGGCAGCTCTGTATCGCCAATAGATCGGGTATTTTATTTTATGACGGACAAAAATGGGACTTTGTCTCTACCCCTAGCACTGCACTGTCCATTACTTTTGACCTCCATGACAACCTGTATGTAGGCTGTGTAGGGGACTTTGGGACTGTAGATTACCAAGACAATGAATATCAATTCATCTCTCTCAATCCCAACAAACGTGATCATGGACTCTATAACCAAACCCTCTACAAGGATTCCTCTGTCTACTTCATGAGTGAAAACAACGTACAGCGCTACCATACTGTGCAAAAAAAATCCAACCTCATCTATCTCAAGGATGAGGCTGATTACTTCACCAACATGTTTGAAATCGATGGGAACATTTTGATCCAAACCAATGATACGCTTTTGCGCTATGACAATGACTCCCTTTCTTACCACGATTGGAATGTCCCTCCTCATGCCAAATTTCTTTTTGTAGACAAGCATCCTAAAGAAGACAAGTACGTGATCGGTACCACAGACAACCGCACGTTCATATACAGAGCACCTCATTTCTACGAATGTAAAATTTCAGAATTTCTGGAGGAGCATGAGTCCTTTGTCAAGGATGGGAAATGGGTGAATGACCGCTATTTCGCCCTCAGTACGCTAGAAGATGGCTGCATCCTCTATGATAATAAAAAGTCCGAAATCAAAGAAATCATCAACCAGAGCAAAGGACTCCCCGACAACCAAATCTACACCTTGGGAGCAGACAAAGAAGAAGGACTATGGATCTCTCACGCCTATGGGTTGAGCAGAATGGAAATCAGTATACCCTTCAGAAGTTTCTCCAATTTTCAGGGACTACATGGTAATATCTCCGAGGTATATTTCTACGAAAGGACACTCTATGCCGCTACCAGTGAAGGAGTCTACTACCTAGACAAAGAAGATGTATTTAAAAACACGGTCTACTATGTGGAAAAAAAATCAAGTAAATCCACCAACTCATCACCAGTGCAAGAGAAGAAAAAGAAATGGTCACTCTTTGGCAATAATGAGCGCTATACCAATCCTCAACACATACAGAAGTCAGACAAAAAACAGTACGAAAAAAGAATCAGAAAGGAATTTCTTCACTCAAAATACTTATTCAAACCAGTCGAAGGCATTCATGCTAAAATAGAAAAATTCATAGTCTACAAAGGGAAGCTTCTCGCAGCGGGCACCAACGGCGTGTATGAGATCAAAGACGGTGCAGGAGAATTAGTCATTCACGAACCTGTCAGACTGATCGAACAAGAGCGTAAAACCAACCGCTTGATTATCGGTACCCACTTCAACGAAATCAAACTCTACGAACTAGAAGACGATATATGGGTGATTTCGGATGAAATCGATCTCCATGGCAATATCATACTCAACACACTCAACGATGCGAGTGGTCGTACGTGGTTTATTACAGCGGGATCACTGTATGAGTTCAACGTACTCAGTTCCGAAAACCCAGATTACCATACCTATGAGTTCAACAACCCCTTTGTGGACAAAGTCAAACTAACCTATATAGACAAGCAGCTTTATCTTATCAACAGTCAGGGCTACTACTACCTGAACACGACATTGAAAAAGATAGTCTCTGATACGACTATTACCAATCAAATCGGCCTAGCGGTCAAACATCTACAGGAGAGAAATGGAACGATTTGGGTGTACAATGGAGAAAACTGGTACCGCATCAACAAGGATAAAACACTAGACAAGCATGACAAATTCCGTCTATTCCCTGACATGAATTATATCTCTACCTACGGAGACAGGTTGTGGTTGCTCAATGACTCAGAGGAAATCCTGCAATATGAGCCTGCCATTTCAGATTCGCTCATTACCAGCAACAAGATGTTTTTCAGAAAAGTCACTTCCAACATGGGGGATGTCAAAATCCGAGAAAATATGGCGTTTGAATACAACGAAAACACCCTGCACATAGAAATGTCTCGACCTGACTATCGCGGGCTATTGAAGGCAGAATACCAGTACCGACTCAAGGGCCTCAACAACGACTGGTCGATGTGGAGAGAAAATAACCGCATAGATTTCAATTACCTACAACCAGGCATCTACGAACTCAAGGTAAGATCTCGTGACTCCTTTGACAACATTCAAGAGTCGCAAGACATCCGTTTCGTGATCCACCCCCCGTACTGGCAGACTTGGTGGTTCGGTGCGTTACAAATTCTAATCATGTCACTGTTGGTGGTAGGGTCTGTGATCATGAATAGACGCTCCAAGACCAAAAACATCATACTGACCGAGGGGCTCACGATCCTTACTATCGTCTTGGTTATTGAGTTTTTGCAGTCTGTTGCCTCAGGTTATTTGAGTATCGAAAGTTCTCCTGTGGTAGATTTTGGAATCAATGTCGGGATAGCACTCTGTGTATTTCCGCTAGAGCAATTCCTCAAAAAATACATGAAAGCGGAGCAGAAAGGGCCCGGGCTGTCAGGTATGGGAATCACGGATTTATTCAAGGCTCCATTCAAAAAAAAGAACAAAACAGTCAAAGCTTAAACACAAGTCTATCAACAACTACTGTCTTAGCTAGGGAGAGGTTTTTCCATGATTACAAAATCAAAACCAGCCATGTAACTGACCTTGTCTGTTTTGTACATTCCAAAGCGCTCATACAATGCACTGGCGTTTACCCTGGCATTGCACCAAACCAAGTCCACCTTCCTCAATTCGGCTAATTCAAAGATATACTTAAGCAATTGACTCCCATGACCTTGACCTTGGTAGGCTATATGAGTACAAAATTTCCTAAACTGCATTCGACTCCCATCAAAAAAAAGGGAAATAACAGAGATCACTTGATCTCCATCATAGATACCATAATGCTCTCCCTCAGTGTCATTTTCCACCTTCACAAAATCAAAAGGCTCTGCTGGATACATAATTTGATGGCGCATATCCCATACAGTAGCGAGGGGCACAGTAGCTATTTTCATAGAAAGTAATTTCGTTGATCAATCAACGCTGCGAATGTACTTTTCTATATTGAATTGTTCAATGCCTAGGGATTCAATTTTCTCAATTCCTTGCTGTACCATGGTGTCCCCGACAAATGAAACCGTAAACTCAAAATCATTTCCCTCCCACTCTCGGTAGTTCAAAAACTCCAAGTGCTCTGTGTACTGATCATCGATCAGTTGATAGGTACCTCCACCTGCTACGTACGTAGCTGTGGTCGAATCCTTTCCTCCGTTTAGATCATGCTTCAAGAAGGCAAAATGGGTGGCATTGATGATTTTGATGAACCTCAAGTCTTGGGTATAGTCGGTGAAGGTCGTGTCATTGCCACGGACAACCATGCCACTTTGCAACACCCAAGTACCCGTAAGAGGATTGTTGACAGTTGACTCACATGACAGCAGGCTACACACCCATGCTAGGCTCAATAAGGATAATTTAGTTTTCATAGATACATTGTTTTTAGATCCGTAAATCAAATCCAAAGACTATTCAGAACCTAAATAATAAGCTCAATCGCAGAATTACCCAGCTAAAAAGAAGGACTTACCACCCGTATGTACCAACCATCCGACATCTTGAGCTTGATTTCGGACTTGAAAACCCAATTGATCAACAAGGAGGTGCCTAGGGACGCTCCCAATGAATAAAATAATTGCTGTGTATTGTTAAACACCTCATCATTACCAAAAGCATAGTATATCCCCACACCTACTCCAATACTGGTCAAAGGAGCCAAAAAAGGCTTCATCTTCGACATACGTCTAAAACCAGTCACATCAGAGAGCAAAACCATCCTATCATCACGGTAACGATTCTTCTTACCAGCATAATGAAAATTGATCGTCGCATCGTTGATTTCAAGAACGAAATTTTCCACCTCTGCTTCTTGATTGAGATAGCCCTTGTAGCGCAGTTTGACATAGTCACCTTCTTTGATCTCAATGGTCTCATGTAATTGGTCATTTTGAAAAACCAACTTTTTTTGGGCAAAGCAGCAGACAGATGAAAACACAAACAAAAAAAAGACTAGAAGAATACGAGTCATAAGGAATCTGAATTTTGGCAAGTTTATTCAAAATAAGGCAATCAACCGACCGAGGCAAAAAAATAAGATTAATTTCGCCTTGTTTATGAGTACACTAGTTCAAGTCAGTCAAGTCAGCAAATCATTTCTAGACAATCCCGTCATCAAAGGCGTCTCATTCAGTGTAGAAGAAGGCGAGATCATTTGTATCTTGGGAGAGAGTGGCTCGGGCAAGAGTACTCTGCTGCGGATGATCGGTGGCTTGGAAGATGCGGATGAGGGCTCCATTGTAGTCGAGGAAGAAGAAATCACAGGACCTGCCCATAACCTAGTCCCTGGATTTGATTTCATCAATTTTGTATCCCAGAGTTTCAGACTAGAACCATTTCGTACCGTTTGGGACAACATCTCATCGGTGATCTCCTACCTGCCAGATCAAGAGAGAGAAACCAAGGTCAATGACTTGCTGGTACTCTGCAAGTTGACCGACAAATCGAAAGCTTACCCTAGAGAACTCTCAGGTGGACAGCAACAGCGAGTTGCCATTGCGATGGCACTCGCCGATGACCCCTTCCTCCTCCTGATGGATGAGCCATTCAGCAACTTGGATGTCAACATGAAGACCCAGATCCGCGAAGAGATCGTGGAGATACTGCGAAAGGCAGAAGTCACGGTCATACTGGTGAGTCATGATCCCATTGACGCCATGTCCATCGCAGACCGTGTGATCATCTTAGAAAGCGGCCAAATCTCTCAAATCGATACGCCACAAGTCCTCTACGAAAATCCTAGTTCCCCCTATGCTGCTAAATTTCTTGGCCCGATGAATTATCTAAAGGTAGGGAAAGAAACCCTAGGCATCCGTCCAGAAAAACTACGAATCACTCCCAATGGACAATTTGCTGGCACAGTGATCAAATCCATATTTATGGGGATGCACTACCATGTGAGTGTAGATTGTGCTGCATCAGATAGGGTCATTCTATTGTACAGCTCATGTAGCTACCCGATTGGAGATAGCATACAATTTGAGCATGTTTGAAAATCGCAATCAAGAACGCTTGGCATAGAAACGTAGCATGTAAAAGATGCTATCTCCCTGAACCAACACAGAGTCGATTGTTTACATCTTATTGAATTTTGTTTGTGGCAAACAAAATTCAGCTTCTGAAATGAAGATAGACTATACTTTCTTAAGACAGATTTTTCAAGGCTTCAATAATCTCATCAGGCTCTGAGCGAGTTCTATAGTCCACATTGACATAGCTCCATTTGACTACTCCGTCCTGTCCTAATATGAAAGTAGCTGGGATCGGCAATATATCCCCGTTACCATTATTAATTTTTTCCAAATCAAGATTGCGATCTACCCGCATATGTTCTGCTAAAAATGCTGGCACTTCCCATGCAACCCCATATTGCTGAGCAACTTTTGCATCTTGGTCAGACAACACCGTAAAGTCCATATTGCTAATTTCATCTTTTGTCAATGATCCATCTGGCACTTGTGGACTAATGGCAACCAATGTAGCTCCTAATGCATGGATGTCATCTAGTTTAGCCTGCAAAGCTCGTAGTTGAAGATTGCAGTATGGACACCAACTACCTCTATAAAAAGTAACAACAACAGGTCCATTCTCTAACAAAACATCTAATGAGATTGGTTTTCCTTCAGGGTTTGGAAGTTCAAAGCTAGGAGCCTTTTGTCCAATTTTAATTGCATTTTTCCCTTGCTCAAATTCCTTTTCCTTTTTAATAATTTCATCAACCCTACGCATAAACTCAGGATTGGCTTGTCTTCCTGATTCAATTTTAGCATCAGTCAATTCCTTTAATTTCTTCATACCCTTAGTTATACTATAGTGTTTAGCTTAGGTTTTTTATATCTCCCACAAATTTCGACGTCTGAGATTATTATTTGAAAGCAGTATCCTATTTATAGACGTATTTCTGTCTCCCCTGTTTAAAAAATCTGGCTACCTGCCGTTCAACTATCCTATTGTAGGCGCTATTAGGGATGGTTTTATATTTCATAGGTTGGTAATAATCTAGAATCTTCTAATGCGGCTATTCGGTGCCCTGCTCTTTTTAGATATTCTGGGTTTTGGGCAAATTCCATAAACTTCAACACGGACTCGTGTTCTACCAACAAAACTGCATCCCACTTTTCTGAGTTGGGGCCAATAAGAAAATTTCGAGCCTTTCCAAAATAGATAATTCGGCTTCCTGCTTTCTTTAATTCTGGTAATGTGTTGTCCATATACAATTGGTAAGCCTCTTCACCACTGATTTCATTTCCAGGTTTTAATTCTTCTAGGTTGGTGTAGTCAGCTGTTGCTCTAAACTTCAGCAAGTTCAACATTACCACCTTTCCTTTGTCATGGAAATTCTGATAAAATTCCTTTCCTGCTTCAGCAGTTGCTTCAATGTATTTACCCATTTTGAATTGTCCATGCCCCTATATAGCGCATGATTTGGTTTAAGTTTGGACTACAAGATAGCCAAATCTATAGAGTGGATCAAACACTCTGTTTTTTCATCTTTCTCTTCGCTCTGAGATTCTAAGATGAGAAACTAAAAGTTCAAGTTTAGAGCACTTATGTAATAATCAGCTTACATCAATCCTATGAGGTCTTCAATACATCATTCTAATACCCCTTGCGATTTTGCTTGGTGGCGATGTGAGCGATCACCTTGTTGGACTTCCCATAGTGAATTCTCAGCATGATCTCGTTACTGCTCTTGTAGGGCGGTTGATTGCCCTCGATGTTGTGTGCATAACTATATGACAGTTCGTAGATCTGGAATTTGAACCCCATCGCAAACAGCAGCTCTTTGGTCGTAGTTGCTCCCAGTTGTCCCCAAAACTTGTCTCGGCGCTCTACCATCAGACTCACGTTCAACATATCGGTGGCATCAGGATAAGTCACCCAATAGAGATTGGGTTTGAGTAGCCATTCGTCATGTGAAAAGTAATGTTTGTACGCCAAGTAGGCATTGAAATAGGTAGTCAGATTCTCTGAGCCCTCCAGCATATAGGGCATAGCTATACCTGCCTCTATGTGCGTCGAGTAATACGCTAGTCCTATTCCCATTTTGAAATTGGTCTTGTAATAATAATCTGAAGACAAGGTAGGATCAGTCAAATCCACAGTAGAAGATAGATTATCCAAATTATAACTACGGTTGACGATCCCAATATCAGTACCTAAGCTAAAGACTCGCTTGTTCCCCATTACTATTTTGTAGGCAAAGCTAAAGTCGACGTACACCGATTCGAAGAAGTCCCGCTGGTCATAGGTCAGTTTGCCTCCTATGCCAATGTTTGATTTCTCTATGGCTTGATTGAGACCGACGCGATAGCTCCTGATCTCATTCTCCTGTACAGACAGTGGACTCCTGGCACTGACATAGCCAGACAAATCGGACAAGTATCCTGTAAAACCAGGGTTGATCAAGTAGGGATTGATGCTGTACAAACTCGTCTCGGGATACTGCTGTGCCCTACCAGCAAGTACATATCCACACAAAATCAGTATTATGAGTAGCGATCTTTTCATCTATTATCTGTCTTTAATGTAAAGTTTCCCTGCGTACTGCACGTGGCTTTCTGAGTTTTCGAATAGGTAATAATATACTCCTGTGGGCAATACATCTCCTCTGTAGTACCCATCCCAAGTATTGTCATAATTTACTCTGTGATACAGAGTGACACCACGGCTATTGAGGATTTTCAGCTCAAAACCTGGATAGATTTCTACATTCTCTATGGTCAGAAAGTCATTGAAGCCATCACCATTGGGAGAGATGTAGTTGCGGATCAATAGCTCCTTGTCCTGTACATCTTGCACTGCAATCTGCACCATGGCCGTGTCGCTAAGACTGGGCACGCCATCATCACTGACCACCACCTTGAGCAGGTAGAAGGCAGTCTGCTCATAATCCAGCACGTCCGAATGATTCAGCACCATCTCTCCGTCCGACGCAGAGATGGTGAAAATTTGCTCTTCGTGATCAATGATCTCGTAGCTTAGATGCTGGTCTACGTCTTCATCATATGCGACTACTTTCCCTAGCACCGTACCTTCTGTTGCGTCCTCATGTACCTTAAATGTGTGATCATCCAGAACAGGAGTCACGTTGGGTACTTCGAACCTCTCCGTGATCGTAAAATCAATCTCGGAAGAGAACACCGCCCCCAAGGGGTCGGTGGCAGTCAGTACCACGGCAAAACTGTTTAGCTCCTCATAATTGGCCGCTTGCGCTACCACTATATTTGAGCCATCTATTTGAATCAAAGCCGCTGCCTCCTCGGGTTCAAAACCTGACAAAGTAAAAACATGCGCATCGTCATCCTCATCTGCCACTGATATCTCCGAAATGATTTGTCCTGTCCTCATTTCCTCCTCCAAAGTGGTAGAAGATACACTGACAGCAGTGGGATGTCTGTTGTCAGAGATGATATAGGGAGTCCCAATACTCCCAAGTAGTTTGTCTGCTTCAAAACTGATTTTCTTCCTAGCCTCTACTACAGTAGCGTCAACCTCTCCATAGAGTTGAAATACTACCTCTTCACCTGTCGGTAGATTGCTACCAATCTGAAACACAGCCAAATATCTACCTGTCGGCTCATGAAACAAATTGGCATACCCTAAACCTCTGATTTCTCCTCCTACAAATGCCGCGACTTTGTTTTCTCCCTGCTGGAGAAAAATACCCTCCAACTCCAGCATGGCACTCACAGACATCCTGAACTGAAACTGACTATAGTCCACACTCCATTCAGGGTCTTGTCCCTTTACCACCTGACACACAGACATGATGTACAACCCTACAATTAACTTTCCTATTCTCTTCACTTCTTATTCTTTAATCAGTAGTTGTTGCTTCTGGTAGTTGGACGATTGGATATCAAATAGATAAATACCAGGTTTGAGCATCTGCCCATGGTCATCCATTCCGTTCCATTCAAACTTGATAACCTCTTCTCGATCTCCGATGAACTCACGATCGATCAAAATCCTGCCATCCATAGAGATAACTCTCAGCTGGGAGAACCCTCTTTCGTCCAGTGCAAACACAAAGGTCACTTCATCTTCGAATGGATTAGGGAAAACATTAGATCCCAGATGAACATCTTCATCAAGCTGGAAGTTGAAAATCACGGGATCATTGATACTACCCTCTATGGCTGATACCAAAAACTGTCGACTTTCATCTAAAGGATAAGCAGCATTTTCGAATCGGAGTTTAAACACAAGCTCTTCATCTGCATTGCCAAAAGCTGACAGATAGTAGAGACTTTGACCATCCACCTCTCTGGCTGATGAGACACCTCTGAGCTGGTCTTCGTGATACACCTCCAGATATGGTGTCTCTGCTCCCAAATCCAAGCCTATCACCCTGACGACCATAGACATGTTGTCCAAGTAGAGGTGGGGATTGAAATTGGTTTGGCTATAGGTATCCAATACTTCATTCCTCCTAGAAGATGCGTTGATCAGACCCGATCGAGGGAAAGTCAGCTGCTGGTCATTGGCTACTTGGATCATGTATCCTTGCCCTGGAGACATGTATTCCAAGTTGCCTACCCACTTGAGTACTGGATCGTATATCGCAAAGGCATACTGACTCTTGATGATATCTCCGTCACTTGGATTGAGAGACGAAAGTGCCTCGTTGACCTCCATATTGTCCTGCGCACTGAATCCTATCCAGTTCCACATTTTTGGACGTATCGCACTAGTCGGAGAGTAGAGAGACACAGGTCGGCTTTGGGTTTCCACAGGCAGACCTGATATGGTCAGCTCCTGAGCTTGGGAAGAATGGATCCTGTAGGAGTTTTCTACTAGTAACCCTCCTGTATTGGGAGGCAAATTATCTCCTGCCAAACTACCTATCCAGAGACCATTGTCTTGATCGTAGATATCTATGGCATCCATAGAGATAATGCGATCTCCGTCTACGTTCATCCCAGCTTGGAATATATTTCTGGTTCTTAGCAAATCATCAGACTCAAGATTAAACGACACCCACTTCCAACCCTTAGGAATGTCAAACTTGGAGATGACATGATTGTCAGAACGGAAAGAAACAGGCGCAGAAGGTCTTCCATAGATTTGGTTCTGAACGAAACCAATTGGACTCTGTGCTATCTCTGGTATATCGATATCATTGAGCACTTTCCCTTTGCTTGCATCCCAAATCCTAAACTCCAATGTTTCTCCAGAGAGCCTGTTACTATATACCGACATGAAAGCTTGGTAATTGTCATATACTTCTTGGTAACCTAGGCTGGCCATGCCACGCAAAGAGTCATTGACAAATACGGCAATAACATCTTCCTCATCCGTCGAATACTCATCGGAGATCATGATCTGACCGATAAAACTCATAGAATACTGAAAATCCTCTGGTACAAATGTCCAATCAGCAGGGAGTTGTTGAGAGACTTTGAGAGACAACAACAAAGTCTCGTCAAAACCAAAGCTGGTTCTGAGATGGAGTGGTTCTTGGTATTCCCCAATATTCAATCCCGTATTGACGACAAAGGTGATATCTTCCTCGTTGCCTGGCCCAATCACCCCAGATGATGGATTGGCACTGAGCCAAGTAGGCAGATTGTCTATGATGAAATTTTGGTTCTCCCCCCCTTCATTCACAATACTTCTCGTAAAGCTCAAAGGTTCGTTGACGAATTTCTCGAAGGCCACTTTCCTGTCCTTCCACTTCACCTGATTGCGATCTACATAGACCGACCAAGTCACGGGAGACTTCATGACGTTTCCATTTTTGTCTACTAGATTTCTTACAGAGATATCCAGCGTGCAATTTTCTACTGAGGCAGGATTCTCATCATCTAGCGTGATGATCATCTTGTCCCCACTCACCGAATAGTTAAAGAAAACTGGCGTTTCGTAAGGTTTGAGTGAAATCCCTGGCTGCTCGAGAGAATACTGCGACAGAGCAGATGTTGCCACCATACCAGATGCGTATTCGTCCCAAATCTGTATTGATCCAGTCGAGATTCGCAGGAAATCATCGTAGGTTTCAAATGGCAGATAACAAACCATGCCAAACTCAGTACCTTCTAGTTTGTAATTGGCCATGCGACCGATCTGCTCCGCACGTTTGGCCATGCGCCATATCCTAAATTCATCCATTTGACCCACAAAAAGGTCATGAATAGATTTTGGAACGGATGGACTCATCACCAACCTAGCTCCAAGCAGCACATTTGGACCTCCCAATCCTGCAAACAATTCTGAAGAATGCGTCGACTTGAGTACTGTGTCATAATAAGTCGTAGTATATCCGACACGATTGACTACCAAAGCCAAGTGGTGCCATTTCTGATCCAAGACGCTTTGACTGACCAGTATGAAATTCTGCCCATTATGAACAAGGGTAATTTGTCCCATGAGATTGATATTGATTTCCCAATCCAACCCATCTATATTCCCTGTACTCACCAGCGTCATTGTATCTGCAATACTTGTCCCTGCAGCCTTGAACCAAAACTCAATCGTAAAGTCCGCGTCATCATCAAAAGCCTGAGAAGGTAGCTCTACATAGTTGCTGCCATCAAAATCAAAAGAAAGCGATGAAGGTTCGGACCACCAATTAGCATTGACCTGAGCATTTCGTCCCTGCACGACATCCTGTGATATCGTACCACGTCCTTCGTTTAATGGCCAATATCCTAGCAATCCAATCTCACGACCCGTCAGGTCTGTATAATAATTCTCCACCAGATCCGCAGCGTTCATATATTTGCCCCAGAGTCTGAATTCATGGATATTGCCAGTGAATGATTGCTCATTTTCGCCTCCTATGACAATCGATGCATTCGCATAATGCAGAGCAGCAAAAGTCTCATTGAAACCAATTAAGGACCCATTGTGATACAGCGAGGCTTTGTTTTCACTAGGATCAAGGCTAAAGGCAAGATGTGACCATGTATCCAAAGACACTGTCTGATCAGACACCAGCTCTTGATCGTTGAGAGAAAGCTTCAACCGTCCATCAGACTGCAAGCCCAGCCTCAAAGTCGTACCTCCTGACTCTGCATGAGAGAATATGACCTGCTCTCGATTCGCAAATTCCTGATCCATCCTGACCCACATTTCTACCGTGATGGCTGTATTCTTGAGCTGGACATGATCTATGACCACCTGGTCCGTCTTGCTGTCTGAGAACCTGACGCTGGTAGGGTGAACAAGTGTTGTTCCGTTGATTTTTCCTTTGACTGAGATAAAATCCCTATCCACCAAGCCTGCTTCAATAGGCTCGTTCAGCGTAAGGACAATTTCATCATTGGGAGACAGCACTCCATCTGCAGGTGAAGGTCGACCAAAGGCATGCGGACTGGTTCGGTCGATAACCCCTGACACTGGGGCAGAGAATGATTCCAGACCATTGGTACAATAATATACCCACCGAATTTGATAAGTACCATCAGGCAAATTATAGCCCTCTATATCCAAATCGTACACAATGTAATTGTTGTCTACAGGGAAATAGAAATAATCTTCTCCGATGGCGACCTGTTCGTCTACTTCTGTAGAGTCCCGACTCCAAACTGCCGCATCTACCCAATCCTCATCGGTTTGGTAAGTTGCTTTAAATTGGAGCTTGACCTTGTTGTGATTCACAAAGTAATAACTCTGCTCTTGGATTTCTACCGACAGTTTTGTCTCGGTTTGGTTATTGATAATCCATCCTTCTGTCGGCGTGATCACAGTAGCCTGTGGACAGGCGGGAGTGAAATACACCGATAATGTATCTCGTGCATAGATGTCCTCTTGAAAATCCAGATCCTGACCAAAGTCAAACTGGCAACCAGCCACTAAGTAGACAACAATGTTTTCATAATCATAGACATTCTCTACGGGTCTGATTGTGATCTTTTTTTGGAGTTGCTCTCCGCCATAGAGTGGAATATCGGTCCCTTTGATGAATCGCTCTCCGTCCAGTCTCATCGTAGGTCCTGCGCCAGTTGTACGCTGATCTACTACTAGATTGTATGTACGGATAGTATCTTCAGCATTGTGATTCTCCAAGATGAGATCGAAAGTGGCTCGGTTGTTTTGATCCCATGGAATGTCCCGCAGCACACGAGGCTCAATCCTGAACCCAGGCTGATCTCGCTGGAAAGTTCCATAATTAAGCACATAGTCTTGATTGGAGCTTTGTGCAATCACGTACCTATATTGGTCTAGAGAGTGTGGCGAATAATCTGATATAATACTCTTTGATTTCAGCTCCTCTAGTAAATTGGGATGCAAGAATTCAAGATACTTTGCCTTTTCCTCTGGCTCGTAGGGGCATGATGTACGTCCTCCTTTGGTTATAAAAACAGGATTGATATAATCAGTCTTAGCTGGTATTTGATACTTGAAATTCGTGTCGGCATCTTTGATACTACCAGCACTAGCGGGTATGGCAGCTAAACCTTGATCGAATTGAGTATATAGATCATTCATACTGATCACAGCACTGTCTGTAGCGTAATTGGCACCACTTAGAATCAAATCTACAGCATACTGATCTCCTGGATTATTATCTTGAAAATGTATTGTGGTTGATTGATTATCACTTCCTTCTGCTTTATCTGCCTGATCTACATACACTGCATTACCTATTTGAAAATCAAAGTTTTGATAAAACCCTTTAAAAGCCGTCTCAATATGTATATCCAAAGCGGTGTACCAGCTATATTGTTGGCTGTATTGAAAATCATTAGTCACGCCTAATTCATAAGACCTTTCTACCTCCGTACCGTAACCAAACGTAATATTTTCAGTCCTATAGCCTGTCTCGTTTCTAGAAACAGCATGCTTCGCCATAAGTTTATCATACTCATTCTGAGCAATGGCAGACTTCCATATTCTGATCTGATTTCTGAGTTTATTTTGATCAATAGGATCTGAAACTGACGCTAAGTTCTTCTCTAAATCAGCAATAAGCTGTTCAATTTGTCTCTGGGTATAATAGAAAAGTGTTGCCTCTTGAAGTCCAAAAGAAATAGACTGAGATCTAGAAAAAGCATATTCTTTCCCTTCTGAGAAAAAACTACTTGCATAACACTCGTTGGCTCCACCACAAGAATCAATTGGTACAATATCCAAATTGTAGCTTGGAGAATAAAATATATTAAGGGCATTTCCTACAAAGATGTCACTACCAGCTCCTGTATTCTTATTTTCCTTAGAAGTAGTCAATTTGATCCCTTCTGTGAATGAAATAACAGAGGTCTCTTTTGCTTCTCTATATTGATTGGTATTTTCTACAAACCCAATCGTATTCTTTAGGTTTATCTCTTCTATTCCGGTGAAGGGGTTTGTCCATTTAATAAATGTTCCTACCTTCAAAGACCCCTGTTGCTGTACGCCTCTTTTATAAGAAGAGGATCTAACTTTGGTAAACTTAGATTTTTGCAAAAACTCTGTGTAACTCTGACTACCTGGGGGATCTCTCAATACCATATCCACTACCTGATATTGCTCTTGAGAGACAGTATAAAAGCTCTTCTGAGAGTCATCTTTTGATGTACCTAATAAAATCCCTCTAAATAGGTCAGTATCCCTCCATGAGGTTGTCGAACCAATGATTTGAACCGTCTTTGTAAAACTCTGTTCGGGATTCTGCCGATCCATTAATAATGATGGCTCACCAGTCAAAAATTTATAAATGACTTCTCCATTGCCTAAACTCATGCTTACAGTGTGATCGGCAATCTCATTGTCAATCAATATTTCTCCCGATCTAATCGTATCGTTGTAATAGAAAATCTCATTGTGAATCGGATCTAAAATATACTCATCATGATTTTCATATTCTTCGGAAAGCGTAATACCCCATATATAATCACCAGGCGTGAATACTTCATATTGAAATGGTGAATTCCTAAAATCCAATGTCATCTCTCCCACCTGATAGCTCTCCGCACCCAATAATGCTGGTACCTCTATTAACTCACCAGATAGTTCTCGATACTGCTTGACTGTAAACTGTGCTGGTGTACGATAAATAAAATCTCTATTCAAATGGAAAAAAGTCGAATCCATACCACAGGTAGAACCTGTACATGCCACAGCATCCAATTCAAGATCATCTCTAGATAGGTCAATGGAGGATTCTGCTAACTTCTTAAGGTTTCGATTAAAATTAGTCGTTTGTGAAGGGATCCTCAGATCGACGACATTGTATCTGAAAGGAGGCAGGTCAACCTGAAATTCACCTGTTGTGGGGTTGGTACTGATTACTGTTTCGTAGCAAGTTTTACCGATAGACTTGAGCGTAATCTCTGCTACACCGATATTATTGATTGACTCAGCACTGCCAGATACTTTCGAGGCTTCTGTTGTACCTCCCACAACTTTACCTATCAGTTTTCTGGTTGTATTGTCATAAAACACCAAGTCGTTTACTCCATCTTGGAAATTGTATGTCCCTTCAGGAGGCCATGTAGCCATTGCATAGGTATGGTTATCTTTGGCAACCTTGATTTGGTGTTTTCCGATAGGGACGTCTATTTCAAAGCGCCCATTCTTATCTGTTGTGACAAAATTCGTCCCTTCGACAACTGGTTGATCATCAACATACAGTTTGACTCCCTCTACGTAGCAATTCGGAGCATCTGGATCATCTGTTGTCTCAAATCCCAAGATTCTAGGATCATACTTTACAGTCCCAGTCACCCTGAATGCAGAATTATCTGTAAAATTTTTGTCATTCTGAATCTGTTGCGATGGCCCCACAAATAAAATCTTATTGGAAGGTTCAAATCCATGTGTCCCTAAAATAGGAACTAGTTTGAAATTATTTCCGCTGCCAGAGTATATGATTGACTGAATAGAGTAATTGCCATCACCGTCTGTAAAAGCCGTAAAAGAAAGATCCTCCTGCTCTGGCACGATATTAGACCAAAGAGCCTGATCAACCTGAGCATGGTGGGCATTGAACACTTTCTTACCTGTATTGTCCAGTGAGTATGAAGCATCGAAGGAATTGGTTGAGACTTTTTCATCCAATCTCCAATAACCCATCAAGTTGGATTCTCCTCCTGAGAGATACCGATTAAAGTCCTGTTTAACCTTAGTAGAATCTTTGGCTTCCGACCACAAGAGTGTTTCATCCTGTACACCATTGTACCCCCCAAAACGGATTTCCTGATCATCTGCTTTGAAAAGATTGGTGAGCCCGGTGACTTGCAACGTGTCTATGCTTTTTCCATTTATATAGTAGATCAGCTGACTCCCATCATAGGTCATCAGTATGTTATTGAACTCTCCCATGTAGAGTTCTGGAGTCACCAAGAGTTGCTCACTAGACAAATCTCCTGCTTTTATCCTCAGCTGTGCTTGATAGGCTTCTTTCGTATAGGTACTGAGCGTATCTTGCTGTATGTAATCGACCTGCTCGCCAATGGCCTTAAAGACCTGACGTTCTTCGTCCAATTCACTCCCCAAGAAGAAAAGATATTCATCCGTCAATGGATCCTGTACAAATCCCGATTCATCGATGACACCCTGTCTTATACTGATACGATAGAGTGTATCCTCTTCGCCATTGAATAAATACTCTTCCCGACTTGAAGAGGCATCTACCAAGGTATGTCCTTCTGTACCATAACTGTAGGAAATCGCAGGTTCATAAATCTCGGCCTCTGTATATACTGCAGAATGAATTACACCCTTGGTATCTATCAGATACTTGGTCAACCCCATTCCTCCAGCCTCAAACACCTTGGTACGATCCGTACTGACTATCCCCAATAGCTCTCCTTTTTGTATTTCCTCAGTGATCGTTTTTTCAAGAAGAAAGATATCAAAACTGACATTTGGATCGGTTTCATTGGGCATTTTCCGAGCAAATCTCTTTCCTCTGACCAATTTGCCGTTGAGCTCATCCTTGTATACATAGTACAGATTACTACCTACGATCATATGTATGGGTTCCCCTTCTTCAGAATAAATGATGTCATCTATAATGTCTGCCCTGACCGTAGTATCATCCGCAAAGATCATCTCGTTGTTCTTGATACTGGCATATGCTACTCCCAACTGGTAAGAGATGTTAAAATGATTGGCTAATCGCAGCTGATCACTGTCTATGAATGCCAATACAAAGTCACTGTCAAAAGCCTCATATACAGTATCCCCTTGCAAATAACCAAACAACGAATCTGCTATAGCTATTGAAGTGGTGTTTTTAGTCAATTCAAACCATTCATTCCCCTGCTTGAGCAACCATGGTTTGTGTGAAGCAAAATCATAAAGAGTATCGCCTGAAGCCAAGCCTGCAATTTCAACCTTCTGATACTCTGTAAAATTCTCGCCATCAATTCTCCCAAGGATTGTTTTATCTTTTAGCGACAGTACCTCTCCATTGGCATCTTGGTAGCCGACTAGCTCGTCCTCAATACCCACGATAGCGGACTCTTCTCTATAGTCTATTTCATAAAACTCGGTCTGTCCCTCTGAATTAGAATTGATCTTTAAATAATCTCCAGCATCGGTCACTTCCAATATGGACGACCCAGCCGAATTGTCATTCATTCTAAACCAAAAGGAAAGAGTCCAGCTATCAGGAAACCAATTCTCTTCATTCTTTTCTAAAGGAATAGTCAATTGATTTCCTGCCATATTCAAGCTGACCCCTCTGTTTTCTCCATCCGAAGGAGTAGCGAGTACACGTACACCTTTCACAGCATTGCCTCCTTGATAAGTAATCTTCCCATTGATAATACCCGTTTCGGATCTTACTCCTACATCTTTAGTCATCAGTGCTATCTCATCTTTGGACGGCTTGTATTCCGAACATGATATGGCTAGAATTCCATATTCATATAGTACTCCTGGTTCCGTGTCATAATCATCAAAAGTTGATGAATTGATATCAAACCTTTTGACAATTTCAGGGTTATCTTCAGACCCATCTCTTTTCCTGTACACGACAATCTCACTAGCTCCATTGTTTTCACTCACAGCCCATTTCAGGCTTACACGATCATTATAATAGTATTTGGATGCAGAAAAATCATCAAAGCCATTTAGATCTGTATTGAAAGAGATCATTTGTTGTACCCTCATAGAATTGGCGTCATCGAAGCAATCCTTCTCTGCTATTACCATGTATTCATACTCCAAACAGTTGCTCAAGCCCTCATCTACAAAAGAAGTCGTGCCAGCAGGTAGCTTACCTGATCGATCAGACCCATCACGATAGACACGATAGGAATTGACACTTGTACCATCATCCGGATAGCTCCAGGTAATGGTAGCCTGATCTGTGCCGTCGGTAGCTGGTTCTATCTTGGTGATTATTGGCTTGGAGGGAGGTCCCTCAAACATCACGTGTTGAATATCCGCCTCATCAATATAGGTTTCATTATTACAATCATCATAGGCTTTGATTCTGTAGTAAAAATCTTGATTGACAGGTACACCAGTTTCATCATATGAGATTGTACCAAATGTCTGCGTCACAGTATTCACAATTGGGCTAAGGAATTGATCCGTGACATCTCGCTCTACTTCGAAATAATCTATATCTACCTGATCATCTATCTCCCACTGCAAACGAACGGCTTGGTTACAAAAATTGGTTGTATTGAGGGAAACGGATTCAAAGTAATCAGAACTGTTGAAATTTTTGACGGGGTTACCCTCCACAGAAATCGGCAACCCCAAATCACTGACTTCTGAATTATGACGTACTAGTACTTCATATTTATGATCCGAAGCATTATCATACGTTACATTAGTATCTTTCCATTTTAGAGTATTGAAGGATACAGCCGTTATATAGACTCCATCACGATATATAACAAACGACGCATTAGTACAAAAGAAACTCGGTTTACCCCATTCCAACTCTACTCCATCACACAGTGGTTCTAACTCTAGTGGCCCAACTATCCGTGGAATATCTGGAGTAGTCACCTCGCTAGAACTCCATGATCGGTAATTACTGTTTGAATCCCAGTTTCCACCTACGAAAGCTTTAATCTTTTGTCCCTCACCTGTCATATCACTAGGAACATCGATAGTTATATCTACATAGGTCTTCCATTCATGATTCGTTTGAGCATTGAGACCAGTACATTTAAAGTCATTTTTGTCTGTATCATAGCCACCTACAGTTGCAGAAATACCCTCCGACTTTTTAAAGTATATAGTCCTATCACTCTTCTGACCATTTATGTGGAAGTGCTGCCAACCAGACTTGGTATGGTGTCCAGCTTCATATGACAGATCAAATATTTTCTTACTTTCTGATCCTTGTCGTATTTCGACAGTTCCATCATGATAATTGTTTGCAAAATCACTTGCACAACTACCGACTCCATTTTCTTCCTCTTGATGGGCAATTTGAAGTCTAAAGGTTATTTGATTCTTACAATCATCATAAGAAAATTCACTTCCATCTTGCGCTTTTAGATTGGAAACAAACACAAGAAAAAATAGTCCTACTAAAGCTATCTTTAGTTTGGTGAGTAAAGTGTCCATAGTATAATTATACTGATTAGTTGAGGGCGCAAATGTAGACCGCACCTCTACCCCATACACCAACCTACCACACTACAAACACCCTACAGTAGGTGCTGCACGTAGCTTCAAACACCCTACATTCTGCTTTACCTTCTAGATCACCACCCCTCTAGTAGCGTCTCATTTACTCCCCTATTTGTCCAATACCCTGTGCTAGTAGCACCCATACGTATGGGTGAGCAATGCCATACGTATGGGCAGACAATGACATACGCTAGAGTAGGCTATACCTCAAGGCCACCTCCGCATGGGTACAAAACTCCACCATAAGCGCCCTATCTCTGCTAATGCTTTACTATGTTTCAAATCAAAGGTTATCAGCTATTATTTAATGGTAACTTAACTCAGAGAACAACATTTCTTCTTCTCGTGACCCTAGTTTCGCAGAACCTAACAGGAGACAATCAGCAACCTAATATTGAGATGATCAGTGCATTTTTCAGAAAGAGACTATACCTGTTTTTACTCCTCTCCAACCCATGTTTTAGTCTAGACTCCATTACTCCAATTCAACTGGACAGCATCGATGATTGGGCTTGCCTAGAGAACACTAGTTTGTACCAACTCAGAGCAGATACAGTCACAGATGTTGCCCGTATCCTGTCAGATGGTCAATTCAAAACTTATGAGCTATCATCTCCCAATTCGGACACAAAGGGCATCTGGATCATGTTTTCCATAGTCAACAATCAAACAAATGGTGACTCACTTCATATCAACTGCAAATTTTATGATGAAGTGAGACTATATGAAATAGATGAAGAAGCCAACTCACAACTGATCAACTCGACGGGTTATCTTCCTCAATACTATCAAGCAAAAAAATGGAATGCTACCATCCCATTTTACCAACCTCCTCTATCACATAAAACCTATTTACTAGGGCTGATTTCTCATACCAGAAACTCACAAAAACTGTCTAGTTATTTCATGACGAACTGTGAAAAAGTGTACTCAAGTGAGAGCTTCAAAACTGAATACCGCCTACCCAAATCATTACTCTTCTTTTTCTTTGGAGGAGTACTTATGATGTCTTTTTATAACCTAGGCATAGCCGTCAGCACACATTATCGAGAGTACATCCTTTTTTCGATGTACAATTTTTGTTTTGTTTCGTTGGGGCTCAATTTATCTAATCTACATATTGAACTAGGCTGGGTGACGCCTTTTGATTTTGAAAGAAATTTAAGATTCGTCCCTGCAATTATTGGCATTGCAGTCTACATGCTTTTTGCCATCTCCTTTCTTGATTTAAAAAAGCTAAACCTAGGCTTGTATAAATTTCTCCGCTATATATTATGGGCGTTTCCACTTATGCTGGTGGGGATATTATGCTCCTACTTCGATCTGGTATTTGTCATTTTTACCTTACTGATGCCTCCTATATTTATCACTATACTCTATGCCTCATGGATCAGAGCACGTGAGCACACCTATGTCAGGTATTTTTTGGCGGGCAATGTTTTACTCATCTCAGTAGGTCTACTTCAACTCATGTCTTTACTTGGATTCATTGCTTTGGTCAAGATGTCCTCTCTCTGTATTTTGGCTTTGATGCTGGAAGTCATCCTGTTTTCATTTGCGGTGGCTATCAAGCAAAAAGTAACCAAGAAAGAACTCTATCTCATGCGAGTCAAGAACCAACTCCAGCGAGAGAGAATAGAATATGAACTAGATCTCAAGGCCAAATTGGAGATAGAAATAGAAAAAAAGTCCCGTACACTTACTTCCTCTTCGGTACAATGGCTCAACCTTACCGAACAACTCATCGTGCTAAAGAAAAAAGTAAAGGAAGGATTAAAGGAAAAAGACAAACCACTTTATAAAGAAATCATCCGACAAATAGAAGACATCGAAAATTTTGAGAATCAGTGGTCTTCTTTCAAAATTCACTTTGAGAATGTGCACAAGGGCTTTTTTGAGAAAATAGAAAGTAGATTTCCAATTTTATCACAAAATGATCTGAAAATTTGTGCTTTCATGAAAATGAAACTTTCTAACAAGGAAATAGCTCAAATCCTAAATGTTACTAAAAAAGCCGTAGAACAAAGCAAACGCAGAATGCGAAAAAAGATTGGTTTAGAGACTGACGATGATTTACTAGAATATCTGCAAGACACGCTGCAAAAGAATCTTATGGAAATTTAAGTACAACACTTGCTTCTAGTAAATATTCCCCCCAAAGAAAAAAAATCGCCATGATGTGCAACCAAATGAAGTCGAGGTGAATCTTATAGCTGACATCTAAAACTAACAAACCATGAAAAAGCTATTCGCTGCCTTTGTGCTGCTCCTGCTGACTATCCAGTTGGCCTACTTGCAGACCAACTGGCTCAATCCTGAAACAAAAACCACTTATCAAAGTGTGCAACACACCGATCCAGCTTGGTTTATTGATGATATCCAAACCTGTATCATCGTCACTTCAGGCACTCCTAGCAACCGCATTACAACAGTTCGTTGGCAATATTTGCCAATTCAGATCTCTCACCTTTTTCCAGGGTGATGTGTGCAAAAATCGATTGCCCTTGTAGCCTATCTACTAGATAAGAAAGTCCATTACTCTGTGAATCCAAATAGGGTGTATCGATCTGATTGACATCTCCAGTGAAGACAATCTTGCAATTTTCTCCTGCCCGGGTGATGATGGTCTTGACCTCATGTGGTGTCAAGTTTTGTGCCTCATCCACGATAAAATAAATATTGGACAAACTCCTACCCCTGATATATGCCAATGGTGTGATCAGTACCTTTTCCTGCGCGACCATCTCGGTCAGCACGCTGTGCTCCTTCTCTGTTTCCTTCCATTGATTTTGGATGAACTTTAAGTTGTCCCACAGTGGCTCCATGTAGGGGTTCAGTTTAGACTTGATATCTCCAGGCAAGTAACCTATGTCTTTGTTGCTCAATGGCACGATAGGTCGAGCAATGTAGATCTGCTTGAAATCACGTCGCTGCTGCAATGCTGACGCCAGCGCCATCAATGTTTTTCCCGTGCCAGCTACGCCAGTGATCGCTACCAGTTTGACCTCAGGATTCATCATTGCATGGATGGCAAAGGCTTGCTCGGCATTTTTAGGTTTGATCCCATAGACCGCACGCTTCTCGACATGACCAATATTTTTGGTGACAGGATTGTAAAACGAAAGTGCCGAGCTCTTGGTGCTCTTGAGGATGTAGTAGCAATTGTTGATAGGCTCTATCTTGCCCAGTGCTTTTTTGGCATCTACCTCGCCATTCTTGTATAGATCGTCGATGGTGGTAGCTGGCACTCTGTTGATCTCGCTCTTGCCCAGAGTTGCCATTGAGTCCACGTTCTTGATTTTGCCAGTCTCATAATCCTCAGCAGATAGTTCTAGGGACTTGGCCTTGAGTCGAAGATTGATGTCTTTGGATACCAATACGACCTTCTTGTCTGGTTCTTCTTTTTGTAGCTTGAGTGCAGAGTTGATGATCTTGTGATCATTTTTCTTGTCTCCAAAAATCTTCTCCGCATCAAACTCCGTCTTGGTATCAGAGTACATCAGTACCTTGAGTTTTCCACGACCTTTGCCTGGTAGTGGGATCCAATCTTGGAGCATATGATCCTCCGCCAAATTATCGAGCAGACGAGCAAATTCTCGTGCTTCAAAATTGAGGGTGTCGTTTCCTTTCTTAAAATTGTCGAGTTCTTCGAGCACCGTAATGGGAATCCCTACGTCATGCTCAGCAAAGTTCATGATCGAATCATGAGAGAACAAAATTACAGAGGTGTCAAGAACAAAGATCTTTTTTTTGCTGCCTTTTTTCGCCATAGAATTGGTGGTTTTTGCTTTCGTTAAACTGTATAAAAATCAGTACAACTACAACAAAAACCACCAATGGTTTTTCACTTTTTTCGGAAAGTCCGCTATTTGTTGATCCAAGACTTTCGAAGTGCCAACTGCTCCGAACTGGCATTCTCCATCAGCTCCATCACTCCTGGTTTTTTGACATCCACCGCTATGGCTTTGGCCTTCAATTTTACTTTCTTCAGCTTTCCTTTTCCATTGTCTCTCAAGACTACGGCGCTGATCATATCACCTTCTTGATGACCTTCTTTGTATGCGGTCAGTACTTCTTTGTAATTTCCGATGTCTATGATTTTCTTATCAAACTCATAGAGTACATCTCCATCCTGGTACCCCATCTCTTCTCCAAAGACGTTGACCTGTGCAGTAGAGTTGATAGTCAACAATGAGTCTTTGACTCCAAAGCTAATATTGCCTACTGACAGTTCTTTGCTGGTCACGCCTGGCGAGTATTTGACCCCTACCATATACAAGAAATCTTCGTAGGGAATAGACTCTGTCCCCTCCACATATTTGGCAAAGAACCCTCTCACCTCTGGATAGGTCATTTTGGTAATGATATCAAAAAGTGCTTCATCTTGGAAAGATTTTTCTTTCCCAAACTCCTTGGACAAATCAATCATCATCTGCTCCACACCATATTCTCCTCCAGACAACTGACGCAGTTTGATATCGAGTGACATCCCGATCAATGCTCCCTTTTGATACACATTGTAGTATTGCTCTTTCGTTTCGTCCAGACAGTTCTCACTCATCTCCGTGAATGGTAGGTTGTCTTGAAATTTCTTAGACTGAGTAATTTTGTCATTGATTACCTTTAGGTATTCTTCCGTACTCATCTCTCCGTATTTGACTTGTGCCAAACCAGCAGCATACTCCGTCATCCCCTCATACAACCATAGGTGTTTGGACATTTTGGGATTGATAAAATCAAAATCGCCAATCTCCTCAGAGTGAATATTTAAAGGAGTCACGATATGAAAAAACTCATGTGCTGCCACATCTCTGATGACTTGCGCGAGATAATTAGGATCTGCCTCTGGCAAATTATACATAGAAGAGTAGGAGTGCTCTAAAGCGCCATACCCTCCTGACAAACTACCACCTTGGAAGAGGTAAATCAAAAACGCATAATTGTCGACGGGCAATTGCCCCCCCATGTAGGCTTTCTGTGCCTCCAGCGTAGGTTCGATCTGGTCTCTGACAAAAGCAGACGTCAAGATTCCTCCTGGAGAATAAACTGAAATCAAAATCTTGGCTCCACCTACGGTGAATGTCACTGTATCTGGCACACTGTACATAATCGGGCCATCTGCCAAATCAAAATAATTGTTCGTAGTAAACAAATCCGTGGAATCATTGATCGCTTTTTTATCAAGGGCAGATGCACCAAAGAGTGCGGAGGGTTTGTTGACCGTCACTTCGTACGGCAAATCTTTCATGCCTTGTAAATAGCCAACCATTGTAAATGTATTGACTACAAAACTGGTATCCTGCTGAATATTTGAGCCAGCAGGCTCAAATATCACATTGCCTTTGTCTGTGTCATAGGTATCTTCTACCCAATACGATAGGGATGCCAAAGTGCTTGCTTGTCCGATAGCGAATCTATTGTCGGTGATTTGCTTGACGGACAGCTCTCTACCTGTAGCATCATAGGCTTTGAAATCCTCCAAAAAACGACCAAAATCATAAATGGAGTAGGTGCCTGGTACGATCTTGGGAATTTGAAACTCGATCGTATCTTGATCCACTTTAGGAAGCTGGTAGGTCACTTGAATCTTGTCGTCAACGACACGGTTGAGATCAATGGTGACAGCATATTTATCTTGTGCAAAAGTCTGCGCTATCAGCGCAAACATACAGGCTACTAATACAGGAATATTCTTTTTCATATTTGATAATTCTATGTTGTGAGCAATCTAATCATTCCCAATCAACAGCAAAACGAGATTGTGATGAGTGGTCAAATGCTCCCAACAGCTCTTGTTAGGATTTGGTTTTCAATTATTTTGCTTTGACCGCATTGAATGTCCCACAGATAATATTGAGAGGATCCAAAACAATGTGGCCTTGTAGGTCTGACCTGATGTTATCCAAAGATATTTGTTGCTTCTTTTGGGTAAGCATCACTTTTCTGATCTCGAATGAATTATTGCTTGTCTTGATCGGTACGTCTATTATCAATTGGTAGGTATGATCTGTCAATTGTTCGAAGTTCAATTCCAGACTATTTCTCTTCAACTTCCAAGAATAGTTGATCCTAGGACTACCTGGCACATACAACCATTGGTTGAAAAAATAACTCAAATCTTTTCCTGAAATCTCCTGTGCCACAGCTATAAAATCCTCAGATGTAGCATTGGAATATGCATAGCGCTCATAGTATGTTCGGATAATTTGATCAAAAACTTTCTGTCCCAGACGCTGATTGAGCAATCTCAGCACCCAGGCTCCCTTTTCATAAGTCAAAGTATTGAGATAGCCATTCAAGTTGCTAGAATCCGTTTGCACAATGGCAGTCTGTGGGTGAGCCTGTTCATACTCAATTATTTTCTTCTCATCTAGCGCAGCATTTTTCTTCAAACTATCCAATCCATATTTTTCTGTGAGGTAAAGCAATTCAAAATAGGTAGCGAATCCTTCACTCAACCAAACATCACCCCATTTGGCCTCACTGGCACTGTTGCCAAACCACTGATGCGCAACCTCATGAGCTATCAAGGTGTTCAGATTTTTCTTGCCAGCTATCGCCCGCTCACTGTAGAAGATACAGCTGGCATTTTCCATCCCGCCAAATACCGTAGTGGACTCAACATGATCGAGTTTTTCAAAAGGATAAGGTCCGATTTTCTCCTCCATAAACCGAAGAATCTCAGGAGCATCACCAAAATCCCTATGTCCATGCTGGGCATGGTGCTTGTACAACCATACATGAGACATACTGTCCAATTTGGTCACATGAAATTCGGCGGCACCCATGGCCATCACTTTGGTAGGGATGACCTTGTCCATTTTCCAATGTGTCATTTTTTTTCCTGATGCCAAAGTTTTCTCACTCACGAGGTGTCCATTAGATACTACTTGATAGTGAGCTGGTGCAGTCACCACAAACTCGCAAGTCGCCTTGTCTGTAGGGTGATCTACGACAGGTAGCCACTCACTCGCTCTCGTAGGCCAGTGGTCTGTGAAAAAAGTACGCTGACCATACTTGTTCTGAGATATAATCAGGCCATCTCTAGGCATACCCGTGTATTTGATGTTGACAGCCACAGATTGACCAAGGTATGCTGGCAATATGGGGATTCTGATCAAACCTTTGCCATGTACAAAGGCGACATGCGTGGTACCAATCAACACACGCTGAATGTGCATTTGGTCACTAAAATCGAGTACGATCGAATCCAATTGACTGGGTATTTGAATAGTCAAGTCGGCCTGGCCGATCACGATATCTGAAGAATCACTGAGGTCGACGGAAAACTTGTAGTGCAGGACGTCCATCTTTCCACTCTGGGCGTAAGACAGGTCAATCCCTAAAAAGACTATGAAAAAAGGCAGGAAGAAAAAGAATCTCATTTTTTTTGGCTAAGTGATTATCAAAAATAAACTTATTTCATGGTTAGCAAAATATTAAGGAATTATTGCTCAACTGTAAAATCAGGATTTAGGGTTTTAGCGAATGCGATCACAGCATTCATTTCTTCTATCTGACCCAATTGCTGACGACTCTTGGCTTCTATTTGGTACTGAAAGATACTGTCAGGCCATATTTCTTTGGTCCAAGATATGGAGTTGATTGCTTCTGTATAATGCTGCGAGGCGTAATGCATTTCGGCTACTTTCATATAAACGTCGTAGTGCTTTTTGGGTACTAGGTCTGCATTGATGACTATCGAATAAGCCTTGCCTATGCTCTGTTCGTAGCTAGACACGGCCATGCTTGCTCCAATCTGATAGTACCTGAGGGCTTGTTCGTAATCCTCCAAACCTTCCTCATAGAGCTGTCCCATTTCCCAATAAAAATCCATCGACTCATAGCCATACAAGTGCAAAGTCCTGTAGATGTCAATTGCGCTCTTGATATCTCCAGCTCCCTTATAGGCCATGGCCATATTCTTCATAAAATAAGTCGAGGCAGAGATGGGATCGTCCTTGAGCAACTGGTACATGGACAATGCCTGCTCATATTCTGCTGCTTTCAAATGGTTGTCTCCTCGTTTGCGGATTTCATACAAGAGGTCTTCTTTGTACTGCTTGACATCCTTCTCCTCTGCATAGAAGTGACCCAGCTCCAAAAGCCCCTTTAGACTCCCTTCTAAATCACCCGATTGTGTTTTAGACTGAATTTCTTCAAACAACTCTCTCCTTTGCAGCAATAGCTCGGCGTATTCTTTGGCTTTGAAGTCTTCATAAAAATATATACTCAGTTTGATCAGCAACGCGATTCCAAAAGCAAAAAGAAAAGCATAGGCAGTAGCTCTCAGGTTTTCCATAGAGCTCATGGCGACTGTCTTGGGTCGTGCATAGACTGGAGGTGGGACATACCTTGGTTCGGGAGTTGTCTCAGCGGTAGTTTCAGACAGGTAGCTCAACATCACGTCATAATGAAATCGTGCTTTATCGTCCGTGAGGGTCTGGTGAGCCTCGTTGAGCAACTTGAAGATTTCTTCCATCTTTTGATCTCCAAAATGTCTATCAGGATGATACTGCCATGCCTTGGCTTTGTAAGCTGCCCTGATCTCCGCTTTGGTCGCGTGGACAGGTACTCCCAAAAGATCATAATAGTTGAACACAGAGATTGGGCTTATGTAAGACTTTATAATTTTAACTAAAAACGGAGACAAAGAAGTATTGGTATGCAGAGATTTTAACTTTGTCAACATAGATGAGCGAACACGACAAAATCATACTGCCCGAAAAGTATTATCTGGACTACTTCCGCTACCTTCTAAGTTTTGTCAAAAGCAAATACGCTACACTCCTAGATGAGCGTGAAACGAAATTTATCGAGGAATTTGAAAAATTATCAGAGGATGCCCAATGTCTCTATGTCCGAATTAACAACCGCAAAGGCAAATTTTTCAGACGCTCCAAACTCCACTACCCTGAGATAAGCGACCTGCTTGCCGCTCATAGTGACCTCCTCGCAGCGGGATATTGCCACGTACCGCATGTCCTCAGTATCGAAGAGGCCTACGGGTTGATCAATGCCTACACCAAACCAGAAATTACCCAAAAACTCAAAGGTGAAACAGTTGCTATCGACTGGAAACTCCCAAAAACAGAATTGATCTTACAGATCATAGAAACTGTTTCGCAAGAGGCTATTCTAGGATACTTCTATGATGGTGACGATCTCATCACGCAAGGCAAAGAGGAAGAATGGGCTATGATCAAATTATTTTTCTTTGGACACAACCATGGCGACATGTCGGACTTTGTGATCAGGGACATCGGGCATGCCAGATTCATAGATATCGATGAGTCCAAGCTCGGACTGTCCTTTGATACCAGAGCAGAAGCAGAGGCCATCATGCAGCTATACAACCATAGCAGGGATTTTATGATTCTGGAAGAAAATGGTGAGGCAGACCTGATTCTCCAATGGTTTGAAAGCCTTGACATCCGATACTTCCTGTCTCTCGAAAAAGCTAAAAGCAATGCAGACAAACTCATCCATCGTGTCGGCTATCATTTGGAGAAAAACAAATACTATCCCGAGGCACTTTTCATCTACCAACATAGCACAGCCTCGCCCATGCGCGAACGACAGATCAGAATCTACAACAAACAAAAAAACCTGACATCAGCACGGCAATTGGCACAAGAAATCCTCCTCGCTCCTAACGACAACAAAGAGTACTACATCGCACAAGATGTCATCAACAAATCCAGTCAAAAACTAAAGTCCACTACCCTCAGACAAAAGTCAGGGATTGAGATTTCACTCTCTCCAGCATACCAATACAGGGTAGAAGAAGGTGCATTGGCATACTTTTCAGCACAGGGTTATCATGGGGTTCATTCAGAGAACAGCATTTGGCGCAGTATATTTGGATTGGTGTTTTGGGAAGAAATTTTTGACCCGCAGTACAATACCCTGCATCAACCTCTACAGCGCAACCCCACAGACCTCTACGGCAGAGACTTCTACAAAAACCGAAAAGAAGCACTCCATCAGCGTCTGACACTGCTCAAAAACAAAAAGCAAATCATAAAGTGCATGCAAACCAACTACGATCAGAATCATGGAGTCGCCAGCATGTTTGTCAATTGGGAAGAAGCCATCATGGAAGCCTCCATCAGATTGGTGACATTTTTGAGTTTGAAACAAATCAAAAATACCTTACTAGTGATAGCCCTTGACCCCAAAACTCGCTCTTCGGGATTTCCAGACCTCTTCGTCTGGAACGAAACAGAGTATCACTTCTATGAAGTCAAGTCTCCTACCGACCACCTCTCTGAGAAGCAACTCTTCTGGCTGGAGCACTTTGACCAGCAAAAGATCAATGCTGAGATCGTGTTAGTCAGGTGGGGGTAAATCCGTTCAATGGTCTGAAGAGCCGCTCCCTGAAATCGACTTAGAAAACACTATGTCATGGGCTAGTTTTGAATCATAACAAAAACTAAAGACCATGAAAAGAATAAAATTTTGCAACTCGAACCTCAACTGGATTGCCATCGCAATCGCTCTCTTGACCGCCATCAGCGTAAGTAGCAAAGGACAAAGCTATTCGTTCAGAATCGACCAAAGTGGCAAAGGAAAGCAGAGTATCATCCTAATCCCGGGACTTACCTGTGATGGTGCTGTATGGAATGACGCAGTAGCTTCATTAAACAAAGACTACACCTGTCATGTCATCACACTACCTGGTTTTGCTGGACAAACACCCATCGATGTGACTGACGGTTTTACCCCTAAAATGCGAGACGAAATCATCCAGTATGTCAAAGACAAAAAACTCAAAGAGTCGATTCTGATCGGACACAGTTTGGGAGGATTTTTGGCACTTGATCTGATGAGTACAGCTCCCGAACTATTTTCGAAAGCAGTTATTGTCGATGGCTTACCTTTCCTCGCAACGATCCAAAATCCCTACGCCACCGAAGAATCCATGAAAGAAGCTGCCAAAAATATGATCGCCGCCAATCAAAACATCCCAGCCGAGCAATATGCCGAGCAGCAACGCATGTATCTCCACTCGATGATCACAGATGAAACCAACATCGACCAAGCGATGGAGTGGGGCATGGCAAGCGATCGTACCACAGTCAACCAGGCCATGTATGAACTCTACACTACGGATCTGCGTGATGATATCGCCGTGATCAAAAAACCAGTTTTGGTCTTAGGTGCATATATTGCCTACAAAGATTATGGCGTGACCAAAGAGATGACCATGACCAACTTTGAAAATCAATTCAAGAATCTAGACGGAGTGAAAATCGTCCTATCTGACAAAGGCAAACACTTCATCATGTGGGACGATCCTGAGTTTTTCATGAAGCAAACCACGGAATTCTTGGTGGACAAAAAAGGCTAAGTTGAAATCAAGCAATCTTCACTTTTCTGATCCGTAACTTTACAATCATGAACCAAATCGAACTATCTCTAGAAGAACAAAGAATAGCGTTTTCGCAACGCAAATTTTTAGCCACGCCCCTTGCCGGACTCATCATCTGGCTGGGCATTGGAATCGGAGGAATGATGCTCCCTCCTACTTGGGCCGTATGGATCCTTTTCATTGGCACAGGGAGTATTGTTTATCTTGCTATGTTCCTATCTCGGTTCACAGGGGAGAACTTTATTGACAAGAAAAAAACCAAAAATGCCTTTGACAACCTCTTCTTCTTCACGGTAGGTCAAGCATTTTTGATATATTCGATAGCGATTCCTTTCTTCCTACAGGATTATACTTCCCTGCCGCTGACCGTCGGGATCCTAACTGGCTCGATGTGGATTCCCTTCTCTTGGATCATCAAACACTGGGTGGGGCTCTTTCATGCAATTCTTCGCACAATATTGATCGTCGTGCTTTGGTATGTTTTTCCAGAGTTGCGCTTCGTTACTATTCCGTTTGCGATCGTCGTGGTTTATATCTTGACGCTGATCATTTTACACAAAAGAAAGTTACCATAAATTTCGAAAACGATTAACTTGACCTTCAGATGAGAATATCTAAGTCGTATGTTTATTGGGCTTGTCAATTCCTAGGATGGGGAATTTACGTAGCGGTGCTTATTTTTTTTGGCCTCCGCTACGCTTCTACTCCTTTGACTCAAAACAAAGTCATATTACTTCAATTCATCATCGGGTTTACCGCTATGATGAGTTCGCATACCATTCGCCTAGTCATCAGGCGCTACGACTGGTTGGATTTGGAGATTCGCAGTTTGGCTCCCAGACTGTTGGTGCTGATTGCTGTAGCTGCCATCACTGCCATTGCCATCATCCATATTCTCATGATCGTCATGCTAGATTGGCAAAATACCGTTCGTCCGATTGATTGGTCAGAAGTACCCATTTACACCATTAACCTGTGCGTGCTGCTCTGTGTCTGGTCTGTCATTTACATCAGTTATCAATCTAGCGAGCGTACCAAAGAGGCAAAACTCGATCAATTGGCTGCCAATGCATCTAGAAAAGAAGCTGAACTGGTTGCCCTCAAAGCACAGATCAATCCTCACTTCCTATTCAACTCACTCAACAACATTCGTGCGCTGGTACTCGAAGACCCTACACTGGCCAGAACCATGATCACCAATCTATCAGACCTACTGCGCTACTCCATCGAATTCAACAAACAAGAAAAGGTGACAGTCGCTGAAGAAATCGAAATCGTAGAGCAATATCTGCAACTAGAAAGCATCCAATATGATTCCCGGCTAGAATATGACATCCAAATCCAAGCAGACGCTAAAGACAGTATCATCCCGCCCATGATCGTTCAAACCATAGTGGAAAACGCAATCAAACACGGCATCTCACAGTACACCCAAAAAGGAGAAATTTCCATCTCGATTCAAATCATAAATAGCAACCTAATCATCCAAGTAAACAACACAGGGCAAATCAAAGAAGGAACGAAGAGTACTGGAATTGGGATCAAAAATGCACTGGAACGCATAGAAATTCTACTGGACACAAAACCCTCTTTTGAGCTAAAACAACAAGAGTCCTTTGTAGTTGCCACTTTGACCATCCCTCAGCAGACATGAAAGCGATCATCATAGACGACACCCGACTGGCAAGACAAGAACTGAAGCACCTTCTTCGGGGTGTAGAAGATGTAGAAATAGTGGCAGAAGCCGCCCATGCCGAAGAAGCAATTGAGCTCATCGAATCCCATCAACCCGATTTGATTTTTTTGGACATCCAGATGCCTGGAAAAGATGGATTCGAATTGCTCGAAAGCCTGGACTACCTCCCTGAGGTTATTTTCATCACTGCTTACAACGAATACGCTCACAAAGCATTTGACTACAATGCGCTCGACTACCTGCAAAAACCCCTCAAGGAAGACCGTCTGCTCAATGCACTTCACAAAGTAAGAGAACGACTGCTACAAAAGACTTCTGCCAAACGAGACCTCCTTTCTGAAAATGATCAGGTCTTTGTGAAAGAAAGCGAAAACTGCTGGTTTGTAGAGCTAAAAGACATCAGTCTATTTGAAATCAGTGATACTTATACCAAAATCCATTTCAAAGACCAGTCTCCGCTGATCCCCAAAACCCTGAATTACATGGAAAAGCGACTCGATCCTTTGATATTTTTTCGAGCCAATCGTCAGCAGATTATCAACATGAAATGGATTCAAAAGGTAGAACCATGGTTCAGCGGCAGCATCCGCATTCACCTCAAAGATACCACCATCGTAGAAGTCTCCAGACGCCAAACGCTGAAGTTTAAAGAGCTGATGAGTTTTTAAGCCGTAGCGTATCAACGAGTATCACTAGACTCGCTGATACTGATTTGTTATAAAAGCAAAAAACAAGAGCTATCTATTTTACTTCATACTTTGCCTTGTACTTTTCGTAAAGCTGTTGTTGCTTTCCTTTCATCTCCAAGAGTCGTCCTTGAATGTAAGCATAGCTAATTTGATTGCTTCTCATATCCAAGATATCACCTTCGGACACGACAATATTGGCATCTAGCCCGACCTTTAGCATCCCCGTTTTATCTGCTATTCCAAGGATTTCGGCTGTATTGCTAGTCACTAGTTTCAATGCAGTCTCAGGATTCAAACCATAGGCCGCATTGGTTCCTGCGAAAAAGGGCAGGTTACGTGCATTACTCGCATCCGAGTAACTAAGTCCAACTAATACTCCTTCTGCTTGTAACATAGCCGCCAATTTGTATGGCATATCGATGTCCTCATGCTTGCGATTGGGCAGACGGTGAACATTAGATAAAATCACTGCTATCTGGTGCTCTTTCAAAAAGTCTTTGATCAGCCATGCATCTTCACCACCCACAATTACAATTTTTGCTACGCCTGCCTGTTTCATAGCCAATACTGCGGTCATCATTTCTTGCGCACCGTCGACATGTACATGAATACTTCTAGTCCCATCAAATACACCTTTCATCGCTTTCAGTTTCAGGTTTTTTTCTGCCTTATCAAACTTAGCGTCTTGTAACAGTTTCTTGATTTCTTGAACTTGCGCATCATACTTTTCATTCGCTTTCGGTTTGCCAGGCTCTGCCCACCATCCTGTCTTGAGCATCTTAGACGGCCAATTGAAGTGTACAGCATCATCTATGCTGTAGGCGGCATCCTCCCAATTCCATGCGTCCAGCTGCACCACAGATGATGTCCCTGACACCAATCCTCCTTGTGGCGTGACTTGCGCCAATAATACCCCGTTGAATCTCACTGGTGGGATCAAATCAGACTCTGTATTAAAAGCAACCAAGGAGCGCACACTGGGATTGATCGTCCCAACCTCATCATTATCGTTAGTAGCGCGCACTGCTGCCACCTCGGTCAGCCCCAAATCTGTGTTGGGCAAGATCAACCCTGGATAAATATGCTGGCCACTGACATCAATCACGTCATATCCTGACAAGGATGGAGCTGCATCATAGCTCATCACCTTTTCTATTTTTCCTTCCACGAAGGTGATCAATGCTTCGTGAATCACCTCACCATTGCCTAGGTGTGCAGTACCTTTGACCAAAGCTATTGGACTAGATTGAGCTGGTGCTGGAGTAATTAATTGTGCATGAATGCCTAAACTTACCATCATCATACACACGGCAAGAGATATTTTATATACAGTTTTCATGTTATTTTTCTTTAGGATTCTCATGGATTAATTGAAATGAAAGTCTATGTCATCACAGTGATAGAGCTTCTCCTCCTTTTTAGAAACGGGCACTGTTTTAGCTCCTGATTTTTTCTCGGCCAACAGTTTTTGAATCAATGCGGCACGTTCTAATTGAATCTCCTGTTGCAGTTCTTTGTCCTTTTCGATATCAAAATAGACAATTCCATCTACCATGGTTTTTTCTGCCTTGGAATAGATCGACAGAGGGTGTCCTGACCACAAGACCAAATCCGCATCCTTGCCCACAGTTACTGATCCCATTTTATCATCTAGATGCAAGAGTTTGGCGGGATTTAAAGTCACCATTTTCCAAGCATCCTCTTCGGACATTCCTCCATACTTCAAAGACTTGGCAGCCTCCTGATTCAATCTTCTCCCCATCTCTGCATCATCAGAATTGATGGCAGTCACAACTCCTTGACCACTCATCAGTGTGGCATTGTAGGGTATTGCTTCCCTCACTTCGAATTTGTATGCCCACCAATCTGAAAAGGTAGAAGCGCCCACCCCGTGAGCCTTCATCTTGTCTGCTACTTTATACCCTTCGAGGATGTGAGTGAATGTATTGATTCTAAAGTCATAGTCCTCTGCGACATGCATCAGCATATTTATTTCGGATTGAATGTAAGAATGGCAAGTCACAAAACGCTGCGAGTTGATAATCTCCAATAGCGTTTCTAGTTCTAAATCACGTCGAGGGGCTGTTGTATTTCGTTTGGCTTTGCCGGTCAGTCCATCATAGGTTTTCCAGCTTTCCTGATATTCCAGTGCTCTGTTGAATCCATCTCGAAACACTTGCTCGACTCCCATCCTCGTCTGTGGAAATCTTTCTTTAAATCTATCTCCCCAATTAGATTGTTTCACATTTTCACCCAATGCAAATTTGATAAATCCATCAGCGTCTTTAATTTTCATCGATTCGGGATCTTGACCCCATCGAAGTTTGACTAATGCAGATTGTCCACCAATCGGATTGGCCGAACCATGAAGTAGTTGAGAGGCAGTCACTCCTCCAGCCAACTGACGATAGATATTGATGTCTTCAGAGTTAATCACATCTTCCACCCTCACTTCAGCAGATACTGCCTGACCCGCCTCATTTACGCCCTTGCTAATAGCTATGTGCGAATGCTCATCTATGATACCACTGGTCAAATGCTTGCCACTACCGTCTATTACTACTGCTCCATCTGCAGAAAGACCTTGTCCGATGGCAACAATCTTCCCATTTTCTATCCGCACATCGTAATTCTCCAAAATGCCTTCATCATCATTGGTCCAAAGTGTTACGTGGGTAAAAAGCATCGCTTGGGTCGTGGGCTTTTCTTCCCAACCAAACGCAACAAAAGGATAGGTCATTTTAGAAGAAAATTCTATTTCCTCTTCTTTTTTCTTTTGCTTACTGGTCGTAGTATCACCCTTATATATAGCTGTCCACTTTTGTCTATCCCCATCTGCTTTGCTTAACATACCTGATAGATTCTTTCCTTCAACATATCCTGACAATTGTTGCTTGGTCAAAGAATCCTTCTGAACCAGAATAGTCACCAAGCCATCTTTGAATGCTAAACTCCCTTTGAGCGTATCCTTTCCGTAGATTGACATTTTCGGTGCTGTGGGTAGTCCTGAGACATTCATGATTCCGTAATCCTCATTATTCACATTCAGCTCATATTGTCCATTCAAAGCAACAGTTTCTTTGTCTTGAATTACAAAACGATTGCCTCCTATCCAGTTCTCCAGAATCACGGCATCCTCCTCAAACAAATCTCCCTTTACAATCAAGAAATTGGCATACTTGTCTTTATTAAGAGAACCAATCTGACCATCCAGTCCTAGCATTTTGGCAGGAGCTGAGGTCAGTGCCTTCAGAGCGATCTCTTTGGTCAAACCATACTTTATAGCTTTGCGAATATTGGGGAGGAATTCCGAAGCATCCTTCAAACCTGCTGGAGTAAAAGCAAAATCTATCCCTTTGCTGGCCAACATCCCTGCATTGGCTGGTGCTCGCTCCCAATGTCTTAAGTCTTCTAAATCAATATCTAAAGCTGCATATGGGTCTTCCACATCATACGGCTTGGGAAAACTGACTGGAAGGATGAAATCCGCAGCAGTAGCAGCAATCTCATCTAATCGCTGATATTCATCCCCCGAACCCATGATGATGTATTGATAACCCAGCTCATCGCCGATATGATCCACTCGCAAAGAAGTGAGCTTATCTGTTGATTCTATCACCTGAGGCAATTTCAAACCCTCAGAAAAACTTCTCAAAGTCAAATCTTCAAAACCAGGATTTTTTTGATCCGCATACCATTTGGCATCCAAGTAAGTCTGTCTCAACAAAGCTATCGCCCCCATCATAGACGTGGGATAGTTCTGAGTAGAAGACCCCTTGTCAAGGGACAATTGCATAGATACCGATGATACGAGTATATCTTCTTGCTCACTTTTGCCTACCAAACTCACCAAGGCAGATTGTCCACGAACGATACCGTCCTTATGCAAAATAACCAATGCTCCAAAACCTTCCTTTCTCAAAGATTTGGCTTTTTCCTTATCCACCCGAAACGTCTTTGCTGCACTAAACTCTGCTTTAATCGCTTGATTCCAGTTGTATGCTCCTTTCGTATTAGACTCGGCCTGTGGATCAAATGAACTGGCCTTTTTTACCTCTGGCATACCATAATCCGAGTAGGGATCCAAAAAGGATGGATAAATATCCATACCACTCACATCCATGCGAATAGCATTGGCAGGAATGCTAATATTCTTACCCACTGCCAAAACTTTATCCTTCTTAATCAGGAGAGTTGCTCCTTCTATACTTTGATCCCAGGACACATGTACTTTAGCACCAATCAGCGCATATATATCACTCCTCTCGTCTTTGATTCCATTGATAGGAAATGTCTCTTGTGCAAAAGAGATTCTTGCTGTTGCTAGACCTATCAGTACCAGCAGCTTCACGCGTTTCATCATGATTTTTGGGTTATGCATTCAATTTTCGAGACTAAAATTAGGAAAACGAAAAAGACGACACCCATGACTAAATGCAAATTACACGCTTGGTGTATAAATGGGATGAATGGTTGGGGTTAAAATTACTGAGCTACATCTCCCCCAACTTGCCAACTGTATTCCAATTCCTAGAGGTCGCTCTGACTTTCAGCTTGCGCTCTAGTAGATTGTTGTCCATTTTGGTCTTCCCCGCACCCTGATGATAGCAAGTATAGATCAGCTGATCTATGATATGGTATTCATCTCCTTTGAGATCTGTCTCTGCCAGTGTCAACTTGCTCTCTTCGGTGGGTATGTCCATCATAAAGCATACATAGAGTTTTTTGTTGTCCTCACCACGCTGCAAAAAAGGATTGTTGTCTAGCACAAAACGAAAATACGATTGCTCCAACACCAAGGTCGGCACTTCAAAACCAAAATCCTCAAGAATCACTCTTTCTATCAACTGTGTACTCTCCTCTTCACTCAATTCCGTCTCAAAAACTAGATTACCACTTTGGATATAAGTCTCCACAGTCGTCAATCCAGCAGCCACCAATGCAGACTTGAGCTCGGTCATTTTGATCTTCTTTTGTCCACTCACATTGATTCCCCTCAGAAGTGCTACGTATTTTTTCATCCGATGAAGATATGGATTAGTGGCAAGGAGAACCAAGCAGAAAATCAAAAAAATTGTAGGCAGGCTCTTATTCATGCCTTCGGAGCACTAGACAAAACGACAATCAATTCCGAAACATCTATCCCCTTCTGTTGATCGCTCAGGTTATTCGTACCAACAAGACCCATTTTCCTCTAATTAGCCAATTACATCAAGAACAAATCTACCCTCCCTATAACCAGAGTTTGATTTTGAATATCCCGTCAAGAGTCTTTTTGGAGGATATAGTGTACCATTCGTTTTGTCCATGACCTAGGAAGAGAACCCTTGAAGGGTTTTCTGCACCTTTTATCAAAGGTTATTTTAATTTTGCCCTATTGTGGATCAGCCCTCTTTAAGAATCGAACTCGGGTTAATATTATTCCACATTCCCTACCCACAATCCCCTGAATAAATTAATTTTGCCGCTCAATTTTTTTACTTAATACAATGATTCTAAGCGAACAGGAAATAATTAGACGTCAAACCAGAGAGCAATTGATCCAATCAGGTATTGACCCTTATCCATCTGACACTTTCGAGGTGAACGTATCTACAAAAGATATTCACCAAAACTATGAGAAACGAAAGACAGATTACAAGGACATTTCCATCGCTGGTAGACTCATGAGCCGTAGAATCATGGGATCGGCATCTTTCGCAGAGTTACAAGATGCCTCAGGCCGTATCCAAATCTATCTGAGAAGAGACGACCTTTGCCCTGGCGAGGACAAGAGCCTCTACAACAACGTCTTCAAAAAAATGATGGATATCGGTGACATCATCGGTATCAAAGGCTATGTATTCACCACAGAAGTCGGCGAGATCTCTATCCACGTGACTTCCCTCAAGCTATTGACTAAGTCGCTCAAACCTTTGCCTATCGTGAAGGAAGCAAAAGATGCCGATGGCAACATGAAGACTTTTGACGCCTTCACCGATCCAGAGATGAGATACAGACAGCGTTATGTGGACATGATCGTCAACCCAGAGGTCAGAGAGACATTCGTCAAAAGAACACAACTTGTCAACTCGATGAGAGGCTATTTGGCAGACAGAGGCTACCTCGAAGTAGAAACGCCAATCCTACAGCCAATTTATGGTGGAGCGGCAGCCCGTCCGTTCAAGACTCACCACAATACGCTAGACATGACACTGTACCTGCGTATCGCCAATGAACTGTATCTCAAGAGATTGATCGTAGGTGGATACGATGGCGTATTCGAATTCTCAAAGGATTTTCGTAACGAAGGCATGTCTCGTTTTCACAATCCTGAGTTCACCCAAGTAGAGCTCTATGTGGCCTACAAAGATTACGAATGGATGATGAACCTCGTAGAAGAAATGGTCGAGAAAGTCGCCATGGATCTACACGGCACCACCGAAGTACAAGTGGGCAAAAACATCATCAACTTCCAGCGTCCATGGAAGCGATACACGATGTTTGAGGCAATCGAGCACTTCACAGGCGTCGACATCTCAGAAATGGACGAGGCAGGCTTGCGTGAGACTGCCAAAAAACTAAATGTGCCAATAGACGAAACCATGGGCAAGGGTAAACTCATCGACGAGATATTCGGAGAGAAATGTGAAGGTCAATTGATCCAGCCTACTTTCATTACTGACTATCCGGTGGAGATGTCTCCATTGGCCAAGAAGCACAAAAACAAGCCAGGATTGGTGGAGCGTTTCGAAGCGATAGCCAACGGCAAAGAAATCTGTAATGCATTCTCTGAGCTGAATGACCCAGTTGATCAACGTGCAAGATTCGAGGAGCAGTTGGAGCTAGGCAAGCGCGGTGATGACGAAGCGATGGTGCTAGACGAGGACTTCCTCAGAGCGCTAGAGTACGGCATGCCTCCGACGGCTGGTTTGGGAGTCGGTATCGATCGATTATCGATGATGATGACCAACTCCAATTCGATCCAAGATGTACTGTTCTTCCCACAGATGAAGCCTGAGAAGAAAATCGTGGCATTGACCGCTGCGCAGTACGAGGAATTAGGAGTAGCCAAAGACCTCGTTCAGATCCTGCAAAAGATCGGCATGGTGACCAAGCAACAGTTTGCAGAAGCAAAAGACGCCAAACTACACCAAGACGTATGCGGCAACAAGAAAAAGATGAAACTCAACGAGGTGAAAAATCCAAGTTTGGAAGAAGTACAAGGCTGGATAGCAAAAGCAACCGAAGCTTAATCCAGTATTTCATCAAGACAAAGCAAAGCGACAGCCGAGAGGTTTGTCGCTTTTTTATACCTTTCCAAAAGAAGTTCAAAGCAAAAAAAAGACCCTTCTACTGTATTTTGTTACTTTCACAGTTATAGGCTGGGTGGATTTGTTTGTTCGCAATGCCTATCGCGATTGCATCATTGATTCACTACAGTATTGTCAAAAAGAAAAGGGCTTGATCGTTCATGCGTTTGTGAGCAGTCCTGAAGATTTTCTCTATAGCAGTACCAGGAATTACGCAGGACAAAAAAGTGCGATGAGTATTGATTTATTGGATTAGGCATATTATATACCTCATACGATGCAGTCGCAATTGCATTGCGACTGCATCGTATGAAATCTAGTAATCTACTCCTCTCTTTTTTTTACATTGTCATTGCATCCATAATCCAACCTTTCATAACTCTTATTACCATCTCTAATCCAATAAAAATCCAAGGTCCCTTTTATTTTTAGAATACTATCACCAGCTTGTAATTGGCTAAACACGTGCGATCTTTCATTTACAAAAAATAACGAACTCAACGTATCATACCCACTACAATACAAAATTGTCTTCGCATGATTGAATTCATTCAAGTATGCCTCAATTACCACCCCCTCTATCTTTTCATTCAACGCTTCTCTAGTTTCATCACATAACGATTGCTTACTAACACAACTAGAAAAGCCCACATGTATTAAAATTAGAAGAATAAAAAATAATATACTGTTCATGCTAGATTTCATAGTTAGAATAATTAAAAAGTCCACAATAGCGTCCTAAATAAGAAAATGAGAGGTCCTATTTTTTGCCCAAAATAGTTATTTTGGGTTTGCACCAAAACGTCAGACCTCTCATGAGTAATATTACATTGTTATCACAGATTATTAAAAAGATTGACCGTTCAATTTTCAAGAAGCTGGTCGAAGAAAAGCAAACCGACAAAGGCTGTAAGGGATTTGACAGTTGGACACATTTGGTTTCTATGTTGTTCTGCCATTTTGCCAAAAGCACTTCGGTAAGGGATATTTCCAACGGACTCCACTAGGCGTAGTATTCACTACGCCTTCTTATCATTTAGAAGCAGAAAGCATTTTGTAAATGCGGTATTGATCAAAGACAGTATCTTGAGATATAGCCGCCAAAACTCAAAGAATAATGACCGACAAGATTCAATCCCTCATCACCTCACTAGACCTAGCCCCTCACCCCGAAGGTGGCTACTTCAAAGAAACCTACAGAAGCGCAGGCTTAATTAGCCAAACCGAGCTAGGACAGCCCTATGAAGGAAATCGCAACCAGAGCACGGCGATTTATTATCTACTCACAGCGGACACCTTCTCTGCTTTTCATAGAATCAAACAGGACGAAATATGGCATTTCTATCAAGGAGACCCCATCGACCTGCATACAATTGACGAGGCTGGTGTACATACATTGATTCAGATAGGGTCGGATATAGCTGCTGGCCAAGTTCCTCAGTATGTAGTACCTGGAGGAGTATGGTTTGCCGCCAAAGTTTCTAAATCTGGCGTGTACAGTTTGGCAGGTTGCACGGTCTCACCAGGTTTTGATTTTATGGATTTTGAATTAGGAAAACGGCAAGAATTACAAGATAAATTTACGCTGCATGCAGAATTAATCTCTGCATTTACACGAATTTAAGCGTTTTCCCTAGTGATTTAGGTGTAGTCACTCACAGATACTCGTGTTGCAATACCTTTCTTTGTATTCGAGAAAAACGAATATCCCTCCTGTACCAATCAACCCCGTCTAAACTATAAGAACCAAACATCCTATTTTATCTCCAACCTACCCTGGACATAAAGCAGCATTTGGATGAATTTGTATCAAGATAAAATTAACTCTGAGTTGGCGCAGTGGAAGGTTGCTATTGACACACCTATCCAGCCCAAGCACAGAACCATCAAGCGTTTTCAACGCAGAATCAACCGTATGATTCCCTGTCGGGTTCATGCGTTGATCACCAAAGCAATCAAAGAGACGACTCGTGCAGCACTGTTTGGGGCAGAATACACCACACCCAAACGGGATTTTAAATTAGAAATCCACAATGCTGAAGAAATGATCCACGAAACAATTTGGTTTTATGCTTCTTCTGCAGCGGCTCAAGGGGCATTTACGGGCTTAGGCGGTATATTCAGCAGCATTGCGGACTTTCCTCTATGGCTGAGCATCAAAATGAAAATGCTATTCGAAATCGCTGGCCACTATGGATTTGATACCAGGGATTTCAAAGAGCGATTGTTTATTCTTCATGTCTTTCAACTGGCCTTTGCCAACCCTACTCGGAGAGCAAAAATTTATCATGTGATAGAACATTGGGATGAGCAATCTGCTAGCCTACCAAATGACATACACTCATTTGATTGGAAAAAATTTCAAATGGAGTACAGAGATGATGTAGATCTGATCAAAATATTTCAACTCATCCCTGGTATCGGTGCAGTCGTAGGTGCATGCATCAACCACAAACTCACCTACCGACTCGGCAAAACAGCGATGAACGCTTACCGCCTCAGGATTATGAATGAACAAGGTCTAGCCATCGCTAATTAAGTATAAAAAACAATTCGTTTTACACTCAGCAGTTTGTGTTCAGCGTAAAGACCCTAAATTAGCATCATGGCTTTTGATCCAAAACACATGCAAATGGCGATTGATTTAGCGCTCGAATCGATTCAAAACAATGGTGGTCCCTTTGCTGCTGTGATCGTAAGAAATGGACGCATTGTCGGTCGAGGACATAACACCGTCACCTCCTCTTTTGATCCCACTGCTCACGCTGAGGTCAATGCCATCAGAGATGCCTGCAACCATCTGCAAGCTTTTCAACTTAGCGACTGTGAAATCTATACGAGTTGTGAACCTTGCCCTATGTGCCTAGGTGCAATCTATTGGGCGAGACCCAAAGCGATCTACTATGGTTGTTCTAAGCAAGATGCTGCCAATGCTGGATTTGATGACCAGTTCATTTACGACGAGTTAGATATTGCCCCAGCAGAAAGGAAAATACCCAGTACGCAGCACATGCAAGATCAGGCACTATCCATTTTCCAAACTTGGACTAATAAAGAAGATAAGACAGAATATTAATTGCTGGCTTGTAGGAAAGCCACCAATGCCGCTACGGCTCGTCCACGGTGAGAAATACTGTTTTTTAGTGCGGCATCCATCTCTGCAAAGGTCTCCTCATAACCCTCTGGCACAAAGACCGGGTCGTATCCAAAACCTTCAGAGCCTTTCAAGTCAGCAATAATTTGTCCCTTTACCTCTCCCTCAAATTGATGCACAGCACCCTCCAAAATCAATGTAATTACAGTTCTAAAACGAGCCTTTCTGTTCGTTTTACCCTCCATTTTCTCCAAGAGTAAGGCAATATTGTCCTGATTGTCTTTTTGGTCTCCCGCATAACGAGCTGAATAAACTCCAGGCTCTCCATTCAAAGCATCTACCTCCAAGCCTGTATCATCCGCAAAACATGAAATATGGTAATTATTGGCAACAAAATCCGCTTTGATTTTTGAGTTTTCGTCCAAAGTCAAACCGTCTTCTGGAATTTCCTCCAGACATCCGATATCGTTGAGACCTACGACCTCATACTGATCTCCCAATATCTGTCTGACTTCTCTGAGTTTATTTTCGTTGTGGGTAGCGAAGCAAATCTTCATGAATTATGGACGGATATTGGTCAAGGTAAACTCAAATATCAATACGCTGTTGGCAGGTATGCGAACATTATCTACTGTGGCATACCCCACCGCAGAAGGAAAAATAGTCATAGATTCTGATTCCTTATCAATCTGGGGTGTAAGCAAACGTAATCCTGTTTTAAACCCTGTAATATAACCAGACGGTATGCCGCTCCCACTTGAAGTATAGTTATAGGTAAGTGGCACATAATTTTTAAGGATAGAAAAGACATTGTAATCCAATGACCCATCATAGTATTGCAGAGAATCGATCAGAACATCTATGGATTGTCCAGTATCAGTCATCAATCCACTCACATCCACCCCAGCCGCTACCCAAGCAGCACTGTCCGTTGTAATGGCTACCTCTTTCACAGTAGTGTCAAATACGTCACCATTGGGCAACTTCCCTACAAAGTCCACAGAAACTATGTCGTTGATCTTAGGAAAAGAGCCATTGCCAGACTGTGTAACTACATACCTGATGCCATCATCAGTAGATTCTACTCCAGAGTAGCCTTGTGCGTCAAGATAATTTTCGATGATCTCGTCATCGATTGCTGCCTGAGCAAGTGAATCCTGGTATGCCCTTTCGATCTCCTCCTCTTCGTCCTTGACAGGGTTACTACATGAGGCCATCAAACCTACCATGACCAAAACCGACCAAAAAACAAACGCCCTTACTTTCTTATCTATCATCACTTAATATCTATGACCTCTATGTCAAAAATTAAATTTTCATATGGAGCGAGACTACCATTGGACTGATTGCCATACGCCAAATAATAAGGAAGATACAAAGTTCCTTTCTGCCCTTTCTTAAAGTGCATCAAGCCTGATTCCCATCCTTTAATATAGTAACCTGCCCCAACAGTGAATGTCAGCGGCACATTATTGTCCAATGAAGTATCGAATGTATCTCTTTCGAAAGTCATTCCCGTGTAGTGAACAGACATCGTCTGACCATTGACAGGTAAATCACCAGTACCTTCTCCATCTTCAATCGTATAGATCAATCCATCGTCCCCAGTTTGATAATCTTGAATGCCCAGTGAATCCACATACTCTTGAACTGTCATTTCAACCTTGACTGGTTTGATCACCACTTTTATATCTTCGTATGGATTAATGACATATTTTTTCCCATCTAAGACGCCATAGCCTCCATAGGCCAATTCATTCGGTATTAAGACAGTGGCTACATCTCCTAAACTCATCATTTGGAGCGCCTCTTTCATTCCTGACACTACTATGGACAGTGAGTCAAGAGAGGTAATCCATTCGTCCGAATTGGTAAAACCATCATAGAGCAAATCATCCTCCATCGAATAGATCGACGTATAAAATCTGACAACATCATCGCCTGCTAACAAATCTCCCTCCACATCAGTATCCAATCGAAAATAAATGCCCGAATCTTTTTGGGTAAACTCTGACACATCGTTGGCTACTACATACTCCTCTATTGTTCCTCTTGGGGCCGGTACACCATCGTCATCTTTACAAGATGTAAAGATGACGGCAAGTACCAACATCGCCGAGGCGATCATGTTGTTTTTCATATTTCTTATTTAATACCTATCAATTCAACTTCGAATTTTAGGATAGCGTTTGGTTTGATGATTCCTCCAGCACCTCTAGGGCCATATGCCAGTGCACTAGGTACAAAAAGAGTAGCTTTAGATCCTACGTTCAACAAAGCAATACCTTCGTCCCATCCTGGAATTACTCTTCCTTGGCCCAATGGGAATTCGAAAGGCTGATTTCTGTCGTAAGAAGAATCAAATTTTGTGCTATCCATAAGTGTGCCATTGTAGTGTACAATCACGACATCACCTGTAGTAGGTTTTGGGCCGTCACCCTCTTGGGTCACTACATATCTCAACCCAGACTCAGTCACGACTACTTCTTCGATTCCATTTTCAGATAGAAAAGCGTCGATCTCAACACCTTGTTCAGTTGTTCTTTCTTTTTCCTCTTCCATCATTTTGGCTTGTTCTTTTTCCATTCTTGCTACTCTGTAATCTTGGAACTCATCAAAGGTCATTTGATCCTGAACTCCTACATAGAACTGAATATTGGACTCAGCTCCGATAGAATCTGGAACAGGAGTGCCAAATGTTTTCAAATAAAGCTCTGTCGCATTGATTTTGAAGCTGATGCTATCACCCACCTTGCAAGTGCTCAATACTTCATAAAATACTCTGGCAGTATCCCACTGCGATGCATAGTATGGAAGAGTGATTGGCCCACCTCTTTCGTCAGAGTTGAACAAGTCTGCTCCAGCTTCGGTCACATACTTCATGTTGATCAATAAAACACTGCTATCCTTGAACGCTTCGTTTCCACGCTTTTGATAAGACACTACAGTACCCGATTTGGTTGTAACGGTATCTTCACATGAACAGAATAGGGTCGTCAATACGACGAGGGACAATAACATTAGGGTGTTAAGCTTCATAGTTTAATTCTTTAATTTGGCCTTGAACCAATTCTTTAAATTTGTTTATTGTGGTTTTGAGATCATCAAATGAAGTACCGCCCGCCGCGTTTTTATGTCCTCCACCGTTGAAATATTTTCTTGAAAGCTCGTTGATTGGAATGTCTCCAAACGAACGAAATGAAATCTTTACTTTGTCTTCTTCTTCAATAAAAATGGCAGAAACATTGACCCCCTTGACTGCCAAGCCATAGTTGACCAATCCCTCAGAATCACCCGTCTGGTAATTGAATCGCTTTTTGTCTTCGAGTGTCAGATAAAAGAATGCGACACTGCTGCCTTCTATTACTTCTAGCCTCTCCAACAAGACAAACCCAAGCATTTTCATTCTATCCAATGAGTTGTCGTCATATACATAGTGGCTCACTTTGGATACATCAGCTCCGAGCTCCATGAGTGCCGCCACGATGTTGTGTACATGAGGAGTCGTCGAGGGTAGCTTGAAATTGCCGGTATCAGTCATGAGCCCCGCATACAGGGCTTCAGCCATTGCCTTGGTGATTTTGTCGACATCACCCAACATCTCTATGAGGTCAAAAACTAACTCTGCTGTCGCAGCAGCTTCTGTACTCCACAATACATACTGGGCAAATGTCTCTGGATTCAAATGGTGGTCGATGAGTACCTTTTCAGCTTCTGACTTTCTCACCATTTCACCTAGCTCGCCGATGCGTGACAGGCTTGAAAAATCCAAACAAAAGACCAAATCTGCATTTTCTACTAGATATTGTGCCTTTTCTTCGTTTCCCTCAAAAACCATCACATCTTCATTACCATCCATCCACGCAAGAAAATCAGGATAATCTGTCGGTGTGATCACACATACTTGGTGACCCAGCTTCAACAGATAACCCGCCAAACCCAACGACGAACCCAATGCATCGGCATCTGGTTTGATGTGTGTGGTGATTACTATGCGCTTAGGAAGGTTTAGTTTTTCTTTTAAAGCTGCTAGATTCTGCATTTACATTGATAAAGAGTGTGCAAAATTGACAAATTTTAGATTAAAACCAAAAGCATCTGCATATCTCCTTATCAATCAAAAAGTTTGCTTTTATATCCTAGCCAATACACGTAGCTTTGCGGGACTTTTAAAATTTCAAATATTAATAACGGTAATGGCAAACAATAAAACCTTTACAATGATAAAACCAGATGCATTTGCAGATGGGCATACAGGAGCAATCCTAAAAATGATCGAAGAAGCAGGATTCAAAATCAAAGCAATAAAGACCGTAAAACTATCTGCAGAAGATGCAGGCAAGTTTTATGCAGTACACAGTGCCAGGCCATTTTATGGTGAATTGTGTGCCTACATGTCCAAAGGACCTATCGTCGCAGCGATTTTGGAAAAAGACAATGCAGTGGCGGACTTCAGAACGCTTATAGGCGCCACCAACCCTGCTGACGCAGCTGAAGGTACAATCAGAAAATTGTTTGCCAAATCTCTCGAAGCAAATGCAGTACACGGATCAGACTCTGATGAAAATGCAGCCATCGAAGGCTCTTTTTACTTCTCTGAGCTAGAAAAAATATAATAACAAACAGACCGTACTTTTTCTCAAAAAAATACGGTCTGTTTCTTAAAGTAGACCGTACTTTTTGTAACAATAGATCTCACAGAATTGCCTCAACAATCATGGTGTAGTCAGCTAGACTCCATTCATGTAGATAAAAACCTCGGTTCGAATACAAATAGCAGACGCTAAAACCAGTAAGAAGCTGAGAAAGTAAAAAATGACCCCTGACTACTCTCTTTAAGAAGTGGCTTTTTTATCTTTCTTAAAGAACTTGCTCCTCACCCAACGAGGAAGAAAAATCGCTCCCAAGATCAAATAGGGATAGTAAGACATCAACCTCCAAAAGATACTGGACACAAAGGTGTAGTCTCCCAAATATTCATAAAAAAACTGGTTGAAGAAATACTCTGCTGTACCTGAGCTACCAGGAGTGGGAGATATCAGCATCACGATCCACATGATCACCTGCCGTGAGAACACGACCATATGCTCTGATATTGTCAAGGTGTGATAGGCCTCTACGAGACTGTTGAGCATCAGGTATCGTGCGCTCCAAATAAATACTGTTGCAGCAGATATTTTCACCCAATAGGATGTGGCCTTTCCTTTCAGCCCGCTAGACGCCAGTATGATTTCATCTCCATATTGATTGGCCTTTTCCTTCCATTTTTTCAAATACTTCAGACTAGTCATTTTGAGCAGAAACCACTTGAATGCCCTAGGCCTCACAAAAAGTGCATAAGACATGATCAATGTGTAAACCGCAATCAAGGCATAACTCAGAAAGAAGAAAAATTGCAAACTAGAGCCATACTGAATATCCATGGCACTGACTTCAGGAAATATCAACCCATGGGTAAACAACATGACCAGCGGCGCTGCTATCACGAAAAACAGATTGTCCATGATGGCAGTCAACATCACGTATGCCAAGGACTTGCCTACATTGATTCCCTCCGCCATGAATATAAACACTGCCACTGCAGTACCTCCCACGACAGAAGGCGTCACTGCCGAAGAGAACTCCCACAGAATGATGATAACGATACTTTTTGACCAATTCAATTCATGATCAGATAGCACCCTGATCCGATAGGCATAGCCTGCGTCTCTCGCCAGCAACACCAAAAAAGCCACCAATACAGAGGAAAGCTTGGCATCAAAAATGAGATGGAGATTGTCAGCAGTAATGTTGGGATCGCTATAAAAGAGGTAAAAAACTATTCCCAACCCCAGCAAAATAGGAATCCATATCCTGTTAGGGTCTAGTACTTTAAAAATTTTCTTCTTGTCTATATCCATCAATCTACGGCTACTTCCTCCTGTCTTTCGATCCAAAAATTATTATACCCCTCACCTAGATGTAGTCTAATTAACTGCAACTGCAAAAGCTCCAAAATGGCCAAGAAATTGAATATGACGTAGATTTTCTCAGGTTTTTCCTGAATCAAATCCGTAAAAGCCATGCGGCCAGTAGACTGTAGACTATCAAGAATGTACGATTTTTGGTTGGATATAGTATATGGGTATTGGACTACCTGATGTACTACTTTATTTTTTTCGAGCTCATATCGGCTCATGACTTTCTGATAGACTTTTAGGAGTTTGAATAAATCTAAGTTTTGCAATTCGGCCTCTACATTGGTCGTCTCGGCCAGATGCTTGATCTCCTTGGCTATGTTGCCTCGTCGCTCTCGATCCAGGCGGTCCGTTTCTAATTGTACAAGTTCAGCAATCACAGACTTGTAGCGCTTGTACTCTAGCAGGTGACGGATCAATTCCTCCCGCGGGTCGAGTTCATTGCCCTCCTCATCGATCACAGGCCTTGGCAACAGCATCTTTGCTTTGATCCGCATGAGTGTCGCAGCTACCAAAATAAACTCGCTTGCCACCTCTATATTGAGCTTTTCGAGCTGATGAACGTACTCTAAGAAGTTTTCGGTGATTTGAAAAATAGGAATGTCGTAAATATCCAACTCGTCTCTTTCGATGAAAAAGAGCAAAAGGTCAAAAGGACCTTCAAAAAGCGGAAGTTTTACTTCAAATTTCAAATTGTCTGTGTGTTAAGCACTCAAAGGTATATGATTCCTGCTTTTGGCAAAATCAGAATCATATATGTTTCTTTAAGAATTCACCTTTGGTCGCTTGTAGATAGGAACAGCACTGCATGCCTCGCCATACATCAGGCTCGCCACTACTGGTCTGAGCAATTTGGTAATCTCTACATATGCAAACTCAGGCACAGGAAATCTACCGCACCCTTTGATGATTACCTTGCCGTCACGGAAATCCTCCAAATTGACGCGATTCAATGCAGACTGGAACAAATAATTTTCTAAATGACTCAGGTCGCCAAAGACAACCGTCTTGGCAACTGGCTCCAGCACCGAAGAAAGCAACATGTACGCCCAGGTCGGTACAATGGCATCTACACTACAAAATATTGCGACATGCTTGCCCGCATACTGCGCCCAGTCATGGGTCTTGACAAACTCCCTAAAATCCTTTTCCTTCAAGACCAATTCGTTGAACAAGTTGTCTTTGATATCGAACTGAACCCGTGGTGATTGGTCGTAGTACTTTTCTAGATCAAAATTGATCAAAGAACTTTCCGCAACCTTATTGATGATTTCTCCTTCCATTATTTCTTAGCTGTAGCCAACCTAAACTCCTTCAAATAAAAAGGCTCAAAACTTACTACGTTTTCAAACAAAGATTGGTCGTACTTTCGCTCTCCCAATATCCCCATATCCACAGCACAAGGATGTACATCTCCAATAAATAGTGCATTGGGATGCTGGATCGACGCTTGACACTTGGCTGCCCCATCTCCAAAAAACAAGATCTTATTTCCTTCCAATTCCTTGGCAAAAGAAGTCTCATTGATGATCATGGGTTCGGTTTCACTCACGCATTCAAATTTCGCATTGAACAGCGCGGTGTAGACTTCCATCCGTCTGGCATCTATCATCGGCGCATACATATCCACTTGTGGCGCATACTTATGCACCTGATACGCCATGCCCTCCAGCGTGTTGACTGCAACCAGCGGAATATCCAACGAATAGCACAACCCCTTGGCTGCTGATGTACCAATCCGCAAACCCGTATAGGAACCGGGTCCTTCTGAAATCGCAATCGCATCCACTTCCTTGAGACTGATGCCAGTATTGGTCATCAATTGATCGATCATCACATGCAAGAGAGATGAATGAGACTTGTCTATATTGTATTGTTGTGAACCTATGACTTGCTGATTTTGCACCAGCGCTACCGACCCACTTTTGGTCGATGTGTCTATGCTTAAGATAATAGCCAAACTACAATTCGTTTAGTTTGATAAAATTTTGTTGTATCGAGTAGGGTTGTTGAGCACCTCTTGTGCTTTGAGTATCACTGGATCATGATCCAAAGCTGCTTCGATCATACCGTCCTGAAGATAATATCGACTGATAATCTCTTCCTCCAACATAAACCTCACTTCTGATTTGTAATCCACGAGATAATTTTTTTTGATCGCAGAGACTTTGTTTTTCAACTCTTGAATCAACGGCTTGAGATCTTCATAGTATTTTTCTTCTTTGGACATGGCAACTAATCCCTCTATCGCCTCATCTATTTGTGATGAGAAACTCAAATCTTTGGATTCGATCCATTTCACAAACTTGTTGTACTCCGCATCTGAGAGTTCAAACTCTCTGGGGGCTGTGATCTCTGGATGCTCTGCATGGTACATGGTCGCATAGTCAAACATAAAATTGTTGTTGACAATGTTGAACAGTAGGTGTGAATATTTTTTGGCATCTACATCTATATCAGGATCGATTCCTCCTCCGTCATAGACTACTCTACCTTTGCTGGTTTTGAAAGCCACCTTGAGAGAGTCTGGTATTTTGCCCACACTGCCATCAGCGTTGCGGTGAGAATAGTCTATGGCCTGAATGCAACGTCCACTTGGAATGTAATACTTGGCTGTAGTGATTTTCAATTGGGCATTGTAGGGCAAAGGTCGTGTCGCTTGTACCAATCCTTTTCCATAGGTTTTCTTTCCAATCAACACCCCTCTGTCATAATCTTGGATCACACCAGACACAATCTCCGCCGCAGAGGCCGTGCCACTGCTAGTCAATACAACAAGCGGTATTTGCTCATCTGTACTCTGGTTGGGTGCTGTATAGGTTTTGTTCCAAGACTCCTTTTTTCCTTTGGTATGTACTACTTCTTTTCCTTTAGGAATAAACACGTTGGCTACTTTGACTGCTTCGTCTAGGAGTCCCCCAGGATTGTCGCGCAAATCCAGTACAATTTTTTTTGCCCCCTTGGCTTTCAATGCATTCAGTGCCTGTTTGGTCTCCTCGCTAGCATGCGTTGTAAAGTCACTCAACAAGATGTAACCGATGTCCTTTTGGATCATCCCATGATAAGCCACATTGCTAATGACAATTTTGTCACGAATGATGGTGATGAGAATTGGGTCGGTTTTGCCATATCGGTTGACAATGAGGTGAAGCTCGGTACCGGGTAGGCCTTTGAGCATTTCGCTGATTTCATCCGAAGGAAGATCCTTGAGTTGCTTGCCATCTATATGCGTGATTTGATCACCGATTTGTAATCCAGCTTTGTAGGCAGGGAAGCCTGTATATGGCATGAGTACGGTATTGACTCCATTTCTTTTCCCAACGATAGCACCGATACCGCCATACTCACCAGTGGTGCTGGTGCGGTAACTCTCCAATTCACTTTCTGGAATGTAATCAGTGTATGGATCAAGAGACTCTAGCATGGCATCTATGCCTTTGGTCACCATTTCTTCATCGTGGAGTTGGTCCACATAGTGCGTATTGAGTTCTCTATAAAGAGTCGCGAAGATGTTGAGGTTTCTGGTGATCTCGAAGTAGTGGTCATCGAGAAGCGTAAAAGAAAACATCCCAACGAGCACCGCGCCACCTACTATTCCTATGATGAATCTTTTCATTTACACTAGTTTTTCTTTCTCGGACAATAAACGCTTGAGGGAGGCAATTAGTTTTTTCTCAATCAAGGCAAAGGTAAGAATGTCTTTTGCAGTGTAAATATAAGCAATTGATAAATATGGATCGACATCTGAGAGTAGTTGCTTGTTGAGTCGATATGATTCTCGGATGAGACGCTTGATGCGGTTTCTATCTACAGCTCGTTTGAAATTGCGCTTGGACACAGATATAAGCACCTGGTGACAGGAAGGGGCAGATTCGCGAGGTAGAAACCTGACACTAAACGGGTATAAATAAAAAGATGCTCCCTTTGTAAAAAGAGCATCAATTTCTTTTTTGCTATGAAGTCTCTCCTCTTTGGAAAAACCGTGCAATTTCTGCGAGTTTGTAACTTCCTTCATATACTTGAAGGAACAAAATTAGCCAGAATCTTACTTCTTACCTGCTCTTTCGTCAGATACAGTCAATTTTTTTCTGCCTTTTGCTCTTCTTCTTGCAAGTACAGCTCTACCATTAGCATCTGCCATTCTAGCTTTGAAACCGTGCTTGTTTTTTCTTTTTCTCTGCGAAGGTTGAAACGTTCTTTTCATTTTTTTTCTTTTTTATCTTGAATAGGAATCAGACAACTATTCTGTCCCTTCTTTTGGCAATTTCTTCATTTCCACCAAAGTGCTCACGCAGAGCCTCTCTGAAAAATGGAGTGCAAAAATAAGTAGCTTTTATCTAAAAGCAAATAAGTATTTCATTCTTTATTGCTCCAAGTCATTAAAAATAAAGGATTAACGCTGATTTCATTGATTATTTGCCTGTTCTCAACTAATATTTGCCCAAACGAACACTTATGGTTTCCTGTCTACTCCAATTCCCTAATCCACTCAACCACCGAATCCATGTCACGATGACCTTCTCCTCACTCTCCGTCGGGACACAAAATTTCACTTTGCCAGCGTGGAGACCAGGACGCTACGAGCTTGCACCTTTCGCTAACAATATTTATGATTTTCAAGCGTTTAGTTCCAACGATCAACAGATAAACTGGAAAAAATCAGCGCCCAATGTCTGGTCCATCGATAACCCCAAGACACAAGACATCACTCTGAGGTACGAGTACTATGCGTACAAAATGGATGCGGGCAATTCTCTGGTGGATGAAGAGCAGATTTACATCAACTTTATCAATTGCCTTTTCTTCCACTCTTCTTCTTTGGGCAGCCCACATCAACTCAAACTTGATATCCCCTCCGATTACACCATAGCTTGTGCGCTAGGCAATACTTCCAGTATTGAGAGCGAAGATTACTATCAATTAGTCGATTCTCCGCTGATCGCCTCTGGAATATTGAACACCATCTCCTATCAAGTAGGTGACCACAACTTTCATCTTGTATTCATGGGCAAGCATCCCTTGGATGAAAAATTGATATTAGCAGATTTCGAAAAGTTTACCCGTGCGCAAGTAGATACCATGGGCTCCTTTCCCTGTAAAGACTATTATTTCCTGATTCAATCGTTGCATTACAAACACTACCATGGTGTAGAACACCAAAATTCAACTGTACTAGTGCTGGGCCCAAACGATACCGATAATCAAGAAAAATACAGAGAGATGCTGCTCGGCGTAGCATCGCATGAACTATTCCACGCTTGGAACGTGTGCAGAATCAGACCCAATGAAATGTCTCCCTATGATTTTGCTAAGGAAACGCTTTTTGAAACTGGTTTTGTAGCAGAGGGATTCACCACCTACTATGGCGATTTGTTTCTCAAAACATCGGGCGTATTGTCCGAGCAAGAGTATTACAATGAGATCAATACGCTATTGCAGAGGCATTTTCAGAACTATGGACGATTCGAAAGCAGTTTGATCCAATCGTCCCTAAATCTATGGGTGGATGGCTACCACAACAGCTTGCCCTCCAAAAAAGTCTCTATCTATATCAAGGGAGCTCTGGTATCTCTGATTCTGGATATTCAATTGCGAAAACAATCAAACAATCAACATGCCTTGATTGATGTCATCAAACAACTCTATGAAAAACATACCTACTCACTAGGTGGATATTCTACTCAGGATATCTATCACATCATAGAAAGTATCGGAGGAATCAAAATGGTAGATCTGGCTCGGGTGTTGGTAGAAACAACCGCTCCGCTAGACCCAATATTGAAAGAAACCCTAGCAATAGTCGGTTGTCAACTAGAAGTAACTGAGCATTGCAATCAACTCACCTCTGACACGGGATTGCTACTAGATGGCAACCAAATCATGGATCTAGCCCCCAATAGCCCCAGTTCTCAATATTTTTCGATCGGAGATCAAATCCTACAAATCAATGGGCAAGACTATGATTCCACAAAAGAAATAGCCTCTCCCTACCAAATTTCTTTCCTCCGAAACGGGAAAGAAAGACAACACTTGATCTCAAAAGGAGAGCATACTTATTATTCCTACTACCGTGTGCTACCCGTCCAAAACACAAATGCCGATCAAGACAAATTCAAAAAAGCATGGATCAATTGTTAATTTTGAATGTTATCTTTCTTGCTAAACATCTAAAACAGTAGCTTTGCACACTTGATCCCCTCCTGAAATAATCATGTTGAAAATAAACAAGATGCGAAATGAATTTTAGAAACTTGTTAGTAAAGTTTCTGGTTTGGAGGCTAAAGCACATCAGTAGCAACAATTTCATACTTATTCTGAGTGGAATCGTTGGCCTTGTGTCTGGCATTGCGGCGGTAACCCTAAAAAGTACTGTTCATTTCATTCAGCATCAGTTATTGCACATCAAAGAAGCCAGTGGATATAATTTCTTGTACATGATCTATCCGATCATTGGGATATTAATCACAGTGATCGTTTCTAAATACATCTTGAAATCCAAGCCAGGACATGGTATCACGCAGATTCTCTACTATATATCCAAGCATTCGAGCAAGGTCAAACGAACGCTCACTTACTCTCGCATGATTACTAGTGCGATCACGGTAGGATTTGGGGGATCTGTAGGACTAGAGGCACCTATCGTAGTGACTGGATCTGCCATTGGGTCAAACTTAGGCAGGCTCACGCATCTCAACTATAAGAAACGGACATTATTGATCGCATGTGGAGCTTCAGGCGCTATCTCAGCGATATTCAACTCTCCTATAGCAGGTGTGATTTTTGCCATAGAGGTCATCCTCACAGACGTCACTATCAACAAGTTCATCCCTATTTTGATTTCTTCGGTCGTAGGATCGATGGTATCCTATGTGTTTCTGGGTAGGGAGTTGCTTTTCTCTTTCAAACTTACCGACGCATTCAAACCTGAGCACATTCATTACTATATTTTGCTAGGGGTGGCTTGCGGTATTATTTCGGTTCATTTTACCCGACTGACCTATCTGATAGAAGACTCTATCGAGAAAGTAAAAAACGACATCAATCGAGCACTCTTGGGAGGACTGGGTCTGGCTATTATTATTTTTGCTTTTCCTCCTATCTATGGCGAGGGTTACAATGTGATCCTGCAATTATTGAATGGGAACGACTCTATCATTTTTGATCAAAGCCTGATCTATGGTGAGTCTGACAAAACATTGATCGTCATCGTTTTGCTATTTGCCATACTGGTGATCAAACCGATTGCGTCTGCGCTCACGATTGGTTCAGGTGGAAGCGGCGGTATCTTCGCTCCCTCACTTTTTATGGGAGGTATCGGTGGGTACTTATTTGCTCGCACAATCAACTACATTTTACCCGTCCATATCAATACCAGTCATTTCACTTTGGTAGGCATGTGTGGGGTGATGAGTGGCGTGATGCACGCACCACTGACTGCCATCTTTTTGATTGCGGAGATCACGGGAGGCTATGCACTCTTTGTGCCATTGATGCTCGTATCAGCCATTGCCTTTACCACCATCAGTTATTTTGAAGAGTACTCTTTGTACACCAAGCCACTGATAGAAAAAGGAGATCTCATCCAACATGACAAAGACAGGCAGGTCTTGAGCGAGATGAATTTGAGTAAGCTCATTGAGTCTGATTTGCTGACTATTAAATATGACGAAACATTGGAAGACCTCATCGTCCTCGTAAAAAAATCCAATCGGAATATTTTTCCCGTACTCAACTACGAAGGTGGCCTAGAGGGTATCGTCACACTAGACGATATCAGAGAGCGCATGTTCGACGAAGAGGAGCGTAAAAACATCATCGTCAAACAAGTAATGCAGATGCCTCCTGCCAAGGTGAAGCCGAGTGACTCCATGGAAGACGTCATGAACAAGTTTGAAATCACTCAAGCATGGAATCTACCAGTCATTGAAGACGGAAAATACATTGGTTTCTTGTCCAAATCAAGGATTTTCAATGCCTACCGCACCCGTCTTATCTCTCATGACAAAGAGTAGTGTTTTAGGATTTTTCTAATAAATTAATTAGAGCAAATCATTATTGAATTATTTTATCCACAAATTCAAAAAAATATTTTTTGTTCCAAGCTCTAAAAAATCAAATAGGAACATAATAAATCTCAGCATGTGGATAACTTCCAAAATTGTGGACAAATAGATAGAAATACTTTTATTGTACTATATCTATAAAACATGCCATAACTACACTTTATTGATTTAACCCTAAATGGAATTATCCACAAAAGGAATTAACTTTATAGCTACTATGAAAGTATCAAGCCTTAACTATCAGAAAACCTTAGCCTTAACACTCTTCTTGATTCTTGGAGCAAAGTTATCCACAGTCAGTGCTCAAAAGGTTGAAGTGATTCAATTCGATCAACTCAACACCATCATCACCGAAAAGGACGCACCTATACGAGTGATCAACTTTTGGGCAACATGGTGTGCACCCTGCATCAAAGAGCTCCCTCAGTTTGAAGCATTATACGAAAAGTACAAAAGCCAAAATATGGAAGTGATCTTGGTCAGTATGGATTTTGTAGAGAATCTGGACGATAAAGTGAAGAAATTCGCCCTCAAAAAGTCCCTAAAATCCAAACTCTATTTACTCAACGAAACGGACTACAATTCCTTTATCGACAAGATAGATCCCACTTGGAGTGGTGCCATACCAGCTACACTGATTGTTGACTCGCGCAAAAACAAAAGAATATTTTTTGAGAAAGAGTTTAAGGAAGGTGAATTAGAAAATTCTTACCTTAATTTTATTAAATAATCAAACCAGTAAACATGAAAAAAATCCTATCAATCATCACCATTGAGCTGACCATGCTCTTCATGATTATGGTCAGCACAGCCTTTGCTCCCAAGTCATCAGATGAGGGGTACAAAGTAGGCGATACTGCCACCTCGTTTAAACTCAAGAATGTAGACGGCAAATTTGTAAGCCCCGCAGATTACAAATCTGCAAAAGGTTTCATTGTGGTATTTACTTGCAACACTTGCCCTTATTCAAAATTGTATGAAAGCAGAATTGACGCATTGAATTTGAAGTATGCTGACAAAGGTTATCCAGTACTTGCCATCAATTCCAACGATCCTGTGGTACAACCTGGGGACTCTTATGATGAAATGGTCAAACTGGCCAAGTCCAGCAAGTATTCATTTCCATACCTGCAAGACACCTCGCAAGAGATTGCCAAAAGCTATGGCGCAACAAAAACTCCTCACGTCTATGTATTAGAAAAGCAAGGTGCGGATCTTAAAGTGGCCTACATCGGTGCGATAGACAACAATCCCAGAGAAGCAAAAAGTGCTGACGTGTTCTATGTCGAAGATGCGGTCAACAGTTTGCTTGAGGGCAAACCTGTCAAAACAACCACAACCAAGGCAATAGGTTGTACCATCAAGTGGAAACAAGCCTAATTCTTAGCTTTCGCATGATAATAAAGTGTTGAGCAATTGGATTTGTTCAACACTTTTTTTGACACAGCCATTACATGTTCTCTAGTCACTGCATTGAGCTTTGGCAGTTCCTGATCCATGAGACGGGTGTCTCCCAGCATCGTAAAAAACGCCAGATTAATTGCCCTATTGAGTAACTCTACCTCTGAAAACACATGCGAAGACTCTGCGTGCATTTTCACTCTCATAAGTTCCTCTTCTGTCACTCCTTCTTTCTGTATTTTGTCGATTTCCAAATCCAATTGCGCATCTACTTCTTCAAAGGTCACGCCCTCCTTCAATTTACCCGACAACACCAACAATCCTGCATCTATTGAACCTGTGATATGACCAGACACAGAGCTGAGCAGCTGTTTTTCCTTCACCAAGGAATTGTACAAGCGTGAGGATTTGCCCCTACTCAATACATCCCCCAACAGATCGGTACTGTAGTAATCTGCCCCCAAACGATCATCCATGTGGTAGGCGCGATAAAAAACATCCAAAGGCACATTCCCCTCGACATGTAAAGTCTTTTCCGTATTCTGCTGGGATTCCAATGGCAAGTCTCTCCTGTATGGCTTGCCTGCAGGAATAGGGCCAAACCATTTTTCTGCGAGTTCTCGAACCTGCTGTAGTGTCACATCACCAGCCACCACCAAAATCGCATTATTGGGGATGTAATATTTATAAAAGAAGGCTTTTACATCCTCCATGGTAGCATTTTCGATGTGAGAAATTTCTTTCCCAATTGTAGCCCAGCGGTATGGATGCTGCTCATAGACCAAAGGTCTCAGTTTCAACCACACATCGCCATAGGGCTGATTGAGGTAGCGCTGATTAAATTCCTCAATCACGACTTTGCGCTGTACTTCTAGGACATGAGGATCAAAAGACAGGGCATTCATGCGATCAGACTCCAACCAAAACGCAGTCTCCAGGTTGTTGGATGGTACCGTCATATAGTAGTTGGTCATATCTGGACTGGTGAAGGCATTGTTCGTGCCACCGACTTTTTGCAAAGGCTCGTCAAAAGACCCGATATGTTTTGACCCGCCAAACATCAAATGTTCAAACAAATGAGCAAAGCCAGTTTTGTCTGGAGTCTCATCTCTCGATCCCACATCATACATCAGGTTCAACACAGCAATTTTCGTCGCGTGATCCTCATGCACAATCACCTTTAATCCATTCTCAAGTACAAAACTCTGGTATTCCATAAATCAATCTTATAGCTACAAAAATAGAAGCCATTTTGAGTAATCGGCATCATTCTATATTTTATGATAAAAACTCTTGGAAATAGCTAACTTTTTGAATGATTATACAAACTAAACGCTAAATACTACACACAAAAAAGCGTCTTCTGTGAAAAAACGGTGATCAACATGCAGGGAGCAAAACGTATATTTCAAGATGCTCTCATTAGATTTGCTGTCTGACACCCCAACCGCTTCGACAAGATTCTGATGAAATTTGACATCAAAAAACTAAAGCCATCCGATTTGCTTGCTATGTACACTTGGCTGCTATTGCCACGACTCATAGAAGACAAAATGCTCATCCTCCTGCGCCAAGGTAAAATCAGCAAGTGGTTTTCGGGCTATGGTCAGGAGGCTATTTCGGTAGGTGCCGCACTTGCGATGGATGATGACGAATACATCCTGCCCATGCACCGCAACTTAGGGATATTCACTACTCGGCGCATTCCGCTTCATCGCCTATTTGCACAGTTCCAAGGCAAAGCAGGGGGATTCACCAAAGGCAGAGACAGGTCTTTTCATTTCGGATCCAAAGCGCACCACATCGTGGGAATGATTTCTCATCTCGGCCCACAACTCGGGGTAGCAGACGGCATTGCTCTTGCCCATCAGCTAAAAAAAGAAAACAAAGTGACGATGGTTTTCACTGGAGACGGTGGGGCCAGTGAGGGGGACTTTCATGAAGCGCTCAATGTCGCCTCAGTATGGAAATTGCCAGTCATCTTTATGATTGAAAACAATTGTTGGGGACTGTCTACACCTAGCAATGAGCAATTCAATTTTGATTCCTTCACACTCAAGGGACCTGGCTATGGTATACAAACCATGCAAGTCGATGGCAACAACATCCTAGAAGTCTATCATGCCGTACAAAAGGCCTCTGAACTCATCAAAAAAGAAAACCAACCAATCCTGATCGAGTGCATGACTTTTAGAATCAGGGGGCATGAAGAAGCCAGCGGCACCAAATATTATCCAGAAGGCATCATCGAGGAGTGGCAAAAGAAAGACCCCATCAGCTGCTATGAAACTTTCCTAAGGGTAAACAAAATACTCGATGACGAAACGAGGGAAAACATCCACAGTGAGCTCAATCAGCAAATCAACGAAGGACTAAAAATAGCAGAAAATGAAGAAGCCATCCACGCGCATGTTTCAGTAGAGACACATGATGTGTATGCCCCTTTCAAACAAAAAATTACTATCCCTAAGTCTCGAAGAAAAAACACCTTGAGGTTTGTGGATGCTATCTCTGAGTCTCTGCGCCAGTCTATGCACAAATTCCCCGAACTCATCATCATGGGCCAAGACATCGCAGAATATGGGGGAGTTTTCAAGGTCACAGAAGGCATGGTCGCTGAGTTTGGCAAAGACCGTATCCGCAATACACCAATTTCGGAGTCTGCCATCATCGGCACAGCTTTGGGCTTGTCCATACATGGAATGAAAAGTGTGGTAGAGATGCAGTTTGCAGACTTTGTCACCTGTGGCTTCAACCAAATCGTCAACAATCTAGCCAAGAGTCACTACCGCTGGGAACAACACGCAGATGTCGTGATCCGAATGCCCACGGGAGCAGGTGTCGGTGCTGGCCCCTTTCACTCCCAGTCCAACGAAGCATGGTTCTTTCACACTCCTGGGCTCAAAATTGTCTATCCTTCGACTCCTTATGATGCCAAAGGGCTCCTCAATTCGGCCATTGAAGACCCGAATCCCTATTTGTATTTTGAGCACAAGGCACTTTACAGGTCACAGAGTCAAAACGTGCCTCAGGATTATTACACCATCGAGGTTGGCAAGGCCAAGTATGTACATAAAGGTGACGACCTGACCATCATCACCTATGGCATGGGCGTACATTGGGCGATAGAAGCCATCCAAGAATTGGGCTCCCTCGATGCAGAATTGATAGATCTGCGGACACTGCTCCCCTGGGATAAAGAGACTGTTGAAGCGTCTGTCAAAAAAACCAACAAAGTCATCATACTCCATGAAGACAGCCTGACTGGAGGGATAGGAGCAGAAATCGCCGCTTGGATCAGCGAGCATTGTTTCCAATACCTAGATGCTCCTGTGATGCGGGTGGCAAGCTTGGACACCCCAGTACCTTTCGCAAAAACGCTAGAAGACAACTTCCTGCCCAAAGAACGATTCAAGCAACGTTTGAAGGAACTACAAGCCTATTAGTGATAAATTGATACCGAAAACACGTGTAACATCACCACACTTCAAGCAACAACACAGACGGGTTCTTATAAAACCTCACACCCAATAGGTTGACGATCAACCGACAAAAGGCCGAAATGATCGACTGGTTTCGTACTTTTCACTGCCTCGGTTAAATTTATTTACTAACTTTCCGTTCTGTTATCAGGGTGTGTTAGAATAAATGAACAAACGGAATTTCCTCTTTATAATCATGGGATTGATAGTCATATTGCTATCAACGCAGGAGAGTTATGCCCAATTACTTCAAGACCGAAACAAGCTCAAAACTGCCCAAAGAGAGAGAAAAGGATTTTTCCCAAATAACAAAAACGTAAAAAAATCCAAGGGACAAGGAAAGCCATCAGTAGAACGTGCTAGAAGCCCTCGCTACAGCCAATCAGTAGCTGGCTCTAGCAAATCCCTAAGAAAATCTGACATCCGATATAGCAAAAGTCCAAAAGCACAATCAAAATATGCAGCCAGACCACGGTATAGCCAAGAAAATGCAGGACAATCAGGCAAGCGATTCACTGTATCTCCCCGCTACTCTCAAGACAATGCTGGACAGTTCAGTAAAAAACACAGTGTAAGCCCCAGATTTAGTCGTGACAATGCAGGACAATCGGGACATGGAATAAAAGTAAGCCCCAGATTCTCCCAAAATAACGCGGGACAATCAGGAAGAAAACACAATGTTTCTCCACGTTTCTCGCAACACAACGCTGGACAATCCGGCAATGGAGTAAAAGTTAACCCTCGATTTTCGCAGAACAATGCAGGATATGCTGGTCAGAAATACAATGTTTCTCCACGCTTCTCACAAAATAATGCTGGACAATCTGGCAAGGGGGTGAAAGTCAATCCAAGATTCTCCAAAAGCAACGCTGGATATGCAGGACAGAAGCACAATGTATCTCCCCGCTTCTCACAAAACAATGCAGGTCTGTCTGGTGTAGGAGTGAAAGTCAACCCTCGTTTCACCCAGGACAAAGCAGGAGAGTACAGCAAAAAATGGAATATCAACCCACGATTCTCTCAAGCAAATGCAGGCTTGTCTGGTGTGGGAGTGAAAGTTAACCCTCGTTTCACCCAGGACAAGGCAGGAGAGTACAGCAAAAAATGGAATATCAACCCACGATTCTCTCAAGCAAATGCAGGCTTGTCTGGTGTGGGAGTGAAAGTCAATCCTCGTTTCACCCAGGACAAGGCAGGAGAGTACAGCAAAAAATGGAATATTGCTCCACGCTACACACAAGAACATGCGGGTGACTATGGTCACAAAAAGATCTCTCCGAGATACACCAGATGGAACAACCACAACAAAGTCGTCGTTACAAGACCCCGATACTCTACACCTCCATCCTATGTAAAATTCCCAGCCAGCAACCAACGAAAAGGATTCCTCCCTACCATCAACCTAGCGATAGACAAATCCAAGTACGACCTAGGCAAAGAAAGAACTTTTGTGGGACCAAAGGTAAAGGCTACTACTCTGGAACCTCATGATTTTGCTGGACACAACAAAAGCATCAAGCAATACAAACGATACACTAGCAACAAGACGCTAAAAAACTCCCCTAGTTATCAGAGCTCCACCTTCTTGGTCAAAACCAAAAAGATGAGCAAAAAGAAAGACATGCATCCAAGTGCCAGCTACCTCTCTGCCAAATATGATGACAACCGTACCGTCAGAGACACCAAAAGAAAAGTAAATGTCGCTTGGGTAAGAATGTACGGGAACCAAACCCAGCCCAAAGCAGTTAAGGAAAAAGTCAACAAAGCAAAGTTTGACAAAGACGAAAAAGACATTTGGAATAATTAATTATGAATTGGGAAACATTATCAACCACCAACCAACTTAAAGCCATCATCGCAGAGTCAACAGATCATCCCGTGATGATTTTCAAACACAGTACCAGGTGCAGCATCAGCAGCATGGCACTCAACCGACTAGAGAGGTCTTGGAACCAAGACGAAATCAATCCCCTAAAGCCCTATTATTTGGATTTGATTGCCTACCGTGAGGTTTCTAATCAAATCGCTGCTGATCTCGGCGTGGAGCACCAGTCACCTCAGGTACTGATCTTGTCCGATGGCAAAGCCATCTATGACAACTCGCACATGGGCATCTCTTACAATGAAATCTTAAAAATAGCCAATGATTTACAGACAGCTTAGCTGTCTGTTTCTTCTTGGTCGAGGGATTCAACCATACTTTTGATCATTTTGGCCTTTTTGCCATACATCTGACCAAACATATAAAAAGCCAGTACGATGCACCCCAACGTGACCACCAGTGCCATACTCCAGCGTGCCCAGGATATTTGCTCCATCATGATGGAAACATCGTCATACTTACCATAGCCAAGGTAAAACCAGAAGCCTACAGAAGCAGCACCAATGACAACTAAGGTGATCTTGAAATGCCGATTGAATCTACAGATGCTCTGATGGACATCCTTGAGATATTGGACCACATTGTTGTCAATAAATTCTCTGTCCAGTTTTTGAATCAAAAAATAATAATAGAAAAAGAAAGCTGCATCCATCAAAATCACCAGTGCAGCAAAGCCCCAATAAGAAGCAAGCAATAAATAAATAGCCAGAGCAGACAGTACGATCAAATTGGCCCAGCGTTCCTTTCTGAGTACACTCACAAAACGAGAAACGATGTTTTGCGGCTGCTGACGGACAATCCGTTCGATTGCCTCATCCGAATAGCTAAAAGATTGCTCCTTTCCTCCCTGCTTCCAAATCTGCTTAATATCCAGTTCTTCCATCTATAATTTTCTTTAATTGGATTTTCACACGGTTGACCTTTGCTCCCACATTGGTCACGGTGATACCCAAGATATCTGCCATTTCTTTGTAACTACGCTCTTCCAAATACAACAGTATGATTGCTCGATCGGACTCTTTGAGAGCCTTGATGGCCGTATATAGCATCGTCAACTGTTCCTCTTCTATCCCATCATTATCATCAATGGTATCGGGTAGATTTTCCCGTGCCACTGTCAGGTTCTTCTTTTTGCTCCTGAGCTGAGACAAACACACATTCAAACAAACCCGATAAACCCATGTAGACAGCTTGGAAGCTCCTCTGAACGTATCGAATGAGCGCCAAAGTTGAATCACACATTCCTGATAATAATCATTGAAATCCTCAGCCGTATCTGTATAAATCCTACAGACTTTGGCGATGATCCGATGATGTTCATTCAAGAAAAATTGGAAATCCGACTTCATTCAATTTTTGGGTTCGGGTGGTTAGTCGCAAAAATGGTCATCTTATTACAAATGAAACAAAATCACTTGATAGGCATGCGCTGAAAAGGTTTGTTCCTGTCAAAAAGATACCTGTATGTATGATGAGTTTTGCCTATTTCTCCACCTATTTGTTTGACAACCAAAATCATCTTTCTGTTAAAGTCCCCGATCCAATTCATCTCTAGAATAGGGTATCGCTTGTAGTCTTGTTGTACCATTTGGGCTGTGGCCATCACGAGTGCACCGTCTAGTCCCTTGCCTTGATGCGCTGGCACCACTCCAAAAACCAAGCCTAGCATTTTCTTATTCGTCTTTCTCCATTTGTGCCAGACGAACTTCAACTTGCCAATCAAATCCAATTTGCCATTGACGTGCTTAAAAATCTGATTCACTTCAGGCAAATTGACATAAAATGCCACCGGCTCTCCTTTGTAATATGCAAACCAAATAATCTTTTCATCCAAAATCGGTTTCATCTGCTTCATGATAGCAGTGGACTGCTCTTTGGTCATTTCTACCACGCCATCATGATGTGCCCAAGCCTGATTATACACCAACCTAAAGTCCTCTGCATATTTATCCAGCTGCTTGAGTTTCATGTGCTCAAAGGTGTAATTAGGATCTTGGTTCAATACTTCCGCCTTGTGTTGGATTCTGGGATGGAAAGGATCGAAGGTAGAGCGAATGAAGGTAAATTGCTTGAAGTAAACTTCGAACCCATAGTTTTCGAAGAGAGTCTGGTAATAGGGAAAGTGATAATTGCACTGGTAATTGGGATCAATGTCAAACCCATCTACAAGGAGCCCCCACCATTTGTCACGATCGCCGAAATTGATAGGGCCATCCATGGCTTCCATGCCCTGCTCTATTAACCAGTCTTTGGCTCGGTCAAAAAGCAAATTGGCTGCCCTTTGGTCATTGATACACTCAAAAAAACCTAGCCCCCCTGTTGGTTGATCATTGTCTTTGCTTGCTGTTTTTTCATTGACAAAAGCCGCTATTCGGCCGATTGTCTCGGCACCATCGACCAGCAACCACCTCACACAAGTCCCGTGGTTGTAGGTTTTGTTCAACTCTGGATCAAAAACCCAATTGACGTCCTTGTCCAACGGACGAATCCAATGCTTTTCATCTCGGTACAACCGGACAGGCATTTGAACAAATTCTTTCTTTTGGGCAGCAGAGATGACTTCTATCAATTTCATGATTCAAACCTATCTCAAAAAAGCGGTTCCATCCATATTTTGGTAGGGCAAATCTGAGGGGAATAGAAAATCATGGGAGAATTCACCCTGTACATATTCAAACAGACACTATCTGACTCTATTGTATCACCACGATGAGGCTATCAGCTTTGGTTCGCACTTGCAACCATTTCTCTATTTTCTGTCGGTCTGATCGATAGAGTTTGGTTTTGTAGTCTACAAAAGCGTAACAGATCGTATCCATGTTGTGATTGATCAACTCACCCAAAGCGAGTGATTTCAATGCGGGATATTGTACCGACAACTCTTTTTCGATGTCCTGAATCGGATAAGTATGCAGGTGCATTTTGGCTACTTGGTTTTCTAAGAAGGCAATCCTCTCATCTTTCGTCTTGATTACCTCCTCACTTTTGGCATACATATCCTCTATGATTTTGAATTTGAGGTTTTCACCCATTTTTTCAAATTCTTTCATGGTCTTTTCTTGCAGATCCTCCTGATAGCCTTGTTTGATTCGGAGGTCTCCATTGTGCAGTCCGTGCAGCGGCATTTTTTCACGGATGTATTGGATGGCAGTTTGATCGAGAGGTTTACCATAGAGGGTCACCTCGATCACTTCCTTGTCCTGATCGAGAAAATACCTCTGACTGATCACCTGAGTCTGCTCCATGTTAAAACTACTGCTGATAAAATTCTTCGCATTCTGTTCAAAAATCGTCCCTCTCACCACATTGTACGCCAAGTACACACTAGGAATAATGGTCACAATCACAAATACCAAAATGGAGGTTTTCACTCGCTTTTCGATCGCAGGAGACTCAAACTGGTTCTTTCTAAACTTGAGAAAACGAACGATCAAAAAAGTAGACACACTGATAAAAACCGAATTGATAAAGAACAAATAAAAAGCCCCAATAAAATAGTACCAGTTGCCATTGGCCAAACCATATCCTGCAGTGCACAAGGGAGGCATGAGTGCCGTGGCGATAGCCACACCTGGGATCGCATTGGATTTCTCTTTGCGAGAGCCAGCAATGATACCTGCCAGTCCACCAAACAAGGCAATCAACACATCCCAAAGTGTAGGTGTCGTACGTGCGAGCAATTCGGACTGTGCCTCGTGCAGCGGCGTAATGGCAAAATACAAGGCAGAAGTAGACACACTGATCAGCACTGCCACGCTGAGGTTCATAAACGCTCGTTTGATTAGCTCGAAATCATTGATTCCAGCTCCCAAACCAATCCCCATAATAGGCCCCATGAGTGGAGAGATCAACATGGCACCAATGATGACCGCTGTGGAGTTGACATTCAACCCAATAGAAGCGATCAGAATGGCAAATATCAAAATCCAGAGATTGGCTCCTCTAAAGACGATTCCCTTGCGAATCTCCGAAACAGTGGTACTCTCTCTTTCAGAGTCTTGCTTGAGATCAAACAACTCATTGAGATATGATTTCAGTGACGCCAGAAATTTCAAACGTGTGTTTTCCATGCTATAAACATAATTGGATTTGGATCAAAAAATATCACCGACGTAATGATTTTAGAAAATATTTTCCAGAGAAATTAAAAAAAGAAGAGGTCAATATTTGGAAAAGAAAAAAGGAAAATTATCTTTGCACTCCATTACGAAATGGTCCGTTCGTCTAGGGGTTAGGACGCCAGGTTTTCATCCTGGTAACAGGGGTTCGATTCCCCTACGGACTACTTCAAAAAGCCACTCAATAGAGTGGCTTTTTTGTTTTCTAGTGTTACTGATTCTGCTACCCCTGAGTCGGATCAATCGTGTCATAGCTGCTGGATCGCAATTGCATTGCGACTTAATCTTTTGGGCAATAGCAAAGAAGTTTTCTTGCGCAATACAGTGACCCTGATCTAAACAACACAAGATCCATGCACTCTGTAAAATGTCAACAACGGGCGGACACCCTTCTACATTTTGGATCTTAGCTAATGGTACGACAAGGGGTTACTGTCTTTGATCAATACCGCATTTACTAAATGTTGCTTCCTGCCTCTCAATGATAAGAAGGCGTAGTGAATACTACGCCTAGTGATTTTTTACTCTATGCTCAGTGACTAGGTGAAGTTACAAACCTCGCCTAGTCATTGCTTTTGAGCATCCTACCCCGAGTGGGGCAGGATGTGCTGTTTAACTTTTTCGTTTGTATTGTAATTGTACCAATCCTGTATCAAATGTTTTCGAAGTAACAAATTCAAGCATTTGTTCAGGCCTTCCATCTTTAAAAAGTCTTGTACCATTACCCAATAATATCGGGATAATTGAAATAATCATTTCATCAATCAAATCATTCTTCAATAATTCGTTGACGATTTCTGCACCTCCATCACAATAGATATTTTTTCCGCTTTCGCTTTTTAGTTGAAGCACCAACTCAGATAAATTTCCTGTGAAGAACTTTGTCTTACCAGCATTTGGTTTTTTAGTTCTTGTTATTATATACACATCTCTTTCTCCATTGTCATAGTGAGATGATCCGATTTCGCGGACTACATAATCATATGTTTTCCTACCGATAATTAAGGTATCTATTGTGTCTGTGAATTTTGCATACCCATAATCTTCACCTTCTTTTTCTACTAATTTTAAGAAGCTGAGGTCATCATTTGGTTTTGCTATGTATCCGTCTAAACTTGTTGCAATAAAGAGTGATAATTTTCGCATTTGTTTTACCCTTTTAAGGTTCTATAATATTTAATTGGATTAGTATATTTCTGCTTTGAGTTATAGAAATAAATTTTCTTAGTAAAAGAGAAAATCGTGTATACGTTTGATTTGGTCAACGAGATGTTACAGATTTTAACTATTCTCGTTCGAATGTTTATTGTGTCTAGTATAAACCCTCTCGTCCACCATACCCTATCTATCGGAAGAGCGTCCGCTCGATTACACATAACTGATATCTAGTTCGCCGATTTCACCTGCATACTGTCTGGCACTACTCCATACCCAGTCTTCTGGCTTATATACAAACCCTGCCTCTACTGGATTGTTGTGCACATAGTCCAACCGCTGATCTATTATTTCATTGGTGGATAATTCTACTGGATGATTGTGTTGTTGCCACAACTGAAAAGCTCCATTCCTTATATTTTTCTTTCCAGCTCGCTCAAACATCCATAGCACCCCCCGCTGGTGCGAGCTTGCAGCTCGTACCTTGGTCATGCCACAGTCAAATATAGTCTATCTCTAGTAGCCCTTTTCCTCCTGCATAATCTATCGCACTACTATATTTCCAATGCTCTGGCTCTAATACAAAACCTGATTCAACAGGGCGTTTTGAAACTTGTATTTCCTACTCATCTCCTAAAGATAAGTAACTGGATTAAAAGGCAGCAGATGATTTGTGGAATGTACAGCACAAGCTACAAGCTTGCGCCAGCGGGGGTGGCTTTTTTGTTTTCTAGTGTTACTGATTCTGCTACCCCTGAGTCGGATCAATCGTGTCATAGCTGCTGGATCGCAATTGCATTGCGACTTAATCTTTTGGGCAATAGCAAAGAAGTTTTCTTGCGCAATACAGTGACCCTGATCTAAACAATACAAGATCCATGCACTCTGTAAAATGTCAACAACGGGCGGACACCTTTCTGCATTTTGTATCTTAGCTAATGGTACGACAAGGGGTTACTGTCTTTGATCAATACGGCATTTACTAAATGTTGCTTCCTGCCTCTCAATGATGAGAAGGCGTAGTGAATACTACACCTAGTGATTTTCTATTCTACGACCAGTGGAGCTGCTGTTCTGTACCCTTTTCCTCTAGTCTCTCCCTGTCATGGTGAGGTACACGCCTCGGCGGGTAAACTCGAACCATAGGCAGGTAGTGCTGATGCTTCGGCACGGCTTGTCCACTCTTCGAGAACCTCAGAGTGACAAGGTGAGAACCCTACCTTCTGCCCCAATGATAAGAAGACGTAGTGAATACTACGCCTAGTGATTTCTATTCTACGACCAGTGGAGGAGGAATCTCATTCATAAACATGGAGGGTCTTCCCAAAATCTAGAATATAAAGTTTACCATTATGCCAGTGAAGGTGGTCTGTTCCTAAAGGAATCATCTCATCTAGTTTGAGCATTTCCTGGAACTTCAAGGTTCTCCTATCATAAATAGCAACCATTCCCGGTTTGCCGGAAGTCATTATGAAAATGTATTCGTCATAAACTTTGTGTGCTCCAGTGGGTCTAAAGCCGTAAGTGTCTATTAAACCCTGCATGCTTTCCTGTCTCAGAATCTCTCCTGTGTTTGCATCCAGTTCCTTAATGGTGTAATCCGCTATACAGTAAATCTTGTCTTCAAAAATAGCAGTCCTGCCTACACGCTCTTGCTTCCATTTTAATTCGTCTGTAGAGATATCGAAGGCTAGGAGTTGACCATTGGAAAGGGGAATATAAATTGTTGGCTCTAGATGAAAAACACCTTCTGCAGGACTTGCATCAATGCCAAAATCTCTTGGAATGTTAAAGATTCTTATTTCTTCTTTCTTCGATAACGAGAATAATGTGATTTCATCGCCCAGCCTTTTAAATAAGTATCTCTCATCCAAATTCCCGGACTTTTTAAAGTAAAAACCAAGATCTGTACTGGATGCTACTTGAGGTTCAATATAATTATAAGACTTACTTTTTCTATCTATTATTATAAAACCATTTATGAACTTGAAAGCTTTTAAAATACTATAATCACCTTCAAATTTCATGGTTTGCAAATCTGAAGTTAATAAAGAAACTGCTCCCGATTCGCTAGTTTGAAATATTACACATTCGTCTGAGGATTTAGCTGTATAAAAGTCTTTGACATTTACAAAAAAAGCTTCATGTCGTAAGCCGCTTTCCTCATCTGAAGCAAATGCCACAAGATTTTCTCTGGTTGGTATTATACCAAAAACTGTCGATATTGTACTTATTTCTTTCAAAACGAGCTATTAAATATAGTATTAAACCAAGTATCATCACTTTTTAAGAACTTTTCTAAAACATCCGTCTCAGCATCGAAACCAGCCTTTACAACATCTTCGTCAAACTTTTCAAAAAGATTCTTGACCTTAATATCCCCCTGCTGGTGCGAGCTTGCAGCTCGTACCTTGGTCATGCCACAGTCAAATATAGTCGATATCCAATAACCCTTTTCCTCCTGCATAATCTATAGCACTACTATATTTCCAATGCTCTGGCTCTAATACAAAACCTGATTCAACAGGGTGTTTTGAAACTTGTATTTCCTACTCATCTCCTAAAGATAAGTAACTGGATTAAAAGGCAGCAGGTGATTTGTGGAACGTAAGCACAAGCTACAAGCTTGCGCCAGCGGGGGTGGCTTTTTTGTTTTCTAGTGTTACTGATTCTGCTACCCCTGAGTCGGATCAATCGTGTCATAGCTGCTGGATCGCAATTGCATTGCGACTTAATCTTTTGGGCAATAGCAAAGAAGTTTTCTTGCGCAATACAGTGACCCTGATCTAAACAATACAAGATCCATGCACTCTGTAAAATGTCAACAACGGGCGGACACCCTTCTGCATTTTGGATCTTAGCTAATGGTACGACAAGGGGTTACTGTCTTTGATCAATACGGCATTTACTAAATGTTGCTTCCTGCTCCCTAATGATAAGAAGGCGCAGTAAATACCATAACTAGTGATTTTTTATTCCACGCTCAGATGGGAGAATCGGCATTTGATACCAACTACAACATTGGGTTGTATCCATTACTGGAGAGACTCATTCATCCCAAGGTAGCGTTGCGCATATCGTATGCCGAGTTCTCGCAGTGATTCAGAATCCAAATGTGTGTAGTCTCCTTTGTGTGTCAATCCTTGAGTCTCTACTATGTAGATATTTGAATCACCATTAGCCACCTCACGAATAGTCTCATTGAGAGCATCCCACCGTTGTTGTTTATCTACTGGCTGAGTATATTGGCCCAGCTCCCCCACAAAAACAGGCAAGGTATCGTTAGCAACGGTTGCTCTGAATATTGCTATTAATGAGTCCAATTTCTGTCCATAGGCAGGTATTTGATCTATCTTGGCATTGCTTTCTCCTTGATGCCAGAGGATTCCTTTTACCCTTCCATATTTTTGAGCAAAGGCTACCTTACTTTTATAATTCTCAAGCAAGTCTACCCCTCTGTGATTTCGGTTGTACAGCCATTTTTCGATAGAGCTTCCTCCTACAGCACAAGGAATCATCGCTACAGAAATACCCTCTGGTAGAGAGTCGAGCAATGCCCTAGCAAAGGAAAGTCCACAGTCCAAACCTGTCATTTTGGGCTCATAAAAATGCAACGGCTCTTTGGCATAAATCCAATTCATGGATTGATCTATGGTCAATATCCTTTTGTTTGGGATGGTATCCTCAGGCTCCACAAAACCTCTACCTGCCATATTGGATTGACCTGCCATCAAGAATATGTAGAGACTATCGGGACTAGGTAATTGCTCGCAGTAATCAATTTTTTTAGGAAAATTGGCTTTCCACTCTTGTTCATTGTCATACAATGGATACCCTTGATCTGCTTTTGGATTGATACCATTGGTGGAGATTAATGCCGTAGAAGCAAATAACAAGAGTGTTACATTTCTAAACCTTCGGATTCTCGGTAGCATGATGATATCTTATTTTTAGCACAGTATTGGTCATAGAGGTATTAAAAGATGGCATCAAAACCATACAGGTCTTGATGCTCAACTCTTTCTGTTGTTGCGTATTTGATTATTTTCTCAAAAGCAGTAGCCTTCTCTACCACTATTTGTTTACTTCAATTGATCGATACAGTCAATGGATTGGCCAACTGTTGTGCATATTGACTCAAGTATTCATACCATTGATCTACATTTTCGAATTGATTGCTCTTTTCCCAGTAAAACCCAGTATAATAAGTCGCCTTGCCTTCCTTTACTGCCAGCTGTGCGTAAACATTACTCAGATCCTTGACCTCAGTTTCTACTTTGTCATAACCCAAAAATGTCCCTGGACTTGCTACAATGGCGGTAGCCAAGTGACTCCCCTTGCCATGTGGTTGCCAGTAGGTCAACCAGCCTCCCACAGAATCTACTTTTACTTCTCCATCGTTTTCGTGTAGTGTAAGTCCTGCACTGAGTACGTCACTACCTTCTATACTTACCTCTACTCTACTGAGGTTGCTGCCTTTGTCCAACGAGATAAGTTTGGAAGTTTTGACCATTTTATTCTCCCCTATTTCCCAAGGAGCATAATCCAGCACAAATGCGGTGGACAATGGTCCCGTGCTGATTGTTTGGTAAGAGATGAAATTTTTTGACGTTTTGTACTCGTCTCCATTCTTGATGGCGATACCTCCACAGCCCCGACTGACGCCTACGTGAAAGTTGTCCAAGCCCTCGCCAGTATCTCGGTGATAGGTTCCTGTCTTTTCGGTGTACTTTTTATACCATTTGTTGATAACTGGGTATTCTACTTTTTTGAGCCAGCAATCTATGCCGCTGGTCAATGTTCCTCCTTTCACGCTGTCCTCTACCATTTGCTGTGCTGTCGGTCCATAAGTCCGGAAAGCAACCTTGTCATTTTCCCAGGCATAGTCATCCGTGCGCTCAGGCACAAACCTTGAATAACACTCGTTTTCGCTGGTCGGTAGTGACTCATCTGTTTTTAGTTTTCTAAAAGCATAGTCCACTGATGACTGAGCAGGGACTAAAGGTTGGAACAGTACGAGATCAACTATTCCATCCATGTCTTCGTCCACATATTGAATGAGTTCTAATTCATCATTTTGATTGGCTATACCATAGTCGCTCAAGGCTTGATCAGCTGGTACATTCAGGGACGAAACTGGTAAAGAGATTACTTCACCAGACCTATCAAAAGGTTGGTTGTTTGACACAGTGATCTTTTTGACCAAAGCGGTAGGTGAACATCCCACCAAATAGAAAGCGGCAATTATTACTACTGGGTAATTTTTCATGTGTATAATATTTTTGAAATAGGGTATGCTCGGATCGAATAAGTGTGGTTGAGTTCGAAAACCCAACCACCCCACAACTAACCACTATGTTTCATTGTAGATAAGGAGATCGTAAAATTCTCCTCTTAAAACAAGCATACATCTCTGTACACCTGTTCGATTATTCATAACCTGTTATTATTCTTACTCTACTTTGCCTCCGTACAATTTGAACACTTCAGCTCCTGCACTCAAGAAAGCACCTGCACCATATACTTCGGTTTTATCTGGTGAGGCATTTCCTGGCGCGGCACCTATTGGCTGCACGTATCCTAGCATGCCCTCGTCAGTGACATATCCCACCATAGCATTCCATCCTTTTTCTACGGCTGGACCATAAGTAGATTTATCAAGGATTCCATTGTTTATACCCCATGCAAAACCATATATGTAAAATGAAGATCCACTTGTTTCTGGTGTTGGGTAAAATTCCTGACCCAAAAGACTCATGGCCCAGTGTCCTTGTGGGGTTTGGAGTTGAAGTAGGCGTTCGGCCATTGCTTTATAGATTTTCAGAAAATATTTGTATTCCTTGCTCTCTGGGTTGAGTTCATTCATGACATTGACAAGACCAGCAAATACCCATCCATTGCCTCGGCTCCAAAATACCTTTGTCCCGTTGTCTACTTTGGACATGTATCTCTCATCACGATAGTACAAGCTCTCATTTTTGTCAAACAGGAAGTCGGTTGATGCTTTGAATTCCGTCATCATAAAATCTAAATACTTCTGTTCTCCTGTGATATTGTAAATTTTTGCCCATACAGGTGGAGACATAAACAATGCGTCGCACCAATTCCATCTACTTTGATGAAAAGGACTCTTCCATTCAAACTTGGTCTGAGCTGGGTGGTACATGATAAAATCAAATTGATCGATTGTAGGTTTAATCATATTCTCATCATTGTATTTGCGATACAAATCAATGTACATCTGACCTACAATATGATCATCAGCGTGGTATATGCGTTTAAAAAGCTCCCATTCGTACTCAGTACCAATATTCTTGAGCCAGTTGTAATACCTATCGTCATCAGCCATGCCAGCCCATTTGGTCAATCCTACATAAAAGGCGCCATTAGTCCAGTCAAGTGGATGGTGGGGATTTTTGCGCCCACTAAAGGTGTCTCTAAAGTGTGCGATTTGCCAATCGGCTACTTTTTTCATTACCTGCTTTACTTCCTCAGGCTGAACATCTTGTGCTTGGACTGTGCCTACATTGGCCAAGACTGCTACTATCAATAATAATCTTAATACTTTCATATTCACTTATTTTATACTTTAAAGAAAATCTTCACGAATTGGGTTGAACACATCGATCAATAAGCCAGCAGCTTTACACACAACGCCATGTACCTGATTAGGAGGTGCAAGAAAACAATCCCCCTGCTGTAGCAATTTCATTTTTCCATCTATAGTCACCTCAAATACACCACTCGCCACATAAGTCGATTGACTATGCACGTGGCTGTGAGCCTCTCCTATCCCTCCTTCCTCAAACTGAACCAATACCATCATAAGGTCATCATTGTATCCAGTAATTTTGCGCCTGATGCCAGGTCCGACCTCTTCCCACTCTTGTTCAGAGCTCTTTATCAATGTATCTGTTGTGTATTTCATATTTATTCCTATTTCACTTTTCGTTGACTTGATCAAATCTGACATGCAGTGGATTGTTGTATTCCAATTTTGTCTTTTCCATGTATTTCACAAAATCTACTGCATTGTTGTACACCACTCCTTCGCTCCATGCAGAAGCCAACAACAATTCAAATGAATTGTTGATAGAATTCTTAATCCTGAAAGTATGATTGCCCTTATAATCCTCTACATATTGGTACTCAGGCTTGTACTCGTCTCTCACGATGAGTCCTGTACCTACAAAATCAACTTTGTACTCCTTTCTGTCATCAATATTCTCTGGGTCTTTGATCGTCTCTGGTCCTCCAGATAGCACCATACCTCCTTTTTGCACAAAAAGCTCTTCTTCCTTTTTCTTTCTAAACCCATATCCCATTTTGACTTCAGTAGCATGTGGCAACAAAGTATTGTACACGATTGTCGAAGTACAATAGCTCTGCTTGGCATATACCGTGTAGGATTGTTCATATTCATAAAAACCGTTTCCCGTATCCCAGTTAAAAGCCTTTATCTTAATGATGGATCGAATGGGACCGTTGACGACTACTTCGTATGCATACCTGGTATCACTGACCTGACCAGCGTTCCAGTATGACTTGGCAACTGTCGCGAGTTTAGTCGGTGTATAGCGAGGCATAGACACAGAGTCTGGATGATCTGGGAATTCAAACAGGCAGTTGGCTCCTCCTCCGAACGAATTGGCGACACTTTGGATGTCCGAACCCCAATCATGATTATGTGCCGATACAGCATAACCATCTAGGTTTTCCATATACAACTGATTGGACATCAATACTGGTTTTCTTTTGGCGTACACATCTATGCTGTTGGCAAACCAGATTTTCCAGCCTATATTTTCGCTCTCCCAAAATGGCATCTGATGTCTGCAATAGTTTCCTATGTTGGCATGAGTATAGTGCTTGTTCCATCCACGAATATTTTCACCTAAATAAATAAAAATGCGCTTTTTGGAGTTTGCAGGGATGTCTACCTGAAAGAATAATTCGTCCCAAATCCCATCTTTGTCTAGATCATCCATTTGATGATAGATGGCATGTCCATTGGTCTCAGCACGTAGTTGATGACCACCCTGCAGTCTCAACAAGTCTTCAGAGGGTCCATCGAACGGAGGCATGTCTGGATCTACTACAGTTACCCACATTTCATGCAGATCAATCATCGGAAACTGCTCCCTGGTAATGGTAACAGGGCAGTTGTCTCGATCAAAATCCAGACTATTTGTGATGGTAAATTCGATGCGAATCTCTGGTTTAAAATTACCCTGAGTGTACCACAGCTCATTTGCCTGAGCTACTACATGCCCAAAACTCAACAACCAAAGGATTAAATATTTAGACATAAAGTTCTACTGGTTCATTTCTGCCTGCTCAGGCCACATGATTTTGATAACCTCAAATGCTTGAGAGGTTTGGATATCCCTTCTCTCCCCTATTGCTCTGATTTGCTGTACAGATGATTTTAGTTCACTTTTCTCTTTCTTCTTTCCCAAAGATTCAAACTGAGTAGAATCGTCGAAAGCACTTCCGACTAGTACATTGCCTTGGATAGAATTATTGGTAGTCTCTCCCAATTTCAAGAGTTGTTTGGTGCCTTCGTTGTAGAAAATATTGTTCGTCACCACAGTCTTGTCTGGCCATATTTGCCCCCACTCCTTGTACCAAAACATGACATCATTGATGTCAGCAGTGGTCACGAATAGATTGTCAGATATCTGTGTATTGGTGATGTTGCCCGAAAAACGAATCATGTGGTGCTTCTCATCCTGAAAAACATTGTTCTTCACAATGGTACCATCATTGAATGCATTGTCGACCTGCCCCCACGAACAGACCAATAAACCTCCCCAGTCATTGTGATGGCTGTAGTTGTACTGGATGATGGTGTTTTTGCATAAATAATCGCTATCAAAACCGCTCGCGTCTACATCGCCTTCGTTGTACACAGTGTAGCAGGCTTCATTGTACTGCCATAGGGCATCATCACAGTTGTATGGATAGGAAGCATTGCCTGTTGTCTTGGTACTGTTTCTTATGAATAAATTGTTTTGTACCACAGGAGCTGCAACCACACGTGTGACCAAGCCATTGCCTCCTATGTTCTCAAACTTGCAGTTTTCTATCAGCAAATTGAGCGTTGGGAACCAGTTGTCCTCTTTGCCATTCTCTGTGATTTCTCCAAAACGGGAGTCGAGATCTCGGTTTTTCCAAAACGACTGATTCAGAAAACCCCCTCTGTCTACGTTGTAGATATAGCAACCAGTCATATGGATGCCGTCAAAATTGGTCGGAACTCTCTTTTCAGGATCATCATCTGCGATCACACTAAAGAATACTCCTCCATTTTCTCTTGTTTTCAAAGAGCCATTTACCTCTGCAATCTTCAGGTTCTCAAACTTGAAACCATGCAGCGTACCGATGTCCTTAGCCAAAACCAAAATCCCTGCCTTTTTAGAAAGTTTTTCTGGATTTCCAGATTCAAAATTTCTAATTTCTAAATCTCGGATCTCGAAATATTCCTGATTGTAAAGTACTAAACCAGCCGACATAAAGTCATCTGCTGCCATTTTGCCTTCGCCATCGATGATGGGCATTTCTCCTTCACCATAGGCACCGATTACGATAGGAGCACTCAATGCACCGCTGCCCTGTGGTCTGAGTGTACCTGCCCATTTGTTTCCTCTCTTGAATAGAACTGAATCTCCAGGTTGGAGTTGTAATTGATTAATTTTTGATAGGTTTTGCCACGCTGCATTTGTGGCTAATCCACTATTGGCATCATTGCCAGAGGTGTTGTCGATGTAGTAAGTGGCTGCCTCTCTTTCCTCTACTACTTGAGATGACAAACTAGTCAACAATAGCACAGATGGCACAGATAGAAGCACGAAAAACCATAGGGTCATCATGCGCTTAATACGTTCACATTTATTTATTAATATCATTTTGATCCTTCATTCATTTTATACTTCCTAACAATTCTCGCTATTACCAGCCATATATGAGCCTCTGGCAAGTTGCATTTTCACCTGAAGCATGTTGCATATAACCCTAATGAGTAACAGATAAACATGACAGATGTAACAACCTGGTTGTTTTCATGCGGTTATTCCAACCAATCTGGGATGGCGTCATTGGACAACCACTCTTCTACTCTTTTGTCCAAGGCGTCAGGCTTCCACTGTGTCTCTCCTGCAGGTAATGCGTCATTTTTTGGGAGCCATTTTTTGTGCGCAGCGATGACCTCTGCATAGCGAGGATCTGATGCCAGATTGGTGTGCTCTCTGGGGTCATTTTTATGATCATAGAGTTCTTCTGATCCGTCTCTGTATCGGATGTAGCGCCAGTCATTGCTTCTTACTGCGTGATTTTTGTACCTCCATGTAGTCAACACAGGTTGTTCTCTTTCAGTAGCTACATCGAGTAGCATGGGGACCAAACTTTCGCCTTCGAGCTGAGGTACAGTCGGGGTTTCGCACAACTCTACCAGGGTAGGGTATATATCTAGCAGGCTCACAGCTTGTAAGCTTTTTTGCCCAGGCTGGGTCATTCCAGGCACCTTGAAAAACAAAGGCACTCTGGTAGCCTCTTCCCACAGATCTTGTTTTCTCCAAGTCTTTTTCTCTCCGAGGTGCTGTCCGTGATCTGACCACAATACGACGATTGTATTGTCTGCATATTTACTGTTGTCCAATGCTTCGATCACCTTTCCTACCTGATCATCCACAAATGAAACACAGGCCAGATAACCATAAATTAATTCCTTCCAATAAGTATCGCTAAGGTTGACTACTGCATAATGATCTCCCGTTTTGATTGTACCATAGGCCATAGATTTGCCTAGATTGGGAATATCGAACATCTCGTCTTCGGGCATCTCCGGCAAGCTAATGTCATCGAAATCATATAAATCAAAATACTTTTTGGGCGCTGTAAAGGGTACATGAGGTCTGACAAAACCTACCGCCATAAAGAATGGTTTTTCATGATCTTTTTCCAATTGTCCTACTGCCCATTCAGCGATTTGCTCATCAAACATCTTACCGCCAGGAATATCTTCGGGCTCCAGTTTGCCATAGCACAATGAATGTCCGTCTCTATATTCTTCTCCATAATGGTTTAGGATTTGACTCCCTTCTTTAGGAAAAGGATAAAAATGTGATCCGCCATAGCCATCCCCTCTTTCTTTCAATTCTTGGGGCACGTGGTATCCTGGAGCTATCACATCCCAAAACAGATCAGTTTTATCTTTGTAATCACTAACCCCATTGTGAAAGACCTTACCAGCGGCTAGCGTTTTATATCCGTTTTCTCTAAAATATTGAGGCAACATGGTATGATTTTTCATCACTTGATCATACGTTTTTCTCATATCAGCAGTCCCACTATACCAGCCAGATGAAGATGGGTGTATCCCACTCAAAAGAGAATTGCGCGAAGCAGTACAGACGGCCTGAGAAGCGTGTGCGTTGGCAAACAAGACTCCTGATGCAAATAACTTATCCATATTGGGTGTGATGGCTAGAGAGTTGCCCCCCATTGCCCCTTCCCAATCATTGAGGTCATCTATGGATATAAACAAAACATTTTTCTGAGGCTGTTGTTTTTGCGCTAAGCAAACGTCATTGGCTAAAATCGAACACAACACCCATAAGCCTACAACTGTATTTTTCATTTTCTTCTTTTAAATCGTTTAAATCTCAATTCACCGAACATCAAAACCTCATTCCGTGTATTTCATCTCAACCATACCTATGGCATCCTCTCCTCTACCCGAGTAAAACAGGTAGAGTGATCCGTCTCGATCCTCGAACACATAAGGATCACGGAGCTGATTGACATTTTCTGGCGCGGAGCTGGTTTTTGAACGGACTTGTTCCAAGTCACCGCCCTCCCAGCCTGGACTCGGCGCTAAAATCTCCACGGGAGGGTATGACGCATCCCATTGAGTCCAATCACCTACACCCAAGTCAATGGTAGACATGAGTATTCTTTCCTGCATTTCACCACGCCTAGAATAGAACACATGCAATTCATCTCCTACCAATCTTACAGCAGTATGACGGATTCTCAATTCGTTGAAGGATTTTCCTTCTTGCTCTGAAATGTCTAATTGAAATGGATTGTCTGGATGTTTCTCCCACAAGTTGTTCGTATAATCAAACCCATCTGGGGCTGTCCATGGATCATCTGCATCCAAGGCACGATAAGGAGTAGCTCCGTTATCAAGAGCATATATTTTGTCTTTGTATGAAAATACTCTAAAATAAGATGGCCCAAAAAACACTGGTTGGATGTTGTCATAAAACTCCAAACCATAGGGGGAGTAAGAGACATAAGTGAGCTGTTTTTTCACTCTGGTACCATTGACGTAGGTAGAGGCACCACTATGAAAATACATGATGATGCGCTGGTTGACATCATCTACATGCACATCTGGAGAGGCCAAATGATTGTTGGGAATCACCACACCATTGTTTAGACTGATAACCGTATCACCCAAATCTAAAACACCACGATCCCCCATCGCTACCTGATCTCCGATTTGATACAAATGCCATGGCCCCTCGATATTAGCAGCCCATGCCATACGAATATAATCTCCCGCATGATGTGCAAAATACATATAGTATTGTGCCTTAGGGTTGACACGATCCTTCTTTCGAATCCAATCAGGAACTCTGATCACACTTGGGCCATTGATATTTTCCCCTTCTCCTTCCACACCTACTTCGGCAAACATCTGCTGTGTGATTAGGGGCTGACTAGCCTCTTGGCGTATGGCTGTATACTTAGCCTGTGAATGAACATTTGCCCAACCAAAACCCATCAAAAGCATGGGTATTATTGCTATTTGTAATTTCGTCTTCATCATATTTGATTCCCTACATCTACTTTTGTTGACCCAGTTAAATTTAGAATCTGTTTCTATTGGACAACATTCTTTTGTGGCATAAATATCTCACATTCTCCTAATAGAAATCCCATAGATAAGTTGCAAGCTCACCCGTGCCAAGTTGCATAGAACAAAATGAAGTAACACTTATACCGTGCTCATGTTACAATTATAATATCCAAAAGACTTTATGGGTGATTATGAACTAGACGCTACGAGAGTAAGTGGCAGTGTTTAAGAATCTCGGTTGGTCGTTTACCAGCATCTTCACATGACTTAGAATTACTTCCTTTCTATCTAGAATATGAATAATCTCAGGCCATGTTACAGATAGACTATCACCGCATACGCTCACAGCAAAATTCATAACCTCCGTCATTTCACCTTCAATGTTGAATCGATAATTCCACCACATAATACAACGACAATTGATCTATCAATATCATGTCTCCAATCAAAACCCTTTTGTGAAAACAAGGCATGGTTGAGCACAGGATTATATGTGGTGGCACATACGCCAAACACATATAAAGTTGGCTGCACATTAAAATTTGATCGATTTGAATTGATTAGAAGTAACATCCCTCAGGTCATATTGATACATGTAACTGCACCTTGTATCGACAGTGTGGCATATATACAACATGAGCCTACTTTCTGTTAGACTATCTCTTATTAACATACAAATATGGAAATGAAAATCATAACAAACACATCGAATCAAGCTGCCATTTCAGGCACTAAACACCTCTTATTCAATGAAATATGTTTTTCCGAAAGCGGATAGCAACACGAAGGTACTTTATAGACAAAGACCATGAAAACACAATAATTACAAACTCTAAAACGCATGAACATGAAAACAATTACTATGATTGTGATGCTAATGGCATCATTCACTTTTGCAATGTCTCAATCTGGCTCCCCGTATGAGGTCGTCAGGTTGAACAGCAACCAACCTATCATCACACAGCAGATGTTTGCTGATCTAGGTGCCGCCACTGAGGGTGAAAACATCAATGGCCCATCTATTATCCATGTACCGGACTGGATAGACCCTGCCAATCGTGCACACCCGAGCGCCCAATACTATGTCTATTTTGCGCATCACTCTGACGACTATATTCGTATGGCCTGGGCTGCTAATATCGAGGGCCCATACCACTTGTACCAGACAGGGATAGGGGTACCAGTAGGAGACCGAGGGGTACTAGATCATGGAGGCAAATTCATCAATCTAGACAATGGTATCTCCATCGAAGACAATCACTTGGCCTCACCAGATGTGCATGTAGATGATGTCAACCAGCGCATCATCATGTATTTCCACACTGGTTCCTCCACGTTTGTAAATGGAGTAGAACTAAACGACCAAGTGACCTATGTCTCTTACTCCCCCTATGGTTTGGAGTTTTATGACAACATACAGCCAGTATTCCTAGGTAGCTCATATTTCAGAGTATTTGAGTATGGGGGAGAAATGTATGCCCTAGACAATGGTGCTAAGTTTTACCAAGCACTGGATCCGGCTGACCCTTGGACTGCTCCAGATGGCTGGGATTATACCAATAGTCTTTGGGACAAACGATCTGATCACCCTTTTCAGGATGATATTCTAAATATTGATGGATTAGGTTCAGATGTACTGCGCGTAAGACACACAGGAGTGAGAGTAGTAGGTGATGAACTACAAGTTTTTTACACCCGAAGAGGAGAGATCAATGAACGAGTACAAATGTCGACCGTAGACATGAGTGCAGGTGACTGGACCACATGGGACACTTCATATCCTCCCTTCGAAATCATGGTATCAAATCCTGGATGGGAAGGGGGAGAGCACGAAAAACTCAACTCCGAAACTTCGGATGCGCCAGAAGATGTAAACCAATTGCGCGATCCGGATATATTCGAGGACACGGATGGCAAAGTATATATAGTCTATGCTGGAGAGGGAGAAGATGCCCTCGGTATCGCTCGACTGTACGAAACCCCAGTACCCAATCAGACAGTGGTCGCTACGATGGATGCCCATGTAAGAGCTGGAAACAATGCCGACACCAATTATGGAGCAGAAGCAGAAATGGAAGTAAAAAACACTCCAAGTGTCACAAGCAATCTGAGAAAAGTTTACTTAAAATTCGATTTGACTAGCGTAGCTGCAATAGAGCATGCGGCGGTCAAGTTATACACCAACTCCACCAAATCACTGCCCGTCACTGCATATGTCACTGACAACAGCTGGAACGAAAACACCATCACCTGGAATACTGCGCCAGTTGTAGGTGAAGCCATCACGACTACCCAAGTAGGTGAAGCCAATGCCTATTATTCCTGGAATATTTCAGAGTATGCAAAAAGTAAAGTTGGTGGTGAAATCAGTCTTGTGATATATCTACCTGCCGAAGATGGCATTACACTCAAATTGAGTAGTAAAGAAGGAGTCAATGCACCACAGCTGGAATTGGTCACTACTACAGCAGCTGTACCTGCAGACCCAAGTCAATTGAGTGCCTATGCTACTTCGGATGAGGCCATCCAGCTGAGCTGGACAGACAATGCAACCCACGAAACTGGCTACAAAGTAGAAAGAAAAGAAGGTGCGGGTGCATTTGTAGAGATTGCAGACCTAGGAGCCAATGTGTCTCACTACCATGACACTGGTCTACCGAGTGAAACTACCTATACGTACAGAATAATCGCTTACAATGCGACTGGCAACTCTAGCTACTCAAGCGAGGTAACAGCTAGTACTTTGGAAACTGTGATTAGCTTCACTTATGCGCCTACTGATGACGCATACATTCATGGTGGCAACAGTGATGTAAACTATGGTACTGAAGATCTCATAGAAATAAAGCAAGGAGGCAATGTAGACTTTTTTCGCAAGGGCTTAGTAAAATTTGATTTGACCGGAGAAGACTTAGGCAACAATATAGAAAAGGCCACTTTGAGGTTATATGTGCTCAATTCAGCATCTATGGATCTTTCGTTCTATGGTACTCAAGACAATTGGGACGAGACGACCGTCACCTGGAACAACGGACCAGCAGAAGGTGATCTCATCAACGTAATTTCACTCGCTGGCAGATTTGTGTACTACGAAGTAGACGTTACCGATTATGTTATGGATCAATTAGGTCTAGACAGTTTGATTTCGATTGGATTTTGGGATCTAGCTGCCTCGAACGCAACTATGGGAGTCAATAGCAAAGAAGCTGCAGAATTTCATCCAGAACTAATCCTTATTCCTGGTGATCCATTAGTACCCGCTGACCCTACAGCACTCAGCGCACACGTAGCATCTGATACTGAGATACAATTGAGTTGGAATGACAATACCAACAACGAGTTGGGTTACAAAATAGAAAGAAAAGAAGGAAGTGGATCATTTGTAGAACTAGCTGATTTAGATCCCAATACAACCCAGTACAGTGACCTATCGCTGACCAGTAGCACAGCGTACACTTACCGAGTCATCGCCTACAATATGATTGGTAATTCCAACTACTCACATGAGATTGCTGCCACTACATTGACCAGTGGTGCTTCAGTGCCTGTAGCCCCCACAACACTCAGTGCTGTAGTAGCAAGTGACACTGAAATTGCACTGACTTGGACAGACAACGCAAGTGATGAAAACGGCTACAAAATAGAAAGAAAAGAAGGTGAAGGAGAGTTCACTGAAATCGCCAATGTGCCTGCTGATGCATCTGCATACACGGATTCGGGGCTTACCAGCGAAACTACCTATACCTACAGAGTAATAGCGTACAACAGTACTGGAAGCTCCAACTATTCCAACACTAGTAGTGCAGTTACTATGATGTCTGCGCCAATAGCTCCTAGCACACTCAGTGCACCTATTGTCATAGACAATGAAATAGAATTGGCCTGGATAGATCATGCCAGCAATGAAATAGGTTATAAAGTAGAAAGAAAAGAAGGTGAAGGAGAGTTCACTGAAATCGCCGACCTGCCTGCTGATGCCTCTGCTTACACGGATTCAGGCCTAAGCAGCGAAACCACTTATACTTACAGAATAGTGGCTTACAATAGTACTGGAAGCTCTGACTACTCCAACGAGCTAACTGTCACTACACTAGCAGTCATTGTTAGGCTTTCTTTCAATCCTACCGAAGATACCTACATCAGAGGAGGTGTAAATGCTGATATCAACTACGGTGCTGATGCTGATCTGCAATTAAAGCAGGGCGCCAATGAAGATTTTTATCGCAAGGTCTTAGTCAAATTTGATTTGAGTGGTGAAGACCTCAACGATATAACATCTGCTTCTCTTAGGTTATATGCTATCAAAGCAGGGCCTATGAACTTGACAGCCTATGAAATGGACGATACTTGGACAGAGTCTATGGTTACCTGGAACAATGCGCCATCAGATGGGTCCTACATTACTCATATCGCACTAGATGCAGAGGAAACATACTACGAATTGGATGTTACCGACTATGTAGCAGCGCAATTGGCAGGAGACCGAATCGTTTCGATTGGTTTTTGGGACTTGGACGCGAGCAACGAAACCATCGAGTTCAACAGCAAAGAAGCTGAGAATAACACTCCAGAGCTGATAATTGTGCCTAGCGTCGACGAAGAAGATAATGATAGCGAAGGTGAAGGTGAAGGGGTAGTCACAACCATCGGTGATACAAATCTGCATACAGTATCCATCTATCCTAATCCATTGAACAAAAGCGTCTTGACAATTGACATGCCACTATCTAGTGGCATGGTTGACATTGCCATTACTGATTTGCAGGGCAAAATGATCTATCAAAACCAGACACAAAACCAAGGCAGCCTACAGCTCAACACGAACACATGGCTGACCAAGGGAATGTATGTAGTAACTGTCACAAGCAGTGATTTCGCAACAAGATCTAAACTAATCGTGCAATAATAAATTCTTCAATATTGGTTTGATAAAAATGTGGAGGACAAAACGTCCTCCACATCCATATAACTGAGATAATCAACTGATTAACAAATAAATATTTAACATTATGAAAGTATTCTTAAAAACAAGTCTTTTATTATTTCTGCTGTGCTTTGTCTACCGACAGAGTAGAGCCCAAGACCCACTACCCAATATCATCGTAATCATCACGGATCAGCACACTGGAAAAATCATGACCCAGCGTGGATACAATCATATTTCCACTCCAGGGATAGACAAACTTGCCGCCGAAGGTACCCTCTTTACGAAAAGTTATGTCACCTATCCGGTATGTACATTTTCACGCAAGTCCATGATCACAGGTGTAATGCCACACAAACTCGATGATGTAACTGTTGCCACTTCTGTAGGCAAAACGCTAAAAGATGCTGGGTATGATACTGGCTACTTTGGCAAATGGCACGTAGGCACCACCAAACTAGATGAAATCGAAGATTGGCATGGATTTGACTCCTACTACGAAAACTACTATGACAGTACCATATACAAAGAGAGCAAAGCCTTCTTGGATCAACCACGTAGCTCACCATTCTTTATGATTACGTCATACAACAACCCCCATGATGCCTGCGAACTGGCACGTAATATCTCGGGAGGCAATGACAAGTATCACGATGGCGAAGTAGATGAAGCCATGGATCTGGCTTCATGCCCTCCGCTACCTTTTAACTATGAGATCCCACTCAATGAAGCCGAAGGACACTACTCTAGAAGAGATCAAGATCCCGATGACCAACATTACAGCTCCCATCCAACTAAAACTTGGACAGATACAGAGTGGAGACAATATTTGTATGGGTATGACCGCCTCCTTGAAAAAGTTGACAAGCGAATAGAAGACTTAGTCGATGATCTGGATAGTAGAGGCTTGCTAGAAAATACAGTGATCATCTATACCTCTGATCATGGTGACGGGCGTGCTGCTCACAAATGGAATCAAAAAAAGTCATTCTATGAAGAATCAGTCAATGTCCCTTTCATCATCTCATGGAAAGGAAAAACACAGGCTGGTGTAATTGACAATACTACATTGGTGTCCAGTGGTTTGGATCTGTACCCTACGATTCTCCAGTTTGCAGGCATCGACATCCCTGCATCGCTCCATGGCATAGACCTATCACCAGCTGCTTTGACGACCCCTACTGGCACCATTACTCCGAGGGACTATGTGGTTTCTGAAAATGTACAAAGTGTCTACACAGGCAGTACAGGTGGAAAGTTCAACGGCCGAATGGTCGTAACCAACGAATTCAAATATATGCTATTCGACAAAGGGGTAAACAGAGAGCAGCTCTACGATCTCACTACCGATCCAGGCGAGCTCACTCCAGTCACAGATGATCCTGCATACCAAACGGACATAGCAGATATGCGCCAAAAACTAAAGGACTGGGTTGCAGAAACTGGAGATGATTTTGACGTAGACAGTTACGTAGCAGAGCTCGAAGCGAGTGCAGAACTCGACAACATCAAGCTCAATGGCCAGTCTATTACGAGCTTTTCTCCCGGTCTCAAAAACTACAGTATATTCATCAACCCAGTAGAGACTATCACGGTAGAAGCTTTCCCTATGAATTCAGCTTCGACAGTCACTATTACTCCTCCAACTGATCTCAGTGGAGATGAACAAGCGCGAACAACCACAGTGGTGGTGGTCTCCGAAGACACCAATTCTACCAATACATACAGTATAGTAGTTGGGTTCACAGACGAATCGGCACTCGTCCCCTCACATGATGCGTATATTCGAGGTGGAGAATACGCTGATACCAATTTTGGATTAGAAGCTGATCTGGATGTCAAGCAAGGAGGAAATCCAGATTTTTATCGAAAAACCTTCCTTACCTTTGACGTGAGAGATTTCACCAGTGTGTCTAGCGCCATTCTAAAAGTACACACCACCACTACCAAGGCCGCTCCAGTTACGCTCTACGAAACTGATAATAACTGGGATGAAACAACCATAACGTGGAACAATGCACCAGCATTGGGTAATGAGATATCTACCCAACAGATCGGCAACATCAAGCAATACTACGAATGGGATGTTACTTCATATGTTCATGACAATGCAGGAAGCATGGTCAGTTTTGGATTCTACGATCCATCAGCAGACAACTCTCACATCACCTTTACCAGTAAAGATGCTCTCGGAAACCATCCACAGCTTGTTATCATACCTGGCGATGACGAAGATGAGGAAAATGATGATGATGAAGAAGATGATGATGAGATCAATGACATCCTTCTGGAGGTAGAACCTGGCACCCAAGAAATCAACATCTATCCCAACCCTATTCATGATGGTATTCTCTATATAGATTTACCCAACCATGATGGCTCAAAAATAGATATCTCCATCACTGATATGCAAGGCAAAGTAATCTATCAAAATCAAACACAAAATATCGGTTTGATCAAAATTGATACAAACCTGTGGTTGACCAAGGGGTTATACGTGATTGGAATCAAAACGCAAAAGGCTACAACCATATCAAAACTGATTGTGCGCTAATCTAACTCATCAGAATTAGCTATCTGGTATGTGGAGAACGACTCGTTCTCCACATACCATTCTTTACTCTCCCATAAGGTGCTACGATATATGCAACACCTTGATCAAAAACCTTACAGCAGAGACTTAAAATCTAATCCGGATTATTCAGTCTTATTCACACAACAGCATAAATAAATTACTATTTAAAACTTATACAAAATGAAACCAATTTTTCAAGCAAAGGTTCTAATTGCTTTGATATTTCTAGTCATCCGACCTGGATATGCAACAGAACCAACTACCTACATGAGTACAGCCAATCTTATGACAAGAGCTGTATTAGACATTTCAAATCCTGTCTCTCTGACTGCCATAGACGATGCGTATGTCAAAGGAGGAGCCAATTCAAGTACCAACTACGGTTCGGCATCTATTTTAGAAATCAAACAAGGCTCAATTGCCAACTACTACAGAAAATCGTATGTAAAATTTGATTTAAGTAGTTTGACGACTGCAGATAGCGCTGTGGTCAGGCTATATACCAACTCTTCTGGATCAGTACCTATTGTAGTGTACAAAACTTCCAATTCTTGGGATGAATCAACAGTTACGTGGGATAATGCACCCGCACTAGGCACAGCCATCGCCACTACAGTAATCGGATCTACCAATCAGTACTATGACTGGGACGTCTCTGCCTACATTCAGGACAATTTGGGCTCCACCATCAGTTTTGCATTTTATGATGCTTCTGCGAGCAATACTACTGTTGAGTTTAGTAGTAAAGAAGGTGCCAATGCCCCCAAATTGATTGTCTACTGTTCACCTCCTGTTGACCCCACATCACTGACGGCAACAGTAGCTTCTTCTAGTGCCATTGATTTGAGCTGGTCAGACAACGCAGACAACGAAACAGGCTATAAGGTAGAGAGAAAAGCTGGTGCAGGAGCATTTGCCGAAATCGCCAGTTTAGGAGCCAATAGCACTTCGTATAGCGATGCTGGATTGTCTAGTCTTACCTATTATACCTACCGCGTCTCGGCGTATAATGTGGGAGGCTCGTCCTACTCGAATGAAGCCAACGAAACTACGCTTGGTACGCCCATCACCTATACCTATGATGTTTCAGAAGATGCCTTCGTAAAAGGTGGTACCAATGCAGATACCAATTATGGGAGCGATTCAAACCTTGAAGTAAAACAAGGTAGCACAGCTAATTTTTTCCGTAAGAGTTTCCTAAAATTCGACTTGAGCAACCAAGGTTTGACTACAGTCAGTCAGGCCACAGTTCGAGTCTATGCCAATAGTGTCAGCGCTACGACCATCACTGCTTTCGAATTGAGCGACGCTTGGTCAGAGCATACCGTGACGTGGAATAGCGCACCTTCTGACGGAAGCAGCATTACATCTGAGGCCCTATCCACGGAAAATGTCTACTACGAATTTGACGTAACTGCCTACGTGCAATCGCAAATCTCAGGTGACGGTGTGGTGTCTGTCAGCTTATGGGATGCAAGTGCAACCAACAAGATCGTCAACTTCAACAGCAACGATGCAGCTACTAACAGGCCAGAGTTGGTTATCGAAACGTTCACTACCACAGCAGATCCTTCGGGGATCACGGGTTATTTCGTAGATGGCATCAATGGAAATGATGCGAACGATGGGTTGACAGAAGCTACAGCATGGAAAACATTCACGAATGTGAATGCCACTACTTTTGCTGCCAACGACACCATTCTGCTCAAAGCAGGCAATACTTGGTTCGAACCTTTCTACCCTAAGGGATCAGGTACGTCTGGCAACCCGATTGTACTGACCAGCTACGGTGTAGGCCCGCTGCCTATTATAGATGCTCAGGGTGCGATACTATCAGGATTTTCGTCTTCAGCTTCTCTTATCCTTTACAATCAGGAATATTGGGAAATCACCAATGTGCATGTAAAAAACTATGCAGCACACGAAGGTGAATCCCCTCTGTTGAAAAATGCCATTGCCATCACAGGCAACAACGCTGGCACCCTGCATGATATCAACATTAGCAACATAGAGGTGAGTGAAGTAAATGGAAAACTCGACACCAGAACAAACGGCGGAATTGCCTACCTCATTAGAGGAACCGATGGCACGCCAGTTCCGACCAATTTTGATGGTGTCAAGATTGAAAACTGCTACATTCATGATGTATCCAACTGTGGTGTATTCACCGATTCGAGATGGGATACACGAGATCAGTTCACCAGCTTTGGACAAACTACGTTGGATGGATCTACCAATGATTGGTATCCTAGCTACAACATCGAAGTACGAAACAACCGCTTTGAAAGAACGGGCGGCAATGGCATGGTGCTGCGTGTCGCTGATGGCCCACTCGTAGAATACAATACCTTCTACATGTGCGGACTATACACGACTGGCAATGCTTCCTACCCGTTCAATTGCGACAATGCCCTGTGGCAATACAACGAAGCAAGCCACACGGTGTACAATGAAGGTGATGCTGACGCAAGTGGATTTGATAGTGATTACTACTGTAAAAACACCATCATCCAATACAACTACAGTCATGACAATGATTACGGCAGTCTTTTGATTACATCCAGAGGAGAATCTGCTCGAAATTTTAATGTCGGCACCATCGTGCGATACAACGTCTTCGAAAACGATGGGCATCACATGATCAGAGTATCAGGTACGCCTACAAACTCTCACGTTTACAACAATGTATTCTATGTAGGGGAAGACTTAGACGGCATGGAAGTGCTGTGGCACAAAAACTGGGGCGGCTATTCGGACAGTACTTTCTATAGCAACAACATATTCTATATAGAAGGATCCAACTCTGTTTATGATTTTGAACTAAGTACCAACAATTTCTTCGATCACAATATTTTCTATGGTAACCATGACAGCACAGAGCCTACAGATGCCAATAAGATCACCGCAAATCCTTTGTTTGTCAATCCTGGCACAGGTGGCTTTGGTTTCGGTACCTTGGATGGGTATCAATTACAGTCAGGCTCGCCAGCGATCAATGCAGGGGCAAATATCACGGGAAATGGTGGCTTTGATTTTTGGGGCAATACTTTGTCTGACAGCTATACTGACATAGGTGCTTTTGAATATGACAATCCATCCGCTCGTCTGTTCAAAGTAGCAGTTGACGAAGTAGTCGCTCATGCAAATCAACTAAATATCTACCCCAACCCACTCAGTCATGGGGTATTGACCATTGATCTAAAAGGCTACACCGATGTGAATCAAGTTGAAATAATGATCAGTGATCTAACAGGTCAGATGATGTACAAAACGACTATTCAAAACCAAAGCACCATTGAATTGGATATGCATCATCTACAAAGAAACTCAACCTACATTGTTCATGTAACATCTGGACAAACTGTGAATTACAGCAAGTTACTAGTAAGATAAAATAATTATAAAAAAAGGGGTACTCAGCATGTGAGTACCCCTTTTTTATGAACAAAACTGACCTAATACGTCATTACTTCAACCAATCAGGCATGGTATCATTGACTGTCCATTCTTCTACTAACCTATCCAAATTATCCCCCTTCCATTCTGTTTCACCAGCGGGCAACGCATCGTGGGCTGGGAGCCATTTCTTATGCTCAGCGATTACCTGCGCATACTGAGGATCAAAAGCTAGATTGGTGTGCTCACCAGGGTCTGTCCCATGATGATACAGCTCCTCACCTCCATCTCGGTACAAGATGTATCGCCAATCATTACTTCTCACTGCATGATTTTTATACAGCCAAGTAGTCAAAACAGGCTTGTCTTTATTCAGCTTTGGGTTGTCTAACAACGAAACCAAGCTTTCTCCCTCTAGTTTTTTAGGTACTGGTAATCCACACAGTTCGGCCAAAGTCGGATAGATATCTAGCAAGCTCACTACCTGTTTGCTTTGATGACCCACATGTTGATTGCCAGGCACACGAAAAAACAGAGGAACTCTAGTAGCCTCTTCCCAAAGTGCTTGCTTTCTAAAATGGCGCTTTTCACCCAAATGCTGACCGTGATCAGACCACAGTACTATGATTGTATTATCTGCATTAGGGCTATTTTCCAATGCTTCGAGTACTCTCCCCACCTGGTCATCGACAAATGAAACACATGCCAAATAAGCATGTACCAATTCTGGCAATATTTCCTGTCTTTGAGACACATCACCCCAGCCTCCTCGTGGTGTATATCCATAGGCGATAGCTTTTCCCATGATAGGAATGTCTTCAAATTCATTGTCTGGTACGACTGGGACATGTACCGAGTCGATGTTATATAAGTCAAAGTATTTTTGAGGTGCAGTATAGGGCACATGTGGTCGAATGAATCCTACTGCCATAAAAAATGGCTTATCTTGTTTTTTGCTGATTTTTTCAATGGCCCAGTCAGCTATTTGTTCATCGTACATGCCATTCTCAGGTATTTCATCATCGCTCAATGGCCCACCTGCCAAAGAATAAAATCGGTTGTTTTGTCTATAGAAATTATTGATTGTATCCTCGCCATACAGCTGCACCATCTGACCTCCATCTTTTGGAAAAGGGAAGAACATTTTGCCACGATAGCCATAGCCTGTCTTCTCTATTTTTTCATCCATATCATTCCAAAAACGCGGAGCATATTCCGTCCAGAAATCCCCCGTCCTATCAGAAAAGTCGGACTCTCCATTGTGAAAGACTTTCCCTGTGGCATAGGTATGGTAGCCTTGATCTTTGAAGTACTCTGGCAACATTTTGTGATCAGCCATCACCTCATCATAGTTCTTTTTCATGGCAGCTCCATTGGTGTACCAGCCTGAAGACGAAGGATGGATACCACTGAGGACTGAGTTTCGAGAAGCGGTGCAGACCGCTTGCGAGCAGTGCGCGTTGGTAAACAACACCCCGCTTTCAAAAAGTCTATCCATGTTGGGTGTGATGGCCTGCGTGTGTCCCATCATTGATCCCTCCCAATCGTTGAGATCATCTATGGATATAAAAAGTACATTAGGTGAAACCACCTCATTTGTTTGGCTCGTCGGCATGCAGCTACTCGCCACAGCTGACAACAATAGCATAGTGCATATTTTGTTCATAGGTGTATGTTTTTTATAATGAGGTGTTTACAAAACAGGCTGCAATATTGCAGCCTGTTATTTCTTGAGATTGAATATCTCGACCAATCAATAATCGAGTGAGTAATAGATTAAACTCAGCCTTAAATATTCGATTGTTGATGATCAAAATATTCTATCACAGGGTACACCTGTTGATTCAATTCATTCATCTTTTTTAGCATGGGTTCCCATACCTTATATTCACTAGTTACGACACCCTTATTGGCATCCACATTCGAAGGATCCACGGTTTTGTCTTCGGGATCATTGTCCTGATATTTGAAATAATGCCACCCGACGCAATTTTTGGATTCCAAAAGAGCCAAATTAAAGTTTTGATAAAAAAGCCCTCTATCTTCTTGTGTGCGAACTATCCAACCCGCACCACTCTTGTTTCCCATCCCCGAGTCCTCGCCTTTGGTATAGTATTCCGTCACGATAAAGGGTCTCCCAGACCATTTGGCCCAATTGGACATTTGCGTAGAATCAGGAGTCCAATAATTATAATAATTAATTGAGATAGCATCCAAGTACTTCCCTACTGTTTCCATAAACATCTTATTGTCCTTTTCTCTACTATAGAATCTCGAACCGATATACAGATGGTTGGGATCATATTTTTTGATAGCCTTAGATACTATCGAGAAATACTTGTCTGCGACATAGGACATAAATAAATGACGGTGTTCGTCTGTTATTTGCTCTTGAGTGATCCCCATGTCGTCCAACCAAGCACGTGCCGCGAGGTAGCCATAATCTGTCTCTGGTAGAGCGAGGTAGTTGTCAATGGCCGTGAATTTGAAAGGCATTTCATTGTCAGAAAAATGACCGTATAAATTGGGGTCATCTTTGAATTTTTCCAATTTTTGGGCATGCTCATCACAAAATGATTCAAACTCTGGATCAAACACAAAAATGGCATTGTTAGGGTATCCTCTATGACCTGATTGCTGATGGGTCCCTCCTCGTTTTGAACCATATCCACCCATAAAATCCCAATTGATCGTGTAAGCGATAGGTTGATCCAAAGTTTTGTTTAGTTCGACTATGGCTTCATGGTCAGACCACGAGCCAGTACCGTTGAATCCATTGTTCTGCAACAAAGCGATCGTTTCTTTGAGCCAATTTTCATGAGTACCAAATTTTTCGACCAGGGCCTTCTTATTGCGCTCTGACCTATTTCTTTTCACCCCATTGAGTGCAATACTAAAATGACGGTAACCTAGTGGATCTACTCCCCACCACCGATCATCCATCCTTTTTACATAATAGAAGCCTGTGGCTTCAGTTTTTCCTGTCAAAACACCTCCATATTTGCTTAGGGCAGGTTTTTCATGTGGCGTTTTGTAATCCTTAAGTAATTGCACAGTACGTGTCTCGAAAGGCTGGTACTCTTTGTAGCTGCGCGTACCATCAGCATGATAGACCTTGACTTTAGCATCTACATAGATATAAGGCTGTTGTATATCTGTTTTTTTATCAGTGATGCCAGAACACCCAGAAAGTAAGGTGATTAAAATTGCAAAAAGACTCTTTTTCATTTTGTAGAGTTTGATGAGAATGAAGATTCGAAACAGAGTGGGTAGAGCAGTAGAAAAAAGAGCTTCACCACCACACTTGGTGGGAAGCTCTTGTTGTTGTGGTTGATATTATTCAGCGCCTGAGTACCCTGGATTTTGTGCCATAGGCAGGGTCAAATTGGCGTCAATCACTGATTGTGGAATCGGTAATAATTTATCCTTTTCCGTTACAGTCGGGCCTCCTACGAGATTGTATTGGATTGTTCTGTCCATCCACTTGTCCATTCGGACAAGGGTGTAGCGACGGTGCTCCTCTGAATAAAGCTCCCTAGAACGCTCATCCAATATGAAATCAAGAGAGACATCTCCAGCTGTAATAGGCGTAGCATTGGCACGATTTCTCAGTTCATTGATAGTGGCTGCTGCTGCAGGTGCATCACCTAATAAAAATTGTGCTTCTGCTAATATTAACTTGGTTTCAGCCAACCTCAAATACACCTGATCGTTGTAGCTTCTTGAGCCAGCAGTATCTAGTGGATTGGCATAATCCCACTTGCGTGTACTCGGCCAGTAAGCATTTTCAGTTTTTTCATTTTGGCCTTGCCAATCAAATTTTACGGTATCACCTAGCGCCCAAGCCTCGCCTGTATCTGGGTTGGTGCCTACTGGAATCACATTAGGATTATTCAGTATTTCATAGCTTCTCCAGGCATAATAACCACCCCGATCATCGGTAGGGCCATATAGCTCCAGTGCATACCTAGTAGGGCCTACTCGACCTAAACCTCTTCCTCCATTTTCGATATCCACCTTAATAGCTCCTGAAGTACCATCGACTCTTACACCTTCAGCTGAGTTTCTGTGCCATCTCCTCATGATATTGTCACCACCACCATTGACATCTACCTCGTGCTGCATCACCCATAGGGCTTCAGTATTTCCTTCTGATGGGTTAGAATTTCCGTGGATAAACATGTCAGTGAAAGGAGTTCCTCCTTCATTGGCCGTTTTTCCATATCTGCTGGTGATCAAACTATATGGACCAGCCATTACTGCCAATGCTTTGTCTCTTGCTTTTTCATTCTCTCCCATGGCCAAGTAGAGCTCAGCTAGGTAATGTGACGCTACATATTTAGAAACTTTACCATCATTGGAAGGTGTTCTCATGTGCTCTTCAGCGAACAATAGATCCTCTTCCATTTGAACTCTAACCTCTTCTATAGGTGATCGCACCCAATCAGTCTTGATATTGGTACCGGTAGATTCGTGAAGCGCTAGAGGCACATCTCCCCACATATAAGTGGCGTGTCTATATGCCCAAGCTCTGAATAAACGAGCCTCAGCCAATACGCCATTTTTCTCTGCATCAGACCATTCTATATCTGGATTCTCCGCCCTATCTATGATAGTATTTGCAGAATTAATAGTTTGGTAAATCCATTCGAAAAAATTTCTATTGTGTGTTTCACTAGGCACATTTCTAGAAAAATCATTGCCTACCAAATTCCAGCCATTGTCGTGGTTGCCATAGCAATTGTCCACACCCGCAACAGCAGGGTCGATCATGAGGTCATTTGGTCCTCCAAAAGTCTCCCCTCCGCGTTCTCTTCTGAATTGGGCATAAAGTCCATTCAGTCCATATTCAAACCCCGCCAAATCCACATACAGGTTGTCTGCTGCGATGGTATGTGGAGGAGTTTCTATCAATACGTCCTCTGAGCAGGCCAAGAATAGGCTTGCAAAAAGGCTGATCATTAAGCTATATTTTAGATATTTCATTGTTCTGTATTTTTAGTTTTAAAAAGGTCTGGAATTGAATTACAATCCAACATTAAGACCAAAAACAAACTCTCTCTGTAGTGGTATTTCTCTTGAGCTACTCAGCTCAGGATCCAACCCGCCAAAATTGGTCACCGTGATCAAATTACGACCCGTCACATACAATTTGACATTGTTGATTCTCACTCGTTCTAGCAAGCTCTTAGGCAAGTCATAAGAAAAAGTAACATCCTGCAATCTCCAGAAGCTGGCATCCTCATAGATGTTTACCCCTCTTGTGTTAGCGTTCTCATCGTTTGCCCAATATTCATTGGTAGGATTTTCAGGCGTCCACCAGTTCTTCATTGTGGTATTTCTTTCTACATCTCCCCAAACATCATCGTTGAGTAGTGTATTATTTCTTGTCATACCGTGAGCACTTCTAGAGAAAATAGACAACCCGAAGTTTTTGTACCGGAAATTCATCTGCAAACCAGTGATAAACTTGGGATCTGTCTGTCCTTGGATCACTCTATCGCTGTCTGTGCTAATAAGTGTATCTCCATTTTGATCAACTATTTTAGCCCATCCTGGCTGTGCACCTGGAATAGCAGGCTCATAAGCAGGATCCTCAAAATCTGACTCTTGGTACACCCCGTCAAATTGATAACCATAGTTTACATTGATTGCTTCTCCTATAAACCATTGGTTTAGCACATCATCTACTCCGTTTCCGTATAGGTCTACGATTTCATTTTTCATAAATGCGCCATTGGCAGAGACATCCCATGAAAAATCTCCGGCTGTCACCACATTGGCATTCAATGACAGTTCTATCCCGCTATTCTTAGTTTCTCCCAAGTTTTGTGTCACAGTAGTGATACCATGTACTGGTGATATCTCCCTGTCCAGCAGCAGATCTGTGGTATGTGTCTCATACAACTCTAGGCTGCCCTGTATTCTGTCACGAAACACGCCAAAATCAAGTCCAATATTGACAGAAGCAGATTGTTCCCAACCCAGATCTGGCGTACCTAGTTTGCTCGGGTAATATCCTGCTGCCTGCGTGGATCCATCCAAATATGAACGGTCATTTAATCTAGATAGCGAACTGTATGGGTCTACAGCTTGGTTACCGTTGATACCGTAGCTCGCTCGTAGTTTCAACGTGCTGATCGTAGGTATGGCAGACATAAATGACTCATTGTGTATGCTCCATCCCAACGCTACTGAAGGAAATATACCGTGCTTGGTGTTGGCACCAAAACCAGAGTAAGAATCTCTTCTTCCTGTAAATGTCACATAGTATTTGTCGTTGTAGTTGTAGTTGAATCTCAACATAGTAGACAACAATACAAATTCTTGGTAAGCATACTTAGGTACATTCAACGCAGCTAAATAACCCTGATAGGTAGTCAATACGTCGTTGGGGAAACCATTGCTATCAAGGCCTTCCATGTTTTCAACATCATTTTGATAACTGTAAAGTGCAGTCAAAAAGAAGTTGTGGTTGCCAAATGACTTTTTATAGTTCAGAATGTTTTCAATCAGAAAGTTGGTATCTAAATCTGTACGTGTATCTGATACGCCTCTGTTCTCAAATCCTGACTTTGTATCTCTACCGGCATAGTTTTGTCTATATCTATGATCATACTCGATACCTGTGTTCAACTTGTAAGATAAGCCTGGCACGAATGGCAGATCTACTTGCAAATAGTTGTTTGTAACTATCTTGTAATTTTTGTCACTATCCTCTTCTAGCAAGCCAGACAATGGATTGCCCCAATAAATAGATTCTTTCCAAGGGTAAACCAACTGATTACCATCAGCGTCATATGGTTCGGTCAATGGATTCATATAGTATGCTCCATCTTGAGCCCCACTCCAGCTGGCATCCTGTCCACTTCTATCTGATAAAGACAATTGTGTATTGGTACCAAACGTCAGCCAATTGGTAATCTTAGCTTCTAGGTTGATTCGCATGCTGTATCTCTTAAACAGGTCATTGACAGCAATCCCCTCTACATCAAGATAACTACCAGATACATAATACTTTATATTGTCACTTCCTCCAGACACTGTCAAAGTATGCTGTTGCTTGTTTCCTTGTTGAGTAGCTATATCTATCCAATCGGTCGTTTTGCCGTCTTGGTAAAAATCTTCCTCGGAGGCAGTAATTGCAGATGCTTTCCTTGTCTTTTTAAACTGATAGAATTCTTCTGAAGTCAATAAGTCAGGGACATTCGTCATTTGCTGAATACCATAGAATCCCGCATAGCTAATTCTGGCTGCACCTTTAACTCCCTTTTTAGAAGTAATAAGGATGACACCATTGGCCCCTCTTGATCCATAGATAGCAGTAGATGATGCATCTTTCAGAACATTGACAGACGCAATATCAGTAGGGTTGATCTCTGAGAGACTACCACTATAAGGCATACCATCCAGTACGATCAATGGAGTGTTACTTGCCTTGATAGAGTTTCTACCTCTAATCATGATATTGGCGTCATTCCCTTCTGCACCTCCAGATGCTGTAACCACCGACACCCCAGCTACTGACCCCTGCAGTGCTTGTGCTACGTTGGTATTGGGTACCATTTCCAAGCGATCCTGTGACATAGTAGCTACAGCACCCGTCACATCGGATTTCTTTTGAGTTCCATATCCTACGACGACAACTTCATCTAGCTGCTCTACATCAATTTCCAGCGCTACATTCATTTCAGTGCTGTTGCTTACAACAACTTCCTGACTGATGTATCCAATAAAACTGAAAACCAATACCTCTTCTGGTTTTGCACTTATTTTGAATGCTCCATCGACGTTGGTAACTGTACCAGTCGTTGATCCTTTGATCAATACACTCACCCCCGGCAATCCCATTCCATCTTCTTGACCTGTTACTTTCCCACTCACAGTATGTTGAGCTTGCAGCTGAAATGCCAGCAGCAGCCCGGGTAATATCAAGCCAAGTTTAATAACTAGTAATAGCTTTTTCATAATCATTTATTTTAGTAAGAAATCACGTTAAAATAAAAAAACATGAACCTGAATAATCGTTAGACTGTTTATCAAACCGACAATATCAATGTTCTATTCGACTCGACTAAATTCAAATGAACTTTAATATTTTCATTTCACATTTCAATATTTAAGTTGTAATAATCGTCCGTGTCTGCTCAAAAACAGCCTACTGATTGTTGCTATTAAGCCGGCTAGAAGTAACATTAATTGATTGTTAGTTACAGAAAAACAGGGTACACGTTACAATTGTTAGCCAAATTGGTGTAACAGCATCCAATTCTCACTTAGCTACACTCATTTGCTCTGGTCATTCGTTAGCCTGCTTTTCTATAACCAACAACTGTGGTCGCGACTACACCGCACGGAACATGGTTTATTTTGCGGTATTTTTCATTTGGTTTGGCAATGAATTATAATAATTCTGAAGTATAAAAAAGGATTCCTTTTTAAGTCCTTGTTCTGAAATCAATCCTTTTCTATTAAAATCATTTTGAATGTTCTTAAGAGACCTTCTCGGTGATCTAAAATCCATCAGTATCCATGGTGATACTCCTCTTAGGAAGTCAATATTCTTCAACATTTCAATATTGCTATGAAATACTGCCGATTGATATTCTTCAGTCCATCTGACATTTTCTTCACCATGATAGCCTTGTAGCGCACCTGCACCTACTTCACTCATAATCATCGGCTTCTTAAATTTGGTAGCCCATTCCCATGAGGAGCATGATTCGGGTGTCCCGCCATACCATCCACAGTAGCTGTTGATACCAATCACGTCCACATATTCTCCCAATGGGTCATCAATCAAGTTCTTTCCATTCTTTGACTTTTGGGTATTCAATGCAGCACAAATCAGTCTCGTAGGATCCAAATCACGCGTCTTTTTGATCAGTTTGTTCAAAAATTCATTCCTTGAATCGATGACGGGTGTTTCGTTGGCTACCGACCAGAGACCAATCCCGACTCTGTTTTTATCTCTAGTTATCATTTCTACCAGTTGATTTTCAGCATTGCTATAGGTTGATGGGTTGTCATAATTGATCGTCCAATACACGGGGATTTCTGACCAAATCAAGAACCCCATTTTTTCTGCCATGCGTACCATTGTCTCACTGTGAGGATAATGTGCCAGTCGGATATAATTACACCCCAACTCCTTGGCCCAGTCCAGTAAGATTTTGCACTGCTCACGGGTGGTCACCCGTCCAGTCCCAAAGGGTGCTTCCTCATGAATACTGATTCCTTTCAAAAAGACAGACTCTCCATTGAGCATTATATCCTGACCCTGTACGGCAATGGACTTAAACCCAATTTCATCTTTGATATTTTCTCCATTGCAACTCAAGGTAACCTGATACAGGTATGGATCATCCAAGGACCAATGCTTGGGGGACTTGTCAAACTCGAATGAGGCCTTCCCTGCTTTGACTTGTACTACCTGTTTTCCTATTCCCTCAATTGCTATTTCTACCTTTCCAGCATTATTGTTGTTGAGTTTTACCCAGCCTTCGACTGTGTTGTTTTTGCTGAGTTGGATAGAATAATCTTGGACAAAAACCTGCGGTGTTTCTACCAGTAGCACTGATCGTGTGATTCCACCATAGTTCCACCAATCTGTGTTGATCGTAGGTACACCGTCCTTGTCTCTGGTATTGTCTACTTTTACGATTAGGGTATTTTGCCCCTCCTGTAGCAAATCAGTTACATCAAAGTTGAATGAAGTAAAGCCTCCAATATGCTCGCCTACAAGTTCTCCATTTAAATAAACGATTGACCGGTAATTGACCGCTCCAAAATACAAATGATATTTCTTTTCGCTCTCTTTTGTAATTAGGAATTTTCTTCGGTACCAAACTGTACCCTCGTAGTAGTAGAGCCGATCAGCTTGCATGTTCCAGTCACCAGGTACATACAATTCGTCGCTAGTGTCAAAATCATATTCGACTCGATCCGAAACACTCTTTGGTTTTTCGTCCATAAAATAGCCATTCTTTTTAGGCTTCCAGCCATGGTTATAATAACCAGTCTCCATTGGGTCGACGATGATTTGCCATGTACCATCCAAAGATTGATGTACACGATTGGATGCGTTTTGCAACAAATCCTGAGCATCACCAGCACTCACCGCAAGTGCCCTTAAAGTGAGGAACAAAATGAAAATATTCTTTATCTGTCTCATGTTATTATGTGTTTAAAATGTATTAGAACCTCTTCAATTTTCTTGACATGGTAAAAAAATGACTGCCTCCCGATAGGAAGACAGTCATCTCAATATTTATATCATTGGTACAAAAACCTGAGCTTAGATCCCTCCAGCTACGATTTCGATATGATCAAAGTCGATTCCTCTAAATGTATTGTCTGTATTATTTCCAAAATCGAATACAATATTGCCGTCTTTGTCAGACGAGCCCTCAACCTCAAATTTGTAATAGGAATTGCTACTTGCTCCATTAAAAATATGTGTGAATAGCGTCCCTCCAAAATTGACAATCAATTCTCTCTCAGAAGTTGCTGCGGGTCTAGCCCAAAAAGTCACAGTATAATCAGCTACCAATTTTGGAAGTCCCGTCAGAGATACAGTGACCTTAGTCCCTAGTTGTTTCAAAGTTGCCGAAGTGTTACATGCATCACTCTTGCCTGCTGTACTTCCATTGATGGCATCTACACACATAGCATGCTGTACTTCCATTCCTGTTGCTCCACCTACTCCTATCGCTAGATCATAAGTCGCTGATACACCACTATATAAGGTAGTAGATAGTCCCTGCAAATCTGCCAATACAAATTCAGTATCATCAGCTGGGCTATTTGGGAAATCCAACTCGTTTTGATAAATAACTGTACCATCAGGCAATGCTGAGGGTGGTGTCAATACAATATTGGCAGTGACAGGCAAAGTAGAACTCAATCCTGAACCATAACTAAATGTCACCTCTCCAGAAACTGCCCCCTCTGATGCCGCAGCATCTGCTGTATAGGTCACGGTCAATTGATGTTCTCCATTTCCTACGTCAAATGATGTCGGATTGACACTAAATCCACTCGTAGCGGATATTTGTACTGCACCAGGGATAAATTGACCTTCCACAGAAATGGTCTTAGAATCACTGGCACCTACCACCACATCCCCTATGTTAACTACCTCTTCACTTGCGGTGATGATAGATGGGGTGAGTACTACTGATGACAATTGAATGGTACTAGTAATATCTCCTGCCGAAAGAGTCACTGTCCCATTGGTGGCGCCTAAGGCTGCTTCGATATCAGGAGCAAATATGATGTTTACAAAGCTGGTATCTGTCACTATTCGAAATTTGTCTCGACTCACCTGATAGCCCTCTCCTTCGACAGTGAGTGTCAGTCCATCATCAATACCAGTGCCTATCACATAGGTAGATATAGTAGCTGTCTGCCCTGCTACAACTTCTCCAAAGTCCACAGTCTCTACTCCAGAATTGATGGCTGGATCCCCTGGAAACATCCTACCTGCCGAATCGTCAACTTCACATGACGAGATCGTCAGTACCAATAGCGTAATAGTTGAATAAAGTAATTGTTTTGCTTTCATAATTATACAGTTTTCAATTTGATGAATAAATTCTTCACAAAAACAGATGAATGATTAATAGTATGCCTGATACTAAAAGTACTCCTGTCAATATTATTCGTTTGGGGAATTTCATTTATCAATGGTTTTGCTCCTGGTTAGGATATTCGATTCGAACGTTGATGATTGAACGGCGTGAATGATATCTACTAACCATATTAAACATATTCGTAACGCTATATTAGACCCATGTCTAAAAACCAACAACCGACATATTGATCATATTTGCCCATATGAGGATACTTCTGCCCATTTGGGGTTACATTTATACTAGAGAGATGTTACATCAACCCCCCTTGTTTGATTATTTCTGGTATCTTAGACGAAAAAACTTTTAAGAATCAAATATTGATTTTTTTGATTTTAAGGAATAAACTTACCGTTCGCTACAGCGTGGTATTTTTAACTCCTTCGTTCAACACCATTCCTAAATACTAAACCAGTTTTTCTCACAAATTGGCCATGAATAGAGTTGAATTAAATACTAAGATTACAGCGAGCTGGTAAAAGATAGGCTCATGAAGACTAAATGCCTAAAGCACTCTTTTACTATCAAAGTAATCAAAAACCCAACCAACCAAATATTAAAACGGCGTAGTTGTACGTGATGAAACATAGATATTGATCCAATGGCCAATTGGTCAGATCATGTTTTTCATAGACTCCTAGGTCACCTACTTTTTAGTTGATTCATATTGACTCGAAAGCATTGATTATTGAAACTATTGATACTAGCAGCAGCATGATTATAAAAGAAAAAAACTTAGTAATAAGTCTAAGAATACTTTGTAGGCGCCTATCTTCCAATATCTACGGCAAATTACCAATACTTCTTTTTATACTTTACTTTTATACTTTCTCAGCAATATCGGCAGATCAGGCTTTGCCCATTATTGATGCACATGTAGAGTCTCTCGACAATCCTGTATATGCGATCACACAGGACAAGGATGGGTTTATGTGGTTCGGCACTCAATATGGGCTCATAAAATACGACGGTTCATACTCCGAAACTTTCATTTCAGAAAATCAAGACTCAACCTCATTAACTTCAAATTGGATATGGTCCCTGTTCAACGATAGTCAGAACAACCTATGGATTGGTACCAGTCGTGGGCTCAATATTTGGTCGAAAGAAAACAATTCATTCCTACATATTCCGCTCCTAAATGACAACAATGAGGAAAGGTACACCTTGGTAAGAAAAATCTATGAAGATCAAAATCACAACCTTTGGATCTGCACCAACAATGGATTGTACATGGGATCTATTGCCAGTAGAAAGTTTAGCAGGTTTCAATGGAACTATAATTTCAACGACAAGCAAGAATTAGATGTAAAAGACATCATAGATTATTATGATGGCAACCTGATTGTTTTGTCACAGTTTGGTTTTTCTATTATCTCGTATAATGGTGGCGTCTATTCAAACAGCCCATACCCCGATCAGTTGTTGATAAACACGAAGAAGGAAAACCCTAGATCTCTGTCTCTCAACAAAGAAGACAGTGTGATTTGGATAGGTACACAGAATGAATACAAGGGTCTTACCAAATATGATATCAAAGCTGGTACAAAGGACAAATTCAGATTGACAGACAAAGTCAACTCAAATTCGATTAGGGTCATTCAACCCTACCAAAAAGACGAAATATTAATAGGCACACGCAATGGCCTATTCATGTTCAATACGAAGACGGAATCCACAGAAACGCTATTATTGAATAGATCAATCAAAGACATATTCATATCCGAAGACGGGAATTTTTGGGTCGCTACTTATCATGGAGGGGTCTACCGGTTTGTGAGTCATGGTAGCACCTTTGAGTTGATCAATAAATCTACAACGGCTACTAGAAAAAGCTACTACGATCCTAGCCATGTGATCACAGCGATGGTACAGACAGAAGACAAAAAGATTTGGTTTGGTACCAATCAGGGACTGTATTATTTATCCCTTTACCCCGACTCAGATGACAGTGAACAAGTCACCTCTGTACTGAAAGCAAACGACATCAGAGCGCGGTGTATGGTCTATGATGGGAAAAACAACATATGGATAGGTACGAGCGATGGGATCATCAAATACAACAAAACTACTAATCAAATCGAAGATTACCCCTTGGATTTCAATTTGGACAGTAGCCTCAAAGAAATTAATAACATCGTATATGCAAACAATCAAATCTGGATTGGAACCAATGGTAGTGGCCTTTTTGGGTTCGACCCTGACGAAGAAAAATACACGCAGTATTACAACCACTTCAATAGATCCTCCAATTTCATCTTTGCGCTCTATGCTACTGATGACAATACGATATGGATGGGGTCAAATGCTGGATTGTCGGCATTTGATTCAAAAACTCATCTAACCCGATCTGTCAATGGTCAAAGCCTAAATTTTGAATCCCACAACATACGAGTCATCAAACAAGACAAATCAGGCAGGCTATGGCTAGGCACTGAAAACTCAGGATTGATCTATTATGACCCAACTACCAATGAGTACCGGATATTGACTAAAGATGAAGGCTTGTATAGCAACAGGATCAAAGCAATGGAGATTGATGAAAATCAAAATCTCTGGGCGACAACCTTTGAAGGGATGTCAAAAATAGAGACTTACCAATCCGACAACATGCAATCGTTGCAATTCAACATCATGGATTTTACGATGAACAACATCGGTATTGAACCATTATTCCTCCCTCGGTCTTCATTAAATGCTCAGGGTAAGGAAATGTATTTTGGAACTAGAAATGGACTGATCAAGTTCCAGCCATCCAAAATCACCTCCAAAAATGTCTTTCCTAAAATATGGGTAAATGACATAACGATCAATCAACAAAGCATCATGAAAAACCCCGAGCTATTGGTCAAATATGGCAATGTACAGTACCTACAAACCATCGAGTTTGATCATGATGAAACGATCATTAAATTATTCCTTTCAGCGATTAATTATAGCCAACAGAATCATATCTATTATTCATACCTTCTTGAAGACTTGTCTCCCGAATGGCAACTCCTGGACGAAAACACATTGAATCTAAATTATTTACCATCAGGTAATTACACCCTCAAACTAAAAGCTAGTAGTTCTAATCAAATCTGGGATGATCAATATACTTCTATTGAAATAAGGGTCAACCCTCCGTTTTATAAGTCTACCATTGCCTTTCTCATTTACACGATTGTAATATTAGTTCTCATGTATTTGTTCTACCATTTTTCAGCGTCTTGGCAAGCCATGAAAAACAAACTAAAGGTAGAGGAGCTTGAGAAGAATAAAGAAGCAGAGTTGTCACAACTCAAGTCACAGTTTTTCATCAATATCTCACATGAATTTAAGCTCCCATTGACACTGATTCTATCTCCCATAGAAGATATACTGGCGCAAAAAGTAGAACCAGCAATAAAGAAAAGACTCAAAATTGCGAAAAGAAATGCGGAAAGTATATTGAGTCTAATCAATCAAATCGTCGACGTGAGGAGGTTAGAAACGGGAAACAGCATCCTACGTGTGCAGCATATTGACCTTGTATCATTTGCTCACCATACTGCTGTTGATTTTTATGAATTATCAAAAATTAAGAACATAGATTTCAACATTATATCAGAGGAAGAAGAATTCCCCGTGTGGATCGATCCTGACAAGTTTGTCTTTGTGATCAATAATCTTGTGTCAAACGCCTTTAAACACAGCAATGAGAACGGTGTTCTTAATCTCTACATCAGAAAACATGTGAACGAAAATGGTTCATTGTCGGATGAGCTCATTGACTTGATCATTGAAGACAACGGCAAAGGATATTCACCTGAAGATATTCCTCATATGTTTGATAGATTCTATCACCTATCAAACAACGGAAGCCGTATTTCGATGAGTGACGGTATTGGTTTGGATCATTCCAAAAAAATAATTGGTCAGCATCATGGCTCAGTTCACGTAGAGAGTATCCAAGGCAATGAAAAGCAAGCTGGATTGACAAAAATATGCGTGACCTTGAAGACTGGACACGCACACTTTGATGCGTCAGACATTGTAGACGAAACCTACAAAATATATGAGGATACCATCGTATCAAAAGAAAATTACAATCCTAAAGACAAGTTGGAAATCACCAATGAAGTCGCAATCCATCATAACATTCTCATCATACAACAAGACGAAAGCATCACTGAGATTTTGCGAAATCAATTGCAGGATTATTACCATATCTATTCTGCCACAGATGGCATGGAAGGTTGGAAAGTGGCCTTGGATCTTGTCCCTAGACTCATCATCATCAATGAAGAATTGGATGTGATTGATGGACTCGAACTATGTCAAAAGATAAAATCTGACGAGCGTACCTTGAATATCCCTATCATTTTCCTTATGAAAGAAAAGATGGATGATAGTTTTCACAATGACCTCAATGCAGAGGAGTATCTGATTATAAGCAAAAGCCTGGAAACGATTAAAACCAGAGTAGATACGCTGATTTCACGTCGAGAAAACCTACGCAAACAGTTTGAGAAAAAATCATTGTTGATGCCGGAGCAGATTTCATCTCATGAAGAAAATTTGATTAAAGATGCCATTAAATACATCGATGACAATATCTCAGACACCAACCTGTCCGTAGATCGATTGAGCAAAGAAATCGGAATCAGTAGGGTGCATTTTTATCGAAAAATCAAATCACTGATGAACATGTCCCCAAATGAGTTTATTAGATCCTATCGTATTAGGAAGGCAGGTCAATTGCTCTCACAGAAGAAGGTAAATATTGATCAAATCCGACACATGGTAGGATTCAATGATTCAGATTATTTTAGATCTTGTTTCAAAAAAGAATATGGAATGACTCCTTCGGAATACAACAAGAAAAATGTGGAGCAATAATATTTGACTGATAGTTACTCCGCTATTGAATCTCTATGTTGTCGAGAACTTCATCGTTGACATTAATCTTGGCATTTTGTTTCAATGTGTCCAACAATTCTTGGTAACGATACTTTTGATAATACCACTGTACATCTCTTTTGATCTCGTCATAGGAGTATGTTTGTTTGGGTGATTTTTTTATACAATGCATGATATACATGGACGATCTCCCATTAAAAATTTTCAACTCGTCAACATCGAGCTCCAATGCCCAGGCTATAAGCTGACCCTCCACATCTTCTTCTCCCAAGACATCGTCCGTTTTGACGTATGTTTGATGACGATAGCTGTATTGAGGAAATGCTGACAATAGCGTACTCATCTCCATTCCTTTCGAGAGTTTGTCATAGGTTAGCTCTACGAGATGAGCTACTTGATCCCTGTCGGATGATCCGTCATATTGAAACTCGATATACTCTACTTCTGCATCAGGACTATACTGAAACCATCTCTCCTTGTTCAATTCATAATATGCTTCCAGTTGTGATGTACTAGCAGAGAGTAGATTTTGATTCACCTCTTCTTGTAGTTTAATAAACAGACGGTCATAAAAATAATCATAGAAATCAGCAAAAGTTCTCTCTACGGGTCCATACACTACTCCTCCCTGTGATTTTTTTAGTTTCCTGTCCTTATTGTCCTGCACCCACCAGCCTTGTAATGAATCAAATGTAAACTCTACTATTAATCCCATTTGAGTAGCCAATTGCTGTTTCAATTTGATATCAACGAGCTGTGACAGGGTTTTCTCTAGGATGTAGGATTGGGGGGTCTTCTCCCCATACTGAGTCTCCCAAAAAGCCGCATGAGGATGTACACCCCACTGCTGATAATAATAATTGTATGTGCCAGCTATGTTGCGGTTGAGGTGTATTCTGAATTCTGAATCCGTGACTCGCATTGAATTGATCTCAACTACATATGAATCAACCGAAAGAGCAAAGGATCTCAAGGATATAAAGAATGACATCATACCTCCGATCAATAACAGTCGGAGGTATGATACCATTTTATGTTTATATGAAATCTGTGGGGATTTCATTCTGATAGATGAATCAACTTGCCCACTATTACTTCACCATTTTTGCGATGGATGTGGTAAATCAATGTGCCAGTCGCAGCATTTACTGTAGGACTCCATATCAATGTTTTGCTACTTGCATCTGGGCTTATTTTTTCCACCACTTGACCCAACATGTCATAAATCACAACGCTTTCCGTATCATGTGGAAGATTAAAGTTGGTCATGCCAGTAAATGGATTGGGATAAACCAAGAAGGGAGTGGATAACTCATCTGAATTTAGTACTACCTTTTCTTCCTGAAACTCATGAGCACCTATATCTGGAGCTCCGTTATACAATGTATTGCCCCAGAAATCACGCCCACCATTATTTTCAATGACTTTCCCAGCATCAATACACGGAGATGTGGCCATCAGCTTGTAACCCAATAAAATGTTGGGATAATCATTCCAATCAATATCTGACCCTCCAGTGCCAGGATCAACCAATTGTGGATTTGTTGTTATATAGTTACTTCCCTTGGGAGCCAAGTTGTAAAAACTGTTGTTTTCGAAAGTACAATTGATTGGAAGTCCCTGTGAACTAGTCCCCCATGTAGCTTCATTCTCAAAGTAAAAAATGTTGTTGTAGAATTCTGTATTGAGTGCAGTCCTAATTCCAAACACCTCGATATTGTAATCAGCCGAAACATAGAAAGTATTGTTGTACACATGGGCATCAGTCAACCCTCTGTCAGTATTGAAACCATAGCGAAAAATGGACATTTTATCATTCTGAGCAATATTGTATCTAAATACCACATTTTCATTTGTCTCTCTTTTCATGATGCCCAATGTCCAATTGTTGTCATGACTATAATTGTACTGGATGTAAGTATTTTGAGCTTGATAATCAGCGTCATACCCTCCACGATCCTTGTCAGTAGATGGACCTACATTGCCATATGCTTCATTGTATTGGATCACAAAATTGTATGTATTGAAATTGTAGACACTGTGTCCTGTCATAAACTGCCCCGCATCTTTGAATAGATTGTGCTCTACAAGTGCATTCTCACTTACTCTCACTACACAGTTGTTGCGACCAGTGGGACCGACGACATTTTCACTTACCACTACTTCCTGAAACAATTTACGTTCTTCTCCTAGTTGAATCCTACCATGAGTTGATTCTGTGGCAATTCCTAGACCACTTACCAAATCTCCCCCTACTTCTCCTCCGATTCTATTGTTCTGGATTTTTAGATCCCTGTACCAGGCAGGCTTGGATGAGCTACTGCTGACCGTGACATAGATTCCTCCTGTTTCTTTGCCTTCATTGGGAGCATCGAGGAGAGGAACCTCTCCATTGATCATGTGAATATAACAGTCCCTGATATAGATATGATTGAACTCACCAGCCTCGGTGACATCTACCCTAATACCCCACAAATCGCTCTGATAGGTTGCGGTTCCGTCAGAATTAGTAATTTCAAGGTTATTGATTTCCCAATACTCTTCATTCTCTAGCAACACTGTAGGATTGCCACCACTACCTCCTCCTCCATTGAAGACTGGCTTGTTTCCCGTACCATACATGTCTACTACTATAGGACTTCCCTCGATCCCTGATCCATGCAAAGACAACCTTTCGTTCCAGACTGACCCTGCTTTGAACAATACTTTTTCTCCAGGATTAAACGTATGAGTACTGACCTTCTGCAAGGTTTTCCAAGGAGCAGATGCACTCGTACCAGCATTGGCATCATTGCCAGCTACAGCATCTATATAATAACTGTCTGGAGCATCTGTGGTCAGTGAAATTTCATTGGAGTACGCCGAATTCCCTCCCGAATTGAATGCCCGTACACGGTAGATGTATGTAGTAGACGGATTCAATGGCTCATCTGTATAGGTTGCTACATTTTCATCCAAAACATGAATCTCTACAAATTCACCCGTTGTTTTTCTCTCTATCGAAAAACCCCGCTCCGTACCAGAATTGTCATCCCATGACAGCTCGGCATGATAGGCAGTCTGACTGACAATGGCCAATCCCGACGGTGCAGTTGGCACTGCAGGAGGGACATCTGTGGTGGCAGATACCGCTGCACTAGATACAGATTCATTGTGTGATTCATCCACAGCGGATATTTGATAATAATAGGTCGTGGATGGTGACAAATCCAAATCACTGTATGCATTGTCCTCGACATCTTCGACTAATAGCGTGTAATTGGCACCATTGTCCGTAGAACGGCTGATATTGTAGTGTGACAAATCTTCTTCTGCATTGTCATCCCATGCCAAGTCGATTTGGCTGTCACTTTGTGAAGTAGCGGTCAGGCCTGTAGGTGTTGCAGGTGCAACTTGATCATTGCTCATCACTAGCACTAGCTGCGGATGATCCAGTGCTGAACTGGCATCATTGGAATGATATGCTGCCACGGACCCACCATTAGAAGTAAGCACGATAGAAATGACCTGATCTCCCCCATATTCTGATGTGACTATGTCAGTTAGATCCATTTCTATCCACGCATCCTTGGATGGACTCAACACTGATCCCAAAGTTGTAGAATAAGCAGGCTTGTTGTCCCAATTGATATTGGACTCAGTCCAACTATCGTCAGTTACAAAATGAGAAGTATGTATATCCACATTTCCACTGCCCTGAGCCACTTTCAAACGAAGTGTAGCACTGACAACAACTGGTTCTGTCACCGAAGATAAATCAAACTTCAAATACGAATGTCGTGTCCATTCATCAGATGTAGCACCTAGCTTACAATCTAATAGTACGTCCGTACCGAAGTTTTGGCTTGAGAAACTTCCTCCTCGTACGTAACTATCTGCCGTAGGATTAAGCACCTGCGCATAACCCATCAAAGGCATAAAAATATGTGATACTATCACAGCCAATAGTAAATATGTTTTCCTCATAATCTTGCTTTGTAATTTTACCTTCCTGTAACCAATCCACCTGGATGGTAAAATATGGTTGACAATTTTGTTTTGTACAAACTTGCTTCATATGCACATGCAAGAGAACAGTTAAATTATCCATAATTACCTGTTGTATGATACATTGATGGTAACAATGTATCCTTTTACCCAGTGTCCTGTTACATCTTTCCTGCGCATTCACAGTAATCTCAGAGCTGGCATAGGGTCACTTGTCTTGAGAGTAGAACCTACGTGATCCATCGCTGCAAACATCACCACACTGCAATGTCTCTCGTTGTTTACTTCTTTCTACTCCTTTAGGCTACTTCTCAATTACCTGGTTCAAGGTGTCTCTAATCTCCTTTCTCTCCTTTGCAGATAATTTACGTACTTATGATATCAGGGCTATGATTGTTTCGGTTGCTACATTTTTTAAGACTGACTTAGTTCTTAACGGCTTCAAATATCTTACGCACGTACTCAGTTGGTATGTGGGCTTTTTTGCTTCTCTCATTTTCCACCCCGCTGGTCGTACGTCAGCTAAGACCCATCCACTAGAAGAATCATCGCAGATATAAAAGCGTCAGAAATACAAAAGGGACGTTAGTCCTGGGATCTTAAAAATATCAAAGATGTCAGGATTAACGTCCCTCCATCATTCATTCATCTCACAAATTGCTACGAAGATTACAGGGCTATGCCCCTTACTCTCTACATGCAATCGATCCAGAATACTTCGCTAAGATCAGAATATGATCACAGACAATCTGGCAGACTGCAGTCCATACGCAAGCAAGAAGTACAGTTTTAGATCCATCAATTGAGCCATATTGAGCCTCATAAAGTAGGGCATGAAAGGATCACAAGTGATCGTCAAAACAAACACGTGTGTTCGGCCGTCGAAACACAGGTGTTTGGAGCTCGGAACACAGGTGTTTGATCGATCAAACACCTGTGTTTAAAAAGGAACGACAAAAACCCTATCCAGGTCGTGCAAACGGCATTTTTAGGAGAGACTAGGCACGACACAGCGCAAACCCTCAGGTGCTCATATCTAGTTCGTGATCTATCTGCTATGGGAGTTAAAAAGGAAGACATTTTGTCTGGGTGGGGTTGTTGTTTACCCTCTTCCTCTAGTCTCTCCCTGTCATGGTGAGGTACACGCCTCGGCGAGTAAACTCGAACCATAGGCAGGTAGTGCTGATGCTTCGGTACTGCTTGTCTACTCTTCGAGAACCTCAGAGTGACAAGGAGAGAACCTCAGAGTGACACAAGGTGAGAACCCTACCTTCTGCCCCCAATGATAAGAAGGCGTAGTGAATACTACGCCTAGTGATTTTCTATTCTACGACCAGTGGAGGGCATAATAATCCTCAGCTTCCTGATCTCTGATTGGATAGGCTGATCCCATGTCGCTAAGGTTTTGATGCTGCATCACAAGATAGTCCCTTTGATGAAAAACGCATTTGCAAAATGCTACTTTCTGCCCCAATGATAAGAAGGCGTAGTGAATACTACGCCTAGTGATTTTTATTCTACGACCAGTGGAGCTGCAGTTCTGTGCCCTCTTCCTCTAGTCTCTCCCTGTCATAGTGAGGTAACCGCCTCGGCGGTTAAACTCGAACCATAGGCAGGTAGTACTGATGCTTCGGTACTGCTTGTTTACTCTTCGAGAACCTCAGAGTGACAAGGAGAGAACCTCAGCGTGACAAGGTGAGAACCCTACTTTCTGCCCCCAATGATAAGAAAGGTGTAGTGAATACTACGTCTAGTGATTTTTATTCTATGCTCAGTGGAGCTGCAGTTCTGTACCCTTTTCCTCTAGTCTCCCCCTGTCATGGTGAGTACACGCCTCGGCGGGTAAACTCGAACCATAGGCAGGTAGTGCTGATGCTTCGGTACTGCTTGTCCACTCTTCGAGAACCTCAGCGTGACAAGGAGGGAACCTCAGAATGACAAGGTGAGAACCCTACTTTCTGCCCCCAATGATAAGAAGGCGTAGTGAATACTATGCCTAGTGCTTTTCTATTCTACGACCAGTGGAGGGTTCATCATCTAAAAATAAACTACTTTTTATCTTCGATTTATAGCTTCATACAAATATCATGATATTCAGTCTTTCTTGAGAAGATGCACGAGCTACAAGCTCGCGCCAGCGGGGGTGATTGGCAGTAGGATAGACTTTCTGCTATTTTCAGTCTATGTTCCTTTCTGGTAAAAACATCAACCCCTGTCTACCGTCAGGCAGGCAATCAACCACCGTGAATGTCAGAAAGTAAGTGGCTTGTTGATCTGCTATTAAATATCTATCTCCAGACATCTAGGAAAGTTAATGAAAAATGCAGGTATTCTTACTTGTGCTTCTTATCGCAGACAAATGCTCTACCATGACATCCTCGTCACAGACGAGGACGATTGGGGGTTCTACCTCACCATGTAATAATAGTAATGAACCATGCTCTAAGTATAAGTCACCATGCAATAATCGTAGTGTACGGTGCTCTAAGTATAAGTCACCATGCAATAATCGTAGTGTACGGTGCTCTAGGTATAACTAACCACGCATTAATCGTAATGTACGGCGCTCTAAGTATAACTCATCATGCAAGTACCTTTGATCAAAAACGCATTTGTAAAATGCTACTTTCTGCCTCCCAATGATAAGAAGGCGTAGTGAATACTACGCCTAGTGATTTTCTATTCTACGCTCAGATGGGGCACACCTACGACCAGATGGGGGTCGTAGGGGTTAATAAACCTCTTTTTCAAGATAATCTATTAACTCTTGATTGTCTGACCAATAAGATTTATTCAAGGCTGTTTGACCATGATCATCAGTAGCATTTATATCAGCCCCTTTAGATATAAGCTGTTTTACCACTTTTAAATACCCACCCATACTTGCTTGAATCAATGCTGTATCATTATTCTGAGTTGCATCTCTCTCATTTGGATTAGCTCCCTTTTGAAGCAAATATTCTACTAAATTAACATGCCCATTTGAGCTTGAAGCAAAAAGACCTCCACCAATACTCACTCCATTTTCCACAAAAAAACGAGCCAATTTTAACTTACCTCGCAAACAAATAGCTATAAACGCCGACTGATCAAACTCATTTGTAATATTGTTTATATCAGTACCTGAGCTAAGGATAGATTTAAAAAACTCGATATTCTGAGATTCTATAGCTCTATCAAGCTCACTTTCTCCTTGATCAACATTAAACAAGCTATTAACAAAATCAGTAAAGCTTTCTGAAACAAAAAAAACTTCTTCTATCTCGTGATCAAAAAAGAATATTTGATTAGTATTTATATCTAATAAAATATAATTCCCTCCACTATCATTTGCTATAGCCACTTTTCCTTTGGGAAGCCTTGATTTTAATTGAAATAAATTATCTTGAATACTATAGATACCTTTTGTTATTCCATAGAAAAATTGAATATCTGTTTCATAATCACCACTCAAAGTCCTAAAAAAATTTGGTTCAGGTCTTCCTCCATTATTCTTTAATAAAAATGATTTATAGTCATTAGGTAATGGTTTTCCAAGCTGATTTTCTAAATCAACAAGCTGATTTTCTGAAATACTTTCAAACGTGTCTTTTATCTTCATAAGTAGTAAAAATTAAGGTGCATTCGTTGCTCTACCCCCCCTGCTGGTGCGAGCTTGCAGCTCGTACCTTGGTCATGCCACAGTCAAATATAGTCGATATCCAATAACCCTTTTCCTCCTGCATAATCTATCGCACTGCTATATTTCCAATGCTCTGGCTCTAATACAAAACCTGATTCAACAGGGTTCATCATCTAAAAATAAACTACTTTTTATCTTCGATTTATAGCTTCATACAAATATCATGATATTCAGTCTTTCTTGAGAAGATGCACGAGCTACAAGCTCGCGCCAGCGGGGGCCAGCGGGGGAAAGTCACAAAATACAATCCTTCCTTATCCCTGATTTTGTATCGGTTGACCATAAGGAAAGATAATTTGATTGTACTGGCATTGCAAATGCCTATTAAGGTTTCAGTCGCAAATCATTTGCGACCCAGCGGAACAGCTGATCTCGTATCCCTGCCTGTCGGCAGACAGGGCATATTTTCTACCCATAACTACAAGATAATCACATCCTGCAAAACATCAACAACGGGCGGACGCCCTTCTACATTTTAGGTCTTAGCGGACTCTACAACCAGGGGGTAAAGCATTCTTAAAATTCTTTGAATTCAAACCAATTCATCCCCTCAAGTTCGTATTTCCTATAAAAATTATTGTCGTTATCAAAAAGGGCATAATCAATAGTTTCCAGCATGATTTCTCCATATTTCTGACAGGTGGGATTAGAACTTTCTTTTAGACGTCGGGCAATACTCTGCCACTTTCTTTTTTGCAAATATATTGGCAATTTACGATGACTACTAATTTCATAGTCGTCTATTACATAATCTAAAGTTAACTTAGGAAGCAGTTCGTGCTCTAAAATATATTCGATAAAATAGCAGTCTTCAACCTGCAAAAAGTACCAAATATTGTTACCTCCAACTTGTGATCCGTAATAGGCAAAAATCGAGTCATACTCATCCCTTTTGTATCCGTTCCTTGTAAGAGATTCTGTTAAAGTAATGAGAGTCTCATAAATGCTGGGAAAGCGTTCCTTTAGATCTTCACTTAATTCGAGAGATTGAACAAAAAACTTAGCCTGTAATGGGATAAAACCCACATAATCAACAACATAATAAGGCTTTATCGAATCGTATCGATTGATAGCAACTCTATGTGACAATGAATCAATATGCTCTTTCCAAGCCTCAAATGTTAGCTGGTCATTATCGAACAGATCGTAAAGCTCTGGCAATGAATGTGCATACTCGTAGAGGTTTAGGTTATACAAATCTTCTTTAATAGAGGCTTTAATTGCATCACTACCATTTCCAAAATCAATATCAACATTGATACTATTATTTACCCCAGCTTGAGAGAGGGCTTGAAAAGTAATAAAAATGGACAAAATTGGAATGAATAATTTCTTCATTATCTATTGATATCTATGGTTATTTTGACAATTTTTCCGCTAGGTCGCAATTGCATTGCGACTTAATCTTTTGGGCATTTGTAATGCCGTAAATATTACAATAAACCCACATTCATTACACCCATTTCCCCACAATAGTTCCTAGCACTACTATAGACATAATCCTCTGGTTGGCTTACAATCGTTGCGCAACTGGATTGTTGTGGATGTAAGTTGACCATAAGGAAAGATAATTTGATTGTATCGGCATTGCAAATGTCTCAGGAAGATTGCAGCCGCAATGCAATTGCGATCCAGCAGCTATGACACGATTGATCCGACTCAGGAACCTAAAAAACAAAAAAGCCACTCAACAGAGTGGCTTTTTGAAGTAGTCCGTAGGGGAATCGAACCCCTGTTACCAGGATGAAAACCTGGCGTCCTAACCCCTAGACGAACGGACCATTTCGTAATGGAGTGCAAAGATAATTTTCCTTTTTGTTTTTCCAAATCAAAAACACCAAAGTGATCCTAAATTGGAAATTTTTCTTGCAATTTCTTTTTCCTGCTTCATAAAACAGACGGGTGCGTCAGGATAGTGCATTTGGCTATATCAAAAAAACTTCATTTCCCCACCCTTTTTGTTCTCAACCTCAAGGCATTTCCGATCACAGACACCGAACTAAAACTCATCGCAACCGCTGCTATCATCGGTGACAACAAAACGCCAAACACAGGATACAAAACTCCAGCTGCAATAGGCACACCGAGTGTATTGTAACCCAAAGCGAAGAACAAATTCTGTTTGATGTTGGACATGACTGCCTGACTCAGGTGCTTCGCTTTGACGATTCCATGCAAATCCCCTTTGACCAGTGTGATCGCTGCACTTTGTATAGCTACGTCAGTACCTGTCCCCATCGCAATACCAATATCCGCCAATGCCAGTGCTGGTGCGTCATTGATGCCATCTCCTGCCATGGCTACAATTTTACCAGCTGCTTGCAGTTCCTTGACTTTGTCCTGTTTGTCTTGCGGCAGGCAATCCGCATGATAACCATCCAAATGCAGTTCGTCCGCCACCGCTTTGGCAGTGTGCTGATTGTCGCCCGTCATCATGATCACTTCCATCCCCAAAGCTTGCAGATCAGCAATCGCCTGTTTGCTCGTGGATTTGATCGCATCTGCTATCACAACAAAGCCCACCAAAAGACCATCCACCGCCACAAAGGGCACTGTTTTGCCTTTGGCTTGCTGCTCAGTGGCTTTTGCAAGCAATGCTTCTGGGCAGTCGATCGCTTCTGTCTCCATCAGTTTGTCATTGCCCACCCATACTTTCTTTCCGTCTAGGGTAGCCTTGACGCCCATCCCTGTCACGGACTCAAACCCATCGATAGCAGCAGTTTTGACTCCTTGATCTTTGGCATATCGAACAGTGGCCTCCGCCAACGGATGTTCACTCTGCTGATTCACGGATGCTACGATTTGGATGATTTCCTTGTCGGAAAATGATTCGGAACCAAACACCTGCTCTACTGAAGGCTTCCCCTCAGTGACCGTACCTGTTTTGTCAATGATCAAAGTGTCGATTTGATTCATTTTTTGCAGTGCTTCAGCATTTTTGATCAATACGCCCAATTCTGCGCCTTTGCCTACACCCACCATCACGGACATGGGAGTCGCCAAACCCAAAGCACATGGACAGGCAATAATCAAGACCGCAATCGCATTGACAAAGGCATAAACCAATCTGGGCTCAGGACCAAAAATCATCCAGGCGATAAAAGTCAATACCGAGATTCCAATCACCACAGGTACAAAATAACTCGAAATTTTATCCGCCAATTGCTGAATAGGAGCTTTGCTGCGACTGGCACTATTGACCATGTCGATGATTTGGGACAGCAGGGTGTCTGAGCCTACTTTTTCAGCCTTCATCACAAATGATTCCTTGCCGTTGATGGTACCAGAGCTTACTTTGTCATCTACCGCTTTGTCTACAGGGATCGGTTCACCCGAAATCATAGATTCGTCGATGGTACTTTTGCCCTCTGTGATCACGCCATCCACAGGGATTTTGTCTCCAGGTTTAACTCGTAGCATGTCTCCTACCTGAATCTCATCAATAGCTATTTCTCTCTCTTCGCCATCTTTGATGATGATCGCTTTGTTGGGCGCCAGTTTCAGTAGTTCTTTCACCGCAGAATTGGTCTTGCTATGGGCTCTCGCTTCTAGCAGTTGTCCCAACAGTACCAAGGTCAGAATCACGGTAGCTGCCTCAAAATACATGTGCACAGCACCTGACTCAGTTTTGAATTGCGCTGGAAACACATCTGGGATCAACAAGCCCACCAAACTAAAGAACCAAGCCACTCCAGAGCCAATCCCAACCAAAGTAAACATGTTGAGATGCCAAGTAACGATAGAGCGATAAGCCCGCTCGAAAAACATCCAAGTCGCATAAAACACCACAGGCAATGACAGTCCAAATTGAATCCAGTTCCAGACCTTCATAGGTAGCAAGTCTAGTACTGGATTGTTAGGAATCATGTCCGACATGGCAATCAAAAAGATGGGAATCGTAAATACACAGGAGATCCAAAATTTCTTAAGTAGCTTATGATAAGTCTTGTCCTCTGCAGATTCGTCGACGTCTTTGGGCACCAAATCCATTCCACACTTGGGGCATGAGCCTGGCTCGTCTTTGATCACCTCTGGATGCATCGGACAAGTGTATTGCGTGTCTTTTGCAGTGCTATTGCTTGCTTCCTCAACCAAGTCCATCCCACAGACAGGACAATCACCTGCTTGGTCGTAAGTCTTCTCTCCCTCACAGTGCATCGGGCAGTAGAATGTACCTTTTTTGTTGTCCTTCTTTTTGCGAATAGCAGGCAAAGGAGCCAACTCTTCTTTGTATTCTCCCTCGTGTATTTTGTATTTTGAATCTTGCAAAGCAGCTTGCAACTCTTGGAATGGAACTTCATCTTCCATCTCAATAGCTGCTTTCTTATTCGCTAAATCAACTGTGACATGTTGGACTCCAGCTAGGTCTTGCAATGCCTGCTGTACGTGAGACTGACATCCAGTACATGTCATCCCTGATACCGTATATTCCTTTTTCATGAACCAAAGTTGATCCCTTTTGACTGGAATAGCCTTACATGATTTTGAGTATGCCTTATGGAATTATGACCCGACTTGCTCACGCGAACTGTGACCGGGCTGTTTAAGTTTCTTGAATTGTGAGGGAGTCATGCCCGTCTCTTTCTTGAATTGAGTAGACAGATGAGCGACACTGCTGTAGTGCACATCATAGGCGATTTCGGACAGATTCATTTCGTCATAAAATATCAACTCCTTGACTCGCTCTATTTTTTGTTTGAGGACAAATTTTTCAATAGTCAAGCCCTCTACGGAAGAAAAAAGCCTACTCAACGAAGCATAATCATGATGCAATTTTTCGGATAGCAAAGTGGAATAATTGACTTGTAGATGCTCTTTGGATAGATGAATCGTTTCGATAATGATGGCTTTGATCTGTGCAATCATTTTGGATTTGTGGTCTTGTAGTAGCTCAAAACCTCGTTCTGCCAAACACTTCGCCAGTTCTTCACTTTGCTGCTCGGATAAGTCTTCAACAGTCTTGACCTCTCCCAGTTCCAGTTGACTGATTTGGATATTCAGCTCTGCCAGAATATCCCCCACCGATGCGATGCATCGAGGACAAACCATATTTTTGATGTGTAGGGTTTGAGACATAGTCGTTTAACGGAATCGTAAATGTAAAAGGTTAATCGAATAAGTTGGAAATTAATAATTAGAAACCTCTCATCCCTGAAATTTAGATTGATTGCACAAAACTAGAAACTATTCCAATGCTCGATTTGACACTTTCTTCTGTCGTTTTTCATTGTTGATGCTTTTAGTTGAGGTGAAATTTTATTTGATCAATTCCTATTCGGAAATTAGGGTCTTGGGATGAAAATACAAAATAGATATCGCTAGATCCTTTGGAGTCCAAACTCATATAGGCTTGCTTATCCTTAGGATTTAATTCGCAGGAGGAAAGAAGTTGTCCATTGGCACTGCCTCGGTGCAACTCCACTTTCACGGGTATGTCAGCATCCTTAGCCATGAAAAAGTAGGTCAATTCCAACCGTCGAATATGCGTAAGGTCAATGTCTTCAAAAGCAAAATAAATTACTTCACCCTCCTCCACTGCCTCCTTTGAAAGCAAGTATCTACGATCTCCATCCTCTACACCACCTTCAACGCCAAACCCATTGTAGCTATCCGCAGACTCAGCTTGTTTGACTGGCAAGGTCAACGTCACTTCTGTAATAGTCGTCAAAGAGGCCGTGTTTTTCACCCCACCATGATCGGTATATTTCGCCTCGAAACGATAATTTGATTTACTCTTAGTACCCGTTGGGATTGCTCCGCTGGCTTTGATTCTTTCTGCCTCTTGTGCTGGGGCATCGTTGACAGAAAAGATAAAATCTACGATCTCCTTGGCAGCCTTGACGGTGAAATCTGGATGAGCTGGCATGGCACCATCGCCCCAATTTCCGACACCTCCGCCGATGATTTTCTTCGCGAGAACTTCTTTGGCAATGTAATCTTTGTCGTAGCGATCTGCTACATCGTGAAAGCTCGGACCGATCGACTTCTCGTTGATTTTGTGACAGCTACGACAATCACTCAACTGTATCAACCGCAGCCCTGGCACGATTCCTTCTTGACTCATCCCGTCCAACAACGCCAAACTGGCGGGTGCTCGGTTGTCACTTCCTTCATAGTGTGTCAGACTGATAGCTACCTCATTTTCATCAATCCCATTCTCTAAAGTGCCATCTTCTTTGTCCTTCACGGATAATTGATATTGAATAGAACGTCCTGGCCAATAGAATGTGCTGTTGTCTGCAAACTCGAAAGTAAGCTCTGGTTTGGCATTGCCAGCGATGAGGGTCGCACGACTGGTTGCACTGGCATTGTGGTTGTCCTTGACGACCAGCAGTACTTCGTATTCTCCTGGTTCGGCAATGGTGGTCTTTGCTTCTGCGCCTGTCAGGTTAATTTCCTGAGGGCCTTCGATGAGCCAGATGTATTCCAACTCGTCCGTTTCGTCGAGATCCAAACTGCCCTTGGCGGAAAAAGTCACCTCTAGCGGTACACTGCCATTAGTAGCTGATAACTCAATATTGGCCTCTGGCGCACGGTTGCCATACGTAAAATCCAGACGAATCAACTTCGAGTCATAGTTGTCCGTGAAGTAACCAATCCCATACTCCAACACATAGAGTGCGCCATCAGGACCAAAGGTCATGTTGATCGGGGATGCCAAAACGGACTTGTCCAAAAATGGCTCAATGGACAGAAAATTGCCTTCTTCATCGAGAGAAATCACCATGATCCAATCCCTCGCCCAATCAAAAGCAAAGAGTTTGTTGTGATAGTAAAGTGGAAATTGAAAACCCTTGCGTTTCATCTCGTAGTAGTCATAGACATCCCCTACACCAACCGACCGTGAGCCTTTGCCCACTCTCGGAAACTGCTCCGTCTCATCAAAAGTATAGTAAAGCATCGCTGGCACAGCAGGAGGCAAATCTTTCGCTCCGGTATTATTCACGGAAGTATTCACAGGATGCTGTGGATCAAATTTTGGGCCCAATACACCCGTCTCAAAATCATAGTCTGCATAAGCTTTGTTGTCGGCATTGAAGTATGGCCAGCCGTAGTTGCCCGGTGCTTTGGCGATGTTGATCTCATCATGTGCGGATGGGCCTCTTTCGCTGGTGACATTGCCATCAGGCCCGACATCTCCCCAAAACAACCAATTTTTCTTTTTGTTCATCCCGAGCGTAAAGGGATTTCGAGCACCCATGACGTAGATTTCTGGACGACCCTCTGAACCGTCCTTTGCAAACAAATTGCCATCAGGAATCGTGTAGCTGCCGTCAGCTTCTGGATGGATTCTTAATATTTTCCCTCGTAAGTCAAGCGTGTTCGAGGAAGATTTTTGGGAATCCCAAGCCGAACGACCGGGACGCTCATCCAAGGGCGTAAATCCATCTGAATCCCTAGAAAAAGTATCATCACCCGTACTGAGATACAAATTGCCCTCTAAGTCAATTTCCAAATCTCCCGCTGAGTGACAGCACTCATCACGCTGTGTGGGTATCTCTATGATGACAATTTCAGAATCATGATCTAGTCCCTCTGGTGTCAAGCGAAAGCGAGATACATGCTGTTTGGGTTCGTCTCCAGGAGGAGAATAAAAGACATAGGCCCATTGGTTGTGTTTGTAATTAGGATCTAAAACCAATCCCAAGAGTCCATCTTCTTCTCCTGTATAAACAGCCAAACTGTCGATTTCCTTATAATCATCCGTACGTGGATTGTAGAGATTGATGGTGCCCTTTCGCTCGATCCAATACACCATGGACTCCTCCGTCACTGCGATACACATCGGTTCGCGCAAGGGAGCAACCAGCACCTGACGTTTCAATCGATCAGGAGCGGGTTTTTCAGGTGTTTTGATCAAACTGTAATCCAAATCAGCCAGACGTAAGCTCAGGTTTTGCTCATCGCAATCAATGACAACCTGACCTGATTTGAAGAACGGCAGCAATTGTCCCCAGTTGTAGATCGTGTCCTGACAGGCAAAAGTCACCTCACCGCCAGCTTCCAAATATCGCTCGATACTGTTGCGCTCATTGAAGTCCAAAGTGGCAGGAGCCGACTCGATCAGCAAGTGACTTGCCGCAATTAAATCCTCTGGCAAGACCTGCGTCACGACAGCTACTGTATCAAAACCCAAGGCCTGAGTCTCCGATGTAGCATCTGCCCGAATCAGCAACAGAGAAGGCTGCCGCTCACAAGCCCACAAAACTAACAAGGATATAAACCCCCAACTTGGAAAAAACAAGCGCTTCCAAGAACGCATACTTCTAATACTCATATCATTTTATCGTACCCTAAAGATGATCAATTATTGTGGCTACTTCGCACTCATGATACAAACCGCCCTCCTTTTTGGTCTATCTACACTTGGTAAAATTTTTGTTCCCTCTATCTAACTAATTGCGAGATTGAATTTTAGAATCGTTCGTCTTTGCTCATGGTGTTTTGTATTTTAGCTGCAAAATACTGGTCATGAAAAAGATTACGCTTTTATTTCTTTCTATCTGTCTATTTTTTCAAACTTGGGCACAAGAACCAGCATGGATGGATCCAATCTCCAGAGCTTCACAATGGCAGGAAAGTGCATTTTTGACTGCTTTTGCGACGGAGATCATCCCCAAAAACCAGAGTCAATCTGATGCACAAAGCAAACTCTATCAGATGATCAAATCTCAGCTCTCTGATGCCATATTGGTCTCTATCAATAGCAAAACAGAGCTCAATGTCACCGTAGAAAATACTGCAACCGACGAACGCCTGAAACAGCGATCCACCTCAGTATCGGATGTGGATTTGGTTGGACTCAAACTAGACAACTATTACGACAAGCGTAAAAACTCCCTGTATGTATTCGGCTATGTTTCCATTGATGAATTGACTCAGTACAACCGCAACATCATCTCCAAAAACACAACGCAGATCAATCAAAACAATGAGCGCTATGCATCTATCCAAAACAAATCAGACCAAATTCGTCTGCTAATAGGCAACAAACAACTCCTAGAAGGAATCCAAAAATCAGTCAGAATCCTGAACGCACTGTCCAAGCCTCATGGTGCTGACATCAACCGTCTCCAAATCACAGCCACAGAAAATAGCAGAAGATTAGCAGAATTGTTTACCCAAGGAAATGTGAGCATGACAGACATCGTCACACGTCTCCATGGCGAATTGCTACTGACACTCCCTACAGGAGATTTATCTCCTATCTCTGATTCAAAATTCGGATATGGGAGTTCAGAAGTATCCAGCGCATTTAGTGTGGTGCTCTACAACGAACTAAAAAACACTTTGTCTAGCGACAATCGTCTTACTTTCTCCCCTGATGGGAAAGGAAAATTGATAGGAAGCTTTTTCCAAAACGCTACAGAAACCATCTTCACAGCAAGTATCACAGCCCCCAACAACGACATCATCTCAGCAACTACCTTTCCTGTAGCCACACAAATCATCCAAACTCAAGGTTTAGCCTTGCTTCCTCCGAATTTTAATTTCATTCCGAGGATTTCTAGAATGACCCTCTCCGCACCTAAAACTTTCACGATTAAACCATCTGAATTTGTAAATCGTCCATTGCTCATCAGCTGCATACTCGATGGATCGGCAATGGACAATGTTCCATTGGACTTGGCACTAGAAAAAGACGGGAAATCAAAAAACTATTCGCTCATCACTTCTGACAAAGGTATTGCGACCTTTAATCTAGATAAATCCATGGTTGTACCGGGTCAAAGCTACCTGGTCAAAATCAATCTCAACCTAGAAAAATATCTGTCACTATCGCCAAAAAGCTCCTTCCTTCAAGACATCAAAGCCAATCAAACGATCCCTGAGACGAGTACAGAGGTGATCATCAACTCACCTACGGTGTACATCCAAAGCAAAGAAGAAGGAATCAGCAGCCCACTGAGCATCAAAGTCATCGAACCAGCCGTCAAAAGTGGTTTGGCAGAGCTACACTACGCGTTTGTCAATGATGGTACTACAGCAGATTATGAACTAATAATAGAGGCTGCTGCTCGCAAAGGGCAGACTGGAGAGATCGCCACACTGGCATATGTGGATGCAACCGTATCCTTGGTAGACAAGCAAAGTGGCAAAGAAGTGTATAAAAATTCCTTTTTTGACATCAAAGGGATTGGAGCCAATCACGATGATGCGCAGGCCAAGGCGTTTCAAAAAGCCAAAAGCCAAATCGCAGATGATATCACCTACAATCTGGAATACAAGCGTTGAGTGAACTATCAATACTTGCCTTATTCAGCGAAGGCCACATCCTTTCTATTCTCTTTGAAACCTCTTTTTTTGACCTTGCGTTGAGATTTTTTCTTGAGTTTGTTGATCCAAATAATCGTACCTGTCACTGGGAGTGAAGTGGCTATCAGACAGGAGATAAAATAGATGATCTTGGAGAATGTGCCGAAGATTTCACCTGTATGGATAGATCTGATAGAATGCATGATCTTGTGGTTGAGCGGTTCGTCGGCGAAAAGCTCTTTTTTCTTCACTTCGCCCGTCATTTTGTCTAGCGTGAGTTCATCTCTGCCTGATACGGCAAAGAAACCGACTTTGGATTTGGCAATGGAGATGGTGGGTTTATCGTCGGATGGTAGACTGATTCTAGTATCGCCAGCATAGTTCAGTTCGGTATTGGCAACATTTAGGTAGTCCTCAAGTTTGAGCGTACTGATTTGAATGATTTTTTCTTCTTTGTTTTTATCGTCACCTTTTGGCCCTCGCTGAGGTCGCTCCACACCAAAGGTGGCATACAGCCCGTCTCTGTACCAGTCAAACGACCAATATAGTCCAGTAAGAGACATGATGAGTAGGATAAACGCTGCATAAAATCCTAGAGCATTGTGCAGGTCATGGTTGATGCGTTTCCAGTTGGCAGACCATTTGATTTTTAGTCCTTGTTTCCATGATTTTACTTTTTGGGGGATCCAAATGACCAAGCCTGTGATCGTCAGGAGGGTAAAAATGACTGTAGCCCAGCCGACAATGGGGCGGCCGATTTCGGTATCCAGCATCAGCCAGCGATGCAGTCTAAAAACGATCATGAAAAACTCGCTAGAGGCTGTTTTGCTGTTGCCCATCACAGCACCTGTGTATGGATTGATTAGGTAGCTGGTACCTCGTCGCTCACCTTCCTTTTGTACAGATACAGTATAAGTTTCTTGTAGGTCAGCTGGTATGCTGATAGCTGTGGCTTTTCCTTCTTTTACACTGCTTTCTACCTGTGTGATCAATTCGTTTAAAGGCAAAGTAGATGCCCCGAGGGGAACATCTACTTTGTAAATATCAGCATGGAGGGTCTCTTCGATCTCATGATAAAAGGTATATATAGTACCCGTGAGACACACCACAAATAGGATCAGACCCGCCCCAATACCCAACCACAAATGAATGTCATTGAATAATTTTCTGGTTTTTTTCCAAAGGGATTTCTTATCGCTATTCATGTTCTGACCTTATTTGTTTATTTAATTTTAGAATACTCCGATGTAGTGACTTCCTTCAACGTTTACTAACTCGGCACCTTTGGTTACATCACCAGTTTCAGTATCTACCACGTAGATGTTTCCGTTTTTCCCTACAGGAGCTTGAGTAAGGTAAATTTCTGTTCCATCCACTACAAAACCTTGGTACTGGAATAAGTAAAAGTCTGCCTCGTATGGGATAGCATCAATTTTTTGAGCTGTTTTTGCATTTAAATCTACCAAAGCAAAAAATCCTTGTGCTCCTGCGACACCTTCTTCAGAGCTAGCATCTCGGTAGGCTACTACGGCTTTTCCATTGGCAGCTGGTCTCCATGCCAAAACATAGGACTCTTCTACACCTAAAGCAGCATCTAAATTAAATACATAAGAATCGTCATATTGATTGTTTGCATCAATCTTTAAGATGTATGAACCATTCGGATCATCTTGGTTGGCCTGGTAGACACTGCCGTTGTATTCGAAAGAATTGATACTACGATAGCCATTCGTGTTTCCGTGTCCAACAGCAGATGTAATGATAGATGGATTTGAAAGTGAAGGATAGTCCAATACAATTGTTTTAGATCCTAAATTATCGTAATCGTTATCTGATTCTCCTGTAGCAGGATCTACTTTGCTCAATCGTGCACCGATATACAGTTTATCACCAGCGGCGTTCAAAGTAGGCATGTCAATTCTAGAGATATAGTAGCCATTAGCTTCTTCTTCTTCACTCAAAGGAATTAAGCTTTCCTCGAAACCCGTGATCCATGAATTCTGCAAATTGATCGTCACTACACCCATGGTAGCTTCAGTATGGTAAATATCGTCTGTTACATCTTCTGGTGTGCCATTGTCATCAACAACACTTTCTGTATTTACATATACAGCAGCCCCTGTTTGATCCCCATCAAACAATTTAATCCATCTTGGTGCTGTGCCTACATAAGGGGCTATATTGATACCAGTACCATCTTGAGTGAAAGTTTGTCCGCCTTCCACAGTGTATTTCGAATATTGTCCACCCGTATCACCGGCATAGCTAATGTTGAACATGGTGCTGCCATCTTCAGAAGACTGCAATCTGGCTGTTCTGTTAGATGGTACAATAAATCCATTGTCAAAAGGTGCTATGGATACCGTAGGGTCTTTGGCCTCTTCACTGCTTAGTGAGTAAATCAATGTTCCTCCATTTCCGTCACCAGGATTGTCTCCCATTCTTGCTGCGGCAACAGTAATCCATCTAGATTCGGTTGGTTCTACTGGATCTAAGCCATTGTCGTCAGTAGTACAAGCTGTCGTTAGTCCAATTGTAAGTAGTACAATGGAGCTCAACGTTTTATAATTCAAAAAGCTTCGTTTCATATGTAGGTATATTAGTAAAGTTAAAATTTATTGATTCTGTAATTTATTTTTAGATAAAAAGCCCTACCTGGTTTTTGCACAGACAGGTTGTCATATACGGGTTTATCTAATATATTTTTGATGTCAAAACTCGCTACAAGTTGGTTGTTTGGGAATACATAGCTCATCCCAAAATCTTGCGCCAATTGTGTAGGTATTTTAAAAAAATCATCTCCTACAGTATTTGATCCTTGAGGTACCAAGTATGAAAACTCATCCGTAAAGTACATGGTGTAGAAGAGGTTTAACCTCGCGTTTTTTTGAATTAGATCCTTAAACGAGTAGCGCAAACTACCATTCATGGTAAAAAAAGGAGTGTTTGGCACGTCTATTTCTACGCCTCGGTTTACCACCTTCAAATCGAAATGGGAAACATTGAAATTGAATCCAAGATTGTTGTTGTATGTGTACTCCAATTGTGCCTCTACTCCTTTGGATGTGCCGTTGCCTTGGTTTTCATAAAGTATGGTTTCATCGTTGACATTCAAAGATGTTTCAATAGGCAGACCAATTCTGTCTTTAATATTTCTTGTAAAGAAATTGGTAGAGACAGTAAAGTCATGCTTTTTGATTGTAAATGTCCCAAGCCTAAACCCTAGGTTATAGTTGTTGCTCAGCTCGGGTCTGATACTTGGGTTGGCGACTACATTGTCACCGTCATCACCAAACACTTCACTTTCATTTGGCAACCTGACGGCCTTTTCTGCAGAAGTCAGCAAAATAACGTTTGGAAGAATGGCATAGGAAACCGTGTATCCATAACCTTGATCTTTTGTATTGACACTGGTAATATCATCTTCTACCTCATTGGTTACTTCATTGATTTCAGGATCTATGTTTACGGTTTTTTGTTGGTAGTACTTCCCAAACACATTGGCTTTTAGTTTCTCGTTAAAAGCGTTGACCTCATAAGTTGCAGAAACGATGTTTTTATGTAAATCTCTTGTTCCTCTAAATGTATTCTCCAAAACCGATCTTAAAGCATCACTATCTTCTCTGTCAATACTGCTGTAAACATGGTTTAGCAATATTTTATGGTGATTACTAATGGTATAAGACAAGCCTGTTCGAATGGACGCTACGTTTCTATCTATTTTGGCCAAGGTAGGTCCACCTTCTTGTTGTGATCTCCATGAATATTGGTACTCATTTCCTCTAAAATCAGTAGCTCTTTCCCCATTCCAGCTATAAGCCCATGCCACCGTGTCGTTAACAGCACGATTTCGTTTGCCATACAACCCATTCACATTTATATCCAATCCTTTCACAAAAAGGTCTTTCTTTTGGTAGGTTAAGTTTGCTAGCATGGCATTTGACTCCAAAAACCTGTCCTTGTAAGGTGTAATGGTCATAAAAGCACCATGTTGAACTTCTTTGTAATCACTGGAACCTGTAAAACCAATGAAAAATTGATCTGCCCATTTTACATTGGTATAACCTATTTGAACCATTCCCCCTGTAGATTTATAGGCATCGTTAAATCTTTTGGCTGTAATAGGTGTTTGCACGCCCCCTATTCCGGTTACTACAACACTTCGACCTGAAACTTCATAATCATTGTCAGAATAATTATAAAAAGCGGATGCCTTGACCGTAAGTCCTGATTTTTCAAAACGGTACAAACCATTGGCACTGGCCTGTAGGGTGTTGAACGACCCGTAAGAAACCGAAGCGTTGAAATTGGTTTTGGTTTCTTTGTGAAGTACAATATTGATGGCTCCACCCAAAGCATCGTCAGCCAAATGACCTGGAACCACCCCTTTGTACACTTCAATATTTTTAATCATTGAAGGCGGAATGCTATTCAGGTTAAATGAATTGCCATATATGGAGATAGGAATTCCATCGATAAAAATTCGTACAGAACTTCCTGACAACCCATTTAGACTATAACTAACTTCAGAACCTAAGCCTCCATTTTGACGAATCTTCACTCCTACCGTAGTGTTTAACAATTCGTTTGTTTGAATGTTTCTTAGACTAGCTTCTTTTGCCTCAATCACATTGACAGCAAACCCCGTTTCCATGATTTCTCTTGCCTCTGACTTGCCATGAATGACAACTTCGTCCATCTCTTTGGTATCCTCTTTCAACTGGATTTTTATTTCCAGTTTTTGGTTGGCAGATAGCGTATGTTTCAGGCTTTGCTTTTGATAGCCTAACCCACTAATGTGGAAGGTGTGAGTACCTGCATGCAATCCTCGGATCATGAAGTTGCCATCAATATCTGTGGCAGCTCCCGTACCCGTATCTCCTAGTCTAATACTAATCCCAGGTAATGGCTGACTGTTTTCATCGACGATGACGCCATGTACGATTCCGTTTTGTGCAGAAACCGTTTGTGCCAACAGCAAGAGGCAAATCGAGAGGAAAAAAGCAGAAGTTTTAAACACTTATTAAGACTGATTAAAAATAACAAGCGCAAACTTAGCCCTGAAATATGTTGGGTACAATCACTACTTGTAGTGATTATTGCAGAAATGAATGTCAGTGAATCCTAGATTGAATGTAGGAATCTACATTTTGTGGCGTGATAATTTCTAGAGGGAAGAGCTCTTTGCTGGGCATGTCTTTGTGAAAGAGTAGGTAGTTGGTCAGATGGCTGATTCCTACCAGTGTCATTCGTTTTGGGTTTTGGTTGATCAAAAAGTTGACGTTTCCTCTTTGTAGATGTTCGAGGTTTTTGGCGAGGAGATCATAGCCTACGAGTTTGATATGTCTGAGGTCGCATTGTTCCAGGATCGAAGCGATGATGTGCGTGCCTTTGGATGTCGACACGAACACACCTCCTAATTCAGGTTCACGCAGAATTCTTTCTACCTCTGTTTCAAAATTAGGATCATCTACATTGTTGAGATCATGGCTTTGTACAAGGTAGTCTTTTTGAACAAAATCACGCAATCCACTTTCCTTGGCCTTGAGGTGAACGGAGTTTTCGATGCTTTCTGAGATGTGCAAGACCGCAATCTGATCATCAGGTTCGATACAGTAGCTGAGCAGTTCACCCGCGACTTTGCCACTCTGATACAGATCTTGACCAATGAATGACAAAGGGTTCAGTTCGGTCAGGTTGGTGTTGAAGAGTACAAACGGGATATTCTGCTTCTTGAGCTGCCCAAAGAAATCCAATGACTCATGATGAAATATCGGGGCAGCGACTACTCCATCTGGCTGCAAATCCAGTACGGACTGGGCGATGGAGGCAAAGGACGAGCTATCATAGAGATCAAAATGATGCGCAGACAACTCTAGATTGTATTGAGACCACTCTTGTAGGCTTTGGTCGATTCCAGCCTGCGACAGTGCCCAATACTCATCTTGATCTGGGTCGGGGATTAGGATGGCGATTTTGACAGCCTTGTTGGAACCAAGGGTACGAGCAAGCAGGTTGGGTTTGTAACCCGTTTCTTTGAGTACCTTCTCGATTTTTTTCTGAATATCCTCAGCTACCTTTCCCCGCTTGTGGATGACACGATCAACCGTTCCCACTGATACTCCTGCCATCTTGGCGATATCCTTGATTCGGATATTTTTGTTGTCACTCATCTATATAGTCATTTGGATTCCAAAAATAGTCAAACGGCATGGATATAAAGTCCAGATTTTGAAAGAGCAATCTGGATAGTTAATTCATTACGCTCAATGTGTGCGCACACAATTTATATTAAAATGCTTTTTAATTAAAAGAGGTATCTTTATCTTGTTCGCAGAAACATCTCAGGAATATGGTTTGTGATGCGAAATGGAAATGAAGCCAATGATTAATAAGACGAGATACTTAGCTCTTGATGTATTCAGAGGTGCGACGGTTTGCCTCATGATAGTGGTGAATACACCTGGAGAGTGGGGTGTACAGTATGGCCCCTTGCAGCACGCTTCTTGGCATGGGTTCACCTTGACAGATTTGGTTTTTCCTTCCTTTCTTTTTGCGGTCGGCAATGCCATGGCTTTTGTCATGGACAGATTTGCAGAGCAAGGGGATGCTGCTTTTTGGCGCAAAGTACTCAAACGTACTTTCTTGATCTTCCTGATTGGATTTTTGCTCAATTGGTTTCCCTTCTATGATTTTGAATCAGGTAGTTTTTATTCACTTTCCACGACGAGGATTCCTGGAGTGCTACAAAGGATCGCCATATGTTATGCATTGACGGTGACGTTGGTACATTATGCCAGTCGGCAAATAGTAGTGATTGTCTCAGTGGTTTTGCTCCTAGGTTATTGGGCGATTTTGTATTTCTGCGGAGGAGATGACCCTTATAGTTTGATGGGGTTTGTGGGCAATCCTATTGATCATGCGCTCATCGGAGCGAATCATCTCTATACTGGAGAGGGAGTACCTTTCGATCCAGAAGGTATGTTGAGTACCTTGCCAGCGATTGTCAATGTGGTTTTGGGCTATTTTACAGGGTCTTTGCTGCGGTCGTTGGGCAACAACTACGAATCCATCGCCAAGCTCATGATCGCTGGTGTTGCCTTGGTGGTAATTGGTCTGTGGTGGGACTTGTTTTTCCCAATCAATAAAAAAATATGGACGAGTTCGTTTGTGCTATTGACCTCAGGTATTGATATGATGGCATTGGCAGCTTTGGTCTATGTGATTGAAGTCAAAAAAATGAAAGGAGGCACCTACTTTTTTGAAGTATTTGGTAGAAACCCCTTGATTATCTATGCATTTTCTGGTGTATTGATTACCCTTTTTCATTTGATCAAGATCAAGAATGTCAGCATAGCAGCTATAGCATATCAGTCCATGACATCTTTTTTGCCTCCAGCCCATGCTTCATTCTTGTTTGCCACTGGATTCATGCTGATCAATTGGTGCATGGGATACCTCATGGACAAAAATAAAATTTATATCAAGGTCTAACTAACAAGTATTGAGTCAGTTAGACCGCCATTCCAAAACCCTATTTATTCAATAAAATGAAAATACGCAATCAAATATTAATCCTAGGACTCATCAGTTTGGTGATGTCTTGTACTCCCCAAAAGCAGACTGATTATCAGGAAGAAATAAGCATAATCCCAAGACCATTGGACATGAAAAAATCCTCTGGTCAACTTTCATTATCTGAAGGGTTGGTTGTTTTTGCGAAAAAAGACAATGATGAGGCGCTGAAAGTGGCTAATCGATTTGCAACTGATATGAGTCGCGTCACTGGTTGGGACATTCAGGTGACAACACTTGATACAGACCAATTGCCAGACCAAAATCAGATTTTGTTCACCACAGTCGGTGTACCAACGGATCTAGGTGAGGAAGCATATATCTTGGAGTCCACCGAAAAGGGAGTGATCATCAGAGCGACCTCAGGTTCGGGCTTGTTTTATGGAATGCAGACCTTGAAACAACTGCTGCCAACAGCTATCTATGCCCAAGAACTCCAGCAAGATGTCGTTTGGACACTGCCATTGGTACAGATCAGTGACCAACCTCGATTCAAATGGAGAGGCTTGCATTTGGATGTCTGTCGCAACATGAGCTCGATTGCTTTCATCAAAGAATACATTGACAACATGGCGATGCACAAACTCAATACATTTCACTGGCACTTGACCGATGATCAAGGTTGGAGAATCGAAATCAAAAAATACCCAAAGTTGACAGAGATCGGAGGATTCAGAAAAGAAAGCCTGACCATCACCTCTCGCAACCAACCCAAAGTATATGACGGCAAACGCTATGGAGGATACTATACCCAAGAGCAAATCAAAGAAATCATCGCATATGCCGCGGATAGATACATCACGGTCATTCCAGAGATAGAGTTGCCAGGTCATGCAACTGCAGCAGTGGCAGCTTATCCAGAATTGGGCTCGTCTGGAGAGCGTCCAGAGGTAGAAGTCAACTGGGGTATTTTTCCTGATATTTTCAACGTAGAGGATTCTACCTTTTTATTCTTGGAGAATGTTCTCGCTGAGGTCATCGAATTGTTCCCTAGCCAATACATCCATATAGGTGGTGATGAGGCGATGAAAGTACAATGGGAAGAATCCGCTCAGATTCAAGCAAAGATGAAAGAACTGGGCGTGAAAGATGCGCACGAATTGCAGAGCTATTTCATCACTCGCATCGAGAAGTTTGTCAATTCTAAGGGCAGACAAATTATCGGATGGGATGAAATACTAGAGGGAGGATTGGCACCCAATGCGGCTGTGATGTCTTGGAGAGGAGAGTCAGGTGGTATCGCTGCTGCCAAGAGCCAACACAATGTAGTCATGTCCCCCGATCGCTTCCTTTACTTGGATTATCATCAGGGAGACCCAAAATTTGAACCCACTGTTATCGGTAGATTGCTGACTTTGGAAAATGTATATGCATACGATCCTATGCCAGATGCACTCAGTGTCGACGAGCAAAAATACATCATGGGTGTGCAGGCCAATGTATGGACTGAATACATGCCAACTGAAGATCAAATAGAATATCAGGTTTATCCAAGAGTCAGTGCACTGGCAGAAGTAGTTTGGTCAAAAGAAGCCAACAAGGATTGGGTGGACTTCAAAAACAGAATACCAAAGCAATTGGCGCGTTTTGATATGCTGGACATCAACTATGCCAAGAGTATTTATTTCGTTTCGATGCAGTCTGAATCAAATACTGAGGGTAATTATCAGATCACTTTGAGCAATCAAATGAACGAACCTGGTATGAAATATACACTAGATGGCAGCAAACCAAGCCTTGCCTCACAGGAGTATGTAGAGCCAATCACCGCCAGTCAAGGGCAGACAATCAAAGCACAACTATTCATTGATGAGGTAGCAGTGGGCAAAATGACCGAGTTCGAAGTGGGGATGGTAGATTGAGTTAATGATCAACAAAGAAAAAGCATCAAGTCGACCATCCGTAGTTCGGTGTTCGAAAAGGATTCTTGATCCACAATAGAAATAATAAAATTTGATAAAAAATGTAGAATCCCTCAAAGAAAGCCCTTGAAGGAATATTCATAATTGAACTCAGACTACTAAATCTGCAAGCCACTTGTCTAGGGACAAGTGGCTTTTTCTATATAATAAGAATCAAAGAAGGACTTCATAGCAGTTGCTAGATTATCAATCTAAAATTCATATTTTAGCAAGCATATTTGATCAGTATTCTTTTTAGTGAATAATCAACAATGAAAATACTCATTTCGACCTTACTCCTCACGACCTTGTCATTTTCTGCTTTCACTCAGAAAACCTACCAACTTTATCAATTCAATATAAAAAATGATGAAGGTGAGAATTATTATGAAAGAGAAGCCAAACGCAATTTTGATTCAGGGAAAAGCACTTTTGAGGATGCCAATGTGCCCGAACGCTTCAAGCCAAGTGTAGGATTGATCAACGCCTCCACAGGGCTCAAAATCGCCAATAGAAAGGGGTCTATTTCGGACTTGCAGGAGTTGCTACGAACCAATTATGACTGGATCACTAATAGCAATATAGCTGCCATCGAGGATCTAAAACAAAATAGCCAAATATTCGTCGATGATGAGACGGTCAACCAGAAGGCAGAGATCGTCAATTATTACATGGTTATCAAAAAATACAATACCGTCCTGAATACAACCAATCCTGAAAAGTTTAAGTCTGTGAAAAAGAATGACCCTGACATGGCACTCAACATCGTCAATGTGGATGAAGCCTTGTCTGAAGCAAAGGTGGCTTTGGACGAAGCGATCGAGTCAGCTGCAGCTATGCACTATGCCAAAGGGCGTGAATTCTCACAAAACCAAGATTTGGAATCCAGTAAACAAGCAGCCAAAAGTTTTCGCTATGCCTACGAGTACAAGGACAATTACCGAGATTCAAAAGATCGGTATGCAACCTCTCGAAAATTGGGTACGACACGTTTGGGTCTTTCGGATTTTGACAATGTAGCCAACAGCGGCAACAATGTAGCAGGGAGCATCACTTATGATATATTGTCGTACTTTTCAGGTCGAGGTGACGTGTATGAATTTTTCGAAGTACTGGACCGAGATGCACTGAATAGAATATTGGCGGAACAGAAATTAAGTATTTCGGGTTTGATGGCAGAGGGTACGACAGCAGACCTGGGTGAACTGGTGGGTGTCAACTCCATCATGATCGGAAAAGTCACGCAAGCAACCTTTGAAAGAGAGAGACTGGATCCAGTCGAGCGCAGTTATTCTGCCAAAGTCAAAGTAGGAGAAGAAAAGTATATGGAAGATGGCAAAGAAAAAACTCGTGACATCAAAGAAGAAGTGACTGTCAAAATGAATGAAAACAACAAAATTGCCAGATCTACAGTCACGGCGACCTACAAAATAGTAGATATTACCACAGGACGAATCATTGCAGTAGATGAGGTGTCACATACAGAAAAATGGGCTGGAACATGGTTTTCTTACAAATCTGGAGACAAGAGAGCGATACCTCGCTTGCGTGATACAGAGGTGGAGTACATCAGTGAAGCCAGTTTGTCAAATAGTGCCGCCAGCAGAGTCGCTTCCAAAATCATCAGTCGCGTGTCTGATTACGCCAGAGAAGTTTCAAAATAGTTAGATTTTAGCATCTAGAACCAAGGCAGGGTTTCTTTTTTAAAAAAACCCTCCAAGGATTCTCAAATGGGCTATTTTGTAATATCGCATCTCCTACCATTGTCCAAGAAGGTCTAAACCAATTTCAGCGCATCTTCCACGGTTTTGGCCTCCAATGCGTGGTAACCTGCCGCTGTTGAGGTCCTATTGAACTGCATCTTGGAAATAGGATTGTCTACAATCCTTATGATTTTGGCGGCTCCATTGGACACGACAAAGGCTTGTGCCCTCTTGATCTCTTCGGTTCCTAGAGGAGAGGCGGGCTTCATTTTAGTAATGTCATTGATCACGGTATAGCCAGATTTTAGCTTTTTGGCTTCAGAGATCGTCAATTCTACTCCTGCTTTGATTTCTTCATCAGACATATAACCTTCCAGTCTCAGGATGAGAATATTTTTCTGAATATCTGCTTTGATTTCGTACATCGGGTTTTGATTTGGTTAGATAAACTTATAAAAATTCAGTGAAAAAGTGGAAATCAAATCACTCAAAGGTTCATCCAATGATCAACTTGATGCATGACAAAAAAAGTCCCATCTGACTAGGACGGGACTTTTCTATTCTAGGCTTATTCATTGGAAACCAATTCAAGTCCTAAACGGTGGGTGCTCATGCACAATACAAAGATTTGCAAGAAGGTACCAATGCTGATTATATACCTGCACCGGCGGCAGTTCCTTCAGAATTTTTCAGCATCTCTCTCTGCACAGTAGATGACAAAGTATATGATGTGGGTGATGCAAATTATCCATTTTCCATCCAGTCGATGAGCAAAGTATTCACTCTCGCCATTGCAATCCAAAAACTGGGGTCTCAAGCAATCGTCGACAGCATAGGCGTCAATGCAACAGGACACGCATTCAACTCTGTCGTAGCGATCGAGGACATACACGACCGCCCTTCCAATAGCTGTGTCAACGCTGGCGTCATCGCTACTACTATCCTGCTACCAGGCACTAGTTATGATGAGAAGTGGAATCAAATCATCAACTCTTTTAGTCAATTTGCTGCGAGACCTCTCAGCATCACCACGGAAGTCTACGAATCTGAAGCTGCCAGTAATCAACACAACCAAGCCATTTCACTATTATTGGCCTCCTATGGTAGAATCTATAACGACCCTATGGAAACTGTCGACCTCTATACCAAACAATGTTCCATCAATGTCAATTCCCATGATCTGGCAATCATGAGTGGAACACTCGCCAATGGCGGAATCAACCCATCTCCAAAGAAAAACTAGTAGACGACCATCTCGTTCCTCACATTTTGGCTGTGATGACAACTGCTGACCTGTATGAAGAATCGGGTCTATGGCTCTACTATGTCGGGCTCCCTGGCAAAAGTGGTGTGGGTGGAGGCGTAATCGCCGTAGCACCTGGCAAATTTGGCATTGCTGCCTTTTCCCCCAGACTAGATAAGGCAGGCAACAGCGTCCGAGCGGTCAAAGCCATCACCCCTGTGGCTCAGGAATTAGGTGTCAGTTTGTATAAATGAGCTCAACTACCTCTCACCCTTGCTGACTAGATAGAGCCACTCTTTGGCGGACTCCTCGTCATCAAACAGTTCGGCTTTGCGACCTGTGAATTGAATCATGGTCTTGGCAATGAGTTTGGTCATAGAAGTCAGACCTACTGCCGCCGTACCCTTGACAAAGGGAGCATTCTTTTTACCAACCATCTTGATTTCATTGAGATAGGTAGAATTGAAACGCAGTCCTGTCACATTGATCAGCGACAAGACACTGTTCGCTGGATATTTACTGATCACCTCGACTGCTTCTCGCAGTACATCGATCCCTTCATCAATGGATTTTCCTGATAAATCCGTCTGTATAATAGTAATGTCCTTGTAAGGAATGGAGGTCACACTCATAATAGGCAAGTTTTGGTAAGGTCATATAAGTTCCCTCTCTTTTCGCAATCCTGCAAGGGATTCACCAAAAAACATAACCCGTAAACCTCTAAAGATCAATCTGTCCGATAGAACCCTCCTTTGTTTTCGTCTCTATTCAAAGATTGCTGGATGATCAGGTTGGCAACTGTGATAAGATTTCTCAACTCTGACAACTGTGGTGAAATCTTTGTCTTCTTGTACAACACCTCCGTTTCTTCGATGATCAACTTCAGTCTTTTGCTTGCCCGGTTCAGTCGCTCAGTGGAGCGAATAATTCCTACATAATTGGACATAATAGCTTGTACTTCCTTTCTATTGTGCGTGATTAAGATCAACTCTTTGGGGTGCATGGTTCCCTTTTCACTCCAAGCAGGAGGCTCAGGTGGGTTGTCATCTATTTGATCAAAAATCTCTACAGACTTCAAATAACTGCGGTGTGCATACACCAGCGCCTCCAACAAAGAATTGGATGCTAGCCTGTTGGCCCCATGCAGCCCTGTACAAGATGTTTCTCCACAGACAAACAAGTTTTTTACCCTAGACTGCCCATGAATATTGACCTCTACCCCTCCACAAACATAGTGTGCGGCTGGCACCACAGGGATCATGTCTTTGGACAAATCAATCCCAATTGACTTGCACTTATTCAAAATATTTGGGAAATGTTTTTCGAAGGCCACAAGATCTAAATGTCGGCAATCCAAATAGACATATTCGTCTCCACTTTTCTTCATCTCAAAATCAATCGCTCGTGACACGATGTCTCTAGAAGCCAACTCCTCTCTGTCGTCATACTTCTGCATGAAAGGCTCGCCCTTCTTGTCCCGTAGCAATGCGCCAAAGCCTCTCACAGCCTCTGAGATCAAAAAATTTTGTCCTTTTCGCTCAGATTCATACAGTGCTGTGGGATGAAATTGCACAAATTCCATATGCTTGACATGAGCTTGTGCGCGGTAGGCCATCGCGATACCATCCCCAGTTGCAATCTGTGGGTTGGTTGTGTTTTGATAGACATGTCCAATTCCTCCACTAGCTAGCATGGTTATTTTGGCCTTGTATGTCTCTATTTTTTTTGTCTTTTCATCCAAAACATACGCACCAAAACAGGTACGAGATTTATCCACCAACTCCACATCCAAGTGATGCTCCGTGATCAAATCCACTGCAAAATGATGGGCAAACACACTGACATTAGGACACTCGTGTACTTGCTCTAGCAAGGCTCTTTGGATTTCAAAACCTGTGATATCCTTGTGATGGACGATTCTGTGTGCGGAGTGTCCTCCTTCTTTGCCCAGATCGTATTTGCCTTGTTTTCCTTTGTCAAACTTGGTTCCCCAATCGATAAGTTCCTTTAGCCGATCGGGAGCTTCATTCACCACAAAACGAACTACCTCTTCGTCGCACAGACCATCACCAGCCACCAATGTATCCTGGATATGTTGCTGATAGGAATCAGATACTTTGTCCAATACCACAGCCATGCCACCTTGGGCATATTTGGTATTAGATTCTGTTTCGTGCGACTTGGTCACCATGGCCAAGGTCTTGTCGGGAAATCTCTTGGCGACCTTCAATGCGTAAGTAAGTCCAGCTACACCAGAACCTATTACTAAATAATCGAACTTTGGCATGTAATCTTATTTGGACAATTGCAGCATACGTTCCAACGGAATGAGCGCCCTTTTACGAATCTCTTCAGGGACATCTACCTCTGGCGATTCATTTTTGAGGCAAGCATATAGTTTTTCTAACGTATTCATTTTCATGTAATGGCATTCGCTACATGCACAAGTATTGTCTTCCTTAGAAGGAGCAGCAATCAATTTTTTATGAGGCACACGTTTTTGCATTTCGTGCAGAATACCAGCCTCAGTGGCTACAATAAATTCTTCCGAGTCATCTGTTTGGACAAAATTCAATAATTTTTCTGTTGAACCTACGAAAGCTGAGATTCTCAAAATGTTTTGTGTTGACTCTGGGTGAGCGATAAATTTTGCTTTAGGATGTTCTTTGTGAAGTTTCAGAATTTTGTCCATCGAAAAAGCCTCGTGTACCATACAGGCACCATCCCACAGCACCATATCTCTGCCCGTCTGATGAATCAGGTACTCTCCCAGATTCCTATCTGGTGCACATATTACCTTTTGGTTCTTGGGAATAGAATTAATAATATCTACCGCATTGGACGAAGTACATATGATGTCACTCAATGCTTTGATCTCGGCAGAACAGTTGATATATGTCACCACTACATGGTCAGGGTGCGCATCCAGGAACTCCTTGAATGGCTCAGGCTGTGCAGAATCTGCCAATGAACACCCCGCTTTCAAATCAGGCAAAATAACCTTCTTTGTCGGATTGATGATTTTTGCCGTCTCTGCCATGAAATGTACGCCTGCAAAAACGATAATATCGGCATCAGTCTCAGCTGCTTTGCGCGAAAGTCCTAGGCTATCTCCTACATAATCAGCCAGATCCTGAATATCTGCCTCCTGGTAATAATGAGCCAGCAACACAGCATTTTTCTCCTTCTTGAGTCGAAGGATTTCTTCCATATATTCTTTCCTTGTTCGAGGGGTGTCTATCACTTGCTCCATACTTTTCTTATTCAAAGATGCTCATGCTTCCTTTACGCACCTGCAAAAGTAACAGATGGACTATGGAAGACAAAAAAAGGTGATAAGTATGTGCATTTATTCTTTTTTCATTCAAAGTGAAAATTTGGAATCCACAGATAGTGACAACTATCCTGAAAAGGAAAGGAAGTCCTTTTCACCTAAACTTGATAAACACTCCTATTTATCTCTCCTTGCTCTGGGCCAATGACAATGCATTCAGCTTGGACTCTCCCATCTTCACATACGTGAACGCCGTTGAGCAAAGCCCCTGTTGTAACTCCTGCTGCTACAAATATTGCCCAATCTGCATGGACAAGATCGTCCAAGTGATAGACGCGTGCTAAGTTGACTCCTTGTCGCTCTAGGTTCATTTTTTCATCGTCTTTCTGTGGCACAAGCTTTCCCTGCATCTCTCCACCCAGTGCCTTGACCGCTGCTGCAGTAATCACCGCCTCTGGTGCTCCACCTATCCCCATCAGGACATCAATCCCAGAATCTGGCATCAAGGCTAAAATTGACCCAACTACATCTCCTTCTTCATGTGCATAGACCTTGGCTCCACAAGCTTTGATCTCAGCAATCAGCCCTTGGTGACGTGGTTTGTCTAGTACATAGACTCCTATTTCCTTGACCTCCTTTCTCAGTTGGTTGGCGATGGCTGTCAGGTTTTCTTGGGTAGAGAGGTTGATATCAATGACACCTTTGGCGGCAGCTCCCACGACCAATTTATCCATGTAATATGCCGAGCCAGCGTCCCAAAAACCATCTCGCTCTGTGGCTGCAATCACAGTAATGGCATTGGCTTTCCCTTCGGCCATCAGACGTGTACCTTCTACAGGATCCACTGCTATATCTATTGCTAGACCTTCTCCATTACCTAATTTTTCGCCTACATAGAGCATGGGAGCCTCATCCTTTTCTCCTTCGCCGACCCGTACGACTGCATCCAGATTCTGTCCCTCAAAGGCCTTTCTCATCGCATCGACTGCCGCCTGATCGCCTGCGTCTTTGTCTGCTGTACCTATATGATCTATGGTTGCAATAGCAGCCTTTGCGCATACATGCCTCAATATTTCTACTAAATCCTTTGTGTCGTTCATTGCCAGCAAAACTAGACATCCTTAGGAAAAGAAAAAACCTCGATAAATATCGAGGTTTCATAGTATTGTTTTTTGTGTTTCTTACTGTTGGAACGGCGATGAACTGTACTGCATCACATCCAATTTAGGAATACTTGCATCAAACTCTTCCTCCAAAAGATCTATAATCTCATTGGTAAGAATGGCCTGTCCTCTCGGATTAGGATGAACCCCATCGTTGGAGAAAAACCCATTGGGAGTAAAATCTGGTGTAAGCATGAAGCCACCAGTCTCTGACGATGAATATCCGCCTGATAGTGCCGCATTGAGCAACAAAGTATATGCATCAAACAAAACGATTCTTTCTTGATTGTCAGCAATCGTCTTGATGGATGTATTGATAGCTGTCAAATTTGTAACTACTTTGGTCAATTCATCTGTACGCAGAGAATATTTGTCCGGAAGAGGCACTCCAACACCATACACCGAAGCAGGGTTTTCAGGATCTGCCAAGGTTCCCAGTACTGTGCTTGCAGGCAATAGAACCAATTCTCCATCCTTCAATTGTCTGTATTTTGGAATAGGTATCTGACCACCTGAAAGCGCCGCTACATCTGTCAAAGTAGGGTCTTCTATGACAATACCATTTCCTCCTATAACATAAGAAATTGTCCTTAATGTTGCTTCATCTTCGTCAATGATATCATTTGTCAAAGCCGCTTGCACACCACCATTGTAGCTAGCATATGCGCTGTTGGTCGCATCTACAGTTGTCTGATCTGTCATAGGAATGGCATTGTAAGGCACTGCTCTAAAATGTGGTAAAGTCAATACATTTGGCACATTGCAGATGACTCCCTTGGCTGTGGTTCCAGAAATCAAAGTATTAACAATTGCGTTGAGATAACCATCAAAAGTTGCTGGGTCTGTCAAAATTGCTTCATTGGTGCCGCCACTAATCGCATAGCCCAACACATCATTTGATCCCGCCCAAAGCGTGAAAAAAGTAGGATTACGCGCCACGGCATCTCCCAGTATGGTAGAAGTACCTGGATTGGATGCGAATCTGGCATACAAAGCATTGTAAGCAGGATTGCCATCTGCTGGTCCTCCTGTCAAAGGTGTTAGCATTTGAGCAGTTTGTATCCCCGGCACTCCAAAATTGTTCAGTTTAGCTTTATCACCTGTGTAAGGACTAGGCAATTCTCCCACAGATACTACTAATCCAGCGTCACCAAGTACACCATCATTATTAGAATCCAAATCAAGAATGTACTTACCGTTGATGCTGCCATCTGCATTGGTACTTAGATACCCATTAACAGACTCGATACTTGGCACGTTAAATTCTCCTCCACCGACTCCATCAATTGCAAATTGCTTCGCCAATAAAACTGTGAATGAATTGTTTTGAGCATGGGTGTACAATGCACCATCCATCATCCCTCCACTGATCGAAGACCCAATAGCCACATAGGTACTTAAATCAAGGCTTCCTGAAGTACCTGTCTCAGGCACTACAATGGGTTCAGTTGTATTTTCTAATCTCTCATCAATAAGCTTATCCTCCTCATCGCAACCAAAAGCAAGGATGGAAAATGCTAAAAGGGATATATATATATTTATGCTTTTCATCTTTCTATTGATTTTAGTTCAAGAATTGATCAAATGTGATAGACACATAGTAAATAGCTCCCATCCTTGGGTTACCGATGCCCGTAGTATATCGTTTGTTGAGGACATTACTACCTCCGAGTTTTACTACAGATTTCAAACTAGACAATTTGTAACTCACCTGAGCATCCAGAGTACCAAATGCAGGAACGACTGAATTGCCAAAAGACGATGACCATAGGAAGGCCTCTTGCCATCTCCATTTCACATTGAATCCTACATTTTCAATCACCTCTCTATTACTCAATCCTATGTTGTAGGTGTACTCAGGTGTATTATATTGAGATCTAAACCCTTGGTCTTGTAAAGCCTGGTCATCCAACAACCGGTTGAATGCTACATTTCCTGACACTTTATAACCCTTCGTCAAGAAATAATCGGCTTGCAGTCCCCAACCATGTGTTTTGATCGATCCATCAGCATTCACATCAAAGCCATACTCTTGTGTAGGCACTGTTCCTTGTATGATCGCATCTTGTGCAGCCTGAGTATCAGGATCATATCCAGGGTCATTTTGCAGTCCGTTCGGAACGGCCTGCACAAAGTAAATCTCTGCAATAAAGTCTTGGTAACTGCTGTGGTAATAGTACCCATCAATCATCAATTTGTCTTGCAAAAACAGTCCTCGGTATCCTACTTCAAACGTGCTGATTTTCTCAGTTGTGAAATCTTCGTCTACCTTATCTGCTCTTACCAAATCCGTTCTGATCCCTGCTCTGGCATCAGCCAAACTTTGAGTCGTATAAACTGTATTGGTTCTGAATTTATACCTATCCACCAGTAAGCTATTGCTTCCAATCAATCTCCTAGTTTGTACATCTAGGTCTATGAATTGATCTTGTGTAGTCGGGATTCTAAAACCTCTCTGGAAAGATCCTCGGAAATTATGATTCCTTGCCACTGTCCCTACGACAGATACTCTCGGAGAGAATTGTCCATCAAAATTTTCATTCTTGTCATATCTCCCTGATGCTTGTACTTTTAGCCTGTTGTTTAAAAATGCCTTTGAGAGTTGCACATAGGCACCATATTCACCATATGATTGCTCTTCACCATCATCATCTAAGGCAAACAAAGTCCCCCCAGAATCCAAATTATACTTACGGTAATTCGCGCCAGCGACAATCTCTACAAAATCGACCAAATGACTAAAATTATAACTGCCCTCAAAGTGATTCATACTTGATGCATCTTTGAATTTGGCTCCTCCATCAAAAATGGAAATCTTTCTCAACGAGTCCATTCCTACTTGCCACTGCTCCGTACCTGGTGCATATGCAGTCTGCAAGCCATCTGCGTATTGTCTTGCTGCAGCATGTGCTTGATCTATAGATGCCCCCTGACCTCTCGCTCCCAAAAATCCTAAGGTGTAGTCTGGTACATATTTATTTTGATTGATCAAAGAAGCAATTGTATTGGCAGCATAGGTGTCTCCTGAATTTTCTTGTGTCGTATAGGCTCTCACATAAAAATTCTGGTTTCTCAATTCCAACTTGGCAGTCCAAATTGAGAAGCCATCTAAAACAAATCTATCATTGGCAGTGTACACTGTACTACCAGATCCATAATTGAATTGTCCCGACACTTCAAGGTTATCTGTAATTCTATAATGCAAAGCTGCTCCTAACTTCAAACTCTCTGTATTATTATCCACAAAAGAAGATTCTGTATAACCTGTTGGAGAAAATGCACCATCAGGCCCAGTAGGCAGTTGTCCAGCTACAGCTTGATAGGCAGGGTCTAATTTTGGGATTAAACCCAAATTGAAACCAAAATCCCCGTATGTATTGACACCATCATAATTTCTATTATTCTGTCTATTGCGCCCCTCAGACTCTACGACATACCCTGAGCCTTCACCATTGGTAGTAGTGCTTTGATCTCTGTAATCTACACCACGGAAGTCATTGGCTTTGAGATAGGAGGCTGTTACTTTGACAGCAAATTTGTTATTGAAGGCTTTGGCATAGCGGATACCATAGTCTTGGTAAAGGGACGGATCATCATCTTCCCCATCGACATGATTTACGCCCAATTTGGTATAGGCACTTAGCCCTTGGTAATCAAATGGGCTTTTACTTTTCATGAGCAAAACGCCATTCAATGCATTCGGGCCATATAGTGCTGATGCCGCTCCAGGTATCATTTCTGCACTTTCCAAATCCAGATCATTGATCCCCACAATATTACCTACTGCAAAGTTGAGTCCTGGTGCCACATTGTCAATCCCATCGATGAGTTGCACAAATCGGTTGTTGCCATTTGCGCCAAAGCCTCTGGTGTTGATAGATTTGAAAGTGATACTTTGTGCACTCATATCTACACCTTTGAAGTTGATCAATGCATCATAAAAATTGGTTGCAGCGGTCTCTTTGATCGTCAAAACATCCATTTTTTCGATCGAAACAGGAGATTGCATCACAGACTCTTCTACTCTGGATGCCGATACGACTACTTCCTGCCCCATGATTGCGGTCTCTTCGAGAGAAACTGTCAATCCTTCGACATTGTTTTCATTGATAGCTACCTCTACGGTGGTGTATCCCACCATGGAAAACACGAGGGTCAGAGGTGGCTCTGAATTGACTTTCAGTTTGAAATTACCATTGGTATCTGAGATCGTACCAACGACTTTGTCCTTGACCAAGATGCTTACACCCAGTAAGGATTCGTTGCTTTTGCCGTCTTTAACGCTCCCAGAAATATTGGTTTGTGCCATCGCTCCAAAACCAAACAATACTGCACACGCAAAAACAAGCAAAAGTTGCTTTGTAAATAGTCTTATCATATCATGTGTTTTTAATGTTCTCTAACTGGCGGTCTTTGAAACAGAACGGAACAACCAGTTGATAATAATAGCAAGAAATCTCGTATGATTTCGCCAGCCACCTTTAATTTAAATGAATTTGGCGAAAAAAGTAGGCTTGCATACTACTTTTGATTCAAGTATTCCACGAGTTTCTCACAAAGATTGGCTATTTCGGATGACATAAACTCATCGCCTGTTGCATTGAGTAGCGTATTGGATGCACTACCTAACATGTTAACATAGAACATCTTCATGGCATCTACATTCATGTCTTTGGTCCATAAATCTAAGTTTAGCGTGTCCTTTTTTTCATCATCCCAAAAAGAGAGAGAAATGGCCTTGGATAACTGTATAGCGCCATCTACGTTGTCTTCTGCTGACCATTCGATGCTTTCCGGAACATTGTTTTCATCTAGGGTGACGTCAACTGTAATTTTTGATTTTCTCATCTTCTTATTGTTGTCTTAATATTCTTATACTCTCTTTCTTATCCTTTCCCAACTGATTTTTCAACGATTCTAGTGAGTCAAACTTCATTTCATCTCGAAGGTAATTGATGAAAGAAATTTTCAATTCTTGTCCATAAATATCTTCGTCAAAATCAAAAATATGCACTTCGATCACACGATTCACGCCATCGACTGTAGGCCTTACGCCGATATTGAGCATGGCGTCAAATGTCCCTTCCTTCATGTGAACCTTGACTGCATACACGCCATCTTTAGGCACCACTTTATAGGCCGCCTTGAGTTGAATATTGGCCGTAGGGAATCCTAGACCTGTACCTATTTTTTTACCCGAAACCACTGTACCTATCAAGGAATAGTGTCTGCCCATGTATTCACTGGCTTGATCAACATTTCCCTGTAGAAGCGCCTTTCTTATCTTGGTAGAACTCACCCCTACATCATCAATGTCCTGTCGAGGAATTTCTTCCACCTCAAACTTGAACCTTTTGTTGTTTTCCTTGAGGTATTCGAAGCTGCCCTCTCTATTCTTACCAAACTTATGATCATACCCGATGATCAGCTTTTTAGTTCCCAACCTATCTACCAACACCTCTTGGATGAATTGCTCTGAACTCAATTGAGAAAATTCTGCTGTAAATTCAATTTTGATGATGTAGTCAATGCCTACTTCGTCCATGATGGCCGCCTTCTCTTCAAAATTGCTTAAGAGTTTGAGTGTATCATCTTCTGGAAATAAAATAAATCTTGGGTGAGGCCAAAAGGTGAGTACTACACTATGCCCGTTTTCTTCTTTGGCAGCTTGTACGATCCTTTTTAGAATCTTTTGATGCCCTATATGCACACCATCAAAGGTCCCACTCGTCACAATGGCGTTGGGTATATGTCGAATTTGATCAATTCCTTCGAGTACGATCATTAAAATTGGGGTTCAAAAAATTTTCTTTGCAAAACTAATCTCTATGCAGACTGGAAATAAACTCTTCCAGATTATATGCATCGTCAAGCTTATGGTGTCCAATCGCTGTCCTGCAAAGAGAGGACATATACGCACCACAAGACAATGCCTCTCCCAAGTCCCTCACCAGACTCCTGATGTAAGTCCCTTTGGAGCAATCAATCTCAAATCTGACCTCTGGCAAGGCAGATGTATCTACCTCAAATTTAGTCACTGATACTGGGCGAGGATCTAATTTTGCGTCTTCCTTTCGTCTTGCCATTTTGTAGGCACGCTCTCCATCTACCTTGATGGCACTATATATAGGAGGGATTTGCATGATATCTCCTGTGAGCTGATCTGCGGCTTTCTTCACCATATCACTCGTGACATGGGAATAGTCCGTCTCCGAATCAAACGCGGTTTCTAAATCAACCGATGGTGTAGTCTTGCCCAGTACCAATGTGCCTGAGTAACTCTTTCCCATGTCTTGATACTCATTGATTTTTTTTGTGGCTTTACCCGCACATACGATTAGTAAGCCTGTTGCCAATGGATCCAAAGTACCTGCGTGACCAACTTTTTTGACCTTGAGTTTTCCCCGTATTTTCTTCACTACGTCAAATGAAGTCCATTCATAGGGTTTGTCAATCAGGAATACTTCTCCCTTATCAAAATCTAATGTTGAAATATTTATCTGATTCAAAATAACAAACTTCCTATTACTGTCAAAATACCGATAACCCCACAATACACTGCGAAATAAATCAGCTTACCTTTTTTCACAATGGATATCATCCATTGACATGCCAACAGCCCTGCAACAAATGCCGCAACAAAGCCTACCACCAAACTCAAAACGGGTATATCGGATGCTAAACTAGGAGCTTCTGCTACGTCTTTGATTTTGAGCAACATCGCCCCCATAATCGGAGGGAGCACCATCAGAAAGGAAAACCTAGCTGCTCTCTCTCTGTTGACACCCAATAAGAGCGCTGTAGAAATGGTAGAACCAGACCTAGAAATACCTGGCAAGATCGCAATGGCTTGAGCAATCCCTATAATCAAGGCACTTTTAAAGGTCACTTCGCCCTCATGATTTTTGTTGAAGTAGGTAAAAGAAAGAAGCAATGCTGTCACCACAAGCATGCAGCCTACCAGCAATATTTTGCCGCCAAACAAAGCTTCAACTTGATCCTCAAATAGTAAGCCTACCAATCCCACAGGAATCATAGACAATACGATTTTGGAAGCAAAAATTGTCTCCTCGTTCCATTGGAACTTGAATAAACCTAGGATGATCTGGAGGATGTCTTTTCTGAATATTACGATGGTACTCAGTGCCGTTGCGCCATGCACCAAAATGGAGAATAACAGATTGTTTTCAGACTCTACACCCAAAAAGTAGCTACCTAACTCCAGGTGTCCACTACTACTGACTGGCAAAAACTCTGTCAATCCCTGTATGATTCCAAGGATCAGTGCTTCAATTATGCTCATTGATCCTGCTTCGCTTTGTACAATATGGCTACAAACTCAATGACAAACCCAAGAATTACCACGATAGGACCCAATGTCAGTCCCAAAAACCCAAAACCATAAGGCTCGGTATCCAAAGTCATGATGAAAAATCCTAGAACTAGAACTGCTATACCGATCAACATGATGATGTAGTTGATTTTGGAAAACGCTAATTTGTTATTGCTCATATCAATATAATTCGTCAAGCGACATTTTCATGTATTTTTTAATGGCTGCAAATGTACTCATAAAACCCACAAGTAACCCAACCATCAAGATAGCTCCTGCCAATACTAACAACTGCTCTGGCTTCAGCAAATCCATAATTCCTTCTACTTGTCTCTCTACAAAATGTAATAGTGCCCACAACAGTCCCACTGCTAAAAAGCCAGAGAGCAATCCAAAGATAGAGGCTCTTGACAAGAAAGGCTTTCGGATGAATGATGAAGTAGCTCCTACCAATTGCATACTGCGGATCAAAAACCGCTGCGAAAACAAAGCAAGCTTGATGGTATTGTTGATCAATATAACTACCACGATCAATAGGATTACACTAAAACCAATCAATACAAAGCTAATTTTCTTCACATTGGCATTGATGCTCTGTACGAGGTTTTCAATATAGGTAACTTCATAGACTCCTCGTATGAACTCTATCTCCTTTTTGATTTCACTGAGGTTGGCAGCTGCCTGAAAATCTGGATCAACTTTGATGATAATCACATCCCTGAGCGGATTGTCTCCTAAAAAATCTACAAAATCTTCTCCCGTCTCTTTGACGAATGCCTTGGCTGCTGCTTCCTTGGTGATGTGTTCTATCTGAGCCATTCCTGCCTTTTTGGTCACATAGTCTTTGCTCGACAGGATTTTAGTGATTTTGACAATCTCGTTTTCACTCAGGTTTTTGTGAAGGAAGACCTGCATCTCGACATTCTCTTGAATCAAGCGAGTCAAGTTCTTGGTAGTCATGATGAGCAGACCGAATAGTCCCATGACGAACAGTGCCAGGGTGATACTAAACACGACACTTGCGAAAGGGTAGCTTCCAAGCTTTTTCTTACGATATTTTTTTTCCTTAGCCATTTTGCGAAATCAAAAATAGTTTCATTCCATGAAATTACTTTCAATTCTAAGACATTTCAACGAAGGAAAAGGTATGATCAGAGATTATTGCTCTTGATACTGTCCAATTCGACAATAAGCTTCTTGTTTTCTATTTTAGAAAGTGGTGTGACCAGTGCTGCAGTTTTGTCTAGTCTGAAAAAAATCTCCATCATAGTAGAAAAACAATTTTTTTGCTCCCGGCGTATTGATCTCGATGATTTCATAAGGCGACTCATTGAACCTCCCATAGAGATACAATCTATTGTCTTCCATTCTGTAATGGAAATTGTACTTGCGAGAGGTGATGGTCTGAATGTTGATTCGATCAATTTTAGATACAGAAGGCACCTTTTCTATGCGTTGGGGACTTTCCAATGAGACCGCTGCTCCTTCGAATTCGTCCTGTTGATATCCAGCATCTACCACTGGCAACTCAAAGTTGATTTCATTGGCAACTACCGCTTCCACCTCGGAAGACTCCTCTACCTCCTCGATTACCAATTCTATTTTAGGCTCTTCGATGTCTTTGTGTACATAGCGGAAATTCAAATCAGGAGTGATGTTGGCTCCCACACCGCTACTGATAGAGTATTGGGACTTAGCATCTAGCGATTGCAAATGAAACTCAGTCGCTGTCTCTGTGTTGTAATACATATACGAACCGATGCTGACTGCCAATCCTGTCACTGCATACACCGCAGGTTTGAAAATTGAACTCTGCATGAGAGAACCAACCAAGGTTGTTTCTACGGCAATATTATTCAGTCTCGATTTGAGCTCCAGTGCTCTGCGTGATTTGAGACTGCTGATGATATCGTGTTGATTCTCGAACTCTGCCTTGAGCATAGGATCACTCTCAACTCTGCCTTCAAAGACAAGTCTATCAGCCCCCTTCATTTCTCCACTGAAATAGGCATCCAACTGTTCGCTATAATTACTTCTAATCGACATACTAATCTAAAAAATCACTTGATGTATAATTCCTTTTAATCATCATATCAAGCTTCTTTTTGCATTTATATTTCTTAGTCTTGGCGGTGTCTGTGTTGGCAAAATCTAGCTTTTCGGCTATATCCTGCATCGACAGTCCGTCGAAATAGTGGTATGTTAATATTTTTCTACAAGTCTCTCCGAGTTGATCAATACAATCGTTGATGATCTTAATTTTCTCTTGTCTTTCGTGATCTTGAAAGACCGACGCCTCTACCATCTCGCCAGAGTTACGACTTTTTCTATCCAATTCTTTCCTCCACAAATTCAAACATATGCTGTAAATGAATGTGCTGATCTTAGAAGTCAATACCAGATTGCCAGAAATCGCTTTCTGCCAAAAGACTAGCAAAGCATCTTGAAACACATCCTTGGCCTCATCTTCGGTACCACTATTGTTCAACACGATGCGTGTCATCATCTTGTAGTACTTCTTGTAGAGATAGTCCAAGGCAGCTTCGTCTCCTCTGCTTACCCGTTCCAATATTTCATGATCCTTCATCGGATAAAAGCCGCAGCTTTTGTTTAGATACTGATATAGATTAAAATGTAACCCTTGCTAGGTAAAATCGGTGTAAGACCTAAATTATGTCAAAATATAGGTAAATCCAATATATTGGCCTGATTGCAAGGTTTCTCAACTTACAATTAGGTAATATCTCCTATAAAATTTCAGTTGTTTTACGGATGGAAAAAAGTTTTTTAAGTCGCTCATTGACACCTCTCCATCATAAAAAAACAAGCAAAATCAAAACATTATCACCAACTCAATAGTCTAGTAGGGGTGATGTTTTATATGTATTTTGTAAAATGACTATATGAAAAGGGTATAAATGGGAAAACAACACAACAGAAAACAAACAACGAACATGAGCATCCATCTCACACAGTTAGCAATCAGTTTGCTACCAGAAGCCCTCGGCTTATTAAAAAAACTTAGTAACAAGAAAAGTGCATTGAGCTCTGCAGAAATAGAACAATTGTTCGAAAAACAATTTGAATTCAATCAAAAGACCTCTGCTGTCATCGAGCAAATCACCAAAGAAAACACACGACTCAAGGGTCTATTACTATTTACCACGATAGTGGCATTGTTGGCTGTTGCTTTGGCGATTACGAGCATGGTCAACTAAGAGCTGACGTCATAGAGAGAATGTACGCATGATCTCTGTCTTGTCTGATCGGTGGTACCAATCATTGATCACCAGTTCAAATTGATTGATATGCGCAGTGCCAAAGTCGATATTCTTGTGATGGGAGAGAAATTTCATGTATGCCTTCTGATCGACCAAATCCTCCTGATACCGCATCACCGTAGAGTGAGCAGTCCGAATGGCATAACGAGTATCGATGCTGTGCATCAAATCACTCTTTCTAAATCGCTCTCTCAGTCCATCACGCAAGCGATCCAAATCGGCACTTTGTGGGTATCCCTGAATCAACGGGCCAACCTTGGACAAGGTCAAACCTCGTAGCAGTATCTCAAAAGATCCTATGTTTCTCAATTCTTCCGAAATGACATATTCGTACTCAGTCAGCACTTTCAATTGATCTGTTCGCACATCTGCAGAGCATGAAATAATGGACAGCACAGTCCAATGCACTGTCTCAATCGGATAGTAATATTGACTAGGTTCTATTTTCTTCAACTCCCGTTGAAAAGCCAATATAGTGTCTAAGACTTCTTGATTGGGTCTAATTCTCAGTGTGATACCAATTCTTTTGTCTTCCTTGGATTTCAAATATGGGTCTTTGAAAAGCCTCCCTTCTTTCAGGTTCTCCCAAGACTCCTTCCACATCAAGTCATAGTGCGTTTGGAGTTCGCTCATTGGTAAGGAAGCCAAGTTTGGGTTCTAAATAGAAACGAAATGTAGCCTCTGACTTGAAGCTTCCCATCTTCCACCCATAGCTTGCAATCGTATATTTTTCCATTTTCGGGATCCAAGATTGTCCCATCCTCATATTCATTGTCGCTTTTTATCAAATCACGGATGATCTCCATGCCGATTACCTTTTGTTTGTATCGATCATCCTTGGTGCTACATTCGACACAAATTGGGTCTTGCTCCTCGCCTGAGGTTCTGTAGAGTTTTATCACCTTTCCATAATATTTATCTCCCTTTTGGAAAATCTCCACAACTGACTTGGGCTTCCCTGATTCGTCATCGATGGTTTTCCATTTGCCTACAATACTTTGGGCACAAACCACCCCTTGCAGCAGTAGCGAGGTAGCAATAATCATACATGTCTTTTTCATTTTCATAAGGCTGATAGTTGAATATAAGTTTAATATTAGCAATGAATGATGGGTAATTGATCGGAAGCCTATCAGAAATATTGATATCAAAGAAGGTTTTTACCTTTGGATACAAAATCCCCATGATAGACGAGCATTGCAAATCAAAGCGACGAGTCGCACAAATACACTTCAACATTTCATTCAATTCAATAAAATATACCATTTGTTTTGAACTATCCAATGGATGAGCTTGTTTGCTGTTTAGAATCACAAAACAATAAAGAATGCTTTAGGTATTAATCTTTGAATATGTGGTTCATAGTATTAGATTTGCAAAAAAATTCAAACACTAAATTATTGATCAATGATTAAAGTTGCAATCAACGGATTTGGGCGTATCGGAAGGTTAGCGTTCAGAGCATTATTAAAAAAAGAAAATGTAGAGGTAGTTGCGATCAACGACCTAACGGACACTAAGACACTAGCGCACTTGTTGAAATATGATTCTACTCAAGGCAAATTTGACGGAACTGTCGAGGCTGCTGCAGATGGCATCATCGTCAACGGAAAGAAAATCGGCATCACTGCCGAGCGAGTTCCTGCTGACCTACCTTGGAAAGCCCTAGGAATCGACGTGGTATTGGAGTCAACAGGTAGATTCGTAGACGAAGCTGGCGCAAGCCAACACTTGACAGCTGGTGCTAAGAAAGTGGTGATTTCTGCTCCTGCAAAAGGAAACATTCCAACTGTCGTATTGGGTGTGAATGACAACATCTTGACTGGTAAAGAAACAATCATGTCAAATGCGTCATGTACTACTAACTGTCTAGCTCCAATCGCTAAAGTATTGCATGATAGCTTCGGACTAGAGCAAGGATTCATCACAACTATCCACGCCTACACTGCGGATCAAAATCTGCAGGATGCTCCACATGCTGACTTGAGAAGATCAAGAGCTGCTGGCATCAACATGGTACCAACATCAACTGGAGCTGCTAAGGCTGTAGGTTTGGTTCTTCCAGAATTGAATGGCAAGTTGGACGGTAACTCAATGAGAGTACCTACTCCAACAGGGTCTATCACTGACTTGGTTGCAGTTCTTTCTAGAGAGGTGACAGTTGCTGAAGTAAACGCTGCAATGAAAGCTGCCGCTGAAGGCCCAATGAAAGGTATCTTGAGATATACTGAAGATCCAATCGTATCTTCTGATATCGTAGGTGACCCACACTCTTCTATCTTTGATGCGGGTATTACTTCGGTAAATGGTAAGATGGTAAAAGTTGCTTCTTGGTATGATAACGAGGCTGGCTATTCTAACAGAGCAGCTGACTTGATCTCTAAGATTGGCTAAGATTTTCTTTGAATAAAAAGGAATAGATATTGAAACCCTGGCTATTGTCAGGGTTTTTTTTGGGGTTCATCAAGAAAGTCAAATTAGGGCTGCTGCATCAAAATGCCTCGGTAAAACCTATGATAAAGGCGCTAGAATTACCCTGTCCCCAGCCATAATCCAATCTCAGGTTAGCCTTGTTTTTACTATCCACGAGTACACGCAAGCCCAATCCTCCGCCGTACCATAGGTCAGATAGTGCCATCGAAGCATAGTTGGGCGCCACTCTGCCTGCACTTGCAAAAGCTACCGCTCCAAATATTTTCCAAACAGGAATGCGATACTCCACTTGGCTATCAAATAGCACTTTGTCTCGAATGGCTCCTTTGAAATAACCCCGCATTCGACTAATTCCCCCAATTTGGCTCAGTGCATAAAACGGAACCTCTCCTATATTGGCTGAGGTTACTCCTTGAAATGCTATCACATGTTGATACCAAGGTCGAATGAACTTTCTAAAGTCAATTTTGAATGAAGCGTACTCAAAATCACTCCCAATCAAAGAAGTAAAGTATTTAAAATCGACTTCCACAAAGGTTCCCTTCATGCTGTTATAGCGATGATCGCGTGTATCCCAAATCAAAGCAGGCCCAAGCCCCGAAATTGCTCCTCCTTGATAGCCTGGCACTTGGTTTTCAGTAATAAAACTAACAGAATCAGTCTTAACCGAATAGTATGCATTGAAAGCTTGAGACACACCAATATAAAACCGCTTATAATCATCTTTGGACATCAAAATTGAATTCACAAAGTTGACGGTCGTTGTTTGGACAGTCTCTTCTTTCTCGCTATTGATTTCATTTCCTATCCCAAACAAATGCTCAGGAAAATCTATAAATCCTGATTCTGCATTCCATATCCATTTATTCTCTTTGAAGTAACTCCTACTACTCAGTATCACTTTTGACTGTCCCTTACTAGACAGAGAAGCTAGGACTGTGAAATTAGATGCTGCACTGACACTATCTCCTTCGACCAAATCCACCATATTGTACTTGACCAAACCATAGACATGACCCGTTTCTTGTGCATAAGAGTAAATTGGAAATGGAATAAATTGAAAAAACAACTCTGCTTTTTTATTGAACACAGTCAGCTCATGTTTGACTGACTGATGCACACTGTCCCAATTAGCCGAACTAAGTTGGGCTCGGGATGTATTCACATTGACAAATAAGAATAGTAAAAATAAAATTTTCTTCACGAAAACATCTATTACTGCAATACAAGTCGTGAAGCTATGAAATAAAGATTAAAACGATTCAGTAAAACCGATAACAAATGCCTTGGCATCTTGTTCTCCCCAACCAAAATCCATTCTCAAGTTGGCTCGGTTATTACTGTCTACCATGATACGCAACCCCACACCACCACTGACCCATACATCTTTGAGATTCATAGTTCCATAGTCGGGTGCTACGCGCCCTGCTCCAGCAAAGGCAACCATGCCAAAAATCTTCCAGATCGGCATACGGTATTCTACCTGCACATCTGCAATAGCTTTGTCTCTAATTGCACCTTGATAATAGCCTCTCATCCGCTCTGACCCTCCCAATAGCGCCAGTGCATAAAATGGCACAGTCCCTGTATTGAGTTCTGTATATGCCTGCACACCTATGACGTGATTCATCCAAGGATTGATGAATTTTCGCATATCCAACACAAAAGAGCCATAATCAAAATCACTTCCCAAATACCCTCCGAAATATTTGTAACTGGTAGCGATATAAGCTCCCGTACGACTGTTGTACTTATGGTCTCTGGTGTCAAAAATAAAAGCTGGCCCTAAACCTGAAATAGCTCCTCCTTCATAACCTGGTACGTTATTTTGATCCAAATAACTACTCGAATCCAACTCTACATCGACATAGCTGCGGTATTCCTGAGCTACGCCCGCATACATAGTTTTTGAATCTGTAACAGCCATAAATGCCGAATTGACTGCATTGTAGCTCTTGGTAGCGATCTCTTCCAGACCATCTCTGGTCACATCATTGCCTATTCCTAGAAAAAACTGAGGAAAGTTGATATAACTGGCCTCACCCTGAATCACAATTTTATCCTCATTGAGATATACTCTACTACCCAATACAAACTTGATCTGACCAAATGACGAAGCGGAGGCCAACGCACTAAAGCTAGATGCTGCACTGACTGTATCCCCCTTGACGATATTGATCAGGTTGTATTTGACCAAACCATACACTTGACCTGTTTCTTGTGAGTAGGAATAAATAGGAAAGGGTATGAACTGAAACAACACCTCCGCCTTCTTGTTGAAAGCATCAAATTTTGAAATAGCTGGAGACTCTGCAGTAAGTGTATCGGCAGCCTGCTCGATACTTTTGTCTTGCGCTATCGTTGTTTGAGTTATTAATACAAATAATAAAATGCTTAGGCTGAGGTTTTTGTAGTTCATAGAGGTAGAATAAATCTGAGATTACTAATTCAGGTTTCAAGTTAATACCTAATCATCAATTTCCTTAAAAATTTACGCTAACATCATCACATTTCGCCCATTCTTGAATTCCAAGCAATCATACTTTATCAAGAAATCACTTCTTAAACCTTACATTCAAAATCACCCCGAGGATCACCAGAAACATCCCTGTGTAACTCATCCAATCATAAGTCTCTCCGAAGATAAAAAAGCCAAAACCAAGTGAATAAAGCAATCCCGTGTAATTGATGATTGAGACTTTAGAAATCTCCTCTAATTGGTAAGATTTGGTCATATAGAATTGTGCGATTTGGGTAAAAATTCCTACTAAAAGGAGAAAAAACCAATCCCATCCAACGGGTGTGACCCAATCAAAACATGTTGCTATACCCGCTAGGGGAATTGTCACCAAAGGGAAATAAAGTATGATGACCAATGGATGTTCAGAGGTTTTGAGCAAGCGCACCCAATTGTAAGCCAAGCCCGCAAAAAAGGAAGCTCCCAACCCCATGGCTAGATGTAACATAGAAATCCTCGTGTCAAAACCTTGTATCACCAGCACCCCTAAAAATGATATACCAAAGAAAAGATATTGTTTCCAATTCACTTTCTCTTTGACGATATACACCCCTAAAATGGCAGAAAAAACTGGAGACAAGTACTGCATGCTGGCAGCAGCTGCAAGAGGAATCTGCTGCAAGAGTGAAAAAAATAACACCAACGATAGAGCTCCCGTTGCTCCTCTGAGGATCAAAACTTTGCGATTATTCCCCCAAAAGGAGACCTTCTGTCGCATCAAAAAATAACCACTGATCACCAGTGAGATGATTGAGCGAAACAGGATAACCTCGACTGCTGGGATATGCGAAACTTGCTTGATACATACTTTCATCAGCGAAAATACAAAGGCTGCGATGATCATGTATTGAACTCCTTTGGATAGCTGCATTCTCTAGGCGTTGAGAATCATTCCATCCTGTATTGTGATCTTCCTGTCTGCCATCTCAGCAAGAGACTGGTTGTGTGTCACAATGACAAAAGCCTGAGCAAACTCCTTTTGCAGCTTGAAAAAGAGTTTGTGAAGTTCTTCGGCATTTTTTGAATCCAAATTGCCACTTGGCTCATCTGCAAAGATCAGTGATGGCTTGTTGATCAGTGATCGCGCCACTGCCGCACGTTGTAGCTCACCGCCAGATACTTGAGCGGGCTTATGGTCTCGCCGCTCAGCAATCCCTAATAGATCCAGCAAATATTCGGCATATTGATCCAAATCCCGACCATTGCGCCCCTGAATGAACGCTGGCATGCATATGTTTTCTTTGAGGGTAAACTCTGGCAATAAATTGTGAAACTGGAAGATAAAACCAATCTCACGGTTACGAAAATTAGCCAAATCATTGGGTTTCAGTCCCACTGTGTTTTTGCCGTTGATCTCCACAACTCCAGCATCAGGTGTATCCAATGTGCCTAAAATCTGCAGCAGGGTACTTTTACCTGCTCCTGACTCTCCTACTATGGAGATGATTTCACTCCTTTCTACACTGAGGTCTATGCCTTTCAGTACTTCGAGCTTCCCGTATGATTTATGAATATTTTTGGCTTGGAGCATGGAATATACGTTTGCCAACAAAGATATGTATCGAAAATGAACTTTGGCGTCTGAGCAAAAAAAAAGGCTATTCTATCGAACAACCCTTTTTAATCCACCTGTATTATCCCGTGTCTTTGTGACAACCAGTGAAGTTTAAAAAGGGAGTTGTCACTTTGTAACAACCCCTTTAATCCACCTGTATTATCCCGTTTTTTTTTGGACTTTTGAAGTAGCGTTTAAAAAAGAACTGTCACTCTGTAACAGTCCTTTTAATCCACCTGTATTATCCCGTATCTTTGTGACAACCAGCGAAGTTTAAAAAGGGAGTTGTCACTTTGTAACAACCCCTTTAATCCACCTGTATTATCCCGTTTTTTTGGACTTTGTGTAGAAGTTTAAAAAAGAGTTGTCACTTTGTAACAACCCTTTTAATCCACCTGTATTATCCCGTATCTTATAAAGTCACCGCTGTGACTAGTTTTCTTTCTTTGTAGCTGATCTCAAGATCTCACCTGAGAGTCAAGTAATTAATACTTTGTGTTTTAATTACAATTCAAAAGTAGAGGGAAAATGAAGCTGAAAAAATAGAGGATATACGTAAAAAAAAAATTAGGAATTATGGCTAGAAAATTCGGATTAGCGAAGACTATTGATTGAAAAAATATAACTATTCCAATATTTATTGAAACAATACAGGTAATGTCATGTGATTAAATTTAGTCCAAAGGACATAGTGATCATGCCCTACTAAGTAAGATGAATAAATTTCTATTAGTTGACTAAGAAAATTACCTAGGATTTTATGGTTTTGAGTAGTCTTGTTGGCTATTCAAGGTCTATGATTCTCTCCTTGATCGCGTATTTGACTAGCTGTGCGGTGCTCTTCATGCTCAATTTTTGCATGATATGATTCCTATGTGCATCCACAGTACGGATAGAAATAAAGAGTTTGTCTGCAATTTCACGATTGGACAGACCCGATGCAATCTGACGCAATACCTCTACTTCACGCTTGCTGAGATCTTTGTTTTCCTTCGCAACTTGCTCACCCTTACTTTGTTTGTAGAAGCCTTTGAAGATTACCTCAGATATTTTGTCTCCAAAATACTGCTCTCCTGTCATTACTTTTCGGATGGCCTCTGCTAGTACTTCTTTTTTGGTGTCTTTGGCGAGATATCCCGAAACGCCCGCTTTGATGGCTTCTGAGATATGATCTTGGGTTACTTCCATCGACAAAATGATAATCCTGATACCGTCATAATCCTCTATGACCTTTTTGGCAGTTTCTATACCATTCATGCCGGGCATATTGATATCCAATAGCATCACGTCTGGTTTTTGTGCTGCAATCTTGACAAGGGCTTGCTCACCACTCTCTGCATCACCGATGATTTCAAAATCATCATAAATAGATAACATGGTAATAATTCCTTCTCTTACTAATGAATGATCGTCTACAACGAGGATATTGATTTTTGACATAGGTTTATCGGTCTAAGTATTGAGTGGAAACCAGGATTTGATTACAGTGCCCTTGCCCACGGACGAACTAATCTCAAAATGTCCGTTCTGCAAAGATGTTCTTTCTTTCATATTTTTAATGCCATTCCAATTATTTTCTGTATCAAAGCCTACTCCATCATCTGTGACTTCTAAGATAATATTTTGATTCGTAGATTCCACTTTTATTGACACATTACTTGCATGGGCATACTTGATGATATTGTTGGTGGCCTCTTGGGCTATTCTATAGATGGCATTTGACAGCTCCATGTTGTAGTCGTCGGGTATATCTATATAGTGCGTCACTACAAAGTCCCCTACATACTGAATCTGTTCTACGAGATACTCCATGGTCTTTTTGAGTCCAAATTCCTCTAAATGACGATTGGACATGTTGCGCGACACACGTCTCACCTCCTCTAGTGTAGTGGCCATCAGATCTTCTATCTCTTCTTTTTTGGCTTCCATGATCTCACTGTGATCCGTTTCGAGCGAAGAAATTTTAAATTTTGTAGCTACAAGCATTTGTCCAATCCCATCATGTATATCTCTAGCCATTCGGCTTCTTTCGTATTGTTGGGCATTGAAGATCGACTTGCTGATTTCGCGCTGCTCGGTGATATCCTGCACGATTCCCATGATGGAAACAATATTCCCTTTGTTGTTGTACTTAATGTTGCCCGAATTGCGGAGTATTCTTACATCATCGTCATTGGGTGTTTTGATCCGATGCTCAATGTCATAAAAGCCCTTTCCGTTGAACAGTACTTCTCTGAGATAAGGTCTGTCTTGACTATGTATCCTATCTCTATACAATTCTCGTACGGACAGTTCAGGTTTGTTTTTTAACTCAAATATCTCAGCAAATCCGTCTGAGTAAATAAAGCGTCCACTACGCGGCATCCACTCAAAACTACCTATATGTGCGACTGCCTCTGCGTTTTCGAGGATTGCTTGGTTTTTTTTGAGTTTCTCTTCGTTCACTTTTTTCTCGGTGATATCCATGAGTGTACCAGACGCACGCAATGGCGTGCCATCTGGTGCTCTGCGTATGACTTTACCTCTCACCAAAACCCATTTAGCGGTCTCTGCATCGTCATTGCGAATGGAGAATTCTTGGTCAAAGATCGCGGATCTACCTGCCACGTGCTCATCCATTTCTTGTTTGAGCCTTTCTCTTTCTACATTTTCATATCCTTGAAAATAATTGAATGCCTGTATTCCTTCCTCAGGAGGGAGTCCCAAAATAGACAAGCTACGACTGTTATAGACAATGGTGTTGGACATAAAATCCAAATCCCAAACTCCCAAATTGGTTCCTTCCAAAGCCAATTCTAAACGCTCCTTGCTTTGGATCAATTCATGTTCTACTGTTTTGCGGTGACGCAGTGCCTTTGCTTCGTTAAGTGCTCGCTCGATTACCAGAGGTAATCTGGAGAGGTGGTCTTTGGATACGTAGTCTGTCACGCCCTTTTTCAATGCCTCTACGGCCGTTTCCTCTCCTACCAATCGAGACACGATGATAAAAGGAATGTCTATGTCTCCCAACACATCAAAAGCATCCAATGCCGTACAGCTAGGCAGGTGATAATCAGAGATCACCACATGTGGTAAAAAATCATAAAGATTTTCTCTAAAGGATTTCAAATTATTGACCGTGACCGCATCATTGTCCAGCCCCGCACGGTTCAACTCATAAATTGCCAACTCTGCATCCTCAACAGAGTCTTCTAGCAGCAGTATGTTCAGTTTTTTGTATTCCAATTTCTAATTTGAATAATATAGAATAGGTCTGTAATGTAAATTTAACAGAAGATAATCAAGCTAACGACAAAGCATCGATGCTTCACTGTTTTTTTGAACCAAGAAAATTGTTTGACGGAACATATTTCTAAGAAAAGATAGGAGCATTTATAGAACAAGGTAGACTTAGAACCCACAATTCTGACAATAGTTTCTATTCTGAAGTGAGTTTAGAAAATGCTTTCTTGAAAATAAGCTCGTATTGAACTAGATTCGCGCCGAAGGTATCCCTACGGGGCACAAAAATTATAGCACATGAACATTCACGAATATCAATCAAAAGAAATCCTCAAAGGATATGGCGTAACAATTCAAGAAGGAATTGTTGCAGATACTCCTGAAGCTGCCCTAGTAGCTGCGAAAGAACTAAACGCCCAAACTGGCACAGAATGGTTTGTCATCAAAGCACAGATTCATGCTGGAGGTAGAGGAAAAGGTACAATCAATGAAACGGGATCACATGGTGTCGTGCTTGCTAAAAACCTAGGTGAAGTTTCTGACAAAGCAAAAGCTATCCTCAACGGGACTTTGGTAACGCACCAAACTGGTCCAGAAGGCAAAAAAGTAAACAAGGTATTGATCGCACAGGATGTGTACTACCCAGGCGAGTCTGAGCCAAAAGAATATTATCTAAGTATCCTACTAGATAGAGCCAAAGGATGTAATGTAATCATGGCATCTACCGAAGGTGGTATGGATATCGAAACAGTGGCAGAAAACACACCAGAGAAAATCATCAAAGAATGGATCAATCCAGCAGTAGGATTGCAAGGTTTCCAAGCTAGAAAAGTAGCTTTTGCTTTGGGTCTAGAAGGTGAGGCATTTAAAGGAATGGTGAAATTCATCTTCTCTTTGTACAAAGCATATGAAGGCACTGATTCATCTATGTTTGAGATCAACCCCGTATTGAAAACATCTGACAACAAAATCTTGGCAGTAGACGCCAAAGTAGATTTGGATGACAATGCGCTATTCAGACACAGAGATTTGATGGAGTTGAGAGACTTGTCAGAGGAAGATCCTGCCGAAGTAGAAGCTGGTAAGTCTGGATTGAACTACGTGAAGCTAGATGGTAACGTCGGCTGTATGGTCAACGGAGCTGGACTAGCGATGGCGACTATGGACATCATCAAATTGTCAGGTGGAGAGCCTGCCAACTTCCTAGATGTAGGAGGCTCAGCCAATGCACAGACTGTAGAAGCTGGTTTCCGTATCATCATGAAAGATCCAAACGTCAAAGCTATTTTGATCAACATCTTCGGCGGTATCGTGAGATGTGACAGAGTAGCCAATGGTGTCGTGGAAGCTTACAAAAACATCGGAGAAATCAACATCCCGATCATCGTGAGACTACAAGGAACCAACGCAGAAGAAGGTGCTAAAATCATCGAAGAGTCAGGCTTGAAAGTTTACTCAGCGATCGTATTGAAAGATGCTGCTGCCAAGGTGAAAGAATTGATATAAGAGTATTGAGTATCTAGTATTGAGACTTTTGGTCTAAGTACTAGATACTCAGTACTATTATCTAATAATGCATGCGTAGTTCAACTGGATACCTGTCTGCCGACAGGCAGGGAATACTAGATTTCGGCTCTGGAGATTGAGGGTTCGAATTGTTACCTGTGCGTGCTATGTTTGTAGAATGTTTTTTGTTTACATTCTTAGAAGTAAAAAAAGTGATTGGCATTATATTGGTCAAACACAGAACTTAGTATCTAGAATTAAACAGCACAATGCTGGAAAGACAAGATCCACAAAAGGTTATAGACCGTTAGATCTTGTCTATTACGAGGTTATAAAGTCAAGAGAAGAAGCTCTGGCTAGAGAAAAGTATTTTAAATCAGGTACAGACAGAGAGTTTCTGAACCATACTATTGATATAAAAAATGCATGCGTAGTTCAACTGGATAGAATACCAGATTTCGGCTCTGGGGGTTGAGGGTTCGAATCCTTCCGCGTGCACAATCACACTAGGCTAACACATTAAAAAAAACAATGTGTTAGCCTTTTTTGTTTTAGTATCCCCGACCATTTTCCGAAAAAATTGAAATTAATCGTAAGTTCTCCAGATTATTGGCAAATAATTAAACCCCAACATTTTGAACTCAAGATCTTTTCAATGGCTCTTTAAAAAGGTTTAGCATAAGATTCTTTTGACCTAAAACGGGAAGTTACCCCCGGTCATGATGAGGTTCTCGTACCATGACACAGCCATTTTTGTCGCATTTCGATCGTTTATGAGAATGATCTGTAAGAATACTTTTAGATTTGACATGGAGGCACTCTGTACTATCCAAATATGAAAAAGCTTTTTACCCTAATCAAGGTCACAATCATACTGGTTTTTGGTCTTTTCATAGTCCTGACTGTCACGGCATGGTTGATGCAGGACAAAATAACCAAATTGGCTATAGATGAAATCAGCAGGATCGTTGAGGCACCTTTGGGGGTCGAAAAGGTTTCTTTTTCACTCATTCGTGATTTTCCTCTGGCCACTGTGCAATTTGAAGGAATCTGGCTGGGTTCTTCTCCATCATTGGAGGATTCATTGGCTGCTCAATCATTTGACACTTTGGTGAGATTCAACAAACTGTATGTATCGGTAGAGTCCAGACCTTTATTGGACAACATTTTTAACATCCGCAAAATAGACATAGATGGTGGAGTAGCTAAGTACCTAGTCAATGAAAAGGGTGTTTCTTGTTATGATTTTTTACTGAAACAAGATTCTACCGTTGATGATCAGGATGATGTAGCACAGCCACTTCATCTTAGCCTTGACCAAGTCACCATCAGTAACCTGATCTGCTATTATCAAGATGACCAAATCAAAGCGAAGGCGCGACTCCATCTTGACCAAATCAATGGAGAGCTCAAAATAACTCCCCAGGCACTGGCTATCTCAGCAGATGGGAACATAGGTCTGTCAGCCTGTGAGTATGCGCAAACCAATCTGTACCAAATGGAACGAACAGATCTACAATTGAAAATCCACTACCATACGGATACGCTTTCTATTGAGGAAATGAAACTAACAACTGAGGGTGCGTCACTAAGTGTCTTGGGTAAACTGACCTTTGCTGAACAGATAGATACAGACCTCTCTCTATCAGCTACCGAGCTTGACCTAGCTCTACTCAGCAAGTATCTGCCATCAGGGTATCTTGCCGCCCTTGGACTCGGTGACATAGCTGGGATGTTACATGTCAGTGCTCGTGTGCAGGGCCCTGTATCGGATCAGAACATGCCGCATTACGAATGTACCTATGACCTCTCACAGGCACGAGTGAAAGTAAAAGCATACCCTGCATTAACCAGTATTTTCATCCATGGATCAGCCACCAATGGCCGCTTAAACAACCCGATGACGACTGCTATCAATGTAGATGAAATGAGACTAAAAACTGCTGGCAATACGATCACATTGACTGGTAGCGTTTACAACCTTGACCAACTGCACTACAAGCTTAAATCCCATGTAATCCTCAATCTGGCAACTTCTAAACCTTATCTACCCGACAGCTTGATACGCCACCTATCGGGTAGGGCAGAGCTGGATTTTCAAACCACGGGTGTACTGCCCGATTCCATCACCTTGGATTATATGGACGATGTCCTGGCATCCAGTCAGGCACACTTGCTGCTGCAGGATGTAAATATGGACTGGGATACCACCTTGTCCTTGCAACACGTCTCTGGTCAGCTGCATTATCGTCAGAAGGAATTGCGCATGGACAGCTTTTCGATCAATGTTCCTCAATACAACATCCATTTGATGAATAATTCGCTATCCGCGAAACTCATCGGTTCGATCAGTCATAGAGACTCGCTAGAAGCACTCTTCACCTTCCAGGCTATAGAAATGCCAGGAGGCTCCCTCAAAGGAACAGCAAGGATAAGTAACCTCAACCATCCGTCGATCGAGCTGAATGATACGCTCATCGTGGATCTTGCCGCTATGAGACCATTCATATCAGACTCTGTCGTCAAGGACATCAGAGGAAAAATCAGTGCTACCATTCAATCAAAAGGAACCATTGATTTAGATTCCATTCCTGAGCAGATTTTGGATCTGGTCTATGACCAAAGTCTCTTCGATATATACCTGCAAGACCTCTGGCTCGAAATGCCTGACACCTTGCTCAACGTCCAACAACTGAGCGGTCATATCAATATAGCACCAGAGTTGATCAGCATAGATCACTTCAGCGGTGTTTACAGTCATGTCAAAATAGAGATAGACAAGACTACCATCAAAAACCTAGTCACTACCTTGGTAAAAAACAAACCAGGGAAATTGGAGATCAGTGGCGTCTGGAGATTGGGTGATTTGAATTACGACATGTTGGGTTATTGGATGGACACGACGAAGGTCAATGATTCAATCCCTGTGGATGAAGCATCTAGCACTTCATATGAACTGGATTATGAAATAAAAGGCAAGGTTTATGTAAACAGTGTCCGGTACAATAATGCTTTGGTTGAAGATATCTCGACACTCTTTAACCTGAAAAAGGATGTGTACACGATTGATCAACTCAAGTTCAAGGCATTTAATGGTACGATGAACTCGTCCATTAAAGTGGTAAGGCAAGAGAACGATATAATGGAAATCGATATAAAAAACCAAATCGATAAAATGGACATCCGAAAACTACTCCATGACATGGACAATTTTGATCAGACCGAAATGACCTATCAAAACATCAATGGTATTCTTTCCACCAAAGAGTTTTTTACCCGAGTGGTCATGAGAGGAGACTCCATCATCTATCCTGACATGAGAGTCTCTGGAGACCTTACGCTGGAGAAAGGGGCTGTCTATAAATATAAGCCCGTGCAGGCTATGGCTTCATCTTTGCCAGGTGTCAATAATCTCGACACATTGGAGTTAAAAACGGTAAACAGCAGCATTTTTATCTTTAAAAATGCCATCTATGTACCCAAAACCTATGTGGTCAGTAATGCTTTCGATATTACCGCCTTTGGGATGCAAAGCTTCGGGGAAGATTATGAATACCATCTACAAGTAGTTCTCGGGGAAATACTATTAGGGAAATCCAAAAAAACACTCAAACAACAAGAAGATATGGACGATGTAACATCAGAAAGTAGCCGCAATTCTATCTTCTTGAAATCATATAGCCTGAATGGTAAGGATGGCAATGGTCTGGATAACAGACAGAGCCGGACAGGCATGAAAATCAAAGTGAGGACTCAGGAAAAACTGTTGAACCTCATCTTTCATCCCAAGTTTATCACATTTGACACTGGAGTGGTAGAATAACCTGGATTCGGACAAGAAACCATATGATGTCTTCATCTCACTGATTAGCAAAAAAGACTATGAAAGCACATAAAATTAAAAAATACCTGCTGATTCTACTAAGCGTATTCTCTATGAAGGTCGCTGCGCAAGACCTTCAAATAGGCGATGTAGTCCCTGATATTGTGCTCAAAGATACAGAGGGAGTGGAGATCAAATTATCTTCTCTGAGGGGTCAGGTGGTTTTGATTGACTTTTGGGCCTCTTGGTGCAAACCCTGCCGAAAAGAAAATCCAGAAATCATAAAAACCTATGAAGCCTACAAGGACAAAACATTCAAAAATGGCAATGGTTTCACTGTATTCAGTGTCTCGTTGGATCATAAAGAATCGGCATGGAAAAAGGCGATCGCTACCGACCATCTGACATGGCCATATCAAGTGAGTGACCTGAAGGGGTGGAATGGTGAAGTGGCTAAAATGTATGGAATCAAAAGTATTCCCCAGAGCTATCTCATCGATGGAGAAGGGCAAGTCATCAGCATCAACCCCCGCGGGGAGTCTTTGGAAAAAGAGCTTAGGAAATTCAGCAAAAGAACTTTCTTCTTTATGAACGAGTAGACTTTCCTGAACTAATCTTTGTAAGCCCCACTTGAGACTACGTTGGGGTCACATGAAAAATTATGGGAACTTGTCCATAGGACTCCTACTGAGGCGAATTGATTTTTCAACTGTAACAGTAGTAAAGATTCTGCAAATGCATTTCTGTGGTTGAAACAAGTGAGAATATTCTGGGTCGATTGTATTTAGAAGAGAAGTAAGGGGCGTAGCCCTGCCTTCTTCGTAGCAATTTGTGCGATTAATGAGGGATTGAGGGACTTTAGTTCTGACATCTAAAATAGAAAAAGCTAATGGGATAAACACCATGCAGAGGCAGGTATTTTTTAAGGTGTCAGGGCTAGCGCCCCTTTGTCTTTCCGACTCCTCTTTAACTACTATGATTTCAGAGCAACGCTCCTCTTTTTTTACCCTGCCAAATTGTACGCTATTAAAATAATTCGATTTTTGTACTCGACTATAAAACTACTCCACATCATTTTCATGTAAACCAATTTACCTTCTCCCCATATCATTTAAGGTGATCCACACTTTGCTTCAGCATAGATTAGGGCTTTCAGAAAAAAAGGGTGCAAAGCCAATGCTCTATACCCTTGATCTTATAATCTTCTGACTACTCAGGTTATTTTAACCCTGCTTTGGCTTCAGCCAGCAGGTCTTGTAACCTACCTATGAGTTCAGCTCCTTCTGTACTTGCCACTCTGGCATTGGATGAACTACCACATCCAAGATCATCCGCCAACTGATCTATGTCATCTTCGGGATATTCTTTCCCATCGTATTTATAGACACATTCTTTATTGTCGCAACAAGCTGTTACATCCTTTGAGGGACAAATTTCTTCCTGAGAACAAGATTCTAGAGCATCAACTGCGCTATCACAGTTCGTCAACATCACTGCCGTCAGCCCAAAAACCAACAACAATCCGAATATTCTAACATTTTTCATAGCTTATTTTTTTGATATAATTATTTGAACACGCCATATATCCCTTCATCTTCTCCTTTTGAATCTGGCTTTAGAATGTAAAGATATTGTACTCAACGAAAGCTTACTATCTAAAATCTTACCAAGTTTACGGATTTCTAATCAAAGGTCTTCTATAATAATCAGAGAAACAGACTAAACACACTTAATGGGAGTGGTCTTAGTGCATGATGGTTGGGTGATTGACTTGAGCAGCCACTCAATGCTATAAAAGCAAATCAAAATTCTATAAATCCCAATTAGCAAATTTCCGTACATTTGTAGCAGTGAAAAGAATCATCGCCATATCGCTCTCCATGCTCTTGCTGCTCAGCAACATGGGACTAGCTGTCTCCACGCACTACTGTGGAGGCAAGGTGGTGCAATCTCAGCTCGCGATAGGTCAGGCGCATTTGGACTGTGGCATGATGGAGACTCTACCTCCAGTCTGCACACAAACACAACTGAGCAAGACCATGAACTGCTGTGAAAACAGCTACCTGTCTTACGAGCTGCAAGATGACTTCAAGCTTGCACTATCTAGTTTCTCTATCAACCTAGATTTTGTCTATGTATTGGCATTCACTTTCATTGATTTTCATTTATCTGATGTAGACCAATTCGTAGCATACTCGGATTACTCTCCCCCACTACTGCATCAGGACATTCCCGTCTTGTTTCAGTCTTTTCTTATTTGATATTCCTCTGAGTTAATCCTATTAGGATTTTAATAATGCCCCGTGTTCTGTGTGTCACAGAACACCGTAGCAGTATTTTGGTTTGTGCGTCACAAACCATGGTTAAGATTTGCGAATCACAAATCAAGGTTACCACAGCGTAATTCATCTATTTCATAGCATTAAGAAAAGAACATGCTTAACAAAATCATCCGTTACTTTTTGGACAATCCATTGGTCACCAGCTTGCTGCTGGTCGCATTGGTGGGCTGGGGACTGGTTACAGCGCCCTTTGGTTGGGACACTGGTTTTCTGCCCAAAGATCCCGTGCCCGTGGATGCCATTCCAGACATTGGCGAAAACCAACAGATCGTATTCACGGAGTGGAAAGGTCGATCACCTCAGGATATCGAGGATCAAATCACCTACCCGCTCACTACTTCCTTGCTAGGAATCCCGGGCGTGAAATCCATCCGAAGCTCCTCCATCTTTGGTGTATCCAGCATCTACATTATCTTCAACGAAGACATAGAGTTTTACTGGTCTCGGTCGAGGATATTGGAGAAGCTCAATTCTTTGCAGGCTGGTCTTTTGCCAGAAGGTGTGCAACCCTCGCTCGGGCCTGATGCCACAGCGCTGGGTCAGGTATATTGGTACACGCTGGAGGGACGCGATCCAGAGGGCAATCCTACGGGTGGCTGGGATCTGCACGAACTGCGAACGGTGCAGGACTTCTATGTCAAGTATGGATTAAATGCCGTAGATGGTGTGTCTGAAGTCGCTTCTATTGGAGGATTTGTCCAAGAATACCAAGTGGATGTCAATCCCAATGCACTCCGAGCCTACAACATCACCCTCTCACAAGTCATGTCTGCGGTACGCCAATCCAACCGAGATGTCGGTGCTAAAACCATAGAAATCAACCAAGCCGAATACCTCGTCCGTGGCTTGGGGTATGTCAAGTCCGTCGAAGACATAGCGCTGGCAGTCGTGACAGTCAACGACAATGTCCCTATCCGCGTGCAGGATGTTGGTGTGGTGAGTTTAGGCCCAGCGACTCGTCGAGGCTTACTGGACAAAGACGGCGCAGAAGTCGTCGGTGGCGTGGTAGTCGCCCGCTATGGCTCCAATCCTCTCGCCGTGATCAACCAGGTCAAGGACAAAATCCAAGACATCTCTCCCGGCCTACCCAAAAAGACCCTCGCCAATGGTGTAGAGAGTCAGTTGACCATCGTGCCATTCTACGACAGGACACAGTTGATACAGGAGACTTTGGGTACGTTGGAGGAAGCTTTGTCGCTGGAAATCCTGATTACGATACTGGTGGTGATCGTGATGGTGTTAAACCTTCGGGCCTCTCTGTTGATCTCTAGTTTGTTGCCGATTGCAGTGCTGATGGTCTTCATCGCGATGCGTTACTTTGGCGTGGATGCCAACATTGTGGCTTTGTCTGGGATTGCGATTGCGATTGGAACCATGGTCGATCTAGGCATCGTCCTGTCCGAAAACGTGATCAATCACATCCAAGAAGCCCCCAAAACACAAGCTCTCAAAGAAACAATCTACAAAGCCTCTGCCGAGGTGAGTTCTGCCATCGTCACTGCTGTTGCGACGACCATCGTCAGTTTTATTCCCGTCTTCACGATGGAAGCTGCGGAGGGTAAGTTGTTTCGTCCTTTGGCTTTTACCAAGACCTTCGCACTGCTGGCTGCTCTGTTTGTTTCGCTGATCATTTTGCCCACGCTTGCGCGATGGTTTTTTGGGATGAAAATCAACAAAAAGGCAGTTGCCAAAGTGCTCAATGGAATCATGCTGGTTGGCGGACTAGTTGTAGCGCTATGGGTTTCGTTATGGGCTGGTATGACGCTGGTAGCATTTGCTGTGGCGTGGTTTGTCAATGAGTACAGCAGTTATCGCGCTTGGGCTATTCGAAATGCCTCGGTACTGATTGCATTGTTCTCGGTCACTTGGCTGCTGGCTAAATATTGGATGCCTCTTGGGGCAAGTGAAAGTACGGCTTTCAACTTCCTTTTTGTGACCCTGCTGTTGGTGATAATTTTGGGCGGTTTTGCTTTGTTAGAAAAATACTACTCTGTCATCCTCGACTGGTGTCTGGCACACAAAAAGACTTTTCTCGCGCTACCGATGCTTTTGATTTCCCTTGGACTTATGACTTGGATCGGTTTCTCAAGCATCTTTGGGTGGGTCGACCGTGGCTTAGATGCTGTGGGGGTCAATGTCCGTACCACCAAAGTTTGGTCTGTGATGAATCACACTTTTCCCGGAATCGGGAAAGAATTCATGCCTTCGCTGGACGAAGGGAGCTTTCTGCTGATGCCGACATCTATGCCTCATGCAGGAATGACCCAAAACAAAAGAGTGGTGCAGCAACTAGACATGCTGCTTGCCAACATCCCAGAAGTAGAACTGGCAGTAGGGAAAATGGGGAGAGCAGAAACGGCACTCGATCCCGCGCCAATCTCCATGTACGAAACTGTGATCAATTACCGATCAGAATACCGAGTCAGCGAATCGGGTCACCGAGAAAGATATCTCGTCGATGATCAGGGTGATTACCTGCTCACCGCGATCCAACAGCAGAGCAAAAATATCAGGCGATGGGTGCTGGCCAGAGACAAAACTTGGTTGGTGATGGATCAAGACACCATTCACTTGGATGACAGGATGCAAGCAGTCGAATCGGTGGATTTTCCTCTCAATTTTGATGTGATCACTTCGCACCTGATTCCTGATGCAGATGGAGACTATTTCCGCAATTGGCGGGCGCACATCCAATCACCCGATGATATCTGGCAAGAAATCATTGCTGTAGCAAAAATCCCTGGAGTGACCTCCGCACCCAAGTTGCAACCCATCGAGACGCGTTTGGTGATGTTGCAGACTGGCATGCGTGCACCCATGGGGATCAAGGTTTTCGGTCCTGATTTGAAAACCATCGAGGCGTTCGGTCTGCAATTGGAAGCCATCCTCAAAGAAGTGCCTTCGGTGAAATCCGAAGCGGTCTTTGCGGATCGGATCGTGGGCAAACCCTACATTCATCTCAACATCGACAGACAAGCCATTGCCAGGTACGGCCTCAGCGTAGAGGATGTACAACAGACGATAGAGACGGCGATTGGCGGGATGCAAATCAGTTCCACGGTGGAGGGACGTGAGCGATTCCCAATCCGGGTACGCTATCCTCGTGAACTCAGAGATGACCCGAGTGCCTTGGCAGAAATTTACGTTCCCACACCGACGGGCGTGCAAGTCCCCATGGGTGAACTCGTGGATATCGAGTACGTCCAAGGTCCGCAAATGATCAAAAGCGAAAACACTTTTCTGCTAGGTTATGTCCTGCTAGATAAGAAACAAGGCTATGCCGAAGTAGATGTGGTGGAGGAAGCACAGCGTTTCATCCAAAACAAAATAGATCGAAAGGAGCTGATCGTACCTGCAGGTGTGAGCTACAAGTTCTCTGGTAGCTATGAAAATCAGATTCGCGCAGAAAAGCGGCTCGCCATCATCGTTCCTTTAGTCTTAGCAATCATTTTCTTGATTCTCTATTTCCAATTCAAATCCATCTCGACTTCTCTGATGATTTTCACCGGGATTGCGATGGCGTTTAGTGGGGCATTTTTGATGCTGTGGTTGTATGGACAAACCTGGTTTTTGGATTTTTCCCTCATGGGAACCAACATGCGTGATCTGTTTCAGATTCATACCATCAACCTGAGTGTGGCTGTTTGGGTCGGGTTCATCGCCTTATTCGGAATCGCCACGGATGATGGCGTGCTGATCGGAACCTATCTCGACTACAGCATGACGCAACACAAACCATCCAGTATTTCAGCGATCAGAGTGGCTATAAGAGAAGCAGGTCACCGACGAATTAAACCCGCCATCATGACCTCTGCTACAACGATTATTGCCTTGTTGCCCGTATTGACGTCCACGGGGCGGGGCTCGGACATCATGATCCCGATGGCGATCCCTGCATTTGGTGGGATGCTGGTCGCGGCGATCACTTATTTTATTACACCCGTGCTATACAGCTGGAGAGAGGAAAGAAAACTAAAGCAGCATAAAATCAACAATCATGGAGAATTTTAAAACACTGAAACCTAACGTGATTTTATTCAGGAAGAACAGTGTAAACAATACACTACTTTGGCTCATAAGTGTAGATTTCCCCCTTTGGAGGGGGATAGGGGGAGGAGTTACCAAAAATCCATCTCCCAATAGAATTATAAAATTGAAAACAATGCTCAGGAAAATATTCCTCCTTACTACAAGTTTACTCTGGATAACGAATAGTCTGACAGCTCAATCTCTGGACGATTATCTACAAACTGCTGCGGAAAATAATCCGGGTTTGAAATCCAGCTATGTAGAGTTCGAGGCAGCGATGCAACGGGTTTCGCAAGCCCATGCTTTGCCAGATCCTACGCTATCCTTTGGTTATTTCATCAGTCCGATCGAGACACGGTTGGGGCCACAGCGCGCCAAGATTTCCTTGACGCAGATGTTCCCATGGTTTGGGACACTGCCCGCCAGAGAAGATGCCGCTGCGAAGATGGCAGAAGCGCGATACCAAACCTTTTTGGATGCTAAAAATGAGTTGTATTTCAAAGTCAAGCAAGCCTACTACCCTATCTATGAAGTCAAGCAGCAGATCCATTGGCAACAAAAGAATCTGGAAATTCTTGCTTCGTACAAGGCACTGTCTACGACTTCTTTTGCGAGCGGGAGGGGCAGTATGGTCGATGTGATCAGGACGGACATCATGATGGACGATACCGAGATGACGATTCAGCTATTGGAGGAAAAAGTTGCTCCATTGGAGATAGTTCTCAACCGTCTGCTCGACCGTGTAGACACTGCTGCGATCATCGTTTCGGATTCATTGGGCTTGATAGAGAGGACTTCTCCTGTTATTCGAGATAGCCTCTTGGTACAGAATCCTAAATTGCAAGCACTTACACTACAACAAGAAGCTGCCAAGGCCAACGAACGCATGGCAAAAAAAAGTGGTGCACCGCAGTTCGGGGTGGGGCTAGATTATGCCTTTGTGGGCAAGAGAGAAGACATGGACATCAGCCACAACGGGCGAGATGTGATCATGCCTATGATAACCATGACGCTCCCCATCTTCCGAGGCAAGTACAAAGCAGCTGTCCAAGAAGCGCAGCTCACACAAACAGCTTTGGCGCACTGGAGAATGGAAATGACCAATAGTCTCGTATCGAACTACGAAATGGCCGATTATGCTGTCAACCAAGCAGCACAGCTTTACCAACTCTATGACCAACAAATTATCAAAACGAGACAGGCAATAGACTTGCTCTACACAGCCTACAGCAATTCAGGAAAAGAGTTCGAAGAAGTCCTGCGCATGCAACAGCAGTTGCTCAAATACGAAATGGAAAAAGCCACGGCGATCAAAAACTACTACATCGCTCAGGCACAATTGGATTACCTCACCGCCAAATCAGAATAAGATGAAAAAGATAGATAAACAAACAATAATCATAGCCTTGGCTACTTTGCTAGTAGGCTTTGTGGTAGGAGGGTTGATATTTGGAGATGGCTCATCTGCACCCAAAGATGAGACCGAACACAGCGAGGTGGCACATAGCGAATGGACCTGCTCGATGCATCCACAGATTCGTCAGGCAGAACCAGGTCAGTGCCCCATCTGTGGCATGGACTTGATCCCAATAGATACGGATCAAGAGTTGAATGCCGATCCCCTGTCTATCCAAATGTCACCTACAGCGATGCAACTAGCGAGCTTGCAAACGGCCAAAGTGGTCTTGCAGCAACCTGTGAAACAACTGCGATTGACAGGAAAAGTGCAGCCAAACGAACAGCATGTCTCGTCCCAAGTGTCTCACATCACAGGTCGGATCGAAAAGCTGAAAGTCAACTTCACTGGAGAATACATCAAACGCGGACAAGTCATCGCTTACATTTATTCCCCAGAGCTATTGACCGCACAAAAAGAACTGTTTGAAGCGCAGAAAATCAAAGCTACCCAACCTACGTTGTTTCAAGCTGCCAGAGAGAAACTCAAAAACTGGAAGCTGACCGATAGGCAAATTGATGGTATTCTCGCTTCAGGAAAACCCGCAGACAATTTCCCCATCCTAGCGGATCAAAATGGTGTCGTGATAGCCAAAAAAGTCAACGTCGGGGATCACATCACTCAGGGTCAAGCACTCTACGAGATTGCGGATTTGTCCCAACTTTGGGTGCTCTTTGATGTCTATGAGCGCGACATGGCATGGGTCAAAACAGGTAACCAACTTTCGTTCACCATCCCATCCCTTCCCGGAGAAACATTCACTGGTGTGGTGAGTTTCATCGACCCTGTCATCGACTCCAAATCTCGGGTAGCCAAAGCGCGCGTGATTGTCAATAATAACACAGGCAGGCTCAAACCAGAGATGTTTGCGACGGGGATTTTGGAAAGCCCCATCGGACAAGGAGAAGTGTCTGTCGTACCCAAGTCTGCGGTGATGTGGACGGGTCAGCGGTCAATTGTCTACATCAAGCTGAGTCAAGGCAACTTCATGATGCGTGAAGTTGTCTTGGGAACATCGCTGGGAGATAGCTATGTCGTGTCCTCAGGATTGTCAGAGGGAGAGGAAATCGTGGTGTATGGCACATTCAGTGTGGATGCCGCGGCGCAACTGGCTGGTAAGCCCAGCATGATGAACAAAGCAGGAGGCACGACCATGACTGGTCATCAGCATGGAAACATGAACATGTCTCAGGAAAAAACAGCTAACAGTCCACAAGAAATCACGGTAGGTGCAGATGCCAAAGCTGCCTTGCGTCCTTTGTTAGCCGATTATATGCAGATGAAAAATGCCTTGACACAAGACAACTATTTAGGAGCAAAAACTGCAGGAGAACAATTCGCCAAAGACTTGTCTCAGATAGACAAAAAAACACTCAAAGGCAAAGCACAACAACCGTGGGTGGACTTGTCAGTCTCAATGACTAAGTCACTGGCACTGATAAATAGAGCTACCAACATCCAAGAAATAAGAGTTGCATTTATCTCATTGTCAGAGGACATGGTCAATGTGATAGAAATCTTTTCTCCAGTAGAGGAAGCCATCTTTGTACAAAAATGTCCCATGGCCAATCACAACAATGGCGCCTCTTGGCTCAGTCTGGAAGAAGAAATAATTAATCCCTACTTTGGGGCAGAGATGCCAAAATGTGGAGAGATTATCAAACGTTTTTAATCATTAATCAACTAATTTTAAATCTCTGTGAAAAACTAAAAACATGAATCATATCAATCCAATTAAGTCAATGGTACTTGTAGCAAGTATCGGACTCAGTCTAGCAGCTTGCGGTAATAGAAAAACTACAGACGAAACTCAGGCTCGTGAGGGACATTTCATGTCTGAGTTGACTGAGGTCACCGACTCTGTCACGGTGACCAAAATCAAAGCGCAGCAGATATTAGCGTCATACTTGCAGATCAAGGATGCTTTGGTAGAGACTGACACCACCGCCTCACAAGAAGCAGCAGCCAAGATGGTTTCTTTCTTGACAGAAGAAGATGATTTAAGCCTCAAAATCAAGGTAGATGCCAAATACATCGCAACAACCAATGACATAGCTGCACAGCGCAGCACTTTTTCCAACCTATCTGACAATGTCTATACCTTGGTCAAAAAGCATTTGGCGGACGAAAACACCATCTATCGTCAGTATTGCCCCATGGCACAAAACAACCAAGGTGCCTACTGGCTCAGTAGTGAAAAGGAAATTTTGAACCCTTACTTTGGGGGTCAAATGCTCCGATGTGGCTCTGTGAAAGAAGAGATTTAAACTGAAATATTTGGGATAATGTGTAAATCCCGAAATTGTCTAGGCCTAGCTTCTTTTTACCCGCTGTTCGATTTTACAAAAGTCGAACAGCAGGGTAATGAAAGTGGATTTATTGTAGTATTAACGGCATTACAAATGCCCAAAGATTAAGTCGCAATGCAATTGCGACCTAGCGGGTTTTTATTTGATAATAACCTCTATTGATCTGCTGTGTTACAGATACTTATCTATTTTCATGGAGAGCCTGTGTATGTGTGTTATTTTTATTAGCGGTGAGTCGAATAACCACTATCTACTCCATAGACTCTCACTATCTCATCATGTTTTCCGCTATTGAAAATCCCTTTAAACTCACCACTTTTCACTGACTTAATTCCCAACAAAAATTGTTTTTGCGCAGTTGCATAAAGTGCCCAACTTCTGTTAGTGTAGTCATTGTATTCACCATGCAAATTACAAGTCTCAGGGTTATAAACATTTGCTGTAAAATAAGCTTCTAAACTTGTCATATAAGGACGCCATACCCCATATTTTTTTCTTTCTACATACACTTTAGCTTGAATAGTTGTATGCAGACCATCATAGCTAGAATTTAATCTCCAAAACAACTTGTAATTACTGTCATCATGGTTTTTATAAGTTCCATTTGCATCTGCATAAATCTGGCAACTTGCCAAAGATCTTGCATTTTTATTTTGCATTACTTCAGGATTATGAACAATCACATTTGAGGATAGACGAACTCCAGAGCGGGTGTCTTCAGAAAGTTTGAAAGAGCCTGAACGTACTCGGTCAAGAGCTTCAAAATCTTTGTTCAATATCTCATAACCAAGACCAGAACTTTCAATGTGCATTATAGTTGACCCTATAATATATTCACCTTCTAGGTTCGTAAAGGGTAATGTTCGATCAGAAATAGGGTATTGACTGGGGTCATCTCCAACTAATTCCTGATTATCTAACCAAACTTCTCTACGTGCTTGAAGCTCGGATCTTAAGCTAGTAATCCCGTGATAATTCTCAAAAGTTTCAAACACTAAATAAGGATTAAACTCATTTTCATACATCAGATCATTTATTTCATCCTCCGTCAGATTTTCTCCCAGACCATTGATATAATTGATATAGTATCTATCTGACTCTGCCATCAAATTATTGCTGATTTGTTCGAATTGTTCGATGCTTTCAAAAACTAAAATGCCATTTTCATGACAAAGTTTAGGTTTTAGAGATTCAGGTAGCGAATATGATTCAGAAACCAGAGTGTTTGAAAGTTGATCATTTTCCGAACAGGAGAAAATCGTTAAAAGGATCACGAAATAAAGTGGGAGTTTAAAATAGGTAGTTGATTTCATTATTTTGATTTTAGTGATTAATTAAATTACATGACTATAAGTTTATTTATGCCAAGCCGTAATCTAATAAAAAACCCCACTAAGCGTAGTATTCACTACGCCTTATTATCATTGGGAGGTAGAAAGTAGCATTTCCCTCCTTTGGCGGACACGTGTAAATGCTTTTTTCGTCAAAAGTACTATCTTGTGATGCAGCAGTAGAAATGATATAATTGACCCTGCATACTTCATCCCAAACTCCTTTTTCATTGGCTAGAACTCCGGAACCATTCACTATCACTCCGGATTCTTTCACTATCACTCCGAAACCATTGACTAGGATCACGGATTCATTCACTATCGCTACGGATTCTTCCACTACTACACCCGAACCATTCACTACCGCTACGGATTCTATCACTATCACTCCTGATCTATCGACTGACACTCTGGATTCTTTCACTACCACACCCGGACCATCCACTACTACCACCGGATGATCTACCATGACTCCTGAAATGCTTCTTACTATTTGGACGGAAACAAAAAAGCCCTCTCTCGCGAGAAGGCTTGGGTCGGTCCGAAGACCTGATTCAGAATGAAAAAGTATTTTCTATTTCTCGTCAGTAGCGACCAAGACTTTTTCCAGGTCACGCCAATCGTAGATTTGGAAGGTCTTGTTGTCCGACATTGCTACGAAAAAACCCTTGGGGAAATCCTCGTTGAAGGCTACATGTGAGACCTCTGACCCGTCACTTTCGTGCGTGGATACTGGCAGGCTCTTGATGAACTGATGATCATGTGGGTTGCCATTGGAACCCTCTCTCGGGAAAACCCTGAAAGCATCTGCCTGCTGATCCGAGATCATGATGTAACCTGTCGTGTCAGAACTTTGGTAGATGGTGATACCTTCACGGTCTTCGGTGAAGCCATCGGTACCAAACACGGCCAATTCTTCATTGCCCATCGCTGGATCAACATAGTATTTTCTGATTCCAAACAACTCGTCAGAGTAGTAAACATAGCCCAACTGGTGATCTACGGCGATGGCTTCTATCTCTCCAGCTCCCCCGCTGAACTTGCCAAACTTGCGCACCAGTCGCCCCACCACTGTGCTGTCCTGCATCTCTAGCGCATACTGGTAGAGGTAGCCCTCAGCAGGTGAGTTTTCACCCTTGCGGCTCACGATCGCAAAGAGCGAATCGTCAGCGGCACGTTTGTAAAGTGCTACGCCCATCACGTCACGACTCGGGCTGTCCTCGAATACCGGAATGCCTCCTCCGTCAATGGCCTGCATATCTGGCAAGCTGAAAACACGGATGCTGTTCTTGCCACGCTCAGAGAATACTGCGACATCTACTGTCCTCGTACTGTCCAATCGGAAACCATAAGCGATATCTACATTGTTGGGACGGTCGATTCCTGTGATGCGTCGTGTGCTGTCTTCTTTTCCTTTGAGATCGAAAACGAAAACACCACCTTCTGCATTTTCACGCTTGTCCGTACCTAGAATCAAAGATTGACTCGGGTCTGTCGGATGAATCCAAATCGCAGGGTCGTCACTGTCAAAATTGACCGTGTCGGTCACGTACTTGGGTTGAATAGGAGTTACTTCTGTGCTTGTTGGTTGTTGGGGTTGGCTGCATGCAGCGAGCAAGCCCAACACGATATATTTGGTGTATTGATGCATAATTAATCTTTGATAAGGGTGAATGAAATAGATCCAGAGAAGAGTTCTTCACCTTCTTCGTAATTGTCCTCGTCGATGATGGATTTGAAGGTAATGATCATGTCATCATCATCTCCCAACTCATATTCTGCCTCCATGACAAAATCCAACTCCTCATCATCTTCGTTGAAGTGCGAGCCTTCTAGCTCAAGCTCCCCATCTTCTGCGTCATAATCCGCTTCGATTTCAATCACTAGATTCTCTGTATCGGTCTCGATCTCTCCATCTTCACATTCGGTAACTTCTTCCTCCTCGACCAACTCGACTTCTATTTTCATCTCCTCAAATTCGAACTCAAACTTGACCTCTCCAGTGATGTCTGCAAAAGTCAGCTCCATCAAGTCAGGCGATATTGGTCCGAAAACTTGTTGGAAGGAAGCGAAAGCTGCTTCATCTTCCAATTCTAACACCCACTCGCCTGCTACATCATTGTCTAGGATTCCATATTCGAAAGTGTTGGTGTAACTGAATGCTACATTGTCTGGAGTTTCTACTCCCGTGATCTCCAGTTTGAACTCCCCATCCGTGGCATCAATACCAGCTTCGTTCATCAATACTACGATTTCAAACTCTTCAGGTACAGTACCCAAATCAGCATCTACAGGGACGGTAATAGTCGTGGCAGTGAACTCAATCTCGCGTACAAACACACAGTCTTCATCCTCATATTCATACACAATCTCGTCTATGAAGGCTCCAGAGAAGTCTCCCTCGCCAGATAACTCGTATGTCAAAGTGATCGCATGAGCTGGCAAATCGCCCAAATAATCTGCGAATGAAATCGTTATGGTGTAATCTTCGGCATCCGGTAGATCGGCACCTTCTTCGTCGATTTCGAGACGAAGAGGGAAGTCAGTATCCTGAATTTTTACATCTGGTTCGTTGAGAGCACAGGCTGACAGCAAGGCCAACACCGCTACACTCAATATATTTTTAATCTTCATGATTTGATTCTTTTGTAATTAGAAATTGAATTTGACACCTACTCTAGACCACCAAGAGTAAAATTCTCTCTGCACCAATTGGTCTTCGTTTCCTCCCAAATATGCTTCGAAAGGTGCGTTGGTGATGTTGAGCATTTCGGCAAACACATTGAAGTGATCGCTGATTCTGTAGCTGGCAGTAGCATCGACTTGAAGACGTCCTTTGATCGAGCGGTCTTCGTCAGCATCCTCTCCCAGCTCCTCAATATAAGCTCCTGCATAGTTGCCCGAGATTCTGGCGGTGAAGCCTTTCAGGTTGTATGACAAGCTCAAGTTGGCCACATGCGTTGCCTGACCCGGCAGATTGATTTCTTCCTCTTCGTCTATGCCAGATCTGTCTTTGAGCGTAGCTGAGGAAGCCGTATAGGTATAGTTGGCATAGATGCCCAAGCCAGCCAAAGCTCCTGGCAGGAAGGTCAAATTCTGCTGATAAGAAAGTTCGACTCCTGCGATGTTGGCAGACTGTCCGTTGACATCTTGTATCAAATCCACATCAGTTCCGAAATCAATGCCTTCGTAAGAATTTGTTTCAAACCTGCGCTTGTAGATGAAGTTGTCGAGATTCTTGTAGAAAACACCTGCAGACAGCACGCCAACTGTTCCGAAATAGTGATCAACCATCAAGTCGAGGTTGACAGCAGATACGGGCTTGAGGTCTGGATTACCGATGGTACCTTCTCTATCACCTAGATTGATCTCTTGTGCTGGCACGATGGATTCAAAATTGGGTCTAGAGTAAGAAGTCGTAGCAGCCAACCTTAGATTGGTCAGACCATTGAGCGCATACCTGAAATTGATCTGTGGTAAGATAAAAGCATAATCCGTAGATCCTTCTTCATCCAAAATTTCGTCCAAATCTCCTTCGTCATCAAACAACACCGTGTGGTACTGGTAGTCAACATTGGTCTTCTCGAAACGCACACCGCCTACAATTTGCAGTTTGTTGAAAGTCACATCTGTCATCAAATAGGCTGCAAATACATCTTCTGTGGCTTTGTAGCTTTCTACATTTTCATCTACCAATTTGTCTTCAGCCTCTAGCTCAAAGCCAGCTCGGTTGGCATTGAAGAATCGAACGATCTTGTCCATATCTGGCGCTGCTGCTATCTCATACTCACCTCCTAGGAAGTTGTCGTCCACCAAACCACCATCAAATTTCTCTAGGGTGAAATCACCTTCTTGCCCTTCGAAGGAGACGTCTCCTCCAGCCCATCCATACTTGTTACTGGTCACTTTTAGACTCTTTGTTTTGGCTCTGTACTTACCTCCAAATTTGATCGCCCCTTGGTTGCCTGCTATTTCGTAGGGAACAGCGATGTTGATCTTACCTGTGATGTTTTCATCCTTGGCGAAAGTATTGCCCGCCTCTAGCTCATCATATTCATAGTTGCTGTTGTCGAGGTAGTCGAAATCCTCGCTGGTCATGAATCTAGGGAAGTCAGAATTTGAAAAGTCTGTAGACAATCCATCAGGCTCACCGATGAAGGTCACTTCGTAATCAAAAGGAGTGTCTTGTACTGCATCAGCATAGGACACTTCATAATTGACCGAAAAACCTGGCAATACGTGCTTGCCTCCGAGGTTGTAACTAGAGATATCTTGGCGTTCGAAACGATCTTTGGTCGCTCTTTCGATCTCGTTGCTCTCAAAAGGGGAATCATCCACATTCGGGCTGATTACATAGGCTCTTCTATGTTCACGATCAGAGAATGTATTGTAGATTCCTCTAAAATACACTTCGCTATTGTCGTTGAATCGGTAATCCAAAGTACCGCTGATTGCACTTCGCGTTCTTCTCAGTGCATAATCTCTCAGTTCGATTGCATCACCGTCTCTTTCCCAGTTGTCCGAGCCTCTGTCGGTGTAGAAGTGGCTACCATTGATTAGGATACCTAATTTTTCATCCGCACCAAATCTTTTTCCTAGGAGGAGTGACCCTTGCCCGTTGGGTTGACCCATTAGGTGGTTGTATCCACCGACTACAGTTCCTTGGATTTCCATGTCACTGCTTTTGGCTTTTCTGGTCACTAGGTTGACAGATCCACCGATGGCATCACCATCCATGTCAGGAGTCAAGGTTTTGGATACTTCTATAGACGAAAGCTGATCCGCGGGTATGGCATCCAGTGCCACAAAACGCACACCTGCTTCAGGAGAAGGGATTTGTTCGCCATTGACGCTGATGTTGGTAAACTGTGGAGCCAATCCTCTCACGATGACGTAGCGTCCCTCGCCTTGATCTCTCTGCAGTGTCACCCCTGGCATCCGCTGGATCGCTTCAGCGACGTTAGGGTCTGGGAATCTACTGATCTGATCAGCAGCGATGATGTTTTTGATGTTGCCAGCACTTTTTTGTTGATTCAGTGCTTTTTGCTGTCCTTGTAGAGACCCGAAAACGGTTACTTCCAGCAATTCTGAATTGAGTTCGCTGAGTTGGACTTCCACATTGGTACTAGTCGCTGCATCTATCGTCGTGGTAAAATCCTTGTACCCTAAGTACTTCACCAAAATAGATTTGCTACCTGGCAATAGCCTCAAGGTAAACTCACCATTGACATCCGAGATGGTACCTTGTGTAGTACCCTCGATGAGTACCGTTGCTCCGGGTAGTGGCTCTCCACTGACCCCTTCGGTAATCAGACCTCTCACCACTATCTCTTGGCTATAGGCACCGAAACCGATTAGACTTAAAAGTAAAATTGTAAGTGTTTTCTTCATTATTTCTTAGTTGAAGTCATCGAATTATTTGACTCGGCAAATAATGATTCCTAGTATGAATTGGGTGTTAAATGGGCAATCAACAAAATGGCATCAGATTCAAAATTCATGGCAACCAAACGTAAGCACCTCCACACAATTATTTTATTATCAGCTAGTTGCATGTTACGAGAGCGTTAACCCACACTCACGATATAGTTGTATAAATTTTCACCTTTTTCTAATCCGAGCTTTTTTCGGAGGCGATACCGAGCTATCCGCAAACTATCGCTGGAGATATTCATGATCGAGGCGATTTCGTGGGAGTGCAGATTGATATGAATCATGGCGCAAAGTCGCACTTCGGAATTGGTCAGGGTGGGGTGTTTTTCTCTCAGGCGATCAAAAAACTCCGTATGTATCTGCTGAAAAATATTTTCAAACTCTTCCCAGTCTTCGTCCATGTTGAAATTGAGATCAATAGATTTGGTGAGCTTTCGGATCTTTTGGTGGACATCTTCTTTTTCGCTTTTCTTGATCTTCTTCAGGTTGGTTCGGAGTGTTTCTAGGAATTCATTCTTCTGAATCAGGTGCAGTGCAGATCTACTCAAAGCGCTATTTTTCATTTCCAGATCCATTTGGAGCTGGGACTCCTGCAGGCGCTTATTTTCTAGTTCTGTTCTTAGTTTCTCTTCGTTGAGCTGTGCATTGATGAGTTCTGCTTTGCTCAGTTCGTTTTCGATTTGCAGCAGCTTTCGTTCTTTGCTGGTCTTGGCTACCTTTTGATAGGAACTATAGGCAATCAGGAGGAACAATATTGCTGCAGCTATAACCCCACCCAGGGCAATTTTTCTACTCAAAGATTTTTCATTTTCGAGCATTAGGATAGTTTGTTGTTTTTGTTCCAGATCAAAAATACTCTGTGCGTTGGCGATCTTTCGGGCGATTTCCTGACCAAAGATGACTTCATTCAATTGATAACTCTGATCGAGGTAGTAATAGGCACTATCCAATTGATTGGTTTCTCTGTGGATCAAAGAAATATCTCTGGCAGCTGACTGGATTTGATATTGATTCTGCTGTACGAGCGCCATGTCGTAGGCTTGGCGGGTCGCTTGCATCGCTTGATCATACTGCCCACGCTTGCGATAGGTGTCCCCGATGTTGTTCATATTGACAATTGCCTCGTCGAGATAGCCCAATGCGAAATTATAATCATAGGCCTTGACAAAATTTTTGTAGGCCTGATCGTACACCTCCAGGTCTTCGTAGATACTACCAATGTTGTCATAGATGGCTGCCAATTCTGCCGAATCCATGGATTGAATAAAGTAATCCAACGCTTCGTGCTGATAGTACAGAGCAGAATCGTATTGCTGAGTTTTCTCAAAGAGATGGCCTAGTTGTCCTTGAATCCGTGCCTCTCCTGTGTGGTTATGGAGCTCCACGAAAAGAACATAGGATTCTCGCAAATGAATCAGTGCCTGATTGTAGTTTTCGGATCTCAAATACACCTGACCTATTAGACTGGTAGCCTCTGCTAGGTGGTCTTTGTCACCTGACTGTTCGTAGACATGGATAGCACTATGCAAATGGTTGAGTGCCAAATCCAAATTGCCAATCTTGTAAAACAAGGCTCCTAACAAATGACTGCTACGGGCTATGCCAAATTTGTACCCTAACTCTTGGGAGAGAATCAGTCCACGACGTGCCAAGAAAAGGGTGCTGTCACGGCTCAGCTTGGGTTGTGATTCGATCTGATGGAGCAATTGGTCAACTGTCTCATTGTTTTGAGGTGAGCTGTCCTCGTGCGTCAACGAGCAAGCTGATAGCAAAAGAAGGAAAGCAAATAAAATCAAATGACGTGGCATAGCATTTAGTTCATCAAACCACCATTTTACCAAAAACAAAACAATGGCTAAAAAGCGCAAACCTATTCCTTTGATGTGTACTGGATGAAAAGCCAGTGTTATGGATTTGTTGTATTTCGGAACGGGTATAAATGTATGTTGTAGCCTTCCCTATAAAGTGCCATGCAATCAGGATGGAAACGTCGAATCAGCTGGTTATAACTACACCTCAAGATACTGTCCTTGATCAATACCGCATTTACACGTGTCCGCCAGAGGAGGAAAATGCTGCTTTCTGCTTCCTAATGATAAGAAAGTGAAGTTTGTAACTTCACCTAGTCACTGCCTTTGAGTACATTCTACGTCGAGTGGGATTCTATCTCCAAGAAGCCATGCATCCCAAATAATCGGACTATTCTAGACCTACGGAGTAAATAAAAGTAAGAATAGGCTTTTCCATCAATGGGAATGCCGATATTTACGACTACTTTTCAAAAACTGTCGTCACTGCACTTGTCGTGTCATACATCAAAATTGATCGGTAACAGAAAACAATATTCTTACCCAAAACATAGTGCAATGCAGAAGTACTCATTCGACACCAGTACCAACTCATTCTTCAACATACTCAGGAAAAAAGTAGACAACTATTTTACGGTTGAAAATCTAAAACCATCTGGTGATGGTAAGTTGTACTACAAAGGGATTCTGCTGGTGCTTTCTGCGATAGCCTTGTACGTCGTACTGGTTTTCTTTACACCGATACCTGTTGTATCTGTTGTGCTTTGTATGATTTTGGGATTGAATCTAGCATTGATTGGTTTCAACGTGATGCACGAAGGTAGCCATCAGAGTTTTTCTCAGTACTCATGGATCAATAAGATCTCTGCCTACTTTCTCAATATCCTGGGAGGGAACTCATATTACTGGGGTATCAAACACAACATCAACCACCACACCTTTACCAATATCGAAGGTTTGGATTCTGATATTGATGTCAAACCATTTATGAGACTACATGAGGGACAGCCTAGACGATTTTACCACAAATTTCAACATATCTATTGGGTAGTACTCTATGGTATTTCTTATCTGGCTTGGATTTTTTACGAGGATTTCGAAAAATACTTTAGTGGTAGAATTGCTCCCGTCACCAAAACCAAAAAAATGACTTTGAAGCAGCACGCCATTTTTTGGTTTACTAAAATCATGTACATGTGTGTTTATATGGTAGTTCCGATTTTGGTTTTGGGTTGGTTGCCTTGGCTGATCGGGTTCAGTATCATCACTGTCACCTGTGGATTGATCATCAGTACGGTGTTCCAACTGGCGCATGTAGTAGAAGACACCAATTTTCACGCAATAGACAATCAGGAAGAAGAAAGTAAAATAGAGTGGGCAATCCATCAATTGAGAAGTACTGCCAATTTTGCAACTACCAATAAGACACTTCATTGGATGCTGGGTGGTTTAAATTTCCAGATTGAACACCATCTCTTTCCTCGTATCAGCCACGTACATTATCCTACAATCAGCAGATTGGTCAAAGAAACTTGTGAAGAATTCAACATCACATACAATGAGTACAATACCATGCTCAAAGCCATCAGTTCGCATTTGATGCATCTGCGTACGCTGGGAAGGGCATAAAAATTTGCTCAAACAGCAAATTCATTGACAATCAATGAATTAATTATCAATCTAGATTGTACCTTAGCCATATGACGAATATTCGAAGTTGGAGAGAGTTGAAAATATTACTCAAATGGAAATTTCCCGTCCTAAGTGACGAGGATTTTCTACATGATGAAGAAAACAAAGAAACGGTCCTCGTACAATTGAGCAACAAACTCAACAAATCACGCAACGAGCTGGATTTGATTCTTTCTGATCTTCAAAATTATTGATCCGCTCAAACAAAACACATAGAGATCCCTTTGATTGCTACTAGAGCAACAAGCTATTTTTTTCTCCACAACTAATTATCGAATTGGGAGAAAAAATACCCCTTCATCATCCACTAAATCCTAAATAAAAAAATTAGATCAGAAGGCTACTACTCTCGACCCTAAAATATACCGCACAGTATTTTAGGTGAGTCCCGATAGCCAAAGAGCTCTTCACTCTCTAAGTGTTGATAGAAATCTATGATTGTGCGATACAGGACGGAAATATTTTCACAACTTGTTAAAGTGTTAAGCTAATGATTCAGTTATCATTTCTTAACTTTAGGAAATGATTGAGATGGCTAAATTGAATTACCAATCCCTACCTGTAGCAGCCGTTAGAGTTTTATAAAATCTCGTTGATAAAACTTCTATATTCTAATCTTCTTAATATTAAATACCAATATGATAAAATATGTTGGAGCATGTTTGGTGAGCTGTATAATTACACTCTCAACCTTACCGTTGTGTGCAGAAGCAAACAAACTAGACAGCCTCAAAAATATACTTGAGCAGACAACGGATGAGTTCGTCTCAGCTAACATTCTCAACCTCCTTGCGGACAAACTCTATCGAAACCATACGGATACTGCTCTCATCTATGCAAATAGAGCTTTAGAAATATCTAGAAAAATTGGATATCCTCTTGGACAAGCAAATGCATACAGAAGAATAGGGATGATTTATTCCAAAAGAGATGAATTTAAGAGTGCAGAAAAATACCTCAATCAAGCCCTTGTCAGCTTTCAATCCTTGAATGAAGATATAAAAACTGCACAAACCTATAACAACCTTGCCTCTGTTTATCGAAACATGGGGAAATACGCAGTGGCATTTGACCACCATATGAAAGCACTAAGAATCTCCGAAAAAGAAGAAAATAAAGCTTTGAAGGCTATTATTCATAACAACATAGGTGTTCTCTTTAAGACAATGGGAGAATATGACAGTGCTATCAACCATTACTTTCAAGCACTTGAAATCCGAATTTTGTTAAAAGACTCTTCCAGTATAGGAGGATCCTATACCAACATTGGTTTGATCAAGTTGAACCTTGGCGATTACAAAGAAGCCGAATCATATTTGACCAAAGCACTGGATTTAGACATCAAGCAAAACGACATTTGGGGAATTGCCAATAATTATGAAAATATGGGGATGCTACACATGCAAACTGGCAATCTTGATCAAGCCGAGGCAGATTTTGAAAAAGCCATCGTAAGTTTTAGGCAGCAAAAAACTTTGGGAGACATGGCTGGCTCACTGAATCTTTTAGGAAAAACCTTGATCTTAAAAAAGGATTATAACAGAGCGATGCTCTATCTAAAAGAAGCAAAGTCTCTTTATGATCAACAAGGATACCTATTAGGGCAATCTCAAGTATTGACTAATATTGCCTCATGCTATCTGGAAATGAACAATCCTCATCAAGCACTCTCGGAAGCAAAACAAGCATTACAAATAGCTCAAGAAATAGGTCTTCTCAAAGAGGCTGTCAGTGCTGCGGAAATACTCTACCATATCTATGGCAACAGTGCAGATGGTAGGAATTTGTATGAATATGCACAACTATACCTCAACTTGAAAGACAGCCTATTCGCACAGCAGAGGTTAGAGTACATTGCTCAACTGGAATCTCGAAGACAACTCACAGAAATAGAACAAAGCAATTACCTACTCACCAAAGAAAACCAATTGCGACAAAAGGAATTGGAAGCCTCCAATCTGAAAATCCAACGCCAAAACACTATCCAGTATGCGCTGGTTGTCTGTTTGATTTTCGCCTTTATCGCAGTGACTTTATGGTATTTGTATTACATCAAGAAAATCAGAACCATCCGTCTGTTGCGACACCTCAATACCGAAATACATGGCCAGAAAGAAAAGATTTCTAATCAAGCAGATGAACTGCAGCGAGTCAATTCGGAAATGAAAAAAATGAATGAATCACTTGAGAATCTGGTAGAAGAAAGAACTCGAAAAATAGAATCCCAAAACAAGAAACTCAAAGAATATGCCTTTTCTAATTCTCATGAAGTGCGTGCCCCACTAGCTAACCTATTAGGCCTTATTAGCATCTCCAAAACAGACGGAATAACCCGACAAGACCATGAAGAAGTAATCGATAAGATTCATCTTTCTGCCAAAAGTCTTGATGAAGTAATCACAAGGATGAATAAATTACTAGAAGAAGAAAATTTGACTTAACACATTTAGATATTTTATTTCCCGATTTCAAAGTTCAATCTGACTGCAAGTACCTAATTTAGCCCACATGATGAACTGTACGCTACGTGAACTTTAATACAAAAAAATATCTCTATTGGACTATGTCGCTTCTCTCCTTGACAGGAATAGCCATGTCTATCTATTTTTTTATGGGTGGGTTTGATCCATTGGTGACAGCTCGCTCGACCAACAATGTCTATAGCATCGCTGGCAAGTTTGTACATGGTCATAGAATGCATCAAGTGGAAAGTAAACTATTTGTAGAAATCCGAGACTTGATCCAAAATGGAAAATTGAATGGTGATCTATGCTTGATCGATTATAGACCAGACACACTGGAGGATGGTGAAATCAATCGCTTCATCGGCATACTCTTGGGAGATGATGTGTCGGCAATTCCTGCTGGTTTCAAAGTCATCGAGTTGCAATCCCATGCTACTTACAAAGCCGCCTTGTCTATGCATCCATTAGTCATGCCCAATTCCCAAAAAGTCGAAACAGCTTTGAGAAAACATGCTGCCACCTATGGTGACAGCTTGCAAAATTTCAGCATGGAAATATTCTACCCTGACAATTCCATCCTTGTAGAGATGTTTGCAGAATAGTTGTTAATTGAACTTTCGCTGCTGGAACCATCGGTTTCTAATCGTCAAATTGATAGAAATCTCATTAGTAGATTCATAGATCAGATTGTTTTGCACAGTTCCATTCAGCTTTCGTTGGTATGCGACATTTACAGCACTCCCTGTCCTCAAGGGCATACTCAATCCACCAGTGATTCCATATTGAGAAAATGTCGTCCCATCGATCTTCAAATAAGAATTTTCGGTATATCCGCCTATTCGATAACTCACCCTACTCATATAAGACTCACTTGCACGATTAGGTGTCAGTTCCAACCCCAAAGAATAGCGCCATGTATCATTCAAATCATTTTCATAGTCAGGTATATGCGCTTGACTCCATTGATTATACTCCACGTCTCCTGCCAGCAATATTTTTTCCGTATTCACAGAAAAGCCAAAACCATATTTTCGAGGCAATACATAGTCATCCGTACTTTCTTGATCTTCATATATCAAATCAACTTCTCCGCTGGTCGTGTTTTGAGATGTAATCTGTGAACTAGTACTTCCCTTCAATGTATTCTCGTTTTTGAAGATGAGACCAAAATTGACATCAAATTTGGGTCTTTGGATTCGATAATTCAAACTGTACTCAGCATAGACGTCCTTGATGTTTACTTGGTCTGAGATATAAAATTGCTGTGAATTTTGACTACTGGCAGCCCATTCTGTATGCTCAATATTCCCAAAGACAAAGGCCAGTTTCAATCCCAAGGACAGGTTATCAACAATCGAATATCCGTTGGAAAAATAAAACTCATTGAGTCCTCCACTGCCCTGATGCAATACACTGTAATCACTGGACTGAAATGAGTTGACATCCCTTTGATTGATATTGTATCCAACATTACTGTACTGACCTAGACCTACTATACTGCTCCATTTATTTCCAATTTTGAACCAAAAATTGAAGTTAGAAATTCCTCCGTACGATCCATTTTCGGACGCATCATCCGTTTTGTAATTGGTACTGGCATAATAAAACCCAATGTTGGTCATGTGATTAAAATAGTACCCCAACTGATCATTGGCAGCTGGATTGACCAAATTCACATCGTATTTAGATGACAGACCTATCGAAGCATAGCCCATTCCTCTGGATTGCACAGAGGTCGTCTGATTCAGCTCTCCAATCCCAAACATAGAATAAACTGACCCAGATGCATTTTGCCCAAACGAGTGAAAAGAAACCAACAGGAGAACCAAACCTAGCAAAATAGTTATTTTACTAGGTTTCAATTCAACGCTCGCCCTATCAATCATCCTCGTCATAGGTTTCAGTTGGTACAAATTCCCAAATATCATCCCAACGAGAAGAACCGCTCTGACCCAAAGCTACAAATGCACGTCCATTGATCGTAAATGCCACCGCACCCGTTCTACCTGTACCTTCAAATGCCGTCTTTTCTGTCCATACACCACTACCAGGGGTATATTCCCAAGTTGTATTCTGGTTGGATCCCAGCGAGCCTACTGTCACATAACCTTTGCCATCCAAAACAAAGGCAACACCATCCTCTCTTAGAATCGCATCTTGATCATCATCATCTTCGTTTACATCTTCCAATTGACTCCAGCCAGCTTCAGATGGATCAAATGCCAAAAGGTCAGCTTCATAAAGCCCATTGTTGCTACCCGTACAGACATAGGTATAAGAATCTATGACGAAAGAAACCGCTCCCTTTCTCTTCTCCCCCGTGAGACTGACGATTTGAGTCCACTCTCCAGACGCCGGGTCCAATCGCCAAAAATCTTTCAAATGACTCCCGTCATACCCAGTCCCTACATAGCCATATCCTCCAGTAGCAAAACCCACAGCCTTATATCGGGCACTACCGCCAAAATCAGCCAGCTGAGTCCATGTGTCTGTCGCACTATTGTATTCCCAAGTATCACCTAGCTCTTCCACAAGCTCATCGTCATTGTATCCTGTCGTGACATAGCCTTTGTCTCCGATCGAAAAAGCCACCGCACCTGATCTAGCAACTCCAGGAAATTCAGCCGCCTTTTGCCAATAGTTTTGATCTGGATCATAGGTCCAAAAATCAGTGAGATAATCATCTCCATCAAAACCCAAACCTATATAAGCCTTATCTCCTATCACAAAGGACACTGCTCCTGATCTACCTACCCCATCAAATGAAGACCTTTTGATCCAGTTGCCTTCTTCTACAGTAGAGTCCTCTTCTGTAGTACACGACATCATGAGCCCAAACAGGGCAATTGAAATCCATATTCCTATCTTACTTTTCATTGTTTGATTTTTACTACGTTTAACTTGATTATGCTTTTTTCTTTGTCACTATGTTGGTCTGCCAGGATGAGATGATCCAATGTTCCAAAAAATTGCTCTGTTTCAAACCTGAGCAAAATTCCATCTTCGTTGATGACAGTATTTAGTGCGATTTGCTCTTCTACAAAATCTGTGATATCTATCGTATATGATCGGCCATAACCATATTCTGAATCCACACTCAGCGTGTAAGGCAGGTCATAGACTGCCAAAAAATCATTGTTTTTATCTACTCGGTACACCGATAGATTTTGAAGCATGTAGGTCTCTTCGGGAATTTCGTTTTCTATCATGAGCACTAGCTCTACCTTATCCAAAAGCAGCTCGTCATCTCCTGACAAGATGTTCCTGATATGGGGCAAATCTATCCTAACTGCCCTGCCGATTCCTGATTGTACATAGCTTTGATTATTGGTCAACTCGGATGACAATCGATCTTCGGAATCCAAAGTCAAAAACGCTTCATTGTATGTAGATGCAACCAAGTGATTGAAATATATATCATCAACACTTGTATTGAATTCTAAGGTTTGCTCCTCAGAGTCCTCGTCGGATCGATCGTCATAGTATATTTTCAAAGAAGGGCTAATTGTGAAGCCTAATATGCAATGAGCATCTTTAGAGACAATTTTGAAGCCCTTGAGGTAATCTTTAAAATCGCTCGCAGCGATTTCACCATCAGCCAGAAAATTAAAAATCTCTAACCCCCGTTCTGTCAATAAATCTATCTCAATAGAGTCTTTTTGTGTAGGTTTAGGATAGAAAGACGTAGTTCCATAAATGATAGGCTGGCCTGAGAAGTCTGTCTTGGTCCCAAAAGATGAAGAGTTATACAAATATCCATCCTCATCGAGCTCCAGATCCTCCGACAATTCCTGTACTTCCAGAGTCATCAGCTTCGTCGTATCTCCATAGTAATAATCATCAAAATAGAGTGTCATAGTCACCCTAGAATAATCAAAACGGGAGCCCGTTGGAAAATCTGTAAGCACATCTCCTCCCAATTGAAAATACGTTTCGGCAGACATCTCTCCCAAGTCCTCCTGTACTGCCTCACCGACCAAAAGTCTAACTGGAGCATTGGTGATTACACTATCCAATTGCACAGTGGACATCTCCATGGTGAGTGTATCCCATGTCACCAATTCGAAAGAAACCTCATCAAAAAAATCCGAGCCAATCTCAGGATCTACCTGCGAGCAACCACTCATCGTAGACAACCAAATCCCCGCCAAAGCAACCAGTGTCAACCAGACAAAAACAATTGGTTTTCGTTTTTTCATTCTCATCCAAATCATCATTCGTGTTTGAAACAGAAATTCAGATCAGTCTCTCAAAGTTGTATGTGAGACAAAAGAAAAACGAAAAGTAGGGAGAATACCAACAAAAAAGCTGGATCAATAATGGTGAAATATTCTAATTGGAATGATAGTAAAAATCACCCCTTAATGAACAAAAAAGGCACTTTATCAACCATTCTCCATCAAATGCATCCCACGACCCAGGGCATAAAAGGCAAATGTTCAGGATTGAAAAATAATTGTGAATTAAAATTCAGAGACGCTCTCTTCTCCTTGAATTTGCTTGTCGTAGAGACTTTTGTAGATGCCATTTTGGGAGATGAGCTCTTGATGGCTGCCTTGTTCTTTAATCATCCCATCGTCCAAAACAATGATTTTGTCAGCCAGTTGTGCACTGGATACCCGGTGCGAAATGATCACCGTTGTCTTGTCGACCATGATCCTTTTCATGCTGTTGAGGATACTATTTTCAGTCTTGGTGTCGACCGCTGACAGACAATCGTCAAATATCAATATCTTGGGAGATCTAGCTATCGCGCGCGCTATTGAGACACGCTGTTTTTGCCCTCCTGACAGGGTAATTCCACGTTCTCCTAGTACCGTATCCATCCCTTCAGGAAACCGTGACATGTTCTCGGTCAGATCGGCATGATCAGCAGCTTCCATGATTTGTTCGTCCGTAATTTGTGAGTTACCAAACGCAATATTTGCCTTGATACTTTCGGAGAATAAAAACACATCTTGAGGCACATAACCGATCGCCCTTCGAATGTTAGGGATATGAAAATCTTTGATCGAAATACCGTCCAAACGCACCTCTCCTGTCGTCGCATCATACATCCTACAGATCAAATTGGCAATGGTGCTTTTGCCCGAACCCGTCGTCCCGATGATCGCAATCGATTGCCCTGATGAAACTTCAAATGAGATATCCTTCAATGCTTGGATTCCAGAGTCTGGATAAGTAAAACTAACATGGCTGAATTTCAAATCCCCTGTAATCTCCTTTTGGATATTTTTCTCTGAGATGATGTCATTTTTTACTTCCAAAAATTCATTGATACGCTTTTGTGACGCAGCAGCACTTTGGATAATGCTCGTGATCCATCCCAAAGATGTCACAGGCCATGTCAACATATTCACATAAATAATAAATTCAGCAATGTTACCAGTACTCAATTCTCCTTTCAATACGCCTGTCGACCCGACATACACTGTCAAAATCACACTGAGTCCAATCAAACTCATAATCAGTGGGAAAAACAAAGCCTGTACAAAAGCTAAGCGCAAAGATTTTTTCTTGTAATCATCACTCGCTGCGTTAAATGACTTATCGTAATCCATTTCTCGGACAAACGATTTGATCACACGGATACCAGAAAATGCTTCCTGCACAAAAGTCGATAGACCTGACTGGCTTCTTTGGATTTCTTCAGAACGCTGATTGATGATGTTGTTGACAAAATAGATGCTGAACGACAAAAAAGGGAGAGGAATCAATGAATACAGTGTCAGTTCCACATCGATAGACAACATGAAAGGAATCATGATGATAAACATCGTGGCTAGGTTAATTCCATACATGATCGCTGGACCTATGTACATCCGCACCTTGCTCACATCTTCAGAAATCCTGTTCATCAGGTCACCCGTGTTGTTGCGGCGATAAAAACTCAACGGCAGAGTTTGGTAGTGCTCATAAATCTCGTTTTTAAGATCGAATTCCACCAATCGTGACATCACAATAATAGTCTGCCTCATAAAGAACATAAAAACACCTTTGAGCAGTGCAGAAGCTATGATAATGGCAGCAAACACGAAAATACTCAGGATGAAAGAATCATAAGTCGTCTGTTGAAGATTGAGCCCGTCAAACAGGTTGTGCAACTGATAGCTCTCCTGAATCAGATCGAATGAATGTCGTACGATTACCGCAGGTACCACCCCAAACAAATTGGCAATGATGATGAAGACAGTGCCCAGCAGCAGATGATACTTGTATTTCAGGAGGTATTTATTGATGTGCGCGAGATCTCTCATTCAATCGACTCTGTATGTTTTTTGTCAGAATTGCAATATTACGAATCAAACGGTATTGTTTTTGGAAAGTTGGCCTGTTATATTGAGAGAAACATAAGGATAACATTAATACCGAACCCCAGCGCAAATTCTGACCAAAAAACGTCTAAATTTGCGTCCGTAATTTTTAACCCATAAAAATTCGATACCCAAAATGATAGAATTGACAGAAGCTACGCACAAAGAAACTGTCTCCATTTTCACAGAAATAGAAGACATGAATCATGAGCAAGTCGTACTTTGCCATGACAAAGAAACAGGTTTGAAAGCAATCATCGCCATTCACAACACTGTGCTAGGCCCAGCTATGGGCGGCACCAGGATGTGGAATTATGCTACTGATCAAGAGGCCCTGACCGATGCGCTCAGATTGTCCAGAGGCATGACCCTAAAAAACTCCATCGCTGGACTAAATATCGGAGGTGGCAAAGCTGTCATCATCGGAGATGCCTCCAAAATCAAAAATGAAGCATTGATGAGACGTTTTGGCAAGTTTGTCCATAGTGTCAGTGGCCGATACTATACCGCCGAAGATGTCAATATGACTACTCGCGACATGGAGTACATTCGGATGGAAACTCCCTACGTCACGGGGCTACCAGAGTATGTAGGTGGAGCAGGCGACCCATCACCATACACCGCATACGGTGTGTATATGGGCATGAAGGCTGCTGCTAAAGAAGCCTATGGTTTGGACTCCCTGACTGGGAAAAAAGTATTGGTGCAAGGCACAGGCAATGTGGGTATCAACTTGATTGACCTGCTCATCAAAGAAGGTGCGCTAGTCACAATCTCTGATATATTCGAAGACAAAATCAAACGAGTCACTGACAGATACAAGGTAGAAATCATCGCTCCCGATCAAGTCGCTGGAGCCAATGTAGACATCTACGCTCCTTGTGCCTTGGGAGGCACGCTCAACCATGATAGCATCGCATTGCTACATTGTGACATTGTTGCAGGAGCTGCCAACAATCAATTACTCCACGAAATCTCGGACGGTCAAGCACTCGTAGACAAAGGAATATTGTACGCACCAGACTTCTTGATCAACGGAGGTGGGATCACCAACGTATATTACGAATATGCAGGCAATCATAGCAGAGAAAGAGTAATGGCACAGACGGAATTGATCTACGATACGACTTTGAGAGTTTTTGAGATGAGTCAAAAATCAGCACAAACTCCTCATCAATCGGCCATAAAAATTGCAGAAGACAGAATTAAATCAATAGGTAATATTAAATTACCCTCATAAATCATTCGGGGATAGGATACAATGCTCAACAGACGTTCTTTACGTATCAAGGGAATGCAAGCCATATTTGCATATCTCACAGCCAAAGAGGCAGATTACAATATTTGTAAACAAAAAGCGCAAGATCAATTCTTGCCAGACCTCAACTCTATGGAGGTTCAGGACAAGAAGATGCTCAGCCAAGACAGAGAGACTACTGGCAAGGTCTTCGACCAAGTCAATCAGGGAGGTTTCGATAGTATAGGCGAAGACATCAAACCTGACATCATCAAAGAAGTCAAGCACTTTCGTCGTGATTGGCAAAACAGACTGCCAGAGAACAAAATTCATTTCAAAAAAAGAATGATTGCTGACTTGTCTGCCATCTATGATGACTACATCAAACTGCTCTCATTGATCATCGAAATCGAAGAACTCATAGATGCCCAAAAAAGAAAAAAAGGGATAGAGCACAACAACTTCAAGAAAAATATCATTATCACTGCTCTCAAAAAATACGAGCCTTTTCAGAATGAAAAGTCTCGAAAGAATATTTCTTGGGACAGCGACCTGATTCGTGCTTGGCACAAGGAGTATATCAAAAGCCAAGAATTCTACGAAGAGTATGATAACCTCTCTCAGGCCAAATATGAAGATGATTTGGAACTATGTCTCGACATCTATAAAAACGTCATATTCAAACATGACAACATCAATGATTATTTTGAGTCCCTGGATATAGGATGGACAGAAGACAAGCCGATCCTAAAAAGCATGGTGCTCAAAACCATCAAATCCATAGAAAAAGAAGGAGATGAACCGTTGCTGATGGAATTATCCAAAAACTGGGAGGAAGATTTAGATTTCCTCAAAGAATTGTATGACTTGACCATCGACAATGAAGAAGAGCTATCCGTACTGATCAAGGAGAAATCTCAAAACTGGGAAATCGATAGAGTGGCACTCACAGATCGAATCATACTGGAGATGGCGATAGCTGAAATGACACATTTTCCATCGATCCCCGTAAAGGTGACTATCAACGAGTATATCGAACTGTCAAAACAGTACAGTACTCCGAAAAGTAAACAGTTTGTAAATGGCTTGCTTGATGTACTTTCTGTAGATTTACAAGAGCAAGGTCGCATTAAAAAGAGTGGAAGAGGACTTTTAGATAACAAATAATATGAGCAACAATTCAAATTCACTATTCGCATTTATCATTGGAGCTGCTACAGGCGCAGTCTTGGGAGTATTATATGCTCCAGACAAGGGAGAAAATACCCGAGACAAACTCAGTTACCAGCTAGATAAATATAGAAAAAAATTAGATGTAGCCATTCAGGAGTTCATAGATGGCAAAGAGTTGACTGACAATCACGCCAAAACCGAAGGACAAAAGATCGTCAAAGACGCCAAAGAAAAAGCCGAAAGACTCCTCGATGATGTCAACGGACTAATTAGTCAAATCAAAGGAGAGGAAGTTTCACCAAAATAAAACATGCCCAGCTTGTTAAGGGCTTGTTAACAAGTCCGCTGAGTTACAACCATTCGGTTGACTTTATTACATTTGTTCGATATTTGATCAATTAAAAAATTATGGATTGTGAGACTCTGACACTCAGTCACAGATTTCACACTTTAATCAACACAATTTTTATTAAAATGAAAAACATAACATTATTATCAGCCACCATCGCTGTATTGGGATTGGCAGTAGCAGGATGCTCTAATTCAGATTTGGAAAGCAGAGTAACAAGACTAGAAGGCCGAGTGGCAGAACTAGAAGGAAAAGGTGTGGCAAACACCAGAGCAACTGCTACAACTCAGCCAGCAGCTACCAACGAACCTGAAATGAAACCTGATGGTCCGTTACCCGTGTTTACTTTTACAGAAGAAGACTATGATTTTGGAAAAATAAATGAAGGTGATGAGGTAGAGCACGTATTCCAGTTCACAAACACTGGAGATGCTCCATTGATCATCTCTGATGCCAAAGGGTCATGCGGATGTACTGTACCAGAATGGCCAAAAGAACCAATTGGCATTGGTGAAAAAGGTCAAATCAAAGTCAAATTCAACAGTAGCAAAAAGCCTGGTATCCAAAACAAAACCGTTACTATCACTGCCAATACTTTTCCTAAACAATCTAGGATCAAAATCAAGGCAGACGTAACTCCAGCTGCATCAGCAGAATAAGACAAACGAAAACAATCTTATACAGATCAATAAATGCTAAATCTAATATTATTACAAGCAGCTGCTAGTGGCACTGATTATACGCAATACATCATGCTAGGTGTGATGGCTGTAGTTTTCTACATGTTCTTCATCAGACCACAGCAGAAAAAACAAAAAGATCAGAAAAAATTCACTGAAGAAGTGAAAAAAGGAGATCAAGCTGTAACCATCGGTGGAATCCATGGCAAAATCGTAGAAATTACTGATTCTACCATCACTTTGGATATCGACAGAGGTACCAAGTTGGTGATAGAAAAAAGTTCAATCTCCATGGAATTGAGTAAAAAAGCCAATCAAGCCTAATTACATATGGGTTTCTTTAGGTTTTTTGCACCTGGATTAAGAAAAAATTGGAAGGTAGTCCTACTCTCAGTATTGGGAGCGGCTACCTTCTGGTTTTTCAACGCCATGAACAAAAACTACGATACCCGCCTAGATTATCCAATCAATTACCTATTCAAAAGAGACAGTGTAGTGGTGGTAGAGCCCCTCACCCAAAACGTAAAGATTGTGGTATCCAGTGGTGGATGGAACCTCCTACGCAAAACCTTGCGCATCAATGCTCGCCCTATCCAAGTTAGACTAGACAACCCGACAGAAATCCGTTTCTTGACACGTGCTAGTCTCATACCCATGATTTCTGATCAACTGGACGGATTGAAGCTGACCTATGTAGTCACAGACACCATATTTTTTCACATAGAAGAAAAAGTAATCAAAAGGCTGCCCATCATGATAGACAGCATCAATGTCCCTCTCAAAGAAAGCTATAGAATCACCTCTCCTATCAAAATAGCCAATGACTCTGTGACCTTCACAGGACCAAGATCACTGATGACACAACTCTCCAGCCCCGTTTTGCTGGCATTCAAAGACAAAAACATCTCCAGCAACTATGACGAAGAACTCGGATATCAGACCGAAAAAATCATCACAGCTGAACCCAAAGAAACAAATATTCAGTTTTCGGTCTCAAGATTCCTCTACAAGGATGTGACCATACCTATCGAGTTCTTGAATTTCCCGGTGGACTCATCCATCGTGCCAAGGCAAAAAGACATCAAAATATATTACACCATCAATGAGAAGGAAGTGGATGAGGTATTAAAATCGGATTTTAGTGTGACGGTGGACTACAGCATGCTCAATAAGCGTGACTCTACAATTTCTCCCATCCTGATGTACGCGCATGAGAAAGCGTTGGACATTGTATTGGCTACTGACTATATCAAGGTAGAATACCAAGACAAAAGACCATGAAAAAAATAGGTGTCACGGGCGGCATAGGATCTGGCAAAAGTACGGTTTGCGAAATCTTCCGTTCGCTGGGGATTCCAACCTATGATGCTGATACCCGAGCCAAAGCGCTCATGAACGAAAACCCTCTCATCAAAACCCAGATCATCGCTGCTTTTGGTGAAGAGGCCTATCAAGATGGTGTACTGAACCGAGCCTACCTCGCTGACCAGGTATTCACCAAGGGAGAAAACACACAAGTGCTCAACTCCATTGTACATCCTGCAGTTGGGAAAGATTTTGAAGCCTGGGCTAGTGAGCAAAACAGCCCTTATGTCATCAAAGAAGCAGCTCTACTCATAGAGTCTGGTTCTTACCAAAGCTTGGACGCCTTGATCAATGTCACCTCACCGATGGAGATCCGTATCGCCAGAATCAAAAAAAGAGACAGTTTCCGCAGCGAAGAAGAAATCAAAGGCATCATCAACAAACAACTCTCCGACGAAGAGCGCAACCGCATCGCCGACTACATCCTCCACAACGACGAACAGCAATTGCTCATACCGCAAGTATTGGCACTGCACGAGAAATTCTTGTGAGATATAGCATTCGGTAACTCTCAGCGATCTTTCGTTAGTGGTGAACTACCCGTCGTGAATAACCAGCGAGTCGTAGTGAATACTTAGCGAGAAATAGCCAATGACTAACGAACCTTAGTGATACAATAACGAGTCTTAGCCAATGCCTAGCGAGTCGTAGTGAATGATCAACGAGTCATAGTCGATGATTAGCGAGTCTTAGTGATACAATAACGAGTCGTAGTGGATGGTCAGCGAGTTTTAGTCGATGGTTAGCGAACCCCGTAACTCAACATGGGTTCTAAAATCTTGACACCTAATGTCAGATATCGTTTTGTAGAAATAAAAACCCTCTACAAAAAAACTTTCAACTTTCAACTTTCAACTTTCAACTTTCAACTTTCTCAACAAACAACGGCAGATAGACCCTAAACTCTGTGCCTTTGCCCTCCTCGCTATCTACCTCGATACGGCCTTTGTTGAGTGCGATGAACTCTTGGACGAGATTCAATCCCAGACCTACACCTTTCTCTCCCTTGGTGCCCCAGCGCTTCCTTGAGCCCTCGAAACCAAAAAGCGTCTCCATCTTGTCCTGCGGGATACCGATACCTGTGTCTCGCACGCATATGACTGCCATGTCATCGACTTGATCGACACTGAGCGTCACCTCACCTCCCTCTGGTGTAAACTTCAGTGAGTTACTCAGGAGATTTCTGATGATGGTGGTGGCGGAGTTTTGATCTACATACAGCATATACTCGGACCAGACCTCCTCTGTCATGTTGATCTTCTTGGCCTTAGCGGAGTTGCTCAGTACCCTGAGGGAGGGATTGCAGATATCCTCCAGACTGACCTCCTCAGGATTGTAAGGAAAATGCCCCTGCTGACTCATCGCCCAGTCAAGCAGATTGTCCAAGAGAGATGACAGTTCATATGAAGAGTCTTCTAAAATCCCCCCAATCCGTTGAAGCTCATCATATTCGCCACTCTCGATGTACATCTGGATCAAACTGGCTACCCCACTGAAATTGGAAACCGGCCCACGCAAATCATGTGAAATGATAGAGAAGAAACGATCCTTGGTCATATTGAGTCTCTCTAGCTCGTCGCGCTGATCCTCAATCAATTGTCTATTTTCTCTGATAACCTCTACAGTTCGTACTTTGAGTCGGTAGAGCTTGTAGAGCACAAAGGTCAAGATCAATAGCAAGGTGACCACCGCTACTGCCGACCAGATGAAGATTCGGTTGATGTAGGCCTCTTGGTTGAGCAAGTCAACTTCCTTTTGCTTGAGGTCTATCTCTGCTTGCTTTTGTCCGACCTCAAACTCCGTACGGAGATCCGCCATCTTGCGGATGGTCTCTTCGTTGTTGATGCTGTCGCGGTAGGTGATGTATTGGCTCTGGTAGTAGTAGGCTTGTTCGTATTTCTTTTGGCTGCTGTATAGCTCAGAGAGCTGGAGGCTGGCGTCTCGGATTCTCTCTTTCAGTCCGTCCTGCTGTGCATAGGACAGGGCACTGTGCAAGTACCTCTCTGCGGTAATTTTGTCTCCCTTTTGGACATAGATGTTGGCCATCTCAATCTCAAACTCCGTGATGGCATAAGAGTCCTCTAGTTCCTTTAATATTTTGATTGCTTCATTCAATTGCTCTTCTGCCTCCTTGGTTTTTCCTTGCTTGGCATAGACCAGACCTGCGTTCCCTAGGTTATAGGCTTTGCCCAATACATAATTCTTTCTCTCATAAATACTTCCAGATTCTTCATAATGAAGCAATGCACTGTCATACTGATCAATCAAATAATACCCATATCCCGTATTCATTAAAGCTGCGGCCAAGGAAATTGAATCTGCAGTTTCTCGCAAAACTGAAATAGCCTGTTTCCTATACTTGATCCCTTTTTCATGATCATTATTATTCGCATAAATGGCACCAATAGATAAAAGTGCAGTACCAAGCCCTCCCTGATAGTTTATTTTCTTAGCAGCTTCAGCACTCTTGAAGTAAGCAGCTATCGCGTGATCCAAATTTCCCTGTAATCTCAAAGCATTCCCTTTTTGCACATATCCATGAACTAGCCAGTAATTCGTGCTGTCATTATTTAAATCTTGCGCCTTAACTATTAATATTTCCGAATATTTCAAAAGTTCTTCTGGATCCGTCTCATAAGCAGCAATACTTTCCAGAATTCTAAATACAGACTTGTAGTTTCCTTCTTCAAGTCTGTATTTCAAACTGTCCGATATAGATTGATTTTGGCCAAAGACAGAAAAAAATGGCAAAACAAAAAGACCTATAATTAAATAGGTCCATGATTGAAAACAATTTTGAGATTGAAAAATCATTAAGCTGGTCGTACCCTGATTTCAGGATCCAAAGTATAAGTAGTCCCACCAACTGAAAACTGGACATTAAATGCTTCTGTACCATCTACAGCACCTACTGTACCTTTCCAACTAGGCGACGAAGGTGTGGTACTAAACAAGTTGGACTGCCCTGGTTTCGCTTCGATTGCTATCAAGCTCATCACCGTGACATTGTCACTGGCACTGATATGAAAAATCACTGTATCTCCTTCCTTAGCATTGATCTGAAAGTTAGTTGCTCCCGTATCGTCTGGATCCAGATTAGAATCATACAATAAACAAGCTGCCTCTGGTGATGTATTAGGGTCTGAGGGTAATAAGGTGGGGTCTACCACCAACGTGACATGAATTGTCGACATAATAATTAGTTAATTAAGTTAAAAAAATAAACAAGTAGTTTATCTCGAGCTGCACTCTAATATTAGTCAATGCTCTCCATATAACAAAGTGATTTGAGTCATGAATGGGTTAATTAAAAACCCTAACAGGGTTTAGGGTAGCTGTAATAATTATATCTATTCTCTGAGAAACAACATCTTGATTCAGACAGTTGTTTTTTTCTTGGTGTTAACAACCCTGTTAGGGTTATCTGCAAACCCATGCCTACACTTTGATAAAGCGATGCTTATAGAATGGAAAGTTGTAAGCATAAAAAATATTTCTATGCTTATAAAAATAATTCCTATAGGCATAGAAAAAAATCCGATAAGCATCGGATGTTAGGGTTCCTGTTCTAAACTGAATAATGAATTGGCAGCCCCTGCGCCAAATACAATGTCCTTCATGCTGTAGGAAACTTTGTTGTAGTCATCGATCCGCTTTTCGAAGGAGTACGGCAGTACAAAACCTCCAAGATTCTTGTAGTTGGCATAGAATAGTTCGTAGGCAACCTTTTCGCTCTTCTCATCAAACACTACATACTTGTAGATCATGTGTGTCTGCTGATCTAGATAGAAATCCACAAAGTAGTTGTCATAAAACGTCAAGCGTAACTTGGCATATCGCTGCCCCGCTATCTGAGGAAACCCCATCGAGCTGATCTCATGATCGGGCAGACTTCCGAGCTGTAAGGGCGAACCAATGGCAGATTCTATCTCAAGCACTGCCTGTTCCTGGACCGATAGATCCCGAATCGAATCTTCCAGCCAGCCCTCCAGGACTTGCCCATACTCCCCATCAAATACCGCAACGTAACGAAAACCTTTGACCTCTGTCTCTTTGCGGATCTTGTTGGGGCGCTTTTTAGTGATCTGGTAGATGCGGGTATTGCCCGACCCATCTCGCTCGATCATTTCTATATGCACGGAACGCATGGGTGCCAAAGATTCTTCTCCCACCGCAGCAAAATGTCGCTGCAGCACTTCTTCCACACTCTGCGCATGACCAGACCCGCTGATCAAAAGCAGACATCCCAAAAACAAAATTAGCTTCGAACCCATGATCCGAAGCTAATAAAAAATATTGTCTAAAAAGAGTCCCTAGCCCATAGACTCCTGTATCAGCTCCGCAATGTCTTTGACTTTGACATCTTGTTCCTTCTCTTTGTTCTTGACGCCATCGGACATCATAGTCATGCAAAATGGACAAGCTGCAGCAATCACTTTTGCACCTGTATCTAGTGCCTCCTCGGTACGTGCGATGTTGATTTCTTTGTTACCCTTCTCAGCATCTTTGAACATCTGTCCTCCGCCAGCACCACAGCAGAGACCTTTGGTCTTGCAGCGTTTCATCTCAACCAGATCCGCATCCAGAGATTTAAGCAGCTCTCTTGGCGCTTCGTACACACCATTGGCTCTGCCGAGATAGCAGGAGTCGTGGTAAGTGATTTTCTGACCTTTGTAGTCTCCACCTGCTATTTTCAAGCGACCATTGTTGAGCATCTCTTGGAGGAAAGTCGTGTGATGAATCACTTCATAATTGCCTCCTAAGTCTGGATATTCATTTTTCAGGGTATTGAAACAATGAGGGCAAGCTGTCACTATTTTCTTGACTTGGTACATATCCAACAATTGGATGTTGGACATGGCTTGCATCTGGAAAAGAAACTCATTGCCTGCACGGCGAGCAGGATCGCCAGTGCAGCTTTCCTCTGGCCCCAGCACAGCGAAATTCACGCCCAGATGATTCAATATTTTTGTAAAGGCAATCGTCACTCTTTTGTATCTATCGTCAAATGACCCAGCACAGCCCACCCAAAACAGGATTTCGGGACTCTCGCCTTTGGATTGAAGTTCTGCTACTGTAGGTGCTTTTATCGTCGTTTCGCTCATCTTCTTATTTCTTTTCGTTGTTTAATTCCTCCGCCCACTTGAACCTATCGCTAGGCGCAAATTTCCACGGTGCAAAATTGGTTTCTATGTTGGCAAACATGGCGTTCCATGAGGCAGGTGACCCAGATTCCTCCATCGCTACATAGCGTTTCATCTCTAGGATAATCGCCAGCGGATCGATATTGATCGGGCAAGCTTCTGTACAAGCATTGCAACTGGTACAAGCATTGATTTCCTCTTTGGTGATGTAATCTCCCAACAAAGATTTTCCTTCTCCTTTGCCCTGACCGATCTCTTCGATTCGATCCCGGGTGTCCATCATGATCTTGCGAGGTGACAAAGTCTTGCCCGTGAGGTTAGCGGGACACTCTGCGGTGCATCTACCACACTCGGTGCAGGTATAGGACTCCATGAGACTCTTCCAACTCAGATCTGGTGCATCCTTCGCTCCAAACCTACCGATCTCCTCAGGGTTGGCAGGTGCTGCCTCTACAGGCAACCCAAGCATGGATTTCACCTCGTTGGTCACAGCATCCATGTTTTGAATCTTGCCTTTGGCATTCAAATTAGAATAGTAGGTATTTGGGAAGGCCAAAAAGATATGGAGGTGCTTAGAATAGGTCACATACAACGCAAACGCCATGATGCCCACGATATGGAACCACCAAGCAGCCCGCTCAGTAAACACCAAAAGACCCGTCCCGAAAAGATTAAATATAGGAATCAAAGAAGAGGAGATTAGAAGCCTACCTGTGTCATGATACCCCTCCACACCCCGAGCCTGCAAGACCTGATCCGCAGCGTTCATTTTAAAAATCGCCATCATCAAGGCAATCTCAATAATCAAAATCAAATTGCCATCCATCGCAGGCCAGCCTTTCATCTCTGGCTTGGTAAAACGTGGCACTTTGATCACGTTTCTCCTAATCAAGAAAGTTACACAACTAATCAAAACGCCCAAAGCCAAGAACTCAAAGAAGTTCATCGCGACATTGTAAAATGAACCAAGGTATGGAGCAAAGGTTCGATGAGTTCCTAGTAGGCCATCAATCATAAACTCCATTACTTCCAAATTGATCACCAAGAACCCCACATAGATCAACAAGTGTAAAAATGCAGGGATCGGTTTCTTAAACATCTTCTGTTGGCCAAATGCAACCAACAACATGGACTTCCATCTGGCAGCAGGTTGATCAGAGCGATCCAATGGTTTTCCTCGGAGGATATTGCCTCTGATTTGTCGTATTCTCTTGACTATCAAATAGGTCGGGATAGCCATCACTACGACAAAAATTACTTGAGTGATCAGGGTCATAAAAATTGTTATTTTTTATTTTCAAATATTGTTCAATTCGTTTGCAGCCTTGCTAAACTTTTATACTTTTGTGCCTCGTTAACGGGGTGATGTAGCTCAGTTGGTAGAGCATCGGACTGAAAATCCGTGAGTCGGTGGTTCGAATCCACTCATCACCACACCTCATTAACAGAAGGGTTTCTCAACAGAAACCCTTTTTTTATGCCTTCTAAAGTACAAAAGAATCCACAAAATAAAGTATGCGCGCATACTTTATTTTGTAGAAAGACTCTCCAGACACAAAAAAAGTCCTGCATTGACAGAACTCTTGACTCGGTTAAATTACTATTGAATCCATGTATCATCTTCTATCCACTACCTCCCTACCAAAGGGAGTCAAAGCCAAAGAGGCTAATTTGAAATGCTGCTTGGCAAAAGGTAGGCCGATGATCGTAATGGCAAAGAGAATCCCAAAACCTAAATGAGATAGGCAAATCCAGATACCGCCAACAAAGAACCACAAAATATTCATGATGATGGACAGACAACCTACCGATTGAGGCACTTCTCTGATTTCACTCCCAAAAGGCCAAAGGGCAAGCATCGCTAGTTTCAAAGTTTGAATCCCAAAAGGGATGCCGATGATCGTAATCATCATCACAATACTGCTGACCAAATACTCTATGGCAATGAACACTCCTCCAAAAACTAACCAAATAACATTTCCTATTGTTCTCATGCAGCATTAGTATGCAGGCAATATTGATTTATTACAACTTTACCCAATCTTGTCTCACAAGACGATACACAAACACCTGAGACCCCATGTACGCCATTTGCTTTTCTTGTTTCATAGCATTCCGTGATGCTACTTTTTGAGAACTGATATTGTCCACATTGATGATCGCCACTATGGAAGTCGCATCCAGCACGGCAAATCCATAGTCGATAAACATCCTAGCAGCTTCTGTCGCATATCCCTTTCCCCAGTAGTCGTTGAACAGCTGATACCCTAACTCTAATTGAGTCTCTCCGTCCAGTTCTTCTACCAATAGACCACACTGTCCAATCAATAAACCTGAATCCTTTTCGATCAATGCTTGCAAACCGTAAGTTTTGCTCTCATATCGTCTGAGTTGACGCTCCACTGCCAAACGGGCATTTTCTTTGGGTGTGTTTCCTCCAAAATCCAGCAAATACTTTTCTCGACCTCCACTCAAATAATATGCTTCCCAAACGTCAATATCTGCTTTGGTGAGCAATCGTGTGATTAACCTTTCGGATTCCAAACCATCCTTGTAATTGTAAAGCATCTCTTCTATCATCTGGCACAGCTGCAGTTGTAATGAGCTCCGTAGTAATCTCGCAGCTCTTGGATCAATCCTTCTATAGCTTGCTTTCCTACATGCTCTCTCTTTCCCTCGACGATGAGAGGTTCGCTAAGTGCATCGTCCTGCTCTACCCGGTAGGACAAGGACAAATCCCGAAACGGCTTTTCGATGGTTTCAAGTTCGGGATACGATTTTGGAGTCTTGATGATAAACATATCTAGTCAACCTATTGTGATGGAAAAAGATTCACCAAAATAGCCTATTATTTACATTTTCAGTCCTTCATGAGAAATATCTATGCTTTAAGTTTGCCACAAAAAGTAAAGAAATGCAAGCAGTAACGATACCGATACCAGCAGGAATAAAAGGATTAATATTTGATTTGGATGGGACGGTAATTGACTCTATGCCACTGCATCTCAAAGCATACAATTACAGCCTTGAGCCATGGGGAGTTACTTATCCACAAGCTGTCTTCCTGAGTAGAGGTGGTATTCCCACCAAAGACACGATGCTCATGATCGAAGAGGAGCATGGCATTGTGAATTTTGATGTGGAGCTGGCTCTGGAGCGAAAACGAAATTATGTAGATGACAAGCTGGATCAAATCACGCTGATCGAACCTATCATGGATATCGTTCGTGCCTTTCATGGCAAATTGCCCATGGCAGTAGGGACAGGGAGTAATCGAGACACTGTAACACGCATGTTTAATATGTTCGGATTACAAGAATATTTTCATCATGTGGTGACCGCCACCGATGTGACTCATTTCAAACCTCACCCTGAGACCTTTTTGCGCTGCTCGGAATTGATCCAAGTAGATCCCAAAGATTGCATAGTATTCGAGGATGGCAAACCTGGTATGACCGCAGCTAAAACAGCGGGTATGCATGTCATAGATGTAACCCAGTATTTGTAATAACGTTCTCTCGATTTTTCTTTACGGTTTCGTTCTATTAATTTAGAACATGGGCAAAAGAGTATTTTGGCTTTTCTTTATTTCGCTTTGGGGAACAGTGATCACCGAAATGAGAGGACAACCCAACGAATGGAGAGACTCTATTGACTACAACCCCAATTACATCATTGATTATTCTGATCAGTTATCTGTCAGAGGGTTTGCCTCAATTAGGTCAACCGCCATTTCACACCATGATGATTACACAAGAAAGTCCATTACCTACAAACCCAATGAGAATATAAAAATGGGTTTGGGAGCGAGTACTGATTGGTTTTCTCTCAACATTGCATTTAACTGGCCTCTGTTGAATAATGATGATGCGAAATATGGAAAAACTAAGGCCTTAGATATTCAGTCTAATGTTTTCCTTAGATATTTAGCCATTGATTTAGTTCTACAACAATATAAAGGCTATTACATCAGCAACCCTGAATCCTACATTCAACAATACAATCTAACGAATTATCCTCAGCGCCCAGATTTAAAAACAATCAACGCGGGAATTTCTGGTCTATATGTATTCAATCATGAAAATTTTTCTTATCGAGCAGCCTTTACACAAACCGAACGTCAGGTTAAGAGTGCAGGATCATGGGTCAGTGGTATCTTTTTCAACTATTTTACGATGACTGCCGATTCTACTCTAATCCCTAACGAACTAAATGCCAGAGCCAATTATCAAAATGACTTTAGAAACACTGATTACTACAACTTCGGTATTACTGGAGGGTATGCTTACAACTTGGTGGTCTTTAAACGAGTATTCTTGTCGATGACATGCACCTTGGGCATTGGGCCAGAAATAGAGAAAGCAAAATCTACAGATCAAAGGGAACCTTATTCCAATACTGTCTTAGATGAGTTTATTGCGATTCGAGTCGCACTGGGTTATAACGGAACAACTTATTATGGAGGTTTATCTGCGTTTGCCACTTCTTCAGGTGCCAAAGAGAAGGAAGCGGCCTACTTAGAACGGGGTGTAAATAATTTCAAAATTTATTTTGGTAGGCGTTTCATACAGCCCAATTTTTTGGATAAACCAAAAAACAAACTCTTTAAGTCCTTGCTTTAAACTTGTCTAAATACTTACGCATTTTTAGAAGTCGATTCAGCGTCACAATTGACACAGAGAGCGTCAAGAGGATGGTGACTGGAAAATAAATGAACCCAGCAATGTTTCCCTCCACCTCATGAGTCCACATCAGGAATGTAACCATACCTACGACCTGAAACTTGTGTCTCTCTAAAAATGCCTCTACAAAGAAGGCCGTATTCATTTGGTCCTTGAGTCTGACGACATAGAAGATTCGATATGCCACATAGCGCACACCAAAGATGATCAGCAAGAACAATATAAAATACGACTGAGACACCAAAGTCACATTGGTACTGACCTCTATGTATGCACCTACCTGAATGAGAATCAGATACACGATGACGTTGTAGATGGGATTGCCAAAAATAGTCGCGAGAAGCCAAAGTAGACTCCAAGGACTGATCTCTGAAAATTTCTTTTCGAACAAACGCATCTAGAGACTCAAAACATCATAAATCACAACTTTTGTCCAGAGTTCTTTGCACTCTTTGATGAAGTGAAGGTGTGCATCTTCGGTCTGATAAGCATCATGGTCGGCTACAGTCTCAAAAGTCACAATCATCGAGTAGGTATAACTGTTGTCCACCACCGCTCTATCCGTACCAGCTGGCACTCCAAAATGACTAAAGTGTGCGTACCTCGATTCGGCTATGAGTTTCTTGGCTTCTGATTCGAACTTTGCTCGTACAGTGGCGATCTCAGGTTCTTTCAACCAAAACAATACGCTGTGCGAAAAATTCTTCGTTTTATCCTTATTCATACTTTCACCATTTATTTTATTATGCGATAATAAAGTCATTCTTTATAGGAACAAAGATTCTAGCAACAGAAGGTGAGTTAAAAAGAAAAATTCCACTGAACCCTCATTCTATACTCGTCTCCCGTATCTTCAAAATCCACATTGTCCAATCGAGAAAAATCAAAAGTTAGTTTATTGTTGTGTCCAATAAGAAACCAATTGGCTCCAATCGTCCACTCTCTTTGATCTAAAGAGAAATTATCCTGATGCACGACACCTATACGTCCTGCCAATTGCAATGGCTTGGGTATCCAATCCAAAATCTCATTGAGAAAATATCCCCCTTGAATATACCCACCGTGTATTTCCGTGACTTCATCCGATTCATTGTCATAGACATTCTTGAGGTGTGCCTCTGTCATCATCGAAAAACCTTTGTGCTTCAGCATCATCTGAACGGTTGCCTGTCTCAATCGATATTGATTTTTTGTACCTGCTGCAAAACCAAGGAGCTGCCCACCACCTTCACTCGAAAACTGAGTATATCCCGAGGTATTTTCGGCTATAGCTGCCGCCAAAAAACCAGTGACCTTTTGAGATCGTTCGATATCTGCAAAAAACATTTTGGGATTGGTTCGTGAAAAATTCCACTGATACCTAATTGTCCATAGATAGAATCGATTTTCATTATCAGTATTGAGTCCTTCGCCATTATACAGACTGACTTGGTACCTACTAGACCCTCTTTTACCCTCAAATATATCTCCCATAACCATCATTCCGATTTGGCGATCAAATGTAAAAAAACGATTGACCAGCGATCGATCCACCATGAGTTGCTTGTCTGCGGAGACATATCGTTCTGTATTGTAGTTAACTTTCCATTGTCCCAACCTAAACTGCAACTCAGGCATTTTTTTGATTGTCACATCCCAGTTGAGGAATTTATTACTAGGAAAATCATACATCAGATAGTATTCCACATAAGGTTTGAATGCATGTCCTGATACTTTTATTCGAGCTCTCTGAATGTTGAATGAACCGTTGAGGTTATCCTCATCGTCTACATAAAAATCGGGATTGGCTCCAGTCAGGTTGGCGTATCTAAACTGTAGATGCCACTGCATGTTCATTTTATAATAATCTCCATAAGTAAACGACAGTCCCTGGAGTCCATAGTCCACAAGTACTTTGGTGCTATCCTGACCAATGACATAAAAGCCTTGCAAAAGAAAGTACAATACAGTAAGTGTAAAAGCCTGCTTCATTGACATCCATCTATAAAACAGCACTTTTTATGACCATGAGCTTTTCTCTGGTCATATCTAGCATGGTATGGGGGATACTTCCCAAACCCAAGCCAGACTGATCACGTCCCCCAAACGGCATCCAATCCACTCTGAAAGCCGTATGGTCATTGACCATCACGGTTGTTGCATTCAATTTTTTGACTGTATCTAGTGCGACATTGAGCTCCTTGGTAAACACCGCTGCTTGGAAGGCATACCTCAATCCATTAGCTCTGCTGATGGCTTCATTGCGATCTGTATAGCTGTAGAGACAAATGACAGGCCCGAAAATCTCCTCGGTAGAGACCTTGCTATCTTCACTAGGATTGAGCAATATAGTGGGTGCAAAACAGGTATCTGAAATTCTTTCTCCTCCACATACTACTTTGGCTCCCAACTTCTTTGCTTCCAGAATCCAGGTCTCAATCCTCTCTACCTCTTGAGGCTGAATGAGGGGACCTACTTCGGTTTCTTCCAGCAGAGGATCACCTACAATCAAGCTTCTAGCTGCTCCATCTAGTTCTTCGAGCACTTCCTCCATGATGGACTCATGTACGAAGATTTTCTGAACCGACACACATACCTGACCTGCGTGATAAAACCCTCCTTTGGTCAAAGCTGGAATCATTTCTTTTCTATCTGCATCTGGCTCCACGATCACGGGCGCGGCACCTCCGTGTTCCAAGGCACAGCGTGTCCCTGGAGCCAATTTTGACCGCAGTGACCAACCTACCTGTGCTGACCCAATGAAGGACATAAAGTTTATTTTTTCACTTGACACAAGTTGCTCCGTCACTTCACGCTCACACACTATCGTAGTACACCAGCCCTTGGGCAAACCTGCCGCATCATATATCTCCTGCATCAACAGAGCGGTCAGTGGTGTAACACTGGCAGGTTTGTAAATCACTGGGGCGCCCACTGCAATCGCGGGGATAGTTTGATGAATCATCAGATTGATCGGATGATTGAAGGCACTGATGGATGCCACTACCCCTATGGGTTCACGCATGGTGTATGCCATGCGGTTGACTGAGGAGGCTGTTTGACCCATTGGCACTTCGTACCCTCCTTGCTGCCCGATATATTGAATCGCCAATTTGACCCCATTGATGGCTCGATCCATTTCTACTTTCGTATCAATGAGTGGCTTTCCTCCCTCTTGTGCCGACTGAAAGACCAATTCATCGTAGCGTTCCTCCATTAAGAATATTATATTCTCAAGAATCTTAACTCTCTCGTGTTTGCCCAACCACTGAGATCGATCATGAAACAGTCGATGTGCTCTATCCAATGCTCCTAACACTTCTTCTGCTGTATTGAAAGGAATTTCTTTGATCAAGGATTGATCGAACGGGGAAAATATCTTGAGTGTAGCCATAACAGATTTTAGGTTGATAAAGATAATATAGTCAACCAGTGAATGAATACAAATTGACGGAGATCATTTCAAGTTTTTGCTAATCAAGACAATAATTGCTTAGATTTATACAAACAGCATTGACGAATGGAAGCACTATTGGATTTCTTTGCACAGGTGCCTACCTGGTTTAGAGCCTCGATCTTGGTAGGAGGCTTGATGATCTTTTGGCTATTGGAAGGAGTCATACCTCTCTTTCAATTTGAATACAAAAAATTCAAACATGCTGGACTCAACTTATTTCTTACACTCACTACCATGGTAATCGGTTTTGGTATGGCTGGACTGCTTTTGATGGCCTCAGACTATGTCTCGTCTCACCAAATAGGTCTGCTATACCTTGTCAAAATGCCTCTTTGGCTTCAAGTGTTGTTAGGAATATTGTTGATGGATGCGATAGGAGCATATCTCGTTCACCTCATAGAGCACAAAGTACGATGGATGTGGAAATTTCATCTCGTACATCATACAGACACTCATATTGACGTGACTTCTGGTCTGAGACATCATCCTGGAGAAACGGTATTTCGCATAGGGTTCACGATTTTGGCGGTATTGGTCATCGGTGCACCCATCTCTGTGGTGATGCTTTATCAGAGTTTGTCCGTGTTATTTGCACATCTCACTCATGCCAATGTATCGCTATTTGGCAAGTATGATCGACTGATGAGTTACATCCTTGTCACACCTGACATGCACAAAGTACACCATCACTACCGCCAACCATGGACAGATAGCAACTATGGCAACATCTTTTCAATCTGGGATCGGCTATTTGGGACTTTCGCTTATGTACCAGATATGAGTCAATTGAAATATGGTATCGACACGCATATGGCACCCGAAGAAAACGAAAGTCTCAGCAATATTTTGGTCATCCCCTTCCAAAAATACCGTCAACCTCTGAATCAGAATTCTGAAGTAAAGGAAGTGTAGCCCACCACTTTATCTGCCAAATCGGTAAACCCTCTATAATAGACAATGATCTCATATTTGTTTTCCGTCTGGTAGTAGGAGTTCTCAAACCAATAAGGATTGTCACTATCCACCCAATACATATAGTCATAAAAACCCTGTTTTAACAAAGCAGATGCTTGATATGACAGAGTTTGTCGGTTGTAAATCATTCGACTTTTGTCATCCTTTCGCCAGTCATTGAACGCACCGATGACATAGACTTCATCGTTGGTTTCTGGGGAAATCAGATCAAAATGAACGTGAATGTAGTCGGCTTCCAAGTATCTCGCACCTGACTCATTGGTGGCAATGAAGAAGGCTCCATTCATGTCTCGTACCTGCGAATAGACCGCTTGGCTTCTGATTTTGTCTCTCACCAAAAAAGCATCAAGGCGCTTTTCTTCATTCTTGACAGCTGCTACATTCATCCCTCTGAAGGTATGGACTCGAATATCAAAAAACCTGAATTCATTTCCTCCTTTGAAATTATTCTCAGAGTTGAAATGTCTGTATTCCAGTTTTGATGCTGCACGATTGACATTGGTAGGCCGAAGATTGACAATGGCGTTGTCCCAGCGATTGTTTTGCCTCAATACTACTTTGAACTCCGCCATCGGATTGTTGACCTGTAGGCCTGAGTATGCTATTTCAAAATCTATCTGCTGGTTGTTGACTCTGTATTGGACGCTAGTAGAAGACCGCATCTTAGGTTGGATATTGACACCTTGCTCGAATACTACAAAACGACGATTAAACAACACCTTGTCTGGTCTGCTGTCCCGATATACTTGGATGATGTAATTACCAGATCGCTTAACTTTGGGAAGTGTCATCCAATAGTTGACATAAAGTTCCACAGTGTTGATCGAATATTCATAATCCCGGATATCGAAAACATTGTAATCATACATAAACTCCATGTCGTTGAGTACTGATTGTGTCCAATCTGCATTGCAATGAATGATTTTGGCCTGCAAGTTTTCGTATTCTACAGTCAGCATATCAAAACGAAGCATCAAGTCTGTCGTTTGTCCGATCGGAATGATTGGAGTCTCCATTTCCTCATTACCTACATTGAGTACAGGATAGAGCTGTACCACTCCGACTTGATCATGAAACTTTTGATTCTCATATACTTTGCCGCTCTGAGCACGGACATGCTGGCAGCACATAACAAAGCACAGCATGATCAACCCACACATTTTCAACCTATTACCTATGTAGTCTATTTTCATCTTTCAATAATAATCAGCCTTAAGGATGGCACAGTGATTATTCACAAATAATTTAAGTTGAAATTTACATTTCATGAGTAATCTGTATAACAGATAAAAATTCTAGTGCGTTCCAACCAAAGCGAACGACACTGTGTCTAAGGAGAGAACAAAAAGAAAACTACACATCTGCATGCAGCAAGATGAAAGCAAACTAATCAAAGGTTGTCTAAAGGGAGACCGACATGCACAAGAGGAGCTGTATCATCAGTATGCCTCCAAGATGTATGCGATCTGTCTGCGCTATTCCAAAGCGCAGCAAGAAGCCGAAGACATCCTACAAGATGCGTTTGTCAAGGTGTTCAAGGAATTGAAAGGATTTCAAGGGAATTCTTCTTTGTTCTATTGGATCAAAAGGATAGTAATCAATACCGCGCTCAACTATCAGCGCAGCAAACTGTATCTCTATCCCATGGTAGATATCGAGGATATGAAAAACACCCCGAGTCAAAGCTTCAAAATCTCAGAGTACAGCATGGATGAGCTGCTCAACATGATCAGAGAACTACCACAAAGCAGCCAGGTGATTTTTAACCTGTATGCGATAGAGGGATACAAACACAAGGAAATAGCAGAGATGCTGGAAATCAGCGAAGGAACATCAAAATCCCAGTTCGCGAGAGCCAAACAACTGCTTCAAAACAGAATGCAAGAAACGAAGAAAAACTATGGAAGAGGCTGATTTTTCATTCGAGCAACAATGGGCGGATGCCTTTGATCAAGCGGAGCAAACTCCCCCTGCACACGTATGGGTCGCTATTGACGGACAACTGGCCAACGCGACGGCCAAGGAGTATAAAAAACGACTCGTGATCTACCAATGGGTGGCTGCCGCGTGCGTCTTCCTACTGATGGTTTTTGGGCTTGGATATTGGTCTCACGACTATAGAAACACTACACAACCAACTCAAAATGCACATCAAGTGACGACACCTGCTGAGTACAACCGTGTCCGCTCTTCGACCAATTCTCTCGCGGAGACAAAAGAAGAATCTCCACAACCTCTAGAAAATGTGACTACAAAGAAGGGTAACAAATCCTCCTTGACTCCCTTGGATCAACCAGCATTGACACTCCCTGCAACAAACGACCCCAACTATGAGGTCAAAGCAGGTCTTAGATCTAGAAAACAAACCTATGAGTTGTTTTTAGCTGAAATTTCCATTGAGCACTTGAGTCCTGATGACTTTCGACTCACGGCCAGTGCGATACCAGACTTCCTATATGGTGTGCCCAATACCGCCTACATCATCGACCAAAAGCATGCAGAGCTATGGGCTGGGGTCAGTATGTCTTCAGGTAGTTTTGATCCTTCTTTCCATTCGGGAAGTTCATCATCTGCCTCATTGATGAGTGATCAAAGCATGGAATTTGTCTCACAATCCTCAGCCAAATCTCTCAACAACTCACAGCTCCAATACGATCCTGGTTATGCCATCTCTGGTGGTATCAATGTAGGCACGAAATTGAAAAACAGGCTGATCTTCAGTACAGGTCTGCACTATCAAGCGTTCAACACGGCAGATGCACAGACCTCTGTCGTATCGGATGGCCATGAATTCTATGCGCTCACGAGAAACTCAAACGATCAAGCATTGAATGAAGCCACCGAAAACAGTGTGTTGAATTTTGAATCCACAGAAGCCAGCCTGAGCAATGAGTACCGATACATGAGCGTCCCTATCAAAGCAGGGTATGTCATTTTGGACAGACGGTTCAACATCGTGCTCAATACTGGCCTCTCATCCAACTTCTTACTGGATGCACAGCTCGTCAACAAGGATTCGGATCAAAAACTAAGCAACGATCTCAATACACGTGCAGAATACGAAAGCATTTATTTCAATTTTCTCACCAGTGTAGAGTTTGGCTATGTGGTATGGCACAAGTACCAAATCACATTGGAACCAAATTACAACCAAGCATTGACCAATTTCACTAACTCCAACAATGAGAGCCAAGGCAAACCACAGAACATCGGGGTAGCCTTTGGACTCAAATACAACTTCTAACACTATGAAAACCCTAGCACAAATTCGACAGGAACAAAAAGCCGTAAAGAAGATCATTTTCTTCACTACGTTGATCGTCATCCTTTTGTCCATCATGGCACAGGGCTGTCAAGAAACTTGTGACATACCTACTTACATCTCTTATGAACCTGTCTATGCCCCGATCAACGAAGTAAGGGTCACCGCAGACTATATCAGCCCTCAAGAACTAGATGCACCTGGCAAAATTTACTTCAAAGACAACCATATTTTTATCAGCGAAATCAACAAAGGCATCCATGTCATCAACAACACCAACCCTAGCAATCCTATCAAAATCGGTTTTATCAATCTGCCAGGCAACAAGGACTTGGCTGCCAAAGGTGACTTCCTCTACGCCGACAACTACATGGATTTGGTCATCTTAGATATCAGTGACAAGAGCAACATCATGGAAGTAAACCGGCTCGAAAATGTGTTTGATCAGTACTACTACATCGACTCAGAGATGGGCGTCATGATCGATTACAATGTTGTCGAGCGAGAATATGATGTAGCCTGTGGAGAAGATATGAGATTTACGGATAGTTGGGGTAGAGAGTTTGACGTTTCACTGTCCTCAACCCAAGCCAGTAGCGCAGGAGCAGGCATCGGAGGTTCGATGGCACGATTCACCATAGCCAGCGATTATCTCTACACGATCAACGAGTATCAAATGAAACTCTTTGACATCAAGACATTGGACAGTCCCATTCAGGGAAACACGATTGATCTAGGATGGGGAATTGAAACCATTTTTCCTTATCAGGGAAATCTATTTCTAGGTGCACAAAGCGGCATGCACATCTATGACAATTCCAACCCAGCACTCCCAACCCACCTCTCAACCTACGAACACATCAATGCTTGTGACCCAGTGGCAGTACAAGGCCAATACGCCTATGTCACTTTGCGATCTGGTACCGAATGCCAAAACTTCACCAATCAACTGGATGTGATAGACATCTCTGATCTCAGCAATCCTTCGCTGGTGATTTCTCACCAGATGCTCAACCCACATGGATTAGGACTCAACGGAGATTGCTTGTTCATCGCAGAGGGTGATCAAGGATTGAAACTATACAATGCCAATGACCCACTCAAAATTCACGAAAACCTGATCAAACACCACAAAAATGTCAACGCCTTTGATGTCATTCCATTAGACGGTACCTTATTGATGGTCGGAGAAGATGGCTTTTACCAATACGCCTACGATTGTCAGGACAAATTGCAATTGTTGAGCAACATCAAGTTTTAAAGCACAAACGGAAACAATACAGTCCAAAATGCTGTTTCACGCCAGGTAGATTTTATATCTTTCATCCTCAAACACAAATGAATCTATTGATGAAAAATATACTCGTAGTAGCTACACTGATTTTTACTTGCATGTCATGTGCTCCCAAATTATCCTTCACTTGGACCAAAGCGGATTACCAAGGAGCCAAATACAAGAAGATCGCTGTCTTTTCAGCAGGTAAAAACCTAGAAATATCCAGTACATTTCAAGACTATATGGTTCAGTTTCTGGCCGCCGAAGGATTCACTGCTGTATCAGGGATGTCAATTATCAACCCGATTCAAATGAAAGACCTCAATGCTGATGATGTCAAGCGAATCCTACTCAAAGAAGGTGTAGATGCTGTCATCTCCACAGTAGTCATTGACAGTCAAAAATCGACCAACTATGTTCAAGGTTCTGCATCTTATGGTTATTACGGTGGATTCGGTGGATACTATGGCTACAGGTATGGCCCAGCCTATTATCAGCCAGGTTATTACCAAGAGTCAACTTCCTTCCTACTAGAAAATCACTTCTATGAACTAAGTGCTGACAATTCATCCAAAGAGGATGCATTGCTATGGGCGTCACAGAGTCAAATCACAGACCCATCCAATGCCACTACCAAAGCCTATGCACGAGTCCTCATCAAAGGACTAATCGATGACAACATCATCAAGTAACATTTGACAGGGCAAAAAATGAATCTAAAACATCTGTACAGTCACAGCCTGAAAGGCATGGGGGACAAGTTGCATTTTGCGGCTCACAGTCATCACCTTTGGCCTGACTGTGTAGCAGATGGTCAAAATCAATATGTGCAAGATGCCTATCGACTCGCGGATCAAAAATGGGAAGCAGCCATCAAGCCTGTAGAAAACAGTGTCAAAGCCAGCTTGGCAGACTTCCTGTGCATTCCCAATCCCAATCAGATTTGTTTTGCCTCCAATGTTCATACCCTGTTCTTTAGATTGGTCAGCTGCTTTGACCTGAGAAAGCCCTTAAAAATCCTGTCAACTGATTCGGAGTTCTACAGTTTTTCGAGGCAAGCCTTGAGACTCAGTGAGTATGACAATATCTCGATTAAAGAACTAAACACGATACCATTTGTAGATTTCAAAGATAGATTCATTGTGGAGATCAAAGAAAACACCTACGACATGATCTACATCAGTCAAGTGTTCTTCAACTCTGGTTTGGTTATGGATTTCATAGACGAGATCATACTGCACGCTTCTCCTGACACAATGATCATAATAGATGGCTACCATGCTTTTGGAGCCATTCCTACCGACCTATCCAAGGTACACGATAGACTTTTTTATTTGGCAGGAGGATACAAATATCTCCAGTCAGGCGAAGGTGTCTGCTTCATGAGTGTACCTACCGACTCAGACAAATATCGACCATTGTACACAGGTTGGTTTGCGGAATTCAACGAATTAGACGATCATAAAAGAATTGTAAATTATGCACCAGATGCCAGTCGTTTCTTGGGAGCGACAACTGATCCTTCGGGTCTCTACAGAATGAAAAGTGTCTTTGATGTATGGGAAAAAAACAACATTAATATTAGACAGATTCACAGCCATGTAGTCGCATTGCAAAACCACTTTCTTTCCAAGCTAGAATCTCAATCCATCTTTGGATTGACAACATCAGATTTGATCCATGAACAAGAAGGCGTGAAATCCTTCGGTCATTTCTTAACTTTCCGCACAGCCATAGCCCAGCAAATTCAACAGAAATTAAGTCTATTAGGAATCCTCACCGACAGCCGAGAGGATCGACTCAGATTTGGTTTTGGTATGTACCACACGATCGAAGATGTAGACCAACTCTTCGACAGGCTATAAATATTTACTTTTTGTGAATGGTAAACTCAACTCTTCGGTTGAGTTTCCTTGATTCTTCGTTGGCATTGCTTGCTCTAGGCTTGGTACCACCGAATCCCTGACCTGCGATTCGATCAGCTGCAACCCCACTTTTCAAGAGGTACTTTTTCACAGTCTCAACTCTGTCCTCACTCAATTTTAGATTCAGATCAGAGTTGCCTTGGTTATCAGTATGTCCAGACAAAAAGATATTGATGTCAGGATTGTACTTCATCATCTCTACCACTAGATCCAGCTCCTTTTCTGACCCAGCTACCAACTCACTTTTACCCTGGATGAATAAAACATGATCCAACGAAATTGTATTCCCCTCGATGATCGGATTCAAGGCAAAAGCATGCAATTGATTTTGGGCGGCTTGCGTTTTATTCAGATCCAGCTCTGCAGTCATATACAAATATGCTCTGACTTTGATCTCATAGGATTCCCCTTCTGGTATGTGCAGCGTAAACTGCCCCATACGATTGGTACGGCCCTTTTTTACTATCCCACTTGGCAATACTTTCGCCTCGACTTCTGCTCCTACGATTACTTTCTTCGTTACGATATCTCTCGCCTCTCCAGTCAGTATAGCCAGCTTATCTTCGGTCTTCTGCACCTTTACTACTTCTTCGACCACCTCAGCCTTTTCTATCTCTTGGGCTACACGCACCATTTTTATATCTCCATATCCATCACTGTTTTGGGTACTGATGAGAAAAGCAAATTCCTTCTCTATAGGTAGGACAAAAGAACTTTCCCTTCCTACAGTATTTACCTTGGGACCCAAGTTGACTGGCGTAGACCAGTTCTGCCATGTGTCATCCAGTCTGGTGCTCATAAATACATCAAAGCTACCCTCACCCCCCAGTCCATTGGAAGAAAAAAACAAAGTCTTATTATCAGAAGCTAGAAACGGGGTGATTTCTTGATTGGCGGTATTAATTTTCGAACCGAGATTCTTAGGAGAGCTCCATTTTCCATCACTTTGCAACTTGCTGACATAGATGTCCTCTACACCATAGGTCCCAAATGACTCCATCCCAAACAGCATGATTTTAGCATCATTGGACAAACTAGCCGTGAACATTTCACCTTGATTCTTAAAATATGCTACCTCTATTGGGTCAGACTCAAACCACTTGCCACTCACTCTAAAATAAGAAATCAATCCATTGTCTGTATTGATCAAAATTCTTCTTTCGATATCCAAAAAACCAATGAATTGATTCAATCCAGCAGTATTGATCTCCTTGAGATTGATTGGCGCAGACCAAGACCCATCTACCTGGTGCTCACTCATCCATACATCACCTGGATCCTGCACTCCACCTACATTGTCAGGATGATTTTTTCGTGTAAAATACAATTGGCTCTCGTCAGGACTGATCACCACATCACTCTCGTCTGAGGTAGTATTCAACCCATAGCCGATCGATTCTTGCTCGCTGAATACCTGTATTTGAGCCCTACTGTTCAGTGCACATATCAAACCAATCACTACCAAAAATCTTTTACTCATAGTCATGTAAGTGTTACATCGTAAAAATGCCATTCTCTCAAGTCAATTCCAATTCTATCTTATAGCCGTTGATTGTATTTTGTGATTATTTTTAGAAATAATTGCATTTTACCTTTTAGTAAACTTAATATTTCTATATTTTTATCCCGAACATAGCAATCATCTAATATAAACTTAGGTGTATGAATACTTAAATCCTGAAGCCCATTCAGGATTTTTGCTTTTTCAGCAATTCATATACCAAATTGTGAATATCAGGCCTTACGTTCAGTTCATATATTTTCTTATTATCTCTGGTGGGATACACACGATTGGATAAAAATACAAAAAGCAATCCATTGTCAGGATCCATCCAGACCAAAGTCCCTGTAAATCCCGAATGTCCATAGCTATTTGGGCTGGCATCTTTGGCCACACTACTCTTGATTTGATCATATTCAATGAGTGGCTTATCAAAACCCAAACCTCGTCTGTTGCCCTGCTCACAATACTGACATCTGGTAAACTCATGAATCACACTGTCAGACAAATATCGTTGTCCGGCATAGACCCCATCATTCAACCACATTTGCATCACCTTGGCCAAATCCCATGAGTTGCTAAACAAACCTGCATTGCCAGATACGCCCTGCATCACCGCAGCTCCTTCGTCATGCACCACACCATGTAGAGGAGCCATTCTGAAAAAAGAATCAATTTCAGTAGGTACGATTTGATCCAAAGCATATTTATGGAGTGGCGTAAAACCCAATGAAGTCGATCCGATTGGTAGATAAAAATTGGCAGTCAAATATTCCTCAAAACCCTGTCCCGACAACCGCTCTATCAATTCAGGAAATAAATAAAATGCCAAGCCAGAATATACATAGCCTTCTTCCTTGTACAGTTTAGACCTCTTGATCATCCGTTTAAGCTTCCTTTCATAATAATCCTTATGTAGAAACAAATCAGAACCAGGAATCCGATAGGGATAGTTAACAGATGAATCCTGACTGATGGTCTTTCGTCGGTAATGTCCATTGCGACGTTGTGACTCTTCATAATACGGTATCCAACTTCTAATGCGCGACTGGTGAGCCAATACCTTACGCAAGGTGATGTCACCTTTGTTGGATCGTTTGAGATAGGGAAAATAGTATGCTAAAGTTTGATCCAAATCCAATTGACCTTCATCATGAAGTTTCATCAGTGCCAAAGTGGTCGCAGCTATTTTAGTGACTGATGCCAAATCGTACAAGTGCGCATTATCAACCGCAATCATACTGTCATAAGTATGGTACCCAAAAGACTGATGATAAAAAACCTGGCCATGCTGAGCCAACAATATTTGACACCCTGGAAATGCTCCTTCGGATATAGCTCGATGAACTATCGAATCTATCCCAGTATGCAATGCAATCGAATCTACAAATAAGTAATTGGGAGAAACATAGATCAACGAATCCACAGATCGATGGGTATCGAATATCGGCTGGGCATATGACACTGCCGACAGCAGTGAGAGCAATAAGCAAAACGTAATCCTTCGCATGTACAAACACCTTGATTTATTAACTCAAAGATGTACTTTATGTCTATCAAATGCCTCTATATCAACAGATAAAATTCTACAATAATTTATGAGCAAAGGGTTTTTATTTCTACATATAAAACCTAAATTTGCAGTCCAAAATTAGAAAATAACAATTTTATATAATGGCGAATCATAAATCGGCTTTAAAGAGAATCAGGTCTAACGAGGCTAAAAGATTGAGAAACAGATATCAGCACAAGACAACTCGTACTTTTGTTAAAAGGTTGAAAAACACTGCTGACAAAGCTGAAGCGCAAGAATTATTGAAGACAGTAGTTGGCATGATTGACAAATTGGCTAAGAACAACATTATTCACAAGAATAATGCTTCTAACCAAAAGTCAAAATTGACCAAGCTAGTAGCTTCTCTATAAGCATTAGCAAGTTCTGAAAGACTTTGTAAGTCCTGACTTAGTTGTTTGGACTTTTTTTTGTGTCTTGCTAGTTCTTATCTGGAAATGAGATAAATTTAAGAACAGCAAAACATAACTCTATGCAATATTCAAGCAATCTGACCATCAAGAAATGGGCAGAAGAAGATCGGCCTAGAGAAAAATTAATTTTAAAAGGGAAAGCCTCACTATCAGAGGCAGAATTGATCGCTATATTAATAGGCAGTGGTACCAAGAGTCTGACAGCAGTACAGGTGGCACAAAATATACTATCTAGCACTCACAACAATCTCAACGAACTGGCGAAGCTTTCACTGAATGATCTCAAAAAATTCAGCGGCATAGGAGAGGCCAAAGCTATCTCCATCATCAGCGCACTTGAGTTAGGAAGACGAAGAAAGGAATCCGAACCAGAAAGAAAACCTAAAATCACTGGATCCGATGACGTTTTTGCGCTCATGAAGGCTCACCTTTTGGATCTAAACCACGAAGAGTTTTGGGCAGTTTATCTCAACAGAGGCAATTTCGTCATTCACAAGGAGCAAATAAGCTCTGGCGGTGTGAGTGGAACAGTGGTAGATAGCAAACTCCTGTTCAAAAAAGCTTTGGAAGTGTTAGCTTCATCAGTCATTTTGGTACACAACCACCCTTCGGGCAACCTCAACCCTAGCCAAGAGGACATCACCCTCACCAAAAAACTACAAGAAGCTGGAAGAGTCCTAGAGATACCTGTATTAGATCATGTAATATTTACGGATCATGCTTACTTTAGCTTCGCAGACGAATCCATGATGTAAACAATGAAACGAATCTTACTTGCCCTCCTTCTCTCTGTATTGATTTTTTATATTTTCACCCAAGTCAACAGCGACGAATCCTCTACTTCGTCTTACATAGAATCTATCACCAAGGAGCGAATAGAAAAAGACCAATTCATGAATACTTCTTCCAATTCCCCCTTTTATAACCATAGAGATAGTACCATAGCTTTGAAGTATTACCCCATAGATGAGACTTACAAGGTCATTGCTAGAGTAGAATTGATAGAAGAAAATAGATTACTTACATTGGGGAGTTCTGATGGCAATCAAGTCACCTATCGCCAATATGCCTATGTATATTTCAATCTTCAAGATCAAGAATGTACGCTGCTGATCTTGAAAAATGTAAGTGAAGGAACCCTGTTTACAGCATTTGCGGATCTGACCAGTGCATCCGAAACCTATGGAGCAGGTAGATACCTCGACTTGGATTTTAACAGAGCAAAAAGGATTACCCTTGACTTCAATAGAGCCTACAATCCTTATTGCAATTATAACCACGATTACTCCTGCCCACTACCTCCGAAAGAAAACATGCTAAATGTGGCCGTAAGAGCTGGAGAGAAGGATTTCTCCAAGTAATTCACTCTTACCAGGACTGAAATGATTCTTCCGCCCTTTTTCTTTTTTGCTCAAACAAGACCTCATACGCCTGATAGGACGACTCATCTAGTATATCTATCAACCTAATCACAGAAGATTCAGCATAGCTCGTCAAACCCATCTTCAAGCACTGATCGATGTAGGCCATAATCAAAGGTGCTGAATATTCGTTGACCTCAATGGCATCTACCAATATCCCATATGCCTGATCAGGATTATCGACTTCCTGATCAAAATAGGTTGCAGCAGCTATCACACCCTGCTCATAAAACGGATTCATCTCTCCTAATCTCAAATACAATGGAGACAGCTGACTAGTATCAGATTGGAGTTCTTGTGCCTGACGCAACAACTTATTTTCATGATCAAAAGAGTATTGATTTTTTGACCAAGGATTTTCATTTTGAGCAATTGATTGCTCTAATTGCGACATTTGTTTCAGGACTGTAGATTTTGTTATATCCAATTTTTCGATCTCTTGAGACAACAAATATTGGGCAGTCTCGCCCTTCCCAATTTGGGCATAAGCCTGCACCAAATCAATCATGGATAGAGGATAACCATACTCATGAGCTATTTCAAAATACTGGGCAGCCAACAATGGAGATTCAAGTTCCATACTCCACTTGCCAAGAATCATTTTCAAAAAAGAAGCTTGGTCAGAATTACTTTCAGCCAAGTGGTTCATCACAACAAATGCATCTGCTACCATACCTTGTGTATACAGATTCATTGCCTTGATCAAAGACAGTTCGTAGCTATAAGCATCATTGTCAGGATGCTGCAAAAACAAATCGATGTTATCCAAATATTGACGCTCACCAGTTTGAATATTGGACAATCCTAGGTTTCTCAAATAACTGTAAGAAAACAAGTTGAGTCGAATTTCTATCTTATCGAGTGGCTCATGCTCTACATTTGCTTTCCCATACAACACCCGTCTAGCAAGCAGGTTGGTTTGCACATCGATTCGATCCATATTTAGCCCCGTTTCGTCTACCTCCTTACCATTAGCAACCGCCAAAGCCAATGCATTCGACTGCATGACTGAAGATTGCCAACTATTCGCATTGCCATGGTTTTGGAGATAATATACTGCTGAATCAGATTCATTGATCTGCTGGTAGAGCAACGCCAGGTTATTTTTCAATGCCCAACTTTCAGGAAAAGTTCTGATCCCGTCTTGGTATGCAAAGACTGCTTCAAAGAATCTATTTGCACGCTCATAAGCCATACCCAAACCTACAAAAGCTTGCTCACTAGGATGACGTTGCGTAGCATGATGCAACCAGATGGCCTGTTGATTATAGTCCTCCAATAGGAGAGCATACATATAGTTGGACTTATGATTGTGGTTGGATTGCGCCAAAACATTCCCTGATATAGCACCTCTACGGTAATTCTCTTTGGCAACTGATTCCTTGCCCAAGGACAAATTCATGTCCCCCAACTGATTGTAATAACCCGATATAGCTTGGTTTAAGGGTACATAGTCTGCAGCAAAGAAAAAGGCAGCAACTACAATCATTCCAGCCAATTTAGAAGTGGCATAAGGAAAGTTATCTTCCTTGAAAGCAATCTTGTATATAGGCAATCCTTTAAGCAACAAAGTAACGAAGTTGATCATTACATAGATGAAAAACATCGCTCCGAAACCTATATGGCCGAAAATAATAGCATCCTCCATCACTTCCATTGCAGAGTCATTCCCTGAAATAGAAAAGTGCAAAATTGATGAAAAACAAATAAAGCCTAGAGCCATGTAGATCACCAATGTATTCTTAAAAGAAAGTGTGTTTCTATACAAATCCTCTCTTCCTTTCAGTCCCCGAATACCGAGAATCGCTGATGCTGAGAGCAATAAATAAGGGTTGATGTAGTAAATATCCCAATCCACATATTTAGCACTCCGCATGTAGACAAGCGCAACATTTAGTAGATAAATCAAAGAAAAAATCAAAAAGTGAAGGCCATTTCCATTAGAGTTATTGCTTTTATTCCCTTGTGTAGTAAGAACCAAAATACCATAAACCACTTCATGCCCAACCAAAAATGTAAATATGATGCCCAAAATCATTCCTATCCAATAGACGTTCTGAGCCATTGCGAGGAGAGGTATATCAGCAGTTGAGAAGTAAGTGATAAGAAAGGAAAGAACACAAAATAACAACACAAAACATCCCAACCTGACAATATAGCTTCTGTTAATATTAATGTCATGAAAATAATAAGCCAATGCAATAATTAAAACACTGACCCCACCTACAATAAACTCACTATCCAACCCAAACAAACCAGTTGAACCTATGCCACTCAAGGCCAGCAATACAACAATAACGCCCATGGAAACAATAAACCAAAAGCGCTTTAGGAAAGTAACAGTGGCAAAACAAACCGCAAGACATGCATATACAGAAACTGGCAGTATTACATTCGAAGAAAAATTCTGTAAAGAATAGGTAGCGTTTGCCTTCTGAACAATAAGGGGAACATCTACAGATAAGGCAGACTCAATAAATTGCGAATGATTGGAATATACTGGTAAACTCTGGTACGTCAAAAAACCAGTGACATTCCACGAATAAAAGAAAGAAACATCAGCTAGTACAACCACCAACAAAGTGATAATTAGACAAGAGAATAACGAAAGAAAAGAATAAAATACAACTCGATTAACGATTTGCCACTCTTTCCAAAACCAAGGATCTTGCATATTAGCTTAGAACTTTTGGCACTATGAAATAAGCATCGTCCGACTTAGGCGCATTAAGAAGAGCTTCCTTTTCAGAGAAATAATTAGAGGCAACATCTCGACGCAGTGGAACAGAATCCTCATTGACATTACCCAAGGGTAAAACATCGCTAGTTTCAACCTCAGACAATTGTTCTACCCAATCTAAAATATCACCTAAATCCTTACTCATTTTGAGCTCTTGATCATGAGTCAAATCAAGCTTAGCCAAATTGGCCAACTTTTTTACTGTGTTAATTTCTACCGCCATAATATCAATTCAGAACACAAATATACTGTCTATGACTGACAGTTGACAATCCACAAAATTAAAAGAAAATGCATCCTTTGGTTAAAAGGAGTAAGGAATAAAAAAATAGTAGACCATTTTTTTTCCAGACTACGAGCGATAGAGGTCTATAAAGCAGCCCTTCAATAAAGATTTCTTAAGACAGTGGACAATTGACTTCTACTGAGGTATAGACATAAAAAAACCTTGCAGAACTCAATCTACAAGGCTTTGATAAAAGCTGGCAACGACCTACTCTCCCACGTATTACCGGAGTACCATCGGCGCTGAGGGGCTTAACTTCTCTGTTCGGAATGGGAAGAGGTGGACACCCTCGCAATAGTCACCATAATGTCTTTGTAAGATGCTAGATGATTAGATTCTAGATCTTAGACTAATGTCTTATTGCAACATGCAATCTGCTTCGGCCTACTGCCTTAGCTATTAATATCCTAAAAGTCCAAATACTCAGTACTAGGTACTAAATACTAGATTTGACATTGTGTCATGAAAGAAAGAAAACGCGCACCGTTATAAAAAGCTTACAGGTAATTAGTACTACTCAGCTTTGACATTACTGCCTTTACACCTGTAGCCTATCAACGTCATCGTCTATGACGACCTTTAAAAGAAATCTCATCTTGAGGAGGGTTTCGCACTTAGATGCTTTCAGCGCTTATCCTCACCGAACGTAGCTACCCGGCGGTGCAGTTGGCACCACAACCGGTACACCAGAGGTTCGTCCAACTCGGTCCTCTCGTACTAAAGTCAGAGCCTCTCAAATTTCTTACGCCCACAACAGATAGGGACCGAACTGTCTCACGACGTTCTGAACCCAGCTCGCGTGCCACTTTAATGGGCGAACAGCCCAACCCTTGGGACCTTCTCCAGCCCCAGGATGTGACGAGCCGACATCGAGGTGCCAAACCTCCCCGTCGATATGAGCTCTTGGGGGAGATCAGCCTGTTATCCCCAGAGTACCTTTTATCCTTTGAGCGATAGCCCTTCCATGCGGAACTACCGGATCACTATATCCTACTTTCGTACCTGCTCGGCTTGTAGGCCTCACAGTCAAGCACCCTTATGCTATTGCACTCTACGCACGGTTACCAAGCGTGCTGAGGGTACCTTTGAAAGCCTCCGTTACTCTTTTGGAGGCGACCACCCCAGTCAAACTACCCACCACACAATGTCCCCATATAGGGTTAGGCATCAGATAAATAAAGGCTGGTATTTCACCAATGGCTCCACCATGCCTGGCGACACAGCTTCAAAGCCTCCCAGCTATCCTACACATCATTTACCCAATACCAATGTGAAGCTATAGTAAAGGTTCATGGGGTCTTTCCGTCCCGTTGCGGGTACGCGGCATCTTCACCGCGACTACAATTTCACCGAGCTCATGGCTGAGACAGTGCCCAGATCGTTGCACCATTCGTGCAGGTCGGAACTTACCCGACAAGGAATTTCGCTACCTTAGGACCGTTATAGTTACGGCCGCCGTTTACTGGGGCTTCAGTTCAATGCTTCTCTCCGAAGAAATAACATCCCCCCTTAACCTTCCAGCACCGGGCAGGTGTCAGGCCTTATACATCATCTTTCGATTTCGCAAAGCCATGTGTTTTTGTTAAACAGTCGCCTGGGCCTTTTAACTGCGGCCCGCATTGCTGCGGGCGCCCCTTCTCCCGAAGTTACAGGGCGATTTTGCCTAGTTCCTTAGCCATGAATCACTCGAGCACCTCAGGATTCTCTCCTTGACTACCTGTGTCGGTTTGCGGTACGGGTACCATATTCATAAGTTTAGAGGTTTTTCTTGGAAGTCTGATTAGGCGCATTATCCACGCTCCCGAAGGATTGTGGTACTATCAGGTTCATCATAGTCAGCGGATTTTCCTACTGTCTATATAACTACACCCTTCAACGAACTATTCCGTCAGTTCGCAGCGCTTTCACTACTCCGTCACCCCATCACTGAGTATGGTAGTATGGTAATATTAAACCA